>CAWFEG010000001.1:0-48479 GCA_963814835.1 uncultured Alphaproteobacteria bacterium
CAAGACCTTCTTTCTCCCGGGGATTGTACCGGACAGTTTGGTCATTTCTCGCCCGGGGATGCCGGCCGGTGCGAATTGCGTTGTATTCGAACCACCTTCTGTTAGCCCGGAATGTGTAAAAAGTGCCTAAAAATGGGTGACACGGCGGGCACCGGCTCGGAACTGTATCCAAGAACGGATATTTAACCATTGTTGAGCGGTGGGGCCCCAGAGGGGGTGGCGGGGGCTTCACGCGTACTGGTATTGCTTGAGGGAAACGCATGGCGACTTACAGGAAGGTGCTTCCGGTCTACAGCGCTTCGACCGGAACCCTGGAAGGTTTTTCCGCCTCCGGTCGGGCGATCGAACCGAAGACGGCACCGACGGCCACTCCGGGTATCTACCGCCGGTTCGTCAAACGGGCGTTCGACCTGCTGCTGGTGATTCTGGCCGCACCAGTGGTCCTGCCGTGGTGGGGCGCTCGCGCTCCTGGTGGCCAGCGACGGCGGCAAGCCGTTCTACCTACAGGAACGGGTCGGGGCGGGCGGTCGCACCTTCCGCATGTGGAAGCTGCGCACGATGGTGCCCGACGCGAAGGCCGCGCTCGACGGTCTCCTGGCCCGGGACGAGGCCGCGCGGATCAATGGGAAACCACGCAGAAGCTGAAAAACGACCCCCGGATCACCCGCGTGGGCCAGTTCCTGCGCCGGAGCTCGCTCGACGAGCTGCCGCAGCTGTGGAACGTCTTCAAGGGCGACATCAGCCTCGTCGGTCCGCGTCCCATGATGCCGGAACAGCAGATTCTCTATCCCGGCGACAGCTACTACCGGCTGCGTCCGGGGATCACGGGTCCCTGGCAGGTTTCGGCGCGCAACCTCTCGACCTTCGCCGACCGCGCGCGGTTCGACGTGCATTACGATCTCAACTTGTCGTTGCCCACCGACCTGCGCATTCTCCTCCTCCACCGTCGCGTCATCCTCAAGGCCACGGGGCACTGACCCCGCGGCCTTCTCAAATTCGCGAAATCTGCCCTTCGCCGGCTTTGTTTCGACACGGTTTCACGTTTATGGAAGCCCGGATCCATTTCCGAGGCAGCGTCGCTCCATGAAAACGTTCACCCGCATCCCGCCCCTCCTGGATCGCTGCGGTCCTCGTCCTGGCCGGTTGCCAGAGCGAGGAGGAGCGCGCAGAGGAATATTACCAGTCCGCCCTGGACTACATCGACCAGGGCGATGTGGAGCGGGCGCAGATCGAGCTGCGCAACGTCTTCGACAATGACGGCTTCCACCGCGAGGCGCGCCAGCTCTATGCCGACCTGCTCCTGCAGGAGGGCGACAGGGGTGCCGCCTACAGCCAGCTCTTGCGGCTGGTGGAGCAGTATCCCGACGATGTCCGGGCACGCACCACGCTGGCCGAACTGGCGGTGGATTTCGGCCGCTGGGACGAGGCGCAACGCCACGGCGGACGCGCCATGGAACTGGCTCCCGACGCGCCCCGCAGCCGGGCGATCGGGGCCGTCCTCGCCTATCGCGACGCGGCCCAGAACCGCGACGCGGCGGCCCGGGTCGAGGCGCTCGAGACGGCGCGCGAGATCGTCGAGGAGCAACCCGATTCGATGACCGCGCGGCGCATCCTGATCAGCGAAGCGATCGACCACGGCACCCCCGAGGAGGTCCTGGCGCAGGTCGACGCGGCGCTGCAGATCCGGCCGGAGTCGCTCGAGCTGAACATGATGCGCGCCCAGTACCTGGAGCGCACCGGCGCCACCGAGGAGCTCGGCGCCCAGCTGGCGCGGATGTACGATCTCTTTCCCGAGGACGAGCGCATCGCCCGGGCCCTGAGCGGCTGGTACCTGGCCCAGGAGGATTTCGAGGGGGCGGAGACGTTCCTGCGCGGCGAGGCGGGGGCGCCGGAGGAGGACACCGACGGCAACCTCGCCGTGGTCCGGCTCCTGCGCCAGACCGAGGGCGCCGATGCGGCGCGCGCGGAACTGGAAAAGCTCGTCGAGGCAGCCGAGGGCAGCGCCGCCGCCGACCTTTACGGCGCCACCCTGGCCGCGCTCGATTTCGATGACGGCCGCCGGCAGGAGGCGGTCGATGCCATCGAGGCGATCCTGCAGGGGGCCGAGCCCTCGGACCAGACCCGCCGCATCAAGATGATGCAGGCCCGGATGCTGGCGGCGATCGGCAACGAGGTGGGCGCGCGGGCGCGCATCGAGGAAGTCCTCGAGGAGGATCGCAGCAACATCGACGCGCTGAAGATGCGTGCGGAACGGCTCATCGCCGAGGACCGGCCCGGGCAGGCGATCGCGGATCTGCGATCGGCGCTCGACCAGGCGCCGCGCGACACCGAGATCCTCTCCACGATGGCCGAGGCGCATCTGCGCGACGGCAGCCCCGAGCTGGCGCAGGAGCAGCTGGCACAGGCGGTGCAGATCTCGAACAACGCCGCCCCCGAATTGCTCCGCTATGCCCGGTTCCTTGTGGAGCGCGACCGCGCGCAGCTGGCGCAGAGCGTCCTGACGGCCATCGAGCGCCCGACGATGGACAGCTATGCCCTGCTCGGCCAGGTCATGGTGCAGAACGAGGACTGGGCCCAGGCCCGGTCCCTGGTCGAGACCCTGAGGGAGATGGACGATCCCCGGGCCGAAAAGATCGCGCAATCGGTCCAGACCGCGATCCTGTTCCGCCAGGACCGCATCGAGGAGGGGCTCGCCGCCCTCGAGAGCAATATCGAAGGCGCCGACGACCTGGAGGGGACGGTCCAGGTCCTGCGGGCGCAGATCGCCGCCGGCCGGCCGGAGGAGGCGCGAGCGTTCCTCGATGAACGGGTCGCCGAGGCCCCGGACGACGAGAACCTGCAGCGCGTCGCCCGCCGGCTCGATGCGCTCCTGCTGGCCGTGTCGGGAGACACCGAGGGGGCGAAGGCGGCCTACCGGGCGATCCTCGAGGAGGAGCCGGGCGCCGCGACCGTCGCCTTGCAGCTGCATTCGCTCCTGCAGGCCGAGGGCGAGACCGAGGCCGCCGAGGAGGTGATCCGGGAGGCCGCCGCCGCGGCGCCCGAGTCGCGCAACCTGCAGCTCGTCGAGGCCGCCCGGCTGGAGCGGGCGGGCGATTTCGAGGGGGCGATCGAGATCTACGAGCGGCTCTACGAGCGCGACAGCGGCGATATCGTCGTGGCCAACAACCTCGCCAGCCTGCTGACCACCGCGCGGTCGGAACCCGGGGACCTGGAGCGGGCCTTCGCCATCGCGCGGCGTCTCAACGGGTCCGACGTCCCGGCCTTCCGCGACACGCTGGGCTGGATCCGGCATCTCAGGGGCCAGCAGGAAGAGGCGATCTCGGACCTGGAATTCGCCGCGCGCGGCATGCCCGAGGTCCCCTCGGTCGCGTTCCACCTCGGCCTCGCCTACGCGGCCGCGGGGCGGACCGACGCGGCGCGCGCCGAGATCGAGCGGGGCCTCGAACTGGCCGGCGACGATGCCAACGTCCCCCAGCGTGCCGAGGCCGAGGCCGCCCTGTCGAGCTTCTGAAGACGCGCCCCCGGAAGGCGTCGGGAGGCCGCCTGCGGCCTCCCGTTGCGGGAGCCCGGCGGCGGATCGCGGATCCGATCTGTGATTTCGGCGACACCCCTTGCGTCCAAATGGCGAAAGTCGGATGCACCGCCCGGCGTCCATGTCTAGGGTGCTCGCGAATATTGAAGGGAATCCATCCTCATGTGGAAGTTTCGTGCCCTTGTGTCCCTCCTCCTCCTGGCGGTGGGAACGATCGCCGGCCCCGCGACCGCCCAGGAGGGGTATCGCATCAGTCCCGGCGACGTCCTGCGCGTCGAGGTGATCGAGGATGAAAGCCTCAACCGCGACGTTCTGGTCGCGCCGGACGGCACCATCACCTTCCCGCTCGCCGGGTCGGTCCGTACGGCTGGACGCACCGTGCAGCAGGTGCAATCCACCCTGACCGCCGCGCTGGAGCCGAATTTCGCCAGCCGGCCCAACGTCTTCGTCGGCCTGTCCAGCCTTGCGAGCCGCGAGGAGGCGCCCGCGGCCGAGGAGCCGGTGATCGAGATCTTCGTCATCGGCGAGGCCAACACCACCGGCGCGATCCCGCTCAGCCCCGGAACCACGCTGCTGCAGGCCTTCTCGCGCATGGGCGGCTTCACGAACTTCGCCGCGACCGAGCGCGTGCAGTTGCGCCGCACCGATCCGGCCACCGGGGCCGAGAAGATCTACGTGCTGAATTACAAGGCGATCCAGAACGGCACCAGCACCAACGGGCAGGTGGCCATGCGCGAGGGCGACGTGATCCTCGTCCCCCAGCGCGGCCTGTTCGAATAGGATCCCCCGCGTGGGCCGATCCCTCACCCCATGGGCGGCACCGGTGCGAATCGGCGCCGCGTCGCTCTGTGGCCTGGCCGTCGCGGTCGGTGCCGGCAGCCTGCGCGCCCAGGAAGGCGGCGCGGGCGGCAAGACCCTGACCTTCGGCCTGTCCCAGCGATTCGAGGCCGACAGCAACTACGCTCTGGACAGCGAGAGCGATTCCGACGGGGCCACCTATATCGCCAGCACCGACCTCTCGCTGGACTTCCGCAGCGCCACCCGGGGCCAGACGCTGGACCTGGGCCTGGGCGGGGCGCTCCGCCGGATCGACGCGCCCGACGAGGACGACAGCGAATCGTTCGGTTTCTACGACCCGGACTATTCGCTCGCCTATACCCGGCTCGGCCCCGGATCGAGCCTGAGCCTCGATGCCTTCCTGCGCAGTTCCGAGATCTCGTTCCTGCGCCGGCTCGACTCCCTCGTCGACGACGAGGGTGCGCTCGTCATCCCCGACGACATCGACGACCTGGAGGACCTGGAAGGAACCGGGACCCGGCAGACCCTCGGATACGGCGCCTCGCTCGCTCTCTGGCAGGACACCCGGTTCGGGGTCACCGCCCGGGCGCGGATGCGCGACACGAGTTACGAGGACACCTCCGATCCCGGCCTGTTCGACGAGCGCAGCACGGTGGTGGGGGTCGAGACCCGGATGGAACTCACCGAGATCCACACGCTGACCACCGATCTGCGCTACACCTGGATCGAGAACGAGGACCCCCTCGACGACGACGACGGGGGTCCGGGCCTCGACACGACGCTGGCGGTCGCCCGGCCGGGAGGGGCGCTCACCGCCACGCTCGGGGTCGACGAGACCGACGAGGGCACGCGCCTGTCGCTCCAGGGCGGCATCGTCCGCGAGCGTCCCCTGGGCGGGATCGGGCTGTCCCTCGGCGTCAGCCGCGGCGGCGATGGCGATCTGGGGCTGATCGGCTCGATCGACTATACCCGCGCCTTCCCCACGGGGCAGATCTCGCTGCAGGCGGAGCAGACCTTCGCCGCCGACGACGACGACGAGGCGGTCACCGCGGTCGTGGCCCGCTACGGGCGGGAACTGAACGCGCTCACCTCGATGTCGGCGAATGCCTCCTTCGCCTCCACCACCGACAGCGTCACGGACGAGACCACCTCGGACCTGTCCCTGGGCCTCTCCCTCAGCCGGCGGCTCGACCCGGACTGGGCCGTCACCGCGGGCGTCAACGCCATCTTCTTCCAGGACGAGGGCGAGGACGACTGGGAGCGCTCGGAAAATGTCTACGTCACCTTGGGGCGCAGCTTCGACTGGCGATTCTGACGGGATCGTCAACTCGATGCGGACAATCGCGCCGATCCCTCGCCTCCGCGACGGTGATCGCGTATAGGGGCCCCGTTCGAGTTCGCCGGCTGAAACCGGGATCTTTGTCAGGAGCGCGACATGGCCGAGACCTTCGACACCGTCCGGAGCCGGACCGGATGGACCGGGCTGAACGGGCCGGGTCTGTTCTGGTTCACGCTGCTCGTGGCCTCCTCGATCCCGGTCTTCTGGCTGGGATTCGTCTCCCTGTTCGAGGCCTGGACCACGCCCGAATACAGCCACGGGCCGCTGATCCCGCTGATCTCGCTCTATCTCTTCCTGCGCGAGTTGCGCCATGCCCCGCCGGTGGATCCGCAGGCCCCGGTGAACCGCGTCCCCGGCATCGCGGTGGTCCTGCTGGGGCTGGTCCTGGGGATCTTCGGCAACATCGTCCGCATCCCCGACATCGTGACCTACGCCTTCATCGTCTGGACCGGCGGCGTGGTGCTGACCTGCTTCGGCTGGAAGCGGGGCATCCGCCACCAGCTGCCCGTCCTGCACCTGGTGTTCATGCTGCCGCTGCCGCAATTCCTCTACTGGCAGCTGACGATCCAGCTGCAGCTGATCTCGTCCGAACTGGGCGTCTGGCTGATCCGGCTCGCCGACGTGCCGGTCTTCCTCGAGGGCAATATCATCGACCTCGGGGTCTACAAGCTGCAGGTGGCCGAGGCCTGTTCGGGGCTGCGCTACCTGTTCCCGATCCTGTCCTTCTCCTATCTCTTCGGGATCCTCTATCGCGGCCCGTTCTGGCACAAGGCGCTGCTGTTCCTGATGGCCGCGCCGCTCACCGTGGTGATGAACTCGTTCCGCATCGGCGTGATCGGGATCCTGGTGAACAGCTACGGGATCGAGCAGGCCGAGGGGTTCCTGCACACCTTCGAGGGCTGGGTGATCTTCGGCATCTGCATCGTCATCCTGTTCCTCACCGCGATCCTGCTGCAGCAGACGACGCGCGATCCGAAATCCCTCAGCGAGACGATCGACCTGGATTTCGACGGGCTCGGCCGCGAGGCCGCGCGCATCACGGCGATCCGGCCCGCCAAGGGGCTCGTCGCCGCGGCGATCCTGTCGCTGGTGGTGGCCGCGCTCTGGGTCGGGATCCCGCGCCCCGAGGCCCAGCCGGTGGAGCGCGAGAGTTTCACCGCGTTCCCGCGCGAGGCCGGGGAATGGTCGGGCAGCTTCCGCAATCTCGAACCGGAAGTGGAGCAGGTGCTGAAGGCGAGCGACTATGTCAACGCCGTCTACCAGACCCCGGGCGCGCCCCCGGTCAGCGTCTTCTCGGCCTGGTACGCCAACCAGACCGACGGGACCGGCATCCACTCCCCCGAGGTCTGCCTGCCCGTCGGCGGGTGGGAGATCTACTCGCTGGAGGAAAAGCAGGTCTCGTTCCCCGACACGCCCTACGGCACCTTCCCGGTGAACCGGGCGGTGATCCAGAAGGGCACCTCGCGGCAGCTCGTCTATTACTGGTTCGAGCAGCGCGGCACCCGCATGACCAACGACTTCCTGGCGAAGATGAGCGTCGTCTGGGACAGCTTCACCCGCGGCCGGACCGACGGGGCGCTGGTCCGCTTCGTCACGCCGATCGAGGAGGGGGAGGCCGAGGCGGAGGCCCGCATGCAGGAGATGATGGCCGAGATTCTGCCCAGGCTGCCGCGCTTCATCCCCGAATGACGGGGCGGGGATGCCGGCCGCTCCGATGATCGCCGCGCCGGGGCGGCGCGGACGCGGATCCACCGCCCATCCCGTCTGGATCGGGCTCCTGCTCCTCCTCGTCGCGATCGAGGGCGGCCTGATGCTGGCCGACCGGGGGCTCGTGGGCTCGGTGCGCTGGCGCGCGCTCGCCTACCAGAACGGCGCTTTCTGGGTCGGGCTCCTGTTCGGCTGGGCGCCGAACTATCCCGCGCAGCCCGCGACGATGTTCGTCACCTACGCCTTCCTGCATTCCAGCCTCGGCCACCTCCTGGGCAACTCGGCCGCGCTCGCCTGGCTCGGGCAGACGCTCGGCGGACGGTGCGGGCCGGGGCGCTTCGCCGGCCTTTACCTCGCCGTGGCGATCGGGGGAGGCGTGGGCTTCGCCCTCCTGGCGCGGCAGAGCGCGCCCATGGTGGGGGCCTCGGGCGCGATCATGGGCCTGGTGGGGATCTGGATCGTCTGGGACGCGCGCGACATGGCGCGGGCGGGGATCCGCCGGGCCCGCGTCGCGGGCGAGATCGCCCTGCGCACGGCGTTCGTCCTCGGGGCGAACGTGGCCAGCTTCATCGCCCTCGACGGGGTGCTGGCCTGGGAGGCGCATCTGGGCGGGTTCGTCGCCGGCCTTCTGGCCGCCCTCCTGGTCCCGCCGCGCCGCTGAGGGTCCCCGGACACGGCGAAAGGCGGACCCCCTTTCGGGGATCCGCCCTTTTCATCGGTCAGCCGAAGCTGCGGGAGGCGGCTCAGGCGGCCTTCTTGGCGGCCGAGCCGGCCTTCTCGGCGGCGTCGTTGACATTGGCGCCGACCTTGTCGGCGATTTCCTCGCCGGCCTTGGTGGCCAGGTCGGTGGTCTCGCTGCCGGCCTTCTGGTTCACGTCGGCGAAGCCCTGCGCCGCGCGCATGGTCAGGTCCATCTGCTTCTGCACGAAGTCGCTGTAGGCCTTGCCGTAATCGGCGGGTTCGTCGCGCACGGTGGTCACGTCGCGCAGATTGGAGAAGGTCTCCTTCGCCGTGTCGCTGGCGATGTCGGTGGACCGGGTCGCGGCCTCGACGGCGATCGCGGTCATGCGCTCGGTGGTGCTCGCCCAGGTCTTGAAGACGTCCTGGTAGCCCTTCGGATCGAACAGGCTCTGGATGTCGTTGGCGGCGGATTTCGCGTTCTGCTTGGCCATGTCGGTCTCCTCTTGGCTTTCCGTTTCGCTGTTGACCAAGAGATAGTGCTGCAGCGCAGCATCCGCAAGGGGTTTGTGCTGCAGTGCAGCATAAAGCTCGGTCCGGGGCCCTCGGCAGGGCGGGGCGGTCCCGGTCCGCGTCCGGCCGCCGGGCTCAGGCCCTGCGGACCCTCTGGCGCTGCTCGCCCAGTCCCTCGACGCCGAGGCGGACCGTCTCGCCGCCCTGCAGGAAGACCTGCGGATCCTGCCCCATGCCCACCCCCGGCGGCGTGCCGGTGGAGATCACGTCGCCGGGCTGCAGCGACATGAACTGGCTGACGTAATGCACCAGGTGGCGCACGCCGAAGACCATCGTCGCGGTGCGGCCGTCCTGAAAACGGTGGCCGTCCACCTCCAGCCAGAGTGCCAGATCCTGCGGATCGGGCACCTCGTCGGCGGTGACGAGCCAGGGGCCGATGGGGCCGAAGGTGTCGGCGCTCTTGCCCTTCACCCATTGCCCGCCGCGCTCGGCCTGGAAAGCGCGTTCGGAGACGTCGTTGACCGCGCAATAGCCGGCCACGTGATCCAGCGCCGCGGCCTCGTCGATATAGGCGCCCGCCCGGCCGATCACGACGCCCAGCTCCACCTCCCAGTCGGTCTTCGCCGCGCCGCGCGGGATCAGCAGGTCGTCGGTCGGCCCGCAGATGGCCGAGACCGCCTTCATGAACAGGATCGGCTCCGCGGGCAGGTCCATCCCGCTCTCGGCGGCGTGGTCGGCGTAGTTCAGCCCGATGCAGAGGAACTTGCCCACCCGCCCGACGCAAGGACCGATCCGCCCCTCGATCCCGGGCAGGGCGGCGGGGTCGGCGGCGCGGATCCGGGCGAGCCCCGCGGGCGTGAGCGCCTCGCCGGCGATGTCGTCGACCACGCCCGAGAGGTCGCGGGCGCGTCCCTCCGCGTCCAGGATCGCGGGCCGTTCGGCCCCGGGGGCGCCGATGCGCAGGAGTTTCATCGCGTCCTCCTCAGGCGGGGCGGCGGAATCGCAGGTTGTCGCGGCCGAGCTCGCCCACGCGGGTGCGGCCCATCAGACGCATGTCGCGTACCAGCTCGTCGCGCATGAGCGACAGCGCCCGTTCCACCCCCGGCCGGCCCGCGGCCGCGAGCGGAAACAGGTAGTAGCGCCCCAGCCCCACGGCCTTCGCCCCGAGCGACAGCGCCTTGAGCACGTGGGTGCCCCGCGTGACGCCGGAATCGAGGATCACGTCGAGCCGGTCGCCGGCGGCCTGCACGATCTCGTCGAGCTGGTCGAAGGAGGACCGCGACCCGTCGAGCTGGCGCCCGCCATGGTTCGAGATCACCACCCCGCGGCAGCCGATCTCGGCGGCGCGCACCGCGTCCTCGGGCGCCATCACGCCCTTGAGGCAGAACGGCCCGCCCCAGAGATCCACCATCTCGGCCACGTCGTCCCAGTCCATCGCCGGGTCCAGCATCTCGGTGAAATACTGCCCGATCGAGGCCGCGCCGCCGCCCATGTCCACGTGCCGGTCGAGCTGGGGCAGCGAGAAGCTCTCGTGGCGCAGGTAGTTGATCCCCCAGGCGGGCTTCATCGCGAACTGGCTGATCCCCTTCAGGTTCAGCCGGAACGGGATCGAGAACCCGGTGCGCTTGTCGCGCTCGCGGTTGCCGCCGGTGATCGAATCCACCGTCAGCATCATCACCTCCACGCCGGCCTCGCGGGCGCGCTCCATCATGGCGCGGTTCAGGCCGCGATCCTTGTGGAAGTAGAACTGGTAGACCTGCGGGTTCCGGTGCTTCCGGCGCATCTCCTCGATCGAGACCGTGCCGAGGGAGGAGACGCCGAACATGGTCCCGAAGGCCTCGGCCGCCGCCCCCGTCGCCCGCTCGCCCTCGTGGTGGAACAGCCGCTGCAGCGCGGTGGGCGAGAGATAGACCGGCAGGTCGAGCTTCTGGCCCATGACCTCCACCGACAGGTCCACCTCCTCGACGCCGCGCAGGACGTTGGGCACCAGGTCCACCTCGCCGAAACTGGCGGCGTTGCGGAGATAGGTCTCCTCGTCGTCCGCCGCCCCGTCGATATAGTCGAAGATCGGCCCGGGCAGGCGCCGCTTCGCCAGCCGGCGGAAATCGCGGAAATTGTGGCAATCGTCGAGTCTCATGGCACGTCTCCCGGTCCGGCCCGCTCCCGGCGGCCCCCCGGGGGATCTATCCCATTCCCGCGCCGAGAAAAACGCGAGCAGGCGGATCGGCCCGGCCGGGATGGCCCGGCCGCGCCCATCCTTTCCCAGGGTCGGAGCGGGGAAGCGCGCCGAAAAATGCCCAATATGCTGAGGGGCAACGATTTTCTCTGCCGGGAAAAGGCGGGATCCCGTGGCCGCCGGCCCCCGGGCCTACTCCGACCGGACCCGGACCGCATGGGCCACCGACCACAGCGGATGGGCCACCTGCACCGGGCGCGGACGCACCTCCAGCCCCGGGCCGTAGCCCCAGGGAGCGGCGCGGGTGGCCTGGCGCCCCGACAGCGTCACCCGGCCGGCATAGGCGGCGTTGCCGTCGCGCACCGCCTCGGGGAGGGGGACCGTCTCCACGTCGAGGAAGGCGGCCAGCATCGCCATCGCGCGGCCGGGATCGGCCACCAGGTCCTCGTAGCGCAGGACCAGCACCGAATGGAGCCAGGGCAGGTCCTGCGCCACGCGCTCATGCGCGCAGAGCCAGTGGTCGACCATCGCGGGCAGGTCCCGGTCCACCCATTTCCGCGTCGCCGCCGCCACCGCCTCGGGATGGCGCAGGACCACGACGAACTGCGCCAGCGGAAAGAGCTGCTGGTAGAGCCGCATCCGCGTCAGGTTCGGCGGCGACTTCTCGACCCGCCAGGGAGCTGCGGCGAACCAGCGCGCCCAGTCCGCCTCGATCCGCTCGCGCACCTCCAGCCGGTCGAAGGCACAGCCCTCCACCAGGTGCTGGGCGGGATCGGTGGCGAAATGCATCGGCCGGCCGTGGCGCGCCGTGTGCGGGATCGCGCCCTGCAGGTAGACCCCCTCGTTCTCGGGCACCGGCGCGCCCTCGATCGCGGCCACGCCGGGCAGGGCGGCGATCAGCCGCGCCACCAGCGAGGTGCCCGAGCGATGCAGCCCGCCCACGAAGACGTAGCGATGATGCGGCACGTGGAGCCCTCCGGTCATGGGCGGGCGAGGATAGCCCCGCCCGAGGGGGCGGCAAGCCGGAACCCGAGGGGGAGGGGAGGGATTGGCCCGGCTGTAAGCGGTACATTCCGGAAGGGAGCCATGCGGATCGTGCACATCGCCCTGGGTGGCTGCCTGAAGGCGCCGCCGGTCGCCTATGGGCTGACCGGGGATACCGGCGGCCACATCGCTTATGTCCTCGGCGCCGCCCGCGCCCAGGCGGCGCGGGGCGACAGGGTGGAGATCGTCACCCGCGCCTTTGACGACCCCCGCCTCGGCGCGGTCCACGCCGCCCCGCGCGAGGAGGTGGCGCCGGGCTGCACGATCCGACGCATCGCCGGCGCCCGCCCAGGCTACCTCTCCAAGGAGGCGCTCGCCGCCGAGATCCCGTCGCTCGCCGAGGCGTTTCTGGACCTGTTGCGGGCCGAGGGCGCGCCCGACCTGATCCATGCCCATTTCGCCGATGCCGCGGAGCTCGCCCGCGCGGCGGAGGCGGCATTCGGCACCCCCTGGATACTGACCACCCATTCGCTGGGGCGCGACCTGGCCCGCGCGGCGGGGCCGGCCGATCCCGGCCTCGGCGGCCGCATCGCGCGGGAACGCGCGGCGCTCGAGGGCGCCCATGCGGTCATCGCCTCCTCCCGCGACGAGGCCGAGCGGCAGATCGCGGCCTACGGCACCGGGGCCGAGGGGCGCACCCACCGCGTCAATCCCGGCGCCACCCTGTCGGGCCCGGGCGATCCCGGGGCCGCCCGGGCGCTGATCGCGCCGCATCTGGACGATCCCGACCGGCCCATCGTCCTGGCCGTGGCCCGGCCGATCCCCAAGAAGAACCTGATGGCGCTGCTGGAGGCCTATGGCGCTTCGCCGGAGCTGCAGGCGGCGGCGAACCTGGTGATCGTGGCCGGGCAGCATCCCGCCGGCCCGGATGCGGCCGGGGGCGAGGTGCGGGAGGATCTCGCCGCCGCGGTCGAGCGGCTGGGCTTGCGCGGCCGGGTCGCCCTGCCGCCCCGGCACACCTCGTGCGAGGTGGCGGGGCTCTATGCCCTGGCCGCGCGGGGCGGGGTCTTCTGCAACCCCGCGCTCACCGAACCCTTCGGCCTGACGCTGGTGGAGGCGGCGCAATCCGGCGTGCCGCTGGTGGCGACCCGCAACGGCGGCCCGGCCGACATCGTGCGGGCCATCGGCGCCGGCCGGCTGGTCGACCCCTCCGACCGCGCGGGCATCGCCGCCGCCCTCCTGGCCTGGCTCGGCGACGATCTGCGCGGCGCCCGGGCGCGGGGCGCGCAGGCCCGGGCGCTGGCGCTCTTCGACTGGTCCCGCTGGGCCGAACGGGTGGCGGCGATCGCCGCCGATCTCTCCGCCCCGGTCCCGGCCGAGGGGCCGGCCACGGATCTCCTCGCCTCGGATATCGACAACACGCTGACGGGCGATGCCGCAGGCGCCGCGCGCTTCGCCCGCTGGGCGGCCGACCGGCCCGCCGGGTTGCGCTTCGTGGTCGCCACCGGGCGGCCTGTGACCGAGGCCCGGCGGGTGCTGGCCGACTGGGGCCTGCCGCTGCCCGACGCCTTCGTCACCGCCTGCGGCAGCGAGATCTGGCGCTGGACGGGGCCGGGGCGGCTCGCCCTCTGCCGGGCCTGGGCCGACCGGCTCGACTGGCCCCGCGACGCGGTGGTCCGGACGCTCGCCCGCGCCGGCGCGGTGACCCAGGAGCCGCGCGAGCAGCGCCCGTGGAAGCTCGGCTACCTGGGCGGTGCCGCCGAGGCCGCGCGGCTGGCGAAGACCTTGCGCGAGGCGGGCCTGCCGGCGCGCGTCGTGCCCTCGCACGGGCGGCTGATCGACGTCCTGCCCCGCGCCGCCGGCAAGGCCAATGCCATTCGTTTCGAGGCCGCCCGCGCCGGCGTGCCCGCCCATCGCTGCGTGGTCGCCGGCGACAGCGGCAACGACGCCGACATGCTGGCGGCCTTCGACCGCGCGATCCTGCCCGCCAACGCCCTGGCCGAGATCGCGGGCCTGCCCGGGCATCGCAGCGCCGCCGCCCATGCCGACGGGGTGCTGGAGGGGCTGGCCCGGTTCGGGCTGGCCGGTCCCGCGGCCCGGGCGGAAAGGTCGGCGGCGGATGCGTGACCTCGCCCCCGATCCCGCGCCCCGCCCCTTCGGTTACTTCGTCCACCACCAGGGGCGGGGCCATGCCGAGCGCTGCGCCGCCGTCCTTCGGGCGCTCGACCGGCTGGGCACGGGACGGCCGGTGCGCGTCTTCTCGGCCCGCGACGACATCTTTCCCGACCTGCCCCCCGGCACCCGGGTGACGCGGATCCCCTCGCTCTTCGAGTCCGAGGGTCCGACGCCGCCGGGGATGGAGGGCCTCTCCACCCCCGAGACGATGCATTGCGCGCCCCTGGGCTGGCCCGGGATCCGCCGGGCCATGGCGACGATGACGCGCTGGTTCGCCACCGCCGACCCGGCGCTGATGATCGCGGATGTCAGCGCCGAGGTGGCGCAGCTGGCGCGGCTGTGCTCGGTCCCGCACGTCAAGGTGCTGCAGCACGGCGACCGCGGCGATCCCGGCCACCGGGCCGCCTATGACGGGGCGGCGGGGCTGCTCGCCCCCTTCGACCGGGCGCTGGCGCAGCCCGACTGGAGCAGGGAAATGGTGGCGAAGACCTTCTTCGCCGGCGGGCTGGGGGTGGATCTCGACCTGCCGACGCGGGCCGCGGCGCGCGCCCGGTTGGGCCTGCCGGCGAGCGAGCGGGTGGCGCTCGTCGTCTCGGGCGGCGGCGGCGACGGCGTGGCGGAGGCGCCGCTCGGCGTGGCCGCGCGCACCTTTCCGGGCATCCGCTGGATCACCGTGGGCGCGGTGCGGCGCGACTGGCACGCGACCCTGCCCGGCAATCTCGCCCATGCCGGCTGGGTCGGCGACATGGCCGACCGGATCGCCGCCGCCGATCTCGTCGTCGCCTCCACCGGCAACACCACCACGGCGCAGGTGCTGGCCGCCGGACGGCCCTGGATCGCGGTGCCCGAATGGCGCTATTTCGACGAGCAGGTGGAGAAGGCCCGGGCGCTGGCCCGCGCCGGCGTGGCGCTGCATCTCGATCACCTGCCGTCCTCGGCCCATCGCTGGCGCGAGGCGGTGGAGACGGCGCTCGCCCGCCACGATCCGGTCCGCCAGCGCGCCCTCGTGCGCCGCGACGCCGCCGATGCCACGGCCCGCTGGCTCGACGGGCTGGCCCGCAGCCTCTGGGCTCCCGCGCCCGTTCCAGACCAGACCACGGAGGAGATGTCCGATGCCTAGCGTATCCGTCCTGACCATCGCCCGGGGCCGCGAGGCGCATCTCGCGAATGTCCTGAAGGGCCTCGCCCTGCAGACCGAGCCGCCGGCCGAGGTGGTGATCGCCGCGATGCAGGAGGCGCCCTACGACCTGCCGGAGACGCCCTTCCCGGTGCGGCAGTTGCAGGTGACGCGCACCGACGGCCACCTGCCGCTGGCCGCGGCGCGCAACGCCGCCGCCGGGGCCGCGACCGGCGAGGTGCTGGCCTTCGTCGACGTGGATTGCATCCCGGCCCCGGATTTCGTCGCCGATGTGGCGGCCATGGCCGGCCCCGGCGCGGGGCTCGTCATGGGCGAGGTGATGTATCTGCCCCACGGCGCGGCGGATCGCGGCCCCGATTTCGCCCGGTTCGAGCGGCTCGCGGTGCGCCATTCCGACCGGCAGGCGCCGCCCGAGGCCCCTCGGGCGCCCTGCGAGGACTACCGTTGCTTCTGGTCGCTGAACTTCGCGCTCCACCGCGACGACTGGGCCCGGTCGGGCGGGTTCGACGAGCGCTTCCACGGCTATGGCGGCGAGGACACCGATTTCGGCCGAAGCCTCTCCGAGCGGGGCATCCCGATCTCTTGGATTCGCGGCGCGCGGGTCTATCACCAGCATCACGCGCATTGCATGCCGCCGATCCACCACCTGCGCTCGGTCCTGCGCAATTCGGAACTCTTCGCCGAGAAATGGGGCCACAGGACCATGGGGCACTGGCTCTACGGCTTCCAGCTTCTCGGCCTCGTGGACGAGGAGGGGGGCCGGCTCACCGTCCTGCGGGAACCCGACGAGGCCGATTTCGCCCTCTGCCGCCAGTCGCTTGACATGCCCTACGCCAATACCCGCCGCGTCCTCGACCGTCTCCAGGCCGAGGAGGCCGCCGGCCAGACCAACCGCGAGCGCACCGAGACGGTGGAGCGCGCCCAGTCCCGCCTGACCCGCGTGGCGGCGGAGTAGTCCTTTGCGGATCGCCGTCCTCGGCCATATCCGCCACCCCATCGCCCGCCCCTTCGCCGGCGGCATGGAGGCGCATTGCTGGCACCTCGTCCACGCGCTGCAGGCCCGCGGCCATGACGTGACGCTGTTCGCGGCGGGCGACAGCGAGGTGGAGGTGGACCTCCACCCGGTGATCGAGACCCATTACGACCGGGAGATGCCCTGGGCGGACTGGCACGGGACGGATCGGTTCAACGCCTTCCAGGACAGGGCCTTCGCGGGGATCCTGCCGGCGCTTCGCGGCTTCGACGTGATCCACAACAACACGCTGCACCGCTATCCGCCGCGGCTGGCGCGGCGCGACCGGCTGGCCATGGTGACCTCGCTGCACGTGCCGCCCTTCGCACCGCTCGATCGCACCGTGCGGGGGGCGGCCGCGCCCTGGGCGCGCTTCACCGCCTGCTCCGAGCGGCACCGGGACGCCTGGTGGCCCGCGGGCGCGCCGGCGGCGGCCCATGTGGTGCCGAACGGGATCGACCCCGCCCTCTGGCGCTATCGGGAGCGGGGCGGGGCGGGGGCCGTCTGGGCGGGGCGGATCGCGCCCAACAAGGCGCCGCACCTGGCGATCGCGGCAGCGAAACGGGCGGGCATGGCGCTGACGCTGTTCGGGGCGGTGGAGGATCGCGGCTATTACGAGGCGCATGTAAGACCTTTTCTCGGCTACGAAATCCGCCATGCCGGGCAGCTGTCCGGAGCGGATCTGGCGGCCGAGATGGGGCGCGGCGACGCGCTCCTCTTCACGCCCGACTGGGACGAGCCCTTCGGGCTGGCGGCGGTGGAGGGGATGGCCTGCGGGCTGCCGGTGGCGGCCCTCGAAAGGGGAGCCGTGCGCGAGGTCGTGGGCGAGGCGGGGCGGCTGGCCCCCCCGGGCGACGCGGGGGGGCTGGCCAAGGCGTTGGAGCGGGCGGTGGAGATCCCGCGCGCCGTGCCCCGGGCGCGGGTGGAGCGGCTCTTCACCCTCGAGCGGATGGTGGCGGGATACGAGGAGCTCCATGCCCGCACGGTGGCGGCCCGCGCCGCGCCGATGCCCGACATCGCCTTCTCGCAGATCGAGCTGCCGCCCCGGACCACGGTCCCGGCCTGACTGCGGAATCCCGTCGGATTTCCGTCGGAGTCCCGGCGGAAGTCTTCAGGTTACGGTCCGCCCCGGACTTCGGCGCCGATTGAGAAGATACTCGGCATCCTCATTCCGCGGCAGTTCTCCGGGAGCTTGACAATTTCCGAGCCACTCTCGATCACAGCGAAGTTGTAGGTCGGATGGGCGGCACTCCCGCCTTCGCTACATCAACACGCCTCGTTTCATCTTCCGGTCTCCTCTTATAGAAGCTATTGAGCCGCCAAAACTAAAAGGAGGAACCCATGGGGATTAGACGTTCGCTATCTCGGCGATGGCTTATTGCCAGGGATTTCCCTACACAACAACGGGCTAAAGTGTTTTTTGCCTCCAAAGCGCACCGATCGGAGCTTTGGTCGAAAAAGCTTCGCGAAAGCCGTCAGCGACCTGCCGCGAAGTCGAGAAAAAATCTAGCATCACTTGCTCACCAGCATTTAAACTATGAATGGTATGCGGCCTTCCATGGTCTATCTGATGCCGCCACGGTAGAGCAGCACTATTTTGAACAGGGCCTCCCTCACGGCTACGCGCCCTCTCCGGAGTTTTCGAACTCCCAGGGCATGCTGCCGCCTTGGGGATGGGAATACTTCGCGCGGCTCGGGTTCCCGATAGGTCAAAAATCTGCGGGCGATTTGCTTCCTGGAGATCCCGATGCTCAAAAGCCTTTTGAAATCAGGAACCCCGAAAATAAGCCGCTTGCGGTCGTATCGGTCAATTTTGGCGACTATGATCGTCTGTTACCGGTCCGTCCAGAGTGGAGCAAGAAGGCGGATTTCTTCCTTATGACCGACAAGAAGTTTCTACCTAATGACATCTGGCATTACGTACACGCCAATTATTTCCATCCAGATCCCCGCCGACGGGCGAGGTTCGTGAAAACACATCTACCTACATATTTTTCTCAGTACGAGCGCGTAATGTGGATCGATGGCAATGTACTTCTTTGCCGCGACCCCTATCAGACGCTTCTTGGCTACAATGTATGGGAGCGGGATTTTGCGACCTTCAGACACTGGCAAAGAAGTAGTCTGGTTGGGGAAGCCGCGGCATGTGTGAAGCTTGGAAAGGACGAACCGAATTCTATAGGCGCGCATCTTGCCAAGATTTCTGATCACCCAGCCTTCGAAAAGCGCGATCTTTTCGGCACCATGGTCATGATGTTGAATCCGCGATCTGAAATGGTGCGAAAGATGTCTTCGGCCTGGTGGAGCTATATCATGAGCGGCTCGAAGAGGGATCAACTGTCTTTACCGCTGGCAATACACGACGCGGCTGAACTGGATTGGGATGTGTTCCCCGAAGCATCTATCGAGATGTCGCCGAACTTCGTCAGAATCAGGCATTGAGGAGCGGCGTGCATATGAGAGCCGATGTCGTCATACCCGTCCACAACAGCCCTGAAGATGTGCAGCGTTGCATTGAGAGCTGTATTAGGTCTTTGAGGTCGGAAGATCGAATCATTCTCGTGGACGATGGATCGGACCGCTCCGACTGAAAAAATATGCGCGCGTGCAGCGGAAAATCATCCGCGCAACGTTTCTCTTATTCGAAGACCCGAAGGAAGCGGATTTTGTAGTGCGGCGAATGCGGGAATTCGCTTGGCTAACGCACCGATCGTTATCCTTCTCAATAGCGATACCGTTGTACCTTCGGGGTGGCTGGATCGAATTGAAGCATGCTTTGCATCGAACCCGGATATAGGTATTGTGGGGCCGCTTTCAAATGCTGGTGGGTGGCAATCCATCCCTGAGATCGTCTCCGGTGGTCCGAAAAATAATAGGGTCGCAAATGATGATGTTTCCCTCGAGATAATTCAGGAATTTTGCAGCACGTTTCGGGATAAATACGACTATCCCATAGTTGAGCAGGTCAACGGATTTTGCCTGGCAATTCGTCATGAAGTCTTCGATAAGATCGGACTCCTTGACGAGGTCAGTTTTCCGATGGGCTATGGAGAGGAAGTTGACTTCAATTTCAGATCCCAGGACGCGGGTTTCATCTCCGCAATCTCTATCGATTGCTTCGTTTACCATGACAAGACGAAGAGCTATACTTCGGAGATGCGCAAGAAGCTCGTTGCCGAAGGTCGAAAATACAATGATCGAGTTCATGGGGAAAGCCGGGTCAGAGACGCCGTAACGGGAACTCGCAACAACCCGATACTTGCGGAAATACGGGCCGAGGCCATGCGAGTTTTTACAGAGAGGGGCTGGTTTATCGAGTAACGGGAGGTCGAGCTTGGGTCCGATCGGGGATCAGGGTGCGCTCGAACTCGACCAGGGCCCCGAAGATATGAGAGGCCACCCTGCCGGCAGCGTGGTGGTGTCGATGGCTTCGGGCAGAGCGCGCAGGCCGATCTCATGCTCCTTTAGATGTCCGACCGACACGATGAGATCCTTGAGCGACCGGGCGAGACGATCGAGCCACCGCGCAGCCGATCAGCACGGGCAGGCAAACCGGCCTTTCCCTGCCCGGCCACCCATTGCTCCATCGGCGCACCAGCGCCATCCTGAAGCGCCGACTCCGGCTTCAGCTGGATGAAAGTCGGGGGTCACAGCGGCGGGTCGACGCGATAACGCGCCGACGCAATGGCAACGTACGGTGTGTGCGCGGGTTGTAAGGCAAATTTGGAAAGGGATGTCCTATCCAGGCCGAGGAAGCGTCCGTGTCCAGATCACCAAACCTATCAATGCCGTTCGTCATGCCGTCTCAGGCGCAGAAGCATGTGACCCACAACGAGGCGATCGAGCTTCTCGACGCGCTGGTCCAGATGGTGGTGACCGATCTCGATCTGCCGACACCCCCGGAAACGCCATTCGAGGGACAGATCGTTTCCGTGGGAGAGCCGGCGGCGGAAGATTTCTCGGGCCATGAGGGGCAGCTTGCCTGCTTCTACGGCGGTGGCTGGGTGTTCGTATCCCCGCGGGAGGGATATCGCGCCTGGGTGACGTCGCGGGAGGGACTGTTCGTCCATCGTGGGGGAACCTGGGTGCGGTACGCCGGAACGGACCCCGACGAGCCCGTCACCGGGGTCGGAATCAACGCGTCCTGGACGGAGGGCAACAGGCTGTCTGTTTCCTCCGAGGGCACCCTGCTCAGCCATGAGGGGGGCGGACACCAAGTCTACGTGAACAAGGCCGCGGAGGCCGAGACGGCGAGCCTCGTCTTCCAGACCGCCCATTCCGGGCGGGCGGAGATGGGCCTGGCGGGGAACGACGACTTCGCCGTGAAGGTGAGCCCGGACGGATCGTCCTGGGTCACGGCGCTGTCGGTGGAGGCGGCGACAGGACGGACCGTGGTGGGCGAGATCGACGCCGCGCGCCTCTCCGGGGCGGCCCTGCAGGAAACGCCCCACGACACGACGCCGGGGCGGCTGATGCGGGCCGATTGGGGATACGGCCCCGGCAACGTGCTGGGAGGCGTGACGCTGGAAGAGGGGCGGGTCGCCGGGGCGCTGTTCGAGCGCGGCGGCGACGCGCGCGGCTCCTACGTGCGCACCCCCGACGGGCGTGTCGAGATCGTCGCGCCGATCCTGATCGACACGACGCTGGGGGGCACGCAGAGCTTCTCCCTGCCGACGGAACTGACGAACACAGCCCATCCGCTCAGCGTCTCGAATGTTGGCGGGAGCCCGAACCCCGCCCTGAGGATGGAGAACATCGAGATGAAGCGCGTGGTGGGATCGACCATCCTCCTGCGCCTGAAAGAGACGTTCCCTGCATCGAGCGATACCAACAACGATACCTTGATCTGCCTCGTGAACGGATATTGGTACTGATCAGCGGTGTTGGGCGCGCCCGGCCGGTCCCACCCTGCTCCAGTTGTAAGCGCGGCCCCGTGCGTCTAAGCACGCCGAAAAGTTGCGGACGCGAATTTGGATCGGGGTCGGGATGGTCGAGGCGGTAATCCTACACATCGGCATGCACAAGACAGGATCGACGTCCATCCAGAATGCGCTGGCTGGCTATGACGATGGAACGACGTTCTATCCCGATCTGGGTCACCGCAATCACAGCATCCCGCTCTATACGGGATACAGCAGCGACTACCGCGATTATCACATCTGGACGAGAGCGGGAAAGACTGCGGACGAGATCGATCAGCTGCGGAAAAAGGCGAGGGAGAGCGTCAGGCGGGCCGTTGGCCGCGAGACCGGAGCCGCCGGAGCGTGTCGGGAGAGGATATCGGCAAGATCGACGAGACGGGCATCGAGGACCTCGTTGCCGACCTGAAGGGAGAGGGCCGGCACGTCACAGTGGTATGCTATGCCAGGGACCCCCTGTCTTTTGCCGCGAGCACGTTCCAGCAGGCGCTCAAGGGTGGTCTGGCCGAGATACCGGCTCCGATCTCACCGCGCTACCGCCCACGGCTGGAGACGTTCCTGCGCCTGTTGGGGCGGGACAA
The DNA here is from genome assembly GCA_963814835.1 of uncultured Alphaproteobacteria bacterium. GTDB lineage: Bacteria > Pseudomonadota > Alphaproteobacteria > Rhodobacterales > Rhodobacteraceae > Palleronia. The sequence continues at coordinate 21,553 of CAWFEG010000001.1, forward strand.
CATCATCGTCCTGCCCTACGAGGGGGCGAACCCGGAGGCGGGTTCGGTTGTCGAGACTTTTTTCGGGATGTTTTCCCTGAAGATTCCGGAGCAGGAAATCCGGCTGAACCGGTCTCTCTCCCTCCCGGCGGCGAAGCTGATTTACAAGTTGAACCTGACGAGCCCGCTCCTGAAAGGAGACGAGATGCTCGTCGAGGCGCAGAGGAATACCGTGAATGCCGTATCATCCCACTTCGCCGACGGGGATCAGATAGACCCGGCGATATTCTCTTCGATCACGGATTACGAGGATGTCGATTTCCTGGCGTCGGAATTCGACATCCACTACGCGTCCCCGGACGGAAGCCGGGGCGAGGGGTCCGCGAGATCACTGTCCGCCGCCCTTGCGGATATCGACGGCGATACGGAAGACCGGCTACGCCACCTCATGTCCGATCTGGGTATTCCCAACCACTTCAGGACGCTGGAAGAATGCCTGGTCAGGATCGACTATCATTTCATCGGTGCGGCCCAGTCGCGGCGAAGCGACGGAGAGAGCGAGACGCGTGCGAAGCTCCGTGACGGTCTCGCGCCGGCTCGACACCCGCAAGGCCGAGTGCAAGGACCTGCAAAAGAAGAACGCGGACCTCGCGAGGGACCTCGAAGAGGCCCACCGCCGGGGCAGCGCGCCCGTCTCCGAACGGGTTGCCGCGTGGGTGCGAAAGATCAGGGGCAAGTGACCAGAACGGAGATCGCCGCGTGCCATCCTGGACCAGCAGGTCGGCGAGCGGAGAGGGGGCGGTGAGGACATTGCGTTCGTGCCAAACGTGGTCGGCCGCGCGCATCCGCATGTCGGCGAACGACGATGGCGATTTCGACGATCTGGGCGAGCGGCGTCATACCAGGCGCTCCTCGTTCGCCTCGCATCCCACGGCGAGGCCCGCCTCGATGCAGTCGCGATACACGGGACCCTCGGCGACCACCGACAGGAGCCCCATGGCGCTGTAATCCAGGAACTTGATGTCCGATTTCGCCGCGTTGAACGGCGATGCCACCAGCGGGGCGATACCGACATCGAAGTCGAGCTCCCGGGTCGCGAACCGAGCGAAGGCGGGATACCCGCCGGAATCCTGCGGCGGGTTCGCGGAGCCGCAGCCAATCTGCCTGCGGCGGGGTCGAGGTGATCCCGACAAGCGTGAGGTCGAACCGACCGGGATAATCGCTGCGCCAATCTTTCGAACGCCGGCAGAACGACCGCCAGATCCTCGTGATGGCGTCGCCGTGCCCATGTAGACGAAGCGGACCGCTCCCTCCTCGAACGGTCGTGCTGACGGGATTGCGATAATCACGCCAGAGACGCGGATCGAGGTCGTTGCGGCGGACACGAGATTTTCCGCGGGCCACGTCATCGTAGAGGTTGGCCAGATTGCTCGTGGAGAACCAGACTTCGCGCGCAGCCTTCATGAGCAGACGCAGGCTCGTATCGGCGGTCCGGTACCTCTCGTGGAGGAAGAAGGCATCGTCCGTATCCACGTAGAGCGGGACGTCTCGCTGCGCGAGCTTCGCCATCAGGCGCCGTGCCGCATCGGGGTCCGGTATGCCCACGCGTTGCACGATGCAGATGTCGCAGCTTTCGAGCCGCGGGTCGTCCGGCCCGTCGAGCGCAACGAGATCGAGACCGGCGACTTCGTGGGCGTAATCGGTGGTGAGAGGGGCGATCAGGCGGATATAGGCGGAACTGGTCCACCAGGCCCGTCCCGTTGCAGGATGAGACCCACCTGTCGGCGTGGAACGGACGACGCGAAATTCGGCTCGGCGGTCACCTCCCCCGCGGTAGGCATCATCGCGCTCCGAACCGCGTTGCAGATCGCCTTGGCGCGGGTATCGAAAGAATGGTGGCTTTGGACGTAATCGGCGGCTTCCCGGCGCCGCTCCGGCGAAAGCGGAGGTTTCGAGACGGCCTCCACGAGGCCTCTCTCGTCGTGGACGGTCTCGACCGCGTCGCCGAAGATCGCTTCGAGGGAGGGCAAGGGATCGGAGACCAACCTCCCTCCGCAGGCGATCACGTCGAAGACCCGGTTCGACACGAAGCCGAAATCCTTCATCGACTGCCAATGGTCGTTCAGGACGAAGCGCGCCGAGCGGTATTTCTCCCCCGACTCCGTGTTCGGGACGTTCTCGCCGGCGATCAGCGCCTCGGGGATGAACTGGCTCCACCGGGTCCCGTAGATGTCGATGCCCACTCGTTCTCCACCGACCAGCGCACCATCGGGCGAAACTCGTTCCGCGAATTGCCCACGAAGATCCCGCGCGCCCCGGGATCGACCGGCGGCGCATCTGGGGCCAGGTGGAACCGCTCCGTATCGGTGCATTGCAGGAGGGGATATACCGGCCGTTCGAGGATCATCGACAGAAGCGCCGCATAGGACCGCGATGCGATCAGCACCTGGTGGCACCCGGCATATCCCTCGTAGGAGACCGGTCGGGATGGCTGATATTCCACATCAGCGTCAGTTGGCTGCGGTGGGGCGTGTATCCGGCGAGGCCCCGTAGAACCAGAACGACGTCGTCCTTGCGCGCCTTGGGCGTGTTCCAGTCGCCACCGAAGTCGATGCGGACGGAATGACCGAGGCGCTGAAGCGCGTTCGACAGGGATTCCGCGTAATGGAAATCCCCCCATTGCGCACGCTTCTTGTAAGGCGCGGCGATCTTGATGGCGAAGGAAAGCTGCAGCGAGTCGAGCGCCTCGGCACCTGATTTGAGGCCGAGCCGGTTCTTTTCGGACACGATCCGGCGATAGAGATAGGGCTGGGAGACGGTGATGCGGTTCTTGTCGCTGCCATGGTTCAGATACATGCAGCCGATGAAGGGGAAGAACGGGACAGTCCGGGACTTCGTGTATCGCAGGATCAGGTCCCAATCGACCATGCGCCGCAGATTGGTGTCGAACCCGCCACATTGGTGGAAGAGATCGCGGCTATGGGCCATGACGTTCATGTCCACATAGTTCGCCGCCAGGCAGGCGTCCCAGTCGAAGGGCGCGCCGCGATACCCCAGCAGTTCGCCGGCTTCGCTCACCACGCAAGAGGCGGCGTAGGCGCACTCCGCCCCGGTCGCCCGCAGCCCGACCAGCATCAGCTTGACGTGGTCCGGGGTCCAGGTGTTGTCCGAGTCGAGGTAGAAGACGTAATCCCCCGAGGCATGCGCCAGGCCGGTATTGCGCGCAACGCTGACGCCTGCATGGTTTTCGTGGAATACCCGGAGCCTGGGGTCATCGGAAAAACGGACAAGCTGGGCCGGGGTGTCGTCGGTGCTCCCATCGTCGATCACGAGCAATTCGAGGTTGCCATGGGTCTGATCGAGAACCGACCGGATGGCCGACGCGATCTGGTTGCCGCGATTGTAGGTCGGCATGATGACCGTCGCCTTCAACGCGGCGCAATCGTCGTCGTAGAATGCATTGGCCGCGGCGACGTAGCGCTGCGCCGCCTCCGTGTCGAAATCCGGAAAGAAGCGCCTAGGCCGCTGGCCCGGCTCCAGATGCGCTGTCACCTCCGAAAAGACCCGTTCGGCCTCCTTGCGGGACATCGATGCGGTATGGGGCGAAATTGCCGAGGCGGCGATCGCTTCCGCAGACGAGGTGCTCGGCGTGAAACCGATATCCTTGTCCCGAGCCTCCATCTTGTCCGTCTTGTCATTCCTGGCCGCGGACCGCTTCTTGGCCTGCGCCGCGATCTGACGTCTTGCCTTCGACCTGATGCGCTCGAGATCGTCGCGCTTGGGGTCCCGCTTCTGCGCGGAATGAAGAAAGTGCTTTCGGCGCCGCTCGGAAAAGAGCAGATGCTGTCTCGAAAAAAAGTAAAGAACGCGGGACAGGATCTTCCGCCGCATGAACTTCGACGGTTGCTGTCGCGCATTGTCGAGCTTTCGTTGCAGCTGCGCCAGCCCTGCGTTCAGAAGCTGTTGCGTCAGCTCCAGATCTGCCCGGAGATCGGCGATTTCAACAGATCTTTCGCCAGCCTCCCGTTGGAACCTGGCAAGCTCCGAATCGCGTGCCTTGATCTTCTTCAGGAGATTGTTGTTTCTCTTGTCGTATGCGGCGACCTCTTCACGCGCCGCCGTCAGTTCGACCCGCTGCCCGGCCAGTTTCCGCGAGAAGTCCTCGTTCCTCGTCTTGTGTATCTCGACTTCAGCCTGGGCCTTCGCCAGATCAGTTTCCGTTTCGGCCAGCTGCCTTGCCAAACTCTCGTTCTGCGCCCTGTGCCTGGCGGCATCGACCTGGATTTCTTCTATTTCCTTTTGAAGCTCGTGCACCTGGAAGTCTTGGTGCTTGAGGCGTTCGTCCGTCTTCAGCCGCGCGGCGTACTGGCGCTCGAGGTCCCGCAATAGAACGAGAGCGCCCTCGGAGACCCCGCGCTCGCCTTCCGCCACGAGGTTCCCCCGGCCCTTGAGAGCCGCCCAGAGGTCCATCTGGGCCGGATTGAGAAGCGCCTCGAGGTCGGTTTCCCGCGCCGCTTCCCGGTGCAGGGCGGGAGAGACAAAGCCGTTGACGTCCTTGGGGAGTGTCAGGCCCTCGATGCCCGCCTCGCGCAGCTTCCGGACAAGGCGTTCCGTCGCTCCCTGCGGATCCGCGATCAGGTCGGAATACGACACCAGAACCCGCGCTCGGGCCTGCGATGCCGCCAGGGCGTTGCGCATGTAGATTTCCCAAAGCGCGATCCCGTGAGGAAATGGAAAAGCCGTTCCGGGTCCGGAGCGACTTCGCAATTTCCACCGGGTTGCGAACCGGCACGATGCAGACGGCATCCGGAACGTATTGCTCCAGGATCGGAAACAGGAAGCTCAGCGTGGGCTCCTTGACGGCCCATGTGCCATGATCCGAGAGGACTTCCACCAGTTCGCGGAACTGCTCGCCCAAATCGTGCCTGGTGGCCTGAGGGATGGCGTTGTGATCGAACCCGCTCAGGTGCCACCAGCTCGAATCCCCGGCTTTCAGGAGCTTCTGGCAGATCCTGTGCAGGTCATGTCTTTCGAAGAACCCCTTGGGATTGTCATTCTGGGGGGCAAGCAGTTCGTCCTCGCTGCCGAGCCAAACGCCGCAGAGTTCCAGGATCCCGGCGACGGTGGATGTCCCGGATCGGTGCATGCCGAGAACAGCAATTCCCTTGGATTTCATATCGTTGAGCGCGCCAAGATCCATGTTGTCGTTGTTCTGACCTAAGGTTGGTTGCCTCCTATACAGATTTACCGGGTCAAACCATGCCGGAACAGACCGCGAGCGACAGTATTGCGGATTGCAGCTCTCGGGCTGGCCAATCTGGACCGAAGCCGTACTGTCCGATCGAGACGGGGCGCAGTTCACGCTTGTCTTACGATCATCGCCCCCGGGGGCTTACAAAGCCTGGGCCGGAAGCCCAGAAGCGAAAGGGCGCCGCGCTCGCGCCTGCGCCTCTCTTGCGGTCTCGCTGCCGAACCGGGTGAGTTGGCCGACGCGTCCCGCAGGAACACCGCTCCCCAACAACACTGCCAGCGGCCCGCCTCCCAACCTCGGGCAGGCCATTGGGGATTATAGGCATGATGTCCCATCGGCCGATCAGCACCCGTCCCTGCCGCTTCCGGCCGACACTTTCTCCCACCGTCCCGGTACTGGACCCGCCCGGAGGGAGAGGGCGGGGGAGGAGGACATGCGACAAGTCCACGACGGCCCGCTTGGCCCCGCGGAGGCGGGGCGGAACCCGGGGGCGGGATGCGACCTGATCCTGCGAGATTCCAAGACAGGAGAAGACGCCCATGGCGGAGGATAGCTGCCTGACGAAGCGCCTGTCGGCCTTCATCGACCTGACCGCGGCCGAGCGGGCCTATCTCGCCGATATCGAGGAGGATTCCCGCCATCTGGAGAAGGGCGACCCCCTGCCCATCGCCGAGGCGCCCGGAAAGGTCGGCGTGCTGGACCAGGGCTGGGCGGTGGCGGTGACCGAGACCGCCCGCGGCGAGCGGATCACCCATGTCTTCCTGCCGGGGGAGATCGTCGGCCTGGCCGAGATCGGCGGCACCTTTCGCGGCCAGAGCCTGAGGATGCAGACCGCCGGCATGGTCTGCCCCTTCGCGCGGAGCGAGATCGGGCGCGCGCTGAAGGACCTGCCGCGGCTGGCGGCGCTGTTCCTGGCGATCTCGGGGATCGACCAGATGACCCTGCGCGACCGGCTGGCCTTCGCCAGCTCGCTGGAGGCCGAGGACAGGCTGATCCTGCTGCTTCTCGACCTGCGGGCGCGGCTGGCGCTGCCGAATGTGGGGTCGGGCAACCGGTTCCGCCTGCCGCTGACCCAGGTCGAGATCGGCCGGGTCATCGGCGCCTCGGACATCACCGTGAACAAGGCGATGCAGGGGCTGTTGCGCCGGGGATGGCTGGAACACGAGCGGCCCTATCACCGCCTGCTGGACCGGGATGCAATGGAGCGTAAGGTGCATTATGTCGATCGTTACGCGCAGATCGACACGAGCTGGTTTCCGCCGGCGGTCTGACATCCACCCCGATCGGCGGGATCTTAGCCTGTTTCTATGGTCCGCGAGGGGGGCGGACCTCAGGTTTCGGACTGTAATCAGCCTGTAAGGGGTTTGGTGCCGTAAGGGGGAGAGACGCGATGAAGGACCATCCGAGTTATTACGACATGATCGGCTTCTGTGCCGAGACGAGCGAGACCGAGCGGGGCCTGCCGCCGGTTCCGGACCTGTCCCGCGTCGCCCTGTTCCTGGATTTCGACGGCACGCTGGTCGATATCGCCGACCGGCCCGACGCGATCGCGGTGAAGGCGAACCTGGAGGAGATCCTGCTGAAGCTGCAGGAGCGCACCGGCGGGGCGGTCGCCATCGTCTCGGACCGGCCGCTGGCCGACCTGGAGCGGCGCCTGCCGCGCTGGAAGGGCGCGCTGATCGGTTCGCAAGGGGCCGAGTGGCGCCACGAGGGCCGTCGCGAGACCGCCCCGGAGGCGGCGGCGGACAAGCTGGCCGAGCTGGGCGACATCGTCCGCGCCTGGGCCACCCATCACCCGGCGGTGGTGCTGGAGGAGAAGCCGGGCGCGATCGCGCTGCATTTCCGCCGCGCGCCCGAGCTGCAGCCCGAATGCGTGCGGCTGCTGCACGCGCTGACCGAGCACCTGCCCGATTACGTGGTGCGCCATGCCAGCATGGCGGTGGAGCTGATGCCGGCCCGGATCTGCAAGCGCGGCGCGGTCGAGGCGCTGATGGCCGGCTGGCCGGGGCGGACGCCGATCGCGGCGGGCGACGACCTGTCCGACGAGGGCATGCTGGCGCTGGCCGAGGAGATGGGCGGCCACGGCATCAAGGTGGGCGACGCCGACACGGTGGCCGGCTACCGCGTGGGCTCGGTCGCCGAGCTGCACCGGGGGCTCCTGTCCTGGGCGATGCAGGCGCGGGCGCCGGCCCCGGCGGAGTGAGGCGCGCGGCACCCCCGCATTGACCCGCGCCCCGGGCCGCATAGGCTGCGCCCCGGGCGGCGCGGGCAACGGGGAGCGGCGGATGGACGGCACGGGCGAGGGCACGGACGCCAACACGGACGACGCCAACACGGACGGGGGGCGCTGGCGGTTCTGGATCGACCGGGGCGGCACCTTCACCGACGTGGTGGCGATCGACCCGGCGGGGCGGTTCTCCACCGCCAAGCTCCTGTCGGAGAACCGGCAGGCCTATGACGACGCCGCCCTGCAGGGGATCCGCGACGCGCTGGGGGTTTCGGGCGAGATCCCCGGCGACCGGATCGCCGGCGTCAAGATGGGCACCACGGTGGCGACCAACGCGCTTCTGGAGCGGGCCGGCGCGCCCACGGTGCTGGCGATCACGCGCGGTCTGGGCGACGTGCTGGAGATCGGCAGCCAGGCCCGGCCCGACATCTTCGCATTGAAGATCGAGAAGCCGCCGCAACTCTACCAGGAGGTGGTGGAGATCGACGAGCGGCTGGACGCGGAGGGCCGCGTGGTGCGCGCGCCGGACCGCGCGGCGGTGCGCGCCGCCCTGCAGGCGGCCCGGGACCGGGGGGCGCGGGCGCTGGCGGTGGCGCTCATGCATTCCTGGCGCGCGGGAGACCACGAGCGGATCGTGGGCGAGATCGCGCGGGAGGTGGGATTCGAGCAGGTCTCGCTGTCGCACGAGGTCTCGCCGCTGATCCGGCTGGTGCCGCGGGGCCAGACCGCGGTGGTGGATGCCTACCTGACCCCGGTGCTGCGCCGCCATGTGGACCGGGTGGCGGGCGCGCTCGGCGCGGGGGGCGCGCGGGCCGGATCTTCTGTTCATGCAATCCTCGGGCGGGCTGACCGCGGCCGACCGCTTTCGCGGGTCGGAGGCGATCCTGTCGGGGCCGGCGGGCGGCATCGTCGGCGCGGCGGCGACGGCGGAGGCCGCCGGCTTCGACCGGGTGATCGGCTTCGACATGGGCGGCACCTCGACCGACGTGTCGCATTACGCCGGCGCCTTCGAGCGCAGCCTGGAGACGGAGGTGGCCGGCGCACGGATCCGGGTGCCGATGCTGGAGATCCACACCGTCGCCGCCGGGGGCGGGTCGAAGCTGGCCTATGACGGGTCGCGATTCCGGGTGGGGCCGGATTCGGCGGGCGCCGATCCGGGGCCGGCCTCATACCGGCGGGGCGGGCCGCTGGCGGTGACCGACATCAACGCCGCGCTGGGGCGGATCCGGCCGGATTTCTTCCCCCGCATCTTCGGGGCACGGGGCGACCAGCCGCTGGACGCGGAGGCGGCGCGGGCAGGGTTCGAGGCGATCGCCGCCGAGGTGGAGGACGGGCGGTCCTGGGAGGAGGTGGCCGAGGGGTTCCTGGCCATCGCGGTCGAGCACATGGCGCAGGCGATCAAGACGATCTCGGTCGAGCGCGGCTACGACGTGGAGGGTTACGCGCTGAACTGCTTCGGCGGGGCGGGCGGGCAGCATGCCTGCCTGGTGGCCGAGCGGCTGGGCATGTCCCGGGTGCTGATCCACCCCTTCGCCGGCGTGCTGTCGGCCTACGGGATGGGAATCGCGGATCTGGCGGCGGAGCGGCAGAAGATGATCGGCGCAGCCCTCACCGAGGCGGCAGGCCCGGCGGCGGAGGCGGCCGAGGAGCTGGGCCGGGGGGCCTCCGAGGAGCTGGCAGCCCAGGGCGTGGGGCCGGAGCGGCAGACCCGGCAGGTCAGGGTGCATCTGCGCTATGCCGGCTCGGACACGGCGCTGGCGGTGGATCTGGGCGGCGCGGAGGAGATGAAGGCCGCCTTCGAGCGCGCCCACCGCACCCGGTTCGGCTTCGCCGGCGGGGCGGCGGAGATCGTGCTCGACCATATCGACGTGGCCGTCACGGGCGGCGGCGAGGCCGTCGGCGCGCTGCCCCCCGCGGCGCGGGGCGACGCGCTGCCCGAGCCCGAGGAGCGGGCCGAGGTCTACATGGCCGGGGCGTGGCGCGAGACGGCGATCCACGCCCGCGACCGGATGCCCGCCGGGGTCAGGCTCCCCGGCCCGGCGGTGGTGGTGGAGGAGAACGGCACCACCGTGGTCGAGCCCGGCTGGTCGGCCGAGGTGACGGGGCGCGGCGACCTGGTGCTGGAGCGGGTCGGGCAGGCGGCCCGGGACGGCGCCTCCACCGCGCGGGACCCGGTGCGGCTGGAGATCTTCAACCGGCTCTTCATGTCGATCGCCGAGCAGATGGGGAAGGTGCTCAGGAACACCGCCTCGTCGGTGAACATCAAGGAGCGGCTGGATTTCTCCTGCGCGATCTTCGACGAGGGCGGCGCCCTCGTGGCCAATGCGCCGCATGTGCCCGTGCATCTGGGCTCGATGGATGCGAGCGTGCGCGCGGTGATCGAGAGCGGGCACGAGATGCGCCCCGGCGACGCCTTCGTGCACAACAACCCCTATGACGGCGGCACCCACCTGCCCGACATCACCGTGGTCTCTCCCGTCCACGACGCAGGCGGCACGCTGCGCTTCTACGTGGCGAGCCGGGGCCACCACGCCGATGTGGGCGGCATCGCGCCCGGCTCCATGTCGCCGCTGGCCACGCGGATCGAGGAGGAGGGGGTGGTCATCGACTGCGCCCGGCTGGTCGAGGGGGGCCAGTTTTTGGAGGCCGAGATCCGGGCGATCCTGTCGGGCGGCGCCCACCCGGCGCGGGCGGTGGAGCAGAACCTGGCCGATCTCAAGGCGCAGCTGGCCGCCAACGCCAAGGGGGCGGCGGAGCTTCTCGCCCTGCTCGCGGCGCAGGGGGCCGAGGTGGTCGCGGCCTATATGGGCCATATCCAGGACAATGCCGAGGAATCGGTGCGCCGGGCGATCGGGCGCCTGTCCGACGGGTCCTTCCGGCTGGAGACGGATTCGGGCGCGGTGATCGCGGTGGAGATCGCCGTGGATGCCGAGGCCCGCGCGGCGCGGATCGACTTCGCCGGCACCTCCGCCCAGCAGCCCACGAATTTCAACGCGCCCGCCGCGATCACCAAGGCGGCGGTGCTCTATGTCTTCCGCTGCCTGTGCGAGGACGAGATCCCGCTGAACGCGGGCTGCCTGAGGCCCCTGGAGATCCTGATCCCGGAGAGGTCCATGCTGAACCCCGAGCCGCCGGCGGCGGTGGTGGCCGGCAACGTGGAGGTCAGCCAGGGGGTGGTGGATGCGCTGATGGGCGCGCTCGGCGTGCTGGGATCGGCGCAGGGGACGATGAACAACCTCACCTTCGGCAACGCGACCCACCAGTATTACGAGACGATCTGCTCGGGCGCGCCGGCGGGGCCCGGCTTCGACGGGGCGAGCCCGGTGCATACCCACATGACCAATTCCCACCTGACCGATCCCGAGATCCTGGAGACCCGCTACCCGGTGGTTCTGGAGGCATTCGGCATCGCGCGCGGCACCGGCGGGCATGGAAAATGGTCGGCCGGGCCCGGCATCTTCCGCCGGATCCGGTTCGGGGAGGAGATGGATTGCGCGATCCTGTCGGGCAATCGCCGGGTGCGCCCCTTCGGCACGCAAGGCGGCGAACCGGGCCGGGCGGGGCGCAACACGGTGATCCGCGCCGACGGCCACCGCGAGGACCTGGGCGGCTGCGGGCAGACGCGCATGGCCCCCGGCGACGCGATCCTGGTCGAGACGCCGACGGGCGGCGGGTTCGGGGCGCCCGAGGAGTGAGCGGCGCACCGGGGCGCCGGATCACGTGCGCTGGCGATCCGACGGGCGGCGCGCGCGCAGGCTCCGTGCGCCCGCGCAGGGAGGCAAGGGAGGCGGCGGCCCCTATCATGGGGGTGGAGGCCCTTCGGCCCCGTTTCCATATCCCGAGAGGAGAGAGATGACCGCCCTCAGCCGCTACCGCCCCGTATTGTTGTCCGTGTTCCGGATCATGGCCGCGCTCCTGCTGTTGCAGCACGGCACGACCAAGGTGCTGGATTTTCCCGCCGGGCCGATGAACGACGTCTCCCTCACCTCGCTCGGCGGCATCGCCGGGATCATCGAGCTGGTCTTCGGCGCGCTCCTCGTCGTGGGGCTGTTCTCGCGGCTCTCGGCCTTCCTCCTGAGCGGGCTGACCGCGGCGGCCTACTGGATCGCCCATGCGCCGCAGGGGGTCTATCCGCTCCTGAACGGGGGCGAGCTGGCCGCGCTCTACTGCTTCGCCTTCCTCTACCTCGCCGCCGCCGGGCCGGGGCCGATCTCGATCGACGCGCTGCGCCGGCGCGGCTGACAGGGGGCGCGACGGGCGGCTAGACGCCGCCCATCAGCACGTCCACGGCGCGGGTGATGCGGTCGCCCTGGTCGGCCACGCTGCCGGTGCGGCGCAGCCCGGCCCGGCGCACCGCCGCGATCAGCCGCGTCGCCAGGACGAGATCCCGTCCGCCGTGGCGGATCACCGGGTTCAGGTGCCGCACGGCGGGGTAGTCGGGCAGGAGCGGGACGACGACGACCGCCGGGTCGGGCGGCAAGAGGTCGCTCTCCACCACGACCATCGCCACCCCGCCATGTTCGGCGACATCGAAGCGGCTCAGGGCCTCCACGAGCGTCCGCCCGGCGCGGCGACGATGTCGGCCAGCGGGTGGCCGTGCCGCTCGTGCCACTCCGCCTGCGCGGCGAAGGCCGCCGCGTTCTCGGCGCGCCACTCGCGCCGGCGGGCCTCGGCCACCGCGGTCCGAAGGGCCGCGTCGGCCACCGCCGAGACGTTGATCCCGAGCTGGCGCGCGGTGTCGAGCAGACCTGCGTCGAGGGTGAGGGATGTCTTGCGTCGGGTGGCGGGGGGCATGGCGAAGCTCCTGCTTTATACCGCATGGATATACCGCCGGAAGTTGTGTCGCAAGCCTCGGCCCCAGCGGTCCGGGCACGCGGGCTCGCGGCGGCGGATGCCGTGGCGGAACCTCGGGGGGCGGTCACGCTCTTGTGTGGGAAGGAGGCGCCCCGTCCCGATCCCGGCCGGTGGCGCCCGAGGCGCAGCAGGAGGGAACCCGCATGCCCGAGGACAGCCAGCAGAATGCCGACGACCATTCCTACGAGGGGCGCAGCCCGCGCATGACATGGGGGCTCAGGGCCCTGGGCCTCGCCGCGGCGGGGCTCGTCTGGCTGCTGCTCGGGGGGTCGGAGAACCTCTCGGCCGAGGCGCGCGCGGTGGCCGCCGTGGGCACGCTGATGGCGATCTGGTGGATGACCGAGGCGATCCCGCTGGCGGCCACCTCGCTCCTGCCCATCGTGCTGCTGCCGGCGCTGGCGGGGCAGAGCGTGGGCGACGCCACCGCGCCCTATGCCAGTTCCATCGTGTTCCTGTTCCTCGGCGGCTTCCTCATCGCCATCGCGATGCAGAAATGGGACCTGCACCGGCGCATCGCGCTGCAGACCCTGTCGCGCGTCGGCGTGGAGCCGAAGCGCATCGTGCTGGGCATGATGCTGGCCACCGGGTTCCTGTCGATGTGGGTGTCGAACACGGCGACCACGCTGATGATGCTGCCGATCGGGCTGTCGATCCTGACCCTGGTGGTGGAGCGCAGCCGGGCGACGGAGCAGTCCTCCGAGGTGGGCGAGGATCTCCATGCCGGGAGCCGGATCTCGGACGTGATCGCGGACCCCAACATCCGCGCCTTCGGCGTCTGCCTGGTGCTGGCCATCGCCTGGTCGGCCAGCATGGGCGGGCTCGGCACGCTGCTGGGCTCGCCCCCGAACGCCATCGTGGCGGGGTATCTCGCGGACGAGCTGGGCCGCGAGGTGGGTTTCGCGAACTGGATGATGCTCGGCCTGCCGCTGGCCCTCGTCTTCATCCTGATCGGCTGGGTGCTGATGACGCGGGTGCTCTATACCTTCGACCTCGAGGAGATCCCCGGCGGGCGCGACATGATCGACGGCCAGATCGCCGAGCTGGGGGAGATGAGCCAGGGCGAGAAGATGGTGCTGGCGGTCTTCGCCGGCGCGGCCTTCTTCTGGATCGTGCCGGGGCTGGCCTCCGACATCACCGGGATCGAGGCGCTGGGGGTGCTGGACGACACCGCCATCGCCATCGCCGCCGGCCTGGCGCTGTTCCTGCTGCCGGGCGACCGGGCGGGGCGGATGGTCCTCGACTGGGGCGATGCCGAGGACGGGCTGCCCTGGGGGGTGCTCCTGCTGTTCGGCGGCGGCCTCAGCCTCGCCGCGGCGGTGGCGGCCACCGGGCTCGACGAATGGTTCGGCGAGCAGGTCAGCGGCCTGGCGGCGCTGCCGGTGATCCTGATCCTGGCCTCGGTGGTGGCGCTGGTGATCTTCCTCACCGAGGTGACCTCGAACACCGCCACGGCGGCCACCTTCATCCCCGTCCTCGGCGGCGTGGCCACCGGGATCGGCGTGGATGCCGTGTCGCTGCTGATCCCGGCGGCGCTGGCGGCGACCTGCGCCTTCATGCTACCGGTGGGCACGCCGCCCAACGCCATCGTCTTCGGATCGGGCGCGGTGACGATCGGGCAGATGGCCCGGGGCGGCGCGGTGCTGAACGTGATCGGTGTCGGGCTGATCACGATCTTCGCCTACACGCTGGGCCGGTTCGCGCTCGGCCTGACGTTCTGAGCCTCGGGGCGGGCCGCCTGGGTCCGCCCCGTCCGCATGAGACCAGGGAGAGACCCGCCCCATGAGCGACGACGAGACCCCCCGCCGGGGTGACGACCAGCCCCCCCGCCGGGATGACGACGCGGCCGCCCGACGGGATGAAAAGCAGGCGGCCCTGCGCGCCGCCGCGCTCGAATACCACCGCGAGCCGCAGCCCGGGAAGCTGGAGATCCGCGCGACCAAGCCCCTGGCCAATGCCCGCGACCTGGCGCGGGCCTATTCCCCCGGCGTGGCGGAGGCCTGCCGCGAGATCGAGAGCGATCCGAAGACCGCCCGCGACTACACCGCCCGCGGCAACCTGGTGGGCGTGGTGACGAACGGCACCGCCGTCCTGGGCCTGGGCGATATCGGCGCGCTGGCCTCCAAGCCGGTGATGGAGGGCAAGGCGGTCCTGTTCAAGAAATTCGCCAATATCGACTGCTTCGACATCGAGCTGAACGAGCCCGACCCCGAGCGCCTGGCCGAGATCGTCTGCGCGCTGGAGCCGACCTTCGGCGCCGTCAACCTCGAGGACATCAAGGCGCCGGACTGCTTCACCGTCGAGAAGATCTGCCGCGAGCGGATGAACATCCCCGTCTTCCACGACGACCAGCACGGCACCGCGATCGTGGTGGGCGCGGCGGCCACCAACGCGCTGAACGTGGCCGGCAAGACCTTCGCGGATCTCAAGGTCGTCTCCACCGGCGGCGGCGCGGCGGGGATCGCCTGCCTCGACCTGCTCTGCAAGCTGGGGGTGAAGCGCGAGAACGTCTGGCTGTGCGACATCGACGGGCTGGTCCACGAGGGCCGCGAGGCGGAGACCAGCCCGCAGAAGGCGGCCTATGCCCAGCCCGGGGGGCCGCGCGGCCTGGGCGACGTGATCGACGGGGCCGACCTGTTCCTCGGCCTGTCGGGCCCCGGCGTGCTGAAACCGGAGATGGTGGAGCGCATGGCCGCCGACCCGATCATCTTCGCGCTGGCGAACCCCAATCCCGAGATCGATCCCGAGGAGGCGCGCGCCGTCGCCCCCACCGCGCTCATCGCCACGGGGCGGTCGGACTTTCCCAACCAGGTCAACAACGTCCTGTGCTTTCCGTTCATCTTCCGCGGCGCGCTGGACGTGGGCGCGACCACGATCAACGACGAGATGAAGGTGGCCTGCGTGGAGGGGATCGCGGAACTGGCGCGCCGCACCACCTCGGCCGAGGCCGCGGCCGCCTACCAGGGCGAGCAGCTGTCGTTCGGGCCCGACTACCTGATCCCCAAGCCGTTCGATCCGCGCCTGATGGGCATCGTCGCCCCCGCGGTGGCGAAGGCGGCGATGGAGACCGGCGTGGCCGAGCGCCCGATCGAGGACCTGGAGGCCTACAAGCGCAAGCTCGACGCCTCCGTCTTCCGCTCCTCGCTGATCATGCGCCCGGTCTTCGAGGCGGCGGCCACGGCCGAGCGGCGCATCGTCTTCGCCGAAGGAGAGGACGAGCGGGTGTTGCGCGCGGCCCATGCCATGATCGAGGAGACCACCGACCGGCCGATCCTGATCGGCCGGCCCGACATCGTGGCGCTCCGCGCCGAGCGCGCCGGCCTGCCGATCCGGCCCGACCGCGACTTCGAGATCGTCTCGCCCGACAACGACCCGCGCTACCGCGACTACTGGACCACCTATCACGAGATCATGCAGCGCCGCGGCGTGACGCCGGACATCGCCAAGGCGATCATGCGGACGAACTCCACCGCCATCGCCGCGGTGATGGTGCGGCGCGAGGAGGCCGACAGCCTGATCTGCGGCACCTACGGGCAATACCTGTGGCACCTGGACTACGTCACCCAGGTGCTGGCCTTCGACGATTGCCACCCGGTCGGCGCGCTGAGCCTGATGATCCTGGAGGACGGGCCGCTCTTCGTCGCCGACACCCATGTCCATCCCTCTCCCTCGCCCGAGCAGATCGCCGAGACGGTGATCGCCGCGTCGCGCCATGTGCGCCGCTTCGGGATCGAGCCGGCGATCGGGCTCTGCTCGCATTCGCAATTCGGCAATTTCGACTGCGATACCGGCGTGCGGATGCGCGCCGCGCTGGAGATCCTCGATTCCGAGCCGCGCGACTTCGTCTACGAGGGCGAGATGCATGCCGATGCCGCGCTGGATCCGGAGGTGCGGGCGCGGATCTTTCCCAATTCGCGCATGGAGGGGCCGGCCAACGCGCTGGTCTTCGCCAATACCGACGCCGCCTCTGGCGTGCGCAACATCCTCAAGATGAAGGCCAAGGGACTGGAGGTGGGCCCGATCCTGATGGGGATGGGCAACCGCGCCCATATCGTGACCTCCTCGATCACCGCGCGGGGCCTGCTGAACATGTCGGCCGTGGCCGGGACGCCGGTGGCGACCTACGGCTGAGGCGCCGCCATCATCCGCGCCAGCGGGCCGATCTGGGCCCGGGCGCGGGTGCGCAGATCGGCCATCGTGTCCCCGTCATGGCGCACGAAGTCGATGAAGAGCATGTTGAGCGCGTTGAAGATGAGATTGCCCAGGTCCGCCGCCGGCAGGTCGGCCCGGAGGCTGCCGCGCGCCTGCAGCTCAGACAGGAGCGCACGGACCTGTCCCGCCAGCCGCGCGTCGAGCTCGGCGTAGCGGCGGCCGTTCGGGGTCTCGGGCCGGTCGATCGACAGCGCCATGGCGGCGCGCCACATCTCCTTCGACAGGTAGTCGAGCGAGTGGTCGTAGTAGCAGAAGACCAGCGCCAGCACCGCCGCCTCCACGTCGCCGGGCGGGTCGGCGACGAGGTGTTCCCCCTGCGCCAGCACCTCCTCCACCTCCATCGCGACGGTGGCGATCAGGATGTCGCCCTTGTGGGGGTAGTAGTTGTAGAGCGTGCCCACCGAGAGATCGGCGCGGGCCGCGAGATCCTCCATCCGCACCGCGTGGAATCCCCCCTCCCGGAACAGCGTCACCGCGGCGCCGAGGATCCGGCGCTTGCGGTCCGCCTTCTGCCGCTCCCGTAATCCCGCCATCTCCCGGGCCGCCTCCGCCACGTTTTATAGTTGACTTGAAAATTATAATCCGCTCACCTTTTACGAAAAGCAACAGGGAGACGACCATGACCCGCCGATCCGTGCTTCTGGCGAGCGCCGCCGTCCTGGCCACGCCGGCCATGGCCCAGGAGGAGCTGAACGCGCTCGTCTGGTGCGACCATACCGATCCCGCCCTGATCGAGCCCTTCGAGGAGGAGCACGGGGTGCGGGTGAACCTGCGCGAATACGAGGGCACCGGCGCGGCGCTGGCGCTGCTCGACCAGTCGCGCCCCGGCGACTGGGACGTGCTGGTGATCGACGCGATCGACGTGTTCCGCGCGGCGCAAGCCGGCATCCTGGCGCCGCTGCCCGCGGACGCGCTGCCCACGGGCGACTTCTTCCCCGAGGTGGTGCTGGAGGCGAACAACGCGGCCGGCGGCGAGACCTACGCCGTGACCGAGAAGTTCGGCTACAACACGATCTCGTTCAACTCCGACGCGGTGGAGGCGGAGGAGATGGAGACGCTGGCGAATGCCTGGAGCGAGGATTACGCCGGGCGGATCTCGATCTACGACTACTACCTGCCGGTGATGGGCCTGGCGGCCATCGCCGAGGGCATCCCGACCAGCGAGATCGACGCCGAGAACCTGGAGACGATCGGCGGGACGCTGGGCACGATGCGCGACCGGGCCGCCTCGGTGGCGGGCGTGGTGGCGGCGCAGACGGCGCTGGCCACGGGCGAGGTCGACATCGTCGTGGGCGGCGGCGAATGGCTGACGGCGGTGCTGCAGGAGGAGCGGCCGGAGCTGACCTGGACCATCCCCGAGGAGGGGGCGGTGCTCTGGGCCCAGTCGATCGGCGTTCTGGCCGACAGCGAGCGCAAGGACCTCGCCACCGAGTTCGTGAAATACATCGTCAGCCCCGAGGGGCAGGCGCGGCTGGCCACCTCCTCCTGCTTCTGGGGGATGCCGGCGAACCGGGCGGCGGGCGAGCACCTGTCGGACGCGCAGAAGGAGATCCTGCGCTGGGACGATCAGGAGGACTACCTCTCCCGCGCCCAGCTCTATCCCGCGCCCGACGAGGGTCTCGACATCGAGATGCAGGACCTCTGGCTCGACACGCTCCAGCGATGAGTCGGGGCCAGCGATGACCGCGGAGGCGCGGCGCGGCTGGGGCTTCGCGGCCCCGGCGCTGATCTGGACGGGGGCGTTCTTCGTCGTGCCCTTCCTCGTCATGGGGGCGATGAGCCTCGCGACGCTGGAGGGGCGCGAGGTCGTCTGGGGGATCTCGGGCGGGAACTACGCCGACCTGTGGTCGCGCGCCTATCTGCGCCGCGCCGTCGTCGTCTCGGTGGAGATCACGCTGACGGTCACCGCCGTCTCGGTGCTGCTGGCCTATCCGCTGGCCTGGATCATCGCGTTCCGGGTGCCCGAGCGCTGGCAGCGGCTCACGCTGATGCTGGCGATCCTGCCCTTCTGGACCTCCTACGTGGTGCGCTCCTATGCGTGGCTCCTCGTGCTCGCGCGGGAGGGCTGGGTGAACGACGCGCTCCTGTCGCTGGGGCTGGTCGCGGAGCCGCTGACTCTGGCCAATACCCGCTTCGCCACCGTCACCGGCTTCGTCCACTTCTTCACCATGCTCCTGACGCTGACGATCTATGCCAACCTGCGCCAGCTCTCGCCGAACTACGCCCGCGCGGCGGCGGACCTGGGCGCGAATGGGGTCCAGACCTTCCGGCACGTCGTCCTGCCCCTCACGCTGCCGGGGATCGTGACGGGCGCCTTCCTGACCTTCGTGCTGTGCATCGGCGACTACGTCACGCCGCAGATCCTGGGGGGAAACACGGAACTGACCGTGCCGCAGGTGATCATGGTGCAGCTCGGGCGCCGGGCCGATTTCCCGCTCGCCGCGGCGCTGGCCATCGTGCTGATGCTCCTCGTCTCGCTGGCCTATCTCGCCGCGGCGCGCTGGCTGAGGCTCGACCGGATATGAGGGGGCTGGCCTGGGTCTTCCTCGCCGCGATGTTCGGCTTCATCTACCTGCCCGTGGCGGCGCTGGTCCTGTTCTCCTTCCAGGGCGGCTCGCTGCCGGTGCCGCCCTTCGACGGGCCGTCGCTGGCCTGGTATGCCGACGTGCTGGGCGACCGCGACCTGATGGCGGCGCTCAGGCACTCGCTGGTGGTGGCGCTGGCCTCGGGCGCGGTCTCGGTGGCGCTCGGCTTCGGCGCGGCCTACGGACTCGCGCGGCATGCGCTGCCGGGCCAGGCGGTGCTGCGCGGGCTGCTGATCGCGCCGCTGACGGTCAGCTACCTGATCGTCGGGCTGGGCCTCCTGATCGTGCTGCAGCGGGTCGGGGCGGGGCTGTCGCTCTGGACCGCCGGGATCGGCCATGTGGTCATCAACCTGCCCTTGTGCTTCGCGATCCTCTATGCCGCCATGGGCGCGCAGCAGGAGAATGCGGAGCGCGCGGCGCGCGACCTCGGCGCGAACGAGGCGCGGGTGGTGCTGCTCGTCACCGTGCCGATGCTGGCCGCGCCGATCCTCGCCGCCTTCTTCCTGTCGGTGACGCTCAGCTGGGACGAGTTCATCATCGCGTTCCTGCTCACCCGCTTCGACGTGACCCTGCCGGTGGAGATCTGGAGCCTGCTGCGCTCGGGCCTGTCGCCGCGGCTGAACGCCGTGGGGTCCCTCGTCTTCCTCGTCTCCGTCGCCTTCGTGCTGGCGGTGGAGATCCTCGTCCTTCGGAGGCGCCGGACATGACCGCGGATGTGACGCTGGAGGGGATCGACCACTGGTTCGGCGAGTTCCACGCGCTGAAGGGGATCGAGCTGCGGATCGGGGTGGGGGAGTACGTGACGCTTCTGGGCCCCTCGGGTTGCGGCAAGACCACGCTCCTGTCGGTGCTGGGCGGCTTCGTGACTCCGACGCGCGGGACCGTGCGGATCGGCGGGCGCGACGTGACGAAGGTTCCGCCGGCGAAGCGGCCCACCACGACCATGTTCCAGGACTACGCGCTGTTTCCCCACATGAGCCTGCTCGACAATGTGGGCTTCGGTCTGCGCATGGGCGGCATGGGGCGGCGCAAGCGGCGGGCGCGGGCGGGCGAACTGCTGGACCTGGTGGGGCTCGGCGAGGCGGGGGCCAAGCGGCCGCATGCGCTCTCGGGCGGGCAGCGGCAGCGGGTGGCGCTGGCGCGCGCGCTGGCGGTGGAGCCCGAGGTGCTGCTGCTCGACGAGCCGCTGGGTGCGCTGGACCTGGCGCTCAGGCGGCAGATGCAGGACGAGCTGAAGGCGATCCAGCGCGAGGTGGGCACCACCTTCGTCCATGTCACCCACGACCAGGAGGAGGCCATGGCCATCGCCGACCGGATCGTGGTGATGAATGCCGGGCGGATCGAGGACGAGGGGACACCGTCGCGGATCTACCGCCGCCCGCGCTCGCTCTTCGCGGCCCGGTTCATGGGCGAGACGAACCGCATCGCCGGCCGGGCCGGGGCCGGGGGGATCGAGACGCCCTATGGCCGCCTCGACCGCGCGCCGCCGCCGGCGGGGGAGGTGGTGCTGTGCCTGCGCCCCGAGAGTCTGAAGGCGGCGGGCGCCTTCCGCATCGGGCCGGCGCGGGTGCGCGACGCGGCCTTCTTCGGCACCCATGTGCGCGCGCATCTCGCCCCCGAGGCCGCGCCGGAGGAGCTGCTGGTCGCGCATCTGCCGCCCGGGGACCCACCCGAACCGGGCAGCACGGTCGATCTGGCCGCCGCGCCGGAGGACATTACCATCTTCCCCAGGGGGGCCTGACATGGAGCGCGTGTCCGCCGAGGAATGGTACGAGACCGAGACCAAGGGCGACGGGGTGACCCTGATCCACGAGCCCTGGATCCGGCCCTTCTATCGCTGCAACATCTGGCATGTGCGCGGCCGCGACCGGGACATGCTGGTGGACAGCGGCATGGGGGTCGTGTCGCTGCGCGCTCATGTGCCGCTGGTGACCGAGCGGTCCCTGACGGCGGTGGCGAGCCATACCCATTTCGACCATATCGGTTGCCACCACGAATTCGAGGACCGCTGCGTCCACGAAGCCGAGGCGGAGATCCTGGCCGATCCCACGAACCCCGCCACGCTGGCCGATCCGTATGTCAGTGACGAGATCTTCGAGCGGCTGCCGCCGGAGCCCTATACCTCGGCCACCTATTCGGTGCGGGCGGCGCCGGCGACGCGGCTGCTCGCGGACGGCGACGTGATCGACCTCGGGGACCGACGCTTCGAGGTGATCCACACGCCGGGCCATTCGCCGGGCGGCATCGCGCTCTGGGAGGCGGCGAGCGGCATCCTGTTCTCGGGCGACATCGTCTATGACGGCCCGCTGATCGAGGACACCTACCACGCCGACGCGGCCGATTATCACGCCTCGATGGTCCGGCTTCACGACCTGCCGGTGCGGATCGTCCATGGCGGGCATTTCCCGAGCTACGGGGCCGAGCGGCACCGGCGGATCATCCGCGACTGGCTGGACGAGAAGGAGAGGGCATGACGCGCGACCTGACGCGGTTCTGGATCGGCGGGGAGTGGGTCGAGCCGCTCTCCGAGGAGCGGCTCGACGTCGAGGACCCGGCGACGGAGGAGATCGTGGCGCGGATCGCGCTGGGATCGGCGGAGGACGTGGACCGCGCCGTGGCGGCGGCGCGCGCCGCCCAGCCCGGCTGGGCCGCGACGCCGGTGGGGGAGCGGGTGGCCTTCCTCGACCGGTTGCTGGAGGTGACGAAGCGGCGCCTGCCGGACCTGGCCGACGCGATCACCACCGAGATGGGCGCGCCGCACGACGTCTCCCTCGGCGAGCAGGCGGCGACGGCGGTGGGGCACCTGGAAGGGTTCCTGACCGCGCTGGAGGACTTTCCCTGGGAGGAGCGGCTGCCCAACGGCGAGACGCTCTGGCGCGAGCCGGTGGGGGTGGCGGGGCTGATCACGCCCTGGAACTGGCCGATCAACCAGATCACGCTGAAGGTCCTGCCGGCGATCGCCACCGGCTGCGCCTGCGTCCTGAAGCCGAGCGAGCTGACGCCCCTCTCGGCGATGCTCTATGCCGAGATCCTGGCCGAGGCGGGGCTGCCGGGCGGGGTGGTGAACCTGGTGAACGGCACCGGGCCGGTGGTGGGCGCGGCCCTGTCGGGGCATCCGGGCATCGACATGATGTCCTTCACCGGCTCGACGCGGGCCGGCGCGCAGGTCAGCCGCGATGCCTCCGAGAGCGTCAAGCGCGTGACGCTGGAACTGGGCGGCAAGGGGCCGAACCTGGTCTTCGCCGATTGCGGCGCCGACCTGGAGGAGCGGGTGCGCGCCTCGGTGGCGGAAGGCATGCTGAACTCGGGGCAATCCTGCGACCAGCCCGCGCGGATGATCGTGGAGGCCTCGGTCTACGAGGAGGTCTGCCGGATCGCCGCCGCGGCCGCCCAGGAGACGGTGGTGGGCGATCCGCGCGAGCGCCGGAGACCGGATCGGGCCGCTGGCCCATGCCGCGCAATGGTCCCGGGTGCAGGAGTTCATCGCGGGCGCCGAGGCCGAGGGCGCGCGCCTGATCGCCGGCGGGGCAGGGCGGCCCGAGGGGCTGAACCGCGGCCACTACGCCCGGCCCACGATCTTCGCCGACGTGACGCCCGGCATGACGATCTGGCGCGAGGAGGTCTTCGGCCCGGTCCTGACGATCACCCCCTTCGAGGACGAGGCGGAGGGGCTGCGGCTCGCCAACGACACCGAATACGGGCTCGCGGCTTACGTCCAGACCGGGGAGAGGGACCGCGCCCTGCGGGTGGCGCGGGGCTTGCGCGCCGGCATGGTGCGGGTGAACGGCGAGGCGATGGGGGCGGGCAGCCCCTTCGGCGGCATGAAGCGGTCGGGCAACGGGCGCGAGGGCGGCCGGCTCGGGCCTGGAGGATTTCACCGAGGCCAAGACGCTGACCCTGCCGCCCGACTGGCGGTAGGCCACCCATAACGGGAGGAGAGAGATGGACTACAACCAGCCCCTGTCGGGCAACGAGATGCCGCGTTTCGCCGGGCCGGGGACGATGATGCGCCTGCCCAGCCCCGCGACGGCCGAAGGGCTCGACGCGGCCTTCGTCGGCATCCCGATGGATATCGGCACCTCGCACCGCTCCGGCACCCGGTTCGGACCGCGCCAGATCCGGGCGGAATCGACCATGCTGCGCCCCTACAACATGTGGACCAGGGCCTCGCCCTTCGACCGGATGCAGGTGGCGGATCTGGGCGACATCGCCACCAACCCGTTCGACCTCCTCGACAGCGTGGCGCGGATCGAGGCGGCCTATGACGCGATCCTGTCCCATGGCGCGATCCCGCTGGGGCTCGGCGGCGACCACACGCTGGCTCTGCCCTGCCTGCGGGCCATGGCGAAGGCGCACGGCCCCGTCGGGCTGATCCACGTGGACGCCCATGCCGACATCAACCCCGACATGTTCGGGTGCCAGATCGCCCATGGCACGCCGTTCCGCCGCGCGGTGGAGGAGGGGCTTCTCGACTGCTCCCGCGTGGTGCAGATCGGGCTGCGCGGCACGGGGTATTCGGACGCGGATTTCGACTGGCCGCGCGGGCAGGGCTTCCGCGTCGTGCAGGCCGAGGAGTGCTGGCACAAGTCGCTTTCGCCGCTCATGGCCGAGGTGCGCGAACAGATGGGCGACGGCCCCGTCTACATCTCCTACGACATCGACAGCCTGGATCCCGGCGTGGCGCCGGGGACCGGCACGCTGGAGATCGGCGGACTGACCACGCATCAGGCACTGGAGATCATTCGCGGGGCGGACGGGCTGAACGTGGTAGGCTGCGACCTGGTGGAGGTCTCTCCGCCCTATGACCCGGGCGGCGCCACGGCCCTGATCGCGGCCAACCTGCTCTACGAGATGCTCTGCATCCTGCCGAAGGGACGCTCCACATGACCGCGACCGCCGACACGCCCCCGCAGAAGCCCTGGGCCAAGTTCGTCATCCCCTCCGCGCTGGGGGCCATGCTGTTCCTGATGCCGGTGCCGGGGGGCGAGACCTGGACCATCCCCTTCGGCATCCTGATCGACTGGGTGAACAGCAATTTCGGCACGCTGGTGCGCTATACCCTGCTGGTCGTCACCGTGATCGCCGCCATCGGATCGCTGTGGTTCAGCGCCGGGCCGGCGACGGGGCCGGGGATGCTGCGCCGGCACCTGACCGCCGGACCGGTCTGGACCGGGCTCAGGGTGCTCGGCGCGGTCTTCACCGTTCTCTACATCTTCGGCCTCGGCCCCGACTTCGTCACCTCCGACGCGACGGGCGGCACGGTCATCGGTGTTCTGATGACGAACCTGCTGGCGCTCTTCGCCTTCGCGGCCTTCGGCCTGCCGCTGCTGTGCGATTACGGCTTCATGGAATTCGTGGGCGCCCTCCTGTCGAAGGCGTTCCGGGCCCTGTTCCGCCTGCCGGGGCGGTCGGCGATCGACGGGCTGGCCTCCTGGCTGGGGGCCGCGGCGCTCGGCGTGATGCTGACGCTGCAGCAATACGACAAGGGCGTCTACACCACCCGCGAGGCGGCGACGGTGGCCACCAACTTCTCCATCGTCTCGATCCCGTTCTGCTACGTCATCGCCAACCTGGTGGGGCTGGCGGACGTGTTCTTCGCCTATTACGGCTCGGTTTTGCTGATCGGCTTCGTCTGCGCGCTGATCCTGCCGCGCATCCCGCCGCTGACCTGGCTGCCCGACGAATACAAGCCGGGGACCACCGACCACGTGGACCACACGGTGGAGCCGGGCGAGAGCCTGGTGCAGGCCGGATCGCGGCTGGCGCTGGACCGGGCGGCCAAGGCGCCCGGCTTCGCCGGCTTCCTCAGGAGCGGGGTGGAGAACCTGGTCTTCATGTGGCTGGCGCTGGTCCCCGCGACCGTGGCCATCGCCATGATCGCCCTGATCGCGGTGGAATACACCCCCGTCTTCGACTGGCTCTCGGCACCCTTCGTGCCGATACTCACCTGGGCCGGGGTGGAATCGGCCGCCGAGGCCGCGCCGAGCCTCGTCGTGGGCTTCGCCGACATGTACCTGCCGGCGCTGATCGGCGAGAGCATCGCCAGCCAGGAGACGCGGTTCCTGATCGCGATCCTGTCGGTCAGCCAGCTGATCTACATGTCGGAAGTGGGCGCGATCCTGCTGCGCGCCAATCT
This sequence comes from uncultured Alphaproteobacteria bacterium, assembly GCA_963814835.1. Classification (GTDB taxonomy): domain Bacteria; phylum Pseudomonadota; class Alphaproteobacteria; order Rhodobacterales; family Rhodobacteraceae; genus Palleronia. The sequence goes on from CAWFEG010000001.1 coordinate 46,794, forward strand.
CGGGCTGAACATCGGCCATCTGGCGATGATCTTCGCCATCCGCACGGTGATCGCCACGCCGATCGCGCTGTTCCTGGCGCGCGTGGTGGTGTTCTGATGGCGAGCCTCGGAGAGATCCTGCCGCGGCTCCTGACGGCCCGCGGCATCGACACCGCCTTCGGCATCCCCGGCGTCCACACGGTGGAGTTCTATCGCGGCCTGCCCGGCAGCGGCGTGACCCACATCACCCCCCGCCACGAGCAGGGGGCCGGCTTCATGGCCGACGGCTATGCCCGCGTCACGGGACGGCCGGCAGCCTGTTTCGTCATCTCCGGGCCGGGCGTGACCAACATCGCCACGGCGATGGGGCAGGCCCATGCCGAACTCGATCCCGATGCTGGTGATCTCCTCGGTCCATGCGCGGGGCGAGCTGGGGCGCGGCGAGGGGCGTCTGCACGAGCTGAAGGACCAGTCGGCCCTGGCCGCGGGGGTGGCGGCCTTCAGCCGGACGGTGATGGAGCCTGAGGCGCTGGAACCCGCGCTCGACGACGGCGATGGCGGTGTTCCACGGCGGCCGCCCCCGACCCGTCCATATCGAGATCCCGCTCGACGTGCTGGTGGCCGAGGCACCGGAGCCCCGCGCCCCGGCGGCGATCCCGGCGCGGGCGGCCCCGGAGGCGGCGGCGGTGGCGCGCGCGGCGGAGCGGCTCGACGGGGCCGCCACGCCGCTCCTGCTCCTCGGCGGCGGCGCCGTGGGCGCGGCCGATGCGGCGCGGGCGCTGGCCGAGCGGCTGGGCGCGCCGGTGATCCCGACGATCAACGCCAAGGGGGTCCTGCCGCCCGGCCATCCGCTGCTGGTGGGATCGCTCCTGCCCGAGGCGCCGGTCAGGGACGCGCTGGAGGGCGCCGACGTGGTGCTGGCCCTGGGCACGGAGCTGGGCGAGACCGACACGCTCCTCTTCGGCGAGAGGCCGGCGATCCGGGGCGACCTGATCCGGGTGGACGTGGATCCCCGGCAGCTGTCGCGGAACGCCCCCGCGAGCCTCGGGATCGTGTCCGATGCCGGTACCTTCTGCACGGCGCTGGCCGAGAGGCTCACCCGCCGCCACGAGGGCGCGGGGCGGGTGGCGGCCCTGCGCGACCAGGTGCTGCCGGCGCTCGACCCGGCCTTCGCCGCCCATGGGCGGATCCTCTCCCGGCTGGCCGCGGCCGTTCCCGGCCTCGTCGTGGCAGGCGATTCCTGCCAGCCTGTGTATGGCGGCAACCTCACCTACGACGCGCCCGCGCCGCGGTCCTGGTTCAACTCCTCCACCGGGTTCGGGACGCTGGGCTACGGGTTGCCGGCGGCAATGGGGGCGAAGATCGCCGCCCCGGGGGCGGCCGTGGTGGCGCTGATCGGCGATGGCGGGCTCCAGTTCACCCTGCCCGAGATCGCCACCGCGGTGGAGGCGCGCCTGCCCCTGCCGATCCTTCTGTGGAACAACCGCGGCTACGGCGAGATCAAGACCTACATGCGCGCACGGGACATTCCCGAGATCGGGGTGGACATCCACACGCCCGACTTCGCCGCGCTGGCCCGGGGCTTTGGCGCCAGGGCTGTTGCGACCGCGAGCCTCGAGGCCCTGGTGGCCGCCGTGGAAACGGCCCTGGCCGCCGATGGCCCCACCCTGATCGAGATCGACGACGCGACCGCCCGGGCCTGGTGAG
>CAWFEG010000002.1:0-612217 GCA_963814835.1 uncultured Alphaproteobacteria bacterium
CACCACGGAAAGCGGAGGGGTTAGCGGCTTCGATGCCGGCAAGAAGGTCAAGGGACGCAAGCGCCATAGCGTCACTGACACGCTCGGCCTGATGGTCGGGCTGGTCGCGCGCGCGGCCGACCTCCAGGATCGCGACGGCGCGCCAGCGGTGCTCGGATCCATCCGCCATGCGTTTCCCCGGCTGCGGCACGTCTTCGCCGACGGCGGCTGCGCCGGGCCGAAGCTCCGCAGCGCGCTGGACAAGATCGGCGACCGGACGCTGGAAATCGTCAAGCGCTCCGACGCCGCCAAAGGCTTCGAGGTGCTCCCCCGCCGATGGGTCGTCGAACGCGCCTTCGCCTGGCTCGGCCGATGCCGCCGGCGCGCGAAAGACCGGGAGAAAACCATCGCCAGTGCCGAGGCATGGATCACCATTGCCCACATTCGCCGCGTCACCCGCCATCTCGCAAGGCATCGTCGAACATCATGGAGTTTCGAGTCGGGTTCTGAGAGCAGAATCCTACTAGTCCAGATCGTACTCGCATGCGCTGAAGTCGTTAACGCACTATGCTGGGGTGAACCGCCTTGGGTCTGCCGGAGGCTCCGGAGGGGAGTATGAACGGAGCCTATGAAATGAGACAATATGCGAAACGCTACACGCCTGAGACCCGCGATCGCGCGGTTCGAATTGTACTCAACGACCTCTGCTCTGCCCCCTGAAGAAATTGGAACCGCTCTGTTTTGAGATCCGGGCAATGCTCGAGAAGGCCGGGAGCGGAGCGGAGCGGAGAGCCATGAAGGCGAGCAAGTTCACGGACGCGCAGAAGGCGTTCATCCTGAAGCAGGCGGAGGAAGGCGTGCCGGTTGGTGACGGCCGCGAGGCTGGGATCAGCCAATCGACGTTCTATTCTTGGCGAAAGAAGTGTGCCTGGATGACGCCGCCTGAGATCGGCGAATGAAGGGGCTCGAAGACAAGAATTCAAGGTTGAAGAAGCTCGTGGCCGAGCTGAGCCTCGACCGGGAAATGTTGCAGGACGTCGTTCGGCGAAAGCTCTGAGAACTGCCCAGAAGCAGGAGGAGGTGGCGACGGTTCAGGTCGATTGGGATATGTCGGAGCGGCGGGCCTGTGAAGCGCTGCTCGCGAAAACCCCTCCACCTGCCAATACCTGTCGCGCCGGCCCGGTCAGGTCGCGCTCGAAGCTCGCATAAAGGAGATCTGCGAGACCAGTGTTCGCTACGGCTATCGCCGGGTTTACATGCAGCTTTCTCGCGAGGGTCGTGACGTGAACCTAAAGAATGTTTATCGTTTTTACAGGGAGTTGGGCCTCATGTCGCGGACAAAGAAGCCGAAGCAGCGCGTGAAGGTCGAACTCCGCAAGGATCGCGCCGATGCCGGTGCGGCAAATGACGTCTGGGCGATGGATTTCGTCCATGACCAACTGGACACCACCGCTTGCCGGCCCGTAACGGGCTCTGAGCGTGGCGCCGCGATGATGCGGCGCTGGCGAGCGGCCTCGGGCCGTCGCTGGCGCCTGATGACGCCGGATCGCCGGCCGATCCCGGTCAGGCTGGTGCAGATCGGCTGTCGAGCCACCGCCATCGGGTCATGGTGAAGGCCATGTTGGCCAGCGTGATCGCCCCCCCGCGCATGCCAGCCCGATGGTGCGGATGGTCATCCCCATGCGGGCCTTCTGGTGGGCGAAGACGTGTTCGACCTTCGAGCGCAGCGCGGACTTCGCGGCGGTGGCGCGGCGGGTTCGCTTCGGCATCGGGCGGCCCCTCGGCTTGCTACGATGGATGCGGCTGACCATGCCCTGCGCCTCCAGCCAGGCCTCGTTCTCGGCCGAGCGGCAGGCGCTGTCCGCCCAGGCCAAGCGGGCCGTGTTGGACCGGGCGATCAGTCCCTCCCGCATCCGCGCTCCCGTCGTGCCGGGCGGCATCGGTGACGGCCTGGCGGCGGAGCGAGCCATTGTCCGCCATTGGTCCGGGGACAATGGCGAGCCCATGCATCCGGTCGATCGAGATGTGGGACTTGTAGCCGTAGACGGGGATCGCGAGATCGACCGGCTTCGTGCCGTCGGCGCCGGGCCTTCGCCTTCGAGAATTTGACCGTCCAGCGCCCATCGACGTCCTTCTGGCGCGCCTTGGCCGGCTCGTCCGGCCAGATCTCGCGCGGCGGACTTGCCGCTCCTTGATCTCGCCTTCTCCCGTCGGTGTTCCGCTGCCGGGGCGCGGCGACCAGGCTCGCATCGACGATCTGGCCGCCCCGCGGCAGGTAGCCCGCCGCCGTGATCGCCCGGTCGAGCCGATCGAAGAGGTCCTCCAACGCGTTCGCTGCGATCAGAGCCTCGCGGAAGTCCCACAGCGTGTTCGCGTCCGGCACCCGGTCTTCACGGCCGAGCTGGCAGAACCGCATCCACGACAGCCGGTCCCGGACAAGATACTCGGTCTGCTCCAGCGAAAGCCCAGGCAGCGATTGCAAGACCAGCAGGCGGAACTTCAGCACGGGGTCGAAGGGCGGGCGGCGTCGCGCGGCCGCCCGAGGGCACCCTCCAGCACCGGCCGGAACATCTCGAAGTCCCCCGTCGCCGACAGCGCCTCCGGCGGATCGCCCTGCGCCGAGATCTCCGCCAGCCGGTCCGTGATCGACCAGATCGCCATCTGGCCCGTCATGATCCACCTCCACCCCGTCAGGACAATTGAACCACGATCCGCCGTTCAGAGCGAGGTTTCCGGAAACGTCCAGATGGAGCATATTCCACAGCAACCCGTTCTTCTTGACCTAGATAATCCTACTCAAAACCTGCCGATTATTGACCCGAAGCTTGCCTCGGGACTTGAAAAAAACGGTTGCAGCCGCTCTGTCTGCTCGCCGGTTAGCCAGAAATGTCCGTTCATCTTTTCCCTCAGCTCGCGAGATTGAATCACGCAGCCACGACCCCAAAACGCGACTTCACAGATCCTGACTATAAGATCATAAAAGATTATTGATGAAGTAACCATGTCTCCGCGCCCTTGATCGACTGATTAATGACCTGGTGCATATCGAGATACTGATAAGTCCCACAGCGTCCAATGAATGTGATGTTTTTCTCAGCCCCCGACAACGCCTTATACCGCGAATAGATATCGTCGTATCGACCGTCGGCCGTTTTCACCGGATAGTACCGCTCAAGATTGTTGTCTCTATAGTCGCAAGGCTCTTCTTCTGTACACACGTATTTTCCCGTATTTTCCACGTGATGCCCGGGCAGAAGATGCCAGTAGGTCTCGCGGGTTCGTCGTCCCTGATCAGTATAGTTGGTCGTCGCCCACTCATAGCGCACTGAAGTGGTCTCGGTACGGTGATGAAATCGAATTGAGCGATAGGGCAATTCGCCGAACTCAAAGCAGTAGTATTCATCTATGGGCATCGAGGTAAACACGTAGTCGTAATCAAATGACTCGCCCGTTCGAACTGCGTCGAAAGATGCACCTCTATGAGCGGGTGATGAAAAATGCGTTCGAAAATCGCCGCATAGCCATCTTTTGGTAGGATCTGATATTTATCGTTGGGAAAGTATCGGTCTTCGTTGTCAAAGCGGATTGGAATCCGTTTAACGACTGCCGGACTTAAATCTTCAAGGTCCAGATCCCACATTTTCTTCGTATAGCTGCGGAAAAACAGGTCGGTTAGGTCGCCACCTATGCGCGAATAGAGATAATCGGCAGCGTTTCGTGGCTCGTCGCAACGCCGGGCGAGCGACGCGAGGAAGGCTTCGGTCTGGTCCGGGCGGGTTAGCGAAGTCCCGAAGATAGTATTGATGGTCTCACGATTTATTGGAAGGGGCACATGGGTTCCGTCGCCAGTCTGGCCCGGACACGATGCTCATAGGGAACCCAATCGCCGAACCTCCGCAGCCACGCGACCACTCGCTCGTTGGAAGTATGGAAGAGATGGGGGCCATATCGGTGACGCCGAATTCCCATTTCGTCAACAAAATCGTAAGTGTTGCCACCAATATGGTCACGCTGGTCAATTACGGTGACCCGATAGCCATTTTCGGCAAGAACCCTCGCGTAGCAAGCACCTGCGAAACCGGCCCCAACAACAAGAATACTAGCATTCGAACCGAAACTCATAGTCCACCCCCTCGGCTTTGAAATTCAGACTACCTGAAATATTCCGGTTTCTCGTCGAGTATTTCGAGCATGCCTTCGTATTGCTTGCCAAAGGAGAAGTGACCGGCCAGCGCGTGTGGACAAATAACGACTGGCCTGGCATAGAACATCGCCATTCTGCAGAGGTATTCCTCATCTGCACCCAGCGTCGATCGTCGCAGCAGCAGCTGGTGTTGCCGAACGGGAAGATAGCCGATCTCCGCCCAGAAGGCACGGTCGAAGACAATGGCGCCAATGCTGAACTGTACGGGTGCCATCAGCTCGGACTGTTCGGCGCGCTGCAGTCGCGCCAGCGTCTCCTCCAGCGGCGCGGTGTGCTTCCATATCCAGACCGCCGCCTCGACGTCGTCGGTGGCCTTTACGCCAAGCGTGGCGCAGCGTGCGACGCCAAACCTAGCTTCATACTTCTCGAGCAGCCCGAGTCGGCGCAACAAGGGTCGATAGCAGACCCCGTTGACGTTCAGCATTGGAGACGTGGCACAAGGATCCACGATCCCCCGCGCCTTAGTGCTCTGGTGGTAATCGAGCGTATCGACTAACGTTTCGGCCGTCAGGAATATATCCTCGTCAACCTTTACAATCGTTTCCGCCTCGCGGTGCAAATTTATCGCGATGTTCTGTATCAGTGAGACGTCATTTATCCGCGTCGCCAGATAAGACCAGCCATGCAACTCACACAGCTTGTCGAGTTCAAAATCGTACTTCCCAGCAGACATCACACAGACATCAGCATCCCTCGGCACGGCACGCTCGAAACGCGGGAAGACGAAGGGCCATAGCTCGTGTTTATATCCTGCGAGCATCATGACGAGACATGCGCTTCCCTTATGGCGATCCTTGAAGTCAAAACGGCCGGACAGGTTTGAGGCCCGCCTACGACCCTCGTAAACGCCCTTGAGGACGTCGTAGATCGCGCCCAGCGAGTTGCCGGCCGGTCTGACGGGTTGAACCGGGCGGGCCAGCGGCTTCGGGGCGGCTTCCCGATAGCGGCTCACGGTTCTATCGACGCTCTCGGATGCTTGTGGCCAGGCCCGAGCCGCCGATTCTCGTACATTGCTCATTTCGCGCGGTGGCCGGTTTCGGCCGACATCACCGCCACCATGTTGGGTTCCATGACAAGTCGACTTCCGCCAAAATAAACCCGGTTAACGAGCCACGAAAGCGTGCGGCGCGCCAAAAGGATCGGAAGTTTCTTTAGTAGTTGCATGATGCCCAGACTACCGATTGCCATGGTCTGCCCGTGGAACGCGACGACCCTCATTCCGGCGCAATGGCAGATCTGGTCTAGCTTCCCGATGCCGATTGCTGTTCGATGGGTCATGTCACCATTATAAAGAGGCGCGGAAAATGGGCTGTCGCCGCATGGAAATCGGGCGAGAACGTGTCCCTGTCGACTCAATGCATTCCTCATGTCGCGGAGCATCTCTATGAGTTGCTCGGGGGCGATGTGCTCGAAGACATCGAAGGCAACTATCAAATCGACTTGGCGGTTGCCTATCGCATCCCGAATGGGGCTGGACGCGTCAAAGGCCTCGATGCCCCTGTCGCGAGCCCGATCTACCAGACCAGCGTCGAGTTCGCTCCCGATGTAGCTGCACCCGATGCTCCGGCAGTAGGCCGCGAAGTTGCCGTTACCGAAGCCGATCTCCAAAACGGAAGACCTGGTATCGAGCTCAATGCGGCACCTTCGCAACTCAGCCTGGAAATAGGCGTTATCCTCGGGCGTTAGTGCCGCGAAATCTTCCGACTGCCACGACTTCCACTCCCGGTAGCTCTGATGCCGCATGGGGGTAAATCTCCTGTTGGTCGTCGCAAGGGAGGTCCTGTTCGCCGGTAGAGGACCTGGCGGTAATGGCGAGGTGTTCAGCGCCGAAATGCAGGAATCCGTTGCGGCGCATCGACTCTGGGTCCCATTCAATCGCCTACTCCTTCCACCAAGCCGGGCCGGAACCTTCCCCTGGGAATCATCGCCGCCGCGCGCGCGAGTTCGGCCGCTAGCGGATGCCCGACAAGCCGAAGACCGGTGAGCCATCCGGCGAGGGCGAGCCCACCGCCAAGAATTCCTTGAGCGAGGCGGAGCTCAAAGGTTCCGGCGGCGACGACGACGGCAACCGGTCCGACCGCCGTCACAAGCCCCAGGAGTGCGCTCCTTCGGACCGCGATGCCGAGCGTCGACCACCGGAGGTCGAGCCGACGCCGAACGAAATGAAGACCGACATAGGCATTGAGCGGAATGACCGCGACAAGGCTCCACGCGGTAGCATGAAGGCCGCCAAAGATCGCCGCGAGGCTCACTACAATGGCCGCCGATGGAAACACGATCAGCGCACGGAGGAAGACATCTCGAAATCGCACCCACGGCAACTAGCACGGGATAGTTCAACTCGAACCCGAAGGCGAAGAGCGATGCCATCGCGATGATCTGGACCAGCTGGGCCGCGCCATGCCATTGCGGGCCTAGAAGAAGGTCAACGATGGGGTAGGCGAGAATCGCCAGCACAAGGTGGGCTGGCCAGAGCAGGCCGGTGGCCCATTCGAGGCCTTTGAGGTAGAGATCTCGCAAGCAGCGGCCTTCGCGCGCGGCCACGGCGAAGACAGGAAGCGCCACGGCCGATGCTCCGCCGAGAGCGACCTTGTCAGGCAATTGCGAGATCATCAGACTACGGCTGAGCAACCCGGCTGCATCGGCCGAGATGAACCGTCCGATGACGAGGTAAGGCACCTGCTCAAATATCTTGTAGAGCAGAACATTTGCGCCGTTGTAGCCACCGAACTCGACCATCTCTCGCCAGTTTCCCAGCGAGGGCACAAACACCGACAGATCCGGCCGGATGCAGAACGCCAGCAGACCGGCGGCTGTTGCCGCTGCAAGCCATGCCCATGCGAAACTCATGTAGCTGAAACCATTGAGCGCGAGCAGGATCGTCGTCACGGAGGCGACGGCAGCCGAAGCGAAGTTGATCGCGGCGACGCGCCCGAATGCAAGCTCGCGGCGGAGCAGGGTCACGATCTGTGACCAGAACAGCTCGACGAAGAGGCAAACGCAGATGACCCGAAGGTAAAGTACGAGGTTCTGCTCGCCGTAGGCTTCCGCAAGAAGGGGAGCGGCCAGGGCGAGCACAAGCACGATCCCGGTGGTCAGACCGAGCATCACGGTGAATCCGCTTCGAATGTCAACGGGACGGAGGTCGCGCCGCTGGATTATGAAGCTCGCGCTCGCAAATTCGCGCAGTGTCATCGCAATGCCGACGACGGCCATCCCGACGACAGAGACGCCAATCTCGCCGGGCGTCAGGATCCGGGAGACCGCAGCAATCGTCGCGAACTGAAGGGCCAGCACGACATAACGGTCTCCAGAACTGAAGAGTAATGCTCTCCTCACCCCGATCATTCAGGCCGCCCCTTTGCCACGGCCGTCGTTCCGACCCCTCGTTTTTTTTCACGGGATCTCGCGCGAACGACATCGGACAAAGTGCGGATCCGGGCGACAATAAGAGGTAGTGCCCCGGCACCATGAGGCGGGCTAACTCCCACACCGGGTCTCGACTAGGTTTGGGCCGCGCCTGGTGACATGTCTGCAACAACGGAATCCTATCGATGCCCCGCATGTTCGTGCCCAGACTGAGCGTATGCCTTCCAACCAGTGCGGTGGCAGGAGAAATCGCTTGGGGCGATGGCGGCCACCTGGCAACGACCTATCCCGGGGCATCGCTGGATGACCAAATCGTCCCGGGAGTGACCTCGGGATGACCAACTACCGGATCGATATCCCGTTAGCCGAACAGGCTAGTGAGGTGGCGCCGCTCGTCACCAAGGCGATGGAGCGCGGGATGGAGATCCCGCCGGTGCTCGCTCCCGGCAACATCGACCTTCCGGACGCCTCTCCTGCGGTCCGCGCTGAAGAGGCGTGTCGACGCACAACGGCGCTCGGCAACCGGTTCGAGGATAACATCCCTGCCCGGCAGCTGGGCGACGAAAGTGAAAACCACCGCATTCCCCTGCCCTGCGGCCATCGCGACGACGGCACCGTCCATCCTCGCGACGGGCGCCCCGCGGGTGGCCTCGACACGCTGTCTTACGATGGAGAGCGCTGGAAGCTAGAAAGCGCGGTTCCGAGCGGACTGTCTGACGGAGCCGCAATAGTGGACCTCGTTCTGGCAAAGGCTGTTCGAATGGCGGACCGGAGCGATTTCGGCGTCGTCGAGCATATGCGCGAAGACGGAACCTCACGGTCTATCTCGGCCTGGCATCTGTGTGGGCAGGATCCGCAGTGGGCCTTCGACATCTTCGACGGCTGCGGCCTTCCGATCAGGGCCACGGAGTTCCATCATTCGTTCGACAGTCGGGATGGCGTCCAGGCTCAGGCAGTGAGGCTGGGTCGCGCCATGGCCGGACTACTCCAGTTGGGCGATCGTTGTCCGATCCCGGACGCCCGAGGAGAGCAGCTGCTCGACGAACCCTGCCGGGCCCCAAGCTTCGAGGCCTTCATGGGCGAGGTTATGCCCGGAAACAATGCTGACGGCGGCCGAATACCGGACGAGCCGAAGCCCGATTTCGCTCTGATCAGGGACATGGTCGCGGAAACCGCATGGCTGTGCGGCTGCAACCGCGAGGACGTAGCGGACATCGAGGCCGAAGCTGAGTGGACGTGTGCTCATGCGTATTGCCTCGAGCTTGGTCGCCTGGCCGAGCCGGACGAGCACGAGGCCTGGTCGGCGTCCGTGGCCAGTGGCGGCGCCACCTCGAGCCACCTCGTCGATTTGACGGTCGGCTTCCCCGCGTCCCGCGCTGGTCACACCCCCGAGTTTTTCGATGATCTCGATTACAGATCGCGGGACTGCCGGCTTCTGCCCGATCGGGAACTGGACGACTGCATTCCTCAGATTTTGTACGAGCGAATGAGCTGCGAGACGGCGGCACTGGCGAACGTTGGGGCGAATGAGTTCTCCGCCCGACACGCTGTCCTTTCCCAGCCTAGGGGCCGTTCCGCTAGGACGTCGTATCAGGCTGGTCTTCCACTTTCTCCAGATACCCGGAGTCGATGCTTTCTGCCACGAGGGCTATGCCGCCCGGGTCGCAGGACGGTAGATCGGGAGCGACCACGTCGCCAATGCGCGAATACCTCGAGCGAATTCCCTGCTCGCCCCGTTGCGCTTGCGGAATGAAACTCGCAAGCGTGTCGACCGCGCAAGATCCCACTGCACCGAAGAGGTTCAGATGCTCAATGCGACCTTTGCGATGAAATTGAACTTGCAGGTCCGCGCCATCGCGACCGGCGCGACCATGTTGATTGGTACGGCGACCATGGGCCTCGCGTGCGACCGGCCGGATGGACACGGCTTTCCCCTCAGGCCAAACTTGGGGGAGCGCCATCTTGAGGACGCAACGGGCGAGCCGTTTCTCTTGCACGGCGACACGGCGTGGTCACTGATCGGCGACCTAACACGCGAGGACGCGGAGCTCTATCTCTCAGACCGGAACCAGCGAGGCTTCAACACGCTCCTCGTCAGTCTGATCGAATATCGGTTCTCGCGAAACGCCCCGGCTAACGCCTACGGCGATCCGCCCTTTCTCGGCGAGCGCGGGTTCATTTCCCCGAACCCCGCTTATTTCGACCACGCGGAGTGGATACTCGATCGGGCCTGCGAGCTCGGCTTCGTCGTATTGCTCACGCCCGCCTATGCTGGCGTCAATGGCGGCAGCGAGGGCTGGTACGCCGACATGGTAGCGGCTGGCTCGCAGGCGTTGCACGACTATGGTCGCTGGATCGGCGCGCGGTTCGAGCGCTTCGACAACATTATCTGGGTGCAGGGCGGGGACTACGACCCGCCCGACCGGGACCTGGTGCGCGCGATCGTGGAGGGCATCAACGAGACCGACGCCGACGCCGTGCATACCTCGCACGGCGCCCCCGATACCCGACCGCTCGAATACTGGGCCGGGGATGCATGGATGGCCATCAACAACGTCTATACCTACGGGGATGTCCTCGAAGCCTCGCGCAAGGAAGCCGGCACGGATCCGGCCAGACCCTTCTTCCTGATCGAGAGCGCATACGAGAACGAGCACGAAGCCGGGGCGTTCCGGGTGCGAATGCAGGCCTATCAGGCCATCCTGTCAGGCGCGAGCGGGCACATATATGGCAACAATCCGATCTGGCATTTCGACGGCCCCGGCGTTTTCCCCGCCTCCACGACTTGGCAGGCGGAACTCGACAGCCCTGGGGCACACAGCATGACAATCTTGCGGGACCTGTTCGCGGCGCAAGAGTGGTGGCGCTTGCGGCCGGACATTGATGGCAGCTTCATGGTCTCGGGACGCGGCGGCTGGCTCCGCAAGTCTGCGATCGCGGCGATGGCCGACGACGGGTCGTTCGGGATGGTCTACATACCAAACAGGCGGCGCGTTACCCTCGACCTCGACCTACTGGAGGGCACGCCGATAGTGGCCGAATGGATGGATCCCTCCACGGGCGACACGACTGCAGCAGACGGTTCGCCCATAGATGCGAGTCGGCAGACCTTTCACCCGCCTGGCCGGAACGCCTCTGGCGATCCCGATTGGATCCTGGTCGTGACATCGGCGCAGTCCGCCGCGGAAGTGGCGGAATGAACGCTGCGGTGCCCCCCTCGACCAAGACGGCACTCCGCGTCGCGTCAAAACGCGTATCGGCAAGGCCGGCTCGGATCGCGCTGTTCGGCTTGTTCGGGCGCGGGAATCTCGGGAACGACGCTTCGCTCGAGGCGATGCTGAATTTCCTGAGGCGCGACAGACCGGAGGCAGAGATTTTCTGCGTCTGCAAGGAGCCAGACGTCGTCGAGCGGACATTCGGCGTCCCGACTGTGCCCATTCGCTGGACCGGCCTCATACCGGCGCTGCCCCGACGCCCCGAGCGGCTTTTCCAGAAGATCCCAGCACGGATCGTCGACTTGGCCCACGCGGCCCGCCATCTGCACGGCGCAGACGCCATGATCGTTCCCGGCACGGGAATTCTCGACGACTATGGCGAGCGACCCGGGGGCATGCCATTCGATATCCTCAAGTGGTGTGTGGCCGCCCGGATGACCGGCACCCGCGTCGCCTTTGTCAGCATCGGCGCCGGGCCGATCAGGAACGCGCGAAGCCGGTTGATGATGGTCACGGCCGCTCGACTTGCGCAATACCGCTCGTACAGGGACCAAGTCTCGCGGAACTTCATGGCGGAAGCGGGCATAGACGCCGGTCGCGCCGAGCTTTACCCGGACCTCGTATTCGGGCTGGACGCACCTTGCATGACGCCGGATCGGCTGGCCGTCACCGAAGGTGCAGCGAGGCTTACCGTCGGCGTCGGGATCATGAGTTACCGGGGATGGTTCGGCTTCGCACCCGAGGGCGAGGCAGTATTTGAACGTTACATGGAAAAAATGGTCGGCTTTGTGGGGCATCTGCTGCAAAGCGGTCGCCGGGTTCGGCTCTTGACCGGCGACAGCGACGACTGGCCGGCGGTCGAGATCGCGCTCGACCGGATCCCCACAGCATACCGATCGATGGTGGTCGCCGAGCCGATCGCGTCACTGCACGATCTGACCGACCAGATTGCATCGACTGATGTCGTTGTCGCCACTCGCTTCCACAACATAGTCTGCGCCCTTAAGCTCGGCCGGCCGACCATCTCGATCGCCTACGCCGAGAAGAACGACGCGATCATGTCCGAGATGGGTCTCGGCGAACTCTGCCATCAGATCGACCGCATCGAACTAGCCGACTTGATCGAGCAATTCGAGCATGTGGCAGCCGACCGCGACCGCTTCTCGCGCAACCTGTGCGGCCTGGCAAAGGGCCTCCGCCAGGCGCTGGCCGCGCAGGAGAAGCGGCTGCTCTGCGAAGTTCTCGCCTGAGCGGTCATCGGGACTTGGAGGCGGCAGGGCGGCCCCGAAAGGCTTCGGCCAAGGCCGCCCGGACGCGGTCGAACGCGCCTTCGGTCCGCCGGAAATGCCACAACGGAGGCGCGATCATCGCCGCAGGACAAAGCAGCAGGCCGAAACGAAAGAGCTTGAGAGCCTCGCGTGGGCGACCGCGGACAAAGTGCGACGCCGCCGACCAGTAGCTGGTCTCCGCGATATAGCGGTGCACCTGCCGGTGGCGGCGCGCCGCGTCGGACATCGTAGCGCCTTCCCGAGCGAAGAAGCTGTCGAACACTGATACCCGCTCCTCGAGATCGCGAAGCCGGTCATCCCAGAAGTCCTTGGACATGTGGGCGTCGTGGCATCGAGAAAACACAAGCGGTGCTCGCAGTTGAACGGCGTGGCCGGTCGTGGCGAGACGCAGCACGATCTCAAGATCGTCCATGTACTTCAGGCAGGTCCGGTAATTCCCGATCCGCTTCTGAGCCCAGGTGCGCACAATGACCTGTGCCGTCAGACGGTGGCCGAGCGTCCGGCAACAGGAGTCGACGAAGCTCTCTCCCTTTACGACCTGCCACCCCTTCCGATGCGGCACGGTGGACTCGTCGTTGTGCGCATGGATGCCGATCGCGAAAGTGGCTTCCTTGGTTGCTTCCAGCGCCCCGATACCCTCCGACAGCGCGCCGGGCAGCAGCAGATCATCAGCGCAAAGAATCATCAGGTAGTCGCGATCGGCGAGGTCGATCCCCTCGTTGAAGGACGCGTGCGAACCGCAGTTCTCGGCATGCTCGACGACCCGAATCCGGGAATCGCCGTCGGCGAGACGCCGGGCGACCTCGATACTGTTGTCGCTTGATGCATTGTCTATGATGGTCACCCGGACGTCATCCAGCCCATCAGCGAACACACTCTCGACGCAGGCCTGCAAGTAGCGACCGTAATTGTAGTTCGGGATCACAACGTCTACGCTTGCCACGAGGACATCTCCTTTGCTCGCTGAAGTTGTACGGCGTCCAACGTCTGTATGGGCCCAAGGGTGACAGCGGTCCGATCAGAGCATCGATATCGCCGCAGCCCACTCATACACGTCATCCGCATGGGTTTAGAGCGCGGCCTTGCCACCGATCTTGGGCAGGAACGGCGATGTCGATGCGACAACCGGGCACGCCGGTTCCATCGTCTCCACAGCGGAAAGCCCGAAGTCCTCAATTCGCGAACAGAGTAGCAAGCACGGGGCGCCCCAGACGCACCACGGAAATCGCCGGCGCTGCCTCGTCCGGCGCGGCAAACGTTTACGGGCACGGTCGCCGGCGAAGCCGTGAGAATCTCCGCCCCAACTTCGCCCGCCATGCAGGTATCGACCGCCTCCGCCGCGAGCAGCGGGGCGTGCCGCAGCATAAGTATCGTGTACCGGATGCGACGGATGACACGGTGGGAAACTTGAAAGACGCGCCCTTGGATTTCCGGTCTCCGCTGCGGGTAAAAAACGTCGATGCCGACGATGAGCCTCCGGCGCAGGACGTCCGCAAGGTTGAAAAAGCTCATGAGGCCGTCCGTGCACCAGGTCTGAAACCGGAACTGTGCCAGCCGCGGGCGCGCGAACTCCTGGAGGATGCGAATGGGAACGGCCTTCAGCGCGCGCAACTCTTTTCCCTCCGCCGGCTCGATGCGGTCGAACTCGAGATCGTCGCCCAACGGATGCCGCTCCACGATGAGCTTAGCGAGCGCAACCTCGGATTCGCCCGCATGACGCGCCACTGCAGCGCGTACGGAGATCTGGTAAACGCCGTTGACGGACCAAGGCCGAAGCTGGCGTGGTCCTTCGATTTCGCCTGCCGTCACGGTGTCCTCGGGTTTCCTACGGAAGACCGCCTCAAGCTGACGGCCAATCGAGAAGCGTTTCACGGTCTAGACCACCGGACTTGTATGGGACTGCAATCTGGCGGCTGGAGCGGAGCGGCTACAGAAGGGTAGCAAACCCGACCTGCCCCGTCCTGTAACCCGTTTGATTAAGCGGATACCTCGAAGGGTTCGGAACCCCGACGAGCCTGTCCAATACCAATGCAGTCCGTGTCCTCGAAGCCGAACCTGGCGCGTCGGCCAACATCCCGCCGCGCCCGATCCGATCGAAGAGGATAGCTTCCCACGTCTTGTTATGAGAACGAGTATTTTTGCAGGGCCCAGAATCGGGTCAAGACGCGACGATGGGCAGCCAAGCAATTGGTGAACCGGTAACCCGCCGATTTTCCAAGGCGCATGCAGCGCGACGCCCGGCTCGCTCGTCATCGGTTTCCAGATCTACGCACCGACCAGATGGACGACGGCCATGCCTTTCGGGATGTACTCGAGGGGGTGGCCCGCCGCGTGCCTTCGCGGTTGACGCAGTCAGCGAAGTTGATGCCGGCGATCCCTGCTCGGTGTACCGACGGCAATGCCTTGTCGGCGAGACCCCCGCCGTGACGGGTGTTCAGGACGGCCCCGAGGATCTCCAGCTCTTTCTCAAGTGCCCCGGCGACGGTCCCCCGCCGGATCTCGCCCTGCCCTTGGTCTGCCGGGCGATTGTGATCTTTGGCATTGCCGCCACTGCCGTGCGCTTCCTGCCCAATAGATATGCTGGCATATTCCTCTTCCGATGCATGCCGCACCGCTGGTTGGGCATCGTCGCTTGCCCCGATGGCATGGCATGACCCCCACCAGCCCACGCGGCGCGGTCGACCGCAGCCCCTTGCGATCGTTGATCTTCGCCCGCCTTGTGCCCTGCAGGCAGCACCCCCCCCCTGGAGTGCCCCCCATCTCACCGGCCAGTCCGACTGGAGCTGAGCGCGGCGCGGGACTCGGCCGGCGAGCGCATACGCAGCGCGGAATGTGGGTGGACCGTATTGTGGTCAGTGATCCCCCCGTCGACCAGGCCGAGCACCGTTCGGGCGTCGGGCAAGGGCGTGATGCGGGCGTAGTCGCGCTTGAGGGTCTTCACGAAGGGTGAACGGCTTGCGCCATCGGTCCGAGCAAGTCCGTGAACCTCATGCCATTGCTCTCCGGTGACCGGACGGGCGTGAAGCAGGGAACGAGGCCAAGGGCGACGGCGAAGTCACGCGTGTCCTTGGCGGTGTAGCAGCTGCCGTTGTCGGAAAGATGCTCGTCCGGGTGCGGCGCGCGATCGGTCCCGAAACGTCGCTCGACGGTAGCCAGCACCAGGTCGCGGACATCCGAGCCGGAGATTCCCGTTCCCGCGACGGCCATGTGAGTGATGACCTCGCGATCGAAGGCATCGATGAACGAGACCTTGTTCGCCCTTGGTTCAAGAACAGTGGTCGAGTGCGATACGGACCTTCTCGCCGTTCCGGCAGACGATCTCCAGGGCGTCGGAACACCAGCCCAGGTTCGAGGCCATGACCGCCACCTTGCCGTCATGGGTCCGACCCTCCCGACGGCCGGTGCAGCGCTCCAGCGCCAGGCCGTGCTGGCCGGGAATGCGCAGAACCCGGTTTCGGTTGACCGGGGCCAGCCCCGCCGCCCGGCGGTCCCTGTTCAGAAGCGCGGCGATGCGCCGGTAGCCGTAGGTCGGCCGGGCATCGACGAGACGGCGCAGGGCGGGCAGCAGCTCGGCATCGGATGACTTCGCATACGGGCCCCGAGGCTTCGACCGCCCCGAGGCCCGCGCATGGAGCCGGGACCGGCTCACGCCCGGCACCTCGGCCACCCGGCTCATCGGGAACCGTCCTTCGGCGGCGACGGCAGATGCCACGCCTGTTCCTTAGCCTGCGCCTTGGCCGGCGCCTCGCGGAGGATCTCGTTCTCCATCGTCTCGGGACGCCGAGGAGACGCTCGAGGTCGCGGACGCGGTCCTCGAGCTTGCGGACCTCCGAGGCGCCGACCACCGGCTCGTTCGACCCCACGGCCATGGCGCCACCCTCATCCATCAACCGACGCCACCGGAACGGGAGGTTCGCTGCCCCGCCGTTCCGCCTGGCCACGGCAGAGACGGCCTCCCCCGGCAACAGGCTCTCCCCGATGATGCGCAGCTTCTCGCGGTCGGGCCAATATCGGCGCCGCGCGACGCCGGTGATCACCTCGACCCGGCGGATGTCGTCGTCGGGCATGAGCATGTCCTCAAGCACAGGCTTGAGCCTTCCATGGTCATGCCGGACTGTCCGGGCGAAACGGGGGGCAGTTCAGAGACCCGCGCAAGAGTTCTCGGGTTCGGAAGGGCGGTGGTGTCGCGGATGTGGTGGGAATTGCCGAGCGTGTTCTCCGGGCGGATGATGGTTGGCTGGTTCAGGCAGCGCGGTCGACGGTTTCGGCAGCGATGGGTTGGTCGAGCGTTTCCCATCCGTCGATCTTTCGCATGACGATCCGGCCGGACGCGGGCAGCGCCCGGAACGGCATGGGCGCGGTCCCGGCATCGGGCAGGAGGGTCTGGGTCTCGATGCGGCGCCGGAATTCCTCGTTCAGCCGCCCGATCGCGTTCGTCGTCCGGGCCGATTTCCATTGCGAGGGATCGAGCCGCGTGAAGGCGAACAGCAGGTCCCCGGCTTCTTCCGGGCTGTCGGCCACCGCCTTGCATTTCAGCCGCCATGTCCGAAGGAAGGCCCGGCGGTGCTGCCCGACCTCGGCCTTCGTCCCGGCGCAGATCCTGTCCCGGCAGGCCTCGGTCAGCTCGTCATGCAGGTGCTCGGGCGCATGGGCGAGCAGGGTGCGATGCTTGTGGACCGTGCAGCGCTGGATCGGCGGCTCCTCGCCCCGCAGGGTCACGAGCGCGGCTTCCAGGCCCGGGGCGCCGTCCAGGATCCCGAACTCGGGCCGCGTCAGACCTCGCGCATCGGGATCGTCGAGGAACCGGCGCCATGGTCGAGACCGGTCCGGCATCAGCCGGACGCAGGGGCCCCGATGGGGCGCTGCGAGGTCGACGACGTGCTCTCGCCGCCCATGTTGCGGATCGAGAGCAGCACCTTCTGACCGTCGCGGCGCACGCCGATGGCGGCCAGCACCGAGATGTTCACGGCCTTCCTGTCCGGCCGGGTCCCGATGACGGTCCC
Organism: uncultured Alphaproteobacteria bacterium; assembly: GCA_963814835.1. Lineage (GTDB taxonomy): Bacteria > Pseudomonadota > Alphaproteobacteria > Rhodobacterales > Rhodobacteraceae > Palleronia. Next base: position 17,060 of record CAWFEG010000002.1, read on the forward strand.
GTCCAGGATCGGGCGGACAATGTCCTCGTCGGCAGGGTTGCGGACGCACCGGGCGTCCCAGCCGACCTTCACCTGTGCTGCCCGCGCGCGGCTGACGACAACGAGCCGTGTCGCGCCATCGGTCTCAGCGTGACCGTCAGTTGACTCGCGATCGTGCGGAAGCGGCGCAGGATCGGGGTCTCGCCTTCCGCGGGAAGACCCGCGCAAAGAAAACGGCCGAGATCGGTTTGGATCTCGGCCGCGATGCCGTCGCTTGCGCTGTCGTCGGGGGTGAGCACGATCTTCCCGATGAGGACGGCGAGGTGCTCGTGGGCCTGGTGGACCAGGTCCGGATCGCCGAGGTGCCTCTCGAGCTCGGCGACCGACCGGGCATAGGCCGCGGCCGGATCGGGCGGCGGCGTGGCCCGCTCGGCCACGGCCTGTTCGGCCTCGGCCAGATCGTCCTTCAGCGCCGCGGTCTCGGCCTCGCGGGCGGCGAAAGCCTCCTGGATGGAGCCGAAGCTGGCGCCGTCCATGATCGCCTTCAGGAGGCCGTCCCGCTTGCGTTCGAGCTTCTTGAGCTTCGAGGTCATGGTCTTCACCCGGCTCTTCGGTCCGCTCTCGCCAAGGCGTAGCGTCTCCTCGGCGATGGCATGGTCGAAGGCGGCCGTGAGTTCCGGCGTCAGGAACCAGGCACGCAGCTTGTCGAAGACACGGGTCTCGATCCGCCCCTGCCGGATGGATTTGCCATTCACGCACGCCCCGGCGCGGTAGCCGGTGCAGCCGTAGCGTTCCTTGCCGATGACGATGTAATCGCGACCGCAGCAGCCGCATTTCAGCAGGCCCGAGAGCAGCTTGGTCTTGCGGTGGGCGGCGCGCGGATTGCGTGTCTTCGATGCCGCGACCGCTTGAGCGGACTCGGCGAGGCGGGCCTGGACCCGGTCCCAGAGCTCCTGTGGCACGATCCGCAACTCGGGCACCTCCTTCGTCACCTGCTTGTCGGGCGTGGCCGCGATGCGCCGCGCGCCCGTCTCGGGGTGCAGCCTGTTCTCGGTGCGCCCGTAGGTGACGGTGCCGGCATAGATCGTCTTGCGCAGCAGGCCCGCTCCGTACTTGCCGCCGCCGCGGATCGTGGAGGCGTACCAGATGCCGCCCTGCGGCGCCGGGACGCCATCCCGGTTCAGCCCCCGGGTGATGTCGTCGCCCGACTTGCCCTCGGCGGCCTCCCCGAAGATGCGCAGCACGATCGGGGCCGTCTCCGGATCGATCTCGCGCACGCCCGGCTGGCCCTCGACCTTGCGATAGCCGTAGGCGAGGCTGTGCATGTGACCTTCGCGTTCAAGCGCGCCGACGAGGCCGCGGCGGGTGTGATCGGCGATCTTCTCGGAGAACATCTGCGCGCCGAGCGCATTCAGCAAAACGTTCAGGAAGTTCTGCTCGCCCTCGCTGACGGAGACCAGCTTCACGCCGCTGAAGGTCAGCAGCTCCCAGTTCTGCAGGCTGTCGACGACGCGGCGGCTGAACCGGTTCACGGCCTCGACGATCACGACGTCGAAGACGTCATTGCTGGCGTCCTGGCGCAGCCGGATGAACTCGGGCCGGTTCGCCGTCCGGCCCGTCATCGCGGCGTCGGCATAGATCTCGGTCACGACCCAACCCTGGGCTTCGACGTACTTGCGGCACATCGAGACCTGGTCCGCGATCGAGCTGGGGTTCTGGATCTCGTCGGAATATCGCGCGTAGATCGCGGCTCGGAGGGTCATCTCGGTCTCTCGCTCTTCGGATGTCAGGCTGGGCACCGGCCCCGCGGGGTGGTCACCGACCACCACCCTGCGGGGCCGAGGCCGGCGCGGTCTCCTGGTTCGCCGGGGCGCGTCCCGCGATCTCGCGGACATGCGCACGCGCCAGCAGCACGGTAAGGCCGCGCAGGGCGACCGCTCACGCGATCCGCGCCGGGGGTGTCGTTCGCGGCCGTCAGAACCGCCTGTTCCATGGAGGGTGTCATTCTTCGTCGTCCCTGGTCCTGCGCCACGCCGTCTCGGTGGCACGGGGGATCCGGGGGCGACGCGAAACGGGCGGAAAAGAAGAACGGGCGAAAAATTTCGCGCGAACGGGCCGCGTCCCGGTCGAACGGGGGCAGACGGCAGCTACGGCGCCCTCACCGGCGGCCCGGATTCCGAGGCTGCGGCAGAGATGGTGGATGGCGCCGCACCCGAAACGGGCATCCGCCACGGCCATTTTGGACTGCAGTTGTGCGGGACATTTTGGTCATACGGCCGATGGCTACTTCGAGAGGCGCCAAGTCCCAAATAGGGACGGCCACCTCTACAGCCTGAGACTCCACTCAACGCCTAGCCGGGCGCATACCAGATCGGCGAGGTATAGGCGCGCTCCTGGATCGAGGCCGCAGCGCCTTCGGGAACATCGACGCCAAAGAATTTTGCGTCGAACGTCGTCCAGCGGGGAGTGGGGATCTCAAGAACGCGGACGTAATAGAATGCGGGCTGCGCCGGGTCGAAGTCCGGATCCTCCCAGAAGCCCGCGAGGATCGCCTGCCCGATGTCGTTGGTCCAGGTGGCGTTCGCGGCGTCGACTGTGTCGCCGACTACTCCGTCGCAGCCCCTGTCCAATAGCTCCCGCCCGCCGCAGGCGATGTCGTAGACCCGCTCCGCCGTCGTGCCGTCCGCCTCAAGCCAGCCCTTCACGATCTGGATCCGGTCGAGATTTGCACCATCGGGATCGCGGAGCGCACGGACGACAAAGCGGGGAGCTTGGCCGTCCTGCGGAGGGGCTAGATCGCCTCCCATGGGCACGCCGGTCAAATAGCCATGCGCGTCGAAATCGGCGCGCGGCAGGTCCGTCTCCTCGAACCCATAGCCGCCGAAGACGCGCACGCGGATCCGGGTGCCTGTCGTGGCGTAAACCTCCTTTCGGGACAGCGCATCCCAGAGGGCCTCCCGCGTGTTCTCGCGCGCCCAGACGGCGGCGAGGCCCGAGGCCGAGGTCTGCCAAGCATACTGCGCGACGCTCTCGTCGCCGCCGATGCCGCCCACGGTCTCGCGAAATCGGATCGGGTCGGCGGTGGGTTCGACTGCAGCGACCTTGCCGAAAAAATTGTCCTCCTGAGTGGTCGAGAGCGAGGTATGGCTGTCGGTGGACCCGATCATTCCGAACTTGAAGGGGTTGACCCCGGCCTCCGCCTCGTAGGCAAGCCCGCGACGTAGCGCCATGCGAGCGTATTCGCGGGGCAGCATGTCGGGCGTCTTCGGCTCCGGGCCGAGTTGGCCCTTGTCCCACGTCTCGAAATCGGCGAACGCGTCGCCTGGCGAGAGCACCGGATGCGTCTCGCCGTCGCCCTTCATCTGCGTCACCTCGTAGAGAGGTTCCCAGCGCGCGCGGGCTTCGAAGTAATCGACGTCGAAGGGCTCGCCCGACAGCCGGACCTCGTCGAACATCAGGCCGTTCGAAAGGTTTCCATTGTGTGGGATGGCGAGCAGGCGCTGCCCGGTGATTTCCTCGGCCCGCTCCATCCACGCCCAGAGGTCCTCCGGATCGAAACTGTCGAAGTTGGAGAAGGGAATGATACGGTCCGCGCCCTCCTTGCCGCCCTGGAAGATCACGTTGCGGTGGAGGTTGTTGCGGCCAGGGTTCGAGGTCCATTCGAAGCCGATCAACGCGGTGAAGAGCCCGGGCACATTGTGCCTCTCGGCCGCGTCCGTGATGTCCGCCCACGCGTTCATGTAGATCTCGGGTTGGTCGGCGAGCGGGTCCACGCCACCTGCCTTGGCCTCGCTCCAGATCGACCAAGCGCCGGCGGGGTCGCCCGCCTCGAGGGCTGCGTCGAGGCGCTGTCCGAACTCTGTCGCTAGCAGAGCCGCGTCCTTCTGTGCGAGCAGCGGCGCAAGGCCGAGGTTCTCGGCGTGGTCGGCCACGACCAGAAAGTCGAGCGGACGGGCGAGGCGCGCCTCGACCCCGGTGCTCGAGGTCACGACCTCGCCCTTTGCGAAGCGGTAGGCGGCGTCGGGCCCCAGCGCGTTCCCGATCATTCCCGCATCCGCGGAATAGGACGTGTGCAGATGGGTGTCTCCAAAGAAGACCCGGTTCGGTAAGGTCTGCTCGGGATAGGGCGAATATGCCCTCTCACCGGGTTGCGTGCTCGGGACGTCCTCCTGAGCGAAGGACGGCGCTGACGAGAGCCAAACGCAGAATGCGATCAAAACCGGGCGAAGTGTTCTGAAAGCTCTCACGAGGTGTTCCCCTGGGCGGGCTCTTTCGGACGCAACCCTTTTTTGCTGCGCTACATCGTAGCCAGATTGCCTGCCCAAATCGACTCCAGACTTGCGTCTGAAACGAAGTGGTGAGACGTCGGAAGCCGCCGCTCGCGGTCGGGCGATCGATCGCGATTCAGGGCTCTCCGGAGGCCTTCGCTTGGCGGTGCACGAATGACTGGTCTGGCATCTGATTATGCCGCCTTGTCGCGCGGGCAACCCTGCCGGATCTGGGCGTCACGCTGTCCGCGCGGGATATTCCAGAACGCGGCATTATGGGCCATCTCGTGCCCGAGGGTGGCCAGGAACGTCCCCGCGCTCTCGAACCGCGCCAGCTCGGGCATGTGGATGCGGTCGAGCGAGGGGATGTAGCAGGCCCGGTCGCCGCCATAGCGCACCTCCATGTCGATCTCCTCGAAGAACGCCCAGGCTTCGGGGTCGAGCGTGGGGCCTTCGGCCGGATCGCCTTCGGGCTCGGGATGCCACGCCGCATCATGCCCCTCGATCTGGCAGACATGGAAGACCCGGTAGGATTTCAGGAAGCGGTAGGTGCCATCGGTCTCCTCCCGGTCGTCGCCGGCCTCGTCGCGAACGGCGCCGGCCCCGCGGCGGGTGCCGGTGCCGTAGTAGACCACGAGGGAGGACCGCTCTCCCTTCCGAACATGGGCGTCGAGATCCTTCGCCTCTTTGAAGGTCATCCAGTAGGGCGATGTGTAGCCCATCATCGAGGCCCGGAGCCCCAGCAGGAAGGCGTCGATGCCCTGGTAGCGTTCGTCGGTCTGGCGCAGGGGAACACCGCCCCCGGAGATCCGCCACGGCCGGCGCCATGGCATCGTGGCCTTCTCCAGAAGCGCGATGATCTCGTTCGTGATCTCCTGCGCGGCGTCGCACTTCTGCCTGGTGGCCATCGGTCCCGATCCTTCTTCCGGGGTGAAACTCACCACGAAAATAGGCTGTCTCTCATCGTTCCGGCGGGACGTGGCCGGTGCGCGGGGCGTCTCTCCCGGAGGGCCGGCGCTCGAAATATCCGGAGGAGGGGATCAGGCGTCCCCGGCCTGCACAGATCATTCGCTGCGCCGTGCCGGAAGGGCCGCCGCGCGGGACGAAGCGAGCTTTCGGTGCGTACGCCCGGATGGCACCAATCCAGAAAGTACGTTTCCAACGATCCGCCAGCCGAGGTGAAGGGGGAGAAACACCCTTGCCGCAGGGCACTTGTCGATGTCGCGAGGCTCCGGTTATCGCGCGACCATCCCAGGGTCGTTTCCCGGTTCTTCTTTCTATAGCATGTGAGGTAACATACCGTCCCGAGCGCGATCGCGGCGGGCCATCATGCCGAGCCCGGGACTGACATGCCTGAAACCACGTTCCTGACCCCTGGCGAGACCTGCTGGCGCATCGAGCGGGCCGACAGGTTGCGGGTGATCTTCGACGGCGCCGACTATTTCCGGACGGTGAAGCGCGTCATGCTCTCGGCGCGGCAGACGATCATGATGATCGGCTGGGATTTCGACACACGCATCGAATTCGAGCCCGATGGCGCGACGATGGAGGGACCGAACGATCTCGGTCCCTTCGTGAAGTGGATGACGGAGAACCGCGGGGGCGTCGATATCTACATGCTCAAATGGGATCTGGGCACGTTCCAGGCCCTGGGGCGTGGCATGGTGCCGATGGCACTGAGGCCGATCAGGGCAGCGGAGAATTTCCACTTCAAGTTCGACACCGAACATCCGGCCGGCGCCGCGCATCACTCGAAGATCATCGTGATCGATGACCAGGTCGCCTTCTGCGGCGGCATCGACGTCACCGCGGGGCGGTGGGACACCTCCGAGCATCTCGACGACCAGCCGCACCGCCACATGCCCGGCGAGAGCGATCCGTCGAAGCCCTGGCATGACGTGACCACCCTCGCCTCCGGTCCCGTCGCCGCCGCCCTCGGCGATCTGGCGCGGGAGCGCTGGTTCCGCGCCACGGGCGACCGGCTTCCGGCACCCGACCCCGGCGAAACGATCTGGCCTGGGCTCGTTCCGACCTTCACGGACATTCCCGTCGCCGTGGCGCGAACCTATCCCGATCACAACGAGCATCCCGCCGTGCGCGAGATCGAGGCCCTCTACCTCCGGGCCATCGAGGCCGCGCGCGAGACATTCTACGTGGAAACCCAGTATCTCGCCTCCGCCACCATCGCCCGTGCGATCGCACGCCGCCTGTCGGAACGCGAGGGGCCTGAATTCGTGGTGATCCTGCCCGAGACGTCCGAGGGCTGGCTGAGGCAGAAGGCGATGGACGGCGCGCGCGAGAAGGTGCTGCGCCATCTCTGGGCGAACGACCCGCATGGCCGCTTCTACGCCTACTACCCGGTCACGGAAGGCGGCGCCGCGATCTACGTCCACGCCAAGGTTCTCGTGGTGGACGACAGGCTTCTGCGGATCGGGTCCTCGAACCTCAACAACCGCTCCATGGGCTTCGACACCGAATGCGACGTGGCGATCGAGGCGGCCGCCTGCCCCGATCCGGAGGCGGCCGCGGAGCGCTTCCGCCTCCTGCGGAACAATCTCGTCGCCGAGCACCTGAACGTCGATCGAGACGATCTCGACGCCGCCATCGGCGAAGCCGGCCTTGCCGGCGCGATCGAGAGATTGCGAGACGGCGGCAAGAGCCTTCGGCCCTTCACCCGCGGCGACATCTCGGACGACGACAGCGTCATCGCCGAGAACGACCTGGCTGATCCCGAAGGGGTGCAGGGGGGCCTCGGCGAGCGCCTGGCCGACGGCGTCCGGGACCTCGTCCGCGAGTGGCGAAGGTGAGCGGGGATTCCGCCGGCGTCCCGCGCGGGCTGCGCTCGATCCCACGCTGGGCGGGGATCGGTCTCTTCATCTATGCCAGCATCTACACGCTGAGCTACGCGAAATCCTTCTTCGTCCCCGTTGTCCTGGCCTTCCTTCTGGCGCTCGTCTTCAGCCCCGTTCGCCGGTTCTTCGACCGCCGCGGCGTGCCGGCCCCCCTCACGTCCTTCGTCGTCGTGACGGGCCTCCTCGTGGGGGTGACGGCGGTCCTGGGCGCATTGGCGCTTCCGGTCACGGGATGGGTGGAACGCGCGCCCGAGATCACGGCCCAGATACGCCAGCAGCTCGCTGAGGTCTCGGGCGCGCTCGCCGGCCTCGTCGAGGCGGCCGAGCGGCTCAATTCGCTCGGGGGTGTCGATCCGGACGTGCAGCAGGTGGCCGTGCAGGAGGGGGGATACGCACTGGATCTCGCCACCCTGATGCCCGGAATTCTCGCCCAGATCGTCCTTATGCTGGTTCTGCTGTTCTTCCTGCTCGCGTCCGGCGACATGTTCTACGAGAAGCTCGTCCACGTCATGCCGACCTTCGACAACAAGCGGCGGGCCGTGACCGCGGCGCGCGACATCGAGCGCAAGCTGTCGCGCTATCTTCTCACGATCACGATCATCAATGCCGGCCTGGGCGTCGCGGTAGGCACTGTCCTCTGGGCCATGGGGATGCCCTCGCCGTTCGTGTTCGGCGTGATTGCGTTCCTGTTCAACTTCGTGCCTTACCTCGGCGCGTTGGCCGGGATCGCGGTGGCGATGGCCGTGGCGCTCGTCTCCTTCGACTGGGTGGGCTGGCCCTTCCTCGTCGGGGGGGCCTATTTCGGCCTGACCACGATCGAGGGCCAGCTCGTCACCCCCTATTTCGTCGGCCGGAACCTGCGTCTGAACACCGTCGTGGTCTTCCTCGCCGTCTCCTTCTGGGCCTGGCTCTGGTCGGCGATCGGCATGGTGGTGGCCGTACCGCTCCTGACCACCCTCAGGACCATCGCGGCCCATGTCGACGGAATGGGCGGCCTTGCCGACTTCCTCGGCGAGCGCCATTCCGAGACTGCGCGGGATCCCAAGGAGCGCGGATACGATCGCGGCATATCGGAGTCCTCCGAGGCCGATGACGGCACAAGTCGCGGCCGCTCATAAATTACTCGGATGGAACGCTATGCTACTAGGCACAGGACCCATTGATCAGCTTGTAGCTAGGCCGTCCGGATGCTTCATGCTCCCGAACTCACGGGGGCATCATGGGCAATCTTTTCTGGCTGACCGACGATCAGATGGCGCGGCTTCGGCCCTACTTCCCCAAGAGCCATGGCAAGCCTCGGGTCGATGATCGTCGCGTTCTGAGCGGGATTATCTTCATCAATCGCAATGGCTTGCGGTGGAGCGACGCACCGGAGGCATATGGGCCGCACAAGACCCTATACAATCGATGGAAGCGGTGGTGCGACATGGGGGTCTTCGCGCGGATGATGCAGGGGCTGGCGGCGGAGAGCGGCGCGCAGACAACGATCATGGTGGACGCGACCTACCTGGAGGCGCACCGCACGGCCTCGAGTCTGTGCGTGAAAAAGGGGGGCGCGGACGGCTGATTGGGCGCACCAAGGGCGGGATGAACACCAAGCTTCACGCCGTCACCGACGCCCAAGGCCGACCCATCCGCTTCTTCATGAGTGCCGGCCAGGTCAGCGACTACACCGGTGCGCGCGCGATGATGAGCAGCCTTCCCATGGCCGAGTGGCTGATCGCCGACCGTGGTTACGACGCCGACTGGTTCCGGGAGGCGTTGCGAGACAAAGGGATACGAGCTTGCATCCCGGGCCGGAAGTCGCGTGACAAGCCGGTGCGATACGACAAACGTCGCTACAAGCGCCGCAACCGCATCGAGATCATGTTCGGTCGTCTCAAGGATTGGCGGCGCGTCGCCACCCGTTACGACAGGTGCCCGAAGGTCTTCCTCTCCACCGTCGCCCTCGCCGCAACCGTGATCTTCTGGCTCTGAAGATCAATGAGTCTGGAGCCTAGGGCTGCGAGGGCAAACTGCTGAACTGGGCTCCTTCCCGCCATTCTCTGCGGATGGAACGTATGGGCACTCTTGAGTTTCGGGCACGCCGGCATGGGTGCAGCAGGACGGTTCGCCGGCGTGCCCTGGCGGGGGCGTCCCCGCCTCCGATCCGTGGTCATGTTCCGCGTTCATCCGCTCGAGTACGCGGCGCGCGGCAAGCAGATCCTGAACCGCCTGCAGCCTGTCCCGCAGATCGTCCATAACGGAGAGCGCCCGGAGGAGGTCGCAGGTCTGGCCGTCCCGGGTCCGATGCGTCCATCCTCCGTCCGACGCGTTCTCGGGCGAGGCGTCGTAGATCGTCTCCTCGGTGGCGCCCCTGAGGATCGCCTCTTCGACGGCCGCGACGAGGCGTTCAAGATCGGCGAGCGTGACGGTCTCGAACAGGCAGTCGGGGACGAGGCGGTCTCGGATGTCTATAGGGCGACGCCGTTCCGGGTGGGTCAGGTTCGGCCGGATATCGATCTCGATGTCGGTGTCAGCGTCTCGAGCCGCGCCGATGTCCTCGGCGACGTGCTGGACGAGGAGGTCGGCGCGAAGATCAGGCACCGGCGTTTCCTTCCTTCAGGTGATCGGCCTTTACGGCCTCGGTGGCGCGGCGGGCACGGTTCTCGATGCGGATACGCCGCTCTTCCCACTGCCAGCGGTGGCCTGCCCTTATCGGGTGGTCCGGTTTCAATCTTATTGCATGACCGGTCTCTGCGCCAAGGCGGAAGCCTGGGAAGGTGCTGATCCGCATCGCGGGATGGCCAGTGAACGGCCTCCGGCGCGGGTGGTCGATAGCCCAGCGACGAGTGGGGGCGGGCGGTATTATAGTGGACCCGCCACGCCTCGATGATCACGCGGGCCTCGGCCACCGAAGGGAAGATCTCCCCGTTCAGGTGATCGTATAGGATCACCGTCGCGAAGCTTGGAGTTGAAGCTCTCGCAGGAGCCGTTCTCCCAGGGACTGCCCGGCTCGATGAAGGCCGTCTTCGCGCCCACGGCGGCGATCCAGTCCCTCACCGCCCTGGCGATGGACTCATTCGGGCGTCGCCCTCATCATTCTCCGAGAGGACGTGGCCGGGCCCACCCCGTGAGGCATGAACAGATCGGTCAGGACATCGACCACGGCGGTCGCGTTCCGCGTCCGGTCGATCCGGATCGCCAGGCACTCCCTGGTGAACTCGTCGACGACATTCAGCAGCAGTGCTCCCGCGAACGGTCCTTCGGTCCGAGGACGATGGCGCCCGTCCGGCTCTCCACGACATCGCAGGACCGGACGCGGTTCGGGCGCTCAGGGCGCAGGCGGAAGCGGGACCCGTCATCGATCCGGAGCCGCCCCTTCCCGGGTTGCTTCTGCGGCACCGTCGGCTTGGTCGGGGACACGCCCCACTGGGGCCTTTCCCGATCCCCCTCAGTCCCGCCGCCACTCGCCATCGTCCTCGAACCGGTGGCGGACAGGGGCTCGTCGCTCCCCGCGCTTCACGATCACGGCCCCGCCGGCATCGCGCAGCATGGCCGCGATCCGACGGTAGCCGCAGCGCCCGTATCTGGACGCGAGCGCGACGATGTCCGCGGTCAGCGCCTCCTCGTCGGCCCGTCCGCGCGGCCTCTTCCGCCGGGTCGACCGATGCTGTCCGAGCACTCGGCAGGCGAAGCGCTCGGATACCTGGAACTTCCGCCGGGCATGATCGACGCAAGCCCGGCGGCGGGCGGGGCTGGGACGTTGCGCTGGTGCGGACCTTCGGATCCCGACGCGGCCTCCCGGAGGATCAGCTTCTCGAGCGTCAGGTCGCAGACGGCCTTGCGCAGCCGTTCTTCTCCTTCTCGAGCTGCTTCGGCCGCTTCACCTGGTCGGTCTTCAGACCGCCGACCTCCTTGCGCCACCGGTCACAGGTGAACCGGGTCGGCATGGCACTCGGACCGATGGCGTGCTCATGCCTCACCCGAAGGACCGGTCGACGTCTGCGTCGCCCCTCGGGCACCGATCGGCCCTGCGCTACCAGCACCTCGACCTGACGAAGCTTCGCGACGAGCTCTTCCGGCTTGGGCCTCTTCTGTCCCGTTCCTGCGTCCTCCATCCGGATCGAAAGCCTGCGTCAGGGAGGACCACTTTTCAGGCGGCAGACCACGCCTGGCCTGCCCCTGTTGGCTGGTCCGGTTTCAGTCTTAGTGCATGACGGGTCTCGGCGGCAATGTCGTCGCCTGGGGTGGAGGTGATCCACTGTCGCGAAACGGCCCTTGGCCGGCCTCCGGCGCAAGCGGCCGGTAGCCAGGACGAGTGGCGCCGGGCAGTATTGCAGTGGACACGCCACGCCTCGGAGAGCGAGTAGAAGATCTCGCAATAGCCGTTCTCCCACGGGGTGCCTGACCCGATGAACGCCGTTTTCGCCCCACTGCGGCAATCCAGTCCCTCACCGCCTTGGCGATGGACTTCGGGCCGTATTTCCTTCGGAACGGCGATCAGACGGGGGGAATGCCCGGCCGCGCAGCCTTCCAAGATGGTGCAAGCCGGGCGGCCGTGGCCGGGCACACCACGCAGAACAAAAAGATCGATCAGGACATCGATCACGGCGGTCGGGTTCAGCTTCCGATCGACCCTGATGGCCAGGCATCCCCGGGTGAACTCGTCGACGATGTCAAGCATGCGGAATTTCCTTCCATCATGGGCGCGGCTCTCGACGAAGTCGTATCACCAGACGTGGTCCTAGCGTTCCGGCCGCAGGCGGATGCACAACCCGTCGTTCAGCCAGAGGCAGCCTTTCCCCGGGTGCTTCTGGGGAACCTTCAGCCCCTGTCCGGCATGGTCCTCGGACCCATGGCGGTCTCCAGCCGGACCGCCATATCCGCTCCACGTTCTTCACGTTCACGGTCCGGCCGACATCACGCAGCATGGCCGCGATCCGGCGACAGCCGTAACACCCATGCCGGCTGGCGAGCGCGATGATGTCCGCGGTCGGCGCATCCTCGTCGGGGCGTGCGCGATCACCTCATGGTCCTGATGACGTGCCCACCGTGGAATTCCTCATCGTGATGCAGAGTCTGCTCGACCCCGAAGGAGCAGACGAATGAGGAAGGGCCGTTTCACCGGGGCGCGGATAATCGGGATGATCAAGGAACAGGGTCGACGCCCGGCGTCGACGGCAGGGCGACGGCGGAGGTGTGCCGCAGGCATGGCCTCAGCCCGGCGAGGTTCTGCAAGCCGAAAGCCAGGCATGGCGGCATGGAGGTTTCCGAGGCCGCCAGGTCGAAGGCGCTCGAAGAGGAGAAGGCCAAGCTCAAGCGTCTTCTGGCGGATACCATGCTGGACAACGTGGTTCTGAAAGATCTGCTGGAAAAGAACTGACGGTAAGCCATCGCGCGCCACTGGTCCGAGCGACAATGGCGAACGACCGGGCGGCGAGAGGCGGCGCTCAGGGCGATGCGGGATCACGACATCTCGCAACGCCGGGCCTGCCGGCTTGTCGGTGTCGATCCCGGGACGGTCCGGCGCGAGCGCCCGCCGGACGGCCCCGAGATCCGCGAGGAGATGCGGGAGGTCGCCGACACGCGGCGGCGGTTCGGCGACCGCCGGATCGGTGCCCTGCCGGAGCGCGAGGGCATGATCATGAACCGCAAGAAGCTGTATCGGCTCCGCCGTGAGGACGGGCTGTCGGTGACGCGACGACGTGGCCGCCAGCGGGCCGCGCACGCCGATGCCGGAAGCGGCGCGTCCCAATGGGCGCTGGTCGCTCGACTTCCTGTCGGACAGCTTCGGCGCCTCACGAAAGTTCCGCATCCTGGCGGTGATCGACGATTTCTGCCGGGAGAACCTGTGCCTGCTCGCCGATACCGGCATTTCGGGCGCCCGTGCGGCCCGCGAGCCGGACGCACTGGTGCGGATCTGCGGAAAGCCCGCTTGCATCGTCAGCGACAACGATGAGGGCACGGCCCGGATGAGTTCACCAGCCGGGCCATCCTGAAGTGCGCCGACAAGAACTGGATCCCCCGGCACCACATCGACCCCGGCAAGCCGCAGCAGAACGCCTTTGTCGCGCCATTCAACGGGAGCCTGCGCGATGCGCTTTCGAACGGGGAGATCTTCGACCCCCCGGAGGATGCCCGGCGCAAGCTGGCGCTCTGGCGCGACGACGACAACGCCGTCCGGCCCCACTCATCGCTCGGAAACCTGACGCCCCTCGAAGCGCGCCGGACGCTCGAGAAATCCGAGGGCTCCGCGCCCGGCGCGCTTGCCCGAAACGACCGGCCCGACTACCGATCTCACACCCGCAGGCTCACGTCATGAACAAGGAACCCAAGGTGGCGGGTCATGGTGTCTGAACCTGCTTCGCTTCATGGCCGATCCCTTCCGGTGGGTCCGGATTCCAGTGGCCCTTGGAGGAGAAACAAGGAGTCAGGTCAAGACTCAGGGGCGCACTCCGCCTTTGGCCGGAAATTGCTCTGCCATTGACCGAGACTGCCGCTCAATCCCTCAGGAACTGCTGCAACGCGGCGATATCCAGCAACTCGAGCCTGGCATATGCGCAGTCGATCAGGCCCTCGGATCTCAGGGAATTGAGATGTCGCGACACGATCGTTCGCGAGTATCCCACAAGATGTGCGATGTCCGCCTGGGTGACATCGATCTCGATCTGTGAGGAACCATGTGCCGATGGGCGACGGGCATTGGCGAGACGCAGGATGGTGGCGACGATCCTTTCGCGCCCCGATCGGTTCAGCCTGTCGTCCAGGGAGCCGATCGATTCCGCCCATTGATCGGCGCACAGCTCGCCGAGCGCCCGCCAGAGCGACGGCGACCGTACCCCTATACGCTCGAGTTCGCCCAGCGGAAGATGAACCAGCAGGCTGCTGCGAGTGGTTACGTTCGTGGTGCGCCGGACTTGCGGCCCGAACAGCGACGTGACCCCGAACCATGCGCCGGGCTGGTGGATGTGGAAGAGGATCGGGCCGCACTCGTTCGGCGCAGCTGTCTGGACGACACTTCCCGAAAGGACGCCCCAAAGTCCGTCCGGATCGTCACCTACCCAGAATACGGTCTTTTTCTTCGCCAGGGACTTCAGCGCGCTGCAGGTGATCAGCGCCTCTCGGTCACCGTTTTCAAGAGATTTCAGCCAATCGGCGGACCACAACCGAGCTGCCGCTTGGCCAGCGAATTTCTTATAGAAATCTAACATGATATCGGCTTGGGACACGATCTGGGGCAGACATTGAAACTTGGCTGATTCTAAGTTGATGCTCTGGCCGCACCAGTCGAGACAGCCGCACAGACCCAGGAAAAGACGTCTCGCTTGTGTCGACCTGATCGGGCTTCGGGCGCGGCAGGGCGGGGGCTATTCGGACCGCCCCCGCCGCCACAGAAACTATATCAGCATTTGTCGTCCAGGATCTGCTCGATTGCGGTTTCCTTCTCCCTCCGGCTGGCATCGCTGCGATTGAGGATCGAGTTGATCTGAACCGCGTCGTTGACCGTCAGATTGCCCATGCACTCCCGCGAGACGCCGTTGTTCTCCAGCACTGTCGCCAGGTGCGTTTCCATGTTGGAGAGGCTCTCGAGACCCCCGCTCTCAATGATCTCGTCGTAGGTCTCCTGCCCGATCGCCGCGGTTCCGATCGAAAGGGCGAGCGCAGCGGTTGCAAAGGCGTATTTCATTTTCCGTTCTCCAAGTTCCGGGTATCTGAATGGCCGAAACAAAGAAGGCGAAGCAAAATCGGATTCATTTACATTCATTGATGCTCTCTCGATCAAATCATGAACGTCATTCACCAGATAGAATGCGTAGCCTTCGTTTTAGGCGGCCCCGGCCGAGGGCGCCTAAATCTCAACCTAGCGACAAGTCCGGCCGAGAATGTCCAGAAATTGACACTCTCGCTGCGGAACGCACAGATTCGCCCGGCCTTTTGCATCCGGGCGCCAGAAACCCCGCCCGCGCTTGGATTGTTCGCTGCTGAGCAATGTCACCCGCCGCGTGGGTTATCGTCCCGCTCCGGGTTGTTCTACGCCGAAAACCGCCATCTTCGGGCGGTCCTGCCTGGCCTTGTTGCACGAAACGGCTGATAGCCGGGCTTCCCCTTTCCCGTACGAAGGTCGGCCGACGGGCCGCGTGACGGGGGTGCCGATCGCGGTATAGCGATTGGGGATGGCGATGCGGACCTGGAGTTCGGCGGTCTGGCGTTCGAAGTCTCGTGCCATGAGCTTCTGGCCGAGCAGCTTCATGCGGTTCATCCCGGTCTCGGCGCGGCTTCGGCGGTGGTATCCGCTCCATCGGCGCCAGATGGTCCGGCCGAGGTGCTTCACGGCGCGCAGGGCCTCGTTCCCCGCCTCTGCGCCGGGGCTGTCCTCCTTCCACGGCCTGGCATCGCGTCGGGGCGGGAGCGAGCCTTGTGCGCCATTGGTTCAAGCACGATGGCGAGCGCGTCCGCGCCTCGGTTCGCGATGGCGTCGCGAAGCAGCCGCGGGTGCCGCAGGCGCCGTCGGCGGTGACCGATGCGATCTCCTCGCGCTCGGGGATCTGACCGGGCAGATCGGGCAGCACAGGCGCATCGCCGACGCCGCTGCCGTCCACCGGCTCTTTCGGACCGTCGACGTATACGTCGACCGATCGCCAGTGAACTCTCGACAGCGCGGAGCTCGAGCGTGCTCTCATCGACGGCGAGGTGGACCTTGCGCCAAACCCGCCTGCGCGCCCCGCCATGCTTGCGGGCGTGCCATTCGCCCTCGCCGCGGACCTCGATGCCGGGGCTGTCGACCAGCAGCTGTGGCGGGCGGCCACCGCCCCGGCAGGGCAGCCGCACCGCTACGGTCTTTTGACGCCGGCAGGGCGGGGAGCAGTCCGGGACCGGCCAGTCGAGTTCCGCGAGCTTCAGCAGGCCGGCCCCGGTGAGGCTTGCCGAACGGTCGTCTGCCGAAGAGGCAGGCCAGGGAGCACCCTGATCGTCGGGCAGGCCTGAATGGCGGCATCGCCATGGACCGGCTGCCCGCCACGCTTGCCCGACCGTGCCGCGCGCCAAGGCGTCGACGGATCGAACCAGACGGTCAGCGACCCGCGCTCACGCAGCGGCGCGTCGCAGGAAGACCAGTTCAGGATGCGGTGGCGGGTCAGTGCGGGCCTGGACATGCCGCCCGGCCATGCCGCTGGAACCCCGATGTGACTCCTTCGTGCAACAAGGCCGTCCTGCCTCCTCGAGATCCATTTTCGCTCCGGAAACCAGATGCGTTCAGTCTTGAACATCAAGGGGATGCTCTCCGCTTGCCTGGGGATGACCGTTGCGCTCCTGGTTCCGCACGCTTCCCACGGCGCCGAAGGCGCGTCGAGCCATTACCTGCCGGGTGTGGCCGGAGATCTGGGTTTCGCGCTGCCCCCTCCGCAACTTCGGGGTCAACCGGCTCACCGCCATCGGCGAGCAGCGCATTCAGATCGGCGGCGGTCTGCGCCACTGGGTCGAGACGCCCCGGAACGGACCCGAGGGCTGGAGCGCGCGGATCGCCCTCACCCTCCTGTTCCCGACGTGATCGAGGCGCATCCTCCCGCGATGCACCGCCCCGTTCCTCCTCGGACATGCGGGGGAACGAAAAGGTGCCGCGCGCCACGGATCTCGCGCCCGCGTGGATCGGTGCGGGCCAGCCTCGCGGGCCGATTTCGGCGCCCGGGCAGCTTGGCGCTGGCGACGGTCCTCGGCCCGGCGGGCTGCACGAAGTCCCGGCCGGTGGTCGAGAAGCCCGTGACGCGGGCGCTCCCGGATACCGGCGGAACCGACCTCGCCCGCCGCGTCGATGCGCTCGGAGGTCCCGGGGACGGGCGCTCCGGCATCCGCGTCGTCACCCAGGGCGCCGAGGCGCTGGCGCTGCGGCGGCTCCTGTCCCGCAGGGCCGAAGGGAGCATCGACGCCCAGTACTACATCCTGCACGACGACGTGACTGGCCACCTCTTCGCCGGGGAACTGCTCAAGGCGGCGGACAGGGGCGTGCGCGGCCGCCTCCTGCTCGACGACATGTACACCGCCGAGCACGACGCCATGTCGGCGGCCCCGAGGCGCCATCCGAACACCGAGATCCGGCTATTCAACCCGTTCCGCCGCGATATCGGGCGCGCGCTCGGCGGGCTTCTGGACCTGGGGCGGGTCAACCGGCGCATGCACAACAAGTCGATGACCTTCGACAACCAGGTCACCATCGTCGGCGGCCGCAATATCGGCGACGAGTACTTCGCCGCGGACGAGAGGCAGCAACTACGACGACCTGGACCCGCTCGCCGCCGGTCCCGTCGCCCGCGACGTCTCGGAGATCTTCGATGCCTACTGGAACAGTCCCTGTGCCGTGCCGGCCGAGACGGCGACCGGTCCGAGGCGCTCCCCCTCGACCAGGCGCGGGCGCGGCTCATGGCCCTCTACGCCGCCGCCCGCACCACCGAATACGGCGAGGCACTGTCCCACGACGTCCGCCGGGAGATCCAGAGCAACTGCCTCGACCTGTCCTGGGTGCTCGCCGAAGTCGCGGCGGACCCGCCGGAAAAGGCGGCCGGCGCCACGACCGAGATCCCCGCCTCCGAGATCCTGCCCGTGCTCCGGTCAGCCCGGCGGGAGGTCGTGATGACCTCCGCCTACTTCGTGCCCGGCGAGCGCGGAACCGCCCTTCCGTCGGAGATCGCGCGCCGCGGCGTGCACGTCATCATCCTGACGAACTCGCTCGAATCCAACGATGTCGAGCCGGCCCACGGCCATTGCGCGCGCTACCGCAAGAAACTCCTCGAGGCCGGCGTCGAGCTGTGGGAATTGCGGCCCGACAGGCCCCGCCCCGACCGGGCCATGCTGGATCTCGGCCGGTCGCTGTCGGGTCTGCACGCCAAGGCCTTCGCCGTCGACGGGCGCCACCTGTTCATCGGCTCGTTCAACTGGGATCCGCGCTCGGTGCGGATCAATACCGAGATGGGCATCATGCTGGACGCCCCCGAGGTGACGCAGGAGGCGGTGCGGCGGCTGAGAGGACAACCTGCCCGGCTCGGCCTACCGGCTGCGGCCGGACGAGACCGGAGGGATCATGTGGCTGACCCGTCGGGACGACGGCACCTGGCCGGCGTTCCCGCGCGAGCCGTCCAGCTCGTTCTGGCGCAGGCTTCGCACCGGGATCTACGACGTCCTGCCGATCGAGGGGCAGCTGTGACGGCGGGCTTCGGTCGCGCGCCCCGCGAAGGGATCGCCTGGTGACGGCGAGGAACGCGAGGCGGATTGATCGAGACGCGCGGAACTGCATCGCCCCCTGATCCGAAATGAGCACTTCGCGCCCAGTGCGGCTCCGGGGATGATCTTCAATCGGGTCCGCGAGGTTGCGTGATTCGCAGTTCCACAGGCCAGCCGCATGTACCAGGACGCATCGAACCTTCACCCCGCCATCGCGACGCACGCGATCCCGTTCTGGGCCGTGGTCGTCTTCCTGTTCCTGCTGTTTCCGGGACTCGCGATCCTCGGGCATTGGCTGGGCCTCAGGGAATACCGACGTCGCGCCGTCCGGCCCAGCCGCGGCATACCGGGCGAGGCGTCGCTGGGCGCCCTGCTCGCGTTGCTCGGGCTCCTGCTCGGCTTCACCTACAGCACGGTCCTGCAATGGCGCGAGGGGCGGTCGGCCATGGTGGTGGAGGAGGCGGCGGCGATCGGCACGGCCTATCTGCGGGCCGACCTGCTTCCGCTCAGCGCCGGCCGCCCCCTGCAGGAGGCCCTGCTCGACTATGCGCGGACGCGGATCGTTCCGGTCGGATTCCGGCCCTCGCCGGCCGCCGCCGAGACCTTCGTCGCCCGGTCTCTGGACGCGCAGGCCGGATTGTGGCCCGCATTGATGGCGGCGACCGGGCCCGAAGTGCCGGCCGCCCTGCAGGCCCACGCCTCCGCCGGCGTGACCGAGGTGCTCGACGCCAGCACACGGCGCATCGCGCTTGCCTCCAAGACCCTGCCCCCGCTCACCATGGCCTTCCTCGTCTTCGTTACCGGCGCAGGGGCCTTCGTGATCGGAAATCGGTCGGCGCTGCAGGGTCGGGCCTTGAGTTGGCGGACATTCCTGTTCTCGCTGGTCCTGGCTTGCGTTCTGGTCCAGATCGAGGATCTCGACCGGTCCACCGACGGGTTCACGACCGTCCCGCAGGACGCTCTGCGCGCCACCGTGGTCGAGATCGAGGGCCTCCTCGGCGCGACCACTGCGCCGCCGATGGACGGCCCAAGGTCCGACAAGAACGGAGCAAACCGAAGCTGGAGGCTCTGAGGGTCTGGCCGGGCGTTGATGATGTGACCGCTCTCTCACGTGGATCATCGCAGGCCCACTTCGGCACTTTGAGGCCGTCGGAGGGCGGTCACATCATCAACGCCGTTCCAGGATGGCCGATCTCAGCCTCAGCGTTCGAGCCCGCCACCTCTGCGATGCCTGTTGCGCTCCTCTAGCTCGCGCCGACCCTGCTCCTTGTCCTTCTCCTGGTCCAGGCTGTGACCAGGCGTGAAAGAAGGACTCCGTAGTGAAGTGGGCCCCTTGGGCCGGAGGGTTGAAGCGGATTGAATTGACCTGGTGCGTCGGGCTTTCGAGGGAGGGAAGCCATGGCAGGACACGGATCCCACAGCGTCGGGTTCAAGCGGCAGGTTGCGCAGGCGTTCCTGGCGGGCGAGAGCTTGCACGATCTGGCGAAGCGCCACGACATCTCCCGCAACCTGATCCGGTCGAACCTATACGTTCGACGGGTCGACAAGTACGAGGCCGGTGCGTTCGATGACGACGCGCAGGCCGCCGATCTGGTCCAGGCCTGCGCGGCGCTGGAGCGGCTGGTAGGCGAGCAGGCGCTCGAACTGGAGTTTTCGGGTAGGGCTCGACGCTTCGGTCCACAGCCGGGAAGCGCGCCCATGTCCGTGATCGCCGGCCCCGCGGCCTCTCCGTCGCGGAAGGATGCCGTCTGATGGGATCGCGCGCTCCCCCCTGTCGCGATGCGACCACGCCATCGACAGACGGTGAGGCAAAGCCGAACGCCCTCGTCGAGGCGATGCACGCCATCAAGGACGGGTTCGAAGCCTGCGGTTGGCGGAGGATGCAGGCAGCCTTCGGCCAGCAGGGCTGGGTCGTGAATCACAAGAAGCTGAAGCGGCTGATGCGGGAGCACGGGCCCAATCGCCGGCGCCGGCGCCGCTACGGCGTGACGACGGAGAGCGACCAAGCCGATCTTCCCGAACAAGATGAAGGACACGATCGTCGACGGCCCGGACCGGCTCCGGGTAGCCGATATCACCTACGTCTCCGTAGCAGACGGCTTCGTCGACGTCGCCGTCCTCGTGGATGCCTGGTCCCGACGGATCGTCGGATACGCGATGAGCCGGCGGATCGATGCGCGGCTGACGCTGGCGCCGCCCGACACGGCGATCGCGCCGCGCCAGCCGCCGCGCTGCATGCATCACGGCGACCGCGGGGCGCAATACGCCGCCGAGAAGTACCGCGACCGTCTCCGCGAGGCGAAGCTCGTCGGGTCCATGGGCCGTCGCGGCAATCCCCACGACAACGCGATGATGGAGAGCCTGGTGAAGACGCCGAAGGTCGAGGGCATCCACCCGCTCGCGTTCGAGACCGCCGAAGACGTCGCCGGGCAGTTCCCCGCATTCATCGAGACGTACAACGCCAGCCCTCTCCACCCATCGCTTGGCAATCTGGGCCCCGAACAGTCCGAGAAGCCGCACGCCCGGCCGCCGGCCAAAGACGTCGCCGGACCTTGTCCGCCCCAAGGAACCCACTCCACCGGGGGGGCATTTTTTGGCGCCGATTGACACGTCAGGATCCTGCTGAGGCGCCTTGTCGAAGAGAACGCGGGTTTTGCCCGGTTGCTCGGGAGAGTCCGCAGCGAGATCGCAAAGGAAAAACTCTCCGGCGCGGAGCTCGACGCGGAAACCATGGCCCAGGAACCGGGTTATACCAACGGCCCTACGGATTGACCTGTGCCCATTGCCTGGAGGTGATGGAGGAGACGACTTCGGGCTTTTCTGCGAAACGGCTCCACGCGTTGCAGCAGGCATCGACGATGGCGTCGTAGTTGTCGAAAACGCTGATCGCGAGCCAGTTCGCCCGCAGGTACTGCCAGACGTTCTCGACCGGGTTCAGCTCCGGGCTGTAAGGCGGGAGCATGACGAGGGAGACGTTGTCGGGGACGACCAGCGCGTATCCGCCGTGCCAGCCGGCACCGTCGAGGACGAGGACGGCATGGGCGCCGGGGGCGACGGTGCGGGCGATCTCGGCGAGGTGGTCGTTCATCGCGCCGGTATCGGCGAAGGGCATGACGAGGCCCGCGGCGACGCCGCGGCCGGGACAGACCGCGCCGAAGATGTAGGCCCACCGATAGCGGGTGTCGCGCGGCGCACGCGGGCGCGTGCCGCGCTTCGCCCAGACCCGGGTGAGCGTGCCCTGTTGGCCTACCCGCGCCTCGTCCTGGAACCAGACCTCGAGTGGTTTGCCCCTTGCGGTCTCGGGGACCGCGGCGGCGACCGCCTCGGAGAAGTTTTTTTGAAAGCCTCCTGCGCCTCGGGGTTAGTCTTCGGATGGCGCGGGCGGACCGAGAGCCGCCGGTAGCCGAGCGCCGCCAGGTACTTGCCGACTGTCCGCTCGTGCAATTCCACCCCGAACGTCGAGGCAATCCGGGCCCGCAGGTCCTGCCGCCGCCAGCGTACCACCCCGTCCACCGCCGGATCAGGGCCGGCCTCCAGCCAGAACACGACTTCGGCCACCTGGCCGGGATTAAGCCGCCGGGTTCGCCGGGCGCCTCGCCGGTTCGAGAGCCCGGCGAGCCCTTCGGCGTTGTAACGGTGCACCCAGTCCCGGAGCGTCTGCCGGTCCATGCCGCAGGTCTCCGCCGAAGTCTTCCGATCGGCGCCCTCCAGCACCAGCGCCAACGCCAGCATCCGGCGCGCTGCCTGCCTGTCTCGGCTCTTCACCGCCGCCGCCCGCAGCTCCGCTGCCGTCAAATCCGTCCGCGTGATCGCGATCCCCACCATCTGCTCCACCTCCTGCCCTCAAGGCAGAGAGTCAGAAAGCAACCCGCTTGGGAATCCCTTTCGGGAGTCAGGCGAAGGGGCCGCTGGTATTACTCGCACCCGGCCGCGCTGACCCGTGCGGTTCGTCGTTGGACGGGGCGATCGCCACGCGACTTTCGCCGCAGCCGGCCTCGAGAGAGGAACACTGGCGGAGCTTGTCGACCTGCATCCGCGGCCACCTGTCATTCCGCCCACCGCCCAACCCGGTGCTCAAGAAGAGTCCCTATTCTGCGAGGATGGTCCTCCGGTTTTCATTTCTGCGATACAGGCGATGACGCGTCGCGGACGCGGCAAAAGTCCGGATTGTCTCCAGTTTGTGTGAGTTCGCACCGGTCTCCGTCTTGCAGCCGCGGCGAGCGCCTGGACTGGTGAAGCCCCGCAGCGGCGGCTGACCAAGTCGGAAGGTCCGCAAAGGGCCGAGGCTGTGTGAGAACACTCCGCTGATGCATGCTGCTGGGAACGGCAGGAGCAGGCATGGGCAGGTTCGTCGAAGGTGTCGGGCGAAGCCGGTCGACGCTGTTTCCCGAGCGGCTTGAGGACTGGATGGACGCAGACGATCCGGTCCGGGTGATCGACCTCTTCGTCGATGATCTCGAGCTTGCAGACCTTGGCTTCGAGCGTGTCGCCGCTGCACGAACGGGCCGGCCGGGCTACCATCCCGCCGTCCTGCCGAAGCTCTTCATCTGCGGTTACCTGAACCGCGTTCCGTCCAGCCGGCGGCTCGAGCGCGAGGCTGGGCGGAATGTCGAGGTGATGGGGCTGACCGGACGGCTGGTGCCGGACCACGAGACGATTGCCGACTTCCGGCGCGACAACGGCCCCGCCATCCGCCGGACCTGCGCCCTCTTCGTCGAACTCGGCCGCCGGGCGGGCGTGCTGAAGGGCGACTGCGTTGCGGTCGATGGCAGCAAGTTCAAGGCGGTCGACAACCGGGATCGGAACGTCCCGAAGGGCAAGATAGCGAGTCGGCTCGCTCACCTGGAGGCCAGTGTCGCGCGATACATCGACGAGATGGTCCGGATCGACCGCCAAGAGGAAGGCGAGGCGCGGACCGGGAAGGTCGACAACCCCGGCCGGCGCCACGCTCGCGTGAAGAGGGAGATACAGCCTCTGCAAGCCATGGAGGGACGTGTAGAGGAAGCGTCCGACGGACAGGTCTCGCTGACCGATCCGGCCGCTCGCTCCATGGCGACCAGTGCGAGGCGCAGCGGGCTCGTGGGTTGCAACGTCCAAGCGGCGGTCGATACCGAAACCCATCTGATCGTCGCGCACGAAGTCACCAATGCCGGTCATGACCGCGACCAGCTGAATTTGATGGCGGTCGCAGCGCAGGTGGCCCTGGACCATGACGGGACGAGCGTCGTCGCGGACAAGGGCTACGTCAGCGGACGCCAGATCCCGGCCTGCCACGAGGCCGGGATCGTCCCGACCGTTCCGCGGCCCGAGACCTCCGGCAACCGCAAGACGGGCCTCTACGTGAAGGCCGACCTTGCCTGCGACGCCGAGGCCGACGTCTACCGTTGCCCGGCCGGCGAGGAGCCGACCTGCCGCCACACCCGCGAGGAGGACGGCCTCGGGATGCGGCGATACTGGACGACCGCCTGCCGGGACTGCCCGTTCAAGTCCCGTTGCACGACGGCCAGGGAGCGCCGGGTAACAAGGTGGGAGCACGAGCACCTGGTCGACGAGATGACCGAACGCATCGCAGGTCGAGAGGGATGGATGCGGTTGCGCCGCTCGACCGTCGAGCACCCATTCGGCCCTATCAAGAGCTGGATGGGAGCAACCCACGTCCCGACGCGTCGATTGCCGAAGGTCCGAACCGAGATGGCGCTTCAAGTCCTGGCCTACAACATGAAGCGGATGCTCTCGATACTCGGCACCCGGGGGCCGATGACGGCGCTGTCGACCTGAGAAGAGCCGATCATCTCGGCCAAGCAGCGGAACGATCGGGAATAGGGCGACCACAGCACCTTCGGGGCACGCCGGCAGGGAGTTTCCACACAGCCTCGGCCCTTCACGTCAGCTGCGGCAATCCGCAAGCCGGATGGGCTCCCGTCATCCGCCCCATATCCCCGACCGCTACTGTCCCGGCGCTGCCCAGGCTTCGAGCTCGTTTCCGCGTGTCTTTCTCCGATCCGATCTCCCGACCGTCACAGCGGAAGGTCGAGAGATGTCGGAACGGAACCTGGTCTCTCCCGTCGTCATGCGGATGCAGGGGCTCTGGCCCCGCGATGTCGCCGGGTATGAACGACATCGGACCCGCCGGGGCGGGGATCTCGGCCATGTCGATCCATCGCGCAGCGGCCTGAACAGGCGGCTGATCGGGAAGAAGGCCTGGGCGCAGGAGGCGTGGAACGAGATCGGCGAGATGCGCCGAGAACCACGTCCGCGAGCTCGAGCAACTCAAGAAGCGCCGACGCAAGGCGGAGACGCTCCGGCGCATCGCCGAGGGGCCACGGGATCCCTGGCGGGCGACGCGGCACGGCCCGGTGCGCGAGATCGTCCTGACGGCCAACCGGCGGTGGTTCGAGGACGACCTGACCGGGTTCCTGGGCGAGAGCGGCCCGACCCGCGAGGAGGAGTTCGAGGCGCGCGCGATCGCCTGGCTGAAACACCATTTCGGGGAGGATTGCGTGCATGCCCGCGCCGACCGGGACGAGGAGGCCCATCACGTCCACGCCGTGATCCTGCCGCGCGCGACCACGAAGGACGGGCGGCGCATGCTGCAGCCCTCGGTGCATGCCATGATCCGCGACTACGAGGACGCGCAGGAGGATGTCGGCGCCCGGTTCTCCGGGATCGGCCTGACACGCGGCGCGCGGCGCAAGCAGGCGATCCGGGATGCGCCCGAGCAGAACCGGAAACTCCGCGAGGATGAGGAGGCCGGGAAGGAGCGTGACGGACGCCCCGGTGGCGGTGCCGCGCCATCGCCGTCACGTCTCTCCGCGGCAGTGGCGCGAGACATAGGAGAAGGCCCTGGCCGAGCGCGACCTCGCCGTCAGCGCGCAGGAAAAGGTCCTCGATGCGCGCGAGGCGGCCACGGCGGAGAAAGCCGCCGAGGTGGCCGAGGGACGTATCGGCCCGGTCGCCGCCATCGAGGAAAGCGAGAGGGAGCCCGAGGACCCTGCGGGTTCCCCGTCACCCGCCGGGCTCTTCGCGCGGGCCTTCGCGGCGCGCCGGACCAGAGCGCGGGACGAGGCCGGGCCGAGCTGAAGACGGCCTTCGACGAGATCCGGGCGGCGGATGCCGCGATCGTCGGGATCGCGCGGCAGATGCCGGCCGCAGTGCGACGGAAGATCGCCGAGGCCCGCACGTCGCTGGCCCGGTCCATCATCGGCCTGCATCGTACGGCGCGGTCCTGGCTGCCGTTCGAGAAGGAGCCCGATCGCGACGGCTGAAAAGGTTCGCCGCGGGGTCGACAGTCGTTTCCGCGCTCCAAGGGCCGTTCGCATTTCCTCCACAGTCGAGGATCGAACGGCCCGGACGGGCTTCTCGGCTGACATCGCAACCCGCTTCGGAGGAACACATCATGGCCAGGAAACGCCGCCCCTCATCGACTACGATCATCTCACCGACCGCCAGAAGCGGATGCAGGACCGCGCGAACGAGCTGCACGCCGGTATCGCCCTCGACCAGCACGTGGGACACGAGCGCGCCCTCGATGCCGCCCGCGACACGTTCGACGACGCCATCGCCGCATGCCACGGCGGAAAGCTGCATCACGAGATCTTCTCTCTCCTTCGGCCGCGCGGCGACGATCGCCAATGCCCGGCGCATCGCGGCGCACCCCGATTGCCCTGCATCCGTCCGGAAGGAAATCGAACTGCGCGTCTCGGCGGGTCAGGCGCCGGCGAACACTCCCTCCGCGCCGGCGCAGGCGAAGGGCGACGCCGCGAGCGGTGAAGCACCACCCGACCCGAACGAGTAGGCTCGCGTCGACGCGTCGACCGGGCCGAGATCGAAGCTCATCGAGGGCGCGAACCGAGGTTCGCGTCCTCTCTGCGTCCACGGTCTCCGGAAGCGGGGCCGTCTGCAGGCGTCGAGATCGCGCCGCTTCTGGCCTCTCAGTCCCACGGCGCGGGGCCGTCGGCCACGACCTGCCCGAAGATGGTCTCGCGATGCCAGGCCAGGTTCGCCGGATGCGGCCGATCGCGAGGATCCTCGGGCAAGTGCAGCTCACCGGAGGGCGAGATCAGCCGGTCCACGACCTCTCCCGGGACCTTGTTGTGGGAGACGAGGGTCGTGCGCGCGTCATCGGCCACCGAGAGCAGGCCACGCTCGAACATCCAGTGCAGCGTCCCCGACAGCGCCAGTCCGTTGCGCCCGGAATCGCTGCCCTCCTGCTCGACCGGCCGGATATGCGCGGCCTGGACCTCCGGGCGGCCGCCGCCGTTCCGCAGCCGCAGGCCGGGCGCAGCAGGGGCGGCGGACGTGGCCTCTCCACCCCGCCGGAACGGTCAACTGACGGTCGCGCGAAGTGACGAGAAACGATGGCGACGCGGTTGCGGCGACATGGGCCGGATCGGCGAGGACCGTTGCGAACGTCTCGACATCACGCCCGCCCGGTTCCGTGTCCCCGTCACGATCCGGCCGCGCGACGCCTGCCCGAAGGGGCGGGCCGGCGTGATCCAGGCGAAAGCGGCCCCCGGCGCCGATCGAGGGCGGACTGCCGACCGGGGCCGCCATCGCCCAGGTCCCCGTCTCGAAGCATCCCGAGCGCATGCCGCTCTGTCGCCAAGCCAGGCTCAAGGCGCCGCACGGGCTCTCCATCGACCGCTCGACACTGGCCGATTGGGGGGAGACCGCTCCCGAAGGGACGGAGGCCCAAACGGCGCGTCCGAGGGATGAACGCGCGAAGCGCCGGCGGGCCGCGCCGCGTTCCATCTTGCCCCGGTGGTGGACCGGAGGGCGTCGCTGCCGAAACGCTCCGGCAAGCTGTTCGTGGAGGGTCCGAAGGGAACCGTGGCCCCTGTGGGGCCGCGCCAGCCCCGCAGGACACCGCGCCGGTGCTCGACCGTCGCCAGTGGTCGCCCGGACCGGTGGCGCCACCATGGGCAATCGCGGCAGGACGAAGACCGGCTATCTCCGGGCGATGCTGCGCGACGACAGGCCATGGGGCGGGGACGACCGCCCGGTGTGAACTTCGCCCCTGCCCCGGGACGGGGCGGTGCCCATGCGGAGAGTATGCTGGAGGGGTTCGAGGGCGTTCTCCAATCGACGGCCACACCGGCGACATGCGGGATCGCAGATCGCCGAAGAAGCGCTGACCGGCGTCGCCGCGCTCTACGGCATCGGAAAGGAGACCCGCGGCCAGGGTCCGGAACGGCGCCGCGCCGTGCGGCAGGAGCAATCCGTGCCACTGCGCGTTGGGTTCGAGACATGGCTTCGCGCCGAGGCCGCGCGGCTCTCGCGCACGTCCGGAATGGGCAAGGCCGTCGCCCACATCCCGACCCGCTGGGAGGGGCCGATCCTCTCGGCCGACGACGGCCGGATCGAGATGGACGGCAATCCCGTCGAGAACCGGAGTGCGGAGGATCAGGGACCAGTCCGGTGGACTGATCCCCCCGACGAACGCCCTCTTTGCGGGGCATGACGAAGGCGCCCGGAACCGGGCCCGGATCGCCTCGCTCCTCGCCACCTGCAAGATGAACGGCGTCGCCCCCTTCGCCGACCTATGCGCCACCCTCGAGGCGATCGCTGCCGGCCATATCCCCCTGCAGAACTCGACCTCCTCCATGGGCCTTACCCAAGGCTGCAGTCAAAGCCGCAGCCTGAACTTCGAACGCGCGGCCGGTCAGGGCATGGGCCATGGGGCGGAACCGTCGCTTGCGATGATCCGGATTGCGGGCGGCGAGTGCGCGACCCCGCGAGGATGCAACCGGTCCCGCTTCGTGCCGCCGCCCTAATCGGGGGCATCGATCCGGATCTGCGGCCGGCCGGTGGGGCAAGATGACGGCCCCAGTACCGCACCGCGCCCGGGACGTGCCTTCACAGCCGTCGGGACGGAGAGGAGTCCGGCGCGCGTTCGGCTACCGCCTGAACTGTGCCGGAACGAAGCGCGAGACCGCCCTCATGCGCGCCCAGCCGTGGTTTTCGCGCATGTAAGGCGTCGTGGAGAGCGACTTCACCTTGGTCAGCAGCACCCCGAGCACGTGGGCATCATGGGTCTGCAGGCTCGAGAGCAACTCGCGCACGAGCTCGATCGGCGTACGCCCCCACTCGGTCACCACCAGCGTACCGTCCAGCGCGCCCGCGATCTTCAGCCGGTCGGCTCCGGAATCGAGCGGGGGCAGGTTGACCACCACCATCCCGTACTCCGTCAAATCCGGCAGATCGGTTCCGCGAACCCACTCCGACGTCTCCGCGGACAGCAGGTCGACATCGTCGAAGGCCTGTCGCACGATCCCCGGCATCTGAGGGTCGCGAGACGTCGACTCCGCAACGCCGCGCCCCGCGGGGGACATGTTCGCCAGCACCTGCTCGCCGGCATCGGCGTTGACCAGCACCGTCCGCACGCCCGCGCGCGCGTAGAGAAGCGCCAGGTTGCACGCGACAACGTCCTTGCCTTCGTGCGGCACGGCCGAGGTCACCCCGATACAGCGCAAGGGTCCGGAGCCGTTGCCCAGCGCCGCCTTGGCCCGGCGCAAGCTCTCGCTGAACCATGTGAACGGCGTGGCGACCACGGCATCGAACGACCCGAGCCCGTCGTTCCAGCCCGGCTGGGCCGGCAGCTCGGCCAGGCATCGCAGCCCCAACTCCTCGCTGATCTGGCGCGGCGACCGCAATGTGCGGTCGAGCAGGTGGCGAAGAAAGCCGATGCCGGCCCCGACCGCCAATCCGCTCACCATGCCGAAGGCCAGGATCAGCTTCTTCCTCGGGTGGCTGGCCGAGAGGGGCGTGGTCGCGGGCGTGATGATCCGGGCATCCGCGCCCGGGTAGGACTGGCTGCTGACATTGTTCGTGTAGGCGATCAGGAAGCTCTCGTACATTTGCCGGTAGGTGTCCGCCGTCACCTCGAGCTCCTCGAGCGTCGTTCCCTCGTCCCGCTCGTCCTGGGTGAATTCGGGGCTCGGTCTCTGCACCCGGTAATCGTGCCGGGCGCGGAATTCCTGCGCGACCTGGGTCGCCCGGTTCATCCGGTCGCGCATTTCCTCCAACCGCCGCTCGAGCCATTCTCCGCCGGCCATGGCCGCGGCGGCTTTCGTTTCCGTCTGTTCGCGGATGAACATCTCCGCCGTCGCGTTCGCGATCTGGGCTGCAAGCTCGGGGTTTCGCGACCTGACATAAATATCGATCGCGTAGGAAACGCCGACCCGGCGGATCTCCAGCGCGCCCTGGAACAGCGCGATCGCATAGCGATCCCGCTCGAAATCGGTGAGCTCGATCGCCTCGCCGGAGCCGCTTTCGGCCAGCCGCCTGAAGAAATCCGGACGATCCGCCGCGTCCAGGCCTACCGCCCTGAACAGGGTCGCCAAGAACCTGTCGACCCGATCGGCGAAGGAAATCCCCTCGATCCGGAAGAAGTCCGGGTTCTGCATCAGGTCGAGTTCGTCGATGACCATTTCGCCGATCTTCTCCGACCTCATCACCGCGATCTGGGTCTCGACCTGCGCGGCATCGAGCGAGGTGGCCACCTCCTGCTGCTGCGTGTATTGCGGCAGCCTCGGCTCGATCAGGATCTGTGTCCGCGCGGTGAAGACCGGGTCCGCCGAGGCGGCATAGAACGCCGCGAGGAAGCTTCCGCCGAGGAAGAATACGAGGATCAGAAAGCGCCACCGGCGCAGGAACGACGCGATGTCGGACACTGTTACCATCGAGTCGCCGTCGCCGGTCTCGACGGTCGGGCCTCTGAGATGCGGACTGGCCAAGCGCTGCCCTCGTTCCTTCACCGTTCAACACCGCCGACGGTCACCGCCATCGGGGAGGGTGTGCGCCGCGGTCGGAACCGCCGGAGCCTTCCGGCGACACTCCGACATCTCCGCCGAGGACCGCCCGGATTCGTCCGGCGCCGCCCAGGTACCTCCGCATCAGTCTTAGGACCGCGCCAACGGTGGGTAAACTACGCCAATCGAAGGACCCGGGCGCACACCACGAAGCGCCTTCGGAGGGGTGCGGCGCCGCTCGACGGTGGCTCCGGCGAACGGGACACCGCCGCCCGGCCCGACCTTTGGCGCAGGCCGGTTCGGCATCCGCGCTCCCCGTGTTTCTCGGGCGGTCGGTCCGCCGGACGGCCCTGATCCGGCAAGGCTCGAACGCCGCCCGCCCCCACGCCCGATCCCTCCGCCAGCGCCGGCCGTGCCGCGCGGAACCCTCCAGCGCGGGAGGGCCGTTGATCGCGCGACAACCCAGCGACGGAGGTGTGCCATGCCGTTCGACGATGCGAAATCCGCGGCCCTCTACCGGATGTCCATGCCCGGGCATCTGTGCCCGTTCGGGCTGAAGTCCAAGGCGCTGCTGGAGCGCGAGGGATACGCGGTCGACGACCACCTTCTCGAAACCCGCGAGGAGGTGGAGGCCTTCAAGGAGCGCCACGGCGTCTCGACCACGCCGCAGGCCTGGATCGGCGCCGAACGGATCGGCGGCTACGAGGAGCTGCGCGCCCGCCTCGACACGCCGGTGAAGGGGCAGGACGAGACCACCTACCGGCCGGTGATCGCGATCTTCGCCACCGCCTTCGCCATGGCCCTGGCCATCGGCTGGGCGGCCCATGGCACGGTCCTCACCTTCCGGGTGCCGGAATGGTTCGTGGCCATCTCGATGACCCTGCTGGGCCTCCAGAAGCTGCAGGACGTGGAGAGCTTCTCGACCATGTTCCTGAACTACGACCTCCTGGCCCGGCGCTGGGTGCGCTACGGCTACCTCTACCCCTATGGCGAGACGCTGGCCGGGGTGCTGATGATCGCCGGGGCGCTGGTCTGGATCTCGGCGCCGATCGCGCTCGTCATCGGAACGGTGGGCGCGGTCTCCGTGGTCAAGGCGGTCTATGTGGAGCGGCGCGAGTTGAAATGCGCCTGCGTCGGCGGCGGCAGCAACGTGCCGCTGGGCTTCCTCTCGCTGACCGAGAACCTGATGATGATTCTGATGGGCCTGTGGATGCCGGCCAAGGCGCTGTTCCTGTGACCCCGCCGGAACGTGATGGGGCCCGGCTTGCCGCCTCCGCGCGGCGCCCGCTACCCTCTGCGGCACCGGACCCGACCCATCCGCGAGGAGACATGCCGTGACCCCGCCCCTTCTCACCCGCCGCGCCCTGTTGACGGGGCTGGCAGCCTTCGGCGCCACCGCGCTCCTGCCCCCGACCCGGGCCCGCGCATCCGCCCCGCTCGCCCTGCACGTGCTGAAGGATCCCGCATGCGGCTGTTGCGCCGCCTGGATCGAGATCCTCGAGGCGGAGGGATTCGAAGTCACCGTCGAGGAGGCGAGCGCCGCCGCCCTCGCCCGCCACAAGGCGCAGGCCGGCATCCCGCCGGACATGGCCTCCTGCCATACCGGGCGGATCGGCGGGTACACGATCGAGGGCCATGTGCCGGCCGCCGACATCCGTCGCCTGCTGGCCGAGCGGCCCGATGCGGTGGGCCTGGCGGTGCCCGGCATGCCCTACGGCTCCCCCGGCATGGGGCCGGAGAGCCGACGCGAGGCCTACCGGGTCCACCTGGTCCGTCGCGACGGGTCGAGCCGGGTCTTCTCCCGCTACGACGCCGCCTGAGCGCCTGAGGCGGCGGCGCCGGGCCGGCCTTGCCGAGGGCTGTTGCACCGGGAATGACCCTCGATACTATCCGGCCGATGCCGAGATCCGCGAACGAGGCCGCCCGGGAAATGTCGGAGAATGACGGTTCGGGAACCACTGCCGGGCGTGATCCGGCGCCCTGTCCTGCAGCGCGCCGCCGGGGGCGATCCCCTCGGCCGCCAAACGATCGCCGCGCCGCGCCGCGCCGGCCCGTTCGACCCGACGCGGCGCGGACACCAGTCGCATCCGCGCGCCGGGCGGGCCCGGCCCCGTGGCTGCCGGCCGCGATCCGGCGGGATCGAGGCGCCGCCCCCGGCGCGCGGCCAGGTGCGCGAGCCGTTCGATGAGGCCGTCGCAGGACCGGACGGCACCTGGGGGAGAGGGCACGGCCACCGACCCCGTCCACCCGCCAGGCACGGCCGGCGAGGTGTTCCGCGCCTTCCTCGCGCTCGGCCTCACCTCCTTCGGCGGGCCGGTGGCACATCTGGGCTATTTCCGCGAGGCCTTCGTGGTCCGGCGCGGCTGGCTGAGCGAGCGGGCCTATGGCGACCTCGTGGCGCTGTGCCAGTTCCTGCCCGGCCCGGCCTCCAGCCAGGTGGGCATGGCGCTCGGCCTGATGCGCGCGGGGCCGGCCGGGATGCTGGCGGCCTGGACCGCCTTCACCCTGCCCTCCGCGATCCTGCTCGTCGCCTTCGCCTACGGCGCCTCCACGCTCGGCGCCGGGGCCGGGACCGGCTGGATCGCGGGGCTGAAGGCGGCGGCGGTCGCGGTGGTGGCCCATGCGGTGCTGGGCATGGCCCGCAGCCTGGCGCCCGACCGCGCCCGCGCCACGATCGCGGTCGGCGGCATGATCCTGGCCCTGCTGGTGCCCACGGCCGGCGGCCAGATCGGGGCCATCCTCCTCGGCGGCCTCGCGGGCCTCGCGGGGCTGGCCCCGCCCGTCCGCGACGACGATCCCCATGACCGCCTGACCGTGCCGATCCGGCGGCGCACCGCGACGCTCTGCCTCGCGACCTTCTTCGCCCTGCTCGGCCTCCTGCCTGTGCTGGCGGCCATGGGCGGCGGCGGCACGCTGGCGATGATCGACGGCTTCTACCGCGCCGGCGCGCTGGTCTTCGGCGGCGGCCATGTGGTCCTGCCGCTCCTGCAGGCCGAGGTGGTCGGCACCGGGCTGGTGGAGCGCGAGGCCTTCCTCGCGGGATACGGCGCGGCGCAGGCGGTGCCGGGGCCGCTCTTCTCCTTCGCGGCCTATCTGGGGGCGGTGCATCTCGTCCCGCCCACCGGGATCGCCGGCGCCGTCATCGCGCTCCTGTCCATCTTCCTGCCCTCGGCGCTCCTCCTGCTCGGCGGGCTGCCGTTCTGGGAGGTGCTGCGGGCGGCGCCGGCGATCCGCCGGGCGCTGCTCGGCGTCAACGCGGCGGTGGTGGGGCTCCTCGCCGCGGCGCTCTACGACCCGGTCTTCACCGCCGGGATCACCTCGCCCCGCACCATGGCGATCGCCGCCGCCGCCTTCGTGGCCCTGCTGGCATGGAAGG
Source organism: uncultured Alphaproteobacteria bacterium (assembly GCA_963814835.1). Taxonomy (GTDB): domain Bacteria; phylum Pseudomonadota; class Alphaproteobacteria; order Rhodobacterales; family Rhodobacteraceae; genus Palleronia. The sequence continues at coordinate 50,478 of CAWFEG010000002.1, forward strand.
TTCCGGCCTGGGCCGTGGTGCTGGCGGCGGGCGCGGCGGGCTTCGCGCTGCTCTGACCCTGGCCGGGCGCGGGGCCGCCACCGCCGGCCCGGGGTGCGGGGGCCGGCCGTCGCACCCGTGGCCTTCCCCGCGCGGGAGGCCGCCCCTCCCGGCGGCCTGTCGCGCCGGACACCCTGCCGCCCCGCGCCGCGGCGTGGTATCGCGGCCCCATGTGCAACCTCTACTCCATGACCAGCCCGCAGGCCGAGATCCTCCGCTTCGCCGCGGCGTTGGTGGACCGGGCCGGCAACCTGCCCGCCCTGTCCGCGATCTTTCCCGACATGGCCGCGCCGGTGGTGCGCGGCGGGGCCGGGGGGCGGGAACTGGCGATGATGCGCTGGGGGATGCCCTCTCCCGCCGGCGCGATCCGGGGCCGCAAGACCGATCCGGGCGTCACCAATATCCGCAACACCGCCAGCCCGCATTGGCGCCGCTGGCTGGGGGTGGAGCATCGCTGCGTGGTGCCGGTGACCAGCTTCTCGGAATACGAGGCGACGGCCGCCGGCAAGGCGCCGGTCTGGTTCGCCCTGTCGGAGGACCGTCCGCTCGCCGTCTTCGCCGGCCTCTGGACCCGCTGGACCAGCGTGCGGAAGGTGAAGGAGGGGGAGGTGACGGCCGACCTTTACGGCTTCCTCACCACCGGGGCCAATGCCGAGGTGGGTCGCATCCACCCGAAGGCGATGCCGGTCATCCTCACCGAGCGGGACGAGATCGAGACCTGGCTCCGCGCACCCTGGGAGGAGGCCCGCGCCCTGCAACGCCCCCTGCCCGACGGCACGCTCCAAGTGGTCGCGCGGGGCGCGCGGGCGGACCCGCCGCCGCAGTGAGGATCAGGCGGCGTGGCGGCACAGGAAGGGGATCAGCGCCGCCGCCGTCTCCTCCGGCGCCTCCTCGGGCAGGAAATGGCCGCAAGGCAGCGCCGCGCCCTCCACCCGCTCGAAGCTCTCGCGCCAGAGCGCCACCACGTCGTAGTGCCGGCCCACCAGCCCCTTCGCCCCCCAGAGCGCCTGGGCCGGCACGGCCAGCCGGCGGCCCGCATCGGCCCGGTCGTGATCGAGGTCGATCCCGGCCGAGGCGCGGTAATCCTCGCAGCTGGCATGGATCGCGGCCGTGTCGAAGGCCGCCACATAGGCCGCCAGGACCTCCTCTGGGAAGGCGGCGGCGTTGCCCTTCGACCAGTCGAGGAGGCGCCCGCGCAGGAAGTCCTCCGGGTCGGCGCCGATCATCCGCTCCGGCATGGGCGCGGGCTGGATCAGGAAGAACCAGTGCCAGTAGGCGGTGGCGAACTCCGCCCCGGCGGTGGCGTACATACGCTCGGTCGGCGCGATGTCGAGCACCGACACCGCCGTCAGCCGGTCGGGATGGTCCCGCGCCAGCCGGTGCGCGACCCGCCCGCCGCGGTCGTGCCCGACGACGGCGAAGCGGTCGTGCCCCAGCGCCGCCATCAGTGCCACCTGGTCGGCGGCCATCGCCCGCTTGGAATAGGCCGCGTGCTCGGGATCGCTCTCGGGCCGGTCGGAGCCGCCATAGCCGCGCAGGTCGGGCAGGACCACGCGGAACCCGGCCTCCACCAGTCGCGGCGCGACGCCATGCCAGCACAGATGCGTCTGCGGATAGCCGTGCAGGAGCAGCACGGGCGGCCCCTCTCCCGCCTGCCGCACCCGCAGCGCCGGCCGCTCGGGCAGCGCGATGCGCTCGTCGGTGAAGCCCTCCAGCACGCCGCTCAGATCTCGCCGGGCGCGTACCACTCGCCCATGCGCACGGCGGTCTCGGCATCGGTCTCGGCCAGAATCTCGGCGAAGCGGGCGGGATCCTGGGTGCCGCCGTCCGCGCCGCGATAGTGGTAGGGATAGACGAAGGCGGGCGCGAAGTCCGACACGCCCTCTGCGGCCTGTTCGGCATCCATCGTGTAGGGCAGGTTCATCGGCACGAAGGCGAGGAAGATCTCCTGCAGCGCGCGCATCTCCTCGGTCGCCTCGGTATCGCCGGCGACGTAGATCCGCCGCCCGCCGATCTCGAAGACGTAGCCGTTGTCGCGCCCCTCGGGATGATAGTCGAGCCGGCCCTCGGTGATGTTGTAGGCCGGCACCGCCTCGAAATCGACGCCGAGCAGGTTCACCGTCTCGCCGTTGCCGATCCCCTGCGCCTTCGCCTGCAGGCTCATCGGCAGCATGTCGAAGACGGCGAAGTTGGTCAGGATCTGGGTCTTGCCCACGCTCAGCGCCTCGAGCGTCTCGGCGGAGAAATGGTCGCCGTGCTCGTGGGTGACCAGGATCAGGTCGGGGTCGGGCAGGTCCTCGTATTGCGCCGGATCGCCCACCGGATCGACGTAGATCACCATCCGCGGCGCCTCCAGCACGAAGCTGGCATGGTGGACCGGGTGGACCGTGATCGGCCCGTCAGCGGTCTCGAAGCTGTGCGATGCGTCCTCCTGAGCCGCCAGTCCCGCGGGCAGGATCGTCGTGGCGCCGAGCGCCAGCCCGGTCGCGAGGAAGATGCGTCGTGTCGTCATGTGTCGGATTCCCTGTCTCTGTCGCCGCCGAAGATAGCACCGGGCGCGGCGAAATCACCCTGCGGCCGGGGGCCCGTCGGCATCGTCGGCCGCCCGTGCGCGGGCATATGCCGGCCGCGCGGTCAGCCGCTCGGCATAGGCGGCGAAACCGGGCCGCGCCGCCACCGTCCCGAAGGTCATGCCCCAGACGATCTGCGCCCCCAGATAGACGTCGGCCGCCGAAAACGCGCCGGTGACGTAATCGCGCGCCGAGAGCAGGCCCGACAGCGCGTCGAGCACCGCCTCGTAGCTGCCATAGCCCAGCATCTGCACCCGGTCGGGCGCCTCGAACCCCATCGCGCGGTTCGTCACCGCCGCCTCCAGCGGCCCGGCGGCGAAGAACAGCCAGCGGTAGTAGGCCCCCCGCGCACCCAGGGGCGGGGCCAGCCCCGCATCGGGGAAGGTATCGGCGAGATAGGCGCAGATCGCCGCCGTCTCGGTCACCACCACCGCGCCGTGTGTCAGCGTCGGCACCTTGCCCATCGGGTTCAGCGACAGGTAGGCGGGGTCCTTCATCGCCGGGCCGTAATCCACCCGCCGCAAGGAATAGCGGCAGCCCACCTCCTCCAGCATCCAGCGGGCGATGCGCCCGCGCGACATCGGGTTGGTCCACAGGGTCGGTTCGGTCATCGCATCGCTCCTTTGTCGCCACCCTACACGCCGTTCACGAAATTCCGCCCGAAATCGCACGGAACACCCCCGCCCCGGCGACGTTGCGCCGCAGCCATGTCCCAGGATCTCACCGCCATACTCGACGACCTCGACGATCTCGCCTCGAAGGAGGACGCGGTCAGCTTCGACAACGTGCTCGACCGGGTCGGCTCCCGCGGGCAGGGCGTCACGCTGCTGGTCCCCGGGCTGGTGGGCGCCACGCCGATCGGCGGCATTCCCGGCGTGCCCACGGTGATCGGCGTGCTGGTGGCGGTGCTCTCCATCCAGTTCCTGCTCGGCCGCTCGCAGCTCTGGCTGCCCGACATGATCGGCCGGCGCAGCATCTCCGACCACCGGCTCTCGGACGCGGTGTCGCGGCTGCGCGGCCCGGGCCGCTGGATCGACCGGCATTTCGGCCGCCGGCTGGAGGCGCTGACCGGCGCCGCCGCCGAACGCGCCGCCGCCCTCCTGTGCCTCCTCTTCGCCTGCCTCCTGCCGCCGCTGGAGGTGGTGCCCTTCGCCGCGCTCATCCCCTTCGCGGCGATCGCGCTTCTCGGCCTCGCGTTGACGCTGAAGGACGGCGTGCTGATGCTCATCGCCTTCGCCGGCAGCGCGGCGGCGCTCTACGGGATCTGGGTCGCCCTGCCCTGGACGGGCTGAAGGCTGGACAGGGTCAACCACCCTGCCCTATCTCTCGGGCATGACCGCCGATGCCCTCCTTTCCCTCGCGCTCTTCGCCGCCATCGCCACCGGCACGCCGGGGCCGAACAACCTCATGGTCATGGCCTCGGGGGCCAATTTCGGTCTGCGCCGTACTGGTCCGCACATCGCCGGAATCGCCGTCGGCGTCGCCGTCCTGATCCTGCTCACCGGCGCCGGGATCGGCCGGGCGGTCGCCGCGCTGCCGGGGCTGGCCCCGGTGCTGAGCGTCGCCGCCGGGCTCTACCTGCTCTGGCTCGCCTGGAAGATCGCCACCGCCGCACCGCCCCGGCCCGGTGCCGATCCCGGCCGGCCCTTCACCTTCCTGCAGGCCGCGGGATTCCAGTGGGTGAACCCCAAGGCCTGGGCGATGGCGCTCACCGCGATCTCGGTCTACGTGCCGGCCGGCGGCAGCGGCGCGGCGGCGCTCGTCTTCGCCCTGGTCGCGGTGCCGCTGGTCACGATGTGGTGCGTCGCGGGCGGGGCGCTGGGGCGCCTGCTGTCCACCCGCCGGCGGTTGCGCGCCTTCAATATCACGATGGCGATCCTCCTGGTGCTCTCGCCCCTGCCCGCGCTGCTGTGACGGCCGCGACCCGTCTGGACGCGTGACATCGCCGCGGCACGCCCTTACACGGGCCCCGGATCCTGCGCGTGCCCCCGGAGTCTGCCCATGCCTGCCCCCCACCCCTTCGACGCCGCTTCCTGGCAGGAGCGCGGCCTCGACGCCGACAAGCTGCGCGAGGAATGCGGCGTCTTCGGCGTCACCGGCGTCGCCGACGCGGCGAATTTCGTCGCCCTCGGCCTGCACGCGCTCCAGCATCGCGGACAGGAGGCCGGCGGCATCGTCAGCCACGACGCCGCCCACGGCTTCAACTCCGCCCGCCGCTTCGGCTATGTGCGCGACAACTTCACCAAGCAGTCGCTGATGGACACGCTGCCGGGGCCGCTGGCCATCGGCCATGTCCGCTACTCCACCACCGGGTCCAAGGGGAACACCCAGATCCGCGACGTGCAGCCCTTCTTCGGCGAGTTCTCCATGGGCGGCGCGGCGATCGCCCATAACGGCAACATCGTCAACGCGCTGGAACTGAGGAAGGAGCTGATCGAGCGCGGCTCGATCTTCCAGTCCTCCTCCGATTCGGAATGCATCATCCACCTGATGGCGCGCAGCCTCCAGAAGAAGGTGCCCGACCGGATGCAGGACGCCCTGCGCCGGGTCGAGGGGGCCTTCTCCATCGTCGCCATGACCCGCACCAAGCTGATCGGCGTGCGCGACCCGCTGGGCGTGCGGCCGCTGGTGCTGGGCAAGATCGGTGACGAGGGCTGGGTCCTGTCGTCCGAGACCTGCGCGCTCGACATCATCGGCGCCGAATTCGTGCGCGAGGTCGATCCCGGCGAGATGGTGGTGATCGAGAACGGCGAGCTGGTCTCGCACCACCCCTTCGCGCCGCACCGGCCGCGGTTCTGCATCTTCGAGCATGTCTATTTCTCGCGCCCCGACTCGGTGCTGGGCGGCCGCTCGGTCTACGAGACGCGCAGCCAGATCGGCGTGGAGCTGGCCCGCGAGGCGCCGGTGGAGGCCGACCTCGTCTGCCCGGTGCCCGATTCGGGCACGCCGGCGGCGATCGGCTATTCGCTGGAATCGGGCATCCCCTACGCGATGGGGATCATCCGCAACCAGTATATGGGCCGCACCTTCATCGAGCCGACCGAGCAGATCCGCAACATGGGCGTGCGGCTGAAGCTGAACGTCAATCGCGCGCTGATCCGCGGCAAGCGGATCGTGCTGGTGGACGATTCGGTGGTGCGCGGCACCACCTCGATCAAGATCCGAGAGATGATGCTGGATGCCGGCGCGGCGGAGGTGCATTTCCGCATCGCCTCCCCGCCGACCTCCTGGCCCTGCTTCTACGGCGTCGACACGCCCGAACGCGAGAAGCTCCTCGCCGCGACCATGACGGAGGAGCAGATGGGCGCGCATCTGGGCGTCGATTCCATCCGCTTCATCTCCCTCGACGGCCTTTACCGCGCCGTGGGAGAGGCCGCGGGCCGCGATCCGGCGCATCCGCAATATTGCGACGCCTGCTTCTCGGGTGACTATCCGGTCGCCCCGACCGATCGGATCGAGCAGGGATTCCGCCTCAAGGAGGCCGCCGAGTGAGCGCCGATCGGGCTGCTCCGGAACTCCGCCGGGATTCCGACGGTATTCCGACAGCCCATCCGGCGCGGTTTCCCCCGCGGCTGTCCTGCTGTTCGGGCCTCGCCGGCCGCGTCTGATCGCACCTCTTTCCCGCCCCCCTGGCCCGCCGCGCGCGGCCGATGCGGGCCGATGGCGCGCCCCGATCCGTATCTCCCCGGCACCGATACGACCGGCGCGCCGCCAGCTGCGCGCCCGGCCATCCGCCAACCCGCCAGGACACCCCTGCGCGGGTAATCCTTGGCGGTCCGGTCACCGTCTGCGCCCCCCTTCCCTTCATCCAGATCTTTTCGACCGGGCGCCAACCGCCTGTGCAGCATACGAATTACCAACCCTCGGGGCGGTGTCCGGCGACCCGGCCACGGCAAGAACTGTCAAGCGTCGTCAAGGACCGGGTCACCGTGATCAACGGCACCTCGGCCGACGGACCGACCGCCACCAGCACCGGGACTCCACGACGAGGAGAACCGCTCGTCACGTCGCGCGAGCCCGGGCCTTCCGGCGTCGCGCCACGCAGATCGCGGGCAGCGCCCGGGATCCGCAGCCTCGCGAGCGGCGACAATCCGGCGCCATGGCGCCCTCGCGAAGATTGCGCCGGGGCCCCATCGGACGTAAGCGAGGTCCGCCCGTTCCCGAGCCAGGTGCGCCATGACTCAGATCGCCCTCATCACCGGTGCCTCGCGCGGCCTCGGCGCCGCGCTCGCCGTCGCTCTGGCGCCGACGCACCACATCGTCGCCGTGGCCCGCACCACCGGGGCGCTGGAGGAACTGGACGACCGGGTGCGCGCGGCCGGCGGCCAGGCCACGCTGGCGCCGATGGACGTGACCAACGCCGACGCCATGGCGCATCTGTGCCGCGGCATCCACGACCGCTGGGGCCACGCCGACCTGTGGTGCCATACCGCGATCCACGCCGCCCCGCTGTCCCCCGCCGGCCACGTCCAGCCGAAGGACTGGGAGCGCAGCGTCGCGGTGAATGCCACGGCCGCCGCCACTCTCATCCGCATGGTCGAGCCGCTGCTCCTTGCCGCGCCCGAGGGCCGGGCGGTGTTCTTCGACGATCCGCGGGCGGGCGACAAGTTCTTCGCCAGCTACGGCGCGACCAAGGCGGCGCAGATCGCGCTGGCGCGGTCCTGGGCGGCCGAGACGGTCACGACCGGGCCGCGTGTGGCGGTCCTCTCGCCGGCGCCGATGCCGACCGCGACGCGCGCACGCTTCTTTCCCGGCGAGGACCGCTCGGCCCTGTTCGACCCGGGATCGGAGGCGCAGCGCCTGCTGGCGGAGATCTGAACGGGCGGTCGGCCCCGCGCGCCTTGCCGACCACCCCCGCCTGACCTAGGAAGGCGGGCGAGGCCACGGGACAGCCATGCGCATTCTGATCACCAACGACGACGGCATCACCGCGCCGGGGCTCGAGGTCCTGAGCGAGATCGCGCGGGAGGTCGGGGGCGCCGAGGCCGAGATCTGGACCGTCGCGCCCGCCTTCGAGCAATCCGGCGTCGGGCACTGCATCTCCTATGCCCGGCCGACCATGGTGCAGAAATTCGGACCCCGCCGCCACGCGGTGGAGGGGTCGCCGGCCGATTGCGTCCTGGCCGCGCTCTACGACATCCTGCCGGGGCGGCCGGACCTGGTGCTGTCGGGGGTGAACCGGGGCAACAACGCGGCCGAGAACGTGATGTATTCCGGCACCGTGGGCGGCGCGATGGAGGCGGCCCTGCAGGACCTGCCGGCGATCGCGCTCAGCCAGTATTACGGTCCCGAGAATTCCGGGCTCGACGATCCGTTCGAGGCTGCTCGGCGCTACGGCGCCGACCTGGTGCGGCGGCTCCTGCATCTGGCGGAGTGGGACGAGGCGCCCTACCGGCTGTTCTACAACGTGAATTTCCCGCCCTGCGCGGCGGCGGAGGTGCGCGGCACCCGGGTCACCGCGCAGGGGCGGCGCATCGATGCCGGGCATGGCATGTCGCCCCATGTCTCGCCGTCCGGGCGGCGGTTCCTCTACGTCACCGGGGGGCCGCAGCAGACGCCGACGGCGCCGGGGACCGATGCGGCCGCGGCGCTCGACCGGCACATTTCGGTGACGCCGATGCGCGCCGACCTGACCGCGCACGACCGGCTAGACGCCATGCGGGAGGCGCTCGAATGAGCGGGGATCCCGAACGGCGGATGCAGTTCCTGTTCCGCCTGCGCTCGCGCGGGGTGACGGATCGCAGGGTTCTCGACGCGATGGAGCGGATCGACCGCGGCGCCTTCGTGCGCGGCATCTTCGCCGAGCGCGCCTACGAGGACATGCCGCTGCCGATCCATTGCGGGCAGACGATCTCGCAGCCCTCGATCGTGGGGCTGATGACCCAGGCGCTGGAGCTGTCGGGGCGCGACAAGGTGCTGGAGGTGGGCACCGGCTCGGGCTACCAGGCCGCGATCCTCAGCCAGCTCGCCCGCCGCGTCTACTCGGTCGACCGGCACCGGCGGCTGGCGCAGGGGGCGCAGGCGGCGCTCGAGGCGCTCGGCATCTCCAACGTCACCGTGCTGGCCGGCGACGGCAGCCGCGGCCTGCCCGAGCAGGCGCCGTTCGACCGGATTCTGGTCACCGCCGCGGCAGAGGATCCGCCGGGCCCCCTATTGGCCCAGCTGCGCATCGGCGGTATCATGGTGCTTCCCGTCGGCCAGTCCGATCATGTGCAGCGCCTGATCAAGGTGACCCGCAGAGAGGACGGTTTCGACTATGACGAACTGTGCGCCGTCCGCTTCGTTCCGCTGATCGAGGGGATGGGCGAGGAGTGACCGCCAGGCACCCGCCAAGAGGTGTCGGCCAGAGGCAGAGGACGAGCGGCATGGCAGGCCTTTCCAGGGGCGCGATCCTGATTCCGACGATGCTGGCGCTGTCGGCCTGCGGGCCGGACGGCGCCTTCGACATGGACCTGAGGGGCAATCTCGGCCAGGCCTTCGACACCAGCGGCGCCGTGGCGCGCGGGGTGGCGGCGCGGCCGCGGCCGGACGACCGGGGGGTCATCTCCTATCCCGGCTACCAGGTGGCGCTGGCGCGGCAGGGCGACACGCTGACGGGCGTGGCGAACCGGGTGGGGCTGCCTGCCGGCGAGCTGGCGCGCTACAACGGGGTGCCCGTGGACGCGGCGCTGCGACCGGGCGAGGTGGTCGCCCTGCCCCGCCGCGTGGCCGAACCCTCGCCCGCCACGGGCAGCCCGGTCACCGGGCCGATCCGGCCGGCGGGCAAGATCGCCACCTCCTCGCTGGAGGATCGGGCAGCCGCCGCGATCGACCGCGCCCCGGACGGCGCGAGCGGGACCGAGCCGGTCCGCCACCGCGTCCGGCGCGGGGAGACGGCGTTCAGCATCGCGCGGCGCTACGGGGTCCCGGTCCAGTCGCTCGCCGAGTGGAATGGCCTCGGCCAGGATATGACCGTGCGCGAGGGCGCCTATCTGCTGATCCCGGTGGCCGAGCAGGCGCCCCGTCGCGAGAGCCGGCCCGGCGAGGGCACCGAGGTGCCGCCGCCGCCCTCCGCCGGCGAGCCGCTGCCCGAGGAGCGGCCGACCCAGGCCCCGCCCGAGGAGACACCCGAAACCGAACGCATGGCCGACGAGACCACCAGCGCCTCGGAGAGCCAGGCGCGGCTTGCCTATCCCGTCGAGGGCCGGGTGATCCGGGCCTTCCGCAAGGGCACGAATGACGGCATCGACATCGCGGCCACCCCCGGCACCCCGGTCAGGGCCGCGGCCGGCGGCACCGTCGCGGCGATCACCCGCGACACCGACCAGGTGCCGATCCTGGTGCTGCGCCACCCCGAGGGGCTGCTGACGGTCTATGCCGGGGTGGCCAACGTGACCGTGGAAAAGGGCCAGAGCGTGAGCCGGGGCGAGACGATCGCCCGGATCCGGGACACCGACCCGTCCTTCCTGCATTTCGAGGTGCGCGAGGGCTTCGACAGCGTCGATCCCGCCTCCTACCTCGACTGATCCGCGCGCAAGGGCACTGGCCGCGCGCCGCGCCACCGGCTAGAACTGCCGCGGATGCAGGAGGAAAGGACGCGACATGGCCAGCAAGCTCGATCAGCTGCGCGAGATGACCGTGGTCGTCGCCGATACCGGCGACGTGGAGGCGGTGGGGCGGCTGAAGCCCCACGATTGCACGACGAACCCCTCGCTCGTACTGAAGGCCGCGGGATCGGAGTATTTCGCCACCACGGTGGAGGACACGATCCGCGCCGAGGCGGGCCGGGAGCCCGCCGATGTCGCCCTCGCGCTGACCGTCGCGGTGGGGGCGGAACTGGCCGGGATCGTGCCGGGCCGGGTCTCCACCGAGGTCGATGCGCGGCTCTCCTTCGACACCGAGGCCTCCGTCGACCGGGCCCGCCGGATCGTGGAAGCCTACGCGGCCCGCGGCATCGGGACCGAGAGGATCCTGATCAAGCTCGCCTCCACCTGGGAGGGGATCCGGGCCGCCGAACGGCTGCAGAAGGACGGGATCGACTGCAACTTGACGCTGCTGTTCTCCATGGCCCAGGCGCGGGCCTGCGCCGATGCCGGCGCCTTCCTGATCTCGCCCTTCGTCGGCCGGATCACCGACTGGTACAAGAAGGCCGAGGGGGTCGAGAGCTATGCCCCCGACGAGGATCCGGGCGTGAAGTCGGTGCGCCGGATCTATGACCACTACAAGTCGAACGGGATCGAGACCGTGGTCATGGGCGCCTCGTTCCGCAACGTGGACCAGGTGGAGGCGCTGGCGGGGTGCGACCGGCTGACGATCTCGCCCGAACTTCTGCAGGCGCTGCAGGACGATCAGGGCGACCTGCCGCGGCGGCTGGAACCTGCCGCGGCCAGCGGCAAGGCCGAGCCCATCGACGAGCCCACGTTCCGCTGGGAGATGAACGAGGATGCCATGGCCACCGAGAAGCTGGCCGAGGGGATCCGCAAGTTCCACGCCGACGCGATGAAGCTGGAACGGATGATCGCCGAGCGCGTGCCGGCCTGAGCGAGGGGCCCGGGGCCGGCCCTTGCCGGCCTCAGGCCTCGGCGCAGAGCATGGCGCAGGTGTCGCGATATTCGCGAGCCAGGCGCTCGCAGAGCTCCGCCGCCGGGATCACGTCGTCGATCGCCGCGACGCCATGGCCGGCGGACCAGATGTTCTTCCAGGCCTTGCGCTCGGAGCCCATGTCCATGCCCGCGTGGTCGGGCATTCCCTCCACGTCGAGGCCCGCCGCCTCGATGGAGGCGCGCATGAAGTTGGCGTTCACCCCCGAGACCTTGGGGGTATAGACGATGTCGCCCGCGCCGGAGCCGAGGATCATCTGCTTGTTCTCGGGCGTGACCAGAGATTCCTGGGTGGCGATGAAGCGGGTGCCGAGATAGGCCAGATCCGCCCCCATGGCGCGCGCGGCGGCGATATGGGCGCCGGTGGAGATGGCGCCGGACAGGACGATGGTGCCGTCGAAGAAGGATCGGATCTCGGGCAGGAAGCCGAAGGGCGAGAGCGTCCCCGCATGTCCCCCCGCCCCGGCGCAGACCGCGATCAGGCCGTCCACGCCTGCCTCGACCGCCTTCTCGGCATGGCGCGTCTTGATCACGTCGTGGAAGATCTTGCCGCCGTAGGAATGGACCGCGTCCACCACCTCCTTCACCGCGCCGAGCGAGGTGATGACCAGCGGCACCTTGTGCTCCACGCAGAGCTTGAGGTCCGGCTCGACCCGCGGATTGGTGCGGTGAACGATGAGGTTGACGCCGTAGGGGGCCGGATTCTCGACCTCGGCCAGGCGGCCCTCGATCTCGCTCAGCCAGTCGCCGAATCCTTCGGTGGTGCGCTGGTTCAGGGCCGGGAAGGTCCCGATGACGCCGGAGCGGCAGCATTCCACCACCAGATCGGGCCCCGATGTCAGGAACATCGGCGCCGCGATCGCCGGAACTTTCAGGTTGTCGAAAGGCTGCATGGATCCCCCGTTGCTCGCCCGGGCATCTAGCCCGGACGACAGGGGGAGGCCAAGCCGGACGCGGCGGAACTCAGTCGTCCCAGTCGGGTGCCATGCCGTCCGGCGAGATGATGCGCCCGTCGGGCCGGACGAGGCCGTCGATCCGCGCGATCTCCTCGTCCGAAAGGGTGATCTCGGCCGCGGCGAGGTTCGGCGCCAGACGCTCGCGGGTCGCGGTCTTGGGAAGCGCGATCGCGCCCTTGGACAGGATCCAGGCCAGGGCGACCTGGGCGGCATTGGCGTCATGCGCGGCGCCGATCTCCTTCAGCGTGTCGTCCTGCAGGACCTGGCCGCGGGCGAGCGGCGCATAGGCCTCGACCGGGATCTCCATCGCCTCCATCGCGGCGACGAGCTTCGCCTTGGGGAGGAAGGGATGGTATTCGATCTGGTTCGTGGCGATGGGATGCGACATCACGGCCCGCGCCTGTTCCAGATGGGCGATGGTGAAGTTGGACACGCCGCCGAAGCGGACATGGCCGGCCTCGATCAGTTTCTCCAGCGCCGGCAGGGTCTCGGTCAGCGGAACGTCCTTCGAGGGCCAGTGCAGGAGCAGGAGATCGACGTGATCGGTGCCCAGCCGCTCCAGCGATTCGTGGGCGGCGCGCGTGAAATCGGCCGCCCCGTGCCGGTCGGGCAGGATCTTGGTGGTCAGGAAGACCTGGTCGCGGGGCACGTCCGCATCGCGGATGCCCTGCCCCACCGCCTCCTCGTTGCCATAGGCCTGGGCGGTGTCGATGTGGCGATAGCCCTCGGCGAGGGCCGCGCGGACCATATCGGCCGTCTCGCCGGGGTCGATCTGGAAGGTGCCGAATCCGAGCGAGGGGATCGCGGCGGGGCCGATCGGTGTCACGGGCATTGAAATCTCCTTGGGTCGCGTTCCCGCGCCAACGCGCCGCGTCGCAGCGCGGGTTCCGGCCGGGCCCGGATTCGCGTCGCGCAACCGTCCGTCGCATCGCCACGGGTGCGTGATATCCGCCCAATCGGGTCCGAACCGGACACCGCGAGCCGGTTTCCCGGCCGCGCATGCCTATACCTCATGAAATTTCAGTCTAGGGTAGGTTAATCGACACGGAGGGAGCTGCGATGCCACGCGATACGACCATGCCGCCGCCGCCGGTGCTGCCGATCTCGCCGTATCCGGACGCGGATGCGGTACTGCAACGCCTGATCGCCGAAGCCGATCTGTCACAGGACGACCGACGGAAGATCGGCGAGAAAGCCGTCGACCTGGTCAAGCGGATCCGCAAGAGCGGCGATCCCGGCCTGATGGAGGTGTTCCTCGCCGAATACGGCCTCTCCACCGACGAGGGCATCGCGCTGATGTGCCTGGCCGAGGCCCTGCTGCGCGTGCCCGACGCCGAGACGATGGACGAGCTGATCGAGGACAAGATCGCGCCCGGCAAGTGGGGCGAGCATCTGGGCCATTCCTCGTCCTCGCTGGTCAATGCCTCCACCTGGGGGCTGATGCTGACCGGACGGGTGCTGGATGACAACGACAGCCGGCCGCTGAAGGCGCTCCGCGGCGCGATCCGGCGGCTGGGCGAGCCGGTGATCCGCCAGGCCACGGGCCAGGCGATGAAGGTCATGGGCAGGCAGTTCGTCCTGGGCGAGACCATCGAGAAGGCGATGGAGCGCGCCAAGAAGCAGGAGGAGAAGGGCTATACCTACTCCTACGACATGCTCGGCGAGGCGGCGCGGACCTTCGAGGACGCCGAGCGCTACCGGAAATCCTACGACCACGCCATCGAGCAGATGGCGAAGCGCGCCACCAAGGGCGACATCGCGACCAATCCCGGCATCTCGGTCAAGTTCTCGGCACTGCATCCGCGCTACGAGATGTCGCACCGCGACGCCATCCTCGAGGAGCTGACGCCGATCGTCGCCGATCTCGCGGCCAAGGCGGCGAAGCTGAAGATCGGCTTCAACGTCGATGCCGAGGAGCAGGACCGGCTGACCCTGTCGCTGGAGGTGATCGAGCGCGTCCTGGCCGACGAGCGGCTGGCCGGCTGGGACGGGTTCGGCGTGGTGGTGCAGGCCTTCGGGCCGCGCAGCGAGGCCGCCATCGACTGGATCGCCGCCACCGCCGAGCGGCTCGACCGCAAGCTGATGGTGCGGCTGGTGAAGGGCGCCTACTGGGACACCGAGATCAAGCTGGCGCAGCAGGACGGCATGGAGCGGTTCCCGGTCTTCGTCCGCAAGCCGGCCTCGGATGTCAGCTTCATGGGCAATGCCCGCAAGCTCCTGAAGCACCGCGACCGGATCTATCCGCAATTCGCCACCCACAACGCGCATACCGTCGCGGCCGTGCTGCACATGGTCGACCAGATGGGCGTGAAACGCGAGGAATACGAGTTCCAGCGCCTGCACGGCATGGGCGAGACGCTCTATGACCTCTTGATGGAGGATCGCGGCATCCGCTGCCGGATCTACGCGCCCACCGGCAAGCACAAGGACCTCTTGGCCTACCTGGTGCGGCGGCTCCTGGAGAACGGCGCCAATTCCAGCTTCGTGAACCAGATCGTCGACGAGGAGGTGCCGCCCGAGAAGGTGGCGGAGGACCCGTTCGAGCTTCTGGACCGGACGCCGATGGTCACGCCGGGGACGGACATCTTCCTGCCGGTGCGGGAAAATTCCCGCGGCTGGGACCTGACCGCGCCCGACCACCTGGAAGAGATCGATACCGCGCGCGACCCGTTCCGCGAGCAAGTCTTCGAGGCCGGGCCGCGGATCGCCGGCGCGGCGCAGCCCGAGGCGGCGATCGAGATCCGCAACCCGGCCAACCCGGACGAGGTGGTCGGCCACAGCCGCTACGCCTCCAAGGCCGACGTGGAGACGGCGCTGACCGCGGCGCGGCCCTGGGCGGCCCCGGCGGCCGAACGGGCGGAGATCCTCAAGAAGGTCGCGCGGCACTACGAGGCCAATTTCGGCGAGCTCTTCGCCGTGCTGGCGCGGGAGGCGGGCAAGACCCTGCCCGACGCCGTGGCCGAGCTGCGCGAGGCGGTGGATTTCCTGCTCTACTACGCCGAGGAGGCCAAGCGGCTGGAGAGCGAGCCCCTGGGCCGCTTCGTCTGCATCAGCCCCTGGAACTTCCCGCTGGCCATCTTCACCGGGCAGATCGCCGCGGCTTTGGCGGCGGGCAACGCGGTGCTGGCCAAGCCGGCCGAGCAGACCACCCTGATCGCCAATGTCGGCGCGCGGCTGATGCACGAGGCCGGGGTGCCGGCCGAGGCGCTGCAGCTTCTGCCCGGCGCGGGCGAGGTCGGCGCGGCGCTGACCTCCGATGCCCGGATCGACGGCGCGGCCTTCACCGGCTCCACCGAGACGGCGGCGAAGATCAAGCAGGCCATGGCCGAGAACTGCGCCCCCGGCGCGCCGCTGATCGCCGAGACCGGCGGGCTGAACGCGATGATCGTCGATTCCTCCGCCCTGCCCGAGCAGGCGGTGCGGGATCTCCTGCAATCGGCCTTCCAGTCCGCCGGGCAGCGCTGCTCGGCCTGCCGGGTGGTCTATGTGCAGGAGGACATCGCCGAGAACTTCACCGAGATGCTGAAGGGGGCGATGGACGCCTTCGTGGTGGACGATCCCTGGCTTCTCCATTCCGACAGCGGGCCGCTGATCGACGACGAGGCGCATTCGGGCATCGCCGAGTATGTCGAGGCCGCGCGCAAGGAGGGCCGCGTGCTGCACCAGGCGGGCGCCCCGGACCGCGGGTCCTTCATCCAGCCGACATTGCTCCGCGTGAGCGGGATCGAGGCGATGGAGCGGGAGATCTTCGGCCCCGTGCTGCACATCGCCACCTTCAAGGCGTCGAAGATCGACAAGGTCATCGAGGCGATCAACGCCAGCGGCTACGGCCTCACCTTCGGCCTGCACACGCGGATCGACGACCGGGTGCAGTACATCACCGACCGGATCGAGTGCGGCAACCTCTACGTCAACCGCAACCAGATCGGCGCCATCGTCGCCTCGCAGCCCTTCGGCGGCGAGAAGCTGTCGGGGACAGGTCCGAAGGCCGGCGGGCCGTTCTACGTGGAGCGGTTCCAGAAGCCCGCGAAGCGCGACGCCGCGCCCGAGACGGAGATCGACCTGCCCGGTCCCACGGGGGAGTCGAACCGTCTGCACCTCGTGCCGCGCCCGCCGGTCCTGTGCCTCGGGCCGACGGACGAGGACAAGCGCAAGCAGAAGGCCGAGGTGGAGCGCCTGGGCGGCACCGCGCGGAAGGTCTCGGGCGAGGTGGACCTGTCGAAGGAGCGCGAGTTCGGCTCCGCCATCTGGTGGGGCGACGAGGAGACGGCGCGCACCTACGCCAAGCAGCTGGCGCAGCGGAAGGGCCCGCTCCTCAGGCTCCAGACGGGTGCGGTGATGGTGTCGGACGTGATGCACGAGCGGCATCTCTGCATCGACACCACCGCCTCGGGCGGCAACGCGCAACTCCTGGCGCAGGTCGCGCGGGATCGGTGAGACGGAAAGGCCGCCGTCCTTCGGGGCGGCGGCTGCCTTGCCTAAATGTATCAAACTCATTGAATTCGGCTAGAATAGCCTCTCAGACTAGTCAGGCAGAAGCTGTACATCAGGAAGACCTATTGCAGTCCTGCAAGCAATTAATGATCAATTCTTAGTGAACTGACACCATACAAACTTTCACAGAATTCTGCCAGCAATCAGCTCAAGCGACTATAAGGCAACTTCGATGATAATCATCCAGAATAGATTCGAACATTTGACTCATATCGACCGCCGCATTATCTCTTCGTGGCTGCCACTAACGCGACTTGAATACAATCATAGGACCGTCATCTGTAGAGACGAAATTGGCCAGGCGACGCTAAACTTAGATAACTATGTATCGCTGACGATTAGTTCTGATGCTTCTGACAGTATTCGATCCTGGATCTTCAGGCGTGATGGTCTGCCAGACTGTGAAATCCGCCTTCGCTCTTTGCCTCGCGAGGTCCAAGCATACTTGAGCTACGCTTTCACCTTGAACCACTCTCGTCCAATTCTATATCGTCGTAGTTCACGATACGAAGTACCTCGCGACCTGCCTTCATAAGATGCAAGTGATCTTGAAAATATTCTTACGTCAACCATCTTAAAGGTTGATCCAGTAATAATCCTCAAATTTCGCCGTTACCGCGCAAGACCCATAATGAAGATCTCTCCTCATGCAACTGAGCTATCTTCAAGAATTGTAGTATGTAACTCTCGCAGCTCTGATTGGTGGACACAATTACTGCCAACTGAAGGCAGATCAGATCACAATGGTACATGCTCAGCGTAGCAGATTGTCGTTCATTCTCCGCAAGTTTGCGTCGACATCTTCTAAGAACTTATTGATCCTCATGCATCGTCACCCAATCACCCCCATAACCTCCCCCCATTCCCGCTTGCTCAACCCGCTGGTCTCCTGCGTCACCTCCTCCCCGGCGAGCATCCGCTTCACCACGGCGAGCGCGCCCTTCGACAGATGCGCGCCGCCCAGGCGGTGCTCCTCGAAGGCGGCGAAGGCGAGCGGCACCCAGTCGCGCACCGCCTCGGCGATGGCGTCGGCATAGACGCGGATCTCGTATTGCGCGTGGGGGTCGGCGCGCAGGCGCAGGAAGTGGAAGAGGTTGTGCAGGTCCGTCTTCCAGTACCACTGGGTATAGACGTTCATCGGCAGGTTCATCCGGGCAAGCTCCCGCGCGAGGCCCTGCTGGCCGTCGGTGCCCAGCATCTCCTCGTAATGGTCGTAGGCGCGGTCGGAATCGGCGCGCAGGTGATCGAGGACGCGCTGCGCCTCCTCCCCCTCCAGCACCGCACCCCGGCCCTGGTTGTTCTGGGTGGATTGCGCGGCGAGGTTCTCGGGCGCGGGGATGTAGAATTCGCGGTCGAGGACGGAGTAGCGGGCGGAATACTCGTTCACGTTGGCGGTGCGGTGGCGGATCCATTGCCGCGCGACGAAGACGGGCAGCTTCACGTGCAGCTTGATCTCGCACATCTCGAAGGGCGTGGAGTGCCAGTGCCGCATCAGGTAGTTGATGAGCCCGGCATCGTTCGACACCGCCTTCGTCCCCCGCCCGTAGGAGACGCGCGCCGCCTGCACGATGGCCGCGTCGTCGCCCATGTAGTCGATCACCCGCACGAAGCCGTGGTCGAGGCAGGGCCGCGCGGCATAGAGGTGGCGCTCCATCCCCTCGGAGGTGGCGCGCAGGGTCTGGCGGGGCTCGGCCCTCTGGGCGTCGATCTCGGCCTGTTGCTCGGGGGTCAGCGGCATGGCGGCGGTCCTGTCGGTTGCGTCTCCCCGCACCCATAGCCGCCCCGCGTTCGGGGTGAAACATGGACCGGGACCGTGCCGCGCCTAGGTCACCGGAAAATCGCAAACGGAGAACCGACATGGGTATCGAATACCTGCACACGATGGTGCGCTCGAAGGACCTGGAGAAGACGATGGCCTTCTTCGAGATGCTGGGGCTGAAGGAGCGCCAGCGGAAGGAGAGCGAGGAGGGCCGCTTCACCCTCGTCTTCATGGCCCCGCCCGACCAGATGGACGGCCACAACGACGTGGAGATCACCTACAACTGGGACGGCGACGACAAGCTGCCGGACGACAGCCGGCATTTCGGCCACCTGGCCTACCGCGTCGACGACATCTACGCGCTGTGCGAGAAGTTGCAGGCCAGCGGCGTGACCATCAACCGCCCGCCGCGCGACGGGCACATGGCCTTCGTGCGCTCGCCCGACAACATCTCGGTCGAGCTGCTGCAGCGGGGCGAGGCGAAGGCGCCGCAGGAGCCCTGGGCCAGCATGGAGAATACCGGCCACTGGTAGGGGCGAACCCGCCGGGTCTCGCGGGGCGTTGCCGCCGCCCCGCGCCTCGCCTACCGTCGCCGCCGACGATCAGGAGGAGGTTTTCCATGACCGAGCGGCCCTATGGCTTCGAGACGCTGCAGATCCACGCCGGCGCCCGGCCGGACCCGGCGACGGGGGCGCGGCAGACGCCGATCTACCAGTCCACCGCCTATGTCTTCCGCGACGCCGACCACGCCGCCGCCCTGTTCAACCTGCAGGAGGTGGGCTTCATCTACTCCCGGCTGACCAACCCCACGGTCGCCGTTCTGCAGGAGCGGATGGCGACGCTGGAGGGCGGGGTCGGCGCGGTCTGCACCGCCTCGGGCCACTCGGCGCAGATCCTGGCGCTGTTCCCGCTGATGGGGCCGGGCAAGAACGTCGTCGTCTCCACCCGCCTCTACGGCGGCACGGTCACGCAGATGACGCAGACCATCAAGCGCTTCGGCTGGTCGGCGAAGTTCGTGGATTTCGACGACCTCGACGCGGTGCGCGCGGCGGTGGACGAGGATACGCGGGCGATCTTCTGCGAGTCGGTGGCCAATCCGGGCGGCTACATCACCGATCTGGACGCGATCTCGGGCATCGCCGACGAGGTCGGCCTGCCGCTGATCGTCGACAACACCTCGGCCACGCCGTATCTGTGCCGGCCCATCGAGCACGGCGCGGCGCTGGTGGTTCATTCGCTGACCAAGTTCCTGACCGGCAACGGCACCGTCACCGGGGGCTGCGTGGTGGATTCGGGCACCTTCGACTGGTCCGCCTCGGGCAAGTTCCCCTCTCTCAGCGAGCCGGAGCCCGCCTATCACGGGCTGAAGTTCCACGAGACCTTCGGGCCCCTGGCCTTCACCTTCCACGGCATCGCCGTGGGCCTGCGCGACCTCGGCATGACGCTGAACCCGCAGGCCGCGCATTACACGCTGATGGGGATCGAGACCCTGTCGCTCAGGATGGAGCGCCACGTCGCCAACGCCGTGAAGGTGGCGAAGTGGCTGGAAGCGGACCCCCGCGTCGACCGGGTGACCTATGCCGGGCTGGAAAGCTCGCCCTATTTCGACCGGGTCGCGCGGATCTGCCCGAAGGGGGCGAGCAGCCTGTTCACCTTCGCCGTGAAGGGTGGCTACGAGGCCTGCGTGAAGCTGATCGACGCGGTGCACCTGTTCAGCCACGTGGCCAATCTGGGCGACACGCGCAGCCTGATCATCCATTCCGCCTCGACCACCCACCGGCAGCTGGAGGAGAACCAGCAGCGCGCGGCCGGGGCCGATCCGGAGGTGGTGCGGCTGTCCATCGGCATCGAGGATGCCGACGACCTGATCGCGGATCTGGATCAGGCGCTCGCCAAGGCGACCGCCTGACCGGGCCGCATCACTCGGCGAGGTCGTAGACGACCTCGACCCGGGCCGTGGCCTCGATCTCCCCCGGCGCCACGGGCATGTCCGCGGCGCTCATCCGCATCATCTCGGGGCGGGGCATGCCGCCCCCCTGCTCCGTGATCGAGCGGACCGGCCCGAGGGTCAGGCCCGCCGCCTGGCTCACGACCTGCGCCTTGCGAAGGGCATCCGCCACGGCGGCGGCGAGCGCGGCGGATTCGGCCACCTCGGGCTGCGAGGCGGAAAAGGCGATGCCCTCCAGCCGGTTCGTGCCCGTCTCGATCGCGGCATCGAGGATCTCGCCGACGCGACCGACCTGCTGCAGGCGGACCTCCACCAGGCTTTCGGCGCGATAGCCGACGATCTCGGGCCGCCCCTCACCGCCAGGGCCGCGCCCGGCATGGATAGGGCCGAGTTGCAGCGTTCCGGTCCGTATGTCGGCCGGGGCGATGCCGGCCTCGGCCAGCGCCTCCAGCACCGGCCCCAGCCTGTCGGACAGGGCCGCGGCGGCGGCACCCGCCGAGTCCGCTTCGGCGGTGACGCCCATCCGCACCAGCGCGACATCCGGCGTCATCGCGACCCGGCCCTCGCCCACCACCGTCAGACCCGCCGGGCGATCCTGCGCGGCGGCCGCCGCGGCGAGCGAGAGCGCCAGCCCCAGGATCACGGTCATTACCTTCATGCGATGTTCCTCCTCGACGGCCGGAATTCCGGGAGCCGTGTCCCGCAGGCCGCGGTTTTCCTTTTCTGTATCGAAACCTGCGTCCCGATGCCCCGCAAGCGAAGATCGACGCTACCGGCTCCGCGTTGATGTGATAGGCTTGCAGCCATGAACACGGCGTTTGTGCTCGATCTGTCCTCGCGCGGCATCCGTGTGCTGTCCGGCCACGAACAACCTTGGCAGGTGCTGGGGGAGATGAGCCTCGGCGATCCGGGGCTCTGTGATCGGCTGCGGGATCTCCGCCAGGCGGGCAATGGCCAGGCGGCAAGCGAGCCGGCTGCCACCATCCTGATCCCGCCCGGCGAGATCCGCTATGCCACGCTCGACGCGGCGGACGCAGACGGAGCGCGGGACGCGCGCCTCCGCGCAGCAGTCGCGTCGATGGCGCAGGAAGACCTCGCCTGGGACTGGACGGTGGCGCCCGACGGACGGCTGCGCGTCGCGGCAGTACCACGCCGCGTCCTGCGGGAGGCCCAACGCTTCGCCCTGGCGCACGGCTTCCACCCCGCCCGCTTCTCCGCCCGCACGGAGGCGGATGCCTTTCCGGGCTGGCCGGATTTCGGGCGGCCGGAGGCCGCGTTGCCGCAGGAGCCCGGTTCCGCGACCGGGCCCATCGCAGGCGGCGCCCCCGACGGATCGCCGCCGGCCATCGCGCCCGACCCATTCCCGCCCGATGCGTCGCCGGGGGTTGCGGGCGACCGGCCGGAGGACGCGAACGTCGACGCGTCGCGGGGCGCCGCGCCCGGCCGGGGGCCGGAAAGGACGGCTCGTCCGAGGATCGGCCCGGCCGCGCGGGGCCTGCATGGCCGCCCGGGAGGCGGGAGACCTATGGCGGGCCCCGCCCTCCGGACGGGGGCCGCGGGGGAGCGGCCACCGATCCGCCCCGACAGCGGCGAGGTGTCGGGGCAGGCGCGAGCCGCGGACGCCCCGGAGCCGAGGCCCCGCGCATCGGCGCGCGGCGCGGGTGCCGTGGGAATCGTCTTGGCCCTGCTCGTCGCCGCGGGGGTCTGGGCGGCTCTCCTGGGCCCATTCGGGGCGGGCCGAGAGGCGGGGACTGACAGGGTTGCCCTCCAAACGGGCTCCCCGGAGCCCGCCTCCACCGTTCCGGGGCCGGGGGCGAGCGAGGTGGACCGGGAGGCGCAGGACGCCGCCCGGTCGGCCCCGCTGCCTGCCCTTCTCCCGAGCGTGATCGACGCGAACGCCATCGACCGGCGCGCGCCGGTCGGCCCGGAGGTCATCGCCCTGCCGGTGACGTTCGCCGGGGCGGCGCAGTTGCCCGTCCCGGCAGGCGCCCCGGCGGCGACGACCGGGGAGTCCGGACCGCCCGGCGCCATCCCGGTCACGAACGGCCGGCCCGGCGTCGTTCCGCCCGCGCGCCCCGCGTCGTCTTCCGCTCCAGGCGAAACGGTCCCCCAGTCGACGGACGGCAGCCCGTCGAGTATCCCGCCGGTGGGGCCGGGCGCGGCCGAGGCTCCTGCCGCTGCCGCCCCTCTCGCCGTGGCCCCCCTCGCCGGGACGAACGAGACGGCGGAGGGGGCAAGCGCGCCGACCATCCCCCGGCCCGCGAATACCGCGGCCCCCCGGCCGCGCCCGGCAATGGAGAGGCCAGGGGACATGGCCTCCGACGCCATCGAAAGCGCGGTGCGGAGCGCCGTGCGCAATACCTCCACCCTCGTCGTCTTGCGACCGCGTGCCCGGCCGGACGGGGCGGATCCGGATCACGCCGGGACATCCTCAGCGGACGAAGCGCTGGGCGCCGATGTCGCGACCGCGCTTGCCGCGATCCCGCCGGACGCGGTCGAGACCGGGCCCGATGCGGTGGCCCGGTCGCTCCGGCCCGGATCGCGACCTCGGGGCCTCGGCGGGGCGGAGCCCCCGGCCGAGTCCCTGCGCGTCGCCTCGGCCGATCCGGCACCCGCGCCGCCGGTCACGAGCGGGCCCTCCGCATCGGACGCCACGGATGGCGACATGTTGCGCCTGGACCGGATGAACCTGATCGGGGTCTATGGCAGCCAGTCCGACCGGCGCGCCCTCGTCCGCCTGCCGAACGGGCGCTTCGTGAAGGTCCGGGTGGGCGATCGCGTCGACGGCGGCCGGGTCAGCGCCATCGGCAGCGAGGATCTGCAATACATCAAGGGTGGACGCGCGGTGAGCCTGTCGATGCCGCGCGGCTAGACAGCGGGCGCCCGGCTGCCATCTTGTGCACCGTGGTCCGGGCCTCCGGGCCGCGGCACCGCCCGGCATCGATGGAGAGAGAATGGAAAGCTTCCTGTTCCAGGCCACGATCTATTTGGCCGCCGCCGTCATCTCGGTTCCCATCGCCGCCCGCCTTGGGCTGGGATCGGTACTCGGATACCTGGCAGCAGGCATCCTGATCGGTCCGGTCTTCGGCCTCGTCGGCGCCGAGACGCAGGACCTGCAGCATTTCGCCGAGTTCGGGGTGGTGATGATGCTGTTCCTGATCGGGCTCGAGATGGAGCCCAAGGCGATCTGGGGCATGCGCCATCGCCTGCTGGGCCTCGGCGGCGCGCAGGTGGCGGCCACAATGGCCCTGGTGACCGGAGCCGCCTACCTCCTGGGCCAGCCGCTGAACGTGGCGGTCGCGCTGGGAATGATCTTCTCCCTGTCCTCGACCGCGATCGTGCTGCAGACCCTGACCGAGAAGCAACTGATGCAGACCGCCGGCGGACGGTCCTCCTTCTCGGTCCTGCTGACCCAGGACATCTCTGTCATACCGATGCTGGCGCTGATGCCGCTACTCGCGAGTGGCGTCGCGTCGGGATCGGGGGATGGCCACGGCGAGAACGACCTCGTCGGCGGCGAGACCACCGCCAGCGCCCATGCCGAAAGGGTGACGTCTCTCGTCGAGGGTCTGCCGGGCTGGGGCATCACGCTGGTCACGCTGGCGGCCATCGCCGGGATCATCGTCGCCGGGATCTACGGGACGCGGCCGGTGTTCCGCTACATCCACCGCGCGCGGCTGCGCGAACTCTATACCGCGCTGTCGCTGCTCATCGTGATCTCCATCGCCTTCGTGATGACGCTTGTCGGCCTCTCACCGGCGCTCGGTGCCTTCCTTGCCGGGGTCGTGCTGGCCAATTCGGAGTTCCGCCACGAGCTTGAATCCGACATCGAGCCGTTCAAGGGCCTGCTTCTGGGCTTGTTCTTCATCACCGTGGGCGCCGGGATCTCGTTCCCGCGCTTCTTCGAATCGCCGTTCCTGATCCTGTTCCTGACGCTGGCGCTGATGCTGGTGAAGGGGGCGGTCCTCTATGTGCTGGCGAAGATGTCGACCCTGGGACGGCGCAACCGGTGGCTGTTCACGCTGGGCCTGGCGCAGGCGGGGGAGTTCGGCTTCGTGCTGACCTCCTTCGCAGTGCAGATCGGCGTGATCGGCATCCCGCTCAGCGAGGTGGTGCTGCTGGTCGTGGCCATGTCGATGCTGCTGACGCCCTTGTTCTTCATCGCCTGGGAACAGATCAACGCGCGCCTGAGCGACGGGATGGAGAGCGCCCAGCCGCAGGCCGACGAGATCGACAGACAGTCGCCGATCATCATCGCCGGGATCGGCCGGTTCGGGCAGGTCGTGAACCGGATGCTGCACCTGGCCGGGTTCGAGACCACGGTGCTCGACCACGACCTCGACACGATCCAGCTGATGCGCAAGTTCGGCTTCAACGGCTATTTCGGCGACCCGACGCGGCCCGAGCTGCTGCACGCGGCCGGCCTCGACGACGCGAAGGTGCTGGTGGTGACGATGGACGAGCCCAAGAACGTGGCGAGCCTGGTGCGATACGCGCGCAAGGCGCGCCCCGATCTGCACATCATCGCCCGCGCCTATGACCGCAACCACGTCTACGAGCTCTACCGCGCGGGGGCGGACGACATCGTGCGCGAGGTCTTCGATTCGTCGCTGCGCGCCGGGCGCTACGTGCTGGAGAACATGGGGTTGAGCGCCTTCGAGGCCGCCGAACTGGAGAAGGCGTTCTTCAAGATCGACCGCTCGGCGCTGCGGGAGCTGGCCGAGCTGTGGAAGCCCGGCGTGCCGATCTCGAAAAACGAACCCTACATGGAGCGGGCGCGGGCGCTGAACTCGGAACTGGAGAGCGCCCTGTCGGCCAAGTACGACGAGATGCGGGGCAATCGCGGCACCGAGGACGACGAGGGGGATGACGAGGAGGACGAGGAGGACGAGGTCGACCGACGCCGCGAAGGGGCGCGCGTCGCCTGAGGCTCAGGCGGGCGCGTCCGCGTCGGGCGCGGCATCCTCGAGCCGCAGCTGGACCCGGGACCGGCCCTGCCAGTGGTTGAGCTCCAGACGCCCGGCAAGGTGGAACCGGGCGCCTGAATGGCGCTCCAGCGCGTCGCCCAAAGGGCCGTCGAAGGCGCCGAAGGCGATGGCGTCGAGCCGCGGCCCGGTGCCGTCGGTGACGCTCAGCTTCAGATGCGCGGATCCCACCCGCTTGGCATGGACGATCCGGCAGGAGGCGAAGGCGAAGCGCGGCGCCGGGGCGCCCATGCCGTAGGGACCGGCGCGCTCCAGCCGCTCGATCAGGTCCGGGGTGGCGGCGGACGGCATCAGGAGGCCCGACAGGGACAGATCGCGCGCCTCTCCGTCGCCGGCCCCCTGCCGGGAAAGCAGCTCGCCCAGCCGCGCCATCGCCGCCTCGATCCGGTCCGCCGCGACGGTGAGGCCGGCGGCCATCCGGTGGCCGCCGCCCCGGTCCAGAAGCCCCTCGCGGGCGACCCGTTGCACCGCGGCGCCGAGATCCACGCCGCCGATCGAGCGCCCCGACCCCTTGCCGATGCCGTTCTCGAGGCCGATGACCACCGCCGGACGCCCCGTGGCCTCCTTCAGCCGCGCCGCGACGATGCCGACGACACCGGGATGCCAGCCCTCGCCCGCCGCCCAGACCAGCGGTCCGTCGAGGCCGCGCGCCTCGGCCTGGGCGAGCGCGGCCTCCCGCACGGCGGTCTCCACCTCGCGCCGCTCGGTGTTGACCGCGTCGAGCCGATCGGCCAGGGCGGCGGCCTCGCGGGGGCAATCGGTGGCGAGGAGGCGTGCGCCCATGTCGGCCTGCCCGATCCGGCCCCCGGCATTGATCCGCGGCCCGAGGACATAGCCGAGATGGTGCGCGGTGGGCGGCACGTCCAGCCGGGCCGTGTCGGACAGGGCCGCGAGCCCCGGCCGCCCGCGTCGGTGCATCACCGCGAGGCCGCGCCGCACCAGCGCCCGGTTCACCCCGATCAGCGGCGCCACGTCGGCCACCGTCGCCAGGGCCACGAGATCCAGCATGGCCATGAGATCCGGCCCCGTGGTGCCGCGCCCGCGCAGCCGCCGGTTGACCTCGACCAGCAGCAGGAACACCACCGCCGCCGCGCAGAGATGGCCGAGCGCCCCGGACTCGTCCTGCCGGTTGGGATTCACCACGGCGACCGCCTCGGGCAACGTCTCGCCGCCGAGGTGATGGTCGAGCACGACGACGTCGGCGGCGCGCGCGGCCGCGATCGGCTCGTGCGAGAGGGTGCCGCAATCGACGCAGAGGATCAGGTCGTGGTCGCGCGCCAAGGTCTCCATCGCCTGCACGTTCGGCCCGTAGCCTTCGTCGATCCGGTCGGGGATGTAGAGCGTCGCCTCCCGGCCGAGTTCGCGCAGCCATGTCAGGAGGAGCGCGGCGGAGGCGCCGCCGTCGACGTCGTAATCGCCGAAGACGGCGATCCGCTCGCGCCGTTCGACCGCCGCCAGCAGCCGGTCGGCCGCCGCCCCCATGTCCTTCAGCGACATCGGATCGGGCAGGAGATCGCGGATCGCGGGATCGAGATAGGCCTCGGCCTCGCCCGCCGCGACGCCGGCACGGCAGAGGATCCGCGCCACGGGCTCCGGCAGACCGGTCTCCTGCACCATCGCCTCGCACAGGCGCTCCTGCTCGGCGTCGGGGCCGATCCAGGCGCGGCCGGTCAGCGAGCGGGTGACGCCGAGAAAGGCGCGGGGGGAGTCGTCGCGTGGCATGGCCCCGTCATCGCGCGAAACCGCCCCCGGGCACAAGCCGGGCGCGCGCTCAACCCGCCTGCCCGAGCACCGCGACCGCTTCCCACGGCGCGAGCGTCAGACGTCCGGTCAGCGCGCTGCGCGGATCGACGGTGTGGGACAGGCATTGCCCCGCGACGGCGACGGACGCGGGTATGTCGAGCGTCACGCTTTCGCCGGACATGTTGGCCGCCACCGACAGCTTTTCGCCGTCCAGGTGCCGTACATATGTCACGACGCCGGGATGGTCGCGCAACGCGCCCTCGAACCGGCCGTGGCTGACGATCCGGTGCGATCGGCGAAGGGCGATCAGGCGGCGGTAATGGGCGATGACGCCCTCGGGCGCGGCGCGGTCGTCGTCGACATTGATCGCGGTATGGTTCTCGTTCACCTCGATCCAGGGCGTGCCGCTGGAGAAGCCGGCATGCTGGCCGCCGGTCCACTGGACGGGCGTGCGGGAATTGTCGCGACCGTTCACGTTCGCCCCGGCGATGAACTCCTCGGCCGAGACGCCGGCGGCGATCTCGGCCTCGAACAGGCCGAGGGTCTCCAGGTCGCGGAACTGGTCGAGGCGGGAGAAGCGGATATTGGTCATGCCGATCTCCTCGCCCTGATAGACGAAGGGAGTGCCCTTCATCAGGTGCAGCATCGTGGCCAGGCACTTGGCCGAGCGGACGCGGTACTCGCCGTCATCGCCGTATTTCGACACCTGGCGCGGCAGGTCGTGGTTGGTCAGGAACAGCGAGTTCCAGCCGTCCTCGGCCAGCGCCTCCTGCCAGCCGAACAGTTCTTCCTTGAAGGCCACGAGGTCGAAGGGGCGCGGGCGCCACTTGCCGTGTTCGGGGTCCCATTGCCGGGTGATGTGGTTGAACTGGAACACCATGTCCAGTTCGCCCCGGTCGCGCCCGCAATAGAGCGGCGCCGTCTCGCGGCTGACCGACCAGCTCTCGCCGATCGTGAGGATGTCGCGCCCCGTGCGCGTCTCGCGGTGCATCTCCTGCAGGAAGTCGTGCAGGTCCGGCCCCTCCTCGAAGACGCCGGCATCCACGTCCTTGCCGATAAGGGAAATCACGTCCATCCGGAAGCCGGCGATGCCGCGGTCGTACCACCAGTTCATCATGTCGTAGATCGCCCGCCTGAGCGCCGGGTTCTGCCAGTTCAGATCCGGCTGGTAGGGGGAGAAGTAACCCAGGTAGTAGCGGCCCACCGCCTCGCACCAGTTCCAGGCGGGGCCGCCGAAGCAGGCCTGCAGGTCGGAGGGCGGCCCGCCATCGGGGCCGGGATCGCGCCAGACATAGAGATCGTGCTCGGGCGCCTCGCGCGAGGCGGAGGCGGCGCGGAACCATTCGTGCTCGTTCGAGGAATGGTTCACCACCAGGTCCATGACGATGCGGATGCCGCGATCCCGCGCCTCGTGGATCAGGCGATCGAGATCGGCGAGCGTGCCGTATTCCGGCGCGATGGCGCGGTAATCGGAGATGTCGTAGCCCATGTCGTGCTGCGGCGAGGCATAGACCGGCGACAGCCAGACGAAGCCCACCCCCAGATCCGCCAGATGCGGCAGCTTGGAGATGATGCCGGGGATGTCGCCGATCCCGTCGCCGTTGGAATCGCAGAAGCTGCGCGGCCAGATCTGGTATCCGACGGCGGTCTGCCACCAGGGGGTCTCGGTCATGGGGATCTCCTCGGACGTTCCGGGCCATGACCTAGCGACCGCGCCCGGGCGTCAACGGTGCGCATCCGCCCCGCGGCGCGATCAGGCTCCGTAGGGCACCCATACCGTCTTGGTCTGGGTGGCGCGGTCGAGGAAATCCCGCCCCTGCCCCTCGGCGGCCAGCCAGTCGCGCGCGCCGTCGGGCTCGGTCCAGCTGCGCTTGAGGTTGCCGGCGCTCCCGGCCTCGACCATCCGGGCGGCGGAGCCCACATACCAGATGCCGTCCACGCCGTCGTGCTGCGCCAATGTGCGGGCCAGGTCGTCGCGGGGTCCGGTCACAAGGCTGATCACCCCCGCCGGCACGTCGGAAGTGTCGATCACCTGGTAGAGGTCGGTCGCCGCCAGCGGATGGGTCTGCGACGGCACGGCGACCACCCGGTTGCCCGTGGCGAGGGCCGGCAGCATCAGCGAGACCAGCCCGAGGAGCGGGCGCTCCGTGGGACAGACGATTCCCATCACGCCGAGGGGCTCGGGGATGGCGAGAGTCAGATGCGCCTTGGTCGTGCCGTGGACGGCGCCGTCGAACTTGTCTGCCCAGGCGGCATACCAGAAGGTGCGGCGGATCGCGGTCTCCACCTCCGCGGCGGCTTCCGCCGGTGGGTGGCCGCCGAATTCCAGGCGGGTGGCGAACTCGGCCTGACGGGCGGAGAGGTTCTCGGCGAGATAATAGAGCACCTGCGCCCGGGCATGGCCGGTGGTGGCGCCCCAGCCTGCGGCCTTGGCGGCCCCCTCCACCGCGTTGCGGATGTCCTTGCGGTTGCCGAGGCCCGCGAGCCCGCCGGCCACCTGGTAGGCATGGCCGCCGAATCGGGCCGCGCCTGCTTGCCGGCGATGTAGAGCTTGGCGGTGCGGTCGATCCCGCGCCCGCCCCCGCGGGGCCGGGCCGCGCCACGGGCGCCGGCAGGTCGCGGGTCTCGCCCCGGCGAAGGGGCGGGCGCAGATAGGCCGCCATCCCCTCGCGCCCGCCTTCGCGGCCGAAGCCGCTCTCGCGCACGCCCCCGAAGCCCGCGCCCGCGTCGAAGACGTTGGTGCAGTTGATCCAGACCACGCCGGCGGCGATCCGGCCCGCGACATCGAGGCAGAGATTGACGTTCTCCGACCAGAGCGAGGCGGCGAGCCCGTAGCGGGTGTTGTTGGCCAGCTCCACCGCCTCGGCGGGCGTGCGGAACGGGGTGACGGTCACGACGGGGCCGAAGATCTCCTCCGTCGCGAGCACGCTGGCGGGCGTGGCGTCGGCGACGATGGTCGGCGGGTAGAAGCAGCCCGCGGGGGCGGCGCCCTGGCGGATCTCGGCGCCCTCGGCGCGGCCCTGCTCCACCAGCGCGCGGATCCGCTCCAACTGCACGGGATGGACGATCGCGCCCATGTCGGTGTTCTTGTCGAGCGGATCGCCGAGGATCAGCTTGTCCATCCGCGCGGCCAGCTTCGCGGTGAAGCGGTCCGCGACGCTTTCCGCGACGAGGATCCGGGCGCCGGCGCAGCAGACCTGTCCCTGGTTGAACCAGGTCGCGTCGACCACGCCCTCGACCGCCGCGTCGAGATCGGCATCGTCGAAGACGAGGAAGGGCGACTTGCCGCCCAGTTCCAGCGTCAGCCCCTTGCCCGTTCCGGCCGTGGCCCGGCGGATCTCGCGCCCCACCTCGGTCGAGCCGGTGAAGGCCACCTTGTCGACGCCGGGATGGGCGACCAGCGCCGCCCCGGTCGCGCCGTCGCCGGTGACCATGTTCACCACGCCGGCCGGCAGGCCCACCTCGGCACAGATTTCCGCGAAGGCGAGCGCGGTCAGCGGCGTGTATTCGGCCGGCTTCAGCACCACCGTGTTGCCCGCGGCGAGCGCCGGGGCGACCTTCCAGGCGAGCATCAGCAGCGGGAAGTTCCACGGCATCACCTGCCCGCAGACACCCCAGGGCCCCTGCCCCGGGAACTCCTCCGCCATGAGTTCCGCCCAGCCGGCGTGGTGGTAGAAGTGCCGCGCGACCAGCGGCACGTCGACGTCGCGGCTCTCGCGGATCGGCTTGCCGGTGTCGAGCGTCTCCAGCACGGCAAGCAGGCGCGCATGCTGCTGGACGTGGCGGGCGATGGCATAGAGATGGCGCGCGCGCGCATGGCCGGACAGCGCGGCCCAGCCGGGCTGCGCCGCGCGGGCCGCGGCGACGGCAGCCTCCATGTCGGCCGGGGTGCCCTGGGTCACGCGCGCCAGAACCACGTCGCGGGCGGGGTCGCGGGTCTCGAAGGTCTCGCCGGGCTCGGTGACGGCGCCGGCGATGAAGTGCCCCGCGCCCTCGGCCCGGGCCGCGAGCCAGGCGCGGGCGATCGTCGCGTCCTCGGGGGCGGGGCCGTATTCCATCGTCTTCAGTATCTCCCGGATGCCCATGGAACCCTCACGACATGGCATGGCGATGGGCCGCCGCGTAGCGCCCCGTGACATGGTGTTCGAGCTGCCGCTCGATATCGCCCAGCATCGAGGAAGCGCCGAAGCGGAAGAGGTCGGGCTCCAGCCAGTCGCGGCCCAGTTCCTCCTTCATCAGCACCTGCCATTGCAGCGCGTCCTTCGCCGACTTGATCCCGCCGGCCGGCTTGAACCCCACCCGGTGGCCGGTGGCCGCCCCGTAATCGCGCAGGGCACGCACCATGGTCAGGGAGACGGGGAGCGTGGCGTTGACCCCCTCCTTGCCGGTGGAGGTCTTGATGAAGTCGGCCCCGGCCTGCATCGCGACCATCGCCGCGGCATAGACGTTGGTCAGCGTGCCGAGCTCGCCGGTGGCGAGGATCGCCTTCATGTGCGCCGGACCGCTGGCCGCCCGCATCGCCGCGACCTCGGCATGGAGCGCGGCCCAGTCCCCCCTCAGGACATGCTCGCGGGTGATGACGATGTCGATCTCGGAGGCACCCTGCGCCACCGCCCACTCGATCTCGCGCAGGCGCAGGTCGAGCGGCATGAGCCCGGCGGGAAAGCCGGTGGCGACGGAGGCGACCGGGATCCCGCTGCCCTCCAGTGCCGCGACCGCGTGCGGGACCATGGTGGGATAGACGCAGACCGCCGCCACCGTCAGGCCCATGCCCGTGATTTCCAGCCCCTCGAGGATGCGGAAGGCCAACGGCGCCCGCGCCTTGGCGCAGAGCCGGCGAACCCGGGCGGCGGTATCGTCGCCGGCCAGCGTGGTGAGGTCGATCAGGCGTATCGCGTTGACCAGCCAGGCGGCCTGGTGGTCCTTCTTGACCGACCGCCGTGCGCCGAAGGATGCGGCGCGCCGCTCCGTCGCCGAGCGGTTGACCCGCACGCCCGCGAACAGGGCCGGGTCCAGCGCCGTACCGGGGTTGCGGGCATGGGTCGCGGTGGCGCGGCTGGTATCGGGCATCGCTCCCTCCCCTCGTGTCGGGGCGGAGGATCGGCCATCCGGCCGGCGATGTCGATGCCGGAGGGACCGGGCTGGGCCGGCGGCCCTCACCAGGCAGCGCCTGGCCGATCCGTCCGCCCATCGGCCCGTCGACCACCGGTGCGGGGACGTCGCACGGATATGCGGCCGACGGTCGGGCGACCGGTGACCGCGGCGCGATCCGGCCACAGGGGCGGGCCGGCTTCGGCGTCACCCGGGTGTCGGCGGATTCGGCGTGGACGATCGCGGGGGGCGGGCGCAGGCCGCCCGCCCCCCGCGTCACGGGTCAGACCAGGAACCGGTCGCGGAAGACATGGCCGACGATCTGGTCGCGGCGCAGGCCGATCCGGGCCAGTTCGGCGTCGCTCATGGATTGCAGGCGCTGCAACTGGCCGGCGCGGCTCTGCAGTTCCAGGTAGCGCACGGCTCCGTCGGAGATCCGCCGCAGGACGCGCCGGGCGATCCCCGGCTTGTTTTCGGTGGTGAAGAATGTCGTCGATGCCATCGGAAACCCTCTCTCGCTTCGGCTTCCCCCCTTGGCCCGAGAGGTAGAGGGCCGCGCCGCGGCCTGCTACCGACGCCTCGACAGTCCCGCCTTGCATCTGGCTCAACCCACCCCGGACCGGGAAACGGTCCCGCGTCGCCGGCACGGGTTCGGGCTCGGGCGGCAGGCGGCCACGGCGCGGCCGGCATGGTCGACGCTCGGGTGAGCGGGGGATCGACGGCGCCCCCGTTCCGCGTCGCGCGGGATCGCCGGGTCCGCGGCGGGCAGCAAGGCACGGGAAATGCTCCCGGCCGGCAGAGCGGGGCGTTCGGCCGTGTCGCGTCGGAACGTGGTGGTGCCCGCATCGGCGGGCTCCCTCCCCCGGGAAAGATGGCAGCGGCGCGCCCCGGGGAGCCTGTCCGGCGGGCGGCGCGCAACGCGCCGCCCGACCGATCTTCAGCCGCGGATCGGCGTCACCGCCGCGACAGGCGCTTCTCGTTGGCGCGCGTGCGGCGGCCGATGGGACGCAGCCAGGCGGCCACGATCCGATCCGGGGAGGAGCCTGCGGCAACGGCCTGCCAGGCGGCCACCTGCGCGGCCGCGAAGGCGGGCGCCTTCTCCATCGTCATGCGCATCGTCTCGCCCGGCGCGACGGGCCACAGGCCAGCCATGCCCAGCATGCGGTACCCGATCACCGCCTGCGCTTCGCTCAACATACGGGCGGTGCCGAACATGTTGTTCCAGTAGTCTCGACCGAGCATTTCCGCCCCTTCGCTTCTTTTTGCACCTGCGGCATCTAGGCGAGCGCCGGTTGAAAGCAAAGGACCGCACCCGTTGCGGATCGAGTCCCGGAGGTGCCGGACCCCGGGTCGTGCCGCGGCATCGGTGGGGCGTGCGACCAGGGTTGCCCCGCAATCCACGGCAGCGACCCCGGGGCGCGATCGGCGGCGCATCCCGCATTGCGCGGAGATGAGGGGAGCGTGTATCGCGGGCGGCGATCCACCTCGCCATGGTCCCGCCGCCGGGGTAGCCTGCGCGCCGACCCGACCCAAGTATTGAGCAGCCGATGCCGAATCCGCTTCACGACGCGCTTCTCGCCCCGCATGCGGGCAGCGCGGCTCCCTTCGCCCGCCGGTTCGATGGCACGGTCCTGACCTATGGGGATTTCCACGCCATGGCCGGGCGCGCCGCAGGGGTCCTGCAGGATCGTGGCCTCTCCCCCGGCGACCGCCTGGTCTGCCAGGTCGGCAAGTCGCTGGAGGCCCTGGCGATCTACGCCGCCTGCCTGGCGCGCGGGGTGATCTTCGTGCCGCTCAACACCTCCTACACGGCCGCCGAGGTCGCCTATTTCGTGGCGGATGCCACGCCGGCGCTGGTGGTCTGCGACCCGAGCCGGGAGCGCGACGTCGACGCCGCGACGCTGACCCTGACGGAAACCGGCGAGGGCAGCTTCGCCGCGGCCATGGCGGGCCGGTCGGCCGGCCTCCTTCCGGTGGAGCGCGCGCCGGGAGACCTTGCCGCCTTTCTCTATACCTCGGGCACGACGGGCCGGTCGAAGGGCGCGATGCTGACCCAGGAGAACCTGCTGTCGAACGCCCGCGCGCTGGTCGAGACGTGGCGGATCACCGGCGAGGACGTGCTGCTGCACGCGCTGCCGATCTTCCACGCCCACGGCCTGTTCGTCGCGATCAACACGACGCTGCTGGCCGGCGCGTCGATGATCTACCTGCCGCGATTCGAGGTGGGAGAGGTGCTGCGCCACCTGCCCGATGCCACGACGATGATGGGGGTGCCGACCTTCTATACCCGGCTTCTGGCCGAAGACCGGTTCACCCGCGACCTGGCCGGCCACATGCGCCTCTTCGTCTCCGGCTCGGCGCCGCTGCTGGCCGAGACCCACCGCCAGTTCGAGTCCCGCACCGGCCACCGGATCCTCGAGCGCTACGGCATGACCGAGACGGGGATGAACACCTCGAACCCCTATGACGGCGAGCGCCGCGCCGGCACGGTGGGCTTCCCCCTGCCCGGCACGGAGGTGCGGATCATGGATGGCGAGGCCGAACTGCCCCGGGGCGAGATCGGCATGATCGAGGTGCGCGGGCCCAACGTCTTCGAGGGCTACTGGAACATGCCGGAGAAGACCGCCGAGGAGAAACGCCCCGACGGCTGGTTCATCACCGGCGACCTGGGCCTGATCGACGCCGACGGCTACGTCTCCATCGTCGGCCGCGACAAGGATCTGGTGATCTCGGGGGGCTACAACGTCTATCCCAAGGAGGTCGAGCAGGTGCTCGACGCCGCGCCGGGCGTCGCCGAGACGGCGGTGATCGGCGTGCCGCATCCCGATTTCGGCGAGGGCGTCGTGGCCGTGATCGTGGCCGAGGGCGAGGTCGATCTCGACGTCGTGCGACAGGCGGCGGCGCAGCAGCTGGCCGATTACAAGCGGCCCAAGCGCTACGAGGTCGCTCGACGAACTGCCCCGCAACACGATGGGGAAGGTGCAGAAGGCGCAGCTGCGCGAACGCTTCGGCGGCACCTTCGCATGATGGCCGGCGGTGCCGACACCGCCGGGTTGCGACAGGCCGTGATCGACGCGGCGCGCGCGATGGTGGCGAAAGGGCTGAACCAGGGCACTTCCGGCAACGTCTCGGTCCGGGCGGGCGAGGCGATGCTGATCACGCCCTCTGGGATCCCCTACGAGGACCTGCACCCGGACATGATCGCCCGCCTGCCCCTGGCGGGGGGCGAGCCCGAGGGTCCGTGCAAGCCCTCGACCGAGTGGCACCTGCATCGCGAACTCTACCGCGCGCGGCCGGCCGCGCATGCGGTGCTGCACGCCCATCCGGTGCATTGCACCGCGCTGGCCATGGCGCGGCGGCCGATCCCGGCCTGCCACTACATGGTGGCGGCCTTCGGCGGCGCGGATGTGCCGCTCGCCGGTTACGCCCCCTTCGGCAGCGAGGCGCTGTCGCGGGAGACCGTTCGCGCGATGGCGGGGCGCACCGCCTGCCTGATGGCCAATCACGGGGCGACGGTGATCGGCGAAGGGCTCGACCGGGCGCTCTGGCGGCTGGAGGAACTGGAAACGCTCGCCCGCGGCTACATCCTCTCGCTGCAGGCCGGCGGCCCGCACCTTCTGAGCGCGGACGAGATGGAGGAGACGCTGATGCGATTCGCCGATTACGGGCTGAGGCCGGTGCCATGATCCGCGCCGTCGCGATCCTGCTCCTGTTCCAGCTGGGCGGCGAGGTGGCGGCCCGCGGACTGGGCCTGCCCGTCCCCGGCCCGGTGATCGGGTTGGCCGCCATGTTCGCGGCGCTGGTCCTGCGTCCGTCGTTGCGCCCGCAGGTGGAGGCGACGGCGGGCACGATCCTGAAACACCTGTCGCTGCTCTTCGTGCCGGCCGGGGTGGGCGTGATCGCCCACCTCGACACGTTCGGCCGGCAGGGGCCCGCGCTGCTCGCCGCGCTGACGGTCAGCACCGCGGCGGCGATCCTGGCCGCCGTCTACACGTTCCGCGCCGTGGCGCGCCTGTCGGGGGCCGACGATGAGTGACGCGGTGGAGCTGTGGACCTATCTCGCGCAGGAGCCGCTCCTGTGGCTGACGCTGACGCTGGTGGCGTATCTGGCGGCGGATCACGCTGCCGCGCGGCTGCGCACGCCCCTGGCCAACCCGGTGCTGATCGCGGTGATCCTGATCGGCCTGGTCCTCGTCGTGACCGGCACGCCCTACGACCGCTATTTCGAGGGGGCGCAGTTCGTCCATTTCATGCTCGGTCCGGCCACGGTGGCGCTGGCCCTGCCGCTGCACGAGAACCTGCCGCGGCTGAAGCGGACCTTCCTGCCGATGATCGCGGCCCTCTTCGCCGGCTCCGTCACCGCGATCGGGACGGCCGTGGCGGTCGCCTGGGCGCTGGGGGTGCGTGGCGAGACGCTCCTGTCCGTGGCGCCGAAATCGGCCACCGCCCCGGTGGCCCTCGGCGTGGCCGAGCAGATCGGCGGCCTGCCCAGCCTGACGGCCGTGCTCGTCATCATCACCGGCATCGTCGGCGCGGTGATCGCGACGCCGCTCCTGAACTTCTGCGGGATCAGGGACTGGCGGGCCCGCGGCTTCGCCGTCGGCGTGGCGGCGCACGGGATCGGCACGGCGCATGCCTTCCGCGTCAACTCCACCGCCGGCGCCTTTTCGGGGATCGGGATGGGGCTGAACGCGATCCTGACCGCGATCCTCGCCCCGCTCCTGATCTCCTTCTTCGTCTGACCTA
The DNA here is from genome assembly GCA_963814835.1 of uncultured Alphaproteobacteria bacterium. Classification (GTDB taxonomy): domain Bacteria; phylum Pseudomonadota; class Alphaproteobacteria; order Rhodobacterales; family Rhodobacteraceae; genus Palleronia. Next base: position 87,388 of record CAWFEG010000002.1, read on the forward strand.
TTCCGCCGCCGGGGCCGGCGCCGCGGCGGAAACCCGGGCGGCGCAGAACTTGAATTCGGGGATCTTGCCGTAGGGATCGAGCTGCGGATTGGTCAGCAGGTTCGCCGCCGATTCCACGAAGCAGAACGGGATGAAGACCATGTCGTCCGCGACCTCGCGGTCGATGCGCAGGGTGGCGTCGATCCGGCCGCGCCGGGTCTCGATCGTCACGGCCTGGCCCGGCGTCAGGCCCCTCCGGGCGATCTCGCGCGGGTTCATCGACGCGATCCCCTCGGGCTCCAGCCGGTCGAGCACCGCCGAGGTCCGGGTCATCGCGCCGGTATGCCAGTGTTCCAGCAGCCGCCCCGTGGTCAGGACCAGCGGATAATCGGCATCCGGCAGCTCGTCGGGCGGCAGGAGGTCGGCCGGAACCAGCCGCCCCCGCCCGTCCGCCGTCGGGAACCCGTCCTTGAAGATCACCCACTCCTCGGCCTCTCCGGCGAGCGGATAGGTGACGCTGCCCCGCTCCTCGATCATCTCCCAGGTGATGCCGGAAAGGGACGGCATGACGCTCGCCATCTCGGCATAGACGTCCGCCGGGCCGGTATAGGACCAGTCGAGACCGCAGCGCCGGCCCAGATCCACCAGGATGTCGAGATCCTGCCGCGCCTGTCCCGGCAGCGCCATCGCCGGCCGGCCCATCTGCACCTGCCGGTTGGTGTTGGTGTAGGTGCCCTGCTTCTCGGCATGGGACGACGCCGGCAGGATCACATCGGCGAAGTGGCAGGTTTCCGTCAGGAAGATGTCCTGCACGACGAGGTGCTCCAGCCGGCCCAGCGCGGCCCGCGCATGGGTCTGGTCGGGGTCGGACATGGCGGGGTTCTCGCCCATGATGTGCATCGCCCGGATGCCGCCCTCGTGGATCGCGTTGACGACCTCCACCACCGTGAGGCCCGCATTCTGGTCGAGGCTGCGGCCCCACAGATCCTCCATCCGCGCCCGGGCGGCGGGATCGTCGACGCGCTTGTAGTCGGGATAGCTCATCGGGATCAGGCCGGCATCGGAGGCCCCCTGGACGTTGTTCTGCCCCCGGAGCGGGTGCAGCCCGGTGCCCTCGCGGCCGATATGGCCGGTGATGAGCGCCAGCGCGATCAGGCAGCGCGAATTGTCGGTGCCGTGGACGTGCTGGCTGATCCCCATGCCCCAGAAGATCATCGAGCGTTCGGAGGTGGCATAGAGGCGGGCGACCGCGCGGATCGTCTCCGCGTCGATGCCCACCACCTCGGCCATGGCCTCGGGCGGGAACTCCGCGACCTTCGCCCTCAGCGCCTCGAACTCGGCGACATGGGCCTGGATGTACTGCTCGTCGTAGAGCCGTTCCTCGACGATCACGTGCAGCATCGCGTTCAGCAGCGCCACGTCGGTCCCCGGCTTGAACCGCAGGGAATGGGTCGCGTGGGTCATCAGGTCCTGGCCGCGGGGGTCGCAGACGACGAATTTCGTGCCCCGCTTCGCCGCGCGCTTGAAATAGGTCGCGGCGACGGGATGGTTCACGGTCGGCCGCGCGCCGATGACGATCACGCAATCGGCCTTCTCCGCGTCCATGAACGGGGCCGAGACCGCGCCCGATCCGACCCCCTCGAGCAGGGCCGAGACCGAGGAGGCGTGGCAGAGCCGGGTGCAGTGATCGACGTTGTTGGTGCCGAAACCCGCGCGGATCAGCTTCTGGAACAGGTAGGCCTCCTCGTTGGAGCCCTTGGCCGAGCCGAAGCCCGCCACCGCCTGGCCGCCGTCGCGGTCGCGCACGCGCGTCAGGCCCTCGGCGGCGCGGGCCATCGCCTCCTCCCAGGTCGCCTCGCGGAACTGCGCCAGCGGGTCGTCCACCAGGGTCTCGGGCTTCGGCGCGTCGTCGCGGCGCACCAGCGGAACGGTCAGCCGCCGGTCGCTCATCGCGTAGTCGTAGCCGAACCGCCCCTTCACGCAGAGCCGGTTCTCGTTGGCCGGCCCGTCACGGCCGTCGACGCGGACGATCCGGCCCCCGGCCACGGCCACCTTCGTCTGGCAGCCGACACCGCAGAAGGGGCAGACGCTGTCGACCTCCGCGATTTCCTCCTCCGGCACCGCCCGGGTGCGGTTGGCGGTGTCGAGGAGCGTCTTCTCCATCAGGGCGCCGGTCGGGCAGGCCTGGACGCATTCGCCGCAGGTGACGCAGGTGGAATGGCCCATCGGGTCGTGCTGGTCGAAGACCGGGATCGTGTGGTGGCCGCGGCCGGCCATGCCCATGACGTCGTTCACCTGCACCTCGCGGCAGGCGCGGACGCAGAGGTTGCAGGCGATGCAGGCATCGAGGTTGACCGCGATGGCGGGATTGGTGGCGTCGTGCCCGGGCAGCTCGTCCGCGCCGAATTTCGACGGCAGGCGCGCGCCGGCGACACGGTCCTCGATCCCCATGTCGCGCGCCCAGCGCCAGAACGGCGCCTCGCCGTCCGCCGAGGCCTCGGGCGCGGCCATGTCGGCGCCCAGGAGTTCGAAGACCATCTCGCGGGATTTCCGGGCCCGGTCGCTGTCTGTCCTCACCACCATGCCGTCGGCCACCTCGCGCGCGCAGGAGGCGGCGAGCACCCGCTCTCCCTCGACCTCCACCATGCAGGCGCGGCAGTTGCCGTCGCTGCGGTAGGCCGGGGCGTCGCGCCAGCACAGATGCGGGATCTCGGTGCCGTGGTCCCGTGCCACCTGCCAGATCGTCCGTCCGGGTTCGACCGCGATCTCGCGGCCGTCGAGGGTGATCGTCAGGGTCCGGGACATGGGTGCTCCTCCCGCACGGGCTGAAACGTCGAGGGGTCCGGCCCCCCGGGGTATGTCGCAAAGGGTGGAGATGCGCGGCCGGGCATCAGAGATCCTCCCGGAAGTAGCGCAACAGGTGGTCCACCGGGTTCGGCGCCGCCTGACCCAGCCCGCAGATCGAGGCGTCGCGCATCACCTGTTCCAGGTCGCGGATCGTGGCCTCGTCGATCGGATCGCGCCTCAGGAGCTGCGCCATCTTCTCGGTGCCGCCGCGGCAGGGGGTGCATTGGCCGCAGCTCTCGTGGGCGAAGAAGTCGATCAGGTTCAGGACCACGTCGCGCATGTTGTCGTGCTGGCCGAAGATCACCACCGCGTGCGAGCCGACGAAGGCCCCGAGCTCGGCCAGCCGACCGCCGAAATCGAGCGGCGTGTCCCCCTCGGAGGCCGGCAGCAGGCCGCCGGAGGCGCCGCCCGGCAGGAAGGCCTTGAACGCGTGCCCCTCGGCCATGCCGCCGCAGGCGGCGATCAGCTCGTTGGCCGTCGACCCCGCCGGCGCCTCGACGATCCCCGGGCACCGGACGCGCCCCGAGACGGACCAGCTGCGCGGCCCGGGGTGGTCCGGCTTGCCGAGGCGCGCGAACCAGTCGGCCCCGTTCGCGAGGATCTTCGGGACCCAGTGCAGCGTCTCGACATTGTTGTTCAGCGTCGGCCGCCCGAACAGACCCCGCTGGCCGATCACCGGCGGGCGCAGGCGCGGCAGGCCGCGCTTGCCCTCCAGCAATTCGACCATCGCGCTTTCCTCGCCGCAGATATAGGCGCCGGCGCCGCGACGCAGCTCGATGAAGCCGGGCGGCGCGATCCCCGCCAACTCCAGCGCCGCGATCTCGCGCCGCAGGATCTCGGTCGCCGCCGGGTATTCCGCGCGCATGTAGACGTAGATCCGCTCCGCCTCGACCACGTGCGCGCCGATCAGCGCGCCCTCGAGGAAGGCATGGGGCGTGCGCTCCATGTGGTGGCGGTCCTTGAAGGTGCCGGGCTCGCCCTCGTCGGCGTTCACGGTCATCAAACGCGGCCCGGGATTGCGGCGCACCAGCTTCCACTTGGTGCCGGTGACGAAGCCCGCCCCGCCCAAGCCCCTGAGGCAGGAACTCTCCAGCTCCGAGATCACCAACTCCATGGAAAGGTCGCCGGTCCGCAGCCGCTCGAGCTGCCGATAGCCGCCCGCCGCGCGATAGGCGTCGAGCGACTGGCCGTCCGGGACGGCGGCCCCGGTCTCGCCCGATCGGGCCAGCGCCAGCAGCGCATCGGCATCGGCGGAGCCGACCTCGCGGTTGCCCACCCGGGCCGCGGGGGCGACGTCGCAGCCGCCCATGCAGGGCGCCCGCCGGACGCGGATCCGCGACGGGTCGGTGCCCGCGCGCGTCTCCGCGATCAGCCGCTCCGCCCCGGCCAGCATGCAGGCGACGCCGTCGCAGATCCGGATCGTCACCTCCGGCGGCGGGGCTTCGCCCTCCTTCACCAGATCGAAGAAGTCGTAGAACGACGCCACCTCGTAGACCTCTGCCTGGCCGATCCGCAGGCAATGGGCGAGCGCGTGCAGATGCGTGGCCGAGATGTGGCCGTGGGCGTCCTGCACCGCGTGGAGGTATTCGATCAGGCGGTCGCGGGCGGGCCTCGGGCCGATCAGGGCGCGGATCGCGGCGACCGCCGTCTCGTCGAGCATGCGGCCGCGGGGGGTGGCGGCGGAGCGCCCGCGGCGCGGCAATCCGGGCGTCAGGTCGTCCATACTCGTCCTCCCTCGCGGGCCCAGTCTATCGTCTCAGGTCACGCCGTCAGCCCCTCCGGCGCCGGCAATCCGTGCAGGCGGCAGCAGGCGGTGACGGTATTGGCAAGAAGGCACGCGATGGTCATCGGCCCCACCCCCCCGGGAACGGGCGTGATCGCGCCGGCGACCTCCGCGGCGCTGTCGAAATCGACGTCCCCCACCAGGCGCGTCTTGTCGCCCTCCCCCGGCAGGCGATTGATGCCCACGTCGAGCACGGTGGCGCCGGGCTTCAGCCAGTCGCCCGGGATCATGCCCGGCCGACCCACAGCGGCCACCAGGATATCGGCCCGGCCGATCACCGTCGCGAGGTCGCGGGTGCGCGAATGGGCGATGGTCACGGTGCAGTTCTCCGCCAGGAGAAGCTGCGCCATCGGCTTGCCGACGATGTTGGACCGCCCCAGCACCACCGCCTCCAGCCCCGACATGTCGCCCAGACGGTCGCGCAGCATCAGCAGGCAGCCCAGCGGCGTGCAGGGGATCATGGCGTCCTGCCCCGTCGCCAGCCGGCCGACATTGAGGACGTGGAAGCCGTCCACGTCCTTGTCGGGGGAGATCGCGTCGATCACCTTGGACGCGTCGATGTGATCCGGCAGAGGCAGCTGGACGAGGATGCCATGCACCGCCGGATCGGCGTTCAGGCGTGCCACGAGGGCCAGGAGATCCGCCTCGGCGGTGTCCGCCGGCAGCCTGTGCGCGAAACTCTGCATCCCGGCCTCGACCGTCTTTCGCTCCTTCGAGCGGACATAGACCGCGCTGGCGGGATCCTCCCCCACGAGAACCACGGCGAGGCCCGGCGTGATCCCGTGATCGCCGGCGAGCCGCGCGACCTCGTCGGAGACCCGCGCGCGGATTGTCGCCGCGAAGTCGCGGCCATCGAGGATCTGGGCGGTCATGGCTGTGGCATCCCGGCGTCAGGTAGGGTTTCGGCGCCCTGGCTGCGAAGGGGCCGCGTCCGTGTCGAGGCCTTTTTGACCACCAAGCGGCCGGCCGGGCAACACGATTGCGGCGCTCCATTGTCCCGGGACGACATGCCCGGCCGAACTAGGTGGTGCCGACAGCGAAACGATCGACCCGGAAAGACCGTGCCATGGCCAGACCCCGCCTCCTCCTCACCCGCAAATGGCCCTCCGTGTGCGAATCGCGACTCGCCGGCGATTACGAGACCACGCTCAACCACTCCGACATGCCACTGGACGCGGAGGAACTGGCCGCGGCGATGCGCGACCACGACGCCGTCCTGTGCACCGTCACCGACCGGCTGGGCCCCGAGGCGTTCGAGGGCGCCCGGGCGCGGATCGTCGGCAATTTCGGCGTCGGCGTGGACCATATCGCGCTCGACGCGGCGCGCGCGGCGGGCATCCGGGTGGTCAACACCCCCGGCGTTCTGACCGACGCCACCGCCGAGATCGCGCTGGCCCTGATCCTGATGACCGCGCGGCGCACCGCCGAGGGCGAGCGCGAGGTGCGCGCCGGCCAGTGGCAGGGCTGGCGGCCCACGCACCTGCTCGGGCGCGGCCTGTCGGGCCGCACGCTGGGGATCGCCGGCATGGGCCGGATCGGACGCGCCACCGCCGAGCGGGCGCAGGCCTTCGGCATGAGGATCGCCTGGTGGAACCGCTCGGACGTGGACGCGCCGGGCACGCGGGCGGAGACGATGCGGGAGCTGATGGAGATGTCCGACATCGTGTCCCTGCACCTGCCGGGCACGGAGGAGACGCACGGCCTCGTGGATTTCGACCTGCTCGAGGCGCTGGGACCGGACGGAATCCTGATCAACACCGCCCGCGGCAGCGTGGTGGACGAGACCGCCCTGGTCGAGGCGCTGCGCCGGGGCACCATCGCCGCCGCCGGGCTCGACGTCTATGCCCGCGAGCCGGAGGTGCCGGAGGCGCTGCGGGAACAGGACAACGCCGTGCTGCTGCCGCATCTGGGATCGGCGACGGAGGAGACGCGGGAGGCGATGGGCATGATGGTGGCCGACGCGCTCGACGCCTTCTTCGACGGTCGCGATCCCGACACGCTGGTGGTGTGAGGCCGGCCCGCCCCGGTCCCGGGGGCCGTCATCGCTGCACGGGCAAGGGTGGCGGGCATGACCGGGGCGCCCCGGATCAGGATGCCCGCGCCGTCAATCGCCCTCGCGCGCCAGGTCTTCCGCCCTCTGTCGCAACTCGTATTTCTGCACCTTGCCGGTCGCGCTCTTGGGCAGGTTCTGGACCACGACGATCCGCCGCGGCGCCTTGAACCGGGCCATCCCCTCGCGGCAATGGGCGATCAGGCCGGCCTCGTCGGCCTCCGCCCCGGCCTTCAGCTCGACGAAGGCGCACGGCGTCTCGCCCCATTTCTCCGATGGCTCGGCGACCACGGCCGCGGCCATGACCCCGGGATGGCGCATCAGCACCTCCTCGATCTCGACCGAGGAGATGTTCTCGCCGCCGGAGATGATGACGTCCTTCAGCCGGTCCTTGATCTCCAGCATCCCGTCGGGATGCTGCACGGCCAGGTCGCCGGAATGGAACCAGCCCTCGGCAAAGGCGCCCCGCGTCGCCTCGCGGTCGCCCAGGTAACCCATCATCACCGTGTTGGAGCGCATCTGGATCTCGCCGGTCGTGGCCCCGTCCCGCGGCAGCGCATCGCCTCCCTCGGGCGGCGCGACCCGGCAAGCCGTGAGCAGCGGGTGGCCGATCCCCTGGCGTGCCATCATCACCGCCCGCTCGGCCACCGGGGCGTCGGCGGCCGGATCGGGCGCGTTGATCGTCGCCGGTCCGTAGGTCTCCGTCAGGCCGTAGAGATGGGTGACGGAGAAGCCCAGATCCTCCATGCCGGCGATCACGGTGGTCGAGGGCGGCGCGCCGCCGGTGGCGATCCGCACGCGGCCCTCGGGCCGGCGCACCACGTCCGGGTCGGCGTGGATCAACGTGTTCATGACGATCGGCGCGGCGCAGCAATGGGTCACGCCCTCGGCCGCGATCAGCTCGAAGATCGGCTGGGCCTCGACCTTGCGCAGGCAGACATGGGTGCCCCCCGCCAGCGTCACGGCCCAGGTATGCGACCAGCCCGAGCAGTGGAACATCGGCAGGATCCAGAGATAGACCGTCGCCGCATCCATGCCGAAGGCGAGCGCATTCGCGGTGGCGTTGAGATAGGCGCCCCGGTGGGAATAGACGACACCCTTGGGCGCGCCCGTCGTGCCCGAGGTATAGTTGAGGGCGATCGGGTGCCACTCGTCGGCGGGCGGGCCGAGAGGGTGGCCCCCCGCGCCCTCGGCCAGGAGGTCGGCATAGGTGGTCGCGCCATCGGGCACCGCGCCCTCCGCCGCCGGGTCCTCGAGGACGACGAGGGCGGGGGGGTCGTCCATCGCTTCCCGCGCCTCCTCCATCACGGCCAGAAAATCCGGGTCGCACAGCACCAGCCGCGCCCGGCAATGGCCGAGGATGTAGGCCACTGCCGCGGCATCGAGCCGGATGTTGAGCGGGTTGAGCACCGCGCCCAGCGCCGGCACGGCATAATGCGCCTCGAGCAGGGCCGGCACGTTGGGGGCCATGATCGAGACCACGTCCTTTTCCCCGATGCCGCGCGCGGCCAGCGCCGCGGCGAGGCGCGCCACCCGGTCGTGCATCTCGGCGTAGTTCAGGCGCAGATCGCCATGCACGATGGCCGTGCGCTCGCCGTGATTGGCCGCGGCCTGCTCGAGGAACGAGACCGGCGAGAGCGGGACGTAGTTCGCCGCGCATTTCTCCAGCCCCGCAAAGAGATCTTCGGTCATCGCGCCCTCCCCGCGCAGGTATCCCTCCGCCCGCATCCAGGGGCACGGAACGCCACCGCCGGCGCTCGCAGGCGGGCCCGACCGGGCGCGGGATGCCCACCGGGCCGGCGCGGGTTGTGGCGATCCGTGGCCGCTGGGGTCATCGGTTCTCTCCTTCCGGGCCGGAACCGGCCGCTTCAGGGCGCATCATGGCCGAACCCGGCATCCCCGGGCACGCGGCCCGCCTTGCGCTCGGCGGCGAGCTTGCCCGGATTCACGCGAACGAGGCGCGCGAGGGTCTGCGACCACATGACCCGGCGGGCCGCATCGTGGTCGTCCCGGCCCGGGTCGAACGCGCCGGCGCGCAGCGCGGCGGCGAAAGTGGCGTTGAGCGCGGAAAGGTCCTCCGGGTCGGTTCCCAGCAACGCCTGCAGCGCGGCCCGCTCGGTCTTTTCGGCCGAACCGTCATCCTCCAGATCGCGCAGCGCGATGCCCAGCGCGTTGGCGATCATCGCCCCGGCATAGGCGGCATCGCCGGACAGGCCGGGCAGGATATCGGCCTTCAGCGTCTCGCGGGCGGTGGCGATCAGGTCGGCGGTCAGCGGCGCGTCACGCATGGGGGCCTCCGGTCTGGGCGAGGATGTCGATCTCGAGCGTGGGTACGACATGGCGGGTCAGGGCCAGTTCCAGCGACCGTTCCCGCCCCGACAGGTGGCGGTCGCCCTGCCCCAGCGCGATCACCGCCCAGCGCACCGTGGCCAGTACCTCCCAGTAGGGCACCGCGTCGCGGTCGATGACCGGGCCGGCCACCTCCTCGTAGCCGGCGTAGAACTCCTCGCGCGGGCCGATCCCGCCGGCCTCCCGCGCATCCTGTCCGAAGCGCCAGCACCGGGCGCAGAACCAGCCCAGATCCGCGTGCCGGTCGCCCCAGCCGGCAAATTCCCAGTCGAGAATCGCGGACAGGCCCGCATCGCCAACCATGTAGTTCCCGGTGCGGTAGTCATTGTGACACAGGACCAGCGCCTCGGGTGCCGGCGGCGCGTTCAACTCCAGCCAGCGCGCGCCCCACTCGATCACAGGCTGCGGCGCCGGGCTCGCGTCGAGCGCGGCGCGGAACTCCGCCACGCGGGCCAGCGCCGGCGGCCCCTCGGGCCGATCGAGGAAGGCGAGCGCGCGCGCGTCCGGGATCGAATGGATGCGCGCCAGCTCCGCCCCCAGCCGGCGGGCCAGCGCCGGGTCAGCCTCCTCGCGCCGGGTGAGGCGGCGCGGATTCGCCTCCCCCTCGGCCCGTTCCATGAGGAAGAAGGCCCGATCCATTCCCTCGACATTCACGCCGAGGAGCAGCGGCTCGGGCACCGCGACGCCGGCGGCATGGGCGGCGCGGAACAGCGCGTACTCCTCCGCCCGGCCGTGGCTGACCGACAGGACCGAGGGCGCATCGGTCCGCAGGACCGTCTTCAGCCGCTCGGTTTCCCCGTTCCGCTCCACGTCGAGGTCGAGCGCCCAGTTCTCCTGGATCGCGCCGCCCGACATCCTGGCCGCGTTCGAGGCCCGCACCGCGTCGGCGCCCCATTCGCGGGCGACGTAGCGTTCTATGGCTTCGGTCTCAAGCGTCACCGGGCTCACCCCAGTGCCAGAACGCCGCGCGCCGCTCCCGCAGGATGCGCGACAGGACCATCTTGTGCACCTCCGAGGCGCCATCCACCAGCCGCGCCTGGCGGGCATAGCGGTACATCCATTCGAGCGGCGTGTCCCTGGAATAGCCGCGCCCGCCATTGAGTTGCAGCGCCGTGTCCACCGCCTTGTGCAGCACGTCGGCGACCTGGATCTTGGCCATGGAGATCTCCTTGCGGGCGAAATCGCCCTGGTCGATCATCCAGGCGGCCTTCATCGTCAGAAGCCGGCCAACCTCGATTCCCATCGCCGCCTCGGCCAGTTGCAGCTGCACGCTCTCGCGGTCGATGAGCTTCATGCCGAAACTCTCTCTGTCCTCGACATATTCCATGCCGATCTCCATCGCGCGCTTGGCCATGCCGAGCCAGCGCATGCAATGGGTCAGCCGCGCCTTGCCGAGCCGGATCTGCGTCACCTTCAGCCCGTCGCCGACCTCCAGCAGCCGGTTGCGGTCGGGGATCTCCAGCCCGTCGAACTTCAGCTCGCAGTGGCCGCCATGCTCCTCGGGGCCCATGATGGGAATGCGGCGCACGATCTCCCAGCCCGGCTGGTCGGCGTGGAACAGGAACGCCGTCAGGCCCTTGCGATCGTCGTCGGAGGTCCGCGCGATGAGGATGAAATGCTTCGCCACGCCCGCGCCCGTCGTCCACCACTTGCGACCGTGGATGCGCCAGGTGTCGCCGTCCCGCGTCGCGGTGGTGTAGGTCAGCGAGGGGTCCGAGCCGCAGCCCCCCTCCGGCTCGGTCATGGCGAAGGAGGAGCGCACCGACCCGTCGATGATGGGTTCGAGGAACTCCGCCTTCTGGCGGTCGGTCCCGATCTTCGACAGCACCCACATGTTGCCGTCGTCGGGCGCGGCGCAGTTGAAGCAGACAGGCCCGAAGATCGAGCGGTTCATCTCCTCGTAGCAGGCCGCCATGGCGACGGTGGAGAGCGCCCGGCCACCATATTCCTTCGGTACCTGCGGCGCCCAGAGACCGGCCTCCTTGGCCTTCGCCTGCAACCGCGCCAGGGGCTCCGCGGCGATGTTCTCGTGATCGTCCCAGTTCGCCCGGTCGGCCTCCACGGGCAGGATATGGTCTTCGACGAAGCCGGCATAGCGTCGGCGCAGGTCGTCGTCTTCGGGGCTGAGGGAGAAATCCATGTCCGTCCTTCGGGTTACAATGTCGACACGAGGTGGCCACCATCCACCGGCAGAACCGCCCCGGTCATGTAGCTGCCCGCCTCCGAGGCGAGCAGCAGGAGCGGCCCGTCAAGCTCGGCCACCTCGCCCAGCCGCCGCTGCGGGATGCGCTTGATCAGGGCGGCTCCGGCATCGGAGGCGAAGAAGTCGTCGTTGAGCTCGGTGGCCATGTAGCCCGGGGCCAGCGCATTGACGCGGATCCGGTGCCGCGCCCATTCCAGCGCCAGCGCCTTGGTCATCTGCGCCACGCCGGCCTTGGCGGTGGCATAGGCCACGACGCCGCCCGCCACCCGTTCGCCCAGGATCGAGGCGATATTGACGATGCTGCCGCCCTGCCCGGCCGCGATCATCTGGCCCGCCGCCGCCTGCGCCACGGCGAAGACGCCGCGCAGGTTCACGTCCATCACCCGGTCCCAGTCGGCCAGGTCGAGCGTTTCCGCCCGCCCCATATGGGTCACCCCGGCATTGTTCACGCAGACCGAGACCGGGCCGAACGCCTCGGCCGCGCGGGAGAACCCCGCCGAGACGAAGTCGGCGGCGCTCACGTCCATCTCCACGGCTTGGGCCTCGCCGCCCGCCCCCGCGATCTCGGAGACGAGCGAGTCCAGACGGTCCCGCCGCCGGGCCGCCACGCTGACCCGGGCGCCGGCCGCGGCCAGCGTCGCCGCCATGTGCCGGCCCAGCCCCGAGGAGGCGCCCGTCACCAGCGCGTGCCGGCCCTCCAGATCCGTCGAAACCACCATCCGTCATCCTCCCCCGGGCACGACCTAGGGCCGGACCGGCCACCCGGACACCATGCCCGGGCGAATTCTGCCGCCCCGCGTCGGGGATCCGCAAGTGGTGCGGGCCGTCTGGCCACCCGGTCTCCGGTCACGCCGGAACTCCGGCCCGCATGATTTTCCCCGCGTTCTTCCCCGTGGCAGCGCCCGGGGACCCGGGGCTGAGACCGTGACCGGGGCGGCCCTCCGGTGCATGGCGCAACGGTCTGGTTCCGCTTCCGCCCGGATGTGGTGCCGCCGGATACCTTGACAGCGCGGCCGGTTTGACGAAGCAATGTGCTACGCTGCGGCTCCGCGGCGCAACAAGAGGTCCGGAAGCCGGGTCCGGCCGCCCTCGCGGCAACGGGTCCGAGACAACCATCCGGGGGGGAGAGACGTGAACAACCCGCTCGCAGGATGTCCCGCGCGGCATTCTCGGAAATCTGTTACCGTGGGTGCGCTGCGCGGTATCTCGGGTCGCGCCGGGTGTGCGACCGGGGCGGCGCCCGTGGCCGCGACGGCCGTCACCATGCCGGGGCGACCCCGGCAGAGGCGGACGGGGCCGGCATCTTGACCTCCGAATACGCCATCGAGACCCGCCACCTGACGAAGTCGTTCAAGGGGTTCACCGCGGTGGACGACGTGTCGCTGAAGGTCAGACAGGGCACGATCCACGCGCTGATCGGCCCGAACGGGGCCGGCAAGAGCACGATGTTCAACCTGATCACCAAGTTCCTGGACCCCACCGGCGGCACGATCCTGCTCGACGGGCGGGACATCACCCGCGCCAAGCCCGCCCAGATCGCGCGGATGGGCGCCGTGCGCAGCTTCCAGATCTCGTCGGTCTTCCCGCACCTGACCCTGCTCGACAACATCCGCGTCGCGCTGCAGCGGCGGATGCACAATTCGTTCCATTTCTGGGCCTCCGACCGGCGCCTCGAGACGTTGAACGACGATGCCCGCGCGATCCTGGCCGAGGTCGGGCTCGACGGATCGGAGAACCTGCTGGCGACCGAATTGCCCTATGGGCGCAAGCGCCTCCTGGAACTGGCGACGACGCTGGCGCTGCAACCCAAGGTCATGCTGCTGGACGAGCCGATGGCCGGCATGGGGACCGGCGACGTGCAGCGCGTCGCCGAGATCATCCGGCGGGTGGCGAAGAACCGCACGGTGCTGATGGTCGAGCACAACCTCAACGTGGTGGCGGACCTGTCGGACCGGATCAGCGTGCTGCAGCTCGGCAGGTTGCTGGCCGAAGGCAGCTACGAGGAGGTCAGCCGCAACCCGGACGTCCGATCGGCCTACATGGGAGACGTCGATGGCTGATCCGATGCTGACGGTCCGGGACCTGCAGGCCTGGTACGGCGAGAGCCATGTGCTTCATGGCATGGAATTCGAGATCGCGCGGGGCGAGATCGTCACCCTGCTCGGACGCAACGGCGCGGGAAAGACCACGACGCTCCGGGCGATCATGGGGCTGGTCCGGCAGCGCACCGGCTCCGTCGTGTTCGACGGGACAGAGACCGTCGGCGAGAGCGCCAACAGGATCGCCCGCCACGGGATCGCGTTCTGCCCAGAGGAGCGCGGCATCTTCGCCTCGCTCAGCGTGAGGGAGAACCTCCTGCTGCCGCCCGTCGTCGCCGAGGGCGGCATGAGCGTCGAGCGCATCCATGAGCTGTTCCCGATCCTCAAGACCCGCGGCGGCAGCCAGGGCACGAAACTGTCGGGCGGCGAGCAGCAGATGCTGGCGATCGCGCGGATCCTGCGCACCGGCGCCAAGCTGCTGCTGCTCGACGAGCCGACCGAAGGGCTCGCGCCGGTGATCGTGAACAAGATCGGCGAGATCATCGGAACCTTGCGCGAGGAGGGCTTCACCATCCTGCTGGTGGAGCAGAACTTCCGCTTCGCGGAGCGAATGGGCGACCGCCACTTCGTCGTCGAGCACGGCGAGGTCGTCGACCATTTCGACCGCTCCGAGGTGGACAGCAACAGGGACAGGATCGCGGGTTATCTCGGCGTCTGACCGGGAAGCCCATGAAACGACAGGGAGGAAGACAATGACGAAATCCACGAAGACTCTGCTTCTCGCCGGGGCCGCCACGGCCCTCGCCGGCGCCGTCCACGCCCAGGAGATCAGCGACGACGCCATCAAGATCGGCATGATCCTCGACATGTCGGGCCCCTATTCGGCGCTCGACGGCGAGGGGTCGATCGCGGCGGTGCGCATGGCGATCGAGGAGATGGGCGGCGAGGTGAACGGCGCCCCGGTCGAACTGATGACCGCAGACCACCAGAACAAGGCCGACATCGGCTCCAACCTGGCGCGGCAATGGTCCGACCAGGAGAATGTCGACATGATCCTCGGCGGCGCCAATTCCGGCGTCGGCATCGCCCTGCAGGACATCACCAGCGAAAAGGGAGTGGCCTACATCAACAACGGCGGCGCGACCTCGGCGCTGACCAACGAGAACTGCGCCCCGGCCACCGGCCTCCACTGGACCTACGACACCGACGCGCTGGCCAACGGCACGGCCGTCGCGATGGTGCAGGAAGGCAACGATTCCTGGTATTTCATCACGGCGGATTACACCTTCGGCCATAACCTCGAGGAAACGGCCGCCGCGGCCGTGGAGGAGAATGGCGGCACGGTGGTCGGCAGCGTCGCCGCCCCCTTCCCGACCCAGGACTTCTCCTCCTTCCTGCTGCAGGCGCAGGGTTCGGGGGCGAAGGTGATCGGGCTTGCCAATGCCGGAACCGACACCCAGAACTCGGTCAAGCAGGCGCAGGAATTCGGCATCGTCCAGGGCGGCCAGGCACTGGCCTCGCTGTTGCTGTTCATCACCGATGTGGACGCGCTCGGCCTCGACGCGGCGCAGGGCCTGACCCTGACGACCGGCTTCTACTGGGACCAGGACGACCGGGCCCGCGAATGGAGCGCGAAATACGAGGAGCGCACCGGATCGAAGCCCTCCATGGTGCAGGCCGGGATGTATTCCTCGGCGCTGCAATACCTCAAGGCGGTCGAGGCGGCGGGCACGGACGACCCCGAGACGGTCGTGGCGCAGCTCAAGGAGATGCCGATCGACGACGCCTTCGCCCGCAACGGCACCGTCCGGGAGGACGGGCTCATGGTCCACGACATGTTCCTGGCCCAGGTCAAGTCCCCCGACGAGAGCGAGGGCCGCTGGGACTACTACGACATCATTCGCACGATCCCCGGCGACCAGGCGTTCCGCTCGCTGGAGGACGGCACCTGCGAGGCGATCCAGGGCTAGGACAGGCATGCGGCATGGCGGCTGCGTGCCGCCATGCCCGACCCGAATGCAAGGCAGGTGGCGCAGATGATGGATCTACTCGGCATACCGCTTCCCGTTCTGATGGGGCAGCTGCTGATCGGGCTGATCAACGGCGCGTTCTACGCGGTGCTGAGCCTCGGCCTGGCGCTCATCTTCGGGCTGCTGAACATCGTCAACTTCGCCCACGGCGCGCTCTACATGGTGGGGGCCTTCGTGGCCTTCCTGCTGCTCGACGTGGCCGGAATCGGCTACTGGCCGGCGCTGATCCTGTCGCCGCTCATCGTCGGCGCCTTCGGCATGCTCATCGAACGGTTCCTGCTGCGGCCGATCGCCGATCTCGACCATCTCTACGGGCTCCTGCTGACCTTCGGGCTGGCGCTCCTTCTGGAAGGGACCTTCCGACAGATCTACGGCGTCTCGGGCGAGACCTACGCCATCCCGTCCTCGTTGCAGGGCGGGTTCAACCTCGGCTTCATGTTCCTGCCCGTCTACCGGGCCTGGGTGATCGCGGCCGCGGTGATCGTCTGCGGGGCGACATGGTTCCTGATCGAGATGACACGGCTGGGCGCCACCATGCGCGCCGCGGTCGAGAACGCCGACCTGGTGCGCGCCTTCGGCGTCAACGTGCCGCTCCTCGTCACCCTCACCTACGGGCTGGGGGTCGGGCTCGCCGCCTTCGCCGGGGTCCTCGCCGCGCCGATCTACTCGGTGAACCCGCTGATGGGATCGAACATCATCATCGTCGTCTTCGCCATCGTGGTGATCGGCGGCCTCGGCTCCATCAAGGGGGCCATCATCTCGGGCTTCCTCCTGGGCATCTGCGAGGGGCTGACCCGCGTCTTCTACCCCGAGGCGTCCAACATCATCATCTTCGTGGTCATGGCCGTGGTGCTGATCGTGCGTCCGGCCGGCCTGTTCGGAAAGGCGGCATGACGGCATGAGCGACCAGACCAATTCGTCCGGCGACGCCGCCGCCGCGGAAGCTTCCGCGACCCCTCGCTGGCTCGACCTGCGGATCTGGGCCGTGATCGGCCTGGTGCTGCTCGTGATCGCGCCGCACTTCTTCTACCCCGTCATGCTGGCCAAGGTCCTGTGCTTCGCGCTGTTCGCCGCGGCCTTCAATCTCCTGCTCGGGTTTGCGGGGCTCCTGTCCTTCGGCCATGCCGCGTTCTTCGGCTTCGCGGCCTATGTCACCGGCTACGCGCTGCAATCGCTCCGTCTCTCGGCCGAGCTGGGCATCCTGGCCGGAACCGCGGTCGCCGCCCTGCTCGGCCTGGCCTTCGGGCTGCTGGCGATCCGCCGCCAGGGTATCTACTTCGCGATGATCACGCTGGCGCTGTCGCAGATGGTCTATTTCGTCGCCCTCCAGGCGCCGTTCACCGGCGGCGAGGACGGGTTGCAGGGCGTCCCACGGCGGCCGCTCTTCGGCATCATCGACATGAGCAGCAACCTCGACGTCTATTACCTCGTGCTCGGCATCTTCTCCATCGGCCTCTTCATCATCTACCGTACGGTCCATTCCCCGTTCGGCCATGTGCTGAAATCGATCCGCGAGAACGAGGCCCGCGCCATCTCGCTGGGCTACGATGCCGACCGCTACAAGTTGCTGGCCTTCGTGCTCTCCGCCGCGCTGGCGGGTCTCGCGGGCTCGACCAAGGTCATGGTCTTCCAGCTCGCCTCGCTCACGGATGTGCAGTGGCAGATGAGCGGCGAGGTCGTGCTGATGGCGGTCCTGGGCGGGATCGGCACCATGCTGGGGCCATTGCTGGGCGCGACGATCATCGTGACGCTGCAGAACGAGCTGGCCCAGGTGGGCTCCCTTTCGACCATCGTGCAGGGCGCCGTCTTCGTTGTCTGCGTGCTGCTGTTCCGGCGCGGGATCGTGGGCGAGATCGGCCACCGGCTGCGCCAGTGGCGCGGCCGGCGCTGATCACTCTGCGGTTCCGGCTCGCGTGACTGCGGCCGGGTGGACTGGACAGGTTTGCCGCCATGCGGCAGAAGCGACGCGATGCGGGCGTGGTGGAATCGGTAGACACGCGGGATTTAGGTTCCCGTGCCTTAACGGCGTGCGAGTTCAAGTCTCGCCGCCCGCACCATGCCGGAACCGCGCGTCACATTGCATCGCCTGGTTCGGACCATGCCGCGACATGGCTCGCGATCGGCCTTTCCGCGCAACACACCCGCTCTGCCGGTGTCCGCATCGTTCCGCCCAGGAGCCGTTGGCGGCCACCCGAAGCCGCGGCCTAGTCTCGTCGGCCGAGCAACGCCCGCACCAGGGCCAGCACGATCACGGCACCCACCGCGGCCGCGATCAGAAGGACCAACAGCCCGCCCGCAGCCAGGACGCCGATCCCCAGCGCCGCCAGCACGAAGGGCGTGGCCACCGCCGCCACGACGCCCACCACGAGGTAGAGCGGCATGTTGCGCCCGGCGATCCGGCCCGCGATGTAGCCAGCCGCCAGCCCGATCGCCACCAGCAATACGAGCGCCAACACGCCGATCGCATTCAGAAGTGCTTCCATTCCTCGGTCCCTCGCCGTTCTCTCTCGCGCATCCCGAGGTGCAAAGCATCCGGTGCATGGTGCGCGATGGTGTCAAGTTCTCCGGCCCACCTTATAGCCGTTCGCGGAACAGCCGGGGGGCCGGGCTCGTCGGCCCAAGGGCGCGATCCCGCGCCAGGTTCCCGAGGCCGTGAAACACCCCGACCCGCGGGCGGCATACATACCCGGTCGACAGGGATCTCCGCTCCGCCCGCCGCGGGTTTCACCGGCGGTCGGATGCGTCGAGCGACAGGCTGTAGAGATGCCAGGTCGCGTGGCCGAGCAGGGGAAATGTCACGATGAGGCCGAGAAAGCCCGGCAGCAGCGAAGCCAGGGTCGCCAGCGCGACACCCGCGCCCCAGGCCAGCATCGGCACGGGGTGAGCCGCCACGTGGCGGAAACTTGTCACCATCGCGGTCACCACGTCCACTTCGCGGTCGAGCAGCATCGGCAGCGACAGGACGGTGATCATGTAGAGGACGAGCGCGAAGACCCCGCCCACGGCCGTTCCGAAGGCGAGCATCGCCAGCCCGTTCGGCGTCGCAAAGACGGCCAGCGAATGCGAGATGTTCGTCATCGGCGCGAGCCCGAGGAACAGGGCGAAGATCATGTGGCCCAGGAAGAACCAGAACAGCAGGAGAAAGATGATCGCGGCGCCGATCAGCGGCAGTTGGCGCGCGCGCTGCGCAACGACCACGCCGAGCACGCCGCCCCAATCCAGTTCCTGGCCCGCCTGCAGCCGCCGAGACACCTCGTAGAGCCCGACCGCCGCGAAGGACCCCAGCAGCGGAAAGCCGAAAACCGCCAGCACCAGCCAGTACGTGGTGCCCGTGGCCAGGATGATCCAGGCAAGGAGCCAGCCGCCGATCACGTAGACCGCCGCGAATGCCAGGCCGAATTGCGGCGCCCGCCGCAGGTCGGCCCATCCGAGCGCAAGCGCCCGGCGGAACAGCGCGCGGCTTGGCGCACGCAGCCGGGGCGCGCCCGGTTCGGGCTCGTATCGAGCCGCCGAGCCGCCGCGGCCGTCGTCGGGCACGACACTCATCGCAGTCCCCGCCCGACCGGGTGCGCCGGTCCGGTTCCGCGCGCGGCGCGATCCCGGCGGGCCGCGGCGGATCTCGTCATGCCGGCCCCTCTCGGGCCTCCGGTCCCGCCGGCCGTGACGCCGCGGGCGTCACCGCCCGCCGGTAGAGGTGCCAGGTGGCGTGACCGAGGATCGGAAAGACGACGATCAGCCCCAGGAACAGCGGGATCGTCGCCACGACCAGCGCCACCGCGACGATGAGCCCCCAGATCGCCGCCGCCGCCGGGTTCTTGCGGCAGACCTCGAGCGAGGTCGCCACCGCGACCGGCACGCCGACATGGCGGTCGATCAGCAGCGGGATGGACACGATCGTCATGGCGAGCGTCACCGCGGCGAAGACGAAGCCGACGGCGCAGCCGATCACCAGCATGGTCCAGCCCGCCGCGGTCGTGAAGATGTCCGACAGGAACGCGCCGAGCGCGTCGGGCGGCTCTGGGCCCAGGGTCAGGACGAAGATCAGGTAGGCCACCAGCGTCCAGACGACGAAGATCGCCACGAGGCCGACGCCGATGGCCAGGATCGCCCCGATGGAGGGGGAGCCGAGCACGCCGAAGGCCGCCCCGTAGCCCGCGGGTTCGCCCTTCTCCCGCCGCCGGCTCATCTCGTAGAGGCCGATCGCCGCGATCGGCCCCAGCAGCGCGAAGCCCGAGACCAGCGGGAACAGCAGCGGCAGCAGGTCGCGCTGGAAGACGAAGGCCGACAGGACCAGGCCGATCACGGGATAGAGCAGGACGATGAAGACCACGTCGGTCCTCAGCGCCGCGAAATCCTCCCACCCCTTGCGCAGGGCGATGCGGAGATCCTCTCGATGGAGGGCCGCCACCTCCGGGGGCGCGGAGCGGTCGCCGCCCACGTCGCGGACAGCATCCCGCCCGAACCGCGCCGCCCGGGACACCGTGTCGAGCGCCCAGGAGGCGGGGTTGCCGATTGTCCTGTCCGTTCTGGCCATCCGCGGTTCTCCCTTCCGGCGATCGCCGGCGCCCGCCGACCGGGCCCCGCGATTCCGACCGCCCCGAGAGACACCCATAGCACGGATCGGCGCCGCGCACGACAGGCCCGCAACCGGGTCTTGGCCGGCAGCGGCGCCCGGATGCCCCGCCTCTCACAGGCCAATATCCTCGGGGCCTTCCACCACGCGGATGTCGCGCGCCTCGAACCCGCCGGCGGCGACGTCGAACGGGGCCAGCGCCGAGAGGTCCAGCCCGGACAGCTCGCCAAGGACGTGGATCGGCACCCGGTGCGTGCGATAGGCGCCGAAGGCCTCGTCGGTGCCGGGGACCAGGTTCTTCTGGCTGTGCAGGTAGCCGACCGCGCGCAGGCCGCGCGGGCCGTCGGCGACGGCGATCTTCCAGTAATCCGCCGGCACCCGGACGATCCCGCGATAGAGCGGATCGTCGGCACGAAAGAGCGGACCGGTGAAGATGGACAGGCGCGCCTGCCGCCGCTCCGCCCAGTCGCGCAGGTGATCCTCCAGCTCCAGCCAGATCCCCTGGTTCAGCCGTGCGTGCTGCGGCGCGCAGACGGTATAGTGGAACGTGTCGGCCATCGCCGCCCTCGCGTCGGCCTCGCTGCCCCACATCGGGGTCAGGCGCCGGACCAGGTGGCCCCGGTCGAACGCATTCGCCCGGTAGGCGCTCTCGTCCACCTGCGCGTCGCGGGGAATCCGCGGGTCGACCCGCCAGTCGCCGCTGCGCGGCAGGGGGCGCAGGCGCAGCCCGTCGAGATTGGCCGCCGTCACCATGGCAAGCCGCCGGTCGGCATGCATCACCACCGAGAAATGCGTGTAGGGCAGATCGGGCCGCCCCGCGACCTCCCGCACCCCTGCCCCGCCGGGCGGCAGCGGCAGGTCGAGGCGCTGGCCGAGGAATTCGGGATCGTAGCCCGCCACCCCGTCCCAGCGGCTGGCGGGAAAGGCCTCCGCCGCCGTGCCGACGAGACCCGGCACCGTCACTCTGTCGGCGTCGGGCACGAACCGGTCCTCCTTGGGCCGCTCCGGCGGCCGGGGCGCGGCCAGCGGGTCCAGTGTCTCGCGCAGATCGCCACCGACGAGCCGCAGGATCGTGGCCGCCGCGGCGTCGCCCTGCGCCGCGGCCTCGCGAAGGGTCTGGAAGATCTGGCTGATCCGGATGCCGCGGTTGGCGATCCACCGGCCCGGCGCCTCGGGGTCGGGCACCGAGCGGTGGTGCAGCGCCACCGGCAGCCACTGGTCGTTCAGCACGGGCGCGCCCGAGGATCCCGGTTCGGTATCGGTCGAGTAGTAGATGTAGGCGCCCCGCACGCCGATGATCCGGCTGTCGCGCAGCGCGATGGATTTCGGCTCGCCGCGCGGATGCTGGATGATCGAGACGGGTTCGCCCTTCACCGCCTTGCCGCTCTCCTCGATCAGGGCGAGATGGCCGAACTGAGCCAGATCGTCGCCGGCCTCGTTGTCCATCCGCACCGAGACGAAGGTGAAATCCAGCTCCGACCGGTCGCTGGTGTAGAACAGGTCGTCGGTGATCCGGAACATCGCCGTCGGCATCGGCTGGAAGTCGTCGTCGTCCTGGAAATCGAACACCGCCCGTGCCCGCCGCGCCGCGTCGCGGCTGCCGATGACGTGGTTGTTTGTCAGCAAGAGCCCCGGCGCGACCAGGAAGCCGGACCCGGACCCGACCGGGATCTCGCCGTGCACGAACAGCTGGATCTTGGCCACCGCCCGGGCCTTGCGCGCGCCCCGCGAGAGGAAGTTGACCGGGAACAGGTTGGAGGTGCCGAGGATCCGCTCGAAGGCGAGTTCGTCGTCCACCGGCACCATGTGCCGCCGCGCCCGCAGGCGCTTGTCCTGCTCGGTGGCGGGGGTCGTCCCCTCGGAGACAAGCTGCCGGTAATCCTCCAGGATCTCCCTGTCGAGCCGCGACAGGAGCCCGCACCGACCGGTCCCGGACGGGCGCGACCCGTCGAGGATCGCCTCCTCGGGCGGCAGCGCCCCGGCCGCGGCAAGGTCGAGATCCAGCGGGGTCACCGGCTCGCCGGGCTCGGGCAGCCGCACCGCCACCGGCGGCGCGATCTCCTCCCCGGCGCGGATCTGCGCCTCGAACTGGGCGGCGACGCGGGCATAGCCGGGATTGCGCGGGTGCAGCTCGTCGTACCAGCTCTGCGGTGCGGCGCCCACCCGGCCGCGGCAATCCACGTGGGCCACGCGGCCCGGGAACCGCTGCTCGAACCGGGCGAGGCGGCCGTTCAGCAGGTCGATCAGATGCCCCGCCACCGCCGCCTGCAGCGGCGCGGGGATGCCCAGCGCCGCCATCGGCCCGCCCAGCCACTGCCCGTCGCGCCGCGGCACCGGGCGGTCGTATCCGTGGATGAGGATCCGCAGTTGCGGCCGCACCGACAGCGCATCGCGGATCACCGTGTCGTAGCCGGCCTCGATCCGGTCCAGCGTCTCGGCCACCCGCGCCGAGCGCAGGACATCGCCGACTTCCATGCCGGGGGCGAAGCGGTGCAGCAGCGCCGTGATGTC
The DNA here is from genome assembly GCA_963814835.1 of uncultured Alphaproteobacteria bacterium. Classification (GTDB taxonomy): domain Bacteria; phylum Pseudomonadota; class Alphaproteobacteria; order Rhodobacterales; family Rhodobacteraceae; genus Palleronia. Next base: position 109,752 of record CAWFEG010000002.1, read on the forward strand.
GCCCCCGCCCAGCACATCGTTGCCCGAGGCCGAGAACAGGAAGACGTCCGCGTTCAGCGACGCGATCGCCTCGCGATATTCCCGCATGGCGAGCATGTTGGCCAGCGTGTCCCCGGCCGCCCCGAGGGAATGGACGGCGAAGGGCTCCATCAGGTTGTCGATCACGTCGCGCAGGAGCACCGGATACTGGAACCAGCTGTCGCCCTCCGACACCAGGATCGGCCCGGCATAGCCCGCGCGGATCCGGCGCCGGAACGCGATCAGCCGCCAGGCCCGCGCCCATCCGTTGGCCGCCGCCATCGCGACCTGCGCCTCGGCCGGATCCGCGGCCGGAACGCCGGCGAGGCGGAGATTGGGCGCAAAGGGACGCTCGGCACCGGGCCCTTCCACGATCTGGTCCGCGAGGGCGCCGAGCAGGTCCAGATCCTCGGTCTCCAGCGCGCGGTCGACCTCCGCCAGGAATGTCCCATGGTCCATTGCGGCACCTCCACGTCACGAACGGGGCGGGATCGCGTGCCCTTGGCGGTGCCCAACGACTGCCCCGTCCCGACGGGCCGGCACGGGGGCCGATCCGGGCAAGGCGGAGCCTAGCATCGCCGACGAGGAATCGCGTAGGTTTTTCGAATGCGACCCCGAGGGCCGCCGATCCCCGCGCATCCTCAGGGCCCGCATCGGCAACCCCGGCTGCGATCCGGGCCGCTTGATAACCGAACCCTGTCCGCGAAGATATCGTTGCACGGGGTCTGTCATCGGGTTACCCCTCCGCTATCCTGAGCGAACTGATAAGATATCTGGAGAGGCCCGCATGACCAACGACAAGAAGCCCCGCCGCCGCGTCCTGCCCGGCCGCGTCGCGATCCTGGGCACCGCCGCGGCGGTCGCCTTCGGCACGGGCGCGACTGCCGAGACGCCGAACGAGGCGGAGGAAATGCAACTGGCGCAATCGTCTCAGGATGCAGCCGGCGGTGAGGGTGAAGGCGAAGGCACCTCCGCGGGCGGAGAAGGCGAAGGCACCGGCTCCGGCGGCGAAGGCAGTCACGCGGGCGGCGAAGGCTCCGGAGGCGAAGGTGAGGGTGAAGGCGAAGGCGCTTCCACAGGTGGCGGGGAAGGTGAAGGCGAGGGCGAAGGTGGCGGCGCCTCCGTCGATCCCGAAGTCGCCCTCCTGCGCGACCTCGGCTTCATGACCGGCCACCTGCGCGCCGGGCTCGCGCTCTACGAGCAGGGCGACCTGGAGGCGGCGAAGACCCATATCGGCCACCCGATCCAGGAGAAGTACGAAGCCGTCGCGGGCACGCTGGACGAACGCGGCTTTTCCGGGCTGCGCGAGCAGATGACGGCGCTCATCGAAGCGGCCGAAGGCAGCGCCGACTACGAGGAGGTGCAGCAGAGCTTCGACGACATCGTCGCCACCGTCGACCAGGTCCGCGCCGAGTTCCTCCGCGACGCCCGCCATGCGCCTCGTGGCCCTGGCCGAGCTGGGCGCCATCGCGGCGGAGGAATACGACATCGCCATCGCCGATGACGGGTCGATCGACAACCTGCACGAGTACCAGGACAGCTGGGGTTTCCTGCGCACCATCGAGACCCAGGCGCAGGACCTCGCCCAGGGCGGCGACGAGGCCGTGACCTCCGCCGCCGACGAGATCCTGGCCCAGGTCGAGGCCGCGGGCGAGGCCTATGGCGACCTGCAGGGAGAGGACATCCCCAGCGCCGATCCCTCGATCCTCTACGGCGCCGCGGCGCGGATGGAACTGGCGGCGCTCGGCGCAGGGAGCTGATCGCGGTGCTGATCGCGCTCGACGACGTGCTGTCCCGGCACGAGGCGGCGGCCCTGCGGGAGGCCGCCGCCGGTCTGGACTTCGAGGACGGCAAGAAGACGGCGGGCCGCTATGCCCGCGACGTCAAGCACAACGAGCAGGCCGCCGATACGCCCCGGCGGGAGGCGGTGCTGACCAAGGCCCGGCAGGCGCTGGAACGGCACGAGACCTTCCGCAGCGCGGCGCGACCGCGGCGCTTCGCCCGCATGCTGGTCTCGCGCTACGGCCCCGGCATGGAATTCGGGATGCACGTGGACGACCCGATCCAGATGGGCAACCGCACCGACCTCTCCTTCACCCTGTTCCTGTCGCCCGCCGACAGCTACGAGGGCGGCGGGCTGGTCCTGCAGGACACGATCGAGGAACGGGTGATCAAGCTGGAGGCGGGCAGCGCCCTCCTCTATCCCACCTCGGCGCTGCACCAGGTGGAGCCGGTGACGCGGGGCGAACGCCTCGCGGTGGTCGGCTGGGTCACGAGCTGGGTGCGCGATCCGGGCCGGCGCGAGATCCTGCACGATCTGGACCATGCGGCCAGCGCGATGTTCGAGGCGACCGGCAAGTCCCCGGGATTCGACCGGCTGCACAAGGCCAAGGCCAATCTCTACCGGATGTGGGCCGACGACTGACCCGGCGCCGAAGGCCGCGCCGGGTCTCCCCGAACGGGCGTCATAGCTGCCCGATCGTCGCATGGCGCAACGCGGTGCGGCCCGGCCGCGTTGGGCGCCCATGATCCCGAAACAGGAGCCGCGCGCATGAAGGACGACACCGAAAACGACCCCGAAACCGGCCCCGGATCCACCTCCGATCCCAACCAGGCCAATCGCACCGGCCTGCCCGAGGTCGAGGAAGTGCGGCCCGAGGTCGACGAGGACGACGCCGACCCGGAGGATCCCGGCAGCGGGCCGGGATCGACCGGCGATCCCAACCAGGCCAACCGGACCTGACGCATCCGGCCGGAGCGCGGCCTCACGAGGGCACGGCCAGGGACGCGGCGAAGCGCGCGGCGAAGCATACCGCCGAACCGGCGGAGGCGAGCGCCGCGCGCCGGTTCAGGAGCGCACTGCGGTTCAGCGCCACGACGATCCGGTTCATATCCGCGGAATCGAGGTCCTCGAACTTCGACACCCGCCGGACCGGCCGCGACCCGGCGCGATACCACAGCCAGGCCGCCGCGAGCGCGGTGAGGATGGCCAAGCCATCGAGCACGTAGAAGATCAACGGCATCGCGATCCCTCCTGTCGGTCAGTTACGCCGGTCGCGCCCGCCGTGCCGCAGCGGCGCCGTCGCGCCGGCGGCCGCCGATCCCGATTGCATGCGGGCCGCACTCTCTGCTTGTCTCGGCGGAGCGCCTCGGGGCCGATGCCCCGCGCGATCACGTATCATATCGACGGGTGGTTCCATGGATTTCTCACTGGCGGACATTCTCGCGGCCCGGGCCGTGATCCGGGGGGTGGCCGACGGAACCCCCTTCGTGCCCTCCCCCTTCATGTCCGGCCGGCTGGGTCACGATTTCCTGCTCAAGCTGGAGAACATGCAGCCCATCGGCGCGTTCAAGCTGCGCGGCGCGCTGAACGCCGTCATGGCCCTGCCGGAGGGAACGGCCGGCGTCACCTGCTGCTCCACCGGCAATCACGGCCGGGGCGTCGCCTACGCGGCGGCCCGGCGCGGCATCCGTGCGGTGGTCTGCATGTCCGAACTGGTGCCCCGGGCCAAGGTGGAGGGGATCCGCGCGCTCGGCGCCGAGGTGCATATCCACGGCCGCAGCCAGGACGACGCCTGGGCCGAGAGCCAGCGCCTGGTCGCTTCGGAGGGGCTGGTGGAAGTCTCCCCCTTCGACGATCCGGCGGTGATCGCGGGACAGGGCACGATCGGCTTCGAGATGATGGCCGCGCGGCCGGATCTCCACACCGTCCTGGTGCCGCTGTCGGGCGGCGGGCTGGCCGCCGGGGTGGCGGTGGCGGTGAAATCCGTCAATCCCCGGACACGCGTGATCGGCGTCTCGATGGACCGGGGCGCGGCGATGCATGCCTCCATCGAGGCCGGCCACCCGGTGGAGGTCGAGGAGGTGCCGAGCCTCGCCGACAGCCTCGGCGGCGGCATCGGGCTGGAGAACCGCTACTCCTTCCCGCTCTGCCGCGACCATCTGGACGATATCGTGCTGGTCAGCGAGGAGGAGGTCTATCACGCCCTGCAGGTGCTCTATTACGAGGACCGGATCGTGGCCGAAGGCGCCTGCGTCGTCGGCCTCGCCGCGATCCTGTCGGGCAAGCTCGCGCCCCGGGGGCCGACGGGAACCATCGTCACCGGGCGCAACCTCGACATGCACATCTTCACCCGGATCATGACCGGCGAGGATATCGAACTGGGCGACAGGACCGTGAAGGGGCACCGCTATGACGCATGAGATCCGCATCGTCACCGAGACCGAGCTGCGCGAGGTGGTGGGGCTGGACCTGACCGCGGTGGACGTGATCGAGGCCGCCTTCGCCGCGCTGGCGAAAGGCGGCGTGGTGATGCCGCCGATCCTGTCGATGGAGCTGGCCGAGGCGCATGGCGAGGTCGACGTGAAGACCGCCTATATCCCCGGTTTCGACGGCTTCGCGATCAAGGTCAGCCCGGGCTTCTTCGACAATCCCAAGCTTGGCTTGCCCAGCCTGAACGGGCTGATGATCCTGTTCTCGGCGAAGACGGGGCTGGTGGAGGCGGTGTTCCTCGACAATGGCTATCTCACCGATATCCGCACCGCCGCCGCCGGCGCCGTGGCCGCGCGTCACCTTGCGCCCGAGCGGGTCGAGACCGCCGGCGTCATCGGCACCGGCGTGCAGGCGCGGCTGCAGATGCGGGCGGCGCACCTGGTCCGCCCCTTCGGCCGCGTCCTCGTTCACGGCCGCAACGCCGAGCGCGCCGCGGCCTGTGCCGCCGACCTCGAAGCCGCGCTGGGCATCCCCGCCGAGGTCGTGACCGATCCGGCCGATCTGGTCGCCCGCTCGCAGCTGGTGGTGACGACGACACCCGCCCGGGCCCCGGTCCTGATGGCCGAGTGGCTGCATCCGGGGCTGCACGTCACCGCGATGGGCTCGGACCAGTCGGGCAAGACCGAGATCGAGCCGGCGGCGCTGGCTGCGGCCGACCTCTATGTCTGCGACCGGGTCAGCCAGTGCGCGGTCTCGGGCGAACTGGAAGCGGCGCGGAAGGCCGGCTTGATGGACGACACGCCGCCCGAACTGGGCGCCATCGTCGCCGGCAGTGCCGAGGGTCGGCGCGATGCCCGCCAGGTCACGATCTGCGACCTCACCGGCACCGGCGCCCAGGATACCGCCATCGCCACCCACGTCTTCGCGACGATGGGGGCGGCGGGCACCACGATCCGCACCTGAGCGCGGCGCCCCGCCGGGCCCTCAGGCCTCGGCGGCGTCGCTGGAGAAATACGACCGGCTGATCGTGAAGACCGTGCCGCTGAGCGCGACCAGCGCGATCAGGTTCGGGATCGCCATCAGCGCGTTCATGATGTCGGCGACGATCCAGATCAGGCCCAGGTTCCCCACGGCCCCGATCACCAGCGCCACGATCCACATGAGGCGGAACGGCATGATGATGCGGGTGCCGAACAGGTATTCCGCCGCCCGCTCGCCGTAATAGCTCCACCCCAGGATCGTGGTGAAGGCGAAGACCGCGAGGCCCAGCGTGACGATCAGGTCGCCCCCCGGCAGGCCGGTGTCGAAGGCCAGCGCCGACAGCTCGGCCCCGGTCTCTCCGCTGGTCCAGGCACCGGTGGTGATGATCACGAGGGCGGTCATGGTGCAGACCAAGATCGTGTCGATGAAGGTGCCCAGCATCGCCACGGTGCCCTGCCGCACCGGGTCGCGGGTGCGGGCGGCGGCATGGGCGATCGGCGCGCTGCCGAGCCCCGCCTCGTTGGAGAAGATGCCGCGCGCCACGCCGAACCGGATCGCCATCAGGATGCCCGCGCCGGCGAAGCCGCCCGTCGCCGCCGTTCCGGTGAAGGCGTCGCTGAAGATCAGGCCGATGGCGGCGGGAATGTCGACGATATTGGCCAGCAGGATCGCCAGCGCCCCGCCCATGTAGAGGACCGCCATCAGCGGCACCAGCCGCTCGGCCACGGCGCCGATGCGCCGCACGCCGCCCATGATCACCAGCGCGGTGAGGGCCGCCAGCACCAGGCCGGTGACCAGGTAGGGGATGCCGAAACTGCCCTCCAGCGCCCGGGCGACGGAGTTAGACTGCACGGTGTTGCCGATCCCGAAGGCCGCGATCGCGGCGAAGAGCGCGAAGGCGCCGCCGAGCCACGCCCAGCCGGAGCCCAGCCCGTTCCTGATATAGTACATCGGCCCGCCGACGAAGCGGCCGTCCTGATCCGTCTCGCGGTACTGCACCGCCAGGACGGCCTCGGAATATTTCGTCGCCATGCCCACGAGCGCGGTGACCCACATCCAGAAGACCGCGCCGGGCCCCCCGAGGAAGATCGCCGTGGCCACGCCGGCGATGTTGCCGGTGCCGATCGTCGCCGAGAGCGACGTCATCAGTGCCTGGAAGGGCGTGATCTCGCCCTCGTCCCCCTGCCGCGCCTTGCGGCCGCGCAGCATCATCCGCACGCCGTAGCCCAGCCGGCGCCAGGGCAGGAACCGCAGGCCGACCGTGAGGTACAGCCCCGTCCCCAGCAGCAGGGCGAGCAACGGCACGCCCCAGACGAATGCGCTCACCGCGCTCAGAAAATCGCTCATGGTCTCCCCCTGTCCCTGTGGCGGCACGCCGCTCGCGCCCGCCGTGGTAGGCAACCGCAGAGGGATCTGACAAGGGCCGAGCGGAGGAATGCCGCGCCCGAGACCCGGACGATTTGGAGATGCACCGCGTCCTGTCCGCGCAGACGCGGCGGATGGTCGGCCCGTTCGTCTTCCTCGACCGGACAGGGTCGGTGGAATTGGTCGCGGGCCGGGCGTCGAGCTGCGCCCCCATATCTGCCTGAGCCCGGCGACCTACCTCACCCGCGGCCATATGCGCGATCGGAATGATCCGCCCGGGGGATGCGAACACCGTCATCCCCGGGTCGCAGGGCGCGCGGGTCATGAAGCCCGGCCGCGCGAGCCTGGGCAGTCCGCGTCACATCCGGTGGACCTTCGTCTCTTTCAGCCGCGAGGGATCGAGGCGGCCCGGGCCGGCTTCTGTGCCGGGCGTCGGGGAGAGGGCCGCTTCGACCTTCCGCCCGGCGACCGGGACGAGATGATTCCCCGCCTGCCCTCGGAAACCTGGACCCGGTTGGCCAGCGACGCCTCAGGCCGCGAGCAGGGACCGGACCGCGGGCCTGTCCCACGCACGAGACTTGAGATAATCCGCCACCGCCTTGACCGAGGTCAGCGCGGGAAGCTCGTCGTCCGAGAACTCTATGCCGAGCCTGTCCTCCAGCGCCATCATCAGTTCGACGCAGTCCAGGCTGTCGGCCCCGAGATCCTCGGCGAAACGCGCCGTCTCGGTCACGCGTTTCTCCTCGATCGAGAGCGTGTCCCGGGTGATGTCGATCAGAAATGTCGTCAATCTTGGCATGGCCACCCCACTCACCAAAATCCAACTTGCGGCAGATTACATCCGAGAGGGCGAATCGCCTAAGGGAATTTACCGTACGGCAAGCTGTGGTTGCGGAAACTCGCGCATTCCGGCCCGCGACTTGCGCGCTGCCCGGTTGGGGGGTCGACGGGGCGCCGTCGACCTCGGGGGGTGGCACGGGCGAGACGGGCGGGGCCGCGGGCCCACGCCCGCGGCTCCGCCCGATGCCCTAGCCGATCCGGCCGCCATCCTGTTTGCGGACCGCCACCACCGCCGGGCGCGGCGGCATGCCGTCCTGGAAATCCGGCCAGCGGGTCGAGGGCTCGGCGAAGGTCGAGCCGTCGCCCGGGTGCTGGACGGCCAGGAACAGGTCCCGGTCCTCGTTGGCGAACCACGGCCCGCACATCTCGGCGCCGACGGGCACCCGGAAGAAATGCTTCGACGTGCCGCGCATTTCCCCCTCGGTCTCCATCGCCCAGAGCCCGTCGGCGCGCCCCGTCTCCTCGGCCGAGTTGCCGTCGGTCGCGATCCAGAGCCGCCCCGCCGCATCCACGGCACAGTTGTCCGGCATCCCGAACCAGCCGTTCTCCGACGTGGCCGGCGAGAAGGTGGCGCCCACCTCGGCCACGGCCGGGTCGCCGCACTTGACCAGGATCTCCCAGTCCATCGTATCGGCGGCGAAATCGCCCTCCGGCGCGATGATCTCGATGATGTGGCCGAAGGCGTTCTCGGCCCGCGGATTGGCCGCGTTCTCGTCGCCGGGCTGCCGCCGGGTATTGTTGGTCAGCATGCAGTAGATGCGCCCGGTCTCCTGGTTCGCCTCCACGTCCTCGGGCCGGTCCATCGGCGTGGCGCCCAGGAAATCGGCCGCGCGCCGGGTCTGGATCAGCACGTCGCCCTGGTCGGCGAAGCCGTTCTCCGCCGTCAGCGGTCCCTCGCCGTGCACCAGCGGCAGCCAGTCCATGGTGCCGTCGTCGTTGAACCGCGCCACCGACAGCGTGCCCCGGTCGAGCAGGTCGGGATCGGGATTCTCGGGATCGTAGGCATCGGCGGTCAGGAACCGGTAGACGTAGTCGAACCGCTCGTCGTCGCCCATGAACATCGCCACGCGGCCATCCGGCGTGACGCCGGGCATCGCGCCCTCGTGCTTGAACCGCCCCATGGCGGTGCGCTTGACCGGCGTCGCTTCGGGATCCGCCGGGTTCACCTCCACCACCCAGCCGTGGCGGTTGGGCTCGTTGGGCTCCTCGTCCATGTTGAAGCGGCTGTCGAACCGGCCCCAGGCATACCACTTGCCCGGCAGCCCGTAGCGCGAGGCGAGGATCCGGTCGGGATCGTCCGAGACCTCCCCCGCCTGGTCCGCCTCGCGGTCGGACCAGAAATAGCCGTGGAAGTTCTCCTCCGCCATCAGCCAGGTGCCCCAGGGCGTGATGCCGCCCGCACAATTGTTGAACGTGCCGAGCACCTCCGTGCCGCTCGGGTCGGCACCGGTCTTCATCCGCTCGTGCCCCGCCGCGGGGCCGGAGATCCGCATCGGCGTGTCGGCGGTGATGCGGCGGTTGTAGGGGCTGTCGCGCACCACCGACCACAGGCCGTCCTCGCCACGCCGGATCTCGACCACGCTGCCGCCATGGGCCGCCTTCTCGATCTTCACCAGCTCCTCCGTCATGCCCGCGAAGGCCGGCGCGACCTCGTTGCCCTCGGCATCCGTCTGCGCGTCGTCCTGAACCCCGATGCCGGGGAACATCAGCTCCTCGTTGGTGTATTCGTGGTTGTTCACGAGGATCATCCGGTCCGGATCGTCCGGTGCCTCGGGATGCGGGATCGTGCCGATGAAATCCGAGTTGTAGCCGAACTGCTGGTTCTGGGCCGCGGCGGTCTGGTTGTTCACGTCGAATTCCGGCGCGCCGGGCAGAACCGGGTCGCCCCAGCGGATCAGGATGTCGGCCTCGTAGCCGTCGGCGATGACGTGGGTCTCGCTCACGCCCGCCTCGATCTCGTCGAATTCGAAGCGGGAGGCCGACTGCGCCCGCGCGCCGCCGGCGACCAGCGCCATCGGGCTCACCGCGGCGCTGATCGCGGTGTATCCCAGCGCCCCCTTCATGATGTCGCGGCGATTGTAGCGCCGGGCGATGACGTCCCCGATGGTGGGGACGGCCGGCGCGTTGACGCCGATGTCATCGGCGGCATCCGCGCGCTGGGAGCGGTTCTTGGGATCGAAGATCGTGAATTTCATGGCGCAGCCTCCGTTCGCTCGCACTCGCTGATTGGCAAATCCATGTTACGCCTGCATGACACGCAAAGCGCGATCCGTCAGCAGTCGATCGGGCGCCGCCGGTCGAACGGCGCGCCCGGTCCGGGGCGGACACCCCACCGCATTGACGGCGATGCCGGGCCCGGTGCTGGATGGGACAGGCCGCACCGGCGGCGCGGCAGCGAGGAACGACATGCGCGACAGGAGAGACATGGAGGCCCCGGCCCGGCGTCCCGTCTATGCGGGCGCGGCGACCGGCGGCGCGTGCGCTCCGCCGCGGCCTCGGTCGGCGACATGACGCGCCGGGGGCGCTCCCCGGCCCGCCTGCTGGCCGCCACGCTGCTCGCCGCCGCGGTGGCGATTGGCGGGGGCCTGTTCCTGCGCGGGCACGAGACCGCGCCCGAGCCCGCCGCGCCTGCCTCCATGCTGGCCGCGATCCTCGAGGATCTGCCCGAGCCCGCCGACGACGACGGCTTCGCGCGGCCCTCCGGCCCGTGGCGGGTATCGCTGCCCGCCGATCACGGCGCGCATCCGGCCGCCCGGGCGGAAACCTGGACGATCGCCGCCCATCTGCGCGATGACGCCGGCAGGCCCCTCGGCCTTGCCTTCTCGCTGTCGCGCTTCGGCCTGAAGGCCGGCGTGTCCGACCCGTCGGACCCGCCCTGGTTGCCGCATGCGCTCTACCGCGCGCATGTGACGCTGGAGGATCCGACCGTGGCCCGCGCCCTTGGCGAGGAGCGGTTCAGCCGCGGCGGCGGGCTGGCCGGGCACGATCCCGGCGTACCCGCGGTCTGGATCGATCACTGGCAGCTGCGCCATGGCGCCGAGGCGGACGGCGCGCTGACTCTGGAGGCCAGCGTCAACGGGCGGCCTGTCCACCTCGTTCTGACGCCCGCGAAGCCGCCCCGGGCCTCCGGCGGCGCGGAGGCACCCCTGCGCGGTTTCGCCCTGCCACGCCTCGCGGTCGAGGGCCGGATCGGGCACGGCGAGGAGGCCCGCGCGGTGACCGGCAGCGCCTGGCTGGACCGCGCCTGGGGCGAGATGCCGCTGCCGGGCGGCCCGCTGGCCTACGACCGTTTGATCCTGCAGCTCGACGACGGCACGGACCTGTCGCTTCTGCGCACGCGGCGTCGGGATGGGCGCGGCAACGCGACGCTGGACGGGGTGATCGTTCCGTCCACGGGCGAGGCGGTCGCACTGACGGGCGACCGGATCGCTCTCTCCTCCGCCGATGAGGCAGCTCCGGGCGGCCTCCGACTCACGGGCGCGGGCCTGGATCTGCGCATTGCGCCGCTGGTCGAAGCGCCGGCGCAGGATTTCCTCCTGCCGGGATCAACGGGGAGCGTCGCCGTTTCGGGCCGGCGGGACGGCGCGGCCGTCACGGGGCTTGGCACGTTCCTGAGCACGGGCGAGGCAGGGCCGTGACCCGCCACGCGCCCCTGCCCCTCGCGGTGCTGCTCGGTGCGGCGGCGTTGCTCCTCGCCGGATGCCGGGAGGACGACGGAATCGACGGCGCGACATACCGCTCCGAGACAGGTCCGGTCCCGGCCGTCGAGCAGCCCCCGGGCGATCCCGAGGCGGGCTACCGCGCTCTGGTCAACGCCCCCTACGTCTCCTGTGGCATTCCCTACGACGCCTGGCGCCGCATCGCCCCGGACCCGCCCGAGGAAAGCCCGCTGCCCGGCCGCGAGGGGCGCAACGCCGAACTGCCCCCGGCCGCGACGGCCCATGTCGACGCCGACGGCGTCGAGGTCGTGGCGAGCAATTGCCTGACCTGCCACGCGGCCCGCATCGAGGACGAGCTGATCGTGGGCCTCGGCAACGAATTCGGGGATTTCACCCGTGATCCGGCCGATTTCGCGCTGCGCGCGGGTGCCTATGTCCGCGGGCCGGCGGAAACCGCCGCCTGGGAACACTGGGCCGACCGGATCGAGGGCATCGCCCCCTATATCCGCACCCGCACGGTGGGGGTGAACCCGGCGCCGAACCTTACCTGGGCGCTGATGGCGCATCGCGATCCCGAGACGCTGGAATGGTCGCCGGAGCCGCTGATCGAGCCACCGCCCGAGGACCCCCTGCCGATCAGCGTGCCGCCCTGGTGGGGAATGGCGAAGAAGAACGCGATGTTCTACACCACCATCGGTCGCGGCGACCATTCGCGCTTCATGCTGCTCGCCTCCATGCTCTGCGTCGAGAGCACCGACGAGGCCCGGGAGGTCGCACGCTATGCCGGGGACATCCGCGCCTATATCGCGACGCTCGAACCGCCGCCCTTCCCCCGTCCCGTCGATGCCGGGCGCGCCGCCGCGGGCGAGGCGATCTTCGCCCGCGACTGCAGCGCCTGCCACGGCACCTACGGCGACGAGGAAACCTATCCCAACCGCGTCTATCCGCTCGACGAGATCGGCACCGATCCGGCCTACGCCACCGCCGCCACCGACGGCTCGCGCGACCGGTTCTACGAGTGGATCGCGCGGTCGCCCTATGGCGCACCGGGCAGCGCCGCGCCGGCCCCCGGCTACATCGCGCCGCCGCTGGACGGAGTCTGGGCCACCGCGCCCTACCTGCACAACGGCTCGGTCCCCGACATGGCCGCGCTCCTGTCGACGGACCGCCCGACCTACTGGCGCCATCGCACGGATCCCCGCCGCTACGATCCCAATTCCCTGGGGTGGGCGCATGACGTACTCGATGCGGGGCAATCGGCCGAGCCCGACGCGGAGGCCCGGCGCCGGATCTACGACACCACGCTGCCGGGCTACGGCAATGGCGGCCACGATTACGGCACGGCGCTCCCACCCGGGGACCGCGCCGCGCTGATCGAGTATCTCAAGACCCTGTGACGGCGCCGGGGTCGCCGCCCCCCGCGCGGAACCGGCAGGCGCCGCAGACGCTCTTCCGGCGACCCATGACCGAAAGGATACACGACCATGGCCAAGATCCTGATCCTGTCCACCGCCCATGCCGAACTCGGGGATACCGGCAACAAGACCGGCGTCTGGCTGGAGGAGCTCGCCGCGCCCTACTACATCCTGCGCGACGCCGGCCACGAGGTGACCGTGGCCACGATCGGCGGCGCGCCGATTCCGGTCGACCCCAATTCCGAGCCCGAGGGCGAGGGCGCCGCCGCCCGCTTCAAGGACGACGCGGCGGCCATGGCGCTCCTGCAGGGGCCGGCCGATCTGTCCGATCTCACGCCCGATGCCTTCGACGCCGTCTTCGTGCCCGGCGGGCATGGCGCGGTCTGGGATCTCGCCAGCTCGGACGCGGTGGCGCGCTTCCTCGCCGAGACCTGGCAGCAGGGCAAGCCGCTGGCCTCGGTCTGCCACGGCCCCGCCGCCTTCGTCGGCGTCGAGATCGACGGCGCACCCCTGGTGAAGGGGCGCAAGGTCTCGGCCTTCACCGACAGCGAGGAGGAGGGCACGGGCCTTCAGGACGTCGTGCCGTTCCTGCTCGAGTCCCGGTTGCGCGAACTGGGCGCCGATTTCCAGCCGGGGCCCGACATGCAGCCCAAGGCGGTGGCCGACGGCCGCCTGATCACCGGCCAGAACCCGATGTCCTCCGAGGAGGTCGCGCGGCTGCTGGCCGATCAGCTCGGATGACGCCGATGGGCGGCGGAGCGGTCCGGCACCGCCCCGCCGCTGCCGTCCAGGATGCGCCGCCGCGGGCAGGAAGCCCTTGACAGGCGGGGCGCGAGGGTCGAAATGCAACGGGATCGCTGCGCTGCCGCGTGAGCAAGCCGGGCCCGGACGGGTCCTCAGCGACCCGGATTCCAGTTCCCATCACGCAGGGTACCTGTTGCGACGGCCGGATGGCGGGGCGGAGTTCTGCCCGCCGCGAGGCCGCGCGGACCCTCACCGCCGCGTTCCCGCGGCCCTGAAACCGGTCGTCCGGGCGCGATGCGCCATGCGCGGCCCACGAAGGATGATCCCTTGTTCGATTTCGACATGCTCGGCCTCTCGCCGACCCTGAACGCCGCGCTGGAGCGCGGACGCTTTTCCACCCCCACCCCGATCCAGGCCCAGGCCATTCCGCCCGCGCTGGAAGGGCGCGACATTCTCGGCATCGCCCAGACCGGGACCGGCAAGACCCTGGCTTTCGGCCTGCCGCTGGTCGCCCATCTCACCGAGCGCGGCGGCAAGCCGGCTCCGAAGACCGCCAAGGCGCTGATCCTGGCTCCCACTCGGGAACTGGTGAACCAGATCGCCGACAGCCTGCGGCCGCTGGCCGAGGGGACGAAGCTGCGCGTCGCCACCGTCGTCGGCGGCCAGTCGATCAACCGCCAGATCAGCCTCTTGTCGCGCGGCACCGACGTGCTGGTGGCCACGCCGGGCCGGCTCATCGACCTGATGGAGCGCGGCGCTGTCGATCTGGGCCAGGTCGGCCACCTGGTGCTCGACGAGGCCGACCAGATGCTCGATCTCGGATTCATCCACGCGCTGCGCAAGATCGCGCCGCGCCTCGGCACGCCGCGGCAGACGATGCTGTTCTCGGCCACCATGCCCAAGCAGATGGAGGAGCTGTCGCGCGCCTATCTGAGCGACCCGGTGCGGGTCCAGGTGGCGCCGCCGGGCAAGGCCGCCGACAAGATCACCCAGTCGGTGCATTTCCTGCCCAAGCCGGACAAGCCCGCCAAGCTGCGCGAGGTGCTGTCGCGCGATCCGGGCGCCCTGACGCTGGTCTTCGCCCGCACCAAGCACGGCGCCGAGAAGCTGATGAAGGGCCTCGTGGCCGACGGGTTCGACGCCGCCTCGCTCCACGGCAACAAGAGCCAGGGACAGCGCGACCGCGCCATCAAGGCGTTCCGGGAGGGCACGATCACGACGCTGGTGGCCACCGACGTGGCCGCGCGCGGCATCGACATCCCCGGCGTGTCCTACGTCATCAACTATGAACTGCCTGACGTGCCGGACAACTACGTCCACCGCATCGGCCGCACCGCCCGCGCCGGACGCGAGGGCGAGGCGATCGCCTTCTGCGCCCCCGAGGAGGGCGATCTGCTGCGCCAGGTGGAGAAGCTCATGAAGAGCGAGGTTCCCGTCGCCAGCGGGCGGCGGCCGGCGCCCGAGGCGGCCGAAGCACCGGGCCGTCGCAAGGGCGGGGCCGGACGTGGCAAGCCCGGCGGCCCCGGCCGCGGTGCCCCCGCCGCGGCACCCGGCCGGCGCCGCCGTCCGCGCCGCGCCGCGTAACGCCCCCATCCGGCCGGGCCCTCGGGGCCCGGCCCCCGGCACCGGCGCGGCAATCCGATAACCGGGCGCGCCTTGCCCACGGCCACCCGCCGCGACATCGCCGGCGCTGCGGGCACCGCGACAACTCCCGGCCATGTGGCGATGCCGCCCGATCCCGGCCCCGCGGAGCCGGCGCCACCGCGTTTGGCCACGATCCGGAACGGCCGCAGCCCGAAGGAGGGCAAGGCGCGCGCCATCGCCCTTTTGCTGCGGCGGCTCATCGGCGCGCGCCCCCGGTCGTCAGTCATCCCCTTCAGCCGCAGCACTCCGGTCGCTTCGGGGCCCAGGCCAAACGGGCCCGGCCCCAGGCCCCATGACGGCTGGCGTGCGCGCCGGTCCGGATGTCGCCGCGACGATCACCTGCACGCGTCCCAGACGGCCTGCCTGACGACCGCGGGACAGCCCCGGCGGCCCACAGACTGCGCGCCGGCCCCGGCCAGGCGCCGCGTCGCCGCGTCGCCGCGCGCCGGCTGTCCCGTTCCATCGGGCGACGCAAGGGAAACCGGCGGTTCCACTTGCGCTCCGCGCCAATGCCATCCATGTAACATCCACTTGGATGGAGATAGCCATGCCGAAGATTCACAGACTACCCGATCGCCACGGCGACACGGAGAAGATCACCATCAATCTCGGCCATGTCGACCTGGGCCGGATCGACCTTCTGGTGCGCGAGGGATTCTATTCCAACCGCACAGATTTCATCCGCTCGGCGATCCGCACCCAGCTGACCGCCGAGGCGCGGGCCGTCGACCAGTCGGTCGCGCGGCACCGTTTCGAGATGGGCCTGTTCGACGTCACCCGCGCCGAGCTCGAGGCACTCCGCGAGACCGGCGAGGTCCTGCACCTGCGGGTCGTCGGGCTGGCCCGGATCGAAAGCGACGTGGACGCCGAGCTTGCGCGGGAGACGATCGGATCTCTCAGCGTGCTGGGCTCCCTGCAGGCCACCAAGGAGGTCCGCGCCGCCCTCTCCGACCGCATCACCTGAGGGGCCGCGGCCCCCGACCGAGGACTACATCGATGACAGACGATTTCGCGACGGCGCTGCGCCGGGCGCTCCAGTCGACGCGTGCCGGCGATCCCGGTGCCGCCACAGCCATCATCCAGTCGGCCTTGGCCGGTGGGGCCGCGCCCGAACCGGAGGACGACGGCGAGTGCGGACCTTGCGCTCGCCTTGCCCAGGCAAGGGAGCGAACGACCCGGCCCGGGCCGCAGCCGGACCCGGCCCTCCGCGCCTGGCCCGACACGGCCGCCCCCTCAGCCCCGAACGGCGCGACAGCCCGGATGACGCGGCCCGCCATGCCCGGGCTCGATGCCTTCTCCGGCCTGCCCGGCATGGGGGAGCGTCCGGGGATGGACGGCCTTCCGGGCCTGAACGGCCTGCAGGGCATGGACGGCCTGCCCGGCCTGAACGGGCTTGCCGGGAAATCCGGCGCCCTGCGCCGCGCCCCCGTCCCCGAGGGCGCTACCGTCGAGATGCGGCGCATCGCCGGCCGCGACGTGCGCCTCTTCGTCCCCTCCGCGCGCGAGGACGGGCCGAACGGCCTCGTCCTGATGCTGCATGGCTGCACCCAGTCGCCGGAGGATTTCGCCCTCGGGACGCGGATGGACCATGCCGCCGAGGCGGCGGGATACCTCGTCGCCTACCCGGCGCAGACCGGCGCCCACAACATGCAGTCCTGCTGGAACTGGTTCCGCCCCGAGGACCAGGGCGCGGGGGGCGGCGAACCCGCGATCCTCGCCGCAATCGCCCGCGACCTGGCCGCCGAGTTCGCCGTCGCGGGGCGCATCCACGCCGCCGGCCTGTCGGCGGGCGGCGCCATGGCCGCCGTCCTGGCCGAGACCCATCCCGATCTCTTCGCCGCGGTGGGGATCCATTCGGGCCTGCCCGCCGGATCGGCCCGCGACATTCCCTCGGCCTTCGCCGCGATGCGCGGCGAGCGGTCCGGACGGGCGGTGGCGATCCCGGCGATCGTGTTCCACGGTACCGCCGACACCACCGTCGCCCCGGCCAATGCCCGCGCGCTCCTGCCGGAGGACGGGGTAGAGACGCGCCATCGCGACGGCGCCCGCAGCTGGTCGCGCCTGACCACGCCCGAGGGATCGGAACTGTGGACGATCGACGGCGCCGGCCATGCCTGGTCGGGCGGCGACCGGGCCGGGTCCTACGCCGATCCCGACGGGCCCGATGCCTCGGCGGAAATGCTCCGCTTCTTCGACGAGGTCGCCGCGCGGGGGTGATCCCCTCGGCGCCTACGACCGCACCGGAATCGCCCGGCGCCCCCCGCGGCGCCGGACGGCCCTCTCCTGCCCGGCGGCGATCGCGCCGCCCCGAACCGGAAGCAATCGACATGACCCATTCCCTGACCTTCGACGCCGTTGCCGAGGCCGCTCCCGGGCCCGAATGGCGGGCCCGCTGGGATTACTCCTGGCCCGCCTACCGCGCCTGGTTCACCGCCCGTGGCGGCGATGACGGCCCCTCCCGCCAGGCCTGCGAGGACGCCCTCGCCCGGCACATGCCCGAACTGGCGCCGGTCCACGCCCGGCTGGCCGATCTCGCCGGCGGCGGCGACCGCGCGGCGCGGTTCCTGTCGGCCTGGTGCCCGCCGCCCTATCTGGGCGGCTGCTCCCTCGCGGCGCTGTCGAAAGGCGGCGAGACGCGCCTGATCCGCAACTATGACCTCTCGCCGGATCTCAACGAGGGACTCCTGCTGCGCACCGAATGGCTGAAGCCGGTCATGGGCATGGTGGAATTCCTCTGGGGCCTGTCGGACGGGATCAACGGCGACGGCCTCGCCGTGGCCCTGGCCTATGGCGGCAGCCGGACCGTGGGCGAAGGCTTCGGCATCTGCACGATCCTCCGCTATGTGCTGGAGACCTGTGCCGACGTGCCCGAGGCGCTGGCCACGCTGGACCGTTTGCCGTCCCACATGGATTACAACCTGGTTCTGGCCGATGCGGCGGGGCGCACCGCCTCGGTGGAGATGCATGCCGGCGGCGGCGCCACGCCGCGCACGCCCGCCATCGCCACCAATCACCAGCTCGACGCCCCCCTGCCCGACCGCGCCGCCATCACCCGCACGGTGGAACGCCGGGCCGAACTGGCCCGAATCGCCCGCGACGGCGATCCGGGCGATCCGGCCCTGGCGCGTTTTCTCGACGCGCCCCTGCGCCAGACCGATTATTCGGGCGGCTTCGGCACGCTCTTCACCGCCGCCTACGACCCCGGTCGCGCTGCGATGCGGCTGGTCTGGCCGGGCGAGGAAATGGCGCAGTCCCTCGACGCCTTTACCCCGGGCACGGTGACGATCCGCTACGCCACCGACGCACCCCGCCCCGCGCCGGACCTCGCCGACCTCCTCGCCGCCTTCCCGCCCGCCGAGCGGGCCGAGGCCGAGCGGTGGCTGGCCGAGGCGGAGGCCGGTCACCCCGACTGGGTGGCTTTCGGCGCAGTGATGGCGCGCTCCTGGTCCGCCGCGCCGGCGCCCGTGCGCGGGGAATGAGGCGACGGCCAGGCGATCGAACGCTTGGCAATCGGCCCGGGGATTGCGAGGCTCCCCGGGCCGGCATCGCGGCAAATGGGAGGAGCGAGCCATGGATACCAAGACGTCACACCGGATCGAGCCGAGTTTCCGCGACAGCGTGGACCTCATGTTCAACCGGGCGGCCGCGCTGAGCGACCTGAGCCCGGGGCTGGAGGAGAAGATCCGCGTCTGCAACTCGACTTACACGGTGCGCTTCGGCGTGCGCCTGCGCGGCCACATCCACACTTTCACCGGCTATCGCTCGGTCCATTCCGAGCACATGGAGCCGGCCAAGGGCGGCATCCGCTACGCCACCTCGGTGAACCAGAACGAGGTCGAGGCGCTGGCCGCGCTGATGACCTACAAGTGCGCCCTGGTCGAGGCGCCCTTCGGCGGCTCCAAGGGCGGGTTGTGCATCGACCCCTTGGAATGGGAGGAGCACGAGCTGGAACAGATCACCCGCCGCTTCGCCTACGAACTGGCCAAGCGCGACCTGATCCATCCCAGCCAGAACGTCCCTGCCCCCGACATGGGCACGAGCGAGCGCGAGATGGCCTGGATCGCCGACCAGTATCGCCGCATGGCCACCACCGACATCAACGCCGCGGCCTGCGTCACCGGCAAGCCGACCCATGCCGGCGGCATCAAGGGCCGCACCGAGGCGACGGGGCGCGGCGTGCAATACGCGCTTCAGGAATTCTTTCGCCACCCCGAGGACGTGAAGCGCAGCGGGCTCTCGGGCGACCTCGACGGCAAGAAGGTGATCATCCAGGGCCTCGGGAACGTGGGCTACCACGCCGCCAAGTTCCTCTCCGAGGAAGACGGCGCGATCGTGCAGGGCATCATCGAGCGCGACGGCGCCCTGTGGCGCGAGGGCGGGCTCGACATCGAGCGCGTGCACAAGTGGATCGGCGAACATCGCGGCGTGAAGGGATATCCCGATGCCACCTTCGTCGAGGACGGCTCCAGCCTGCTGGAGGAGGAGTGCGACATCCTCATTCCCGCCGCGCTCGAAGGGGTCATCCATCTCGACAATGCCGAGCGGATCAAGGCGCCGCTGATCATCGAAGCCGCGAACGGCCCGATCACCGCCGGGGCCAACGACCTGTTGCGCGACCGTGGCACGATCATCATCCCCGACATGTACGCCAATGCCGGCGGCGTCACCGTCAGCTATTTCGAATGGGTCAAGAACCTCAGCCATATCCGCTTCGGCCGGATGCAGCGCCGCGCCGAGGAGGCCCGCCAGAACCTGATCGTCAACGAGCTGGAACGGCTCGACGCGTATATGGGCGACGCCTGGTCCATGACGCCCCAGTTCAAGGAACGCTATCTGCAGGGATCCGACGAGCTGACGCTGGTCCGCTCGGGCCTCGACGACACGATGCGGATCGCCTACCAGGCAATGCGCGAGATGTGGCACGCGCGGCCCGAGGTCGGCGACCTGCGCACCGCCGCCTATCTCGTCGCGGTGGAGCGCATCGCCACCAGCTACCGCGCCAAGGGGCTCTGACGCGGGGCCCGGCCGCCCATGGGGACGGCCGGGCCGCCGCCGCTCAGAGCACGATGCCGAAGACGAGGAGCATCAGGAGCGAGTAAACAGCCACCCCGCCGACGATGAGGATCACGGCCCAGTTGCGGCCGATCGTGGCGCGGGCAAGGTTTCCCGCCTGGTACATCAGGTCCGGCCACGTGTAGGAGACGAAATCGCCCTGGGTGAAGATCGCCTTGATCCGCCCCTCCTCGTCGACCACCGGCAGGCGGCGGAAGCGCTCGTTCGACATGATCCGCAGCCAGTCCAGCACGTCGTCGGTCTCGCGCGCCATGCGAATGTCGCGCGTCATGATGTCGGAGAGCTTGGTCGAGGTCGGGTCGAGCCCTCCGTTCACCACTTTCTTCATGATGTCGCGCTCGGTGACGATGCCGATCACCTTCCTGTCGTCGTCCACGACCACCGCGGAGCCGTAATTCTTCTCCGACATCCCGGCGACCGCCTCCTTGACCGTCGCGGTCTCCGGATAGGTCAGGACGGACGATCTGCTGGAGAATTCGGGCCGGTCGCGGAGTTGCATGGTGACGTGATCAGTGGCAGCCATCGTGCGCTTCCCTTCAATTCCATGTCTCGGGAAGCTTAGGCCGTTACCGGAAACGGCAATGGCCGCACCGCCCCGCAAGCCGCCCGAGAGTATGCGACACGAACGCACAGGGCGGTCCGGGCGATGCATCATTGGGCATGCTTGCCGAAAGATCGGGCAGCCGGAATGGGCTTGATCCGCCCCGCACCTCGCTGCCCGAAGGGCGTCCTACATCTTGCCCTTCCACGGCACCGCCTTGCGTTCGACGAACCGCATCAGCAGGTCGAAGGCGTAGGCGATGGCGGCGATCACGATGATCCCCATGATCACGGTCGAGGTCTGCAGGAACTGGCTGGCCGACAGCACCATGTAACCCAGCCCCTCGGTCGCCGCGACCATCTCGGCGGCCACCAGCGTGGTCCAGCCGAAGCCGATGCCGATCCGCATGGCGGTGAGGATCTCGGGCATGGCCGAGGGCAGGATCACGTGCCGCATCACCTGCCAGCGCGAGGCGCCGAAGGAATAGGCGGCGTGGATCTGCTCGATCGCGGCGGATTTCACCCCGGCCCGCGCCCCCAGCGCCACGGGCGCGAAGACCGACAGGAAGATCAGCAGCACCTTCGAGGTCTCGCCGATCCCGAACCAGATGATCATCAGGGGCAGATAGGCCAGCGGCGGGATCGGCCGGTAGAACTCGATCGGCGGGTCGAAGATGCCGCGGATCACCGGGCTCATCCCCATCGCGATCCCCAGCGGGATGCCCACCGCACAGGCCAGCGCGAAGGCGCCGAAGACCCGCGCGGTGGAGACGAGGATATGCTCCAGGAGCGACGTGCCGGTGAACCCGTTCTGCCAGACATCCACCAGCTTGGCGACGATCGCGCCCGGCGAAGGCACGAAGAGCGGCGCCACCAGCCCCGCCCAGGTCACCAGCCACCACAGGAACAGCAACGCGGCGATCGAGGCGACGGAGAGCCACAGCGTGTCCCCCTGTCCGGGCACGCCGTAGGTCTGCCCGGGCTTGGTCGCCCCCGACCGCGACAGCCGCGCCCAGAAACCCGGGCCGCGCTGGAATTCCCTCTCCGCCCTGGTCAGGCCGCTCCCGGGGGTCTCCTCGGTCATGCCGCGTCTCCCGCTTCCTCGTCGGCGAAGATGATGCCCAGCACCTCCTCGCGCAGGTCGATGAACTCGCGCGAGGCCTTCACGTCGCGCGCCCGCGCCCCGTCGAGGAACCGGCGCGAGAACGGCAGGTCGAACTGGTGCGCGATCCGTCCCGGCCGCGGCGACATCACGATCAGCCGCGTGCCCATGAAGATCGCCTCCTCGACCGAGTGGGTGATGAAGAACACCGCCTTGTGGGTCTCGTCCCAGATCCGCAGGATCAGCTCCTGCGCCTTCTCCCGCGTCAGCGCGTCGAGCGCGCCCAAGGGCTCGTCCATCAGCAGGATCGTGGGATCGCAGGTCAGCGCCCGGGCGATGCCGACCCGCTGCATCATCCCCCCGGACAGGGAATAGACCGGCGAGGACTGGAAGCCGTCGAGGCCCAGGAGGTCGATGAACTTCTCCGCGATCCGGTGCCGCTCGGCCTCCCTCACGCCCTGCATCTTCAGCCCGAAGGCCACGTTGTCGCGCACGTTCAGCCACGGCAGCAGGGCATGCTTCTGGAACACGACCGACCGGTCCGCCCCGGGCCCGTCGACCGGCTCGCCATGCAACAGGACCTTGCCGGTGCTCGGCGACAGGAATCCCGCGATCAGGTTCAGCAGCGTGGACTTGCCGCAGCCCGACGCCCCGAGCGCGACGACGAAGTCGGTCGGCCCGACCTCCAGGTTGATCTCGTGCAGCGCCTCGACCGGCGGCCGGCCGTCGGCTGCGGGATAGACGACGGACGCCTTGTCGATGGTCAGGCTCATGGCGGGTCTTTCCCGGATGGGGGCCCGGCGCGGCGCGCCGGGCCGGTGGGCGCTCAGTCGGCGGCGGCGGCGCCGATCTCGGCGTTCACGAACCCGGAATAATCCTCCGCGGCGGCGTCGATCCGTCCCGCCTCGGCCAGGAACTCCGCCGTGGCCTTCATCGTGTCGGGCGCGCTGCCCATCCAGGTCTCCCCCATCTGCTCGGACAGGGGCAGGAAGGTGAACCCTTCGAGGATGCCCGGAACCTGCTCGGCCGCCGCGCTGGTCTGGGAGACGATCTTCTGCACCGGCTCGCTCTCCGCCGTCCAGGCCGATGGATCCTCCAGATAGGCCATGTTGGCCGCGTCCATCACCTGCGCGAAGGCGGCGACCCCCTCCATGTTCTCCCCGGCGAAGCCGCTGTTCACCACCCAGGCATCGAAGGTCGGATAGCCCCATTCGGCGGTCTCGTTCGCGCCGACCAGCCGCTCGCCGGATTGCAGGATCTGCGACTGCACCGGCTGCCACACGAAGGCCGCGTCGATCGCGCCCTGCTCCCAGGCGGCGTTGATCTGGTCGGGGGGCATGTTCATGATCGTCAGGTCTCCCTCGGCGATCCCGGCATGTTCGAGCGCCCCCATCAGCGAGAAATGCGCCGTCGACCCCACCGGCACGGCCACCCGCTTGCCGGCCAGATCCGACAGCTCCTCGACCTCTGACCCCTCACGCGCGATCAGGCTCTCGGCGGTGCCGATCACCTGGGCGAACATGAACATCTGCACGTCCACGCCCTGGCTCGTCGCGATCGCCAGCGGCGAGGAGCCCAGTTCGGCGATCTGCACGTCGCCCGAGGCCAGCGCCGCGATCACCTCCGAACCGGCGGCGAACTGGCGCCATTCGATGTTCCAGCCGGTGGCCTCCTCGAAGGCCCCGTCGGCGCGGGCGACCTGCATCGGCGTGGGGTTGCCGAAATGGCCGATGGTCACGTCCTGGGCCGACGCGCCCGCGCCGCAGGCCGCGAAGATGGCCGCCGTCACGATGGATCTGATCATCTGTCTGTCTCCCTGTCTTGGTCCGGCGGATCGGTCCGCCCCGGTTATTTCGTTGGCCGTGCCCTCACTCGGCCGGAACGCCCAGTTCGTCCACCGCCGCCGTCAGATGCGTGGCGATCTGGTCGCAATCCTGCGGCGTGAAGGTCAGCGGCAGGCGCATGTCGAACAGTGTCGCGAGTATCCGGTCGGTCCGCGGAAGCGGCTGCTCGGCGACATAGCGCCAGCTGCGATAGGTCGAGGTGAAGGCGACCGGCTCGGGGTCGCCGAACCACTTGATATCGACGCCCCGTTCCGCCGCGGCCTCCACCAGGCGCCGCGCGGCATCCGGCCCGAGTGCAGGCACGCGGAACTGCACCGAGGAGCCGACATAGCACTCCTGCGGCGGCCGGTGCGGCACGCGGATCGCCGGATGCGCCGCCAGCCGGTCCACGATCCTGTCGTGGCGCAGGTTCCATTCGGCCACCGCCGCCGGCAGGCGCCGCAGCTGCGGCCGCAGGATCGCGGCGCGCAGGTTGTCCATCCGCGCCGACATGTTCGGCGTATCGAGCCGGATATCGGCAAACACCGACGGGTCCGGCCCCGCGCCGTGCGTGTCGTAGAGCATGTAGCACCCCGACAGCATCGTCGCCCGCGCCATGAAGTCGGGATCGTCGGAGACCAGCAGCCCGCCCTCGCCGCTGTTGAGGTGCTTGTAGGTCTGCGTGGAAAAGCACCCCGCCAGCCCGAAGGCCCCCGACCGGCGACCGTTCCACAAGGCCCCCATCGTATGGGCGCAATCCTCGATCACCCGGATGCCGTGGCGGCGGGCCGCCTCGGTCAGGCGGTCCATGTCGCACAGGTGCCCGCGCATATGCGACAGGAGCAGCGTCCGCGATGCGCTTCGGCGCGCCTTCTCCAGCAGGTCCTCGATGTCGATCACCAGGTCCTCGGTGCTCTCCACGAGGACGGGGCGCGCGCCCACCGCCAGGATCGACCCCGGCACCGGGGCCAGCGTGAAGGCGTTGGTCAGGACCGGCGCGCCCGGCGCCACCCCGGCCGCGCGCAGCGCGATCTGCATCGCCTGCCCGCCCGAGGCCACCGCCAGCGCGAAGCGCGTGCCCTGGAAGGCGGCGAATTCCCGCTCCAGCGCCGCGGCCTCGGCCTCCTCCCCCGGGGCGACGTTGTAGCGGTGCAGCCGCCCGCTGCGCAGCACCTCGACCGCCGCCTCGATCCCCTCGGGCGGGATCGGCCGCTGCTGCGTGAACGAGCCGTCGAACCGCGCGCGCCTCATCGTCCCGGCCTCCGGGCCCCGGCCCGGCATCCGTGCCACGGATCCTGGCATCGCCCGAACGGGCGGGAGGGTCTCCCATCCATGCTGGTCATGGCCCCGAGGGTGGAAGAGGTTGGCGCCGCTGTAAATCGTTTTCTGACATGGGCGCGCCATCCGCCCGGTGCCGGCCGACGCGCTCCATATCCGGCCCGGACCGGCGGGGAGGCCGCCCATCGCGGCCCCCGGCCCGCCCGGGGCCGGGCGCGGTCAGGCCGCGGCCTGCCGGGCCTCCAGGACGCTGTCGACCTGGCGCTGTGCGGCGGGCTCGTCATCGCCCGAGACGGCCGCGATCTCGCGGATCAGCCGTTCGAGAGCCGCCTCGTAGAGCTGACGCTCCGAATAGGACTGCTCGCGCTGATCGTCGGTGCGATGCAGGTCGCGCACCACCTCGGCGATCGCGATCAGATCCCCCGAATTGATCTTCTGCTCGTATTCCTGCGCGCGGCGGGACCACATCGCCTTCTTGACCTTGGCCTTGCCCTTCAGCGTGGTCATCGCCTTGGTCACGACTTCAGGAGTGGACAATTGCCGCATGCCGACTTCCGACGCCTTGTGCGTGGGAACGCGCAGCGTCATCTTGTCCTTCTCGAAGGAGATCACGAACAGTTCCAGTTCAAGTCCGGCGACCTCCTGCTTCTCGATGGACAGGATTTGCCCCACTCCATGCGCGGGATAGACGACGAAATCGTTGGTACGGAATTCCGGCTTCTTGGATTTGCTCATCTTTCCAGACGTTCCTTCACAGGCCCAGATCGACCACGAGAAAGAACGGCGGAAGAACAGCTTCTCCCGACGCCCAGACCGTGATCCGATCAATCCCTAGTCATATACCACGAAATCGGCCTGTCCGCCATAGGGGCGTAGGCGCGGGTCGTGCGGGTCCGGCTGCCGCTCAGCCGCCCTCGCCCGGCGCTTCGGAGAACAGCTCCATCTTGCCCGGCTTGCCGTCCATCTCCTCGGCATTGGGCAAGGGGTCCTTCTTGGTCACGATCACCGGCCACATCTCGGAGTATTTCCGGTTGAACTCGACCCACTTCTCCGCCTCGGGATCGGTGTCGGGCAGGATCGCCTCGGCGGGGCATTCCGGCTCGCAGACGCCGCAATCGATGCATTCGTCGGGATGGATCACCAGCATGTTCTCGCCCTCGTAGAAGCAGTCCACGGGGCAGACCTCGACGCAATCGGTGTATTTGCAGGCGATGCAGTTGTCGTTGACGATGTAGGTCATGGGGCGTCCAATTCGTTACCGGTCGGGACGTAGACGAGGCCCGTCCATCATTCAAGCGGCCCCCGGTCGCGATCCGGCCGCCCGGCCTCGAGCGCGCGGCGGTCCTTCTTCGTGGGCCGGCCGCCCTTGTCGTATCGTGGCCCGCCGGGCGGACGCGGCACCGCCGGGGGCGAGCGATCCTCGTAGAGCCCCGCCGCCTCGGCCGCCGGGCCGCGCCGCTCGCCGCAATCGAGCACGGCCACCACGCGCACCTGCCGCCCCTGCTCGAAGGTCAGCAGATCCCCCGCCCGGATGGCCAGCGCGGGTTTCGACACCCGGGCGCCGTTCACCCGCACCCCGCCCTGGGCGACGATCTTCGCGGCAAGGCTGCGCGTCTTGAAGAACCGGGCGAAAAACAGCCACTTGTCGAGCCGGATGGCCGCCGCCGTCACTTCCGGTCCTTCAGTCCCATCAGCGCGGCGGCGAAGGGATTGTCCGGGTCGATCGGCTTGTCCCGCCGGGACGGTCCGGACCCGGCCTGCTTGCGCGGTTTGTCGCCGCCCGCCTTCTGTTCCTTCTCGGGGCGTTTGCGGCCCTTGCCGCGCGGCCCCGGCCGTTCGCCGCGGGGCTTGCCGCCGCCGCGCGGCCGGCCGCCCCAGGTGAAGGTGAAGAAGGTCTCCATCTCCGGCTCGCGCGGTTCCGGCAATGCCGCCTGCACCGCCTCGTCCGTCACCGCGGCGACCTCGGCCTCCCCCTCCATCATCGGGGTCTGGGCCGGCCCGCCCGGCTGCGGCACCTCGGACGGCGGCGCGGGCGGCTCCTCGCCCGGGGCATCGCCCGGCGTCTCGGAGGGCGGGGCGGGCGGGGTTTCCTCCGGCTCGGGATCGGGGGCGCCCGGCGGCTCGCTCGGCGGGCTCTCGGGCGGCTGCGCCGGCTCCTCGGGGTCGCCCTCGGCCGCCTCCGCCTGATCCGTGCCCGTCGGCCTGGCCGCCTCGGCCCCGGCCGGCGCCGTCGTCTTCGGCCCGGCGACCTTTTCGCGCTGTCCCGCCTCGGCCTTGTAGCCGAGGCCGCGCATCAGCGCCGCGAACTGCTCCAGCGTCATGCCGGTGATCGACAGCATGTCGGGGCTCGCCTCGAACCCGCCGCGCTTGTCCTGCGGCCGCAGGAGGTCGGCCAGCCGCTCCAGCATGTCGATGCGGATCGCCCGCTCGCCGGCCACACGGTATCCGGCCTTGGTGTAGGTTCCCGCCGGAACCTCCGGCTGCACCGGGATGGTGACCAGCCCGGGCGGCGGGCTCTCGGGGAAGGTGTCGAACCCTTGCGCCAGGGACCACAGCAACAGGCGCAGCCGCGTCGGCGCCGGCTTCAAGAGCCCCGGCAGGAAGATGGTGAACTGCCCGAACCGGACGCCGTGCTTGCGCAGCACGCTGCGCGCGGTCTGGTCCAGGTCCTTCACCTCGCCGGCGACCTCGTCGCGCGGGATCACGCCCATCGCCTCGATCAGGCGGAACGCGAATCCCTTGGCCAAGCCGTCGAGCGATTCGTCGCGCCGCATCGCCATCAGCGGCTCGAACTGCGCCGCGACCTTGCGGTCGATGAAATGCTGCAGCCGCCGCTGCACCTTCTGCTCGACCTCCGGTCCGGCCTCCTCGTCCACGAAGACCTGCACCTGCGGCTTCAGCGGGTCGTCGCCGCGCGTCAGCTTGCCCACCGCCTGGTCGCCCCACATCAGGCCGCCCTGCTCGGTGAAGTCGATCTCGGTATCGGGCGCGTTGTAGAATCGGTCGGCGCGCAGGTGGAATTGCGGCGTCAGCGCGGCGGTGCTGGCCTGCCGCAGCGTCTTGGCCTCGTCGGGGCTCGAGGCCCGGTCCTGGCGGAAGCGGAACCCCTCGATCCGGCCGACATACTGGCCCTCGACGGTGACTTCGCCCTTGTCATTCACTTCGGCCACCATGGCCTCCTTCTGCTTGAGCCGGCGCAGGAGCACGCTGGTGCGCCGGTCCACGAATCTCTGGGTCAGGGCCTCGTGCAGGGCATCCGACAACCGGTCTTCTACCGCGCGCGTCGCCTCGCGCCAATGCCGCTCGTCATCCACCCAGCCCTTCCGCTGCGCCACGTAGGTCCATGTCCGGATATAGGCCAGACGCTTCGACAACGTGTCGATGTCGCCGTCGGTTCGATCGATCCGCTTCACCTGCCGGGCCAGCCAGTCGTCCGGCACCCGGCCCCATTCGCGCAGGAAGCCGAAGATCCGCTCCAGCATCCCCGCATGCTCGCCCGCGCTGATGCCGCGGAAATCGGGGATGCGACACACGTCCCACAGCATCCGCACGGCATTGGCGTCGCGGCAGGCGTCGCGCACCTCGGGCACCCCGGCGAGCGTCTTCAGCGCGCCGAGGTCGTCGGCCTCCCGCGCCCGGCCCAGGCGCTCGTTGTCGGGCTTCTCCTCAAGCGACGCGATCAGCGCTTCGGGCGAGCCGAATTGCAGCCGCGGGTTGCGCCATTGCAGGACCCGGATCGGCGCGAAGCGGTGCTCGCAGATCGCCTCGGCCACCCCCTCCTCCAGCGGGCGCGCCTCGCCCGTCACCCCGAACGTCCCGTCGTTCTGGTAGCGCCCGGCGCGGCCGGCGATCTGTGCCAGTTCGTTGGGCTGCAGATCGCGCATCCGCCGCCCGTCGAACTTGCGGGTGGAGGAGAAGGCCACGTGGTCGATGTCGAGGTTCAACCCCATCCCGATCGCGTCCGTCGCCACCAGGTAATCCACGTCGCCGTTCTGGTACATCTCCACCTGGGCGTTGCGCGTCCGGGGGAGAGCGCGCCCATCACCACCGCCGCGCCGCCCTTCTGCCGGCGCAACAGCTCCGCGATGGCATAGACGTTGTCGACCGAGAAGCCGACGATGGCCGAGCGCGGCTTCATCCGGCTGATCTTGCGGCTGCCGGTGTAGAGCAGCGTCGAGAACCGCTCCCGCCGCACGAAGGCCGCCTCGGGCACCAGTTCGGCGATGGCCCCGCGCATCGTCTCGGCGCCGAGGAACATGGTCTCCACCGTGCCGCGCGCCCTCAGCAGCCGATCGGTGAAGACATGGCCGCGCTCGGGATCGGCGCAGAGCTGGATCTCGTCTATGGCCAGGAAATCGGTGCCCATCGCCTCGGGCATCGCCTCCACGGTGCAGACCCAGTATTGCGTCCGCTCCGGCACGATGCGCTCCTCGCCGGTGACCAGCGCCACCACCGAGGGGCCGCGCAGGGCGACCAGCTTGTCGTAGATCTCCCGCGCCAGCAGCCGCAGCGGCAGGCCGATGATGCCGGTGCGATAGCCCAGCATCCGCTCCAGCGCGTAATGCGTCTTGCCGGTATTGGTGGGCCCCAGGACCGCGGTGATCCGTGCCATGAACGCCTCGTCCTTGCCGCCCGATCCAGATGAAGGCCGCGGGCCCCGGACTCAACCCCCCGGGATCAGGTCCAGCAGGCCGCGCCGCCCGAAGGTCGCCCCCTGGCCCGGCCCGAAGGTGAAGGTCGCCTGCACCCCGAGATAGGCATCGTCGCGCCGTCCCAGCCCCGGCACGTCCACATCCGCGGTGCCCAGCTCGGCCTCGATCCGCGCCGCCGGGCCCAGCCGGTAGCCGGCGGTCGCCGCCACCCGGGTCACGTCCACGTCGCCCCCGAAGGAGCCGAGATGCAGCCGGCCGCCGAGATCCAGCTGCGGCGTGATCCCCTGGTGGCCCTTCAGGCCCCAGATGGTGCCCTCGGCCCCGGTCCCGTGCTCGGTCCCGGCCTGGACGTAGCCCTGGATCGCGGTGACGCCGGTATCGACGGCAACCTCGGCGCCGAAGAAGGTCGCGTCGGCGCCGTCGGCCCTCTCGTAGCCGGCGAAGACACCCACATGGGTCAGGGGACTGATCGCGAGGGCGCCGTGCGCGACCAGGGACTGGCCGTAAACCTTCTCCGCGTTGAACCGGTCGAGCGCCAGGTCGGCCTGCGCGCCGAACCGGTCGCCGAACCCGAACGACATCGCCCCTTCCAGCGACGTCTTCGACGGCGTGTCGCCTCCTTCGTCGCCGGCCATGCGCCCGTAGCCGAAGCGCAGCTCGCCGCCGGTGACGTCGACCTCTTGGGCCCGGGCACTGCCCGCAAGACCGGCCGCCGCCAGGCCGGCCATCCAGATGATCCGCATGATGTCCTCTACTGCTCTGCCGCCGCCATTCTTGTTGTCGCGGTCGGGCGCATCTCAGCACATCGCGCAGCCGGTGTAGAGATCGAAGCACCCGGGCCCGCCCGGTCGCGTGGCCCGCGGGCCACGCCGGTCACAGCGCGCTGCCCTCCGCCTCGCGTTCCAGCGCGGGGATGGCGCGCGCGGCCTCGGGGCTGGCCGGATAGAGCCGCTCCACCTCGCGCCAGACGGCGAGCGCCGCCGCCGGCTCGTCGATGTCGTCGAGGATCAGTCCGAGCCCGATCATCGCCCCGAAATGGCGGGGGGAGAGCGCAAGCGCCCGCCGGATATCCTCGATCGCCGGCCCGTAGCGGCCATCGTTGAAATAGGCGGTCGCCCGGGCGTTGTAGCCCTCGGCGAAATCCGGGGCATGGTCCACGAGCGCGGTCAGGTGGCCGATCGCCGCGGCCATGTCCCCCGCCTCCATCGCGTCGCGGCCACGGGACAGGAGCAGGTCGGCGGTGGGCGACCCCGATTTCGACCATTCGGCCGCGATCTTCCCGGCGATCTGCTGCGCGTCGGTCCCCTCGGCCGAGGTCAGGGCGGCGAACAGGTCGTCGAGTTGCGCGTCCTGCGCCGCCGCGCCACCGGACCACATGCCGAGGATCAGCGCCGCGGCCTTTGACATCGAGGAGAGTCGGATCATTTCGCCATTGACCTTAGCAGCCCCGGGCCGTTTTGCATCCCCTCGGCAAGACACGAAATCAGGAGACGCGGGCCATGAGCGAAATGATCGACCGGGCGGTGACCGAGCTGAACCGCAAGACCGGGGGCAGCTTCGACGGATCGGCGAAGTTCGTCGTCTCGGGCGAGGGCACGATCGTCCTCGACAGCGCGGGCGCCCGCGCCGCCGACGAGGCGGCGGACGTCACTCTCACCGCCGATGCCGAGACTTTCCGCGAGATCTTCGAGGGCGATCTCGCCCCCACCGCCGCCTTCATGACCGGGCGGTTGAAGATCGACGGCGACATGGGGCAGGCGATGAAGCTCGCGCAGACGCTCTGAACCGTGGATGACGCGCCGTTCCACGCCGACGTGGCCGATGCGCCGCCGGGCGCCGAGGCCTTCTGGCTGAAGACGCGGGATGGCGTACGCATCCGTTGCGCGCAATGGGTGCCGGAGGGGGCACGGGCCACGGTCCTGCTGTTTCCGGGGCGGACCGAGTACATCGAGAAATACGGCGAACTGATCGGCGATCTGGCCGCGGAAAGCCTCGCCACGCTGGTCCTCGACTGGCGCGGACAGGGCCTGTCGGACCGGCTCCTGCCCGATCCCCATCCGGGCCACGTGGAGCGGTTCGGCGATTACCAGCTCGACGTGGCGGCCCTCCTCGCCCATGCGCGGCAGGCCGACCTGCCGCGCCCGTTCTACCTGCTGGCCCATTCCATGGGCGGGGCCATCGGGCTGCGCGCGCTCATCGACGGGCTGCCGGCGGAGCGCGCCGCCTTCTCCGCGCCGATGTGGGGGATCTCGCTCGCCGCCGGCATCCGCCCGGCGGCCTGGGCCCTGTCCTGGACCGCGCGCCGGATGGGCCTCGCGCACCTCTACGCCCCCGGGACGTCGGGCAGCGCCTATCCCAACGCGACCCCGTTCGACGCCAACCTGCTCACCAACGACCCGGCGCAATACGACCGGATGGCGCGGCAGACGGAGGCGCATCCCGAGCTGGTGCTGGGCGGCCCTTCCCTCGGCTGGCTCAACGAGGCGATGATCGAATGCGCCCGGCTCGATCCCCGGCCCTCGCCCGACACGCCCTGCGTCACCGTGCTGGGCACCGACGAGAAGATCATCGACGGCGGCGCCGTGGCCAGCCGGATGCAGGGCTGGCGCAACGGCCGCCTGCTGATGATCGAGGGCGGACGCCACGAGACGCTGATGGACACGCCGGACCGCCGCGGCCCCGCGCTCGCGGCAATCCTCGACCTCTTCGCGGCCTGAACACTTCCGCAGTATCAGGATATTGCAGGGAAAACTTGAGGCGACGCCTCAACAGTCATGCCGGCGCGGCGGCCGGTCTCCTCAGACCTCGATGCGGCGGAACGCGTCGCGCAGCAGCTGCGACCAGGCGGCGCTCATCGCCTGGAAGGTCTCGTCCTCCGCGTCGATCCGGCGCTGCGTGGCGATGCGCTGGCTGTCCGCTTCGATCACGCAGAGGTCGAGCGGCATGCCGACGCTGAGATTGGACCGCAAGGTGGAATCCATCGACAGCAGCGCCGCCTTCTGCGCGTCGAGCAGCGAGGTCTCGGGCGTGACCACCCGGTCGAGGATCGGCTTGCCGTATTTGTGCTCGCCGATTTGCAGATAGGGCGTGTCCGGCGTGGCCTCGATGAAGTTGCCCTCGGGATAGACCAGGAACAGCCGCGGTGCCCCGCCCCGGCGCTGGCCCGCGACAAGAAGCGAGGCGCGCGCCGACTGGGCCTTGTCCCCCATCCGGTCGGCGACGCGCCGCGACACCTCCGACAGGGTCTCGCCGACGATCTCGGCCACCTCCAGCATCGTCCCGGCGGTCATGATCGACCGCTCGTCCGGGTCGGCGATGGCCTCGTCGATCCGCGCCAGCGTCGTCTGCGTGACCGAGAGCGATCCGGCGGTCATGATCGCGATCACCCGCTCGCCCGGATCCTCGTAGGTGAACATCTTGCGGTAGCAGGAGATGTTGTCGACGCCGGCATTCGTCCGCGTATCCGACAGCAGCACGAAGCCCGCATCCAGAAGAAGTCCAACGCAATAGGTCATGGTCGCTCCGGTCGCTCCGCCCCGCGCGCCGCCCGGGGGCACGAACCCCGACAATGCGGCGCGCCCGTCGGACGTTCAGGGGGCGGCTATTGCTGGTGCTGTCCCTGGGACTGCGCCTGCGCCTGCTCCTGCTCGACGACTCGCACATCGACATCCATGCGCTCGTTCCCCGGGCCGCTCGCACGGCCCCGGATCGGCGCCGCGCCCAGCGCGTCGATCCCCGATCCCAGCCGGATATAGCGCTCGTCGGGGCAGCAGCCGTTGGCGGCATCGAAGCCGACCCAGCCCAGCCCCTCCACCCAGATCTCGGCCCAGGCATGGCTGGCCTGGTGGGAGGCGCCGTCGGCGCCCGAATGCAGGTAGCCGACGACGTATCGCGCGGGCATCTCCACCGCGCGGGCCAGCGCGATGGTGGCATGGGTCTGGTCCTGGCAGACGCCCTTGCCCAGTTCCAGCGCCTCGGCCGCGGTGGTCTCCGCCCCGGTGGAGTCGGGCGTGTAGACGATTTCCCGGGCCACGGCGCGGGAGATCGCATGCGCCCGGTCCAGCGCGCCGTCGCAATCCGCCACCGCGCGTTCGGCCAGGTCGCGCAGCGCCCCGTTCAGCCGCGTCGCCTTCGAGGGACGCAGATAGGCCTGCGGCGGCACCTTCTCGCGCAGCCCCCGGACGACGCCGTTGAGATCCGTCGTCTCCACCTCTCCTTCGACGACGATCGCCATGCTGGAGACGTGGCGCAGCGAGACGGTCTCGACCCGGTCGCCGGCCCCGTCACGGAACGCCGCGCCGCGCTCCGCCTCGTGCCCCTCGACGCGGATCGACCAGTTCTCCACGCCCTGCCCGTCGAACTCCGTGGGCCAGAGCCTCAGCGACTGCACGACATGGCGCTTCGGCGTGTCGTAGCCGTATTCGGTGCGGTGGGTGACCTTCAGTCTCATCGCGCTTCCCCGCTGAGGTAATCGGCGCCGATCTGCACGCCGAGGTCGTAGACATCCCGCAGATGCGCCTGCAGGAAGTCGTGGAGCCCCTCGTCGACGATGTCGGCGACGGTCATCTGCGACAGGCGCGCCACCATCTCCCGCCCCCGGGCCGTCGCCCCGCAGCTGCGGCCATAGAGCCGGGCCAGCCGTTCCAGGTGATGCAGCACCCCGTCGGCGGCGGAGACGAGGGACCGCGGCGCCTGGCTGTTCAGCACGAGGAAATCGACGATCTTCGACGCGGTGACCTCGCCGCCATAGACCCAGGCGAAGGCGCGTTGCGCGTTCATCGCGTGCAGCACCGTGCGCCACTGGTAATTGTCCAGCCCCGACCCCACCATCGAGACGTTCGGCAGCAGGACGTAATACTTCACGTCGAGGATGCGGGCGGTCGAATCGGCCCGCTCCAGGTAATGGCCGATATTCATGAAGTCGTAGCCGTCGTTCCTGAGCTGGTTGCCCATGATCGCGCCGCGGATATGGGCCATGTGCCGCAGCACGAAATCCTTCATGTCCGAGGTCGAGAGCGTGGAGCGCTCCTGCCGTCCCAGCTCGCGCATCTCGCCCTCGGCCGCGTTCAGCGCCTCCCAGACCTGGGTGGTCAGCGCCGTGCGCACGATCCGCCCGTTCTCCCGCGCCATGTGGATGCAGGAGGCGACCGAGGAGGGGTTGTCGAGATCGAAGAACAGGTGGGTCTCGATATTGCGCTGCACCGGGTCGCCGTATTTCTCGACAAAGGCGGCGTGGCTGCCCGAGGCGCGCAGCACCGACTCCCACTCGTTGCGCATGCCCCCGGCCGTGTCGGGCAGAAGCGCGTTGCGCGCGGCGACCTCCAGCAGCCGCGCATTGGTCTCGGCCCGCTCGATGTAGCGGGCCATCCAGTAGAGGTTCTCTGCGGTCCGGCTCAGCATGATCTCATTCCCCCGCCAGGACCCAGGTGTCCTTCACGCCGCCGCCCTGGGAGGAGTTCACCACCAGGCTGCCCTCCGTCAGCGCCACCCGTGTGAGGCCGCCGGGCACCAGCACCACGTCCTGTCCCACCAGGCAGTAGGGGCGCAGGTCCACGTGGCGGGGCGCGAAACCCTCCTCCACGAAGGTCGGGCAGGCCGACAGCGCCAGCGTCGGCTGGGCGATGTAGTTCTCGGGATTCTCCTCGATCTTGCGCCGGAACAGCTCGATGTCGTCCCGCGTGGCGCGCGGCCCGACGAGCATCCCGTAGCCGCCCGATCCGTGCACCTCCTTCACCACCAGCTCGGCGAGGTTCTCCAGCACGTAGCGGCACTCGTCCGCCCTGGCGCATTGCCAGGTCGGCACGTTCTTCAGGATCGGCTCCTCGCCCAGATAGAAGCGCACCATCTCGGGCACGAAGGTATAGATCGCCTTGTCGTCGGCGACCCCAGCCCCGGGCGCCGAGCAGATCGTCACCCCGCCCGAGCGGTAGACGTTCATCAGCCCGGGCACCCCCAGCATCGAATCCGGGCGGAAGCAGAGCGGGTCGAGGAAGGCGTCGTCGATCCGGCGATAGATCACGTCGACCTTCTGCGGCCCTTCCGTGGTCTTCATCCAGCAGAAATCGCCCTCCACGAACAGGTCCGACCCCTCGACCAGCTCGACGCCCATCATGTCGGCGAGGAAGGAATGCTCGTAATAGGCCGAGTTGAAATGCCCCGGCGTCAGGACGACGACGCGCGGCTGGCCCTCGCACTTCTTCGGCGCGACGCTGTCGAAGGTCCGCTTGAGCTGCTGCGGATAGGTTTCCACCGGCGCGATCCGCTTCTCCTGGAACAGCGACGGGAACATCCGCATCATGATCTCGCGGTTCTCCAGCATGTAGGAAACCCCGCTCGGCGTGCGGCAATTGTCCTCCAGCACGTAGAACTCGTCCGGCCCGACCCGCACCAGGTCGATGCCCACCACGTGGCTGAACACGCCCTGCGGCGGCACGAAGCCCGCCACCGCGATCTCGTAGGCCTCGTTGCGATAGACGAGACGGCCGGGGATGCGGCCCGCGCGCACGATCTCGCCCCGGTCGTAGACGTCGGCGAGGAACGCATTCAGCGCCCGCGCGCGTTGCTTGATCCCGCGTTCCAGCTTGGCCCATTCGCCGGCCGAGAACACCCGCGGGAACATGTCGAACGGAATCAGCCGGTCCGGGCTGCCGCCCTCGCCATAGACCGCGAAGGTGATTCCGATGCGCCGGAACAGCGCCTCCGCCTCGTCCTGTTTCAGGTTGCGCAACGCGTCGGGCATCTCGTTGGCCCAGCGGTCGAGCCCCTCATAGGGCGGGCGTACCCGGCCGTCCTGGTACATCTCGTTGAACGTCTCTGGCATGCGCCGGCAATCCCCTCTGTCCGCCGGGCGATCCTAGAGGGATCGCCCGGAACCGCAACCAACCGTCCCGGGGCCGCTCGCGGACTGCCCGGTTTTTCGGCACCCGCCGCGGCTAGAAGGCCGCGCCCGGCGTCCTACCCTGCACCGGCATGGCCGACGCCGTGCTGACCTTCACCGACGAGCGGCATCTACTGCCCCGCCGCCGATGTCTTCATCGACCCCTGGCGGCCGGTCGACCGCGCGCTGATCACCCACGGCCACGCCGATCACGCCCGCCCCGGCATGGGCCGGTACCTGGCCACCCGCGACGCCGCCCCGGTCATGCGCCACCGCCTCGGCGACATCGCGATCGAGACGGTCGACTACGGCGAGACCCGGCGCATCGGCGGCGCCGCGATCTCCTTCCATCCCGCGGGGCACGTCCCCGGATCGGCGCAGATCCGGGTGGAGGTCGGCGGCGAGGTCTGGGTCGTCTCGGGCGACTACAAGACCGAGGCCGACGGATTGTCCGAGCCCTTCGCGCCCGTACCCTGCCACGCCTTCATCACCGAATGCACCTTCGGCCTGCCGGTCTTCCGCTGGGAGGCGCAGGCCACCGTTGCCGCGCAGATCGACGCCTGGTGGCGCGGCAACGCCGACGGGGGGCGCGCCTCGATCCTCGGCGCATACGCGCTGGGCAAGGCGCAAAGGCTGCTCGCGGCAATCGACCCCGCCATCGGCCCGATCCTCACCCACGGCGCGGTCGAGAACACCAACGAGGTGCTGCGCGCCCAGGGCCTCCCCCTTCCCGACACGATCCGCGTGACGCCCGAGACGAACCCGCAAGGATTATCCCGGCGCCCTCGTCCTCGCCACGCCCTCGGCGCTCGGCACGCCCTGGGCGCGCCGCTTCGGCCCGTCCTCGACGGGGTTCGCGAGCGGCTGGATGGCGCTGCGCGGGGTGCGCCGCCGGCGGGCGGCGGATCGCGGCTTCGTGCTGTCCGACCACGCCGACTGGGCCGGCCTGAACGCCGCCATCGCCGCCACCGGGGCGGAGCGCGTCTTCGTCACCCACGGCTATACCGCGATCTTCCGCCGCTGGCTGGCCGAGCAGGGCTACGACGCCGCCGTGGTCGAGACCCGCTACGAGGGCGAGAGCCTCGACGCGCCGGAGGATGCCGCGTGAGACGAGTTTCCGCAGAGAACTCGGCCCGGCGGCGATGAAGCGTTTCGTCCGCCTCTTCACCGAACTCGACCAGACGACGAAGACCAACGCCAAGGTCGACGCCCTCGCCCGCTACCTGTCGGAGGCGCCGGACGCCGACCGGCTGTGGACGGTGGCGCTCCTGTCCGGCCGGCGCCCGAAGCGCACCGTCACCGCCACCCTCCTGCGCGAATGGGCGGCCGAGCGGGCGGGCGTGCCCCTGTGGCTGTTCGAGGAGAGCTACCCCATCGTCGGCGACCTGGCCGAGACCATCGCCCTGATCCTGCCCGATGCGACGCAGGACAGCGACCGCTCGCTGGCCGAGTGGATCGCCGTGGTGCAGACCCTCGGGGGCCTGTCCGAGGCGGAGCGCCGCGCCACGATCCTCGATGCCTGGGACCGGCTGCCGGCCCGCGCCCGCTTCGTCTTCAACAAGCTGATCACCGGCGGCTTCCGCATGGGCGTCAGCCAGAAGCTGATGACCCGCGCCCTGTCCCGCGCCACCGGCATCGAGGAAACCGATCTCGCCCATCGCCTGATGGGAAGCTGGCGCCCCGAGACGACCAGCTTCGACGCCCTGATCCGCGCGCCCGATCCGGGGGCGGACCTGTCCAAGCCCTACCCCTTCTACCTCGCCTACCAGCTCGACGCCGGGCCCTGGGAGCTCGACACCCCGCCCGCCGACTGGGCGGCCGAGCGAAAGTGGGACGGGATCCGCGGCCAGCTCGTCCTGCGGGGCGGCGAGCACTTCCTGTGGTCGCGCGGCGAGGAACTGGTGACCGACCGCTTCCCGGAGCTGGGGCGGCTGGCGGATTTCGCCCCTCCCGGCACCGTGATCGACGGCGAGCTGCTGGCCTGGTCCGGGGAGGCACCGATGCCTTTCAACGCGCTGCAGAAGCGGCTGGGCCGCAAGACGGTGCCGAAACGGCTTCTCGACGAGGCGCCGGTGATCCTGCAGGCCTACGACCTCCTGGAATGGCGGGGGGAGGATATCCGGGCATGGCCGTTCTCGGAACGCCGCGCCCGGCTCGATGCCCTGGTCGCGGAGCTGCCCGCCGAGGCGCCCTTGCGCGCCTCGCCGCTCCTCTCCTTCGACGGCTGGGACGATCTCGCCGCGATCCGCGACGGCAGCCGCGCGCACAACGCCGAAGGGGTGATGCTGAAACGCCGCGACGCCCCCTATCGCGACGGGCGGCGCAAGGGCGACTGGTGGAAATGGAAGGTCGATCCGCTGGTGATCGACGCGGTGATGATCTACGCCCAGCAGGGCCACGGACGGCGGGCCAACCTGTTCACCGACTTCACCTTCGCGGTCTGGGACGGCGAGGCGCTGGTGCCCGTGACCAAGGCCTATTCGGGCCTGACCGATGCCGAGTTCCGCCGCATCACCGCCTGGGTCCGGCGCAACACGCTGGAACGCTACGGGCCCGTCCGGCAGGTGACGCCGGAACATGTCTTCGAGATCGCCTTTGAGGGCATACAGGAAAGCCCGCGCCACAAGTCCGGGGTCGCCCTCCGCTTTCCCCGGATGGCGCGCTGGCGCCACGACAAGCCGGTGGCGGAGGCCAACACGCTGGACGACCTCAAGGAGATGCTCGACGCCCATGGATGACGACCGCGACCTCCCCGACGCCACCCCCGATCGCGACTACGACACGGTCTCGCAACTGCCCCAGGGCCTCGCCCCGGCCGACCGGCCCAAGGTCCCCTCGACCCTGCCGCCGCAGGGGGCCTGCGACGCCCATCTGCACCTCGTCGGCGGCAAGCGCGACTTCCCCCTGTGGGAGAACCGCCCCGAGGATCCGGCCCCCGGCCGCGGCTTCGAGGACTGGCTGGACCTGTTGCGGATGCACATGAGCACGCTGGAGATGTCGCGCGGCGTCATCGTCCATTCCGTCCTCTACGGCGACGACAACCGGGTGACGATCGAGGCGCTGCGCCAGCTCGGGCCGGGCTATCGCGGCGTGGGTCTCGTGGGCCCGGAGGTCACCGACGAGGTGCTCGACCGCCTCGCCGCCGCCCGGATCCGCGGCATCCGGGTCAACGAGGTCTTCGACGGGCCGCTCGGCTTCGACGCCGCCTGCGCCCTCGCCCCGCGTCTGGCCGATCGCGACATGCACCTGGAGATCCTGCTCGGCGCCGACCGGATCGCCGCGGAGAAGGACCGGATCGCCGCCCTGCCCTGCCCGGTCGCCCTCGACCACCTGGGCTGGCCCGACATCGCCGCGGGCCCGGACGCGCCCGGCTTCCGCGCCGTGCGCGAGCTTCTGGCCGAGGGCCGGGCCTATGTGAAGCTCAGCGCCCTCTACCGCCTCGCCCCCGCCCCCTACGAGGCCGCCCGCCCCTTCGTCGAGATGCTCGCCGGCGAGGCGCCGGAGCGCTGCCTCTGGGGCTCGGACTGGCCGCACCTGCTGCTCTCCGACGGCGAAGTCCCCGATGCCGGCACCCTGCTCGACGCCTTCTTCGACACCGTGACCGGCTCCGAGGCGCGCCAGAGGATCCTGGTCGAGGCGCCGGAGCGGCTCTACGGCTTCGCCTGAGGCCCGGGCTTGGCGGCACGCCCGCGAGCCCATATGTGCCCGGGCGGTGCCAGACGAGGAGAGAGCATGACCCGCCAGCCGCATTTCGACGCGAACGCCGCCGCCGGGGGCGCCGACCTCGGCGACCTGCCCGCCTGGGACCTGAGCGACCTCTATGCCGCGCCAGACGCGCCCGAGATCGAGCGCGACCTGGGCTGGCTGCGCGACGCCTGCGCCAGCTTCGCCGCCGATTACGAGGGCCGGCTGGCCGAACTCGACGCCGCCGGCCTGCTGGAGGCGGTGCGCCGCTACGAGCGGATCGACCAGGTGGGCGGGCGCATCATGTCCTATGCCGGCCTGCGCTACTACCAGCAGACCACCGATCCCGAGCGCGCGGCCTTCCTGTCGGATTGCCAGGACCGGATCACGGACCACACCGCGCCGCTCGTCTTCTTCTCGCTGGAGGTGAACCGGATCGAGGAGGCGCGCCTCGCCGCGATGTTCGACGCCGACGCCGATCTCGCCCGCTACCGCCCGGTCTTCGACCGGCTGCGCAAGATGCGGCCGCACCAGCTCTCCGACGAGCTGGAGAAATTCCTCCACGACCAGTCCGTGGTCGGCGCCACGGCCTGGAACAAGCTCTTCGACGAGACCATCTCGGGACTCGAATTCGAGGTGAACGGCGAGGTGCTGGGCATCGAGGGCGCGCTGAACTGCCTGACCGACCGGGACCGCGCCGTGCGCGAGGCCGCCGCGCGCGAGCTGGGCCGCGTCTTTTCGGCCCACGTCAAGACCTTCGCCCGCGTCCACAACACGCTGACCAAGGAGAAGGAGGTCGAGGATCGCTGGCGCCGCATGCCGACGCCCCAGACCTCCCGGCACCTGGCCAACGACGTGGAGCCGGAAGTGGTCGAGGCGCTGCGGAACGCCGTGGTCGAGGCCTATCCGCGGCTGTCGCACCGCTACTACGAGTTGAAGCGGAAATGGCTCGGCCTCGACCGGATGCAGGTCTGGGACCGCAACGCGCCCCTGCCGATGGAGGACGACCGCCGCATCGGCTGGGACGAGGCGCGCGACACCGTGATGCAGGCCTATGCGGGGTTCTCGCCGCAGATGGCCGACCTGGCGCAGCCCTTCTTCG
This sequence comes from uncultured Alphaproteobacteria bacterium, assembly GCA_963814835.1. Classification (GTDB taxonomy): domain Bacteria; phylum Pseudomonadota; class Alphaproteobacteria; order Rhodobacterales; family Rhodobacteraceae; genus Palleronia. The sequence goes on from CAWFEG010000002.1 coordinate 150,762, forward strand.
ACAAGGGCTGGATCGACGCCGCCGTGACCCCCGGCAAGGCGCCGGGCGCCTTCGCCCATCCCACGGTCACCGACGCGCATCCTTACGTGATGCTGAACTATCTCGGCAAGCCGCGGGACGTGATGACGCTCGCCCACGAACTCGGCCACGGCGTCCACCAGCGCCTTGCCGCACCCCAGGGAGAGCTTCTGGCCAACACGCCGCTGACCCTGGCCGAGACGGCGAGCGTGTTCGGCGAGATGCTGACCTTCCGCAAGCTGCTCGACGGCGCGACCGATCAGCAGCAGCGCAAGGTGCTTCTCGCCGGCAAGGTCGAGGACATGATCAACACCGTCGTGCGGCAGATCGCCTTCTACGATTTCGAGTGCAAGCTGCACGCCGCCCGGCGCGAGGGCGAACTGACCCCCGACGAGATCAACGGGCTGTGGATGTCGGTGCAGGCCGAGAGCCTCGGCCCCGCCTTCGACTACATGGACGGCTACGAGGTGTTCTGGGCCTATATCCCGCACTTCGTGCATTCGCCGTTCTACGTCTATGCCTACGCCTTCGGCGACGGCCTCGTGAACGCGCTCTACGCCGCCTATGCCGAGGGGGCGCCCGCGTTCCAGGAGAAGTATTTCGAGATGCTGAAGGCCGGCGGCTCGATGCATCACACCGAGCTTCTGGCCCCCTTCGGCCTCGACGCGACGGACCCGGCCTTCTGGCAGAAGGGGCTGTCGATGATCGAGGGCATGATCGACGAGCTGGAGGCGATGGAGGCGTGACCCCGCCCCGGCCGGACGGCGCCGCTCAGCCGGCGCCGTCCTCCACGATCGCCAGGACGCAGGGCGCGTCGTAGGGATAGATCCGGTCGCTCGACCCGATGCGCAGGCTCATCCGGTCCCCCTCCGGGCCCCGGACGACATAGACCTCGCCGTCCAGGATCTCGCCGCGCAGCGCCCGGGTCAGCGGCCGCCTGCGCTCCTCCAGCGGCTGCGTGGCCCCGCGCAGGCGGAACTCGGCCCCGCGCAACCAGGCCGCGGGCGTGTCGAACCCGTCCGCCAGACGCCGCGCCGCCTCGTTGGCGAAGATCTCGCGGCCGTCCCGGTCGAAGGCCACCACCGCCACGGGAAGCCCCTCCAGGATCTGCTTCACCAGCCGGTATCGCGCACGCAGCGTCTCCTGCGCCATGTTCTCGGCCTTGGCGGTCCGGCTCAGCGTCTCGGCGGCGAGGAAGGTCAGCGCCGCCGTCAACAGCATCAGTCGCAGATCCGGGCTCAGGAATCCGGCCTGGGTCGAATGCGCCGCCACCAGCGCAAGAAGCAGCGGCCCGGCCAGTACGAACGGCGCCAGCCGCCGCGCGGTCCGCGCGCCCTGTCCCGCGCCGAACACCGCGTCGAGCCATGTCGGGCGCGGATCGATCAGGCAGATCGCCACGAACAGCGCCGCGAGGCACAGGGCGAGCGGCCGGGACATGCCGGCATAGGCGAGGTTGCCCGCCAGCGCATCGGGCCGCAGGGCGAAGGAGAGGATCGCGACATACGCGATCAGCAGCCCGATCACGGCAAGGCCGCGGACCGCTCGCGCGACCTGGCGCCTGCGGCTCGTCAGGCACAACGCGCAGGCCGCGCCCAGCCAGAAACAGATCACCGCCAGCACCGACATCCGCGCCGACGCGATATCGGCCGACCTGTCCGCGGGCAGGAGCCGGGCGGCCAGGTCGAAGGCCGCGATCGCCGCCGCGGCGACCGGCAGGATCCGGAGCCGCAGGCGGCGGCGCTGCTCCCCCGAACGCGGCAGCAGGATCAGCGACAGCCCCAGCAACACCAGGCACACCGCGCTGCCGAAGGTCAGGCCGACGCGCCCCGGATGGGCCGACTGCAAATCGAACCACGCCACGCCCAGCGCCGTGTCGGCCACCATCACCACCAGCGTCGCCAGGACGCGCGCGGCCAGGAGACGGCGCTCGGGGCGGATGCGGAAGATGCGGGTTGCGGTGGGGCTCATCGGGGGTCCTCGTCGGCGGCGGTCGGTGGTCCCGGAACCACGCGGCCCGGTGGCGGAAGGCTCCGCCCCGCGCCCTGCCAAGCGGCGAACGCACCGCACGCTCCACGCCGGTATCCGCGCAACATCCGGGCCTTATCGGCGACTTTTCGCCCAAACCCCGGGGCCGGCGAGAGCTTCGGGTTAACACCTTGTGCCTCCCCGGCGGGCTGGATACCCACGGGGAGATCCGGAACCAACCGGGCGACGCGGCAGGAGGCAGACGTGCAGACAGCTCGACAGAATGTCGTGACAAGAGCCCTTTCCCGTACATTTCCCGAGCGACGCCTGTTCCTCAGATCCGAGACCGAGACCCGGTTCGTCCGCCTCACCCCCGTCACGCAGGCCGCGGCGGTCACCGGGTCCGCCCTCGTGGTCGGATGGACGATCGTCGCCTCGGCCGTCGTCCTGATGGACTCGATCGGCTCCGATCACCTGCGCGACCAGGCCGCGCGCGAGCAGACCCTCTACGAGGACCGGCTGAACGCCATGTCCGAGGAGCGCGACCGCGCCCTCTCCGAGGCGCGCGACGCGCAGGACCGCTTCACCGTCGCCCTGCAGCGGGTCAGCGACATGCAGTCCGACCTGCTGTCCTCGGAAACCCGCCGCGAGGAGCTGGAGCGCGGCATGGAGATCGCCCACGCCACCCTGCGCGAGGCGATCACCGACCGCGACGAGGCCCGCGCCGCCCTCGCCGACCTGGCCGAGACCGAGACGGGCGGCCAGTTGGCCCGGCTCGACGAGATGCGCGAAACGGTCGATATCCTGAGCGCCACGCTGGACTCGACCGCCGCCCAGCGGGACGGCTTCGCCGCCGAGGCCGAAGAGGCGGAGACCTTCGCCGAGGAGCAGATCCTGAGCGCGAAGCTGGCGCAGGATCGCAACGACCGGATCTTCGACCAGCTCGAGGAGGCGTTGACGATCTCGGTCGAGCCGCTGGACGAGATGTTCCGCGAGGCCGGCCTCGACGCCGACAGCCTGCTGGATTCGGTGAAGCGCGACTATTCGGGACAGGGCGGCCCCCTCTCCCCGATCCGCTTCTCCACCAAGGGCACGCCGCCCGATGCCGTGTCGCTGCGCGCCAACGGCATCATCGAGAAGCTCGACCGGATGAATCTCTACCGCATCGCCGCCGAGAAGACGCCCTTCGCGCTGCCGGTCGACGGCTCGTTCCGCCATACCAGCGGGTTCGGGCCGCGTTGGGGCCGCATGCACAACGGAACCGATTTCGCCGGCGCCCACGGCACCCCGATCGTGGCCACCGCCGACGGCGTCGTGACCTTTGCGGGGCGGATGTCGGGCTACGGCAACCTGGTGAAGATCCGGCACGATTTCGGGGTCGAGACGCGCTATGCCCACATGTCCCGGCTGCGCGTGCAGGTGGGGCAGCGGGTGTCGCGCGGCGACCGCATCGGCGACATGGGCAATACCGGCCGCTCCACCGGGACCCACCTGCATTACGAGGTCCGCGTCTCCGGCAAGCCGATCAACCCGATGGTCTATATCCAGGCCGCGCGCGACGTCTACTAGGCCGCGAATCGCGCCGCCCCGTCCGGGCACCCGGACGGGCTGTCAAATCGCCGGCAGATCCCGCAACGGCGCCCGGTGAGGACGCCCGCCTCCCCCGCACGGATCACCGCCCGGACGCGCCGAGACGCAGCCGGATGCCGGCCCCGCCTCAGGCCGGCTCGTCGAGCAGTTCCGCCCGCACGACGCGCCGTGCGAACGGCGCGAGGCCCGCGGGGCCCGAGGCGCGATCCTTCACGTGGATGCACAGATCGGGCCGGATGCCGGCGATCACGCCGATGAGCTCGCCGCGCAGGCGGTCGTTCAGCCCCGCGCCCATCACCACGGTCGCGATGGCCGGTTCCCGCTCCAGCTGGGCCACGACCTCGTCGCGGTCATGGGCGGCCAGCCACTGGACCGGCAGGTCCTCCAGTTCCCGGGACGCGTCCTCGACCACGGAGGGCAGGCGCCCGACCAGCAAGACGACAGGTTTCATACCGTTTTCCTCCCTTCCCTCGCAGCAGGCGATCCGCGCCGATTGCGCATGGACCGCGACGGCGATCTTACCATATCCGCCGCCCGCGCGTCTCTCGGGGCGTCGTCCCCGCGCGGCCATTCGGGATAGTCATCTCCGGCAGAGAGGCGCCGCCGTCCAGCCTTCCCCGCGTCCGGCGCGCGCCATCCAGCCGCGGGGACGGCTCCGCGTCGCTCCCCCCGATGCGGAAAACCTTATCCGCGGATAAGGTCTCCCCCCGCCCGCCCGAGGATCGCGGGCCCCGCCGGCAGACGCTCGCCGCAGGCGCAGACGGGTGGCAGCTGGCGCATCGCCCCTGTCACACCGGCGCGCGGGTGCTATCCTTGCCCCGGACGATGAAACCCGGAGGAACCTGGATGAGCGGACTGGTCGCGCTTCTCGACGACGTGGCGGCGATCGCGAAGGTCGCCTCGGCCTCGGTCGACGACGTGATGGGGCAGACCATGAAGGCCTCCTCCAAGGCCGCCGGCGCGGTGATCGACGACGCGGCGGTGACCCCCAAATACCTCACCGGCTTTTCCGCCGAGCGCGAACTGCCGATCGTGTGGAAGATCGCCCGCGGATCGCTGTTCAACAAGCTGGTGATCCTGTTGCCGGTCGCGCTCCTGCTGGCGGCCTTTGCCCCCTGGGCGATCCCGCCGCTCCTGATGCTGGGCGGGCTCTATCTCTGTTTCGAGGGGGCCGAGAAGGTCTGGCACGCGGTCAATCCGGCCGATCACTACGAAGAGGATCTGGTCAAGGAGAAGATGTCGGCCGCCAAGCTGGAGGAGAAGAAGGTGCGCGGCGCGGTCAAGACCGACTTCATCCTCTCGGCCGAGATCATGACCATCGTGCTGAACGCCATGCCCGCCGACCGGCCCTTCGCCATGACCGCGATCAGCCTGGCGCTGGCCGGCGTGATCATCACCCTGGCCGTCTACGGCTCGGTGGCGGTGATCGTGAAAGCCGACGACGTGGGCCTGCACCTGGCCGAGCGCGGCAATGGCGGCATCCTGCCCGCGATCGGCCGCGGCATCGTCAAGGGCATGCCCGTGGTGATGCAGACCCTGGTGGTGGTTGGCACCGCGGCGATGGTCTGGGTCGGCGGCTCGATCATCGTCCACGGCCTGCACGAGATGGGGTGGCACGCCCCCTATGACGCGATCCACGCGGTCGCCGTCGCGGCGGGGCATGCGGTGCCCGCCTATGCCGGCGCCGTCGAATGGATCGTCACGGCGGTGCTCGACGGGATCCTGGGCCTGGTTCTGGGCTTCGCGACGATCCCGCTGGCCGCGCGCGTGATCGGGCCGGCGATCGCCGCCCTCCGGCCCGGCTCCGCCTGATCCTGGGCCGGGGGGCGCCGTCGCGGATGACGGGCGCCCCGCCCGGGGCTACACCGGCTCCATGCCACGGACCCTATCCCGATACCTGCCGATTCTCGACTGGGGCCGCCGCTACGACCGCGCCGCGCTGAGCCGGGACCTGGTCGCGGCGCTGATCGTGACCATCATGCTGATCCCGCAATCGCTGGCCTATGCGATGCTGGCGGGCCTGCCGCCCGAGGCCGGGATCTATGCCTCGATCGTGCCGATCCTGCTCTATGCCGTCTTCGGCACCTCGCGGTCCCTGGCGGTCGGGCCGGTCGCGGTGGTGTCGCTGCTGACGGCCAGCGCGGTGGGCCAGGTCGCCGAGCAGGGCACCGTCGGCTACGCCGTGGCGGCGCTGACCCTGGCCGCCCTCTCGGGGGCCTTCCTGCTGCTCCTCGGGCTGTTCCGGCTGGGCTTCCTGGCGAATTTCCTCAGCCATCCGGTGATCGCCGGGTTCATCGCCGCCTCGGGCATCCTCATCGCGACCAGCCAGCTCGGGCACATCCTCGGCGTGCCCGCCTCGGGCCATACCCTGCTGGAGATGGTGGCATCGCTCGCCGCCCGGATCGAGGAGGCGAACCCGATCACCCTGGCCCTCGGCATGGCCGCGACCGGGTTCCTCTTCTGGGTCCGCGGCGGGCTGAAGCCGGTCCTGCGCCGGATGGGCGCCGGCCCCGGCCTCGCCGACATCGCCACCCGGGTCGGCCCGGTGGCGGCCGTCGCGCTGACCACCCTCGCCGTCTGGGCGTTCGACCTGTCGGCGCACGGCGTCGCCGTGGTGGGCGAGGTGCCGCGGGCCCTGCCGCCGCTGACCCTGCCGGGGCTGGCGCCCGACCTGCTGCGCCAGCTCGCCCTGCCGGCGATCCTGATCTCGGTCATCGGCTTCGTCGAGTCGATCTCGGTGGCCCAGACCCTCGCCGCGCGCAGGCGCCAGCGCATCGACCCCGACCAGGAGCTGATCGGCCTCGGCGCGGCCAATCTCGGCGCCGCCTTCACCGGGGGCTATCCGGTCACAGGCGGCTTCGCGCGCTCGGTGGTGAACCACGACGCCGGGGCCGAGACGCCCGCGGCGGGTGCCTTCACCGCGATCGGGCTGGCCGTCGCCGCCGTGTCGCTGACGCCGCTGGTTTACCATCTGCCCAATGCCACGCTCGCGGCGACCATCATCGTCGCCGTCCTGGGGCTGGTGGACCTGTCGATCCTGAGGAAGACCTGGACCTATTCGCGCTCCGACTTCGCCGCCGTCGCCGCCACGATCCTGCTGACGCTTCTGGCCGGGGTCGAGACCGGCGTGGCCTCGGGCGTCGTGCTGTCGGTGGCGCTGCATCTCTACAAGACCTCCCGGCCGCATGTGGCCGAGGTCGGGCTGGTCCCCGGGACCCACCATTTCCGCAACCTGGACCGTCATGCCGTGCGGACCGACCCGGCGATCCTGACCCTGCGGATCGACGAGAGCCTCTATTTCGTGAATGCCCGCTTCCTGGAGGATCTCGTGCAGGACCGGATCGCGGGCCAGGGCGCGATCCGCCACGTCGTGCTGATGTGCTCGGCGGTCAACGAGATCGACTACTCCGCGCTGGAAAGCCTCGAGGCGATCAACCACCGCCTGACCGACCTCGGGATCGGCCTCCACCTGTCCGAGGTGAAGGGCCCGGTCATGGACCGGCTGATGACCACGCATTTCCTCGACGCGCTGAACGGGCGGGTGTTCCTGTCGCAATACGACGCCTGGCGCGCGCTGTCCGGCGCGGATCGCCCCCCGTCCTCCACCGGGTAACGGGACGCCACGGGTCGGCGGGTCACACCCCCGCGCCGGGGCGGCGCCGCGCCGCCGCGATCACCCGGGCGCGCACCTCCTCGGGCTGCTCGTCCAGCGCCTCGGCAAGACAGCGCAGGTCGCGCCGCGCCGCGTGCAGCCGGTCGAGCAGGCCCAGAACCACCGGCAACGCCTCCGCCGGCAGCGACATGTCCTTGCGCAGGTCGCACAGAAGCCGGATCCGGGCCACGTCCACCTCGTCGAAGACGGGGCCGCCCTCGCCCTGCGCCGGCCGCACCCAGCCCTCGCGCACCCACAGCCGAAGTTCCCGCAGGGTCAGCCGGCTGACCTCGGCCACCACCATCCGTTCGTCGAGCGTCATGTCCCCCTCCCCGGATCGGCGCGCGGATCGAAGCCGGCCGTGTCCCGCCAGCGCCGGGCCAGGTCGCGCATGGCATCGTCGATCCGCTCGGGCAGGACGATGCGCAGCCGGACGACCTGGTCGCCGGTGGCCGCCCCGTTCTTGATCCCCCGCCCCCGCAGCCGCAGGCGCCGCCCCGAGCTGGACCCCTCCGGCACGGTCATCGCCACCGGACCCGAAATCGTCGGCACCTCGATCTTCGCGCCCGAGCACGGCCTCGTCGACGGTGATCGGCACCTCCACCTCCACGTCGTTGCCATTGCGGGTGAAGGTCGGATGCGGCCGCACGGCGACGGTGACGAGCGCGTCGCCGGCCTCGCCGCGCCCATGGCCGGGCCCGCCCTTGCCACGCAGCCGCAGGATCTGCCCGTCGCGCAGCCCCGGCGGGATCGCGATCTCGATCCGCTTGCCGTCGGGCATGGTGAAGGCACGCCGGGCGCCCCGGGCGGCATCGAGGAAATCCACCTCGACGTGATAGCGTGCATCGGCTCCGCGGGCATGGACCTCTTGCCGGAAGCCGCCGCCCCGGCCGCCGAACAGATCGGCGAAGAGGTCGGACATCTCGTCCTCCGACATCCCCGATCCCGGGTCGTAGCGGCGTCCGGCCTCGCCGCCGGCATAGTGGTGATAGAACTGCGGCTCGGCGCGTTCGTGCCCGCTGGCGTCGATCTCGCCGGCATCGAAGCGACGGCGCTTCTCGGCGTCGCCCAGCAGGTCGTAGGCCGCCGAGACCGCCTGGAAGGCGCTCTGCTTGGCGGGATCGTCGGGGTGCAGGTCGGGATGCAGCGACTTGGCGAGGCGGCGATAGGCCTTCTTGATCTCCGCCTGATCCGCCGTCCGCTCGACGCCGAGCACCGCATAGGGATCCTCGCTCACACGCGGCCCCCGTCGCCCGCGGCGGGCGCGCCGGCGAGGGCCCAGTCGGCGATCGCCCCGGCCCGCATCACGCCCGCACGGCGGCGCAGCTCCCGGCCCGCCCGGAACACGGCGAGCAGCGGGATGCCGCGGATGTCATGGATGCGGCCCACCTCCGGGTGGGCCTCGGTATCGATCCGGGCGCAGCGCGCGCGCCCCTCCAGAAGCCGCGCGGCGGCGGTGAATTCGGGGGCCATCATGCGGCAGGGCCCGCACCACGGCGCCCAGAAATCCACCACCAGCGGCAGCGCATCGTTCGCCACCGCGCGGCGCAGGACCTCCGCCGACAGGTCCACCGGCACCGCGCCGATCAGCGCCGCGCCGCAGGCCCCGCATCTCGGCCGCGCGCCCAGCTTCTCCTCCGGCACCCGGTTGATCCGCCCGCAGGACAGGCAGGTCAGTCTGGTCGGCATCCGACATCCCCCTCGTTCCCGTCGCGTTCAGCCTACGCCCCACGCCGGAGCCCCGCGTTGAGATGGATCAAGCACACCGCACCCGCCGCGGGCCGACCCCTCCCCTCCCTCCGTCCGGGTCGGCGCCACATCCCTCAAGCGGGCGTCACTCGACCTCCTGGATGCTCTCGATCCAGGCGGTGAGATCGGCGATCGAGCGGCTGGTCACGATCGGCTGGCCGCTGTCGGCCTTGCGGATCGCCACCTCGCCGTCGAAGAGGGGGCCGAAGATCGGCATGATGACGCCGTGCCCCTCGACTCGGGCGCGGCCGTCGATCTGGCGCATGACCTCGAATGTCGGGAACGCCCCGCCGTTCCGCGCCGCGATCCGCGTCAGGTCCGCCGGCTCCACCGACAGCACGTCGCCGAAGGCGCCGTCGCCTCGTCCCTCCGCGCCGTGGCAGCTGCGGCAGAACACGGTATAGACCGCCTGCCCCGACTCCAGGTCCGGCGGTTCGACCGCCTCCCGGGCAAGGGCCGGGGCGGCGCAGGTCAAGGCGATCAGGGCGACGACGCGCATCGGGCGGCCTCCTTCGGTCTGCCGTGGTCGCGGATCGCGGCCCGGGATGGGCGACGCGCGGGCGAGTGCCCCGACCGCACGGCTACTTCGAGAACAGGACCGGCAGCGTGCACTGCGACAGCAGCTGCCGGGTGACGGCGCCGAGGACGAAATCGTAGGCACGCGAATGGCCGAAGGCGCCCGTGGCGATGAACCCTGCGCCGGCCTCGAAGGCCTCGCGCTGGATCACGGCGCCCGCGCCGTCCTCCCCCGGCAAGCGATGCGTCACCGTCACCGACAGGCCGTGGCGCGCAAGGCCCGCGGCCAGGTCGTTCATCGGCCCGTCGGCCAGGTCGTTGTCGCTCTGCGGGCCCACATGGAGCAGCGTCACCGCGGCCCCCGGCTCCAGCAGCATGAGCGCGTCGAAGGCCGCGCGCGACGCCTCCCGTGTCGGGCTCCAGCCGATCAGGGCGCTGCGATGCAGCCCGCCGAGGGTGGCGCCCGGGGGCAGCATCAGGACCGGGCGCCCCAGCATCCGGATCACCTGCTCGTGGACGTCGTCGATCTGGTGCACCCGGTCCTCGGGCCGCGCGACCAGCAGCATGTCGGCCGAGCGGCCCGATTCGAGGATCCGCTCGGTCAGCGTCTTCACCCCGCAGCGCAGCATCCGCCACTCGCCGCGCACCCCCTCGGCCGCCACCGCCGCATCGAAGGCGCCATGCAGCGCCTCGGCCTTGCGGACCTGCTGGCGGTTGATATGCTCGATCACCTCGGCGGACATGTAGGCGCCCAGCGCCGAGTAGTAGCGCGGGTCGGAGGTAACCGCGACGCCGAGGAGGTGGGCATCGCGCTCGCGCGCGAGGATGGCGGCCTCCCGCGCCAGATGGTCCGGCTTTCCCACGGACATGAACGCGGCGGCGAGCGTCTTCAGTGTCATGCGAGGCTCCTTCGGTCGATCGCCCGGATCGTGCTCCGCCCCCGGCCGCTTCGCATTGATCCGCATCAAGGTTCCACGGTGCCCGGGGGCCGAGAATACGATCGCGAATCGTTCCGGCGGAGGGCGGCACATGGTGGAGACGACGAATGTTCAGGGCTTCTGGCCGCCCCGGCTCGAACCGTTCCGGGCGCTCGCCTCGCGGGTGGCGGAGTGGTTCGCCCCACCCTCCGACGCCGCCGGCACCGATGCGGGCTACGAGATCTCGCTGGAACTGCCCGGCGTGGCCGAGGGCGACATCGAGATCTCGGTGCACGACCGGGTGCTGTCGGTGTCCGGGCAGAAATCCTCCGAGCGCGAGGAGAGCGGCGCGCACTGGTATTTCCGCGAGCGCCAGTTCGGCGGCTTCGCCCGCAGCTTCCGGCTGCCGGCCGATGCCGATCCCGACGGGGTGAAGGCGGTGCTGCGCGACGGGGTCCTGACCCTGACCGTGCCCCGCGCGACGGACCCCGACGCGGTGCCGCGCCGGGTCGAGATCGACCGCGGGTGACGCGGCCCGCCGGGCCGCCAGACCACAGCAGGGAGACAACCATGCCGTATCGGACCATCACCACCGCCCTCATCGACCGGCGCGCGCCCCATGCGCTGGAGGCCGCGATCGCCCATGCCGACCGGTGGCGGTCCCACCTGGAGGTCTGCTGCTTCGCCGAGGCGGATGTCGATCCCGGCTTCAGCGCCTACAGCCCGGCGGTCCTGACCAAGCCGCACCGGCCCGCCGAGGAGCGCTGCGAGCAGCTCGCCGCCGAGGCGCGCCGGCGCCTGTCGCAGGAGGATATCGCCTGGTCGGCGCGCAGCGCGATCGCCTCGCCGACCGGCGCGGCCCACGATTTCGCGCTCCGGGCGCGCTATGCCGATCTCGCGATCCTGCCCCGGCCGGGGGCGGGCGTGCTCGACGGCGCGTTCTTCGAGGCGATGCTGTTCGATGCCGGCCTGCCGATCCTCGTGCCGCGCTCCGACCGGGTGCCGGACTACGCCACCGTCCTGGTCGCCTGGGACGGCAGCCCCGTCGCGCTGGCCGCGCTCCGGGCCGCGGTGCCGGTCCTGCAGGCCGCGCGCGACGTGCGCCTCGCCGTGGCCGAGCCGCGGGACGGGGCGGCCGAATGGCTCCTGCCGCAGGCCCAGGACGCGGCCACCTATCTGTCGCGCTACGGGATCTCGGCCGAGGTGAATCTGCTCCCGGGCCCCAAGCCCCCGGTGGCCGAGGCGCTGGTGAACTTCGCCGGGGAGATCGACGCCGATCTCATGGTGATGGGGGCCTACGGCCATACCCGCCTGCGCGAGCGGCTGCTGGGCGGGGTGACGCGGGCGATGCTGGAACGCGCGCCGGTCAGCCTGCTGATCGCGCACTGACCGACCGGCGGAGGACCAGACAGGGAGATCCCGATGGATGCAGGCCCGATTTCGCGCGCCACGGCCCCCTCGGACGCCGACCGCGCCTTCCATGCCGCGATCGGCCGCTTCACCGCCGGCCTGTCACCGACCGCCCTGGGCGAGGCGTGGTACGACTGGGCGATGCACCTGGCCGGGTCGCCCTCGAAGCAGGACGAGCTGGTCTCGCTCGCGGCGGGGATCCCCGGCCGGCTCGCCCGGACCGCCAGCCGGTCGCTCTCGGGCCAGGGGCCGGTGCGTTCGCTCGCCGGGGATCCGCGCTTCGACGCGCCGGACTGGCAGGCGCTGCCCTTCGCGCTCTATGCCGACGCCTTCCTGGCCACGCAGGACTGGTGGGACCGGGCGACGACGGGGCTGCGCGGGGTCGATCCGCGCCATCGCGACGTGGTGCGGTTCGGGGCCCGGCAATGGCTCGACATGATTGCGCCGTCGAACTTCGCCGCGACCAACCCGGTCGTCCTGCGCCGCACCGTCGAGGAGGGCGGCGCCAACCTGCGGCGCGGGTGGCGCAACCAGGCGGAGGATCTGTCGCATCTGCTGACCGGCAGGGTCGAGCGGTCCGAGGCCTACCGCGTCGGCGAGACGGTGGCCGTCACCCCCGGCGAGGTGGTCTATCGCAACCGGCTGATCGAGCTGATCCGCTATCGGCCGACGACCGGGACGGTGCATGACGAGCCCCTGCTGATCGTCCCGGCCTGGATCATGAAATACTACATCCTCGACCTGTCGCCGGGGAACTCGATGGTGCGCTTCCTGGTCGACCGGGGGTTCGAGGTGTTCATCATCTCGTGGAAGAACCCCGGCGCCGAGGACGCCGATCTGGGGCTGCAGGATTACGTCGATCTCGGCGTCCATGCCGCGCTCGACGAGATCGTGCGCCGCGTGCCGGGGCGCAAGGTCCATGCCGCGGGCTACTGCCTCGGCGGCACGCTTCTGGCCATGGCCGGGGCGGCGATGGCGCGCGACGGCTCCGACCGGCTCGCGACCGCGACCCTGCTGGCCGCGCAGGTGGACTTCTCCGAACCGGGCGAGATCGGCCTGTTCATCAACGAAAGCCAGGTCGCCTTCCTCGAGGACATCATGGCCGAGCAGGGATACCTGCGCGCCGACCAGATGTCCGGCGCGTTCCGCATGCTGCGCTCCGGCGACCTGATCTGGTCGCGGGTGGTGCGGCACTACCTGCTGGGGGAGCGCACCGAGACCAACGACCTCATGGCCTGGAACGCCGACAGCACCCGGATGCCGGCCCGCATGCATTCGGAGTATCTGCGCCAGCTCTTCCTCGGCAACGCGCTCGCGCGGGGTCGCTTCGACCTCCACGGCCGGCCGGTCTCGCTCGACGCGCTCGACCTGCCGCTCTTCGTGGTGGCGACCGAGGCCGACCACGTCTCGCCGTGGAAATCGGTGTGGAAGATCGGGCGGCTGACGCTGGGCGCGATGCGCTTCGTGCTGACGAAGGGCGGGCACAATGCCGGCATCCTGTCCGAGCCCGGCCATCCGCGACGCCATTACCGGGTCGGCGACGTGGTCCAGACCCAGGCCGACCCCCAGGCATGGTTCGCCGCCACCGCACCGACCGAGGGGTCGTGGTGGCCCGAATGGGCGGACTGGCTCGCCGCGCGATCGGGCCCGCCGCGCCCGCCCTCCAAGGGCAAGTCCCTCGGCCCCGCGCCCGGCACCTACGTCTTCGGCTGAGCGCCAACCGTCACGCCGCGCTCAGGATTCCAGCAGCGCGGTGGCGCCCGGAACCCGGTGCAGCAGCTGCATCATCCGCCCGGCCTCGCGGTGGTAGTCCTCGATCGCCTTGTGGCCATGGCGCAGCAGCACGACCTGGGCCTCCGACGGGCTGGTGCAGTGCAACAGCGCCTGCTGCGTCTCCAGATCGGACTGGACCCGCTCGACAAGGAAGTCGCAGGCCTCGGTGCCGATCTCCATCCAGATCCGGGCCGCCGCCGCCGCGGGCCACGTCTCCGGCGCGAACACCTCCACCGCAGATGGCAGGAGGGCCGATCCGGTCGCCGTTTTCTGAACCATGTCGCGCGATCCTCCCCGCAGCCTCTGCCTGCGGCAGGCTACCGTGCTTCGCCCCCGGTCGCCTTGATCGGCGTCAAGGACCGCGCGCGGACCGCGCGCCAGCATCGGGACCAGAGGGTGGGAACGGATTGGCGTCATGACGGATCGGCAGGCGGAGGTGATCGCGCTCCTGTCCCGTCCCGCCACGCACGGGGGCGCGGCGGTCGAGATCGTCGAGACCCATGCCGCGCTGGTCTTCCTCGCCGGCGGGACCGCGCTCAAGATGAAGCGGGCGGTGCGCTACGACTATCTCGACTTCACCGCCGTCGAGACCCGCCGCGCCATGCTGGAGCGGGAACTGGAGCTGAACCGCCCGGCGGCGCCGGAGATCTACCGCGACGTGGTGGCGGTGACGGAGGGCCCCGAGGGCCTGCGGATCGGCGGCGACGGGCCGGCGGTGGACTGGGTGCTGCGCATGGCCCGGTTCGACGCGGCGGACGAACTCTCGGCCATGGCGGATCGCGGCGCGCTCGATACCCGGCTGGCCTTCCGCCTGGGCCGCGCGGTGGCCGAACTGCACCGGCACGCGCCGGTCAGGATCGCGGACGGGGCGGCCCTGACGGGCGAGATCGTCGCCGAACTGGAGGCGGCCTTCGCCACGATGGAGGACGCGCTCGGCGCACGGCGGACCGGCGAACTGGCGGCGGCCATCGGGCGGGCGCAGGCGGCGCAGGCGCCGCTGCTGGCGCGGCGCGGCGCGCGCGGCCATGTCCGCCGCTGCCATGGCGACCTGCATCTGGGCAACATGGTGATGATCGGCGACCGGCCGGTGCCCTTCGACGCACTGGAATTCGACGAGCGGCTGGCCACCTGCGACGTGGCTTACGACCTGGCCTTCCTGCTCATGGACATGCTGCACCGCGGTCTGCGCGCCGAGGCGAACACCGCCTTCGCCGCCTGGGCCGCGGCCATGTGCGGGACCGAGGACGCGGGGATCGCCGCCCTGCCGCTGTTCCTCGCCCTGCGCGCCGGGATCCGGGCGATGGTGCTGGTGCAGACCGATCGCGCCGCGGACCGTCCCGGCCGGTCCGACGCGGAGGCGCGGCGCTATCTCGGCGAGGCCCTTGCCCATCTGGCACCGCCGGCGCCCCGCCTGGTGGCGATCGGCGGCCGGTCGGGCACCGGCAAGACGACCATGGCCCGCCGCCTCGCCCCCTGCCTCGGACCCGGGATCGGCGCGCTGCACCTGGCCAGCGACGTGGAGCGCAAGACCATGCTGGGCGTCGACCCCCTCGCCCCCCTTCCCGCCGAGGCCTATGGCGCCGCGGTCAGCCGGCGCCTCTATGCCCGCCTCCTGGCCCGGGCCGAGACCGCGCTGGCGGCCGGGTCGCCGGTGGTGATCGACGCGACATTCCTCGAGCGCGGGCCGCGCGCCGAAGTGGCCGACCTGGCGGCGCGCCGCGGGCTGCGCCTCGACGGCCTGTGGCTCGAGGCGCCGGAGGCGACGCTCCTCGCCCGGGTCGTCGCCCGCCGGGGCGACGCCTCCGACGCCGACGCGGCCGTGGTCGCCGGCCAGCCCGCGGTCACCGATCCCGGCCCCGGCTGGCGTCGTATCGACGCGCGCGGATGCGCCGGGGCGGTGGTCGCCCGCCTGGCCGGGGCGCTGGACCTCGCCTTTTGATCCGCGTCAATGCGGGCGCGGCCCCGCCGCCCCAGAACGGGTCGAAGAGCGGCAGGGGAGAGCGGCATGATCCGGGATTTCGCGCGCCGGTCCGCCATCGTCACCGGCGCCGGATCGGGAATCGGCGCCGCGGTCGCGGCCATGTCCCCGCTCCTCGGCCGCACCGGGTTCGAGAACGACTGCGCCTGTGTCGCGGCGACGCGCGCGATGCGGGCGCGGGTGCAGGCGCGGGTGCGGAACGTCGACCAAGAGACCCCGCGCGCGTTGGCGGGGCCGCACCCGGCGGGCCGCGTCGGCGCGCCCGAGGGGGTCTCGGCCCTGCTGTCGGATCGGCCCGGCTTCATCGCCGGCAGCTATCGCCTCGTCGATGGCGACCATACCGCGCGCTGACCGGTCCCGCGCGCCGCCGGGCCGGTCCGTGGACGGCCCGGCGCGCGCCGCCGCGGCCCTGCCCCCTGGCCGCGACTGGCACGCGCGGACCGGCGCCGAGGTTCTGGCCGCGCTCGACGCCGGGCCCGAGGGACTGAGCCCCGAGGAAGCCGCCCTCCGGCGCGCCCGGCACGGTCCCAACCGTCTGCCGGAGGCCCGCCCGCCGGGCCTTTCCGAACGGATAGTCCGTCAGTTCGCCAGCCTGCTGATCCAGGTGCTCCTCGCCGCGGGGCTGATCACCGCCCTGCTCGGCCACTGGACCGATGCGGCGGTGATCCTGGCCGTGGTGGTGCTGAACGCGGCCGTCGGCGTCTGGCAGGAGGGCCGCGCGGAGAACGCGATCTCCACCGTGCGCCGGATGCTGCAGGTCGAGGCCTCGGTCCGGCGCGGCGGGGTCCGGCGACAGCTGCCCGCCGCGGAGGTCGTGCCGGGCGACATCGTCCTGCTCGACCCGGGCGACCGCGTGCCGGCCGATCTGCGGCTGATCGAGGCCTGGGGCCTCAGCGCCGAGGAGGCGGTGCTGACCGGGGAATCGGCGGCCGCGGCCAAGTCCGTCGACCCGGTGCCGCCCGCGGCGGCGATCGGCGACCGGTCCTCGATGGCCTTCTCGGGCACACTGGTCGCGGCCGGGCGCGGCATCGGCGTGGCCGTCGCCACCGGCCCCGCGACCGAGGTGGGCCGGATCGGCGCCATGCTGGGCGGTATCGAGGATGTCCGCACCCCGCTCCTGCGCCAGATCGACCGGTTCGCGCGGGTGCTGACGGTCGTCATCCTCGCGGTCTGCGGCGGCGTCTTCGCCTATGCGGTCGGCGTCGCGGGCTACCGCACCGACGACGCGTTCCTGGCGATGGTCGGCATGGCGGTGGCGGCGATCCCCGAGGGCCTGCCCGCCGTGCTGACCATCACCCTCGCGCTGGGGGTGCAGCGCATGTCGCGGCGCCACGCCATCATCCGCAGGCTTCCGGCAGTGGAGACGCTGGGATCGGTGTCGGTGATCTGCACCGACAAGACCGGCACGCTGACCCGCAACGAGATGGTCGTGGCGCAGGTCGTGACCGACCCGACCGCCCCCGCCATCCCGATCCCGCAAGACGGCCGCACCGCCGGACCGGACGGGGCCGGCGGGCCGGCGCTGCGCCGGCTGGCCCTGGCGGGCCTGTTGTGCAACGACGCCCACCTGGTCGCGGCGGAAGACGGCCCCGCCATCGCCGGCGACCGGATGGAGGGCGCGCTCCTGGTGCTGGCGCATCGGCTCGGACTCGACCCGCAGGAGGAGCGGGCGGCGCGCGACCGGACCGGCGAGGTTCCCTTCGACACCGAGGCCCGGTTCATGGCCACCCGGGTCGAGGGGCCCGAGGGCGGCACCCTCTATGTGAAGGGCGCGCCCGACCGGCTGCTGGAGCTGTGTACGCGGCAGGGTGGAATCGGCCCCGATCGACCGCGCCGCCTGGACCCGCCGGCTGGAGGAGATGGCGGCCGAGGGCCACAGGGTGCTGGCCTTCGCGGAACGGCCGCTCTCCGCCGCGGGCGGGATCGCCCCGGGCGCGGTCGACGGGCTGATCCTGCTCGGCCTTGCGGGCTTCGTCGACCCGCCGCGCCCCGAGACGCTCGCGGCGATCGCGGATTGCCGCACGGCCGGGATCGAGGTGAAGATGATCACCGGCGACCACGCCCTCACTGCAATCGCCGTGGCCCGCGCCATCGGGCTCGACACCGCGGGCGGCGCGCTGACCGGCGCCGAGATCGACGCGATGGACGCGGATACGCTCGCCTCCGCCGCCCGGCGGGTCTCGGTCTTCGCCCGCACCTCGCCGGGGCACAAGCTCCGCCTGGTGGAGGCGCTGCAGGCCGAGGGTCGCATCGTCGCGATGACCGGCGACGGGGTGAACGACGCGCCCGCCCTGAAACGCGCCGATATCGGCATCGCCATGGGGCTCAAGGGCACCGAGACGGCCAAGGAGGCGGCCCGCATCGTCCTGGCCGACGACAACTTCGCCTCCATCGTCGCGGCGGTCCGGGAGGGGCGGACGGTGCACGACAACATCCGCAAGGTCATCGCCTGGACCCTGCCCACCAACGGCGGCGAGGCGCTCGTCATCGTCGGCGCGATCCTCGCCGGGCTGGCGCTGCCGATCACGCCGGTCCAGATCCTGTGGATCAACATGGTCACCGCGATCGCCCTGGGGCTCGCGCTCGCCTTCGAGCCGGCCGAGCCGGGCGTGATGGCGCGCCCGCCGCGCGCCGCCACGGCCGGGCTGATCGACGGCGAGATGATCTGGCGCATCCTGCTGGTCTCGATCCTCTTCGCGGGGGTGGTCTTCGGCGCCACGGCCTGGGCCGCGGCGCGGGAGGTGCCGCCGGCCCAGTCCAGGACGCTGGCGGTCAACCTGATCGTCGCCATGGAGATCGCCTACCTGTTCTCGGTCCGCGTCCTGCACGCCACCTCCCTGCGTCGCGGCGCCCCGGCCGTGACACCGGCCGTTTATGCGGGCGTGACCCTCGCACTGGCGGCGCAGGCGGGCTTCACCTATGCCCCGCCGCTGCAGGCGGTCTTCGGGACCGTGCCGCTCCCGGCCGCGGACCTTCTCGCGGCCGGTGCCGCCGGACTCGTCCTGTTCCTCCTGCTGGAGGCGGAGAAATGGCTGCGCCGGCACCGCCGGCCGCCGCGCCCCGGGCCGCGGTGAGCGGCCACGCCCGCCGGGCCGTCCGTTGCGCCGCTCAACCGGCTGCCGGTCACGGGTCGACGCGTTGCCGGCGCTGCCGCCGGCGGCGTCTGGCAGGGCGACAGGACCGCGCGAGGCGCAGGCCTTGCGCCACCCGCCGCCTGAGCGCCCCCGGGGCCGGAGATTGACGCCGCGCAATGACGCCGGGCCCCCGCCGCGATAACCATGCCGCGGCGGGGCGCGGGACGATGGCGGGGACGGTGATGTTCATCGACAGGAGGGAGGCCGGGGCGAGGTTGCTGCGCCGCCTGCCCCCGCTCGACCCGAAGGAGACGGTGATCGTGGCATTGCCGCGCGGCGGCCTGCCCGTGGCGGACGTGATCGCCGAGGCGCTCGGCGCGCCGCTCGACATCGCGCTTGTCCGCAAGGTCGGCCTCCCCGGGCAGCCCGAACTTGCCCTCGCCGCCGTGACCGATGGCGACGATCCCCGGGTCACGGTCAACGCCGATGTCGCGCGGATGACCGGGCGCGGCGATGCCGAGATCCGCCGCCTGGCCGAGCGCGAGCTGCCGGAGATCCGGCGCCGCCGGCAGCTCTATCTGCAGGGCCGTGCGCCGCTGCCCCTCGCCGGCAAGACCGTGGTGGTCGTCGATGACGGGATCGCCACGGGCGCGACGATGCGCGCCGCGCTCCGGTCGATCCGCGATTCCCGCCCCGCGCGCCTCGTCGCGGCGATTCCCGTGGCTCCGGCGGAGACGGTGGCGGAGCTTCGGCGGGACTGCGACGAGGTGATCTGCCTGGAATGTCCGCCCGCGTTCCGGGCGGTGGGGCTGCATTACCGGGACTTCGCGCAGGTGAGCGACGCGGAGGTCGCCCGAATCCTCGCGCGCCATGCCCCGCGGCGCCCGGCCTCCGGCGGCCCGGCGCGGCCGGCCTGACCCCGCGCGGCCTCGTCCGGGGGCATGGCTCAGCCCGTCGGCGCGGCGTCGATCGTTTCGCCCGCCGCCGCCAGATAGGCCAGCGTCCTGGCGCGGTATTTCTCCGGCGTCGGAACGATGCGGTCCCTGAAATGGTCCACGGCGAACCGGGCCCGCGTCAGGCAGGCGACGAGGCCATAGACCGACAGCAGCTGATCCGACGGCGGCGGGAACGCCCCGGCAAGCCGGTCGAGCAGATGGCCGCCGATCCAGCCGCCCCCCAGAAGGCGGCATTCCACGCCCAGCGCATGGAGCTCGAAATACGGATCGACGCGCCGCAGGGCGGAATCGATCTCCAGCCGGTCGAAGATCACCGGCGGCTCGATCAGGCAGACATGCTCGGCGCGCAGGTCGCCGTGGCCCTCGATGAGGAGTCCGGCGCGGGCGCGCCGCAGCATCTCCCGGCGGCATCCGCTGACCGCGCGCGCCGCCCGGTCCAGCACATGCGCGGACACCTGGATATCGGCCGCCGCGGCCATCTCGCGCAGGTGCTTCGTGGCGATCCCGGTCTCCTTCAGCACGCGGCGATAGAAGGCGCCCCCGTCCATGGGGGCGGGCGCCCGCCGCCGATAGAAGGCCAGCAGCACGTCACAAAGCGCGTCGATCTCGGCCACTCCCGGGGCCGGCCCGACGGCAAGGCGGCGGTCCAGCATGGCGGCGGCCGGCAACCGGACCGTCTCGATCAGCCAGTCGACGACATGACCCTCCCCGCCCAGCGCCAGGGCGCCGTCGGGGTGCTGGACCAGGGGCACGAGACCCCGGTAGACATTGCCCGACAGCTCCCGGTTCAGCCGGACCTCCTCGCGGCAGAGCCGTTCCCGCGCCGCCAGGGCGCGTTGGTCGACATGGACCAGGCGCACCGGCTTCTTCAGCTTCCAGGCCCGGTCGCGGGTCAGGAAGACCAGCGAGGCGTGGGTCTCGATGCAGTCCGGCGGCGGCTCGTCCGGCCACGGTGCGCCCCCTTCGAGGAAGGCCCGCTTGTCCGGCAACGTGACCGGGGGGAGGCATCCGCCTTCCCCCACGGACTCTCGGTCGGAATCCCGCAACCGGATCGCCCCTAGTCCCAGAGTTCCTGGATCGGCTTGCGCATCGCGTGCATGACCTGCTCGAACTCGCCGCGCGAGACATGGCGGCGGAGCAGGTCGAACACCGCCGCGACGGCCCGCTCGGGGTCTTCCAGCGGCGCCTTCCGGAACCGCGACCCGACGCGCGCCAGAAGGTCGGCCTTGTTGCGCGGGTGGACGGGCGTGCGGGACGGATCCCACCCTTCGAAGAACACGCCCCGGACCAGCACCGGAAGCTGCGCCGCGAGATCCGCGGCCTCGTCCACGCTCAGGAAGTCGCGCACCGCGTGCAGCGTCTCCGTCAGCAGCAGGTAAGCGCGCGGCTTCTCCCAGCCCAGGTCGTCGCACAATTCATTGAGCCACTGGGCGAAGACCTGCGGCGCGTGATCGAGGGACGAAATGCCGGTGGTGGCCATCCGAACACCTTCCTGCGGAGCGGCTGATCCTCGCAGCCTCCCGCGGCCGCGACCGGCCTGCATTGACCGCCGTCAATGCCGCGCCCCGGTCTTTCCGGGAAACACCATCCATGCTGTTCTTCGCGCTCCACGGCTCGCATGCGCTCGGCGACCGGATCGCCGCCGCCGGTGGATTCGAACGCGCCCCGCACGAGGAGCGCGAATTCGACGGCGGCGAGCACAAGGCGCGTCCCCTGGTGGATGTGCGCCACCGCGACGTCTTCGCGCTGCATTCCCTGAACGGCGAACCGGGCACCTCGGCGAACGACAAGCTGCTTCGGCTGCTGTTCTTCCTCGCCGCCTGCCGCGAGCACGGGGCGGCGCGGGTCACCGCGATCGCCCCCTACCTCGCCTATTCGCGCAAGGATCGGCAGACGAAGCCGCACGATCCGGTCACCACCCGCTATGTCGCGCAGCTGTTCGAGGCGGCGGGGGCGGACCGGGTCGTCACCCTGGAGGTCCACAATCCCGCCGCCTTCCAGAACGCCTTCCGCTGCGAGACGCTGCACCTCTCGACCGACCGCCTCCTCGCCGGCCATATCGCCGCCCACGGAGCGGATCGCGCGGCGGCGGCCATCGTCTCCCCCGATCCCGGCGGCGTTAAACGCGCCCAACTGACGCGCGAGGCGCTGGAGGAGGCGACGGACACCCGGCCCGCCTTCGGGTTCATGGAGAAACGGCGCAGCGGCGGCGTGGTGTCCGGGACGCGGTTCGCGGGGGAAGTCGAGGGCCGCGCCGTCTATATCCTCGACGACATGATCTGCGGCGGCGGCACGATCCTGCGCGCCGCCGAAGCGGTGCGCGACCGCGGCGCCGCCGAAGTGTACGCCGTCGCCACGCACGGCCTGCTGACGGAGGCGGCCGCGACGGCCCTCGCCGGGCCTGCACCGCTCGACGGCGTCGTGCTGACCGACAGCGTCGCCCTGTCCCCCGCGGCGACGCATCTCCTCGGCGCGCGGCTGCGCCTCGTGACCTGCGCGCCGCTGATCGCCGCCGCGATCGTGGCCCTCCACGGGCCGTGCACGGCCGGAACCGCCGCCGCTCCACCGCGCGAGTCCGGCCACGCTTGACGGCCGTCAATGACCCCGCAGCGCTTGCGTTGCACAAGACGGGTGCAACAGTGGTGAAGGAACCCCGACCATGGACATCGCCGCGGCAATGCATCTCGAGGCCGACTGGGCCAGCGCCGACACGCCGGTGAGCGAGCTGGCGAAGATGATGGAGAAGGACGATATCGGCGCGATCCCGATCGGCCGGGACGACAAGCTGATCGGCATGGTCACCGACCGCGACATCGCGCTTCGGGTGGTCGCCCGGGGCCTTGACCCCGCAAGCACCACGGCCGGCGAGATCATGACCAAGGGGATCGTCTATTGCCGCACGTCCGAGACGGTCGAAGACGCCATCCACCTGATGGACCAGCGCAAGATTTCGCCGCCTCCCGGTCATCGACGACGACAAGCGGCTGGTGGGCATGCTCAGCCTCGGCGACATCTCCCACGCCGTCAGCCGGGAACTGACGGGCGAGCTTGTCCACGCCGTGGCCGATCACCATCCGTGATCCCGCCGCCCCCGCGACGCAGGCGGCGAAGATGGCGCGAGGCCGAGACATGCAGACGGACCCGATCCTGTCCTACCACAACATCGACGCCTCCCCGGCGGTCGAGAGCCTCATCCATCGCCGTATCGCGATGCTGCAACGGCGCGACGACCGCATCACCGGCTGCGAGGTCATGATGGAGGCGCCCCAGAAGAAGCAGCGCCACGGCCGCGTCTTCCGGGTTCGGCTCAACCTCCGCATGCCGGGCCCCGACCTCACGATCTCGCGCAAGTCGGCGCAGGGAAGCGCGCAGGACGACCTGATGATGGCGGTGAACCGCGCCTTCTCCGCCGCGGAGAAGGCGCTGAAACGGCGCAAGAAGGTAAGGGGCGGGGTGGAGGTGAAGCACCACCCGCCGGTCCTGCACGGCGCGATCGTCGATCTCGGCTCGAGCTGGGCCATGGCTGGGTCCGGGCCGATGCCGGGCGCCGGGTCTACTTCCAGCGCGACAGCCTCACCTCCGACAGCTGGGATCGCCTGGGCCTCGGCACCGGCCTGCGGTTCCGCGAGATCGAGGGCGAGGAGGGCCCCTTCGCCGTGGCGGTGACCATCGCGGAGTGAACGCCGGCGCCGGCCCGGACGTCGACGGGAGGCCGCGCCGGCACCGGGATTGACGGCCATCAATGACCGGCGCGCGCGGCCGGGCTCTCATGCCCCGGCACGGCCCGGCACATGGGAGGGGAATGTGACGCGACGGAAAACCTGGGCTCTCGTGACCAACGGCGTCCGCGCCCGCATCCTTCGCGGGCTGGAGGACGACGATCCCGCGAAGACGCTCGAGCTCGTCAGCAAGGCCGAGTCGCCCCACCTTCGCGACATCCTCTCCGACAGGGCGGGCCGCAGCTTCGCCTCCGATGCCAGCGGGCGGCGCTCGGCGATGGAACCCGGCTCCGACCCCGTGATGCGCGACATGCAGGATTTCGCGCAGGAGGCCCTCGGCACTCTGGAGGGCCACCTGCGCGCCGGGCGCATGACCCGGCTGGCAATCTTCGCCGCCCCGAAGATGCTGGGAATACTGCGCCGGGAAATGCCCGACTCCCTCGGCGCGGCTGTGATCCTCGAACGGGATCTCAACCTCATCAACCTGCCCGAGGCGGAGTTGCGGAAGGCGGTGATCGGCGAGTTGCGCACCGCGCCCTCCCGATGATCCGCAACGGCCCCGGCGGAGACCTCGCGCCGGGACGGCGCGTCCTGTCCCGGAACGGATCGGCGGCCCCCGCGCCGCCGGCGCAGATATCGCTGCGGCGTCGTGAAATCCGCGCGAAAGATGACGTACGTCAATGCGATGCAGTCCCGCACCCATAGTCTCCAGCGTCAGGCAACCGGTCTCCGCCAAGGGCACCGGGATGGCCTGCAACTCCTTTCCCGCGCGCAGTGGACTCCAGGAATGCCCTTCACCAACCTGTCGAACGTCAATGACGACCCCGCCCGGACATGCCCCCGTTGCCACGGGCACGATCTCGTCGATTGCGAGACCACGACCGCGATCTGGAACGAGGAAACCCCCTACGTGATCGAGCGGATTCCGGCGTTGCGCTGCCCGGACTGCTCCGAGATCCTGATCGCCGACGCGACGGCGGAGGTCCTGAGGGAGATCGCCCGCAATCTCGCCGATGCCCGGTTCGCCCGCCGCAAGATCGAAGTACCGGTGATCGCCTTCCCCGCCCCCTCCCTGCCCGGGCCGCGCGTTTCCGCCGGGCCGGTCCCCTGATTTCCGCCGGGGGCGGTGTCACGGCCCCGCATCCGCCCGGGGCATCCGCGCCGCGTCTGGGCGGCGCACCTCCACCCGGACGCGCCGGGTCGACCCGTCCTCGGGAAAGGCCACGGTGATGGCGCCGTCGCCCTCCGCCCCGCCCGGGCCCGCGGCGGCGAAATCGACCTGCCGCGCCGAGATCGACGAGATGCTCGCCCGCCTGCAGGCGCTCAGCGACGACCATTTCAGCTGCCACTCCGACGAGGTGGGCTGGGCGATGGTCGGCACCCTCGAACACTACGCCAGCCTTCTGAAGCGCATCACCGACAGCGCCTTCGGCGAAGGCGAACACGCCGAGTGATCTCCGGCACCGCCGGCACTCCCGCCGCACCGAGGCGCGGCTCGGGGTCGTAGAAGGCGCCGCACGACGCGGGCCTCGAACACGGAGACCCCGGATGACCAAGCATTCCGACACCCAACTCGTGATCCTCAGCGCCACCGCGCAGCGCGAGGACCGCAACGTCCTGCCGCTCCCCGGCTCGCTCCGCGGCGGCGCTGCCGCCAAGGTTGTCGGCGCGCTGCTGAGGCGCGGGCTGATCGCCGAGACGACGACCGACAGCCGGACCAAAGCCGATGCCGCGCTCAACCGCATCTGGCGTAAAGACGAGGACGGCCGCGCCATCCTCTTGCACATCACGGACGCGGGCCTCGCCGCCATCGGCGTCGAGCCGGACGAGCGGCGACAGCGCGCCCACGGGCGCCGACGAGGCGCCGAGCGCGGAGGACCCGCAGGACGCTCCTGCCGAGGCCGATCCCGCGCCCAAGGCGCGCGCACTGCGCGCTGGCACCAAGCAGGCGAAGCTGATCGAGATGCTCCGTGCCGACGGCGGCGCGACCATCGACGAGATCGTCGCCGAAACGGGGTGGCAAGCTCACACCGTGAGAGGCGCCATGTCCGGCGCGCTCAAGAAGAAGCTGGGCCTGACGATCACCTCCGAGAAGATCGAGGGACGCGGCAGGGCGTACATGATAGCCGACAACTGACGTCGCACACCACGATGGTCCCGATGCCGCCGTCCCGCATGGGGCGGCGGTCCCTTATTCCAAGCTCCGCATCCGGATCGCCTCGAACTGCCTGCGCAGCAGATAGCCCTGCGCCAGCAACACGCCGACGAAGGCGAGGCCGATGGTCAGATGCTCCGCGAGACCCGTCTCGATCCCGAACCACGGGAACACGACGATCTGCGTGGCGATGGCCAAACCGTATCCGACGACAACGTTTGCCGCGGCCTCGACTATCGACATGGTCCGGCTCTGTTTCATCGCAGGCTCTCCAGAAACGCTGTCACGAACTCCGCCGCGAGCGGCGGCACGATCGCATTGCCATAGCCCCGCAAGAGCCCCATGCGGCCGGATATCCCATCAGCCAGCGGGAATGTTCCGGGCTCAACGGGCCTCCATCGGCCATCGCGGCAGAGGAGCCAGTCCGGATCTCGCCAGACGCTGTCCGTCGCATCGGTCCCGGTGGGGTCGGCACCTTCGACCAGTTCACCAGCTTCACCGTCCTGCGGCTCGCATCGGTGTTGCCGGCCGCATTGTACGCTGCCGTCGCCGGCGAGCCCGCCATTGCCGTCGGCCAGCCCGCCAGCCAGACCTGCCGGCCGAGCAGCGCATTGATCGGCACCGCCCGGCATTCCGATCCGTCCTTGTGATCCCGCGCCGAAGCTGTCGCCCAGCCCGCCCGGCTCCAGGGCGACGGCACCGAAGAACAGCCGCTGGCGGATGTGCGGCGCGCCGATGCCCGCAGCCGGCAGATCGGCCGCCGCGACGGCGTAAGATGCCGCTTCCAGGTCAGCCGCCAAAGCGTCGAACCACGCCCAGCCAGCCGCGCCCGCAGCCGCTGTTCGAGCCGTGCCGCTAACAGGGCCGAGCACGGGCGCGCTGGCGACCTGCTCTCCGAAGATGAGCTCCGGGCGGCAGGCTGCGACGAGCCGCAGGAAAGCCGGGGCGAGGTGGCGGTCATCGTCCTGTCCCTTGCGCTGCCCAGCCTGACTGAAGGGCTGGCAGGGCGGCGAACCGGTCCAGGCGGACAGGTCCTCGGCAACGCCCGCGAGGCGGAGCGCGTAGGGCCAGCCGCCGATCCCGGCGAAGAAATGGCATTGTGCGAAGCCGCGCAGCTCGGCGGGCTCCACGTCCAAGATGGACCGCTCGTCTACCTCGCCATCCGGCAGCAGATTGGCCGCGATCAGCTCCCGCAGCCATGCGTAGACCGCGGGGTCGGCATCGTTGTAGTAGACGGCCATCAGGCAGCGGCATCGGCCTTGTCGCCCAGCCGCTCGGCCTTCACCTCGGCGAAGTTCCGGCCGTCTCCGTCGAGGATCGCATCACGGCCAGTCTCGGCCTGCCAGCGTTCCACGGCGACATCGACATAGGCTGGGCTGATCTCCATCGCGAAGACGCGGCGGCCATTGGCCCGCCCGCCATGATCTGCGATCCGGAGCCCGAGAAGGGCTCGCAGCAGAGGCCGCCTCGCGCGACGTGCTGGCGCATCGGAATACCGAAGGCGTCGAGCGGTTTCGGCGTCGGATGGTCGGGCCGCTCGTCCTTGGCGAAGCTCGGCATCTCCCAGGTCGAAGGCAGCGTCTGCTCGGCGACCTTCGGCGGGCGGTTCGGGCGGCGCCAGCCCATGAAACAGGGCTCGTGCTTCCAGAGGTAGTGCGAGCGGGTGAGGACACCCCGGTCCTTCACCCAGATGATCTGCTGATGGACGAAGGCGCCGGCCTTCTCCCAGCAGGCCTCGAGCATCGCCTGGCGCCGCGAGGCATGCCAGCAGTACCAGGCGGCGTCCTCGGAGATGGCTTCGGCGACCGCGGCGGCGATGAACCCGTCGTAGAGGTCCGCGCCTTGGCTGCTGTCATCCCAGGTTGTGCCGTAGGACGCGGACCAGTCCTTGTTCCGGGTCGGGTGGTTGGAACCGTCGTAGTCAACGAGATACGGCGGATCGGTCGCGAACAGCACCGCGCGCTCGCCGTTCATCAGGCGGCGCACGTGCTCGTGGCTGGTCGAGTCCCCGCAGAGCAGTCGGTGGTCGCCGAGGATCCAGAGATCGCCCGTGCGTGTCGCCGGGTTGCGCGGCGGCTCGGGGATGGTCACCGGCGGCACGGAGCCACCGGCGCCACCTTCTTCTTCACCGCCCCCGTCCGGATCGAAGGCCAGAAGCTTGTCCAACTCGCCGTCGGAGAACCCGACCAGCGACAGGTCGTAGTCATCCGCGAGCAGGTCCTGCAGTTCCGCCGAGAGCAGCGCCTCGTCCCATGTTCCGAGTTCGGTCAATTTATTGTCGGCCAGACGATAGGCCCGCCGCTGCGCCTCGGTCAGGTGCCCGAGCACGATCACCGGCGCCTCGGTCAGCCCGAGCTGGGTCGCGGCCAGGACGCGCCCGTGGCCCGCAATCAGTTCTCCGTCCTCACCGACGAGGCATGGCACGGTCCAGCCGAACTCGGCCATGCTGGCAGCGATCTTCGCGACCTGGTCGGCCCCGTGCACCTTCGCGTTGTTCGCGTAGGGCTGCAGGCGCGCAAGCGGCCAGGTCTCGATCCGCTCGGGGGCGAAGGCGAGGGTCATGCGGGTTCCTGTCGATGGTCGATCGGCATCGGTCGGGATGGACTCCGGCACCGTGGAGTCCACCGGCTTCCGGCCGGACTCCGGTCTCCGCGGGGTATCCACCCCGGGCGGCCGGTCAGATGTTTGAATTCACGAGGGTTTTGTGGTGTCGCGGCTGGACGGCGAACTCCGGTTGCTTCCCAAAAATCCGGCCCTGTCGCTGGCGAAATATCGCGCCAAGCCCGCCAGCATACATAGCCGCCAGGAAGGAACCATTGAATTCAATGGGTTGGCGGCATGGACCCCGGCTGGACCCCGGAAGCCAGCTGCGGTGTCCACCTCGGGACGAGCGTCGGTTCGCCCGAGCGCACTGGTCTGCCCCCTGAAAAGTGGTCCTCCCTGAAGTAGGCTTTCGAGCCGGATGGAGGACGAAGGAATGGGACAGAAGAGACACAAGCCGGAGGAGATCGTCGCGAAGCTTCGGCAGGTCGACGTGCTGGTATCGCAGGGCCGATCGGTGGCCGAAGCGGTGCGGTCGATCGGGGTGACGCAGTTCACCTATTACCGCTGGCGCAAGGAGTTCGGCGGGCTGAAGACCGACCAGGTGAAGCGGCTGAAGGAGCTCGAGAAGGAGAACGAGCGGCTGCGGAAGGCCGTGTCCGATCTCACGCTCGAGAAGCTGATCCTGCGGGAGGCCGCCTCGGGAAACTTCTGAGCCCCGCTCGCCGCCGAGCCTGTGTCGATCATGTCAGGCAGAAGTTCGGCGTGTCGGAGCGCTTCGCCTGCCGGGTGCTCGGCCAGCATCGCTCGACCCAGCGGAAGGTGCCGCGCGGCCGGGCCGACGAGGAGGCGCTGACCGCGGACATCGTCGCGCTGGCCAGCCAGTATGGGCGCTACGGCTATCGCCGGATCGCGGCCATGCTGCGAGATGCCGGGTGGGCCGTGAACGTGAAGCGCGTCGAGCGGATATGGCGGCGGGAGGGGCTGAAGGTGCCGCAGAAGCAACCGAAGAAGGGGCGGCTCTGGCTGAACGACGGGTCGTGCATCCGTCTTCGGCCGGAGCGTCCGAACCACGTCTGGTCCTACGACTTCGTCGAGAGCCGGACGCACGACGGGAGGAAGTTCCGCATGCTCAATGTCATCGACG
The DNA here is from genome assembly GCA_963814835.1 of uncultured Alphaproteobacteria bacterium. GTDB lineage: Bacteria > Pseudomonadota > Alphaproteobacteria > Rhodobacterales > Rhodobacteraceae > Palleronia. Next base: position 179,922 of record CAWFEG010000002.1, read on the forward strand.
AGTTCACCCGGGAGTGCCTGGCGATCCGGATCGACCGGAAGCTCAATTCGACCGCCGTGATCGACGTCCTGACCGACCTGTTCATCCTGCGCGGCGTGCCCGGTCATGTTCGCTCGGACAACGGGCCGGAGTTCATCGCCAAGGCAGTGCGGGACTGGATCGACGCGGTGGGCGCGAAGACGGCGTTCATCGAGCCCGGCAGCCCTGGGAGAACGGCTACTGCGAGAGCTTCAACTCGAAGCTCCGGGACGAGCTGCTGAACGGCGAGATCTTCTACTCGCTGGCCGAGGCCCGCGTGGTGATCGAGGCGTGGCGGGTCCACTACAATACCGTCCGGCCCCACTCGTCGCTGGGCTATCGGCCACCAGCGCCGGAGGCCGTTCACTGGCCGTCCCGCGATGGCGGATCACCCCCGCCCCAGGCATCCGCCTTGGCGCCGAGACCCGTCATGCACTAAGACTGAAACCGGACCACCCGATAGGGGCAGGCCACGGCTCGGTCGGACATCGAAGATGGGGCAGCGGGATCTGAGGCGCCTGCTGATCATCGGGGCGATGTCGGTCGTGCGCTGGCGGGCGCGGCACGGCGCGCCTGCGGGATCGTGGCTGGCGCGGATGCTGGCGACCAAGCCGAGGATGCTGGTCGCGGTCGCGCTGGCCAACAAGATCGCCCGCGTCGCCTGGGCGCTCATGCGCGGCGAGGGGGTGTACGAGGCGCCGGCCACCGCCTGATCGGCGGCGGGGTCGGCGGACGTCGGAGGGTGTGAGCGGTCGACAGGAGGTTATGGACGAAGATCGAGAAGGCGGGATCGGGCAAACCATCAGGCCGGACAGCGCGATCGAGCGCGAGTAAGCATTCTGGACCCGATCCCCTGGCTCCATAAGGGCCCGCGGCGAACGAAGGCCGCATCACGAGGCCGGATACACGTCGGAACCCGATCACTCGTCCACACCGCGAAGATACCGCTTGCATCCGCGGGGGCGTCCATACACGTCCGGTCTGACCGCTCTGCCGACGGCAGGTCGCCGGGGATAGTGTCCATCATGGGATAATGGACACCATCGAGGCGGCGGGTGGCGAGACGGCGGAAGCGACGGGTCTGGTTGGACGACGAGAAGCGGATGATCTGCGCGCAGACGCGGGTGCCTGGCGTTTCGGTGAGCCAGGTCGCGCGGCGCTACGACGTGAACGCCAACCTCGTGTTCACATGGCTGCGCGATCCTCGGTACGCGCAGGCGGGCGAGGATGACGCGGACACCTGCTTTCTCCCGGTCGAGCTGGTCGGCGAGGCCACACCGGCGCAGGGGTCGGGCGAGCCTGAGACCAAGATAGAGATCGACCCGGTCGGCGGGGTCCGGTTGCGGGTGGTCGGCGCCTACGATCCCGATGCCCTGGCCCGCCTGATCCGGGGGCTCTCGGCGTGATCCCGGTCCCCGCCAATACGAAGGTCTGGCTGGCGGCGGGGGCGACCGACATGCGGCGCGGGTTTGTCACGCTCGCCGCGCAGGCGGAGAAGACGCTGAAGCAGGATCCGTTCTCGGGGCATCTCTTCGTCTTCTGCGGCCGGCGCGGGGACCTGATCAAGGTGATCTGGTGGGACGGCCAGGGCGCGTGTTGAATGTCCGATCCGAGTGTCTTCTTACGCGCGCCACTGGCGTCGAAGTGTTTAGCCGGGAACTCCGCAAAGTCATTTGATTTCCGATGCTTGCAGTCTGTTCACCTAATCGGTGCAGTCATGAGGTCCAGAGAAAATAGGCCATGAGAGACCGCTTCCGCGCCTCCCGGTGCCGAGACCAGTGCTCAGCCCCACCCGCATAACCCTCTAAAACAACGGAAAAATCCGGCCTCAGCCGGACGGGGAGAACGCTTTCGCGAGGGCAAGTGGCGGAGAGGAAGGGATTCGAACCCTCGAGACGGTTTCCCGCCTACACACTTTCCAGGCGTGCGCCTTCGACCACTCGGCCACCTCTCCGCCGGCGGGTGTAGTCCGTCCCGCCGGGGACATGCAAGGGGTGCTCGTACAGTTCTCGCTCATCCCACGAGGGGGAACGCGGCCGCCACCGCGACCGGCTCAGCCCCGTTCGAGCGCCCGCGCCAACCGCGGCAGCCGGGCGCGCTTCAAGAGCGAACGCAGGGGCAGGGATTCGCCCGAAAGACGCTCGGCGGTCGCGTGGACCCGCGCGACCGTCGCCGCCACGGCCCCGGCATGCGACTCCCAGAGCCGGCGCAGAAGCTGGTCCGGGTCGAGCCGCTCCATCCCCTCGAGCGCCAGCGTGCGACGCGGGAAATCGCGCGCGTTCAGTGTGCACAGCACGTCCGCGCTTCCCGCCACTGCCGCGGCCAGGACATGCACGTCGTCCGGGTCCGGCAGGTGCAGGCGCGACAGGTCGCCGTCCCGCGGCCGCATCTCTGCTCCCGGCCAGTCCTCGCGCAGCGCCGCGATCTCGGCCCGGGCCAGCGCCTCCCCCTCGGGGCCCAGCCGGCGCGCGGCCCGCGCCCACTCCTCCAGGATCCGCGACGACCAGAGGGGGCGGAACGCCCCCTGCGCGGCCGCGCCCATCAGGATCTCGCGCAGCACCGTAGGATAGAGCACGCAGGCGTCGAGGCAGACCTTCACAGCCGGAAGACCAGCGCCTTGAGATAGCCCGATTCCGCCAGCTGCGGCAGGAGCGGGTGGTCGGGCCCGGCAAAGCCCGTATGGACGATCTGCCCGCGCCGCCCGGCCTTGCCGATCCCGCGCGCACAGGCATTGCGGAAGGCCGAGAGGTCGGCGGCGTGGGAGCAGGAGCACAGGCACAGATAGCCCCCCTCCCCGACCAGCGGCGCGGCCAGCCGCGCGATCCGCTCATAGGCCCGCAGCCCCGGCTCGCGCGCGGATTTCGACGGCGCGAAGGCGGGCGGATCGCAGACGACCACCTCGAAGCTCTCGCCCGCCAGCGCGCCCAGCGCGGCGAAGGCATCCTCGTGACGGGTCTCGAACCGGTCCGCCACCCCCGTCTCCCGCGCGCCGGCCCGCGCCAGGTCCAGCGCCGCGGCCGACCCGTCCACGGCCAGCACGCTGTCGGCTCCCGCGGCCAGCGCCGCCAGCCCGAAGCCCCCCACGTGGGAGAAGACGTCGAGCATCCGCGCGCCGCGGGCCAGCCGCGCCACGGTGGCGTGGTTGTCCCGCTGGTCGTAGAACAGCCCGGTCTTCTGTCCGCCGGTGAGGTCGGCCATGTAGGTGGCCCCGTTCATCGGCACCGGCACCGCCCCCTCGACGCCGCCCCGCAGCACCCGGTCCACATCGTCCAGCCCCTCGAGCGACCGCGCCCGCCCGCCCGCGCCCTTCAGCACGGTGGTCACCCCCGTCACCTCGACCAGCGCGGCCACCAGCGGCTCCAGCAGCCGCTCCGCCCAGGCGGCGTTGGGCTGGATCACCGCCGCGTCGCCGAACCGGTCGATCACCACGCCCGGCAGCCCGTCCGCCTCGGCATGGACGAGCCGGTAGAACGGCGCGTCATAGAGCCGTTCGCGGTGCCGCAGCGCCCGCGCGATCCGGGCGCCGAACCAGTCCCCGTCGATCACCGCGTCCGGGTCGCGGTCGATCATCCGGCAGACGATCTTGGAGCCGGGATTGACCGCGACCAGCCCCATCGCCCGCCGCTCGGGATCCTCCAGCACCGCCAGCCGCCCGGGCGTCAGCTTCGAGGTGCGCCGGTCCGCGACCAGCTCGCTGGCATAGACCCAGGGAAAGCCGTGGCGGATCGCCTGCGGCTTCGATTTCGGCTTCAGCCGGACGACGGGACGGGGCAGGTCGGACATGGTCCCGCGCATAGGCGCTTTCGCGACCCGAGAAAAGCGCACCCCTGTCTGGTAGCGCTCACGCCGCTATGTTACCAGCAAGCGACCGCCAGTCGAGCCCGGGGAGGAGCCATGTCCCTCAACGCCACCATCGCCGCCGTCACCGACCGGATCATCGAGCGCTCCCGCGACAGCCGCGGCCTCTATCTCGAGCGCATGGCCCTGGCCGCCGAGGAGGGGCCGCGCCGCGCGCACCTGTCCTGCGGCAACCAGGCCCATGCCTATGCCGCCATGGGCCCCGACCAGGAGGCGCTCGCCACCGGCCGGCAGCCCAATCTCGGCATCGTCACCGCCTACAACGACATGCTCTCGGCCCATCAGCCGTTCGAGCGTTTCCCCGACCTGATCCGCGCCGCCGCCCGCGAGGCCGGCGCCACCGCCCAGGTCGCCGGCGGCGTGCCCGCCATGTGCGACGGCGTCACGCAAGGCCAGGTGGGGATGGAGCTGTCGCTCTTCTCCCGCGACGTGATCGCGCTCGCCACCGGCGTGGCGCTCAGCCACAACACCTTCGATTCGGCCGTCTATCTCGGCGTCTGCGACAAGATCGTCCCCGGCCTCGTCATCGCCGCGGCGACCTTCGGCTACATCCCCGCGGTGTTCCTGCCCGCCGGGCCCATGACCTCCGGCCTGCCCAACGACGAGAAGTCCAAGGTGCGCCAGAAATTCGCCGCCGGAGAGGTCGGCCGCGACGAGCTGATGAAGGCCGAGATGGAGAGCTATCACGGCCCCGGCACCTGCACCTTCTACGGCACCGCCAATTCCAACCAGATGCTGATGGAGTTCATGGGGCTGCACCTGCCCGGCGCCTCCTTCGTGAACCCCAACACGCCGCTCCGCGACGCGCTGACCGCGGCCGGCGCGCGCCGCGCGACCGAGATCACCAATCTCGGCAACGACTACCGCCCCGCCGCCCATGTGCTGGACGAGAAGGCCTTCGTGAACGGCATGGTCGGCCTGATGGCCACGGGCGGCTCCACCAACCTGCTGATCCACCTGCCGGCCATGGCCCGCGCCGCCGGCATCCATCTGGATCTCCAGGACTTCGCCGACATCTCCTCGGTCACGCCGCTGATGGCCAAGGTCTACCCGAACGGCCTGGCGGACGTGAACCATTTCCACGCCGCCGGCGGGCTCACCTACATGATCGGCGAACTGCTCGAGGCCGGTCTCCTGCACGACGACACCCGCACGGTGATGGGCGACGGGCTGAAGGACTACGTCAAGGAGCCCAAGCTGAAGGACGACCGCGTCGTCTGGGAGGCGGCCGACCGCTCGACGCAGAACGACAAGATCCTGCGCCCGGCCTCTGATCCGTTCCAGAAGACCGGCGGCCTGGCCGACCTGCAGGGCAATCTCGGCCGCGGCGGCGATGAAGGTCTCCGCCGTCGAATCCTCCCGCCACGTGATCGAGGCCCCGGCCCGCATCTTCCAGGACCAGCAGGCGGTGAAGGAAGCCTTCCAGGCGCGGCGAGTTCACCGAGGACACGGTGGTCGTCGTCCGCTTCCAGGGCCCGCGCGCCAACGGCATGCCCGAGCTGCACTCCCTTACCCCCACCCTCGCGGTGCTGCAGGACCGGGGCCTGAAGGTCGCGCTGGTGACCGACGGGCGCATGTCCGGCGCGAGCGGCAAGGTCCCCGCCGCCATCCACCTCTCGCCGGAGGCCGCCGATGGCGGCCCCATCGCGAAACTGCGCGACGGCGACGTGATCCGGGTCGATGCGACGAACGGCACGATCGACGCGGTGGATGTCGACCTCGACGCCCGCGAGCCGGTCGCGGCCGACCTTTCCGACAACGGCCACGGCATCGGGCGCGAGCTGTTCCAGGTCTTCCGCCAGAATGTCGGGCTGGCCAGCAAGGGGGCGGGCGTGGTGGTCTGACGCTCCCCCCGTCTTTGCTTTTCCCAAATACGCACGGCCCACCGCCAGCAACAGGAGCCGCCGATGACCCCAGTCGAGGCCAGCCGCACATCCGAGGCGATCTGCCGCCTCGCCCCCGTGATCCCCGTCCTCGTCGTCCACGACGCCGCCCATGCCCGGCCACTCGCCGAGGCGTTGGTCAAGGGCGGTCTGCCCGCGCTGGAGGTGACCCTGCGCACCCCCGCCGCGCTGGAGGTCATCGCGGAAATGGCGCAGGTGGAGGGCGGCACGGTCGGCGCCGGCACGCTCCTGACCCCCGATGACGTGACGAAGGCGGTCGAGGCCGGCGCCCGCTTCGGCGTCTCGCCCGGCTTCACCGACCGCCTGCTCGACGCGGCCGAGGCGGCGGACCTGCCGATGCTGCCGGGCATCGCCACCTGCGGCGAGGCCATGCGCCTCCTGGAGCGCGGCTATACCGTCGCCAAGTTCTTCCCCGCCGAGTCCAACGGCGGCGCCAAGGCGCTGAAGGCCATCGGCGCCCCCCTGCCGCAGATCCGCTTCTGCCCCACCGGCGGCGTCAGCCTCGCCAACGCGCCCGATTACCTGGCCCTGTCCAACACGCTCTGCGTCGGCGGCTCGTGGGTGGCTCCGCAAGACAAGGTCGAGGCCGGCGACTGGGAGGGAATCACGGCGCTTGCCCGCGAGGCGGCGGCCCTTTCGGCCTGACCGGCTCCGCCCCCGCGCCGCTCGGCCGCAGGGGCCTCACCGGACCCATCCCGTCAGGCGCAAAGGTCGCACGGTCCGATCGCGTGTCGAAGGGCCGGATTCGATTTTTCGACGAAGAATTCGCCCGCCACTCCAGGCGGGGCTGGAGCGGCGGCTCATACCCGGAGGCCGCGCCGCCCCGCCAGGTCGGTGAAGAACTGCCAGGCCACGCGGCCCGATCGCGCCCCCCGCGTCGCCTGCCACTCGATCGCCTGGGCGGTCAGGTCCGCCTCGGCGATCTCCAGCCCCCAGGCGGCGCAGTAGCCGCGGATCATCTCCAGATAGGCCGTCTGGTCGCAGGGATGGAATCCCAGCCACAGCCCGAACCGGTCCGACAGCGAGACCTTCTCCTCCACCGCCTCGGCCGGCTGGATCGCGGTGGAGCGCTCGTTCTCGATCATGTCGCGCGGCATCAGGTGGCGCCGGTTCGAGGTGGCGTAGAACAGCACGTTCTCCGGCCGCCCCGCCACACCCCCGTCCAGCACCGCCTTGAGCGACTTGTAGTGCTGGTCGTCGCCCGAGAAGGACAGGTCGTCGCAGAACAGCACGAAGCGCCGGTCCGGCGCGGCGCGCAGCATCTCCAGCAGCCGGCCCACCGAGCCCAGGTCCTCCCGTGCCAGTTCCACGATCTTCAGCGGATGGTCGCGCGCCACCTCGGCATGCACCGCCTTCACGAGCGAGGATTTCCCCATCCCCCGCGCGCCCCAGAGCAGCGCGTTGTTGGCGCCGTAGCCTTGCGCGAACTGCCGCGTGTTCGCCAGGAGCGTGTCCCGCGCCCGCTCGATGCCGAGGAGCAGCGACAGATCCACCCTGTTGACCTGCCGCACGGGGCGCAGGCCGTCGGGATCGGCGTGCCACAGGAAGGCCTCCGCCGCGTCGAAATCCGGCGCCTCGGGCGGCGGCGGCGCCAGGCGCTCCAGCGCCGCGGCGATGCGGGTCAAATCCTGCCTCACGGCCGCTTCGTGTCGTCGTCGGGCTCGTCATCGTCGAGTTCGGGATCGTCGAGGTCCCACAACTCCTCGTCGGGGCCCAGAACGCCCTCGGCGCGCAGTTCCTCGGTGCGCTTGCGCTCCACCCGGGCGACGAGGAAGATCGACACCTCGTAGAGCCCGTAGACCACCACGAACAGGATCACCTGGGTGATCACGTCCGGCGGCGTGACCAGCGCGGCCAGAACCAGGATCCCCACCATGGCGTATTTGCGCACATCGGCCAGCCCCCGCGCGGTCACCAGCCCCGCCTTGCCCATCAGCGTGAGCAGGACCGGAAGCTGGAAGCACAGCCCGAAGGACACGATGAACTTGATCGTCAGGTTCAGGTATTCCTGCGCCGAGCCCTGGAACACCACCGACAGGGGCGCGCCCTGCTCGGGCGTGATCGCCTCGCCCTCGGCGCCGAACTGCTGGAAGCCGAGGAAGAAGTCGTAGGCCAGGGGCGTGACCACGTAGAAGGCGAAGGCCGCGCCCGCCACGAACATGAACGGCGAGGCCACCAGGAAGGGCAGCATCGCCCCCCTCTCCGAGCGGTAGAGGCCGGGCGCCACGAAGCGCCACAGCTGGTGCGCGATGACCGGGAAGGACAGGAACAGCCCGCCCAGCATCGACACCTTCACCGCCACGAAGAACCCCTCCTGCGGCGAGATGAAGATCAGGTCGCAATCCTGCCCGCGATCGGCCAGCACCTGGCACAGCGGCGCGGTCAGGAAATTGAAGATCGGCGTCGCGACGGTGAAGCAGATCACCATGCCGATGACGAAGGCCGCGACCGAGCGGATCAGCCGGGTGCGCAACTCGGCCAGGTGCTCGATCAGGGGGGCGGCGCTGTCCTCGATCTCGTCGCGGTCCGCGGCGCTCATTCCTTCGGCTCCCCGGCCGAGAGCGGCGTGTCGGCGGCGGTGCCGGTGGTCTTGGCCGGGGCCTCGGCCCGGCCGGCGGCCTCAGCCTTCGCGCGCTCGGCCGCGGCCTTCCGGGTCTCGGCCAGCCGCTCGGTCTCCGGCCCCCGCGTCGCGGCCGGGCCCGATTTCGCGGATTTCGCCGGGTCCCACTTCTCGAACGAGTTCGGCCGCCTCGTTCAGCTTGTCGAGGCCGTATTTCTTCGGGTTGGCATAGCCCTTCAGGTCGCGCTGGATGTCCTTCACGCCGCTCTCGTCGGCGGCGTCCTCCATGGCGCGCTGGAATTCCCGCGCCATGCCGCGCATCTTGCCGGTGAACCGCCCCAGGGTGCGGAACATCCCCGGCAGGTCCTTCGGCCCGACGACGATCAGCGCGACGATGCCGATGACCAGCAGTTCGGTCATCCCGATATCGAACATGGGGGGCGCCCCTCGGGCTCAGTCGATCAGCTCTTGCGGCTCTCGGCGGGCTCGTGCTCGGCATGGGCCTCGTCCGAGGTATGGACGGCGGGCGACGGCATCTCGCCCTCGATCCGCTTGGAGGCCTGCGCCTCTTCCTCCTCCTTGGACCCCTCGCCGACGCCGCGCTTGAATGCCGTGATGCCCTTGCCGACCTCGCCCATCAGCGACGAGATCTTGCCCCGGCCGAACAGCACGAGCACGACGACCGCGATCAGCAGCAGGCCCGGCAGGCCGATATTGTTGAGCATGGGAGTCTCCCTTCCCCGGCTGGTTGCCCCCTATCTAGGCGATGCCGCCCCGGAGGTGAAGGACGAAACGTTCACGCTTCGGGCACGCCCGGGCGGGGCGTCGCGGCAGTTGACAAGCCGGCCCGCACCCCATGTCTAGGGGCGCGCGCCACCCGCCCGAAGGACCCCGCCGCAGATGGATCGCCCCCGCCTCCCAGACGACCCCGGCCCCGCGACGCGGGGCCGTCGGCGCCGCGCCGCGCCGCGCCCCCCCGGCCGGCCGATCCGGGCCGGCCGCATGCCCCTCGCCCTTCCCGAGATGCCATGACCCGGATGGAACCCTTCACCGACCGCGAGCTGCGCGACGCCTTCGGCCGCTTCGCCACCGGCGTCGCCATCGTGACCACCCGCACCCGGTCCGGGCCGCTGGGCATCACGGCAAACAGCTTCGCCTCGGTCTCGCTCGACCCGCCGCTGGTCCTGTGGCTGCCGGCAAAGGCCTCGTCGCGCTTCGGGCCCTTCACCGCCTGCGAGCGCTTCGCCATCCACATCATGGGCGCGGCGCAGCAGGAGGTCTCCGCCGCCTTCGTGCGGGAAGGCGACATCTTCGACCGGCTCGACTGGCACGCCGCCGGGGACGGCACGCCGCTGATCGACGATTGCCTGGCCCGGTTCCACTGCGCCACCCATGCCGTGCACGACGCCGGCGACCACGCCATCGTGCTCGGCCGCGTGCTCGACGCCGAGCATCGCGAGGGCGAGCCCCTGGTGTTCCAGTCCGGCCGGTTCGGCGCCTTCCGCTCGGGCTGAGGATCACTCCTCCGGGCGCGGCTGCCGCTCCACCCAGGCCAGCGCCATGAGCGCCACCGCCAGCGCCACCACCGCGCCCGCGATGCCCAGCAGGAAGGCGCCCGAGGTCTCGTCCACCTCCAGCACGATCAGCTTGCGCACGACCGCCAGCATGCCGATGACGATCACGGTCCTGAGCTGCGCCAGCCCGTGCTCGCCCGCCACCAGCTGGCCGATGGACCGCGCCAGCTCCAGCGCGATCACCGCCGCCAGCACCCGGTCGAACAGGGTCTGGAACTCGGCGTAGTCCAGCGCCCCGCGGCTATCCACGCTCAGCCCGTAGAGGGTCAGGAAGAACGACCAGACGGCCAGCGCGACCACCGCCACCATGCCAAGCAGCACCAGCGCCGACACCGCCCGCTCCACCGCATGGTAGAAGTGCAGCACCCGGTTCTCGGTTTTGCGTTCGAGCGGCGGCATGGAATGAATGGTGGCGCGAACGCGTCAAAGTTCAACGCCCTTGCCCTCGCCCCCGCTCCTCCCTAAGAGGGCGCGCGACTGCGCAAAGGGAGGCGGCCCATGTCGCGCCTTGTGATGAAGTTCGGCGGCACCTCGGTCGCCACGCCGGACCGGATCCGCCGGGCCGCCAAGCGCGTCGCGCGCGAGGTGGCCAACGGTCACGAGGTGATCGTCGTGGTCTCGGCCATGGCCGGCCGGACCAACGAGCTGGTGGGCCTCGTGAACGAGATCTCGCCCTTCTACGACGCCCGCGAATACGACGCGGTGGTCTCCTCCGGCGAGGCGGTGACGGCGGGCCTCATGGCCCTCACCCTGCAGGAGATGGAGATCCCGGCCCGCTCCTGGCAGGGCTGGCAGGTGCCGCTGATCACCAACGGCGCCCACGGCGCCGCCCGGATCGACGACATCCCGACCGCCAACATGGACGCCAAGTTCGCCGAGGGCATGCGGGTCGCCGTCGTCGCCGGCTTCCAGGGGATCAGCCCCGAGGGCCGGATCACCACCCTGGGCCGCGGCGGATCGGACACCACCGCGGTGGCCTTCGCCGCCGCGCATGGGGCTGTGCGCTGCGACATCTATACCGACGTGGACGGGATCTACACCACCGATCCCCGGATCACCTCCAAGGCGCGCAAACTCGACCGTATCGCCTTCGAGGAAATGCTGGAACTGGCCTCGCTCGGCGCCAAGGTGCTGCAGACCCGCTCGGTGGAACTGGCCATGCGCTTCGGCGTGAAGGTGCGGGTGCTGTCCTCGTTCGGGGATTACGACGAAACGGCCGGAACGCTGGTCTGTGCGGAGGACGAGATCGTGGAAAGCAATGTCGTGAACGGCGTCGCCTACAGCCGCGAGGAGGCGAAGATGACCCTGCAGGGGGTGCAGGACCGGCCCGGCATCGCCGCGGCGATCTTCGGGCCCCTGGCAGAGGCCGGCGTGAACGTCGACATGATCGTCCAGAACATCTCCGAGGGCGGCAAGACCGACATGACCTTCTCCTGCCCGGTGGACCAGGTTCCCCGCGCCCGCAAGGCGCTGGAGGCGTCGCGCGCCGACGGGGCGGTGGAATACGCCGACCTCCTCGCCGATACCGAGGTGGCCAAGGTCTCGGTCGTGGGTATCGGCATGCGCTCCCATGCCGGGGTCGCCGCGCAGATGTTCGAGGCGCTGAAGGCCGAGAACGTGAACATCAAGGTGATCTCCACCTCCGAGATCAAGATCTCGGTCCTGATCGACCGCAAATATACCGAGCTCGCCGTGCAGGCCCTGCACGACACGTTCGGGCTGGACAGCGCCGGCGGCACCGCCGCGGTCTGAGGCTCAGCGCCCGCCCACGTCCTCCCGCGCGATCGCCACCGTCTTGACCACGGCATGCGCGGTGCCGCCCGGTGCCAGCCCCATCCGCTCCGCCGAGCGCCGGGTGATCCGCGCCAGCACCGTGCCGCCCGGCGTGGCCAGCGACACCATCACCCCCGGCCCCTCGCCGGCCCGGATCGCCTCGATCCGCCCCGGCAGGACATTCAGCGCCGACAGTCCCTCCGGCCGCTCGCGCGACAGGATCACCTCCTGCGCCGGGATCCGCACCCGGAGCCTGTCGCCCACCGGCCGCCCCACCCGCGGCACGAACAGCGGCACGCCGCCGGCGTCCAGCTCGCTCAACCCGTCGGCATGGTGGGCCGCCACCCGCACCTCCAGCACCGCGCCGGCCGCCCGGATGCCCGCCGGCACCACGCCCGGATCGGCCAGCACCCGCGCCGCGGGCCCCTGCGCCACCACCCGGCCCGCCTCCAATGCCACGACCGTGGTGGCCAGCCGCGCCACCTCGGCGGCGGCGTGGCTGACATAGAGGATCGGCACCGCCACCTCGTCGCGCAGCCGCTCGAAATAGGGCAGGATCTCGGCCTTGCGCGCCTCGTCGAGCGCCGCCAGCGGCTCGTCGGCCAGGATCAGGCGTGGCCGCGCCAAGAGCGCCCGGCCGATCCCCACCCGCGCCTTCTCGCCCCCCGAAAGCGCGCCCGGCCGCCGGTCGAGCAGCGGCCCGATCCCCAGCATCTCGACCACCCGCGCCTCCTCGGCCCGGTCGCGGCCCCGCCCCGAGAACCGGCGCCCGTAATCGAGGTTGCCGCGCACCGTCAGATGCGGGAACAGCCGCCCGTCCTGGAACACCACCCCCATGCGGCGCCGGTGCGGCGGCGTCCAGATGCCCCGCTCGGTGTCGCACAGCACCTCGCCGCCCACGGCGATCCGCCCCGCACCCGGCCGGATCAGCCCCGCCACCGCATCGACCACCGCCGTCTTGCCCGATCCCGACCGGCCGAACAGCACCGTGACGCCCGGCGGCGCCGAGAACTCCGCCTCCAGCGCGAAGGCGCCCAGCCGGTGGCGCAAGGACACCTCCAGGCTCATCGCCCCGACACCCGTCGCGTGAGCCACCCGCGCCAGCAGCTCCGACAGGCCGAGCGCGGTCATCGCCACCGCCACCGACACGCGCCACCAGCGCCAGCGCCGCGGCCTCGCCGCCGGGCACCTGCAGGAAGGCGTAGATCGCGGTGGGCAGGGTCTGGGTCTCGCCGGGGATGTTCGACACGAAGGTGATCGTCGCCCCGAACTCGCCCATCGCCTTGGCAAAGGCCAGGATCGCGCCGGTCACGATCCCCGGCAGGATCAGCGGCAGCGTGACGGTGACGAAGATCCAGGGGCGCGACGCGCCCAGCGTCGCGGCGGCCTGTTCCAGCTTCGGGTCCACCGCCTCGATCGACAGCCGGATCGCCCGCACCATCAGCGGAAAGGCCATGATCGCGGCGGCCAGCGCCGCCCCGGTCCAGCGGAAGGCGAAGACGATCCCCACCTTCGCCAGCGCCGCCCCCACCGGCGCGCCGGGCGCGAAGGTCACCAGCAGCAGGTAGCCCGTCACCACCGGCGGCAGGATCAGCGGCAGATGCACCAGCCCGTTCAGCAGCGCCCGGCCGGGAAACCGCCAGCGCGCCAGCGCATGCGCCACCAGCACGCCGGGCGGCAGGCTCGCGGCCGTCGCCCAGAAGGCGACCTTCAGCGACAGCAGCAGCGCGCCCTGCGCCTCGGGCGGCAGCCAGCCCATCACCCGGGCGGCGGCGCGAAGCCCAGCCCGGCGAAGACCTCCCGCGCCGCGCCGCCCGCCAGCCAGTCGAGGAAGGCCCCGGCCGCCGGATCGCCCCCCGCGACCACCGCCGCCGGATAGACGATCGGCGGATGGCTCGCCGCGGGAAAGGTCGCCGCCACCGAGACGCGCGGCTCCGCCGCCGCGTCGGTGGCATAGACGATTCCGTAGGGCGCGGCCCCCGTGGCGACCAGCGCCAGCGCCGCGCGCACGTTGTCGGCCTGCGCCACGCGCGGCGCGAGCGCCTCCCACAGCCCCAGCGACACCAGCGCCGCGCGGCCGTAGATCCCCGCCGGCACCGCCTCCACGAGCGCCATGGCCAGCCGCCCCTCTCCCAGCGCCTCCGGCAGGGCGCCGAGGTCGAGCGGCGCCGCCGCGCCGGGGGCGACCAGCACCAGACGGTTGCCCAGCAGGGCGCGCCGGCTTTCCGCCGCGATCAGCCCCTCCTCCTCCAGCACGTCCATCCAGGCGACGTTGGCGGAGACGAAGACATCCGCCGGCGCGCCGCGCTGGATCTGCCGGGCCAGCGCCGAGGACCCGGCCAGCACCGCCGTCACCCGGTCCCCCGTCTCGGCCTCGTAGGCCGGGGCGAGCCGGTCCATCGCGGTCTTCAGGCTCGCCGCGGCAAAGACGGTGATCTCCGCTGCCGGGGCGGCCGGGGCGGTCAGCGCAAGGCCGGCGGCGAGGAGGAGGACGGGTCGCATGGGCGGGACAATCGCCCCCCGCCCGGCGCGGTGCAAGCGGGATATGCGGCGCATCCGGGCACGCCGCCGCCACCCGCCCGCGCGGGTGGCCGATCGCCGGCCATGCGTATTTGGGCAAAGCAAAGACGCGCGCGCCGACAGGTGGCGGGCGCCGGGGCGAAGGGGCCGGACGCGCCGGCCCCCCGGTTCACTTCTTCTTCTTCTTGGGCGGGATCAGGTCGGTGATCGTGCCCTCGAACATCTCGGCGGAGAAGTTCACCGTCTCCGAGAGGGTCGGATGCGGATGGATCGTGTGGCTCAGATCCACCGCATCCGCCCCCATCTCGATGGCCAGCGCCACCTCCGAGATCAACTCGCCGGCATTGGTGCCGACGATGGCGCCGCCGATCACCCGGTCGTCCTCGGGGTCGAACAGGAGCTTGGTGATGCCCTCGGAACGCCCGTTCGCCAGCGCGCGACCCGAGGCGGCCCAGGGGAACACCCCCTTCTCGACCTTGATGCCCTGCTCCCTGGCCTGCGCCTCGGTGAGGCCGCACCAGGCGACCTCGGGGTCGGTATAGGCCACCGACGGGATCACCCGCGCGTCGAAGCCGCGCTTCTCGCCCGCACAGACTTCGGCGGCGACCTTGCCCTCGTGCACCGCCTTGTGGGCAAGCATGGGCTGGCCCACCACGTCGCCGATGGCGAAGATGTGGGAGACGTTGGTGCGCTGCTGGTCGTCCACCTCGATGAAGCCGCGATCCGTGACGCGCACCCCCGCCTTGTCGGCGCCGATCCCGGCGCCGTTGGGCGTGCGGCCGACGGCGACCAGCATCTTGTCGAAGACCTCCGTCGAACTCTCGCCCTTCTCGTCCTCCCAGGTCACCTTCAGGCCGTTCTTCTGCGCCTTCACCTCCGTCACCTTGGACTTGGTGTGGATCGTCATCCGCCCTTCCATGCGCTTCTGGAGCGGCTTGACGATGTCCTTGTCCGCACCCGGCAGGATCTGGTCCATCATCTCGATGACGGTGACGTTGGCCCCCAGCGCGTCATAGACGGTGGCCATCTCGAAGCCGATGATGCCACCGCCGAGGCAGCAGAGCTTCTTGGGGATCGGGTCCAGTTCCAGCGCGCCGGTGGAGGTCACCACGCGGTCGTCGTCGTGGGGGATGAAGGGCAGCTTCACCGCGTCCGACCCGGTGGCGATGATGCACTGGTCGAAGGTCACGGTCTTCTTGCCGTCCTTCGTCTCCACCTCGATGGAATTGGCGCCGGTGAAGGTGCCCACGCCCTCCACGGTGGTGACCTTGCGCTGCTTGGCCATGCCGGCGAGGCCGCCGGTCAGCTTCTGCACCACGCCGTCCTTCCACTTGCGCAACCCGTCGGCATCGACCTTCACCTTGCCGAAGGACAAGCCGTGCTCGGACATCTCCTCGGTCTCGGTGATCACCTTCGAGGCGTGCAGGAGCGCCTTGGACGGGATGCAGCCGACGTTGAGGCAGACGCCGCCGAGCGAGGAATAGCGCTCGATCAGCACCACCTTCTTGCCGAGATCGGCGGCGCGGAAGGCGGCCGAATAGCCGCCAGGGCCGGAGCCCAGCACCACGACCTCGCCATGCACGTCGCCGGAGCCGGATTTCGTGCCCTCCGCCGCCTTGGGCGCGGGGCCGTCGTCCTTCTTCGGCGCCGCCGCCTCGGTCTCTTCCGAACCGCCACCGTCGGAGGACCCGCCGCCGTCGCCGGAGCCGGCCTCCTCGACCACCAGGATCACGTCGCCCTCGGTCACCGTGTCGCCCTCGGCGACCTTGATCTCGGTGACCTTGCCGGCGTGGGACGAGGGCACCTCCATGGTCGCCTTGTCCGATTCCAGCTCGATCAGCGGGTCCTCCTTCTCGACCGTGTCGCCGACCGAGACGAGGACGGCGATCACCGGCACGTCCGAGAAATCGCCGATATCGGGAACCTTCACATCCGTCATGTCAGCCCCTCACAGCATCAGCCGGCGCACGTCGCCGAGCAGGTATTTCAGATGCGCGGCGAAGCGCGCGGCCAGCGCCCCGTCGATGGCGCGGTGGTCGTAGGACAGCGACATCGGCAGCATGTTGCGCGGCACGAATTCCTCGCCGGTCCAGACCGGCTTCATCGACGCGCGGGTGAGGCCGAGGATCGCCACCTCGGGCGCGTTGACGATCGGCGTGAAGGAGGTGCCGCCGATGCCGCCCAGCGACGAGATGGTGAAGGTCGCGCCCTTCATGTCGTCGCCCTTCAGCTTGCCGTCGCGCGCGGCACCCGACAGATCCATCAGGTCGCGGCTGATCTGCTCGATCCCCTTGCGGTCGGCGTCCTTGATCACCGGCACCATCAGGCCGTTCGGCGTGTCGGCGGCGAAGCCGATATTGTAGAAGTCCTTGCGGATCAGCTTGTCGCCGTCGGGGTGGATCGAGGAATTGAACTCCCAGTGCTTCTTCAGGGCCGAGACGCTGGCCTTGATGACGAAGCTGAGGAGCGTGATGCGATAGCCCTCCTCCTTGGCCATCGTGTCGAGCTCCTTGCGGTACTTGTCGAGCTCGGTGATGTCCGCGTCCTCGTGATGCGTCACATGCGGGATGTTCAGCCACGAGCGATGGAGGGCGGGCCCCGAGATCTTCTTGATCCGGGACATCTCGACCTCCTCCACGGGGCCGAACTTGGAGAAGTCCTGCGGCGGGATCGGCGGGATGCCCATGCCGCCCTGCGCCGCCTGTCCGCCGCCGGCGGGCGCGGCCCGGCCCTTCAGCGCCTTCTCCACGTCCTCGCGCAGGATGCGGCCCTTGCGGCCCGAGCCGTTCACCTGCCGCAGGTCGATATCGACCCGCCGGGCGAAGGCGCGCACCGACGGCGAGGCATGGACGCGGGACGAGCCGGTATCCACCTTGGAACTGCCGCCCGGATCGGGCTGGGTGCCCTGGCTGCGCTTGCCGCCGTCGCCGTAGCCCTCGCGGCCGCCGCCCTTGGCCTCGGCGCCGCCGGCGCTCTCCTGGTCCTCCTCCCCGGAGGCGGCCTCCTCGCCGTCGTCCCCGTCGTCGGAGCCGGCGCTGCCGCCGCCTTCCTCGGCCTCCTCGACCAGCAGGATAACGGTCCCTTCCGAGGCGCTGTCGCCCTCCTTCAGCTTCACCTCCTTGACCGTGCCGGCATGGGACGAGGGAACCTCCATCGTCGCCTTGTCGCTCTCCAGCTCGATCAGGGGGTCTTCCTTCTCGATCTTGTCGCCGGCGCTGACCAGCACCGCCACCACCGGGACGTCGTCGAAATCGCCGATGTCCGGAACCTTAACTTCGGTAGCCATAGTCTTGATTTCCCTCGCTCTGGTCCGTCGCGATCAGTTCAGCCGCGGATTGGGCTTGTCGCCGTCGATCTCGTATTTCTTCACCGCCTTGTTCATGTCGGACTTGCTCACATGCCCGGCCTTGTGCAGCTCGTGCATGGCGGTGGCGGCGATGTGGTTGGCATCCACCTCGAAGAAGCGGCGCAGGTTCTCGCGGCTGTCGGACCGCCCGAACCCGTCCGTGCCGAGGCAGGTATAGGGCTGCTCGACGAAGGCGCGGATCTGCTCGGGGAAGGTCTTGATGTAGTCCGTCGCCGCCACGATCGGGCCCTTGGCATTGGCCAGCGTGCGGGTGACATAGGGCACCTTCTCCTCCGATGTCGGGTTCAGCCGGTTCCAGCGCAGGCAGTCCTGGCCTTCGCGCGCCAGTTCGTTGAACGAGGTCGCCGACCAGATGTCGGCGGTGACGCCGAAATCCTCCTCCAGCATCTCGGCCGCCTTGATGGCCTGCATGAGGATCGTCCCCGAACCCATCAGATTCACATGCTTCTTGCCGGGCTTGTCGGTCTTCTTGAAGCGGTAGAGTCCCTTGACGATCCCCTCCTCGGACCCCATCGGCATCTCGGGGTGGGCGTAGTTCTCGTTCATCAGGGTGATGTAGTAATAGACATCCTCGCGGTCGGCGAACATGCGCTGCATGCCCGACTGCACGATCACCGCCACCTCGTAGGAGAAGGTCGGGTCGTAGCTGATGCAGTTCGGCACGGTGGAGGCCAGGACATGGCTGTGCCCGTCCTCGTGCTGCAGCCCCTCGCCGTTCAGCGTGGTCCGCCCCGCGGTGCCGCCCAGCAGGAACCCGCGCGAGCGCGAATCGCCGGCCGCCCAGCACAGGTCGCCCACCCTCTGGAACCCGAACATCGAGTAGAAGATGTAGAACGGGATCATCGGCACGCCGTGGTTGGAATACGCCGTGGCCGCCGCGATCCAGTCGGCCATGGAGCCGGCCTCGTTGATCCCCTCCTGCAGGACCTGGCCGTCCTTCGATTCCTTGTAGTAGGACATCTGGTCGGCGTCCTGGGGCGTGTATTGCTGCCCCAGCGGGTTGTAGATCCCGACCGACCGGAACAGCCCCTCCATGCCGAAGGTGCGGCTCTCGTCGGGCACGATCGGCACCACGCGCTCGCCGATCGTCTTGTCGCGCAACAGCGCGGTGAGGATCCGCACGAAGGCCATCGTGGTGGAGAATTCCCGGTCGCCCGAGGATTGCAGCTCGCGCTTGAACTTGTCGAGGCCGGGCACCTCCAGGCTCGGCGCGTCGCGGAACCGCGCCGGGAACGGCCCGCCCAGCTCCTGCCGCCGGTCGGCCAGATAGGCCTTCTGCGCGTTGTTGAGGGTGACGAAGGGGGCCTTCTCGATCTCGTCGTCCTCGACCGGGATCTTGAAGCGGTCCCGCATCGCCTTCATCTGGTCGACGTCCATCTTCTTGGACTGGTGGGCGGTGTTGGCCCCCTCCCCGGCGGTTCCCATGCCGTAGCCCTTGACCGTCTTGATCAGCAGGCAGGTGGGGCGGTTCTCGGTCTGGGTGGCGCGCTTGTAGGCGGTATAGACCTTCTGCGGGTCATGCCCGCCGCGGCGCAGCGCGAAGATCTCCTCGTCGCTCCAGTCCTCGACGAGGGCGGCGGTCTCGGGATACTTGCCGAAGAAATGCTCGCGGATATAGGCGCCGTCCTTCGACTTGAAGGTCTGGTAGTCGCCGTCCACCGTCTCGTCCATCAGCTGGCGCAGCTTGCCGGAGGTGTCGCGCTCCAGCAGGTCGTCCCAGCCCTTGCCCCAGAGGACCTTGATCACCTCCCAGCCCGAGCCGCGGAAGTTGCCCTCCAGTTCCTGGACGATCTTGCCGTTGCCGCGCACCGGCCCGTCCAGCCGCTGCAGGTTGCAGTTGATCACGAAGATCAGGTTGTCGAGCCCCTCGCGCGCCGCGATGTTGATCGCGCCGAGGCTCTCGGGCTCGTCCATCTCGCCGTCGCCGAGGAAGGCCCAGACCTTGCGGTCGGACTTCTCGATCAACCCGCGATTCTCCATGTATTTCATGAACCTGGCCTGATAGACCGCCATCAGCGGCCCCAGCCCCATCGAGACGGTGGGGAATTGCCAGTAATCCGGCATCAGCCAGGGGTGGGGATAGGAGGACAACCCCTTGCCCTGCGTCTCCAGCCGGAAATTCGACAGATCCTCCTCGCTGAGGCGCCCCTCCATGAAGGACCGCGCATAGATGCCGGGGATCACGTGGCCCTGGAAGAACACCAGGTCGCCGCCATGGGTGGCCGAGCGGGCGCGCCAGAAATGGTTCAGCCCGATATCGTACATCGCCGCCGAGGACGCGTAGGAGGCGATGTGCCCGCCGATCCCGTCGGTGGTCTTGTTGGCCCGCACCACCGTCGCCATCGCGTTCCAGCGATTGATCGAGCGGATGCGCTTCTCCATGTCCGCGTCGCCCGGCATCTCCAGGAGGTCGTCGGCCGGAATCGTGTTCTGGTAGGGCGTCGTCGCGCTGAAGGGCAGGACGGCCCCCGCCGCGCGGGCCTGCGCCACCGCCTTGTCGAGCAGGTAATGCGCGCGGTCGGGACCGTCGCGGGCGATCACGTCCTCGATCGCCTCCTGCCATTCCTGGGATTCCACCGGATCGATGTCGTCGCGGTTGTCTTTCATCGCGGCCTCCTTCGCAACGCGCCGAGAAGGATCGGCGCGCGGCGGGTCTCCGCGCGGCAGCTCCTCCCCCGGCTGTCCTAACCGACCTAGGGTGCGGCCGGGGGGCATCCAGTATGCGGCCGCATCCCCCGCAAGGCCGTCCTGCCCCCGGCGCCCTGGCCGGCAATTCCTGTGACGGTCAGCCGACACCATTTCGCCGGGCTTGACCAGTGGCGATCGTCGCCCCCCGCGCCACCGGCCTTCCCCTCGTCCCGCCGGGACGCTAGAGGGGGCGCGACGGAGAAGGAGCCGCCCCCATGCGCAACGCCAGCATCACCCGCAGGACGGCCGAGACCGACATCACCGTGATGGTCGATCTCGACGGCACCGGCGCGGCCGACATGGCCACCGGGATCGGCTTCTTCGACCACATGCTGGACCAGCTCGCCCGCCATTCCCTGATCGACATGAAGGTGAAGGCGACGGGCGACCTGCATATCGACGATCACCACACGGTCGAGGATGTGGGCATCGCGCTGGGACAGGCCCTGCGCGCGGCCCTGGGAGAGAAGCGCGGCATCGCCCGCTACGGGCAATGCGCCCTGCCGATGGACGACGCGCTCGTCACCTGCGCGCTCGACCTCTCGGCCCGGCCCTGGCTGGGCTGGAACCTGCCCTTCCCCGCGTCGAAGATCGGCACCTTCGACACCGAGCTGGTGCGCGAGTTCTTCCAGGCGCTTTCCACCCATGCCGGGATCACGCTGCACCTCGACCTGGTGCGCGGCGTGAACGGCCACCACATCGCAGAGGCCGCCTTCAAGGCGGTAGCCCGGTCGCTGCGCTCGGCGGTGGAGACCGACCCGCGCAAGGGCCACGCCGTGCCCTCCACCAAGGGGGCGCTGTGACCACGGCCGCTGAAAATTAACCCGACGGGACTCCGCCGGGAAACCGCCGGCCTTCCGACAGGGATTTCGGACAGATGTTGACGGTCCTGGTCGATACCGACAGCGGCAACCTGCACTCCGCCGAGAAGGCGTTCCAGCGCATGGCGCGGGAGGTCGGCGGCGGCGAGGTGCTGGTCAGCTCCGACCCCGAGACGGTCGCCCGCGCCGACCGGGTCGTCCTGCCCGGCGACGGCGCCTTCCCGGCCTGCGCCCGCGCACTCATGCGCGACCGCGCCGCCCTCCACGCGGCGCTGCTGGAGGCGGTGGAGACCCGCGGCCGGCCCTTCCTGGGCATCTGCGTCGGCATGCAGCTCATGGCGCTGACTGGCCACGAATACGAGGAAACCCAGGGACTTGGCTGGATCGACGGCGACGTGGTCCCGATCGATCCGGGCGATGCGCGGCTCAAGGTGCCCCACATGGGCTGGAACGACCTGGTGATCGATCGCCCCCACCCGCTGCTCGACGGGATCGCCACCGGGGATCACGCCTATTTCGTGCATTCCTTCCACATGGCCCTGCGTGACCCTTCGGAACGGCTCGCCCATTGCGACTACGGAACCGAGATCACCGCCATCGTCGCCAAGGGCACCCGCCTCGGAACCCAGTTCCACCCGGAGAAGAGCCAGGCGACCGGGCTGCGCCTGATCGCCAACTTCCTCCGCTGGACACCTTGAGCCATCCGGCCAAGCCCCTTATTTTTCAAGGGACCTGACAGGAGGCGCTCCATGTTCGCCATTCCCGGCAAGCAAGCCGTGACCATCACGCCGGCCGCCGTGCGGCAGATCGTCAAGCTGATGGACCGCGAGGGCCACGAGGGCCTGCGCATCGGCGTCAAGAAGGGCGGCTGCGCCGGCATGGAATACACCATGGACTACGTCGACACCGTCGACACCAACGACGAGGTCGTCGAGCAGGACGGGGCCCGGGTGATGATCGCGCCGATGGCGCAGATGTTCCTCTTCGGCACCGAGATCGACTACGAGACGAGCCTGCTGGAATCGGGCTTCCGCTTCCGCAACCCCAACGTGGTCGATGCCTGCGGCTGCGGGGAATCGATCAAGTTCAAGGATGTCGAGGACCTCGCCGCCGAGCGCGACGCCTGACGCAGGATCCAAATTTTCGACGAAAATTTGACCCCTTGGCCGGCGGATCACTCCGCCGGCTCGACCTCCGAGGACTTCTCCGCCTCGATTTCGGCGGCACGGCGCTCCACCTGCTCCACGATGTGATCGACCATCTCGTCGTTCGACATCTTGTGGCTCTGCTTGCCGGCCAGATAGACCATGCCCGATCCGGCGCCGCCGCCGGTGAAGCCCACATCGGTCATCAGCGCCTCGCCCGGCCCGTTGACCACGCAGCCGATGATCGACAGCGACATCGGCGTCTTGATATGCGCCAGCCGGTCCTCCAGCGCCTCCACCGTCTTGATCACGTCGAATCCCTGCCGGGCGCAGGAGGGGCAGGAAATGATGTTCACGCCGCGGTGGCGCAGGCCGAGGCTCTTGAGGATCTCGTAGCCCACGCGCACCTCCTCCACCGGATCGGCCGAGAGGGAGACGCGCAGCGTGTCCCCGATCCCCATCCACAACAGATTGCCCAGCCCGATGGCCGACTTGATCGTGCCGGACATGAGCCCCCCCGCCTCGGTGATGCCGAGATGGATCGGCGCGTCGGTCGCCTCGGCGATTCCCTGGTAGGCCGCGGCGGAAAGGAACACGTCCGACGCCTTCACGCTGATCTTGAACTCGTGGAAATCGTTGTCCTGCAGGATCTTGATGTGATCGAGCCCACTCTCCACCATCGCCTCGGGGCACGGCTCGCCGTATTTCTCCAGAAGGTCGCGCTCCAGGCTGCCGGCGTTCACGCCGATGCGGATCGAGCAGCCGTGGTCCTTGGCCGCCCGGATCACTTCCTTCACCCTGGAATCGTCGCCGATATTGCCCGGATTGATCCGCAGGCAGGCGGCGCCCGCCTCGGCGGCCTCGATGGCGCGCTTGTAGTGGAAATGGATGTCGGCGACGATCGGCACCGGGCTTTCGCGGCAGATCTCCTTGAGCGCCGTGGTCGTGTCGCGATCGGGACAGGAGACGCGGACGATATCCGCCCCCGCCTCGGCGCAGGCGATCACCTGCCCCAGCGTGGCCCGGACATCCGTGCCATCGGTATTCGTCATCGTCTGCACGGCGATGGGGGCGTCGCCGCCCACCGGGACATTGCCCACCATGATCTGCCGCGAGGCGCGGCGATAGATGTTCTTCCAGGGGCGGACGTGGTTCAGGGACATGGGCGGGACCTGCGGTTCTGGCCGTTCGGTCCCTACCTATGCCAGCCTAGGGGCGCTGCCAACCGGGCGGCGGGTGTCACTCCGCCGCCGGCGCTGCCGCCCCCGGACGGCGCGGCGGATCGGCCTGCAGGTTCACCACCACGCGCGCCAAGGCGGTGTCGGTCTGCGGATCGGCCACCGGATAGCCTTCCTTCAGGGTCGCCGCGGCGAGCGACAGGCCCCCGGTCACCGCTCCGGGTCGCCCGGCCGGGCCATAGGCGGTGCCGTCCACTGAGAAGTAGATCGCGCCCGATTCCCCGGTCCGAAGGGTCGCCGGCTCCTCGGTGGCGGGCAGGACGAAGCGGTCGCCCTCCTGCATGATCGCCTCGTAGAGCGTCGTTCCGTCGGCGGCACGGATCCGCACCCATGAGGGGCGCACGGCGAAGACCGTCACCTCGGGCGGCGTGTCGGCGACGACCTGGGGCCGCGGATCCTCCGGCCCGCCGGAGAGCCCGGCCAATCCTTCCCCCAGCGCCGCGAGGACGGCACGGTCCGTCGCATCGGGCACGCGGTCCCCGGCCCCCGGCAGCGGGACGATCGCCGTGGCGAAATCCGCCGAGGAGGAGGCCGCGCGGCTGTCGGCCGCGGCCAGGGTGCCGATCTCGTCGGGATCGAGCGCCGCGATGGGCCCGTCCCGTGCCACGATGACCGGCACCTCCAGCGGATCGGGCCGGTAGAGCCGGTCGAAGCCCCCCGCCAGCATGGCGACCTCCGGGTCGGCGCCGTCCTCCGGCACCTGCACCTCGTCCAGCGGGTCGAGGCCGGCCACCACTTCCGGCACCTCCTCGGCGGGGACGAGCTGCACCTTCTGGATCTCGCCGAGCACGGCGTATCCGCCGTAACCGAGCAGGCCGATCAACCCCGCCAGCACCACGAGCGAGCCGATCGCCCCCGGCTCGATCCGCGACAGGAACCCCTCCCGGGGCGGGGGCATGCCCAGATGGCGCCCGCCGAACGCGTCGATCCCTCCCGAAGCGGCGCGCCCGGCGGCCACCCCGCTGCCGCGGCGGGCGGGGGCGAACCCGCTCTCGGCGCAGAAGGCCGCGAAGGCCCATTCGGGATCGAGGCGCAGATAGCGCGCATAGGATCGCACGTACCCGGCGACGAAGCCGGGCGCCTCGAACACGGACGGGTCGGCATCCTCGATCGCGGCGATATAGGCCGCCTTGATCTTCAACTCCCGCTGGACGTCGAGCAGCGACTTGCCCAGGGCCGCGCGCTCGCCGCGCATGGCCTCCCCGAGCAAAACCTCTTCGGGCGCGGCACCGCTCGGTGCTGAATGCTCCGCGTCCTGATGACGGAAACGTCCGGTCATCCCATTCCCCTGTACACACTGCCCCGCCGGGACCGTTCACGCTGCCGTCACCGGCGCGGTGGCCCGCTTGTTGAGATTAGTTTAGCATGTGTAAAAGGGGCGTGAACAGGAGTTCGACGGCCTTAGGCGGTCAAGTCGGCGCGATTTAGCGCGCATTGCGCCCACAGAACATCCATGGCCCCGACCAGTGCATCGATCTCCCGCGGGCCGTGGACCGGCGAGGGCGTGAAGCGCAGCCGCTCCGTGCCGCGCGGCACGGTTGGGAAGTTGATCGGCTGCACGTAGATGCCGTGATCCTCCAGCAGCATGTCCGACATCATCTTGCAGTGCACCGGATTGCCCACATGGACGGGCACGATGTGGCTGCCATGGTCGATCAGGGGCAGGCCGAGACCCTTGAGCCGCATCTTGAGGATCCGCGCCTGGGCCTGGTGCCGGTCGCGCAGGGACTGGTCGGTCTTCAGGTGGGCCACGCTGGCCGCGGCACCGGCCGCGACCGAAGGCGTCAGCGAGGTGGTGAAGATGAAGCCCGGCGCATAGGAGCGGATCGCGTCGCACATCCTCGCCGAGGCGGCGATGTAGCCGCCCATCACGCCATAGGCCTTCGCCAGCGTCCCGTTGATGATGTCGATGCGGTGGGCCAGCCGGTCGCGCTCGGTCAGGCCGCCGCCGCGGGGGCCGTACATGCCGACCGCGTGCACCTCGTCGATATAGGTGAGGGCGCCGAACTCCTCGGCCAGGTCGCAGATCGCCTCGATCGGTCCGAAATCGCCATCCATCGAATAGACGGATTCGAAGGCGATGAGCTTCGGCGCCGCGGGATCGTCCGCGGCCAGGAGCTCGCGCAGGTGATCGACGTCGTTGTGGCGGAAGATCCGCTTGGCCCCGCCGTTGCGGCGCACGCCCTCGATCATCGAGGCATGGTTCAGCGCGTCGGAATAGATGATCAGGCCCGGGAAGATCCTGGGCAGGGTCGAGAGTGTCGCGTCGTTCGCGATGTAGGCGGAGGTGAACAGCAGCGCCGCCTCCTTGCCGTGCAGGTCGGCGAGTTCCGCCTCGAGGCGCTTGTGGTAGACGGTGGTGCCCGAGATGTTGCGGGTCCCGCCCGAGCCGGCGCCGGCCGCGTCGAGCGCGGCGTGCATGGCCTCCAGCACCGCCGGATGCTGCCCCATGCCGAGATAGTCGTTGCCGCACCAGACCGTCACGGGACGCTGCGTGCCGTCGGGTCGCGTCCAGACCGCGTGGGGGAAGCTGCCGCGCTGCCGCTCGATGTCGACGAAGGTGCGGTAGCGGCCTTCGTCATGGAGTTTCTGCAGGGCGGCGTCGATGCTGGCGTCGTAGGTCACTCGGCTGGCTCTCTCAGATGTCTCGCCCCAACCTAACCGGACGGAGGGCCGTGTCACAGGGGCAATCCGCCGCGATATTCTCCGCCGTCGGGTCGCGCGGCTCGCGCGCGACACGTCTGGACGCCGCCCGCCGCGCTGTTACCTTCGCGGCGACCCCTGCCCGCGCGGAGCCCGCATGACCCTGACCGCCGTTCTCGACCGGATCGACGCCGACCTGCCCGACGCTCTCGACCGGTTGAAGGGTTTCCTTCGAATCCCGTCGATCTCGACCGATCCCGGACACGCCGCGGAGTGCCGGCGCGCCGCCGAATGGCTGGCCGCGGAACTGCGCGCCCTGGGGGCCACGGCCGAGATCCGCGACACCACGGGCCACCCGATGGTGGTCGGCCGCACCGGCGGGACCGGCCGGCCGATCCTGTTCTATGGCCATTACGACGTTCAGCCGGTGGACCCGCTCGACCTGTGGGACCGCGACCCGTTCGATCCCGCCGTGGAAGACACCGCGGACGGCCGCGTGATCCGCGGCCGCGGCGCCGCCGACGACAAGGGCCAGCTGATGACCTTCGTGGAGGCGTGCCGGGCCTGGAAGGCGGTGAACGGAGAGTTGCCGGGCAATGTCACCTTCCTGTTCGAGGGCGAGGAGGAATCGGGGTCGCCCTCGCTGGTGCCGTTCCTCGAGGAGAACCGCGAGGAGCTGCGCGCCGAGATCGCCCTGATCTGCGATACCGGCCTCTTCGCCCGGGACCGGCCCGGCATCGTGACCCAGCTGCGCGGCCTCCTGGGCGAAGAGGTGGTCATCCGCGGCGCCGACAAGGACCTGCATTCGGGCTCCTTCGGCGGGCTGGCGGCGAATCCCGTGCGGGTGCTGGCGCGGATCGTGGCCAGCCTGCACGACGAGAGCGGCCGGGTGACGGTGCCCGGCTTCTACGACGGCGTGCCGGAGCTGACCCCCGACCTTTCGGCGCAATGGGACGCCCTGGGCTTCGACGCGGCCGCCTTCCTGTCGGGCGTGGGCCTGTCGCGGCCGGCGGGGGAGGCCGACCGCAGCGCGCTGGAACAGCTCTGGTCGCGGCCCACCTGCGAGATCAACGGCATCCGCGGCGGCTATGCCGGCCCCGGTTTCAAGACCGTCCTGCCGGCCGAGGCTGCCGCCAAGATCAGCTTCCGCCTGGTGGGCGACCAGGATCCGCTGGCGATCCGCGGGGCCTTTCGCGACATGGTGCGGGGCATGGTGCCGCCCGATTGCCGGGTCGAGTTCCACGACCACGGCGCCGCGCCCGCGAGCCGGATGGACATCTCCGACCCCGCCTTCGAGGCGGCGCGGCGGGCGCTCTCGACGGAATGGCCGCGGGAGGCCGCCTATATTGGCGCCGGCGGGTCGATCCCGATCGCGGGTTATTTCAAGTCGATCCTTGGCATGGATTCCATGCTGATCGGCTTCGGCCGCGACGACGACCGCATCCACAGCCCGAACGAGAAATACGACGTGGCAAGCTTCCACCGCGGCGCCCGGTCCTGGGCGCGAATCCTCGACGCGATCGCGTGATGGTCGCCGGCCCGGACGACGCCCCCCGCCTGTCGGCGGCGCCCGACTGGATCTACCTGCTGCGCGAGTTCGAGGCGCTCTATCGCCACGGATCGGCGGGGGGCAGCGACAAGATCCGGTCGCATCGCCGGCGCGTGCGCGATGCCCTGTCCGGGGTCATCGCCGCCGCGCCGCCGGTGGTGTCCCGCGCGCCCGAGGCGCGGCCGGTCACCGGCCACCTGCCCCGGGCGCTCGACCTGGGCGAGCGCGGCGCGATGCAGGGCATGGCCCGCGCGCTGCGCCAGGTCTCCGCCCGGCTGACCTGGGAATACGGCTACGAGAGGATGCCCGGACATCTGGCGCAAAAATACGCCTATTGCGAGGTTCTCGGCCCGCGCGGGCCGGTGGTGAGCGACCGGCTGATCCTCGGATTCGTGCTCTTTGCTCCCACCACGACCTATCCCCAGCACAGCCATCGCGAGATCGAGGAGAGCTACATCTCGGTCGCCGGGGCCTGGTCGGAGAACCATGCCGCGATCTATGCGCCCGGTTCGCTGATCCTGAACCGGCCCGGGCAGGAGCACCGGATCACCACCGGCGAACTCGATCCCTGCCTGCTCGCCTATGCCTGGATCGGCCCGCCCGAGCAGCTCGCGGCGCCGGGCATGAAACTGTCCTCCCCGCGTCGGAGCCGCAATGCCTGAGCACAGGATCGTCATCGACACCGACCCCGGCCAGGACGACGCGGTCGCCATCCTGATGGCGCTGGCCTCGCCCGAGATCGAGGTTCTGGGCCTCACCGCGGTGGCGGGGAACGTGCCGCTGGACCTGACCGCGCGAAACGCGCGCGTGGTCTGCGAGTTGGCCGGACGCCCGGACGTGCCGGTCTTCGCCGGGGCCCGCCAGCCGCTGCGGCGGCGGCTGGTGACCGCCGAGCATGTCCATGGGCGCACCGGCCTCGACGGCCCCACCCTCCCCGAGCCGACCATGCCGTTGCAGGAGCAATCCGCCGTCGGCTTCCTGATCGACACGCTCCGGGCCGAGCCGAAGGGGTCGGTGACGATCTGCGCGCTGGGGCCGCTGACCAACCTGGCGCTGGCCATGCTGAAGGCGCCCGACATCGCGGCGCGGATCGGGCGCATCGTGCTGATGGGCGGGGCCTATTTCGAGGTCGGCAACATCACCCCGGCCTCGGAGTTCAACATCCACGTCGATCCGGAAGCCGCCGAAGTCGTGTTCCGCTCCGGCGCGCCGATCACCGTGCTGCCGCTGGACGTCACCCACAAGGCGCTGGTGACGGGCGCGCGCAACGCCGCGTTCCGCGCGCTGGGCTCCCCCGTGGGCACGGCGGTGGCGCAGATGACCGACTTCTTCGAACGCTTCGACCGGGAAAAATACGGCTCCGACGGCGCGCCGTTGCACGACCCTTGCGTGATCGGCTGGCTGTTGCGCCCCGACCTGTTCGAGGGGCGGGAGATCAATGTCGAGATCGAGACCGTCTCGGAGCTGACCCGCGGCATGACCGTCGCCGACTGGTGGCGGGTGACGGCGCGGCCGCCCAATGCGCTCTTCATCGGCGACGTGGACGCGGGCGGGTTCTTCGACCTGCTGACCGAGCGGCTCTCCCGGTTGTAAAATCGCGCCCCGATGCGCGCGGGCTCTGGCCCTTTGGCCGCGCCGGCGTTAGGTCGGGAGGCGCGTTCCGGCCTGCCGCCGGGCCGCCCGTCCCTGCCCGCCGAAGGATCCCCCCGATGAGCGTCACGCTGAGGATCGCCCGCCCCGAGGACGAGGAGCGCGTCCTGCGCCTCGTCATCGCCTGCCACGAGGAGGCCGGGCTGAAGCCCGACCCGAAGGCCCGCGACGCCGCCGTCGCCACGCTGCTGTCGGGCGAGGCGCCGGGCGCGCTCTACCTCGTCGGCCCCCCGTCGAGCCCGGTGGGCTATCTCTCGGTGTCCTTCGGCCATTCGATCTCGGCCGGCGGCACCGAGGCGCATATGGACGAGCTCTATATCCGCCCTTCGGTGCGCCGTCGCGGCATGGCGAGCGAGGCGATCTCGACCCTGACCAAGATGCTCTCGCAGCACGGGGTGCGCGTCCTGCATGTGCGCATTCCCGGCGAGACACCCGGCTTCCTGACCCGGATGCGCTTCTCCGCCGATACCGCGACCCGGCTCACCCGCGCGCTCTGAGCGGCGGCCGCGCGGGCGACGCCCTCGCTCACCGCCATGAGCCGATTGCGGTGCGAGATCCCGCGTCGCCGGCGTGTCGGTGAGGACCTTTACCGCGACGGGATCGGGGTCGGCGACCTCCCGAGGCAGGCGGCCGAGCAAGCCCGGTCGCACGGGAATGGGGGTGAGGCCCGCGTCACCCGGAGTCGCCCTGTCCGGCGGCCCAGTCGTAGAGCCATTGCGCGGCGGCGAGGCACCGGGCGTCGTCCCCCCGGCCGGCGACCACCTGCACCCCCATCGGCAGCCCCTCCTGCGAGGAGAAGAGCGGCACCGAGACGGCCGGGAACCCCACGAAGGTCCACAGCCCGTTGAAGACCGGGTCGCCGGTGCTGCCCATCTCGGGCGCCGGGCCGGGCGCGGCGGGGCACAGGATCACGTCGGCCCGGCGGAGGATCTCGTCCAGCCCCGCGGTCAGCACGTCGCGCCAGTCGCGCGCGGCGAGGTAGTCGGCGGCGCCGAGCCGCGCGCCGCGTTCCAGCGCGAGGCGCAACGCGGGCGACAGGAGGTCGGGATGCGCGGCGTAGCGGCGATAGGCATGCGCCATCTCGGCCAGGTTCACCCGCTCCCGCTGCGGCTGGGCCTCGGCGAAGCGGTCGGGCAGCCCGGTGGCGAAGGCGGTCTCGCCCAGGGCCGCGCCAAGCTCGTCGAAGGCGGCCCGAAGCTGCTCCTCGGCCTCCTCCCAGCCCGGCAGGTGCAGGATGGCGAAGGTGGGCGCCACCGCCGGTCCGCCCGCCGCCGCCTCGGCCAGCCGCGGCCGCGGCCGGGGCGCGGTCGCCGGATCGGCCGGATCGTGGCCGAACAGCACCTCGGCCACCAGGGCCGCGCCATGCGGCGTGGCGGCGAAGACGCCGATCGTGTCGAGAGAGGGCGATTGCGGCAGCACGCCGGTGCGCGGGATCGCCCCGAAGCTGGGCTTGTAGCCCGTCACCCCGCAGAAGGAGGCCGGGCGGATCACCGACCCGTTGGTCTGGGTGCCGATGGCGAAGGGCACGAGGCCGGCGGCCACCGCCGCCGCCGAACCCGACGACGATCCCCCCGGCGAGCGGCCGGTATCGTGCGGGTTGCGGGTGGCCGAGGGGGCCATGAAGGCCAGTTCGGTCGTGGTCGCCTTGCCCGCGATCAGCGCACCCTCGGCCTTCAGCCGCTCGACGATCCAGGCGTCGCGCCGGGGCATGCGGCCGCGATCCAGCGGCGTGCCGTTCTCGGTGGGGATGCCGGCCGTGTCGATTATGTCCTTCAACGCCACCGGCAGGCCGTGCAGGCGTCCCGGTTCCCGATTGGCCTTGCGCTCGACCTCAAGCGCCTCGGCCTGGGCCGCCAGGTGGCCGGGATCGTGCCACGCGAAGGCGCCGATCTCCCCGTCCCGCGCGGCCACCCGGGCCGAGACGGACGCGGCCACGTCCGACGCGCGAACGGCGCCGGTGGCCAGGCGCGCGGCGAGTGCGTCATGCGGCAGGTCGAGTGGATCAGTTGCCATAGATTTTCCCCGGCAGGTAGAAGGATCCCCGCCAGATACAGCCCGGCGCCATCGAAAGAAAGACGCCGGGCGCGCGCGGCCGTCATCCACGGGACATCATGCCGGCCGCATTCGGGACGGGGCAATTCGCTTGCAGCATCAGGCCGGCATCGGCATCCGCGGCGTCGGCAAGCCGGTCGGCAGGGCCGACACCATGATCCCGCCGAGGAACAGAGGGCCGATCTGGACGGCGGCAGCGGCAGGACGATCGTCTCGAAGAGGACGACCTTCGACTGCTCAGGGGGCGGGCTGACCCCGCGACTCTGCCGGCAGGGTCGCCGGTGGCCATGCCGAGAGGTCCACAGGAGGCATATCTGCCCCCGATGCCGTGTTCCGCCCCGTCGCAGCCGCCGGAAAACTAGCCGCGGAAGATCCGCGCCATCTCGGCATCGAAGTGTGCCCAGGTCATCGTCGCGCGGTTGCCGGCATGGCCGTGATAATGCGACCGACCCGACGAGTTGGGCAACCCGGCCCAGATCTTGGCGAGGTTGTTCATGAAGGCCCGCCGCTCGATCCGCCCGGTGGTGAAGTCGCCATAGCCCGCCTCCTCGAGGAGAAGATCGGCCAGCCGATCCTGCAGGTCCGGCGAGAACCTTTCGTCGAGTCCGACGCCGAGTGCCGCGACCAGCCGCTTCAGCGTCGGCGGGATCATCTGGTAACGCCCGATCGCGTGCGGCTGCCCCGGAGTCGCGGCGATCCAGCGATAGATCTCGCGCAGGGTCATGGCCGTGGGCGGCTTGCCCGGCCGCGCCCGTGCGCCGTGCTGCACCGCGTCGTAGCCGTCGCGCCCGGCCTCGGCGCTGGCAATGAGATGTTTCAGCCGCGCGGCGCGCGATCCCAGCGCCGGCGTCGGCGCGGGCATGGTCGCCCCGGGCGCCGCGGCGCGGGGGGCGAAGAGGCCGCCCTCGGCGCGGTCGCGGAACAGGCTCGGCGCCCCGGCGCCGGCAGCCGGTGCGGAGGCCCGGATCAGGCGCTCCGCGGCGCGGCCCTCCTGCAGGAACGTGCCCTGCCCGATCAGGGAGAAGGCCTCCGCCCGCGCAGGTGCGGCAAGTGTGGCGGGCAGGACGCCCGCGAGGATCGCGAGCGCGGGAAGCATCGGGAGCATTGCAGGCCTCGTTCGATGTGGCGAACGAAGGCACCGTGCCCCCGGCGGGTTGAGATTTCGTGGACGCGGATCCGAACATGCCGGCCCGGCGCGGACCTTGTCCGCGCCGGGGTCAGGTCACTTGCGCAGCGACCACCAGCCTCGCTTCTTCGGCTTGGGAGCCTCGTCGGCATTGTCGGCCTCCGCCATTTCGGGCGCGCGAGGCTCCTCATCGGTGGACGAGGGTGCCACGGCGGCCTCCTCGGTCCCTTGCGCGGGCGCCGGCGCCGCCGGGGCGGTCGCCTCGGGGGCCGGTTCGGGCTTCGTCTCCTGCACCGGCTCTTGCGGGGCCGGATCGGGCTTCGGTTCGGGCGTTTGCACCTCGGATGCCGGCTCCGGCTTCGCCTCCTGCTCGGTTCCGGCGGCGGGCTCGGCTGTGGCGGGCGTATCGGCGGATTTGCGCGACCGGGAGCGGGTCCGCCGGCGCTTCGGCTTCGCGGTTTCCTCGGCCTCCGCCTCGGCGGCTGCCGGCGCCTCGCCACCCGTCTCGGTCTCCGCGCCCTCGGCGGCGGCGGGGCGGTTCTCGTCCTGCCCCTCCGCGGCGCCGGACCCGCCCTCGGTGGAGTCGGTGCGGCCCTCGTCGCCATCCTGGCCGTTCTTGCGGCGGCGGCGGCGGCGACGCTTCTTCTTGGGCTTGTCGTCGGAGTCCTGGGTCCCGGGCTTGTCGTCGGACGCTTGCGTCTCCGCCGGCTCCGGCGCGGGCGCCTCCTCGGCTTCGATCTCCTCGACCTCCTCCTCCTCGGGCTCCTCCACGGCCAGCGCGGCATGGGTGATCGCCGGCGAGGGCTCCACCGTCCGGGTCGTCTGGTGCTTCAGCTTGTCGAGCTTGAAGTTCGGGCTGACCAGATCGGCATCCGCCTCCAGCCGCACCGCCATTCCGTAGCGCGCCTCGATCAGCGCGATGTGCTCACGCTTGTTGTTCATCAGGTAGTTGCAGATCGCGACCGGGACCGTGACGCAGACCTCCTTGGTCTTCTTGCGCGTCCCCTCCTCCTCGAGCTGGCGCAGGATGGCGAGCGCCACGCTGTCGTCGGAGCGCAGCAATCCGGTGCCATGGCAATGGGGGCACGGCTGGGTCGTGGCCTCGATCATCCCGGGGCGCAGGCGCTGGCGCGACATCTCCAGCAGGCCGAAGCCGGAGATCTTGCCCACCTGGATGCGGGCGCGGTCGGTCTTCAGCTTGTCCTTGAAGTGCTTCTCGACATTGGCGTTGTGCTTGCGATCCTCCATGTCGATGAAGTCGATCACGATCAGGCCGGCCAGGTCGCGCAGCCGCAGCTGCCGGGCGACCTCCTCGGCCGCCTCCATGTTGGTCTTGTAGGCGGTCTCCTCGATCGACCCCTCGCGGGTCGCCCGGCCGGAGTTCACGTCGATGGCGACGAGCGCCTCGGTCACGCCGATGACGATGTAGCCGCCCGAGGGCAGTTGCAACGTCGGGTTGAACATGCCGGCGAGGTAGCTCTCCACCTGATGGCGCGCGAAGAGCGGCATCTGGTCGGTGTAGTGCTTCACGTTCTTGGCATGGGACGGCATGATCATCTTCATGAAGTCCTTGGCCGTGCGGTAGCCCTCGGGCCCCTCGACCCAGACCTCGTCGATCTCGCGGTTGTAGAGGTCGCGGATCGAGCGCTTGATCAGGTTGCCTTCCTCGTAGATCGGCGCGGGCGCGACGGATTTCAGCGTCAGCTCGCGGATCTGCTCCCACATCCGCTGCAGGTACTCGTAGTCGCGCTTGATCTCGGTCTTGGTGCGCTTGGCCCCGGCGGTGCGCACGATCAGGCCCGCCCCCTTCGGCACGTCGATCGAGGAGGCGATCTCCTTGAGCTTCTTGCGGTCGGCCGCGTTGGTGATCTTGCGGCTGATCCCGCCGCCGCGGGCGGTGTTGGGCATCAGCACGCAATAGCGCCCGGCGAGGCTGAGATAGGTGGTCAGCGCGGCGCCCTTGTTGCCGCGCTCTTCCTTGACGACCTGCACCAGCAGGATCTGGCGGACCTTGATGACCTCCTGGATCTTGTACTTGCGCGCCCGCGGCTTGCGCGTCGGGCGGACCTCGTCGGTGACGTCGTCGTCGGCGACGGATTCGATGGAATCGTCGTGCCGCGTGGCATCGCGGGCGGTGTCGTCCTCGCCGTTGCGCGGATCCTCGGGCGACGTGGCGCCCGCCTCGTCGCCGGCCACGTCGACCACGTCCATGCCGGGGATGTCGGCGGCGATCCCGGCGGTCTGCGCCTCGGCGGCCTCGTCGCCGGAGATCTCCGGCTCGGTCGACTGGCTGGCATCGTCCGTCTCGGCCTTGGCCGCGCGGCTCTTGGGCCGCGAGGGCGGATCCTCGGCTTCGGCATCGGCGGCGGCCTGCTCCTCGTCGATGAGCGCCTGCCGGTCGGCGACCGGGATCTGGTAGTAGTCGGGGTGGATCTCAGAGAAGGCCAGGAAACCGTGCCGGTTGCCGCCGTAATCGACGAAGGCGGCCTGCAACGACGGCTCGACCCGCGTGACCTTGGCTAGGTAGATGTTGCCGGCGAGCTGGCGCTTGTTCTCGGATTCGAAGTCGAACTCCTCGACCTTGTTTCCGTCCACCACCACGACGCGGGTCTCCTCCGCGTGGGTGGCGTCGATGAGCATTTTCTTTGCCATGTATCCGTGTTCCGAACCCGACGGATCGTGGCGCGCGACGGGCGCGCGCGCAGGTCGGCCGGGTTTTCGATCTGGGCGAGCGCCGGCGCCCGACCCGCCCGACCGGCGCCCGGAGGGTTCGTCGGGTGGGATCGGTCTGTCGAGGACATGCCGCGCATCGCGTATACAACTCCGGCGCGGCGGCCTGCCGCGCCCATGAACGGGGGCCCGGCACGCGCGGTCCGGCGCGACGCGGGCTGCGATCTGTCTGACCGGCCCCGAACCCGGGTCGCCGTCAGCGAAATCAACGTCAGGTTGAAAAATCCGAAGAGGTTCTTCCACCCGTGTGTGTCACAATAGAGTGGATCGTCGGGAAATGACAATCCGTTTTTCCTCACCCCGCCAGGTAGTCGGCCCGGCTCAGGCCGTATTTCGACATCTTCTCGTTCAGCGTCCGGCGCGGCAGGCACAATTCGTCCATCACCGCGACGATGGAGCCCTTGTGGCGCCGCATCGTGTTATCGATCAGCATGCGCTCGAACGCCTCGACATATTCCTTGAGCGGCTTGCCCTCGGTGGTCATGCCCGGCTCGCTGTCATCCTCGCCCGCCATCAGCAGGGAGGAGATCGTGCCGGTGCCGCGCCGGTTCTGCATGGCCGCGCGTTCCGCCACGTTGATCAGCTGGCGGATATTGCCGGGCCAGGGCGCCTGCAGGAGTTGCGCCGCCTCCTGCGCCGAGAGTTCCGGTGCCTCCCCGCCGTAATCGTCCGCTGCCTGCTCGGCAAAGCGGGTGAACAGGGTCAGGATGTCCTCGCCCCGCGCGCGCAGCGGCGGCAAGGTGATCTTCATCGCCGCCAGCCGGTAGTAGAGATCGGGCCGCAGCACGTCCTCGCAGGTCTTGCCCTGCTGGCTGAGATTGGAGATCGCGACCACCCGCGTCTCGGCCGGGGTGCCCTGCTCGTTGATCCAGCCCAGGAGCCGCGCCTGCACCGAGGTCGGCAGCGCGTCGATATCCTCCAGGACCAGCGTGCCGCCGCGGGCCTGTTCGATGAGCGGAATCTCGGCATTCCGACGGGCCGAAGAGCCGGGCGGTCAGCGTCTCCTCGTCCTGCCCGGCGCAGGAGAACAGCACGAACTTCTGCCGGGCCCGGGCCCCCACGGCGTGCAGGGCATGGGCGGTCAGGGTCTTGCCCGTGCCGGTCTCGCCGTCGATCAGCACGTGGCCGTCGGCCTGGCCCAGATCGAGGATATCCTCGCGCAACCGTTCCATGACCGGCGAGGAGCCGATCAGCTTCTTCATGATGCCGGCCCCGCCGGCCAGTTCCCGGCGCAGGGCCCGGTTGTCCAGCGTCAGGCGGCGATGGTTCGCGGCGCGCTTGGCCAGATCGGTCATCTTCTCGGGGTCGAACGGCTTCTCCAGGAAATCGAACGCCCCGACCTGCATCGCCTCGACCGCCATGGGCACGTCGCCGTGGCCGGTGATCATGATCACCGGCAGGGCGGAATCGGTGCTCATCAGCCGCTTGAGGAAGGTCATGCCGTCCATCCCCGGCATCTTGATGTCCGAGATCACGATCCCGGGATAATCGGGGGCGATCCCCTTCAGGGCCTCCTCGGCGCTGGGAAAGACGTCGGTCTCGTACCCCGACAGCGCCAGCCACTGGCTGATCGACTGCCGCATGTCCTTCTCGTCGTCGACGATCGCGATCTTCATGGCATGCGCCATCTCTCACTCCGCTGCTTTCACGTCTTCCCGCAGGGGAAGCTGCATTTCGAACACGGCGCCGCCGGATCGGCCGTTCCGCGCCGTCAGCCGCCCGCCGAGATCGCTGACGATCCCCGACGATATGGCGAGGCCCAGGCCGGTGCCGTCGCCCGGCGCCTTGGTGGTATAGAAGGGCTCGAAGAGCTGGTCGAGATCGCTGATCCCCACGCCGTTGTCGCGCACGGTCAATCCTGCGGTACCGCCCGTGCCGGTGAGCAGGATCTCGATCCGCGGTTCGGCGGTGTCCTTGGTCGCGTCGATGGCGTTGCGCAACAGGTTCACGATCACCTGCTCGACGCGGATCCGGTCGGCCAGGACCGGGACCGGGTCGATCGGCACGGTGCGCTCGATCGTGATGTCGCGGCGCCGCAGCTGCGGCTCCATCAGCGCCAGCGCCGAGGACAGGCATTCGCGCAGGTCCAGCGGCTCCAGCGCATCGCCGCCCTTGCGCGCATAGCTCTTCAACTGGCGGGTGATGGCGCCCATCCGCCCGATCAGGTCGTCGATGCGGTGGAACGAGGCCAGGGCCTCCTCGGGGCGCTTGCGCTGCACCAGCAGGCGAGCCCCCGCCAGATAGGTCTTCATCGCGGCGAGCGGCTGGTTCAGCTCGTGGCTGACCGCCGCCGACATCTCGCCCAGCACCGCCAGCTTCGAGGTCTGCTGCACCGTCTGCTCGGCCACCTCGAGGTTCTTCTCGGCCCGCTCTCGCTCGGCCACCTCGCGCTGCAGCGCCGAGTTCAGGCGCCGCAGTTCCAGAGATTCCCGCTGGAAGAAGCTCAGCCGCGACAGGGCCTTGCGGCTGACGAGCCAGAACATCGCGGCCAGCACCAGAGCGAAACCCATGATCTCGATCGCGAGGATCCCGTTCACCCGCTCGCGCACGCTGGCATAGGTGGTGAAGCTGGTCATCCGCCAGCCCTGGAACGGTATCCGGGTGGATTGCCGCATCACCGCCTCACCGCCCACATAGCCGTCCACCGGCACCACGGTCCAGTCGGCGGTGGCCCGGATCGCCCGCTGAATCGCGCCGGTGGCCGAGCGGCGGGCCAGCGCCGCCTCCTCGGTCAGGCCACGCCACCGGCTCTCGGTGGCGAGGACGATCTGTCCCTCGCTGTCGGTCACCAGAACGGCGTCGGCGAACCCGGCCCAGCTCTCCTCGAACTGCCGCAGGTCGACCCCCACCACGATCACCCCGGCCAGCCGACCCTCCACGTCGATCCGGCGCGAGTAGCTGAAGGCGAAGGCGCCGCTGTCGCGCCTGTCGACGCTGAACACCGTGTCGGGGGATCGCTGCGCGGCGACGAAGGCGGGTGTGCCCTGCATGTTGGCGCCCAGCTTGCTGCGTTCGGTGGAGGCGACGATGCGGCCGTCGGAATCCAGCAGCGTCAGCGAGGCGGCCCCGATCTCGTCGAGATAGGAGATCAGCCGCTGGGTGGTCTGCGTGTAGTCGGACGAGGTCAGCGAGCCGATCAGCGCCGGGTCGCGGCTCAGCAGGAGCGGCACGACACCGGCGCGCTGCAACGCGCTCATCAGGTTGCCGGAATAGAGCGCCAGCCGCACCTCGGCACGATTGCGGGTGCTGTCGGTGAACCGCTCGGTAAGCAGCGAGTTGGTCACCAAGACGGTCGCCACCGCGATGGCGAAGAAGGCCACCGTGCCGCCGCGCAGGATCCAGCGTCGCCGCCGTTCGCGATGCGCGATGATGTCCGAGACTTCGTTCATGCCGGCAGGGTATCCGCCCGCCGCCTCCGCAACAAGTTCAGGCCGGAAGCGCCGCGTCGGCCAGACCGGCGAAGAGTCGCCGGCCATCGGTGCCACCGAGCGCCGGATCGCTGGCGCGTTCGGGATGCGGCATCATCCCCAGCACCCGGCGATTGTCGCTCAGGATGCCGGCGATGTCGTGGACCGACCCGTTGGGATTCTCGGCGTAGCTGAAGGCGACGCGCCCCTCACCCCGGATCCGCGCCAGCATCTCGGCATCGGCGGTGTAGTTGCCGTCGTGATGCGCGATGGGGATCTCGATGCGCTCGCCCGTCTCATAGGCGGCGGTGTAGGCGCTCTCGGCCGCCCCGACGATCAGCGGCACGGTGCGACAGATATACTTGATCCGCCGGTTGCGCATCAGCGCGCCGGGCAGCAGCCCGGTCTCGGTCAGGATCTGGAAGCCGTTGCAGATGCCGAGAACGTAGCCTCCCCGCACCGCGTGGTCGGCCAGCGCCTGGCAGATCGGCGAGCGGGCCGCGATCGCCCCGGAGCGCAGGTAGTCGCCGTAGGAGAAGCCGCCCGGCACCCCCACCACGTCGGTGCCCGCAGGCAAGTCCGTCTCCTTGTGCCAGACCATGGAGGTTTCGAAGCCGGCACCGCGAAAGGCCTCGGCCAGGTCGCGGTCGCAGTTCGAGCCGGGGAAGACGAGGATCGCTGCCTTCACGCTGCCGCCTCCCGCGCCATCTCGGCCGCGAGCCGGTCGAGCAGCGCCGCCGCATCCGACCAGCGATCGAGCCGCCACGCCACGTCCGCATCCATGTTGTGCAGGGCGGAGAAGCACACGCCGGTTCCGGCGAATCCATCGAAATGGCGTGGCGAATCGTCGATCAGGACATCCGCGGCCACGATGCTCTTGTCGCCGCAGAGAACCAGGTTGAGCGGTTCAACCATCGGCAGGTGCCGGGCCATCCACGCCACCTTATGGGCGCAACTGGCGGGATATTCCATCGCCGCGGTGGCGACATAGACCTCGTGGCGGTCGCACAGGGCTGCGACTGCCTCCGCGGCGCCGGGCATCGGCGCGACATTGGCGAAGAAGACGCCCTTCTGCATCTCTGCCTCGATCCGGGCGGCGATCTCGGGCGGGGCCACGTCGCCCATCTTGCGGCCGCGCAGCTCGGCATCGCTCCAGCGGAATCCGAGATCGGCGTAGAGCTCCGCCTTGGCGGCATGCGTGTCGGCCAGGACCTCGTCCATGTCGATCGCGATCCGCATCAGCTGATCTCGATCCGATAGCTTTCGATCACCGTGTTGGCGAGCAGGCGTTCGCACATGGCGCGCACCTCCTCCTCGCCGGTGCCCTGGGCCAGGTCGAGCTCGATCACCTTGCCCTGGCGGACGCCCTCGACACCGTCGAACCCCATCGCGCCCAGCGCGTGGCCGATCGCGTCGCCCTGGGGATCGAGCACCCCCTCCTTCAGCATGACGATCACCCGCGCTTTCATCGGCCCCGTCCCTTCTTTGCTTTGCCCAGATACGCCGGCATGCGATCCGCCGCCCGCGGCCGGTCAGTTGATCAGAGTGGGCTTCGCCGCATGGGTCACGTTCGAGGGCAGAACGCCCAGACGCCGCGCCACCTCGGTATAGGCGTCCGACAGGCTGCCGAGATCGCGGCGGAACACGTCCTTGTCCAGCTTCTGCCCGGTCTCGACATCCCACAGCCGGCAGGAATCCGGGCTGATCTCGTCGGCGACGATCAGGCGCTGGAAATCGTTGTCCCAGACGCGCCCGATCTCGATCTTGAAATCCACCAGCTTGATCCCGGCGGCCAGCATCACCCCGGACATGAAGTCGTTCACCCGGAGCGCCAGCGACACCATGTCGTCGAGGTCCTGCTGCGCCGCCCAGCCGAAGGCCATGATATGCT
Organism: uncultured Alphaproteobacteria bacterium; assembly: GCA_963814835.1. GTDB lineage: Bacteria > Pseudomonadota > Alphaproteobacteria > Rhodobacterales > Rhodobacteraceae > Palleronia. Next base: position 220,436 of record CAWFEG010000002.1, read on the forward strand.
CCTCGGAGACGAGCGGATCGCCCAGCTTGTCGTCCTTGAGGCAGAATTCCACGATCGGGCGGGGCAGCGGCGTGCCCTCGGCCATGCCGAAGCGCGTCGACAGCGACCCGGCCGCGAAGTTGCGCACGATCACCTCCAGCGGGATGATCTCCACCTGCCGGATCAGCTGCTCGCGCATGTTGAGGCGCTTGAGGAAGTGATTGGGGATGCCGACCTGGGCCAGCCCCTTCATGAAGAACTCGGACAGGCGATTGTTCAGCACCCCCTTGCCCTCGACGGTGGCCCGCTTCTCGGCGTTGAAGGCGGTGGCGTCGTCCTTGAAATACTGCACGAGCGTGCCCGGCTCGGGGCCTTCGTAGAGGATCTTGGCCTTGCCCTCGTAGATCTTCTTGCGGCGCGCCATGTGGGCATCCCTTCCGGTGTCGGTGCCGCCTATAGGGCAAACTCCCCCCACCCACAAGAAGTCGGGCTTGAGCGGCGCGGCGGATCGCCCCATCTTCGAGGGAGGGAGGACGCCAGGCATGAAGATCTTCGAGGAACGGGAACGCGCCATCGAGGCGGAATGGGCTCTCAGGGCGGAGCGGCAGACCCGCGTGATCGCGCGTCGCAACCGGCTCTTCGCCGAATGGGCGGCGGCGGCCACGGGGCTGTCCGGCATGGACGCCTCCGAACGCGCGCTCGACTACGTCAAGCTCTACTTCGAGCCGCATGGCGAGGACGCCATGCTCGAACGGGTGGGTCAGGACCTGAACGCCGACGTGGACTCCCTGCGTGAGGAGCTTCACCGCTCCGAGCGGCAGGCCCGGGAGGATCTTGGCGACTGAGCCCGTTTGCGCCGGCGGCCGGCAATGTCTATCTGCTGCACGACCAGCAGATGAGGGACGATCCATGGCCGACGCGCTGAGCGACCTGCTTTCCACCCGCGACTGGCTTCTGGCCGACGGCGCGACGGGCACGAACCTGTTCAACATGGGGCTGGGCTCGGGCGACAGCCCCGAAATCTGGAACGTCGAGAAGCCCGACACCATCCGCGCGCTCTATCGCGGCCCGATCGAGGCGGGGTCGGACATCTTCCTGACCAACACCTTCGGCGGCAATGCCGGGCGACTGACCCTGCACCAGATGCAGGACCGGGTGCGCGAGCTGAACCGCGCCGGCGCCGAGATCGGGCGGGAGATGGCCGACCGCGCCGGGCACAAGGTGGTCGTCGCCGGGTCGATGGGGCCGACGGGGGAGGTGATGGCGCCGCTCGGCGCGCTCACCCATGCGCGGGCGGTGGAGATGTTCGAGGAACAGGCCGAGGGCCTGAAGGAAGGCGGCGTCGACGTCCTCTGGATCGAGACGATCAGCGCGCCTGAGGAATACCGCGCCGCCGCCGAGGCCGCCGCACGGGTCGGGCTGCCCTGGTGCGGCACGATGTCCTTCGACACCGCGGGACGCACGATGATGGGGACCACCTCCGCCGACATGGTGCGCTTGGTGGGGCGGATGGATCCCCAGCCCCTGGCCTTCGGGGCGAATTGCGGCGTCGGCGCCTCGGACCTCTTGCGCACGGTGCTGGGCTTCGCGGAGGCAAACGCGCCCCGCCCGGTGATCGCCAAGGGCAATGCGGGCATCCCGAAATACGTCGACGGCCACATCCACTATGACGGGACGCCCGCGGTGATGGCCGATTACGCGGTCATGGCCCGCGATTGCGGGGCGCGCATCATCGGCGGGTGCTGCGGCACCACGCCCGAACATCTCGTCGCCATGCGCGAGGCGCTGGAGACCCGGCCGCGCAGCGAGACGCCGCCGACCCTGCCGGAGATCGAGGCGGCGCTGGGCGGCTTCTCCTCGGCGCAGGACGGCACCGGCGAGGGCGGCGCGCCCAAGCGGGAGCGCCGCGGCCGTCGCCGCGGCTGACCGGGCCCGGGGAGCCGGCGGATCGCGCTCGCTCGCGCTTGGGCGCAGCCAGTCGGGCGGTCCCAGCCCCTCCCCGGACCGAATCGTTCCGGGGTGCGGCCCGGGAGGTGCAGATCCGCCAAATCCACATTCGGACATTCGGCGGCTCACTGTTCCGATCCGCGCAACCAACCCCGTCGGTGGGCGTTTCGTCAGAACAGGGAGGGCTGCTCGGCCGTTCCCAGCGGCAGCTCGAACAGGTCGCAGCGCAAGGGCGGCAGGTCGTCGCGGAACCCCGCCCGCCGCGCGGCGATGTCGAAGCGCCGCCCGATCATCTTGGCGAACGGACCCTCGCCGCGCATTCGGTGACCCCAGTCGGCCGAATAGGCCTTGCCGCCGTGCATCTCCCGGATCCGGGCCATCACCTTGGCCTTCTGTCCCGGGGCATGGGCGTTGAGCCATTCCTCGAACAGCCCCGCCACCTCGAACGGCAGCCGCAGCATGACCCAACTCGCCGCGACCGCGCCCGCGTCACGGGCGGCCGACAGGATCGCCTCGATCTCCGGGTCGGTCAGCCCCGGCACGACCGGCGACACCATGACCCGAACCTCGATCCCGGCCCGCGCCAGCCTCTCGATGGTCCGAAGCCGCCGCGCCGGTGGGGGCACGCGCGGTTCCATGGTCCGGGCGAGCGCTGCGTCCAGCGTGGTCACGCTGATCCCCACCCGCGCCAGTCCGGCCCCGGCCATCTCCTCCAGGATGTCGATGTCGCGCTCGATCAGGCTGCCCTTCGTCGCGATCGAGACCGGATGCCGGAACCGCCGCAGCACCTCCAGGATCCCGCGCATGACGCGCCAGTCGCGCTCCACCGGCTGGTAGGGATCGGTGTTGGTGCCCAGGGCCATCACCCCGGGGCGGTATCCCGGCGCGCGCAACTCCCGCTCCAGCGCCCGCGGCGCGTCCGGCCGGGCGATCAGCCGGGTCTCGAAATCCAGTCCCGGTGACAGGCCCAGATAGGCGTGGCTCGGCCGGGCGAAGCAGTAGACGCAACCATGCTCGCACCCGCGATAGGGGTTGATCGACCGGTCGAAGGGGATGTCTGGCGACGTGTTCCGCGTGATGATCCGGCGCGGGCGCTCCACCGAGATTTCGGTCCGCAGAAGCGGAAGCTCCGTGTCCGGCAGCCAGCCGTCGTCCACCGCACCCCGTTCGTGGCGGTCGAACCGCGTGGCGGGGTTCGAGGCGACGCCCCGACCGCGGGAGCGGCAACGGGATGCAAAGGTCGGGTTGGACATGCGGCGACAAGAACATTTCACGAACACATTCGCAAGGCACTGGTCACCGATTACGATTGCGTTATAGTCGCCTCAAGTTTCACGGAGCATTCGATGCGCAACTTTGCAGTCACCACCATCGCGATCCTGGCCGCGGGGTCCGCCGCCAGCGCGGCGACGACGGATCGGCTCGTCTTCGGGGACAGCCTGAGCGATCCATTCGTCGCCGACCTTGTCACCCCGTCAAAACAGTTCACGAACGGCGACACCTGGGCGGTGCAGATCGGCGCAACGTCGCCCGAGCAGGGCAATTTCGCACAGGCCGGCGCGACCGCCCTGTCCGACGGCGACCGGACCACGGATCAGGATTTCGACGGCCAGACCTACGCCTTCGCGAGTTCCGGCCTGTCGCTCGGACCGGACCCGGTCGCCTATGTCTGGTTCGGCGGCAACGACGCCGCCGAGGCGACATTCAGCGCGGCGCCGATCGCGGCCTCGGGCGCCGGGGACGAGGCCGTCGCGCGCGCCCTGTCCGACCGAATCGGCCCGGCGGTCACCGATCTCGGCGACGGCCTCGTCCAGCTGATCGACGCCGGCGTGGACGATATCGTGGTCGTCACCGCGCCGGATGTCGGGCTGACGCCGCTCATGTCGGAGCTGGGGCTGTCCGCGCTCGGCAGCCAGGCTTCGGCGCTGTACAATTCCGGACTGCGCGACATGGTCGCCGGCCTCTCGGATGCCGCCAATATCGGCGTGCTGGACAGCGGCGCCGTGGTGGGCGCGGCGCTGGCCGATCCCGCGGCCTACGGCCTGGCCAACCTCACCGAGCCGTGCATTCGCGATGCGCGGGAGGAAGCCGGAGAAGATTGCGAAGGGTTCGCGTTCTTCGATCCCTTCCACCCGACCGAGGCGGTGCACGGCCTCTTCGCGGACGCCGCCCAGAAGGGCGCCGCGGAGGATGCCGCCGCCGATCTGGCGGCGGTGCCGCTGCCGGCGACGGCGCCGCTGCTCCTGCTTGGGATCGGCGCCGCGGGCGCCCTGCGCCGCCGCCGCGCGGCCTGATCCCCCGGCGGCGGCCGGACATCCCGGTCCGGCCCCGCCTCATGACGATCATGCGCGATCCGCATTTGACGACGTGTCGCCCCCGGTCCAAGTGACGTCGCAATCCGATCAGACCCGTGCGGCATATCGCGCAGGTGTTGCGGGACAAAGTGCATGAGGCGACCATGGCCAACGACGACGACGAACTGATCCTGTCCGAACTCGACGACGAGGAACTCGTCCAGCAGATGATGGACGACCTCTACGACGGGATGAAGGACGAGATCGAGGAGGCCGTGAACATCCTCCTCGAGCGGGGCTGGGCCCCCTACAGGATCCTGACCGAGGCGCTGGTCGCGGGCATGACGATCGTTGGACACGATTTCCGCGACGGCATCCTGTTCGTCCCCGAAGTCCTGCTGGCCGCCAACGCGATGAAGGGCGGAATGAGGATCCTCAAGCCGCTCCTGGCCGAGACCGGCGCGCCCAAGCAGGGCAAGATGGTCATCGGCACCGTCAAGGGGGACATCCACGACATCGGCAAGAACCTCGTCTCGATGATGATGGAGGGGGCGGGCTTCGAGGTCATCGACCTGGGCATCAACAATCCGGTGGAGAACTACCTCGAGGCTCTGGAGAGCGAACAGCCCGACATCCTCGGCATGTCGGCCCTGCTGACCACGACCATGCCCTACATGAAGGTCGTGATCGACACGCTGAAGGAAAAGGGCATCCGCGACGATTACATCGTCCTGGTCGGCGGCGCGCCGTTGAACGAGGAATTCGGCCGCGCCATCGGGGCCGATGCCTATTGCCGCGATGCCGCCGTGGCGGTCGAGACGGCCAAGGACTATATCTCGCGGCGCCACAACCAGCGCGCCGCCATCGGCTGAGGCTCGGCACGGCCGGGCCCGTTGTCCGGGCCCGCTCTCTATCTGCGGATCTAAGGAGGTGTCCATGCCGCTCGCCCGCCTCATCCTGATCCTCCTCGGCGTCGTGCTGGCGGCGGGGTTGACCATCGGCGCCGCCGCGCTCGTCGGCGGCTCCATCGAAATGCCGGGGGCCGGGCTGATCCTTGTGCCCCTGACCCTCATCGCCGCCATCCTCCTCCGCGTCCTGGTCCAGCGCCGCCGCACTTCAAACGATGGGGATGGCCGAGGATGATTGGCATGACCACCGAAGCGGTTCCCGGCCGCATCGCTGCTGCACGGCTCGCGCTGCTTCTGCGGGGAGCGACGGGGCGCGCCGAACATACGGGGTCGAGCCCGGTCCAGGGTTCCGACGGTTGATGGGCGAAATGCACCAATACGGTCAGTCGACGCCCGGCGCGCGGGATCGAACCTGCGACCGCATGGCCGCCCGGGCGGAGGATCCGCGTCGCGATGCCATCACCGCCATCAAGTTCGAAACGGCGCAAACCTCTTTCGACGCGGGCGAGGTGCTGCCTCCCCGCTCCGCCACCGGGCTGGATTCATGACCGCCCTGCCCCGCGATACAGCCCTCACGCGGGAGGGGATGGCGCCAAGCGGCGGTGGCCGGGTGCTGGTGCTGGCCTGCGGGGCGCTGGCGCGCGAGATCCTGGCACTGATCCGGCTGAACGGCTGGGATCACATGGATCTCGCCTGCCTGCCAGCGATCCTGCACAATACGCCCGACCGGATCCCCGATGCCGTGCGCGCCGCGGTGGCCGAGCACGCGGGGCGTTACGAGCGGATCCTGCTCGGCTACGGCGATTGCGGCACCGGCGGCGCGCTCGACCGGGTTTGCGCCGAGCTCGGCCTCGAACGCCTGCCGGGGCCGCATTGCTATGCGTTCTTCTCCGGCGTGGAGGACTTCCTGTCCCGCTCCGAGGATGAGATCGGGACCTTCTACCTCACCGATTTCCTTGCCCGGCAATTCGACGCCTTCGTGATCCGGCCGCTCTGGCTCGACTCGCATCCCGAGCTGCTGGAGATGTATTTCGGCCATTACGACCGGCTGGTCTATCTCGCCCAGACCGAGGACGAGGATCTGACGCGGCAGGCCCGCGCCGCCGCCGACCGGCTTGGCCTGGCCTTCGAGCGGCGCTTCACCGGATTCGGCGATCTCGCCACCGCGCTGGAACGGGCCTGATCCTCAGATCAGCCCGAGCGAGCGGAACCTTTCGGCCATGTCCGAACGGGGCCGCGGGCCGACATGGCCGATCACCTCCGCCGCTGCCGCGACGCCCATCCGGCCGCAGGTCTCCGCGTCCCGGCCGCGGGCATAGCCGAAAAGGAACCCCGCCGCGAACTGGTCCCCCGCCCCGGTCGCGTCCACGGGAACGACCCGCTCGACCGGTACCTCGATCCGCTCGCCCGAAACGATCAGGATCACGGAGCTGCCCGAGCGGGTGCAGACGACCGTGCCGCAGGCCGCCGAGGCGCGGTCGAGCGCTTCGGAGAGGTCGGTCTGGTAGAGGGTCGTCCACTCCGCCTCGTTGCCGATCACGAAATCCATCTCGCCGGCGATCAGGTGCTGGAAATCCTCCCGGTGGCGATCGGTGCAGAACGGGTCCGACAGGGTGATGCCGGCGCGGCCGCCCGCCTCGTGCATCAGCTGGGCGGCGCGGCGGAAGGCGGTCTTTCCCTCCTCCTTGTCGAAGAGATACCCTTCGAGAAACAGGATGCCACCGGCCGCGAAGGGCGCCGCCGGCACGTCATGGGCGGCGAGGTCGGCGCCCGCGCCCAGATAGGTGTTCATCGACCGCTCGCCATCGGGCGACACGAAGATCATGCAGCGCGAGGTCGGCGCGGCGGCGTCGGGCACGGGCCGGTTGGGAAAGGCGATCCCGTCCTCGGCCATCCCCGCCGAATAGCTGCGGCCCAGCGCGTCGTCACGCACCTTGCCGATGAAGGCCGCCGAGAGCCCGAGCCGGCCGAGCCCCGCGATCGTGTTCGCCACCGACCCGCCCGGCGTCTGGGTCCGATCGGACATGGCGGCATAGAGCAGTTCGGCACGCTCGCGGTCGACCAGCTGCATGATGCCCTTCTCGATCCCCATGTGGTCGAGGAAGTCGTCGTCGGCATGGGAGATCACGTCGACCATGGCATTGCCGATGCCGATCACGTCGTGGCTCATCTTTCGGTCTTCTCCGGATAGGGACAGAGGTCGCGGATCGGGCAGTCCGGGCAACGCGGCTTGCGTGCGAGGCAGACATAGCGGCCGTGCAGGATCAGCCAGTGATGGGCGTGCAGCTGGTATTCGGCGGGGACATTGTCCTCGATGGCACGCTCCACCGCGAGGGGATCCTTGCCGGGCGCGATCCGGGTGCGGTTGCCGACGCGGAAGATGTGTGTGTCCACCGCCTGGGCGGGATGGCGCCACCACATGTTCAGGACCACGTTCGCGGTCTTGCGCCCCACCCCCGGAAGTCCCTCCAGCGCGGCGCGGGAGGACGGAACCTCGCCGCCATACTCCTCCACGAGGATCCGCGACAGCTTGATGACGTTCTTGGCCTTGTTGCGGTAGAGGCCGATCGACTTGATATAGCCGGTCAGCCCTTCCTCGCCCAGTTCCAGCATCTTCTCCGGCGTGTCGGCGACCTCGAAAAGCGGCCCCGTGGCGCGGTTCACGCCGGCATCCGTCGCCTGGGCCGACAGGGCCACGGCGACGAGCAGCGTGTAGGCGTTGAGATGCTGCAATTCGCCCTTGGGTTCGGGCTCGGCCGCGTGGAAGCGGGCGAAAACCTCCCTCTGGGCGGTATAGGGCAAGGGCCGGACCATGCGCCCGTGTCTGCCCCGCGGGCGGTCCGGTGGCAAGCGCTCCGACAGGGGTATTTGCGAAAGGCTGAAATGGGCGGCGATTGCGCAAGCTTCGGGTCGCGCGCCGTGGCCTCGGGGCATAGGTTTCCCCCATGGACACCGAGACCGATATCGAGAGCCGCTACCACTGGCAGCTGATGCGCCGGGCGATCGCGCGGCTCGACGCGGGGCGCGAGATGCCGCTCGACGCGATCGCCGCGGAGATGGGGCTGAGCCCCGCGCATTTCCAGCGCCTGTTCTCCCGCTGGGCCGGGATCAGCCCCAAGCGGTTCCAGCAATACCTGACGCTGGGCCACGCCAAGCGCCTGCTGGAAGAGCGCCATACAACGCTCGAAGCCGCGCAGGGGGCGGGCCTCTCGGGCCCTGGCCGGCTGCACGACCTCTTCGTCACGTGGGAGGCGATGAGCCCGGGCGAATACGCCCGCCGCGGCGCCGGGCTGACGATCCGCTGGGGCGTGGCGGACGGACCGTTCGGGCCGATGCTAGGGATGGCCACGGATCGCGGCCTCGCCGGCCTCGCCCTGACCGCCGAGACCGGTGCGGAGGCGGCCTTCGCCGACCTGGCCGGTCGCTGGCCCGAGGCGCGGTTCGCGGAGGATCCGGCCGCCCTTGCCCCCCATCTTGAGGCGCTGTCGGCGGGGCGCGGACGGGCGCGTCTGCACCTGATGGGCGGGCCGTTCCAGATCAAGGTCTGGGAGGCTCTCCTGTCGATCCCCGAGGGCCAGGTGACGACCTATGCCGGCATTGCCCGCGCCATCGGCCATCCGCGGGCCCATCGCGCAGTGGGGACGGCGGTGGGGCGGAACCCGATCGCCTGGCTCGTGCCCTGCCACCGGGCGCTGCGCGCCTCGGGGGGGCTCGGCGGGTATCACTGGGGCCTGCCGGTGAAGCGCGCGATGCTCGCCGACGAAGCTGGGCGGACCGGCTTGTGATCGGCAACAACTTGCCGATATCGGCGGCGCGTTGAGGATTGCGCCCGCGCCTTCGGTGTAGGAACGGCCCAGACAAGCGCCAATGATCCACCGAGGACGAACATGACATTCGCGAAACCTACCCTGTGCCTGGCCGTGGCCGGAACGCTCGCCCTGACGGCATGCGTGCAATCCACCGCGACCGGAACCGGGCCCGGCAATCCCAACCGGGTGCGCACCGGCGCGCTGATCGGCGCGGCGGCCGGGGCCCTGGCCGGGGCTACCCAGGGTGACGACACAAACGACCGGCTGCGCAACGCCGCCATCGGCGCGACCATCGGCGGTGGCGCCGGCGCCGTCACCGGCGGTTTCCTCGAACGGCAGGCGCAGGAGCTGCGGGCCGAGCTGGGCGAGGGCATCATCATCCAGAATACGGGCGACGCGCTGATCGTGCGGATGCCGCAGGATATCCTTTTCGCAACCGACAGCGCGCAACTTTCCTCGGGCATCTACGGCGACCTGCGGATCCTGTCCTCCAGCCTGAACCAGTATTCGGCCAGCCGGATCGAGATCCAGGGCCATACCGACAATACCGGCGCCGCCGCCTACAACCAGAACCTGTCGGAGCGGCGGGCCGAGGCGGTCACCCAGGTGCTGATCCGCAACGGCGTCAGCCCCGCCCGGCTGCGCGCGGTGGGCTATGGCGAGACCCAGCCCATCGCCTCGAACCTGACGCCCGAGGGCCGGCAGCAGAACCGCCGCGTGCAGGTGGTCATCCGTCCCACCGGCCGGTGACCCTTCCGCCCCCGCCCGGTCGCGGGCGGGGGCGCGGGGCGAAAATCCCGGGGTTTCCTTCGCCGCGCCAGCGGTTATCATGCGCGTCATGGTGACCCGTCGTTCCAGCGTCCTTCTGCTCCTTACGCGCCTCTGAGCGTGCCTTCCGGCGCACGCGCTCAGGGGGAGTGAAAGGCGCCGGGACGAGAGACAGACCCGACGACTTCAAGGACGGACCCCATGAACCCCGATACCGACGCCGTGGCCCGCGATCCCCAGCGCGTGCTGATCTTCGACACGACCCTGCGCGACGGCGAGCAATCGCCCGGCGCCACCATGTCCCATGTCGAGAAGCTGGAGATCGCCGAGCTCCTCGACGAGATGGGCGTCGACATCATCGAGGCCGGTTTTCCGATTGCCTCGGAGGGCGATTTCGCCGCCGTGAAGGAGATCGCCCAGCGGACGAAGCGCGCCACGATCTGCGGCCTCGCCCGCGCCAATCCGAAGGATATCGACCGGGCGTGGGAGGCGGTACGGCACGCCCTTTCCCCGCGAATCCACACTTTCATCGGCACCTCGCCGCTGCACCGCGCGATCCCGAACCTCACCCAGGACGAGATGGCCGAGCGCATCCATGAGACGGTCACCCACGCGCGCAACCTGTGCGACAACGTGCAATGGTCGCCGATGGATGCCACGCGCACCGAATGGGATTACCTGCGCCGGGTCGTGGGCATCGCGATCAGGGCCGGCGCCACGACCATCAACATCCCCGACACGGTCGGCTATACCGCGCCGGTCGAATCCGCCGAACTGATCCGCCGCCTGATCCGCGAGGTCGAGGGGGCGGAGGACGTGATCTTCGCCACCCATTGCCATGACGATCTGGGCATGGCGACGGCGAACAGCCTCGCGGCCGTCGAAGGCGGCGCCCGGCAGATCGAGTGCACGATCAATGGCCTGGGCGAGCGCGCCGGCAATACCGCGCTCGAGGAGGTGGTGATGGCGCTGAAGGTGCGCGGCGACATCATGCCCTACCGCACCGAGATCGACTCGACCAAGATCATGAACATCTCGCGCCGGGTGGCGACAGTGTCGGGCTTCCCGGTGCAGTTCAACAAGGCGATCGTGGGCAAGAACGCCTTCGCCCACGAGAGCGGCATCCACCAGGACGGGATGCTGAAGAACGCCGAGACCTTCGAGATCATGCGCCCCGCCGATGTCGGCCTGAAGGAAACCAGCCTGGTCATGGGCAAGCATTCCGGCCGGGCCGCCCTGCGCGCCAAGCTCAAGGAGCTGGGCCACGACGTGGGCGACAACCAGTTGCAGGACATCTTCGTGCGCTTCAAGTCGCTGGCCGACCGCAAGAAGGAGGTCTACGACGAGGATATCGATGCGCTGGTGCGCGCGCAGGGCGCGGCCGAGGATGCGCTGGAGGTGAAGTTCCTGCGCGTGATCTGCGGCACCGAGGCGCCGCAATCGGCCGACCTGACCCTCACGATCGACGGCGAGGACCATCAGGTCACCGCCCAGGGCGACGGGCCGGTGGATGCCACCTTCAACGCGATCAAGGCGCTGGTGGACCATTCCGCGACGCTGCAACTCTACCAGGTCCATGCGGTCACCGAAGGGACGGATGCCCAGGCTACCGTCACTGTCCGGCTGGAGGAGGCGGGCCGCATCGTCACCGGCCAATCCTCGGATACAGATACGGTGGTGGCCTCGGCCCGGGCCTATGTCGCGGCGCTGAACCGCCTGCTGGTGAAGCGGCGCCTGGTGCCCGAGGGGGCCGACACACGCGCGATCAGCTACCGCGACGTGGTGTGACAGCGCCCGGGGGCCGGCCTCAGCCGGCCCTCGGATGCGGCCGGGCGGGGCTTTCCTTCAACAGGCCCCCGACCCCCATCCGCGCGATGTCGTCCGCGTCGGGCTCGATCCCGCAGCAGATGCGCTCCAGCACCCAGTCGGCCCCGTTGAGGGCCGGCGACCGCGCGCATCCGGGAAGCCCGATGACCGGCCGTGCGCCGATCCGGCCATAGAACAGAAGGTTTCCCGGATCGACCGGCATGCCGAACCGGCTGAGCCGCCCCCCCGCCTCGACCAACCCGGAGGGCCCCACGTCGCGCGGATCCGAGGTGGCCGAGGCGGTGAGGAGAAGCGCGAGGTCGCTGGTCACGCCCCCCAGCGCCGCCGCTATCGGGCCGGGCGCGTGGGGGACGACCTCCACCGCGTCCAACGCCATACCCAGCCGGTCGAGCCGGGTGGCCATCGCGGCCTCGCCCTTGCCCGGCCCCTGCCCCATGTCGGTGACGATCAGCGTCGCTCCCCGAAGCACGACCGGCGCGACCGAGATCGCCCCGGCCCCGGCGAGCGCAGCAGCCTCCACCGCCGCCCGCGGCAGGGCGTAGGAAATGATCTTGACCGTGGCAACCATCGTGCCCGCCGCCACGCGCGTCCAAGGGGCGAGCGTCGCCACCGTGGCCATCGGATCGAGCCGGTTGAGCTGGTCCACGGCTCCCGCGTCGAGCCGCAGCACGCCCGGCCCGGTGGCATAGAGGTTCACCCGCCCCGTGCTCGCCTCCGTCATACGGAGCCCCGCGCCCGCCGGCTCGGGCGCCATCGCGGCAGCGATCCGCGCCGCTGCCTCGTCCTCGTCGATATCCGCAGGCCCCGGGCGGGCCACGGTGACGGCGGCGATCCCCGCTGCCCGGAGCGCCGCCAGGTCGTCGCGGTCCAGCCGGCGTCCCTTGCGGATCCGCCCCTCGGGCGTGCGATGGGAATGGGCCAGGATCGCCCCTTCCGCGCGGTCCAGCGGGACCTCTCCGAACTCCATCAGCCCCTCCTCAGGCGCCAAACGATCTCGGCCATGATCGCGACGGCGATCTCGGCCGGTCCGCGGGCGCCGATATCCAAGCCCACGGGGGCGTGGATTCTCCCCGTCGACAGCCCCTTCGCCTCCAATCGCGCGACACGCTTGGCATGGGTGCGGGACGAGCCGAGACAACCCAGATAGAACGCCTCCGTTCCCAGCGTATGCTCGATCGCCGGATCATCGAGCTTGGGGTCGTGAGTTCAGGGTCACCACCGCCGTGCGCGCATCGATCCCGTGGGCGGCCAGCGCCGCGTCGGGCCAGTCGTGGATCAGCGTTTCGCCGGGGAACCGGGCCTCGCTGGCGAAGCTTTCCCGCGGGTCGACCAGCACCGCGTCGAAGCCCGCCAGGCGCGCCATCGGCATCAGCGGCTGCGCGATGTGCACGCCGCCGACCACCACCAGGCGCGGCGGCGGATTGTGCACCGCGACGAAGGTGCGCCCGTCCGCCTCGAAACCGGACCGGTCCAGCCGGAACCGCTCGGCGTACTCCGGCGGCCGGACCAGGCGGCGGGTCCACTCACCGGTCTCGACGGCATAGGCGATCTGCTCCCGCGCGCCGCGCGCCGCGACGAGTTCCGCCAGCAGTTGCTCGGGAAGGTCGGTTCCGCCCACCGGCTCCACGAGGACCCTGATCCGGCCGCCGCAGGCGAGGCCCACCGCGAAGGCCTCGTCATCCGAGACCCCGAATTCAAGGATGCGCGCACCGCCCTCCTCGACGGCCTCCAGCGCCTCGACCACGACGGCGCCCTCGACGCAGCCTCCCGAAACCGAGCCGGCGATCTCGCCGCCGCCCGATACGGCGAGCTGGCTGCCCACCGGTCGCGGGGCGGACCCCCAGGTTTCGATCACGGTGGCCAGCACCGCCCCCGTCCCGTCACGGTGCCAGGCAAGAGCCGTTTCGGGAATGTCGTCGAAGCGCATATCTGTCATGCCCCCTTATCTGGGGCGGCCGGGAGCGTTTTGCCATCGCCGTGGCATGGCGGGGGCCCTCGTCCGGTTCGCTCCCCCGCGATCCCAGCGGTGAACCCGCCGATCCCGGCCCCCTTTGGCGACGCGAAGCGCCCCCTCGTTTTTTGGAGTGCACTTCTCCCCCGATCCTTCGACAGGATCGAGCCACGCCTGGCGGCCCGGCGCTGGGCTGCGGAGGCGTTTTCCAGGCGCGCAGATAGACACACCTGCAGAAGCCGCGACGTGATCCGACAGACGGGGTCGCGAAGCCGAGGTGAGAGGCGAGGCCGTGGGCGGAGCGGTCCAGGGTGCTGGAACGCCCGGCCTCGGCGTTTCGGAGAACGTCGGCATGACCATGGACCAGAAGGTCATCCGCGCGAAGAGCGGGGCTCCTCGAACTGGCCAGGCAGCCCGGGAACGTCAGCCAGGCCTGCAGGATAATGGGCTATGGCCGCGACAGCTTCTCTCGGTTCAGGGAACTCTACGGCGAGGCGGACGGGCGATCGATCCGGTGAATCGATCGCCCCCCGAACGGGGCGAGACGGCCTTCCAGGAGCTGTCGCGCCGCAAGCCGCTCCCGGCGAACGGGACGTCCCCCGAGGTGGAGGCGCCGGGAGTCGAGCTTTCGTTGGAGCTGCCGGCCCATGGCCAGGCTCGGATCGCCAACGAGCCGCGCCAGCGCCGCCATGCCCTGGCGCCGGCGGGCGTGCGCGGCGCCTGGCGGCGCAACGGGGCGGAGACCACGAAGAAGCGGCCGGAGGCGCTCGAGGCCCGGATGGCGTGAGGCACGGCATCATCCTGACCGAGACCCGGCTCGCCGCCCTGGAGAAGGCCAGCGCCGAGACGGGTGAGGAGGACAGGACAGGCGTCCAGGGGACGGCTGTCCCGACGAAGGATGGCGAGTTCGAGAGCGATTGCCCGGGCCACGGCGATGCTCGAGGCACATGTTTTCCGTCGGCAAGAGGAAGGGGGTGGGCCGGATCTACCAGCAGACCTTCGTGGACACCTGTTCGAAGCTCGCCTTCGCCAGGCTCCACGAGCGCAAGACGCCGATCGCCGCGGCCGATCTCCTGAACGATCGCGTGGTGCCGTTCTTCCACGAGCAGGAGGGGAAGCTCTGCAGCATGCCCACCGATCGGGGCACGGAGTATTGCGGCAATCCCGAGCGGCACGAATCCGAACTCGAACTGGCTGTCGAGGATATCGATCATTCCCGCACCAGGACGACGAGCCCGCAGATCGACGCTCGGCATGGGCCTCGAACCGGTGGCGGATCGTGCCTCGCCCTCGATCGCTTCCACAAGACCGTGCCGGACGGGTTCTGCCGGGTCGTGTTCCGCAAGAAGCCCTACCGGGACATCGCGGACTTGCAGGCCGATCTCGATGCCTGGATCGAAACCTCCAACGAGGCGCGCGAGCCTCAGGGCCGCTGGTAGACCGCCCGCAGCCCCATCTTCGCCACCCGCCGCCGGACGCACGCGTGCCCGACAATCCAGCTCTTGTTACGCAGTTGGCGCGCCGTCTGTCGGCTGCCACAGAATGGCGTGTCCATGAACTCCGCGTCGATCAGCTTCATCAGCGCCAGGTTCAGCGGGCGCTCCGGCCTCCCGGACCATACCACGCGGACCGACTGATGCCGTTCAACGCGCATTGACGGGAGATTGGCACGGGCTTCGTTGCACGGACCTGTACCGGGCTTCGCTCTGGCTGGTCAGCGGGAGAGCCGGAGGGCATGATGCGACCTGCTCCGACCCTCTACCGGACCCTGAACAGGACCGCTTGCAATGCCGCACTGCGTGAGCCGGGCTCACTGACGCTCTGGTTCGACCCGGAGATGACGTGGGATGCGGCACCGACCGGCAGGCGGGGCGGCCTGCAGCGACGAGGCGATTCGGGCGTGCCTTGCGGTCAAGGTCCTGTTCGGGCTGCCGCTTCGTCAAACGACCGTTCGGCAAGCCTCACCGTCCAGAGCCTGTTGCGGTTGGCGGCGCTGGACTGGACGGTACCGGATTACAGTACGTTGTGTCGGCGACAGCGGACCCCGGCGGTCAGACTGCCCTACCGGGGATCGAAGGGGCCGCTGCATCTGCTGGTGGACAGCACCGGGATCACGGTCCGCGGCGAGGGGGCTTGGCATGCCCGCAAGCATGGTGGCGCTGGCCGGCGCGTTCGTCGGAAGGTCCACCTGGGGATCGACGAAGCGCCGATGGAGGTCCGGGCGGTCGAGAGTTCGCTGGCGATTGGTCGACGTATACGTCGACGGTCCGGAAGAGCCAGTGGACAGCAGCCAGTTTGGCGATGCGCCCGTGGTTCCGGACCTGATCGGTCAGATCCCCATGGCCGAATCGATCGGCTCGGTCACGGCAGACGGCGCCTACGATAGGCATCGTTGCGAAACTCGGTGTGTTGCGGATTCACTTCGCGAATCCATGCCGTTACATGGTCTGGATGAGCAAGCCACTTGCCGCCCGCCATCGCACGACGAACTGGTCCGGCTGCAACACGTCACTGCGGAAGCGTGGGTCTCTGCTGGTCTGGGTCGACGAGGGAATGACGTGGTTGGCGCCGCATGAGGCGCGCCCCGGACGGCCAGCGGTGTTTTCCGATGCGGCCATCAGTTCTGCCTGTCGAGCAAGGTTCTCTTCAAGTTGCCCTTGCGCCAGACCGCCGGCATGGTGGCCAGCCTCATCCGGCTGGCGGGGCTGGACTGGCCCGTGCCGGACTTTTCCACCCTCTGCCGGAGGCAGGAGACCCAGGCGGTTCAGGTTCCGTATCGCCGCTCGGAGGGCCCGCTGAACGTGCTGGTCGACGATGAGGCATTGTCCGCCATCGGTCCGAGGACGATGCCGAATGGGATCCGGTTCCTCGGCGGCGGCGAATGGCAGGCGCGCAAGCATGGCCCGCAGGGGCGGCGTCGATGGCGCAAGGTGCATCTGGCCATGGACCGGCGACGTCCGACATCCGCGCCGTGGAATTCACGCCCAGCCGCGACGGCGACAGCCCCGTGCTGCCGGACCTCCTCGGGCAGATCCCGGACGGTGAGAAGATCGGCACCGCAACTGCCGACGGTGCCTGCGACACGCGCCGCTGCCACACGGCCATCACCGAGCGGCAAGCCACGCCGATCATCCCGGTCCGCAAGAACGGGCGGGCGTGGAAGGAAGACGGCCCCGCGGCACGCGCCGGAAACGAGACCCTGCGCGCCACCCGGCATTACCGCAGAGCGTTCGGCAAACGATGGACCGGATACCACGCCCGAAGCCGCATCGAGGCAAGGATGCGCTGCCTGACGGCCTTCGGCGAGCGCATCTCCGCGAGCCACCCCCACCGTCAGACCGCCGAAATCCACATCCGCATCGCCCTCGTGAACCGCTTCAACGCCCTCGGCATCGCCGAGATCGTCCGCGTGGCATGACCTCAGTGGGGTAAGGGGGAGTCGCGGCTTGAACCTGGGTATTGCAACAACGCCGGCCAGCGGAGGTAATAAACTCCGTGCGGTGAAGAGCCTAGATAGGACGACAGCAACACAGGGCGTGTGTCCCACTTTGTGTCACACCCGACCGTTCAGCCGCTAACCCTACGATTTAGAATGAAATGGAGGCGAGTACCGGAATCGAACCGGTGTACACGGATTTGCAATCCGCTGCGTAACCACTCCGCCAACTCGCCGAAGTGCCGCGAGGGTTAGGGGCGCGGGGCCGAAGGGTCAAGCCGATTTCGCGGTCTCATCCGTTGCCGCGGGGCCGGACGAAGCGGGCGGCTTCCTCGGCCGCGCGGCGCAGCGCCCGGGCCTTGTTCACCGTCTCCTCGTATTCCGCCGCGGGATCGCTGTCGAAGACGACGCCGCCACCCGACTGGATGAAGAGCTTGCCGTCCTGCACCACCGCCGTCCTGAGCGCGATGCACATGTCCATGTCGCCGCCGGCGCTGAAATAGCCGAGGCCTCCGCCATAGACGCCCCGCTTCTCGGGCTCCAGCTCGTCGATGATCTCCATCGCCCGAACCTTCGGCGCGCCGGACACCGTGCCCGCAGGCAGGCCCGCCAGGAGCGCCGACAGCGCGTCCTCCCCCTCGCGCAGTTCCCCCACCACGTTGGAGACGATATGCATGACGTGGGAATAGCGTTCGATGACGAATTCCTCGGTCGGGTGGACGCTGCCGATCCGCGCCACCCGCCCGACATCGTTGCGACCGAGATCGAGCAGCATCAGGTGCTCGGCCCGTTCCTTGGCATCGGCCAGAAGGTCCGCCTCGTGGGCACGGTCCTCCTCGGGGGTCGCGCCCCGTGGCCGGGTCCCGGCGATGGGGCGGATGGTGACCTGGCCGCCCATGACGCGCACCAGGATCTCGGGGCTGGCGCCCACCACCTGAAAGCCGCCGAAGTTGAAGTAGAACATGAAGGGCGACGGGTTCGTCCTGCGCAGCGAGCGGTAAAGCGCGAAGGGCGGCAGCGGGAACTCCTGCGTCCAGCGCTGCGACGGCACCACCTGGAAGATGTCTCCTGCGGCGATGTAGTCCTTCGCCCGCTCCACCGCGCGGAGATACTCCTCCCGCGTGAAGTTCGACACCGGCTCCGGCAACGGGCCGGGCTCGCCCAGGTCGCGGGCATCCGGCGGCGTCGCCCGGTCGAGGTCGCGCAGGGCGTCCATCACCCGTTCCGCCGCCTGGGCATAGGCGGCGCGCGCCGAGAGCCCCTGCCCCGTCCAGGCCGGGGCGACCACCGTCACCTCGCCCTTCACCCCGTCCAGCACGGCGACGACCGAAGGCCGCAGCATCAGCGCGTCGGGTAGGCCCAACGGATCCGGATTGATGTCGGGCAGCCGTTCGACCAGCCGGATCATGTCGTAACCCAGATAGCCGAACAGCCCCGCGGCCGAGGCCGGCAGGTCGTCGGGCAGGTCGATGCGGCTTTCGGCCAGGATCTGGCGCAGGGTGTCCAGCGGGGGGCCCGGCATCTCCTCGAAGGCGGTATCGTCGAACCGGGCCTGCCGGTTCAGCCTGGCGGTCTCGCCGCGACATTCCCAGACGAGGTCCGGCTTCATGCCGATGATGGAATAGCGCCCGCGCACCTCGCCACCGGTCACCGATTCCAGCACGAAGGTGTCGCGGCCGGCCTGTCCGAGCTTCAGCATCAGCGAAACGGGCGTGTCCAGGTCCGCGGCGATCCGGGCATAGACGACCTGGTTGCGCCCCGCCTCGAACCCCTCTGCGAAGGTCGGGAAATCGGGGACCAGCTGCATCAGTTGAACTGCGACAGCACGGCGTTGACCGCCGTCTGGTCGAGCGAGATGCCCTTGTTCGCCTGCAGCGCCCGGGTAAAGGCCGCCGCGACGTCTTCGGCGATTCCCTGGCCCGCGGCCTGGCGGACGCCCTGCTTGACGGCGCGCGCCTCCTCGGTGGCGCCGCCCGGAACCGTCACCGCATCGACCATGACGATCACGGCGCCGTTCTGCGTCGGCAGGACCGCCGCACCGTCGTTCTCCAGGTCGAAGGCCGCGGGAACGATTTCCTGCGGCAGGCCCTCGATCGCCTCGTCGCGCAGGACGTCCTGCTCGCGACGCAGGCCGCCGCCCGTGTCGGCGGGGGCAGCGCCGTCGCGGATCTGGGCCAGCGCCGCCTCGGCCTGTTCGGTCAACCGCTGCCGCACTGCCTCGGCCGTCCAGCCCCGGATCACCTCGGCGCGCACGGCGTCGAGCGGTTGCAGTTCCGGCTCCAGGATATCGTCGACGCGTAGCGCGAAGAGGCCCCCGTCCGACAACTCCGCGACCTCGGGAAAATCGCCGGGCTCGGTCTCCAGCGCGAGGGCCCGGAATTCCTCGTAGGCATCGATCTCGGCCCCGGCCACGCCGGACTCGCCGGGGCTCCAGACGGTTTCGTCCAGTTCCAGCTCGGTCTCGGCGGCGACCTCCTCCAGCGTCGCGCCCCCGGCCAGCAGGTCGGCCACCGGCTCGCGCAGGTCCTGCAGCGCCCGGGCCGCGGCGCTCACCGCGTATTCGTCCCGCAACTCGGCGCGGGCCTCCTCGAAGGGCACGGACCGGGCCGATAGGATCGCGTTGACCCGGTAGAGCGCGGCGCCCAGGGCCGTCTCCACCGGCCCGGCGATGCCCGGCTCCTCGAGCGCAAAGACCGCCTCGCCCGCGGGGCCCAGCGACTCCCGCGTGCGCTGGCCGAGATCCACGTCCGAAAGGTCCAGACCGCGCTCGGTCACAAGCGCGTCGAACTCCGCCTCGCCGGCGTCGAGCGACGCGCGCGCGGCCTCGGCCGCGTCCATGTCGGGAAAGACGAGCCGTTCGACCAGCCGGCGCTCGGGCTGGTTGTATTCGCCCGACCGTTCCTCATAGAGCCGGCGCAGCGCGTCCTCGCTGACCTCCACGCTGTCGGTCACCATCTCGGGCGACGCCCAGGCATAGGTGATCCGCTTGCGCCGCGGCAGCGTGTAGGCCTCCGCGTTGGCCTCGTAATGGGCGACGATCTGCTCCTCGGTGGGCTCCGGCACGTCGCCCTCGAGCGCGTCCGGCCCGAAGGTGACGAAGGTCAGGTCCCGCATCTCCCGCGCGTAGTCGTAGAGCACGTCGACGAAGGTGCCCGGCGGCTGGATCCCGGCCACCAGGGCGCCCTGCAGGATCGACCGCGCCGTCTCGTCGCGCAGCTGCTCCTCGAACTCCGCCGCCGTCAGGCCCAGCCGGTCGAGCGCGAAGCGGTAGGCCTCGCGGTCGAAGTCCCCGTCCATCCCCTGGAAGGAGGGGATCCGCCGGATCTGCTCGGCCACTGCCGCGTCGCCCACCGAAAGGCCCAGATCGGCCGCCTCGTCCTCCAGCGCGACCAGCGCCACCAGCCGCTGCAGCACCGCCCGGTCGATGCCGCGCTCGCGCGCCTCGGCGATCGACAGGCGCTCGCCGGTCTCGGCCTCGATCGCGCGGATCTCCTGGTCGAGCGCCCGGGCGTAGCGATCGATGCCGATCTCGGTATCGCCGACACTGCCCACGACCCGGGTCGAGCCGCCGAAATTCGTCGCCCCGAAACCGGCCAGGCCGACGATCAGCAGCAGCAGGACGACATAGACGACGGCCTTGCTGATCGGGTTCTTGGCACCCTTCGCCATATGGTGGTCCTCCGCCCGGGATCGGTCGCGGCGGGTGTAGGCGAAGGGGCGGATCGCCTCAAGGGATGATGCGCGTGTACTTCGTCCCGGCGAGCGACGCGCCCGCCAGCAGCCCCGCCTGCCCGAAGACCACGCCGATCACCGGCGACAGCTGGGTGACGGTGGAGGCCGACAGGTTGGCGCCCTGGTCGTTCAGCGCGTATTCGATATCCGCCCCGGCGGTCCATCCCGGAGAGGCGCGGAAATCGTAGAGCGCGTCGTTGGTCATGAAATACAGCACGTGGGCGTATTGCTGCGCCCCGAGCTGGAAGCCCAGGCTCGCCTGAGCGGCCGAGTAATAGTCGATCGTCGCCCCCTCGACGCGCAGCGCGCCGCGCCCGAAGGCCCCGCCGGCGCCCAGCGCCGCCTTGGTCATCAGCGGCATCACCAGCATGCCGGCGGCCTTGTCGCCGAGCTGCCGCGTCGCCGGATAGGCCGAGTTGAGGTAGTTCAGGGTGGAATCGACGCGCGCGTCGATGGTCGCCGCGCCGTTCGACCCGATTCCGTTCGCACAGCCCGCCAGGGTCGCGGCGCCCGCGCCCAGAAGGAGGGCGCGCCTCGTCAGGTTCGTCATGGGGATGTCCTTTGCACTGCCGATGCCTCGGCGGCCTGTCCCGGCCGCTCGGGATTAACCTTATCGCGGCCCCGCGCCCCTGTCATCCTCGCCTGGACGCGATCACGCCTGCGACAGTTTGCGCAGCCGCGCGATCAGCGCCGAGGTGTCCCAACGCGCGCCGCCCATGGCCTGCACGTCCTTGTAGAACTGATCCACCAGCGCGGTCACGGGAAGCGGCGCGCCGATCTCGTCGGCGGTCTTGAGGCAGATACCCAAGTCCTTGCGCATCCAGTCGATCGCGAAGCCGTGCTCGAACTCCCCGTCGAGCATCGTCTCGTAGCGGTTCTGCATCTGCCACGACCCGGCGGCGCCCTGGCTGATCACCTCCACGACCGCGCGGCCGTCGAGGCCGGACTTCTCGGCGAAATGCAACGCCTCGCTGAGCCCCTGAACCAGCCCCGCGATGGCGATCTGGTTGCACATCTTGGTGGTCTGGCCGGCGCCCGTGTCACCGATCCGGCGGCAGATCTTGGCATAGCACTCCATCACCGGCAGCGCGCGGTCGAAAGCGTCCTGCGGACCGCCGCACATGATCGACAGGGCGCCGTTCTCCGCCCCCGCCTGCCCGCCCGAGATCGGCGCGTCCACATAGGCCGCGCCGCGCTCGGACGCCGCCGCCGCCAGTTCACGCGTCACCGCGGCCGAGACGGTGGTATGATCGACGAAGACCGTCCCCTCGCCCATTCCGGCGAAGGCGCCTTCGGGCCCGGTGCAGACCGCGCGCAGGTCATCGTCATTGCCCACGCAGGCGAAGACGAATTCCGAGGCCGTCGCGGCCTCCGCCGGCGTCTCGGCCGAGGCACCCCCGTGCTCGGACGCCCAGGCCTGCGCCTTCGATCCGGTCCGGTTATAGACGGTCACCTCGTGCCCCGCCGCCTTCAGGTGCCCGGCCATGGGATACCCCATGACGCCCAGTCCCATAAACGTCACCCGCGCCATGCCTTCACCTCGCCTGTCCGATTGTCTAGGGGTTGTCCTAATCCCGCCGCCCCGCCGGTCAACCGGCCCGCCACGAGAGTCCCATGGCCACAACCTTCCGCTGGCTCCTGCGCATCTTCCTCGGTCTCGCGGCGCTGGCGGCGCTGGCGCTGGTCGCGGCCTACTGGTTCCTCTCCCGCAGCCTGCCCGATTACGACGCCCGGGTGGAGGCCCCCGGGATCGCCGCCCCGGTGGAGATCGTGCGCGACACCTCGAACGTCCCCCACATCTTCGGCACCCGGGACGCCGACGTGTTCTACGGTCTCGGGTTCGCCCATGCTCAGGACCGGCTGTGGCAGATGACGGTGATGCGCCGCACCGCTCAGGGCCGGCTGAGCGAGGTCTTCGGCACCCGCACGCTGCGCACCGACGAGCTGATGCGGCGGCTCGACATCCACACCCTCGCCCGGCGATCCCTCTCGGCGCTGGACGAGCCCACCCTCGCGGCGCTGCGCGCCTATGCCGCCGGGGTGAACGCGCGGATCGCGCAGGTGAACGACGAGGGGCTTGGCCGCGGCGCGCCCGAATTCTGGCTGTTCGCACCGCGCATCGCACCCTGGCAGCCCGCGGACAGCGTGGCGCTGATCAAGCTGATGGCGTTGCAGCTCGCGTCCCATGCCTCCGAAGAGGTGCTGCGCGCCCGGGTCTCTCTGGCGCTCGACGAAGAGGCCCGCCTGGCCGATATCATGCCCGATGCGCCGGGCGAGGGGGTCGCCGCCCTTCCCGAATACGCCGCCCTGGTTCCCGGCGCCGGGACGATGCGCCTGGCCCGTGGCGAGGCCGGCCCTGCGGCCGGCGGGTCCGGCACGCCTCCGCTGCCCGGAACGCCGGGGGCGACATCCTCGCCGGCCGCCTTCGGCGCGTTGCCCCTGCCCGCCACGACCCGCGCGGCGCTGTCCCCCGTCGCGCCCCGGGGCCTCGGGGGGGCCTCGAACGTCTGGGCGGCGGGTCCCTCCCGCGCGGCCGCCGGCGGAACGCTCCTGGCCAACGACCCCCACCTCGACCTCACGGCGCCCTCGATCTGGTACCTCGCGCGGCTTGACCTGTCCTCCGGCGGCGTGATCGGCGGGACGATCCCCGGCATCCCGGTGGTCCTCGTCGGCCGCTCCGCCGATCTGGGATGGGGGCTGACCTCCTCCTACGCCGACGACATGGACGTCCATATCGAGCGGCTCGACCCCGAGGATCCGACCCGCATCCTCACACCCGCAGGTTACGAGCCGCTGATCTCGCGCCGCTCCGTGATCGAGGTCAGGGACGACGCCGACGTGGAACTGACCCTGCGCTGGTCTGACAACGGGCCCATCCTGCCCGGCCACCACTGGGAGCTGGGCACCATCACGCCGCCCGGCCACGTGGCCTCGCTGTCCTGGACCGCCCTGTCCGGCCGGGACACCTCGATGATGGCGGCGATGAACCTGATGCGCGCCGCGAGCGTGGAGGAGGGGATCGCGGCGGCCGAGGATTTCGTGGCGCCCGCGCAGAACCTGATGCTGGCGGACGGCGGCTCGATCGCGATGAAGACGATCGGCGCCCTGCCCCGGCGCGACGCGGCCCACCAGTCCAGGGGCCGCCTGCCCAGCCCCGGCTGGCGTGCGCGCAACCGCTGGAACGGCGCGCTGCCGTTCGGGGACAATCCCGAATTCGTCGATCCCGCCGGCGGCATCCTGGGCAACACCAACAACAAGATCCTCGACCGGCCGTTTCCGCGCCACGTCTCCTACCACTGGGGAGACACCCAGCGCGTCCAGCGCTGGCGCCGCCTGATGCAGGGCCGCGAGGTCCATACCCGGGAAAGCTTCATCGAGGCACAGCTCGACACGGTCAGCTTCACCGCCCGCTCGCTCCTGCCGCTGGTCGGGGCCGACCTGTGGTTCACCGGCGAGGCCGCGGCCGAGGGTACGCCCGAGCGGCTGCGCCAGCGGGCGCTGGCGCTGCTGGCGAGCTGGAACGGCGAGATGAGCGAGCACCTGCCCGAGCCGCTGATCTACGCCGCCTGGATGCGCCACCTGCAGGACCGCCTGATCCGCGACGAGCTGGGCCCGCTCGCCGACGCGTTCCGCCACCTGGAGCCGATCTTCGTGGAGCGCGTCTTCCGCGACATCGACGGGGCCGCAGCCTGGTGCGACGTCGCCCGCTCGGCGCGGGCGGAAACCTGCGCCGACATCGCCCGCATGGCGCTCGACGACGCGCTGCTGGAGATTTCGGAGACCTGGGGCACGGCGCTGGAATCCCTGCGCTGGGGCGACGCCCACGAGGCGCTGCACGACCATCCGGTGCTGGGCGAGGCGCCGGGCCTCGGCTGGCTCGTCAACATCCGCCAATCGGTCAGCGGCGGCGACAACACCCTGATGCGCGGCGTCACCAAGGGCACCGGCCCGGACCCGTTCCTGAACGTGGCCGGCGCGGGATATCGCGGAATCTACGATTTCGCCGACCCCGATTCCTCGGTCTTCGTCATCGCCACGGGCCAGTCCGGCCACCCGCTCAGCCGCCATTACGACGATCTGGGCCAGCTCTGGCGGCGCGGCGAATACATCCCGATGACGCTCGACCCCGCCCTCGCCCGGGCCGGCGCGACAGGGGTGACAACGCTCGTTCCCGTCGAGGCGCCCGCGGCCGTGACCGGGGATTAACCGCTCCCGTTTCAGGATCGGTCCACCGCGGGCGCCACATCGGCGGCCCGGCCGCGGCGTTCCTTCCGACCGGACTGGCCGCGCCCCGGGCGCGGCCCTTTTCCCGCGCGGGCCGCCAAGGCCGCCGGAAGGACGCGCTTGACCTTAGGCTCCGGCCGGAATACCGTGTGATCAATCAAGAAAATCGGCCAGTCCGCCAGGGAGGCGACGCCTTGGGAAGGACCCCGAAAGGGGTCCTTTTCACGTTCCGGTCTCTAAAAAATCGCGCCTGACACCTCCGGCCCGACCTGATATGGCGCGCGGGAACCGAACCAAGCAATCGCAGGTGAACCGTGCCGATGTCCGACCTTCTGAAAACCCTCTCGGCTGTCGCCCTCCTTGCCCTGTCCGCTCCCGCCTGGGCGCAGGAGGCGGATGGCCAGGCCGACACGGGCGATCAGCCCGCCGCCTCCTCCGACGTCTCGGCCCCCGACGCCGGCGCCACCGACGCGCAGCCCGCCCCGCAGGAGGGCGACGACGCGTCCGCCCCCCAGGACGG
Source organism: uncultured Alphaproteobacteria bacterium (assembly GCA_963814835.1). Taxonomy (GTDB): domain Bacteria; phylum Pseudomonadota; class Alphaproteobacteria; order Rhodobacterales; family Rhodobacteraceae; genus Palleronia. The sequence continues at coordinate 245,831 of CAWFEG010000002.1, forward strand.
GGACGGCGAGGAGGCTTCTGCGGGCGAGGAGCGCCCCGACGTCGTCGAACCCACCGGCACCGACGGGCTGAGCATGGGCGAGCCCGATTCCGGATCGGACGGCCAGTCGGGGGGAGAGGGCACCGGCAGCTCCTACGTGGCCGAGAGCTTCGAGGACTGGGAGCAGCGCTGCGTGCGCACCGAGGACGGTTCCGATCCCTGCCAGCTCTACCAGCTCCTGCGCGATTCCGAGGGCAATGCCGTCGCCGAGATGAGCGTCTTCCCCCTGCCGCCGGGCCGCGAGGCCGCCGCCGGGGCGACAATCATCACCCCGCTGGAAACCCTGCTCACCCGCAACATCCGCCTGTCGGTCGATGGCGGGCAGGCGAAGCGCTACCCGTTCGACTTCTGCGCACAGCAGGGCTGCTTCGCGCGGATCGGCCTGACCGCTGCCGAGGTCCAGCAGTTGAAGCGCGGCGCCGAGGCGCAGCTGACCATCGTGCCCGCCGCCGCGCCGGACCAGCAGATCGATCTGGGGATCTCCCTGGCGGGCTTCACCGCCGGCTTCGACGCGACCACCGAGGCCAACGCCCAGTGATCTCGCGCGGGGCGGGCGCTCAGCCCGCCCCGACGATGAAATCCGCGGCGATCCGCATTTCGCGCAGCGGCCGGATCACTGCGATCCCCTCCAGATAGATCGGATGAGCCTTGTAGGCGGCGAGCGCCGCCTCGTCGGTAAAGATGGCGGTCAGGATCACGTCGATCTCGGTCGAGAGCGGGTCCGACTTGCGGTTCCGCCCCACCTCGAGCGCCTGCACCCCCGGGATCTCGGCATAGCCGCGCAGCGTTTCCAGGATCGTCTCCACGTGGCCCGGCGCCGTCGCGCTGAACAGGACGACATGGCGGATCACGGCGCCGCCCGGAGCGCCAGCACCGCGTTCAACCCGCCGAAGGCGAAGGCATTCGACAGCGCCACCTCCACGCGCGCCTCCCGCGCCACGTTCGGCACCACGTCGAGCGCGCATTCGGGGTCCGGCTCCTCGTAACCGATCGTGGGTGCCACGATGCCGTCGCGCAGCGCCATGATGCAGGCCAGCAGTTCCACCGCGCCGGTGCCGCCGATCAGGTGGCCGTGCATCGACTTGGTGGAGGAGATCATCAGGTCGTTGGCATGCTTGCCGAAGACGTCGGCGACCGCGGCGCATTCGGTCTTGTCGTTGGCCGCGGTGCCGGTGCCGTGGGCATTGACGTAGCCCACCGCCTCGCGGTCGATCCCGGCATCGGCCAGCGCGTTGGCCATCGCCCGCGCCGCGCCCTTCTTAGAGGGCATGACGATGTCGGCCGCGTCCGAGGTCATGGCGAAGCCCACCACCTCGGCCAGGATCTCGGCGCCGCGGGCGCGGGCGCGGTCGTACTCCTCGAAGACGAACATGCCCGCGCCCTCGCCCTGCACCATGCCGTTGCGCGTGGCCGAGAACGGTCGGCAGGCATCGCGCGACATCACCCGCAACCCCTCCCAGGCCTTCACGCCGCCGAAACACAGCATCGCCTCGGTGCCGCCCGTCAGCATGACATCCGCCAGCCCCGAGCGGATCAACGCGAAGGCCTGCCCCATGGCGTGGTTCGACGACGCGCAGGCGGTCGCCACGGTGAAGGACGGCCCCTGGAGGTTGTGCTGCATCGAGACGTGGCTGGCCGCGGCGTTGTTCATCAGCTTCGGGACCACGAAGGGATGGACCCGGTTCTTCCCCTCCTCGTAGACGGCGCGGTAATTCTCGTCCTGCGTGTTCAGCCCGCCCCCCGACGTGCCCATCACCACACCCGCCCGCGTCGCCAGTTCGCCCTGGAACGAGATGCCGGACTGGGCGATGGCCTCGGAGGCGGAGAGGAGCGCGAATTGCGTGAAGCGGTCGTAAAGCGCGATCTGCTGCCGGTTGAAATGCGCGCTCTCGTCGTAATCCCTGACCTGGGCTCCGATCTGCACCGTCAGCCGCTCGACGTCGCGGATCTCCAGCCGCCCGATGCCGCAGCGCCCCTCCCGCATCGCCGCAAGCGTCGCAGGGACGGAACTGCCCAGCGCGTTGATCGTCCCCGCGCCGGTGATGACGACCCGCCTCACGCCTTCCGAGCCGCCACCAGTCCCTCGACCGCGCCGACGATGGCCGCGACCGAGGAGATGTCGAATTCGCTGGCCTCGGGCGCATTGGCGTTGAACGGAACCTGGATGTCGAATTCCTCCTCGATGGCGAAGATCGATTCCACCAGGCCCAGGGAATCGATCCCCAGATCTTCCAGAGATTGCGTCATCGAGATGTCGGAGGGATCCAGCATCGCCTGCTCGGCGATGATCCGGATCACCTTGTCCTTCACGTCGTCTGCCATTCTGGCGCCCCTGACCCTTTGCGGTGGAGACCTACTGGCCCGCGTCGTTTTTTGAAACCGCTTTCTGCCGGCCGCCCCAGTCCCTCAAGGCGCGCGGCAGCCGCCGCAGCGCCTTGTAGATCTCCACGTGCTGATCCATCCGCACGGCCGGATATCCCATCATCACGCGCCCCGAGGGCACGTTGGACAGCACCTTGGTGCCACCGCCGAGGATCACGTTCGTGCCCACGGTGAGGTTGTCGGCCAGACCCGACTGGCCCCCGCAGACCATCCGGTCGCCCACCACGGTGGAGCCGGCGATGCCGCTCTGCCCCGCCATCAGGCAATCCTGCCCCAGCACGACGTTGTGGGCGATGTGGCACAGGTTGTCGAGCTTGCAGCCCCGCCCGATCCGGGTTGCGCGGATCGTGCCGCGGTCGATGCAGGTATTGGCGCCCAGCTCGACATCGTCGCCGATCTCCACCGTGCCGAGCGAATGGATCCGCGTCCAGGATTGCGCCGTGACCGCGCCCTGGTCACCCATGCTCTCGCGCGCCCGCTCCACCCCCGACATCTCGGGCGTGACGAAGGACAGTCCGTCGGCGCCCACCACCGCGCCCGGCTGGGCGATGAACCGGTCCCCGATCCGCACTCGCGCGCCGATCCGCACCCCTGCCGACAGAAGCGCGTCGTCGCCGATCGCTGCCTCCTCGGCGATGCTGGCATGGGGCGCGATGCGCGCCCGGGCGCCGATCCGCGCGCCGCGACCGATCACCACGAAGGCGCCGATGGCGGCGCCCGGGCCGATCCGTGCGGCGGGGTCCACGCTGGCCGTCGGATGGATGCCGGCCGCGATCTCGGGTCCCGGATCCAGCCGCGCCGTCAGGTGCGCCATGGCCAGCCGCGGCCGCTGCACGAACAGCGCCGCCTCGAGGCCCAGCGCCCGCCAGTCCGCCCCCTCCCACAGGATCGCCGCGCGCGCCCGGCCCTCGGGCAGGCGCTCGGCATAGGCCGGACCCATCGCCAGCGCCAGATCCCCGGGCCCGGCATCGGCGGGCTCGGCCGCGCCGCTGATCGGGATCGTGCCGTCGCCTTCCAGTCGCGCCGCCAGCGCTGCGGCGATGTCGCTCAGCCTGTGCCCCATATCCCCTCCGAACGCTGCCGCGCCGGACCCTAGTCCGCCACCCCGGAAAGTGCCAGCCGCCGGTCGATGCCCGGCAGGCGGACGCCCTCGGTCATCAGCGCGTCGAGGATGCGCGCGTCGCGGCCATAGATGTCGCCGCGATACTCCATACCCCCGCCCGGCTTGCCCATCGCGGTGCGATAGACGAGATGCACCGGCAGCGGCTGCGACAGGGCGACCTTGCGGTTGTCGCCGGATGCCAGGTGCCGCTCGAACGTGCCCCGGGGATCGGGATCGCCGTCGAGCCGCAGCAGCTCCTCGGCGAAGTCGTAGGGATCGTCGAGGCGGATGCAGCCGTGGCTGAAGGCGCGGACCGGCTGCGCGAACAGGTGCTGCGCCGGGGTGTCGTGCAGGTAGATGCTGTAGCGGTTGGGAAACATGAACTTCACCCGGCCCAGCGCGTTCTGCGGCCCCGGTTCCTGGCGCATGGTGTAGGGAAAGGACTGCGCGGAGAAGCCGGCGAAGCTGCGGTTGCGGCTCACCACCCGGCCGCTGCGGTCGAGGATCTGCAACTGTCCGTGGGCGCGCGGGTTGCGGCGCAGGTCGGGCAGGTATTCCTCCACCACGATGGAGCGCGGCACGTACCAGTAGGGATTGATCACCATGTGTTCCATGGTGTCGGAGAATTCCGGCGTCTGGTGTTCGCGCTCGCCGATCACCGACTTCGTCTCGAAGACGGTCTCGCCCTCCACCATCAGCCGGGTGCGGAAATCGGCGAGGTTGACCCAGACATGCCGCGCGCCGCGGTCGATGTTCATCCAACGCTCGCGCTCCAGCGCCACCAGGACCTGGCCCAGCCGCCGCACCGGGCTGGCATTCAGCTCGCCCAGCGTGCGATTGCCCACGATCCCGTCGGTTGCCAGCCCGTGATCGGCCTGGAACGCCTCGACCGCCTGCGCGATCCGCTCGTCGAACCGGCTGGCGGAGGACCGGTCGAGATAGCCCAGGGCGACCAGCCGATCGCGCAGGGCCACCACCTCGGGCCCGGAATCGCCCCGCTCAAGCCGCGGCACCCGCACCGGTTCGCCCCAGCTCTCCTCGCGGATCGCCGCCTCCAGTTCCAGCCTCGCCCGCATCAGGCGGGTATATTCCGCCCCCTGCGGCGCAAGCGCGTCCATGAACCGGTGCGGCCGGGCCCGTTCCAGCCTCCGCAGCAGCGCGCCGCGGTCCAAGGACGGGCGCGTGCGCTTGATCTCCGGCACGACCGCCCCCGGCGACAGCAGCCCGCCATGCAGATCCTCCGCGTAGCGCAAGAAGGTCCGCGTCAGCGCGACCTCCACCCGGCCCCGTTCCCGATGCGATACCGCCTCCGACAGCAGCCGATCCACCTCGTAGCGCTCCGCCGGCAGGCCGTGCAGATCGGCGCGCCCCACCGCCCGCAGCAGCGCCGCGCGGCGCGCCCGGTCCGCCGGGTCGCTGCCCGTCCACAGGGGGTCGTAGCCCGCCTCGCGATAATAGGCCGCCACCTCCGCGTCCTCCGACGCCGCTGCCGCGAGGGACAGCGCGAACGGCGTCACCTCCGCGGTGGCGGAGCCCCCGGACCAGCCCGCGGCGACAACCGCGGCGGCCGGTAACATCCTGTAAAGAGCAGCGAACATGGTGGTGTCCTCGTCGATCGTTCCCGGTCAATGCCGCGCCTGCGGCCCGCGTTGCACCCGGCGTCGCCGCGCGACGCAGCGTCAGCTTCGCACGGCAGGCGAATTTCCGCCTCTCACAGAATGATCGCGGAGTCTTGTGCGATGTTTAAGCGGGATTTTGCCGGTTCCATGGAACTTTTTCGCGGCGACCCGCTGCACCCTTCCGTCGAAGGCCCGCGCGTGGCATACGGAAAGGACGTCGGAAACCGGCGAACAATCGCGATCAACGCGAGACATAAAAAATCGAGCAGTTCGACTAGCACGGGACGTACAGGACATGACCGACACCACGAGCGGGCTCTCCCGCCGAACCCTTCTGGCTGGCCTGGCGACAGCCGGGATCGCCGCTGCGCCGACCTATGCCAACGCCTTCGGCTTCCTGCGCGGCGCCGGGGACATCCGCCGGCTCAAGATGTACAACGGCCGGACCGGCGAAAGCCTCAACACGATCTACTGGATCGACGGCAAGTATATCGGGGACGCGCTCTCCGAGATCAGCCACTTCATGCGCGACTGGCGCAACAACCAGGTCAAGACGATCGATGCGCGGGCGCTCGACATCATGTCGGCCTCCCACAACCTCCTCGACACGACCGAGCCCTACATGCTGATCTCGGGCTATCGCAGCCCCGAGACCAACGCGATGCTGCGCCGCCGCTCCTCGGGCGTGGCCAAGAACTCGCGCCACCTGCGCGGACAGGCCGCCGATCTGCGGTTGCAGTCGCGTTCCGTGGCGCAGATGTTCCGCGCCGCCGCGGCCTGCAAGGCCGGCGGCGTGGGCCGCTACACCTCGTCGAACTTCGTGCACATGGATTGCGGTCCGGTGCGCAGCTGGGGCCGCTGAACCCGGCCCCGCGCGACGGCCGCGCCAGGCGGTCGTCGCCGGCCCTGCGGCGGTTGACCCCGTCGGGCATTTGTCCTTCAACCGGGCGCGACGGTCGGGCCAAGGGGGCCCGCGCCAACCCTGGAGGACACACATGGCAGTCAAGGTCGCCATCAACGGCTTCGGACGCATCGGTCGCAACGTTCTGCGCTCCATCGTCGAATCCGGCCGCACAGACATCGAGGTCGTGGCCATCAACGATCTGGGCCCGGTCGAGACCAACGCCCACCTGCTGCGCTACGACAGCGTGCACGGCCGCTTCCCCTCCGAGGTATCCTCGGGCGAGGACTGGATCGATGCCGGGCGCGGCCGCGTCCGCGTGACCTCGATCAAGGATCCCAAGGAGCTGCCCTGGTCCGATGTCGACATCGCGCTGGAATGCACCGGCATCTTCACCAGCCGTGACAAGGCCGCCCTGCACCTGGAGAACGGATCGACGCGAGTCCTCGTCTCCGCCCCCTGCTCCGACGCGCACAAGACGATCGTCTACGGCGTCAACCACGACAGCCTGACGGCCGACGACAAGGTCGTCTCCAACGCCTCCTGCACCACGAACTGCCTCGCCCCCGTGGCGCAGGTGCTCAACGACGCGATCGGGATCGAGCGCGGCTTCATGACCACGATCCACTCCTATACCGGCGACCAGCCCACGCTCGACACCCTGCACAAGGATCTCTACCGGGCCCGCGCCGCGGGGTTGAACATGATCCCCACCTCCACGGGCGCGGCCAAGGCCGTGGGCCTCGCCCTGCCCGCGCTCCAGGGCAAGCTCGACGGCGTCGCCATCCGCGTGCCCACGCCCAACGTCTCGGTCGTGGACCTCACCTTCACCGCCGCGCGCGAGACCTCGGTGGAGGAGATCAACGACGCCATCCGCGAGGCCGCCGGCGGCCGGCTGAAGGGAATCCTCGGCTTCACCGACGACAAGCTGGTGTCGTGCGACTTCAACCACGACGCCCATTCCTCGGTCTTCCATACCGATCAGACCAAGGTGATGGACGGCACGATGTGCCGGATCCTGTCCTGGTACGACAACGAATGGGGCTTCTCCAACCGGATGGCCGATACCGCCGTCGCCATGGGCAAGCTCTGACGGGCCTGCGCGCGCCCGCCCTGGCGGCGGGCGCGGCTCAGACGAACAGCACCGTGCAATAGGCGGCATAGGCCGCCAGCAGCGCGGCGCCCTCGGCCCTGGTGATGCGCCAGCCCGTAGCCGCCACCACGGTCAGGGCCACCGAGGCCGCCAGCATCACCCAGATGTCGAACGCGGCGATCTCCGCCGGCACCGGGATCGGCTTCACCAGCGCCGTCACGCCGAGGATTCCCAGCACGTTGTAGATGTTCGAGCCGACGATGTTGCCGAAGGCGATGTCACCCTGCTTGCGCATCGCGGCGACGACCGCCGTGGCCAGTTCCGGCAGCGACGTGCCGACCGCGACGATGCTCACCCCGATCACCGCCTCGGGCACGCCCCAGGCCGCGGCCAGGTCGGTCGCGCCGCTGACGAGGAAGCGCGCGCCCAGCACCGTCAGCGCGATCCCGCCCAGCGCCAGCGCGACCGAGACGGCGGGGGAGTGCAGCTTCACGTCCATCGGCCCGTCCGGGCTGATCCGCTCCCGCCACCAGGCAAAGGCGATGTAGCCCAGAAGCCCCAGCACCAGCAGCGCCCCCGCCGGCCGCGACAGCGCCCCGGCCAGCACCACCGCCAGCGCCGCCAGCGCCGCTGCCATCGCCACGCCGCCGTCCCGCAGGAAAGCGGCGCGATCCACCGAGATCGGTGCCAGCATCGCCGCGACGCCCAGGATCAGCAGGATGTTCGCTGTGTTCGACCCGATCACGTTGCCCACAGCGATCCCCGGGGCCCCGGCAAAGGCCGCGTCGAGGCTGGTGACGAGCTCTGGCGTCGACGTGCCGAAGCCGACCACCGTCAACCCCACCAGCAGGGGCGAGATGCCGAGCCGCGCGGCCAGCGCCACGGCGCCCCTCACCAGCACCTCGCCGCCGGCGACGAGCAGCAGAAACCCCGCCAGGATCAGAACATAGGACACGCGACCACCTCCCTGAGACACGGGGAGGATGGCGCGCCGGCGATCGCGTTCAAGCCCGCGCCGCCCCTTGCGCGCACTGCATGGCGGGCTTCGCGCAGCGTCGCTTCTCTGCACCGCAGCATGGGGCCAGATAGCTCTCGAACGCAATCGAAAGGAGGCCGCCATGCGCCGTCTTCAGCAACTCTTCCGCGACCACGCCGCCTATGCCCGCACCCGGCGCGAGATCGAGAACATGTCTTGGGAAGTGGCCCATGACCTCGACATCGACCGCACCAGGGCCGCCGACTACGCCAGCCGCGCCGTCTACGGCGGCTGAGACCAACTCACCGACGCAACACCTACTCCCGGAGGACATCATGGGATATTTCATGCAAGCGATGCGCGACCGCGCCCGCTACAACGAACTGCGCCGCGACATCGCGCGGCTGTCCGAGGACGAGGCCCAGCGGATGGGGATCGACCGGGCGAATGCCGACCGGGTCGCCTCCCGCTTCATCTACGGGGTCTGAGCGCCCCCTGCCCGGCCGCCGGACCCCGGCGGCCTGGGCGGATCACTCCGCGCGGCGGTAGGTGCTGACCAGCACGTAATCCTTCCCCGGCCCGGTGGCGCGCCATTCCGCCCGCCAGTCCGGCCAGGATCCGAAATCGTAGGCCACGCGATAGATGTCGGGCGCGCAATCGTGCCGCGCCGCCGGCGTCGCCACGCCCGCCTCGAAGCAGTGGAACGGGCGCCCGTCGCTGAACACGACGCAGATCCGCGTCCCCTCCTGGCGCCAGACATGGGCCTGCTCGGCCGCCATCGTCCGGTCGTCCAGCCGCAATTCCCCCGCCTCCCGATAGAGCAGCGTCGCCCCCTCGGGCGTGAACACGGCCTCGCCCGCGAACCGTCCCTCGCGACCCGTCCGCGCATCGCTGATCCGGCGGTCGAGGCGCCAGCGACCGGCGAAATCCTGCAACCCGATCGCCATCGCCACTCCTTGCCGCGCGGGAATCGCTGGTCTAGGACCGGCGCCGTCAGTGATAACATCCAGGTGAGCGCCGATGATCCCCCGCTATTCCCGCCCCGACATGGTTGCGGTCTGGGCGCCACAGTCCAAGTTCCGCATCTGGTTCGAGATCGAGGCCCATGCCGGCGACGCCATGGCCGATCTGGGCACCATCCCGCGCGAGAACGCCGATGCCGTGTGGAAGGCGAAGGACGTCACCTTCGACGTGGACCGCATCGACGCGATCGAGGCCGAGACCAGGCACGACGTCATCGCCTTCCTCACCCATCTGAGCGAGATCGTGGGCGCCGAGAACGCCCGCTTCGTCCACCAGGGGATGACCTCCTCGGACGTGCTCGACACCTGCTTCAACGTGCAGCTCACCCGCGCCGCCGACATCCTGATCGCCGACGTCGAGGACGCTGCTCGCCGCCCTGAAGCGGCGCGCCTTCGAGCACAAGGACACGGTCCGCATCGGCCGCTCCCACGGCATCCATGCGGAACCCACCACGATGGGCCTGACCTTCGCCCGCTTCTACGCCGAGATGGACCGCAACCTCTCGCGCCTGCGCGACGCCCGGGCCGAGATCGCCACCGGCGCGCTGTCGGGCGCGGTCGGCACCTTCGCCAATATCGACCCGGCGGTGGAGGAGCATGTCTGCGACAGGATGGGCCTCGTGCCCGAGCCGATCTCCACCCAGGTGATCCCGCGCGACCGGCACGCCGCCTTCTTCGCGACGCTCGGGGTGGTGGCCAGCTCGATCGAGAACATCGCGGTGGAGATCCGCCACGGCCAGCGCACCGAGGTTCGCGAGCTGGAGGAGTTCTTCTCCAAGGGCCAGAAGGGCTCCTCGGCCATGCCGCACAAGCGCAACCCGGTGCTGAGCGAGAACCTGACCGGCCTCGCCCGCCTTGTCCGCATGGCGGTGATCCCGGCGATGGAGAACGTGGCGCTCTGGCACGAACGCGACATCTCCCACTCCTCGGTGGAGCGCAACATCGGCCCCGACGCCACGGTGACGCTCGACTTCGCCCTTGCCCGCCTGACCGGGCTGATCGACAACCTCGTGGTCTATCCCGACCGGATGCTGGAGAACCTGCACCGCTATCGCGGGCTCGTCATGTCCCAGCGGGTGCTTCTGGCCCTCACCCAGGCCGGCGCCAGCCGCGAGGACGCCTATGCCATGGTCCAGCGCAACGCGATGAAGGTCTGGACCGAGGACGGCGACTTCCGCACCGAGCTTGAGAGCGATTCCGAGGTGACGGCGCTCCTGTCGAGGGACGAGATCGCCGAGAAGTTCGACCTCGACTACCACACCGCCCAGGTGGACGCGATCTTCGCCCGGGTCTTCGGCGAGGCCTGACCCGGCTGCGACAAAGCGCGCGTGCCGGGCCGAAAGCCGCCGCCCGGCGCGCGACCCGTGCTATCCTCGCGTCACCTCGAACAGGGAGACGCCAGATGAAGACCCTTCTCGCTGCCCTCGTCCTCGCCCTCGCGCCCGCCGTCACCGTGGCCGCCTGCTGGGACGACCGCACGGCCATGACCTGCGCCGACGGCACCGTCTACGACGCCGACACCCATCGCTGCGTGCCCACCACCGGCTGAGACGACACCCGGCAACCGGGCGTTAACGCCGCGCACGCTAGGGTCCACCCACGAACGGGACCGAATGCGGGGGCGGCAATGGCCACGGAACTGGCAATGCGGACGGGCACGGACCTCGCGGCTCCGCCGCGCCCGGTCGCGCGCCCGGCGCTGTCCCGGCGGCAGAAGGCGGCCATCGTGGTCCGGCTGCTTCTGGCCGAGGGGGCGACCCTGCCGATCCGCAACCTGCCCGAGCCGCTTCAGGCCGAGCTGACCTCGCAGATCGCCGGCATGTCCTTCATCGACCGCGCCACCCTGCGCGACGTGGTCGAGGAATTCGCCTCCGAACTCGACTCCATCGGGCTCAGCTTCCCCGGCGGGCTCGACGGTGCGCTCGCCGTGCTGGAGGGCGCGATCAATCCCGATCTCGCCGCCCGGCTGCGCGCCCAGTCCGGCCAGCTCTGGGCCGACGATCCGTGGGAGGCCATCGCCGGCTTCCCCGATGCCCGGCTCTCCGCCATCCTGCAGGGCGAAAGCTCCGAGATCGGCGCGGTGATCCTGTCCAAGCTGCCGGTCGCCCGGGCGGCCGAGCTGCTCAACACCCTGCCCGGCCCCGATGCGCGGCGCCTGACCCTGGCGGTCAGCGAGACCGCCGACATCGCGCCCGGCATCGTCGCCCGCATCGGCGTGGCGCTGGCCGCCGAGTTGCGGGCCGAGCCTCCGCGCGCCTTCACGGCCGCCGCAGTGCAGCGGCTGGGCGCGATCCTCGACGTTTCCGCCACGCCGACGCGCGAGGATGTCCTGGCCGGCCTCGCCGAGGAGGACGAGGAGCTGGCCGAGCGCGTGCGTCGCGCGATCTTCACCTTCGCCGACATTCCCGACCGGCTGGAGGGTCGGGACGCGCCCGCCGTCGCTCGCGAGGTCGATCAGGAAGATCTCACGCGCGCCATCGCCGGCACCGCCGACGATCCCCGGCTCAAGGCCGCCGCCGACTTCCTGCTGGAGAACCTGCCGGGACGTCTCGCCGACGCGATCCGCGAGGGCGCGGGCGAGCTGGGCGAGGTCGAGGGCCAGGCGGCCGAGACCGCCCAACTCGCCGTCGTCCGCGCCATCCGCACCCTTGCCGACCGCGGCGAGGTCCGGCTTCGGAGCTGATCTTGTGGTCCCCTGCCCGCGGCTGTAGAGCGGCGGCCACGCAAGAGGGGACGCTGCCGTGGCCACTCAGGACAGATCCGATCTCGCCGATGCGCTTCAGGACATCGCCATGCGCGGCATGCTGTCGGTCGCCCGGGCGCTGCCCTATCGGCGGCGGGTGCCGCTGATGGGCTGGTTGGCGAGCCATCTCGTGGCGCCGCTGGCCGGCTGGCGCCGCCGGATCCGCGAGAACCTCGCCTATGCCCGCCCGGACCTGCCACCCGAGGAGGTCGAGCGGCTGGTGCGCGCAGTGCCCGACAATGTCGGCCGGACGCTGATCGAGCTCTATTCGGGAGCCGAGTTCAAGGCCCATGTCGCCGGCACGCCGCTGACCGGCCCCGGCGCCGGCGCCCTGGCCGAGGCGCGGGCCGATGGCCGCCCGGTGGTTCTGGTCACCGCGCATCTGGGCAACTTCGACGCCCTGCGCGCCACGCTCTTCGCCGAAGGCTACGAGCTCGCCGCACTCTACCGGCCGATGAACAACCCCCGGTTCAACGCCCATTACGTCCGCGCCCTGTCCGAGATCGGCACGCCGCTCTATCCCCGCTCGCGCGAGGGGATCGTGAAATACGTCCGCCACCTCGCCGGTGGCGGAATCGTCGGCATCCTCACCGACGTCTATTCCGCCAAGGGCGTCGATATCAGCTTCTTCGGGCAGCCCGCGCCCACCTCCACGGCCGCCTGCGCCTGGGCGCGCAGGCACGGTGCCGTGGTCATTCCCTGCTACGGCATCCGCCGCGCGGACGGCCTCGATTTCGACCTCCTGCTGGAGGAACCGGTGCCGCACCGCGACGAGGCGGAGATGACCCAGGAAATCACCGACCGGCTTGAGCGGGTGGTGCGCGCGCACATGCACCAATGGTTCTGGATCCATCGCCGCTGGAAGCCGGAGCGCCGGACCCGGCGCCGCGCCCGGCGCGCCCGCGCCGGCTGAGGGATGCGGCCCGCGCGGAGCTCAGTCGATCCGCGCGGCTCCCACCACGGCGCCCGGTCCGGCCCGCTGAACGACGATGGCGCCGGGGCCCTCGACCGGGATCGCGCCGGTCCAGATTCCGGTGCCGTCCCAGCGGTCGAGCAGGCGCCATTCGCGCACGATGTTCACGTAATCCATCACCGCCCCGGCATTCTCGCCGCCCTCGATCTCCACCCGCTCGTGCGGCGTGAAGGTCACCAGCTGGATCAGCAGTTCCTCCCCCGGCACGGTGGATCCCGTCGCCCGCACCGTGACCTCGGAGCCATTCCGCCGGATATCGACCTCGACGGGGTCGCCGCCGTCGCGATGGGCCTCGATCAGTTCCGCGATCTGCATGCCGCGGCTGCCGATCACCCGGTCCGACCCGCCGACGATCATCTGCGGGGTATAGATCATCTTCTCGCCTGCGGCGCGGGCATAGGCCTTCTGCCGCTGGGTGAATTGCGGGTCGGCAAAGGGATCTGGCCAGCCGATATAGTCCCAGTAGTCAACGTGCAGGGCCAGCGGCAGCACGTGGTCCTTCTTCGCCAGTTCCGCCATCAGCGCATCCGCCGGCGGGCAGGAGGCGCAGCCCTGCGACGTGAAGAGCTCGACGACGACGGGCGGCTCCGCATCCGCCTCGCCCCCCGATACGACCAGCGCGACCGCGGCGACGGCCAGGATCGGACAGGCGGGGACTCGCATGGACGCACTCCTGGGCGGGCTTTGCCGCGTCGGTCTAGACCGGCCCACCGGGCCTTGCCAATCAAGGTTTTGAGAGAGCGGGCCGAGGCTGGCACCCATCTTCGGCATACTGTTGCATACCGATTGGAAACCCACTAACGCCTCGCTACGTTGAAGCGGTGACGACCGCAGCCATTTTCTGAGGATCCGAGAGGACAAGGAGACAGCCATGCCGATCGAGGTCGGACACGACAGCAGCAACACGCGGCGCAAGCTGGACGTCGACGGGACGAGCTACGCCTACTACTCCCTCGCCGCCGCCAAGGATGCCGGCCTCGGCGACTTCTCCAACCTGCCCAAGTCGCTCAAGGTGCTGGTCGAGAACACGCTGCGCTTCGAGGACGGCGCCACGACCACCGCGGACGACGTCAAGGCCTTCGCGGAATGGGCCAGGGCCGGCGGCAAGGTGGAGCACGAGATCGGCTACCGCCCCGCGCGCGTCCTGATGCAGGACTTCACCGGGGTCCCGGCGGTCGTGGACCTCGCGGCGATGCGCGACGGGATCGAGAACCTCGGCGGCAAGGCGCAGAAGATCAATCCGCTGAACCCCGTCGACCTCGTCATCGACCACTCTGTGATGATCGACGAGTTCGGCAATCCCCGCGCCTTCCAACACAACGTGGAGCGCGAATACGAGCGCAACATCGAGCGCTACACCTTCCTCAAATGGGGCCAGAAGGCGTTCCAGAACTTCCGCGTCGTGCCGCCCGGCACCGGCATCTGTCACCAGGTGAACCTGGAATATCTCGGCCGCGCCGTCTGGCAGGACGAGGACCAGAACGGTGAGCTGGTCGCCTATCCCGACACGCTGGTGGGCACCGACAGCCACACCACCATGATCAACGGCCTGGGCGTGCTGGGCTGGGGCGTGGGCGGCATCGAGGCCGAGGCCGCGATGCTGGGTCAGCCCGTCTCCATGCTGATCCCCGAGGTCGTGGGCTTCAAGCTGACCGGCGCCATGCCCGAAGGCACCACCGCGACCGACCTCGTGCTCCGCGTCTGCGAGATGCTGCGCGAGAAGGGCGTGGTGCAGAAGTTCGTGGAATTCTACGGCGACGGGCTCGACAACGTGCCGCTGGCCAACCGCGCGACCATCGGCAACATGTCCCCCGAATTCGGCAGCACCTGCGCCTTCTTCCCGATCGACGACGAGACCCTGCGCTATCTCGGCCAGACCGGCCGCGACGAGGCCACGATCAAGCTGGTCGAGGCCTATGCCAAGGAGCAGGGCCTCTGGCGCGAGGCGGGCGAGGAGCCGATCTTCTCGGACACGCTCGAACTGGACATGGCGACGGTGAAACCCGCCATATCGGGCCCCAAGCACCCGCAGCAGCATATCGACCTCGACGCCGCAGCGAAGGCCTTCCACACCTATATCGAGGAGCAGCGCAACGGCGACGGCCCGTCCGAGAACGCCGAGGTCCGCTGGGAGGCGGAGGGCGGACAGCCCGCGCCCAAGAAGATCCCCGGCGACAAGGGCAAGCACAAGCGCGCCCGTGTCACCATGAAGGACATCGACGGCGAGGAGGAATCCTTCGAGCTGCATGACGGCTCCATCGTCATCGCCTCGATCACCTCCTGCACCAACACCTCGAACCCCTACGTGATGATCGGCGCCGGCCTGATCGCGCGCAAGGCGCGCGAGCTGGGTCTCGACCGCAAGCCCTGGGTCAAGACATCGCTCGCCCCCGGCAGCCAGGTCGTGTCCTCCTATCTCGAGGAGACGGGCCTGCAGGACGATCTCGACGCCATCGGCTTCAACCTGGTGGGCTATGGCTGCACGACCTGCATCGGCAATTCGGGGCCCATCGCCGAGGAGTTGAGCACCGCGATCGCCGACAACGACCTGATCGCCTGTTCGGTCCTGTCGGGGAACCGCAACTTCGAGGGCCGGATCAGTCCCGACGTGCGCGCCAACTACCTCGCCTCGCCGCCGCTGGTGGTCGTCTACAGCCTCGTGGGCGACATGAACGTCGACGTCACCTCCGAGCCGCTCGGCCAGGACAAGGACGGCAACGACGTCTACCTCAAGGATCTCTGGCCCAGCCAGAACGAGATCGCCGAGCTGGTCGAGAGCACGGTGACCTCCGACCGGTTCAAGGAGAAATACGCCGACGTCTTCGAGGGTGACGACCGCTGGCGCGAGATCGAGACCACCGACGAGAAGACCTACGACTGGCCGGCCGGCTCGACCTACGTGCAGGAGCCGCCCTTCTTCAAGGATATGGACAAGGAGCCGGGCAAGATCTCCAATATCGAGGGCGCGCGGATGCTGGCCCTGCTCGGCGACATGGTGACCACGGACCACATCTCCCCCGCCGGGTCCTTCAAGGAGACCTCCCCGGCCGGGCAATACCTCAAGGAGCGCCAGGTCAGCCCCCGGGAGTTCAACTCCTATGGCTCGCGCCGCGGCAACCACGAGGTGATGATGCGCGGCACCTTCGCCAATATCCGCATCCGCAACGAGATGCTGGACGGGGTCGAGGGCGGCTACACCAAGGGACGCGACGGCGAGCAGAAGCCGATCTACGACGCGGCCATGGAATACGTGGAGCAGGGCACGCCCCTCGTCGTCATCGCCGGGCAGCAATACGGAGCGGGCTCCAGCCGCGACTGGGCGGCCAAGGGCACCGCGCTTCTCGGCGTCAAGGCCGTGATCGCCGAGAGCTACGAGCGCATCCACCGCTCCAACCTCGTCGGCATGGGCGTCCTGCCCTTCGAGTTCACGAACGGCGAGGGCCGCGAGAGCCTCGGCCTCACCGGCGACGAGACCTTCTCGATCACCGGGCTGGAGGAAGATTTCGGCCCCGGCGCGGTGGTGCCCTGCACCATCACCTACGCCGACGGATCGACGAAGGAGATCGAGATCAAGAGCCGGATCGATACCGGGATCGAGATCGACTACGTCAAGAACGGCGGCGTGCTGCACTACGTCCTGCGCCGCCTGGCGGGATCGGCCCAGGCCGCCTGATCCGCCGGACCGAGAACGTGCGGCCCGTCCCTCCGGGGGCGGGCCGTTCGCGTTTCCGGGCGTCCCCTCGCCACGACCCGCCGCGAAACACCGGCGGCCCCGCCGCGCCCGCCCTTGCCTTCGCCGCCGCCGGGCCGCATCACGGCGCCATGACCGAACCCCGCGATCACAGCCTCCTCGACGACGCCCAGGGCATCGCCTTCGGGGCCTTCTGCTGCGCGCTGGGCCTGCAGGTCCTGACCTTCGCGGGCCTCGTCACCGGACAGACGGCGGGGCTCGCGGTGATCCTGTCCTACCTCACCGGCTGGTCCTTCGGCCCGGTCTTCTTCGCCATCAACCTGCCCTTCTACTGGCTGGCCTGGCGCCGGCTGGGGCCGGTCTTCACCGCCAAGTCGCTGATCTCGGTCACGCTCCTGTCGATCCTGACGGAACTGATCCCGCTGGGCTTCGCCATCGAGAGGCTGAACCCGGCCCTGGCCGCGGTGATCTTCGGCGCGCTGACCGGCATGGGGCTCCTGGCCCTGTTCCGCCACGGCGGATCGCTCGGCGGCATCGGCGTCGTCGCGCTCCTGGCGCAGGACCGCATGGGGCTGAAGGCGGGCTATGTCCAGCTCGGCTTCGACGCCTGCCTCTTCGTCCTGGCCTTCGCCATCTTCCCGGCGCGGATCGTGGTCTGGTCCCTGCTCGGCGCCGTGATCTTGAACGTGGTCATCGCCATCAACCACCGCCGCGACCGCTACGTCGCGACCTGAGCACCGCCCCGCACCCTCCCCTGACACGCGCCCCCCGCGCCCTACCTCCCTCGCGACCCGATCCAGCGCAGGGAAACCGCCGATGATGAACCGCCGCCACCTCCTTGCCGCCGGTGCCGCGTGGCCGCTGGTGCCCGCGGCGGCCCGCGCGCAGGGCACCGCCACCGCACTGCCCGCCGCCGCGCTCGCCGACGCGCAGCGGTTCGCGGTGGGCGACGTCACCGTCACCGTCCTGTCCGACGGCGCGCTCCGCATCGGTCCCGAGGCGCTGCAGGGGATCGACGCCGAGGGCTATGCCAGCCTCATGCGCGAGCGTTTCCGCGACCCCGAGACGTTCCGCGCCGCCGTCAACGGCTGGCTGATCGAGACCGGCGACGGCGAGGCCACGCTGGTCGATGCCGGCGCCGGGGCGACCATGGGCGACAGCCTCGGCCGGCTGGTCGAGAATCTTCGCGCCTCCGGGACCGAGCCGGCGCAGGTCACCCGCCTGCTGGCCACCCACCTGCATCCCGATCACGTGGGCGGCGCGCTGGCCGAGGGCGCCGCCGCCTTCCCGGACGCCGAACTCGTCCTGACCGAAACCGAGCGCGCCTATTGGAGCGACGACGCCAACGTGACCGAGGGCACGGAATCCTTCTTCCAGACCGCCCGCGCCGTCCTGGACGCCTATGGCGACCGCCTCCGCCCGATCTCGGGCGAGGCGGAGGTGAGCGCCGCGGTGACCGCCGTGCCGCTGCCGGGGCACACGCCGGGCCATACCGGCTACCGCGTGGCCTCCGGCGACGACAGCCTGCTCATCTGGGCCGACATCGTCCACGTCGCGCCGGTGCAATTCGCGCGGCCGCAGGTCACCATCGGCTTCGACGTGAACCCCGACGAGGCGGCCGAGACACGCACCCGCCTGCTCGACCGGGTGAGCGCCGACCGGACGATGATCGCCGGCTCGCATATCGATTTCCCCGGCCTCGGCCATGTCGCCCGCGACGGCGAGGGCTACCGCCTCGTCGATGCGCCCTACCCCTATTCCCGCTGAGCCCGTGGAGGGACCATGACCCGACTGCCCGACGCCCGGCGCCTGCATGTGGGCGACATCCGCGTCACCGCGCTGTCCGACGGGCCGCTGCCGCTCGGCCGCGACAATCTCCGCGGCATCGACGCTACGGAATATGCCCGCATCCTGCGCGACCGTCACGCCGATCCCGAGACCTGGCGCTCCGGTCTCAACGCCTGGGTGATCGAGACCGGCGGCCGCACGGTCCTCGTCGATGCCGGCGTGGCCGGGAAGATGGGGGACCAGACCGGCCGGGTGATGGACAATCTCCGCGCCGCCGGCTTCGACCCGGCGGATATCGACACGGTCTTCGTCACCCACATGCACGCCGACCACATCGCCGGCCTTCTCGCCGACGGTGCGATGGCCTTCCCCGAGGCGAGCCTGCGCGTGCACTCCGCCGATCACGCCCATTTCGGCGGCTCCGACGAGCTCGCGGAGGCCGTCCTCTCCGTCTATGGCGACCGGGTGGAGACCTTCGACCGCGCCACCGACATCGCCCCCGGCCTGCGCGCCCTGCCCCTGCCGGGCCACACGCCCGGCCATTCGGGGCTGGAGGTGACGGATGGC
The DNA here is from genome assembly GCA_963814835.1 of uncultured Alphaproteobacteria bacterium. GTDB lineage: Bacteria > Pseudomonadota > Alphaproteobacteria > Rhodobacterales > Rhodobacteraceae > Palleronia. The sequence goes on from CAWFEG010000002.1 coordinate 264,727, forward strand.
GACGCGCATCTCCTGATCTGGACCGACATCGTCCACATCGCCCCGGTGCAACTGGCCCGGCCCGATATCGGCACCGGCTTCGACACCGACCTCGACGCCGCCCGCATCACGCGCCTGCACCTGCTCGACCGGGTCTGCGCCGAGGGCACGCTCGTCGCGGGAAGCCATGTCGGCTTTCCCGGCATCGGCTGGATCGACCGCGCCGAGGAGGGCTACCGCTTCGTGCCCGCCCGCTACGTGCACGACGTCTGAGACGCGCATGCGGGCCGCCCTCCTCTCCGTCGCGCTCCTCGTCGCCCCGGCCGCCGCCATGGCGCAGGAGCCGCGTCCCTGGTGCGACGCGGGCCCGCTCAACGCGGCCGAGCGCGCGGTCTGCGACACGCCCGAACTCTCCCGCCTCGACGCCCGGCTGGCCGAGGTCTACGGCCGGCTCCGCTCGGCCGATTCCGGGCAGGACACGTGGCTGCGGGGCGAGCGCGACGGCTGCGGGGCCGACGTCACCTGCCTGCGCGCGGCCTATGTCGACCGAATTCGCGTGCTGCGCCTGCGACGCGACTTCGGGCTGGGCGTCGATGGCTCGTGAGCCCTTCGTCATCGGCGGGCAGACCGTGGCACCGGGCGAGAGCCGTACGGTGGACCTGCCGATCTCGGTCCTGACCGACCACACCCCCGCGACGATGTCGGTGCGGGTCCTCCACGGCAAGCGGCCGGGGCCCACGCTCTTCGTCTCCGCCGCGATCCACGGCGACGAGATCATCGGCGTCGAGATCTGCCGCCGCCTGCTCCAGGCGCCGCAGCTGAAATCCCTGCGCGGCACCCTCCTCGTCGTGCCGATCGTCAACACCTTCGGCTTCCTCAACCGGTCGCGCTACCTGCCCGACCGGCGCGACCTGAACCGCTGCTTTCCCGGCTCCGACAGCGGCTCGCTCGCCGCGCGTCTGGCGCGCATCTTCATGAGCGAGATCGTCGCCCGGTCCGATCTGGGGATCGACCTTCATTCCGCCGCCATCCACCGTACCAACCTGCCGCAGATCCGCATCTCCGCCTCCAGCCGCGAGACGCTGGATCTCGCCCGCGCCTTCGGCGCCCCGCTCGTCATCCGCGCCCAGCTGCGCGAGGGCTCGATGCGCGGCGCCGCCCGTCGCGAAGGCTGCGACGTGCTGCTCTACGAAGCCGGCGAGGCCCTGCGCTTCGACGAGACCTCGGCCCGGATCGGCGCCTCCGGCATCCTGCGGGTGATGCGCGAACTGTCGATGATCCCGGCCCGGGGCCTGCCCCGCCGCGCCAGCCAGCCCATCGTGGTGAACGGCTCGACCTGGCTGCGCGCCCCGGCCTCGGGCCTGCTGCGGCTGTTCCGCGAGGTGGGCGAACACGTCTCCGAGGGGCAGCTTCTGGCCATCGTCTCCAGCCCCTTCGGCAGCGACGAGAGCCGGATCCTCGCCCCCACGGCCGGGGTGCTGATGGGCCGGGCCACCATGCCCGTGGTCAACGAGGGCGACGCCGTCTACCACCTCGCGGACGTGCCGGTCAGCGATTCCGAAGACCGCCTCTCCCTGCTCGCCGCCGATCTGGACACCGACCCGATGTTCGACGAGGACGAGATCCTGTGACACGGCCACCGGGTTGTTGACAGCGCCCCCCCCGGGGCGCTCTCAATGGGCCATGTCATTCCGCCGCCCCGGTCCCGGCGCCATACGCTGCCGCATCGCCGCCCTCGCCGCGGCCGCGGCGATCCTGTCCGCCGGCCCCGCCGCCGCGGAAGAAGGGAGCCCCAGCGTGCTCGTCTTCGCCGGGGAGGCGGTGCGCGGCGGCATCTGGCAGCAGGATGCCCTGCCCTTCATCGCCGACTCGGCCCACCAGGTTCAGGTCGGCGCCGCGATCGCCGCGCTGCCGCTCGACCTGCGGGGCCGCTGGCGGCTGGGGGTGGAGGCCGGACTCTCCTGGCGGCAAGACGGCGACGGGCTCGGCCGCCCCGGCACCTCCTGGGAGGTCTGGGCCGGCCCGACGCTGCGCCACGACGGCTTCGCCCTCGGCCCCTTGCGCATCAAGCCGGGGCTGACCTTCGGCTACACCGCCGTCACCGACTCCCACGGGCTCGAGCGGGAACGCGAGTTCGAGGAGGACGGCGAGGCCGAGTTCCTCTACTTCCTCGCCCCCGAGATCGCCGTCGGCTTCGAGGGGCGCCCCCGCGTCGACATCGTCTACCGGGTGCAGCACCGCTCGGGCGGCAAGAACGTCAACCTTCCCGCGCTGGGCGACATGGGTGACACCACCAACGCCAACGTCCTCGGGCTGCGCTGGCGGTTCTGACCACCTTCCGGACGGCGGCCGAATCCCCTATGGATGCGCCCGACCCGAATTCCAATCCGTAAGGACCGCGCCCGATGGCCAGCTACCAGTTCGTCTACCACATGGACGGCGTCTCCAAGACGATCCCCGGCGGCAAGAAGCTGTTCGAGAACATCAAGCTCAACTTCCTGCCGGGCGTGAAGATCGGCGTCGTCGGCCAGAACGGCTCGGGCAAGTCGACCCTGCTGAAGATCATGGCCGGGATCGACAAGGACTTCTCCGGCGAGGCCTGGGCGGCCGAGGGCGCGCGGGTGGGCTACCTCGCCCAGGAACCCGAGCTCGACGAGGCGCTCGACGTGCGCGGCAACGTCATGCAGGGCGTGGCGCAGAAGCAGGCCAAGCTCGACCGCTTCAACGAGCTGGCGATGAACTACTCCGACGAGACCGCCGACGAGATGGCCGCCCTGCAGGACCAGATCGACAGCGAGAACCTCTGGGATCTCGACAGCCAGATCGACATCGCCATGGAGGCGCTGCGCTGCCCGCCCGACGACGCCCCCGTCGACACGCTCTCGGGCGGCGAGAAGCGCCGCGTCGCGCTCTGCCGGCTGCTGCTGGAGCAGCCCGACATGCTGCTCCTCGACGAGCCGACCAACCACCTCGACGCCGAGACCATCGCCTGGCTGCAGAGCCACCTGGTGGACTACAAGGGCACGATCCTGATCGTCACCCACGACCGCTACTTCCTCGACGACATCACCGGCTGGATCCTCGAGATCGACCGCGGCCGCGGCATCCCCTACGAGGGCAACTACTCCGCCTGGCTCGACCAGAAGGCCAAGCGGCTGGAGCAGGAGGCGCGCGAGGACAAGGCCAAGCAGCGCACCCTGTCACGCGAGCTCGACTGGATGCGCCAGGGCGCCAAGGCCCGCCAGGCGAAATCCAAGGCCCGGATCTCCGCCTACGAGAAGCTGGCCAACCAGTCCGAGCGCGAGCGCGTCGGCAAGGCCCAGATCGTCATCCCCAACGGCGAGCGGCTGGGCTCCAAGGTGCTGGAGGTCGAGAACCTGCGCCTGCACAAGGGCGATCACCTGCTGATCGAGGATCTCACCTTCGCCCTGCCGCCGGGCGGCATCGTCGGCGTGATCGGCCCCAACGGCGCCGGCAAGACCTCGCTGTTCCGCTGCCTGACGGGCCAGGACCAGCCCGATGCCGGCCTGATCGACTGGGGCGACACGGTCGACCTGTCCTATGTCGACCAGTCGCGCGACGCGCTGAACCCCGACAACACCGTGTGGGAGGAGATCTCCGGCGGCGGCGAGGTGATCGACCTCGGCGACGCGCAGATGAATTCCCGCGCCTATTGCGGCGCCTTCAACTTCAAGGGCACCGCCCAGCAGCAGAAGGTCGGCCTCTGCTCGGGCGGCGAGCGCAACCGCGTCCACCTGGCCAAGCTGCTGAAATCCGGCGGCAACGTCCTCCTGCTCGACGAGCCCACCAACGACCTCGACGTCGAGACGCTCCGCGCGCTCGAGGATGCGCTGGAGGATTTCGCCGGCTGCGCGGTGATCATCTCCCACGACCGCTTCTTCCTCGACCGCCTCTGCACCCACATCCTCGCCTTCGAGGGCAACGCCCATGTGGAATGGTTCGAGGGCAACTTCGAGGCTTACGAGGAGGACAAGAAGCGCCGCCTCGGCGAGGATGCGGTGCGGCCGACGCGGGTGAAGCACAAGAAGTTCACGCGGTAGACAATGGCCGAAGGACGTTCGGTTCGTCTGTTCTTCCCGGAAGGAGTCCAACAGGCCTCCTAACCGCAGAGATCGTTAACTGGACCGGCCATGTTCTGGCCGGTCCGAGAAGTAAGTTGAGCCTTGCTTTGAAGCGTGCGGAACTTAAGCGAACCGGCGTATACATACTGCATGGATTACCATTAAGCGACGATCTCCCAACCGTATATGTGGGAGAGGGCGACGACATATCGAAACGACTTGCGATTCACTCCAATGATGACACTAAGGACTACTGGGACCGTTTCATTGCGATTACGAATAAGGACCTGAACCTCACAAAGGCTCACGTCAGATATCTCGAAAGCCGAACTCATCCGCCAGGTTCACGACGCGAAGAAAAGTAACGTTGTGAATGCAACGGAACCGACGATAGAACGCCTACCGGAGGCGGATATCTCCGACATGAATGCCTTCTTAGAGGAGGTCTATCTGATCCTACCGGTTATCGGTGTGGACTACTTCAAAATTGACAACAGGCAGACGAATTATCCGGCACCGGAAGACAAAACTCCAGAGCCAGATGTCTATTTTATGCTCGAACACCCGGGAAAAGGGATCAAAGCAAGGGCCAAAGAGGACGACGGAGAGTTTGTCATGCCATCAGGATCCCGCGGTGATATAAACGAATCCGCGTCTTTCCACGAAAAATTGAGAGTCTTAAGAGAAAAACTGCTGAAATCCGAACGTGCCAAAATGATCGGCACATCGAACTTTGAACTCACCGAAGACGTTGCATTTTCGAGTCCAAGCGCCGCGTCAGTATTTTTGTTCGGGACTTCGAGAAACGGTCGAAATGACTGGTTGGTGGAAGGAAAATCTGTCAATTACGGCAAATGGAAGGCAAATCAACTTAAAGCGGCCACTCAAGATATCATTACTTAAGGGTTACTAGCGCAGGTTTCTTCCAACAAATTTGTCAGCCTTCGTTATATTGCTCTGACCCTGTTGGGCGATGTAGGACCCCACAATTTGCACGAGAGGACCGCCCAGAAGGGGCGGCCCCATTCGCGCATTTCTCTCAAAGCTTCTTCTTCGCCACCTTCGCCGCGTTCTTGGCGAGCTTGGCTTCCGGGCTTCCGCCGGTCGTGCGGGCGCCGGTCGGCCCCTTGGGGCCGGTCGTGGGGGTGCCGCGGGTCTTGGACTTGCCGAAGGCCGAGGCGGCGCGGCGGACGATATTGCCGATACTCATGATGATGTCCTCCTGGACGGGGCGGCGGGGTTCCCACCGTTTCTGAGTGCCCCAACGCCACGCGGCCCGCCCGCGTTCCGGTGGGGCTCAAATACGCTCGGGAAGGAGGCAAACGGCCGGGCGGACGGCCGATCCGAGCTCAACCGGCTCCAGCCGGCGTCACGATGAAGGAGTGGCGGGGGGTACTGGCCCGGGGACGGACGGATCTCGGCATCCCCCGCACTCCACCGACCCGCTGCCAGAACGAAAAAGGGCGCCCGCAGGCGCCCTCCCCAACTTCAAGCTTCGGCGGGATCGCCCCGCCGCGTCCTCAGACCAGCTCGAGATTCCCGGCCAATTCGCGGCCGTCACGGCCGGATTGCAGCTCGTACTGAACCTTCTGGTTGTCGGCGAGGCCGGTCAGGCCGGCGCGCTCGACGGCCGAGATGTGGACGAACACGTCCTTGCCGCCCGAGTCGGGCTGGATGAAGCCGAAGCCTTTGGTGGGGTTGAACCATTTCACGGTGCCGGTGGCCATCGTGAGATCTCCTGTCGTCATGTCCTGTTCGCGGTAGTGCAACAGCGTGGCTAAGTGTGCCCGGATCGAAAGCGCTGCAGGGTCCGAAAGGAGAGTACAGGGTATCGTCGAGGTAGCTAGCGAAGGTTGTTTACCCTTGATCGTCGTCGCTGTCCACCCCGTCCGACCATCCCGGCTCGGGGATCTCGCCGGTGCGCCGCCATTCCCGGTTCCAGGCCTCGAAGTCGCGCTCGAACATGTTCGCCTTGGCGATCCGCATCTGGGCATAGGTCGCCAGGATGCGGTTGATCCGCCCCTGATAGCCCCGGCCCATGGCGCGGTAGAACCTGGCCACGCTCTCGTCGAGGCGCAGGGTGATTTGCACCTTCTTCTCCCGCACCTCCACGTCCTCCTCCAGCGTACGCCAGGCATCGGGGCAAAGGTCTCGGATCAGGTCCTCCACGACGCTCTCGTCCTCCAGGGCGCGGAGGTTGCGCAGCATGCGGTCGCGGGCAATTCGGCGGGATTGGGTGGATCGGGTCATGCCGGCAGCATCGGGCGCGAAGATGAAGGGGGCGCGACCCCGGCGTTCGCGCCCCCTCTCCATCGCGCCGGCGGAAATCCGCCGGAACTCCGCCGGTAGTCCTACAGCCGCTTCTTCGCGGTCCGCACCGCGCCGCGGGCCAGCTGGCTCTCGGCGCTGCCGCCGCGGCGACGGCGCATGCCAGCCCCCCGCGACCGATTGAAAATTCCGAACGCACCACGGATCAGACGTCCCAACATGATCCCTCCACTCGTTGTTGCGGGCCTCTGCGGCCCAAGCCTCTCCGAAACGCGCGGCGCAGGCCTTCGTTCCGGCAGGGCCCCGCGCGACCGGGGGTGTCGTCAATCTTTCACTTCAAAGCCGTGCGCAACCGTGTCCTTATGGCGGCAGGAGAATCCGACATGCTTATGATTCTGTTCCTCTGGTCGCTGATCCTCGCCCTGCCGGTCGCGGTGGTGGCCTTCTTCCTGGACAATTTCACCGTCCTGGCCATCCTCTGCGGCTACACCGTCCTGGCCAGCCTCAGCGCGAGCGCGACGCTCTGGCGCCGCTTCTAGAGCGCGCCCATCACCTCGTCGCGCAGAGCCTCGACCTCCGCGGTCCAGGCGCCCCGGCCTTTCTCCAGCACGCCGCGTCCCTGCCCCAGCGCCTCGGCATAGACCACCCGGTTGCCCAGAACGGCCGTCGCGCGGCGCACCTCGCGCTCGGCCAGAAGGCCCTCGACATCCTCCGACACGCGGGTTCCCGACTTGTAGCGGTTGAGCACGACCATCGCCGGCACGCCCACGCGCTCGGTCAGGTCGAGGATGGAATCCAGCGCCCAGACATCCACGGCGCTCGTCGCCACCGGCACCAGCACCATGTCGCTCTCCCGCAGCGCGGGGCGCAGGTCGGAATCGACCTTCGGCGGCGTATCCACGAGCACCACGTCGCATCCGCGCGAGAGCTTCTTCATCTCGTAGCCCACGCCCCAGGCCGAGGCGGTGGAGAACTCCATCCCCGGATCGCCCGCCTCCACGCGGGCCATGAACCAGCGCCCAAGCGATCCCTGCGGGTCGGTATCGAGCAGCGCGACCGAGCGGCCCTGCTGCGCCAGCGCCACCGCCAGGTTCGCCACCAGCGTGGTCTTGCCCGATCCGCCCTTCTGCTGCGCCACCGTGATGACCTGTCCCATCGGTGCCCTCGCCCCCCTGTTTTGCCGCGACGGTAGACCGCGGCCCACCCCGCTGCAATCAGAGGCTGGCCAACCCGGTGACGAGCGCAGCGGGGATCATGGCCGCGACCCCCAGCACGGCGAACCCCGCCAGCACGAACAGCCCGTCCCCCGACAGAAGGCCGGTGCAGAACAGGAGCACCGCCAGCCCCAGGACCGACGAGGAGAACGGGACGATCTCGAGGAAGGGCATCGACAGGCCGGCCACCAGGCAGGCCGCCAGAACGACCCCGTGGAACCCGCGTCCGGCCAGTCCGGCCAGACGCCCGTGGGTGTGCCGGTCCATCCAGTCGGCCAGGCCGCGCAACCGTCCCGCGCCATCGCGCAGGCGCGCCCCCGCGATCTCGCGCCGCCGGATCATCTCCGGAACCCAGAGGCGCCGCCGCCCCAGCAGCATCTGCGCCGCCACCAGCGCGATGGTCAGGCCGCACAGGCTCGAGAAGAAGGGGATCCCCGACAGCGGCGAGACGACGAGAAGCGCCGGCAGCATCATCACCGGCAGGAAGGCCGAGGCCCCGAACGCCCTCAAGACATGGGCGACCGTCACGCGGTCGGGCTCGGCGGCCCGGTCGAGGCGGTCGACGATATCGAGGACGGTATGGCGCGGTTCCGGCATGGTCGGCAGATGGGGTGCCCCGTGGCCATGCCAAGGCCTTGCCCCGGCGAAGCAGGCAATTCACTGTGCGAAAAAACAGGCGGAGGCAGAGCGATGCGGTTGACCCGGCGGCAGGTCGGACTCGGATTGGGAGCATTGGGGCTCGCGGCCTGCGGCGGGCCGCCGAGCCTCGCCCCGGCCCCGGCCGAGGAGGTGATGCGCGCGGCTCCCAACCCGGCCTGGGATGCCTGGGTGGCGGCGTTCCGCCCCCGGGCCCTGTCGCGGGGGGTCTCCGCTTCGACATGGGACCGGGCCTTCACGCGCGCGGGCTACCTGCCCGGCGTGATCGAGCGCGACCGCAACCAGACCGAGTTCACCCGCACGCTGGAGGACTACCTCCAGATCGCGGCGAACGAGGAGAAGGTGGCGCGCGGCCGCGCCGCCTTCGCCCGCCAGGCGGCCACGCTGCAGGCGATCGAGGCCCGTCATGGCGTCGAGGCCGAGGTGGTCGCCGCCATCTGGGGCGTGGAGAGCGATTTCGGCCGCCGGCGCGGCGCGATCCCGGTCGTCTCGGCGCTCTCCACCCTGGCGTATGACGGTCGCCGGGGATCCTTCTTCGAGGATCAGCTGGTCGCCGCACTCCTGATCCTGCAGCGCGGCGACACCACCCCCGACCGCATGGTCGGCAGCTGGGCCGGCGCCATGGGCCACACCCAGTTCATCCCCACCTCCTACCAGGCCTATGCGGTGGACTTCACCGGCGACGGGCGCCGCGACATCTGGTCCGATGATCCCGCGGACGCCCTGGCCTCGGCCGCCAACTACCTGGCGCGGGCGGGCTGGCGCCCCGGGCAGCCATCCTCGTCCGAGGCGGTCGCGGGTACTTCCGGCGGGCGGCTGATCACGCCGCAGCCGGGCGGGCCGACGTTCCGCGTCCACCCGAACTTCGACGTGATCCGACGCTACAACAACTCGGTGAACTACGCCCTCGGCGTCGGCTATCTCGCCCACCGTCTCGCCGGCGGAGGCCCGATCCGGGGCGCGTTTCCGCCCGACCGTTACGGCCTGACCAAGGACCAGCGGGTCGCGCTGCAATCGCGGCTGAACGCGGCCGGCTACGATGCCGGCACTCCGGACGGGGTGATCGGCTCGGGCACACGCGCCGCGATCGAGGCCTTCCAGCGTCGCCGCGGCCTGCCGGTCACCGGCGACCCCTCGCCCGCCGTTCTGGCGATGCTCTAGCCCGGCGGCCCGCCCTCCGTGGCCACGAAACGCGCGCCGTCCGACCACCCCGGACGGCGCCGATCACGCCGCCATGACAGGCCGGGCTCCGGGTCACACCGGCACGAGAGGTCGCGTCTGCTGGGGCAGGTGGCGGTGACGAAGGGATTCGAACCCTCGAGACGGTTTCCCGCCTACTCCCTTAGCAGGGGAGCGCCTTCGACCACTCGGCCACGTCACCGCCGACGGGTATAGACGGGCAAGTCGAGGAAATACAAGGCGAAATCCACCCCATTCGCAAGATCCGCAAGGTACGCTCCAAACCCTTGAAATGGCCCAAAAAGCATAGCGATCCCGGGGGATGCGCCGGGCCCGGGCCCGGCACCCGACCGCCTCAGAGGTAGGGAAGATGCAGCCAGGCGATCAGCAGGACGCCCAGCGCGATGCATCCCACGAAGTCGGCCACGCTCGTCTCCGAGCGACGAAGCGATCTGCGGAACTGTCGGATCATGGTGACCTCCCTCCATTTGTTTCTATTTTGTTCTCATATCACCCGCATCGGATCAAGAACTTTAAGGGAACATCCAGGTCCGGCTCAGACGGAGAGGAGCCGGATTCCCTTGTCCTGCTCCATCAGCCAGAGCAGCAGCCGCGCCGCGCCGCCGCGCGGGCTCGCCAGGTCAGGGTCGGCGGCCAGCAGGGCGCGCGCGTCGCGCTGCGCCAGCTGCATCAGGTCGGCCTGCCGCTCCAGATCGGCCACGCGAAACCGTGGCAGGCCGGACTGCGCGTGGCCCAGCATGTCGCCCGCCCCCCGCAGGGCGAGGTCCTCCTCGGCGATGCGGAACCCGTCCTCGGTCTCGCGCAGGATCTCCAGCCGCCGGCGGCCCGTCCCCGTCAGGTCCGCCCCATGGAGCAGCAGGCAGGTGGAGCGTTCCGCCCCCCGCCCGACCCGACCGCGCAGCTGGTGCAGCTGCGCCAGGCCGAAGGCCTCGGCGCGCTCGATCACCATGATCGAGGCGTTGGGCACGTCGACCCCCACCTCGATCACCGTGGTCGCCACCAGAACCCCCGTCTCGCCGGCCGCGAACCGCGCCATCGCGGCATCCTTGTCGGCCGGCGCCATCCGCCCGTGCACGAGGTCCACCGCACCCTCCCCCAGCGCGGCGCGCAGATGCGCGAACCGATCCTCGGCGGCCACCAGGTCGCTGACCTCGCTCTCTTCCACCAGCGGGCAGACCCAGTAGGCCTGCCGCCCCGCCGCCACGGCGGCGCGCAGCCGCTCCACCACCTCGCCCAGCCGCGCGTCGGAGAGCATCGCCGTGGTCACCGGGCTGCGGCCGGGCGGCTTCTCGTCCAGCACCGAGACATCCATGTGACCGAACTGCGCCAGGCTCAGCGAGCGCGGGATCGGCGTCGCCGTCATCACCAGCGTGTCGACCCGGTCGCCCTTCTGCCCCAGCTCCAGCCGCTGCGACACGCCGAACCGATGCTGCTCGTCGACGATGGCCAGCCGCAGGTCGCGGAACGCCACATCCTGCGAGAAGGCCGCGTGGGTGCCCACCAGGATCGCCGTCTCCCCCGATGCCAGCGCGGCCAGCTTCGCCGCCCGCTCGGCGCCCTTGTCGCGCCCCGTCAGGATCTCGATCCCCACGCCGGCCGCCTCGGCCAGCGGCCGCAGCCCCTCGAAATGCTGCCGCGCCAGGATGCCGGTGGGCGCCATCATCACCCCCTGCCCGCCGGCCTCCACCGCCCCCAGCAGCGCCAGCAGCGCCACCAGCGTCTTGCCCGAGCCAACATCGCCCTGAAGCAGCCGGCTCATCCGGCGCGGCGCTTCCATGTCGGCGGCGATCTCGGCGATGGCCCGCTCCTGCGCCCGCGTGGGCACGAAGGGCAAGGCCGCGCGCACCGCCGATGTCAGCCGCCCCGTCGGCACCGAGGCGCGGCCCTTGCGCTCCCGCTGCGCCGCGCGGATCAGGGCCAGCGTCAGCTGGTGCGCGAAGAGCTCGTCATAGGCCAGCCGCCGCCGCGCCGGGGCGGCCGGGGACAGGTCCGCCTCGCCGCGCGGTGCATGGGCCGCAGCCAGCGCCGCGCGCCAGTCGGGCCAGCCCTCGCGCAGGACCAGCTCCGGGTCGACCCACTCGCCCGTCCCCGGCGCGCGCTCCTGCGCCGCCGCGACCGCCCGCGCCATGATCCGCTGCGTCAGCCCGGCGGTCAGCGGATAGACCGGCTCGAAATCCGGGATCGCCCCGGCCTCCTCCGGCCGCGCCACATGATCGGGATGGGCCATCTGCGCGCCCCCGTCGAACAGCTCGATCCGCCCCGAGACCACGCGCCGCGCCCCCTCGGGCAGGCTGCGCGCCAGCCAGTCGCCCTTGGCGCGGAAATAGACCAGCTGGAAGGTCGTCTCCGCGTCGCGCACCTCGATCCGGGTGGGCCCCCGGCCGCTGGGCGGATGGTGGCGCCCGATCTCCACCTCCACCGTCGCCGTCGCCGGCAGGTCGAGGCCGCGGATCGTCGCCCGCCGCCGCCGGTCGATCACCGAATGGGGCAGCGTGAGGAGAAGGTCGCGCGGGCTGGCGACTTTCATCTGGCCCAGCAGACCGGCGGTCTTCGGCCCGACGCCGGGCAGCCCCGTGAGGTCGGCGAAGAGCGGCCAGAGCGCCTCGGGCCGGCTCATGCGTCCCCGATCAGCCGCAGCCAGTCGTCCTCGTCCAGCGTCTCGACGCCCAGCTCGGCGGCCTTCTTCGCCTTCGACCCGGCGCCGGGCCCAGCGACGAGGTAATCCGTCTTGCCCGAGACCGAGCCCGAGACCTTGGCGCCGAGCGTTTCCGCCCGCGCCTTGGCCTCTGCCCGGGTCATCTTCTCCAGCGTGCCGGTGAAGACCACGGTCTTGCCCGCCACCGGGCTGCCCTCGCTCTGCGGCCGCTCGGCCTCCTGCACGTCGAGATGGGCCACCAACCGCTCGATCGAGGCCCGCTCCGCCTCCTGCGCGAAGGCGGTGACCAGCGATCGCGCCATCACCCGCCCCACCCCGTCGATGGCCATGAGGTCATCCCAGGCTTCGCCGTCCTGCGGCTCGGCCGCCCGCATCGCCGCCTCGAAGGCGCCCCAGGTGCCGTAATGCCGCGCCAGCAGCCGCGCGTTGATCTCGCCCACATGGCGGATGCCGAGGGCGAAGATCAGCCGCTCCAGCGGGATCCGCCGCCGCGCCTCGATCGCCTCGAAGAGCTTGGCGGCGCTGGTCTCGCCCCACCCTTCCCGGTTCTTCAACTGCTGCGGACGGCCCGGGCCGTAGCGCTCCGCCAGGGTGAAGATGTCCGCCGGCTCCCGGATCCAGCCGTCGCGGTAAAGTTCCTCCACCAGCTTCGACCCCAGCCCGTCGATGTCGAAGGCAGCGCGGGAGACCACGTGCTTCAGCCGCTCCACCGCCTGCGCGGGGCAGATGATCCCGCCCGAGCAGCGGCGCACCGAATCGCCCTCCTCCCGCGGCGCGTCGGAGCCGCAGTCCGGGCAGGTGGTGGGGAAGTCGAACGGCACCGCATCCCCGGGCCGGCGCGACAGGTCCACATCGGCGATCTTGGGGATCACGTCCCCGGCGCGATAGACCTGCACCCAGTCGCCCTCGCGGATGTCGCGCCCCTCGCGGATCGGCGCGCCCTTCGAGTCGCGCCCTGCGATGTAATCCTCGTTGTGCAGCGTCGCGTTCGCCACCACCACGCCGCCCACCGTCACGGGCGTCAGACGTGCCACCGGGCTCAGCGCGCCGGTGCGTCCCACCTGGATCTCGATCCGCTCCAGCCGGGTCCAGGCCAGCTCGGCGGGGAACTTGTGCGCGATGGCCCAGCGCGGCGTGGTGGAGCGATATCCCAGCCGCCGCTGCCGCGACAGGTCGTCCACCTTGTAGACCACGCCGTCGATGTCGTAGCCCAAGCCGGCCCGCTCCGCCTCGATCCGCGCGTACTGTGCCAGCATCTCCTCCAGCCCCTCGCACAGCACCGTCAGCGGGTTCACCGCGAAGCCGAAGCCGCGCAGCCGCTCGACGCTGGCCATCTGGGTCCCGGCCAGGGGCGCGGTGATCTCCCCCCAGCCATAGGCGAAGTAGCGCAAGGGCCGCCGCGCGGTGATCGCGGGATCCAGCTGGCGCAGCGACCCGGCGGCGGCGTTGCGCGGATTGGCGAAGGTCCGGCCCCCCTCCTCCGCGGCGCGCGCATTCAGCGCCGCGAAGTCGGGATGCGACATGTAGACCTCGCCGCGCACCTCCAGCACCTGCGGCGCGCCGTCGATCCTTTCGGGAATGTCGCCGATGGTGCGGGCATTGGCGGTGACGTTCTCGCCCACCGTCCCGTCGCCCCGGGTCGCGGCCTGCACCAGCACGCCGCCCTCGTAGCGCAGCGACAGGGACAGGCCGTCGATCTTCGGCTCGGCGGTGAAGGGCAGCGGCGCCTCCGGGTCGAGGCCCAGATAGGCCCGCACCGACCGGACGAAATCGGCCAGTTCCGCCTCGTCGAAGGCGTTTCCGAGCGACATCATCCGCTGGGCGTGGCGCACCTTGGCAAAGCCGCCGGCGGGTGCCGCGCCCACCTGTTCGGAGGGGGAATCGGCGCGCTTGAGGTCGGGAAACCGCGCCTCGATCGCGGCATTGCGCCGCTTCAGCCGGTCGTAATCGGCATCGCTGATCTCGGGCGCGTCGCGGCCGTGATAGGCCGCGTCGGCCTCGGCCAGACGCGCGCTGAGCCGGGAGAGCTCCTCGCGGGCCTCGTCCCGGCTCAGCGCCTCGATCTCTCGCGCGGTCGCGTCGTCCACGTGGCCCCCGGATGCCGGCGGGATCGCTCTCCGATCCCGGTCTCTGACCGGGGTTCTAGGCGGCCGCCGCGGCCTCGTCCAGCGGCCTCCGGCGGCGCTCAGCCGGCGCGGGCGGCGGGCTGGGCCCCGGTGTTCGGCTCCGGGTCGCGCAACACATAACCGCGGCCCCAGACGGTCTCGATATAGGTCTCGCCGCCGGTCGCCTGGCTCAGCTTCTTCCGCAGCTTGCAGATGAAGACGTCGATGATCTTCAGCTCCGGCTCGTCCATGCCGCCGTAGAGGTGGTTGAGGAACATCTCCTTGGTCAGCGTGGTGCCCTTGCGCAGCGAGAGCAGCTCCAGCATCTGGTATTCCTTGCCGGTCAGGTGCACCGACTGGCCGTTCACCTCCACCGACTTGGCATCGAGGTTCACGGTGACCTGGCCGGTGGTGATGACCGACTGCGAATGGCCCTTCGACCGGCGGATGATCGCGTGGATGCGCGCGACCAGCTCCTCGCGGTGGAACGGCTTGGTCAGGTAATCGTCCGCGCCGAAACCGAAGCCCTTGATCTTCGCCTCGGTGTCGTCGGCGCCGGTCAGGATCAGGATCGGCGTATTGATGCGCGCCAGGCGAAGCTGACGCAGGACGTCGTGGCCGTGCATGTCGGGCAGACCCAGGTCCAGCAGGATCAGGTCGTAATCGTAAAGCTTCGCAAGGTCGACGCCTTCCTCGCCCATGTCCGTGCAATACACGTTCAGGTTGGCATGGGTGAGCATCATCTCGATGCTGCGGGAGGTGGTGGGGTCGTCCTCGACCAGAAGTACACGCATCGTTCTCTCCGTCAGCGTCCGGTAACCGATTAATGACATAACAATGCTTAACGCATGGTTACTCCACCTGACGATGCAGCGGTTTCCGGGTTCATACAAGTTAAAGTTGTCGGAAGCGCTGCAGGAACGTGGTTTTCAGGGCGGTCGCACCATGCAACCTGAGGGCATTCACCCAGGCGTCCAGCTCGTCGTCCGACAGGGCATAGCGCGCCTTGGCCTCCTCCCGCGTGATCAACTCCTTCTCCACCGCCCAGGCGACGGCCGCCTTGCGGCTGGCGACCCAGCGCCGGGTGTCGGGGTCCGGCAGGTCCGCCCGCGTCATCCTCGTGCCGTCCGGCAGGGTCACCGACCGGGGGCCGTTCACTTTCTTGAGGTACATCTGGTCATTCCGCGTCATCTCTGGTCCATAAGCGGCGACGAGACTTAAGGAGCGGTGAAACCCGCCCCTTGCGGATTCGGGATATTTTCCTATATTTTCCGCTCTTTTCGACCGATCTGCGAGGTGACGCCATGGCGCTCGACGCGCATCCCGTGAATTCGCTGGGCTTCGCCAGGCCGCCGGCCGACACGCGCGTGATCGTCGCCATGTCGGGCGGCGTCGATTCCTCGGTCGTCGCCGCCGAACTGGCCGCCCAGGGCTACGACGTGGTCGGCATCACGCTGCAACTCTACGACCACGGCGCGGCGCTGGCCAAGAAGGGCGCCTGCTGCGCGGGCCGCGACATCCACGATGCCCGCCGCGTCGCCGAGGCGATGGGCTTTCCGCACTACGTCCTCGACTACGAGGACACATTCCGCGAGAGCGTGATCGACGAATTCGCCGACAGCTACCTCGCCGGCGCCACGCCCGTGCCCTGCATCCGCTGCAACGAGCGGGTGAAGTTCCGCGACCTGCTGGAGACGGCGAAGGATCTGGACGCCGACTGCATGGCCACCGGCCACTACATCCGGCGCGCGGACGGCGCCCACGGCCCCGAGCTGCACCGCGCCGCCGATCCCGACCGCGACCAGAGCTACTTCCTGTTTTCCACCACGCCCGGTCAGCTCGACTATCTGCGCTTCCCCCTGGGCGGCCTCGCCACCAAGGCCGAGACGCGGGCGCTGGCGGCGAAGCACGGCCTCGCCGTCGCCGACAAGCCCGACAGCCAGGACATCTGCTTCGTGCCGAACGGCAACTACGCCGCGGTGATCGAGAAGCTGCGCCCGGGGGCCGCCGATCCCGGCGAGATCGTCCATGCCGACGGCCGCGTGCTGGGCGAACATGGCGGCGTCATCCACTACACGGTGGGCCAGCGCCGCGGCCTCGGCATCGGCGGCCTCAGCGAGCCGCTCTATGTCGTCCGCCTCGACGTGGAGACCCGCCGCGTCGTCGTCGGCCCGAAGGAGATGCTGGCCACCCGCACCGTGCGCGTGAAGGAGGTCAACTGGCTCGGCGACGCGCCCTTCACCTCGCGGCCCGAATGGCATCTCGGCGTCAAGGTCCGCTCCACCCGCCCCCCGCGCGAGGCGGTGATCCGTCCCCTCTCCGAGACCGAGGCCGAGGTGGAGCTGCTCGTGCCCGAGGAGGGCGTGGCGCCGGGGCAGGCCTGCGTCTTCTACGCGCCCGAAGGCCCCCGCGTCTTCGGCGGCGGATGGATCCACGCGGGCTAGAGGCCCATCCCCTCCAGCACCGCGCGCGCGGCCCGCTGTCCCGGCGGCGGCCCGTCGCGCCCCAGCGCCACCATGGTCCGCTCCAGCGCCGCCCTCTGCGCCTCCGGCCGGTCCAGTACCGTCTCCAGCGCGGCGGCGATGGGGCCGGGGCGGCAGGCGGGGCCGAGGAACTCGGGCACCACCTTCTCGCCCTCGATCAGGTTCACCAGCGTCGCCGTGTCCACCCTGACCAGCGCCCGCGCGATGGCCCAGGTCAGCCGGTTCATGTCATAGGCCACGACCATCGGCGTGCCGGCGGCGGCCAGTTCCAGCGACACCGTGCCGGACTTGGCCAGCGCCGCCGCCGCCCCGTCGAAGGCCGCGGCCTTGGTCAGCGCATCCGCCCCGGTCAGGAGCCGCGCCTGCGGCCAGTCTCCGGTCAGCGCGGCCACTTCCCGCTCCAGCCCCGGCGCCACCGGCACCACCACGGGCAGGCCCGGCCGGCGCGCCGCGAGATCCCGCAGCGCGGCGCCGAAGACCGGCGCCAGCCGCGCCACCTCCGTGCGCCGCGATCCGGGCAGCGCCAGCAGGTAGCGCCCCTCCCCCAGCTCCAGATCGCGGCGCAGCCGCGCGATGCCCTCGGTCGTCGCCCTCGGTCCCGAGACGACCGGGTGGCCCACGAAGTCGCAGCGCATCCCCGCCGCCTCCATCCACGGCGGCTCGAAGGGCAACAGCGCCAGCACCTGGTCCACATGCGGCGCCATCTTCTTCGCCCGCCCCGGCCGCCAGGCCCAGACCGAGGGCGCGACGTAATGCACGATGCGGATCTCCGGCGCCGCGGCCCGCACCCGCGCCGCCACCCGCAGGCAGAAATCAGGGCTGTCGATGCCGATCAGCACGTCGGGCCGCGCCGCCAGCACCGCCTCCACCGTCTGCAGCAGTCGCCGCCGCAGATGGGCATAGCGCGGCAGGATCTCGGCCAGCCCCATCACGCTCAGCTCGTCATAGGGAAACAGGCTCTCCAGCCCCTGCGCGGCCATGGCCGGCCCGCCGACCCCGGCAAACTCGATGCCCGGCGCGGCCTCGCGCAGCCCCGCCATCAGGGCGCCGCCCAGTTGGTCCCCCGACGCCTCCCCGGCGACGAGGACCGCCCTCACGCCACGCCCCACAGGAACAGGCCGGCCCCGTCGGCGGCGCGCACCGTGGCCGCGCGGTCGAGGATCAGCACCCCGCCCGCCTCCACCGCGATTCCGGCGAGGCCGGCGTCCTCGGCCCGGCGCACCGTTTCGGGCCCGATCGCCGGCAGGTCGACGCGCCGGTCCTGTCCCGGCTTCGGCCGCTTCATCAACAGGCCCCCCGGCGGCACCGGCGGCCCCTCCCGGCGCAGCGTCACCACCGTCTCCAGCATCCAGTCCGTCCCCGGCAGCGCCTCCACGGCGAGGACCTGCCCGCCGGCCACCACGCAACCCTGGCCGAGATCGGCGGCCCCCGTCACGTCGAGCAGCGCCGCGGCGCGCAGCACGTCGCGCTCGGCTGCCGCGTCGGGGCGGACGGCGCCCATCGCCCCCTCCCCGGCCAGCAGCTCCGGCACCAGGTCGGCGGCGCCGACCACCTGCATCCCGGCCTCCTCGAACAACGCGATCACCACCCGCAGCGCGGCGTCGTCGCCTTGCGCCATCGCCGCCTGCATCCGCGGCACCAGCGGCAGCGTCGCGGGATGGAGCCGCGCCGGGTCGATGGGCGGCCGCCGGATCGCCCCGGCGAAACAGACCCGGCGCACCCCCTCCACGGGCAGCTCGGCCAGCACCCGGCCCAGTTCCTCGATGGGAAAGGACGGCACGTCCTCGGGGGCGAATCCCTCGACCCCGATCACCAGCGCGCCGGGGCAGGCCCGGCGCAGGATCTCCGGCAAGTCGCCCTCGCCCAGGATCAGCGCCAGCTCGCTCACGGCGTCAGGAACCCGCGGTCGCTGCGCGCGGCCACGAAGCGCACGATCTCCTGCACCAGCGGGCTGTCGCTCTCCGCGCCCAGCCGCGCGGCCCGCTCCTGGAAGGCGCCCTCGCCCTCGGCCAGCGCGGCGAGCGCGCCGCGCAGCCGCGCGATCTCTTCCCGCGGCACGCCGCGCCGCTTCAACCCCACCAGGTTCAGACCGTCCAGCACGCCCGACGGCCCCTGCACCAGCGCATACGGAATCACGTCCGAGGAGACCTTGGTCAGCCCGCCGATGATCGCGCCCGCGCCGACCCGCACATGCTGGTGCACGCCCGACAGCCCGCCGATGATGGCGCCGTCGCCGATCTCGCAATGACCCGCCACCCCGGCATGGTTGACCATGATCACGCGGTCGCCGATCCGGCAGTCATGGGCCACATGGGTGCCGGCCATGAACAGGCAGTCGTCGCCGATCCGGGTCACCCCGCCGCCGCCCTCGGTGCCGGGATTCATCGTCACGTGCTCGCGGATGCGGTTGCGCGCGCCGATCTCCAGCCGGGTGTCCTCGCCGCCGTATTTCAGGTCCTGCGGCACCTCGCCCAGGCAGGTGAACGGATAGACCACCGTGCCCTCGCCGATCCGGGTGCGCCCGGTGACCACCACGTGGCTCTTGATCGTGACCCCGGCCGCCAGCTCGACCTGCGGCCCGATCACCGCGAAGGGGCCGATCCGCGCGCCCTCGCCGATCGCCGCGCCGGGCTCGACCACCGCCTGCGCATGGACGATCGCCGTGGGATGGATGTCGCTCATTTCGGGGCTTCCATCATGGCCGTGAAATCGGCCTCGCAGGCCAGCTCCCCGTTCACCTCGGCCCGGCCCTGGAACTTCCACACCCGGCCGCCGCCGCGCCGGGTGGTGATGTGCATCTTCAGCACGTCGCCGGGGATCACCTTGCGGCGGAACTTGGCGCCGTCGATCCCCATGAAATAGACCCGGAACTGCCGGTCGGCGAGGTCCTGGGCCACGCCCACCATCACCGCCGCGGTCTGCGCCATCGCCTCGATGATGGTGACGCCGGGCATGATCGGCGCGCCCGGGAAATGGCCCTGGAAATGCGGCTCGTTGAAGGTGACGTTCTTGATGCCCGTGGCCGAGGCGGTGCCGTCGATGTCCTCCACCCGGTCGACCAGGAGGAACGGATAGCGATGCGGGATCAGCCTCTGGATCAGGTCGATATCGGCATGGGCGCGGTCGGACATGGAGCCTCCGTCAGATGTCCGGGCGAGGCATAGCAAGGCCCATCCCGGGCGGCAAGGAAGCCTAGGGCGCCGCCTCCGTCCCGTCCGTCCCGTCGCCGATCGCGGCGTCGATCCGCGCCACTGCGCGGCCGGTCACGTCGGCCTCCTCGGCCGCCGACAGCACCACCCGCCGGTCGAGCAGGATCGAGGCGTCGATCTCCTCCAGAAGCTGCGACAGCACCGGCGCCACGCGGGCGGCGAAGTCCTGCTGCGCCTCCTCCTGGTATCCGGCCAGCGCGCGGGCCTTGGCGTCCTGCTCGGCGCGGATGCCGCGCACCTTCTCGTCGAAGGCGCGGGCGCGGGCGCGGAACTCCTCGGGCTCCAGCGACGGGCGCAGATCGGTCAGCGCCCGCTCCTCGGCGACCAGCTCGGCCTCGATGCGCCGGTTCTCCGCGGCCAGCGCCTCGCTGCGGCGGTCGATCTCCGACCGGACGCGCTCGCCGAACGCGCTCTGCCGGAACATCCGCTCCTGGTCGACCACGGCGATGCCGCCCTCCTGCGCCGCCGCGGGCGCCGCCAGCGCGCACGAAAGGACGAGCAGGCGGAGGGCGCGGTTCAAAACTCGGTCGAGATCGTGACGTTGAAATTGCGCGGCCGGTCGTAATCCTCCAGCTGGATCTGCTCGGCGAGGTCGAACCGCAACGGCCCGATCGGCGTCGTCCAGAACAGCGACACGCCCACCGAGGAGCGCAGGTTGAACCCGTCGTCGACCTGCACGCCGTTGAATCCCTCGGTATCCTCCAGCCCCCAGACCGTGCCCGCATCCAGGAACACGCCGCCGCGGATGCCGTAATCCTCGGGGATCCCCAGCGGGAAATCCGCCTCGAACCGCGCCACGGCGAAGTAGTTGCCGCCCAGCGCATCCTCGTTCGGCGCCTCCACGTCGCGCGGGCCCACGCCCAGCGGCTCGAAGCCGCGCAGCTGGCGCGTCGACAGGAAATAGCGGTCCGTCAGCCGCGTGGTGTAGTCGTTGAGCGGGGCGATCGCGCCGCCCTCCAGCGTCGCGCTCAGGTTCACCTCCTCGCCGAGGATAGCCTTCTCGTAGCGCGCCAGCACCCGGGTCTCGATGAACTCCACGTCGCCGCCCACCCCGGCGAAATCCTGGCTGAAGCGCAGGAGCACGCCGGAGGTCGGATCGAGGCCGCTATCGCGCGTGTCGTAGCTGTAGGAATAGCCCAGGGCCGAGGTCAGCTCCTCCCCCTCGTCGCGCTGGACGATGGGCGAACTGTTGTCGTTGATGTCGTAGATATCGTCCTGGGAGAAAAGATAGCGCAGCTGCAGGCGGCCGTTGCGGCTGATCGGGAAGCTGACCGAGGGCGAGAAGCCGAACGAGCGCGTGTTGTACGCCGCCTCGTCGAAATCCGTGGTATCGTAGAACAGTTCGATGCGCCCCGTGAGGTCGCGCCCGAACAGGGCCGGCTCACCGAAGATCAGTTCGGCGCTGTCGGCATCGGTGCCGGTCGTCACCGACAGCGACAGGAACTGCCCACGGCCCAGGAAATTGCGCTCCGACAGGCCGAAATTCAGTCCGAATCCGCTATCGGTCGAGTAGGAGCCACCGAAGGTGATGCTGCCGGTCGGCTGCTCCACCACGTTCGCGTCGATGATCACCTGGCCCTCGCCGGTGCCCTCCCGCGCCTCGACCTGCACGTCCGAGAAGTAGCCCAGCGCCCGGATCCGCTCCGTCGCCGCGCGGATCTCGCGCGGATTGAACGGATCGCCCTCGACGGTGTCGAACTGGCGCCGGATCACCCGGTCGAGCGTGGTCGAATTGCCCTCGATGTCGATCCGCTCGACGAAGATCCGCGGCCCCCGCTCCAGCGCGAAGTTCAGGTCGAGCTGCAGGTTCGGGCTGTCGCGCTCGATCTGCGGATTGGCGCGCACGAAGGCCAGGCCGCGCTGCGAGGCCAGCCGCTCCATCCGCGCGATTGCGGAATCCACCGCCGCCGGGGTATAGACCTGCCCCGGCCGGATGCCGGCCAGGTCGAGATACTCCTGCGCATTCAGCCCCGGCACGGCCGAACTGGCCGTGACCTCGCCGAAGGTCCAGCGCTGGCCCTCCTGCAGGTTGTACTGGGTGAAGAAGGCGTCGCGCTCCCGCGAGAACTCGTTGGTCACCGACTGGATGCGGAAATCGACATAGCCGCGCGAGCGGTAGAAATCGGTCAGAAGCTGCTGGTCGAACTGCGACCGCTCGGGCGAATACGTGTCGCTGCCGATGAATTGCCGCAGGAACCCCGCCTCGCTGCTGGCCACCACCCCGCGCAGCCGTCGGTCCGAGAAGGCGCGGTTGCCCACGAAGGACAGCCGCTCGACCTCGACCACGTCGCCCTCGGCCACCTCGAACACCACGTCCACCCGGTCGCCCTGGCGCCGGATGATGCGCGGATTGACCGAGGCGGCGAACCGGCCCTGGTCCTGGTAGGCCTGGGCGATGGCGCGGGCGTCGTCCTCGACCTGGGCGGGGTTGTAGACGCGGTTCGGCACCGTGCCGATCAGCGCGCCCAGCTCCTCGTCGTTCAGCCGCGCGTTGCCCTCGATGGAGATCTGCCCGACGGTGGGATATTCCGACACCGTGACGACCAGCGTGCCGCCCTGCGGGGTGAGGTCGACGCTCTCGAACACGCCCGATTGCTGCAGCCTCTGATAGGCCGCGTTCAGCTCCCCGGCCGAGACCTGGCCTCGCGGCAGCTGCAGATACGCCATGATCGTGCTGGCATCGACCCGGTTGTTGCCGACCACGCGCACGTCGTTGATCTGGAACGCCTGCGCGACGGCCGCCTGCGGCAGAACCGCCGCCGTCGCCGCCGAAAGGCCGATCACCGTGGTCGCGCGCATCGCCGCGGCCAGTCCGACGCCGCGCCAGTCGCGACCTCTTTCCACGTTCATCTGGATTGCTTCCTGCTCGCTGCCCCGTCTCGCTGCGTAGCGGGATCGCCGGCTCGTGTCAAAACGCCCAAGAAGGGGCTGTTGCGACGGCGCAATGCCCGGGGGCGGCGCGCCGTCCCCCCACAGCGCGGCGGCCCTGGCCGGCGGGTCGGCCGCGCTGCAGGGCCGTCAGGACGGGACAGGGGCACAATCTCGCGTGGCGCGCCGCGTTCCGCTTGCCGATCGCATCGGCATCCGGGCCCGATCAGGGGCAGAAGAGGTCGTTCGTCACCGCGAAGATCATCAGCGTCCCGATCAGCGCGATCCCCGCCGCCATCAGCACGTTCAGCGCCCGCTCCGGCGGCGCGCGTCCCACCACCGCCTCGTAGGCATAGAGCACCAGATGCCCGCCATCGAGCACCGGGATCGGGAACAGGTTGATGAAGCCCACCGCCGTCGACAGCACCGCGATGAACCACACGAAGCTCAGCGCGCCCGCGCTCGCCGCCGCGCCGCTGGTCTGCGCGATGCCGATCGGCCCCTGCAGGTTGCACGACGAGATCGCCCCGGCCGCCATGTGCCACAGCCCCGACAGCGAGGATTCGATGATGAACCAGACCTGCCCCACCGCCGCGCCCAGCGCCGAGAGCGGCCCCGGCGTCACCGTCTGGGGGGTCAGCCACATGCCCCCGGTGATGCCGATCAGCCACCGCGTCTCGAACCCGCCCTCGGGCAGCGGCAGGTCCATCCGGCGCGGGGCGAGCGAGACCTCGCGCGTCCCCTCTCCCTCGCTCCACACGGTCAGGCTCAACGGCTCCCCGTCCGAGGCGCCGACGATGTCGCGCAGCTGCGTGAAGGCAAAGATCTCCTCTCCGTCCACCGCCGTGATCACGTCGCCCGCTCCGAGGCCGGCCTCCTGCGCGGCCGATTGCGGATTCACCCCGCCGACGATCGGCGGATAGGGATAAGGGCCCTCGATCTCCAGCACCCGGCCCGCCCGGTCCACCTCGTAAGGGAGCCGCGGCTCCACCGGCAGGGCATCGTAGAATCCCCCCAGCTCCGCCATGGCGGGCACCTCGCGCCCGGCGATGGACAACAGCCGGTCGTCCGCCTCGATGCGCGTCTCAACGCCCGGCAGGGGCCGCACCTCCTCCACCGTGAACGGGTCGCTGGCCACGCCCCGGATCGTCAGCACCGCGGCGAAGACGGCGATCGACAGCAGGAAGTTGAAGGCCGGCCCCGCGGCGACCGTCGCCGCCCGCGCCCAGAGCGGCGCGCCCGCCATGGTCTGCCGCCGCGCCTCGGCGTCGAGGCCGGTCGCATCGGCCTGCCGCACGCTGGCGGCGTCGGCGTCGCCGCGGAACTTCACGTAGCCGCCCACCGGGAAGGCCGCGATCTGCCACAGCGTGCCGCGCCGGTCCCGCCGCGCGGCCAGCACCGGCCCCATGCCGATGGAGAAGACATCGGCCTGGATCCCCGACCAGCGGCCGACGATGTAATGGCCGTATTCGTGGATCGCCACGATCACGCTCAGCGCCGCGACGAAGGCCAGGATCGTGCCGATCAGCGAGCCGAAATCGGGGATCAGTCCCACGATGTCCATGCAGTCTCCTTCAGGCGGTCAGCGCGCCGAGGCTCTCGTCGACCAGGGCACGCGCCCGGCCATCGGCGTCGCGCACCATATCGAGCGTGGGGACGGCGATGCCAAGCCGGTCTGACGACATCTTGTCCAGCACCCGCTCGACCAGCTCGGCCATCTGCAGGAACCCGACGCGCCGGCCGATGAAATGGTCGAGCGCCCGCTCCTTGGCGGCGTTGAATACCGCGCCGGACAGGCCCCGCCTCGGCATCACCTCGCGCGCCAGGCGCAGCGCGGGATAGCGCGCCTCGTCGGGGGTGCGGAAGGTCAGCTGCCCGATCCGCGCCAGGTCCAGCCGCTCCACCGGCAGGTCGCGCCGCTCGGGCCAGTTCAGCGCGTAGCCGATGGCGTGGCGCATGTCGGGCGGGCCGACATGCGCCATCAGCGCGCCGTCGGCGAATCCGACCAGCGCATGGACCAGCGATTCGGGGTGGACCAGCACCTCGATCCGGCCCGGATCGATGCCGAAGAACTCCTTCGTCTCAATCAGCTCCAGCGCCTTGTTGAACATCGAGGCGCTGTCGATGGTGATGCGCTGGCCCATGTCCCAGTTGGGATGCGTCGCCGCCTGTTCGGGCGTGGCGCGGGCCAGCGTCTCCGCCGGCCAGTCGCGGAACGCGCCGCCCGAGGCGGTGATGATGATGCGCTCCACCGCCGCCAGATCCTCGCCCACCAGCGCCTGGAACACCGCCGAATGCTCGCTGTCCACCGGCAGGATCGTGGCGCCCCGCGCCCGCGCCGTCTCCATCAGCAGCGGCCCGGCGCAGACCAGGCTCTCCTTGTTGGCCAGCGCCAGCGTCGTGCCCTGCTCCAGCGCGGCGAGCCCCGGCGCCAGCCCCGCGGCGCCGACGATGGCCGACATGATCCAGTCCGCCGGCCGCCGCGCCGCCTCGACCAGCGCCGCCGGCCCCGCCGCCGCCTCCACGCCCGACCCCGCCAGCGCCGCGCGCAGATTCGTCCAGCCGCGCGGGGTCGGCCGTCACCGCCAGCTCCGCCCCCGTCGCGCGGGCCTGCGCGGCCAGCCGCGCCACGTTGCGCCCCGCCGGTCAGCGCGACGACGCGGAACGCCTCCGGCCGCCGCGCGATCAGGTCGAGCGTGCTGCAGCCGATGGAGCCGGTGGCGCCGAGGACGGAAACGCGTCGCATGCCGGTCAGCCTGTCACGATCCCCGGCGGAAAGCCGATGATCTGCGCCACCAGCAGGAAGAACACCGAGGCGCCCAGCATGCCGTCGAACCGGTCGAACAGCCCGCCATGCCCGGGCAGCAGCGAGGAGCTGTCCTTGACGCCGGCGCGCCGCTTGACCGCCGATTTCCGCGATGTCGCCGATCTGCGCGGCCATGGAGAGCGCGATGGAGACGGGCACGATCTCGGCCGAGGCCTGGCGTCGTGGCGGCGAAGACGCCGCCCACCAGCGCCGGCAGCCGCCCAGCCGGCAAGCGTGCCCGACCAGGTCTTCTTGGGGCTGATCCGCGGCCAGAGCTTGGGCCCGCCGAGCTGCCGGCCGACGAAATAGCCGAACACGTCCGTGGCGATCACGGCGAGCGCCAGCCACAGCATCCAGATCGCCCCGCTCTCGGAGCGCAGGATATAGAGGCCGAGGCCGGCCAGCACGATCAGCACGGTGAAGATCGCATAGGTCGCCCGTCGCCGCTTCAGCACGGACACCCCGTAGAAGACCGGCGCGATCAGCAGCGGCAGCGCATAGGCCACGGGCAGGATCTCGGCCAGCGACGAGCCCGGCCGCCGAGACCAGCGCCAGCGTCACCGCCGGTGCCTCCGCGTCCAGCATCCGCACCAGCTCCCAGACCATGATGCCGGCGATCAGCACCGTCAGCGCGCCGAAGACGAGGCCGCCGAGCCAGACGCAGACAAGGCCGATGGCGGCCACGATGGCGCCGACGCCGATCCGCTCCCCCAGATCGCTCCAGCGCCCGATCCTCATGCCACCACGGCGCCGAAACGGCGTTCGCGCCCGCCGTAGCGGCGCACGATCTGGCCGAAGTGCTCGGCGGTGAAGTCGGGCCAGAGCGTGTCGACGAACTCGTATTCCGCATAGGCCGACTGCCACAGCAGGAAGTTGGAGATCCGCGCCTCGCCGCTGGTGCGGATCACCAGGTCGGGATCGGGCAGGAAACAGGTGTCGAGATACCGCGCCAGCGTCGTCTCGTCGACCTCCGCGGGCGACAGCCGCCCCGCGGCGACCTCGCCGGCCAGCCGCTTGGTGGCGCGCGCCGACCTCGTCGCGGCCGCCGTAGTTCAGCGCGACGGTCAGGTGCAGCCGGTCGTTGTTCGCGGTCAGCAGCTCCAGCTCGTCCATCATCTGCACCAGCTTGGCGATCGAGCCGCACCCGGTCGCCGATGAACCGCACCCGCACGCCCGCGGCCAGAAGCTCGTTCGCCTCCGACTGGATGTAGCGGCGGAACAGGTTCATCAGCCCGGCCACCTCGGCCTGGGTGCGCTTCCAGTTCTCGGTCGAGAAGGCGAAGACGGTCAGGTAGTCGACGCCCAGGGCCGGGCAGGCCTGCACGACTTCTTGCACCCGCCGGGCGCCGGCGTGATGGCCGAACAGGCGCGGCCTTGCCGCGCGCCTGGGCCCAGCGCCCGTTGCCGTCCATGATGCACGCCACATGGCGCGGTCCGGCGGAGTTTCTCTGCGTCATCGACATCCGCTTTCGCCTCGGTTCGGGGGGTTCATGCCTGTTCGGCGGCGACAGGTCTAGCCCACGAACCCTTTACAATTCGGTAAGCTCGATTACCGCCGGCCGCCTCAGACCTGCATGATCTCGTCCTGCTTGGTCTCCAGCGCCTCGTCCACCCGCTTGATGTAGTCGTCGGTCATCTCCTGGACCTCGGCCTGCCACAACTTCTGGTCGTCCTCGGACATGCCGTCGGCCTTGGCCTTCTTCATCTGGTCCATGCCGTCGCGGCGCACGTTGCGGATCGCCACGCGGGCATTCTCGGCATAGGTGCCCGCGACCTTGGTGAGTTCCTGGCGGCGTTCCTCGTTCAGCTCGGGAATCGGCAGGCTGATGATGGTGCCGTCGATCACCGGGTTGATGCCGAGGCCGCTCTCGCGGATCGCCTTCTCGGCCTTGCCGACCAGCGACTTGTCCCAG
Source organism: uncultured Alphaproteobacteria bacterium (assembly GCA_963814835.1). GTDB lineage: Bacteria > Pseudomonadota > Alphaproteobacteria > Rhodobacterales > Rhodobacteraceae > Palleronia. Next base: position 292,167 of record CAWFEG010000002.1, read on the forward strand.
ATGTTGATGGTCACCATCCGCGGCTCGGGCACGTTGACGGTGCCGACCTGGTTGATCGGCGTCGGCTGGCCGTAGGCCTCGACCATGACCGGCTCGAGCATCGAGGCCGAGGCCCGCCCGGTCCGCAGCGAGGCGAATTCCTGCCGCAGGGCGGTCATCGCCCCGTCCATGCGGCGCTTGAGATCGTCGGTGTCGAAATCGATGTCGTCAGCCATGGGTCGCCTCTTGGGATCTCTCGACCGCGAGATATGCCGCAACGCGGCCGCGATGGCCAGAGCGGCGCGCTCAGTCGTCGACGATGGTGAAGGTGCCCTCGCCGGCCAGGATGCCGCGGAATCCCCCCGGCTCGTCGAGCGAGAAGACGATGATCGGCAGGTGGTTGTCGCGCGCCAGCGCGATCGCCGAGGCATCCATCACGTTCAGGTGCTTCTGCAGCACCTCGTCGTAGCTCACCCGGTCGTAGCGCCTGGCCTCGGGATGCTTGGCGGGGTCCATGTCGTAGACGCCGTCGACCTTGGTGCCCTTGAAGATCGCCTGGCAGTTCATCTCGTTGGCGCGGAGCGTCGCGGCGGTATCGGTCGTGAAATAGGGGTTGCCGGTGCCGGCGGCGAAGATGCAGACCCGCTTCTTCTCCAGGTGACGCACCGCGCGGCGGCGGATATAGGGCTCCGCCACCTCGTTCATGGTGATGGCCGAGATCACGCGGGTATGGATGCCCAGGGATTCCAGCGCCCCCTGCATCGCCAGCGCGTTCATCACCGTGGCCAGCATTCCCATGTAGTCGGCGGTGGTGCGCTCCATCCCCGCGGCCGATCCCTGCAAGCCGCGAAAGATGTTTCCGCCGCCGATCACCATGCAGATCTCGACGCCCAGGTCGTGGACCGACTTGACCTCCTCGGCGATGCGCCGGACCGTGGCGGGGTCCAGCCCGAAGCTGCCCTCGCCCATCAGCGCCTCGCCCGAGATCTTCAGAAGAACCCTGTCGTAGCGCCGCGTCCCGTGTGCCTCGGCCATCCGCGCCCCCGTTTTGCGTCCGGGCGATGAATGTCGGAAAAGCGGCGCCGTGACAACATCGCGCGGAGGACAAAGATGACGCCCCAGGAGGCCGTCGCGCGCGCGGCCGGCAACCGCCCGGTGCTGATCGCCGGCCCCACCGCCAGCGGCAAGTCCGGACTGGCGCTCGCCATCGCCGAGGCCCATGGCGGCCGCATCGTCAACGCCGACGCGCTGCAGGTCTATCGCCTGTGGTCGGTGCTGACCGCGCGGCCCGGCCCGGCCGATCTCGCCCGCGCGCCGCACCTGCTCTACGGCCATGTGGGCGAGGACGATCCCTATTCGGTCGGCCACTGGCTGCGCGAGGTCGAACTCCTTCTCTCCGGGCCGCGCCCGATCCTCGTCGGCGGCACCGGCCTCTACTTCACCGCCCTGACCGAGGGGCTGGCCGAGATCCCCCCGATCCCGGCGCAGGTCCGCGCCCGGGCCGACGCGCTGGGCCATGCCGACATGCTCGCCGCCCTCGACCCGGAGACCCGCGCCCGCCTCGACACCCGCAACCCCGCCCGGGTGAAGCGCGCCTGGCAGGTGCAGGTCGCCACCGGCCGCCCCCTCGCCGCCTGGCAGGACGCGACGCCGCCGCCGCTCCTGCCGCTGGGCCACGCGCTGCCGCTCGTGGTGCAGTCCCCGCCCGACGACCTGACGCCGCGCATCGCCCGCCGTTTCGAGGCCATGCTCGCCGCCGGCGCGCTGGAGGAGGTGCGCGCCGTCCTGCCCCGCTGGGACCCCGCGAAGCCCGCCCACCGCGCCATCGGCGCCCCCGAACTGGTCGCCCACCTGCGCGGCGAGACCGACCTCGCGACGGCGCGCGAGCGCGCGGTGATCGCCACCCGTCGCTACGCCAAGCGGCAGCGCACCTGGTTCCGCGCCCGGATGCGGGACTGGCACCCGGTGGCGCCGGAAACCTGACACGATGTCGCGGATGGACGACTTAAACGTCGTATCGGGGCAATTCCCCCCCTCGCACGTTGACCTCCCTGCCCCAAACGTGCCGAATGGCCCGGCTCAACGAACAAGATGCAGGGTGCAACGCCCGCAGGCTGGGGAGACACGTGATGCCAGATGCGACCCACGGGGCACGCCGGATCCATCCGGCCGCGCGGATGCATGCCGGGGAATATCGCGCCGGCCGCTTGAGCCGGCGGGAGTTCCTCACCCGCGCCACCGCCCTCGGCCTCGCCGCCCCCGCCGCCTACGGGCTGATCGGCCTGCCGGCACCCGCGCGGGCCCAGGATGCGGAGGAGATCCGCCAGGGCGGCACCCTGCGCATCCAGCAGGAGATCATCGCGCTGAAGGACCCGCGCCTGTGGGACTGGTCCGAGATCGGCAATTTCGGCCGCACCTGGCTGGAATACCTGGTGGAGTTCCAGCCCGACGGCTCCTTCCGCCCGATGCTCGCCGAGAGCTGGGAAGTGAACGACGACGCCACCGAATACCTCTTCCGCCTGCGCCGGGGTGCCACCTGGTCGAACGGCGACGCCTTCACCGCCGAGGACGTGGTCCACAACTTCACCCGCTGGGCCGATGCCTCGGTGGAGGGCAATTCCATGGCCACCCGCATGGGCGGCCTCGTCGATCCCGACACCCAAGGCCTGCGCGAGGACGCGCTGGAGGTGGTGGACGATCACACCCTCCGCGTCACCCTGCCGCAGCCCGACATCACCCTCGTCGCCTCGCTGGCCGACTACCCGGCGGCGCTGGTCCACCGCTCCTACACGGGCGGCGACATCATGGCCGACCCGATCGGCACCGGCCCGTTCCTCCCCGTCTCCTACGACGTGGGCGTGCGCGGCGTGGCCGAGCGGCGCGAGGATCCCTGGTGGGGCACCGAGGTCCATGGCGGCCCCTACGTGGACCGGATCGAATATGTCGATTACGGCACCGACCCCGCCGCCTGGCTCTCGGCCATCGAGGCGGGCGAGGTCGACATGCTCTACGAGAGCGTCGGCGAGTTCATCGAGATCATGGACCAGATCGGGCTGGTGAAGCAGGAGGCGATCACCGCCAACACCATCGTGATCCGCGCCAACCAGGTGGCCGAGGTGCAGGGGCAGACCCCCTATGCCGACGCCGCCGTGCGCCGCGCCCTCGCCATGGCCTGCGAGAACTCGGTGCTGCTGGAACTGGGCTATTCCGGCCTCGGCACGCCGGCGGCCAACCACCATGTCTGCCCGATCCACCCCGAATACGCCGAGGTGGAGCCGCCCCGCCACGCCCCCGACGAGGCGCTGGCCCTGCTCGAGGAGGCGGGGATGGCCGAGTTCACCCATACCCTCGTTTCCCTCGACGACGGCTACCAGCGCGACACCTGCGACGCCGTGGCCGCGCAACTGCGCGACGCCGGCATCCCGGTCGACCGGCAGATCCTGCCCGGATCGACCTACTGGAACGACTGGCTGAAATTCCCCTTCTCGGCCACCGAGTGGAACGGCCGCCCGCTCGGCGTGCAGGTGCTGGGCCTGGCCTACCGCTCCGGCGCGCCCTGGAACGAGAGCGGCTATGCCTCCGAGGAATTCGACGCGCTGCTCGACGAGGCCGGCGCCATCGCCGATGCCGACGAGCGCCGCGAGGTGATGGCCCGGATCGAGCGGCTGCTGCAACAGGACGGCGTCATCATCCAGCCCTACTGGCGCTCCACCTACCGCCACCACGTCCCCGAACTGGCCGGCGCCGAGATGCACCCCATGTTCGAGATCCATCCCTACAAGATCGGTTTTCGCGCGGGCTGACCGGCCGGGGCCCCGGCCCCGCCCGCGCGCCGCGGAACCCTCCCGGACCGGAGACCGGACATGGCCGCCTTCCTCCTCCGCCGCCTCGCCGTGATGGTCGCCACGGCGCTCTGCCTCACATTCGTGGTGTTCTTCCTCACCAACCTGCAGCCCAACCTCGAGAAGGTGGCCAAGTCGCAGGGCAATGCCCGCATGTCCGACGCCGAGGTCGCCTCCTGGCTCGACGCGCGCGGCTACGACCGCAACGTCTTCGTCAAGTACGGCGAATGGCTGGGCATCCTGCCCGGCTACGTCGCCGAGCAGGGCGACGGCACCCTGCGCGGCCGCTGCTTCGAGCAGGCGGCCGAGGTGCCGCAGGACGCGCCGCGCTTCTGCGGCGTGCTGCAGGGCGACTGGGGCTATTCCACCGTGTTCCGCGCCGAGGTCTCCGAGATCGTCGCCACCCGGCTGGGGCTCACGGCCAAGCTGATGGGGTGGGTGCTCGCGCTGATGGTGCCCGCCGCCCTGATCGTCGGCATCCTCGCCGGCATGCGCGAGGGCAGCCGCACCGACCGGGCGCTCTCCTCGGTCTCCATCCTGTCCACGGCGACGCCGGAATACGTCTCGGGCGTGATCCTGATCACCGTCTTCGCCTCCTCGACCATGGGCCTGAGCTGGTTCCGCGGCACCGCGACCTCGGCGATGGAGGACGCGACCTTCTGGAACTTCTTCCTGCCGGTCCTCACCATCGCGCTCTACGGGATGGGCTACATCGCCCGGATGACCCGCGCCTCCATGGCCGAGGTGATGCAGCAGCAATACATCCGCACCGCCCGGCTGAAGGGCGTGGCCTTCCGCGACGTGGTGCTCAAACACGCGCTCAGGAACGCGCTGATCGCGCCCTTCACCGTCATCATGCTGCAGGTGCCGTGGCTCCTGAACGGCGTGGTGATCGTCGAGACCCTGTTCAACTACAAGGGCTTCGGCTGGACGCTGGTGCAGGCCGCGGGCAACAACGACATCGAGCTGCTGCTCGCCGTCTCGGTCGTCTCGGTCGTCGTGGTGCTCGCCACGCAGCTGATCTCGGATATCGGCTATGTCTGGCTCAATCCGCGGATCTCGGTGACATGAGGATCCGGAGCGAAATCCCGCCCCGCCCCGCCGCCCGAGGGAGGATCGCCCATGGAACCGCTGAGCTGGACCGGCGCGCTGGCGCCGCTGCTCCCTGTCCTGTGGACCCTGGCGGCGCTGGCCGCGCTGCTCGCCACGGCGCGCTTCGTCGCCGGCCTGGTGCTGGCGCCCGGCGCGGTGCGGGCCGGGTCCGACGGCGTGCTGGTGGCCGGGCGCGGCCCGCTGGAGCTCATCGACCTCGCCACGCTCTGGGCCCTGCGCGGCCTCGCCGCCCTTCTCCTTGCCCTCCTGGCCGCCGCCGCCGGGCTCGGGGCGGAGGCGGGAATCCTCGGCGGCATGGCCCGGCGCCTCCTGCCGGTCTGGCTGGCCATGGCGGTGCTGATCCCGGCCTCCCTCGCCTTCCGGCGCCGGCTCGGCCTCTATGGCAAGCTGTTCGATTCCCCCATCGGTATCGCCGGCTTCGCGCTGGTCCTGTTCTGGGTCCTCGCCGCGATCTTCGGCGCGATGGACCTGATCCTCACCCACGATCCCCTCGCCCAGTCCGGCGCCATGAAGAACGAGCCGCCGGGCACCCCCTATACCCGCATGATCGGCGACGCGGCCGAGGGTGCCTATCCCCACTACCTGCTGGGCGGCGACAACCTGGGCCGCGACGTCTTTTCCCGCATGATCGCCGGCGCCTGGATCGTGGTGCAGATCGCGCCCCTGGCCACCGCCTTCGCCTTCATGGTGGGGATCACGCTGGGCCTGCCGGCGGCCTATGTCGGCGGCCGGCTCGACGTCTTCCTGACCTTCCTCGCGAACCTGATCCTCGCCTTCCCGGTGATCCTGCTCTTCTACCTCCTCGTCACGCCCGAGATCGTGGCGACGGGGATTCCCACCTACATGGCGATGGTCCTGTTCGTCTTTCCCATCGTCTTCGTCGCGGTGCTGCTGAACGCGCGCTACCACACCCGGCCGCGGCTGCGCTGGCCGCTCCTGGCGGCGGTGATCCTCGGGCTGGGCTGGCTCTACCTCTCCCTCCTGTCCGAGCGGTTCGGCCCGGTGACGATCCTGCCGGGGGCCCTCGACCTCTTCGACGTGCCCGGCGGCATCCTCGTCGTCTTCGTGGCGGTGGTCTTCGTGAACGCACCCACCGTGTTCCGCATCGTCCGCGGCATCGCCCTCGACGTGAAGACGCGCGACTATGTCGCCGCCGCCCGCACCCGCGGCGAGGGGCCGTGGTATGTCATGCTGTGGGAGATCCTGCCCAATGCCCGCGGCCCCCTGATCGTCGATTTCTGTCTCCGCGTCGGCTACACCACGATCCTGCTCGGCACGCTGGGCTTCTTCGGCCTCGGCCTGCCGCCCGAGAGCCCCGACTGGGGCACCACGATCAACGACGGCCGCAAGCTTCTGTCGATCTATCCCCACCCGGCCCTCGCCCCGGCGCTGGCGCTTCTCAGCCTCGTCCTTGGCCTCAACCTTCTGGCGGACGGCCTGCGCGAAGAGAGCCTGAGGGATTGAGAATGGCCCGACCGTTGCGAGAATTTGCCGGCCCGCATCAACCTTTGCCCGGTGCCCCGCGCTGCTCCGGAACTCCGCCGGGAAACCGACGGGTGTCCGACATGCCCCTCCGCCCCGATCCGGGAGATCGTGAATGAGTGCGACCGCCGCGCCGGAGCCGATTCTCGAGATCGAGAATCTCTCCATCTCCTTCTTCACCCGCCTGCGCGAGATCCCGGCGGTGATGGATTTCTCCACCCGCGTCCTGCCCGGCGAGGCGATGGGGCTGGTGGGCGAATCCGGCTGCGGCAAGTCCACCGTCGCCCTCGGCGTGATGCGCGATCTGGGCGCCAACGGCCGCATCACCGGCGGCACGATCCGCTACAAGGGCCGCGACATGGGCTCCCTGTCCGACGCCGAGCTGCGCGACATCCGCGGCCGCGAGATCGCCATGATCTACCAGGAGCCGATGGCCTCCCTGAACCCCGCCATGCGCGTCGGCCGGCAGCTCATGGAAGTGCCGATCATCCACGAGGGGGTCTCGAAATCCGAGGCGCGGGCCCGCGCGATCGAGGTCATGGCCGACGTGAAACTGCCTGATCCGGAACGGATTCTCCGCGCCTACCCGCACCAGCTCTCGGGCGGCCAGCAGCAGCGCATCGTCATCGGCATGGCGCTGATGGCGAACCCCTCGCTCCTGATCCTGGACGAGCCCACCACCGCGCTCGACGTCACGGTGGAGGCCGCGGTCATCGACCTGGTGAAGGATCTGGGCCGCAAATACGGCACCTCGATGCTGTTCATCAGCCACAATCTCGGCCTGGTGCTGGAGACCTGCGACCGGCTCTGCGTCATGTATTCCGGCGAGGCGGTCGAGACCGGCGATATCGGCGACGTCTTCGACCGCATGCGCCACCCCTATACCCAGGCGCTGTTCCGCTCGATCCCGCTGCCCGGCGCCGACAAGAACACCAAGCCGCTGGTCGCCATCCCGGGCAACTTCCCGCTCCCGCACGAGCGCCCGCCGGGATGCAATTTCGGCCCCCGCTGCGACCATTTCCAGCCGGGCCGCTGCGACGCCCAGCCCGTTCCGATGTTCCCCGTCGAGGGCGACGACCGCCACCGCTCCCGCTGCCTGCGCTTCGAGGAAATCGACTGGCAGCGCATGGACCTGGGCGAGACCGCGGGCACGGCGACCGAGATCGGCGACCCGATCCTGCGCATGCAGGACGTGAAGAAATACTACGAAGTCTCCGCCTCGTCTATGTTTTCCGGCGGCGAGACCCGCGTGGTGAAGGCCAACGAGGAGCTTACCTTCGACGCCCGGGAATCCGAGACGCTGGCCATCGTCGGCGAATCCGGCTGCGGCAAGTCCACCTTCGCCAAGGTGCTGCTGGGGCTGGAAACGGCCACCTCGGGCACGATCACGCTGGACAACCGCGACATCGGCGACACCCCGATCCAGAAGCGCGACCCCCGCACCGTGGCCGACGTGCAGATGGTGTTCCAGAACCCGTTCGACACTCTGAACCCGTCGATGACCGTCGGTCGGCAGATCCAGCGCGCGCTGGAGATCTTCGGCGTGGGGAACGGCGAGGCCGACCGCCGGGCGCGGATGCTGGAACTCCTGGACCTCGTGAAACTGCCGCGCGAGTTCGCCACCCGGATGCCGCGCCAGCTCTCGGGCGGGCAGAAGCAGCGCGTCGGCATCGCCCGCGCCTTCGCCGGGGGCGCCCGGATCGTGGTGGCCGACGAGCCGGTCTCGGCGCTCGACGTCTCGGTCCAGGCGGCGGTCGCCGACCTGCTGATGGAGATCCAGCGCACGCGGAAGACGACGCTTCTGTTCATCAGCCACGACCTGTCGATCGTGCGCTACCTCTCGGACCGGGTGCTCGTCATGTATCTCGGCCACGTGGTCGAGATCGGCGACACGGCCGACGTCTTCGCCCCGCCCTACCACCCCTATACCGAGGCGCTGCTGTCGGCCGTGCCCATCGCCGACACGCGCGTGCAGAAGAAGCACGTTGTGCTGGAAGGCGACGTCCCGTCGGCGATGGACCCTCCCCCGGGATGCCCGTTCCAGACCCGATGCCGCTGGAAGGCGCGCGTGCCCGGCGATCTGTGCGAACGCGAGGTGCCGCCCATGGTCGCCTTCGGCCCCGGCGGCCGGCACCGGATCAAGTGCCACCTGACGCGCGCCGAGTTGGAGGGGATGGAGCCGGTGATCACGCTCGCGGCCGAGTGAGGAACGAAGCCTGTCCGTCCGTGTTGCGCCCTCATCAAGGGTAGAGGGACATCATGGCACAGAGCGGCGATTTCGACTGGGCGATCCCGGTCATGCGCACCGGCTATGCGGGCCGGGCGCTGGTCTATGTGGTGGTGGCGGGGATCTCGCTCTGGTCGATCCTGCATGGCGGCGGCGGCGAGGGCACCTCCTCGGCGCTGGCGCAGTTGGAGCGCAGCGCCTGGGGCGCGCCGGTCCTGCTCGCGATCTTCCTCGGCATGGCCTGCTATGCCGTCTGGCGGCTGATCGACGCCGCCTGGGACCTGGAATGCTACGGCTCCGACGGCGAGGGGGTCGTGGCGCGGCTGGGCATGTGCGTCACCGGCCTGATCCACCTGGCGATCGGCATCGGTGCCGTGCTGATGGTCTTCACCGCCTCGGGGGGCGGCGGAGAGAGTTCGATCTCCAAGGCGGCGGGCGCGGTCCTGCAATGGCCGGGCGGGCGCTGGATCCTGATGGCCGCGGGGCTCCTGACGCTCGGTGCCGGGGCCTATTACGGCAAGAAGGCCTACAAGCGCGAATACCGCAAGCACCTGATGGGGAACCATTTCACCCGCAACTGGGACCCGCTGCTGCGGGCCGGGGTGGCGGCACAGGGTTTCGTGGTGGCGGTGATCGGGGTCCTGATCGCCTATGCCGCCTGGACCTATTCGCCGCAGAGCGCCGGCGGGCTCGGATCGGTATTCTCGTGGCTGTCGGGGCAGCCCTACGGGCAGGCGCTGGTCCTCGCGCTCTGCGTCGGCCTGCTGTGCTTCGCGCTGTTCTGCGGCGTGAACGCCGTCTACCGGATCGTGCCCCGGGCCAGCGATCCCGACATCCAGACCCTCGCCGCCCGCTTCAAGGCCAAGGCGCAGGCAAGCTCGGCCTAGTTCCCCAGGATCGCGGCGACATAGGCGGTGGTCTCGTCATAGGGCGGGACGCCGCCGTGCCGCTCCACCGCGCCGGGGCCGGCATTGTAGGCCGCCAGCGCCAGCCGCCAGTCGCCGAACCTGCGGTATTGCTGCGCCAGGTAGCGGGCGCCGCCCTCGAGGTTCTGCCCCGGATCGGAGGGGTCGACACCGAGGAGCCGCGCCGTCCCCGGCATCAGCTGCGCCAGCCCGATCGCCCCCTTGTGCGACACCGCCCCGTGGTTCCAGCCGGATTCGCGCTGCACCAGCCGCAGGAACAGCCCTTCCGGCACGCCGTGGCGCTGCGCGGCCTGCCGCGCCGGATCGAGCCATTGCCCCTTGTAGCGGCCGTTGAAGCTCAGCGCGACGCTCCGCCCGGCGCGCTCCGGCCCCTCCTTGACCTTGGGCTGGAACCGCACCGAGGCTTCGTACTGCCCCGCCGCGCGACGGTCGAGCACGTTCAGCTTGGCCCGGAAGCTGGACTGGCCCTTGCTGGAGAACAGCGGATCCGCCGACACGGCAACCGGCAGCGCGGCGAGCATCGCCGCGTAAAGTGCAACTCGCATTCCGTCCCTCGTCGTCTGTCCCTGACAACGGTCTAACGGGCGGCGCCGATTCGGGCCAGTGCCCGCGCGTCTCGGCCCTGTCCTTCACCAGGGCACTATGCGACAGATCCCCGGAACCCGACTCGGCAAGGAGAGACGCGATGGCCGGATCCGTGAACAAGGTGATCCTGATCGGCAACCTGGGCCGCGACCCCGAAACGCGGACGTTCTCGAACGGCGGCAAGGTCTGCAACCTGCGCATCGCCACGTCCGAGACCTGGAAGGACCGCAATACCGGCGAGCGGCGCGAGCGGACGGAATGGCACTCGGTCGCGATCTTCGCCGAACCGCTGGCGCGGGTCGCCGAGCAGTACCTGAAGAAGGGATCGAAGGTCTATATCGAGGGCCAGCTCGAGACCCGCAAGTGGCAGGACCAGAGCGGCCAGGACCGCTATTCCACCGAGGTGGTGCTGCGGCCCTACAAGTCGGAACTGACGATGCTGGACGGTCGCGGCGAAGGCGGCGGCGGGGGTGGCGGCGGCGGCGGCTATCCCGACGATCGCGGCGGCTATGGCGGCGGCGGGTCGTCCTCGGGCGGCGGCCCCTCGGGCGGCTACCAGGACAGCGACGACGAGATACCGTTCTGAAGCGCTGATACTCAGTCGAGCGCGGCGAAACGGGCCTTCCACAGGGCTTCCTCGTATTCGCCGGCGGCGGTGCTGTCGTGCACGATGCCGCCGCCGACGTTCAGCCGCACCCGGCCGCCCGGCCACAGCGTCAGCGTGCGGATCGCCACCGACAGCGACAGCGACCCGTCCGGCGCGATCCAGCCCGTCGCGCCGCAATAGGCGCCGCGCGGGCCCTCCTCCAGTTCGCGGATGATCTCCATGGCGCGGATCTTGGGCGCGCCGGTGATCGAGCCGCATGGGAACATCGCCGCGAACAGGTCGGGCAGCCTCAGGCCCGGCCGCGCGCGGCCCGTCACGTCCGACACCATCTGGTGCACCGTGCTGTAGCTCTCCACGTGGAACAGGCGTGGCACCCGCACCGACCCGATCCGCGCGATCCGGCCCACGTCGTTGCGCAACAGATCCACGATCATGAGGTTCTCGGCCCGGTTCTTCTCCGATCGGCGCAGCGCCTCGCGGGCGGCGGCATCCGCGTCCGGCGTCGGACCGCGCGGCGCGGTGCCCTTCATCGGCCGGGTGAGGATGCGTCCCCCCGCGTCGATCGCGACGAAGAGTTCCGGCGAGCGCGAGAGGATCGCGAGTCCCGGCAGCTCGATCAGCGCCCCGTGGCGCACCGGCTGGCGTGCCGCCAGCCGGGCATGCAGCGCGGCGGGCGTGCCGCTGGCCCGGGCGGAGAGCGGGAAGGTCAGGTTCGCCTGGTAGATGTCGCCGGCGGCGATGTAGTCCCGCACCGTCTCGACGGCGCGGGCATGGCGCTCCGCCGACCACGCCGGCACGGGGGGCGACAATGTTGCGGGCCCCTCCGCCGGCGCCGCCGGCCCCGGCGCGCGATAGGCCCCGAAGAGGAGAAGCGGCGTGTCCCGCTCCGGCCGCATCAGCGGTGCGAGGGACGGGATCAGCGCGTAACCCGCCTCGTAGCTCGCCAGGCCGGCGAGCCACAATCCGTCGTCGCGCGCCGCCTGCATCGCCTCCAGCGCCGGCGCCACCTCGGCCGGGTGATCGGCGCGGATCACCCGCAGCGGATCGTCGAAGCGGGCCGGCCCGCCGCCGGGGCCGTGATCGAAGGCCACCCGCAGGGTCACCGCGCCGCCAGCGCCTCCGCCAGCACGGCGCGCAGCGCCTCCCGCGGCGTGTCCTCGGCCACGAAGGCCTGCCCGATCCCGCGGGCCAGGATCAGGCGCAACCGGCCGTCCACCACCTTCTTGTCCTGCGCCATGAGGTCGAGCAGGGCATCGGCATCGGGCAGCGCGCCGGGGATGTCGGAGAGGTCGCGCTTCATCCCCATGGCGGCCAGGTGCGCCCGCACCCGCGACGGCTCCTCCTGCGGGCAGAGGCCGAGCCGCGCCGACAGCTCGAAGGCCAGCGCGCAGCCGATGGCGACCCCCTCGCCGTGCAGCAGCCGGTCGGAATAGCCGGTCGCCGCCTCCAGCGCGTGGCAGAAGGTATGGCCGAGATTCAGCAGCGCCCGGTCGCCCTGCTCGGTCTCGTCGCGGGCGACGATGTCGGCCTTCATCCGCACCGAGCGGCGCACCGCCTCGGTCCGCAAGTCCCGGTCGCCGGCGGCCAGGTCGGGGCCGTTCGCCTCCAGCCAGGCGAAGAACCCCGCATCGCCCAGCAGCCCGTATTTCGCCACCTCGCCATAGCCGGCGAGGAAGTCGCGGGGGCCCAGCGTGTCGAGCGCGGCGATGTCGGCCAGAACCAGCGCCGGCTGGTGGAAGGCGCCGATCAGGTTCTTGCCGGCGGCCGCGTTCACCCCGGTCTTGCCGCCCACGGAGGAATCCACCTGCGCCAGCAGCGAGGTCGGCACCTGCACGAAGCGCACGCCGCGCCGCAGGATCGCCGCCGCGAATCCGGCCAGATCGCCGATCACCCCGCCGCCCAGCGCCACGACGATATCGCGCCGCTCGATCCGCTCGGCCAGCAGCCATTCGACCGTGCGGCCGGCCATGTCCCAGGACTTGGTGGCCTCGCCGGCGGGCAGCGCCAGGGCGGAACTGGCGATCCCGGCCCCGGCGAGGGCGGCCTCCAGCCCGGGCAGGTGATGCCGGGCCACGGTCTCGTCGGTGACGATGGCGACGCGCGGCCGCGACAGGAACGGCAGGATGTGGTCGCCGGCCTCCTCGATCAGTCCGGCGCCGATGCGCACCACGTAGCTGCGCGCGCCCAGGTCGACATGGATATCGGGCATGGGTCAGGCTCCCTTCAGCACGTCCGGGCGGGTTGCCAGAACGCCGATGGCCTTCTGCGCCATCGCGTCCACCGTCAATCCGGCCTCGGCGTCGACGACGAGATCGGCAAGGGCATAGCTCGGCTCCCGCGTCTCGATCAGGGCGAACAGGGTCGCCCGGGGATCGGCCGTGCGCAACAGCGGCCGGTGGTCCTTGTGCCGCACCCGCGACCACAAAAGTTCCCGGTCGGCGCGGATCCACAGCGCCACGCCGCGGGCGGCGATCGCGGCGCGGTTGCGGGCCTGCAGGAACGCGCCCCCGCCGGTGGACAGGATCGCGGGCCGTCCGCGCAGCAGCCGGTCGATCACCTGGGCCTCGCGCTCGCGGAAGAAGGTCTCGCCGTCGCGGGCGAAGATCTCGGGGATGGTGGCGTTCGCGGCCTTCTCGATCTCCACGTCGGAATCGATGAACGGCGCGCCGAGCGCGCGCGCCATCGCGGCCCCCACGGCGGTCTTGCCCGCGCCCATCATGCCCACCATGACGACTGTCTTCCTCAATCGGGCCATTCTGCGCGCGGCATCCCGCCTCGGTGAAAATTCGCGGCCTGAATGGCGTGATCTTGTCCCGAAGACCAGCTATAAAGCGACCGAAGCGGCCGGCAGAGCCGCCATTTCGAGGCAGGCCGAGCGAGGCGACCGGTGCGCAAACTTCTGAAATTCCTTTTGTTCCTGGCGGTGCTGGGCTTCATCGGCCTGATCGGCTTCGCCTATCTGGGCGATCTGACCCCCCAGCGGGAGGACCGCCGGGTTCCCGTGACTCTGGATGCGCAGTAAGGCCATCGCGATCGCGCTGGCGGCCTGGCCCGCCATGGCGCCGGCCGAGACCCCGGCGCGGGGGCCGGGCTGGCTGTCGCGCACGATCGCCGAGCCGGCGGCCGACCCGCCCGTCGCCGACGACGCCCGCCCCGCCCCGATCGTGGTCGAGCCGCTCGACCGGCCGGTCCCGGACACGGTGGGCCTGAGCGATCCGGCCGCCGCGGGCCTGCCCGCGGATCTCTGGGAGGCATCGACGGCGCAGACCCTCGGCCGGCAGCTGGAATCGCTGGGCGCGCCGCGGCTCGCGGCGACCCAGGACCTGCTGCACGACATGCTGACCGTCACCGCGCCCGCTCCGCGGGAGAGCCGCGGCGGCGAGGCGTTCTTCCTGTCGCGGATCGACGCGCTGATGGCGGCGGGCGCCTTCGACCCCGCCCAGCGCATGATGGAGCGGGCGGGCTACGACCGGCCCGAGATCTTCCGGCGCTGGTTCGACCTCGCGCTCCTCACCGGGCAGGAGGACCAGGCCTGCGCCCGGATGCGCGCCGCGCCCCGGATCACGCCGACCTATCCGGCGCGGATCTTCTGCCTGGCGCGGTCGGGGGACTGGCCGGCGGCGGCGGTGACGCTGGAAACCGCTCGCGCGCTGGCGGTGGTGACGCCGTCGGAGACCGACCGGATGGCGCGCTTCCTCGATGCCTATGCCGAAAGCGCAGGCCTGCCGCCGCCCGACACCCCGACCCCGCTCGACTACATGCTCTACGAGGCGATGGGGGAGCCGTTGCGCAGTGCCTCCCTGCCCCTGCCCTTCGCCCATGCGGACCTGCGCCGGCATCTCGGCTGGAAGGCGCGGATCGCCGCCGGGGAACGGCTGGCGCGCGCCGGGGGGATCGATCCCGACAGGCTCTGGCGGATCTACCGCGAGCACGATCCGGCCGCCTCGGGCCAACCCTGGGACCGGGTCGCGGCGGTGCAGGCGCTGGAAGCGGCGCTGGCCGGGGACGACAGCGCGGGCATGGCCGAGATTCTGCCCGGCCTCTGGGCGGACATGCGGGCCGCGGGGCTCGCGCCGGTCCTCGCGCGGCAGGTCGCGGGACGGATCGACCCGAAGGCGCTGGACGGCGGCGCGGCCCGGATCGCGCGCGACCTGCGCCGGCTCGCCGCGCCCGATCCCGAGGCGCCCCCCCCGGCGGAGGATCCCCTGGGCGCCGCCATCACCGCCGGGCTGGCCGGCGAGGCCGCCACCGGCCGCGGCGCGGGGCTCCTTTCCGAGGGTCGGTCCGGCGAGGCGATGCTCTACGCGATCGAACTTCTCGATCTCGGGGCGCAGGGCAATCTCGACGCGCTGCGCGACGGTCTCGCCACCCTCGTCGAGGCCGGGCAGGACCGCGTCGCCCGCCGCGCCGCCATCGAGGTCGCGCTGACCGGAGAGGGCGCATGACCATGGCCACCCGGATCGCGACCTGGCTGGAGGCGCAGGCCGCCGAGGCGGGGGCGGCCACCAACACCCAGCTGGCCTATGCGCGCGACCTGCGCGATTTCGCCGGATGGCTGGCGGCGCGGGGCCAGGACTTCGACAGCATCGACCGGGACGGGATCGAGCGGTATCTCATCCATTGCACCGAACAGGGGCTCGCCCTGTCGACGCGGGCGCGGCGCCTGTCCTCGATCAAGGGCTTGTTCCGCTTCGCCTATGCGGAGGGCTGGCGGGAGGACAATCCGGCGATCCGCATCCGCGGACCGGGCCGCCAGAAGCGCCTGCCCGCCACGCTGGAGGTCGAGGAGGTGGACCGCCTGATCTCGGCCGCGGCGCGGACCGGGCGGAGCGAGGGCGACCGGATCCGCAACACCTGCCTGATGGAGGTTCTCTATGCCACCGGCATGCGGGTGAGCGAGCTGGTCTCGCTGCCGCTGGCGGCGGCGAGGGGCGATCCGCGCATGCTGCTGATCCGCGGCAAGGGCGGCCGGGAACGCATGGTCCCGCTCTCCGCCCCGGCGCGCACCGCGCTCTCGGCCTGGATCGCGACGCGGGAGGCGGCCGAGGACCCGCGTGCGCCGTCGCGGTTCCTGTTTCCCTCCCGCGGGCGCTCCGGGCACCTGACCCGGCACCGGTTCTTCACCCTGATCAAGGAGATCGCGCTGGCCGCCGGGATCGACCCGGCCCGCGTCACCCCGCACACGCTGCGCCATGCCTTCGCCACGCACCTGCTGGCCGGCGGCGCCGACCTGATGGCGATCCAGGCGCTGCTGGGCCATGCCGACGTGTCGACCACCGAGGTCTATACCCATGTCCTCGACCAGCGGCTGCGCGAGCTGGTGCTCGAGCACCATCCGCTGTCGCGCGACGGGTGATCTTGCCTCCCCCGCCTCCGCGCCCCATAACGGGCGTGACAGCTTCTCCTCCCCATCCATGGATACCGACCCGACCGTGTTCGACGCCGCCTTCTTCGCTTCCGCCGGCGCCATCCTTCTGCTGCTCGTCTGCTCGGGCTTCTTCTCCGGCTCCGAGACCGCGCTGACGGCCGCCTCCCGCGGCAAGCTGCGCAGCCTCGCGGACAAGGGATCGAAGGGGGCCGCGCGCGCCCTGAAGATCACCGAGGACAACGAGCGGCTGATCGGATCGGTGCTCCTGGGAAACAACCTCGTCAACATCCTGGCCACCTCGCTCGCCACGGCAATGTTCACCCGCCTGTTCGGCGATTCGGGTGTCGCGATGGCGACGCTGGTCATGACGCTATTGGTGCTGATCTTCGCCGAGGTTCTGCCCAAGACCTATGCCATCACCAATGCCGAAACCGCCGCCGCCGGCGTGTCCGCGCCGATCCAGGTGGTGGTGCGCATCTTCGCCCCCCTGGTGAGCGCGGTGCGGACGCTGGTGCGGCTGATCCTGCGGCTGTTCGGCGTCCAGACCGACCCCGACAGCCATATCCTGGCCATCCGGGAGGAGATCGAGGGCGCGCTGAATCTCGGCCATTCCGAGGGCGTGGTGGAGAAGGAGGACCGCGACCGCATCCTCGGCGCGCTCGACCTGTCGGAGCGGACGGTGGAGGAGATCATGCTCCACCGCTCCAAGATCGAGATGCTGAACGCCGACGATCCGCCGGCCGAGCTTCTCAAGCAGTGCCTCGACAGCCCTCATACCCGCCTGCCGATCTATCGCGAGAGCCACGAGAACATCATCGGCGTGATCCACGCCAAGGATCTGTTGCGCGAGATCTATGCCCGCCGGGTGGCCGCCGACAATGCCGGCGACACCCTGAAGGCCTTCGAGATCAGCGATATCGCGATGGCGCCCTACTTCGTTCCCGAGACGACCACGCTCGACGACCAGATGCGCCAGTTCCTGCGCCGCCACACCCATTTCGCGCTGGTCGTGGACGAATACGGCGCGCTGCAGGGGCTGATCACGCTCGAGGACATCCTCGAGGAGATCGTCGGCGAGATCACCGACGAGTTCGACCTGGACGCCGAGGCGCCCTATCGGCGCACCGATGGCGGCGACTGGATCGTCGACGGCGGCATGACGATCCGCGACCTGAACCGCGCGGCCGACTGGCAATTGCCCGACGAGGAGGCCAACACTGTCGCCGGCCTCGTCATCCACGAGGCCCAGACGATCCCGACGCAAGGCCAGGTCTTCTCCTTCCACGGGTTCCGGTTCGAGGTCATGCAGCGGGTGGACAACCGCATCACTCGGCTCAGGATCCGGCCCCTCTGAATCCCGCGCCCGGGTCGCCGGGGCTCAAAGGCCGTAGATTTCGCCGAACTTCGCCTCGAGATAGTCGAGCAGCGGCGCCTCCGATGGCTCTTTCCCGGCGGCGCGGGCCACCACGTCGCGGGGGCGGTAGCGGCCGCCATGCACCTGCACACGGTCCCGCAGCCAGTCGGTGGCCGGCGACGGGTCGCCCGCGGCGAGCGCCGCGTCAAGGTCGGGAAGGTCGCGGCGCAGGGCCGCGTGCAGGCAGCCGGCATAGACATTGCCGAGGGTGTAGGTCGGAAAATAGCCGAACAGACCCACCGACCAGTGCACGTCCTGAAGACAGCCCTGCGACGCCCGTTCGGGGCGATAGCCGAAATCCGTCTCGAACCGCGCGTTCCAGGCCTCCTCGAGATCCGCCGGCGCGAGCGTGCCGGCGATCATCTCCCGCTCCAGGTCGAAGCGCAGCAAGACATGGAGGTTGTATTGCACCTCGTCCGCCTCGGTGCGGATATGGCCGCGATGGAGCCGGTTCACGGCGGCGTAGAAGGCCTCCGCGTCCAGCCCCAGCGGGCCGAACGCCGCCTCCATCCGTCCGTGCAGCCAGCCGGTGAAGGCGCGCGAGCGGCCCAGCTGGTTCTCGTAGAGCCGGCTCTGGCTCTCGTGCACGCCCATCGACACGCCCCGGCCCAGCGGCGTGAATCGGTACGGCTCGGCGATCCGCTGCTCGTAGGTCGCGTGGCCGACCTCGTGGATCGTGGAATAGAGGCAGTTGAACGGGTCCGCCGGATCGGTGCGGGTGGTGATCCGCACGTCCTGCCCGCCGCCCGAGCTGAACGGATGCACCGCGCGGTCGATCCGGCCATGCGCCATGTCGTAGCCGAAGGCGCGGGCGAGGTCCGCCGACAGCGCCAGCTGCGCCGCCTCGTCGAAGGTACCCTCCAGCCCGGCGGGCGGCCGCTCGGCCCCGAGGATCCGGTCACGCAACGCGGTCAGTCGCGGACGCAGGGCGCCGAACATGCCCGTCAGCGTCGCCGTGGTCGCGCCGGGCTCGAAATCGTCGAGCAGCGCGTCGTAGGGGTCGCCGCCATCGGCCAGGGCCTGCGCCTCCTCCCGCTTCAACGCCACCACCCGGTCCAGCACCGGGGCGAAGGCGGCGAAATCATCCGCCGCCCGAGCCGTGGCCCAGTGTCCCTGGGCCATCGAGGTGACGCGGGCGATCTCCTCGGCCAGCCGCGCGGGCACCCGCATCGTGCGGTCGTAGCTGCGGCGGATCTCGCGCAGGCTGGCCTCCCCCGCGGCATCGGGCGCCTCGGCCGCCGCCAGCCAGTCGCCGATTCGGGGATCGGTGCGCCGGGCGTGGAGCAGCCCCTCGACCACCGCGATCTCCTCGGCGCGCTGCCCGGCGGCGCCGCGCGGCATCACCGTCTCCTGGTCCCAGGACAGGCGCATCGCCACCTGGCCCAGCGCCTCGGTCGCGCGCTGGAAGGCCATCAGCTCGTCATAGGCGCTCATGCCGCCTCGCGCACGGATTGCGCCCGGGGATAGGCGTTCTGGTGACGGCCGCGCAGGATCAGCACCCACAGCGCCACGGCGCCCAGCTGGTGCAGGATCGCCAGGTGCCAGGGCGCCGAATACATCACCGTCGCGATGCCCAGCAGCACCTGCAGCGCGACCATGGCGAGGATCGCGTGATATGCGGCGCGCGTCTTGCGATGGGGCGAGCGCCGGGCAAGAACGAAGATCACCACCGCGAAGGCCGCGAGCGCATAGCCCGCCACCCGGTGCATGAACTGCACCAGACCGTCATTCTCGAAGAAGTTGCGCCAGACCGGCTCGATCTGCAGCGGGTCGGGCGGCAGGATACCCCCCGCCATCAACGGCCAGTCGGTGTAGTTGCGCCCCGCGTCGATCCCCGCGACCAGCGCGCCCAGCAGGATCTGCAGGAAGGCGGCGCCGATCAGCCAGCCGGAGAGCGAGGCCAGCCGGTGCTCCCGCCCGCGGCGCGCCTGCATCAGGTCCGCCTCGGGCCGCGACAGCGACAGCATGTACCAGGCGATCAGGCCGAGGATCACGAAGGCCAGGCCCAGATGGGTGGCGAGCCGGTAGGAGGCGACATCCACCATGTCGTCGGTCAGCCCCGAGGACACCATCCACCAGCCGATCGCCCCCTGCAGCCCGCCCAGCAGGCCGAGCCCGAGGAGCCGCCCCGTCCATCCCGGCGGGATCTTGCGCGTCACGAGGAAGCCGGCGAAGCCCAGCGCCCAGACCAGCCCGATCACCCGCCCCAGCTGCCGGTGGCCCCATTCCCACCAGTAGATCGTCTTGAACTCCGTCAGCGTCATCCCGGTGTTCTGCAGCTCGTATTCCGGGATCTGCCGGTACCGCTCGAACTCGGCCTCCCAGGCCTCCGCGCTCAGCGGCGGCAGCGCGCCGGTCACCGGCCGCCATTCGGTGATCGACAGGCCGCTATCGGTCAGCCGGGTCAGCCCGCCCACCGCGATCATCGCGACCACGAGGGCGAAGAGCACGCCGAGCCAGAGGCGCACGGCGCGGCGCGCGCCGCGCGGCCGGGCGTCGATCATGCCGCCCTTCGGCGTGTCCGTCGGACGGGAGGTCTCCTCCACCTCCTGAAAGATCGCGCGCTTCGCCGCCATGCTCTGCCTCCGGGCCCTGGGGTCGCGCGCGACGCTATTCCGACCGGACGGGTGCCGCAAGTCAGCCGCCCCGGCCCCGGACCAGTTGCCGCAACGCCCCGTGCATCAGCTGGACATCCGCCCGCGTCACCGGCATCCGCGACCACAGGTTGCGAAAGCTGCGCTTCATGTGCGGCGCCTTCTCGGGCGGAAAGAAGAACCCCGCCGCCTCCAGCCGCTCCTCCCAGTGGGTGGCCAGGCGGTCCACCTCGCCCGCGGGCGCGATGTCGGGCGCCTCGGGCAGGGTCCGGTCCACCGCGCCGCGGCGCCATTCGTAGCCCATCAAGAGAACGCACTGGGCGAGGTTCAGCGACGGGAAGTCGGGGTTCACGGGGACCGTCACCACCGCGTTGGCGCGCGCCACGTCGTCGTTCTCCAGCCCCGCCCGTTCGGGGCCGAACATCACGCCCACGCGCCGCCCCTGCCCGATCAGGCGCCGCGCCTCGGCCATCGCGCTCTCGGGGTCGTGCACCGGCTTGACCATGTCGCGCGGCCGCGCCGTGGTGGCGAAGACGTAGTCGCACTCCTCCGCCGCCTCGGCCACCGATCCGGCCAGCCGGGCCCGGTCCAGCACCCGGCCCGCGCCCGAGGCCATGGCCACCGCCTGGGGATTGGGCCAGCCGTCCCTCGGCGCGACCAGCGCCATGTCGGTCAGGCCGAAATTCAGCATGGCCCGCGCGGCGGCGCCGATATTCTCGCCCATCTGCGGGCGCACGAGGATCATGGTGGGGCTGTCCGACATGGGAGCGGCGTCTAGCGCCCGCCCGGCGCGCGGGCAAGCATGGTCAAGCGCGCGGGCCTTCGCTATGCCGCGCCCGGGCCCGCCACAGGAGGACGCCATGACCGACGAGACCCCGCAGACCTATCTGGTGACGCCCCCGCAGATCGAGCCCCAGCGCTTCGCGGAGACGCTCGCCCGGCTTCTCGACGCGCAGGCCGTGGCCTGCCTGCGCCTCGACCTCGCGACCCGCGACGAGGACACGCTGATGCGCGCGGCCGACGCGCTCCGGGCCGTGACCGAGCCGCGCGACGTGGCGCTGGTGATCGCGGATCACTGGAAGCTGGCCGAACGCGCGGGGCTCGACGGCGTGCACCTGACGGACGGATCGCGCGCCGTGAAGACGGCGCGCGCCGATCTGGGCCCGGATGCCGTGGTGGGCGCCTTCTGCGGCGCGTCCCGGCACGACGGCATGACCGCCGCCGAGATGGGGGCCGACTATGTCGAGTTCGGCCCCGTCGGTGGCCCCGACCTGGGCCGGGACCGGGCGCCCGACGAGCTGTTCGCCTGGTGGTCCGAGATGATCGAGGTGCCGGTCGTCGCCTCCGGCGGGCTGGACGAGGATCGGGTCGGAACCCTCTGGCGCATGGCGGATTTCCTCGCCTTCGGCGAGGAGCTTTGGGCGGCGCCCGACCCCGTGGCCCGGCTGGCCGCGCTCAAGGCGGCGATGACCTGATTGCCGGCCTCGCCGCGGGGCGTTCGGCGCCCCCCGGGCGGCGGTCTTCGCCGCTGCACGGTTTCGCCGTGGACCGGCGCGCGCCCCGCCCCTAGGGTGGCGGTGCAACCAACCCCGCCGGTCCGATGCGCGCCACGCTCCTCTTCCTGCCCCTTCTGGCCGCCTGCGCCATGCCCGAGCTCGACGTGCCGGAAAGCGAGGCGGCCGCGCGGGCGGACTGGCCCGAACTTGTCCCCTTCGGCGACGTCACCGACCGCGCCGCGGAGATGCCGGAGCCCGACCCGGAGCTCGGCCCCGGGCTTGATGCACGCGCGGACGCGCTGCGCGACCGCGCCGCGGAGATGTCCGACGCCCCGGCCCCGGACGGGTCGGCGGACGCCGACCGCGCCGACCGGCTGCGCCAGCGCGCCGAGGGGTTGCGCTAGGCCCCTTTGATCCGGCCCCGAAAGCCGGTATCGGAGCGGCGACCGGGCCCAAGCGACGAAGGAAGACACGCCATGACCACCCCCCTCCGCCTCGGCATCGCCGGGCTCGGCACCGTCGGCACGGGCGTGGTCCGCATCGTCCAGACCCGCGCCGACCTCCTCTCCGCCCGCGCCGGCCGCCCGGTGGAGATCTCGGCCGTCTCGGCCCGCGACCGCCGCCGCGACCGGGGCGTCGACCTCTCGGGATATGCCTGGGAGGACGATCCGGCGGCCCTGGCCGGGCGCGACGACGTCGACATGGTGGTGGAACTGATCGGCGGCGAGGCCGGCCCGGCCAAGGCGACGGTCGAGGCCGCGATCGCCGCGGGCAAGGACATCGTCACCGCCAACAAGGCGATGCTCGCCCTGTCCGGCCAGGAACTGGCCGAGGCGGCCGAGGAGAAGGGCCTCGCCCTGCGCTTCGAGGCCGCGGTGGCAGGCGGGATTCCTTGCGTCAAGGCGCTGACCGAGGGGCTCGCCGGCAACCGGATCGAGCGGGTGATGGGGGTGATGAACGGAACCTGCAACTACATCCTGACCCGGATGGAGGATGCCGGCCTGCCCTATGACACGGTCTTCGCCGAGGCCAGGGCGCTGGGCTATCTGGAGGCCGATCCGCAACTCGACGTGGGCGGCATCGACGCGGGCCACAAGCTCGCCCTGCTGGCTGCGATCGCCTACGGCACGCGGGTCGATTTCTCCGGCGTGCAGCTGGAGGGGATCGAGCGGGTGTCGATCGCCGATATCCGCCATGCCGCCGACATGGGGTTCAAGGTCAAGCTGCTGGGCGTCGCGCAGATGACGGATAGCGGGCTGGAGGCGCGCATGTCGCCCTGCCTCGTGCCGGCGAAATCGCCGCTGGGGCAGCTCGAGGGGGCGACGAACATGGTGGTGCTGGAGGGCGACGCGGCGGGGCAGATCGTCCTGCGCGGGGCCGGCGCGGGCGAGGGCCCGACGGCCAGCGCGGTCCTGTCGGACATCATGGAGATCGCCCGGGGCACCCGGCTGTCGACCTTCGGCCAGCCCGCCGCCTCGCTGAAGCCGGTCGTGCGCGCGCCATCGGGCTCCGCCGCGCCCTATTACGTGCGGATGGACCTGGAGGACCGCCCCGGCGCGCTGGCCAAGATCGCCGCGGCGCTGGGCGAGGCGGACATCTCCATCGACCGGATGCGGCAGTACGACCATGTGGAGACCACCGCGCGGGTGCTGATCGTCACCCACCGCGCGGCGCGGCCGGATCTCGACCGCGCGATCGCGGCGATGGCCGAAACCGGCGTGATGGTCGGCGATCCGGTCGCGCTGAGGATCGAGGAAATCCCGAACTAGGGCCCCGCCGGCAAGCGGCCGTCCGCCTCCGGGTAACGGCCTTGTGGGACCGCCGCGGGCCGGGCTAGACAGGCGCCGACCCGAGAGCAGGAAAGGCCCGCCAATGCCGACGCAGGACTTCAACGACCGCATGCTGTCCCTGGGCCTCGCCCGGGTCTCCGAGGCCGCCGCGCTGGCCTCGGCGCAGTGGATCGGCCGGGGCGACGAGAAGAGCGCCGACCAGGCCGCCGTCAACGCCATGCGCGACCAGCTGAACAAGCTGGAGATCCGGGGCACCGTCGTCATCGGCGAGGGTGAGCGCGACGAGGCGCCGATGCTCTATATCGGCGAGGAGGTCGGCACCGGATCGGGCCCCGAGGTCGACATCGCGCTCGACCCGCTGGAGGGCACGACCCTGACGGCGAAGGACATGCCCAACGCGCTGACCGTGATCACGATGGGGCCGCGCGGCTCGATGCTGCACGCGCCCGACGTCTACATGGACAAGCTGGCCGTCGGCCCCGGCTTCCGCCCCGGCGTCGTGACCATGGACATGAGCCCGTCGGAGCGCGTCTCGGCGCTGGCCGCGGCCAAGGGCGTCTCCACCCACGACATCACCGTCTGCGTGCTCGACCGTCCCCGCCACGAGGACATGATCGAGAGCATCCGCTCCACCGATGCCGCCGTTCGGCTGATCACCGACGGCGACGTGGCCGGCATCATCCACTGCGCCGAGACGGCGCGGACGGGCATCGACATGTACATGGGCTCGGGCGGCGCGCCCGAGGGCGTGCTCGCCGCCGGCGCGCTGAAATGCATGGGCGGGCAGATGTATGCCAAGCTGATCTTCCGCGACGAGGACGAGCGCGGCCGCGCGACCAAGGCCGGGATCACCAATTTCGACCGGGTCTATACCCGCGACGACCTGGTCACCGACGACGTGATCTTCGCCGCCACCGGCGTCACCGACGGATCGGTCGTGGAAGGCATCAGGCGCGAGCCGGGCTACTTCACGACCGAGACGATCCTGATGCGCTCCAAGACCGGATCGGTGCGCCGCATGACCTACCGCAACCCGGTCTCGCGCTCGCCCACGGGGCGGCCCTCGTGATCCCGGGCGGCTTCCCCCCCCGCGAGGAGATCGCGCGCCTGACCGCGGCCATGCTGCTGGAGAGCGGGGCGGTGCATTTCAACGCCGCCTCCCCCTTCACGCTGGCCTCGGGCCTTCCCTCGCCCACCTATATCGATTGCCGGCGGCTGATCTCCTTTCCGCGGATCCGGGCGACGCTGATGGATTTCCTCGTCGCCACGGTCCTGCGCGAGGCGGGGTTCGAGGCCTTCGACAGCGTGGCGGGCGGCGAGACGGCGGGCATCCCCTTTGCCGCGCTGGTGGCCGAGCGGATGGCGCTGCCGATGACCTATATCCGCAAGAAGCCCAAGGGCTACGGCCGCAACGCCCGGATCGAGGGCGTGATGGCCGAGGGCGACCGGGTGCTGCTGGTGGAGGACCTGACCACCGACGGCGGCTCGAAGCTGTCCTTCGTCGAGGCGATCCGCGAGTCCGGGGCCAGGTGCGGCCATGCGGCGGTGATCTTCTCCTACGGCATCTTCCCCGAGACCGAGACCACCCTGGGCGATCACGGCGTGCGGCTGCACCACCTGTGCACATGGTGGGACGTCCTTGCGGAGGCGCGCGCGCGGGACGCCTTCGATGCCGAGACGCTGGCCGGCGTCGAGGCGTTCCTGTCCGATCCGCGCGGCTGGCAGGCGGCGCGGTCCGGCGATTGAGCCCCCCGCGCCGGGCGACTTGTCCACATATCCCCGGATACCTGTGGAGAAGTTTTTCGGGCAATCCGGCCCGCCCTGCCCCGCCCCAGATCGCGGGGCTTGCAGGGGCCGCCGCGCCAGATATTGACGTGAGCGGAAAAGCATCCCCCGACTTATCCCGGCTTGATCGGGGCCCCCGCGCGGGACTAAGCCGGACCTCACCGGCGCCAGACCGGGAGCAGAGGCAAGGGGCCAGAGCATGAACAAGGTGACGAGTTTCGCACCCGAGGGCGACCAGGGCGCCTCGGAATGGCTGCCCCATTCGATCGAGGCCGAGCAGCAGCTTCTCGGCGCGATCCTGACCAACAACGACGTCTACGACCGGGTCGCCGCGGTGGTGGACGAGAGCCATTTCTACGATCCGGTCCATGCCCGGATCTACGAGGTCGCCGCGGCGCGCATCGCGCGCAACCAGCTGGCCTCGCCGGTGACGCTGAAATCCTTCCTCGCCGACGAGCCGGGCCTCGCGGATCTCGGCGGCCCCGCCTATCTGGTGAAGCTCGCCGGCGCGGCGATCAGCGCCTATGCCGCGCGCGACTACGCGCAGATGCTCT
Organism: uncultured Alphaproteobacteria bacterium; assembly: GCA_963814835.1. Classification (GTDB taxonomy): domain Bacteria; phylum Pseudomonadota; class Alphaproteobacteria; order Rhodobacterales; family Rhodobacteraceae; genus Palleronia. The sequence goes on from CAWFEG010000002.1 coordinate 317,929, forward strand.
ATGACCTGGCGATCCGCCGCAAGCTGATCGAACTGGGGCGCGACATCTCCACCAAGGCGGCCAAGGTCGACGTCGCCTCCGAGCCCAGGGAGCAGATCGTCGAGGCGGAACAGGCGCTCTACAAGCTGGGCGAGGCGGGGCACGCAGCGCAGGGCTTCCAGTCCTTCCTGCGGGCGGTGACCGACGCGGTGAACGTCGCCAACGCCGCCTATCAGCGCGAGGGCGGGCTGGCCGGCATCTCCACCGGGCTCGTCGATCTCGACAAGAAGCTGGGGGGCTGCACCAGTCGGACCTGCTGATCCTCGCCGGGCGGCCCTCGATGGGCAAGACGTCGCTGGCCACCAACATCGCCTTCAACATCGCCAAGGCCTATCGCAAGGGCCAGAAGCCCGACGGAAGCGAGGGCGCGATCGACGGCGGCGTCGTCGGCTTCTACAGCCTGGAGATGTCGGCCGAGCAGCTGGCCGCGCGGATTCTCTCCGAGGCCTCCGAGGTCCCTTCCGAGCAGATCCGCCGCGGCGACATGAGCGAGGGCGAGTTCCGCCGCTTCGTCGAGGCGGCCAAGTCGCTGGAGGCCTGCCCGCTCTATATCGACGACACCCCCGCCCTGCCGATCAGCCAGCTGGCCGCGCGCGCCCGGCGGCTGAAGCGCGAACACGGGCTGGACGCGCTGTTCGTGGACTACCTGCAGCTGGTACGCGGCACCGGGCGGGGCGAGAACCGGGTCAACGAGATCTCCGAGATCACGCAAGGGCTCAAGGCCATCGCCAAGGAACTCGACATCCCCGTCGTGGCGCTGTCGCAGCTGTCGCGCCAGGTGGAGGCGCGCGAGGACAAGCGCCCGCAACTGTCGGACCTGCGCGAATCCGGCTCCATCGAGCAGGACGCGGACGTGGTGATGTTCGTGTTCCGCGAGGAATACTACAAGGAGCGCGAGAAGCCGGGCGACCACGAGCTCGACAAGATGGCCGCCTGGCAGGACGAGATGGCGCGGCTCCACGGCCGCGCCGAGGTGGTGATCGGCAAGCAGCGCCACGGCCCGATCGGCACGGTGGAACTGTCCTTCGAGGGCCGTTTCACCCGCTTCGGCAACCTGGTGAAGCCCTGGCAGGAGAATGCCCGGATCGAGCCCTGACCCCACCGGGCGGGCGCAGCGCCAACGCCGGCCGGGTGTCGCGCGGGGGCCGGATGCCCGGCCCGACAGGCGCAGGCCCCGCGCCGGGTAGCTGTCGGGACACCATCGGCGGGCCCCTGAGAGGGGCCGCGATTCGCCTTGACCGGCGGCGGCGCGTGGCCCACGAGGCGGGCATGGCAACGGCCCATCTGCAGATCGACCTCGACGCCCTCGCGGCGAACTGGCGCGCGCTCGATGCCGCCTCGGCCCCGGATTGCGAGACCGCCGCGGTGGTCAAGGCCGACGGCTACGGGCTCGGGATCGCGCCGGTCGCCACGACCCTGCAACGCGCCGGGGCGCGGACCTTCTTCCTCGCCGTGGCCGAGGAGGGCGCGGCGGCGCGCGCGGCGCTGGGGCCCGCGGCGCGGATCATGGTCTTCGGCGGCCACATGGCCGGCGACGCGGAGGCGCTGCGCGCCCATGGCCTGATCCCGATGCTGAACTCCATCGAGCAGATGAGCCGGCATTTCGAGGCGCTGCCCGGCCATCCCTTCGGCGTGCAGCTCGATTCGGGCATGAACCGGCTGGGGCTGGAGGACGCCGAGTGGCAGGCGGCCCGCGACCTGGTGATGGGACAGGGCCCGGTCCATGTGATGAGCCACCTGGCCTGCGCCGACGATCCGGACGATCCCACCAATGCGCGCCAGCTCGCCGCCTTCCGGCGGATGACCGACGGGATCGACGTGCCGCTTTCGCTGGGGGCGACGGGCGGCATCCTGATGGGGCGGGACTACCATTTCCGGATGACGCGGCCGGGGATCGGCCTCTATGGCGGGCTGCCCTTCGCGGGGGCGCGACCGGTGGTGCATCTGCATGCCCCCGTGATCCAGGTCCGGGATGTCGCGCCGGGCGAGATCGTGGGCTATGGCGGCACCTGGGCCGCCGAGCGGCCGACGCGGGTGGCGACGCTCTCCGCCGGCTATGCCGACGGGATCATCCGCGCCATGGGCAACCGGGCCAAGCTGTGGCACGGCGATATCCCCTGCCCGCTGGTCGGGCGGGTGTCGATGGACCTGCTGACCGCCGATGTCTCGCACCTGGACGAGGTGCCCGAGACGCTGGAGATCCTCGGGACCAACCAGCGCGTCGACGACCTCGCCGAGGCGGCGGGCACCATCGGCTACGAGATCCTGACCGCGCTCGGGGATCGCTACCGCCGCGCCATCGGCTGAAATCCGCCGAAACGATTCCTTCACGGCGAAGGTCCACGCTCCACCCCGGCTAGTTGACCGGAGGACGAGTTCATGGCCCACCCGCGCCCCATTCCCCTCGCGCTCGCGGGGTGGGTCCACCGAGTCGCCGCGGCGATCCTGGGCCTCGCCGCTCTAACGCTCGCGGCCCTCACGCTGGCCGGCGCGGCCGGGCTCGCGCCCACGCTCGCCCTGCCCCTGCGGATCGGCGCGACGGAGATTCCCGATGCCGGGCTTGCCGCGCAGGCGGGTCTCCTGCTCCTCCTCGTGGCGATCCTGGCGGTGCTGCCGGGCGCCTTCCGCGTGATGCGGCTGGAGCGCACGCACCGGGATTTCGGCCTCTGCCTGTCGGACGTGGCCGAGGCCTACCGGATCTGCCACGCCGCCGACCGCGCCGATACCTTCGGCCTCGCCTCGGAATACGAGGCCGTGAAGGCGCGAATCCTGTTCCTGCAGGCCCATCCCGACCTGGGATCGCTGGAGCCGGACATCCTGGAACAGGCGGCGAAGATGTCCTTCGCCTCGCGCGAGCTGGCGCAGGTCTACAGCGACGAGGCGGTCGCCCGGGCGCGCGGCTTCCTGCGCCACCGCGAGGAGGAGATCGCGCTGTTCGAGGAGCGGATCGCCCGGGCGCGGGACGTGGGGCGGGAGTTGCGGCGGCGGCTCGACACGGTGACTGCGGCCGAGGCCGAGATGGATGGCGAGGTCTCCGCGCTGCGCGCCGAACTGGGCGACCTGCTGGGCGATCCGGGCTGGCCCGACACCGGCGCCGGGCGCCGCGTCGTCGCCCTGAACCGCAGCCGCGCCGCCGAGTGACCTTGCCGCCGCCGCCCCGGAGCGGCAGAACGGGGCCATGGCGAAACCGATGACCTTTGTCTGCCAGGCCTGCGGCGCGGCCCATTCCAAGTGGTCGGGGCGCTGCGACGCCTGCGGCGCCTGGAACACCATCGTCGAGGAGGTGCCGCTCTCCGCCGGCCCCGGCGCGAAGTCGCTGGGCAAGAAGCGGGGCCGCGGCATGGTGCTGTCCGATCTCGGCGCCGAGGAGGCCGCGCCGCCCCGCGCGGCCTGCGGCATCGCCGAGTTCGACCGGGTGCTGGGCGGCGGGCTGGTGCCGGCCTCGGCGATCCTGGTGGGCGGCGATCCGGGCATCGGCAAGTCCACCCTGCTGTTGCAGGCGGCGGCGAGCTTCGCGCGCGCCGGGCTCGGCTGCATCTACGTCTCGGGCGAGGAGGCGCGCGCGCAGGTGCGGATGCGCGCCGCGCGGCTGGGCCTCGGCGACGCGCCGGTAAAGCTCGCGGCCGAGACCAACCTGCGCGAGATCCTGACCACGCTGGAGGCCGAGAAGCCCGACGTGGCGATCATCGATTCGATCCAGACCATGTGGGTCGACAGCGTCGACAGCGCGCCGGGATCGGTGGCCCAGGTCCGCGCCGCGGCGCATGAGCTGACCACCTTCGCCAAGCGGCACGGGATCTCGGTCGTGCTCGTCGGCCATGTCACCAAGGAGGGGCAGATCGCCGGCCCCCGCGTGGTCGAGCACATGGTCGACACGGTGCTCTATTTCGAGGGCGAGCGGGGGCTGCAGTTCCGCATCCTGCGGGCGGTGAAGAACCGCTTCGGCCCGGCCGACGAGATCGGCGTCTTCGAGATGACCGGCGCGGGGCTGGCCGAGGTCGCCAACCCCTCGGCCCTGTTCCTGGGCGAGCGCGACAATCCCCAGCCGGGGGCGGCGGTCTTCGCCGGGATCGAGGGGTCGCGCCCCGTCCTGTGCGAGTTCCAGGCGCTCGTCGCCCCCACGCCCACGGCGCAGCCGCGCCGCTCGGTCGTGGGCTGGGACGGGGCGCGGCTGGCGATGATCCTCGCCGTGCTGGAGGCGCGCTGCGCGATCCCGTTCTCGGGGCTCGACGTCTATCTCAACGTGGCCGGCGGGCTCAGGGTGCGCGAACCGGCCGCGGATCTCGCCGTGGCCGCGGCGCTCTTGTCGGCGCGGGAGGACGTGGCGCTGCCGGAACGCGCGGTCGTCTTCGGCGAGATCAGCCTGTCGGGCGCGCTCCGCCCGGTGGGACAGGCGGAAAACAGGTTGAAAGAGGCGGCCAAACTTGGTTTCTCCACCGCGATCGCGCCGGCGCAGGCCAAGGCGCTGGCCGCCGACGGCATGGGGATGCGGCAGTATCCCGACCTCGCCGGGCTCGTGGGCGACATCTTCGGCGCAGGATAGGGAACGCGAATGGACGGCTTCACCATCATCGACGGCGTGGTCGCGCTGATCCTGGTCGTCTCGGCGATCCTGGCCTATTCGCGGGGACTGGTGCGAGAGATCATGGCGATCGCGGGCTGGGTGATCGCCGCCATCGCCGCCTTCGCGCTGGCGGCGGCGGCGCAGCCGCTGGTGCAGGAGATCCCCTATCTCGACCGCTACCTCGCCGACAGCTGCGAATTGTCGATCATCGTGGCCTTTGCCGCGGTCTTCGCGGTGATGCTGGTGGTGGTGTCGATCTTCACGCCGCTCCTCGCCGGAGCGGTGCAGGATTCCGCGCTCGGGCCGGTCGACCGGGGGCTGGGATTCATCTTCGGCGTGGCGCGCGGGCTGCTCCTCGTGGCGGTCGCCTTCGTGGTCTACGACCGGCTCGGCGCGACCGAGAGCATCGCCGCCGTGGACAACAGCCGCTCGGCCAATGTCTTCGCCCGCAGCGAGGCGGCCATCGACGAATCGATCCCCGAGGACGCGCCGGGCTGGATCGTGCAGCGCTACGAGCGCCTCGTCTCCGTCTGCCAGTAGCGGACCCGTTCGCCTCCCGGCGCCGGCCGTCCCGGCCGCCGGCGGAACCCGCGACAATCCGCCCGCGCGGCCGCGGATCGTCCTCCATGCCGGTACGAGCGGGCGCGTCGGCGGCGTGGCGCGCCCGGCCGGGGCCCGTTTCGGGCCGCGCGGGGATACAGTGATTGTGCGCCTTTCCCCCCATGTCGTATACGCATTCTGATCGGTCGGGACGAAGGATCCCGGCCGGCGCGACAAGAAAAGGGAGGAAACGATGAGCCGATTCACCATGTCCGCCAGGCTGCTGGGCGCCGCCGCGCTCGGCGCCGCGACCGCCACCACCGCGCTGGCGCAGGAGGAATACGGAGACCGCGAGGGCTGGCCCGGCAGCTTCACCGTGGGCACCGCCAGCCAGGGCGGCACCTATTTCGCCTATGGCTCGGGCTGGGCGAACCTGGTGGCCGACGAGCTCGGCATCTCGGGTGGCGGCGAGGTCACCGGCGGGCCGATGCAGAACATGGCCCTGGTCCATAACGGCGACGCGGCCTTCGGCATGACCACGATGGGCCCGGCGGCGGAGTCCATGGCCGGTGAGAACCCGATCGCCCCGGGGCTGGAGATGACCGGCGCCTGCGCGATGTTCCCGATGTACCAGACGCCCTTCTCGGTCACGGCGCTGTCCTCCTCGGGGATCGAGGCCGTCTCAGACATTCCCGACGGGGCGCGGATCGGCTTCGGCCCGGCCGGCTCCACCTCCGACACCTATTTCCCGCGGATGATGGACACGCTGGGCGTGAACTACGAGCGGCGCAACGGCGGCTGGTCGGATCTCGGCGGGCAGCTGCAGGACGGGCTGCTGGACGTGATCGCCTTCGCCGCCGGCGTGCCGGTTCCGGCGGTCAGCCAGCTGGAGGTGCAGACCGACGTGAACATCATCGAGTTCACCGAGGACGAGCAGGCCGCGCTGCTCGATGAGTTCCCGGTCGCCGCCTACGAGATCGCGGCCGACACCTATTCCACGCTCGAGGAGCCGGCGCGCTCGGTCTCGATGTGGAACTTCGCCATCGCCGGCTGCGACCTGCCGGAAAGCTTCGTCTATGCGGCGACCGACATCGTCATGTCCGACAACGAGCGGATGGTGAACATCCACCGCGCGGCCGAGAGCACGGTGCCGGAGAACTGGGACAAGAACAATGTCCTGATGTGGCATCCCGGCGCCGCGCGCTGGTTCGAGGAGAACGCCGGCGCCGACATCCCGGACGACATGATCTACTCCCCCGAGGGCTGATCGCCGCTTGGCGGGACGATCGCGGGGCCGCGCCGCCCGAGGCGCGGCCCCGGCCATACCGACCCCGACGGCGACGCGCCGGGCGGGGCAAGACCGGGCGGGCGCCCCCCGCACCCGGACAGCCAAGGAGGCCGCCATGGCGGAGCGCGAAGCCGATCCGATGGATCTCGAGATCGCCGAGGATACCGGCGAGGAACCCATCGACCCCAACCGTCGGATCTTCACCGGCCGGCGCCTCTATGCGGTCAGCGCCCTGTCCGCGATCTATGCCGCCTTCCACGTCGCCGCGCTGAACGGCCTGTCCATCGAGCGGATGACGGGGCTGGAGATCCCGTTCCTGCCCACCTTCCCGATGGAGACCTGGAACTTCCGCATCGTCCACGTGGCCGGCGCGCTGCTCCTCGGCTTCGTCCTCTATGCCGCGACCGGATTCGGCAAGGATCCCGAGGACGACGTGACCGAGACCCCGGTGCTGAACTGGATCGGCGTCGCGCTCATGGCGCCGGCGCTGTGGTCGCTCGGCGTGGCGGCGTGGTTCGCGATCAAGATCTCGAACGGCTTCAGCTGGACCGGGATCGACGAGACGATCCGCTTCTGGGAGATCTGGCTCTTCGGCGTGCCGCTCATGGTCGCGACCGGGGGCGGAATCGTCGCCTCCTGGCTCACGCGGCGGCGCCGCGACCGGGTGGCCTGGCTCGACCTGATGCTGGCCGTCTGCGGCATCGCCGTCGCGGCCTACCTGATCACCATCTACGGCACGTTGATGCGCAACTCCACGGGCACGCCCTTCGCGCCCGTGGGCATCTCCATCGCCGCCACCGCCGGCACGCTCCTGATCATGGAACTGACCCGGCGGGTGGCCGGCCTCGCGCTGGTCATCATCTCGGGCGTCTTCCTCGCCTACGTCTTCCTCGGGCAGTACATGCCCGGCTTCCTCAACTCGCCGCCCATCGGCTGGGCGCGCTTCTTCAGCCAGGTCTATACCGATGCCGGCATCCTCGGGCCGACCACGGCGGTCAGCTCGACCTACATCATCCTGTTCATCATCTTCGCGGCCTTCCTGCAGGCCTCGAAGGTGGGCGACTACTTCGTCAACTTCGCCTTCGCCTGCGCGGGGCGCGCGCGCGGCGGACCGGCCAAGGTGGCGATCTTCGCCTCCGGCCTGATGGGCATGATCAACGGCACCTCGGCCGGCAACGTCGTGGCCACCGGCTCGCTGACCATCCCGCTGATGAAGAAGGTCGGCTACAAGAAGCAGACCGCCGGCGCGGTGGAGGCCGCCGCCTCCACCGGCGGGCAGATCATGCCGCCGATCATGGGCGCGGGCGCCTTCATCATGGCCGAGATCACCGGCATCCCCTATACCGAGATCGCCCTGGCGGCGGTGATCCCGGCGATCCTCTACTTCGTCTCGGTCTATTTCATGGTGGATTTCGAGGCCGCCAAGCTGGGCATGCGGGGCATGCGCGACGACGAGCTGCCGCGCATCCGCACCATGCTCACGCGCGTCTACCTGTTCCTGCCGATCGTCATCCTGATCGTGGCGCTGTTCATGGGCTATTCGGTGATCCGGGCGGGCACGCTCGCCACCGTCGCCGCGGCGGTGGTGAGCTGGCTCACGCCCTACCGGATGGGCCTGCCCTCGATCGTGAAGGCCTTCGAGCTGGCCGGGATACATGTCGATCCAGATCATCGCCGTCTGTGCCTGCGCCGGCATCATCGTGGGCGTGATCTCCCTGACCGGGGTGGGCGCGCGCTTCTCCAACCTGCTGCTGGGGCTGGCGCAGACCTCGCAACTGCTGGCGCTGGTCTTTGCCATGTGCATCTCGATCCTGCTGGGGATGGGGATGCCGACGACGGCGGCCTATGCGGTGGCGGCCTCGGTGGTCGCGCCCGGCCTCGTGGAACTCGGCATCCCGACGCTGACGGCGCATTTCTTCGTGTTCTACTTCGCGGTGGTCTCGGCCATCACGCCGCCGGTGGCGCTGGCCTCCTATGCCGCCGCGGGCATTTCGGGGGCGAACCCGATGGAAACCTCGGTGGCCTCGTTCAAGATCGGCATCGCCGCCTTCATCGTCCCCTTCATGTTCTTCTACAACAACGCCCTGCTCATGGACGGGACCTGGTTCGAGGTGCTGCGCGCCGGCATCACGGCGACGATCGGCGTCTTCCTGCTCTCCTCCGGGGTGCAGGGGTGGTTCCTGGGCGCGCGGGCGTCCTGGTTCAACAGGCTGGCGCTCCTCGTCGCCGCGCTGTTCATGATCGAGGGCGGCCTGTTCACCGACCTCATCGGCCTGGCCTTCGCCGCCGGGGCCTTCCTGCTCCAGCGCGTGATCGGGACGGGCGAGGCCCCCGGATTCCGGGTGACGGGCGCCGACTGAGGCCCCCTCGGGCGCTGCCGGATGCCCAGCGCGGCCGTCGCGCGACACGTCCGACGGAGCCGCGGGCACTTGCCGTCCCCGTGCCCGGGGGTTCGGTCCGCCCCCCGCGGGACGGTTCGCGGGAACGCGGCTCGACGCCCGCGTTCGCCTGCGCGATGATGACGCCGGCGCGAGGGGCGTGAGCACGGGGCGGCCTCAGCCCATATGCGCCGGTGGGGCCGCCCCGGCCAAGGGACGTTGAACCGCATGGGTCACGCCGGAACAGACCGCTTCAAGACGGCGATCCTGCTCGTCGCGGTGGCGGGGCTGGTCGTCGGTCTGGCCTTCCTCGCCGCCGGCCGGTCCGAGTGGGCCGAGATCGCCTGGTTCGCAGGGGTCCTCCCGCCGCTCGTCGCGCTCGTGATCGAGATCCTGCGCAGCCTGCGCCGCGGCGAGGTGGGGCTCGACATCGTGGCGGCCCTGTCGATGACCGCGGCGCTCGTCTTCGGCGAGACGCTGGCGGCGGCGGTGGTGGCGGTGATGTATTCCGGCGGCACCTTCCTGGAGAGCTTCGCCGAGGGCCGCGCCCGGCGCGAGATGCACGCCCTGCTCGAACGCGTTCCCCGCACGGCCACGCGCCACCGCAACGGCGGGTTCGAGGAGGTCTCCCTCGACGATGTGGCGCCCGGCGACCGGCTGCTGATCCGGCAGGGCGACGTGGTGCCGGTGGACGGCACCGTGGCCTCGGACGCGGCCTTCGTGGACACCTCGGCGCTGACCGGGGAATCCCTGCCGGTGCGGCTGGCGCGCGGGGCCGAGGCCATGAGCGGCGCGACCAATTCCGGCGAGGCCTTCGACCTGGTGGCGACGCGGGCGGCGAAGGACAGCACCTACGCGGGGATCGTGCGCCTGGTGGAGGCGGCGCAGGCGTCGAAGGCGCCGATGTCGCGCCTCGCGGATCGCTGGTCGCTCGGCTTCCTCGCCGTCACCGTGGCGATCGCGGTGGCGGCCTGGTGGGGCAGCGGCGACCCGATCCGGGCGGTCGCCGTGCTGGTCGTGGCGACGCCTTGCCCGCTGATCCTGGCGGTGCCCGTGGCGCTGGTCGCGGGCCTGTCGCGGGCGGCGCATTTCGGGGTGCTGGTGAAGGGTGCGGGGCCGCTGGAGACGATGGCCCGTATCCGCACCCTGATCCTCGACAAGACCGGCACCCTGACCGAGGGGCGCCCGCGCATCGTCTCCATCGACGGTCGCGGGTGGATGGAGGAGGACGACATCCTGCGCCTGGCCGCCGCGCTCGACCAGGCGTCGAAGCACCCGGTGGCGCAGGCCATCGTCGCCGCGGCGAAGGCGCGGGGGTTCCACCTGCCCGCCCCGGCGGAGGTGGCGGAGCGGCCCGGCGAAGGGGTCCTCGGACGGGTCGAGGGGCGCGCGGTCATCGTCGGCGGCGACGGATTCGTGGCCGGCCGCGTCGGGGGGACGGCGGGGAACTATCCGGCCACGGCGGCCGGCTCCGTCGTCGTGGCCGTCGCGGTGGACGGCCGCATGGCGGGCCACCTCGTCATGTCCGACCCCCTGCGCGAGGGAGTCGCGGCGATGATCGCCGGGCTGCGCCGGGGCGGGATCGGGCGCATCCTGCTCGCCACGGGCGACCGGGCCGACGTCGCCGAGCGCGTGACCGAAGGGCTCGGCCTCGACGGGCTTCGCGCCGGCCTGACGCCCGACCGGAAGGTTCTGCTCGTCCTGACCGAGCGCAAAGGGGGGCCGGTGATGATGGTGGGCGACGGGGTGAACGATGCCCCGGCGCTGGCCGCGGCCGATGTGGGCGTCGCCATGGGGGCGCGGGGCGCGGCCGCGTCGGCCGAGGCGGCCGATGTCGTTCTGCTCGTCGACCGGGTCGACCGCCTCGGCCCGGGGATCGAGATCGCCCGGGCGTCCCGCCGGATCGCCGTGGAGAGCGTGGTCGCCGGAATCGGGCTCTCGGTCCTCGGCATGATCGCCGCGGCCTTCGGCTACCTCTCGCCCGTGCAGGGCGCCCTGCTGCAGGAGGTCATCGACGTGGCGGTGATCCTGAACGCCCTGCGCGCCTTGCGTATCGCGCCTCGCGAACCGGCGGCTCCGCCCCTTCCGGCGGCGGCCTCGCGACCGGCATGAGGCGACCCGCCCCCCACGTGACCGGCGCCGAGCGCGCAAGGCCACCCTTGGCCGCTTCGCCGCCGCATGGCTGCGCGCTCCACCGAGCGGAAACCTGCGGGATTTGGAGCCGAGCGGTTCACGGACGCGGCCCCCGCGCGGCCGGCGTGATCAGAACCCCCTCCACCATGGCGTCCCGGCGCCCCGTTCCGGCGCGACCCTCCATCCGGCAGCGCCCGCGGCAATCTTGCCCAGGGCGGAAAGGCGCAGCAGGGCCACGGCGAGACCGCGCGCCGGCGGCGCCATGCGCCGCCCGGCGAACCCGATCCGGGCGGCGGAGATCTGCGCCATCTGGCGGGGGCGCGACCGGGCCGTGCCGACGCCGCCGGGCCGAGGCCGGATCCTGCCGCCCGTGGGCGAAAACCGTCCGCCCGGCCCGGATCAGCGCGTCCGGCCGCCCTTCGGCGAAGGACAGAAGGTCGTCGACAGCCCCCGGCAAGACGAGATCGCTGTTGAGCAGCAACAGACGGCCTCCCCGCGCCTGTTCCGCGGCGAGGTCGACCGCCTCTCCGAAGCCGAGATTCCGCCGCGGGGCCGTCGGTGGACGCATTGTCCGCCAGAAGAACCTCGCGCGACACCCGGGTCGTCCGGACCAGGCTGTCGAGCGTGGCGAGTGTCATGGCCCGGGTGCCGTTGCGGACCATCAGCACCAAGATCTGCGGGGCCGGCGGGTCTGCCGGAATGTCATCGACCGTCAGCGGTGCGGCCTCACCACTCGGTCGGAGGCCTTTTGATGACGGAAATGGCGGCAGCAGGGGCGATATCTCAGGAACGTTCGCCAGGTGCCGGCCGCGAACCGGGGTCAAACTCCCACCAGGGCTGCGGGGCGGCCGAAGGTGCAAGTGAGCCGGAGCGGGTGGACGGGATGCCACGCGAGGATGCGGACGCTACGGGCTCGGAGGCACTCGGCAACTATAGATTGCAAATTGCTGATAATCTTGATACTTAATTGTTTGGGCAGGACTCGCCGGCTAAGGGTTGAGCCGTTCCGTATTGCGATTGCCGCCCCTGATCCGAGCATTTTCATGAAGCGTTTCGACCGTTCCGCCCGCGCCATGCGGGCCGCGCGACCGGCCGTGCCGACCGATCCGGCGCGGCCCTTCCCCGGCCGGATGGACCATTATCGCGTCCAGATCGTCGACCTGAACAATTTCGCCAGTTTTCCGACCCTCGCCGTGGGCCTGTTGACGGCGGCGCTCCGCGGGCGCGGTCACCGGGTGGAGCTGATCTCTCCCCTCGCCCATGACGTGCCGGCCACCCAGCGCGAGCGGCGAGAGACCCGGCTCGACCACTGGGCGCGGCGGATCCACCTGACCGACCTCGCCCCGGTCCTGGGCGCACGCGATGCACTTCGGTCCCTCCGCACGCGGCGGATCGAGGCGCCCCACCCCCGGGTCCTGGCCGAAATCGACCGGGTTCTGGCCGACCCGCCCGACGCGATCCTGCTGTCGGCCTACCTGCAGCACCGCGCCTCGGTGGCCGAGATCGCGCGCCGGGCGCAGGCCGCCGGCGTGCCCGTCCTGCTCGGCGGACCGATGTTCAACCTCTCGGAGGTGGCGGCCGCGTGGCGCAACCTTCCCGGCCTCTCGGCCATCGTCGGCGCGGAGGCAGACCGCGACCTGCCGGACCTTGTGGAGACGCTGTGCGCGGGCGGCGACCTTGCGGGCCGGGCGGGCGTGGTGATGCCCGACGGCCGCGCCGGGCCGCCGGCAAAGCCGCTGCGCGACCTCGATTCGACACCGGTGCCGGATTTCACCGATTTCCCCTGGGACCTCTACCCGACCCGGATCGTGCCGGTGATGACGGGGCGGGGCTGCCAGTGGGACAAGTGCGTGTTCTGCTCGGACGTGATCTCCACCTCGGGGCGGACCTTCCGCACCCGGTCGGTGGAGAGCGTGCTCCTGGAGATGCAGGAGCAGGCACGCCGGCACGCGACGGCGAACTTCCTGTTTCTGGACCTCAAGCTCAATTCCTGGCCCGGCATGATCCGCGGCATCGCCCGGAACATCGGTCGCTACGTCCAGGGAGCCGAATGGGTCGGCACGGTCCATGTCGACACCCGGGCCGACAACGGGCTGTCGCGGGCCGATCTGGGCGCGGCGGTCGAGGGCGGGATGCGGCGCGTCAGCTTCGGGCTGGAGAGCGGCAGCCAGGCGATGCTCGACGCCATGCGCAAGGGCGCGAACGTCGAGCGCAACGCCACCTTCATCCGCGACGCCCACGCCGCCGGCCTGTCGGTGCGCTGCACCATGTTCAAGGGCTTTCCCGGCGAGACCGCCGCCGACATGGACCTGACCGCGGACTTCCTGGAGGAACACGCCGAGCGGCTGGGCCGGGTGCGGTTCAACGATTTCACGCTCCATACCGGCACGCCGATCTGGCGCGCCACGATGGAGAAGTCGGGTGCAGCGGAGGCCGCCCTGGACGTGCGCGAGCGGGTCGATGCCCGCGCGAGGGCGACCTACCGGTTCCGCACGCCGCGCGATCGGGCCTATCGCCGCGCCAAGGCGCGGGCGCTGCGGGTGGTGCACCAGATCAATGCGCGGCCCTTGCGGGATTCGGCGCGCCAGTTCGACGGGTTGATGTGAACCGCCCCGTCTTCCTCCGCGCGCCGGCCACCGAGGCGGTCGCCGCCGCGCCGCTGGCGCGCCGCCTGCGCCGGATCTCGGCCCTGGAACGGCGCGAGGAGGCGCGGGCCTTCCTCGACGCCTTCCACGACCACCGGGGGGCGGGCCGCGCCGAGCGGCAGCGGCGCCGGGCCGAAGTGCGCCGGGCGCTGAAGCGGCACGGCCATTATGACCATACCCCCGAGGAGCTCGCCTTCGGGGCACGCCTCGCCTGGCGCAACCACGGGCGCTGCATCGGGCGGTTGTTCTGGGAGAGCCTCGAGGTAATCGACGCTCGCGCGGTCGAAACCCCCGACGCCATCGCCGCGCATGTCCACGACCACCTGGCCGAGGCCCAGTCGGACGGGCGCGTGCGATCGCTCATCACGGTCTTCGCGCCGGTGCGGGGCTCGGATCTGCCCGCCTGGATCGAGAGCCCGCAGATCGTGCAATATGCCGGCCACAGCCTTCCCGGCGGGGCGATCCTGGGCGACCGACAGAATGTCGAGGCGACGCGGATCGCGACGGGCCTGGGCTGGCGCGCGCCGCGCGACCCCTCGGCCTTCGACATCCTGCCCTGGATGATCCGCGGCCGGGACGACCGGCGCCACCTGGTCGACCTGCCGCCGGGCCTGGTGCGGGAGGTGCCGATCCGCCATCCCGAGCGGGACGACCTGGCCCGGCTCGGCCTGCGCTGGTACGCGGTGCCGGTGGTCTCGGGCATGGTGCTGTCGGTGGGGGGAATCGATTATCCCTGCGCGCCCTTCAACGGCTTCTACATGGCGACCGAGATCGCCTCGCGGAACTTCGCGGATGCGCGCCGCTACGATCTGCTGCCGGAGGCCGCCCGCGCCCTCGGGATCGCCCCGGCCCGCGATCCGTATTGGCGCGACGCGACGCTGACCGAGCTCAACCGGGCCGTCCTGCACTCCTACAAGGCCGCTGCCGTGACCATGGTCGACCATCATACGGCTTCCGAGCAGTTCATGACCTTCCACCGCCGCGAACAGGCGGCGGGGCGGCGGGTGGCAGGCGACTGGCGCTGGATCGTGCCGCCGCAATCGGGATCGGCCTGCGAGGTGTTCCATCTCAGGATGCGCAATTTCCACCCGGTGCCGAACTATTACTGGGACCGGAGCGACGGCCGTCAACTCATGCCCTGGTACGGCGACCGGCACCGCTCCCGCCCCGCGCTCTGGGCCGACCGGGTGACGCGCCGCTGGAAGCTGTGGAAGCGGATGGCCTGGTGAGCGGGCCCGCCCTCTCCGTCGTCGTGCCGGTGCGCGACGAGGCCGTGACCCTGCCCCGCACGGTGCCCGCGCTCCTCGCCGCGGCCGAAGGTGCGGCCGCGGAGATCGTCTGGGTCTGCAACGGATGCCGGGACGGCAGCGCCGATCTGATCCGTCGACTCGCCCCCGGCGCCCGGGTGATCGAACTGGCCGCGCCCGGCAAGGCGGCGGCCCTGCAGGCCGGGGACGACCTCCTGGGCGACCTGTTCCCGCGGGTCTATCTCGACGCCGATACGTCGCTCGCCCCCGGTGATCTTCTCCGCCTGACCGCGCCGCTGCGAGACGATAGCGCCGAGATGACGGGTGCTTTGCCCGCATTCGACGACAGGGGCGCCTCAGCCCTGTCCCGCGCGGTGGGCGCGTGCTGGCTGGCCTTGCCCCATGCGCAGGGAGCCGGTTTCCTGGGGGCCGGCGCTATCGGCATTTCGGCAGCCGGTCGAAGGCGCTGGAACCGCTTCCCGTCGGTGATGGGCGACGACGTTTTCATGACCGCCATGGTCCCCGCCGATCGCCGGCATCTGGTTCGCGAGGTGGTGTCAACGAGCAGTCTACCCGACGATCTGACCGGATGGGTAAGGCGCCGCGCGCGCTGGCGCCGCGGGGAAATGGAACTTGCCCGGCTCGGTCTTTTCCCCCCTGTCGCGCCGAAGCAGAGGTCCGCGCTCCTCGCGCGCTTGCTCCGACCGCGGACGTCGCCAGGCGCCCTCGCCTTCGTGGCCGTGCGATGCCTGGCCGGCCTCCTGGCACGGCTGGAGGCCCGCAGGCCGGTCTGGCAACCGGACCGGCGGGCTCGGGCAGACCTCTCTCCTGTACGCGGCGACGATGCAGGTGCGGCGATCGTCATGCAGGGCCACACCCCGACGCCACCGGCCGGCGATTAGGGCTCGGCTGGCGGGAACCCGCGCCCGGTTCGCCGACCGTGCGCGGAGCCTCGCCGCCGGAACCGGGCGCGCGGCGGGCGGCCGGGAAAACGCCGCGCGATCCGCCCGCCCCCGGTTGAAATGCTGCGATGCGGCATCATCTGTGGTCCAGAAGCGCACGAAACACATCATCTCCCGAAAGGAGACCCGACATGGCCAAGCAGCAGAACGCGAAATCCGCCGCCAACGACATCCAGAGCCTGTTCGACCCGCAGGGCTACCAGAACGTCTTCAAGACCTGGGCCGGCATGGGCGAGCGCCTGACGCGCGTCGCCGTCGAGGCCGGCAACCGGTCCGCCGACATCGCCAGCGAGACCACCAAGGAAGCGCTCGCCAATGTCCGCGAAGTGACGCAGGTCCGCGACGAGGCGGCCGATTACGGCAAGGCCTACAGCGACTTCGCGCAGAAGCAGATGGACCTGTTCATGCGCACCGCGCAGAACTTCGCCGACGTGACCCAGAAGGCCGGGCAGGAGACCGCCGAGCAGGCCCAGAAGGCCGGCGAAGAGGTCGCCGACAAGGCCGCGGCCAATGCCGAGGGCGCGACCCAGAAGGCCAAGTCGGCCGCCGACAAGGCCGCCTGAGCCCCACCGGGCCGACAGGACGAGACGATCAGCGGCGGGTCCCCCGGGGGCCCGCCGTTTTCGCGTGCGGCGCGGCTCAGATCCGCCGCCGGGCGGGTCACAGGGCTGACCGGGCATCGCGATGCGGGGAACCCGCCCCGGGCGTCTTGGTTCTTCGACAGTTCAACGTGGAAAGAGTACGGCCAGAATGACCGCAGCAACCGGCCGCGGGCGCCATGCCCGCAAACCGAGCGACATCCCGAGCAAAGGCTGGCGCGACATCGTCCTCAGGGTATGGGAGGAATTGACCGCCGACCATGTCTCGGTGGTCTCGGCGGGGGTTGCCTTTTTCGGCCTGCTGGCCCTGTTCCCGGCGATCGCGGCGCTGATGTCGATCACCGGGCTGTTCATGGACCCCGCAACGATCGAATCTCAGCTCGAGACCGTCGCCTCGGTCCTGCCCCGGAACGCCGCCTCCATCCTGCAGGAGCAGACGCGATCCGTGGCCTCGAACTCCGAAACCGGGCTGGGTCTTGCCGCGATCGTCGGCGTGATCCTGTCGCTCTATGGCGCGTCGAAGGGCATGCGCACCCTGATGGAGGGAATGAACATCGCCTATGACGAGGAAGAGAAGCGCGGCTACGTCAAGGAATACGCCGTCTCGTTCTTCCTGACCCTGATTCTGGTCGTGGGTCTGCTGATCGCATTGGCGGTCACCGTGGTCGTCCCCGCCCTGCTGGGCACCCTGGGATTGCCGGAGGCGATCGTGACCGCGGTGGAATGGGGGCGCTGGCCGCTCCTGGCGTTGTTCACCGTCGCCGGGCTGGCGGTCCTCTACCGCTACGGTCCGTCGCGGGAGAATCCCGAATGGCGCTGGGTGACATGGGGCTCGGTCATCGCCACGATCCTCTGGATCGCGGGGTCGATCGGCTTTTCGATCTACGTGCGCAATTTCGGCAGCTACAACGAATCCTACGGGGCTCTCGGCGGGGTGATCATCCTGCTGACATGGCTGTGGCTCTCGGCCTTCATCGTGCTGCTCGGGGCCGAGATCAATTCCGAGATGGAGCACCAGACCGAGCAGGACACGACCACCGGGCCGGACCTGCCGCGCGGCGACCGGGGCGCGGTGAAGGCCGACGAGGTGGCGCGCTCGCCGTGACGCGGCCGCGAGGCCCGGAGGGGCCGGGATCCTCGTGATCGACGGCGAGAGCGGCGCCCTTCGGGCTCGTCGACGCCATGTCGGCGGCCGTGCCGATGGTGCCGGAGCAGAGACTGGTTCGCGCGCGGTCACGGCGGGTGCACCTGCACAGAGACAGCCGACAACGGTCATCCGGTGCCGAGTGCGAGAGCCGGGCGGCGGCCCCGCCCCCGCAACACCCCGGTTTCGCCGCGCGACTGGCCGCCGGATGCCAGCGCCCCCTCCTGCGGGGGGGGATTCCGGCCACTCGGCCCTGCCTATCCGCCGGGATCGTCGGCCGCGGTGTCGCCTCCCTCATGCGCCCTTCTGCCCCCGCGGGAAACCGGCACGGGATCCGGCACCGGACGCGAAGGGAAGCGGGAGGAGGCGGTGCCGACCGATCGCCCCCTCCCCGGCGCCTCAATGCTTCAGGATGGTGCCGTCGTCGTCGTAGAGCGGGTAGCTTCCCTCCTCGTCGTGGTTCTCCGGCCCGACGAGAGACGGCGTGAAGACGCAGAGCACCGTCATCCCCTCCTCGCTGGACAGGACGTGCTTCTGGTGCTTGTCGAGGGCATAGAGCGACCCGGGCTCGAGATCCCATGCCCCGCCCTCGGTCAGGTCCTCGATGCGCCCGCGCCCCTCGGTGCAGATCACGGTTTCCTTGTGGTTCTTGTACCACATGCGCAGCGACTCGCCCGGCTTGATATACGTTTCGTGGACCGAATGGCCCATCCCGTCGGCGCGCAGCGTGAACCGCTTCGAGACGAACTTTTCCTCGTCGACGGCGGTTTTTTCGGCGTCCTGCTTGGTTCTGAAAATCATGGTCGGGTCCTCTTTCTGCTCAGGCGGCGGCCGTCTCGGACGGGTCGGGAATGGCGGGGAAGCGCGGCGGATGCGCCTCGAGATAGGCATGGGCCGCGCGCAGCACCCGCAGGTCGTCGAACTTGCCCCCGGCGAGCTGGAAGCCCACCGGCAGCCCCTCGGAGGTGAAGCCGCAGGGGATCGACGCAGCCGGCTGCTGGCTGAGGTTGAACGGGTAGGTGAAGGGCGACCATTCGGTCCAGTCGGTCATCCCCCTGCCCGGCGGCACGTCGTGATTGGCCTCGAAGGGCGGGATCGGCACCGTGGGGGTCATCAGGAGGTGATACTCCTGGTTGAACTGTTCCAGCGCCTGGGTGAGCGCGGCCCGCTCCGTCAGGGCGCGGAAGAAATCGACCGCGCGCCAGTCCTCCGCCCGCCGGGCATTGTCCACGAGGCCCGGATCGAGCTTCTTGCGATCGGCGGGCGAGAGCGACTCGTAGAGGTCGCAGGAGGCGGTGAACCAGATCCGCTGGAACGGATCGATCGGGTGGTCGATCTCGGGCGAGACCTCCACGATCTCGGCCCCGAGTTCCGCCAGGGCCTCGGCGGCCTCGCGCACGCGCGCGGCGACCTGGGGATCGACCTCGGCGCAGCCCAGATCGGGGGAGAAGGCGATCCGCAGATCCGCGATCCCCGCGTCGAGGCCGGCGCCCCAATCCTCGGGCTGGCCCCGCGTCGCATACGGATCGCGGTGATCGTAGCGGCCGATGACGTTGAGCATCAGCGCGGCATCCTCGACCGTGCGGGTGATGGGCCCGATATGCGACAGGCTGGGCGCCTTCGCGGGCGGCCATTGCGGCGTCCAGCCGAAGGTCGGCTTGAACCCGAAAGTGCCGGTGAAGGCGGCGGGGATGCGGATCGAGCCGCCCGAATCGCCGCCCTGATGCAGCACGCCCATGTTCAGCGCCGCCGCCGCGGCCGCCCCGCCGGAGGAGCCGCCGGGGGTGAGCCCCGTGTCCCACGGGTTCAGCGTGGCGCCGAAGACGCGGTTGTCGGTCACGCCCTTCCATCCGTATTCCGGCGTGTTGGTCTTGCCCAGGATCACGGCGCCCGCCTCGCGCAGCCGCGCCGCCGGGGGCGCGTCGGTCTCGCAGGGCGCGTCCGAGGTCAGCCGCGAACCCTCGCGCGCGGGCATGCCCGCCACCTCCGTGAGATCCTTCATCGAGACCGGAACCCCGTCGATCGGGCTCAGCGGCTCGCCCTTGCCCCAACGCACGGCCGAGGCGTGGGCGGCCCGCTCGGCCCCCTCGTGGTCGACGTGGACATACGCATTGACCGCCCCGTTGAATCGCTCGATCCGCGCCAGCGCGGCGCGGGTGGCCTCGAGCGGCGAGGCATCCCTGCGGTGGAACTGCCGACCGAGCTGGGCGGCGGTCATCGTTCCGAGGTCGGTATCGGTCAAATTATCCTCCCCATCTTGCTGCAGGCGCCGAACACGCCGGTTCGGCAATCGTTCCAAACGCGTCGAGAGGGCGCTCGCACGCCCACGCGTGGAGGGGGGCCGCCGATGCCCGCCCTTCGCCTGATCCGGGGGGGAGACCTGGCGCCGCCGCGGCAGCCCTCCTGCGGAGCGCCCGGCCGAGCACCCCGCCGATGCTGCGCGGCCTGCGGGGTGATGCGGATCCGAACGCGGACCCGTCGAGGGCGCGTCGAGCCGGCGGATCAAGCCCCCGCGATCCGCAGGATCACCGAGATTGGCGCATTCTGGGCGGGCGGCCCGCCCATCCTGGACCCGTCTTCGGAGTCGCTCACGGATCAGGAGCCTTGCTCCGCGTCGAGCGCCAGCCTTGCCGGACGCGGGATCCCGGCTCCGCCGTCGCGAGAAAGGTGGGAGTGCAGGTCGATCCGGAACGCGCCGTGATCGACGGGGATGCTCGCGAACCCGTCCGCCCTCCGCGCCGGCGGAGTTCCGTATGCCGCCGGTGCGTATCACCGGGCCCCTGCGAAGAGGTGCGGTCGACGCGCCGGAAGGGAACAGAGGCCCGCCCCGTCGCCTCGCCCGCTCTGTCGGGGCAGGATCGAAGCGCCCCGACCGTGATGCGGCTCCCGCAAGGCCGGGGAGGTCACTGCGGCATCGCTTTCGCAGCACTGGCAACGGTCACTTCGCCGATCGGCTTCAGCCAGGCAGGGCAACCCGGCGAGTTGACCTGATGGTCAGATCCCGGCCGAGCGGAGCCGGCAGAAGAAGCTGCATCTCGAAGCCCAGCGAAACGAGCCGGTAGTCGATCCCGGCGACCGTTTCGGTGGCGAAGCCGACGACGATCCGGTCCGGCGGTCCGGCATGAAATCCCTTGCGGATCGAGGCCTCCAGCGCCGTG
This sequence comes from uncultured Alphaproteobacteria bacterium, assembly GCA_963814835.1. Taxonomy (GTDB): domain Bacteria; phylum Pseudomonadota; class Alphaproteobacteria; order Rhodobacterales; family Rhodobacteraceae; genus Palleronia. The sequence continues at coordinate 338,626 of CAWFEG010000002.1, forward strand.
CCGGGGGTCGACGGATCGATCATGATCGCACGCTGTGCGCGGTCGGCTGCCGCGTCGAGGGCGCTGCGGATATGCAGGCCACGGCCGAACTCGACGAGGCCGAGAAGCAGCAGGATGAACGGCAGCCCGACAAGCGCGAACTCCACGGCGGTTCCACCGCGCCTGTCGGACAGAAGTCGCGACAAGCCTCTCATCGCACCTGAACGGAAGCGGCCCGCCTGACATCCCGGGCAGGCAGCAGGATGCCGGGATAGCTGCGCACGCCCTCGATGTCGTAGAAGATTGCCGTGGGTCGGCTGCCGCCGCATGTCGTGGAGCACTCCGTCGCAATCTCCGGAGATTCCGGGCAGGCGCAATGACGGTCGACAGTCCAGTCCGTTCGTCGCTCGCCACCGCCGTTGTCGACCGCGGCGAGAACCGCTTCCACCCGGGCCTTTCCGGGGTCCTGCAGGGCGGTTTCGGCACCGTTGCGAAGGGCCTGATCGATCTCGAACGATTCATGCACCGCAAAGCCGATATCCGCGGTCGACAGCACCGAGAGCACCAGCACCGGGGCGATGATGGCGAATTCCACGCTCGCACTGCCGCTGTCGGCATCGCGCCGGCGAAGAAAGCGGCTCATCGCCGCCCCCGGCCCAGAAGGCGCTCGATCAGGCCCTTGCGCGCCGCCTGGCCGCGACCGTTCGTGTCGAGGCCGGCCATCTGCGATGCCACTGCCGCCATGGCCACCGCCGCCTCCGATTTCGGCGATGCCTCGACGAGAAGCTGGCCGGACATCTCGGCCGATCCCGCGCCCGGGTCGAAGGGCACGGTGGCGGGCGGCCGTATGCCGAGAACGCGAACGTAGTCCTCCACCGTGACCTGCGGCTTTCCCCGCAGCGGCATCCGGCTGAGTATGATCTCCGGCGGCGCATCGTTGGGACGCATGTGCCGGACCGTTTCGAGAAGCGCGCGGGTGTTGCGCAGCGACGGCAGATCCGCGGTCGCGACGATCCCCAGACGATCGGCCGAGGCCAAGGCTTCGCCGATCCAGGGGGACCATCCATGCGGCAGGTCGAGAATGACGAACCGGGCGAGGCGCCGGGCCTGATCGACGAGGTGGCGCATAACGCCCGGATCGGGTGCGGCAAGCTGATCCAGCCGGTCCGGCGCGGTCAGCACGCCGAGACGCTTGTCGCGCCAATGGACCAGCTGCTCGAGCAGATCGCGATCGAGATTGTCTCCCTCCCGCACCGCATCGGCGAAGCCCTGCGGGCTGGTGATATCGAATTGCAGGGCTGCGGTGCCGAAGCCGAGATCGGCATCGACGAGCAAGGTCGTTGCCTCGAATGTCCGGCTGATGGTCGAGGCGACATTGTGGGCGACGGTCGAGGCCCCGGCGCCCCCCCGCGCGCCCACGAAGGCCAGAACGAGGCCGAGTTCCTTCTCGTCCGTTTCCGCGAAGATCGACAGGATTGAGTTCGAGCAGATCGAGCGGGCCGAACGGCTGCACGAGATAGTCGCTGACGCCCAGCTTTGTCAGCCGCCGGTAGAGGCCGATATCGTTGCGCGATCCGATCACCACCAGCCGCGCGTTCGGCGGACAGCGCTCGGCCAGCGCCTCGATGCGCCATTCCAGCTGCTCGGCCGATCCATGATCCTCGATCAGGATGAGGTTGGCCGCCGGCTGTTCGCCATACCGCTCGATCGCCTCCGGGAAGCCGCCGCGATGGAGGGCGACCTCGCTGCGAACGGCTCGCCGGTCCTCGGCGGCGCGGCCGATGACCGCCCTGAGGTCGTCGTCCTCCACGAAGGCGTCGATGCGGATCCGCGGCAGCATGACCCGCGGTTCCGGCATGGCTCCGGGATCGGCGGGATCGTCGCCTGCCGGTTGCCCTGAGGCCGCGGCGGGCCGTGAGCTCCCGGTCAGGCGCAGCTCGGCACCGGACCCCTCCGCCTCGGGTCGGCTCTCCGACGGATCGTCGGCCTGCTGGCCGGCCAGCGCCTGGCGCTCACTCGCCATCGCCGCCTCCCCTGGCAGCGGTGACGACGGTTTTCGGCACGCCTGCGGAGATGATCGTGACCTCGCGCTGGCGCGGTCCGGGCGCGGCATCTCCGGCATCGGGCGGGGCGGCTGCGGGCAAAGGCGCCGGCGCCGCCCCCTCGAGCATCGCCAGGTCGCCGATACCGCTCAGGCCGAAATCCTCGGCCGCCCGAAGAGCCAGCGCGAGCTGGCCCGATGCCGCCGCGGCCATGAGGATCTCGCCCTGTTCCGCCGTCACTTCCAGCGTCGCGGTGCTTCCGGTCAGGGTCGAGCCGTCGCCGGATCCGGCCTCCCCTTCCGGGGCGCCGGTATCGACCAGCGTGCCCTCGTCGAACGTGGTCTGCCCGATCGCCAGGACCCGGACATTGGTCAGGATCGTCCGTGTCGTGCCGGTCGCGGCTCCGTCGCCGTCGATATCGCGCACGACGGTGTGCAGGACGTCGACCCGGTCGTTCGGCAGCACGAAGCCGCCGGCCGTCTTGTCCTCGCTGATCGGCACGCCCAGCCCGCGCATCCCCGGTTGCAGGACCATCGACAGAAAGCCGCCGGCATTTTCCGACAGATGCTGCGACCTGATCGGTTCTCCGGCATAGAGGTTCGATCGCAGCACGCGCCCCGTCAGCCTGTCCGCCGCGTCCGGCTGGTCGGCTTCGAGGATCATCCCCGGGCTCACCCGGTCCGCGGGCCAGGATGTCCAGGCCAGGTGCGACCGGCCGAGCTTCGCGCCACGGCTCAGGTCCACGGTCGGGGTCAGCACGGCCACCTTCGGCTCCTCGATCACGACGGTCTCGGCCTGCGGCGGCTCGCGCCAGGTCGCTTGCAGGGCAAGCCATCCGGCGCCGATACCGGCCAGAACGGCGATCATGACAATGGCAAGGCGCATCATCCCGAGAGTCTCCTCACCATGTCTGCGACAGGGTCGTCAGCATCGTCACGGCGCCAGCGGGCGCCATCGCGGCGGCATAGGGAACCGGGACGGCCTTGGCGCCGAGACGGTCCTGCCATCGCAGTCCCACCAGGGAGCGTGCAGCGGCCGATCTGCCCAGAAACAGCAGGCCCGCCGCCAGGACCGCGCCGAAGAGGGCCGTGGCGAGGACGAAGACCAGCGTCTCCCCGGGGCCGAGCCACAATGCCGCGGCTGCCGCGAGCTTGGCGTCGCCGCCGCCGAGCAGACCCAGTTCGAACATCGTCCAGCCCACGATCAGCGTGGTCGCGCCGGTCAGGAACGCCGCCGGCAAGGCCCCGGCCCCCGGTCCGAGCAGCCAGACGGCAAGCGGACCCGTCGCGGCCATGGTCAGGGTCAGGCGGTTCGGTATCCGGAGATCGGCGATGTCGCCATGCGCCGCCCATCCGAGAAAGCCGAGAAAGAGGCCCGCAAACACCCACGTCTCGATCATCGGCCCGTCTCCTATTCCACCAGTGCGATGATCTCGCCCACCGGGATCCGGCGGGTGCCTGCCGCGGTGCAATCGACATTGAGCGACGAGTTGCCGGTGAAGGTGACGCGCCGCGTGACGATCTGCGTGCACCCGTGGGTCCCGCTGAAATTTCCACTGTAGTCCAGGTCGCTTGACGGGAGGTAAACGGCGCCATTGAGGGTCGACCCCGCCGTCCCGTTGATCGTGTGTTCGAGGCCGACATCGCCCCGGTCGCCGTAGAACAGGATCCCGGAGAGGGGCCCCGAGTCCGGCGCCGTGAGGGCGAGCGTGGCACCGCCGTTGAAGGCCATCGTGGCCCCGTTGGTCAGGAAGAAGGTGACGCCGCTGCCCGAGACATTGGCCGTGGCGTTGATCCGGAATGTGCCGCCGTCGACGATATACAGCCCGGGCGAGAACGTGACGTCGCCCCTGGGTTCCAGGCCGCCGCAGTAGCGGCGCAGCGGTATGCCGAGAGAATGCGTCTCGTCCGGGGTGACGGTGGTCGTCGCGTTGTTCTTGCCGACCCCGCCGTCCGAGCAGGTGCCCATGGTCGACGGCTCGGCGAGATCGGCATAGGGGTCGCGGATCACCGGCGACTCCGTCCTGGGCGAGGCGCAGGCCGTCAGGTCGAGGCCGCTTCCCCATTTCGCCCCGCCGACGCTGTGAACGCAGCCCGCCGTCAGTTCGACCTTGCCGCCCGACATCAGGAAGGCGTCCTCGGCATTGGAGTTCGTGGCCACGTCGCAGCCGTCGAACACGACCTCCGACGAGCCGCCTACCGTGATCGCGCCCCCGGCCGTCGGGTCGAGGGCCAGGAGGCAGGCATTTCCACCGCCGCGGACTTCCGCCACGGCGCGGGCCGAAATATCGACGGGCTCGGTCGCGTAGATCAGGGTGAAGTACCGCGTCTGCTGCCGGTTCACCACGACCTCGACGGCATTCGCGCGGCCGGCGCGGCTGCCGGTGGCCGGTGGAGACTCCACGGACAGATCGTCCTCGCCGGCGCGAACGTCGCTCGCCACGGCGATGTCGCTGGCGGCGGCGCTCATCTCGGCGATGTCGCGCCCCGACCGCAACTGGACCGCGGCGGCATAGGCTGCAAGGTCGCTCGCCTGCTGCAGCTTGCGCTGGCTGAGATACCAGTAGCTGGCCTCGGCACCGAGGGCCATGCCGCCGATCAGAACCGGGAACGCGATGGCCGCCATCACCGCGACGGCGCCGTTCGTATCGTCCGCGAACCGGTGCGGGCTCCGGAGGGCCTTGAAGATGGCGCGGCTCCCCATGGTCAGTCCTGCAGGATCTGGATGATCGCCGGGGTCATGATCACCGCGAACAGCACCGGCAGGAAGAACAGGATCATCGGCACCGTGAGCTTGGGCGGCAGGGCGGCGGCCTTCTTCTCCGCCGCCGCCATGCGGAGCGACCGGCTCTCCTTCGACAAGACGCGCAGGGCCTGCCCCACCGGCGTCCCGTATTTCTCGGACTGGATCAGGCTGGTGACGACCGAGCGGACCTCCTCGACATCGACCCGCGCGGCGAGCCGGCGATAGGCCTGCTGCCGGTCGGGCAGATAGGAAAGCTCGGCGGTGGTGAGCGAGAGTTCCTCGCTCAGGACCAGGCTCTGGACCGCGATTTCCTCGGCCACCTTGCGGAATCCGGCCTCGATGGACATGCCCGATTCGACGCAGATCAGCAGCAGGTCCATCGCGTCGGGCCAGTTGCGCCGGACCTCGGCCTGGCGCTTCTGCAGCCGGTTCCTGAGCAGCACGATCGGGCCGTACCAGCCCGCAAAGGCGGTGACCGCCGCGATCAGGGCCTGCAAGGCCACGTTGATCTCGAGGACCAGCGCGGCATAGAAGGCGCCGGCCGCGCCGAAGCCGAGGGCCAGGATGACCCGCATCGCCGTCACCTTGATCGCGGCCGCGGGTCCGCGATACCCGGCCTGATGGATCAGCCTCTGGGTCTGCGGGTTCCGGATCAGCCGGCCGAGATTGAGACGCTCGACAATGGTGGCATAGAGCCGCCTCGGCGCGGCGTGCCGCAGGTTGATCACCGCATCGCCGCCCGGCGCGCGCGCCCTCGCCGCCATGTCGCGCAGGTGACGTTCCGCGCCCGCCGCGCGGGCCATGCGATGCCGTTGCTGCTGCCGCGCGAGGAGCGGCCAGGACAGGGCCGTCACCGTCGCGATCGCGGAGACCGCGGCGATCAGCGGCGCGAGACGCGTGGGATCGTCGAGGACGCTGTAGACGATATCGAGGAGGTCCATGGGGCGCCTCTCAGTAATCGAACGCGATCATCTTGCGCATCACGAAGACGCCGATCAGCATCCAGATGGCCGATCCGATCAGGACCACATTGCCGACGGCTTCGGTGAAAAGCAGCGAGATGTAGGCCGGGCTGGTGATGTAGACGAGCGCGGCGACGACCACCGGCAGCGCCGCGATGATCCCGCCCGAGGCCTTCGCCTCGGAGCTCATCGAGCGGATCTTGGCGCGCAGCTGCACGCGGGCGCGCAGCACCGAGACGAGGTTGTCGAGCAACTCGGCCAGCCGCCCGCCGGTCTTGGTCTGCAGTCCGATGACGATGGCGAAGAAGTTCGCCTCGGTCAGGGGCACCCGGTCCGCCAGCCGGTCCACCGCCTCGGCAATCGGGAGGCCATGGCCCTGCTGTTCCACCATGCGCGCGAATTCCGAGCCGAGCGGATCGGGGATTTCGCGCGAGACGATGCGCAGGCAATCGTTGAGCGGCAGGCCCGACTTCACGCCGCGAACGATGATGTCGAGCGCGCCCGGGAAGTCCTTCTCCATCGCCGTCTTCCGCCGCGCCCGGCGGACGCGCAGGAAGGCGAGGAACAGGCCCGGCCCGGTCGCGAGGCCGAACAGCCCCGCGGCGATCTGCGAGAGGCCGGCCAGTCGGGCGCCGCCGCCGAGCAGGAGCGCGAGGGCGGTGACGACCAACGGCACCATCCAGTCCGGCCAGTGCAGGCCCGCCTGTCGAAGGGCGAGGCGGACCGACAGGCCCCTGCCCGTCCGCCGACGCGCCAGGATCGCTTTCGAGCTGCGGTGCAGCTCGTCCTCGGCGCTGCCCTCGCGCCGGCCGGCCCGGCCGATGGCGGGGGCGTAGCGCTGCAGCCGGCGGCGGTCGCGGTCCCGCTCGGCGACGCGCCCCGCGAAGACCGACCAGATCGCGGCGGCGACGGCCACCACCACCAGGCCTGCCACCACGAATGGCAGGATCGCGGGATCGAGCGCGGCGACCATGTCAGGCATGGGCGCCCCACCCGTCGGTCATGCCGCGACGGACCTCGCGCGGGTCGGACGCGTCGAGAGCGTCCGCGAGCCGCGTCTGCTCGCCGTAGTAGCGGGCGCGCTCCCAGAAGGCCGGGCGACCGACGCCGTTCGACCGGTGCACGCCCTGGATGGCGCCGTGGGCATCCTCGCCGGTGATCTCGTAGAGGAAGAGATCCTGCGTGGTGATGACGTCGCCCTCCATCCCCACCACCTCGGTGATGTGGGTGATCACCCGGCGCCCGTCGCGCAGCCGCGCCGCCTGGACGATGACGTCGATCGAAGACACCATCATCTCCCGCACGGTCCTGGACGGCAGGTTGAAGCCGCCGATGGAGATCATCGATTCCAGCCGCGACAGCGCCTCGCGCGGGGAATTGGCGTGCAGCGTGCCCATCGAGCCGTCATGGCCGGTATTCATCGCCTGCAGCAGGTCGAACGCCTCGGGGCCGCGCACCTCGCCGACGATGATCCGCTCGGGCCGCATCCTGAGGCAGTTCTTGACCAGGTCGCGCATCGTGACCTCGCCCTCCCCCTCGAGGTTCCGCGGGCGGGTCTCCAGCCGCACCACGTGCGGCTGCTGCAGCTGCAGCTCGGCCGAATCCTCGCAGGTGACGATCCGCTCGTCGTGATCGATCGCGGCGGTGAGGCAGTTCAGGAGCGTCGTCTTGCCCGAGCCGGTGCCGCCCGAGATCAGGACGTTGCAGCGGACCCGGCCGATGATCTTCAGGATCTCGGCGCCCTCGGACGTGATCGACCCGAACCTAACGAGATCGTCGAGCGTCAGCTTGTCGCGCTTGAACTTGCGGATCGTCAGCGTCGGGCCGTCGATCGCCAGGGGCGGCGCGATCACGTTGACGCGGCTGCCGTCGGGCAGGCGCGCGTCGCAGATCGGCGAACTCTCGTCCACCCGGCGGCCGACCGCGCTGACGATGCGCTGGCAGATGTCGAGGAGCTGCTCGTCGCTGTCGAAGCGGATATCGGTCTCCTCGGTCTTGCCGTTCACCTCGATGAAGACCCGGCCGGCGCCGTTGACCATGATGTCGGAGATGTCGTCGCGGTCGAGCAGCGGCTGCAACGGCCCGTAGCCCAGCACCTGGTTGGCGATGTCGGTGACGATCCGCGCCCGGTCGGTGCTGGCGACGCCGATCTGCCGCTCGTCGATGATCTCGGTCAGGATCGTGCCGATCTCCACCCGCGCCTGCTCGGGCTCGAGCTTCGCCAGTGCCGGCAGGTCGATCTGATCGACCAGCGCGGAGAAGAGTTGCTGCTTGAGGGACTTGAAGAGGCCGCCGCCTCGAGCTGGTCCGCATTGGAGTTGATGCCGGCGAGGCCGGCCGAGCCGCGAGCCGTTCGTCACAGGCAGATTCAGTGCGGCCGGACCGTGCCCTCCGGAACGCGCCGAATTCCGGCTTTCCGGATGGTCATTCCGTTCCAGACTGGCTGGGCTGCGAGAATTGGCTCTCACTTTTGCGGCCGAAACCCGCCGATTCCTGCAGCATCGGCGACTTCCACCGTTGGATGAGCAGTCGGCCGGACTACATGCCGACCGACCTCTGATCTCAGTTTAGTCGGCTGCGTCGCAGCGTGCCGCGATACTCAGTGGTGATTTCGTTGAATTTCGCAAAAAGGTCTGTCGACCCACTGCTGATCGCGCAAGCAATGATACCGACGGCGATCAGGCCGGCGATCAGGCCGTATTCGATGGCGGTGGCGCCGCTGTCGTCGCGGGCGAATTTCTTGATGAGCTTCATGGTGTCCGGTCCTTTCGATACGCCCGATCATCCGGGCGGGGGATGAGCCCAAACGAATGGGCGGTCTCGCGTTTCGGCTCCGTTCGACCCAATTCGATCCGATCCGGGTCATCCGCGGCGCCTTGAAAGTGCCGTCCGCCGAGACCCTTCGATCATCCGATGGCGTCGTTTGGAAGCTTCAATATGGACTCGGCCCGGTTATCGAATTCTGAACGAAATCCGAATTGTCCGGCGAATTCTCCGACAATTCCTTATTTCCTCGTTCCATAGATGCCCGATCACAATTGCGGTGTATCGCCCTCGGCAACCGGAACGTCGATGTCGCGCGGCGTTTCGCTGCGGCGCGGGGCCGGGGCGACCAGGCCGGACTGGTCGAGCGGAGCGCAAACCGGATCGCACCGGAACAACTCGCGCTCCTGACCGCGACGGACCACGATCGTGGTGCCGGGTTCGGCGACGCGCAGCGCAATTCGGTCGATCTGGGCGCCGCTGTCGTCCAGCACGATGATATTGGTCTCCCCGGGCTCAAGCCCGGTCAGTACAAGGATATCCGTACTCGCGACCGACGCCGCCGCGACATCCGGGTCGCCGATGATGACCGTTCCCGGTTCGCGAGAATAGCGGCGCAGTTCCACCTGTCCCGGTGCCACCCTCAGCGCCCGCTCCGGATCGGGTTCGCGCTTGGGCAGGCTATCGGATTCCGACGCTGCCGGAACGGCGATCAACACATCGAGTGCCACCAGCCCGCAGAACAGGAAACGTCGCGACTTCGGCGTCAAACCCTCGTGTTTCCCCATGGGAGTGAACCCCTTCCTGCCGGCAATGCGGAGCGATCCCGAATGCTTCCATACTCCCGAATTGCGGCGATCGAGGTTGAGAAAGCGTTGATTTCCAGATGTCCCGATCGCCGCTGCAGTGCCAGTATTCGCGACCTCGCTTTCCGTCCGTCCTATTGCAAGCGGTGGCAGGACGCCGTGATCGGCGACGGTTGCCCCGAATTCCGGGATAGTTCTGCGGTATCCTGTTCCGTCCCGGCATTTGGTGGATCGGGTCGCGGATGAATCGATCCGGCTCCGAGGTCGGGATCTTGCGGCTGCAGTCACAGGGCGTGAGGGGCGACCATTGTGCGCCATCGGTCCGGGCGACACGGGTCGACGAGGGTCTCGAGCCGAAATGCGAAGGTGCAGGCTGCCATGAAGTCGCCGAGCCGGGTGCGCCGCCGATCCTGGCTGTCGCAGGGGAAGCGTTTCACGGTCGGCCGCCGCCGAGCCCCCGGATCGGCTGTGCCCCCTCCTCCCTGATCGTGCGGTCCATCCGTTCGACCTGACCGTCGGTCCAGGGGGGCGCGGCTTCGTCAGGCGGTGCCCGATCCCGCGCGCCATCGTCCCCGGACCGATGGCGGACCATGGCTCGCCGTCGCGGATCATGTCGAAGCGCATCGGCCGGGAGAGGGTCGCATTCCGGTTCCGCGGCGGCCCGGCGCACCGGATGCCGCTGTCGGTCAGGATGGCGCGAACCCGGCAGGACGAGCCGCCGGGCGGCGCAGGCCGCGGGCACATGCCGCGGGACCTCCCGGGCGGTGCGCCTGTCCGCCTTCTCCGCGGACCGGGTGACGGCGGACTTGCGGGTTCGGTCGATGCCGACGACGGGATGGAGCCTGCCCGCGGCGGTCTGCATCTCGGCGATGTCGATGTGAAGGAAGCCGATCGGGCGGCGCTCGAACCGCCGCCGTTTCGGCTCGTCGTCCTCGATGCCCCGCAGGCGGGAGAGGCATTCGTCATCCTCGCCCGGACCGGTGGCGCGACATCGCGCATCGCCGCAGGCAACGGGGCCGTGCCGACCGCCTCAGAGGCGCAATCGGGGGCTGAAGGGCATGGAGGCGGTCCTCCGGGGGCAGCAGCCTGTGGCGATCATCGCCTCCCCCGCCTCGGGCGGCACCGTCGCGCGCGGCTCCTTTCGGTCCGGTCTCCGGATCCTCGGCGGTCGCCCGCTGGCACCACTTCGCGACCGTCTTCGGGGTGACGCCCGGCTCCTGGATCGGCGGCGCGAGCGAAGCTTGCGATCGCCGTCTTGCAGCCCTGACGGCGGGCGCGGTCGTGGCGCTCCCCCGTGACGAACCTGTCCCAGGATGCGTCCTTCCCTTCCCTCGAAAGGGTCACACCGTCAAATCGTGGGATCGAACACCTGGAGAGATGCGCGCGGAGTAGCGGCCGTCAGTCAGACGGGGCGGCCGCGGACGCGCCAAATCCAGTTTCCGGTTCTTCTGTCACGTCGAAATCGCGGTTGTAGAAGGACGGGGTTCGCATTCGCCCGAGCTTGTCGGACCCGGCCCAGGTTTTCGCAACGGAGGTCTTGTTCGGGATCGCCACGACGCGCATCCAGCGGCCAAGGACGCGTCGCGTCGAGGGGTCGGCCCCGGGGCCGATATCGCAGCCGGAAGATCTCTTGCCGGGGAATCTTGTGCGCGGCAGCGACTTCCCGAGCCTGGCGGAGGCGCGGATGAGGCGGCGGAGCGGGCGCAGATCGTGGCCGCCATGGACCGAGACTGCCGCCGGACGGGGAGGCCGCAAAGCTCTTGCGCATCGCACGCATGACTCTTCGGGAGCAGATGAACAGGCCGGGGCCTGCCCCGTCCCGGACAAGCACCGGCAATGTACGCAGTCCTTGATCCCGAGCAGCAGGATATCCGCAGAAGCCGCCGGGGAAGTCGGGCTGAGCACGTGATCGGCAAGACCGCCGGCCGGACGCGGTTTTCCGATTATCGCCCTGCCCTCGCGGCGCATAAAGGTGGGCGACAGGTGCATCGTGCCGACGCCTGCCGCCGGTGCCGGTGCCGGTGCCGGTGCCGATGCCGATGCCGATGCCGATGCCGATGCCGCGAAATGGGTTGGAGCCCCGACCGGCCGGAATCACGGGACCGGCCGAAGCTTCCCACCGGCGCGACCGCCCGCCTTATCGGGACGGCAGGTCACGCAGCCAAGGCGGTGGCGTGGCGGGGGCCCTGCGGCGCACGGGGCTCTCCTTGCGCCATCCCACGGCACGGGCGGCCAAGGCGACCATGATGCGCAGCTCGCTCGTCTTGCCAAGCGAGTTGTCGAGACCGGTGGTGAAGAGCATCCGGATCAGATCCTCGCGCCGCGCATCCTCGGGCAGATGGAGCGACACGGACATCGCCGTGCCCTCCATCGCGGAAAGGTATCCGGCGACCGGTCCGAAGCCGGGGATGGTGAGCCGCAGCCACCCGGTGTTTTCCGGGATCTCGCTCGGGCCGGATATCTTCAGCCGTGCCTCCGACAGAGACAGGCCTTCGAGGCGGACCTCTTCGACCACCCCCGGGCGGGGAGAGACCGTGCAGGCCAGATCGACGGGGAAGCTTTCTTCGCCTGGCTCGCCGGGCGGGGAAATGGCGACGGCCTGCAGGATGGTCAGGACGACCGTGCTCGCGATCGCCCAGAAGACAAGAAGCGGGACCTCGCGTGTGCTCTCAAGGATGCGGCTGTTGATGTCCGAATTGAAGTAGATGCCCAAGGAGGTCGCGAGGATGATGGCCGCGGGCAGCATGATCATCCATCGGTCGAGGGCGCGCCCGCCTGCAGCGCGCCCCTTGGGCGTGACCCTGAAGCCGTGGCCATGCGGCCGAAGCAGCGTGGTGACCACGGCCGGCAGGATGCGGGGCGCCTGGAGACAGGAATGCACTGTGGCGGAGATCGGGAAGAAGGCGTTCGGGGCCACGAGCCGCAGGGCGGCCAACGTCGCCACCAGGGCGGGGATCTGGAAGGACAGGATCTCCGCCGGCGTCACACCGGGCAGCGGCGACCAGCCGGTCCAGAGGCAGATCGCGGGGGTCAGCAATGTGGTCGCAACCATGAGGGGCTGTACGATCCAGTGCAGGGGGAGGAACATCAGGCGCTCGCACAGGCCCAGGCCGGGGCCGAAGGGCCCTTCCTTCAGGAAAAGGATCTGGATCGCGCCGCGCGCCCACCGGGCGCGCTGGACATACATGGCGGACAGCGATTCCGGCGCGAGGCCGATGGCGAGACGCTCGTTGAGATAGCGCGTGACGAAGCCCTTGCGCAGCAGCGCCAGCGTGAGCAGCATGTCCTCGGTGAGAGAGCCGGTCGGGAGCTTGCCGCCGATCGCCTCCATTGCGGTCCGGCGCGTGATCGAGTTGGAGCCGCAGCAGAACGCCGTGTCCCACCCGTCCCGGCCGGCCATGATCTTTCCGAAGAACAGGCGCTGATCGTCGGGAAGAACGTCGCGCATTCCCAGGTTGGCCTGCATGGGGTCGGCGTTGTAGAAGCTGTGGGGGACCTGCACGATCCCGACCTTGGGATCCTCGAAGAGCCCCATGGCCCGGAAAAGAAAGGTCTCCTGGGGAATGAAATCCGCATCCAGGATCATGAAGAACTCGCCCTCGGTGCGGGCGATCGCGGCATTGATGTTGCCGGCCTTGGCATGCGCATTGCCATCCCGCGTGAAATACTCCACCCCCTTGCGTTCGCAATAGACGCGCAGCCAGTCCCGCTTGCCGTCATCGAGCACGCAGACCCGCAGGCGCTCGACGGGCCAGTCGAGTGAGGTCGCCCCGATGATCGTCTTTTCCAGGACCTCGATGTCCTCGTTGTAGGTGGCGATGAAGACGTCGACGGTGGGCAAGTCGCCCGCCGGGGTCGCGCGCAAACGCTCCTCCCCTGCGTCGGCGGCGCCGGAATTGTCCCTCTGCCGGGAAAGCATCGCGAACAGGATCAGCGTGTCGAGCCAGATCAGCATCTCGATGACGAAGATCGCCCAGTAGAAGACGAGCTCCGCCGTCCCCGTCCCGGGCCGCGGCATGGTCTCCTCGATCCGCCAGCCGAGGTAGCGGACGATGACGGCGACAGTGGCGATGAATAACGCCAACACGATCCGCCAGCGCATTGCCGGGCCGGACAGCCAAGACCGCGGCGCGAGAAGCGCCACCCCCAGGACGAGGGCCAGGGGGACGAGAAAGGACGGAAGCATCGGCATCAGCCCTCCCGAGACACGGGATCGCCCACCGGCACCTCCTCCTCGGCGAGCATGTCGTCGTCAAACCAGCCGGTCACTCCGGCCCACGCTTTCGAAAGGATGTCCTCCTGCATGTCGAAGCGCACCTCCGCGGCGCGGCCGACATCGCAAAACGAGCGAGCCACGGCTGGCGATGTCATGTCCACCTCGCCAAGACCCACGATGACCCGGATACCTTCCGGCGCATCGATCCGTGGGCTCGCGGCCTGTGCGATGCGGTTGGGGCGGGCACCGCTGCCATAGGCGGCGACGACCTCTGCCGAGAAGGCCTGCGTCGAGCCGCGGAGCCGGACCAAGGCCCGGGTGCCGGCCGGCACGCGCTCGAAGTGGCGCTCGGGCAGGACGACCTCGAGGAAGCGCCGCGAGCAATCGAGGATCTCGACCACCTGATCTCCGCCGGACACTGCGGAACCCGATCGCGGCGACGCGTTCCAGACGATCCCCGCATTCGGAGCGGTCGGAGCAAACATCTGCTGGCGCACGGATTCCAGCGCAGCGCTGCGGATCTGCGTCTGGACGGCCGCCATGCGCGCCTGCAACCCGAGGATCCGTCCATCGATATCGGCCCGCCGGATCGCGATTTCGTCGATCCGGTACTCGATCTGCTCGAGATCGTTCGACGACAGGTCAATGCCGCGCGCACCGTCCAGGGTCGATTCCTCGACCTCGAGGCGCCGCAGCGCGGATTTCTTCTGGTTCAGGTCGGCCTGGGCGCCGCCGAGATCGGCTTGTGCCTCGATCATGTCGACCCTCGCGGCGTTGCCCCTCGCCTCCAGCCGGCGAACCCGGTCAAAGACATCCTGGGCCCGTTCGAGCTCGGCACCGGACCGGGCGACCTCCCAGCGGGCCTCCTCGAGCCGCGGGCCGAACCACTCCCGCCGGGCGGCGATCTTCGCGTCCCGACGCTCCGTCAGCGCCGCGGCCAGATCGTCGAGATCGCCCATCTGCATCTTGAGACCGGCGATCTCGCCCGAGATCCTGCCGGCCTCGGCCCGCAGGGACTGGACCTCCGCCTGTTGGCTCCTCGAGTTCCGCAGCACGAACAGGGTCTGGCCTGCCCTGACCGCCGCGGCCACGCGCGGGGATTCCTCCTCGATCAGGCCGTTGAATGGCGCCGATATCCCGACCAGCGGCGCGTTGACCAACGCCGAGGACGAGACATAGCTGGTCAGGTGAGGCGCGAGGGACGCGGCCGCCGCCAGCAGCAGAACGGCCGCAAGCGACACGCGCATGATGGTCATTCTCATATCGGGCCTCCTCAATCACAAGGGTTTCTAGATCCCCGCGATGCACCGATAGGATGAATTTGTAATGAATTTCTTTAATTTTTACCGCATCGCAACAGCCGACGCCGCGATCAATCGAGCGAACGCGGGGGCACTCCACAAGCCCCTTTCCACGAAAGTTCTAGTTCGGACTCGACGGCAGCCCCGACGAACGACCCTCCCGGCAACTCCCAGGGAATCGTCACCTTGCCGCTGACGGAATTGATGTTCTCTCCGATCTCCGGGTCGGTCAGCTAGACGAAGGTGCCTTCACCGGTCCCCTCATTCCACATGCCGGTGCCGCCGGACACGGCCCATATGCCGGCCAGGGCGCCATCGGCGTCCCACTCGCCACCCGACCGATCCATTGTCACCATGTCGCCGCCGGCCTCCGTGTAGAGGTATATGCCGCCGCCCGAGACGGTGCCATCCATCAGCTCGACCGCGCTGAAGCAAGGGCCGCCCATACCGGCCATCGGGTGGCCGTAGCCTTCGAAGGGAAAGTTCGAATACTCGGTTTGTCTTGCCATCAGCATGTGTCTCTCGGTCAGCCGGAGCGGCGTCATCATCGATGTGCCGATGCCCGTTCCGTTGACGTCGATCTCGCCCGCGATGGCGGCGGCGATGCAGAAAGACGCGCCGAGAGGAATGTGTCCGCCCATGATTTGGTCCCCCAAGCCCCGCGCGCATGGTCGCCCGCGCTGGATCAGACTATCATGGCCAGAGATCGACGGGTTGCGTCTTTCATCAATATACACGTCGTGTTTCGCCGACGGTAATGCCGAGCGTCGATCCCTTGGTCAGAACGCCAGAGCCGCGCCCGTCGCGATCTCCGCGCTCCGAATGAAGGCCAAGGCCAACGCGCCTCTGACAGGAGAGGCTTCCGACGGTGGCTACCGAGCCGACTTGTCGTCGATTCCGCCCTTGGGATCCGCACGGATCGCGTTTCCCGGCGCGATGCCGGCGGCAGGCTGCTCCAGTTCGTTCCGAAGACGTCCGGCAGGCGCTCGACGAGGCCCGATGCTGCGCTCTGGCGCCAGCGACCGCTTCGTGCGCTGCTGCTCCTTGATGAACAGCCGCTAAGGGTCGCCCGCGCCAAACTCCTGCCCGTCGAGGCAACATCGTGTGAACTGAGGGACAGCAGTCAGCAACATTGCCTTCGCGCCAGCTTGCCGTCTTCGCAAACGTCGTCTTGACGGCCATGATCACTGGATGCGTGTCGTAATTGCCTTTCTCGCATCGCTCGCGGCGGTCGCTGCCATCTGGTGGATCGGACGAGACCTCGTTCCGCCAAGGTCCGTGACCTTCGCCGCGGGAATGCCCGGGGGCGGGTATCATGCCCTCGCGGAACGCTACGCCGAGATCCTGTCCCGGGACGGCATCGACATGCGCATCCTCGAGACCGCCGGATCTGTCGAGAACGCCGATCTGCTCGCCTCGGGCAAGGCGGATGTGGCCCTGCTCCAGGGCGGCGTCCATGCCCGGGGCGATGCGAAGGCGCTTGGTGCGATGTTCCACGAGCCGCTCTTCGCCTTCGCGCGGTCCGGAACGGAGATCTCGGCCAATCCCGGCGACTGGGCGGACCTGCGGCTGGCGGTGGGCCCGGAGGGATCGGGCACGCGGGCTGCGGCGCGGGCCCTCCTGGCGGCCAGCGGCGTCGCGCCGGCGGAGGGGATACTCCGTCCCGCCGGCGGCGCCGAGGCGGTCGCCGAGCTGCGGACCGGCAGGGTCGATCTGGCGCTGTTCGTGGCACCTCTCGCGGCGCCCTATCTGCAACCGCTGTTCTCTGATCCGGGAATGCGGCTTCTCCGGCTCTCGCATCTCGATGCCGTGGTGCGGCGCATGGACCATGCGGATGTGGTCACCCTGCATGCCGGTGCGCTGTCTCTCCGCCCGGTATTGCCGGAACGCCCGATCGACCTCATGGCCATGGTCGCGCGGCTCGTTGCGCAGCGGGATCTGCATCCGGCCCTGGTCGACCGGCTCGTGATGGCGGCCCGCGAGATCCATGCCGGGCGCGACCAGATCACGCCGGAGGGCGCCTTTCCCTCCGCGTCGGGGATCAGCATGCCGATCGACGTCTATGCCTCCGATCTCATCACCGACGGGCCGAGTTCCGTGTCGGCCTATCTGCCCTACTGGGCCGTGGCCCAGGTGAACCGCGTGGCCCTGCTGGCGCTGCCGATCGTGTTCCTGCTCCTGCCCCTGCTGCGGTCCTTGCCGGGTCTCTACCAGTGGCGGATGCGGGCGCAGGTGTTCCGCCACTATCGGGAGATCCGCGAAATCGACGAAGAGGCGCGGGAGGTCGAAGATCCCGCGCGGTTCGCAGCCCTGCGTGGCCGGCTCGAGGCCATCGACACCGAGATCGCGGACCTGCGGCTGCCGATCGCCTACCGCCACCTTGCCTATACCGCCCGGCTTCACGTGGACCTCGTGCGGTCGCGCATGAACGAGAGACGCGGCAGGTCCGGACCATAGAGCAGCATTCCCGTGCGGCCGAGCACGGTAATGTATGTCGGCCCGACGGAGGCCGAGCCGTCAGGATACAGACATGTCGACTGAATGGCCGGTCCGGTGAAGCCGCGCCGCAACGGTTGAAAGTGTCGCGAAGGTTCGGAACGGACCCGAACCGTCTGGCAATCGGGAGGGAAGGAGACGCCATCCGCCGGCCACGGCCTGTCGGCTTCGAGCCTATCTCGTTGGAAAAGTTCCGCTTGCGGTGCGGGAAGCCCCGAGATTCACTCGGCGGGAGGCCCAGCGGGCGGTCCGGGAATACCTCCAGACATTGGATGACGCCGCCTTCGGCGCGGCGACGCCGGTCGCGCCGAAGTTCGCCTCTCATGCGGATCCCGCCAGCCAGTGAACGGCGGCCCGGAAAGGACGCGCGGTCTTCAGCTACTCGGACATCTACCTCATCGACACCGATATCGCCGTCACCCTGGACGTGGAGGCGACCCGCTGGATCAGGCAGGCCGAGGCCGGAGCGGCGCGAAACATGTAAACAGCATCGAGGCACGCTTCGGCCTGGAGCCCACATGGCGGACCGCCGATACGGCCTACGACCCGGCCGAGACCCTCGACTGGGTGGTCCGAAAGAAGAAGACCGTCTCCATAAGCCCGGTCTTCGACAAGTCCACGCGCACCGACGGCACCTGGTCGCGATCGGACTTCACCTGGGACCCTGAGAACGACCGCTACCTCTGCCCCGAAGGTCATGAACTCCTCCAATCGCGGCGCCAGGTACCGGGCGCTGGAAATCGCTCTGCCAGGACTGCGCGTCGAGGCCCCGCTGCTGCCCCGACGCCGAGGCGAGGTACGTCACCCGGGAGGATCACGAGGACGTCCGGGATCCCGCGCCGGAATGCATCGCCTCGGAGGTCTACAGGAAGATCGCGGACCCCAGACGAATTCGTCCTTGACTACTTGCGCAATTGGCCTGCGCGCTTACACCATCTGGGTCGACCTTGGTGCGAAGGGATATTTCGATCAATCGGGGAATCGACAGTACCAAGCGGCAAGATCGGCGCTCAGATGTCTGGTGGCGCGGCGCGGTGATTTATCAGATCTATCCGCGCTCGTTCCAGGACACCGACTCTGATGGCGTGGGTGATCTGAACGGTATCGCGTCACGATTGGACTATCTTGCGGCGCTGCCGGTCGACGCGATCTGGATCTCGCCCGTCTTCCCGTCGCCGATGCTGGATTTCGGATACGACATCTCGGATTACTGTGGCATCGATCCACTTTTCGGATCGCTCGACGACTTTGACCGGCTCGTCGCCGAGGCACACCGGCGCGGCATCAAGGTTCTGCTCGACCTCGTCCCGAGCCACACGTCGGACCGTCACTCCTGGTTCATCGAGAGCCGCCGATCGCGGGACGACCCGCGACGGACCTGGTATGTCTGGTCCGACCCGGGGCCCGGCGGCGGGCCGCCGAACAACTGGATCAGCGAGTTCGGCGGGCCGGCATGGACGTGGGACGAGACGACCGGCCAGTATTATCTCAACCTGTATCTCAGCGAGCAGCCGGCGCTGAACTGGCGCAATCCCGATGTGCACGTCGCCATGGCCGAGGTCATGCGGTTCTGGTTCCGCCGCGGGATCGACGGGTTTCGCGTCGATGCCGTCGAGCATCTCGCGCCTGACGCGCAGCTGCGTGACAATCCCCCGAATCCGCACTGGCGCGAGCACGAGGGCCCGGCCCGAAGCCACGTCCGCACATATACCGCACACCAGCCGGATGGATACATGGCCGCCAGGGAGATGCGTCGCGTGGCGGACGAGTTTCCCGACCGTGTCCTGTTGGGCGAGGCCTACGGCACGCTCGAAGAGGTGGTGGGCTATTACGGCGAGGCCCTGGACGGCTTCCACCTGCCGTTCAACTTCGAGCTCGTCACCGCGCCATGGGACGCGGAGCACATCGCGGCCTTCGCCGCGGCATACGAGGCCGCGTTGCCGCCCGGCACATGGCCCACCTGGGTGCTGGGCAATCACGACCGGTCGCGGATCGCCAGTCGCGTGGGCGCGGCGCAGGCTCGCGTGGCGATGATGCTGTTGCTGACGCTGCGCGGTACACCCACGATCTACCAGGGAGACGAGCTCGGCCTGACGGACGCGGTCATCCCGCCGGCGCTGGTTCAGGACCCCTGGGAAAAGCGGGTGCCGGGACAGGGGCTGGGCCGCGACCCGGTGCGAACGCCGATGCCGTGGGCGGAGGCGCCGCAAGCCGGCTTCACCAGCGGGCGCCCCTGGCTGCCGGTCTCGCGCGAGACGACGGTCGAAATGCAGGAGCGAGAGCCGGACTCGATGCTGCATCTTACCCGGCGTATCCTGTCGCTCAGGCGGGCCGAGCCGGCCCTGCATTCCGGCGACTACGAGAGCGTATCGTCCGGCGACGAGGTATTCGTCTTCCAGCGCAGACAAGGTGGGAGGGTCCTGACGGTTGCGCTCAACCTCGGCGGGCGCAAGCGGGATGTCGACCTCTCGGGCCATGTGCTCATCTCGACGCGCCCCGGTCGTTCCGACCGCCCGTCGGACGGCTGCCTGCTGCCGGACGAGGGGGTGATCGTCGCTTCTCCCTGACCGGCGTCCGGGGGACGACGTCAGTAACCTGGCGTATAGGTCGGCTGGAAGCTGCTCAGAAGGTCGATATGCTGCTCCAGAAGGCGGCTCATGAGGAAGTTCTCGCGGACCTTTTCGCGCCCCCTGGCGCCCATCTCGGCGGCGCGGTCGGGGTCGTCGACCAGCTCGACGATGCGCTGCGCGGCCTGCTCCACACTGTCGACCAGGAAGCCGTTGACGCCGTCGTCGATCTGCTTCGGGATTCCGCCGACATTGCCTCCGATCACCGGCGTCCCCTTCCAGAGCGCCTCGGACACCGTCAGCCCGAACCCTTCGCGGAGCGACTTCTGAAGGACGACCGTCGCGTGCTGCTGCATCGCGCCGACCAGGACCTGATCCGACCCATCGAGCACGAGGACCCGGTCGGACCGCCGAGCCATCAACCGGTCATAGATCTCGTTCTGATCTTCCGGCTCGTCGGAGGGCTGGTTACCGAGCAGGACGAGCGTCGCATCGATGTCACGCTGGGCGATCTCGAAGGCGTCCACAACTCCGAGGGGATCTTTCCAGCGATCGAAACGCGCGATTTGCGTGACGATCGGCCGGTCCATCGGAATTGAGTATGCCTCCAGGCAGTCGCGTACCGCGTCCTCGCTCAACGTCCGGCTCTTGACCTTGGTCGGGTCGATCGCCGGCAGGAACGAATAGTTCGGCACCCCGAAGTCCTGGTGGTACTGGTCGAGGATGTAGATGGCGGCGCTGAACTGGCCGCCGAACTTCTCGAGATACTCGATCAGCCGCGGGTCGGGCCGGCTCAGGTCCAGGTGGCACCGCCAGATCCAGGGGCCCTTCTTGCGGTAGTGATCGACCATGCCGATCGTATGGTGGTCGTGCATGTAGACGGCATCGTGGTCCAGGTTGTTCTGCACCGCGTTGTCCTCGAATGTCCGCTCGAAGATGCGCTTCTTCTCATCGGTGAGGTCGATCTCTCCGCCCTGGATGGCGTCGTGCATCTCGCGGGTGACCTTGTAGAAATCGGGCGTTCCGCGCAGCAGACGCCATTCGGTATCTATCCCCAGACGGTTCATCATGCCGACCAGGGACAACAGGATCTCCACCACACCGCCCGCGTGATAGGTCGAGTTCATGTGCGCGACCCGCTGTCCTCTCAGCGCATCGGCCTTGTCCGTGATCCGGTCGACGGTCTCATCGCCCACGAACTCCCGGTACTTTTCGAGATCGGCCTGCGATTGCGACGTCATGTGCACCTCCCTGGCTGCCTTTTGCAGCCTACCCGCCGATTGCCGTCAGCGGCAAATCCTGGCGCAGAAGTCCCTGCAAGGCCGGTTTTGCATCCCCGGCGAGACGCCGCTCCGTCGCGCCGAGTGGGCTTGACCTGGAAACGCCGGCGAATGGCCGGTCCGGCGAAGCTGCACCGCGGCGCAGGAGGCGGTCCGAAGGCCCTGTGTGGATGGCTCCTGCATTGCAAGGGCTTTTGCGATGGTTGGCGGGTCTCGTCAGTACAGTCGTGTGTCCGGCCTGTTCGCGGGGCGGCGATGCCGCCGCTGGCCCTGTTGAGTTCCGCGAGCGAGGTTCCAGACGGCCAATCGGCCCCGGGGGCCGCTGACATTCCCGGAGCGTCCTGGCTCCTGGTTGACTGGATCCGCATCGTCACTTCGGCGTCTTGCATCTCATGGCAGGTCGAGACGCTCAGAGCGTCGGTTGCCGGTAGTCCTGCCGCTTCGTCAGCAGGGCCCGGATGATCCGGGCCGTCTTGTTCGCCATGGCGGTGGTCGCAAGGCGGAACGGTTTCTCGGCCAGGATGGTCCCGGTCCGGCGATCGACCCTCCCGGGGCTTCGTCTGGCCGTCAGCGCGCGGGACGTCATGCCGGCGACAAGCAGCTTGCGGCTGTAGCGGTCGCCCCTCTTTGCAATCCGGCCCGACTTCTCCTTGCCGCCGCTGGATGCGTCGAGTGGCGTCAGACCGAGCCAGGCGGCAAAGTCCCGCCCCGTGCGGAACGGCTTCGCATCGCCGACCGTCGCGACGATCGCCGACGCGGTGATCGGGCCAATGCCGGGCATGCGCATGAGGCGCCGGGCGTGCGCATCGAGCATGGCATGCTGCTCGATCATCCTGGTGCAGCCGTCGATCCGCTCGTTCAGGCCGAGAAGATGGCAGCACTGGGGTCCCAGGATGCCGTTGGCCAAGTCGGGCATCTCCGGGCGGTCCCCCTCGAGATGGCGTTCGGCAAAGGCCGTCACGGCTTCGATGCCGCCGGGCAGGACGTGCCCGAACTCGCGGAGGAGACCACGGATCAGGTTCGCCACCTGGGTCTGCTGCCGCACGATCGGGTCTCGGGTGCGATGGACGGAGAGGATCGCCTGCTGCTCCTCGGACTTGATCTCGACGAACCGCATGGTCGGTCGCTGTACGGCTTCGCAGATCGCCTCGGCCTCCACGGCGTCGGTCTTGCCGCGCTTCACGTATGGCTTGACGCAGAAGGCCGGCATGAGCTTCGCGTCATGCCCCATCCGGCGGAACTGCCGCCCCCGGTGGTGGGCCGATCCGCAGGCCTCCATGCCCACCGTGCATCGGGGCAACGTCTCGAAGAAGGCCAGAAGCTTGGCGCGCCTGATTGCCTTGCTCACCACCACGCGCCCATTCTCGGAGATCGCATGGACCTGAAATACGTCCTTGGCCAGATCCAGGCCGACTGTCTCAATTCCCATCGGGTGGCTCCTTCTCTGCAGTCGATGACAACTGCGCCATGGCGCATCGCGACGCCGGGGGAGCAGGAGCCATCCACCCCATCCGCAAAGGGCCGGGCATGCATCCTCGGCAACTGTTGCGACCCTCCATGGGACACTCGGCGCACCCGGGATTGGCTCGGGCGGCGGTGGTGTCGCGGATGTGGTGGGAATTGCCGAGCGTGTTCTCCGGGCGGATGATGGTTGGCTGCTTCAGGCAGCGCGGTCGACGGTTTCGGCAGCGATGGGTTGGTCGAGCGTTTCCCATCCGTCGATCTTTCGCATGACGATCCGGCCGGATGCGGGCAGCGCCCGGAACGGCATGGGCGCGGTCCCGGCATCGGGCAGGAGGGTCTGGGTCTCGATGCGGCGCCGGAATTCCTCGTTCAGCCGCCCGATCGCGTTCGTCGTCCGGGCCGATTTCCATTGCGAGGGATCGGGCCGCGTGAAGGCGAACAGCAGGTCCCCGGCTTCTTCCGGGCTGTCGGCCACCGCCTTGCACTTCAGCCGCCATGTCCGAAGGAAGGCCCGGCGGTGCTGCCCGACCTCGGCCTTCGTCCCGGCGCAGATCCTGTCCCGGCAATCCTCGGTCAATTCGTCATGCAGGTGCTCGGGCGCATGGGCGAGCAGGGTGCGATGCTTGTGGACCGTGCAGCGCTGGATCGGCGGCTCCTCGCCCCGCAGGGTCACGAGCGCGGCTTCCAGGCCCGGGGCGCCGTCCAGGATCCCGAACTCGGGCCGCGTCAGACCTCGCGCATCGGGATCGTCGAGGAACCGGCGCCATGGTCGAGACCGGTCCGGCATCAGCCGGACGCAGGGGCCCCGATGGGGCGCTGCGAGGTCGACGACGTGCTCTCGCCGCCCATGTTGCGGATCGAGAGCAGCACCTTCTGACCGTCGCGGCGCACGCCGATGGCGGCCAGCACCGAGATGTTCACGGCCTTCCCGTCCGGCCGGGTCCCGATGACGGTCCCGTCCAGGATCGGGCGGACAATGTCCTCGTCGGCAGGGTTGCGGACGCACCGGGCGTCCCAGCCGACCTTCACCTGTGCTGCCCGCGCGCGGCTGACGACAACGAGCCGTGTCGCGCCATCGGTCCGGGCGACAATGGCGACTGCTCACGGCGCCTTCGAACAGCCCGAACAGCGCTCGCTTGACCCGGCGCGCGTTCGGGCCGGCGAGGCAGACCGCCGCGATCGGCGCCTCGGCCGTCTTCGTCAGCCGCCGGTAGCGCGGCAGGGCTTTCGACCGCCGCTCGGTGGTCTGGCCGTGGCCATCGGCGCCCCGCGCCCAACTGCGTTCCCGCACGGTCTCGGTGCCGAAGGTCCCGGCGAGCTGCCGCTCTCGGTGCCCGTGGCGGTATCCCCTGGCATCGCCGCCCCCCTCGCCATCGCGCCCGTGGCGGAAGCGGCCGAGACAGGCGGCCAGCTCCTCCTCGAACATCGCCTCGATGGTGGCGCGCACGTTCGCCCGAAGCCGATACTCGATCGGATCGTGGCTCGCCTCCTCGGGCGGCGGCGAAAAGACAGCGCTCTCGGCAATCTCGGTCATGGCGTAATCTCCCTGGCGGTTGGCGCCGCCGGCTGGGTGGGGTCACATCACCCGGCGATCACGCCGCCTTCGAATTTCCACCACTTCCGAGACACGACCCGGACAGCGGCGGGAGTGGTCAACACAGCCGACACAAACAGTTCCATATCGGGATAGGGTGAGTGAGACACCCATGATTTTCTGATTGGTGGGGAGGAGAAAATGAACCTGAGACCAGACCCGACATTCTATCCATCGGCGAAGCTGGCCATGGAAGGGCCGGTTGAGACGCTCGCCTTCACCCTGATGCTCAGCCCGGACGGCTCGCAGCCGGACGGGCTGGCGGTGATCGATGTCGATCCGGGATCCGAGACCTATGGCGCGATCCTCCACAGCCTGTTCATGCCGAACACGGGCGACGAGTTTCACCACTTCGGCTGGAACGCCTGCTCGTCCGCGCTGTCGCCGCTGACCGGCCATGCCTTCCTGGAACGGCGCTACCTGATCATCCCCGGCATCCGCTCCTCGCGCATCTACGTGATCGACGTGAAGGAGCCGCTGGAGGCGAAGATCCACAAGATCATCGAGCCCGAGGAGTTGTTCCGCAAGACCGGCTATTCGCGCCCGCACACCATCCATTGCGGCCCCGAGGGGATCTATGTCAGCACGCTGGGCGGCGGCGGCGCAGACGGCACCGATGGCCCGCCGGGCATCTTCATCATGGATTGCGAGACCTTCGAGATACTGGGCCGTTACGAGATGGATCGGGGCGTCCAGGACAAGCATTACGACTTCTGGTGGAACCTGCCGCGCGACTACATGGTCAGTTCCGAATGGGGGCTGCCGCCGCAATTCGAGAACGGCATCGTCCCCGAGGATCTCCTGTCCAACAAATACGGGCACTCGATCCATTTCTGGGACCTGCGCGGCCGCCGCAACGTCCAGACCATCGACCTCGGCGCGCATCACCAGATGGCGCTGGAGATCCGCCCCGCGCACGATCCGGCCAAGCAATACGGGTTCTGCGGTGTCGTGGTCGACACCACCAACCTGCAGGGCGCGATCTTCACCTGGTGGCGCAACCCGGACGGCAGGTTCGAGGCGAAGAAGACCGTGACGATCGACGCCCAGCCCGCCGAGGCGGATGACCTGCCGGACCTTCTCAAGGGCTTCGGCGCGGTGCCGCCGCTGGTGACCGATATCGATCTCAGCCTCGACGACCGTTTCCTCTACGTCTCCTGCTGGGGCACGGGCGAGATGCACCAGTACGACGTGAGCGATCCGATGGCTCCCAGGCTGGTCGGCAAGGTCGAGATCGGCGGCATGGTCAAGAGGACCCCGCATCCCAATGGCAGGCCGTTCGGTTACGGCCCGCAGATGGTCGAGATCAGCCGCGACGGAAAACGCGTCTACTGGACCAATTCGCTCTATTCCTCCTGGGACGATCAGTTCTACCCCGAGGGCGGCGCCGCGATGGTCATGGCCCATGCCGCGGACGGCGGCGGGCTGACCCTGGCGGAGGATTTCTGGGTCGAGTTCCCGGCGGGCTACCGTGCCCACCAGATCCGGCTCGAGGGCGGCGACTGTTCCACCGACAGCTTCTGCTATCCTTCCGCCTGAGGTGGACGCGATGGCGAGCGGGGCGGCCCTCTGGTGGGCCGTCGCGGCGGTCGGGATCTATCACGGCGTGAACCCGGGGATGGGCTGGCCCCTGGCGGTGTCCTCGGCCCTGATGGAGCGGCGCGCGAATGCCTTGGTGCCGGCGCTCTTCGCCTTGGCGGGCGGCCACTTCGCTTCGATGACGGCGATCCTGCTGCCGTTCTCGCTCCTGACCGCGCTGGTCCGCTGGCAGGCGGAAATCCGCATCGCGGCGGCGCTGGTCGTTCTCGGCGCGGGGGTCGTGTTGCTGGCATATCGCCGCCACCCCCTGTTCCTGTCGCGGGTTCCGCCCTCCAGGCTGGCGGTCTGGTCCTTCCTGGCGGCCCTCGCCCACGGGGCCGGCCTGATGCTGGTGCCGATGTATCTGGGGATCTGCGGCGCAGGCACAGCGGATCAGGGGCACGAGGCCGCGATCCTCCTCATGGCGCGCAATGTCGGCACGGCCCTTCTGGTCGCCGCCCTGCATACCGCGGCGATGATCCTGTCGAGCGCGGCAGCGGCGGCGGCAGTCTACTTCTGGCTCGGCTTGCGGTACCTGTCGAAGGGCTGGTTCAATCTCGACCGGGTATGGGCCCTGAGCCTGATTCTCGTCGGTCTCCTCGGCTTGATGGAAGCCCTTGGTTCCGAATGAGATGTGGAGAGACCACCCTGAAGTGGCTCGCGGCCCAGTACCAGCGCAAGAAGGCCCCTCCCCTCTCCTGCATGTCCCGACATTCCATCCCGCGGCATATTCGAGTGGGCTTCTGTCACTTCCACACCGTCCTGCAAGGCATGCACGGCCCCGGTGGAAATGATGAGGCCCCGCCGCGGGTGTAGCCGGATCGCCGGTTCGGGCCGCTTTTCCTTCGATCAGCTTTGCGGCCGCGAGAAGATTTACCGGTTCACGCCTTCATCCACCCCTCCGCGCACTCGACCGATTTCAGGCCTGCGAGGCGGTTTACCCTTGCCAGTTCGGCCGCGAGCCCTTCTCGGCGCGCCTTGCCCATGCCCTCGCCCGGTTCCGGCCAGAACGCTCGGACCTGGATGGCCTGACCGACGCGCCGAGCATCGATCCGACCGATCACGCGGTCCCCCTGCATGACGGGGAAGACGTAGTAGCCGTATCTCCGCTGCGCCTCGGGGACGAAGATCTCGATCCGGTAGTGGAACCCGAAGAGCCTCTCGGCCCGGGCCCGGTCGCGCAGGACGGGGTCGAACGGGCTCAGGAGTCGGACCCGCGCCGATGGCGCGGGAAGCGAGGCGGCGCGATCCAGCAGTGCCTCCGTGGTGAAGCTACGGCGGCGAGAGCCGTCGGCCAATTCGACATCCACCTCCACGATCCGTCCCGCGGCCAGCGCCTCGGCGCACCACGCCTTCGCCTCGTCGCGGGTCGCGATCTCGAAGAAGGCCGCCAGTTCGCCGCTGGTCGCGAAGCCGAGCCGGTCCAGCGCCGCGCTCATGGCCCAGTCGACGCTCTCGGCGTCGTCGAGATGGGCCGAAAGATACTCTGACGGGATGACGCGTTCGGGGAGGTCGTAGTGCTTTCGGAAACCCCGTCGGTGGCAGACCGCGAGCCGGCCCGAGCGCCAGAGGAATTCGAGCGCGGTCTTGGACGGGTGCCAGTCCCACCATCCGGACGACCCCTTCGTCTCGCCCTGTCCCACGTCGAGCGAACTGGCCGGCCCGTGATTCGCGACGTGGGAGAGGATATTGCCCAGCTCGTCCTGCCAACCGTCGCGCTGCCAGGCCGGCCAGCGCTTCCGCATCCGGGCCTCGTCGCGGGCGAATTTCAGCCGCCACATCGGGTAGAACTCGATCGGGATCACTGCCGCGTCGTGGGTCCAGTGCTCGAAGGCCGTCCGCCGCCGGGCGACGAGCCGGTCGAGCGCCCGCGGCCGGTACTGCCCGCGGCGCGACCACAGGATCAGGTCATGCGCCCGGGCGAGCGTGTTGACGCTGTCGATCTGGACGAAGCCGAGGCCATGAAGAACCTGTTCCAGGTCACGCCCCGTGCCCGGGCCCGACCCGGGACGCAGCAGAAGGTGCCGGTCGAGGAAGAGGCGGCGGGCGGTCTGGTTGGCGAGGAGGGGACGGGTCATTGGGGCATATTACCGAGACGTCCGAGGCGCGACAGGGCCTGACCCGGGCAGCGGGTGGCCATGGCCCTACGGCACCTCACCGCTTCTTCATGGCGTCCCGCAGGGCCGAGCCCAGGGCGCCATGCTGATCCCTACCTTGCGCGCCGGCGCCCTTGCCGGCCCCCGGGGACGGCTTGCCGCCCTTTCGCGGAGCGCCCTTCTGGGCGGCCGGGCGCTGGTGACCCCGGCCGTTACGATCCTCCTTCGCCGCTGTCGCCGCCGTCCTTGCGCATGCTGAGAGCCGATGCGCTTGCGGGCCACGTCGACCTCGGTGACGCGCACCTGGACGACATCGCCGGCCTTCACCACCTCGTGGGGGTCCTTCACGAACCGGTCCGCGAGTTGGCTCACATGGACGAGCCCGTCCTGGTGGACGCCGACATCCACGAAGGCTCCGAAGGCCGCGACATTCGTCACCGTGCCTTCGAGCCGCATGCCGGGTTTCAGGTCGGTGATGTCTTCGACCCCTTCGGCGAAGGTCGCGGTCTTGAAGGTGGGCCTCGGATCGCGGCCGGGCTTCTCCAGCTCGGCCAGGATGTCGCGGACCGTGGGCAGGCCGAAGCGGTCATCGACAAAGGCCTCCGGCGTCACCTTCTTCAGCGCTCCGGGATCGGACTGGAGGCTGCGCAGGTCGCGGCCGCAGGCGGCGACGATGCGGCGCGCGAGGTCGTAGGCCTCGGGATGGACGGCGGAGGCGTCGAGCGGCTCCTTGCCGTCCCGGATGCGCAGGAAGCCGGCACATTGCTCGAAGGCCCGGGGCCCGAGGCGGGCGACCTTCAGCAGGTCCCTGCGCGCCCGGAAGGCGCCCGTCTCGTCGCGATGCGTCACGATTGACTCCGCGAGGCCCGGCGTGAGGCCGGAGACATGCGCCAGGAGCGGCGCCGAGGCCGTGTTGAGATCGACCCCGACCGCGTTGACCGCATCCTCGACCACGGCCTCGAGCGAATTCGACAACCGCCGCTGGTCGACGTCGTGCTGGTACTGGCCGACGCCGATGCTCTTCGGCTCGATCTTCACCAGCTCCGCGAGCGGGTCCTGGAGCCGCCGGGCGATGGAGACGGCACCCCGGAGCGAGACATCGAGATCGGGGAACTCCTTCGCGGCGAGCGCGGAGGCGGAATAGACCGAGGCGCCCGCCTCGCTGACCACGACCTTCGTGGGCTTCGCCGTTCCGGGGGGCAGCATGGCGAGCGTGTCGGCGACCAGTTTCTCGGTCTCGCGCGAGGCCGTGCCGTTGCCGATCGCGATGAGCTCGACCCCGTGGCGCGTGACCAGGTCGAGGATCTTCGCCTGGGCGCCCTTCAGGTCCTTCCTCGGCTGGAAGGGATAGAGCGTGTCCGTGGCGAGGAGCTTGCCGGTGGCGTCGATCACGGCGGCCTTCACGCCGGTGCGGATGCCCGGGTCGAGTCCGAGGGTGGGCCGGGCGCCGGCCGGCGCGGCCAGGAGCAGGTCCTTGAGGTTGCGCGCGAAGACGGCGGTGGCCTCCTCGTGGGCGCGGGTCCGCAGTTCGGCCACGAGATCCGTGGCCATCATGGTCGAGAGCTTTACCCGCCATGCCCAGCCCGCGACGCCGCGCAGCCAGCGGTCGCCCGGCCCGTCGCCCGACAGATCGAGGCGCGCGGCGACCATGGCCTCGCAGCGCGGCTGGCCGGTCTCCGCGTCGGGGCCGATATCGAACCGGAGCACACCTTCCTTCGCGGCGCGCAGCACGGCCAATGCCCGGTGCGAGGGCATGGTCGCGACCTTTTCCGAATGGGCGAAGTAGTCGGAGAACTTGGCGCCCTTGTCCTCCTGGCCGGGAATGACCTTCGCGGTGACCACGGCCTCCTTGCGGAGGTAGTCGCGCAGGGCGCCCACGAGATCGGCCGTCTCGGCAAGCTCCTCGGTGAGGATGTCGCGCACGCCGTTCAGCGCCTCCTTCACGCCGGGCACGGCCTCGCTCACGTAGCGGGCGGCGAGCCTCTCCGGGTCCGCGTTCCGGTTGGCCATGATCGCGTCGCGCAGGGGCGCAAGCCCGTTCTCCCGCGCGATCATGGCCTTGGTGCGGCGCTTGGGCTTGTAGGGGAGGTAGATGTCCTCGAGTTCTGCCTTCGTCCCGGCGACGGCCACGGCGCGGGCCAGGTCGTCCGTCAGCTTGTCCTGCTCGCAGATCGACTTGAGGATGGCGTCGCGCCGCTCGTCGAGCTCGCGCAGGTAGCCCAGGCGATCGGCCAGCGCGCGCAGCTGGGTATCGTCGAGCCCGCCGGTCGCCTCCTTGCGGTAGCGCGCCACGAAGGGGACGGTCGCCCCTCCGTCGAGCAGTGCGACCGCGGCCGCGACCTGCGCCGCGCTGGCACCGATCTCCTGGCCGATGGTCCGGTTGATGCGGGCGGCGCGGTCCATGGTCATCCTCTCATCCCTGCCCCACCTCTCTTAGTCGCACCGATCGTGGGGCAAAAGGGCGGACACCGCCCGGGAGTTGCTCCGACAGCAGCGCGTTCCAGGGCTCGATGCGGTCCCGCTTCGCGCCGGAGCATCTGCGGGGCACCACCGGCGCCGCGCCGAGCTTGCAGTGGGCAACCGAAAGATCTCCCAGGCATTCTCCCTGTGTATTCCGCTCTAGTCTCAACTCGCACCGTTCGCTACCCCGGCGTCGAACTCGAGGAGGCGCTCGCCATCTCGGGGGGCGGTCGAGACCTGAGCGGCGGGGTCGCCCGCTTCTCCGGGCGGCCCATAGCGGATGGGGTGGATGGCTCCTGCTCCCCCGGCGTCGCGATGCGCCATGGCGCAGTTGTCATCGACTGCAGAGAAGGAGCCCCCGATGGGAATTGAGACAGTCGGCCTGGATCTGGCCAAGGACGTATTTCAGGTCCATGCGATCTCCGAGAATGGGCGCGTGGTGGTGAACAAGGCAATCAGGCGCGCCAAGCTTCTGGCCTTCTTCGAGACGTTGCCCCGATGCACGGTGGGCATGGAGGCCTGCGGATCGGCCCACCACTGGGGGCGGCAGTTCCGCCGGATGGGACATGACGCGAAGCTCATGCCGGCCTTCTGCGTCAAGCCATACGTGAAGCGCGGCAAGACCGACGCCGTGGAGGCCGAGGCGATCTGCGAAGCCGTACAGCGACCGACCATGCGGTTCGTCGAGATCAAGTCCGAGGAGCAGCAGGCGATCCTCTCCGTCCATCGCACCCGAGACCTGGTCGTGCGGCAGCGGACCCAGGTGGCGAACCTGATCCGTGGTCTCCTCCGCGAGTTCGGGCACGTCCTGCCCGGCGGCATCGAAGCCGTGACGGCGTTCGCCGAACGCCATCTCGAAGGGGACCGCCCGGAGATGCCCGACTTGGCCAACGGCATCCTGGGACCCCAGTGCTGCCATCTTCTCGGCCTGAACGAGCGGATCGACGGCTGCACCAGGATGATCGAGCAGCATGCCATGCTCGATGCGCACGCCCGGCGCCTCATGCGCATGCCCGGCATTGGCCCGATCACCGCGTCGGCGATCGTCGCGACGGTCGGCGATGCGAAGCCGTTCCGCACGGGGCGGGACTTTGCCGCCTGGCTCGGTCTGACGCCACTCGACGCATCCAGCGGCGGCAAGGAGAAGTCGGGCCGGATTGCAAAGAGGGGCGACCGCTACATCCGCAAGCTGCTTGTCGCCGGCATGACGTCCCGCGCGCTGACGGCCAGACGAAGCCCCGGGAGGGTCGATCGCCGGACCGGGACCATCCTGGCCGAGAAACCGTTCCGCCTTGCGACCACCGCCATGGCGAACAAGACGGCCCGGATCATCCGGGCCCTGCTGACGAAGCGGCAGGACTACCGGCAGCCGACGCTCTGAGCGTCTCGACCTGCCATGAGATGCAAGACGCCGAAGTGACGATGCGGATCCAGTCAACCAGGAGCCAGGACACTCCGGGAATGTCAGCGGCCCCCGGGGCCGATTGGCCGTCTGGAACCTCGCTCGCGGAACTCAACAGGGCCAGCGGCGGCATCGCCGCCCCGCGAACAGGCCGGACACACGACTGTACTGACGAGACCCGCCAACCATCGCAAAAGCCCTTGCAATGCAGGAGCCATCCACACAGGGCCTTCAGACCGCCTCCTGCGCCGCGGTGCAGCTTCGCCGGACCGGCCATTCGCTGCGGCTGCAAGATCAAATCCGGCACGAACATACACTGTTGGACTTTCCTGGCCTTCTCTGACCGGAAATCAGGCTGGTCTCTCTGGTGAATACCTACTGCCCGGCTTTGCGGCCGAAAAACAGGTCGAAGATCCGGTCCGGCCCCAATTCCCGTACGACCTCTCGAGAAGTCACATAGACGGGGAACAGTAGGGCAAGCCACATTTGCACGACCCAGAAATGGCCCCAGTCTACCTGGCTCATCTCAGCTTCGACACCGGAGAGGATGCCGTATTGATTGGTCGCCGCCGAAACCAGGCGTTCCGCAAGATGCAGGAGAAAGGTCGCCACGAAGTAGAGGAAAGCTTTCCAGACTATGGTGTGGAACAGTGGACCATCCCAAAAGCGGTGCACGATCGGCAGCATGTCCGACAGTAGTACCGCCTTGGCCACGAGAAGCGCACCGATGCACGCGGCCACATGACTGAACGCGCTCACGGTGGATTGGTCATCCAGTAGTGCGATCGTCAGCACGAGGATGTTGAAGGATATCAGGAAGAATATTGCCGGCGGCAACATGGCCCGCAATTCGTGCATGATGGTCGCAGCGATCCGGTCGGCCATGGGTGAAATCTCCGAAGGTACCTGAATCTCGAGCACGATGAGGCCCTTCTCCTCAGCCGAACGCGGTCAGTGCGTCTGCCGCCGAATGCCCCTTATAAGCCCGGCGACTTCCGTCTTCCTCGCTTCTCCCCACATCGTTACTTTTTGGCGGTTACGATGAGCCCGAAATTACTGGTTCAGCATATAAAGAAGCTTCTTTTCGGTGCCGGTGCCGAGTGCCGATGCCGATGTCAAGGGCCCGAGGGAATAGCTTCGCAAGCAAATCAACGGCCGAACGGCCCCGCGGGACTGGATGCGGCATAGCCTGATATCGGTATGCGCCTTTCTCAAAACCGGGCGGTAACGCCGAGAAGCGGGCCGTAGAGCTCGAGGCGTGTGTCGCGCCCTTGGATCTCCTGGTCGACGGACAGGTAGCGATAGCCGCCCCGCAGTGCCCATGTCTCGTTGAAACTGTAGCCCACGCCCGCGTAGATCTGCCAGCTAAGATCCGACGCGCCGCCGATGCCGAACCCGCCGACATCGGCGAAACCGTCGACGAACCACGCCTCGGATACTGGCGCGTGAAACCGGGCGCCTACAACTGGATCGATCCAGCTGTCGCCGAAGGACGCGGAGCGGTCGCCCGCCGCGGCAGCGGCATTCAGCGCCACGTCGATGTCCAGATCGTAGTACCGTATGCCCCCGGCCACATCGACCCGCAGGTCGGGCCGGTCGACTATGCTGTAGGCAGCAAGCGCCGAGAACACCGAAAGCCGCGTATCCACGTCAACGTCCTCGAAGGCGAGGCCTCTCGGCGTATCCTCTTCCGCGGTGAGGCTCGCGTAGTTGAGATCGGTCACGAGCGCCCAGCGGCCGTTGCGCGCCTGGAAGCTGGCGAAGGCCGCGATGTCCAGCTGGTCCCAGATATCGCCGAAATCGAGATCGGCCTCGACCGCGCCGAAGCGCGTCTCGACCTCGCTCGATAGCGCCGTGAACCAGCCGTAGACCGACAGGGAATACTCCCATCCCTGCTGCGCGTTCGCCGTTCCCGGCACGACCAGCGCAAGCGCCAGCGAACCGGCGAGACGCCGTGCCCTCGATGTGGATGCCGCCATGTCCTATTCCTCCGGGGTGTACCAGATCGGCGCGGTATAAGCGCGTTCCGCGATGGCCATTGTCGTGCCTTCGAGAGGCTCGGTGCCGAAGCGGGCGGCGTCGTGGGCCGTCCAGCGCGGCGTCGGGATCTCGAGGACGCGCGCATAGTAGAAGGCTGATTGCGCAGGGTCGAATTCCGGGTCTGTCCAGACCGTCAGCAACTCCGGCGCGCCGATGGAGTTGACGTAGGTCGCGGCCTCGACGTCCACCGTCGTTCCCACCGAGGGCACCCTGCCCGTCTCCGGGTCGGCCGTGCGATCACCCGACCAGACCACGTCGTAGACCCGCTCGTTCAAGGCGCCGCCCGCATCCAGCCAGCCCTTTACCACCTGGATCCGGTCGAGATTGGCGCCGATCGGATCGCGCAGGGCTGCGACGAGGAAGGTCGGGGCCGCGGCCCCCTCGGCCGGCGCGGGTAACTGCCCGCCCATCGGCACGCCCTTGGTATAGCCGGCCTCGGCCGGCAGGCGGTTACGGATGTCGCCGTCGTCATACTCCCAGCCGCCGAAGAAGCGCACGATCATCCGCGGCCCCGTCGTGGCATAGACCTCGCGTCGCTTCATCGCGTCCCAGATCGAGGCCCGCGTGTTCTCCTCGGCCCAGACGGCGGCATAGCCCGAGGCGCCCACCTCCCAGTCCATGACCGTCACGCCGGTTTCGGGGTTGCTCACGAAGGTCGCCAGCATCCGGTCCGCACTCGGCTCCTGCGGCGTGGTCTTGCCGAAGAAGTTCTCTTCCTCCATCGCGGCGAGCCCGGTATGCGCATCCGACGCGCCGATCATGCCGAACCTGTAGGGGTTGGTGCCGAGATCGCGCTCCAGGGCGAGGCCGTTCTTCAGCGCCGACCGGGCATACTCGTATTGCAGCATCGACGGGTCCTTCGGCACCGAACCGTCGAGGTTCGCCTTGTCCCAGATCTCGAAGTCGGCGAACTCGTCCTCGGGGGAGAGCGTCGGATGCGCCTCGCCCGTGCCCTTGGTCTGGCTCACCTCGTAGATCGGCTCCCACCGTGCCCGGGTCTCGGCATAGTCGGCGTCGAGCGTGCGCCCGAATTCCTCGTCCACCGGAAACATCAACCCGTTCGAGAGGTTGCCGTTGTGCGGGATCGCCAGCACGGAGCCGCTGGTCTTCTCCTCGTAGTTCCGCATCCATTCCCAAAGGTCGCGCGGATCGTCGCTGCCGGTCGGGCCGAGCACGGTGAAGGGCTGGACCAGGCTGGCGCGGTCCGCTCCGCCCCGGAAAATGACGTTGCGGTGCAGGTTGTTGCCGGAGGTGTTCGACGTCCACTCGTAGCCGATGAAGGCGGTGAACGTGCCGGGGTCGTTGAATTCCTCGGCCGCGTCGATCGTGTCCTGCCAGGCGTTCTTGTAGCCCTGGCTTCCCGGGAGGAAGCCGAGCGCCTCGGGGAACGTGCCGTCCGAGAAGGAGAAGATCATCTCCAGTGCCGCCTGCTGGCCCTCGCCACGCTGGATCATGTTGTACCATTTCCGCCCGGTCGGGTCGGCGAGCAGGTCGGGCTGCCCGGACAGGAACGCGGGAAAGAAGCCCATGTTGTCGGAGTGGTCGGCGACGACGAGGAAATCGAGGGGCCGCGACAGCTTCGCCGGCTGACCGCTGCTGGCGACGATCTGCTCGCCCCTCGCGAAGCGGTAGGCCTCGCGCGGACCGAGCCGCGCGCCGAACGCACCGGCATCGAATGACAGCGCCGTGTGCAGATGGGTGTCGCCGAAGAACGGGCGTTGCGGGAAATTCCGGTCGACATAAGGCGAATAGGGTCGGGCGTCGCCTCCCAGGGAAAATTTCTCCTGCGTCGCCGTCCCGGCGATCCCGACATCCTGCCGCGCCTCGGCGGCCTCCTGAGCCGATGCCGTCACGGTCAGGCCAGCCAGCAGAGCGGCGGTGCTCGCGATCAATCTCACGGTTGCTAATAGCTTCGTCATGCAAATCCCCCGGTACCGCGCGAGCCCCCCGCTGGCGCTTCGAGTCTTTCTTGCTGGAGAAAGACTACACCGTTTTCGGGCGATCGAGACTGTTTTCCACGCCACAATCCCTGTTGGTTGGCATGGCCCCGCACCGGCTGGTCGAAAATGAACTTGGCCGGTTCCCCAAGGACGCACCGGAGCGCCCGATCGCGTGCCTGTCGGTGCCGGGTTCTTGAGATGCGGTGTGCCGGAACATGCTTCAGCGCCAGCCTCGCCGCCGAGCGCTTTGCTCGTGCG
This sequence comes from uncultured Alphaproteobacteria bacterium, assembly GCA_963814835.1. GTDB lineage: Bacteria > Pseudomonadota > Alphaproteobacteria > Rhodobacterales > Rhodobacteraceae > Palleronia. The sequence goes on from CAWFEG010000002.1 coordinate 374,615, forward strand.
GAACGCCAACTGGTACGGGTCGCGGGAGAGCGGTGCACCACGGCATGGTGTAGGAGGAGGTCGCGGGCGGAGCCTTCGGCGTAGCGCAGCGCGCGGCCGGCGGTGACGCTGGCGGCGATCGCCGGTCATCGGAGAAGGTTCGGGTTGCGAGACCTGGAACCGAACCGGAGACGACGATGACCGAGGACAGAATGACCCTGATGGAGCTGGTGGAGAAGAGTGCCGACGAGGATCTCGTCCGCGACATGCTCGCCTACGACGCCGAGCGGCTCATGGAGGTCGAGGCCGCGACCACCGCGACGACGGGCGCGCGCCCGGCGGCGCGCACGGCGCAGCGCAATGGCTATCGGGAGCGGTCGACGCATACGTCGACGGGAAACCCGCGCCGGCCGGCTCGACCTGGCGATCCCCAAGCTGCGCAACGGTAGCTACTTCCCGAGCTTACTTGAGCCGCGCAGGACGGCGGAGAAGGCCCTCGTGGCCGTCATACGGGAAGCTTACGTGCACGGCGCCTCGACGCGCGCCGTCGATGACCTGGTGCGGGCCACGGGCGGACCGCGTGTGTCCAAGAGCCAGGTGAGCCGGCTCCGCGCCGAGATCGACGAGCGCGTGCAGGCGTGCCTCGAGCGCCCCTCGAAGGGCCGTGGCACGCGCCATCTGGCTTGAACCGATGGCGCCACGATAGCGCGTCTCTGGCTCGACGCCACCTACCTCCGCGTCAGCGAGAATGGACGGATCATCAGACGCGCCGTGATAATAGCTGTCGCCATCAACGGGGATGCCCGCCTCGTCCGGGGCTGGGTCAGCTCGATCGGCCTGGAGCCGAGCTCCGATGACACCCATTCGATGCATCGAACAGGGTGGCACAGATTTACCGCAAGACCGGCAACCTCAGCGCCGTTCAGCTCCTGCTCGGTCATTCGAAGATGGACAATACCGTTAGCTACCTCGGCCTCGAGCTCGAGGAAGCGCTTGCGATCTCGGAGGCGGTCGAGATCTGAGCCGCGGGGCGCCCGATGTTCCATGGGCCGCTCAGATCTGCCATTCCCTGGCCAGGACACGCTGCATTGCCGCGTCGTCGACGCGGTCCATGTCTCGCAGCTCCTCTGGCGCGGGGCATGACGAAGTCGAGTAGCGTCCTGCGCGGGACTTACCGCGTTACCGGCGAAACCAGCAGCGCGAGCATCAGCAGGGCGACGGCGAAGAGCCACGCGGCCACCACGCACAGCAGGAAGTCGAGCCAGGGGTGGCGGAAACGATCCCGGAGAAAATCGATGCCTCCGGCGAGATAGAGGCATGCCAGGCCGATCCCGATCACCGAGCCGAAGATCGTGAACGCCCGGTTGCGGGCCGGCCAGCAGTCCCGGGGCGAGAGCGAAGAAGGCGGGCGCCTGCCGCCGCAAGGCATGACCGCCGAGCAGCAGGCCGAGTGCGACGCGGGCCAGCGCCTGGTCGGGCGTCGAGAGCGGATGCACGAGCCCCGTGTAGAAGCCCTCGATCCCCGGCATCGGGCTGTGCGCCGCAGCCGCGACACGGCGCGCCGTCAAACGACCCCGAAGAGATAGCCGAGACCGGCGAGAGAGATCAGCCCGCCGCCCCCGCGCACCGCGATGGCCCCGTTCGGCCGGCGAACCAGCAGGCCGAGCGCGATGCCGCCGAGGTGCAGCAGACCGGTGGAAAGCACAAATCCCAGGGCATAGCCGAACGGGCTGGCCGCCTCCGGCAGCTCCGTCCCATGCGCGTGGCCGCGGAAGATCGCGAAGGTCCCGACCACGGCGGCCGCGATCCAGAGCGGCGGGCGCGCCGCCCGGGCGACGAACAGGCCGAGCACGATGCGGAGGCGGCGATGCCTGTCTCGACGAAGGGCAGAGGAATGCCCAGCACCCCCGCCACGGCGCCGAGCGCCATGACCAGCGGGAAGACGACCGGCAGGAGCCAGATCGCGGGAGCACCCAGAAACGCGCCCCAGAGCCCCACGGCGACCATCGCGGCCACGTGGTCCCAGCCGAGAACGGGGTGGGCCAGGCCGCTGAGAAAGCCGCCGCCGAAGCCCTCTCCCGTCTGCGCGAGCGCCGGCATCGCGGCGGCCATCGCCAGTGCGGTCACGGTGGGCCTGATTGCGTTCATCCTCGCCGGTCTCCCATGGGCGCCCGGTCTCATGTCGCGAATTCCGCGATCCGCTCGATCATCCAGTAGGCCGCGATCCCGCCGGCGGCGTAGACCGTCGCCCCGAAGGCGGCGCTGCCGCGGACCAGGACCGATCCCGGCCGAGCGCCGAGGCGGCCAAGGAAGAAGCCGGCCGTCAGCACCGCGGCGATGAACAACAGCTGCCCGGCCTCGACGCCGACGTTGAAGGCGAAGAGCGCCAAGGGCACGTCGCCCTGCGGGACGCCGATGTCGCGCAGGGCGCTGGCGAAGCCCAGCCCGTGCAGCAGTCCGAAGGAGAACGAGACCGCCCAGGGAAAACGCGATGTCAGGTGCAGGCCGCGGTCGGGCGGCAGTACCAGCTCGGCGGCGAGGATCACGATCGACAGGGCGATGATCGCCTCGACCGGCGCGGCGGGCACCGCGATCAAGCCGAGCGTCGACGCGGCCAGGGACACGGAGTGCGCCACCGTGAAGGCCGTGATCGCGCCGACCAGAACGCGGGTGCGACGGATCAGGAGCAGCAGCAGGAACACGAAGAGCAGGTGGTCGATGCCCATGAGGATGTGGTCCACTCCGAGGGCGACGTAGCTCCGGGCGCGTGCCCACGGGCCCTGCGCCCGCGCCACCTCGAAGCTCGGCGCGTCCGGCGTCAGACGCATGGTCTGCGCCTCCTCCAGGCCCGGCAGCGTATAGCGGACAAGAACGTCGGTTCGGGTCCGATCCAGCCCCGGGATGCCGATCGTGCCGCCGCCGAGTCCGTCTTCGCAGGTCGCCACCCAGCTCGTGACGAAGGCACGGCCGTCATGGGTCGGCGGGGGGCCGTCGGAGGGACCGCATCCCTCCGGCAGGGCGACGTCGATGGCCATCGGCCGGCCCTGAACGTCCGGCCGCCGCAGGGTCACCCCCCATTCCGCCCCGCCGAGATGGCGCAGTTCGACGAAGCCCGGATCGAGCGCGTGCGCTGCTACCTTCCCAGGCAGAAGCACGACGAGCAGCGCGAGGGCGGCGAGCAGCCGGGTCATCGGCCCCGGGCCGCGCCGAGGATCGCGTACGGGTCCGGCGTGACGATCTCATAGCGGGCCTGGAGTGCTTCGAGACGCTCCTCGGACAGTCGCTGCCGGATGGTGGCGCGCCAGTCGCTTTCGACCTCGGCGCGGATCTCCGCCAGCGGCGGCACACGCTCCTCCCGCGCCATTGTCACGCGGACCAGATGCCAGCCGTAGCCGCTCTCCACCGGCCCCGCCCAGCGGCCGGGCGGCAGCTCTGCCACCGCGCCAAAGAACCCCTCTCCGAAGGTGCCGTCGACGACGCTTTGCGGGCTCGGCGGGATCGACGGCGGCAGAAGCGTGCGCATGCCCATCTTGCGCGGCGTCGCGCCGGCATTGAGCGAGACGAGAAGGGCCTCCGCCTCCGCGCCGGCCTCAGCGACCTGAACGTGGTCGAAACCGACCACGGCGGCGCGCGTGAACCGGTCGGGATGGGCGTCGAGATGCGCACGCAGGTCGGCCTCGGAGGGCTGCGCGCTCTCGGCACCGCTCTCGGTCAGGAACTGCATCTTCTGTGCCAGCCGCTGCCGGACCACGGCGTCGTCGCGGTCGAGCGACAGCGCTCGGGCCTCCCGCACATAGACCTCCTCCTCCACCTGCCGCTCGAAGAGGGCCGAAAGCTCCTCGGTAGTCGGGAGCCGCCGCCAGGTGGCCTCGAACTGCTGCGCGAGGCGCAGCGCATCCTCCTCGGTAACCTCCAGCCGATCCGCCGCGACCGGGGGCGGCGCGTCGTTTACGGCCGCGAATAGGGCAAAGATCGCCGCTCCGAGGAGAAGGAAATGCAGTAACGGCTCACGGAGAAGGTGCGAAGGCTTCATGTCACAGTGTCAACCCTTCCAGAGGCAATCATGCGGCAGCTCGACGTGTCGGCCTACCTCTCATTTATGGAGCCGCGCCGATCGTCTGGCTACAAGCGAAGATACCCGGATCGCCGGTCATGCTTCCGCAGCGTACCAGATCGGCGAGGTATAGGCCCGCTCCTGAAGGGTCATCGGCACCTCGGATGCGAAGTCGGCCTCCTCGAATAGACTGCGCCGTGGGCGGTCCAGGGAGGGGTGGGGATCTTGATGACACGGGCTTAGTAAAACGCGTCGAGAAAGGGATCGTAGTCGGGATCCTGCCAGACGGTGATGGGCTCGGACGCGCCGATTGCGTGGGTTCAGGTCCCATTCTCGACATCGAAGGTACTGTCGACGGCCGGGTGTCGCAGACCTCCTGACACTTCATCGCGTTCCAGATAGAGGCGCGGGTACTCTTCTGCGCCCGGACTGTGGTCAGGGCGTACGCGCCGATCTGTCAGCCTTCCACCGTACAGCCGTCGAAGTCGAAGCCGTTGCCGGTCGACCGCCCGGGCCTTGGCTCGCCCGCCGGAGGCTTGCCGTAGAAGTTGTTTTCCTCCGCCGAGGAGATGCCAGTATGCGCTTTGGTGCTGGCCGCCGCGTCGATCATGAACGAGTTTTCGCCGATCTCCCGTTCGAGCATCATCCGATTATTCAGCGCTGCGCCGTAGTACTCGTGCTTGATCATCCCACGTGTCTTTGCGACCTACATCGACTACGAATGGACCTCGGGGCCCTCCGGTAGCATTCCCAACAGTCACTTACCCCGCAGAGGCCGCGGAGATTGCTCGACATCGCGCAATTGCATAGGAAGTCACTCTGGCCTTGTTGCACGAAACGGCTGATAGCCGGGCTTCCCCTTTCCCGTACGAAGGTCGGCCGACGGGCCGCGTGACGGGGGTGCCGATCGCGGTATAGCGATTGAGGACGGCGATGCGGACCTGGAGTTCGGCGGTCTGGCGTTCGAAGTCTCGTGCCATGAGCGTCTGGCCGAGCAGCTTCATGCGGTTCATCCCGGTCTCGGCGCGGCTTCGGCGGTGGTATCCGCTCCATCGGCGCCAGATGGTCCGGCCGAGGTGCTTCACGGCGCGCAGGGCCTCGTTCCCCGCCTCTGCGCCGGGGCTGTCCTCCTTCCACGGCCTGGCATTGCGTCGGGGCGGGAGCGAGCCTTGTGCGCCATTGGTTCAAGCACGATGGCGAGCGCGTCCGCGCCTCGGTTCGCGACGGCGTCGCGACAGCCGCGGGTGCCGCAGGCGCCGTCGGCGGTGACCGATGCGATCTCCTCGCGCTCGGGGATCTGACCGGGCAGATCGGGCAGCACAGGCGCATCGCCGACGCCGCTGCCGTCCACCGGCTCTTTCGGACCGTCGACGTATACGTCGACCGATCGCCAGTGAACTCTCGACAGCGCGGAGCTCGAGCGTGCTCTCATCGACGGCGAGGTGGACCTTGCGCCAAACCCGCCTGCGCGCCCCGCCATGCTTGCGGGCGTGCCATTCGCCCTCGCCGCGGACCTCGATGCCGGGGCTGTCGACCGGCAGCTGTGGCGGGCGGCCACCGCCCCGGCAGGGCAGCCGCACCGCTACGGTCTTTTGACGCCGGCAGGGCGGGGAGCAGTCCGGGACCGGCCAGTCGAGTTCCGCGAGCTTCAGCAGGCTGGCCCCGGTGAGGCTTGCCGAACGGTCGTCTGCCGAAGAGGCAGGCCAGGGAGCACCCTGATCGTCAGGCAGGCCTGAATGGCGGCATCGCCATGGACCGGCTGCCCGCCACGCTTGCCCGACCGTGCCGCGTGCCAAGGCGTCGACGGATCGAACCAGACGGTCAGCGACCCGCGCTCACGCAGCGACGCGTCGCAGGAAGACCAGTTCAGGATGCGGTGGCGGGCCAGTGCGGGCCTGGACATGCCGCCCGGCCATGCCGCTGGAACCCCGATGTGACTCCTTCGTGCAACAAGGCCCGGAGCGACGGTTGTATTCCTCTCCCAGCTGCCGCCGTCGCCCGGGGGCCTCACCCAAAAGTGCTTCATGCTGCAACTTCCAGACGAAGTGCGCCGGGCCGATATGTCTCACCCTCACTCTCCTCCGGCCCATTTGCATCAATGCTTCTCACGCGAAGGCTCCTCGGACATTCCCGGAACGCCTTCACCGTCGCTGCTTATCGCGGCCCCTTCTGACCACTTCGCGCCATTCTAGCGCCCCCGCAGTCTCGGCCGACGGATGCGTGCCGGTGGGGACTTGGCGAGGCGCTCGCCCGTCGCGTGAAGGTACGAGCGGAGTTGCTCGGCGTTTCACGGCGACGCCGGCGGCACGGTCCCGCACCTCCATGCCGAAGGCGCCATGCCGCTCGTTCGGAAGAGCCAGCATCTGCCGCGCGACGTCGGAGGCAACATTTGTCAGCGGGTTCAGGTTCGCTCCTGACTGGCGTGATTCAAGCTGGTATCTGCGATGGAGACCAGCTTGGCACGAGACCTGATGTCTGTTTGGTCCCGGCATGTGGTGGCGCGGATTGATCTTGAACCGATCTGGCTCCTCGGTCCAGCATTTGGCGACGTACTCGTATGGCGTGAGGCCGCGTAGGGTCTTGAGCCTGCGGGCGAAGTTGTAGGCTGCGACGAAGTCGGAGAGATGGGCGCAACGCTGCTCGGGGCTGCCGTAGTAATGGCGCTTGACGGTGGCTTCCTCGATCGTCCGATTCATGCGCTCGACCGGCCCGTTGGTCCACGGGTGGTTCACTGTCGTCAGCCGGTGCTCGATGCCGTGCTCGGCGCAAGCGATCCCGAAGGCGTAGCGATCCTGCTTTCGGTTGATGAACTGTATGCCGTAACACCTTCGGAACGATGAGCAGACGGAGGCCATGGCGCGGCTGCGCAGCCCCTCGGTGAGCGCAGCAGGCGGCCATGGCCGGGCCTCGGGTCCCTACGGTGGTTCTGCGCGAACCACACCGAAGAGGAGACCGACCGTGACCGTCGCCCATTCTACCCGATCCGATGCCGTCCTCGCAGGCATCGACATCGCCAAGCATCGTCACGAGGTCCTGATCGAGGCGCCCGGCCATACCCGGCGGCGAAGGCGCCTGGACGATCCTGAATGCAAAGTCCGACTTCGAGCGGCTGGTCGAGACGCTGCGTGCGTATGACGACCGGGTCAGGATCGCGTTCGAGGGTCAAGGCAGCGCCTTGACGGCAATTACCACCGGGCGCTCGCCTACGCCCTGACGGTGGCCGGCTTCGAGACGAAGCTGGTCTCGTCGGTCGGCCTCGCCCGGACACGCGAGGCGCTGCACAACGGGTGGGACAGTCGAAGGGACCGTGGCTCCGGTGGAGCCACGCAAGCCCGGAGACGACCCGAAGGACGCCCAGGTGATCCTGCACATGCTCCGGATCGGCGCCGAGCAGTTCTACCACGATCCCCTGGTCCGGGGCACGAACGACCTCCGGGAACTGTCGAAGACCCCCGACATCGTCTCGCGCTCGAAGACGGAGCTGGGGCACCGCATCCTGACCCACTACCTGCCGCCCTACTTCCCCGAGGCCGATCGCTTCCACCGGTCGTCGCGATCGGACTGGCTCCCCGCCTTCCTCGAGCGGTATCCGTCCCCGCACGTCATCTCCGCCATGGGGCGGGACGTCTTCATCGCGGATGCCCGGGCTGTCGTCGGCCGCCGGGTGTCGAAAGAGCGCCTGTCGTCAGACATCCACGACAGGGCGGCCGCGTCGGTCGGCCTGCCGGTCGAGCCGGACAGCGATGCCGTCGCGCTCGTCGGGCGAACGCCCCACCGGGGCCTTCGCCGAACCGTCCTCGCTCCGCATGGGGCTGGCCGGGGGGTCGCCATCGTTCGCGCCATCGGTTCGAGCGACGATGGCGACGCCTGATCGAGCAGCGTAATCGGATCGAAGCACGTGCCGTGGAGTTGCTGGCCGAGCATCCCGACTACCGGCTGCTCGTCACCGTTCCCGGCATCGGTCCGGTCAACGCGCTGACCATCCTGGCCGAGGGTGAGCCAATGGAACGCCAATGGTCCGAGTGACATTGGCGAACGACCTGCGCCGCTTCGGCCATCACCGGCAGTTCCTCAAGTTCTGCGGCCTGGACCTCGCCACCATCCGGTCGGGCACGTTCCGCGGCCAGACGAAGCTGTCGAAATACGGCAATGCCCGGCTCGGGCGCGATGCTCTGGATGGCCGGCCAGGTGGCCATCATGCAGCGCGCCAACAGCTTCCGCGACAAGTTCGAACGCTGCATCGCCCGGGACCGGCACAACGCCGACCTGCGGCGCAAGGCGTACACAGCCATCGCCGCCAAGATGGCACGTACCGCTCATGCGGTCGTCAAGGGCGGCCAACCCTGTCGCCCCTTCCTCGAGGGGACGATGCACGGCGGAAGGACCCTTCCCTCACGAGGCCGTGGAGACACCGCCCCGATCGGCGGTGATCTCGTAGATAATGTTCAGGCCTTCCGCCCGGCTGCGACAGGATCCCGTCTTGAGGACGGTGCGAGCCGCCATGCGCGTACTCCGTGTGCGTCACGGGAGAGACCGCTCGTTGCCCCACGAAGCTGCCTGGCGCAAGCCGAGGACGCATCGGGCAGCACCGATGCGAACACGATCCGACGCCCAACTCCGTCAATCGCTCCGGACACGGGACGTTGTCGGTGAGCACCGTGTGGAGGCGGTATGGCAGCGCCTCGACGACCTCGCGGAGGAACTGGGCCGCTGCCATCTTCCCGGCCTTCGGCACGGGCCTGGCGAAGGCGAACTTGCTCGTACGGTCGATTGCCCCGAACATCCAGAGCTTCCCCTCCCCGGTGCGCAATTCGGCGATGTCGATGTGAAGCTAGCCAATGGGGTAGCACTTGAACCTGGACCGCCTGGACCTGTCGCCCTCCAGGTCGGGCAGACGGCTGATGTCATGACGCTGGAGCAGGCGGTGGAGAGCGGACCGGCTGAGACGCGGGATCGAAGCCCGAAGCGCGTAGAGGCAGTCGTCCAGCGGCAGCAGCGTATGGCGGCGGAAGGCGACGCACATCGCCTCCTCCTCGGGGGTCAGCCCGGACGAGCGCACCTCCCCAGGCCCCATCCGCGCATCCTCGACGGGGGAGCGTTTCCGCCACTTGCGGACCGTCTTTTCGTCAAGGCCGTGGCGCTCAGCCAGCTCCGCGACCGAAGCTTGCGATCGCTGTATTGCAGCTCGGACGGCGTGAGTGGTCGTGGCGCTGCCGTGCAGAACCTGGCCCACAGTTCATCCCTCTCCCGTGGCAGCCAGAACTCTGCCACCACGGTGTGGGACTGAACACCTAGGCAGAAGCGGCGCCCCTGGAACCGCGGCAGTCTCGTCGGCCGGAAACGGCCCCTGTTGCCGAAGCAAGTCTGGGCGATCCGCGCGCGCCTCGAACTCGCGGGCTACCTCCGCGATCTCGCTGTTCAACCTTGCCATCGACAGCAAGCTTCGCGGCTGTGACTTCGTCCCTCTCAGGGTCGCCGACCTCGTGGTCGGCGATCGGGCGCGCGAACACGTATAAGTCATCCAGAGCAAGACGCGGCGTCCCGTGCAGCTTGAAGTCACGGAAAACACCCGTGCTTCGATCTCGGCCTGGGTCGCGCGGCCGGAGATGATCGGCTGCGCCTTCCTCTTCCCGAGCCGGTTTCACGACCGACCACACATCTCCACTCGGCAGTATGCGCGGCTCGTTCGGGACTGGGCGACGGCGATCTGTCTTGAGCCGAGCGGCTACGGCACGCACTCGCTTAGGCGCACAAAGGCGGCGCAGATCTACCGTACAACGGGCGATTTGCGCGCAGTGCAACTTCTGCTCGGTCACACCAAGGTGGACAGCACGGTCCTCTGCCTGCGCGTCGAACTTGAGGATGCCCTGAGCATCGCCGAGTCGGTCGACATCTGATACCGTTGGCGAACGGCACACGGCGTTCGCCATCCGAGACCGGACGCGTGGCGGAGTGCCGACCAACGCTGCTTCTGAGCCCTTCGAAGACGGGTCTTGACCCGGCAAACTGGCCCAGGCCGAGCGCGAAGTTTCCGGTACATTCCGGATATTGACCGGAATGCCGCGGTGCCGAATGATGAAACGCGGCACCGCAAAGGCCCGATCCCTGGGAGACACGATTTTGGAGCACGCATCGGCGCAGCATCTGCCAAGCTACATCACCGCCCCGGGCGAGACCGACGTCCTATACCTCGTCGTCGGCTTCGCCCTCGTGGTCGTTGTTTTCCTGCTCGGCGCGTTCTATTTCTGGCTTCATTCACTGCCCGAGCGCATGGCGCACGGCGCGAGCCGCCAACAGCTGCAGCTTGTCGCGATTCTCGCCGTGCTCGCGCTCTTCACTCACAACAACGCGTTCTGGGTCGCCGCCCTGCTTCTCGCTGCCGTGCCGCTGCCGGATGTGATGGGGCCGATGCGGTCCATTGCCGACTCGCTGGCAAAGATTGCCACGGACCGAGACCAATCATCGCGCAGGGACGGGGAGCGCCGCTGAGCAATGTTCGAGCTTCTCTTCTGCGCTACTCTCACGCTGCTGCCCGACTACCTGATCCGCCGCTACGGTCAGGGAAAGCGCCTCGGGCGCGAGATCACCTTCTTCACCGTTTGGTACGAGTTGCGCTACGGCCTCACCGGGTGCCTCATGCTGACTGTCGCGCTTTTCACCGTGATCTTCTACTTCCACCCGGCAACCTCCAACGTCACCTCGTTCTATCGAACCGTGACGATCCTGCCCGAACGCGCCGGCCGGGTGGCAGAGGTGCATGCGCAGAACGGCGACATGCTGCAGGCGGGCGACCTCATCTTCACACTCGACGCCGCACAGCAGGAGGCGGCGGTCGAGACCGCGCGCCGCAGGGTGGAGGAGGTGGATGCGGCCTTTGCCGTTGCCGAGACCGACCTTGCGGCCGCGCGTGGCGGGCTCGCGCAGGCCGAGGGCGCGCTCAAGCAGGCGCAGGACGAGCTCGCCGTTCAGCAAAACCTTTTCGACCGCGGCTCCGGCGCCGCGTCGCTGCGCGAGATCGAGCGGTTGCAGACGCTCCTCCAGACCCGGCAGGGCGGCGTGGACACAGCCGAGGCGCAGGTCGCCTCTGCCGAGACGCGGATCTCGACGCTCCTGCCCGCGCAGCGCGCCAGCGCCGAGGCGGCGTTCGAAGAGGCGCGAACCGCGCTCGACAAGAGCGTGGTCAGTGCCGGAACGGATGGCGAGTTGCAGCAATTCGCGCTGCAGGCGGGCGATTTCGTCACCGCCATCGGGCGCCCGGCAGGCTTGCTGGTGCCGCCGGACGTGTTTCGCGACGCCTTCGTCGCAGGTTTCGACCAGATCTCGGCCCAGCAGATCACGCCGGGCATGGTGGGCGAGATGACCTGCGCCGCAGTGCCTTTCGCGATCATCCCAGTGCAGGTGACGGGTGTGCAGGACTTCCTGCCCTCGGGCCAGTTCCGGCCATCCGACCAGCTGCTCGACGTTCAGGACATGCAGCGCCCCGGCTCGCTTATGGTTATGCTCTCCCCGATCTTCGAGGGCAGCGCCGACCGGGTTCCGCGCGGCGCGTCATGCTACGCGACGCTCTACTCGAACCACCACGAGGTGCTCGCCTCGGGGGGGGTCGGTGGGCTGCGCGCGCTCGGGCTTCACGCCATCGACGCCGTTGGAGTGATCCACGCAGGCGGAATCCGCCTTCGTGCGCTGCTGTCGCCGGTTACGACGCTTGTACTCTCGGGCGCGCACTGAGCGCGTCCGGCGGTCGGGCGGCAGAGTGCAGGCCCGAAACCGGACCAGCCATACGGCCTCTTTGTACGCCGATCCCTTGGGAGGAGAGAACTTTCCTCCAAATCCGACCCGAAGCGGCTGGCTCGATGGCTCCAGGCCGGCATCTTCGGCTCGGAGGTGCAGGCCCCGCGAGAGGTGGATCCGGGGCGTATGCAAGAACTCGGTGGCGATCTGGCCGACCAGCTGGGCCGCACGGCCGTCGTCCGCAGCTAAACCGAGCTTTCAGCCTCAGGCCGGTGAAGCCGAGTTTCTGGGCCACAGGGACAGAGAACATCTGATGCTTTTGGCAAAGCCGCTATGAGATGTGCAGTTGATGGCACCCGGGGCGGACCTTCGAGCAACTCGCAGAGAGAGCCCACGCAAGTCGGAGGTTTTTCGACGTGGGCCGCGGCAGGAGGGGCGGCATTCTACGCGGTGGCGGCCCACGTCGAAAAACCTCCGACATAGCGGCCATCGGCATCCCTCAGCCACACGTCCAGTCTCTGCCCCGACCGGACCTCCGGTTCCATGCTTACCGGCCGTGATGGCTCGGTTGGCGGAGGCATTTCGGATCCTGCAACATCCCGATCATGACGGCGCGCGGTCGGCACTCGCGGCAGATCGCGCGGGACACGGATCATCCCGTCATCATGACATGCATCAATGCCGGGTCTTTCCGAGGATGCTTACCTCCGACGCGCGAGAGGGAGGTGAGGGTGCCGTTTTCCCGCGAGCAGTTCTTCGAGGTCTTCGCCGCCTACAACCTGTCCATCTGGCCAGCCCAGGTGGCCGCCTATGCGGCGGGGCTGGCAGTCCTCGTGCTGGTGTTCCGCCCGTCGCGCGCCGCCACGGGGGCCACCCTGTTGCTGCTGTCGCTCATGTGGGTCGTGAACGGCGCGGGCTACCACTGGCTGGCCTTCGCGGAGGTGAACCCGGCGGCGCGGATCTTCGCGGCGGTCTTCGTGGCGCAGGCCATCGCGCTCGCCCGTGCTGCATTCGGGGCGCCGAGATTCCGGATCGCGGCCGGGGGCGGTTATCGGACATGGGCGGGGCTGGCACTCGCCCTTTATGCGCTTCTCATCTACCCGTTCCTCGGGGCGCTCGCGGGGCATGAATGGCCGGCGGTGCCGGTCTTCGGCGTCGCCCCCTGTCCGACGACGGTCTTCACGATCGGCGTCCTGCTCCTCGGAGAGTGGCGGATCGCGCGCTGGCTTCTCGTGATCCCTGCGGCCTGGGGGCTCGTGGGCGGCAGCGCGGCAGTGCTTCTCGGCGTGCCGCAGGATTACGGGCTCGTTCTCGCGCTGCTGGTCGTGATCGGGGTGGCGGTCACGCGGGTCCGGCAGCCCGATCCCGCGATCCGCCCGGGGAAGGCACGCTGAGCGGCGCCTTCAGACCCGTCCCCATGTCCGGTGGTAGTCGTCGATGATGTAGGTATGGCTGTGAGTCCGTTGGCCTGCCAGGTGCGGATGATCGAGCGGCATATCGTTGTGGCGATGCTCCAAGACCCGGGGATCGCCCGCCGGCCAGAGGCGGAGTGCCGACGCCATGCCAAGGGCGGCGAGCAGTCCGAGGCCCGCCAGGGCGGCGGGTGCTCCGGCCACGGTCATCAGCACCCCGGCCAGCGGATAGGTCACGAGCCAGCAGGCATGGGAGAGCGCGAACTGCGCGGCGAAGATCGCCGGGCGGTCCTCGGGATGCGCCGAGCGGCGCAGGAGCCGTCCCGAGGGGGTCAGTACGGCGGAATAGCCAATCCCCGACACGAGCCACCCCGCGAGGAGCAGCGGCCAGGAGAGCCCGGCCGTCGTGACGATCCCCGCCAGAACGAGAAGGACACCCGTCAGCACGCTCGCCCCGGTGACCATCACCGGCCGGTCGGAGACCCGGTCGAGCAGCCGGGGCAGACCGAGGGCGGCGAGCATCGAGCCGGCGCCGAAGGCCCCGAGCGTCCAGGCGAGCGCGCTGTCGCCGAGGCCCAGCTCGCCCCGGACCAGAACCACGGTGTTCACCAGCACCATCGCCCCGCCCGCCGCCGCCGCGAGGTTCAGCGCGAGCAGCCCGCGCAGGCGCGGCGTGGCGAGGTAGATGCGCAGGCCGCGCGTGGTGCGGTCATGGATGCTCCGCGGCTCCGCCGGCGTCGGGCTCGGCAGCAGGACCGAGACCACCAGCGCGGCGGAGGCGAGGAACCCCGCGACCGTGCCGAGGAACAGCGCGTTGTAGGACATCACCGCGAGCAGCAGCCCGGCAAGCGCCGGGCTGACGATGTTCTCCAGGTCATAGGCCAGCCGCGACAGCGACAGGGCGCGGGTGTAGCGGTCCTCCTCCGGCAGGACGTCCGGGATCGTCGCCTGGAAGGTCGGCGTGAAGGCGGCCGAGGCGGATTGCAGCAGGAAGATCAGGACGTAGACCTGCCAGACCTGCGTGACGAAGGGCAGTGCCAGCGCGCAGCCCGCCCGCACGAGGTCGAGCGCCACCAGCATCGCCCGGCGGGGCACCCGGTCGGCAAAGGCCCCGGCGATCGGCGCGATGCCGACATAGGCGACCATCTTGATGGTGAAGACGATGCCGAGCACCAGCCCCGCCCGGTCGCCCGCGAGGTCGTAGGCCAGGAGCCCGAGCGCCACCGTGGCGAGTCCGGTGCCGAGCAGCGCCACGACCTGGGCGAGGAACAGGTGCCGGTAGCTGCGGTCGGCGAGAATGGCCAGCATGGCGCCCTCAGAGGTAGCGGGCGATCGCCTTCAGTTCGGCGCGATCGGTCTCCGAGCCCTCGGTGTCGAGGCAGCGATCCATGTGGTCGTGGATCAGAACGCGCTTGGCATTGGCGACGGCCTTCTCCACCGCATGGAGCTGCTGCGCCACGTCGCGGCAGGGCTTGCCGGCCTCGAGCATCGCCACGACCGATCGCAGGTGCCCCTCGGCGCGTTTCAGCCGGGCGACCAGGGCGGGATGGCTTGCATGGACATGGGGAGGTGTCATAGGCTGACGCTATCCTCCCCGGGGGGATCAAGCAAGACGGCGCCCTCGAGGCGCCGCGACCGAGGCGAGCAGGCAGGCAGGATGACTTCCGCACGGACAGCCGGACGAGCTGCGTTCGCGGCCCTTCTGGGGCTCGCGGTGCTCGTCTGGTCGGTGATGCCCGCGACCTCCCATGCGCCGCTGGTCTTCGAGACGCTCCAGGAGCACGCCGAGATGGTGGCCGAGCACGGCCATTCGCACGGGTTCGAGGAGGATCTCGCCTGGGCGCTGCACGGCCATGGCCACGACAGCGCCGACCACGACCACAGCCAGGCGATGCTGACCCCCGACCTCTTTTCGCAGCCGTTCGAGGGCTACGCGACGGCGTGGCGGCTCGACGCGGCGCCGTCCGGCCCCTCGATGGCGTTCCTGATCGAGCGACCTCCGCGCGCCTGATCGGCCGCGCCGCGCGCGCGACCCCACCGATCACGTCCATTCCACGCGGAGACCCTTCCATGACCGTTCCCCACCGGGACGGGAGCGATCCCGGCGCGCCCCGGGCCGCCGCCCTGTCCCTCCTTGCCCTGGCCGCGCTCCTCCTGAGCGCAAGCCAGGCGCTCGCCCACAACGTCACCGAGGGTGACGCGGGCTACATCCAGGAGATCTGGGGGGTGAACATCATCCCCTTCATGTATCTCGGCGCCAAGCACATGGTGACCGGATACGACCACATCCTGTTCCTGCTCGGCGTCGTCTTCTTCCTCTACCGGATGAAGGACGTCGGCATCTACGTGAGCCTCTTCGCCATCGGCCACTCGACCACGATGCTGCTGGGCGTCTGGTTCGGCTGGGGCATCAACGCCTATGTCATCGACGCCATCATCGGGCTGTCGGTGGTCTACAAGGCGCTCGACAATCTCGGCGCCTACCAGCGCTGGTTCGGGGTCCAGCCGAACACCAAGGCGGCGACGCTGATCTTCGGCTTCTTCCACGGCACGGGTCTGGCCACGAAGATCCTCGACTACGACATCGCCTCGGACGGGCTCCTGCCCAACCTTCTGGCCTTCAACGTCGGCGTCGAGATCGGCCAGCTCCTGGCACTCGCCGTGATCCTCATCGTCATGGGCTACTGGCGGAAGTCGCCGAGCTTCTTCCGCCAGGCCTACACCGCCAACGTCGTCATGATGTCCATGGGCTTCATCCTCACGGGCTACCAGATCACCGGCCTCTTCGCGGCCGCGTAACGCAAGGAGACACCGATCATGTTCAACGCACAGAAACCCAGCCTCGACGAGCTGCCGAGCTCGGCGCAGCTCCTGCGCTCCACGATCATCGCCGCGGCCTCTGCCGCCGCGATCCTGGTCACCGTCGTCCTGCCGGCGGAATACGGCATCGACCCGACCGGCATCGGCGGCGCCATCGGCCTCGCCGAGATGGGCGAGCTGAAGACCCAGCTCGCCGAGGAGGCCGAGGCCGACCGGCTGATGGACGCGGCCGGCGGGGAGCAGTCGAGCCTCGTCGACGGCCTCTTCGGCCTCGTCGTCGGCACCGCGCAGGCGCAGGAGGCCGGCGAGTGGCGCGACGAGACCACCTTCACGCTGGAGCCCGGCGACACGGCGGAGTGGAAGCTCGTCATGGACGAGGGCCAGACCGCGGAATACCGGATGCTGGTCGAGGGCGGCCGGGTCAACTTCGACCTGCACGGCCATGGCGGCGGCCAGTCCGTGACCTACGAGAAGGGCCGCGGCTCCACCGGGGAGGACGGCGAGATCGTCGCCGAGTTCGACGGCGAGCACGGCTGGTTCTGGCGCAACCGCGACGACACGGCGTCCACGGTGACCGTGCAGGTCCGCGGCGACTACGCCGAGTTCAAGGACGCAAGCTGAGAACAGGGCTGCCATTGCTTGGAGCAATGGCAGCTTCCCTCCCTATCCCGCCTCTGTCACCGCCACCTCCGCCATCCGCAGGACGGCCTCCCGCGTGCTCGCCACCGCGATGAAACGGGCATTGTGGCAGAACCTGGCGCCGTCCACGCCGGACGCTTCCTCCAGCGCGGCGTCGGTCAGACCGGCCCATGCTGCGGGGAGGTCGGCGCGGGCCTCGAACGTGTCGCCGCCCGTGCGGATCGTCGTCAGCGCCCAGTCGCCGTCACGGGGATGGATCACGAAGAGCAGGTGGTCGGCCCCCGCCGTCTCGACGGCCGCCCGGAACGGCATCCCCATCGGCAGTTCCAGAATGCGCGAGCCGCCAGCCTCCTCGATCGCGGCCATCACCATGGCCTCGGCCCGCCGGCGGGCGGCCTTCCTCTCGATCGCGGCCTCGACGAAGACCCGGGCGACGGACAATGCGGCGGCGAAGGCCGCGTCGTCGGCGCCAGCATCGCGGGCATCGAAGGCGGGCTTCAGGCTTTCCAGCAGCACCGGCAGGGTCAGGTCGGCCAGCGGTCCGGCGGCGGAGGGCTCGAGCGCGCCGTTGTCGGCTAGATCCACTGGCAGGACGAAGCTGCGGTCGAAACTGCCATGGAGTTCGTCCAGATCGGCCTCGGGGACCGCGAGCGCGCGCAGATAGTCATGGCCGTAGTGCCGCCAGACCAGCCCGAAGGAGCTGTAGGGTGCCCCGCCCTCGCGCAGGGGCGCCGCGGACTGGTGGTGATCGAAGATCCGGCGCTCGGCGTCGTAGGCCCGGCCCACATCATAGACGATCCGATCCTCGGCGGGGGTGATCCAGTCCGCCTCGCGCGAGCGGATCACGGCTGCCTCCGGGAAGAGGCGGGTCAGGATCACGGAGGACAGGAGTTCGTCGGCATGGAAGCCGCCGGAATGGGTGACGAGATGCGTGATTGTCATGAGGCGGGCCTTTATCGGTTGGCGAAAGGGTGGGCCACCCTCGATCCGCTCTTCGGAGCGTGGTCGCTCCGGGTTCGCGCCAGTTCGTCAGGCGGGTCGGCGATCGGCCTGCGGCCCGTGGCTGGCCGTCGGTGACACAACACCACGCGGTCGCGCGCGTGGCCTCACACGTCCCACCGCCGGACACCGTCGAACTCCAGCGCGAGGTCGGGGCCGAAGGCGGTCGCAGGGGTGTGGTAGCCCGGGCTCACCTCTCCAGCGGCCACACGCTGCGCGATCGCGAGGGCCGTCCGCGCGGTCAAGGCGTAGGGCTCCGGCGTCTCCATCATGCTGGCCACGCGGGCGCCCTCCGCATCCCATCCCTCGGCCAGCAGGCGGCAGCGTGCTCGATGCCGATGCTCTGCCGAAGGCCCCGGCTCCATCCGGTTCACGAGCCGCGACAGGAGACGCTGGACCGGGGGCAATCCCAGGGCATAGCGGAGGTGCCGCGGCACGCGCGACACCGCGCGCAGAGGCGGCGAGGCTTCGAAGAGCACGTCGATCTCGGCGGCCCCGGTGGAGTGCCAGGCTGTTGCCACGTCGCCCCAGCTGACGCTGACGGTGGCGACCGGGCCCTCGCCGAAATCGGTCCGGCCGCGCAGGGGCGCCTCCATCTCCACGATCCGGCCCCCGCGCCGCGCCAGCGGTCCCTGGCCCAGAGCCTCCAGCGCGGTGCGCGCGGTGCCCCGACTCGCGCGGCTCAGGCCGGTGATGGAGAGGCGCAAGCATCGCATCCCGGGCTGGCGCCGCTTGAGATGGGCCGCGAGACAATCGCTCGGCACGACGTCGAAGCCCGCGCCCGGCAGCAGGACCGCCCCGGCCTGCCGCGCCCCTGCATCCTGCGCGGCGAGGCGCTCGAAGACCGCGATCTCCCCGGTGATGTCGACGTAATGGGTGCCGGTCGCGAGGCAGGCCGCGACCAGGGGATCGGCGGTCCGGGAGAACGGACCGGCGCAGTTCAACACGATGGTCACGTTCTCAAGGCGGCGGCGCAGCGTGGCCGCGTCGGACAGGTCGAACGCGGTCCATGGCATGTCCAAGCGCGTGGCGAGCGCCTCCGTCCGGACGGCGTCTCGACCGGCCAGTATCGTCGGCGGCGCACCCGGCGCCTTGGCGCCGGCGTGCTCGGCGACGAGGGTGCCGGTATATCCCGTGGCGCCGTAGATCATCAGCTCGGTCATTCGGCCTGCTCTACCTTTGATGCGGGAACGCGTCGACACATCGACGGGGGCCGGGCCAACGCATCACGAGAATAGGGCGGGCGGTCCGATGAGAAGCCCCGGGGCATCTCCCTGTTGCCCACCCAAGAAGTGTCGCGCCCTGCTCATGTCCGATCCGTGCGCGCGACGCGAGGATTGAAGCCACGTCGGGTACGCGAAACGCCCGGTCCAATCGACCAGACACGGCGAGGTGCGCGCAAGAGTGGGAGAGGCAAGCCAGACAAGCTGCGTCGGCGGGAGGGGCCATCCGCCACGATCAGCAAAGGGGAACGGCTGGATGCCGACCGAACTCGCGATCTCCATGAAGGATTCGGCCGTCGGCGAATAGAGAACCCGTCGCCGGATTTTTTTCTTCGTCGTCCGCAGATGCGACCAGCATTCCGAATACCAGCACCGAAACCCGACCCGAAACCAGCGCAGAAAGGACCCGTAACCCTCTCCCCGCCGACAGGATCGGACGCGCCCTTCCAGCGCGGCGCGTCCGATCCCGGCGGCGGCAGATGACACCGACGACCCTGACCCGAGCCGAGACTCGGAAACCACGACCCAAGGAGGTGTCATGTATCAAGGAACCCATCACCGCAGCCCGCATCCGGGCCTGGCCGCATCACCAGGACGAGGTGCGCCAGTTCCTGCGGGAGCACATGGAGGTGCTCGTCGCGGCCACGCTCACCCTCGCGGGACGCAAAGGCACACGCATCGTCGACGATATCCGGGAGGGGATCGCCCAACCTGGCCCCTTGAGCCGGCGGACGCGGCAGAAGCTCGCGGATCTTCTCGCGATCCTCGGCCTGGAGAACGTGCACGAGGAGGACTCCGCCGAGGCGGCTCGCTTCGCGATGATCGACCCGGCCGACCCGATGGTGGAGGAGATCTGCCTCCTCACCGACGGGCTGCGCGCCGCGCTCGCCTCCGCCGGCCTCGAACCGCGCAGAGAACCGGCGCTCTGACTCACGGCGTCGCGGCGGACCTCCTGCCGCCGCGACGATGACGCCAGCCCGACATCGCGGCCCCTGTCACGAGCTGGATGTCAGGAGGACCCTTCATGGGTCTGACCACCAACTCCGTCAACGAGCCGGCTTCCCGACGCCCGGGACCGATATTCGCGACCTCGATGTTCCTGAACAACCACGAGCCCGGGCTCAGCAATCTCGTCGACATCATCGACGACGACCGGGCGATCAACGCCGTCTGCGACCTGGCCGCAAACCACGCGCAGGTCTCCCCGCGCCCCGACCTGTCGCGACCCGCGATCGGGATCATCCTCGATGCGCTTCAGCGGGTCTCGGCATCGGGGGCCGATCGTCTGGCGCGGCACTGGAACATCGACATCGGGGGAGCGACGCTGTGGTACGGCGCGCGGCTCACTGATCTCCATGGCCGGTTTGAAGCCAGCCCGTAGACAGCGGACATGCGATTTGCAGGGCCGCAGGCGGAGACGCCTGCGGCCCTCTTCTATTCGGAGCACCGGCAAGCGGCCGGCGGAATAATCAGGCTCTTCCGACCGGGATTGCGCAGTCGACGCGTCGCGCAAGTTCGAAAACTCCTCCACGGCAAATACGCGGCCCCGATTTCGCCGAACGGCGGCGCCGACCTATTGTCCGATCAGCGCTTGCACTGCTCGGCGTCAAATGCAGGGAACGCAAACGCCGATGGTCAGGAATTCCTTTCAAAATGGCCAATTCGACCCGGAAAATGGCCAATAATTGGTTGCCGTTTCAATCACCCCCCCCGGATCATCCCGAACACTTGGAGTGTCCGCAGGACAGGCAGGTCACGCAGCCCTCCAGCATGCGGAGGTCGAAGCTGCCGCAATTCGGGCAGGCCTTGGCCGTCTGGCCGATCACCGCCACCTGTGATTCTGGATCGGCCTTCAGGCCCAATCCGTCGCCACCGATGAAGCCGGTCTCGACCAGATGCCGTTCGATCACGCCGCCGATCGCCGCCAGGATGGAAGGGATGTAACGCCCCTCCACCCAGGCTCCGCCGCGGGGGTCGAAGACCGCCTTCAATTCCTCGACCACGAAGCTCACGTCGCCGCCGCGGCGGAACACCGCCGAAATCATCCGCGTCAGCGCCACCGTCCAGGCGAAATGCTCCATGTTCTTGGAATTCACGAAGATCTCGAACGGCCGCCGGCGCCCGCCCCGGATCAGGTCGTTGATCGTGATGTAGATGGCGTGCTCGGACCCCGGCCATTTCAGCTTGTAGGTCCGCCCCTCGAGCGCCTGGGGCCGGTCGAGCGGTTCGGACATGTAGACGACCTCGCCCTCGGTCTCGGCCTCGCGGACCTCGGCGGGGGACGTCCCGGCGGCCTCGCCGACGGACAGCACCGACCCGGTCACCGCGTTCGGCCGATAGGTGGTGCAACCCTTGCAGCCGGTCTCGTAGGCTTCGAGATAGACATCCTTGAAGGCCTCGAACGGAATGTCCTCAGGGCAGTTGATCGTCTTCGAGATCGAGGAATCGACCCATTCCTGCGCCGCGGCCTGCATCCGGACATGCTCCAGCGGCGTGAGCGTCTGGGCGGAGACGAAATGATCGGGCAGCGGCGCGTCCTCGCCCATGCGCGCGCGCCACGCCTGCACCGCGTGGTCCACCACTTCCTCCTCGGTGCGGCTGCCGTCGCGCTGCAGCACCTTGCGCGTATAGGCGTGGGCGAAGACCGGCTCGATCCCGGACGAGACGTTCCCGGCATAGAGGCTGATCGTGCCGGTCGGCGCGATCGAGGTGAGGAGGGCGTTGCGGATCCCGTGCTCGGCCACCGCCTCCCGCACCTCGGCGTCCATCGCCCGCATCGTGGGCGAATCGAGGAACGCCTCCCGGTCGAAGAGCGGGAAGGCCCCCTTCTCGGCCGCCAGACGCGCCGAGGCCAGATAGGCGGCGCGGGCGATCCGCTTCAGCCAGTCCCCGGTCAGACGCGCCGCCTCTTCCGAGCCGTAGCGCACGCCGACCATGGCCAACGCGTCGGCAAGGCCGGTGACGCCGAGGCCGATGCGGCGCTTGGCAACGGCCTCCCGCGCCTGCGCCTCCAGCGGGAAGCGCGAGGCATCGACCACGTTGTCCATCATCCGCACGGCGGTGGCGACGAGGTCGTCGAGCACCGCGTCGTCGATCCGCGCCTCGGCGCCGAACGGATCCTCCACCAGCCGCGCGAGGTTCACCGATCCCAGCAGGCAGGCGCCGTAGGGCGGCAGGGGCTGCTCGCCGCAGGGGTTGGTGGCCGCGATCGTCTCGCAGTAACGCAGGTTGTTGGTCTCGTTGATCCGGTCGATGAAGATCACGCCCGGCTCGGCATAATCGTAGGTCGCGCGCATGATCCGGTTCCACAGGTCGCGCGCCTCCACCGTGCGATAGACCCGGCCCTCGAAGACCAGGTCCCAGGACCCGTCGGCCTTCACCGCCTCCATGAAGGCGTCGGTCACCAGCACGCTGACATTGAAGTTCCTGAGCCGCGCGGCGTCCGACTTGGCCTCGATGAAGTCCTCGATGTCGGGATGGTCGCAGCGCATCGTGCCCATCATCGCGCCCCGCCGGGCCCCCGCCGACATGATCGTGCGGCACATGGCGTCCCAGACATCCATGAACGACAGCGGCCCCGAGGCATCCGCCGCCACGCCGGTCACCGCCGCCCCCTTGGGCCGGATGGTCGAGAAGTCGTAGCCGATGCCGCCGCCCTGCTGCATCGTCAGCGCCGCCTCGCGCAGATGCTCGAAGATGCCCGACAGGCTGTCCGGCACGGTCCCCATGACGAAGCAGTTGAACAGGGTCACGCTGCGCCCGGTCCCCGCCCCGGCGGTGATCCGGCCCGCGGGGAGGAACCTGAAATCCTCCAGAGCGGCGTAGAACCTCTCCTCCCAGGCGGCGGGGTCCCGCTCGACCGCCGCGGTGGCGCGGGCGATCCGCCGCCAGGTGTCCTCGACGGTGACATCGACGGGCGTTCCGTCCGCCTCCTTGAGGCGATATTTCATGTCCCATATCTGCTCGGCGATGGGGACGGCGAAACGGCTCATGGCACGGGCTCCGGGGCTGGCGGCGGGGACACGAAGATGTACGCAAGGCGGCATGGCAGGTCAACGACGGATGGGCTAGATCCTGCGGTGAGGGCGTTCGACGCCACACCCTGTGGGACACGAAGGGGGCGCATATGCCGGGCACCGTTCATCTTCTGAAACTCTCGGTCGGCAGCGAATCCGTCGAGCAGCTGGCCGAGTGGCAACGCCACCGCTCCGCCCAGCGCCGCGACGGGCGCTACTTCCACGTCACCCGCATGTGGCCGAAACGCGCCGAGGAGCTGCTCGACGGGGGCTCGATCTACTGGGTGATCCAGGGCGTGATCCTCGCCCGGCAGCGCATCGCCGGCTTCGAGGAGACCTTCGGGGAGGACGGAATCCGCCGCTGCGCGATCTTCCTCGACAGCGAGATCGTGCGGACGGAGGCATCCACGAAGCGGCCCTTCCAGGGCTGGCGCTACCTCAAGCCCGCAGGACGCCCCGGCCGACCTCGCGCCCGACCGGATGCGGGGCGACGCCCTTCCGCCGGCGCTCGAGGCCGCCCTGTCCGAGATCGGCGTGCGCTAGGCACCGCCCTCCCGGCCTCAATCCTCCGCCAGAACCCCCTGCCCCAGCCGCTCCAGGCTGGCCCGGGCCGCACCGTCCCAATCCGCGGAACGCGCGCGGAAAAGGGTCGCCTGACTGGCCAGGATCGGCCCGTCGGACAGCATCTTGAGGTGGTTGGCGCGCAGCGTCTCGCCGGTGGAGGTGATGTCGGCGATGGCCTCGGCGGTCTCCTGGCGCACGGTGCCCTCGGTCGCGCCCTGGCTGTCGACCAGCTGATAATCGGCCACGCCGTGATGGCGCAGGTGGTCGCGCACCAGCCGGTGGTATTTCGTCGCGATCCGCAGGCGGAACCCGTGCCGCCGCCGGAATGCCGCCGCCGCCGCGTCGAGGTCGTCCAGCGTTTCCACGTCGACCCAGAAGGACGGCACCGCGATCACCAGGTCGGCATGGCCGAAGCCCATCGCGGCCAGTTCCTCCACCTGCATGTCCCAATGCGCCAGCTTCTCGCGCACGAGGTCCGTCCCGGTCACGCCAAGGTGGATCCGGCCCTTCGACAGCTCCCGCGGGATCTCGCCCGCCGCCAGCAGCACCAGCTCCACGTCGTCGGCGCCCTCGACCACGCCGGAATATTCGCGGTCCGTCCCGCCCTTGCCCATCGCCAGGCCCCGCCGGCCGAACCAGTCGAAGGTCTTCTCCATCAGCCGCCCCTTGGACGGCACGCCGATCTTCAGCATCGCGCCGCCTCCAGCGTCAGCGCCGGACGGACGACGCCGCCCACCGCCGGGGAGGCCCGCCCCCGGCCGAGCATCCGGGTCAGCGCGTCGTAGCGCCCCCCCGTGGCCACGGGCGGCAGGTCGGGCCGGCCCGGAAGGGAGACCGAGAAGACGAAGCCGTCGTAATATTCCATGGTCGACCGGCCGTGGCTGCCCTCGAACGGCAGGTCGGCGGGCGCGATCCCCGCCCGGTCGAGCGCGTCGAGCCGGCGCGCCAGCCCCTCCACCGCCGCGCCCAGCGCCGGCATGTCCACGGCAAGGTCCCGCAGCCGCGACAGCGCCGAGGGCGCATCCGCGCGCATGTCGAGGATGTCGTCCAGGATCTCCCCCTCCGTCGCCGGGATGGGCGGCTCGGCCATGTCGGCACGCAGAGCCTCGATCCGGGCCGCCACATCGGCGCGGTCGCGCAGGCCGATCTCCGGCCCGGCGCCCGCGAAGGGGTCCGCCGCCTCGACCAGGGCCTTGCGGTGCGGCGGAACCGGCGCCTGGCCGGCATAGCGGTCGAGCAGGGCGCGGAACCGGCGCGGGCGCCAGAGATGCCGCAGGAGCGCCGCCTTGCGCGGCGGTGAGGCGGTGAGCCCCCGCACCGCGGCGGTGAGGATGCCGATATCGCCCGTCACCACGCGCCCGCCCAAGGGCGCGAGGGCGCGGTGGAACAGCGCGAAACATTCCGCGTCCGCCGCCGCCGGATCGCCGCCGAAGAGCTCGAAGCCGACCTGCAGGTATTCGGCGGGGCGGTCCGCGTCGGCGGGCTGGCGGCGGAAGACCTCGCCGGCATAGGCATAGCGGGCGGGATCGCCGCCCTCCGCCATGTGCATCTCGACCACGGGCACGGTGAAGTCGGGGCGCAGCATGGCCTCGCCCTCGGGGCCTTGCGTGGTGAAGGCGCGGGCGCGGATATCCTCGCCGTAGAGGTCGAGCAGCGTCTCGGCCGGTTGCAGGATCGCCGTCTCGACCGGCGTGCGCGCCGGCGTCGAGGAACAGGCCCAGAAGCCGCGCCGCCTCGGCGCGTTCGGCCGCCCGGTCGGTGCCCCAGGTCACTGGATTCGCTTCCGGATTTCCTCGACCATGTCGCTCCACGTCGCATTCGAACTGGGCCGGCTGGTCGCGCCATTCCTCGTGGCTGAGGGTCGCGGCGAGCCGGGCGCCGAGCTTGAGGTCCTTGATCTGGACGACGCCGCGGGCGGCCTCGTCCTCGCCCTGGATCACGGCGATGGGGGCGCCGCGCTTGTCGGCGTACTTGAGCTGGTTGCCGAAATTCTTCGGGTTGCCGAGATAGAGTTCGGCGCGGATGCCGGCGTCCCGCAACTGCCGGACCATCGTCATGTAGTCGCCGGTCCGCTGCCGGTCCATGACCGTGACGATGACGGGCCCGTCGTCGTGACCCTCGTCCCGCTCCTGTCCCGACAGGGCGGCGAGCAGCCGGTCGACGCCGATGGAGACGCCGGTGGCCGGCACCTCCTGCCCGGTGAAGCGCTTCACGAGATCGTCGTAGCGCCCGCCGCCGGCGACGGAGCCGAAGCGGGAGAGATCGCCGATCAGCTCGGCCTCGTAGACCGGGCCGGTGTAGTAGCCGAGGCCCCGGACCACGGAGGGGTCGATGACGATGCGGTCGGGGCCGTAGCCCTGGGCGTCCAGAAGATCGGCAATCTCGCAAGCTCTTCGACGCCTTCACAGACTCCACTTCTGAGTCATAAAGCCGCACCGAAGTCTCAGCAAGCGTGCGGCGAAGCGCTCTCTGGATCGAAAGTTGCTCTTGCGAGCACTTCGCCGATGAGCACGATCCGGGCTCAATTCGGGGCGCTGGAAGTCGTGCCAGAGTCGAAACTCGCAAGCTGCATCCGACCTCGCATTGACAAAGCCGAGAATCACATCCGCCTGCGCATCTCCAAGACCCGCGCCCTTGGTG
Organism: uncultured Alphaproteobacteria bacterium; assembly: GCA_963814835.1. Lineage (GTDB taxonomy): Bacteria > Pseudomonadota > Alphaproteobacteria > Rhodobacterales > Rhodobacteraceae > Palleronia. Next base: position 400,692 of record CAWFEG010000002.1, read on the forward strand.
AAGTCCCCGCTCTCGTCGCGGCGGCCCTCGCCGAGGAGCGCGCGGACGCCCGCCTCCCCGAACTTGTCGAACTTGTCGATGGCGCGCAGGACGATGCCGCGCTCGGCCTCGTGCTCGGGGCCGCCGATGCCGGCGACCTCCATCACGCCGTTCAGGACCTTGCGGTTGTTCACCCGCACCACGTAGTCGCCGCGGGCGATGCCGACCGCCTCCAGCACGTCGGCCAGCATGGCGCACATCTCGGCATCGGCGGCCATGGAGGCGGAACCCACCGTGTCGGCGTCGCACTGGTAGAACTGGCGGAACCGGCCCGGCCCCGGCTTCTCGTTGCGCCAGACGGGGCCCATCGTGTAGCGGCGATAGGGGCTGGGCAGATCGTTGCGATACTGCGCGGCGACGCGGGCCAAGGGCGCGGTCATGTCGTAGCGCAGGGCCAGCCAGTCGCCGTCCTCCTCCCAGGCGAAGACGCCCTCGTTGGGGCGGTCCACATCGGGGAGGAACTTGCCCAGCGCCTCCACCGTCTCCACCGCGGAGGTTTCCAGCGCGTCGAAGCCGTAATGGTGGTAGATCCGCGCGATCTCGGCCAGCATCGACTGCCGGCGCGTGACCTCGGCGCCGAAATAGTCGCGGAAGCCCTTGGGCGCGGCGGCCTTGGGGCGGGGCTGTTTCTTCTGCTTTGCCATGACGGACCCGCTTGGATGCGCGGCTCGTCTAGGTCAAAGGGGGGTGCGGCGCAAGACGGGCACGAAACGGGGGCAGCCATGGACGAGATCGAGGAGAGGCTGGCGCATCTGATCCGCCAGACCGACGACCTGAGCGACGTGGTGACGGCGCAGGCGCGCCGCATCGAGGCGCTGGAGCGGCAGGTGGCGCTGCTGCTCGAACGCGAGCGGGGCCGCGACGCGGATGCGGGCAACATCTATCTCGGCGACGAGCGCCCGCCGCACTGGTAGGTCAGCCTTCGGAGGCGCGCTGGTGCTCCTCCTCGAACTCTTTGCGGAGCCGCCGGCGGACCTGCGCGGCGCGGTGACGGCGCTCGTCCTCCTCGGTCACGCGCTCCAGCTCGGGCACCTCGGTCGGGGTGCCGTCCTCGCCCATGGCGACCATGGTGAAGTAGCACGAATTGGTGTGCCGCCGGGTGCCGCTGCGGATGTTCTCGGCCTCCACCCGGATGCCCACCTCCATCGAGGTGCGCCCGGCGAGGTTCACGGCGGCGCGGAAGGTCACGAGTTCGCCCACGTTGATCGGCTGTCGGAAGGTCACCTGGTCCACCGACAGCGTCACCGCATAGGCGCCCGAGAACCGCGACGCACAGGAGAAGGCGACGCGGTCGAGGAGGTTCAGGAGCGCGCCGCCGTGGACCTTGCCGGAGAAGTTCTCCATGTCCGGGGTCATCAGCACGGTCATTTCCAGGCGCCTGGGGTCCATCGCGTCCTCCTGGGTCAGTGCCGGATCGCGCGACGGGGTCCCCGTCGCGCCGGCGGGCACGGCGGCGAGGGATGCCGCGTGCCCGAGGCCCGGCCGTTCGATCCCTGCGGCCCGGCCGGCCCGGCCTGCGGGCTTGGCGCCGTGTCCCGGCGCATCAGACGTCCTCGACCGCCATGACCCCTCCAAGGGATTTCAGAGCGCCCTTGATCTGCGGCGTGACGGGGAAGTCGGGGCCGAGCGAGACATCGACCTCGCCGGGCAGCGACGGGTCCATCAGGCACAGGCTGACCGGGCCGCGGGCGCGGATCTTGGCATCCTCCCGCGCGCGGTTGAGGACCGAGGCGACGAGATCCACCGCCCCGGCCTCCTCGACGTAGACGCGCAGGCCGGAGCCGCCGGCATCCGCGACCACCGTGTCGATCGGCGCCACCGAGCGGCCGAGCAGCTTGAGCTGGTCCGACTCCATCGTCGCCTCGACCTGGAAGACCACGTTGGTTCCCGGCTCCAGATGCTCGCGCGAAGCTTCCAGCACGTCGGAGAAGATGGTGATCTCGTGCAGGCCCGTGGGATCGGAGACGGAGACGAAGGCGAAGCGGTTGCCCTTGGCGGACTTCCGCTCCTGCCGGGCGGAGACGGAGCCGGCGATCTTCGCCACCAGAGGCCCGTCCATGGCGGCGGCATGGACCTCCTCCAGCGTCTTGATCCCCTTGCGGCGCAGCGGCGCCATGTAATCGTCGAGCGGATGGCCGGAGAGGTAGAAGCCGACGCCCATATGCTCCTCGGCCAGCCGTTCCGTCGGCAGCCAGTCGTCCACCGGCGCCAGCCGCGGCTCGGGCAGGTCGTCGCCGGCCTCGCCGAACAGCGAGACCTGGTTGGAGGTCTTCTGCTCGATCACCGCCGCGGAATAGGCGGTCAGCGCGTCGAGGCTCTGGAACACGCGGCGACGGTTGGAATCCAGCTCGTCGAAGGCGCCGGCGCGGGCCAGCATCTCCAGCGCGCGCTTGCCCACCCGCTTGAGGTCCACCCGGCGGGCGAGGTCGTAGAGCGTGGCGAAGGGCTTGCCCGCCCGTCCCCTCGACGATCAGGCGCATCGCGTCCAGCCCGACATTCTTCAGCGCGCCCAGCGCGTAGACGATGCGCCCCGCATCGACCGAGAAGGTCTCCAGCGACCGGTTCACGCAGGGCGGCACGATCTCGATTTTCAGGCCGCGCTTCACCTCCTCGGCATAGACGCCGAGCTTGTCGGTCAGGTGGATGTCGCAGTTCATGACGCCGGCCATGAACTCCACCGGGTGGTTCGCCTTGAGCCAGGCGGTCTGGTAGCTGACCACGGCATAGGCGGCGGCGTGGGACTTGTTGAAGCCGTAATTGGCGAACTTGTCGAGGAGGTTCCAGACCTCCACCGCCTTGTCCTCGGTCGACGCCGTTGGCCTGGGCGCCTTCGAGGAACTTGGGCCGCTCGGCATCCATCGCGGCCTGGATCTTCTTGCCCATGGCGCGGCGCAACAGGTCCGCGCCGCCCAGGCTGTAGCCCGCCATGTCCTGGGCGATCTGCATCACCTGTTCCTGGTAGACGATGATTCCCTGCGTCTCGTCCAGGATGTGGTCGATCGAGGGGTGGATCGAGGCGCGCTCCCGCGTGCCGTTCTTCACCTCGCAGAAGGTGGGGATGTTCTCCATCGGGCCGGGGCGGTAGAGCGCGACCAGCGCGATGATGTCCTCGATGCAGGTGGGTTTCAGGCGCCGCAGCGCGTCCATCATGCCGGTGGATTCCACCTGGAACACGGCGACGGTGCGGGCCCTGGAGTAGAGCTCGTAGGTCTTCGCGTCGTCGAGCGGGATCAGGTTCATCCGGTTCTCGGCCCCGGGTGCCGGGGCGTAGAGTTCCGCGCCGTCGGCGGCGGTGTGGATCGGGCGTTCGGCGGTGATCAGGTCCACCGCGTTCTGGATCACCGTCAGGGTCTTGAGCCCGAGGAAGTCGAACTTCACCAGCCCGGCCTGCTCGACCCATTTCATGTTGAACTGGGTCGCCGGCATGTCGGATTTCGGATCGCGGTAGAGCGGCACCAGATGGTCGAGCGGCCGGTCGCCGATCACCACGCCGGCGGCGTGGGTGGAGGCGTTGCGCAGCAGCCCCTCCACCTGCCGGCCATAGGTCAGGAGCCGGTCGACCACCTCCTCGGAGCGGGCCTCCTCGCGCAGCCGCGGCTCGTCGCGCAGGGCCTGCTCGATGGAGACGGGCTTCACCCCCTCCACCGGGATCATCTTCGACAGCCGGTCGACCTGGCCGTAGGGCATCTGCAGCACCCGGCCCACGTCGCGCACCGCGGCCTTGGACAGGAGCGCGCCGAAGGTGATGATCTGGCCCACCTTGTCGCGACCGTATTTCTCCTGCACGTAGCGGATCACCTCCTCGCGGCGGTCCATGCAGAAGTCGATGTCGAAGTCGGGCATCGACACCCGCTCGGGGTTCAGGAACCGCTCGAACAGGAGCGAATAGCGCAACGGGTCGAGATCGGTGATCGTCAGCGCGTAGGCGACGAGGCTGCCCGCGCCCGAGCCGCGCCCCGGTCCGACGGGGATGTCGTGCTCCTTGGCCCACTTGATGAAGTCGGCCACGATCAGGAAATAGCCGGGAAAGCCCATCCCCTCGATGATGCCCAGCTCGAATTCCAGCCGCGCCTCGTAATCCGCCACCGGCGCGGCGTGGGGGATGACGGCGAGGCGGGCGGCGAGCCCCTCCTTCGCCTGGCGCTTCAGCTCGTCCACCTCGTCATCGGCGAATCGCGGCAGGATCGGGTCGCGCTTCGGGACCGCATAGGCGCAGCGGCGGGCGATCTCGACCGTGTTCGCGGTGGCTTCGGGCAGGTCGGCGAAGAGGGTGCACATCTCCGCCGGGGATTTCAGGTAGTGCTGCGGCGTCAGGCGGCGGCGCGGCTCGTTCTGGTCCACATAGGCGCCGTCGGCGATGCACAGGAGCGCGTCGTGGGCCTCGTACATCTCCGCGGCGGGGAAATGGACGTCGTTGGTCGCCACCAGCGGCAGGTCCATCGCATAGGCCATCTCGACATGGCCGCGCTCGGTCAGGCGCTCCGCCTCGGGCAGCGCGCCGCCCTCGCCCGGATGGCGCTGCAGCTCGACATAGAGGCGGTCGGGAAAGGTCGCGGCCAGCCGGGCCAGGAGCGCCTCGGCCCGGTCGCGGTGGCCCGCGCGCAGGAGCCGCCCCACGGGCCCGTCCGGCCCGCCGGTGAGGCAGATCAGGCCCTCGCCATGGGCGGCCAGATCCTCGGGCGAGACCTGCGGCATCGAGCGGTCGCCCGAGAGGTAGAGCGCCGAGTTCAGCTTCATCAGGTTCTCGTAGCCGCGCTCGCTCTGCGCCAGCAGCACGAGGGGCGCCGGGGCGGGCTGCTGTCCGCGCGGCGCCTCGGCCCCGAAGCCGCCGAGGGAGACCTGGCAGCCGACGATGGGCTGGATGCCCTCGGCCATGGCGCCGACGGAAAACTCCAGCGCGCAGAACATGTTGTCCGTGTCGGTCACGGCGACGGCCGGCATCCCCATCTGGCGGATGCGGCCCGGCAGCGACTTCAGCCGCACGGCCCCCTCGAGCAGGGAATATTCGGTATGGAGGCGGAGATGAATGAATTGCGGATCGGCCATGACGGGACGCTATCCCGCCCTTCCGGGGCGATCCAGCGCGTTGTCCGGGTTGACATGGCCGGGCGCGGCCCACGCCCTATGTGCGGGTCCAAATTCGGTTCGGAGACCTATCCATGCGCAATCTCATCGGCATCGCCGTGATCGTGATCATCGTGATCGCGATCCTCGTCTACAGCGGCTTGCTCAACCTCTCACCCGAGGGCGAAAGCGCGCTCGACAACGCCCAGGAAAGCGTGGGCGAGGCCGTCGAACAGACGGGAGAGGCGATCCGCGACGCCGGCGAAGAGGCGCAGACCGCCGAGTGAGGCCCGCCGGCCCGCATCGCCGCCCCTTGCCAAACCCGCCCCGTCCCGGTTTCAATCGGGGCCGGGCCGCGCGCTCTACGCCGCATCGACCGCGCCGCCCCGGGCCAAGGACCGAGTAACGCGGCGGGCGACAACATGCAGGTCAGGTTCCGGCTGAACGGCGATCCGGTCGAGGCTCAGGTCTCGCCCACAACCACCCTTCTGGACTGGCTGCGCGAGGCGCGCGGCCTGACCGGCACCAAGGAGGGCTGCAACGAGGGCGATTGCGGCGCCTGCACGGTGATGCTCACCGACGGGGCGGGCGCACGGGCGCTCAACGCCTGCATCCTGTTCATGGGCCAGCTCGACGGCCAGGCGGTGCGCACGGTGGAGGGGATCGCGGGGCCCGACGGCACGCTCCACCCGGTGCAGCGCGCGATGATCGACCACCACGGCAGCCAGTGCGGCTTCTGTACCCCGGGCTTCGTCGTCGCCATGGCCACGGCGCATCTGAACGGGCGGACCGACCACGACGACCAGCTGGCCGGGAACCTGTGCCGCTGCACCGGCTATGCGCCCATCATCCGCGCGGCCGAGGCCGCCGCCCGGCACCCCGCCCCGCCCTGGATGAGCGAGGCGCCCCTGCCATCACCCTTCGAGGAAAACCCTCCGGGGGGCTCGGGCCCGCCCGTTCGGGGGGCCGACGGCTCCCCTCCGACCGGGGCCGATATTCCGGCCGACTGGGGCGGACGCGACCCCCTGGCGGGGACGGGGGCCGACCGGCGCGGCGATCCGGGCCGGTCGGGCGCCGCCTTTCGTCCGCGCACGGCCGACGAACTTGCCGCGTGGTATCTCGACCATCCCGACGCCACGCTGGTGGCCGGGGCGACCGATGTGGGCCTCTGGGTGACGAAGGGACTCAGGGACCTGGGCCGGGTCTGCTTCCTGGGCGGAATCTCGGACCTGGCCGAGATCCGGGCGGGCGAGGCCGGGATCCGGATCGGCGCCGGCGTCACCCTGTCGGCGCTGCGGGAGGCGATCGCGCCGCATCACCCCGCCTTCGCCGAGCTGATCCGGCGCTACGGCTCGGTGCAGGTGCGCAACGCGGCCACGATCGGCGGCAACATCGCCAACGGCTCGCCCATCGGCGACGGACCCCCGGCGCTGATCGCGCTGGGCGCCAGGCTGCACCTGCGGCGCGGGGACGCGCGGCGCGAGATGCCGCTGGAAGACTTCTTTCTCGATTACGGCAGGCAGGACCGGCAGCCCGGTGAGTTCGTCGAGGCCGTCACAATCCCGCGACAGCCCGATCGGCTGTCCTGCCAGAAGCTGTCGAAACGGTTCGACCAGGACATCTCGGCCGTCTGCGGCTGCTTCAACGTCACGGTCGAGGACGGCCGCGTGACCGGCGCCCGCATCGCCTTCGGCGGCATGGCGGCGACGCCGCGGCGGGCGCCGGCGACCGAGGCCGCGCTGATCGGCCGGCCGCTGACGGCCGCGGGCATCGCCCCGGCGCAGGCGGCGCTGGCCGGGGAGTTCGAGCCGCTGAGCGACATGCGCGCCTCGGCCCGCTACCGGCTTGCCGCCGCCCAGGGCATGCTGGCGCGGCTGGCCACGGCGGAGGCCTCGGTGCTGGAGGTGGCGCCATGAGCGTGGCGAAACCCCTGCCCCATGACAGCGCGGCGCTGCACGTCACCGGCCAGGCGCGATATGTCGACGACATCCCCGCGCCGGCGAACGCCCTGCACCTGGCCTTCGGCCTGTCGCCCGTGGCGCGGGGCCGGATCGCGCGGCTGGACCTCGATGCGGTCCGCGCGGCGCCGGGGGTCGCGGCGGTGCTGACGGCCGCCGACCTGCCCTTCGCCAACGACGTCGCGCCCGCCGCGCATGACGAGCCGCTGCTGGCCGAGGGCGCGGTGCATTACATGGGCCAGCCCGTCTTCCTCGTCGCCGCCAGCTCGCATCTGGCCGCGCGCAAGGCCGCCCGGCAGGCCGATCCGGAGATCGCGGAGGAGACGCCGGTCCTGACCATCGACGACGCGCTGGCCGCCGGCTGGCGATTCGAGGAGGGGCCGCGGCAGTATCTCAAGGGCGATCCCGATTCGGCCATCGCCGCCGCGCCGCATCGCCTGGCGGGCAGCATCGAGATCGGCGGCCAGGAGCATTTCTACCTGGAGGGGCAGGCCGCCCTCGCCCTGCCGCAGGAGGGGGGCGACATGGTGGTGCACTCCTCCTCCCAGCACCCGACCGAGATCCAGCACAAGGTGGCCGAGGCGCTGGGCGTGCCGATGCACGCCGTGCGCATCGAGGTGCGGCGCATGGGCGGCGGATTCGGCGGCAAGGAGAGCCAGGGCAACGCGCTCGCCGTGGCGGCAGCGGTGGTCGCCGCGCGCACCGGGCGGCCGGCGAGGATGCGCTACGACCGCGACGACGACATGGTGATCACCGGCAAGCGCCACGATTTCCGCATCGTCTACAAGGTCGGATACGACGACGACGGCCGGGTGCGGGGCCTCGCCTTCGAGCAGTTCTGCCGCTGCGGCTGGAGCCAGGACCTGTCGCTGCCGGTGGCCGACCGGGCGATGCTGCATGCCGATAACGCCTATCACCTGCCCCATGCCCGGATCGTGTCGCACCGGCTGCGGACCAACACCCAGTCCGCCACCGCCTTCCGCGGCTTCGGCGGGCCGCAGGGAATGCTGGGGATCGAGCGGGTGATGGACGAGATCGCCCACCGGCTGGGCCGCGACCCGCTGGAGGTGCGGCGCGCGAACTTCTACGCCCCGCCCGGCGCGGACGGGGGAACGGGGGCTCCGCCCCCCGCCGCCGGTGGCGGCTCCCCCGGGGGTATTTCCGAAAGGGTGAAAGCCCATGTCGGCGGCGAGGACGTCGCCGCGGGCGCCACGGGCGACGTGGCCAGCCGCGGCGCCCTGCACGAGACGGCGGAGCCCACGGGGCCGGTCCGGCCCGCCCCGGAGGGGGTGCAGACCACGCCCTATCACATGCCGGTCACCGATTTCATCCTGAACGAGATGGTGGACCGGCTGGCGGAGAGCGCGGAGTATCGGGCGCGCCGCGCCGCGCTGGCCGAATGGAATGCCGCGCATCAGGGCATCAAGCGCGGGATCGCGCTGACGCCGGTGAAGTTCGGCATCTCCTTCACGCTGACGCATCTGAACCAGGCGGGCGCGCTGGTCCATGTCTACCAGGACGGCTCCATCCACATGAATCACGGCGGCACCGAGATGGGACAGGGCCTGCACCGCAAGGTGGCGCAGGTGGCCGCCGAACGGTTCGGCCTCGACGCGGACCGGGTGAAGATCACCGCGACCGACACGGGCAAGGTGCCCAACACCTCGGCCACCGCCGCCTCCTCGGGCGCCGACCTGAACGGGATGGCGGTGAAGGCCGCCTGCGACACGATCCGCGACCGGATCGCGGCCTTCCTGGCGCCGCTGCACCAGGCCGACCCGGCGGAGGTGCGCTTCGCCGGCGGCGAGGTGACGGTGGGCGGGCACGGCTATGCCTTCGCCGAGGCGGTGCAGCTCGCCTATCAGGGCCGGGTCAGCCTGTCGGCGACCGGGTTCTACCGCACGCCCGACATCGAGTGGGACCGGATCGCCGGGCGCGGCCGGCCCTTCTACTACTTCGCCCACGGCGCGGCGGTGACCGAGGTGGCGGTCGACACCCGCACGGGCGAGAACCGCATCCTGCGCGTCGATATCCTGCACGATGCCGGCCGGTCGCTGAACCCGGCCATCGACATGGGCCAGATCGAGGGCGGCTACGTCCAGGGCGCGGGCTGGCTGACCACCGAGGAGCTGGTCTGGGACGGCAAGGGCCGGCTCGCGACCCATGCCCCCTCGACCTACAAGATCCCGGCCTGCTCGGACCGGCCGGACGTGTTCAACGTGGCGCTCTGGGACGCGGAGAACCCGCGCGAGACGATCTTCCGCTCCAAGGCGGTGGGGGAGCCGCCGCTGATGCTGGGGATCTCGGCGCTGATGGCGCTGTCGGATGCCTGCGCCGCCTGTGGCCCGGCCTATCCCGCGCTCGACGCGCCGGCGACGGCCGAGCGCGTGCTCTTCGCCTGCCGGAGGGCCGCGTCATGAGCCTCGATCCCGCGGCGCTGGCCGAGGCCGTCGCGCGCCACGGGCCGGTGCATCGCGTGGTGGTGGCCGAAACCCGCGGCTCGGCCCCGCGCGAGCCGGGGGCGGCGATGCTGGTCTGGGCGGAGGGACAGTCGGGGACGATCGGGGGCGGCACGCTGGAACATGCCGCGCTCGCCGCGGCGCGGGCCGGACGCACCGGCCCCTCGCGCCACGCGCTGGGGCCGGAGATGGGCCAGTGCTGCGGCGGCGCGGTCACGCTCTGGACCGAAACCTGGGACGCCGCCGCCATCGCCGCCCTTACCGGCCCGGTCCATGCCCGCGGCCCCGGCCCGCGGCCGGCGCGGGTCGCCGACATGCTCGCCCGCGCCGCCGAGGGCCACCCGGTGGCCCTGCCCACGCTCGTCGACGGGTGGTTCGTGGAGGCCGTGGCCCCCGCCCGGCGCCCGGTCTGGATCTGGGGCGCGGGCCATGTGGGGCGGGCACTGGTGGCAACCCTGTCGCCCCTGCCCGAGCTCGCGATCACCTGGATCGACGACGCGGCGGACAGGTTCCCCACCGACATCCCCGGGGCCGTCTCGCCGCTCGTCTCCGCCGAGATGCCCCGCGCCGCCGCCCATGCGCCGCCGGAGGCGCATCATGTCGTCCTCACCTACAGCCATGAGATCGACCTCGCGCTGTGCCACGCGCTTTTGTCGCGACCGACCGCCTCCATCGGCCTGATCGGATCGGCGACGAAGTGGGCACGCTTCCGGTCGCGTCTGAGGGCGCTGGGCCATTCCGATGCCGCGATTTCGCGCATCCTGTGTCCCATCGGCGACCCTGCCCTGGGCAAGCACCCGCATGCCATTGCGATCGGCGTCGCCGCGCGGCTACTCGGGGACCGGGCGGGATCAAGCGAGAGGAAGGCCGGGTGACCACACCGCTTCTGCAGATCGAGGGCGTGACCAAGGCCTATCCCGGGGTGATCGCCAACGAGGATGTGAGCCTGAACGTCCGCCCGGGCGAGATCCACGCGCTGCTCGGCGAGAACGGCGCCGGCAAGTCGACGCTGGTGAAGATGATCTTCGGCCTCGTCGCGCCCGACCGCGGCACCATGCGGCTGGAGGGCCGTCCGCATGCCCCCGCCTCGCCGCAGGCGGCGCGGGCCGCGGGGATCGGCATGGTGTTTCAGCACTTCTCCCTGTTCGACGCGCTCGACGTGGCCGAGAACGTGGCGCTGGGCATGTCCGACCCGCCGCCGCCGAGCCGGCTCGCCGCCCGGATCGAGACGGTCAGCCGGGACTACGGCCTGCCGCTCGACCCGGGCCAGATCGTCGGCGACCTGTCGGCGGGCGAGCGCCAGCGGGTCGAGATCGTGCGCGCCCTGCTGGGCCGTCCGCAACTCCTCATCATGGACGAGCCCACCAGCGTGCTCACCCCGCAGGAGGTGGAGATCCTCTTCGCCACCCTGCGCCAGCTGCGCGACGAGGGGGTGTCGATCCTCTACATCTCCCACAAGCTGGAGGAGATCCGCAGCCTGTGCGACAGCGCCACGATCCTGCGCGGCGGCCGCGTGGTGGCGACCTGCACGCCGGCCGGGGAGAGCGCGGCGCGGCTGGCCGAGCTGATGGTCGGGCGCCGGCTCGACGCGCCGGCGCGCGCCGGGACGGCCCGCGAGGCGGTCGCGCTGCGCATCGAGGGGCTGTCCCTGCCCCCCGCCCATGCCTTCGGCACCGCCCTGCGCGACGTGTCGCTGACCCTGCGGCAGGGCGAGGTGCTGGGGATCGGCGGCGTCGCCGGCAACGGCCAGGACGAGCTCCTGGCCGCGCTGTCGGGGGAACGCGCGGCCCCCCGCGGCACGATCCTCATGGGGGATCGCGACGTGTCGCGCCTCGGCCCGGCGGAGCGGCGCCGGCTCGGCCTGTCGGCGGCGCCGGAGGAACGGCTGGGCCATGCCGCCGCCCCCGACATGAGCCTGACCGAGAACGCGCTCGTCACCGCCGCGGGGCAACCGGGGCTGGTGCGGCGCGGCTTCGTCAACTGGCGCGCCACCCGCGCCTTCGCGGAAGCCGTGATCGAGCGGTTCGACGTCCGCACCCGCGGCCCGGGGACCGCCGCCCGGGCGCTCTCGGGCGGCAATCTGCAGAAATACGTCATCGGGCGCGAGATCTCGCAGGACCCGGACGTGCTGGTGGTCAACCAGCCGACCTGGGGCGTCGACGCGGCCGCCGCCGCGCAGATCCGCCAGGCGCTGCTCGACCTCGCCGCCCAGGGCGCCGGCGTCATCGTCATCAGCCAGGATCTCGACGAGCTGATCGAGGTCGCGGACCGTTTCGCCGCCCTGAATGCCGGCCGCCTGTCACAGTTCCGCGACGCCCGCGCCCTCACGATCGAGGAGATCGGCCTGATGCTCGGCGGCGCCCACGACATGGAGAGGGCCCATGCCCACTGAGCGCCGCGCGCACCCGTCTTTGCTTTGCCAAATACGCGCTCCCTTCCCCGGCCGGGGGTGCTGCGCATGATCCATCTGGTGAAGCGGCCGCAACCGTCCCGGATCTGGGCCTGGGCCACGCCGCTCCTGGCGGTGGCGCTGACGGTGGTGGCCGGCGGGCTGATGTTCGCGGCCCTGGGCAAGGACCCGGTGGCGGCGATCCGCACCATCTTCCTCGATCCGCTCTTCAATCCCCAATACGCGGATTACTCCCGGCCCCAGCTCCTGGTGAAGGCCGGGCCGCTGATCCTGATCGCGGTGGGGCTCGCGCTGGGGTTCCGCGCCGGCGTGTGGAACATCGGCGCCGAGGGGCAGTACATCATCGGCGCGCTCTGCGGCGCCGGCGCGGGGCTCGCCCTCTACCCGTCGGAGGCGTGGTACGTCTTTCCGCTGATGGTGCTCGCCGGCGCGGTGGGCGGCTGGGCCTGGGCGATGATCCCGGCCCTCCTGAAGACCCGGTTCAACACCAGCGAGATCCTGGTCTCGCTCCTGCTCGTCTACGTGGCCGAGAACCTGCTCGCCTCGATGGCCGTGGGCCTCCTGCGGAACCCCGAGGGCGGCGGCTTTCCCGGCTCGCGCAATCTCAGCCGCTGGGACGCGGCGGCGAACCGCGAGCTGATCGAGGGCACGGGGCTGCACTGGGGCGTGGTCGCGGCGCTGGTGGCGGTGATCTTCGCCTATGTGCTGCTGCACCGGCACCTGCGGGGCGTCCATGTGCGGCTGTCGGGCAACGCGCCCCGGGCCGCGCGCTTCGCGGGGGTGAATCCGAGCCGGCTGGTGGTCTTCTGCCTCGGCCTGTCCGGGGCGCTGGCGGGCCTTGCCGGCCTGTTCGAGGTCGCCGGCCCGGCGGGGCAGGTCACCATCGACTTCAACGTGGGCTACGGCTTCACCGCGATCATCGTCGCCTTTCTCGGCCGGCTGCACCCGATCGGCATCCTGCTGGCCGGCCTCTTGATGGCGCTGACCTATATCGGCGGGGAGCTGGCCTCCTTCACGCTGGGGATTCCCACCGCGGCGATCCAGGCGTTCCAGGGGATGCTGCTGTTCTTCCTGCTCGCGGTCGACATCCTGACGAACTACCGCATCGCCCTCGGCCGGTCCGAGGCCGCGGCATGAGGCCGGCGCGTCCTCGCCGGACCATCCGCGGCCGGCCGGCCGCCCCCAGGCTTCCCTAGGATTCCCCATGGATCTCTCCGCGATCTCGCCCGCCCTCATCGTGGCCTCCCTGATGGTGGCCTCCACCCCCCTGCTCTTCGCCGCGCTCGGGGAGCTGGTTGTCGAACGGGCCGGGGTCCTGAACCTCGGCGTGGAGGGGATGATGATCATCGGGGCGATCGGCGGCTTCGCCGCGGCGGTGGCGACCGGCTCCCCCACGGCGGGCTTCGCCGCGGCCGCGGCCGCGGGGGCGGCGCTGGCGCTGGTCTTCGCGGTGCTGACCCAGGTCCTGCTGTCGAACCAGGTGGCGACCGGGCTGGCGCTCACGCTGTTCGGGCTGGGCCTGTCCTCGCTGGTCGGGCAGGGCTATGTCGGGATCAAGCCGCCGCCGACCCTGCGGCTCGATCTCGGGCCGCTGTCCGACCTGCCGTTCCTCGGCCGGGCCGTCTTCTCCCACGACATCGTCGTCTATCTGGGCCTCGCCCTCACGCTGGGCCTCTGGGCGTTCCTGACCCGGACGCGCGCCGGACTGGCCCTGCGCGCGGTGGGCGAGAACCACGACGCCGCCCATGCGCTGGGGCTGAAGGTGGTGGCGATCCGCGTCGCCGCCATCGCCTTCGGCGGCGCCATGGCGGGGATCGGCGGAGCCTATCTGAGCCTCGTCCGCGTGCCGCAATGGACGGAAGGGATGACCGCCGGGGCGGGCTGGATCGCGCTGGCCATCGTCGTCTTCGGCTCGTGGCGGGCGGGGCGGGTCCTGCTGGGGGCCTACCTGTTCGGCGGGGTCACGGTGCTGCAGCTCAACCTGCAGGCGGCAGGCACCGCCCTGCCGGTGGAGTATCTGTCGATGTCGCCTTACGTGGCGACGATCCTGGTCCTCGTCGCCATGTCGGCGCGGCGCTCGCGCAGCACCGCCGCCCCGGCGAGCCTCGGGCGGACCTTCCACGCCACCGGCTGAGCGATCGGCCGCCTCGCCCTCCCCCTCCCGCGAGAGACGGGGCACCGCGATCCTGCCCATCCACGGGGCAGGATCGGGGCCGGTCCGGGGAGCGCTCCGCGCCGGCGGCGCTCGCCGGCCCTCAGTCGATCCCGCGGGCGCCGAGCAGCGCCGCGCGGACGGTTCCGGCCAGCACCTCCTGCGGCGCACCGGAGAAGTCGAACTCCCGGGTCCGGGGCTCGCCGCCCCGGGCCAGCAGACTGACGAAGACGCGGCCCGGCGGAACGCCCTGATCCGCGTCCGGGCCGCCCACGCCGGTCGTCGCCAGCGCGATATCCGCGCCCGGCGACCTGTCGAGGGCGCCGCGGGCCATTTCCTCGGCCACCGGCGCCGAATAGGGCGTGTGCGCCTCGAGGGTCGCGGCGGAGACGCCCAGCAGGTCCGTCTTCAGGTCGGGCGTGTAGGCGAGGATCGTGCCCTCGAGGAAGGTCGAGCTTCCGGGCGCGGCGGCGACGGCCGCGCCGAGCAGGCCCGCGGTGCAGGATTCCGCGACCACGAGCCGGTGCCCGCCCTCCGCCAGGTGCCCGGCCAGCGCCGCGGCGAGCTCGGAGATGTCGGCCGACCATTTCACCAGCGCCTCGTCCGGGCTGCGCACCGAGGCGGGGCGGAACAGGCGGGATTCGAGGGCCTCGAAGGGTCCGAACCGCGACGCCGTGGGATGGTCGAACTCGATCGGCGAGAGGCGCTTGAACCAGGTCCGGCCGATCCGGCCGGCCACATGGGCGACCGCGTCGCGCGCGCCCTCGTCGCCGCCGAAATCGAACCCGGCGAGTAGGTCGTCCAGCGATGTCTCGGGGCTCTGCACGAGCGCGTCGAGCAGCGCGAAGACGGAAATGTCCCATTGCAGGTAGCTGACGCCGATCTGCGCCTCGTCGCCGCCGCCGATCCCCAGCCCGTCTGTGGGCTTCGACTTGTAGATGCGCTCGGGCACGCCGTATTCCCGCGCCAGGAACGGCACCTCCCAGGATTTCAGCAGGGCCTGGACCGGGCTGAGATCGCCCACATCGCCGTGCAGGGTCCAGAAGCCGGCGCCGCGCTCGGAGAAGTTGTCGGTACTCACCACGATGCCGCCGTGGCGATGCGCCTGGTCATAGAGGGCCGACATGCGAAGGCGCGCGGCGAGGTTGCCGCGCCGGGTCCGCGACGCCTCGTCCTCCCGCGTGTCGAAGCCCTCGTCGAGGGTGGCCATCGCCGCGACCAGCTGGCCGTGGACCTCGGAGAGGTCGAGATGGACATGCTCGACGCCGAGCGCCTCGCAGGCCTCGACGCCCTTCTCGGTCTCCTCGGGGTTCTGGTTGATCGGCAGCGTGGGACCGACCACGCGCCAGCCCGCCGATTTCAAAAGCGCCGCGGTGAGCGAACTGTCGACCCCGCCCGACATGCCGACCACGGCCGTCGAGAGCCCGTTCTCCTCCCGGTAGCGCCGCAGGCGGTCCACGATCGCCGCCCCGGTCTGCCGCACCTCGTCGGCGGAGGGGAATCGGCCTTCCTCGATCTGCGCGCGCAGGGTCGCGTCGAACCACGGCGAGAGGCTGTCGGCCTCGGTGCGGTGCCCGCCGTTGATGATCTGTTCGTAGGTGTCCATCGGCTCTGCTCCCGTGATCGGTGCCTGCGGTCGGCGCGTGGGCGCCCGACGCTTTCGGACCGCACTTATCGTTGTCCCGGGGCCAAGCAAGACGGGGGGGCCTGTTCCATGCCGGCGCCCTGCCCGGTCGGGGCCATTCGGGCCGGCCTCTCCGAGGTCGGGTCCGCCGCGAGATCCCGATCCGCGACCGCCCGTCGGGACGGATCGGGGCGGACCGCCTTGACCGACGCGGTCCGAAAGCCCCTTGTCTCGCGCGAAGGTGGGATGCCGGGGGATATGCGGGATGACCGACAGGCGCTTTGCGGAGATCTTCGCGTCGGTCGCGCGGTCGGGAAGCCTGCGGCGGGCCGCCGTGGAGCTCGACCTCGACCCCTCCGCCGTGAGCCGGGCGATCCGGACCGCCGAGGCGGCCCACGGCGTCACCCTGCTGGACCGCACGACGAAGGGGGTGGTCCTGACCGATGCCGGGCGGGTCATGTACGATCATGCCATGATGCAGCTCGACGAGGCGCGCCGACTTCAGACCCGTCTGCGTCGCCTGTCGGGGCAGATGGGGCAATCGGTCCGGATCGGATGCGGCGCCGGATTCCTCAACGACCTGATGGAGAACGGGCTTCCGCGGATCAAGGCGGCCGAAGACCCGGTCGATATCGTCGTCGAGACCGGGTCCACGGCCGAGATCGTCGAGAACGTGGTGAGCGGGGCGGCGGATCTCGGGATCGCCTACGACATCCCCGCCCTGCCGCAAATCCGGACCGTCGTCGCGGCGCCACATCCGCTGCGGATCGTAGCGCCCCCGCGCAATGCCGGGCGAATCGAGATCGGCGACATGGTCGATCTCGCCCAGATCTCGGCGATCGACATGGCGCTGATGCCCGGGACGCACGGCGTCCGCCAGCTGCTCGACCGGAGCGCGGAACGCCGCGGCATCCGCCTGCGCCCGGTCGTCACCTGCAACTCCGTCTCCGGCCTGCTGCATTTCGTGCGATGCGGGCACGGCATCACGTTCCTGCCGGAGAACACCGCGGCGGCCCTCGCCGACCAGGGGGCGGTGCGCCTCGCGACCTTGAGGAATCCGAGCCTGAACGCGCCGGCGGCGGCCCTGTTCGTGCGGTCCCGCCGCCGGCTGCTCCCGGCCGTGGAGCATGTCCTGCGGGCGCTTTCGGGCGGGATGCGGTGCTTTCAGGCCGAGGGACGATCCGGGGCCGGGGTGTTGTGAATGACGCCACACCCTGTGGTCGCTTTCCCGGCTAGGCGGGCATGGCGATTCCTGCTCGCCTGTGCCGGGGAATTCACGGATCGAGGGCCGCCATGACCGGACACGAGATCGGGAGGGTCGCCGTCATCGGGTTGGGCCAGATGGGCCTGCCGATGGCGCTCAATCTGCACCGCGCGGGCGTCGAGGTCCTCGGCCTCGACCCCTCGGACGCCGCGCAGGCCAAGGCGCGGGAGAACGGCCTTGCGCTGGCCGCGGACGCGGCGGAGGCCTTCGGATCCTCGGAGATCGTGATCCTGAGCCTGCCCCATGCCGGGGCCGTCGAGGCGGTGGTCGAGGCCGGGATTTCCGGCCTGGCGGGCGGCGGCGCGCCCCTCGTCATCGACACCTCGACCTCCACGGCGGAGACGAGCCGCGCGCTCGCGCAGACGCTCGCCGCGGCGGGCGGCATCTTCGTCGATGCCCCGGTCAGCGGCGGGCCGTCCGGGTCGCGGGAGGGCACGTTGACCTTCATGGTCGGCGGCGCGGCGGAGGCGGTCGCGCGGTGTCGCCCCGTCCTCGACATTCTCGGCAAGGCCGTCCTCCATGCCGGCCCGACCGGCGCCGGGAACGTCGCCAAGCTGGTCAACAATCTGATGGTCGCGGGCCACATGCTGATGGCGCGGGAGGGGCTCGCGCTCGCCGAGGCGGCGGGGCTCGAGGCGGGCGCGGCGCTGGAGGTGGTGAATGCCGCCAGCGGCGGATCCACCGTCAGCCGGGTCCACGTGCCGACCTGGATCCTGACCGGGGGATTCGACAGCGGCTTCACCATGGGCCTGATGCGCAAGGATCTGCGGCTCGCCGCGGATCTCGCCGCGGCGCATGGCCTCGCCCTGCCCCTCGGGGCCGAGATCCTCGACCTCTGGACCGCGCCGGAGGCGCCGGGGGACACGGAGGATTTCACCCGGATGGGGGACTACCGGACCCCGGCAAGGCAAGGAGGCGCGCCGTGACCGACGTGAACACCCACGGCGCGGAAGTCGCCGACCTGCTGCGGGATCTCTGCGGAGACGGCCCGTTCGGCTCGTGGTCGGGCGGGGCGATGCATCGCGGCGACGGCGCGCCGATCACCCTCGTCGATCCCTCGACCGGCGCCGAGCTCTTGACCTATCCCGATGCCGGGCCTGCCGTGGTCGACCGGGTGATGGAGGCGGCGCGCGCGGCGCAGGCCGAATGGATGGCCCTCACCGCCTCCGATCGCGGCCGAGTCATGACCCGGATCGGCGGCCTCGTCCGGGACCACGCCGAGACCCTCGCCGCGCTGGACATGATCGTCGGCGGCAAGCCGCGGGCCGGCGCGATGGCCCAGGTCGAGGCCGTGGCGGCCATGTTCGACTACTATGCCGGCTGGTGCGACAAGCTGCACGGCGAGGTCATTCCGCTGCCGACGAGCCACCTGAACTACACCCTTCGCGAACCCCTGGGCGTGGCCGTCCAGACCACGCCCTGGAACGCGCCCGTCTTCACCGCCGGGTGGCAGATCGCCCCGGCGATCGCCGCCGGCAACGCGGCGGTGCTGAAGCCCTCCGAACTCACGCCCGCCTCCTCGGTCGCGCTCGGCGCGCTCTGCGAGCGGGCGGGCGCGCCGCCGGGTCTCGTCGGTATCGTCGCCGGGTTCGGGCACAGTTCCGGCCAGGCGGCGCTGGACCATCCCGCCGCCGCGATCGCCGTCTTCGTCGGCTCCACGGAGACGGGTGCCAGGATCGCGGCGACCGCCGCCCGGCGGGTGCTGCCCTGCATCCTCGAACTGGGCGGCAAATCCGCCAATATCGTCTTCGACGACGCGGACATGGATCGCGCCGCCGAGGGCGCGGCGGACGCGATCTTCGCCGCCTCCGGGCAGAGCTGCGTGGCCGGCGCCCGGCTTCTCGTCCAGTCGGGGGCGAAGGACGCCATGCTCGGCCGCCTCGCAGAGATCTGCGCCGGGATCACGGTCGGGGCGGCGGATGACGCGACGGCGACGATGGGCCCGATCCAGAACCGCGCCCAGCTGGAGAAGATCGAGAGACTGGTCGGCGCGGCGCTGGACTCGGGCGCCCGGCTGGTCTGCGGCGGCCAGCCGGGCCGAGGCGCCCCCCGGGGGCTTCTACTACGCCCCCACGATCCTCGAGGTGGACGATCCCGCGGCGCCCATCGCCCAGGAAGAGGTGTTCGGCCCCGTCCTCACCGTGCTGACCTTCGAGACCGAGGCGGAGGCGATCCGGATCGCGAATGCGACGCCCTACGGCCTTGCCGGCGCGGTCTGGACCCGGGACGTGGCCAGGGCGCACCGCGTGGCCGCCAAGGTCCGCGCCGGGACATTCTGGATCAATTCCTACAAGTCGATCAACGTGATGACGCCCTTCGGGGGATCGGGCCCGAGCGGCCATGGTCGATCTTCGGGACGGGAGGCGCTACTGGCCTATACCCATACCAAGTCCGTCTGGGTCGAAACGGCCGGCTGACGACCGGCGCAACAGGGGAGAACGAGACGTGAAGACTGCATTCGAGATCCTTCGCGACTGGCGGCTCCATGCCACCGTCCTCGCGATCACGATCGTCTCCGAACTGATCGGCGTGATCGCGATCCCGATCGGGATCGGCTCGGTCCTCCTTCTGCCGCTGCTCTATGCCTTCGTGTTCGGGATGATCCTGAATCCGAACGTCGTCGCGAAGGCCCGCGGCTGGATCGGGGAGAGGGAGGTCGGCGCGGCCTCGCCGCTCATCGTGATCGCGATCATGCCCTTCATCGCGAAGTTCGGCACGATCATCGGCCCGTCGATGCAGACGATCCTGGAGGCGGGCCCGGCCCTCATCCTCCAGGAACTTGGCAATCTGGGAACGATCGTCTTCGCCTTTCCCGTCGCCGTGCTGGTGTTCGGCATGGGGCGGGAGGCGATCGGGGCCTGTTTCTCGGTGGCGCGCGAGCCGAATATCGCGATCATCGCCGACCGCTACGGGCTCAAGTCGCAGGAAGGCACCGGCGTCATGGGGGTCTATGTGGTCGGCACGCTGTGCGGCACCTTCGTCTTCGCGATCCTCGCCTCCATCTTCGCGACGGCGGGCCTGTTCAGCATCGAGGCGCTGGCCATGGCCTGCGGAATCGGATCGGGCTCGATGATGGCGGCCTGTTCCGGCGCGCTCGTGAACGCGGTGCCCGAGATGGAGGAACAGATCCTCGCCCTCGCCGGCGCGTCGAACGTCCTGACCTACGCGACCGGCCTCTATCTCGGCATCTTCGTCGCCCTGCCCCTGACGGAGCGCGCCTATGACTGGCTGGAGCGCTCCCGCAAGTCCACAGCCGCCGCGAAAGGAGAGTAAGATGTCCGACGCGACACCGGATCGGCCCGCTGACGGAGGGAGCCTCGATCTGGGCTTCCACGCAATCGTCCTGGTCCTGATCAGCCTCATCGTCTGGGTCGGAAACACCGTCGGGCCGGACAAGCCGCTGCTGCCGGGCCTCGCCGGGCTCGCGGTCCTCTACGCGATCGTCATGGTGGCCCTGGTGATCACGAAATACGCTCCGGTCCGGCTTCCGAGCGTGGCCTGGATCTCCCTCGTGGGCATCGTCCTCACCCTGCCGTGGACGCCGGGAAGCGGCTGGATCGTCGACCGGGTGTCGAACGTCGACTTCCTCGCCTTGGCCACGCCCTGCCTGGCCTATGCCGGCCTCGCCCTGGCCCGGCGGGAAATCGAGGTCGCCAGGCATTCCGGCTGGAAGATCGCCGTCATCGCCGTCCTCGTCATGCTCGGGACCTATGTCGGCTCCGCCTTCATCGCCGAGCTGTTCCTGTGACGGGTTCGGCCATCCCCGCGGAGGATCTCGAGGAGGCGGTGGCCTGGCGGCACGACTTCCACCGCCACCCCGAGCTCGCCTACGAGGAGAGGCGCACCGCGGCGACGGTCGCCCGCCTTCTGGAGGGCTGGGGCTTCCGCGTCCGCACCGGGATCGGCGGCACCGGCGTGGTCGGCACCCTCGGCGAGGGCGGGCCGCGGATCGGGTTCCGGGCCGACATGGACGCCCTTCCGATCGAGGAGGAGACCGGCGCCGCCCATGCCTCCGAAGCGAAGGGGAAGATGCATGCCTGCGGGCATGACGGGCATACCGCCACCCTGCTCCTTGCCGCGAAGCGGATCGCCCGCGACTGGTCCGGATCGGGCACGCTCCACGTCATCTTCCAGCCCGCGGAGGAAAGCGAGGGCGGCGGCCGGGCCATGGTCGAGGACGGCCTGTTCGACGCCGCGCCCTGCGACCGGGTGTTCGCCCTGCACAACTGGCCCGGCCTGGACCAGGGCGCGGTGGCGGCGATGGCCGGGCCGATGATGGCCGCCTTCTCGGTCTTCGACGTGACGGTCCGGGGCGCGGGCGGCCATGCGGCGATGCCGCACCTGTCCGATCCGGTCATGTCCGCCGCGGCCCGGATCGTCACGGCCCTGCAGGAACAGGCGGCCCGGCGGCTCGACCCGCTCGACCCGGCGGTCCTGACCGTGACGCGGATCGCCGCGGGGTCCGCCTACAACGTCACCCCGGAACTCGCGACGATCAGCGGAACCGCGCGCTGGTTCTCCGACGCGGCCGGCGACGTGCTCGAGAACCTCGTCGAGGATGTGGCCGCCGGGATCGCGGCCGCGCATGGCTGCACCGCACGCGTCACCTACCGCCGTCGCTACCCGGCCACGGTCAACGCCGCGGAAGACGCCGGGATCGTCCGCGACGCGGCATCCGGTCTCGGCTATCCGGTGCGCGATCTCGCTCCGAGCATGGCCTCGGAGGATTTTGCCTTCCTGCTTCGGGAGCGGCCCGGCGCCTATTTCTGGCTCGGCGCGGGGACGCCCGAAACCGGCGGGTCCGCGCCCCTGCATTCCCCGAGATTCGACTTCAACGACGCGCTCCTGGAACCCGGCGCGGCCCTTTGGCAGGCCCTGGCCGCCCGGCTGCTGGGCCGAGGAGACGAAGGCGACGGCGGGCGTGCAGGCTGACGCCCGCGGAGTTGGCCGGACCGGACATTTCCGCGACCGCGCCGCCGTCGGAACGGCGCGGCAAGTCGACGGGGCCGACGGGCGCCCTATTCGGCCAGCGCGTTCTTGTAGATGGCGCCGCCTTTCATGATCACGACCAGATTGGCCGGATCGGAGATCAGGTCGATGTCGGCGAGCGGGTCGCCGTCGACCAGCAGGAGGTCCGCGAGCGCGGCTTCCTCGACGACCCCGATCCGCCCGGGATAGGGATTGCGGTTGCCCGACAGCGCGAAGAGTTCCGCATTGCCGGCGGTTGCCATCCCGAGCACCTGGGCCGGAGTGAACCAGCGCACCATCTTCGCGAGCTGTGCCCCCTGCCGGGTCGCGAGGCGGGGATTGAACAGCGTGTCGGTCCCCCAGGCCAGCTTGACGCCGTGCTCCGCGGCGAGGCGATAGGCGGTGTCGGTTCCGCGCGTCATCTCGAGCTGCTTCTCGCGGTTTGCCGACCCTTCGGGAAAGCGGTTGGAGTCCGCGTCGTCGAGGAACGGCTGCATGCTCCACCAGACGTCGTTCTCGGCCATCAGGCGCGCTGTTTCCGCGTCCGCCAACTGCCCGTGCTCGATGCAGCGCACGCCGGCCGCTATCGCCGCCCCGATCGCATCGGGCGTGTAGGCGTGGACGGTGACATAGGTGCCCCAATCCTCGGCGGCCTCGACGGCGGCCCGGATCTCGTCCCCGGTGAACTGCGTGACGTCGAGCGGATCGTGGTCCGAGGCGACCCCGCCCCCCGCCATCAGCTTGATCTGGCTGGCGCCGCGCATCAACTGCTCGCGCACCCGGCGCAGCATCTCGGGGCGGCCATCCGCGATGGCCGCGAATCCGAGCCGCTCGGTGAAATGCGGGGGCGCCGCGTCGGACCGCGGCAGGTCCACGACGGTCCGGAAGTCCCCGTGCCCGGAGGTCTGCGAGATGGTCGCCCCGGACGGCCAGATGCGCGGGCCGGGAACGACCCCCTCGTCGATGGCGCGCTTGAGGCCGAATGTCGGACCGCCGAGATCGCGGACGGAGGTGAAGCCCCGCGCGAGCATCTCCTCTGCCGCGTCTGCCGCGCGGATCGCGACATAGTTCGGGTCCGCGGTCATCATGACACCGAGCGGGATCGTGGACATGACGAGGTGGACATGGGCGTCCGTCAGGCCGGGCATCAGGGTCCGCCCCGCCCCGGCGACGGTGGTGACCGGACCGAGGCCATCGGTCTCGATCGGCGCCGCCGATATCCGCGCAATGACCTCGCCGCGAACGAGAACGTCGACCGGGTCGGACAGGGTGTCGCCCGATCCGTCGAAGACGCGCACGTTCTGGAACAGCACCGGCTGGCCCGTCCGCTCCTGCGCCAGGGCGAACTGGGCCGGGAACGCGCTCGCAAGGCATGTCAGGACCGCCGCGATCGAGCTTTGCACCTGTCGAAGCATCCCACCCTCCCCGTCTGCCTGCCGCATCACCCTATCAGAGGGCGGCCATCCCCCTCTCGGAAACGATCTCGTGCGACGATGGAGCGCAGATCCCACGCCCCGCGCGCGGCTCGCGACGGGCCGGGGTCCGGCCACGGTCCGGTCCTGCGACCTGTCGTGAACGCGGTTCGGGCCGAGGCACCCAATTTCACTTTGACGCGCGGAGGGTCCGCGTGACCGCGACCCGCAGGGGACGGTTGGCTCCGCTTCGGAGGATGGGGACGCCGCCGCCGACGAGATCGGCGACGTCGCGCCGGGCCAGATCGCCGCCGCGCAATCGGCTGTCGATCGGGCGGTCGAAGCGCCCCGGCACGCGGAAGGCGCCCGAGGGATCGAGGCGGGCCATCCGAACGGTCGTCGCCGGGAGGGCGCCTGGTCGCACCCTCCCCCGGAGGCTCATGCGTCGCAGTGCGCGCGCCGATGGCCCCGGGGGCCGGGCGCTACTCCTCGGACGACCGGGCGGCGACCTCCCGGTTGCACGAGGGGGCGCCGCCGCCGAAGAAGTCGGGCGGAACATGGCGGGCCTCGGTGACGATGACGTTGCTCTCCGCGTCCCAGACCATGTGCCGCTCCTGCACCGGGCGGCCGTCGGGATCGACCTCGAGGATGCGCCCGTGCTCGGCTTCGGTCAGCAGCAGGTTGCCGTTCTCGAGCACCTGGTGCTTGCCCCGCCGCCAGGAATAGAACGGCAACGCGTCGCTGCCCGCGAAATCCACCGACAGGGTGTCGTCCTTCGGGTCGATCCGGCGGATCTTCGACTGCCCGCTGCCGGTCGCGTTGTCGTAGACCGTGATCGTGCCGTCCGGCTGGAAATCGGGATCGTGCTGCTTGAACCAGGGGCCGTGACGCCACCATTTCAGTTCCGCCGTGTCGGGATCGACGACGCCGACGAGGTTCAGTTCGCGCAGGGAGACCAGGACGTCCCCGGCCTCGAACATCGGGAAGGCCTCGGCCATCTCCGGCAGGAGCGCTTCGGCGTCATTGGGATGGAACGGGTCCAGCAGGTACCTGATCTCGCCCTCGGCCGTGTAGGGCGTCTCGGTGCGGATATCGAGATAGGCCTGCTGCTCGCCCTCCAGCGCCGGCACGATGTCCTTGCGCAGGTCGAGGGCGCGCAGTTCCTCGCCGGTCTCCTCGTCGAGCCAGACGATGATGTCGTCGCGCCAGGACAGGATGTGCCCGGCGCCGTCGCGGTCCAGGCTGTGGTGGTAGCGGCCGTTGGTGACCCAGATCGGCTCGCCGCATTCGTCGATGCGGGCGACCGCCTGGCCGGAATCGAAGGTCACCGCGATGGAGCCGTCCGCGAATACCTCCATCCCGTGCAGCATGACGTTCTGCGGGCGGGTCTCGGTATCGAGGTCGGCGTAGCGGATGGGCCAGGCATGCACCTCCGCGCCGGTCTCGTCGTAGAGCCGCACGACATGCACCGTCTCGCCCTCGACCGCGTTCAGGCCGGCGATGAGCGTGTAGCCGGGCAGCACCCTGTCCGCCGCCTGGACGGCATGGCCCCGCTCGGGATCGGGCGCGGCGCCGCTGTCGTCCGGGGCGACGAGGTGGCGCGTCGGCTCGAAGGCGAAGTCGTTGCGCCAGTTCTTCTTGAGGTCGAGCATCGTGCGATGCGCCAGCCCGACCTGCGGGGCGGGGAACCAGCCCCACCACGACGAGACGATCCCGTAGAGCATGCCCAGGACGGCGATGGAGACGACGAACCCGGTGGCGGCGATGCGGTCGGCGACAGGTCTCTTCATGCCAGGGCGCTCCGAGGCTGGGTGATGGGCCGAAGCGCCCGGGAATCGCCGCAGAGCGCGGCGTGGATCTCGCGCGCCCGCGCGACGAGGCGCGGATCTGCGCCGGGGAGGTCGGGGGGCGGTGCGGAGGCACGGAACAGGCCCGCGCTGTCGACGATGGCGCCGGGCGCATCGCTGCGGATCGCCTCCGCCAGGGCGGGCAGATGGGCGCCCGGATCGGCGCAGAGCGCGTCGTGATCGACGAGGATCGCCGCAGCGCCCGCCTCGGCCAGGACGGTCTCGTAGGCTGCGGTCCAGTAGTGCAGCCAGAAGTCCGGCGTGCGCGCGGCCGCGAGGTCACGCGGCGCGCCCGCGAAGGCGATCGGGCGCAGGGCCTCGCCGAACTCGAAATGCCCGACACCCTCCATGTATTGCCGCGCGAAGGGCTCGCGGCCGTGCAGGTCCGAGAAGCGCGCGTGCTGGCGGAGCAGCGACGCGACCTGCGCGATCGGGTCGCGCACCGGGATCACGATGGCGGCGTCGGGGCAGATCGCCTCGATCAGGCCCAGGCGCGCGATGTTGGCGTTGTTCTTCGACACGTAGCGGCCGGCACCCGGCTTGGCCGAGACGATCTTCGCCATGTGCGCGCGAAGGAAGGCCTCGAATTCCGGCGCGCGCGCCTCCGCGGTCCAGGGCAGGATGCGGTCGCGCCGGTAGTGGTCGGGCCAGAACGCCATCCAGAGCATTTCCTCGAACGCCTCGGGGCTGTCGACGCTGACCGTCAGGCCGTCCCCGTGCGCGCGCTCGGTGGCCTTTCCGGCCTTGCGGAACGCGGCGGAGAATCGCCCCCAGAGCAGGGGCGAGAGGGTGAACGGCATGTGCCGATAGGTGGCGGAGGCGAATTCCGGCACATCGGCGAGCATGTTCAGCATGATCGTGGTACCGGCCCGGGGCAGCGAGGTGACGAAGACGGGCCGGTCCGCGCCCGTGCGCGCGATCCGCTGCCGGAACAGACGGTTCTCGATCTCGCCGAGGCGTTTCTGGCGGGCGGGCGACGCGAAGGCATAGACGTGCAGCGCCTTGTCGAGCGGGCTGTAGGGCACCTCCTCGGTGGCCTTCGCCGATCCGCCGTCCGCCCGTTCAGCGGCCGCCTTGCCGCCGGCGATGCCGGCGCGGTCGAGCCCCAGCCACAACAGGACCGCGGCGAGGGTCGAGCCGATGAGGAACGGCCAGCCGAGGCCGAGCGCCACTGCCTCCGACAGCCCGTAGAGGCCGAGTTGCGCGCCGCCCCAGACGATCAGCACCGTCGACCCGACCGAGATCGCCCCGATGGCCGTGATCGCGAGGAAATGGCGGAAGAGGTCGAGGGAGGCGCGCCGGACCCGCACCTCCTTCTCGCGCTCCGGCAGGGCCGGGTCCGCAATGACCAGCATCGCCGCCTGCGACGTCGCGATGATCCGGGTGGCGACCTGCTTCGCCTGCAACAGGCGCAGGACGAGGACGAAGGCGGCGAGGCCCAGCGCCAATGCGAGGAGACTCACTCCGTCTCGCCCGCGCCGGTCGTTTCGGTTTCGGTCCCGCCGCGCCGGTTCATCAGGCGGCGCAGCGGATACCACACGAAGCCGACCAAGGCGAGGACCACCGCCGCCAGGAGGGCGACGACGATCCCGATCGCCGTCAGCCCCG
Source organism: uncultured Alphaproteobacteria bacterium (assembly GCA_963814835.1). Taxonomy (GTDB): domain Bacteria; phylum Pseudomonadota; class Alphaproteobacteria; order Rhodobacterales; family Rhodobacteraceae; genus Palleronia. The sequence goes on from CAWFEG010000002.1 coordinate 427,497, forward strand.
CGCCGGGCCCGACATAGGCGGCGGCGGCGGTCGGCATCGCGAGCCCGGCCACCGTGGCGACCGACAACAGTGTCGGGGCGACCGGCAACCGCCGCCCGCTGATCCGTCTTGCAACCATCCCATTCTCCATGACCGTTGCATTAACGTGTGTTAACTAGGTCGCCGGCCGCCGCGTTCACCACAGGCGGCGCGAAAACGACGGCGGGGGAGCAGAACCCCGCTCGCCGGTGTGCGGGGCATAGGCGACTTCCCACTCATCGCGCCGGCCCGGACCCCGCGGGGGACGAGGGCGCATCCGCCGAGACCGCCCCCCCCGTGTTGCGCGAGACGGTCGAGGCGCGGACCGGTGACCGGCGCTTCCGGTCCGAAGGCCGTGGCGGGCGAAGCGTCGCGCGTCCCGCCTTTCGGTGGCGCCCGGAGGCCGGCGCGGATCGCGTCCCTTGCGCCGCGGGAGCGGAGCGCCGGGCCCGAAATCGACCGGTCTCTCGGCGCCGCTGGCGGGATCCAAGCCCGAAGGCCACGGCAGCGCCGGAGGGATGAACCGCGTTGGCTTCGCAAGGCCGCGGGGTTCGTCGCAGCTTCGCCTGTGGCAACCGTCCATTGGCCAGGGCCGGCGATGCCGTCCGCCTCATTGCCGAGGAGGGCGAGGCCTATGGCCCGCCAGCGATCCCGAACGGGGATCCGCTGTCCAAGATCCACCACTCCGCTTGCGACATCCACCTGATCGGGACCGGCCCCGATCATCCCCTGCATGTCTCCGACCAGCGTCTGTCGTCGAATGAAAGGCCGGTTCCTGCGGCGCTGGAGGACTTGGATGGCGGACTCGTTCCTGTGCCCTCCCGGCAGCAGAACCGGCAGGATCGCGATCGACGGGCCCCGCGGTTCGCAGGATCTGGACGCGATGCGGCTTGCCGCGCCGGAATGGGCCACGAGGTCGTGGCGATTGAGCCGAGATGCGACCCCCGTGCGCATCCCGGGCGAGGAGCGGATCGGTCATCCGGGTCAAGGATCACCTTCCCTGTGTCGAGCGGGCCATCCGCCTCGGGCCATCCTTCGACCTGATCCTGGTGACGGCGGTCCGGATTCAGGGCATGCCCACGGATCGAGCGCGAGCCCTCCGCAAGCGCATCACGCTGCTGAAGCCCGGAGGCATGATTGCCCTGGCACTCCGGGAGGGCCCGGCACCGCCGGTGCCGATTGGCTGAACCCCGATCGGGGCTGCGACGCCGACCGGTTCCGGGAAGCGTTGGAAGACAGAGGGACGCGGGCTTGCATCCCCGGCCGTCAGTCGGGCGGCAGGGCCGGCCGATACGACAATCGGCGCTACAGGCGGTTCGACCGGATCGAGATCGTGTCTGGCCGCCCGGAGGACCGGAGTCGGGTTGCCGCCCGTTACCACAGATGCGCGAAGGTCTTTCTCTCGACCGTCGCGCGCGCCGCAACGGTGATCTTCCGGCGGCAAATCCCGATGAGCCCCGAGCCTGGAGGCCCAGCGAGTGGCTTGGATCCTGCCAGGTCCTGTCCGAGGATCGGGGAGAACCTCGGCTACCGTGCAGACCGATTGTGCGCCCCGATATCTGCAACGCGGCATCTTCGGGACCTTCGTGGCTGAGGCGCGGTGCCGAACAGGCAAGGCGACTGCCGGCGGCGATCTTGCTTCCGGGCAGCCTCGTAACTCGAGAACACCTCCGTGCCGCCGTCGCTTCGAATCGGGACGACATCGCAGGTCTCGCGCTCATCCCCGGCACCCATGCCGGACGATCCGCAGGGCATGCCCGGCACGGCGGGACCGACGGCATCGGGCCGCTCGGCGAGGAGCCTGCGGGTGTCGACCGTGGGCACGTGCCCTTCGATCATGCCGCCCTCGATCTCGCCGGAATGACAGAAGGTCATCTTCTGGGGGATGCCGCTCCCGCGCTTGTGCCGGAACAGGAGGCTGCCGCAGCCGCGCTCGGGGGTGACGGTGACTCCGTCCTCGCGCAGGATCTCGATCAAGGCCGTGCAGCCGCCGCGATTCGGGTCCTTGAGAACATGGGTCGCGGGTGCGGCCTGCGCCAGCCCCGTCGTCGGTGCGGTCGCGGCGAAGCTCACGGCGCAGACCATCATGGCGCGGCGGGCGAGACCCGTAGCGTCTCCTTTCAGGTGGCCGCGGACGCGGCTTCGGCCTCCGCAGTCGCGCTGTGCCGGCCCGATTGCACTGCCTCTCCGGACGTTCCGGAGGGGCGGAAGAACAATAGTCGCAGGGCGTTCATCGTCACCAGCACGGTGGCGCCGGTATCGGCGAGGATCGCGATCCAGAGGCCGGTGATCCCGAGCACGGTGGTCACGAGGAAGACCGCCTTCAGCCCCAGCGCGATGGCGATGTTCTGGCGGATATTGGCCATGGTCGCCCGAGCCAGGCGGATCTTGCCCGCCACATCGGTCACGCGGTTTCGGAGGATCGCCGCGTCGGCCGTTTCCAGCGCCACGTCGGTGCCCGAGCCCATGGCGACGCCGACATGCGCGGCGGCAAGCGCGGGCGCGTCGTTGATCCCGTCGCCGATCATCATCACCCGCCCCCTGGCGGCGAGGTCACGAATGGCCGTGACCTTGTCCTCCGGCATGAGCCCGGACCGATGCGCGATCCCGAGCCCCTCCGCGATCGCCCGGGCGGTCCGCGGATTGTCCCCGGTCAGCATGATCGGGGAGATGCCAAGGGTGCGGAGTTGCGCGACAGCCTCCACCGCGTCGGCGCGCGGCTCATCGCGCAGCGCGACGAGGCCCCGGGGCGCGTCCTCGCGGAGCACGATCACCACCGTCTTGCCTTCGGCCTCGAGCGCCGCCACGCGGCTCCGAAGGTTGTCCGTGAGCGCACCGCGCTCGCCGGCCAGCCGCGGTGAGCCCACGCAGACGGACATGCCGTCGACCGATGCCTCCGCGCCCCTGCCGGGCAGCGCGCGGCCGCCCACCGTGACGGCCGCGTCGACGCCCCGCCGGTCGGCCTCGGCGCAGATCGCCAGGGCCAGCGGATGGCTCGCGCCGCTTTCGACGCCGGCGGCGAGGGCCATGAGATCCTCCTCGCTTCCGGTCAGCGCAGCGACATCCGTCACCCGAGGCTTGCCCTGCGTGAGCGTGCCGGTCTTGTCGAAGGCGACATGGGTGGTCCGCGCCGCCGCCTCGATCACCGCGCCGCCCTTCATCAGGAGGCCATTGCGGGCCCCGGTGGAGAGCGCCGAGGTGATCGAGGCCGGCACCGAGATCACCAGCGCGCAGGGGCAGCCGATCAGCAGCAGCGCCAGCGCCCGGTAGACCCATTCGCCCCAGGCCAGTCCGAAGGCCAGCGGCGGGACGATCGCCACCAGCAGCGCGGCCCCGACGACGGCGGGCATGTAGACGCGGCTGAAGCGGTCGATGAAGCGCTCGGTGGGCGCGCGGGCGCTCTCGGCCTCCTCCACGAGGCGGACGATGCGGGCGATGGTGTTGTCCTCGGCCGCCTTCGTGACCCGTATGCGCAGCAGCGCCTCCGCGTTGACCGATCCGGCGAAGACCTCCGCGCCGGGCTCCTTGAGGCTGGGCACGCTCTCGCCGGTCACCGGGCTCTCGTCGACTCCCGACGTGCCCTCGATCACCGCGCCGTCGCAGGGCACGCGGTCGCCGGGACGGACCTGCACGACCTGGCCCACCCGGAGTTTCTCGGCGGCGACCTCCCGCGTCTTCCCGCCGATCTCCAACCGCGCGATCCTCGGCACGAGCTTCGAGAGGGCGCGGATGCTGTCGCGCGCCTTGCCGGCCGACACGCCCTCCAGCAATTCGCCGACCGCGAAGAGGAAGACGACCAGCGCGGCCTCTTCCGGCTCGCCGATCACCAGCGCGCCGCCGGCCGCGATCGTCATCAGCATCTCGATCGTGAAGGGCATGCCGGCCCGCGCCATGGCGACGGCGCGCCGTGCCACGGGCACGATCCCGACCAGGGTCGCCAGGACGAAGGCCCAATGGGCGATCTCGGCCGGAAAGAAAAGGCGCGAGGCCCAGGCTGCCGCGAGCAGGGCGCCGGTGCCGAGCACGAGGCGGCCCTTGGAGGTATTTATCCACGAGGTCGGCCCGTCCTCGGCCGCCTCTTCTTCCTCTTGCCTGCTATCGGGCTTCGCGGCCGCCGTATCCGCAAACGCTCCATCCGGCAGGACGAAGCCGCCCTCGGGCTTCTCCGGCCGCGCTCCCTTCGGCGCGATGCCGAAGCCGACGCCGCGCACGGCCTTCTCGATCCGCTCCGGCGATGTCCGGGTCTCGTCGAGCGTCAGCCGGAGCCGTTCGGCCATGAGCGCGACATCGACATCCTCGACGCCGGGCAGGCGCTCGACCGCGCCGCGCACCTTCGCGGCGCAGGAGCCGCAATCCATGCCGGTCACGCGCCATTCGCGTGGTGCTGCGCTCCCATCCGCCATGATGGTCCCCCGTCGTGATTCCCTGATCGGAGACCGATATACGACCTACAGCAACTGTAGGTTCAAGGCGTCCGGCGCGGTTTTCCTCATCCCAGCCAGACGTCGAGGAAGAGCATGAGGACCAGCCCGACCGCCAGGCCGAGGGTGGCCTTCTTCTGATGCCCCCTGCGATGGGTCTCGGGGATGATCTCGTGGCTGATGACATAGAGCATCGCGCCCGCCGCGAAGGCCAGGCCCCAGGGCAGGAGCGGCTGCGCCAAGCGAGACGATCCCCGCCCCGAGAAGGCCGCCGACCGGCTCCACCAGCCCGGTCAGGGCGGCGATGCCCCAGGCGCGCCCCCTGGCGTAGCCCTCCCCGAGGAGCGACACCGCCACGGCGAGCCCTTCGGGCGCGTTCTGAAGCCCGATTCCGAGCGCGAGCGGCAAACCGCCGGACAGGCCGTCCGCGCCGAAGCCCACGCCCACGGCGAGGCCTTCCGGGAAATTGTGGATCGTGATCGCGAAGATGAAGAGCCAGACCCGCCGGAGCGCGGCGGCGTCCGGACCTTCCCGGCCCGTGCGGAAATGCTCGTGCGGCAGGCGTTCGTTCATCAGCGCCACCGCCCCCATGCCCAGAAGGATCGCGACGCAGACGATCGCGGCCGGTGCGGCGCCGCTCTCGAACCGCGGCTCCGCGGCGTCGAGCGCGGGGATGATCAGCGAGAAGAAGGACGCGGCCAGCATCACGCCCGCGGCGAAGCCGAGCGCCAGATCCCGGGCCCCGCGGGACGGGATGCGCCCGAAGAGAACCGGCATGGCCCCGACCGCGGTCAGCGACCCCGCGGCCAGACTGCCCAGAAAGCCGAGGGCCAGGGGAGAAAGTGTGTCCAAGAGATCGTCTTTCCGTGCTTGGTGACGCGGGGGGCTTGTCGCGACATACGGCCTGCATCGAGTAGAGGTTCAAGGACGTCCGGCGATTTCCCCGTGTTCCCTGCCGTTTCGGGACCGCTTGCGCGATCCGCCCGGCCATCCTACAGCCACTGTAGATTGGCAAGGAGGCGACCATGCTCTCCATCGGCGCGCTGGCGAAGCGCACGGGCACCAAGGTGCAGACGATCCGCTATTACGAGCAGATCGGGCTCATGCCCGCGCCCGGCCGGACCGCAGGCGGTCAGCGCCGCTACGGCGATGCGGAGCTCGACCGCCTGGCCTTCATCCGGCATTCCCGGCAGCTCGGCTTTCCGCTCGGCGCGATCCGGGAGCTGCTGGACCTCTCCGACAGCCCGGAACGGTCCTGCGCGAAGGTGGACGCGGTCGCGCAGAGGCAGCTCCGCGAGGTCGAGGCGCGCATCGCCCGGCTCGAGGCGCTGCGGGTCGAGCTGCGACGCATGATCGGCGAGTGCAGCGCAGACAGGGTCGCCGACTGCCGCATCCTGGAGGTGCTGCGCGACCACGAGGAGTGTCTTGCGGATCATGACCGGCCCGTGGCCTGATGCGGGCCGCGCTTGTCTATCCGCTCGCCGGGGTCGCGGGCTGCTTCGCCGTCTGGGCCTGGTGGCGCGGCGCCTCGGGGCTCTGGCTGCTGCCGGGGATTGCGAGCCTCGTTCTGTTCGGCTGGCCGCTCGCGCAGGTCGACACCGCAATCGCCGCCCGGGCCTGCGCCGCCGATGTGGGCGTCTACATCGCCGCCTCGCTGCTGTGGATGTGGCCTACGAGAGGCAGCGACCGGCCCCCTGGGATCTGGCAGGCGCGGGCCTGCGCCTGATAGGGGCCGCAGTGATTCTGGCCGCGCCGCGCATCGGGTGATCGCAGCCTTCATGCCGGCGCTCCCCGGATCTTGCGAATGATCAGCGGTCATCCGGTCAAGGGTGTCGCCCAGTGCATCCCTTTGTGGGAAGCCGTCCGACGAAACCTCGGCGTCCATGATCCGTTCGATCTTCTGGCAGAGCGGGAGGTCGGACCCTTTCTCCCGCCGCCTGATCGAGGGAACGACGGCCCGGGGAACGGGCCGGTGTGCGAGCGATGTCCGGGCGGTGTCAGTTCGACGCCTCGGGCAGCCACGTGGTCAGCCCGGGAACCACGATCAACATGGCCAGCACGGCGAGCGCCACGGCATGAAGGGCCAGATCGCCACGAAGAGCCGGGCAATGTCGACCTTGCCGGCGGCGGCGGCGACGAAGACGCAGGCCCCATGGGCGGCGTGATGAGGGCGATGGTGATGTTCAGCGTCACGATGATCCCGAGGTGCACGGGATCGATCCCGGCGCCCTGCGCCACGGGACGGGAGATCGGCGTGAGCAACATCAGCGCCGAGACCTCGTCCATGAACATTCCGGTCACGAAGGCTGTCGCCGAGAGGGCGAACAGCGTGAGGGCCGGGCTGCCGGAAAGCGGCTCGAGGAGGCCCGTGGAGGATTCCGGCGCATTGGCGCAGGAAAGCAGCCACGAGATGACCGAGGGGATCGCTAGCGTGACGAAGATCGGCGCGGTGAGCACCGCTGTCTCGCGCAGCGAACGCCAGAGGGACTCTGGGTCGAGGCTGCGCGAGAGGAACCCCCACGGGCCGACATGGGCGCCTGTCAGAGCGCCTGACCCGGCGGGGGCGACACCACCGGGGCGGTGTCAATCGTACTGCTTCTCCAGGCGGTCGGTCAGCTTCTCGCCTTCCGCGATCTGCGAATGCGCCCGGACCAGGGCCTCCCGGGTCTCGGTGCCGAGGTCGCTGTCGTCGAGGGCCTCGCGGAACTGCTTCTCGATATAGTCCTCGCCTTCCTCGACGCGTTCCGCCGCTTCCTCGTCGCCCTTGGAGACCGCGTCGGTGATCGTTGTCCAGACACGGTGGGCGGCGCCCATCGCGCTGCCATCGGTGCGACGCTCCCCGCCGAGGCGCTCGATCTGACCGTTGAGGTCCTCGATCACCTGGCGCCGCTTCCCGGCCTGGTCGCGCAGGACCTGGGCCAGTTGCGGCGTCGTCGCGAGTTCCGCCGCCTTCTCGTAGCCATGGGCGCTGTCGATGGCGATGGCGGTCAGCTTGTCCAGCGTCTTGAGATCGTTACTCATGGGATCGTCTCCCGCAATTGTTGACATCCCCGGGGGAACATCGTCGCGCGTGGCAGGTTCCGCGGCGCGGCTCATCGGCCGGCCGCGTCGAGCGTCTCCATCTCCTCGCCCGTGAGGTCCAGGTCGGCAGCCCCCAGCATGGTGTCGAGCTGGCCCGTATTGCGGGCGCTGGCGATGGGCGCGGTGACGCCGTCCTTGCCGATAAGCCAGGCGAGGGCCACCTGGGCCGGCTCGACCCCCCGTTCCTCCGCCACCGCGAGCAGCGCCTCGAGGACCTGCGGGCCCTTGCCCTCGAAGTAGCCGCCGAGCATGGCCTCGCGCTCGGTGCCCGCGATCTTGTCCTTCGAACGGTACTTGCCGGTGAGGAAGCCCGCGGCGAGGGAGAAATAGGGGGTGACGGCCATGCCGTGGCCGATCGCCGTCTCCTTCAGCTTCCCCTCGTAGCCGCGCGAGACGAGGTTGTATTCCGGCTGGAACACCTCGTAATGCGCCATGCCGTCGCCCTGGGCGACCGAGACGGCCTCTTCCAGGCGGTCGGCGGCGTAGTTCGAGGCGCCGACATGGCGGATCTTGCCCTGCTCCTTGAGCCTCGCGAAGGCCGAGAGCGTTTCGGTCAGCGGCGTGTCGGGATCGTCGCGATGGGCGAAATAGACGTCGATGTGATCGGTTCCGAGGCGGCGCAGCGAGTCCTCGCAGGCGGCGATGATGTTGGCCTCCGAGAGCCCCTCGCGCCCGTCCAGCATTCCGACCTTGCTCATCAGGACGATATCGTCGCGCCGCCCGGTGCGGCGGATCCAGTCACCGATGACTTCCTCGGAGTCGCCGCCCGAATTGCCGTTCGCCCAGGCGGAATAGACATCGGCCGTGTCGATGCAGTTGAAGCCGCGGTCGAGGAAGCGGTCGATCAGGTCGTGGGAGGTCTCGCGGTCGGCGGTCCAGCCGAAGACGTTGCCGCCGAAGACGATGGGCGCGATCTCGAGGCCGGTGAGGCCGAGTTGGCGGGTCTGCATGGGGGGCTCCTGATTGGCATTCGGGGCGGCAACGCGGCGGCGGCGAATTCGTTCGCGCCCCTCGCCGCGGCAGATCGGTCTCCGTCCCTGGTCGTCGCCGCTCTCCGTCCGACAGGGCCATCCATCCCCCGGAGCCATGGAACCCGGATCGCGGGGATGCCAAAGAGGGGTCGCCGACCGATCGCCGGGCCCGGCCACCGCATGGGAGCGCGCGCCGTGGAGACCATCGCTTCGGACCACCGGTCCAACCTGATCGGCGCCCTGTGCATGATCGGGTCCATGGCGGCCTTCGCCGTCGAGGACGCCTTCATCAAGGCGGCCTCCGCCACCCTGCCGACGGGTCAGATCCTGGTCCTGTTCGGCCTCGGAGGGGCCCTCCTCTTCGCCGGCCTGGCGCGTCTGGAGGGCCGCGCGCTGTACCATCCCGATGTCGTCTCGGGCCCGATGCGCGCCCGGGTCGTCCTCGAGGTCGCCGGCCGGCTGTTCTATACCCTCGCGATCACGCTGATCCCGCTGTCGACGGCGACCGTGATCCTGCAGGCGACGCCGCTCTTCGTGGTGGCCGGCGCGGCGCTGGTCTTCGGCGAGGCCGTCGGCTGGCGCAGATGGGGGGCGGTCGCCCTGGGGCTGGTCGGCGTCCTCGTCATCGTCCGGCCGGGGACGGACGACTTCTCCGGCCTCTCGGTCCTGGCCGTGATCGGGATGTTGGGCTTCGCCGGGCGCGACCTGGCCAGCCGGGCCGCGCCCGCGTCGCTGTCCACCTCGATCCTCGGCCTCTACGGGTTCCTCGCCGTGCTCGCCGCCGGAGCGATCTTCTCGGCCTGGGAAGGCGCGCCCTTCACGGCGCCCGGGCTCGGGGCCTCGCTCTGCCTGGCTGGCGCCGTGGGGGTCGGCGTCGCGGCCTATGCGCTGCTGATGCGGGCGATGCGGACGGGCGACGTCTCGGCCGTGACCCCGTTCCGTTACACCCGGCTCCTCTTCGGCACGGCGCTCGGGATCGCGCTTTTCGGGGAACGGTTGAGCGCGGCGATGGTGGCGGGCTCCGCCCTGATCGTGGTCTCGGGCCTGTTCATCCTCTGGCGCGGCAGAAAGGTGGGAGCGCCGACGTAGCGGTCTTGTCCGCTCCTGTCCGCGATGGCGCGCCCTGGGCGGATATCGGGAGTTCAGGACGCCGAGCGACGCCGCCGGTTGACGCGGAAGACCGCTCCGCGGAACCGGGCAGCCGCGAGCCATGGCAGATGGAGGGCCGCTCGCGGTCGACCATACCCCGCGCCTGCATCATCCCGTGCGACCCGGGCCGGCAAGCCGCGACCTTCGTGAGCCCTTTGCGCGGGGGGAAGGCAGTTCCCGGTTCGCTCGATGCAAATGCACTCCGGTTGATCCTTGCCTGCGATGTATGCCTCATGATCCGTGGGAACTTGATCACCATGGGCGTCGCCCGGACAAGAGAGGCTCGGCGGTGCTGAGAAACCAGAGTGCATTCGGCCCGATGGATTTCCTTGCCGGCAGCGGCGAGATGGCCGAGCGCATCCGGGCCTTCGATTGGAGCAACCATTCCTTCGGCCCGCCGGAGACATGGCCGCAGTCGCTACGGTCGGCGCTTTCGATCTGTCTGAACTCGGCGTTCCCGACGGCGATCTATTGGGGCCCCGAGCTTCGGCTCCTCTACAACGACGCGTGGGCGCCCATTCCCGGACCCCGGCACCCCGACGCCCTGGGCGCCCGGGCGCAGGATGTCTGGAGCGACATCTGGCACATCATCCAGCCACAGTTCGCCGAACTCATCCGGCACGGTGAAGGCCTCTTCGTGGAAGACCAGTTGCTTCCCATGCGCCGCTTCGGCGTCGAGGAGGAGACATACTGGAACTACAGCTTCACGCCGCTTCGGGCCGAGGACGGCAGCATTGTCGGCATCTTCAATTCCGGGAGCGAGACGACCGAGAACGTCATCCAGAGACGCAACGCGGAGTTCCTGGTCGCACTGAATCGGGATCTTCGGACCTGCAACACGGCCCAAGACGCGCTGAAGCTGGCCGTCACCCGGGTCGGGCAGCTCCTGAGAGCGGCCCGCGTCGGTGTCCGGGAACGCACGATATGGAACGGGAAGCCCGCCTTTGCCCTGACCTATGAATGGCGCGCCGAAGGTATCATCGCCTCCGACGACATCCTCGATCTGTCCCATTTGCCGGTGGCGCAAGGCAACGATCTGATGTCGGGACGGATCGTCCGCTTGTCCCTGTTCGATCCGCAGCTTCCCGCGACCGGTCGACGGTTCCTCGAAGACGCGGGCGTCGCGGGCCTGCTCGCCATTCCCTGGATGGAAAGCGGGAACGTCGCCTCCGTCATTTTCATCCATAGCGGGAACGAGCGGAATTACAGCCCCCTCGACATCTCGGCCGTCGAGAAAGTGCTCGAGACGACGATGGGGTGGATCGAACGCGAACGCCACCGCGACCGGGAACGGGTCATGGCGGCGGAGATCGACCACCGGGCTCGAAACATGCTGGCGGTCATCCAGTCGATCACCCGCCTGACCACCGGGGTCGACGTGGAAGACGTCAAGGCCAAACTCGGCGATCGCTTCGCAGCGCTGGCGCGGGTGCATTCCTTGCTGGGGAGCAAGCGCTGGACCGACGTCGAATTCCGCGATCTCCTGGAAGATGAACTGGCACCGTTCGGGCTCGACATTCATGATCGCGTCAGCATCGAGGGTCCGAGCGTGCCGCTGTCGGCACAAGAGGCCCAGCTCATCGCGATGATGCTGCACGAACTCACCACCAATGCGCTCAAGTATGGAAGCCTGCGCAGCGACACGGGACAATTGTCGGTTGCATGGTCGATCGACGAGGCCCGTAACATGACGCTGCGATGGGTCGAGAGCGGCGTGCCGACCGAGATCGGCCCGGACGCCGGAGGGGCCGAGACGGGCTTCGGATCCCTCCTGCTTTCCAACGTGGTCCAGACCCAATTCGGCGGTGAGGTTCAAAGAACGGTTCGGGAGGACGGGATAAGCTACTGCTTCCTGCTTTCCCTGGACGGGGAGGCGTATGCCCCGGCCCCGGCCACGCCCGGCGATCTGCATGACGAGGCGCCTGAACCGGCGGCAATGTCGGTGATGGTCATAGAAGACGACGCGATCATTGCTCTCGATCTGGCCGACATGCTGGAGAGCGAGGGCTACCGTGTCGTCGGGCAGTTCGGGAGTATCGAGACCGCGCTGGCGGCCCTTCGGGCGCACGCACCGGACCTCGTGCTGCTCGATGCCGATCTCGGCGGTCAGAGCTCGGCCCCCGTCGCCGAGGTGCTTTCCGCCCGGTTCGTCCCGTTCATCGTCGTGAGCGGCCACGGCGATGCCTTTCTGGACGGCGATCCCCGAACCGGCTCGCCACGCCTGGAGAAGCCCGTTTCGTCCCGGGATCTGATCTCGGCCATACACCAAGCGAGCGGGCAAATCTGATCGGTCATCCGCGCTTGCACCTGATGGAAGGCACCCCTTGGCAATGCGGAAACGTGGCGAATTGGCTCCCCTTGACCGGCGGCTCGGGGGCGGAATCCGCGCCGTCCACATCCGTGCGAGCGGTCTTGAGGCCATTTCGGTGAGAATGTCGGCCACGGGGCAGCGGGATGATCCCACGGCGGGCGGCTTGAAAGTCGGCCACGTTTGTCCTCTCTGGCTGGACTGCGCCCCTGGGGTCGGACACGGAGAGACGTCGAATTTCCTCCGTACCGGCTTTCGGAGCAAGAAAGCCAATGCCAAGAGAACATCGCCGCCACAGTACCGCGTTCGAGCACCAGGTCATCGAGGAATGCCACGCCGGGTCGACGCTGCCTGCCTTGCGAAAACGGGGCGATATCTGCCGGCGACCGATCCGGGCGTGGCTTGAGAAACGTGAGGCTGGAGCCTAGGGCGACGACGCCGAAGCGGTGGACCTCATTCAGGAGCGTGAGCCTCGTATTGCTGCGCTGGAGCGCCTCGTCGGCCGTCAGGCACTCGAGATCGAGTTCCTGAAGGGGGCTTCGAGAGGGAGCGCCTCGCCGGGAAACGCACCTGGATCCGCGATCACCGGCCCGAAGGCATCACCATCGAACGGGGGGGGCGAGCCGATGCAGGTCGCGCGCTCCCGCTTCGACGCAAAACCGGGGCCGAGGCCCGCAGACGAGGCGATCCCGGCGCAGATCACGGTCAGCTGCGAGGCTTGTCCTGCCTGTGGCTACAGACCTGTCGATGCCGAGCTGCGCCATCGGGGCCTGGTGATGAACTCCCAGAAAGTCCGCCGGATCATGGCCGAGAACGGCCTGGACCCCAAGCGACGGCGACGCTGCGTGGCCACGACGCTCCGATGCTCCCGCACATCGCCAAAGGATCTGAGGTTCACGGGCGAGACCAGCTGTGGATGTCGGGCATCACCTATGTCGCCATCGCGACCGGCTTCGTCTATCTCGCCGTCCTTCTCGACGCCTGGTCTCGTCGGGTCGTCGGCGACACCCTCGACCGCAAGATCGATGCGCCACCGACGCCGGAAGGCGATCGTCTTCCGGCGTCCAATGCCCGGCTGCGTGTTCCATTCGGATCGCGGTTCACGACCTGCATCCGGGCCGCACCGGGCGTCGCTCGGCCGAAAAGGCTTCTTCGGGTCGATGATCAACTGCCCATGCGGGGTCAAAACGAGCGCCTGATCCTGTCCAACCCCAAGGGCGCACTCCACAGAAAAGTCAAAGATCCATACTGCGAGTGCCGCACGAACGGCTGCAAGAGCTGCTACGGACTATACCGCGAAAGAAACTCTCGGCCGAGTTCGTTGAACTGGTGGCGGAACTTCAACCTGGCGCGAATGTCGCCGCGGCCACCCGAGCCATGCTCGAAGACATGGGGAAACGGCGCGAAACAAGCGGTCGGGAAAGGGCGGAAGCAACTCAAGCTTCGCGTAGAGGAAAGCGAAGCTGGTATCGACGGCGTGGTCGATAGGATCGTCGAGACCCCGAACAGCCGCTTCGTCTCCACCCACCAGGTGCGCATCTCCCAGCTTCAAGAAGAAGCCGTCATCCTGAAGGAAGAGCTGGCCGATTCTGGCAAGAGCCCGCCCAATCTTGAGACGTATTCGAACCCACCATCTCTGCCCCCTCAAGTCCCTGTGATACAGAGAGGACTCGCGATTTCCGGTGGAAGGGAACGGGGCGGAGAACAGTCTTCGCCGAACGCCGTCGATACTGCTCAATCAGGAAACTTCGAACCGCATATGTATCTCTTCCATTCAAGGCCTTGGCAGACCCGGATGGCGGATATGGGGTTTGGTGCACCAGACAGGATTCGAACCTGTGACCTTCGGCTTCGGAGGCCGACACTCTATCCAGCTGAGCTACTGGTGCCCAATGTATCGGGATGGCGCTTGCTCATCCCGATTCCCGCCTGCCTCATTCGGCGCAACCGGGTGGCGACGCCCGACCCGGCAGGGCCGACCAATCGCCTGAGGGGCATGTATCGGGTTTCGGCGGCGGGGACAACCTCGAAACCGGTCAGGCGAAGAGGTCGTGGCACAGTTCCAGCGCGTCGACGAGGGTGTCGACCTCCCCCCTCGTGTTGTACAGCCCGAAGGACGCGCGGCACGTGGCCGTGACGCCCAGATGATCCATCAGCGGGCCGGCGCAATGGTGCCCGGCCCGCACCGCGACGCCCTTCTTGTCGAGAACGGTGGAAATGTCGTGGGCATGCGCCGCGCCGTCCAGCGTGAAGGAGAAGATTGCTCCCTTGCCCGGCGCGTCGCCCTGGACGTTCAGCCAGTTGAGGCCGAACAGCCGCTCGCGCGCATAGTCGCGCAAGGTCGCCTCGTGGGCCGCGATCGCCTTCATGCCCAGCCCGCCCATGTAGTCGAGCGCCGCGCCGAGGCCGATCTGGGCCACGATGCCGGGCGTGCCGGCCTCGAACTTCATCGGTGGCACATTGTACTCGATCCGGTCGCGGTGGACCTCCTTGATCATGTCGCCGCCGCCCATGAAGGGGCGCATCTCGGCCATCCGCTCGGGGCGGACATAGATCGCGCCCGAGCCCGAGGGGCCGTAGAGCTTGTGCCCGGTGATGGCGTAGAAGTCGCAGCCGATCGCCTCCACGTCCACCGGCATGTGCACGGCGGCCTGGCTGCCGTCCACCAGGACCGGCACGCCGTGCTGCCGCGCCCCGGCGCAGATCGCCGACACGTCCACCACCGTGCCCAGCACGTTCGACATGTGGGTCACCGCGACCAGCTTCGTCTTCGGGCCGATCGCGGCGAGCACCTTCTCGGGATCGAGCGAACCGTCCGCCTCCGGCTCCACCCATTTCAGCACCACGCCCTGCCGTTCGCGCAGGAAATGCCAGGGCACGATATTGGCGTGGTGCTCCAGCACGCTGAGGACGATCTCGTCGCCGGCCTCCATCCGCGGCATCGCCCAGCCATAGGCGACCATGTTGATCCCCTCGGTGGTGCCGGTATTCATCACGATGGAGTCCTCGTCCGCCGCGCCGAGGAAGGCCGCGATCTTGCCGCGCACCGCCTCGTAGCGCTCGGTCGAGATCGTCGAGAGCGTGTGCAGCCCGCGATGGACGTTGGAATATTCCTCGGCATAGGCGCGCTGTATCGTGTCCAGCACGGCGCGCGGCTTCTGCGCCGAGGCGCCGTTGTCGAGATAGACCAGCGGCTTGCCGTTCACCTCGCGGGAGAGGATCGGGAAATCGTCTCGGATCTGTTCCACGTCGTACATGGGGACTTCCTTAGCGGGGAACGGTGACCCCCGCGAGGGTCAGGACGAAGGAGAGACCAAGCGCCACACCCATCAAGACGAACAGGATCATGGCAAAGACCCGGCCCGTCGATTCGAAGCCGTGCAGCTCGGTGACGAAGGCGGTCAGCAGGTAGAGGAAGATCGCGATCCCGAGGATCACCACCAGCGCGGCGCCGAACGGGAAAAGCAGCAGCAGGACGCTCTGCACGATCTGCAGGCAGACCATGACGAATTGCAGCCAGACCACCGCCAGGATGGCCCCGTCGAGATCGCCCCGCCCCCCCATCATGCGGCCGACCCGGTCGATGAGAACGACCGACAGCACCAGGATTCCGAGCTGGATTCCGGCGAAGGCGAGCGGGCTCAGGATCGGCTGCCCGGCCGGTCCGCCGAGCGCGGCGGCCAGCACCAGATTGACCAGTTCGGCCAGGATCACCGATACCGCGACCACGGCGATCAGCGCCTGCCACAGCGCCTCGCGCGGCAGATGCAGGGCGCGCAGCTCGGCAAAGACCGCCCGCGGTTCGCGCACGGTCCGCGCGGCGAGACGGCCGAGACCGCCCAGAGATGTCAGTTCGGTCATCCGCGCTCCACGCTTGCAAGGCCGGCGGCCCAGATCAGGACGAAGGCCAGGAGGGCCACGATCCCCACGAGATCCAGGAGCGGCCCCGGCCCCGCGAATCCCGCCAGCATGCCCCAGGCCAGCCACAGAGGCGCCGCCGAGAGCAGCGCCCAGAACAGCGCCATGCGCGCCTCGGTATAGCTCGCCCGCCCGCCGAGGCGCCGCGCCACGAAATGGCTTGCCCCCGCGAACCCGTAGAGGACCAGCGGCGCGATGAAGATCCACCCCATCAGCGCCCCGCCCAGCATCATGTCCAGGTCCTGGCCGGTCAGGTAGCTTTCCCGGGACAGGCGCGGCCACTGTGCCACGAAGATCAGGAAGCAGGCGAGCATGCAGGTGACCAGCGCCCGCGCCTCGGCCCGTTCGGGGCTGCCGAGGCGCCGACGCAGGATCTCGCCCGGCCGGCGATAGCTGGCCACGATATCACCGGCCAGGGCCATCTCAGTCCGCGTGCCGCTCGAGCCAGTTCTCGAGCCGCTGGCGCAGCGCCTCGGCGATCTCCTCGTCCTCGATCTCGGCCAGCGTCTCGGCGAGAAAGGCGAGGACCAGCAGGTCCGTGGCCCGCCGCTCGGGCACGCCGCGGGCGCGCAGGTAGAACAGCATGTCCTCGTCGATGGCGCCGGTGGTGGAGCCATGCGAGCAGGCCACGTCGTCGGCATAGATCTCCAGTTCCGGCTTGGCGAGGAACTGGCTGTCGTCGTCGAGCAGCAGCGACTGGCTGATCTGGTAGCCGTCGGTCTTCTGGGCATGCGGCTTCACCAGGATCTTGCCCTGGAAGACGCCCACGGCGCCGTTCTTCAGCACCTTCTTGAAGACCTGGCGGCTCTCGCAGTCCACCGCGTCATGGGTGACGAAGACCGTGTCGTCGTGGTGCATCGGCGCCACCTTGCCGTCGCCGATCGCCGCCCCGGCGAGATGCGCCACGGCGTCGTCGCCGGTGAACTCGACCACGTGCTCGTTGCGGGTCAGCGCGCCGTTGAGGCTGAGGGTGAAGGACTTGAAGACCGATTCGGACCCCAGCCGGGCGAAGGTGTGGGTATTGGCCCGCCGGTCGCGGTTCCGCCCCTGCCCGCGCACGTGGTGCAGCGTGCCGGTATCGGCGATATCGGCCTCGAAGGCGGTGTTGAACCGCGCTCCGACGGCCCCCGTCTCCAGCACGGTGACCTCGGCCCCGGCATCGACCTTCACCACGTGGTGCAGGACCGGGTCGCTGTCATCGCGTTCGTGGAGGTAGACGATGCTGATCGGCTTCGCCGCCTTGCCGGTGGCGTGGATCAACAGGCCGTCGGTCGCGAATGCCGTGTTCAGCGCCGCGAAGGGCCGCGCCACCGGGGTCTGGCCGCGCGCCTCCAACTGGCCGTAGAGGTCGCGCGCCCAGTGGATGTCGGCGCCCTGCACCTCGGCCAGCCGCGCGATCTCCACGCCCTCCAGCGACAGGTCGTCGGAGGCTTGCGGATCGAACACCCCGTCGCGGAAGACCACGGTCAGCGTCTCGATATCCTCGTAGAGCGGCGCCTCGTCGCTCTCGTCCATGGGCGCTGCGCGCGGCGGCTCGACCGCGTTGAGATCCTTCGGCCGGGTAAAGCGCCAGTATTCGTCCCGCGGCGCCGGCAGGCCCATGGCCGTGAGCCGCGACAGCGCGTCGGCGCGGGCGGCCCGCGTCCAGCCGCTGTCCACCGGCAGGGTCAGCGCCGCCAGCCGGGCGTCGGTCGCCTCCTGCTTCTGCTGCGGCAGGGCCATCACGCGTTCTCCTTCAGGATGTCGGTGTAGCCGTTGCGCTCGACCTCCAGCGCCAGTTCCGGGCCGCCGGTCTTCACGATCCGCCCGTCGGACATGATGTGCACCACGTCGGGCTCGATGTGATCCAGAAGCCGCTGGTAGTGGGTGATGACGAGGAAGCCCCGGTCCGGCGCGCGCAGCGCGTTCACGCCCTTGGCCACCAGCTTCATCGCGTCCACGTCGAGGCCCGAATCGGTCTCGTCCATGATGCAGAGCTTCGGCTCCAGCATCGCCATCTGCAGGATCTCGTTGCGCTTCTTCTCGCCGCCCGAGAAGCCCACATTGACCGGACGCTTCAGCATCTCGGCGTCGATCTGCATTTCCTTGGCCTTGGCGCGCACCGCCTTCAGGAAATCCGCCGAGGACATCTCTTCCTCGCCGCGGGCCTTGCGCTGCGCGTTCACCGCCGTGCGCATGAAGGTCATGTTGCCGACGCCCGGAATCTCCACCGGGTACTGGAAGGCCAGGAAGACGCCGGCGGCGGCGCGCTCCTCGGGCTCCATGGCGAGGATGTCCTCGCCCAGGAGCGTCGCCTCGCCCTCCGTCACCTCGTAGCCGTCGCGCCCCGACAGGACATAGGACAGGGTCGACTTGCCCGACCCGTTCGGCCCCATGATCGCATGGACCTTGCCGGCCTCGACCGTCAGGTCGACGCCCTTCAGGATCGGCTTGTCCTCTTCCTCCAGCTTGACGTGCAGGTTCTTGATCTCGAGCATTCGTCTTTCCTTTCGGCGCCTCGGCGCCCGTCTCGTTCGTCGTTCCGGCGGCACGTCCCGCGATCGCGGGACCGTCCGCCGCCCATGTTTCCGGCAATCCGGCCGGGCACGGCCCCGGCCGCGCCGCTCACTCCGCCACGACCGCCGTTCCCGAAGCCGAGACCATCAGCATCCCGTTCTCCTTGCCGACGACCTCGTAATCGAGGTCGACGCCGACGACGGCGTTCGCGCCGGCGTCCCGCGCGCGATCCTCCATCTCCTTCAGCGCCGTCTCGCGCGCCTCGTTGAGGCTCTTCTCGTAGGCGCCGGACCGGCCGCCGATGATGTCGCGGATGCCCGCGAACATGTCCCGGAACACGTTGGCGCCCAGGATCGCCTCACCGACGACGATCCCCTTGTAGGCGGTGATCCGGCGGCCCTCGACCGAGGGGGTCGTGGTCACGATCAGATCGGATTTCGACCAGAAGCTCATCTCTTCCTCCTGAACATCAGACGCCCGGCGATCCAGCCGATCGCGGCCGACACGGCCGTCACGACCAGCACCCGCGGGAGCGGATCGCCGAGCCACCATTCGAGGCTCGCGATCGCGCCCAGCGCCACGGCCGCGCCCACGCTCAGGCGGACGAAGAAGCGCGTCCGCTCCGGCGCCCGGATCGGGTCCAGCTCTCCCAAGTCAGCCCACCGAGCCTTCGAGGCTGATCGCGACGAGCTGCTGCGCCTCCATGGCGAATTCCATCGGCAGCGCCTGCAGCACCTCCTTGCAGAAGCCGTTGACGATCAGCGCCACCGCCTCCTCCTCGTCCATGCCGCGGGACTGGCAATAGAACATCTGGTCGTCATCGACCTTCGAGGTGGTGGCCTCGTGCTCCACGCGGGAGGAATTGTTCTTCACCTCGATATAGGGGACCGTGTGCGCCCCGCAGCGGTCGCCGATCAGCAGGCTGTCGCACTGGGTGTAGTTGCGGCTGTCCTTGGCCTTCGGGTGGATCGAGACGAGGCCGCGATAGGTGTTCTGCGCCTGGCCCGCCGAGATCCCCTTCGACACGATGCGGCTCCGGGTGTTCTTGCCCAGATGGATCATCTTGGTGCCGGTATCGGCCTGCTGCCAGTTGTTGGTGATGGCGATGGAGTAGAACTCGCCCTGGCTGTCGTCGCCGCGCAGGATGCAGGAGGGGTATTT
This sequence comes from uncultured Alphaproteobacteria bacterium, assembly GCA_963814835.1. Lineage (GTDB taxonomy): Bacteria > Pseudomonadota > Alphaproteobacteria > Rhodobacterales > Rhodobacteraceae > Palleronia. The sequence goes on from CAWFEG010000002.1 coordinate 447,020, forward strand.
CCACGTCAGCGCGGAGCCCGTCTCCACCTGCGTCCACGACACCTTGGACCGGTCGCCGCGGCAATCGGCGCGCTTGGTGACGAAGTTGTAGATGCCGCCCTTGCCGTTCTCGTCGCCCGGATACCAGTTCTGCACCGTGGAATACTTCACCTCGGCATCGTCGAGCGCCACGATCTCCACCACCGCCGCATGCAGCTGGTTGGTGTCGCGCATGGGCGCGGTGCAGCCCTCGAGATAGGAGACATAGGCCTCCTCCTCGCAGATGATGAGCGTCCGCTCGAACTGGCCGGTATCGGCCGCGTTGATGCGGAAATAGGTCGACAGCTCCATCGGGCAGCGCACGCCTTTCGGGACGTAGACGAAGGACCCGTCGGAGAAGACGGCCGAGTTCAGCGTCGCGAAGTAGTTGTCCTGCACCGGCACGACGCTGCCCAGATACTTGCGCACCAGCTCGGGATGCTCGCGGATCGCCTCGGAGATGGAGCAGAAGATGACGCCGGCGCGCTCCAGCTCCTTCTTGAAGGTCGTGCCCACGCTGACGCTGTCGAATACGGCGTCGACGGCGACCTTGCGCCCGCCGCTCGCATCCTCGTCCACCGGCGCCTCGCCCTTGGTGGCGTCCGCCGGGGTGCCGTCCGCGCCCTCCACGCCGGCCAGCACCATCTGCTCCTTGAGCGGGATGCCGAGCTTCTCGTAGGTCTCCAGAAGCTTCGGATCGACCTCGTCGAGGCTCTTGGGCTTCTCGCGCATCGAGGCGGGCTTGGCGTAGTAGTACTGCTCCTGGTAGTCGACGGGGGCGTATCTCAGCATCGACCAGTCCGGCTCCGTCAGCGACTGCCAGCGGCGGAATGCCTCCAGCCGCCAGTCCAGCATCCACTCGGGCTCCTCGTTGCGCTCCGAGATCAGGCGCACGATGTCCTCGTTCAGCCCCTTGGGGGCGAAGTCCATCTCGATCTCGGTGTTCCAGCCGTGCTTGTAGGTGCCGAGCTTCTTCACCGCGTCCACGGTCTGCTGGTCGACGCCTTCCTTGGCTTGCTCGTCGATGACGGTCTGATCGTCCATCTGTCGTCTCCTTCTCAGGCGGCGCGCGCCCGCTGCTTGTGCCAGTGGCGGAGCCAGCATTCCGCGAAGCGGCTCGCATCCTCGTCCGTCGTCTCCGGCCCGATCGAGATCCGGATCGCCGATCCCGCCGTCGTCGCATCCAGCCCCATCGCCCCGAGCGTGCCCGATCCGCGGAGCTTGCCGCTGGAACAGGCCGATCCGGCCGAGACCGCGAAGCCCGCGAGATCCATCTGCATGACCTGCGTCTCGCCCTTCCATCCGGGGCTGACGATCAGGCTCGTGTTCGGCAGGCGCGGGCCGTCCCTTCCGGGGCAGATAAGACCCGTGGCGCCTCGCATCAACGCATCTTCCAGCGCATCGCGCCGCTCGGCCACCGCCTCCCAGCGCCCGGCGTCCAGATCCCGCACCGCCGACTCCGCCGCCGCGCCGAACCCGGCGATGGCGGCGACGTTCTCCGTGCCCGCTCGGCGGCCCATCTCCTGCCCGCCCCCGCGCGACCGCGAATCGAGCGACAGGCCACGTCGCAGGAACACCGCGCCCACGCCCTTGGGTCCGCCGATCTTGTGCGCCGAGACGAAGGCCGCCTCCGCACCCGACCAGTCGAAGGCGTAGGGGATCTTGCCGAAGGCCTGCGTCGCGTCCACCACCGCCAGACCCTGCGGCAGGTCCTGGACCACCCCGGTCTCGGAATTGGCCGCCTGCAGCGCCGCCCGTCCCGGATCGGCGACCGCCACCCGGCCCGCCGGGTCCACCGGCAGCGACGGGTCGCACCAGGCCAGCACCGCCTCGTGCTCCACCGGGGCGCAGGCCAGATCCCGGCCCGCGCAGGTCAGCGCCGCCGCCTCCGTCGCGCCCGATACGAAGACGATATCCGCCGCCTCGGCCCCCGCCGCACGCGCGACCTGGCCCCGGGCCCGTTCCACCGCGGCGCGCGCCGCCCGGCCCTCGGCATGGATCGACGACGGGTTGCCGACCACGTCCAGCGCCGCGACCATCGCCTCGCGCGCCTCCGGCCGCAGAGGCGCCGTGGCGTTCCAGTCCAGATATGCGCGCGTCCGCGTCATGACTCTCCAATTCCCCGGTGCCCCGGGTCCGCGCCCGGTCGAGCAGTCAGGTATCGTCCACCACCTCGAACAGCGAGGGCACCGCCGGACAGGGCGCCAGCGTGTTGCCCACAACGTCCGACAGCCGTGTCTGGTGGAGGAACACGTAGACCTGCGCCGACAGCCCCTCCCACAGCCGGTTGTTGAGCGACTGCGCCTTGGTTCCCGAGAGTCCCCCCTTGGCCCCCGCCCCCGTCTCCAGCGCCGACACGCTCTCGTCCACCGCGCGCAGAACGTCCGAGACGCGGATCTCGGAGGGCGGGCGGGCCAGCCTGTAGCCCCCGCCCGGGCCACGGACCGAAACGACCAGTTCGGCGCGGCGCAGCTTCACGAACAGTTGCTCCAGATAGGGCAGCGAGACGTTCTGGCGCCGCGACAGTTCCGACAGCGGCGTCAGGCCGCCTTCGGGTTGCATGGCCAGGTCGGTCAGGGCGACCATGGCGTACCGTCCCTTGGTGCTCAGCTTCATTCGATCGCCACTCCTGCGCCCGCCGGGTGGGAGAGTTGACGCCGCCGCCCGGCGTGTCTACCTCCAAACGTCGACCGTGGGTCTCGTGGCCCGCACCGACAGATTAGAATGGTTCTAGGGTGTGCGATCCGCGCCGTCAATATCGGCGACGGCCAGCACCACCCGCGACGACGAAAGGACGAGGCCCTCCAACATGCCAGAGGTGATTTTCCCCGGTCCCGAGGGACGGCTGGAAGGCCGCTACCATCCGCAGCGCAAGCCGGATGCGCCGATCGCGATCGTCCTCCACCCGCATCCGCAATTCGGCGGAACGATGAACAATCGCGTCGTCTACAACCTGCATTACGCGTTCCACGAGCTGGGCTTCACGGTCCTGCGGTTCAATTTCCGCGGTGTCGGGCGCAGCCAGGGCGAATACGACCAGGGCGTGGGCGAACTCTCGGATGCCGCGGCGGCGCTCGACTACCTGCAGTCGATGAACGCCAATGCCAAGCATTGCTGGGTCGCCGGGTTCTCCTTCGGCGCCTGGATCGGGATGCAGCTTCTGATGCGGCGGCCCGAGATCACCGGCTTCGTCTCGATCAGCCCGCCGGCCAACATGTACGATTTCTCGTTCCTGGCTCCCTGCCCCTCCTCCGGCCTTGTCCTCAACGGCACCGCCGACCGGGTGGCCCCGCCGAAGGATACCCACACCCTCGTCAGCAAGCTTCACGAGCAGAAGGGGATCACGGTCACCCACGAAGAGATCGAGAATGCGGGCCATTTCTTCGAGGATCCGCACATGGAGCCGATGATCGGCCTGGTGCAGGACTACGTCCGCCGCCGTCTGACCGAGAGCACGCGCTGAGACCTGCCGCGGGGCGATGAATTGCCGATCCTCGGGGATGACGCCGTTTCAAGCCTCCGAGCGGGGCGCAGTACGAAAGATGTAGCGGCGCCCCGACCGGAGCGAATGCATTGCAAGGCGGGCCATAACAGCCATCCTCCTCGTCCCGCTCCGCATCGCCACGCCGGCCACCTGAAGACCCGCCGGCGCATGACCGACTTCCAGACACCTGTGCGATGGCTGCCCGTGCCGGCGCCTGGCAGGATCCGGTCCCATGCGGCGCAGCCGGCACTCGCCCGGAACCGGCCCGGGCTTCGCTGCAATCCCGACTGGCTACCCGTCGTAGAGGCCCGCGTGGATAGCGGAGGGGCCTTCAACCGCGGTGAAATATTGCTCGATGGCGCCCCGTGTCAGGCGCCGGTCCAGCATCGCCCAGCGCGGCGGCGCGACCATGCGCCCTGCTGCCCGGTGGCGGAGACAAGAACTCCCTGAATGCCGGTGACCTGCCACCTTGGGTTCCTTGGTCATGACGTGAGCCCTCGGATTTCTCGAGCGTCCGGCGCGCTTCGAGGGGCGTCAGGTTTCCGAGCGATGAGTGGGGCCGGACGGCGTTGTCGTCGTCGCGCCAGAGCGCCAGCTTGCGCCGGGCATCCTCCGGGGGGTCGAAGATCTCCCCGTTCGAAAGCGCATCGCGCAGGCTCCCGTTGAATGGCGCGACAAAGGCGTTCTGCTGCGGCTTGCCGGAATCGATGTGGTGCCAGGGGACCCAGTTCTTGTCGGCGCGCTTCAGGATGGCCCGGCTGGTGAACTCATCCGGGCCGTGCCCTCATCGTTGTCGCTGACGATGCAAGCGGGCTTTCCGCAGATCCGCACCAGTGCGTCCGGCTCGCGGGCCGCACGGGCGCCCGAAATGCCGGTATCGGCGAGCAGGCACAGGTTCTCCCGGCAGAAATCGTCGATCACCGCCAGGATGCGGAACTTTCGTGAGGCGCCGAAGCTGTCCGACAGGAAGTCGCGCGACCAGCGCCCATTGGGACGCGCCGCTTCCGGCATCGGCGTGCGCGGCCCGCTGGCGGCCACGTCGTCGCGTCACCGGCAGCCCGTCCTCACGGCGGAGCCGATACAGCTTCTTGCGGTTCATGATCATGCCCTCGCGCTCCGGCAGGGCACCGATCCGGCGGTCGCCGAACCGCCGCCGCGTGTCGGCGACCTCCCGCATCTCCTCGCGGATCTCGGGGCCGTCCGGCGGGCGCTCGCGCCGGACCGTCCCGGGATCGACACCGACAAGCCGGCAGGCCCGGCGTTGCGAGATGTCGTGATCCCGCATCGCCCTGAGCGCCGCCTCTCGCCGCCCGGTCGTTCGCCATGGTCGCTCGGACCAGTGGCGCGCGATGGCTTACCGTCGTTTCTTTTCCAGCAGATCTTTCAGAACCACGTTGTCCAGCATGGTATCCGCCAGAAGACGCCTGAGCTTGGTCTTCTCCTCTTCGAGCGCCTTCGACCTGGCGGCCTCGGAAACCTCCATGCCGCCATGCCTGGCTTTCGGCTTGCAGAACCTCGCCGGGCTGAGGCCATGCCTGCGGCACACCTCCGCCGTCGCCCTGCCGTCGACGCCGGGCGTCGACCCTGTTCCTTGATCATCCCGATTACCTGCGCCCCGGTGAAACGGCCCTTCCTCATTCGTCTGCTCCTTCGGGGTCGAGCAGACTCTGCATCACGATGAGGGATCAAACGGGGCGCGGGTCAGACGCGGTGCTTGCGCCCATCCCGACGTCGGCTGCTGGCGGCAAGCGCCTACGGCAGGGCGAGCGACTGCGCACCTCTCGGGTACCGGTTCGTTCTGGATACTCCCACGGTCGATCAGCCAGTGAACCTGAAGGCGTGCACGCGACTTAGCTGTCGTCCGCAAGCTCGATCCGCCGTTTCCTGCGCGATACGGCTGCGCCGCCGACAGCCGCAAGCAGGAGCAGGCCCGAGGCCGGAATCGGGATGGGGGCGAGCGATCCGAAGTATTGCGCATCGGACCGGTCAGGTCCCCACGCCCAATCCGAGACATATCCGCTGAAAGTGAAACCAGCTTCCCAGATCTCGTAACCGAAGCCGTCCAGAGGGCGCGCAGTCAGCTCGATCACACCCCCCCAGATGCCATAGACGGGGTCACCACCCTGATAAGAGAAGAACTCAGGAAATCCGGACATCTCCGTGTCAGGCTCCGCGCCCATGTAATCCTTGGCGTAGACATAACTGGAAATGGGGTCGGCGGGACCTGAGATGGTATAGACTTGGGGCCGCCCGAGAACGTCTCCCGTCACCGTAACCACACCTTGCCCGCTGGCGATGTAGAGATGATCGACGCTCACGTCACCACCAGTCACGGTGCCGTCCTCCTCAAGGCTGGTTGCGTCGATGGATCCGGTCAGGACTTGCGTTTCATAGGTGTAAGCGAACTTGGCGTAGGCGAAATCGTAGGTCGGGCTCAGGGGCGCGGCGGCGACAGTTCCGGTCGAGCCCAACAGAACGGTGGCACCAAAACACAAGGTTTTCATAACTTTCGACTAATTCCCGTCTAGGTTGTAATATTATAACACTGGAGAGCCAGCAGTCATCGAGGCGCGGGGGAGTGTCAAGACCACTGTGCGATGACCTGCCCGCCGGTCCTTCTCACTTCTTGTCTGAAAGGGACAGACCGTTGCGAACTTCAGTGTTCCTGTCGCCGATAACGTGGACGCGCGCCAAGGAAGCATGAGGCCGATGCAAGGGTTGAGGAACCCGGCCGGCGCCGTGGAATTCGGACGGTCGCAAATCATACTTGGCGGAGGCGATGCTCCCGGGGGAGTACGGAAAAGCGGCTCCCCGAATTCGAAAGCGAAGAGCGCCAAATGCAGGCGCCCCGTGGCCGAGCGCATGGCCGATGAACCACGGGTATGCGAGTGGCTACCCCAACGCCACTGAAATGCAGTATCCCGATTTCCACGTATGTCCGCACTGGCCGGGAACCATGGGCGACCAAATCTGCGGGAGCCCCATCTGCCGCACCGCGACAGGTCCGCTTGAGCCCAAATTCATTAGTGCGACGGAAAGCCTCGATGTACCCGCACCAGCGTCCATTTCACGAAGCGCGAACGCCGCAGGAGCTACTGTCTCGACCACCCTGGAGGTCGCGGTGCGAGGATCGGGCCACTCCTCTCCTATCCGGAATGTGCGCGGAATTTCGCGCTCGGCCTGGACCAGTTTGCCGGGTCAGGACCCGGCCTTCTCGAGGTCGGGGACTAGCATCAATTCGTTCGGCTCTCTGAGCCGCTAGATCGTCTTCAGCGTCGGCATGGAAACGGATCGCCCCCAGCCGGAGGCCGACTTTACCGAGACGCGAAGAGGCCTGGAACGATGTCAGGACGCGCTGATCCGACCGGAAGCGATCACCGGACAAGCCATGCCCAGGGCGCAGAGCGGGTCTGATTAGGCCATTCGCTGCGTCGCAGCAATATGGACGACAGCGAAATCAGTAACTGTTCAGGACGCTCCGATGACCCGCATGATCGATCACTCCCGCGCCGCGTTCCATCCCGACGCCCGCTTTGCGCTCGAGATGGAGGCCCGCCGCATGCGCGCCGCCTATTTCCGTTCCGCTCTGGGACGGATTGTTCGGTGGCGCCCTCGCATCCGTCCGATGTTCGGGGCTGCACACGGCGCCTGAGGCAAGGCCGGGACTTCCGGGTCCTGGCCTTCTCGCGCCTCCGCTTTCGGCAAGCGTGTCCGGCGTATTTCTTGTAGTCTGGCAAATTGTGTGAGGTGCGTCATTCCGGCCATCCGGACGCTGCTGATCTATGGCCTGCGCCGGCGGCCTGGATTCGAGGCGCAACCGGATCGGCAGCGTCGCCATCGGCGAGGCCGACACTACTGCACCATGTCGGTCGCGGCCAAGCGAGGAATGTCAGGACCTGAAGTGGGCGAGATCGAGATGATCGATCTTGCCTCGTGATGCCATGGCGGGTTCCCTCCTGCCCTCTTCATCCCAGCTGTTCCGTCCCGGCATTTGGTGGATCGGGTCGCGGATGAATCGATCCGGCTCCGAGGTCGGGATCTTGCGGCTGTAGTCACAGGGCGTGAGGGGCGACCATTGTGCGCCATCGGTCCGGGCGACACGGGTCGACGAGGGTCTCGAGCCGAGATGCGAAGGTGCAGGCTGCCATGAAGTCGCCGAGCCGGGTGCGCCGCCGATCCTGGCTGTCGCAGGGGAAGCGTTTCACGGTCGGCCGCCGCCGAGCCCCCGGATCGGCTGTGGGCCTCCCCTTCCCTGATCGTGCGGTCCATCCGTTCGACCTGACCGTCGGTCCAGGGGGGCGGCGGCTTCGTCAGGCGGTGCCCGATCCCGCGCGCCATCGTCCCCGGACCGATGGCGGACCATGGCTCGCCGTCGCGGATCATGTCGAAGCGCATCGGCCGGGAGAGGGTCGCGTTCCGGTTCCGCGGCGGCCCGGCGCACCGGATGCCGCTGTCGGTCAGGATGGCGCGAACCCGGCAGGACGAGCCGCCGGGCGGCGCATGCCGCGGGACCTCCCGGGCGGTGCGCCTGTCCGCCTTCTCCGCGGACCGGGTGACGGCGGACTTGCGGGTTCGGTCGATGCCGACGACGGGATGGAGCCTGCCCGCGGCGGTCTGCATCTCGGCGATGTCGATGTGAAGGAAGCCGATCGGGCGGCGCTCGAACCGCCGCCGTTTCGGCTCGTCGTCCTCGATGCCCCGCAGGCGGGAGAGGCATTCGTCATCCTCGCCCGGACCGGTGGCGCGACATCGCGCATCGCCGCAGGCAACGGGGCCGTGCCGACCGCCTCAGAGGCGCAATCGGGGGCTGAAGGGCATGGAGGCGGTCCTCCGGGGGCAGCAGCCTGTGGCGATCATCGCCTCCCCCGCCTCGGGCGGCACCGTCGCGCGCGGCTCCTTTCGGTCCGGTCTCCGGATCCTCGACGGTCGCCCGCTGGCGCCACTTCGCGACCGTCTTCGGGGTGACGCCCGGCTCCTGGATCGGCGGCGCGAGCGAAGCTTGCGATCGCCGTCTTGCAGCCCTGACGGCGGGCGCGGTCGTGGCGCTCCCCGTGACGAACCTGTCCCAGGGTGCGTCCTTCCCTTCCCTCGAAAGGGTCACACCGTCAAATCGTGGGATCGAACATCTAGACGAAAATTGGAACGCGACCCGATACTTACAGAAGAATCCGCTTTCCGGCGAACGCTTACTCGAAACGGGTGCGCCCGGAAAAGGTACGTTCTGCGCACCCTATGCCTCGCTGGGAGCGGCCCGGCCTGGCGATCCCTGGAGGACTCGAACCTTTAATCTGCTGATTAGAAGTCGGTCAACCGCATCCCTTTCCGGCCCGCACTTCCACCTTCAATACTATCGTTGTCAGGTGTTTGGAGCTACCTTCCCCTAGGCCGCCCGCTCCCGCCCGATCCTCTACCGGTTCGTTTACGGTTCGCAGGTGGACCGCCACACGGTTCGGAAGGAGCATGGAATGCCAGAGAGGCTGACAGAGGCGCGGATAAGGGCGCTGGCGTATGAGGGAAAGCCCGCCGTGGTGCGGGACGCGAAGGTGACTGGGCTCCTCGTTGCGGTGAACAAGGCCAGCAAGTCATACAAGGTCCAGCGCGACCTCTGGCAGGGTCCGCGCGGGCGGCGGGTGCTGGTCAAGACTGTCCGCCACACCCTCGGGGGCACCGAGGAGATGACGCTGGACCATGCCCGCAGCCGGGCGCTCGCGGTGCTGGACCAGATCAAGCGCGGCATCGACCCCAACGCCCCGCCGCCGGACGCCTCGGGAGACGCGGGTGCTTGGACGGTGCGGCGGATGTTCGAGGAGTATGGCGCGGACATGCTGGCCCGGGGCTGTGTTGAGCGGTCTGTGACCGACATGATGGAGAGGCTGGAGCGCTACTTGCCCAAGTGGGCGGAGACGCCAATATCAGAGGTGCGGGGCAGCACCGCCCGCGAAGAGCACCGCCGGATCACGGACAAGCACGGAGCCACGACCGCGAACAAGGCCATGCGAGACTTCCGCGCCGCCTACAACTTCGCCCTCAAGGTGGTGGACGACCCGGACGCCCTGCCGGGCAACCCGGTGGCGGCGGTCACGTTCAACAAGGAGCGGGCCAGCAACCGCGTCATCATGCCCGAGGACCTCGCGGACTGGTGGGCACGGGTGCAGGCGCTGCCCAACCCGCTGCGGCGCGAGATGCACAAGCTCGGGCTCCTGTCCGGCCTGCGCCCCGGGACCCTCGTGAGCATCCGCCGGGACTGGGTGCGGCTGGACGATGCGGCAATCTCCATCCCTCGGATGAAGTCGGGCCGCTCCTTCGACCTGCCCCTGTCTGGGCACATGGTGGAGGTGGTGGGCCGCGCGATGGCTGCGGGTGACGTGCTGTTCCCCGGTGCGCCGTGGCTGTTCCCTTCCCGGTCCAGCAAGACGGGCGAGGTGATCGCAACGCAGGTCTGGAAGGAGAAGGCGCTGCCCAGCGAGACGGGCCACATCCTCCGCCACACCTACCGCACCGTTGCCCAGCGCACGGGGATAGACCGGGTGAACGCCCGCCTGCTGCTGGACCACACCGTGCCGGGGATAGATGGCGTCTACATCCACGAGCGGGCGCTGTTCGACACGCTGCTTGCCGAGCAGGAGCGCATGACGGCGGCCATCCTCGCCCTGCTTGAGCCTCGGACAACAACGGTTTGAGGGTTGGCGAGGGTGAATTAGGGTTTTCCAAGGGGTGCCCGAGCGGGTAGGTTAGGGACCACGAGACTAAGAAACCGCGTTGGCCCACCGGGACGTGCCACACGCGGGGAGCGCCCCATGCGGGGGGCGCGGGGCAACCCGGAGTTTGGCCCTGTCACCTGACCGACCGCCTGTCACAGCAGGGCGGTCTGGGTTGGTGACACGACATGGACCAACAGACCATTGATGCCCTAGCGGAGGCCGTCGCAGAGCGCCTCCTGCGTGAATTGCCGCGTGGGCGGCTCCCAATGACGCCGGAATACCTGACCCCCGACCAGGTGGCCCAGATGACGGGCTTCTCAACCAAGTCGCTTGAGGCATACCGCGCCAAGCGTCAGGGACCGCCCTTCCTGAAGGTGGGCATCAGCGTCCGCTACCGCGCCGATGACGTGCGCGTGTGGATGGAGGCAGGAAAATGAGCGGGGCGGAGAAGAACGCCCCCAACTCCGGGACGGAAGCCGGGGGCGCAGGAGAGGACCGGGCGGGTCATCAGATCATCATCGGGGATAGTATAGCCCCGGATGACGCGGGAACCGACCAGAAAGACTTGTTGCCGGACGCGGATGCGGCGGTGGAGTTCCTTGAGACCTGGCGTCTCGGCGGGCCTTGGGTCCTGACCGCGATTGAGGTGGACGGTGGCCCGGACGCCCCGACCCCGACCCACACGTTGACGACCGCAAACTCCGTGCGGCGTTGGATCCACGACCACAGCGGCGGGCGGTGGAACCTCTACTTCACGCCCAACGTGACGCGCGGGCCGGTTCACAAGAAGCCCAAGAAGGCGGACATGGCGGAGGCCGTGGCGCTGTTCTGCGACGTGGACCCGCACGCGGGCGAGCCGCTGGACCCTGAGCGGGCGCGCATCGCCCGCCTGTTTGACGACTGGGAGAAGGATGGCAAGAAGCTCCCATTCCCCCGGCCCACAGTCACCATCGACAGTGGTGGAGGGATGCAGGGCTTCTTCCTGCTCCGGGAGTGCGTCCTGCCGGACAGCGCTGACACGGTGTCGGACGTGGAGGCCCGCGCCATCGGCATCAAGGATGCGGTGGAGGGGGACAGCGTCCAGAACGTGGACCGCGTCATGCGCCTCCCGGGGACGGTCAACTGGCCCAACGAGAAGAAGCGGCGGGTGGGCCGGGTGCCCCGGCTGACCCGTGTCGTGGAGGCGCACTGGGACCGGCGCTATGGCCTTGACGACTTCCCCGCGCCCAAGGGGGCGGCCATGGCGGCTGCCGGGCCTGACCGGAGCTTCGCGGTGGCGGCGGACGTTGACGTGGAGGCGCTCGACCTGCCCGACCGGGTGAAGGCGCTGATCGTCAATGGCGAGGACCCAGACCAGCCGGGCCGCTGGGCGGACAGGTCAGACCTCGTGTTCCACGTCCTGTGCGAGATGGTCCGGGCGGACCACTCCGAGGAGGTGATGAAGGCGGTGATCCTTGACCCGGACCTTGCCGTCAGCGCGCACGTCCGGGAGCAGAAGGGCGCGGACAGGTATGCTGACCGCCAGATTGCCCGTGCCCTTGAGGCACAGCCCCGGCCCGGGCCGGTCCTGCACGGCGGGGTGATGGACTGGGCGCGGGCGCTGCGTGACGCCGGTCGTCCCTACCTCCGGCACCACCAGCAGGAGTTCCTTGACTGGGACGGCGCGGCCTACGTTGGCGTGGCCGACGACACCGTGCGCGCCGCCGCTTGGGCCTTCCTTGAGAGCTGCCGCGTGGTGGACAAGGACGGCAACCCCCAGCCATTCCGCCCCAAGCCCGATGCCGTGTCCGCGACCATCGACGCGCTGAAGGCGGTGACGCACCTCGCCCCGTCGCGGTATGAACCGCCGCGTTGGCTGGACGGGCGGGCCGGTCCCGACCCGCTAGAGCTGCTGCCGACGCGCTCGGGCCTGCTACACCTGCCCACGGGAGAGCTGATGGCCGCCACGCCCGCGCTGTTCACGCGCAATGCGCTGGACTTCTCGCACGAGCCCGGTGCACCGCAGCCCCGGCGCTGGCTGGCCTTCCTCAAGGAGGTCTGGCCGGGCGAGGATGAGGCGGACTGCATTACCGCCTTGCAGGAGTTCATGGGCTACCTGCTGACGCCGGACACGAGCCTCCAGAAGGCCCTGCTGATCCCCGGCCAAAGCGCTCCGGCAAGGGGACCATCGGGCGCGTGATGGGAAAGCTGGTGGGCGAGCCGAACACCGTGGCCCCGTCTCTGAACAGCTTCGGGCGCAGCGACTTCGGGCTTGAGCCGCTCTTGGCGAAGCAGCTTGCCATCGTGTCGGACATGCGCCTCAGCAACCGGACTGACGAGGCGGCGGTGGCGGAGAACCTGCTGCGCATCACCGGAGAGGACCGCGTGAGCGTGAACCGCAAGCACCGGAGCGCCTTGGAGGTGACGCTGCGGGCGCGGTTCGTGGTGATGACCAACGAGGTACCGAGGTTCGCTGACCGCTCGGGGGCGCTGGTCTCGCGCTTCATCGTCCTGCCGATGCGGCAGAGCTTTTTCGGGCGCGAGGACACGGGCCTGACGGGGGCGCTGATGGCGGAGCTGCCGGGCATCCTCAACTGGGCGGTGGAGGGATGGCGGCGCGTCCGGGCAACCGGGCGGATCACTCAGCCGCAGGCCGGGGCCGATATGTCGTTGCGGATGGGGGACCTGTCCTCCCCGATCCCGGCCTTTGTCCGCGAGTGGTGCGAAGCCGGAACGGACCACTGGGTTGCCAAGGACCGCCTGTTTGCCGCCTTCCGTGAATGGCACCGGGACCATATGGGGCAGGACTACCTGTTCAGCGCCAACATCATCGCCCGGGACCTCTACTCTGCGATGGACGGGCAGGTGCGCGACAGCAAGCGCCGCGACGGGCCGGACCGTATGACCGGCTTCCGTGGCATCGCCCTCCGGCCCGGCTTCGGGACCGGGCGGCGCGACGACGACATGCCGTTCTGAGGGCGGTCCGGGGTAGCGGTCCGGGTTGGACCGGGCCGCTTGCCCAGAAAAGCAGGCACTTAGCGGGGCCGGTCCGCCCGGTCCGGGATACCGCCTATTGTGCCTCTAGGTCTGGTGTTCTGTGTCTGTCTCCCTCCTCTGTTTCCCCCTATATGTGAAGAGTATCCTGGACCTCCCGGACCTAACGCAGATAGGTGTGGCCGGACTGGGGGTTAGCGGAGGCGGCCCGGACCCCGGACCTTGCCCAGACCGACCCCGGACCGCTGGCGCGGCGCTGCTTCTGGGCAAGGTGTGGGAAACCACCGCAACACGTCCTGTGCGAAGCCGTAAAAGGTTGGTGCCCCCGGGCCGGGCCAGCTCAGCCGCACGGGTTATCCCCGCCCGGCCAGCCCCGGCACCAATGCCCGCCGCCCCACCCCGAAAACGTATCCGCGCGCGCCACCGCCGGAGCCCACGCCCGGTGGGCCGCGCCTTACAACCCACTGTAACCCCAGATATTTCCCTTACGGGGTGTTGGCGTTCATGATACGTTCCGGCACTTTTAATGCAACCCCAGGGTTGCACGAAATGGAGCACGACAATGACCACCTTCGCCACCATCGACCCCGCCGCCGCAACCTACGCCCTGCACGCCAGCGAGGCGGACGCCACCGCCGCCGCCGATCTTCACGACCACCTCCTTGTCCTGATCGCAGAGGACCTTGAGGGCCTGTCCATGAAGCAGGGAGCGGCCCTGTTCGCCGCGACCGCTGCCCCCTTGGGCATCGCGCCCGTGAAGCGCTTCTCTGACCGCACCATCGCCGCCCGCCGCATCTGGCAGAACCTCGCGGCCCTGTCCGCCACGACCGGCCCGGCGGACGTTGATGCTGCGATCCGGTCCGCCACGGTCCGCAAGGTTGCGGACAACCACCCCAAGAAGGCCCAGCGCAAATCCCGGGGCATCAACCTCGCGCCCAAGGCGGAGGCGAAGGCCTGCCGCGCCGGGACCAAGCAGGCCATCCTCGTGGACCTCCTGTCCCGGCCCTGCGGCGCGACCATGAACGAGCTGATCGACGCCTTGGGCAACTGGAAGCCGATCACGGTCAAGTCCGGCCTGACCTGGGACATGAACGCGGTGAAGGGATACGGCATCCGCACCCAGTTCCTGACCGGCTTTGAGGCATTCGTGGAGTGCCACCTTGACGACTGTGGGACGTTCGGCACGGCGCTGGACCGGGCGGGCGTCACGTCGCAGCACCCGGACGACCACAGCGACCACGACGCCCTATTGGCCCTCGCCCATGAGCACGGATACGACCAAGGTGAGCGCATCGCCGTGTACCACCTCGTGCTGCCCAAGGGTATGGACGCGCCCCTGCCGCACACGCAGAGCACCAAAGCGAAGGCGGAGGCGGGCCAGTGACCCGCCGCGCCGCGATCTATGCCCGGGTGAGCACCGGGGACCAGACCTGCGAAAACCAGCTCCTCTGCCTCAGGGAGGTGGCGGAGCGCGCGGGCTGGACCCTAGTGCAGGAGTATGTGGATACGGCATCCGGTGCCAGCGAGGCGCGGCCCGAGCTGGCAAGGGCGCGGAAGGACGCGACCCGCCGCCGGTATGACGTGCTGGTGGTGTGGGACGCCTCGCGCCTCGCCCGGTGCCTGCGCCTGCGCTGCTCCTGAACCTCGCCCATGAGCTTAAGTCCTTGGGCATCGGCCTGCACCTCCACCAAGAGGCCATCGACACCACGACACCCTCCGGGCGGCTGCTGTTTCAGGTCCGGGGCATGGTGGCCGAGCTTGAGCGGCTCAATCATCGTGGAGCGGACCAAGGCGGGCCGCGCCCGCTCGCAGGGCAAGCGGCTGGGCAGGCCCCCCGCGTCCGACGCCATCGTGGCCGCCATCCGCAACCTGCGCAGCCGGGGGATGGGCATGGACCGCATCGCCCGGGAGCTGCGCTGCGGCAAGGGCCTGAGCCAGAAGGTTTGCACCGAGTTTGACAAGGAGGCCGCAGAGCCATGACCGACCGCAATGACGACAACCTGCCCGCCCGGCTGGTCCCGCCGGAGCCGGGGGAGCGGGCCGGAACCACTGGCGCGTGACCCCCTTGGGCATCGCCCTCGTGGAGGAGCTGGCCGGGCGCGGCGTCCATGTCGCCACGATCGCCCGCGCCCTCGGCATGAGCAAGGACGCTTTCCGCTCCTGCCGGGACCGCCAGCCCGAGGTTGACGACGCCTACCACGCCGGGCTGGCCCGGGAGCACGACGCCCTCGTGAACAACCTCCGCACCGCCGCCGATGAGGGCAACATCGTTGCCAACATCTTCCTGTTGAAGGCCCGGCACCAATACCGCGAGGGCGAGGCGCTTGAGGCGAACCTGAATGTGAGCCTGAACACCGGCGGGGTGCTGGTGGTCCCGAACAAGATGAGCATGGAGGACTTCCTTGAGGAGCGCCGCCGGGCGGGCGAGCTGCCCATGGGACCGCGCCCCGACACAGTGGAGCGCATCCCCGGCGCGGACACCGTTGAGGGCGTCGTGGATCCAGAGACCAACCGGGGCGACTAGTCCCCACCCTCCACCACACGACGCAGCATTTCAAGGATCACATCCCGCATGTCGGACATAAGCGCCGCCCCCACCGCCGGTTTCCCACGCCCCAACAGAAAGCGTGAGGACCGCGCCACCGTCTATGCGAACGCCGCCGGGCTCCTCGCCCGCATGGGCTATGCCGCGCGGATGGAGCCTGCTTACCGGAGCCGGGCCGCGCCACGCCCGGTTGTCGCGCTGGTGACGTGCGCGCCCGCCGTTGTCGTGGGCTACGCTGTGGCGATGGTGGCCGAGGAGCCGGAGGCCCACGTCCCCGTGACCTCTGCCAAGGCGGGACGCGCCGCGCCCGGCAAAGCCGGGGACATCCAGTATGCGTGGTGGGCAACAGATGCTTGACGCTATGCCGTCTTCTTCTTGATTGCAGAAGTGTTTACCGGCGACCGCCCGTGAAGCTATCCGCAAAACTTGTAACTAGGCTCCCGAACTCATTGATCTTCAGAGCCAGAAGATCACGGTTGCGGCGAGGGCGACGGTGGAGAGGAAGACCTTCGGGCACCTGTCGTAACGGGTGGCGACGCGCCGCCAATCCTTGAGACGACCGAACATGATCTCGATGCGGTTGCGGCGCTTGTAGCGACGTTTGTCGTATCGCACCGGCTTGTCACGCGACTTCCGGCCCGGGATGCAAGCTCGTATCCCTTTGTCTCGCAACGCCTCCCGGAACCAGTCGGCGTCGTAACCACGGTCGGCGATCAGCCACTCGGCCATGGGAAGGCTGCTCATCATCGCGCGCGCACCGGTGTAGTCGCTGACCTGGCCGGCACTCATGAAGAAGCGGATGGGTCGGCCTTGGGCGTCGGTGACGGCGTGAAGCTTGGTGTTCATCCCGCCCTTGGTGCGCCCAATCAGCCGTCCGCGCCCCCCTTTTTCACGCACAAACTCGAGGCCGTGCGGTGCGCCTCCAGGTAGGTCGCGTCCACCATGATCGTTGTCTGCGCGCCGCTCTCCGCCGCCAGCCCCTGCATCATCCGCGCGAAGACCCCCATGTCGCACCACCGCTTCCATCGATTGTATAGGGTCTTGTGCGGCCCATATGCCTCCGGTGCGTCGCTCCACCGCAAGCCATTGCGATTGATGAAGATAATCCCGCTCAGAACGCGACGATCATCGACCCGAGGCTTGCCATGGCTCTTGGGGAAGTAGGGCCGAAGCCGCGCCATCTGATCGTCGGTCAGCCAGAAAAGATTGCCCATGATGCCCCCGTGAGTTCGGGAGCATGAAGCATCCGGACGGCCTAGCTACAAGCTGATCAATGGGTCCTGAGCCTAGAGTGTTGACCTCATCAATCGACTTCGCGTGCTGGGCTATGCGTTCATATAGCTTCCGTTTCTTCGCCGCTCTCGAAGAATTAAAGCCCTGCTTTGAGCTCTCACCTGAAGCCTTGCCAATGTAAACGGGATACTTGAAGCGCCCACCATCAAGTGCGGTTAGACCGGCATAGGCCGGGTGGTTGCCTGCATAGTAGAGAGCATAAACCCCTGCACCAGAAAAGGGCTCAGGCGGAGGCATGGGCTGCAAAGGCTGCTCAAGCAACTCAACAGCCAGCGTCACGCCAACATTCTCAACGGCCAATGGGTCAAACTCGGGCAAATCGCGGGAATCAGTCATGCGCACAATATTGCACGACCTCCCAGAAATTGTCCTGTTATTTTGGGCGGTTGGCGATCCCGGGAGGACTCGAACCCCCAACATCCTGATTAGAAGTCAGGTGCTCTATCCAGTTGAGCTACGGGACCGTGGCTCTTTGATAACGGTTCGGAAAATGGTTCGCAAGCCGCTGACGTTTTCCTAACCGCCTGTATTTCAATCTTCTTCTGGCCCCAGACCTGCCGATTAGAAGTCAGCTGCTCTATCCGGTTGAGCTAAGGGACCGCCCGGCCCCGGGTGTAGCCCCGGCGGCGGCCCGGCAGCAAGCGGAACCCGCCGCGGCGCGCCCCGTTGTCGGCCCTGCACCGTCCAGAGGAGGTCCACCGATGACACGCATGCTTCTGTCTGCCCTGTCCGCCGCCGCGATGGTCGCGGCCGCCCCCACCCTCGCCCAGCAGCAGGAAGGCGAGGCGGCCGGCTCCGGGGGGCCGGGCTTGACGATCGCCGCGCGGGCCGTGGTCAGCGACCGCGACGGCAACGAGGTCGGCACCGTGACCCTGAACGAGACGCGCTCCGGCACGCCGCTCGTCATCGTTGCCCTGTCTGGCCTGCCCGAGGGACAGCACGGCATCCACCTGCACCAGACGGGTGATTGCAGCGCCGACGATTTCAGCTCGGCCGGCGGCCATATCGCCGGGGACGCGCAGCACGGCCTCCAGGTCGAGGGCGGCCCGCATCCCGGCGACCTGCCCAACGTCACCGTGGGCGACCAGGGCAATGTCAATGCCGAGTTCTTCGCCCATGGCCTGACCATCGCCGACATGGTGTTGGACGAGGACGGCGCTGCCTTCGTCGTCCATGCGGAGGCCGACGACTACGTGTCGCAGCCCGCCGGCAATGCCGGCGACCGCATCGCCTGCGGCGTTCTCGAAGACGTCTGACGCCCCGCCCGGCGGTCCGAAAGGCCGGACCTGGCCAAGGCGCAAGCACAAAAAGGGCCGGATCGGAAACCCGATCCGGCCCTTTCGTTCGCCGGTCCCGCCCGGAGGCGCCGGCCCGAAGGCCGGTGCCCGGGGTCAGTGGGCGGCGGCGCTGCCGGCGCCCCGCGGGACGCGGACATTCTCGATCATCGCCTTCACGTCCTCGGGCGTGTCGGCGGTGCGGCCGGAGACCACGAAGGCCACCACGAAGTTCAGCGCCGCACCGATGCAGCCGATCGCCGTCGATTGCACGCCGAACAGCGACCCCTCGATCGTGTCGGGGAAGCTCTCGGTGCCGGGGATGAAGAACCAGCCCTTGTGCAGGAAGATGTAGACCACGGTGAAGATCAGGCCGGTGAGCATGCCCGACACCGCACCCACATTGTTGATGCGGCGCGAGAAGACGCCCATCACCAGCGCCGGGAAGATCGTCGCCGCCGCGATCCCGAAGGCCAGCGCCACGGTCTGCGCGGCGAAGCCCGGCGGGTTCAGGCCCAGATAGGTCGCCACCGCGATGGCCACCGCCATCGAGCCGCGCGCCCACCACAGCTCGGCCGATTCCGAGATGTTTGGATTGGCCCCCTTGACGAGGTCGTGGCTGACCGCCGACGAGATCGCCATCAGGAGCCCTGCGGCGGTCGAGAGCGCCGCGGCCATGCCGCCTGCGGCGACCAGCGCGATGACCCAGCCCGGAAGCTGCGCGATCTCCGGGTTGGCGAGGACCAGGATGTCCGGGTTGAACAGCACGAGCTCGTTGCCCTGCAACTCGGTGGTGCCCAGGCCTTCCGCCGGGGTGCCGCTCTCGTTGTAGTATTGCAGGCGCCCGTCGCCGTTCTTGTCCTCGATGCCCAGCAGCCCGGTGGTCTGCCAGTTGTCGAACCAGACCGGCAGGTTCTCGATCTCGATCGCTTCGGCGTTCTGGGTCCCGTTGGGCCAGATCGTGTCCATGATGTTCAGCCGCGCCATGGCGCCCACCGCCGGCGCGGTCAGGTAGACGATGGCGATGAAGACCAGCGCCCAGCCCGCCGAGAGCCGCGCGTCCGACACCTTGGGCACGGTGAAGAAGCGGATGATGACGTGCGGCAGTCCCGCGGTGCCGATCATCAGCGTCAGCGTGAACAGGAACATGTTGATCACCGCCGATGGCGTGCCGTCCTGTGCGGTGTAGGAGGCGAAGCCCAGATCGGCCAGCGTCTGGTTCAGCGTGACCAACAGCGGCTCGCCGGAGCTCTCGTAGGTGGAGAACAGGCCCAGCCCCGGGATCGGGTTGCCGGTCAGCTGCAGCGAGATGAAGATCGCCGGCACCGTGTAGGCGAAGACCAGCACGACATACTGCGCCACCTGGGTATAGGTGATCCCCTTCATGCCGCCCAGCACGGCGTAGAAGAACACGACCGCCGCGCCGATGAACAGGCCGGTGGAGTTCGACACCTGCAGGAAGCGCGAGAAGGCCACGCCGACGCCCGTCATCTGCCCGATCACGTAGGTCAGCGAGGCGACGATGAGGCACAGCACGGCCACCAGCCGCGCGGACCGGCTGTAATAGCGGTCGCCGATGAACTCCGGGACGGTGAAGCTGCCGAACTTGCGCAGATAGGGCGCAAGCAGCAGCGCCAGCAGCACGTAGCCGCCGGTCCAGCCCATCAGGTAGGCCGAGGCCGGATATCCCGAGAAGGCGATCAGGCCCGCCATGGAGATGAAGGACGCCGCCGACATCCAGTCGGCCGCGGTGGCCATGCCGTTCGTGACCGGGTGGATGCCGCGGCCCGCGGCGTAGAACTCCGCCGTCGAGCCGGCCCGCGCCCAGACGGCGATCCCCATGTAGAGCAGGAACGAACCGCCGATGAAGAGGAGGTTGAGGTAATACTGGTCCATGCTTCAGTCCTCCTCGACGCCGTATTCGCGGTCGATCTTGTTCATGCGCCAGGCATAGAAGAAGATCAGCACCAGGAAGACCAGGATCGAACCCTGCTGGGCGAACCAGAAGCCCAGATCCGTTCCGCCGACCGAGATGCCCGTCAGCAGGGGCCGCAGCAGGATCGCGAAGCCGAAGCTCACCGTCGCCCAGACGATCAGGCAGCCGATGATCGTCCGGACATTCGCCTTCCAGTAACCGGTCGCGTCGCTTGGACGCCGGCCCGTTCCGTCACTCATGTTTTCCTCCCCGTTTCGCAGCGCGAGTCCCGTCGCGCGACACGCACACTTCTCCCGACTAGCACGGGCCTATGTCCAGTGGCACGGTGAGGAATTTTCAGGGTATAGGACGAAGGTCGCACTCGACGATGGTGCCCGCACCAGGATTCGAACCCGGGACCTACTGATTACAAATCAGTTGCTCTACCGGCTGAGCTATACGGGCACGGCCGACGCGCCCTTCCTACACCGAAAGACGGCGCGTCGGAAAGGGGCGCGATCACCGGCTGGAACGCGCCAGCACCGCCACCGCCACGAGCCCCACCAGCGTGACCAGGAGCGCGCCCGGCGCGGCCTCGCCGATCCGCTCCAGCGACGCCTGCTCGTAGACCCGCGTCGCCAGCGTGTTGTAGTTGAACGGCCGCAGGAGCAGCGTCGCCGGAAGCTCCTTGACACAATCGACGAAGACCAGAAGCAGCGCCGTGCCCAGCGAGCCGCGGATCATCGGCAGGTAGACCGAGCCGAGCGCGCCGCCCGCCGTCCGTCCCAGCGCGCGGGCGGCCATCGGCAGGCTCGGCGAGACCCGCCCCATGGCCGAATCCACCGCCCCCTGCGCGATGGCGAAGAACCGTACCACGTAGGCCAGCACGATCGCCGCGGCCGAGCCGGTCAGGATGAGGCCGGGATCCACTCCCGTCAGCACCACCCAGAGGTCCGCCACGCGGTTGTCCGCCCAGGCCAGCGGCAGCAGCAGGCCGACGCCCAGCACCGCCCCGGGCGCGGCGTAGCCGATGCTCGTCACCGGCAACAGCAGGCGCGGCAGCGTCCGCCCCGACAGCCGCACGCCATAGACGACGAACAGCGCCCCCAGCACCGTCAGCGCCGCCGCCGCGCCCCCGGTGGCGATCGTGTGCCACAACGCCCGGCCCAGTCCCGGATCGATCCAGCGGTCACCCTGGCCCAGCGCATGGCTGCCGATGACCCCCAGCGGCAGGACGAAGCCCATCCCGAACGGCACCGCGCAGAAGGCCGTCGCGGCCCAGCCCCGCGCCCCGCTCAGGTCGTGCCGTGTCGGCCGCCGCTCCGACCGGCTGAGCGCGTAGAACCGCGACCGCCGGCGCGACAGCTTCTCCAGCGTCACCAGCACCAGTACCAGTACGAGGATCACGCAGGCGATCTGCGCCGCCCCGCCGGCATTGCCCTGCTCCAGCCAGACGGTGAAGATGCCCGTGGTCAGCGTCTGAACCCCGAAATACTCCACCACGCCGAAATCGTTGATCGTCTCCATCATCACGATGGCCGTGCCCGCGGCGATGGCGGGCCGCGCCAGCGGCAGGCCGACGCGCCGGAACCGCGCCACCGGCCCCGCGCCCAGCGCCTGCGCCACGTCGAAGCTCTGCGCCGACAATTCGCGGAACGCGGCCCGCGCCAGCAGGTAGACGTAAGGGTAGAGTGCGGCCGCGATCACCACGATCGCCGCCCCGCGGGAGCGGATCTGGGGAAAGGCGTAGTCCTGCGCGTTCTCCCAGCCCATGAGCGCGCGCAGGCCGGTCTGCACCGGGCCGGCATATTCGAGGAAATCGGTCAGCGCGTAGGCGCCGACATAGGCCGGGATCGCCAGCGGCAGCAGCAGCGCCCATTCCAGCCACCGCGCCCCGGGAAAGCGGTACATCACGACCAGCCAGGCGGCGACGGTGCCCACAACGGCGGACAGGGCCCCGACGGCCCCCGAGAGCAGCAGCGAATTGCCGAGGTAGCGCGGCAGCGTGGTGGCGACGAGATGTCCCCAGATCGGCTGCGAGGGGTTCAGCGCCAGCCAGACCACCGTCGCGATGGGCAACAGCACCAGCGCGGCGATGATCGCCGCCCCGACCGACCAGCGGTCGGGACGGATCGGGGCGGCCACGTCTATCCGAGCGTTTTTCTCGACCATGCCCCGCTCCTAGCAAATCGACCGCTCCTGTCCATCGGCGGCGCGGCCCGGAGCGGTCACATCGGCGCAAGGCCGGGCCGCAGCCCGGCGATCACGCCATTCCGAGCGCGGCCTTGTACATCTCCAGGACCGCCTCCTCCTCGGCGATGTCGTCGCGGTCGCGCTTGCGCAGGGCGACGATCTTGCGCATCACCTTGGTGTCGTAGCCGCGCCCCTTGGCCTCGGCCATGACCTCCTTCTGCTGGTCGGCGATCTCCTTCTTCTCCTCCTCCAGCCGCTCGAATCGCTCGATGAACTGGCGCAGCTCCTGGGCGGTGGCGTTGGAGCTGTCGTCGATGGCGGACGCGTCTGACATGGACCTGCCTCGTTTCCTCTTGGGCCGTTCGGGCGCCGACCTCTAGGGTGCCCCCGCGGGCGAGGCAAGGCGCTTGCGGGGGCGCGCCCGATCCCCTAAGCGACGGGCGCCTTGGCGCTCCTGCGAGCGGGGCGCGACACGGGATGCCGGGAGGGACGCATGGAGGCGCTGATCTGGACGGGAACGCTCCTGTCCGTGCTGGGGCTCGCTGGCCTCGTCTATTGCATCGTCACCGCGATCCGGGCCCGCCGCGCGGGGCTCGACGACGCCGCCCTGCGCGACCGGCTGCGCCGGCTCGTGGCCTGGAACCTCGGCGCGCTGCTCCTCTCCACGCTCGGGCTGGCGCTGGTCGCCACCGGGCTGATCCTCGCCTGAACGGGATCTTGGCACCGGCCGCCGGGGCGCCTAGAACCGCGGCCATGGATATCCGTCGCATCACCCCGCATTATGCGGTCAGCCCGCAGATCCGCCCCGAGGACGTGCCCGACCTGAAGGCGGCCGGCTTCGTGCGGGTCATCTGCAACCGCCCCGACACCGAGGTCGCGGGCGAGGAGCGCTCCGAAGCGATCGCGGCGGCCTGCGCCGATCACGGCCTCGACTTCGTGACGCTGCCGGTCGACCATGCCTCGCTCACGCCCGCCCTGGTGGCGCGCCAGCGCGCGGCGATCGAGGAGGCCCCCGGGCCGGTCTTCGCCTATTGCCGCTCCGGCACGCGCTGCACCCATGTCTGGGCGCTGGGCCAGGCGGGGCGGATGCCGGCCGACGAGATCCTGGCCGCCGGCGGCCGGGCGGGCTACGACCTCACGCCTCTGCGTCCCGCACTCGAGACGGCGGCGCGGGACTGAGCGCGGCGCCGCGCTCCGGCGCCGGGATGAAAGGCTCCTCGGAGGGGCCCTCGACCCGCACCGCCTTCATCCCGCCCGACTGGCCCAGCCGCCCGGTCACCACCCCGCTCTCCTGCGGGCCGACGAGCCGGACGCGGCCGATCGCCTGCCGTGCCATCGGCAGCACGTCCCCCGCCTTCAGCGCCCGCACCTCCTCGGCCGACAGCGTCAGCCGGCCGAGCTCGGCCCTGAGCGGGATCTCGCTGCCCAGAAGCCGGCCCTCGAACCGGCGCGACCAGTCCCCGGCGCCGGACTCGGCGGCGGCCGGCTCCGCGACCGCGCGCGGCAGGATCAGGTGGATCGCCCCGCTGCGGGCGCCGCCGGCGCCGAAGCCGAGCCCGATGCGCCAGTGATCGTGCCAGGCATCGGCCAGGTGCAGGCGGATCTCGTGCGGCTCTGCGATCCGCGTGGCGAAACGCATCCCCGCCATCGGGCGCGGCGGCGGCATCTCCTCGGCCATCGCCTCGTGCAGCTTGAAGATCCGGTCCAGGGGATCGGCCAGCATCGCCGCGTCGGTGGCCGTGGGGGGCCGCGGCCGCAGGGCGCGGGCGCGGATCCGGCCCAGCGTCTGCTGCTCGATCACCGCCGAGGTCACCGGCGCCTCGACCAGCGCGGCGCCGTATCCCGCCGGTCCGTCGAGCAGCAGCAGGATCATCCCCTCCTCGGCCAGGCCGTCGCAATCCTCGGGCATGATCGGCGCCTGCGCCGCCTCCAGAACGCGCACCTCGGCGCCCAGCCCGCGGCTGAACCCGTGCGACATGGCGCGGATCCACAGCCGCTCGGCCGTGATCGCCGGGGCGGATGGCGCGGACGACGCGCCGATCTTGCGGCGCAGGGGCGTCTGGTCGGTCATGGCTCTCGGTCGCTCTCGGTCGGCGGCACCCTCGCCCGGATGCGGTTACCAAAGCCTGAACCCCGCCGCGGCGGCGAGTGATTTCCCGGCCCGGCCCCACCAGGGCGATCCCGCCTTGACGCAAGGGCACCATTCCCCACCTGTTACGGGCGAAGGCGGCCCCCCGGCCGCCCGCCGGGAGGGAACCGGGGCCGGGGCCGGGTCGTCATCAGGACGGGGGACGCTACGTGCCCGTCGGAGGAAACGGAGGAGGAACTGGCAATGCTCGATGCTGACGCGAACAAGAAGCACCCGCCGTCGGACGAGTTCGTGCGCAACGCCCACGTGGATGCCGCGAAATACGAGGAGATGTATCGCCGCTCGGTGGAGGATCCCGAGGGCTTCTGGGCCGAACACGCCAAGCGTGTCGACTGGATCAAGGAGCCGACGAAGATCAAGAACACGACCTTCGAATACGGCAATGTCGATATCCGCTGGTTCGAGGACGGCAGCCTGAACGTGGCCGCCAACTGCGTCGACCGGCACCTGAAGGACCGCGGCGACCAGACCGCGATCATATGGGTGCCCGATGAGGACGACGGCTCCGACCAGCACATCACCTACAAGCAGCTCAGTTCCCACGTGAACAAGTTCGCGAACGTCCTCAAGAAGATGGGCGTCGAGAAGGGCGACCGCGTGGTGATCTACCTGCCGATGATTCCGCAGGCCGCCTATGCCATGCTGGCCTGCGCGCGCCTCGGCGCGATCCACTCGGTGGTCTTCGCCGGCTTCTCGCCGGACGCGCTGGCGCAGCGCGTCAACGGTTCCGGCGCCAAGGTGGTGATCACCGCCGACGGCGGCCCGCGCGGCGGCAAGGTCACCGCGCTCAAGGGCAATGCCGACAAGGCCTTCCAGAAGGTGGAGCACGACGCCAAGTTGCTGGTGGTCAAGCGCGCGGGCAACGACATCGACTGGACCGAGGGCCGCGACCACTGGTTGCACGAAATGGAGGAGGACGTCTCCGACGATTGCGAGGCGGTGGAGATGAGCGCCGAGGATCCGCTCTTCATCCTCTACACCTCCGGTTCCACCGGCAAGCCGAAGGGCGTGGTGCATACATCTGGCGGGTATCTCGTCTTCACCTCGATGACCCACGAATACACCTTCGACTACCACAAGGGTGACGTGTACTGGTGCACGGCGGATGTCGGCTGGGTCACGGGGCACAGCTACATCGTCTACGGCCCGCTCGCCAACGGTGCGACCACGGTGATGTTCGAGGGCGTGCCCACCTACCCGGACGCGGGCCGCTGCTGGAAGATCGTGCAGGACCACAAGGTCAACCAGTTCTACACCGCGCCGACCGCGATCCGCGCGCTGATGGCCAAGGGCGACGACTTCGTGACGAAGTACGATCTCTCCTCGCTGAAGGTCCTGGGCACGGTGGGCGAGCCCATCAACCCCGAGGCCTGGGCCTGGTACAACGAGGTCGTGGGCAAGTCGAGATGCCCCATCGTCGACACCTGGTGGCAGACCGAGACGGGCGGCCACATGCTCACGCCCCTGCCCGGCGCCACGCCGACCAAGCCGGGCTCGGCCACGAAGCCGTTCTTCGGCGTGCAGCCGGTGGTGCTCGACCCCGAATCCGGCAAGGTGCAGGAGGGCAACGGCGTGTCCGGCGTGCTCGCCATCGCCGACAGCTGGCCGGCGCAGATGCGCACGGTCTACGGCGACCACGAGCGGTTCATGAACACCTACTTCCAGCAGTACAAGGGCTATTACTTCACCGAGGACGGCTGCACCCGCGACGACGACGGCTACTACTGGATCACGGGCCGCGTGGACGACGTGATCAACGTCTCCGGGCACCGGATGGGCACGGCCGAGGTCGAGTCGGCCCTGGTGTCCCACGATGCGGTCTCCGAGGCCGCGGTGGTGGGCGTCGCCCATGACGTGAAGGGCCAGGCGATCTACTGCTACGTCTCGCTGATGGACGGCTACGAGCCCTCGGACGAGCTGAAGAAGGAGCTGTCCGACCACGTCCGCAACGAGATCGGCCCGATCGCCAAGCCGGACTTCATCCAGTGGGCGCCGGGCCTGCCCAAGACCCGGTCGGGCAAGATCATGCGCCGCATCCTGCGCAAGGTCGCCTCGAACGAGCAGGACCAGCTCGGCGACACCTCCACCCTGGCCGAGCCCGAGGTCGTCGACGACCTCATCGCCAACCGCCAGAACAAGTAGGGCGTGCCGGACTTGCCGGCCCTCGACCCGCCGGAGCGATCCGGCGGGTCTTTTCGTCCCGCTGCAGGCGGGCCGTTTCGTCGCGGCCGGGAACGGGCGTCTCCCTCCGGCATTCTGCATCGAAAGGAGATCCCGATGTATCGCACCGCGCTCATCCTCGCCCTCTCCCTCGCGCCCGCCATGGCGCCGGCCCAGGCCACGATCCCGGTGGAGGACGCCCCCTTCAAGGAAGCCGGGCAGCTCTCCGCCCGGCTCGATCCCGCCCGGATCATCGACAGCGATCTCTATGCCCTCGTCCCGCCGGAGGAGGTGACGCCGGACCTGCTGAGCTCGGCGCGGGTGATCGACTATTCCGGCGACCGGATGGGCGATGTGCAGGGGATCATCCTCGACGGGGAGGCGATCACCGGCATCGTCCTGTCCGTCGGTGGCACCCTCGGCGCCGGCGCGCGGCCGGTGGCCGTGCCGATCGACGCCGTGCTGGTCGGCCGTTCCGAGGAGCTGGGCGATTCGCGCATCGTCGTCGGCCTGACCGCCTCCGAGCTGGAGCAGTTGCCCCGCTGGGAGGGCTAGGGAACGTCCCCCCCGGGCTGTCCGTTGGTCCCGTGGAAACGGCAATGGAGGCCGACATGCGATCCACGATCACCGTGACCCTCGCCACCGCCGCCTGCCTCGCCGCCGCGCCCCTCGCGGCGCAGGACGGCGGCGATACCGGAGCCGAGACGGGCGGTGTCGCCGAGACCTTCGGCATCGAGACCGGCCCGTCCGAGTTCGAGGATATCGAGATCGACGGGCTGAGCGCCGAGGCCCTCGCCGGCAGCGACATCCTCGGCGCCTCCGGCGACAGGATCGGCGAGGTCGCCGATGTCCTCATCGTCGAGAACGGGCCCGACAAGATCGTCCTGGCACTGGACGGGATGCTGGGCGGCGGCACCAGCAATCTCCTGATCCCGCTCGACGAGGTCGAGGTGCAGAAGAACGGGGACGAGACGTTCCGGGTCCGCACCACGCTGACAGAAGACACGATCGACGCACTCGCCGAGTACGACGCCGCCTGAATGCAGGTGGATCATCCGGTCACGCCGGACGGCCGCTATTTCGTGGCGAAGGGCCGACTGTGGCGCCGGACCGACCCGGCGCTCGCTCCTTCCGAGCGCCGCGCCGCGATCAAGGCGCTGATGCGCGCCCGCCGCGAGGTGGGCCTCGCCGGGGATGCGGAGGCGGAACGCGCTGCCCGCGACGACGTCGACGAAGCCAAGCGGCGCCTGGGCGAGCGCGGACCGGTCTGGTGGAGCGATGGCGCCCCCGACGAGAGCCGGTTGGCCCCGTGGAACAGCAGCTACGCCGCGTGGTGGCACGCCCTCCCGCCCGAGGCACGCGCGCGGGCCGCGTCGGGCTAGGCGCCGTGGCTGCGGTCGTATGCCGACCGCGCCGGCGCCGCGGCCACCGGCCCCGCCGGGGCGAGGATCTCCATCTCCAGCGGGAAACAGGCCGCGCGGTCCGAGGAATGCTCCGCCCCGCAATCCCCGCCCGGGCAGGCGCTCAGCACTGCCAGCAGGTCGATCTCGGCCAGAAGGTCCAGATGATCGCCGGGCCGCACCGGGCTCGCCTTCATGAAATACCGCCCCGCCCCGTCGA
Source organism: uncultured Alphaproteobacteria bacterium (assembly GCA_963814835.1). Taxonomy (GTDB): domain Bacteria; phylum Pseudomonadota; class Alphaproteobacteria; order Rhodobacterales; family Rhodobacteraceae; genus Palleronia. The sequence goes on from CAWFEG010000002.1 coordinate 475,345, forward strand.
AGCCCGTGCACATGAAGACGTTCAGCACGTCGTGCACATGGCCCTCCGCCTCCCGCAGGGGCAGGTTCCGCGCCGCGGCCAGCGCCCGCGTCAGGTTGGAATGGCAGGTGCGGTGGTAATCCCTCCCCGACAGGAGCCGCGCCGTATAGGGATCGCAACGCGTGCCGATCACGTCATGCACCCGCCCCCCGAACGTGTCCGTCCCGTACCAGTCGAGGGTGTCCTCCACGATCGTCGCCATCGGCCGCAAATGCGGGAACCCCGACCACAGCCGGTCGCCGGTGGAGACGTGGCTGCCATGCAGCGCCCGGGTCTTGCCCGAATAGAAGCGTTCCGACAGGTCGGCCGAGGCAAACAGGTTCAGATCCCCCACCTGCGGCCCCTCGACCGCGCGGATCCGCAGCACATGGCCGCGCGGCACCTCCACCGCCCGCGCGTCCCGCGGCGGCACCCGCGTCACGCCGAGGGAGATCGACCCGCGCGCCCGGTCCAGCCCCGGATCGGGCAGCGCCTCGGGCGGATAGCAGATGACCGGGGCGACCGCGCGGCGTTCCTCCGCGTCGGCCGGCGCCTCAGCCATCGCAGACCGGCTGGCCGAGATCGTTGCGCAGGGGCACGCCCGGGCCCTCCGCCTCCAGCACGATGCCGTAGCAGCCGGAAGTCGTCGCGCACCAGGAAGCCCTCGTCGACCCCTTCCGGCAGCGCCGCCATCGCCTCGGGCGAGACGTTCCGCAGCCGCCCCTCCTCGTCGTATTCCGAGAAGACGCAGCCCGACAGGCCCAAGGTCAGGATTGTCCCGATCGCCAAGTTGCGCACTGCCGTTCCCCCGTGTCTGGACCGGGCGGACGCTACCAGAGCACTCCGGCCAGTCAAGCGCCCCCGGCCCGGTGCATTCTCCGCACCCCGAGCGGCGGCGTTAACGATCCGTTCACGCGCGCGGCGGACCCTGACACCACGTCAACCCGTGCCGTGAGAGACCAGATGATCGAAAGTCAGACCATCGCCGGCCCGATCGCCGTGGCCCGCGCCTTGGCCGTCCCCCCCGCCGCGGAGCTTCCCGCGCCCCCGAGGCCCGATCCCTTCCCCCGCCTCGATCCCTCGGCCCCCTTCGGACCGGCCCCGACCTTCAAGGTCACCTATCTCGACAGGGTATGGGAGGATCTGACATGGCCGGGTCCGCGCCCGCCCGGGCCGCACCACGCCTTCGGTGGCCCTGCCCGGAATGGCGGGGACGGACCCGGGGTGGATCTGCGCGTCTGACGTTCCCGCCGCGACTGTCTCTTTCGCCCCGCGCGCTGCTGTCGTATGGACGTGCCGGATATTCGCCCCAGATCCGGGGGAACGGCAAGCGACGAGGACGGGATGAGCGAAAGATCGCACGACAAGGATGTGGGCTTCATTCAGGCCTTGGCCGAGTTGCTGCGCGAGAACGATCTGACCGAGCTGCGCGTCAAGCGCGATTACGGCGAGGACGACAGCCTCGACGTCCGCGTCTCCCGCATGATTCCGGCGCCGGCCGCCGCACCTGCGGCCGCCCCGGCCCAGCCCGCCGCCTCCGCCCCCTCCGCCGGCGCCCAGACCGCGGCGCCCGCCGAGACCGCCGATCCCGCCTCCGAGCCCGATGCGGTGACCTCGCCGATGGTCGGCACCGTCTATCTCGCGCCCGAGCCCGGCGCGCCGCCCTATGTCTCGGTGGGCGACCAGGTCAGCGAAGGCCAGACCCTGATGATCGTCGAGGCGATGAAGACGATGAACCACATCCCCGCCCCGCATGCCGGCAAGGTCTCGCGGATTCTCGTCGAGGACGGCGCGCCCGTCGAATACGGCGCGCCGCTCGTCGTGCTCGGCTGAGGCGCGGGATGTTCGACAAGATCCTGATCGCCAATCGTGGGGAGATCGCGCTGCGCGTCGTCCGCGCCTGCCGCGAGATGGGCATCGGCACCGTCGCCGTCCATTCCACCGCCGATGCCGACGCGATGCATGTCCGCATGGCCGACGAATCGGTCTGCATCGGCCCGCCATCGGCGGCGCAGAGCTATCTCAACTTCCCCGCCATCATCTCCGCCTGCGAGGTGACCGGCGCCCAGGCGATCCATCCCGGCTACGGGTTCCTGTCCGAGAACGCCCAGTTCGTGCAGATCGTCGAGGATCACGAGCTGACCTTCATCGGTCCCCGGGCCGAGCATATCCGCATCATGGGCGACAAGATCACCGCCAAGGAGACGATGAAGGCCCTGGGCGTGCCCTGCGTGCCCGGCTCCGAGGGCGGCGTGTCCGACTTCGCCACGGCGAAATCCGTGGCCGAGGAGGTCGGCTTTCCGCTGATCGTCAAGGCCACGGCCGGCGGCGGCGGTCGTGGCATGAAGCTCGCCCGCACGCCCGAGGATCTGGAGCGCGCCTTCCAGACCGCCCGCGCCGAGGCCAAGGCCGCCTTCGGCAACGACGAGGTCTATCTCGAGAAGTATCTCGGCCGCCCCCGCCACATCGAGGTGCAGGTCTTCGGCGACGGCCGCGGCAACGCCGTTCACCTGGGCGAGCGGGACTGCTCGCTGCAACGCCGCCACCAGAAGGTGCTGGAGGAGGCCCCGGGCCCCGCCGTCACCCCCGAGCAGCGCGCCGAGATCGGCCGCACCTGCGCCGAGGCCGTGGCGCGGATCGGCTATGCCGGCGCCGGCACGATCGAGTTCCTGTTCGAGGACGGGCAGTTCTACTTCATCGAGATGAACACCCGCCTGCAGGTGGAGCACCCGGTGACCGAGGCCGTCTACGGCGTCGATCTCGTGCGAGAGCAGATCCGCGTCGCCGCCGGCGAGCCGCTGGGCTTCGTGCAGGACGAGCTGGTCCCGCGGCGGCCACGCGATCGAGGTGCGCATCAATGCCGAGAAGCTGCCCACCTTCTCGCCCTCGCCGGGCCGGATCAGCCAGTACCACGCGCCGGGCGGCCTGGGCGTGCGGATGGATTCGCGCGATCTACGACGGCTACCGGATTCCGCCCTATTACGATTCGCTGATCGGAAAGCTGATCGTCCACGGCCGCGACCGGCCCGAGGCGCTGGCCCGGCTCGACCGGGCGCTGGGCGAGCTGATCGTCGATGGGATCGACACGACCCTTCCCCTGTTCCACGCCCTGCTCGAAACCGATGCGGTGATCAGCGGCGACTACACGATCCACTGGCTCGAAGATTGGCTGGCGCGGAACCTGGAGTGACGGGGCCGCGCCTGACGCCCGATCTCGTTCTCGCCGCCTATGCCCAGGGCGTCTTTCCGATGGCGGAGGGTCGCGGATCGCGCCAGATCCACTGGATCGACCCGCGGCGCCGCGGAATCCTGCCCCTCGACCGGTTCCACGTCTCGCGCTCGCTGCGCCGCCGGGTCCGGCGCGAGGCCTATCGCGTCACCTTCGACCGGGATTTCACCGGTGTTCTGGCCGGCTGCGCGGGGCGGGAGGAAACCTGGATCAACGCCGAGATCGCGGCGCTCTACGGCGCCCTCCACTTGGCGCGCCATGCCCACTCGGTCGAGGTCTGGGAGGGGGCGGCGCTGGTCGGCGGCGTCTACGGCGTGGTGATCGGGGGGGCCTTCTTCGGCGAATCCATGTTCTCGCGCCGCACCGACGCGTCCAAGGTGGCGCTTCTCTACCTGGTGGACCGGCTGCGCCAGGGCGGCTTCGCGCTGTTCGACACCCAGTTCGTGACCGACCACCTGATCTCCCTCGGCGCGGTGGAGATCAGCCGGCGGGACTATCACCACCGGCTCGCCGCCGCGATCCGGCGGCGCGCGCGCTTCGACGAGGGCCCCGCCCCGCCGGCCGATCAGGTGATGCAGCGGATCACCCAGACATCGTAGCGCGGGTGGTCGAGCGGGTTCAGCGCCGGGGCCGAGGCGATCATCCAGCCGGCGAAGTCCGGCTCCTCCGCCTCCGGGTCGCGGATCTCCAGATAGGCATAGGCGTCACCGGACGGGTTCGCCTCCGGGTAGCGGCATTCGGACAGGGTCACCCGCAAGCGGCCCATGCCGCGCGTCTCGCCGACGCGCAGCTCGATGTCGCGCACCGTGCCGCTCAGCCGGTCGAGGCCGCGCAGCACCGCCGCGCCGCCCTCCAGGACGCGCTCGTTCTCCTCGCGGGTGATCTCGCCCCGATCCAGCGGAATCAGGATGCCCTGCTCCCAGTCCCGCCGCATCTCGTCGCCGTTCTCGGCATCCTCGAACAGGCGATCGGCCCCGGGGATGCGCTCCTGCGCCGCCAGGGGCGTGGCGAGCAGCAGCCCGATCGCCAGCCAGCGGATCATTCCGGGCTCCAGGCCTCGTAGTCGGATCTCGGCTTGGTCTCGGCCCGCCGGATCGACCCCGCCGGCGCATAGGCGGCGGGCGTGCCGGTCAGGTTCGGCAGGTGCGGCTTCTGCCAGTCATGCACCTTGAACGGGCGCTCGCTCGGCGGCTCGTTCCAGGTGTAGTGCAGCCAGCCGTGCCAGTCGGGGCTGACCCGGCTCGCCTCGGCCTCGCCGTTGTAGATCACCCAGCGCTTCTTGCCGTCCTTCGACTGGTAGAAGATGTTGCCGGCGGCATCCTCGCCGACCTTCTCGCCATAGCGCCAGGTCCAGAGCAGCGTGTTGAGCGTCGCGCCGTGCCACCAGGTCACCGCCTGCAAGAGACGTCTCAGTTTGCTCATGGCCACGTCCTTCCCGTATCCGCCCCCGATATGGCGCAACCCGGCGCCCCCGTCCAGCGGCCCGGTGCCGCCATTGCCGGCCCGCCGCGTCACCCCGCGCCGGGACCGGGCGGCGGATCATCCCGCGCTCGCGGATTCCTTCTGGTCGGCATAGATCGTCAGCGGCGCGGCCTCCGAGGTCACGGCCTCGTCGTTGACGACCACCTCCTCGACGCCCTCGGTCCCCGGCAGGTCGAACATGGTGTCGAGCAGGATGTCCTCCATGATCGAACGCAGACCCCGCGCGCCGGTCTTGCGCTCGATGGCGCGCTTGGCGATCGCCTTCAGCGCGTCGTCGGTGAAGGTCAGCTCCACGTCCTCCAGCTCGAACAGGCGCTGGTACTGCTTGACGAGCGCGTTCTTGGGCTGGGTCAGGATCGTGACCAGCGCGTCCTCGTCGAGATCCTCCAGCGTCGCGATCACCGGCAGGCGGCCGACGAATTCCGGGATCAGCCCGAATTTCAGCAGGTCCTCGGGCTCCAGCGAGGACAGCTGCTCGCCCACGCCCTTGTCGTCCTCGGATTTCACGTCGGCGCCGAAGCCGATGCCGGAGCCCTTGCCGCGCTGGGCGATGATCTTCTCCAGCCCGGCGAAGGCGCCGCCGCAGATGAACAGGATGTTGGTCGTGTCCACCTGCAGGAATTCCTGCTGCGGATGCTTGCGCCCGCCCTGCGGCGGAACGGAGGCGACGGTGCCCTCCATGATCTTCAGGAGCGCCTGCTGCACCCCCTCCCCGGAGACGTCTCGCGTTATGGACGGGTTGTCCGACTTGCGGGTGATCTTGTCGACCTCGTCGATATAGACGATGCCGCGCTGCGCCCGCTCCACGTTGTACTCGCTGGCCTGCAGCAGCTTGAGGATGATGTTCTCCACGTCCTCGCCGACATAGCCGGCCTCGGTCAGCGTCGTGGCGTCGGCCATGGTGAAGGGCACGTCGAGGATGCGCGCCAGCGTCTGCGCCAGCAGCGTCTTGCCGCAGCCAGTCGGGCCGATCAGCAGGATATTCGACTTGTTCAGCTCGATCTCGGACTTGCCGGCATTGTTGAGCCGCTTGTAGTGGTTGTGCACTGCCACCGAGAGCACCCGCTTGGCGATCCTCTGGCCGATCACGTAATCGTCCAGCACCTGGCAGATCTCCTTGGGCGTGGGTACGCCGTCGGTCGATTTCAGCCCGGAGGACTTCGTCTCCTCGCGGATGATGTCCATGCAGAGTTCGACGCATTCGTCGCAGATGAACACCGTCGGGCCCGCGATCAGCTTGCGCACCTCGTGCTGGCTCTTGCCGCAGAACGAGCAATAGAGCGTGTTCTTGCTGTCGCCGGAATTGTTCGCCATGCTTGATCCTTCGGGGGCCCCTGCCCCTCTCTTCGCGCGTCGAGCTTGTGCCGCCCAAGCCTAGGCCACGCCCCGCGCACCCGCAATCGCAAAAAGCCGGTGCCCGGGCGCGCCTTGCCGGGGTTCAGGAGTCGGTCTCGTCGCGGTCCTTGCGATCCTCGACGATCTCGTCGACGAGGCCCCATTCCTTCGCCTCCTCGGGCGACATGAACTTGTCCCGCTCCAGCGCGTCGTGCACCGTCTGCAGGTCCTGACCGGTATGCTTGACGTAGATCTGGTTCAGCCGTTCCTTCAGCTTCTGGGTCTCCTGGGCGTGGATCATGATATCCGTCGCCTGCCCCTGATAGCCGCCCGAAGGTTGATGGACCATGACCCGGCTGTTCGGCAGCGAGAAGCGCATCCCCGGCTCCCCGGCCGCCAGCAGGAGCGATCCCATCGACGCCGCCTGGCCCACGACCAGCGTGGACACGGCGGGGCGGATATACTGCATCGTGTCGTAGATCGAGAGGCCCGAGGTCACCACGCCGCCGGGCGAGTTGATGTACATCGAGATCTCCTTCTTCGGATTCTCGGCCTCCAGGTGCAGCAGCTGCGCCACGATGAGGCTCGACATCCCGTCATGGACGGGCCCCGAGAGGAAGATGATCCGCTCCTTCAGCAGGCGCGAGAAGATGTCGTAGGCCCGCTCCCCGCGGGAGGTCTGCTCCACGACCATGGGGACGAGGTTGTTCATGTAATGCTCGGAGGGGTCGTGCATGGACCGGCCCTTTCGTTTGCCTGCCTGTCGAGGTCGCAGGACTCTTAGTCGTGCCCCGAAGCAGCCGCAAGGAGACCGCGGCGCCCCGCACGCACCCGTGTCAGTAGGCCGCTTCGAGGATCTGCACGAGCGTCTCGCGTCCCAGGGCCACCGGGTTGCCCCGCATCGAGGACGACCCCTCCGCGGCGGCCGCGACCGCCGCCAGGTCGGCGCGGGCCAGCCCCATCCGCCCCAGTCCGGGCAGGCCGTGGCGGCGCGCCCAGCCGGCCAGGTCCGGACCCGTCGTCTCCGCGATCCAGTCCCGGATCTCGGCGATCCGCTCCGGCGCCGCGCCCGCTGCGGCGTTGGCCGACAGCACATGGGGCAGGAGCGCGCCGCAGACCGCCCCGTGGGCCGCGCCGGAGACGCCGCCCACCGGCCCGGCCAGCCCGTGCACCGCCCCGAGCCCGGCATTGGCGAGCGCCAGCCCGCCGGCCAGGCTCACATGGGCCATCGCGTCGCGCGCGTCCCGGTCCTCGGCCTCCATCAGCCGCACCAGCGCCGCGAGGCCCTTCGGGATCGCGTCCCGCGCCAGCGCGTCGGTCAGCGGGCTGGCCTTCGATGACAGGTAAGGCTCGATCACCTGCGTCACCGCGTCGAGCCCCGAGGCCAGCGTTACCGCCTTCGGGCAGCCATCGGTCAGGGCCGGGTCCACCACGGCCAGATCCGCCAGCATCCGGTCGTCACGGAGCGAGACCTTGCGCCGCGCCTCGGGCACCGAGATCACCGCGTTCTTGGTCACCTCGGCGCCGGTCCCGGCGGTGGTCGGCACCGCGACGAAGGGCAAGGGGTCGGCCTCCAGCGGCCGGCCTTCGCCCACCACCTCCAGATGCGCCATCAGCCCGCCCGGCGCGGGCGCCAGGGCCGCCGTGGCCTTGCCCGCATCGATCGCCGCGCCACCGCCCAGCGCCACCACCACCTCGGCGCCGTGGTCGCGCGCCGTCTCCACGGCGCGGCCCACCAGCGCCACGTCGGGCTCCCCCGGCACGGACAGGCGGGCCAGCGCCAGCCCCGCCGCCTCCAGGTCGCGGGCCAGCCAGTCGGCCCGCGCCGCGCGGCCGCCGTGGACCAGCAGCACCCGCGCGCCGAAGCGCGCCACGCGGGCGGCCAGGTCGGCGGCCGCGCCGCGGCCGAACCGGATCTCTCCGGCGGTCAGGAAGGAATGCACCATGGGGCGGCTCCTACGGCGATCCGAAGGCCTGGCGCAACCGGCCCAGCCGCGCGCGCAGGTCGTCGATCCCGGCGCGGTCCAGCCCGATCGCGGCCTCGACGCAGGCCGGGATATGCGCCGCCTCGCCCTGCATCGCCCGGCCGCGCGGCGACAGGTCCACCTCCACCCGCCGCTCGTCCAGCGCCGAGCGGCGCCGGGTCACCAGCCCCGCCGCCTCCAGCCGCTTCAGCAGCGGCGTTATCGTCGAGGTCTCCAGCCCCAGCCGCGCCGCGATCCCGCCCGCGGTCACCGGCGCCTCGGCCCAGAGCAGGATCATCACCAGGTATTGCGGATAGGTCAGGCCGAGCGGGCCGAGCAGCGGCCGGTAGAGACGATTGAACGCCTGCCCCAGGGCATGGACGTCGAAGCACAGCATGTGCTCGGGGGCGAGGCCGGGGCGGTCTGTCCGGGACATGGCAACACGCTAGGCGTCCCGCCCCCGCGCGACAAGCGCCACGATGCGTCTCCGGCCCGCCCGCGCGGACCGGCGCCTGCGGCCGGACGCCCGCCCGGGCGGTCGGTCGCCCGCGACAGGATCGCACGGCATCGCATCGCGCGGCCGGGCCAGGCGGAACGCCGCCCCCGTCCCCGCGTTGCCGTCCCGAACCCAAACCCGACCGAGGGAGAAGACCATGCCGAAACATACCGGATCCGCGCACTGGGAAGGCGGCCTGCAGGACGGGACGGGCACCGTCTCCACCGGCACCGGCGCCCTGACCGAGCAGCCCTACGGCTTCAAGTCGCGCTTCGAGGACGGCACCCAGACCAACCCCGAGGAGCTGATCGGCGCCGCCCACGCGGCCTGCTTCTCGATGGCCTTCTCGATGATCCTCGGCCAGCACGACCTCACCGCCGACGAGATCGACACCAAGGCCACCGTCAGCCTCGAGAAGGAGGGCGACGGCTTCGCCATCAAGACCATCCATCTCGACATGACCGCCAAGATCCCCGGCGCCGACGAGGAGACCTTCCAGAAGGCCGCCACCGCCGCCAAGGAAGGCTGCCCGGTCTCCAAGGCGCTGGCCGGCCCGGCGATCACGCTGAACGCCAGCCTCGCCTGAGGCATCCCCGCCGCCCCCGGGAATGCCGGGGGCGGCATCCCGGCGCCTTCCCGGCGCCGGCCGCAATCCCCATATCCCGTCCATGCTGAAGTTCACCCCGATCCTCCTCGCGATCGCCTGGGCGCTGATCATGTATCGCGTCTCGGTCTGGCGCACGACGAAGGAGCTGGACGCGAAATCGACCGAGCTGGCCGACGCCTCCCTGCGCGCGCTCTGCGACCGGATGGCCGCCGCGCTCGACCTGCCGCGGATCCGCGTCCACCTCTACGAGATCGCCCAGGTCAACGGGCTGGCCGCCCCCGACGGCCGCATCTTCATCACCCGCGGCTTCTACGACCGCTACCGCGCCGGCGAGGTCACCGCCGAGGAGATGGCCAGCGTCATCGCGCACGAGCTGGGCCACGTCGCCCTGGGCCATTCCCGCCGCCGGATGATCGACTTCTCGGGCCAGAACGCCCTGCGCACCGCCGCCGCGATGATCCTCGGCCGCATCCTGCCCGGCATCGGCGTGCTGATCGCCAACGGCCTGGCCACCCTGCTCGCCGCCCGCCTGTCGCGACAGGACGAGTACGAGGCCGATGCCTATGCCTCGGCGCTCCTCATCAAGGCCGGCATCGGCGCCACCCCGCAGAAGAGCCTGCTGACCAAGCTGGGCAGGCTCACCGGCAGCGCCGGCGGCACCCCCGCCTGGCTCCTGAGCCACCCCAAGGCCGAGGACCGCGTCGCCGCGATCGCCGCCAACGAGACGAAGTGGCTCTCCTCCTGATGCCTCTGGCCAAGCGCCGCGCCCCGCGCGATGGTGCCGCCCGAGGGAGAGAGGAGATCCGAGAATGACATTCGCCACTTCGACCGCGGACCTGCCCGACCTGGAGCGGATGCAGGAACTCTCGGGGCTCGAGTTCATGCAGGCCATGCTGGCCGGCGACCTGCCGGCGCCGCCCATCGCGCAGACGTTGAACTACGAGATCGAGGCGGTCGAGGAGGGCCGCGTCACCTTCGCCGGCACGCCCCGCTTCGCGCATCTCAACCCGATGGGCGGCGTCCATGGCGGCTGGTACGGCACGCTCCTGGACAGCGCCATGGCCTGCGCGGTCATGACCAAGGTGCCGCGCGGCTCCACCTATGCCACGCTCGAATACAAGGTGAACATCTGCCGCGCCCTGCCCTGCGACGCGGCCGTGCGCGCCACCGGCACCGTCTCCCATTCCGGGAGGCGGACCGCCCTCGCCCTGGGCGAGATCCGCGGGCTGGAGGACGACCGGCTCTATGCCACCGGCACCACCACCTGCCTGATCATGGCCCTGCCCGAGCACTGACACCCGCTTTCCCTCGCGCGCGCCATTGGCTATCCCCGCCCCGACCGACCAGAGGATGAGCGACCCATGGCGATGGAGAAGACCTTCGACGCGCGCGCGGCCGAGCCGCGGATCTACGACGCCTGGGAGCGTGCGGGCGCCTTCGCCGCCGGCGCCAATGCCCGCCCCGGGGCCGAGCCCTTCTCCATCATGATCCCGCCGCCCAACGTGACGGGATCGCTGCATATGGGCCACGCCTTCAACAACACGCTGCAGGACATCCTGATCCGCTGGAAGCGGATGCAGGGCTTCGACGTGCTGTGGCAGCCCGGCACCGACCATGCCGGCATCGCCACCCAGATGGTGACCGAGCGCGAGATGGCCGCGAACGGCGAGCCGTCCCGCACCGAGATGGGCCGCGAGCGGTTCCTCGCCCGCGTCTGGGAGCAGAAGAAGAAATCGCGCGGCACCATCATCGGCCAGCTCAAGCGTCTCGGCGCCTCGGCCGACTGGAGCCGCGAGGCCTTCACCATGGGCGGCGCGCCCGGCGATCCCGACGCCCGCGACGGGCAGCAGGACTTCCACGCCGCCGTCATCAAGACCTTCGTCGACCTCTACGACCAGGGCGTGATCTATCGCGGCAAGCGGCTGGTGAACTGGGACCCCAAGTTCGAGACGGCGATCTCCGACCTGGAGGTCGAGAACATCGAGACGCCGGGCGCCATGTGGCACTTCAAGTATCCGCTCGCCGGCGGCGAGACCTATACCTATGTCGAGCGTGACGCGGACGGCAACACCGTCTTCGAGGAGGAGCGGGACTACATCTCCATCGCCACCACCCGGCCCGAGACGATGCTGGGCGACGGCGCGGTGGCGGTCCACCCCTCCGATACCCGCTATGCCCCGATCGTCGGCAAGCTCTGCGAGATCCCGGTGGGGCCGAAGGCCGCGCGGCGCCTGATCCCGATCATCACGGACGAGTATCCCGACCCCGATTTCGGCTCCGGCGCGGTCAAGATCACCGGCGCGCACGACTTCAACGACTACGCCGTCGCCCTGCGCAACGACATCCCGCTCTACGCGCTGATGGACACGCGCGGCCGGATGCGCACCGACGGGCTCCCCTACGAGGAGGCCGCGCAATGGGCGGGGCAGATCGCCCGCGGCGCGGAGCATCCCCCCGCCGACGCCACCCAGATCAACCTCGTCCCCGACGCCTATCGCGGCCTCGACCGGTTCGAGGCCCGGGCCCGGATCGTCGAGGACATCACCGCCGAGGGGCTGGCCGTCATGGTCCCCCCCACCGATCCCCGGCTGGGCCGGAAGGCGGCGAAGCCCGCCGCCCCCGAGGAGGGCGGCGAGACGCGCGTGGACCAGCTCGTCCCGCTGGTCGAGGAAAAGCCGATCATGCAGCCCTTCGGCGACCGCTCCAAGGTCGTGATCGAGCCGATGCTGACCGACCAGTGGTTCGTCGACGCCGCCAGCCTGGTCGGCCCCGCCATCGACGCCGTGCGCGAGGGGCAGGCCCGGCCCGAAGGGTCGACCGACGGCACCCGCATCCTGCCCGAGCGCGATGCGCGGGTCTATTTCCACTGGCTGGAGAACATCGAGCCCTGGTGCATCTCGCGCCAGCTCTGGTGGGGCCACCGGGTGCCGGTCTGGTACGGGATCGACCTGCACACCTCCAGCTTCCACGACGACGAGGGCAACGAGGCGCTCGACGAGGTCGAACTGCTGGCCCTCCTGACCCGCGACCACCTGGTCCATTCCGGCGATTTCCAGCACGCCGCCGAGACGCTGGAGGGCGTGCGCGAGCGGTTCCGCGACGATCTCGCCGGCCTGCCGCATCCGCTCCACGTGGCGCGCGTGGTCGAGGTCGCCGACCGGGCGGAGGCGGTCCACGCGCTGGCCGCCTCGCTGGCCGACTACAACCTCAGCCAGGACCCCACGCATCTGGTCTATCCGGTCTGGCGCGACCCCGACGTGCTCGACACCTGGTTCTCCTCCGGCCTGTGGCCTCTCGGCACGCTGGGCTGGCCGAACGATACCGAGGAGCTGCGCCGCTACTTTCCCACCTCGGTCCTCGTCACCGGCTTCGACATCATCTTCTTCTGGGTCGCCCGGATGATGATGATGCAGTTCGCCATGGTCGGGCAGAAGCCGTTCCACACCGTCTATGTCCACGCCCTCGTCCGCGACGAGAAGGGACGCAAGATGTCCAAGAGCCTGGGCAACGTGATCGACCCGATCACGCTGATCGACGAATACGGCGCCGACGCGGTGCGCTTCACCCTCGCCTCGATGGCGGCGATGGGGCGCGACCTGAAACTGTCGAGGGACCGGGTCGCGGGCTACCGCAATTTCGGCACGAAGTTGTGGAACGCGTTCCGCTTCGCCGAGATGAACGGGGTCGAGTTTTCATCCGACGGGAAACCGACGGGATTCCGCCGGGATTCCGACATCACCCAGACGGCCAATCTGTGGATCCTCGGCGAGCTTGGCCGCACCCGGGACGAGGTCCATGCCGCGCTCGAGGGCTATCGCTTCAACGACGCCGCCAACACCCTCTACGCCTTCGTCTGGGGCCGGGTCTGCGACTGGTATCTGGAGCTGGCCAAGCCGCTCTTCGCCTCCGAAGATCCTGCGATCGTCGAGGAAACCCGCGGCGTCATGGCCTATGTGCTGGATCGCTGCCTGGCCCTTCTGCATCCCTTCATGCCCTTCGTCACCGAGGAACTCTGGGGCGAACGCGAGGCCATGCTGATCCACGCCGACTGGCCCGATGCGGGCGCGGCGGAGCTTCTCGATCCCTCGGCGGATCGTGAAATGTCCTGGGTTATCAACCTCATAGAGCAGATCCGTTCGGTCAGGGGAGAGATGAACGTCCCCGCCTCGCTGAAGGCGCCGCTCCTCCTCCTCGACCTCGACGAGCCCGGCCGCGCGGCCTTCGCGCGCAACGACGCCCTCATCCGCCGCCTAGCCCGGATCGAGGATCTGGACGAGGCCTCCGAGCCGCCGAAAGGTGCCATGACGATCCCCGTCCCCGGCGGCACCTTCGCCCTGCCGCTCGCCGACCTGATCGACGTGGGTGCCGAAAAGGCGAGGATCGACAAGGCCTTGGTCAAGATCGGCAAGGACATCTCCGGCCTCGAAGGGCGGCTGAAGAACCCCAAGTTCCGCGAGAGCGCTCCGGCCGACGTCGTCGCCGAGACCGAGACCCTGCTGGCCGAGAAGACCGACGAGCGCGCCCGCCTCGAGGCGGCGCAGGCCCGCCTGGCAGAGATCTGATGTCCGATCCCCGCCTCACCCGGCTCGCCGCGTCGCTGCCCGCGACGGTCCCGTTCATCGGCCCCGAGCAGCACGAGCGCGACCGGAACATGACCATCCGCGCCCGCATCGGCGCCAACGAGAGCGTCTTCGGCCCCTCCCCCGCCGCCGTCGCAGCCATGGCGCAAGCTGCTGAGGAGGCATGGAAATATCCCGACGCCCAGTGCCACGACCTGCGTCAGGCGCTGGCGGCGGAGACCGGCGCCGCGATGGAGAACATCGTGGTCGGGTCCGGCATCGACGGGCTGCTCGGCACCCTCGTCCGGCTGACCGTCGCGCCGGGGGATCCCGTCGTCAGTTCCGCCGGCGCCTACCCGACCTTCAACTATCACGTCGCCGGGCATGGCGGCGTCCTGCACACCGTGCCCTACCGGAACGACCACGAGGATCCCGACGCGCTGATCGCCAGGGCGCGCGAGGTCGGCGCGAAGCTCGTCTACATCTCCAACCCGGACAACCCGATGGGCACCTGGCACGGTTCCGGCCGGATCGAGCGCATGGTGGAGCAAGTGCCGGAGGAAAGCCTCCTCGTGCTCGACGAGGCCTATTTCGACTGCGCCCCACACCAGTCCGCGCCCGCCATCCGACCCGGAGATCCGCGCGTGATCCGAATGCGGACCTTCTCCAAGGCGCATGGCCTGGCCGGCGCGCGGATCGGCTATGCGCTCGGCCCCGAGGGGCTGATCGCCGCTTTCGACAGGGTCCGCGATCATTTCGGGGTCTCCCGCCTCGCGCAGGCCGGGGCGCTGGCGGCGCTGGAGGACCGGGCATATCTCGCCGAGGTGCAGGCGCGGATTTCCCGCAGCCGGGACCGGCTGGACGAAATCGCCCGCGCGAACGGCCTCACCGCGATCCCCAGCGCCACGAATTTCGTGGCGATCGACCTCGACGGCGACGGTGCCCGCGCGCGCCGCGCGGTGGAGGCCCTGATGCGCCGCGGGATCTTCGTGCGCATGCCCGGCGTGGCGCCGTTGGACCGATGCCTCCGCGTTTCCTGCGGGGGCGATCGCGAGATGGACCTTTTCGCCGAGGCGCTGCCCGGGGTTCTGACCGAGATCCGCTAGCCGGCCGCGCAGACCCGCGCCGCCGCGGCCACCCCGCCCGGGCCATGATCTATGCCAAGCGCACCCAGCCCCGCCTCGATCACGCCGAGCGCCCCGAGCACCATGTGCGCGTTTACGTGCCCCATATGCCCGATACGGAAATTGTCCTCGGGGACCGCCGTGCCGAGTCCAATTCCGAGGGTCACGCCCCCCGTCTCGGCGCACCAGCGCCGCAGCCGCTCGCCGTCGCCCTGGCCGAGATGCAACGCGGTGACCGCATGGCTGCGATGGCCGGCGGCGGCGTTGAGGCGCAACGCCCCTCCCGCGCCCCACGCCTCCGCCGCGGCCCAGATGGCGCGGGCCAGCGTCTCATGACGAGACCAGACCGCCTCCAGCCCCTCCGCGCCGATCATGTCGAGCGCCGCTCGAAGCGCATAGAGGTGATGGGTGGGCGCCGTGCCGCCGAAATGCTGGTAGAACCCCTCGGGCCGGATCCGCGGCCGCCAGTCCCAGTAGGGGCTGACCCCGTCCAGACGGTCGCGGGCGGCCCGCGCGCGCTCGTTCACCCAGAGGAAGCCGAGTCCGGGCGGCGTCATCAGCCCCTTCTGGCTTGCCGCCAGCGTCACGTCGACGCCCCAGGCATCCATCTCGAACCGGTCCGCGCCGAGCGAGGCGATGCAATCGGCCATCAGCAGCGCGGGATGGCCGGTCCGGTCGAGTGCGGCCCGCAAGGGTGCCAGATCGCTGCGGATACCCGTCGCCGTGTCCACGTGGACCGCGGCGACCGCGCGGATCCGGCGGCCGGTATCGGCGGCGAGCGCCCGTTCGATCCGATCGGCGTCAATCGGTGCCCGGCCGCCGAAATCGATCAGCTCGACCTCCGCTCCGAGCCGGCGGGCGACATCGGCCCAGCCGTGACCGAACCGGCCCGTAGCGGGCACGAGCACCTTGTCGCCGGAACCGAGGACATTGGCCAGCGCCGCCTCCCAGATGCCATGGCCGTTGGCGATGTAGATGGCGGCCGGGGCGGCGGTGCGCGCGACCGCCGAGAGGTCGCGCACGAGCCCCGCCGTGATCTCGAGAAGCTCGCCCTCGTAGATGTTGGGCGCGGGCCGCATCATGGCGCGCAACACGGCGTCGGGCAGGACCGAGGGGCCGGGGATGGCGAGATATGGGCGACCTTGAGCGAGCGTCATGCCCGCCGGTACCGCTGCCCCGCGGGGTCGTCAACGGCGGCTTGACGGGCCGCCCGGAGGTCTCCACCTCAACGGAATGCCCGACGAAGGAGCGGCCCCATGACACGCACGGTTCTGGCCCTGACCGGCCCCGACCGCATCGACTTCCTCCAGGACCTGGTGACGAACGACATCCGCGACCCCGACAGGCTGAGCTGGACCGCGCTCCTGACGCCCCAGGGCAAGTACCTGTTCGACTTCTTCGTCGTGCACGAGCCGGACCGCCTGCTGATCGACGTGGATGCCGGCCTGGCCGAGGGCCTCGGCCAGCGGCTGTCGCTCTATCGGCTGCGGCGCAAGGTCGGGATCGAGACCACGGACCTGAAGGTCTCCCGCGGGACCGGGACGCCGCTGGAAGGCGCCCTG
The DNA here is from genome assembly GCA_963814835.1 of uncultured Alphaproteobacteria bacterium. Classification (GTDB taxonomy): domain Bacteria; phylum Pseudomonadota; class Alphaproteobacteria; order Rhodobacterales; family Rhodobacteraceae; genus Palleronia. The sequence continues at coordinate 491,721 of CAWFEG010000002.1, forward strand.
CCCGATCCCCGGCATCCCGACCTGGGATGGCGACGCATCGACCGCGAGGGCACGGAGGACGGGACCGATTGGGAAGGCCTGCGGGTGCGCCTTGCCGTCCCGGAATCCAATGTCGAACTGATCCCCAACGACAGCTATCCGCTGGAGATGGGGTTCGAGCGGCTCAATGGCGTCGATTTCCGCAAGGGCTGCTATGTCGGGCAGGAGGTGACCGCGCGGATGAAGCACAAGACCGAGCTGAAGAAGGGCCTCGTCTCCGTCACGGTCGAGGGCGAAGCGCCGGTCGGCACCCCGATCGAGTCGGACGGCAAGGCCGCCGGCACCCTCTTCACCCAGAGCGGAGGGCGCGGCCTGGCGTGGCTGCGCTTCGACCGTGCGGGGCCGGACATGCGTGCCGGGAGCGCCCGCGTCGGCTACGCCGGCTGAAGCACCGACACCGCCCCCCGGCCCCCCGGCGAACCGCCGCCGCCATCGCGAGTTGGAGGACATGGACGATCTCGACGGATTTCTCTCCGTGCGACTGGGCGTGGCTGTCGAGAGCGGCGGCGCCCTGGGTGGAGGCGACCTGTCGCAGGTCCTGTCCGCCACGACGGCGGACGGGCGCCGGCTGGTCCTCAAGCGGGGTGGGCCGCTGCGGGCGGAGGCGCGGATGCTGGAGGCGATTGCCGCGACCGGTTGCCCGGCGCCCGAGGTCCTGCTGGTGGAGGACGATATCCTGGTGATGACCCGGCTGGCCGAGGGGCGGCCGCCCTCGGCGGCGGGACATGCCGAGGCCGGGGAGGCCATCGCCCGCCTGCACGCCGCGACGGCGGAGGAATACGGCTGGCCCGAGGATCACGCCTTCGGCCCGGTGCCCTGCCCCGCAGGGCGAACGCGCGACTGGCCGCTATTCTGGGCCGAGCGGAGGCTGCTGGCATGGCCCGGCCGCCTGCCGGCGGCACTGGCCCGCAGGCTCGATCAGCTCGCCGCGCGGCTGCCGGAGCTCCTGCCCGCACGGCCGCCGGCGAGCCTGCTGCACGGCGACCTGTGGTCGGGCAACGTGCTGTTCGACGGCGAATTCTCCGGGGTGATCGATCCGGCCTGCTATCACGGAGATGCCGAGGTGGATCTGGCCATGCTGACCCTGTTCGGATCGCCCCGCCCGGCCTTCCGGGACGGCTACGGCGCCCTCGCCCCGGGATGGGCGGAGCGGCGGCCGGTCTATCAGCTCTGGCCCGCGCTGGTGCATCTTCGGCTGTTCGGGGCGGGCTACCGGCCGATGGTGGAACGCCTGCTCTCGGCTACCGGAGCCTAGGCGCGCTCGGAATAGGCCATGGCGGCGGTATCGACGACGATGTCCTCGTCCTGACCCACGAACGGCGGAACCATGATCCGCACGCCGTTGTCGAGCACCGCCGGCTTGAAGGAATTGGCCGCGGTCTGACCCTTCACCACCGGCTCGGTCTCGACCACCTTGCAGGTCACCTTCTGCGGCAGGGTGGCGTTCAGGGCCTCGTTCTCGTGGTACTCGATCTGGATCGTCATGCCGTCCTGCAGGAAGGGCCGACGCTCGCCCAGGATATCGGCCGGCAGCTCGATCTGCTCGAAGGTCTCGCTGTCCATGAAGACGAGCTTGCCGTCCTGCTCGTAGAGGAATTGCTGGTCCTTCTGCTCCAACCGCACGCGTTCCACCTTGTCGGCCGAGCGGAACCGCTCGTTCAGCTTCGACCCGTTGCGCAGGTTGCGCAACTCCACCTGAGCAAAGGCGCCGCCCTTCCCCGGCTTGACGTGGTCGACCTTGACCGCCGCCCAGAGGCCGCCATTGTGCTCCAGCACGTTGCCGGAGCGGATTTCGTTGCCGTTGATCTTGGGCATGCGCACAAACCGTTACAAAAGGTTGATGGAAGGTTGCCGAGGCCTATATCGGTCGTTCGGCACACACGCAACACGCGCGATGTCGTCGCAGATCTCCTCCAGCCATGCCCGAAGCGCATAGGTGATATTCCGAGAATTCAGCCCAGTGGACCCGGTCGAGAGTCCATAAGGGGCGTCACGTCCACCGCCAAGAGCAAAAACCAAGGAACGACGAATGGCCGACTTCGTTGATGGAACCGCATTCAACCACGAGCAAGGCAATCGCGCGCGCAAGCTGTTCGCCGCGGTGGTTCTCGCCGCTCTGGACGATGCGATTGCCGACGACAAGAAATACGGGAACGGCCCCGACCAGATCGCCCGCTGGGCCCGGTCGCGCGACGGCCGGGAGGTGCTGACCTGCGCCGGCATCGACCCCAACGAGCGGGTCGTGACAGGCCTGATGGAATTCGTGCAGAAGGGCGTTCGGACCTCCGTGGCGCTCAGCCGCGAGGAAAGCGAGCGTCGCAACGCCGCGCAGGCCGAAGCCGCCTGACCACCGCAGATTCCGCCCCGGGAGGAAGCACCGCCGCGCCGAAAGGCCGCGGCGGTTGTCTTGCGGGGATCAGCCGCGGCGGCGCGCCGCCAGAGCGCGCGCCACGTCCCGGCGGATCAGCGGCGCAGGCGGCCCTCCGGCCCGTCAGCGAGCAAGGCAGAGAGGTCCTCGCGCACGACCAGCCGCGTCCGGCCGCCTCTGCCGCTTCGGAAGGGTCACCATGTGAGCCCAGCTCGGCGGAGGGCGCAGCGCCTGGGGGCGCGCATTCCGGCCGGCGGCGATCGCCGCCCTGAGCGCGCCGACCCGGTGCGAGAGATCCGGTGCAGCGGAATGCGGCACTCGCGGATCGGGCCGAAACGATAGGGCGCCGACCCGGAGATCCTCCGTCAGGACCGAGCGCGCACGGGCGGGCCGGCCGGTGCGGAATCCCGCCTCATCGCGCCCGCTCCCGCGGGGCCGACAGGGATGCCCGGCCTAGCGGCCGAGCGATTTCATGAGGTCGTCCAGCTTGCGACCCTGCGGCGAGATCCGCGTCGAATTGGGGGCGTCCTTGACGGCCATGTAATACGCATTCGGGTCATAGGTGGTCAGGCCGAGACCGAGATGATCGACGGTCAACAGGCCCATGGTGAAGAGGATCTGATAGCCCGAGCGGATCTCGGCGATCTGGGCGGAGATCAGGTTGGCCTGCGCATCCTGCAGATCCTGCTCCGCGTCGAGCACGTCGAGCGTGGTCCGGGCCCCGAGGGCGACCTCTTCCTGAAGGCCCTGGAAGGCGATGCGCGCCGCCCGGACTTCGAGTTGTCCCGCATCGATGCGGGCCACGGCCACGTCCCTCTGGGTCCAGGCCTGGGCCACGGCTTCGAGCACGTCGTCGACCGTGACATGCAGGTTGCCACGGGATTCATCGCGGCGGGCGATGGCCTGCCGGATCGCCGAGGACAGCCCGCCGCCCTGGTAGATCGGGCCGGTCATCTCCAGTCCGAGCGTCAAACTCTCGGTGAAATCCTCCTCGACCCGAGCCGAAACCCCGGCCGAGACGGAGGGGCGTCGCGCCGCCTCGGCGCGCAGCACGTTGAGCTCGGCGATGGTGATGCCGCGCATGTCCTGGCGAATCGTCGGGTGGATCTGGCGCGCCACTGCCTGCGCCGCATCGAGGCTCGAGGCCGTCTCGGGCTGGCCGCCGACGGGGGCGAGGTCGCCCGGCTCCTGCCCGACGGCGCGGACGTACTGCGCCCGCGCGATCTCCAGATCGCCCAGGGCGGAGGACAGCTGCGAACGGGTCGCGGCCAGCTGCAACTCGGAGAGGGCCACGTCGGTCCGCGTCACCTCGCCGACCTCGAACCGGTCCCGGGAGGCCTGTAGCTCCGCTTCCAACAACTCGACGCTCGACCGCCCCAGATCGACGAACGCCTCGGCCTCGCGCACGGCGAGATAGGCGACCACCGCGTCGAACAGGACCTGCTGCTCGACCTGCACAAGGGCGTGTCGGGTGGCCAGCACCGTCTCCCTCGCCACATCAATCGCCAACCGGGTTTGCCCGCCGTCATAGAGCAGCAGGTCGGCGGAGACGCCGATGCTGGCCGTGTCCTCGAAATCGTCGGAGATCCGCGGGGTGAAGCCCGTCGTCGCACTGGCCCCCGCCTCCGCGTTGTTGGGAAAGTTGTAGGACCGCTGCGCCCGGACCGCGTAGTTGATGATCGGGCGGAGCTGCGCGATCGCCTGGGCCACGTCCTCGTCCGCGGCGCGGAGAACGGCGCGGTTCTGCTCCAGCAGGCCGGAATGCCGGTAGGCCAGGACCAGCGCGTCGGCCAGGGTTTCGGCCCGCGCGGGAAGGCTGGTCACCGCGAGGCAGACGGCGGCGGTGGCCGCCACTACGGACTTGCGCCAGATCATAGGGTGAACTCCGTCTTCTTCTCGAACCCGGGCAGCACCGGGGCAGAGGCGTTGAAGGCATAGCGCCAGTTTATCCGCCCGTCGGCCTTGATGCCGAGCCGGCAGGTGCCGAGCTTCCCCTGCCAGAAAATGCAGGCGATGCGGCCGCCCTCGGCCAGCTGGTCGTCGATGGCATCGGGGAGGACCTCGATCGCGCCCTGGATGGCGATCACATCGTAGGGGCCGTGCTCGGGCGCCCCGCGCGTCAGCTCGCCGGTCTGGACGGCGGCGTTGTCGATGCCGATCTCGGCCAATGCCGCCTCGGCCTCGGTGGCCAGCGGCTCGTCCGGCTCCACCGCGACGACAGCCTGCGCCAGGAAGGCCAGGACGGCGGTAGAGTAGCCGAAGCCGGGCCCCAGATCGAGCACGAGGTCCTCGGGCCCGACCGCCAGGACGTTCAGCATCTTGGACAGGGTACGCGGCTCCAGGATCACGCGGTTCGAGCCGATCGGCAGGTTCTCTCCCAGATAGGCCGCCTCGCGCAGGCGTGTCGGCACGAACCGCTCCCGCGGGATCGAGAGCATCGCCTCGATGATGGGGAACAGCGTGACGTCGGACGGCCGGACCTGGGTGTCGACCATCTTCCGGCGGCGCTCGGCGAAATCTGTCATCGGCGAAAGGCCCCTCGGCAACAGGCGTTTGGACCGGATTGCCATATCGAACCGGCCCGGGCAACGGCGCTGCGCCATCCCCGCCCGTTTCGCCGGGGGTTTCTGCGCCCGGGCCACACCTGGCCCGGGCCGGAGCGTCATGCGGCGCGCACCGCGCCGAGGAAGGGATAGTCGATGTATCCCCTTTCGTCGCCGCCGTAGAAGGTGTCAGTGTCCTGCGGGTTCAGCTCGGCGCCCACGCGGAACCGCTCGGGCAGATCGGGATTGGCAATGAAGGGCCGGCCGAACGCCACCGCGTCGCAATGGCCCGAGGACAGCGCGTCCTGCGCCCGCTCGGCGGTGAAACCGCCGTTGGAGATGTAGAAGCCCTCGAAATTCTCGCGCAGCCGCTTCAGCAGCGCGACCTCCTCCTCGGTCGTGTCGGTGCCGTAGAATTCCTCGACCACGTGCAGGTAGGCCAGCCGCGCCTCGGAGATCATCCGGTAGACGGCCGTGAACAGCGTTTCGCGGTCACTGTCGTCGATGTCGTTGGCCTGCCCCAGCGGCGAGAGGCGGATACCGATCCGTTCCCGCGGCCAGACCGTCGCCACCGCGTCGATGATCTCGCGCACGAAGCGCAACCGGTTTTCCACCGGACCGCCGTAATCGTCCTCGCGACGGTTGGTCTTGTCCTGCAGGAATTGATCCAGCAGGTAGCCGTTCGCCGAATGGATCTCGACCCCGTCGAACCCGGCCGCACGAGCGTTCTCGGCACCCTGCCGGAAGGCTTCGACCGTTTCCGCGATCTCCTCCACCGTCATTTCATGCGGGGCGGAGCAGTCGGTGAAGCCGTCGGCGGTGAAGGTCTTCTGGTCGGCACGGATCGCGGAGGGCGCCTGCGGCGTCTCGCCCTCGGGCAGGAGCGAGACGTGGCTGATCCGGCCGACATGCCACAACTGCAGGAAGACGCGCCCGCCCTGCGCATGGACCGCGTCGGTGATCCCGCGCCAGGCGGCCACCTGGTCTTGGGAATGGATGCCGGGCGTGTCGATGTAGCCCTTGCCGCGCGGCGTCACCTGGGTGGCCTCGCTGATGATCAGGCCCGCGGTCGCCCGCTGGGCATAGTAGACCTGCGCCTTCTCCCAGGGCGTGCCGTCCGGGTGGGCGCGGTTGCGCGTCAGCGGCGCCATCAGCACACGGTTTGGAAGCTCCAGCGCACCCAGCGTGACAGGGGTGAACAGTGGCGAGGGATCTGTCATGGTCGTCTCCAGAAGTTCGGACGAAGCGAGAACCGGCAAGGGCGCGATCGCGTTCCCCTTCCTCACAGTCATTCGGCGCACAGGCCCTGTTCGCCGGCCACAGCCATTTCCGGGAACCCGCCCATGAAGCTGAAGATCCAGGCCGAGCTCGACTACGCGCTGGAAACCCGCACCGACATCCTGGTGCAGATCGAGGCCGCGGCCCTGCCGGACCAGACCATCCTGTCGGAACGCTTTGATGCCGGATCGACCACCTACCTGGCTCGGATCAGTTCCGAGGATTCCATCGGCACCCGGGTCTGGCTGTCCTGCGACGAGCACCTGAAGTGCCACTACGCCGCCGAGGTCGAGATCACGCGCCCCCGGGAGGACATCATCCGCCTCGGTCCGGACCTCGTCCATACCCTCCCGCACGAGGCGGTCCGCTACCTGATGGCCTCGCGCTACTGTCCCTCGGACGAGTTCCAGAGCTTCGTCTCCGCCGAGTTCGGCCACGTCTCGGGCGGCGCCGCGGTGCGCGAGATGGCCGACTGGATCGAGCAGCGCTTCACCTATTCCCCCGGCGCATCCGGGCCCAGCACCACGGCGCTGGAGACCTTCGTGCAGCGGCGCGGGATCTGCCGCGACTTCGCCCATGTGCTGATCACCCTGGCGCGGGCCATGGGCATTCCCGCCCGGATGGTCAGCTGCTACGGACCCGACGTGCAGCCGCCCGATTTCCACGCCGTGGCACAGGTCTGGCTCGGCGGGCGCTGGCACCTCGTCGATCCGAGCGGCATGGCCTCGCCGGACCGGATCGCCATCGTCGGCGTCGGTCGGGACGCCGCCGACATCGCCTTCATGACGAGCTATGGCTGGGCGACCCTGAACCGGCAGGTGGTGAGCGTCGAGGAGATCCCCTGACGGCTCAGCGTCCCTCGTAGCGCGCGGGGCGCTTCTCCAGGAAGGCCATGACGCCCTCGCGGAAATCGCGCGTGCGGCCCATGCGGCCCTGGATTTCGGCCTCCAGCGACAATTGGGCATCGAGATCGTTGGAGAAGCTCTCGCGCAGGCTGCGCTTGACGCCGCGATAGGCCTCGGTCGGGCCGCGGGCCAGCGTGCGGGCGCGGTCCTGCCACCGGGCCTCGAACTCGGCCTCCGGCACGGCCTCCCAGATCATGCCCCAATCGCTCGCCTGCCGGGCCGGGATCGGTTCGGCGAAGAGGGCGGCCCCCATGGCCTTGGCAAGCCCCATCTGCCGCGGCAGCCAGTATGTGCCGCCGGCATCGGGGATCAGGCCGATCCGGGTAAAGGCCTGCAGGAAGACGGCGCTCTCGGCGGCGATCACCACGTCGGCCGCCAGGGCCAGATTCGCCCCCGCCCCCGCCGCGGGCCCCTTCACCGCCGAGATCGTCGGCACCGGACAGTCGGTGATCGCCTTCAACAGCGGCTCGTACTCGTCCCGCAGCACCCGTTCGAGGTCCATGTCCGCCGCGGTCGCCCCGTCCGCCAGGTCCTGCCCCGAGCAGAACGCGTCCCCCGCCCCCGTGAGGACAAGGACGCGGGAGGCTTGGCCGGCGGCGGTCGCCGCGTGGGTGATCTCGGCCCGCATCTGCGTGTTCAGGGCGTTCCGCCGGTCCGGGCGATCCAGTGTGATCACGGCCACGCCGTCCTCGACGTCGTAGCGAATCGTCTCGTAGTTCATCGCGGGGTCCCTCCAGGCTGCGCGCGGAGGGTGGCAAAAGCCGCCGGGGCGTGAAACCCGGAACGCCCCGTCACTCCTTCAGCAGGGCCTCGAGGCGGGCGCGTTCCTCGGCGCTCAACGCGGCGTCGCGGCGCGCCACGCCGCGGCGGCGGCCGAGCGCCACGGTCGCGACCGCCACGCCCGCGACGAGCATGGCCGGGCCGGCCAGCCACAGGATGAGGTTCGCTCCGTCGGCCCGGGGCCGCAGGAGGACGTACTCGCCGTAGCGGTCGACGAGGTAGTCGATGACCTCGGCGTCGGTATCCCCGGCCACGAGCCGTTCGCGCACCGCGATCCGCAGATCTCGCGCCAGGTCGGCATTCAACTCATCGATGTTCTCGTTGCGGCAGACGAGGCAGCGCAGACCCTCGGACAGGTCGCGCGCGCGTTCCTCCAGAACCGGATCGTCGAGGATCTCGTCCGGCTGAACCGCCCCGGCCGGGAGCGCGAAGCAGAGCGCGAGGCAGAGAGCCAGCCACCTCATTCCGCGGGCACCGCCGCGCGGGGCGCCTTCGCCGCGCCGGCCGCGACACGGTGGCGCCGATCCGACAGGCTGAGACCGCCACCCAGCGCCATGATGATGCAGCCCGCCCAGATCCAGTTCGCGAAGGGCTTGATGTAGCTGCGGACGGTCCAGCCGCCGCCAACCTGCGGATCGCCGATGACGAGGTAGAGATCCCGCAGCACCCCGTTGTCGATCGCCGCCTCGGTGGTCGGCATGCGCGCCACCGGATAGAACCGCTTCTCCGGCCTCAGGGTGGCGACCGGGCGCCCGGCTCGGGCCACCTCGATCGTCGCCATCGTGGTGGCGTAGTTCGGCCCGTCGAACCGCTCCACGCCGGCCAGCGTGATCTCGTAGGGCCCGACCGGGAAGGTCTCGTCAATTTGGGCGACGCGGATGTCTTCGACCTGCCAGGCGGTCAGGGCGGCCACGCCGAACAGCGTCACGCCGAAGCCCGCATGGGCCACCGCCTTGCCCCAATCGGCGCGGGGCAGCCGGGCAAGGCGCCGAATTCTCGTCGAAAATTCGCCCCGTCCCGCCCGCTGGCGCAGATCGACCAGCGCGCCGAGCACCAGCCAGGCCGCCAGCGCCGCCCCCACCGGGGCGAGGATCGACCGCCCGGTCTGAAGCGCCCAGACCAGCCCGCCCAGCGCGACCGAGAGGATCAGCGCACCGCGCAGCTGTCCCGCCACGCGGCCGATCCGCGCCCGCTTCCAGGGCATCGTCGCGCCGAGCGGCAGGAGCACCGCGAGCGCCACCATGAAGGGCGTGAATGCCGCGTCGAAGAACGGCGCCCCCACCGACAGCTTTCGGTCGAAGGCCATTTCGGCCACCAGCGGCCAGACCGTGCCCACGAAGACCACGAAGGCCGAGACCGCGAGCAGGATGTTGTTCGCCACGAGTGCGGATTCCCGGCTGCTCAGGGCGAAGACGCCCCGTGACTGCAGCGCGGCCGCCCGCGCGGCATAGAGTGTCAGCGCGCCGCCCATGAAGATCCCCGTGATCGCCAGGAGATAGACGCCGCGCTCGGGGTCGTTGGCGAAGGCGTGGACGCTGGTCAGCACGCCGGACCGCACGATGAAGGCCCCGATCAGGGAGAAGCCGAAGGCCAGGATCGCCAGCAGGATGGTCCAGGATTTCAGCGCCTCGCGCTTCTCGACCACGATCGCGGAATGCAGCAGCGCCGCGGCGATGAGCCAGGGCATGAAGCTCGCATTCTCCACCGGGTCCCAGAACCAGAACCCGCCCCAGCCGAGTTCGTAATAGGCCCACCACGAGCCCAGCGCGATGCCCACCGTGAGGAACATCCAGGCCGAGAGCGTCCAGGGCCTAACCCAGCGGCCCCATGCCGCATCCACCCGCCCCTCGATCAGGGCGGCGACGGCGAAGGAGAACGCCATCGAGAGGCCCACATAGCCGAGATAGAGGAACGGCGGATGGAAGGCGAGGCCGGGATCCTGCAGGAGCGGATTGAGATCCTCGCCGTTCAACGGCGGCACTTCGAGCCGGGCGAACGGGTTGGAGGTGAAGACCAGGAAGCACAGGAAGGCCACACTGATCGCGCCCTGCACCCCCAGCACCCGCGCCTTCAGCGTCTCGCTCAGATTGCCGCCGAACCACGCCGCCAGCGCGGCATAGAGTGCCAGGATCAGGCACCACAGGAGCATCGACCCCTCGTGATTCCCCCAGACGCCGCTGATCTTGTAGATGAGCGGTTTCGCGGTATGCGAATTGGCCGTCACCAGCCGGAGCGAGAAGTCCGACGTGACGAAGCCCCAAGTCAGAACGGCAAAGGAAAACAGCAGGAACAGGAACTGCGCCGTGGCCGCCGGCTCGGCCGCAGCCATGAAGCCGCGCCATCCCCGCGCCGCCCCGACGAGGGGCAGGACGGCCTGGATCGCCGCCATCACCAGGGCGAGGATGAGGGCGAAATGTCCGAGCTCGATGATCATGCCTTCGCAATAGCGCGGCTCGCCCTGCGCGCCAATGGGGCGCAGGCGGACGTGTCGCCGCAGAAGGCGCGCTTTAGATCAGGAGCGTCGCCGCCAGCGTCAGCAGGAAGCCCCCCACCGGGACGAGGACCCACAGCCCCGGCGCCCATCCCAGCGTGGAGCCGATCACCCGGAAATGCATGAAGGCACCGGTCATGTGCGTGGCCAGGAAGACGAAGAGCAGCGAATTGTCCACCATCCCGTCCGGCCGGTCCAACAGCGCCAGAACGTACCACCAGCCGATCACCCCGGCCGACCCGGCCCAGGACAGCGCCATGCCGAGGGCGAGCGGCGTCGAGCGCCTCCGGTAGAGCCAGAAGAAGGTGGCCCCGATCGCCATGGCCATGATGGCGAAGGTGCCGAAGGACAGCTGGTAGACCGGGGCATAGCCGCCCAGGGCCACCCCCGTCGCGATCAGCGCGAACACTGCGCCGATACCGAAGACCGCGATCTTCATTGCCGAAACACCTCCCTGACGGCTTCGTCCAGTCGATCGACGGCGTGGCGATGGCGCGCGAGATCGTCCTTGAGCTCACGCCGGGTGAGCAGGATCCACAGCCTCTTCCAGGTCATCTGCCGCCGAAGCCTCCGATCTGCGTGCGCAGGAGCGTGGCCAGCTCGATCAGCACCGCCGTGTTCTTGTTCAGGGCCTCCCGCGTGGCGGCGTCCTTCTGAGCGTCGCGCCACAGCAGGTAGAAGACCAGAAGCGCCCATGGCCCGTGATCCGAAAGGACATCGAGGAAGATCTCCGGCCCCATCACACCCCCCTTCCGCTGCCTGTCGCGCAAGGTGACCTGGTCACGTGACGCGTCCGCACCCGACCTCCTCGCCTCCGAGGCCGTGCGGACCCGGCGCGACGGCGATACGGCGAGGCTGGCGCCCCGCATGGAAGCGGCGCGGGGAGGGGCCCGTCGATCGCGAGACGGCGATCGCGACCGCCCCGAACGGAGCCGCGGGATCGGTGTCTGTCTGGCGGTCGGCGCGTGGCATTTTTCCGGATTCCCTGCACTTGACACAGGAGGGAAGTTCCGGATTGCGGGTTAATTCATCGACACCGAGCCGTCCGGTGGCCGGTACATGCCCTGCTCCTCGAGGCTGTCGATCACCTCCTTGGGCATGTAGGATTCGTCATGCTTGGCGAGGATCTCGGTGGCGTGGAACGTGCCGTCGACGAACCGGCCCGTCCCGACCATGCCCTCGCCCTCGCCGAAGAGATCCGGCAGAACGCCGGCATAGGCGACGGGCACGCTCGCCGCTCCGTCGGTGACGTTGAAGAGGATGGTCTCGCCCTGCCCCCGCACCAGCGACCCCGCCTCGACGAGTCCACCGATGCGGAACACCTCCGACGGTTCGGGCGGCGCCTCGGCCACCTGGCTGGGCGAGCGGAAGAAGTTGATGCCGTCGCGCATCGCGTAGCCGATGAGCGCGGTCGAGGCGATCAGCGCCACCACGGCCAGGGCGATGACCTGGATCCTGCGTTTCTTCTTCAGTCCCCGCACCGGGCCCTCACGGGAAGACGGGGGCCGCCATCAGCCCCGCGGTTTCCTCGATGCCTAGCATCAGGTTCGCGTTCTGCACAGCCTGGCCGGAGGATCCCTTGGTCAAATTGTCGAGGGCGGCGATCACGATGGCCCGTCCCGCGCGCCGGTCCGCCACCACGCCCAGATGGCAGTAGTTCGAGCCCCGGACATGCCGGGTGGAGGGCGCCTCGCCGAAGGGCAGCGTCACGATGAACGGCTCCTCGGCATAGCGCGCGGCGAGGACACGATGGATCGCCGCGGGATCGCCGCGGACATAGGCCGTCGCGAGGATGCCGCGATTGGCCGGCACGAGATGCGGCGTGAACTGGACCTCGACTTTCCGCCCCGCGAGGGCCGAGAACTCCTGGTCGAACTCGCCCAGGTGGCGGTGGAGGCCGCCTACCGCATAGGCATGGAATCCCTCGCTCAATTCGGCGTGGAGCAGGTTCTCCTTCAGCGACCGGCCGGCGCCGGACACGCCGCATTTCAGGTCGAGGATGATCTCGTCGAGGTCGATCGCGCCGGCCTCGACCAAGGGGCGCAGGGCGAACTGCCCGGTGGCGGCGTTGCAGCCCGTCCCGGCCACCAGCCGCGCCGCCCGGATCTCCTCGCGGTAGAACTCGGTCAGGCCATAGACGGCCTCGCCCTGGAGATCGACGGCGCCGTGCGCCCGACCGTACCATTTCTCGTAATCCGCCGCCGCCCGCAGCCGGAAATCGGCCGAGAGGTCCACCACCTTCAGATCCCGCGGCAGCCCGGCGATCACCTCCTGGCTCGTCGCATGCGGCAGGGCGCAGAACACCAGGTCGATGCCGGAAAGGTCGATCTCCTCGATTCGCTGCAGCTTCGGCAGGTCGAGATGGCGCAGATGCGGAAAGACCTCGCCCATGGCCTGTCCCGCCTTGCGTTCGCCGGACAGGGCCCGGATCTCCAGTTCGGGATGGCCCGCGATCAGGCGGACGAGTTCGGCGCCGGTATAGCCGCTGGCGCCGAGGATGGCGGTGGTCCTGGTCATTCTGCCCTCCGGCCCTCAGGCCCCTTCGAAAACGATCCCGCGGCGCAGGAACTGCGTCGCCTGTCCCGAGACCCGGCGCGGATCGCCCGTGGTCAGGAACCTGGCCTCGCCCCGCCCGACCATGCCGGGATGGCGGGCGAGGTAATCGGCCAGGCTCTCGGCAACGAGGTCGGCCTGGCTGTAGACCTCGACCTCCGGGCCCAGCGCATCCTGGAAGATCTCCTCCAGCAGCGGGTAATGGGTGCAGCCCAGGATCGCCGCCTGCGGCTCCGGCATCTTGCGCTTCAGCGCCTCCACATGGGAGCGGACCAGCGCCTCGGCCAGAATCGCATCGCCCTCCTCAATGGCGTCCACCACGCCGCCGCAGGCCTGAGCCTCCACATCGACGCCGATGGCGCGAAAGGCCAACTCGCGCTGGAAGGCGCGGGACGAGACGGTAGCGGGGGTGGCGAAGAGCGCGACGTTCTTCACCCGGACTTCGCGCGGGGGGGAATTGTCGCCCCAGCGCCGCTCGGTCAGCGCCTCGATCAGGGGCACGAAGACGCCCAGCACCCGCTTGTCCCGCGGCAGCCAGCTTTCCTGCATGCGGCGCAGCGCGGCGGCCGAGGCGGTGTTGCAGGCCAGCACCACCAGGTCGCAGCCCTCCCCCCACAATCTCTCCACCGAGGCGCAGGTGAGGTCGTAGATATCGCCGGCGGCGCGGACGCCGTAGGGCGCATGGGCGGAATCGGCGAAATAGACGAAGGGAATGTCGGGCAGCCGCCGCTCCAGCGCGCGCAGCACCGTCAGCCCCCCCAGGCCGCTATCGAACACGCCGACCGCCATCGTCCCGTTCCCGTTGCGATCACCCCCGCGGGGCGCGACGGCAGCGCTTAGGGGAGAGCGCCCGGAAAGTCCATGATCCTTTGGGCCCGCCCGGTGAGGGGCGCTATTCGGCGGCATGACGGGTGGCGCCGTCGGGGTGGCGGATCGCCTCCAGAAGCTCGACGCGACGGGCTTCGGCCTTGTGCAGGTTGGCCATCTTGACCGGCCCGAAGCCGCGGATCTCCAGCGGCAGGCGGGCGAGAGCGCGGGCCGCCTCGGGGTTGGCCCCCGCGCGGGGGAGGATTTCCGCCATGTCCGCCTCGTACTGGCGGATCAGGGCGCGTTCGGCGCGGCGTTCGGCGGTGTGGCCGAAGGGATCGAGCCAGGTGCCGCGCAGCACGCGCCCGCGGGCGAGCCAAGGGTAGAGGCGCTCGATCCAGGGGCCGAAGGCACGCTTCCTCGGGCGCCCTCCCGCTTCGCCGCCGAGGGCCGGGGGGGCGAGGTGATAGGTGAGCCTCGGGGCGCCGTCGAATGTCTCCGCCACCTTACGGCGGGTGGTGGAGAGAAGCCGCGCCACCTCGTATTCGTCCTTGTAGGACAACAGCTTGTGATATCCCTCGGCCACTGCGAGGCGCAGGTCGGGGTCGTCGACGCGGTCCACCAGGGCGCGGTAGCGGCGGGCCAGGCGGCGGGACTGGTAGGCGGCGAGATGGCGCTCGCGGAAGGCGATTCGGTCTTCGGTGGGTCGCGGCAATTCGACCGTTCGCGACGTGGCCGCGCGGGCGGCGGCCTCGGGCATCTCGGCCGCCCAGCGCCCCAGTTCCACGGCCCGCAGGTTGTCCTTCACCGCGGCCCCGTTCAGCTCGATGGCCCTGGTCAAAGACCCGTAGGAAACCGGTAGGAGTCCCGTCTGCCAAGCGGCACCCAGAACGATCATGTTGGAGAAGATCGTGTCTCCCATCGCCACCTGCGCGAGCGCGGTGGCGTCGAAGCTTTGCAACCTGTCGCCGAGCCGGCGCCCGAGCGCCGCGGTCAGGTCCTCCGTGGGGATCCTGAAATTCGGATCATGGGTGAAGGCGCCGGTCACGATCTCGTGGCTGTTCACGACCGCGCCGGTGCGCCCGCGCGCCATCAGGCCCAGGGTCTTCGCCCCGGCGCTGACCACCAGATCGCCGCCGATCACGGCATCTGCCTCCCCCGTGGCCACGCGGATCGCCGAGATGTCGCCGGGGCGCTCGCCGATGCGGCAATGGATGTGGACCGCGCCCCCCTTCTGCGCGAGGCCCGCCATCTCCATCATCCCCGCCCCGCGCCCGTCGAGATGCGCGGCCATGGCGAGGAGCGCGCCGAGCGTGACGACCCCGGTGCCCCCCACCCCCGCGATCACGACGTTCCAGGTGCCGTCGATCTTCGGCAGGTCCGGTTCCGGCAGGTCGCCCACGTCGATCTCGGCGGTGGCCTCCTTGCGCAAGGTGCCCCCCTCGACGGTGACGAAGGAGGGGCAGAACCCCTTGAGGCAGGAATAGTCCTTGTTGCACTGGGACTGGTCGATCGCCCGCTTGCGACCGAGCTCCGTCTCGACGGGCACGATGGCGACGCAGTTCGACTGCACGCCGCAATCGCCGCAGCCCTCGCAGACATCGGTATCGATGAAGACGCGGCGGTCGGGATCGGGGAAGGTGCCGCGCTTGCGCCGGCGCCGCTTCTCGGCCGCGCAGGTCTGGACGAAGATGATCGCCGAGACGCCGGGCGTGTCGCGGCACTCCTCCATGACCTTCGGCAGGGCATCGCGCTCGTGCCAGCCGACAAGGCTCGGAAAGCTGTCTCGGATGGGTTCCTCCTTGGGATCGAAGACCACGTCGATCTTCTGCACGCCCATGGCGGCCAGTTCGCGGGCGATCCGGTCGGGATGCAGGTCGCCCTCGTTCGGTTGCCCGCCGGTCATGGCGACGGCGTCGTTGTAGAGGATCTTGTAGGTGATGTTGGTGCCGGCGGCGAGTGCTGCGCGAATCGCGAGAATGCCGGAATGGTTGTAGGTGCCGTCGCCGATGTTCTGGAACACGTGCGGGGTGGTGGAGAACGGCGCCTCGCCGATCCAGTTCGCCCCCTCGGCGCCCATATGGGTGTAGTTCGACGTCTCCCGGTCCATCCACATCGCCATGATATGGCAGCCGATCCCGGCATAGGCGCGGGAGCCCTCGGGGAGCGTGGTGGAGGTGTTGTGCGGGCAGCCGGCGCAGAAATAGGGCGTGCGGACCGCGATCTCCTCGGCATGGTCGGCGCGGCGCGCCTCCGACAGGCGCGCGATGCGGCCGCGCATGTCCTCGTTGGCCCGGCCCTCCTCGACGAGGATTTCCCCGAGGCGTTCGGCGATCAGGACGGGATCGAGGCTCATCCGGGTGGGGAACAGCTCGTCGCGATGCATGCCGCCCGCGCCGCCCTTGTACCAGCCATAGACGCGCCGGCCGCGGCGGTCGTCGAAGATCGCCTCCTTGATCTGGATCTCGATCAGCTTGCGCTTCTCCTCGACCACCACGATCAGCTCCAGCCCCTCGGCCCAGTCGTGGAACCCCGCCATGTCGAGCGGGAAGGTCTGGCCGATCTTGTAGGTGGTCAGGCCCAGATCCTCGGCGCGGGACGCGTCGATCCCGAGGAGCGACAGCGCGTGGGTGAGGTCGAGCCAGTTCTTGCCCGCGGCGACCAGGCCGATCTTCGCCCCCGGGCGGCCCCAGACCCGCCGGTCCATGCCGTTGGCGCGGGAGAAGGCCTCGGCCGCGAAGCGCTTGTGGTCGATCATCCGCGCCTCCTGCGCGACCCAGTGGTCGCCGAGGCGGATGTTCAGCCCGTCCTCGGGCATCGGGAAGGTCGGCTCGACGAAGGACATCCGGTCGGGGCGGCCATCGACGACCGAGGTGACCTCCACCGTGTCCTTCATCAGCTTCAGCCCCGCCCAGACGCCGGCGAACCGCGACAGCGCGAAGCCGTAGAGGCCGAAATCGAGGATCTCCTGCACGCCGGCGGGCGACAGGACCGGCATGTAGGCATCGACCATGGCCCAGTCGGACTGGTGGCAGGTGGTGGAACTCTCGCCGGTGTGGTCGTCGCCCATGGCCATGATCGCGCCGCCGAAGCGCGCCGTGCCGGCCATGTTGGCATGGCGCATCACGTCGCCCGAGCGGTCGACGCCCGGCCCCTTGCCGTACCAGAGCGAGAACACGCCGTCGAAGCGGCCGTCGCCCCGCAGGCCCGCCTGCTGCGTGCCCCAGATCGCGGTGGCGGCGAGATCCTCGTTCAACCCGGGCTGGAACAGGACGTCGTTCTCGGACAGCAGCTTCGCGGCCTTGGCCATGTTGATGTCCACGCCGCCCAGCGGAGAGCCCCGGTAGCCGCTGACGTAGCCGGCGGTGTTCAGCCCCGCGGCGCGGTCGCGGGCCTTCTGCATCAGCATCAGGCGGACGAGCGCCTGCGTGCCGTTGAGCAGCACCGGAGAGACATCGAGATCGTAGCGATCCGACAGCCGGACGTCGTGACGCGACATTTTTCATCCTCCGCTACCCAAAATTCAGCGTAACGGTTTAGGGTTGGCCTACAATTCACAAAATCTGCGCCGGCCGACCTTGCGGGGGCGGTGGAAATGCCGATCTCTGCGGCGCCGGTTGCACACTTTTCGAGAAGGACGCGTCGATGGACTGGGACAAGCTGAGGGTGTTCCACGCCGTGGCCGAAGCGGGGTCGCTGACGGCCGCGGGAGAGGCCCTGCATCTGAGCCAGTCGGCCGTCAGCCGGCAGATCCGGGCGCTGGAGGAGAGCCTGGAGACGGTCCTGTTCCATCGCCACGCGCGCGGCCTGATCCTCACCGAGCAGGGCGAACTGCTGCACGATGCGACCAGTTCGATGAACCGGCGGCTGGACACGGCGGCGGCGCGCATCCGCGAC
Organism: uncultured Alphaproteobacteria bacterium; assembly: GCA_963814835.1. Taxonomy (GTDB): domain Bacteria; phylum Pseudomonadota; class Alphaproteobacteria; order Rhodobacterales; family Rhodobacteraceae; genus Palleronia. The sequence continues at coordinate 509,382 of CAWFEG010000002.1, forward strand.
AGCCGCGACGAGGTCTTCGGCGAACTGCGCGTGACGACGACCACCGGCTTCGGCACGCTGTGGCTGGTGCCGCGCCTGTCGAAGCTCTATGCGCAATATCCCAACCTCAAGATCGACCTGATGCTGGAGGAGCGGGTGCTGGACCTGCCCATGCGCGAGGCCGACGTGGCGATCCGCATGAAGGAGCCCAGCCAGGCGGACCTGGTGCGCAAGCGGCTCAACACCGTGCGGATGCGCCTCTATGCCCTGCCCGCCTATCTCGACGAGGTCGGGCGGCCCGAGACCCTGCAGGACCTGCCGCGCCATCGGCTGATCAGCCAGGCGGTCACCGCGCACCAGGTCTCCTCCGGGCAAACCCTGATCGAGAGCCTGCATGCGCTGGGCATCCCCTCCACCCTGACGGTGAACAACTATTTCGGCGTGCTGCAGGGGGTGCTGAACGGGCTGGGGATCGGCGTCCTGCCGGATTACCTGCTGGTGGACTTCCCCGAGATGGAGCGGGTGCTGCCGGACGTGGAATCGGCGCAGATCCCGGTCTATCTCGCCTATCCCGAGGAATTGCGGCATTCGCAGCGGATCTCGGCCTTCCGCGACTTCATCCTGGCGGAACTGACCGAGACGGCCAGGGGCAAGTCGCTGACCGAGACGCGGAGCCATGCGCTCGGCGCATAGCGGTACTGCAAACTGCTCGGAGCGGTGAACTTGATCGGCCCGGGTGTCAGGTCTAGATGCGGGAGTAGGCGGCGTTGACAATCGTCCGCCGCCTTACCTCCCTGTTGGACTGGCCGGGCCTTTGTGCCCGGCCTTTTTTTGCCTATCGCAGGTTCAGACCATTTTCGCCGGCATTGCAAGGGAGGCCCTGACGGCCTTGACTGGGGCGGTCCGCCGGCGCCCCTTGGTGCCCGGTTTTTCCGCGCGGCGCCGCGTCATTGCGCAATCCCGGCAGGCGTGAGGCGCCTTGGGGCGCTTTCCTGCGGGCCGCGGAGCGAGTAGACACCGGGGCGATCCCCCGAGCCCGAGGTGCTACCCTTGTCCGATCCCGACATCACCGAAGACCTGATCGCCGCCCACGGGCTGAAACCCGACGAATACGAGCGCATCCTCGAGATCCTCGGCCGCGAGCCGAGCTTCACCGAGCTCGGCATCTTCTCGGCGATGTGGAACGAGCACTGTTCCTACAAGTCGTCGAAGAAATGGCTGCGGACGCTGCCGACGACGGGGCCGCAGGTGATCTGCGGACCGGGCGAGAACGCCGGCGTGGTGGATATCGGCGACGGTCAGGCGGTGGTCTTCAAGATGGAGAGCCACAACCACCCCTCCTACATCGAGCCCTACCAGGGCGCGGCCACCGGCGTGGGCGGCATCCTGCGGGACGTCTTCACCATGGGGGCCCGGCCGGTGGCGGCGATGGACGCGCTGAGCTTCGGGGCGGTGGACCACCCCAAGACGAAGCAGCTGGTGCACGGGGTGGTCGAGGGGATCGGCGGATACGGCAACGCCTTCGGCGTGCCGAACGTGGGCGGCGAGGTCAGGTTCGATCCGTCCTATAACGGCAATTGCCTCGTCAACGCCTTCGCCGCCGGGATCGCGCGCACCGATCGGATCTTCTACTCGGCCGCCTCGGGCGTGGGCATGCCGGTGGTGTATCTCGGGGCGAAGACGGGGCGCGACGGCGTCGGCGGCGCGACCATGGCGAGCGCGGAGTTCGACGACACGATCGAGGACAAGCGACCCACCGTGCAGGTCGGCGACCCCTTCACCGAGAAGCGGCTGATGGAGGCCTGCCTGGAGCTGATGGAGACGGGGGCGGTGATCTCGATCCAGGACATGGGCGCGGCCGGTCTGACCTGTTCGGCGGTGGAGATGGGCGACAAGGGGGGGCTGGGCGTGCGGCTGAACCTCGACGCCGTGCCGCAGCGCGAGCCCGGCATGACCGCCTACGAGATGATGCTGTCGGAAAGCCAGGAGCGCATGCTCATGGTGCTGGACCCGGCAAAGGAGGATGCGGCGCGCGCCGTCTTCGAGAAGTGGGACCTGGATTTCGCGGTGGTGGGGGAGACCATCGCCGAGGACCGCTTCGTCGTCGCCCATGGCGGCGCGGAGAAGGCGAACCTGCCGCTGTCGACCCTGTCGGGGGCCGCGCCCGAATACGACCGCCCATGGGAACCGACACCGCCGCCCGCGCCGCTGGAGAACGCGCCGAGGATCGACGCGATCGAGGGACTGAAGGCGCTGATCTCCCATCCGGGGCACGCCTCGAAGCACTGGATCTGGGAGCAGTACGACACCCAGGTGGGCGCCGACACGATCCGCACGCCGGGCCAGGGCGCGGGCATCGTGCGCGTCCACGGCACCCGCAAGGCGCTGGCCTTCACCGCCGACGTGACGCCGCGCTATGTCGTCGCCGACCCGGCCGAGGGCGGCAAGCAGGCGGTCGCGGAGGCATGGCGCAACCTCGTGGCCGTGGGCGCGCGTCCATTGGCGACGACCGACAACCTGAATTTCGGCAATCCCGAGAAGCCCGAGATCATGGGGCAGTTCGTGGGCGCGATCAGGGGAATCGCCGCCGCCTGCGCCGCGCTCGACGTGCCGATCGTGTCGGGCAACGTCTCGCTCTACAACGAGACCGACGGGGCCGGCATCCTGCCCACCCCGACGATCGGCGCGGTCGGCCTGATCGACGACCTGGACGAGGTCATCGGCGCCACCCCGCAGGCCGGGGATCTCGCCCTCGTCATCGGCGAGACGAAGGGCCATCTGGGCCGCTCGGCGCTCCTGTCGGTGGCGTTCGGGCGGCACGAGGGTCCGCCGCCGCCGGTCGACCTGAAGGCGGAACGGCGCAACGGTCACTTCGTGCTGGAGAACCGCGACCGCATCCACGCCGCCACCGACCTGTCGGAGGGCGGGCTGGCGCTCGCCGCCTTCGGGATGGCCGCGGCGGCGGGACTCGGCGTGACCATCGACAAGAAGAAGAAGACCGCGAGCCTGTTCGGAGAGGACCAGGGGCGCTACCTGATCGCCTGCGGCTTCGACGCCGCGGAGGAACTGATGATCCGGGCCGGCCGGGCCGGCGTGCCGATCCGGCATGTGGGCCGGTTCGGGGGCGACACGGTGACGCTGGGATCGAAATCGGCGCCGCTGGCGGAGCTTACGGAGATCTGGCGCACCAGCTTCGAACGCGCGCTGGGTTGAAACCCGGCGCCGGGGAATTTGCGAGGGGGTGAAGGGGCCGGGCGGCGCCCCGCCCCGCCCGGTTTCGATCGTTTCGCACAGCCCCGGGCCGGCGGCCCCTGCCGTCAGAGCAGGGACTTCACCTTCTCGACCACCGCCTCGGCGGTGATGCCGAATTTCTCGAACAGGACCTCGGCGGGAGCGGAGGCGCCGAAGCCCTCCATTCCGACGAAGCCGGCCTTGGCCTCGCGCCCGCGCTCGCCCAGGAGCCAGCGATCCCAGCCCTGGCGCGCGGCGGCCTCGATGCCGACGCGCACGGCGGAGGCGGGCAGGACGCGGCGGCGGTAGCTCTCGTCCTGCTCGGCGAAAAGCTCGAAGGAGGGCATGGAGACCACGCGGGTGCCGATCCCCTCGGCCTCCAGCGTCCTCTTCGCCTCCATCGCGAGCGAGACCTCGGATCCGGTGGCCATCAGCACCGCCTGGCGCTTGCCCTCGGCCTCGGCCAGGACATAGGCGCCCTGCTCGCTCAGGTTCCGCGTCTTGTGCTCGGTCCTCAGCGTCGGCAGGCCCTGACGGGTCAGGGCAAGGACCGTGGGCCGGTCCATGGTGCGGAGCGCGATCTCCCAGGCCTCGGCCGTCTCGACCGTGTCGCAGGGGCGGATCACCTGCAGGTTCGGCGTGGCGCGGAGCATGGCCAGGTGCTCGACCGGCTGATGCGTCGGGCCGTCCTCGCCCAGGCCGATGGAATCGTGCGTCATCACGTAGGTGACCGGCGCGCCCATCAGCGCCGAGAGCCGGATCGCGGGCCGGGCGTAATCGGTGAAGACCATGAAGGTGCCGCCATAGGGGCGGATGCCGCCATGCAGCGCCATGCCGTTCATCGCCGCCGCCATGCCGTGCTCGCGGATGCCGAAATGGATGTAGCGGCCCTTGCGGTTCTCGGGCGAGAAGACCCCGAGGCCTTCGGTCAGGGTGTTGTTGGAGCCGGTGAGGTCGGCCGATCCGCCCAGAGTCTCGGGCACGATCGGGTTCACGACCTCCAGCACCATCTCGGAGGATTTCCGGGTGGCGACCTTCGGGGCGCCCTCGGAGATCTGCTTCTTCAGCGCCTTGAGGGTGGAGGTGAGCTTCTTGGGCAGTTCGCGCGCCATGGCGGTGTCGAACTGGCGTCGCTTGGACTGGCCGAGCGCGTCGACGCGCCCCTGCCATTCGGCGCGGGCCTCGGCGCCGCGGCTGCCGACCTCCTGCCACCACGCCGCCACCTCGGCGGGAGTGTCGAAGGGCGCGCTGTTCCAGCCATAGGCGGCGCGGGTATCGGCGATCAGCTGATCGTCGGTGAGCGCGCCGTGGCCCTTGCCGGTGTCCTGCGCCGCCGAGCCCAGCGCGATATGGGTGCGGCAGGCGATCATCGAGGGGCGGTCGGCCTTCTTCGCTTCCGCGATGGCCGCGTCGATGGCGTCGGGATCGTGGCCGTCGACGGACTGGACGTGCCAGCCCGCGGCCTCGAACCGCTTCGCCTGGTCGGTGGAATCCGCGAGCGAGACCTTGCCGTCGATGGAGATGCCGTTGTCGTCGAAGAAGACGACGAGGCGGGACAGCTTCTGGTGCCCGGCGAGCGCGATGGCCTCGTGGCTCACGCCCTCCATCAGGCAGCCGTCGCCGGCGAAGACGTAGGTGTGGTGATCGACGATCCCGGCGCCGAACCGGGCCCGCAGGGCCTCCTCGGCGATGGCCATGCCCACGGAGGTGGCGAGCCCCTGCCCCAGCGGGACCGGTGGTCACCTCGATCCCGTTGGCGTGCCTCGTGCTCGGGATGGCCGGCCGTCTTGGCGCCCCACTGGCGGAAGTTGCGGATCTCATCGAGGGTCATGCCCGGCACGCCGGTCAGGTAGAGCAGCGCATAGAGCAGCATCGAGCCGTGGCCGTTGGAGACCACGAAGCGGTCGCGGTCGGGCCAGCCGGGCTCGGCGGCGTCGAACTTCAGGTGCCGCGACCACAGGACGGTGGCGATGTCGGCCATGCCCATCGGCATGCCGGAATGGCCGGATTTCGCCGCGGCGACCGCGTCCATGGCCAGCATCCGGATCGCGGTGGCGCGCATCCAGTGATCGGGGTGACGGTCGCGGAGGGCGGCGATATCCATGGGACGGGATCCTTGAGCGAGACGGCGGCGGTCCTCAGGGTGATACCAAGCCCGGGATGAAGCGCAAGATCGCGGCCCGGCACAAACCGCGATTGGGGGCTGAAATGCGCCCCCGCTTGCGATTTACTGCACCGAAACGGGCGACTCGCGCGGTCCCCGCCCCGTGGAAGGACGACCATGCAGGACATCACCGAGACCCAGGCCCGGCTACAGGCGGCGCTGGACAGGATCGCGGCCGCGGTCGAGACGTTCAAGCCGGCGAGCGCCGGCAAGGACGATCCGGACGGCCTGGCCCCGACGACGCCGACGCGGAGCGGGCGGCGCGCGAGCGGCTGGAAGGCGAGGCCGAGGCGCACCGGATCAGGGCCGAGGAACTGGAGCGGGAGACGGCCGCGATGCGCGCGCAGATCGCGGCGCTGGAGGAGGATCGCGCAAGGCTCAGGGCCAGCGTCGACCGCCTGCGCGAGACCTGCGAGCGGCTGCGAGACGGTGCCTCCGATGGGGCCGGGGGCGCGGAGGCGGCGCAGGGGGCCATGGCCGCCGAAATCGAGGCTTTGCGGGCAGCCCGCGCCAGCGACCGGACCGAGATCGAGGCGATCATCGCCGCCCTGGCCGACCATCGCAGCGAGGAGAGGGATCATGGCTGAGCAGACCATCACCATCGGCGGGCGCGACTACGAGGTCGCCTGCCAGGACGGGGAGGAATCCTTCCTGCATCGCGCCGCCGCGCTTCTCGCGGCCGAGGCGCAGGCGCTCCAGGACCAGATCGGGCGGCAGGCGGAGGCCCGCACGCTGCTGATGGCCGGGCTCATGCTGGCCGATCGCACCACGGGGCTGCAGGACCAGCTTCGCGAGGCGGAACGGCGTGTCGCGGATCTGTCGCGCGAGGTGGAGACGCTGCGCGCGCGCCCCGAACCGACTCCCGCCGAGATCCCGGCCGTTCCGCCGGAACTGATCGAGACGCTGCGCGAACTGGCCGAACGGTCGGAGACCCTCGCGGAGCGGGCGGAGGAGAAGAGCGCCGCGGGCTGACCCCCGGCGCCCCCTCGGGATCAGGCGTTTGCTTCGCGGATCTTCTCGGCGGCGGCCTTGTCGTAGGCCACGCCCTCCTTCTCGAACAACTGGTCCAGCTCGCCCGACAGCGTCATCTCGGTGATGATGTCGCAGCCGCCGACGAACTCGCCCTTGACGTAGAGCTGAGGAATTGTCGGCCAGTCGGAATAGTCCTTGATCCCCTGGCGGATCCCCTCGTCGGCCAGCACGTTCACGTCCTCGTACTCGACTCCCATGAAATTGAGCACGCCGGCCACGCGGCTGGAGAAGCCGCATTGCGGCATGGATTTCGTGCCCTTCATGAACAGGACCACATTGTTGCGGGTGACCGTGTCCTTGATCTGGTCTTCGGCGCTCATCGCTTCACCTTCCGTGTTTGTCCTTCGGCACGAAGAGCCGCGCATAGTCCTGCGGGTCCTTCGGCACGGTGTATTCCCTCGCCTCTCCGCCGCCCACGCCGGAGGAGTATTCCGACCGCAGCACGTGGCGGCCGCGACCCGGCGGCGCGCCCGGGGCCTGCCCGCGTTCGCGGCGCATCACGGTCGCGACCCGCCAGGCCAGCAGCCCCATGATCGCCAGGCCGAGCAGGGCCGGGACGATCCAGTCCATGTCAGGGCGCGCGCGTGGTCAGCGCCAGCGCGTGCAGATCGCCCGCCGGACCGTCCATCTTGCCCTTGAGCGCGGCATAGACGGCACGCTGCTGCTGCACCCGGTTCTTGCCGCGGAAACTCTCGTCCACGACCTCGGCGGCATAGTGGTTTCCGTCGCCCGCGAGGTCGGTGATGGTGACCCTGGCCTCCGGGAACGATTCGCGAATCAGGGCCTCGATCTCGCGCGCTTCGATTGCCATGCCTGCCCTCTTCGATCGGAACGCGCGAAACGTAAGGGCCGTGAGGCGCCGGTGCAAGGCGGATGCGCGGGACGCGATCACGCCGCGCCGTCACTGTTCAGCCGTGCCCGCCCCCGTCGGCCAGCCATGCCACGAGGCGGGCGGTCGAGGCGTCCTTGTCCTCGGTGCCCGCCTCCCCGGCCAGCACCGGCTCCAGCGCCTTGGCCAGTTCCTTGCCGAGTTCCACACCCCACTGATCGAAGGAATTGATGCCGAGGATCACGCCCTCGACGAAGACGCGGTGCTCGTAGAGCGCCACGATCTGGCCGAGGATGCGCGGCGTCAGCCGGGGATAGAGCAGGGTCGTCGAGGGGCGATTGCCCGGAAAGACCCGGTGCCGGGCCTGACGGTCGAGCTCCGCCCCCGCGAACTTGCCGTCGAGGCCCGCCTTCGCCTCCGCGAAGCTGCGCCCGCGCAGAAGTGCCTCGGACTGCGCGAGGCAGTTGGCGACCAGCAGGCGGTGCTGGTGCGCGAGCTCCGGCTCGTGGCCCTCCCGGCCCACCATGAACTCGCAGGGCACGATTCGGGTGCCCTGGTGGATCAGCTGGTAGAAGGCGTGCTGACCGTTGGTTCCGGGTTCGCCCCAGACCACGGGGCCGGAATGGACGGGCAATTCGCTGCCGTCCATGGCCACGCGCTTGCCGTTCAATTCCATCTCCAGCTGCTGGAGATAGGCCGGCAGGCGGGCGAGCCGCTGCTCGTAGGGCAGGACCGCGCGGGTGGCGTGGCCGCAGCACTGGTTGTGCCAGATGCCCACCAGCGCCAGCATCACGGGCATGTTCCGCGCCGGCTCCGCCTCGCGGAAATGCGCGTCCATCGCCGCGGCGCCGCGCAAGAGCTCCCGGAAGTTCTCCGCCCCCACGCCGATCATCAGCGACAGGCCGATCGGGCCCCACATGGAATAGCGCCCGCCCACCCAGTCAGCGAAGCCGAAGACGCGGGATTCGTCGATGCCGAAGGCGGCGGTCTTGTCGGCCGCGGTGGACACGGCGGCGAATTGCGCGGCCGGATCGGAGACCGCCTCGGCCATCCAGCGCTTCGCCGTCTCGGCATTGGTCATCGTCTCGATGGTGGTGAAGGTCTTGGAGGCGACGATGACGAGCGTTGTGGCGGGATCGAGCGGCGCGAGAATGTCGGCCACATGGGCCCCGTCCACATTCGACACGAAATGGCAGCGCGGCCCGTCGGCATGGGGCGACAGCGCCTGATACGCCATGGCGGGCCCGAGGTCCGAGCCGCCGATGCCGATATTCACGACGTCGGTGATCGCGCCGCCCTGCCCCGCGAATCGTCCCTCGCGCACGTCGCGCGCGAAACCCTCCATCCGGGACAGCGTGTCGAGGACGCCCGGCATGACGTCCTCCCCCTCCACCCGCACCGGGCCGCCGTCGAGATTCCGCAGCGCGGTGTGCAGCACGGCGCGCCCCTCGGTCTCGTTGATCGCCCGGCCCTCGAACATCGCGTCGCGGCGGGCCGGCAGGTCGGCCGCGCGGGCGAGGTCGAGGAGCAGGTCCCGCGTGGCGGCGTCGATGTTGGTCTTGGAATAGTCGAACAGCATGTCGAGCGCCGAGACGGAGAAGTCCCGCGCCCGGCCGTCGTCCATCAGGTCGAGGATCGGCCTGTCGGCCACCTCCCCGGCCTTCGCGCGCAAGATATCCCACATCTCTCTCACTCCTCCGCCCAGTGCACGGTTGCCTCGCCGAGAACGGCGGCGATCGGCGCCTCCTCGGGCTTCAGCTTGCGGGCGCGGTCCAGCGCGGCGCGCTTCTCCGCCCCGGTGATGACGACATGGGTCGAGAGGGCGCCGCGCAGGACCGGCCCGGTGAGCGTGATGCGCGGCTCCAGCCCCTCGGGCGCCTCCACCTCCATCACCGGCGGCGCCTTGGCGGCGAGCGCCGCGGCAAGCTGCGGCGAGCCGGGGAACAGCGAGGCGCAATGCATGTCCGTCCCCATGCCCAGCATCAGGATCGACAGCGGCAGTTCGGGGGCGATCCGGGACCCGAGATCCTCCATCGACACCCCGGGCCCGGGCACGAGGCGGATGAACTGCGCGGCCGCCGCCTTGTCGGTCAAAAGGCGCTCGCGCAGCAGCCGCTCGTTCGACCGCTCGTGGTCGGCGGGCACCTTGCGCTCGTCGGTCAGGAGCACGTGCACCCGGTCCCAGTGCAGATCCGCGCCGGACAGGGTGTCGAAGACCGGCCCCGGCGTGCTTCCGCCGGGTACCGCGAGAGAGACGTGATCATGCGCCGCGAGGCATTTCGAGATCTCGCTGGCCAGCTTGTCGGCCAGCTGCATCATCATCATCTCGGCGTCGGGATACTCGATCAGTTCCATGTCGTCCTCCGCGTGTCGCCGTTTCACCTAGGGCCCCGCGATCGCCGGTCAGCCAGGGTCGCGCCAGTCGGCCCCATCCCCGGGGGCACGGGCCTCCCGTTGCAGCCGCCCGCCGGCGATCCGCAGGCTCGCCTGCGTGCCGAGCCAGTCATCCTGTTCCCACCGGCCCTCGCGGAAGACGAGAGCCACGGTCTCGGTCTCGAATTCCAGGGTCAGCACGTCGCCCTCCCCGGCGCGCGGCTCGATGTCGAAGGCGTCGGGCCGGTTCACGTCGTGGCGGACGAGGTCGCGCAGCATTTCCCGCTCCAGCGGCGGCATCACGATGCTGCCGACGGCCCCCAGCGACTCCGCATTGCGCCGGGCGTCCTGCGCCGTCTGGCGTGCGATCCGCCAGCGCGGCTTCGGCAGCGGTGCCCTGCCGGCGCAGGTGCACAACTTCAAATGGGAGCCCGGGTCGCACATGTCTCTGCCCCTATTCCCGGATCTCGCGCCAGCGCCGGTTCTGTCGGTGCAGCAGCATCGAGGCCTCCTCGGGGCCCGGGGAGCCGGGTTCGTAGCGGAACGGACGGTCCCCCCGGTCGGTCCAGCCCTCGATGATCGGGTCGGTCCAGGCCCAGGCGGCCTCCACCTCGTCGCCCCGCATGAACAGGGTCTGGTTGCCGCGGATCACGTCCATCACCAGACGCTCGTAGGCGTCGGTCACCTCGCTCTCGGCGCCCAGCGCATCGGCGAAGGTCATGTCGAGCGGCACGTCGATCAGCCGCATGCCCCCCAACCCCGGCTCCTTGATCGTGGTGACCAGGGTCATCCCCTCGTTCGGCTGCAGCCGGATCGTGAGGATGTTGCGGTGCCGTCCCGCCTCGGCGCCGAAGATCGAATGCGGCGCGTCCTTGAAGACCACCGCGATCTCCGATTGCCGGGCGCGCAGGCGCTTGCCGGTGCGGATGTAGAACGGGGTGCCGGCCCAGCGCCAGTTCGAGACGTGGATCTTCATGGCGATGAAGCTCTCGGTGCGGCTCTCGGGGTCCTCCACGTCGTCGTGATATGAGGGGATCTTGCCCTGGGCCTCGTATTGGCCGCGCACGATGTCGTCGGGGCGGACCGGATCGAGCGCGCGGATCACCTTCAGCTTCTCGTCGCGCACCGCGTCGGGCTCGAACTGCGAGGGCGGCTCCATCGCGATCAGGCACAGAAGCTGCATGAGGTGGTTCTGCACCATGTCACGCATCGCGCCGGACTTGTCGTAGTAGGCGCCGCGCCCGCCCACGCCCACCGTCTCGGCCACGGTGATCTGGATGTGATCAACGTACTGGCTGTTCCACAACGGCTCGAACAGCACGTTGCCGAAGCGCAGCGCCATGAGGTTCTGCACCGTCTCCTTGCCCAGGTAATGGTCGATCCGGTAGATCTGCGCCTCGTCGAAATGCGCCGCCAGCGTGGCGTTCAGGGCGCGGGCGCTCTCCAGGTCGCGGCCGAAGGGCTTCTCCACCACGATGCGGCTGTGCGCGTCGGCGATGCCATGCGCGTGCAGCCGCTCGGCCAGCGCCCCGAAGAGCGAGGGCGCCACGGAGAAGTAGAACGCCTGCACGCAATCGCCGCGCATCAGCTCGCGCAGCCGGTGCCAGCCCTTCTCTCCCGTCGCGTCGATCGCGACGTAATGCAGGCAGTCGAGAAATCCCTCGACCGCATCCTTGTCCAGGCGGTGCGGCTCGACGAATTCGTGCAATGCCGCGCGCACGTCGTCGCGATATTCCGCGTCGTCCAGGTCGGACCGCGCGGCGCCGACGATCCGCGACCCCTCTGGCATCTGGCCAGCCCGGTAGCGGCGGTAGAGGCCCGGAAGGATCTTGCGGCGCGCCAGGTCGCCGGTGCCCCCGAAGATGGTGAGATCGAACGTATCGACCGGGATGACCCGTGAGACCATGGCAGACGCTCCCTGTTCGCGGACGGGTCGATGAGTTGCGCGCCGCGCTCCGCCGGTCAAGCCCCGGATGTGGGCGCTAACGCGAAACCTTGCCGGGCGTCGCCGGATCAGGCCTCCAGTTCGGCGTCCCAGTAGAGGAAGTCGAGCCAGGTCTCGTGCAGGTGGTTGGGCGGAAAGCGGCGGCCCGTGTTCTTCAACTCCTCCGCGCCGGGGCAGCGCGGCGGCTTGCGCAGGGTGAGGCCCGAATGCTTCAGCGACTGCGAGCCCTTGGACAGGTTGCACCGGGCGCAGGCGGCGACCACGTTCTCCCAGCTCGTGCGGCCGCCGCGGGCGCGCGGCACCACGTGGTCGAAGGTCAGATCCCCGGTGGAGCCGCAATACTGGCAGCGGAACTCGTCGCGCAGGAAAAGATTGAAGCGCGTGAAGGCCACGCGCTTCTGGGGTTTGACGTAATCCTTCAGGACGACGACCGACGGAATGCGGATCCGGGTGGTGGGACTTCGCACCACCGCCTCGTATTCGGCGACGATCTGCACCCGGTCGAGGAAGGCCGCCTTCACCGCCTCCTGCCAGGGCCAGAGCGACAGGGGATAGTAGGACAGCGGCCGGTAATCGGCGTTGAGCACGAGCGCCGGATGATGCCTGAGAGAGTTCGGTTCGCGGACGAAACTCGTCCTGAAGTCGCCACCCATGGTCAAACGGTCCCTGCCCTGTGTCTCTGCCGAGATCCAGGGCGGAGGATCCGCCCCGCGCTGGCGACAGTCTATATCTGGAGCCGAAGTCACGGCAAGCCCACGACTTTGTGGGTCTCCCCCGAAGTCCAAACATGCGCCCGTAACGCCCGCATGACGGTTCAGAGGGGCGGGGCGACCGTCACGTCGAGGTCGGGAAGCCCGTCGATCCGGCCGGCCAGCCGCTCGCCCGGAACGACCGGGCCCACACCGGCCGGCGTGCCGGTCAGCACCACGTCCCCGGGCGCGAGGGCGTAGAGGGCGCGCAGGTGGTCGAGCAGCGCTGCCACGGGCCAGATCATGTCGTCGGTGGAGCCGTCCTGCCGGATCTCCCCGTCGACGGACAGGCGGATCCTGCGCCCGCCGAAATCGTCGATCACTCGCATCGGGGCGAAGATCGCGGCGCCGTCGAATTCCTTGCCGACTTCCCAGGGCTGCCGCCGCTCCTTGGCCCCCGCCTGCAGGTCCCGCCGCGTCATGTCGAGCGCCACGCCCGCCGCGAAGGGCACCGCATCCGGACCCAGCGCCACGGCCAGTTCCACCTCGTGCTGCAGATCCCGGGTTCCGGGCGGATAGGGCAGATCCCGCCCGGACGGCCACACGGCATGGGCGGATTTCGCGAAGAAGAACGGCGGCTCGCGGGATGGATCGGCGCCCATCTCGGTGGCGTGGGCGGCGTAGTTCCGCCCGACGCAGAAGATCCGCCGCACGGGCAGGTCCCCGCGCCCCTCGACGGGGATCGTGACGGCGGGCGGGGCGGGGAAGATCAGGGCCATGGGCGATCCTTCGCGACAGTTGACGGCCAGGCACCGTAGCGTGCCCTTGTCCCCGCGCAACGCTCCATTAGGTCGAGCGAACGCGGGCGGCGGGCTTGAATCCGTCGGCCCGAGGGCGTATTGCGCGACCTCATTCCGTATCGACGGGGGCCCCGGCCCCGACCACCAGGGCCCCGCCCCAGAGACAGACGAAGGACCGACAATGGCCGTCCCCCAGAACAAGGTCACCAAGTCGCGCCGCAACATGCGCCGCGCGCATGACGCGCTGACCGCCGCGAACCCGAACGAATGCCAGAATTGCGGCGAGCTGAAGCGGCCGCACCATGTCTGCGGCGCTTGCGGGCACTATGCCGATCGCGAGGTGGTCGCGCGGGCCGACGAGGTCGATCTCGACGACGACGCCGCCTGAGGGCGCGCGGGGCCCGGCGATGGCAGATGCCACCGACAGACTGGAAACGGGGGCGGGCCATCGCGCTGGCCCCGTCGTCCTTTCCGTCGACGCCATGGGCGGCGACCAGGGGCCCGCGGCGGTGGTCGCGGGCATGGCCCTGTCGGCCGAGAAGAACCCCGCGATCCGCTTCATCCTCCACGGCCCGGCCGAGGAGCTGTCGCCCCTCGTCCACAAGCGCAAGATCGACGACGTGGTCGAGATCCGCGACTGCGCCGATGTCGTCCGCATGTCCGACAAGCCGTCGAACGTGCTGCGTCAGGGGCAGGCCACCTCGATGTGGTCCTGCATCGAGGCGGTGCGCAACGGCGAGGCCGAGGTCGCGGTGAGCTGCGGCAATACCGGCGCGCTGATGCTCCTGTCGACGATGCGGCTGAAGAAGCTGCCGAATGTCCACCGCCCCGCGATCGCCTGCCTGTGGCCGTCCCGGAATCCGAACGGGTTCAACGTGATGCTCGATGTCGGCGCCGACGTGAAGGCCGAGCCGCGGGACCTGCTGCATTACGCGCTGATGGGCTGCTCCTATGCGCGCAACGGTCAGGAACTGGCCCGCCCGCGGATCGGGCTGCTGAACAACGGCACCGAGGAGCACAAGGGCCGGGCCGAGATGAAGGAGGCCCACGACCTGATTCGCGACGCCGCCGACCAGGGTGATTTCGACTTCGTCGGCTATGTCGAGGGCAGCGACATTCCGTCGGACAGGGTCGACGTCATCGTCACCGACGGCTTCACGGGCAACGTCGCGCTGAAGACCGGCGAAGGCACGGCGGCGCTGATCCGGGACTTCCTCAAGGAGGCCTTCCGCTATTCCACCCTGTCGCGCCTCGCCGCGGTGCTGGCGCTGACCTCCATGAAGCGGCTGCAGAAACGGATCGACCCGCGCCAGGTGAACGGGGGCGTGTTCCTCGGCCTGAACGGAACGGTGGTGAAGAGCCACGGATCGGCCGATGCGACCGGGGTCTCGGCGGCGATCAAGCTGGCCTTCAAGCTGGCGCAGAGCGACTTCAACGCCCGGTTGGCCGCCCGCGTGGCCTCGGCCGCCGACCTCTACGGTGTCGAGCGGCCGGACACCACGGGCGAGGCCACGGCATGACCACTCTCCGCGCCAGGGTCGCCGGCGTCGGTCACTACCTGCCCGAGCGGATCGTCGAGAATTCCGAGTTCGAGCGCACCCTCGAGACCTCCGACGAGTGGATCCGCAGCCGCTCCGGCATCGAACGGCGCCATGTGGCGGCCGAGGGCGAGACCACGTCCGACCTGGCCGCCGCCGCCGCCCGTTCGGCGCTGGCCGATGCCGGTCTCGCCCCGGGGGATCTCGACGCGCTGGTCGTGGCGACCTCCACCCCCGACCTGACCTTCCCCTCCGCCGCGACCATGGTTCAGGCCAAGCTGGGCATGTCGGGCGGGTTCGCCTTCGATCTGCAGGCGGTCTGCGCCGGGTTCGTCTTCGGCCTCTCGATGGCCAATGCCCTGATCCTGTCGGGACAGGCGCGGCGCGTCATGGTGATCGGGGCGGAAACCTTCAGCCGGATCATGGACTGGACGGATCGATCCACCTGCGTGCTGTTCGGCGACGGCGCCGGCGCGCTGATCCTGGAGGCGACGGAGGGGACCGGCGGTACCGACGACCGCGGCATCCTTGCCTCCGACCTGCATTCCGACGGCCGGCACCGCGACATCCTCTACGTCGACGGCGGCGTCTCCACCCAAAGCACCGGGCATCTGCGGATGGAGGGCAAGGAGGTGTTCCGCCACGCCGTCGAGAAGCTGTCGAGCACGGCGGACCGGGCGCTGGCCAAGGCCGGCCTGTCGAGCGGCGACGTGGACTGGATCGTGCCGCACCAGGCCAATCTCCGCATCATCCGCGCCACGGCGCAGAAGATGGGTCTCGGCATGGATCGGGTGGTGGTGACCGTGCAGGATCACGGGAATACCTCCGCCGCGTCGATCCCGCTGGCCCTGTCGGTCGGGCGCGCACGCGGGCAGATCAAGCAGGGCGACCTCCTGGTCACCGAGGCCATCGGCGGCGGCCTCGCCTGGGGGGCGGTCGTGCTCAGGTGGTAAAGGGTTGATCTCACGCTTTCGGTGAATGATCCAAGGCATTGAGATTGACTTTGATTTCCGCTGGCCCCATCGTTCCCGCCAAGCATCCGGGGGATCGGCGATGGGAAAGACGCTCACGCGCATGGACCTGAGCGAGGCCGTACACCGCGAGGTGGGGCTCAGCCGAAACGAATCGGCCCAGCTGGTGGAGTCCGTGCTGCAATACATGTCGGACGCGCTGGCCGCGGGGGAGAGCGTGAAGATCTCCTCCTTCGGCACGTTCACGGTCCGATCCAAGTCGGCCCGGGTCGGCCGCAATCCCAAGACCGGGGAGGAGGTGCCGATCCATCCCCGGCGCGTCCTGAGCTTCCGGCCGTCCCACCTGATGCGCGACCGCGTGGCAGAGGGCAACAAGCTCTGAAATGGTCAAGTCGCCAGACGCGTTCAGGACGATCCGCGAGGTGGCCGAGTGGCTCGACACCCCGGCGCATGTCCTGCGATTCTGGGAATCGCGCTTCACCCAGGTGAAGCCGGTGAAGCGGGCCGGCGGCCGGCGGTATTACCGACCCTCGGACATGGAACTCCTCGGCGGAATCAAGCAGCTTCTGCACGAGGACGGTCTGACGATCCGGGGCGTGCAGAAGCTCCTGCGCGAGCAGGGCGTGCGCCACGTCGCCGCGAAGTCACCTGCCCTCGGGCTGGAAACCGGGCCGGCATCCGCCGGGGAAGAGAGCGCCTCCGCCATGGCGCGCCGGGTGCGGGCCCCCTCCGGGCAGGAGGCCAGAACGGACCTTCGCGATCCGGCGCCCTCCCCCGCCGTCGAGGGGATCCATCCACACCTCGCCGAGGGCGCGGTCACCGGCCGCACCCCGGAACGGCACGCCGCCCCGAACGGTTCGGCTGCCGACACGTCGCGTCCGGCCGCGTCCGCGCAGGTTTCACCCGGCCACGCGGCGGACATGCCCGATGAGGCCGTGCCGCCCGACACCGCGCAGGACGCCGGCGAGGATCGGACATCGGCCGAGGCGCCAACGTCGGCGCCCGGCCCGATCCTGGCCACATTGTGGGACCGACGCCTGTCGGGATCGCTGGGCGATACCGGCCCCGTCCTGGCCCGCGCCCGCGCCCTCCTGCGATCGATGAATGCGCGTGACTGATCGCGCGCCAGAAACCGGGAATGGCCCCTTGCCCTCGTCGCAGACTAGGATAGAAGACGCCTCAGTCGGGCTATGGCGCAGCCTGGTAGCGCGTCCGTCTGGGGGACGGAAGGTCGCAGGTTCGAGTCCTGCTAGCCCGACCATACCGAACGCATGACCCCCGGCCTCTATCCTTCCCAGGCGATCGAGGCTCTCGTCTCGAACGGGGCGATCGACTCGGCCGAGCCGATCCTGGCCGAGCAGATCCAACCGGCCTCCCTCGACCTGCGTCTCGGCGAGGTGGCCTATCGTGTCCGGGCATCCTTCCTCGCCGGGCGGGAGCGGACCGTGAGCGACCGGATCGAGGATTTCTCGATGCACCGGATCGACCTGCGGGACGGCGCGGTGCTGGAGAAGGGCTGCGTGTACCTCGTGCCACTGATGGAGCGTCTGTCGCTGCCCGCCGGCCTGCGCGCCATCGCCAACGCCAAGAGCTCGACCGGCCGGCTGGACCTTCTGACCCGTCTGGTGACCGATGGCGGGACGGAGTTCGACCGCATCGCCGAGGGCTATGACGGCCCGCTTTATGCCGAGATCTGCCCGCGCTCCTTTTCCGTTCTGGTCCGCCCCGGCATGCGGCTGAACCAGGTGCGGTTCCGGGCCGGGGCCGCCACGCTCGACGATACAGCACTGGCCGCGCTCCATGCCGCGGAGCGGCTGGTCGACACGCCGCCGGTGATCGACGGCGGGCTGGGCTTCTCCGTCGACCTGCGCCCCGGGGCCGGCGACCTCGTCGGCTACCGCGCCAAGCCGCATACCGGCGTGATAGATCTGGACCGGATCGGCGCCTATCCGGCGGGCGAGTTCTGGGACGAGCTTCGAACCCGCGACGGGCGGCTGATTCTCGATCCCGGCGCCTTCTACATCCTGGTCAGCCGCGAGGCGGTCACCATTCCGCCCGCCTATGCCGCCGAGATGGCGCCCTACCTCGCCATGGTGGGCGAGTTCCGTGTCCACTATGCGGGGTTCTTCGATCCGGGCTTCGGACATGGCGCCGCGGACGGTCGCGGTGCGCGCGGCGTGCTGGAAGTGCGCTGCCACGAGGCGCCCTTCGTGCTGGAGCATGGCCAGATCGTCGGCCGGCTGATCTACGAGCGCATGGCCGAACTGCCTGACCGCCTCTACGGGCGCGAGATCGCGTCGAATTACCAGGGCCAGGGATTGAAGCTCGCCAAGCATTTCCGCAGCTAGGCGGGGATCCGCGTGCGCCCGGCCGCGCCCCGGTGTATCATGCCGCCGGGGTATCGTATCGGGAGGACGCGAGACCCCGCGACGCAGACCGACCCGAAAGGACCGCCCATGAAGATCGCCATTCTCGGAGGGGACGGCTTCGTCGGCTGGCCCAGCACGCTGCACCTCAGCGCGCAGGGGCACGAGATCCACGTGGTGGACAACCTCTCCCGCCGCTGGATCGACACCGAGCTGGGCGTCCAGTCGCTCACGCCGATGGATTCGATCCAGGAACGGTGCCGGATCTGGCGCGAGACGACGGGCAAGACGATCCACTTCCACCTCCTCGACCTCGCCCAGGAATACGAGCGGCTGAAGGGCTGGCTGGCCGAGCACCGCCCCGACGCCATCATCCACCTGGCCGAGCAGCGCGCCGCGCCCTATTCGATGAAGACCGACCGCCACAAGGTCTATACCGTCCGCAACAACACCAACGGCACCCACAACCTGCTCGCGGCACTGGTGGAAACCGGGATCGACGCGCATCTGGTGCATCTCGGGACGATGGGCGTCTACGGCTATTCCAGCGTCGGCGCGCCGATCCCCGAGGGCTATCTCGACGTCGAGATCGACACGCCGGAGGGCAAGAAGGAGCAGGAGATCCTGTATCCGACGCGCCCCGGCTCGATCTACCACATGACCAAGTCGCTCGATCAGATCCTCTTCCAGTTCTACGCCCAGAATGACGGCGTGCGGATCACCGACCTGCACCAGGGAATCGTCTGGGGCACCCACACCGCCGAGACGCGGCAGCACGACCAGCTGGTGAACCGGTTCGACTATGACGGCGATTACGGCACCGTCCTCAACCGCTTCCTGATCCAGGCGGCGATCGGCTATCCGCTCACCGTGCACGGCACCGGCGGCCAGACCCGCGCCTTCATCCACATCCAGGATTCGGTGCGCTGCATCGAGCTGGCGCTGGGCGACGCGCCGCGCGCGGGGGAACGGGTGAGGATCTTCAACCAGATGACCGAGACGCACCGCATCCGCGATCTGGCCGAAATGGTCGCCCGACTCGCCGATGCCCGGGTGGCCTACCTGCCCAATCCGCGCAAGGAGGCCGCCGAGAACGACCTGGTGGTCAGGAACGACCAGTTCCTCGCCCTGGGGCTGGAGCCCACCACGCTGGAAGAGGGGCTGCTGGAAGAGGTCGTGGAGGTGGCGAAGCGCTTTGCCCACCGGATCGACCGGTCGCGCGTGCCCGCGGTCTCGGCCTGGACGAAGGAACTCGGCGCCCGGGTCGACCGCGATCCCGAGGGCCAGTCGCTCCGCTCGGCGTCCTGAGCGGCGCGCGATGCCCCGCACGGCCTATGTCACGCTGGTCACCAATGCCGACTTCGCGAAGGGCGCGGGGGCATTGCTGCACTCCCTCGCCGCCACGGGAACCCGGGCCGACCGGGTGGTAATGCACACGGCCGGCGCCGGGGGCGGCGCTCTCGCCCCGCTCGCCGATCTCGGCGCGCGGCTGGTCGAGATCGACCTGTTGCCGACATCCGACGCGTTCAACTCTGTCCATGCGCGGGACCGGCTGCATGGTGCGGCCCCATTCACCAAGGGCGCGAAGCCCGCCTTCCACACACCGCTCGACAATTTCGCCAAGCTGCGGCTCTGGCAGCTCGATTACGACCGGGTGGTCTTCCTCGATGCCGACACGCTGGTCCTGCGCAACATCGACCGGCTGTTCGACTATCCCGAGTTCTGCGCCGCCCCGAACGTCTACGAGAACCTTGGGGACTTCCACCGCCTGAATTCCGGAGTCTTCACCGCGCGGCCCTCCCGCGCCACCTTCGATGCGATGATGGCGCGGCTCGACCGGCCGGGCGCCTTCTGGCGCCGGACCGACCAGACCTTCCTGCAGGAGATGTTTCCCGACTGGCACGGCCTGCCGGTGACAATGAACATGCTGCAATATGTCTGGTTCAACCTGCCCGACCTCTGGAACTGGGACTCGATCCGCGTGCTGCACTACCAGTACGAGAAACCCTGGGCCGATCCCCATCCGCGGCGCGATCGCCTCCGGCCCCTGATCGACCTCTGGCACGAGTTCGCCGCGGGTCGCGTGCCCGACCTCTCCGCCCTGCCCGCCCCGTGCGCGTCGCGCTGACCGGGGCCACCGGGCTTGCGGGCCACCCGATCGCAGCAGGCTTGGCGCGGGCGGGGCACGAGGTGATCACCCTCGGTCGGCAGCCCTCGGCGCTGGATCTGCCGCACCGGACATGGACGCTCGGCGCGGCACCCGACCTTTCGGGAACCGACGCGCTGATACACGCCGCCTTCTCCCACGCGCCCGGTCGCTACCGGGGCGGCGAGGGAGACGACCCCGCGACCTTCCTGCGGCTCAACCGCGACGGCTCCCTGCGGCTGGTCGAAGCCGCCGGCCCGCGCCCGGTCTTATTCCTGTCGACTCGCGCCGTCTATGGCCCCCGCCCCGCCGGAACCCGGCTGTCGGAGACGGACACGGCCCGGCCCGACACGCTCTACGGGCAGATGAAGCTGGAGGTCGAATCCGCCGTCTCGGCGGCCGGCGGGGTCAGCCTGCGCGCCACCGGACTGCACGGCCCCCCGCCTCCGGGGCGGGACCACAAGTGGCGCGCCCTCTTCGCCGATTTCGCCGCCGGCCGACGCGTCGCGCCCCGAGTGGGAACGGAGGTCCACGGCGGCGATCTCGCGGCCGCGATCCGACTGATCCTCGAGAGCTGGCCAACCGGTCACCGGGTCTACAACATCTCCGATCTCGTCCTCGACCGGCGCGACCTCCTGGCCGCCTATGGCCGCCTCGCGAGGCTCGACGGTCCCCTGCCCGACCGCGCCGATGCGGCCGCAGTGAACGAGATGGAGACCGGGCGACTGCGCAGCCTCGGCTGGCGCCCCCGCGGCTGGGCGGCGCTCGAAGAAACGCTTGCGGCGATTGCCGCCGGATGACGCGATCAGGATCCGTCGCCGTCGTCGAACATCTCGTCCTGGGCGGCGTTCCCGTCCCCTTCGGTCTCCCGGTCCGGCGCGGGCCGGCTTTCCAGCAGGCCGGCCGCGCGCAGGTCCTTCAGGCCAGGCAGGTCGCGGGCGCTCTCCAGTCCGAAATGGTCGAGGAATTCCTGCGTGACGACGAAGGTCACCGGCCGCCCGGGGCTCTGCCGGCGGCGTCCGAACCGGATCCATTCCAGTTCGAGGAGCTGGTCGAGCGTGCCGCGGCTGACCGCGACGCCGCGGATCTCCTCGATCTCGGCCCGGGTACAGGGCTGGTGATAGGCGACGATGGCCAGCGTCTCGATGGCGGCGCGCGACAGCTTGCGATGCTCCACCGTCTCGCGGCTCATCAGGAATCCCAGATCCGGCGCCGTGCGGATGGCCCAGGCCTCGCCCACGCGGGCCACCGTCACCCCCCGCCCTGCATAGCGCGCCCGCAACGCCGCCAGCGCGGTCGCGGCGTCGCACCCATGGGGCAGCCGCGCCTGCAGGTCGGCGACCGTGACCGGATCGGCCGAGGCGAAGAGGACGGCCTCGACCATGCGCTCCTGCTCGAAGGGCTCCGGGGCGTCGAACAGCGGGCGTTCGGCCGGTTCATCCATCGCGGCTGCGCACCTCGATCGGCGCGAAGGTCTCGCCCTGGCGAATCTCGATCCGGCCCGCCTTCACCAGTTCGAGCGAAGCGGCGAAATGGCTGGCCGTCGCCGAGCGCCGCATGACCGGATCGCGACTCCACCCTTCCGGCATCCACGAGGCGAGGTCGGTCCAGCTGCCGGCGAAGCCGATCAGGTCGCGCATCCGGTCGAGCGCCTCCTCCATCGTCATCACCTTGTCGCGGTCCATCGCATAGGGCCTGAACTCGTCCCGCGTGCGGACCCGCGAATAGGCCTGCATCAGGTCCATCAACCCGGCCGTGTAGCGCACGCGCCGGATCCGCTCGACCCGCTCGGGAAGCCCGCGCGCGAAAAAATCCCGCCCCTTCTGGTCCCGCGCCATGAGCCGGGCGGCAGCAGTCCGCATCGCCTCCAGCCGCTCCAGCTGGAAGGCGAGATGCGCGGCCAGGTCCTCGCCCGAGGGCCCCTCCGCCTCCGGGTCCGGCGGCAGCAGGAGCCTGGACTTCAGGAAGGCCAGCCACGCGGCCATCACCAGGTAATCGGCGGCAAGCTCGATCCGCAGGGTCTTGGCCCGATCGACGAAGTCGAGATACTGCCGGGCCAGCGCGAGGACGGAGATCTGGCGCAGGTCGACCTTCTGCACCCGCGCGAGCGAGAGAAGCAGGTCCAGCGGCCCCTCGAACCCGTCGACGTCGATGATCAGCGCCTCGCCGGCGACCCGGTCGGCGACGCTCGCCTCGATCCCTGCCGGCTCAGACATGGCGGGCTTCGGGGGCGAGGGCGACGAGCTCCGCTGCGATCGCGTCCAGATCCACCGGATCGGGCGCCCGTCGCCTGGCCAGCGCCGCCGTGGCCCGCGCCTGCGCGGCCCGGGTCATTGCACCGCAGGCGGCCGCGCACTGCTCCATCTCCGCCCGGTCGCCGTTGCAATGCAGGACGAGATCGCACCCCGCGCGGATCGCCAGGTCCGACCGTTCCGCGATGCCGCCGGCCAATGCCTGCATCGAGATGTCGTCGGTCATCAGCAGGCCGTCGAAGCCGATGGCCTCCCGGATCAGCCGGATCAGGGCGGGATCCTGGGTTGCCGGGCGATCCCCGAACGCGGTGAAGCGGATATGCGCGGTCATGCCCATCGGCAGGTCGGACAGGGCCCGGAACGGCGCGAAATCCTCCTCAAGGTCGGTGCGCGCCGCCTCGACCACGGGCAGGTCCAGATGGCTGTCGACCCGGGCCCGGCCGTGGCCCGGCAAGTGCTTCACCACCGGCAGGACGCCCCCGGCCAGCAGCCCCTCGGCCGTGGCCCGCGCGTTGCGCGCCACCTCGGCCGGCTCCGTCCCATGGCAGCGATCCCGCAGGAAGCGATGCGTCTCGGACCGGGCCATGTCGGCCGTCGGCGCGCAGTTCACGTCGATACCGACCGCCCGCAGTTCGGCCGCCTGGAGCCGCGCCCGAATCCACAGGGCACGCATCGGGTCGCTCGCGGCGCGGACGTGATCCAGCGGCGCCGGCCAGTCACGCCAATGGGGCCGCCGCAGGCGCTGGACCCGCCCGCCCTCCTGGTCGACGAGGATGGGCGCGTCCCGACCCACGCAGGCGCGCAGATCGGCCGTCAGCCGCGCCAGCTGGTCCGGCGCCCCGACGTTGCGAGCGAACAGGATGAACCCCCAGGGATCGGCGTCGGCGAAGAACGCGGCCTCCCACGGCGAAAGATGCGTCCCCGCGCAGCCCAGGATGCAGGCGCCGGTCACCGGACCTCGACGGGAATGCAGTCCGCCCGCCCGGCGAGAAGGGTGGAGCAGAAGCTCTCGGCCTCGGCGAGATCCGAGAAGCCCGCGGCCCTGAGCCGGTAGAAGGGCTTGCCGCCCGACATCGCTTCCTGGACCACCATGCGCTTGTCGGCGAAGGCGTCCGCGAACCGGGCGCCCACGTCCCCCCAGTGTTCCCGGGCGACCTTCGCGCTCTCGAAGGCTCCCAGCTGGACCAGCCGCGTCCCCTCGGCCAGCGCCTCGGGCGCGGTCTCTCCCGCGCCGACCCGCGAACTGTCGGCCGGTGCCGCGGAGGAGACCTGCACCGGCGCGTCCTCCCCCGGCCGGGGGGCGGGGCGCGGGATCAGCGCTTCGGGTGCCGTCGCATCGCCGCCGTTCGAGAGCGCGGCCATCGCCTCCGCCACGGCGCGGTCGGTGGCCGGCGCCCCGCCGGCATCATCCTCCGCCACCGGCTCCGCCTCCGTCACAGCGGGGCCTTCCTCGTCGAGCGGCGCGAGGGCGGCGGGGGCGCCTTCGGCCTCCCCGTCTTCGGGCCCGAGCTCGCCCATCGGCGCATCCTCGGCAGCCAGGTCGATCGGCTCGGGCGCCAGGCGGACCTCGTCCGCCGGATCGCTCGCCGTTCCGCCGGCGGCGATCTCGTTGACCTGAAGGCCCTGGTGCGGCGCCTGCAACCCGCCCGGATCCTCGGGCTGGGTGCGGAAGGCCCCGTCGATGGCCTCGATCACGGGAATGCCGCTCACGTCCCGGACCATCAGCTTGTAGCCCCAGACCCCCATCCCGATGACCAGCGCCGTCGAGACGAGGGCGCCGGTGAAGTTGACGAAACGCCGGGTCACGGCGCCGCCGGACGCCTCCGCCGGGTCGTCCTGGTATCCGAAGTCCTGCATCGCTGCCTCTTGCCTGCGGGCGACCGGGCGCCCGCATACCGTCGATTCCGCCTCGCACCCGCCGCCGGCGCCGTTTCGCTCAGCGCATCTCCTCGACGGGCGTCACGCCGAGGATACCCAAACCGGCGGAAATCACAACGGCCACGGCCAGGGGGAGGCAAATCTTGGCGGATGTCGCCGCGACGTCCTCCTCCTGGAGGAAGCGCAGAGAGGGATCGTCGTTGCCCTTGTTCCACAGCGCATGGAACGACTGCGCCAGGTCATAGAGGTAGAACGCGATCCGGTGCGGCTCGTGCGCCCTGGCGGCGACCTCGACCACGCGGGGCCATTCGGCCAGCTTCCGGGCCACCTCGACCTCCGCCGGGTCCGACAGCTCCGGCCGGGAGGGCGCGGCGCCCATCTGCACGGCCTTCCGCATCACCGAGCGGATCCGCGCATGGGCATACTGGACGTAGAAGACCGGGTTGTCCTTGGACTGCTCCACCGCCTTGTCGAAGTCGAAATCCAGCGGCGCGTCGTTCTTGCGCGTCAGCATGACGAAGCGGGTGACGTCCGGCCCGACCTCCTCGACCACGTCGCGCAGGGTGATGAACGTGCCCGCGCGCTTGGACATCTTGAAGGGTTCGCCGTCCTTGGTCAGCTTGACCAGCTGGCACAGCTTCACGTCCAGCGGCACGCGCCCGTCCGACAGGGCGCTGACGGCGGCCTTCATCCGCTTGACATAACCGCCGTGATCGGCGCCGAAGACGTCGATCAGCTGGTCGAAGCCGCGGTCGATCTTGTCGTAGTGATAGGCGATGTCGGGCGCGAAATAGGTCCAGGAGCCGTCCGACTTCATGATCGGGCGATCCACGTCGTCGCCATGCGCGGTGGAGCGGAACAGCGTCTGCTCCCGCGGTTCCCAATCCTCGGGCAGCTTGCCCTTGGGCGGCTCCAGCGTGCCCTTGTAGATCAGCCCGCGGGCACCGCAGCCCCTCGATGGCATCCTCGATCCGGCCGGTGCCATAGAGCGACCGCTCGGAGTAGAACACGTCCATCTCCACGCCCAGTGCCGCCAGATCCGCCCGGATCAGCGCCATCATCGCGTCGGTGGCGAAAAGGCGCACCTTCTCGAGCCAGACCTCCTCGGGCTGGTCGAGATAGGCGACGCCGACCTCTTCCTTCAGGGCCGCGCCCACCGCGATCAGGTAGTCGCCGGGATAGGTCCCGTCGGCGAATTCCACCTCCCGGCCATGCGCCTGAAGGTAGCGCAGATAGACCGACCGCGCGAGCACGTCGACCTGCGCGCCGCCGTCGTTGATGTAGTATTCCCGCGTCACCTCGTGGCCGGTGAAACCCAGCAGGCTCGCCAGCGCATCCCCGAACACCGCACCGCGGACATGGCCCACATGCAGCGGACCGGTCGGGTTGGCGGAGACGTATTCGACATTCACCCGCTGCCCGGCGCCGAAATCCGTGCGGCCATAGGCCGGATCGTCCCGTACCCGGTCGACCAGATCCGCCCAGATCGACGGCTCCAGCCGCAGGTTCAGGAAGCCCGGCCCGGCGACGGTGGCGCTCTCGACCTCGGCCAGCGATCCCAGCCGCGCGGCGAGAGCCTCGGCGATGTCGCGCGGGCGGCGCCCGGCGGGCTTGGACAGGACCATCGCCGCGTTGGTGGCCATGTCGCCATGGGCGGGATCGCGCGGCGGTTCCACCGCGACGTTGCCGGTGTCGAGGCCGGAGGGCAGCTCTCCGGCCCCCTCCATGTCGGCCAGCGCCGCCAGCACCCGGTCCCGCATGTCGGAGAAGAGGTTCATCGCACAAAGCCTTTCGGACAGTCCGGGCGGTCTAGTCCCGTCCCGCGGGGCCGTCAACGCGGCCTCATCAGGCGCCGCCCTGCTCATCCTCCTCCGGCGGCAGCATCGAGACGAGCCGCATCCCCGGTGCCGGCGAGACCTCCTTGTCGCCCGAGACGAAGTGGATCTCTCCGCCCGCGTCGATATAGGCCAGCAGCTTGGCCTCCGGTCGTCGCTCGCGCCACTTCGCCATCGTGTATTCCTCGCTCAGCTTGGTGATGCGGAAGGTCCAGCCCTTCCACATCAGGCGGTTGAGGTCGTTGTAGGTCGCCCGGTCGGCGAAGGTCCGCCCGCCCAGCGTGGAGGGCAGCGCGTGCCGCGCGGTCGAGGCCTTCTCCCGCCCCAGTTGATAGACGTTCTCGCGGCCGAATTCGGGGCCGAGATCGGTGGCGACGAGGGTGTTGTAGGCGTCGTTGTCGGTCGCGGCGACGATGATCTTGTAGCCGTTCAGTTCGATCCGCACCTCCGCCCCCTCCGACAGGATGTCGCCGAAGAAGGTGTCGATGCCCAGTTCCCGCGCGCGCCGCGAGGTGGCCGCGGTTCGGATCGGTGATCAGCACCGGGATATCGGCCTTTTTCAAGGTCTCGGCCAGCCCCGTGGTCCAGTAGCTGCCGCCGACGAAGATAACCCCCGGGCGGTCCGAGGCGATGACGCCCAGGAACCGGGCCACCGGCGCCAGGGTGAAGCCGTGGACGACGACCGAGGCCGCCACCAGGATGAAGGCCAGCGGGCGCGAGGATCGCCCCGTCCTCGATCCCGAGCGCGACCAGCCGCTCGCCGAACAGCCCCGCCACGGCCACCAGGACCACGCCGCGCGGGCCCGGTCGTGGCCACCAGGATCTTCTCCCGCGTCGGCAGCTTGGTGAACAGGAGCGCCACCATCACCGTCAGCGGCCGCACCACCGACAGCACGACGATGACGAAGACCACCGAGCGCCAGGTCGAGCTCCGACAGGGCCGAGAAGTCGAGCGAGGCCGCCAGCAGGATGAACACGCCCGAGACCAGCAGGATCGTCGCGTGTTCCTTGAAGCGGCGCAGCTCGTCGATAGGAGGGCAGATTGGCGTTGGCGATCACCACGCCCATGACCGTGACCGCCAGCAAGCCGGCTTTCGTGCAGGATCGCGTCCGCCACGCGCGAAGATCGCCAGCACCATGGCGAAGAGGACCGGCACCTTCATGAATTCGGGCACCTTGGCCCGGCGGAAGGCCCAGGCCAGCAGCGTAGCCCGCCGCAGCGCCCCAAGGACCGTCGCCACGGCGATGCCGAACACGAGGTCGGCGAAGGCCGCGCCGAGCTGCTCGGCGGTGCGCAGCACCACCACCACCTCGAAGCGCGAGCACCGCGGCCAGCGCGCCCACCGGGTCGTTGAGGATCGCCTCCCATTGCAGCAGCGCCGCGGGCCGCCGCGCCAGCCGGGCCGAGCGCAGGAGCGGCGCGATCACCGTCGGCCCGGTGACGATCAGGATGCCGCCGAACACGGCCGAGCTTTCCCAGCTGAGGCCCGCCCCGTAGTGCAGCGCCAGAGCGGAGAGCAGCCAGCCGAGCGGCGCGCCGATGAAGACGAGCCGCTTCACCCCCTCGGCCGCGTCGCGCAAGGTGTGGAAGTTGAGCGTCAGCCCGCCCTCGAACAGGATGATCGCCACCGCGATGGAGATCAGCGGCAGGTCAGAAGCGTGCCGATATCCCGCGCCGGGATCGAAGATGCCCGAGGACCGGCCCGACGATCAGGCCCGCCGCCAGCATCAGCACGATGGCCGGCATCCGCAGCGTCCAGGCCAGCCATTGCGAGCCGACGCCGAGCGCGCCCACCAGGGCCACTGCCGCGACGGGGTCCATCGCCCCGCCTGCCATCTCCGTCGCCATGGTGGCCTCTCCCTCTACTCGGCACTGCGGGTCGAACTGCAGGCGGGGGCGATTGCCGGATCGCCCCCGCTTTGCTAGCGCCAAACATGACGCGCGACGCAGAGGTTTCCATGACCGATCCCGATCCCGCCCCATGGTGGCAGAGCGGCATCATCTACCAGATCTATCCGCGATCCTTCCAGGACACGACCGGCTCGGGCATGGGCGACCTGAACGGGATCCGCCGGCGCCTGCCCCACGTGGCCGCGCTGGGCGCCGACGCGATCTGGATCTCGCCCATCTACCCCTCGCCGATGAAGGACGGGGGCTACGACATCACCGATTACACCGGGATCGAGCCGCTGTTCGGCACCCTCGACGATTTCATCGCCCTGACAGCGCAGGCGCACGATCTCGGCCTGAAGGTGCTGCTGGATTTCGTGCCCGCCCATTCCTCCGACCTGCATCCCTGGTTCCTCGACAGCCGGTCCTCCCGCGAGGCGGCGAAACGGGACTGGTACATCTGGCGCGACGGGCAGCCCGACGGCAGCCCGCCGAACAACTGGATCAGCGAGTTCGGCGGCCCCGCCTGGACCTGGGACGAAGCCACCGCGCAGTATTACCTCCACATCTATGCCAGGGAGCAGCCGGCCCTGAACTGGCGCAACCCGGCCGTGCAGGACGCCATGCTGGGCGCGATGCGCGCCTGGTTCGAGCGCGGCGTGGACGGGTTCCGCATCGACGCGGTGGAGCACATGACCCCCGATCACCGGCTGCGCGACAATCCCGTCAATCCCGACTGGGTCTTCGCCGAGGGCCCGGCGCGGTCGCTGTTCCGCACCTTCTCGTCCCACCAGCCGGACGGATTCCCGATCGTGCGCCGGATGCGCGCGCTGGCCGAGGACCACGGCGGCCGGCTTCTGGTGGGCGAGGCCTACGGCACACTCGACGAGGTCATGCTCTACTACGGGGACGATCTCGACGGTTTCCAGCTGCCGTTCAATTTCGAGCTGATCTCGGCGCCGTGGGATCCGGTCCACATCGCCGATTTCATCGATCGTTACGAGCGGATGATCCCGCCCGGCGGCTGGCCGAACTGGGTCCTGGGCAACCACGACCGCGACCGGATCGCCACGCGGGTCGGCCCCGCCCAGGCCCGGGTGGCGCAGATGCTCTTGCTGACGCTGCGCGGCACGCCGACGCTATGGCAGGGCGACGAGCTGGGCATGATCGACGAGCGTGTCCCCGAGCACATGCTGCAGGACCCCTGGGCGCTCAACAATCCCGGCACCGGGCTGGGGCGCGATCCGGTCCGTATCCCGATCCCGTGGCGGGACGACGCGCCCGGGCGCGGCTTCACCGAGGGGGATCCGTTCCTGCCGCTCTCGACGGTGGCCTCGGTCGCGGCGCAGCGGGCGGACCCTCACTCCATGCTGACCCTCGTGCGGTCGCTGATCGCCCTCCGCCGGGCCGAGCCGGCGCTGTCGCTGGGCCGCTACGAGCGCCTGCATGCCGGCGGGGGCGTCCTGGCCTATG
This sequence comes from uncultured Alphaproteobacteria bacterium, assembly GCA_963814835.1. Taxonomy (GTDB): domain Bacteria; phylum Pseudomonadota; class Alphaproteobacteria; order Rhodobacterales; family Rhodobacteraceae; genus Palleronia. The sequence continues at coordinate 538,774 of CAWFEG010000002.1, forward strand.
CGCGGGACGGTGGCGGCAGAAGCTTCGCCGTCGCGCTCAACTTCACCGGGGAAGGTCGCCCCCTGCCCGTCCGGGGCCGGGCGCGGCTCTCGACGATTCCGGGCCGCGACCTGTCCGCCGTCGACCGCCTTCTGCCTAACGAGGGGGTGATCCTCGAACGGTGATCAGATCGCGTCGGCAAGCCGCCCGCCGATCAGGCGGCGATGCTCCTCGATGGCGAAGCGGTCGGTCATCCCGGCGATGTAGTCGAGGACGATCCGCGCCAGCACCGTCTCCGTCCGCGCCTCCTCCACGTCCTTGCGCCACTGCTTGGGCAGCAGGTCCGGCCGCGACATGAAGAGCGGGAACAGCTCCCGCACCACCTGCGTCACCTTGGCGCGCATGCCGACCACGGCCGGGGCCCGGTACATGCGATGGAACAGGAAGGTCCGGATGATCTGCAGCTGCTCGGCCACGGCGTCGGAGAAGCGGATCATCGGCCGGTCCGCATCGCGGACGGCCTGCGCGCTGTCCGGGGCGATGGCCGCCAGCCGGGTCTGCGCCTCTGCGATCACGTCCTCCACCAGAAGGCCGAAGAACCGCCGCAGCGCCTCGTGCCGGCGGCGATAGTAGTTCAGGCCCGGATACAGCTCGTCGACCCGCGCGAAGCAGCGGTCCAGCAGCGGCAGTTCGGCCAGCTCGTCGGTGGAGAACAGCTCCGCCCGCAGCCCGTCATGCAGGTCGTGGTTGTTGTAGGCCACGTCGTCGGCCAGCGCGGCGACCTGCGCCTCGGCGCTGGCATGGGTGCCGAGCTCCAGGTCGTGCCGCGCGTCGTAATCCGCCAGCGCATAGGGCACGGGCGGCGCGACCGGCCCGTTGTGCTTGGCGATCCCCTCCAGCGTTTCCCAGGTCAGGTTGAGCCCGTCGAACTCGGCGTAGTGGCGCTCCAGCGAGGTGACGATGCGGATCGCCTGGGCATTGTGGTCGAACCCGCCATAGGGCGCCATCAACTCCTGCAGCGCCTCCTCGCCGGTATGGCCGAAGGGCGGGTGGCCGAGGTCGTGGGCGAGCGCCACCGCCTCGGTCAGGTCCTCGTCGAGCCCCAGCACGCCGGCGATGGTCCGCGCCACCTGGGCCACCTCGATGGAATGGGTCAGCCGGGTGCGGAAGTAGTCGCCCTCGTGCTCCACGAAGACCTGGGTCTTGTGCTTCAGCCGCCGGAACGCCGAGGAATGGATGATCCGATCCCGGTCCCTCTGGAAGCAGGAGCGGAAGGTGCTCAGCTCCTCGGGATGGAGTCGTCCCCTGGTCTCCTGCGGGCGCGAGGCGAAGGGGGCGCGGGGCTCTGACACGTGCCGTCTCCTTGCTGTCGGTCGGCGCAACCCATATATTCGGGTCGCATCCAGGATACAGGCGGATCAAACCATGAACCTGCCACCGAAAGTCACCGACCGGGCCTTCGCCCGGTTGTCCGAGATCGGCGCCGCGGCCGAGGGACAGGCCCTGCGGGTCGCCGTCGAGGGCGGCGGCTGCTCGGGATTCCAGTACGACATCCGGCTGGACACGCCCGAGGAGGACGACCTGGTGATCGAGAGGGACGGCGAGCGCGTGCTGGTGGACCAGGTCTCGCTGCCCTTTCTGGCCGGGGCGACGATCGACTTCACCGAGGAACTGATCGGTGCGCGCTTCACCATCGAGAACCCCAATGCCGCGTCGAGTTGCGGCTGCGGCACCAGCTTCGCCATGTAGCCGGTGCCCGCCGCGCGCAGGCCGAGCGCCATGCGCGCGCGCCCGGCCGGCCGGCCGGCGATGCGGCGAGCGGTGGCGTCCGCCGCGCGGAATGCCTAGGGTCGCCCGCGAGCCGGGGGAGAGTCGATGCGCATCGCGAGCTTCAACATCAACGGGGTCAAGGCGCGCCTGCCGGTGCTTCTGGACTGGCTGGCCGAGCGGGGCCCGGACATCGCCTGCCTGCAGGAGGTCAAGTCCGTCGACGAGGCCTTCCCCCGGGCCGAGATCGAGGCGCTCGGCTACCACGTGGAGACGCACGGGCAGAAGGGCTTCAACGGCGTGGCCATCCTTTCGCGCGAACCCCTGACGGAGGTATCGCGCGGTCTGCCGGGGGATGACGAGGACATCCAGGCGCGCTGGATCGAGGCCACGGTCGCGGGGCAGCACCCGCTGCGGGTCTGCTGCCTCTACCTGCCGAACGGCAATCCCGCGCCGGGCCCGAAATACGACTACAAGCTCGCCTGGATGGAGCGGCTCCGCGCCCGCGCCCAAGCGCTCCTGCAGGCCGAGACGCCCGCGGTCCTCTGCGGCGACTACAACGTCATCCCCGAGGACCGCGACGCGGCCCGTCCCGATGCCTGGCGGGAGGATGCGCTGGCGCTGCCCCGAACCCGCGCGGCGTTCCGCCGACTGGCCCACCCGGGCCTGACGGAGGCGTTCCGCATCTGCCATCGTGGCGGCGGCCACTATTCCTACTGGGATTACCAGGCCGGGGCCTGGCAGAGGAACGACGGCATCCGCATCGACCATCACCTGCTCACGCCGCAGGCAGCGGATCGCCTCCTCGGCGCCTGGATCGAACCGGATCTCCGGGAGGCGGACAAGCCGTCGGATCACGTGCCGGTCTGGATCGAACTGGACGACTGAGCGAAGCCGCCCGGCCGCACAGGGCGCATGGCGGGCGGAATACCGGATAAATGGACATCACGGGGGCCACGCCCGGCCACCGACCTTATCCGCGGATAAGGTCTCGGAGCGGCCGGCGGGATCGAGCGGCGCGCCTGCCGCCCGTGTCGTGGGTCCAGCCTCCCCTGCAGGCGAGGGCGGGGCCGATCCGGGGACCGGCCGCCGCGCTCATTCCGCCGCGACGTCGCGCAGGCCCAGCATCTGCCGCAGGTAATGCCCGGTATGCGAGCCGTCGGCCTCGGCGACCGCTTCCGGCGTGCCGGTCGCCACCAGGCGCCCGCCACCGTCGCCGCCCTCGGGGCCGATATCGACGATCCAGTCCGCCGTCTTGATGACGTCGAGATTGTGCTCGATCACGACGACCGTGTTCCCCTGCTCGACCAGCTCGTGCAGCACTTCGAGCAGTTTCCTCACATCGTCGAAATGCAGCCCCGTCGTGGGCTCGTCGAGGATGTAGAGCGTCCGTCCGGTGGAGCGCCGCGCCAGTTCGCGGGACAGTTTCACCCGCTGCGCCTCGCCCCCCGACAGCGTGGTCGCCTGCTGGCCCACCTTGACGTAGCCGAGCCCCACCCGGACCAGCGCGTCCATCTTCTCGCGGATCGACGGCACGGCCTGGAAGAAGTCCTGCGCGTCCTCCACCGTCATGTCGAGCACGTCGGCGATCGACTTGCCCTTCCACTGCACCTCCAGCGTCTCGCGATTGTAGCGCGCACCGTTGCAGGTCTCGCAGGTGACATAGACGTCGGGCAGGAAATGCATCTCGATCTTGATGACGCCGTCGCCCTGGCAGGCCTCGCAGCGCCCGCCCTTGACGTTGAAGCTGAACCGGCCCGGCTTGTAGCCCCGCGCCTTGGCCTCGGGCAGCCCGGCGAACCAGTCGCGGATCGGGGTGAAGGCGCCGGTATAGGTGGCCGGGTTGGAGCGCGGCGTGCGGCCGATCGGCCGCTGGTCGATGTCGATGACCTTGTCGAGGTGCTGCAGCCCCTTGATCGTCTCGCAGGGCGCCGGCGTGTGGCGCGCGCCGTTCAGGCGCATCGCCGCCGTCTTGAACAGCGTCTCGATGGTCAGCGTGGACTTGCCGCCGCCCGAGACCCCGGTGACGCAGACGAACCGGCCGAGCGGAAAGTCCACGGTCAGGTCATGCAGGTTGTTGCCATGGGCATTCACCACCGTCACCGACTTGCCGTTGCCCTTGCGCCGCTCGGCGGGCACCGCGATCTCCCGCCTACCGGCGAGGTAGTCGCCGGTGACGCTGTCGGGCGTGTCGATGATCTCCTGCGGCGTGCCGGAGGCGATGACGTGGCCGCCATGCACCCCCGCTCCGGGGCCGATATCGAGCACGTAATCGGCCTCGCGGATCGCCTCCTCGTCGTGCTCCACCACGATTACCGTGTTGCCCTGGTCGCGCAGGTTCTTCAGCGTGGTGAGCAACCGGCCGTTGTCGCGCTGGTGCAGGCCGATGGAGGGCTCGTCGAGGACGTAGAGCACGCCGGTGAGCCCCGAGCCGATCTGCGAGGCCAGCCGGATGCGCTGGCTCTCCCCGCCGGACAGGGTGCCGGCGTTGCGGCTGAGCGTCAGGTATTCGAGGCCCACATTGTTGAGGAAGCCCAGCCGCTCGCGGATCTCCTTGAGGATGGCGCGGGCGATCTCGTTCTTCTGGTTCGACAGGCTCTCGGGCACCGCCTCGCACCACGCATGGGCATCCCTGATGGATTTCTCGACCACCTGGCCGACATGGAGATCGCCGATCTTCACCGCCAGCGCCTCGGGGCGCAGGCGATAGCCGTCGCAGACCTTGCAGGCGCGATTGTTCTGGAACCGCTCGAACTCCTCGCGCACCCAGCTCGAATTCGGTCTCGCGGTAGCGGCGGTCCATGTTCGGGATCACGCCCTCGAATGGGCGCGAGACCTGGTAGACCCGCCCGCCCTCGTCGTAGCGGAACTTGATCTCGTCCGTCCCCGATCCGAACAGGAAGACCTCCTTCACCTCCTGGGGCAGGTCCGTCCACTTGTCGGAGGTGGAAAAGCCGTAATGCTTCGCCATCGCCTGGATGGTCTGGGTGAAGTAGGGGCTCTTGCCCTTGCGCCACGGGGCGATGGCGCCGTCGCCGATCTTCAGGTTCTGGTCCGGCACGATCAGGTTCGGGTCGAAGAACAGCTCCACCCCCAGACCGTCGCAGGCCGGGCAGGCGCCGAAGGGGGCGTTGAAGGAGAAGAGGCGCGGTTCGATCTCGGGGATGGTGAAACCCGAGACCGGGCAGGCGAAGTTCTCGGAGAAGGTGATCCGCTCTGGCTCCCCCTCGCCGTCCCGTGGGGCCGTCTCCAGAACGGCGATGCCATCGGCAAGGTCGAGCGCGGTGCGGAAACTGTCGGCGAGGCGCGTCTCGAGCCCCTCGCGGATGACGATCCGATCCACCACCACGTCGATGTCGTGGCGGTACTTCTTGTCGAGGGTCGGCGGATCGTCGAGCTCGTGGAACTGCCCGTCGACCTTCACGCGCTGGAAGCCCTGCTTGCGCAGCTCGAGGAACTCCTTGCGATACTCGCCCTTGCGGTCGCGGATCATGGGCGCGAGCAGGTAGCCGCGCGTCCCCTCCTCCATCCGCATGACGGCATCGACCATGTCCTGCACCTGCTGCGCCTCGATGGGCTTGCCGGTGGCGGGGGAATAGGGCGTGCCCGCACGGGCGAACAGAAGCCGCATGTAGTCGTAGATCTCGGTCACCGTGCCGACGGTGGAGCGGGGATTCTTCGAGGTGGTCTTCTGCTCGATGGAGATCGCCGGAGAGAGGCCGGAGATGTGATCGACGTCGGGCTTCTCCATCATGTCGAGGAACTGCCGCGCATAGGCCGACAGGCTCTCGACATAGCGGCGCTGGCCCTCGGCATAGATCGTGTCGAAGGCGAGCGAGGATTTGCCCGACCCCGAGAGCCCCGTGATCACGACGAGCTGGTCGCGCGGGATATCGACGTCGATGCTCTTGAGGTTGTGCTCGCGCGCGCCGCGCACCTCGATCTTCTTCAGCTCGGCCATGGCCACCTCTCCGGGGATCGCGCCAAACCTAGGGCGCGCAGCTCGGTCGCACATGCGAACCAGCGAACCGATTGGCAACCCGGCGGCGCGGCCTCACGCGATCGTCATCCCGCCGGGCGGCGCCGGTCGGTGCCGACACGCACCTCGGCGACCGGCACCCCTCACGAGCGGTCCTTGCGCCGGGAGCGGAACAGGGCGAGCGCGGTCAGGAGCCCCCCCACGATCAGCAGGATCCATCCGATCCATGTCAGAAGTCCCGCGTCGCTCGCATAGACGCCGACCCCGCCGTCGGTCAGGAACATCGGCCGCAGCAGCACGATTGCCGCGCCAGCCACCATCAGAACCGCCGCCAACCAGATAGGTCTCATCGTCGTTCTCCCTCGTTTCCGGCTCGAACGGAAGAACTGGGACGATGTTCCGTCAGGCGGCGTCGCGCAGCGTGGCCACGGCGCGCCCGTAGCCGCCCTCGGCGAGGAACTCCGCCTCCTCGGGCGTGGTCGCGCGGCCCAGCGCCTGGTTGCGGTGCGGGAAGCGGCCGAACCGGCGGATGACTTCCCTGTGGGCGCGGGCATGCAGCAGGTTGTCCGATGCTTCGGGCATGCGGGTGTGGAACAGGCGCACGCAACGATCCTGGTCGCTCAGGTTCTCGGCGTGCATGAGGGGAAGATAGAAGAATTGTCGCGCCGGCGGGTCGATCCGCAGATCCCAGCGCCGCGCGACCGCCGCCTTGGCCGCCCCCAGGGCAGCGCCGTCGAGCGCGAAGCTCTGCGCGGTGCCGCGCCACATGTTGCGGGGAAACTGATCAGTGACGACGAGATAGGCGATCACGCCGGTCGGGTAGGTCAGCCACAGCGAGAGCCCGCCGCTTGCCGCCCGGCTCCACGTCTCGGCGAACCTGTCGCGGATGTCGTCGTCCAGCGCGTCGCTGCTCTTGTACCAGCCCGGCGGTCCGACCTCGTCCAGCCAGAAGGCCAGAACCTCCTCCGGTGTCGACATGGCCCCTACTCCCCTCCGGCTGCTTCAAGAGTTGCAGACAGCCCCGACCGCGGCAAGGATTTTCCGGCGCGGCGCCTCACCCCCTCTCGTCGTCCTCCTCCTCGTCCTGCTCGGCCGCCCATTCCTGGCCGGCGGACAGGCCCACGCTGGACACGCTGGGGGTGACGGCGAGATAGGAGCCGACCTCGTCCGGCGAGGCGCGGCGGGTCATTCGCCAGACGGCGTAGGCGGCCAGCAGCGCCAGCAGGGTCGCCACGAAGATCCAGAAGCCGCGCGGCCCGACCGCGGTCATGAGGGCGCCGATCAGGATCGGGCCGGCGATGGCGCCGAGGCCGTTGATGAAGATCAGGCCGCCGCTGGCCGCCGACATGTCCTCGTAATCGAGGTAGTCGTTCGTGTAGGCGATCAGCAGCGCGTAGAGCGGGTTGATCATGCCGCCCATGAGGAATCCCACGACCATGACGACGGTGGGTGAGGGCGGCAGGGCCGCGCCCGCCCCGCAGGCCAGCGCGCCGAGCACGCAGCATCCCAGGATCAGCATGCGCCGGTCGATCCGGTCCGACATCCACCCCACGGGGTATTGCATGATCAGCCCGCCGAGGAAGATCGCGCCGACGAAGGAGCCGACCTGGGCCACGGTAAGCCCCGCCTGGGTCGCGTAGACCGAGGCCATGCCGAACTGCGCGGCGTACATCCCTCCGCTGAGCAGCATGCCCATGCAGCCCAGCGGCGAGGAGCGGAACAGACGGGCGAGGCTCATCGGCTTGGTGGTCTCGAAGGGCGGCGTGGGCGAGATCGAGAGCAGGATCGGCGCGAAGGACATCGAGACCAGCACGGAGGGAATGATGAACAGGATGAAGCCCGAAGGATCGCCCAGGACCACGAGCCCCTGCGCCGCGACAATGCCGCCCATCTGCACGATCATGTAGATCGACAGCGCCTGTCCACGGTTCCGCGAGGTGGTGGCGTTGTTCAGCCAGCTCTCGGCGGTGACGTAGACGCCCGAGAAGCAGAAGCCGATCAGCACGCGCAGAAGGATCCATGACCATGGCTGCGTGAGCGACGGAAACAGGATCAGGATCGCCGAGATGAACGAGGCGAGCGCCGCGAAGACCCGCACATGCCCCACCCGCCGGATCATCTCGGGCGCCAGACGTGAGCCGCCGAGGAATCCCACGAAATAGGCGGACATCACCAGCGACATCTGGAAGGTGGAAAAACCCTCGATCCCGCCCCGTACGCCGAGCAGGGTACCCTGCATGCCGTTGCCAACCATGAGAAGGCCCATGCCGAGAAAAAGGGCCCAGGCGCTGCCGAGTACCGCGATCATCTGCCAACTCCCCATTTCGGCCCGGAATCGGGCCCGAGGCACCGGGCGACGGCCCCGCCCCTTGCGCCTAGCAAAGGCCGCGGCCGACCGTCAGATGCCGACCGTTGCGCCGTGGGCATGACACCCATGCATATGCCGATTCAAGGGAGCGTGCGGCCGGACGGGCTGCAACCGGGTGCAGGAACGCATACCTTGGGTCCGAAAGGAGGCGCCATGTCCCTGACCTTGCCCCTCGAGAACACCTATTCCCGCCTGCCCCAACGGCTCTTCGCACGGCAGGACCCCACGCCCGTCGCGGCGCCGCAGCTGGTCGCGATCAACGACGCGCTTGCGGGCGAGCTGGGCCTGGACCCGGGCGCCCTGCGATCCGAGGAAGGACTGGCGGCCTTGTCCGGCAACGCGGTCCCTTCCGGGGCGACGCCCATCTCCCAGGCCTATGCGGGCCACCAGTTCGGCGGCTGGGTGCCGCAACTCGGCGACGGGCGCGCGGTCCTGCTGGGAGAGGTGATCGCGCCGGACGGCCGGCGCGTGGACCTGCAGCTGAAGGGCGCGGGCCGCACGCCGTTCAGCCGGTCGGGCGACGGGCGGGCCTGGCTGGGCCCGGTCCTGCGGGAATACATCGTCAGCGAGGCGATGCACGCGATGGGCATCCCAACCACGCGCGCGCTCGCGGCGGTGACGACCGGCGAGGTGGTGTTCCGCGAAACCCCCCTGCCCGGTGCGGTGCTGTCGCGGGTCGCCGCCAGCCACGTCCGGGTCGGCACGTTCCAGTATCTCTATGCCCGCGAGGACATCGAGGGGCTGCGGGCGCTGGCCGAGCACGTCACCGCCCGGCACTATCCCGGCGCCGGGGACGCCTTCGAACTGCTCGACGCCGTGGTCTCGGCCCAGGCCGGACTGATTGCGCGGTGGATGGGCGTGGGCTTCGTCCACGGGGTCATGAACACCGACAACATGTCGATCGCCGGCGAGACCATCGACTACGGCCCCTGCGCCTTCGTCGACGGCTATCACCCCGACGCGGTCTTCTCCGCGATCGACCGGTTCGGCCGTTACGCCTATGCGCGCCAGCCCGAGATCGCAGTCTGGAACCTGGCGCAGTTCGCGACCTCGCTCCTGCCGCTGATGGGGGAGCGGGACGCGGCGATCGAGCGGGCGACGGATCTCGTCAACGATTTCGGGCTGCGCTTTCAGGCGGCCTGGATCGCGACCTTCCGCGCGAAACTCGGGCTGACCGAATCGGAGGAGGGCGACGCCGCGCTGGTGGGCGAGCTTCTCGACCTCATGGCACGGGACCGGGCCGACTTCACCAGGGTGTTCCGTGGCCTCGGCGACGGCACGGCGGGGGACTGGATCACCGACCGCCCCGCCTTCGACCGCTGGCAGGCGCAGTGGCGCGACCGGCGCGACAGGGAAAGCGCCGTGCCCGAGGCGCAGGAGCGGCTGATGGCGCGGAGCAACCCCGCCGTCGTCCCGCGCAACCATCACATCGAGGCAGTGATCGCCGCCGCGGTAGACGGCGATCTCGATCCGTTCCATGCGATGTGCCGGGCGACGATGGAGCCCTTCGCCGATCATCCGCGGTTCGGCACCCCCCCGGAACCGGGCGAAGAGGTCACCCGGACCTTCTGCGGCACGTGATACGCTGCCCCGCCCGGGTGGTCCGGGCGGGGCGGCCGGGGCTCATTCGGTGACCGTCACCGACCGCATGACGTCGGGATCGTCCGCGACCTGGCCGGAGCCCGGCGCGCCCCGCTTGATGGCATCCACCACCTCCATGCCCTCGGTCACCTCGCCCACCACGGTGTATTCCCCGTTCAGGTGCGGGGCGGGGCCGAACATGATGAAGAACTGCGAATTGGCGCTGTCGGGATCGGCGGAGCGAGCCATGCCGACGGTGCCCCGCTCGAACGGGCGGTCGGAGAATTCCGCCTCGAGGTCGGGCAGGTCCGAGCCGCCCATGCCGGCGCGGGACAGGTCGCCCCCCTCCGTGCCGTGCTGCACGTCGCCGGTCTGTGCCATGAAACCGTCGATGACGCGGTGGAAGACCACGTCGTCGTAGGCCCCGCGCTCGGCCAGGGCGGTCAGGCGGTCGACATGCTGCGGCGCCACGTCCTCGTAGAGGTCGACGTGAACCGTGCCCCCGGCCTCTCCCTCCACCTCGATGTCGAGGCCGGTGGCGAAAGCGGGGGCCGCGGCGAGCGACAGGATCGCGGCGAGCCTACGCATCGGCAGCCACCTTCACGCTGATCATCCGGTCGGGATTCTGCGGCGGTTCGCCCTTGGTGATGGCATCGACATGCTCCATCCCCTCGATCACCCGGCCATAGACGGTGTACTGGCCGTTCAGAAAATGGTTATCGGCGAAATTGATGAAGAACTGCGAATTCGCCGAGTTCGGATCCTGGCTGCGCGCCGCGCCGAGCGTTCCGCGATCGTGCGGGATGCGCGAGAACTCGGCCTTCAGGTCGGGATGGGACGAGCCCCCCGTGCCCGCGCGACGCAGATCGGCGCCACGTTCGGCATTGCCGTTCTCCACGTCGCCGGTCTGGGCCATGAAGCCCTCGATCACCCGGTGGAAGACGACGTTGTCATAGGCGCCTTCGCGGGCCAGCGTCTTCATCCGGTCGGCGTGTCCGGGCGCGATCTTCGGCATCAGCTCGATGACCACCCGTCCGTCCTTCAGCTCCATGATGATCGTGTTCTCGGGGTCCGTGATCTCGGCCATGCCCGTCCTCCTGTTGTCCGCTGCGCGGACCCTAGGCGGGCCCGCGCCAAAGGGAAAGACCGCCTCGCTTGCGCGGGGATCGTGATCGCGCGATGAACGGAGGCGAAGTGGGGACAGGAGCCGATCATGGGCTGGAAATCGCTGGACGACATGTATCTGGACGGCAAGCGCGTCCTGACTCGAGTGGATCTCAACGTCCCGGTCGAGGACGGCCGGGTCACCGACGCCACGCGGATCGAGCGGATCGTGCCCACCGTCCTCGACATCCTGTCGAAGGGCGGCACGCCGATCCTTCTGGCGCATTTCGGCCGGCCCAAGGGCGAGACGGTGGCCTCGATGTCGCTGAAGCAGGTCGTTCCCGCGCTCGAGGCCGCGCTGGATCGGAAGGTGAGCTTCGGCGCCGATTGCGTGGGTGACGAGGCCGCAGGCGCGATCCGCGACGGCGAGGTGACCCTCCTGGAGAACACGCGCTTCCACGCCGGCGAGGAGAAGAACGATCCCACCCTCGCCGACCAGATGGCCGAGCTGGGCGACGTCTACTGCAACGACGCCTTTTCGGCCGCGCATCGTGCCCATGCCTCGACCGAAGGGCTGGCGCGCCGCCTTCCCGCCTGCGCCGGACGGCTGATGGCGGAGGAGCTGACCGCGCTCGAAACCGCTTTGTCCAACCCGGAGCGCCCACTCATGGCGGTCGTGGGCGGCGCGAAGGTGTCGACCAAGCTGGATCTGCTGTCGAACCTCGTCCGCAAGGTGAACCACCTCGTGATCGGGGGCGGCATGGCGAACACCTTCCTCGCCGCGAAGGGGCTGGACGTGGGCAAGAGCCTGGCCGAGCACGACCTGGCCGACACCGCGCGGAAGATCCTGGCCAGCGCCGACGAGGCGGGTTGCGAGATCCTGCTGCCCGAGGACGTGGTCGTCGCCGCGGAGTTCAAGGCCGGCGCCGAGAACCGCGTCGTCCCGGTCGAGGAATGCCCCTCGGACATGATGATCCTCGACACCGGGCCGGCCAGCGTGGAGCGGATCGTCAAGGCCATGTCCTCCTGCCGGACGCTGATCTGGAACGGCCCGCTGGGTGCGTTCGAGATCGCGCCCTTCGAAGCGGCCACGAATGCTGCGGCCCAGACGGCCGCCCGGCTGACCCGCGAGGGCGAACTCGTGTCCGTGGCGGGGGGGGGCGATACCGTGGCCGCCCTCAACAAGGCCGGTGTGGCGGGCGAGTTCAGCTATGTCTCCTCGGCCGGGGGCGCGTTCCTGGAGTGGATGGAAGGCAAGACCCTGCCCGGCGTGCAGGCGCTCGACGCATGACCGTCACGCTGGTGACAGGCGCCTCGCGGGGCATCGGCGCCGCCTTCGCCCGGATCGCCGCTGCGGCGGGCCACGACCTCGCCCTGGTGGCCCGCAGCGAGGGCGACCTGGAGGACCTTGCGGCGGAATTGCGCCAGGCCCATGGGGTGACGGTCACGCCCATCCCCGCCGATCTGGGCCGGGAGGGCGAGGCCGCGCGGGTCTGGGCGGAGGCCGGCAACGTCACCCGGCTGATCAACAATGCCGGGCTGGGATCGAACGGCCCCGTCACCTCTGCGGCGACCTGGGGTCGCGAGGACCAGTCGATCCGGGTCAACCTGCTGGCGGCGACGGTGCTGCTGAAATCGGCGCTGACCGACATGCCGGGCCGGGGCGGCGGGCGGATCCTCAACGTCTCCAGCCTGTCGGGATTCATGCCCGGGCCTGGAATGGCCGTCTATCACGCGACGAAATCCTACCTCCTGTCGCTGTCCGAAGCCGCAGCGCAGGAGGCGAAGGGCAGCGGGGTCACCGTCACCGCGCTGTGCCCGGGCCCCACCGAGAGCGGATTCTTCGCGGATGCCGGGATGGGCGGCATCCCGCTCCTGAAACTCGCGCCCCAGCCCACGGCGGAGAGCGTGGCCCGGACCGGCTGGCGGGCGATGGAGACGGGCCGCCGGGTGGTGGTGCCGGGCCTGCCCAACAAGCTGCTCGCCGCACTGTCGCATGTCACTCCCCGCGCGATCCTGCTGCCGGTGACCCATCGGTTGATGTCGCGGCGTTAGCGCCAAAGCGATTGCCAGCGGGTGGAGCGCCCCGTAACCAGTGGCCCGACCGATCAAGACAGGAGCGAGTTATGAAGGCGTCGCGCAAGGTTCAGCAGATCCTCTCGAACTACGAAGGCGAAACCCCCGGCGTGAAGGGCAAGCTGTGCCAGATGCTGATGCATGGCCGCCTGAAGGGTACCGGCAAGATGATCATCCTGCCGGTGGACCAGGGTTTCGAGCACGGTCCGGCGCGGTCCTTCGCGCCGAACCCCGCCGCCTACGATCCGCATTACCACTACCAGCTGGCGATCGATGCCGGGCTCAACGCCTATGCCGCGCCGCTCGGCATGCTCGAGGCGGGGGCCGACACCTTCGCCGGGCAGATCCCCACGATCCTGAAGGCGAACTCGGCGAACTCGCTGATGTCGTCCTCGGCGGGAAAGGACCAGGCGGTGACCGCGACGGTCGATGATGCGCTGCGGCTCGGCTGCTCGGCCATCGGCTTCACGATCTATCCCGGTTCGGACGCGCAACTCGACATGTACGAGGAGATCGTCGAACTGCGCCGGGAGGCCGCCGCCGTCGGCCTGCCGACGGTCATCTGGTCCTACCCGCGCGGCGAGGCCGTGTCGAAGGAAGGCGAGACGGCGATCGACGTGGCCGCCTACGCCGCCCAGATCGCGGCGCTGATCGGCGCCCACGTGATCAAGATAAAGCTGTCCACCGACCACCTGGAAGTGCCCGAGGCCCGCAAGGTCTTCGAGGAGCAGCAGATCGACATCTCGAGCCAGGCCGCACGGGTGAAGGAGTGCATGCGCTCCGCTTTCGACGGGCGCCGGATCATGGTTTTCTCCGGCGGCGCCAAGAAGGGCGAGGACTCGGTTTACGAGGATGCCCGCGCGATCCGCGACGGCGGCGGCAACGGCTCCATCATCGGCCGCAACTCGTTTCAGCGCGAACGGTCCGAAGCGATGGCGATGTTCGACAAGCTGGTCGCCATCTACAAGGGCAACGAATAAGCCACGGTCGGCAAGGTATTGCCGCACCCGGGGGGGCCGGGATTTGCGTTCCGGCCCACCTTCGTCAATCTGCCTCCGCAGATCTTGCGGACGGGAAGACCACCATGACCCAGTCGGGACCGCGCCTCGGCTTCGCGCTCTATATCGTGTTGACCTGCGTCCTGGGCCTCTACTTCACCTTCGCCAGCATCCAGGGGAATTACGGCCTCCTCCGCCGTGTCCAGATCGATGCCGAGGCGGCCGAGCTGGAGCGCGACCTGTCCGAGCTCAGGGAAGAGGTGGCCGGCTACCGTAACAAGACCCACCGCCTGTCCGACGACTATCTGGACCTCGACCTGCTCGACGAGCAGGCGCGGGACGTTCTGGGTTTCGTTCGCGTGGACGAGGTGGTCTTCCGCTGAAAAGGGCGCGAGGCGCGTCTTACTTTCCCCCGAACAGGTGGTCCATCATCACCGACGGCTGGGAACATCCCGCCTCGCCGACGATCCGGGCCGGAACCCCCGCCACAGTCTTGAGCGGGGGCACCTCTTCGAGCACGACCGACCCGGCCGCGATCCGGGAGCAATGTCCCACGCGGATCGCCCCGAGCACCTTGGCGCCGGCCCCAATCAGCACTCCGTCGCCGATCTTGGGGTGGCGATCGTCGTCCTCCTTGCCCGTACCTCCCAGCGTCACGGAGTGCAGCATCGACACGTTGTCTCCCACCGTGGCGGTCTCGCCGATCACGATGGAATGGGCGTGGTCGATCATGATCCCCTTGCCGAGCCGCGCCGCGGGATGGATGTCGACGCCGAACACCTCCGAGGTCCGCATCTGGATGAAGTAGGCCAGATCGTGGTGCCTCCGCCCCCAGAGCCAGTGCGCGACCCGGTAGGCCTGCACGGCTTGATAGCCCTTGAAGAACAGGAGCGGCTGCACGAAGCGGTGGCAGACCGGATCGCGTTCATAGGTCGCCACCAGATCCGCCCGCGCGGCCTCCCCCAGCCAGGGATCGCCGGCATAGGCCTCGTCAGCGATCTCGCGCAGGATCTGCTCCGGCATCTCTCCCGAGGCGAGCTTGAGCGACAGCCGGTAGCTCAACGCCTTCTCGATCGAATCGTGATGCAGAACGGAGACGTGGTACAGGCCGCCCATCAGCGGCTCGTCGCGGGTGGCCCGCTCGCTCTCGTCCCGAATTCGGGACCAGACCGGATCCACGCTAGCGACGTGGTTCAAACTGACGCTCATGGAAGGGCCCTCTGCTGCCGATCGCTGAAGCGATCATATAGGTCGGAGGATCGCCGAGCAAAAGCCGGGGATCACGCCGCGCCGACATTCAGCCGGCGCGCCGGACCGGGGCCGTATGCCAGCGAGACCTGCGCCACCTCGACCGTCACGGCACCGGCGCCATCGGCGTCGCGGGCATCCGCGCCGTATCGCCAGACCGGTTCCTCCACGGTTTCTTCCCGCAAGACATTCCCCGCACGCAGGATGCGGACGCGGTAGAGTTCGCGCTCCTCTCCCAACGGCACTTCGAACCCCGACCACGAATCACCCGTGATCCGGGTGCGGCGGATCCACGAGATGCGAAGGCCGTCGCCGTCGCCATCGGCGCGGAGGTGTACGGGGGCGAAGGGCCGCAGGCCCGCGCCCTGGAAGGCGCGCGTCTCGTGTGTATGGGAGGGTGACGAGTAGGGCTCCGCGGCAGGACCGTGCCGGAAATGCCGTGTGACCCCGCGCAGCGCCGCCGGCAGGTCGATCTGCCGCAGGGCCCGGTTCAGGAAGACGATGCGACTGCCCGCCGGCCAGTTGTCCGGCATCATCGAGTCGGTTCCCAGTTGCCCCCGAAGGCGGATCGAGATGTCCCAGGTCCGCTCGGCCACGAGGATGGCGTCGCGGAACTGGAAGATCTCCCAGTGATCGTCGTGGCCCGATCCGATTGCCACCGCGTTCGCCCCGGCGAAGAGGGCTTCCTCGTCGGTCGAGGCACAGGTGCCGGCGATCATCCTGACGCGCAGCGGTGCCCCGCGATCCCAGGCCCCGACGGGCCCGGCGGCAAGCTCGGTCTCGGTCGTGCCCATCGCGGATGGGGCCGGGACCAACGTATTCAACCGGTATCCGCCGTCCCAACTCGAAGAATAGACCGCGACGCCTGAACCCGGCCACGGACGTGCCGCGGCCGCGACATAGGGCACGGCAGCCTCTGCCTCTCCGGTCAGGAACGGCAGGTCCAGGAATACCGTCACCGACGGGCCGGCGATGGCCGGCGCCTCGAATGCGTCGCCCTGGCCGAACTCGCCCTCCGGATCGATCACGACGTCGTTCTGGCCGTAGATGCCCGGCTCGATCCGGACCGCCTCGATCTGCTGGAACTCCGCCTGCTCGGCGCGGTCAATTCGATAGAACCCGCCGTGGACCTGCACCACGTCTCCAGCGCCCGTCGCGAGCATGGAGGGGGGCAACCCGAACCGGATGCGGTCCTGGGCGATCTGCGATTCCGCCAGCCAGCGATCCGCGATCCGCCGCCCCTCTTCCTCCAGCAGGACGAGCGGCAGTTCGGTTCGTGAGATGACGTCGCTCGATCCTCCCGGCGACACCGCCTCGCTGGTCTTCGCCTCGAAGTTTTCACCCAGCCCGACAAAACCGATCGAGACGCGGTCTCGGCGCTCGGCCTCGGGCGCGCGGATCGTCAGAAGGTCGCCCGGCTGCTCGGGGGCCTCGACGATGTCTTCGGAGCCGAGTGACGCATCCACCTGCCCCTTTCGCATACGGAACACCAGCGTCCCGTCGCGCTCGATCACGTCGAAGCCATAGGCCAGGATCAGCGGTTGCAGCGCCGAGCGTGCATCCGAAACCTCCGCCACGGCATAGCCCCGCACCACGCCCTCCAATCCGGAGACGTCGATGTCGACGACGCCCGAACGGTGGCAGATCTCCTCCACCACGGAGGCGAGCGTCCTGTTGCCGGTTCTCCCGGTCAGCCAATGTCCCCGGTAATGGTTCGGCCCGTCGCTCCACACGGAGGAAATCCCCGGGAACTGCGGATAAGGGCGGGCGTCCCACGTCCAGACATAACTGTGCGCGAAATCCAGCATGCGCCCCCCGTAGACCGGCGAGACCGGGTTGTTCTCCGGCTCGCTCCAGAACTCCGCATGGGCACGCAGATACTGGACCTGGATGTGGTCATCGCGCTGCCCGGTGGAATAATGGGGCCGCGCCGATTCGGACGATTTCGGGTCCAGGAACTTGTTCGGCTGGTTCGGACCCTTGTCGATCGCAGCGCAACCCAGTTCAGTGAACCGGATCGGCTTCGACCGCGGAATCCATTCGGTCGTGGAGGAGACAGGAACGCCGCCGCGACGTTCCACATGTCGTTCCGCCCACCAGGAGCGGATATCCTTGTAGCGATAGATCCACGGCGTCCCGTACCCGTCGGTGATCGGGACCCGGTTCTGCCGGTCCCTGGAACCGGCGTCGGGATAGTACCAGTCGAATCCCTCCCCACCGAGGATGTTCGCCTTGAGGTAGTCGAGGTCATGCACGCTTCCCCAGCGGGCATCCGCCTCGTCGGCCTGTTCGCGCCAGTCCGAAAGGGGCATATAGTTGTCGATACCGACGAAATCGATGTCCGGGTGGGCCCAGAGCCGATCGAGATGGAAGTAGACATCTCCAGAGCCGTCGTCGGGCCGGTATCCGAAGTATTCTGACCAATCTGCAGCATAGCTGATCTTCACATCCGGCCCGAGTATCTCACGCACATCTCGGGCGAGGTCGCGCAGGGCCTCGACGACCGGGAAACCAGTCTCGCCCCGGATCCATGTCAGGCCGCGCAGCTCGGACCCGATGCAGAAGCTCTCGAGTCCACCCGCCGCCGCGCAGAGATGGGCGTAATGGAGAATGAACCGCCGATAAGACCATTCCTGCGGTCCCGTGTACTCGACGATGACCTGCGGTTCCGGCAAGTCGCGTCCGTCGCTGCCCTGGGCGCTCCAGCGAACCTCGAAATCCCCGGGGCGGGCCTTGCCGATGAATGCGGCCACCTCGGCATCTGCCTCGGCCATCCCGTCCGGCGACCCCGATTGGTGCGGGGCGCGCGAGGTCGTTATCCGCCCGCGCCACGGCAGGGAGGGTTGCGCAGTTCCGCCATACGGATCCGGCAGCCCATCCTCGGCGAACTGGTCCATGAGGATGAAGGGATAGAACATGACATCCTGGCCCTCCTCGCTAAGGGCGCGGATCGCCTCGATCACGCTCTGATCCGCGGGTGTTCCGCCATAGACGGGCTCGTCGTCGATCCGCGGAACCTCGCGTGCCTCCTTCCGCACGATCCCTCCCGAGCGCCACGGCATCTCTATCCCGTCCGCCCGGCGATCTTCGACCTTGGGTTCGACACGGCACTCTCCGCAGCGCAGGTCGCCGCCGAACCAGGACACGACCAGAGACGTCGCGTTGCAGCGCGGCAAATCCTGGGTCTGGATATCCAGCGCGGCGCGGAAATCGGTGGTCGCAATCCGGGAATGCACGTTGGCATAACGCGACACGCCGGGCTCGTCCTCGTAGCGAACCGGTGTGGTGGCGATCGCGTATTCGCCGGTTCCGGGGATCAGCGCGACGCCGGGCACATGATGCGTCAGGTCGCGAGCGCTCCCTTCCCATTCGTTCCGCACGACCTCGAAGCTGAATTGCGGCACCCGGTTTCCATAGGGCGTCAGGTCGAGGTTCTCCATGACGACGTATGCCAGCCCCCTGAACCCGGGCACCCGGTCCACGCCTTCCTCTACCTCGATCAGGGGATCGGGCAACTGATCCTCGGTTCCGCGATACACGCGAAGGTCCAGCCTGTGGCGATCGATTTCCTGCCCATCCGCCCAGATCCGTCCGACCCGGGCGATCGGCCCTTCGCAGAGGCCCAGCGCCAGAGAAATCGAATAGGTGAACTGTCGCGTGGTCACGTCGGCACTGGCCGGCGCGCCCTTCCCGCTGCCGCCACCGAGATCCTGCTCCGTCTCCGCGACGTGTTCCTGGAAGGGCGACGACCAGACGACATGCGCCGGGAGGCGCATCTGACCGTACAGTTGCGCAATCGGCGCCCCTTCTCCGGCCGATGTTAGGCGCAGGCGGTCCACTCGGCCATGCTCCACCGGCTGGCTGCCGCCGCCCAGGACGCTACCCATAACCGAATTGTCGATCATCCGGCCCACCGCCGCCCCGGCCGCACGGCCCACGACGGCAGTGCTCAGCCCCAGGATGCCGCCACCAGCGGACGCGCCGAAGGCACCGCCGGCCGCTGCCAGTACGAGAGTGGCCATTACGTCATCTCCTCGGGAAAGTCGAACGCCGCCACCACGCGTCTGCGCCACGGCCGGCTCAAAGTTGTTTCTCTAACCCCGCGGCCGCTATAGGCATGGATGAAGCGCGGTGCTGGGTCGGGTGCGGACACGATGCCCAAATGCTTCGCCACGCCCGCTTCCCGCATCCGGAACAGCAGGACCCGCCCCGGTTCGATGACGCTGGCCGGTCGCTCTGTCAGAAACCGTCGCGCGGCCTCCAGCAGCACCTCGCAGCCCTCCGGCTCGGACCAGTCTCGGGTATAGGGCGGCAGTGCCGCGGGCTCTGCCCCGTGGACATCCCGCCAGACGCCGCGGATGAGCCCCAGACAATCGCACCCTGCCCCGCGCCGGCTCGCCTGATGGACGTAGGGGGTGCCGATCCACTGGCGGGCGCTCTCGATGACCTTGGTCATGCTCAGCCCTCTCGTCGCGGATAGGCGGTCAGCCAGTCCTCGCGGGGCAGGAACGGAAAGCCGCGGAAATTGACAACGTTGTCGAATTTCTTCCGGCATGTGCCGACGCGCTTGTCGCATCCGGCCTCGAGGCGCACGCGCGTTCCCTTCGCAATTCCGGGAGGCAGAGCGTTCCATAGTTCGATCCGGCGGAGATTGTCGCGGACCCTGTCCGATTTCACGGTCCGCACGAGATCCGCGGCCGGACCGTCGAGAACCCGCAGCGTCCCCCGGTCGAACCAGCCTGACGACTGCTCCAGGGATGGTCCCGGGACGATCGTCCCCTCCGGCTCCGAGGTTATCGCGAACTCGGCGCGGAACGTCGCCTGCGAGAGATCAACACCGCATTCAGCATCGCCCAGGACGGCGCGGCATGGCCGCTGGAACAGGCGCCCTTGGGGCTGGTTCAACGCTTCGGTCAGGCCGCGGAGTTCGGCTCGAAAGGTTCCGCCGACCCGTTCGATCTCGCCGATCTGGCCCCGGAACTGCAGCAGCCTCTGGGACGGATCGGCCCAGTTCACGCGCCAGATCTCGACCTTCGCCCCGTCGAACCGGCCCGCGAGGATGTCAGCCTCGCTCAACCCGGCATCGCTCAGCGCGCCCATCGCCTCGCTGTTGTCGACGGCCAGGCCGGTGGTCTGCTCCAGCGCGCGGGCCGACAATGCCTCCGTCGGCTCGAATGTCGTGCCGTCGAAGCTCAAGGGCAGGTCGTGGTCAGTGAAGGCGAGGATGCGGCCGTCCGTGCGGGACAGTCTCCAGCACCGGCAGAGGGTCGTCGCCCCTTCAGCCAGATGCGCGGCCAGCGCGTCCGAAAACGTCATCACAAGCGCACCTCCACAACCGGGATGCTGGGAACCTGCCCGGCATTGAACGTGTCGAGCGAGACGTCGATCCGATCCATGTCGAACCGCACCGGAACGTCGAACTCGTACCCCGCAGTCACGATCGCACCGGGGGACGGAGGCGTCTCGAACAGGACCTCCCCGCTGTCGTGGCGGATTTCGAAGCCGCTCCCGGGCTCCATCGCCACCCCATCGAGAGCGACCCGCACGGTATCGTGTACGGGCTTCGAGATCGGCCTCCGATAGGCCGTCTCACCCGTTCCATAGGTCTTTGACAGCTCGAAGCGCACCCTTTCGCCATCCCCTGTCCCGATGAGCTGGTCGAGCATCCCCGGGGCACGGTCGGCCGGGCCGGAGCGGTAATCGGCCCAGTCCTTCCAGCGGAAACCATGCAACTGGCCGCGACGCTCCTCGAAGAAGGCGATCAGCAGTTCCAGATCGGCAAGAGATCGCAGGCCGACCCCGGCATCATAGCGGCGTCGCGAATGCTGCCAGGGCGCATTGCGCTCCTCGAATCCGTTCGACAGCGTCACGATCTCGGTCCGCCGTTCAGGGCCCCCTGTCGCGCCGAAGCTGAGCTTCGATGGAAAGCGGACGTCGTGAAAAGCCATTGCGAATCCTCCTCAGCGGTTGCGCGCGCCGCGCGACAGGGCCCGGCCCATCCGGGCGGCGATCTGGCTTTCCGAGCGGCGGAAGCTTTCGGCATCCGGCGTCGAAATGTTCATGACCACCTGCACGGGCGCGGCACCCCCGCCCGCCCGGACGCCAAGGCGGCCGTCGGCCCCCCGCGACAGCGGCAGAATGGCCTCCGGCCCGGCCTCGCCCATCAATCCGGTCCCGCCGCGCATCGGAAAGGCGGTGGGCCGGTCCACGACGCCCCCGCTGGCGAACGGCACCACCCGCGTGGTGGCCAAGGATCGCCCCCCCGCGAAGGCACCACCATCGGCGAACGGCAGGAAGTTCTGCACCGCGCCGAAAACTCCGCCTGACAGTGCCTTGCTCGCCTGGTTCATCACCGGGTTCACGGCGGCGCGGTAAGCGCTGCCGATGGTGGATTGGGTCACCCCCTTCAGGGCGTCGGAAATCCTCTTCCCGCCGAACACTACTTCCTCCAGGCCCGAACGGAACGACTTGCTCAAGCTCGTCGAAAGCGATGAGATGTGATCCTTCGTATCGCTGACGGCGGATCGCATCGTCCGCATCTCCGAAGTGAATTCGGACAGGATCTCCCGAGCGCCGCCGACATCGCGCTGGAACGTGGCGACATCGTCCTCGAATGTGTCAAAGTCAGGCATTCCTCACCCCTTGTCGTCCGCCTTGTCGGGAAACGCGGCGAGCAGAGCGTCGAGCCCCGCCCGGTCCAGCGAACCGCCGCGCCCACCGGCGCCCAGCATCACCGCCAGTTCGGCCGGGGTGAGCGACCAGAATTCGCCCGGCCTCAGCCCGAGGTCCCGCAGACCCGCCCGCATGAGCACAGGCCAGGCAATTCCGCTCATCCCGGCAGCTCGAAAGCCCGGCTCAGTAACGCGCCGGCGGCCCTCGTCGCCTCCATGGGCCCACCCGCCACATCTGCGGCCAGCAAATCGCCGCTCGTTCCCGTCCATCCGCCGGCCCTCAGCCCCGCCGCGAGTAGCGCAACCACGTCGCGCGCCGAGAACCGTTCCGCCTCGAACCGCTCTACCAGCGCCACGAGCGACTGCTCCTCCAGTTCCGCCTCCAGTTCGACCAGCGCCCCGAGGGTCAGCTTCGCATCGTAAGCCACCCCGTCGACGGTGACGGCCACCTCTCCACTCCATGGATTGGTCATTGCAGCGCCGTGAAGGTCAGGGGACCGGCCGAGGCCAGGCTCAACTCGAACGTCGCCTCGCCGTCATGCGTGCCGGCATACTCGATGGCGGTGATCTGAAATGGGCCTTCCACGATCCCGAAATCAGGGATCGCGACCTGGAAATCCGGCGTTTCTCCGTCGAAGAAGATCTGCCGGGCGCGCTCGTCCGTGCTCGCGTCCTTGAAGACCCCCGATCCGGAGACGGCGGCACTGCGCACGCCCGCCCCGCCGAGGATCTCGCGCCATCCGCCGCTATCCAGATTTGTGGTATCGACCGATTCCGCGTTGAACGAGAGGCGCGATGCGCGCAACCCCGCGACGGTCTCGAAGCGGCCCGCGCCGTCGAGGTCGATCTTGATCAACAGGTCCTTGCCGTATTGAGCAGCCATGTTGCCCTCTCCCTTCCTCAGAGCTCGTCGAAGACCCGCGCGCGAAAGCGCAGATCGATGCGTCTAGTGCCGCTGCGCCGCATCCGACGCGCCTGCGCCTGCCGGAACCACAGCCCGTCACAGCGACCCCGGGTCAGGAGGAACGGTTCCGAGAGAAGCGCATCCGACACGGCCGCGGCGGCCGCCTTTGCTTCGGCGAAACCCGCCTCGTTCGTGACCACCGCGATTTCGATGTCGTGGAGTGCGCCCCGCTCGTCGAAATCGGATCGATCGGAGACGCGCTCCTCGCCGATGGACACGTAGAGTGGCGGAACAGTCCCAGGCGGCACCCCGTCGAAGACTGCGTTCCCGACCAGCGCCGCCAGCGCAGGGTCCTGAGAAAGCCTCGAATACAGCGCCTGCTGCAGTGCGGCGGAAACGGAATAGGTCATGTCGCCCGCTCCTCCTCGGCCGTGCACAGGAGCCACCGCGCCGCGGGCCCGTCCTCCTGAACGGCCAGGATGGCGAAACATCGCGGCCCCTCGCGAAAGCGGTTGCCCTCGACGGGCCGCGACGGCGCGCCGTAGGGCGCCGCGCGAACCGTGACGGTCCAGAGCGAGCGGCTCAGACTGGCGGCCTCCCCCTCCGTCGCGCCGGCGGAGCGCGGGCGCAGATCCGCCCAGAGTGCTCCGCGCGCCACCCAGGTTTCGGACAGGCCGCCGGCACCGTCGGGGACCATCACCCTCTCCTCGAGATCGAGCCGACGGGAAAGATTGACCTCGCGCATCAGACCGACCTCATCAGACGGATCTGCCTGTAGGGGGAAATCAGCGCCCTCACCCCTTCGGGGATGCCCCGGCTCCCCTGCCGATCCTCGTAGCGAGCCGCGGCCAGCGTCACGACCGCCAGCGCGAGGTCGGGCGGAACGGCCGACCAATCCTCGCCGAAACCGGCCAGGAAGGTGATCCCCGCATTCGCGCCCACCGGGATTGCCGGAAACATGAATCCCGTCGATCTGAGCACCGGGCGCACCGCATCACGTTGCAGGCGATACCGGTTCCGGTCCAGAATCTCGCGCGATCCGTCCTGGCGCAATATCGCGACCTCGCTCACGCCGGATACGGGGGCTCGCGGCAGGATCTGCTGATCCGATCCGCTCCAGTCCTGCAGATGCAGGACGAACTCCCGATGGATCAGCGCCTTGCCGGTCAGCCGTTCGACCTCGGCGATGGCGCCTCGCAAGGCGCGCTCGAGGAGATCGTCCTGTACGGCATCGTCGGCGAAGCCGGTGCCGAGGCGCAGATGTCCCCGCAGGTCCGCCAATGGAAGGCTTTCCCGTCCGATGGGTATTTGTTCGACCAGATACATGCGCTCATTCCTATTCCGCCGTGCGGACCGGATCTTCCGGCCCGCCTCGTCCGTGGAACCCGGACGTCGGCACTGCCGACGTCCGGCGACGGGGATCAGGCAGCGGCGAAGCGCAGCAGCTTGATCGCGGCGAAATCGCTGACATCGCCTCCCACCCGCTTGGTCGCATAGAACAGGACATGCGGCTTGGCGCTGAACGGATCACGAAGGATGCGCAGATCCGGGCGTTCCGCGATGGTGTATCCTGCCGAGAAGTCGCCGAACGCGATGGCGTCTGCCCCCGGCGCCACGTCGGGCATATCTTCCGCCACCAGCACCGGATAGCCGAGCAGGCGCGCCGGCTCCCCGGCCGCCAGGCCGTCGGACCACAGGAACCGTCCATCGGCATCCTTCATCCGCCGGATCATGCCGGTGGTGCGGGAGTTCATGACGAAGCTGGCATTTCCGCGATACTGCGCCCCCAGCGAATAGACCAGGTCGACGATCGCGTCGGCCGTGCCGATATCGGCCTCGACCCCGGTCGCGAGGTAGCCGAGCGACCCCCAGCTCCATTCCTCCTGCGGAACCGCCGTGTGGTCGAGGAAGCCGCGCGGTTTCTGGCTGCCGTCGCCATGGATGAACGACGCCGCCTCCGCGCGGGCGAAGCTTTCGGCGATACGCTGGGCGAGCCAGCCCTCGATGTCGAAGGCCGCGTCGTCGAGAAGACGCTGGGAGGCCTTCGGAAGCGCCGAAAGCTCATGCAGCGGGATCGTGATCCGGTCGATCTGGGAAGTCGCCGTTTCCGTCACGGCGCCGTTCTCGCTGGCCCAACCGGCGCCCATCTCGGTCGTGTCGATCAGCACGTCGTAGGACGTGGCCTCGACATTGACGACATTCGCGATACGCCGCAGGGACGCCGTGGACCGCAGCACCGACTGTACGCTCTCGGAGGTCTTCGGGTCGACCAGATAGCCGCCGTCCCCGGCCACGGTCGACGACAGGGCCTTGCCTTCCAGCACGAGCCCGCGCAGACCATCGTCGTCGCCCGAGCGGACGTAGTCGCCGAAGGCCTTCAGATGGGGGACCTCGACTTCTGCCGAGGTGGCCAGGGCGGGACGCGGCGCGCTGCGCGATTTACGATCCAGCATGGTCAGTCGCTCTTCCTGTTGTTGCATCTTCCGGGCCATGTCCTGCTTGAAGGCGCCCAGCTCCTTCACGAAATCGCGCATCGCGGATTTCATCTCGTCGGCAGCGGCGGGCATGGCATCCCCGTCCGCCCGAGCCCTGGTCTCGGTCGTGGTCATCTCGATGTCCTCGATCTTGGTTTCGGTGAGCCGGCCTCAGCCGTCCGCCAGTTCCCGGCTCGCGGTCCGAAGGGCCGCGGCCAGTTCGCGCCACGGAGCCTCGGGCGCCTCGCGGCCCTTCGATCCGACACGCGCCTCGAAGAGCATGGGAAAGGTCACCAGCGACACTTCCCAAAGCTCCACGTCCTGCAGAAGCCGCCGCCCCTGTCCGTCCCGCCCCGCCTTGCGCGTCCGGTAGCCGATCGACAGGCCATCGATGGCGCCCGCGGCGACCAACGCAGCCGCGTCGGCGCCACGGCGGGTCTCCAGGACCAGTCTGCCCCGTACGTAAAGGCCGCGGTCGTCCTCGCGCACCTCGTCCCAGACGCCGATGGGCGTACCGGCATCGTGTTGCCAGAGCATCGCCACCCGTCCGCCCCGCGAGGTGAGATTCCCGAGCCACCGGCCATAGGCTCCGGGCTCCACGATGTCTCC
Organism: uncultured Alphaproteobacteria bacterium; assembly: GCA_963814835.1. Classification (GTDB taxonomy): domain Bacteria; phylum Pseudomonadota; class Alphaproteobacteria; order Rhodobacterales; family Rhodobacteraceae; genus Palleronia. Next base: position 564,532 of record CAWFEG010000002.1, read on the forward strand.
ACTCTGGTCGGCCGCGCCGAACAGGGAGGCGTAGCCCTCGATCACGTGGCCGGCCGTCAGGGTCATCTCCGTCGTCCCGGCGCAATATTTCGTTTCGAGTTCCATTGGTGTCCCCCTTTTCACGTCTCGGCCACGGGCAGGCCCAGCAGAGACCGTTTCTCCGCGTCGGTCAGGAAATCCGCCTCCGCGATGCGCGCCCATTGCGCGTCGCGTTCGGCGGCGAGGGCAGGCACCTGGTCCAGGTCGATCCGCATGGCGAGGGGGTCCTCACCGAATCCTTCGAGCCAGTGCGCCAGCGCGGCCGCCACGCGATTGGCCAGCGGCAGGACCGTCAGGCGATAGAAGGCGCGGTTTGCCTCGGCGTAATTGGCATAGGTCGCATCGCCCGGAATCCCGAGCAGCATCGGCGGAACGCCGAAGGCGAGAGCGATTTCGCGGGCGGCGGCTTCCTTCGTCTTCTGGAATTCCATGTCCGACGGCGAAAACCCCATTGGCTTCCAGTCGAGCCCGCCCTCCAGAAGCATCGGCCGCCCGGCATTCCGCGCACCCTGGTGATGGGTCTCCAGCTCGACGACGAGGCGGTCATACTGCTCCGGGCTCAGCATGCCGTCGCCCCCCTCGAACACGATGGCACCGGAGGGGCGGGCCGCGTTGTCCAGGAGCGACTTCGACCACCGAGAGGCTGAATTATGCACGTCCATCGCCGGCGCCGCCGCATGGATGGGCGAGAGGCCGTAATGGTCATCCTGGGGGTGAAAGCTTTTGATGTGGCAGATCGGCGAAAGCTCGCCCCCCAGCTCGAACCGGTGCTTTCGGGCCCCGACGCTGTAGACGTAAGCGACGGGCCAACCGTCCTCGCCCGGCACGACGGACATCCGTTCGGAGCGCAGGACGTGCAGTTCCAACGGCAGGTCGTCCGCGACCACGGCCTCGACATATCCGTTCCCGGTAAGAAGGATCTGGCCGAACAGCGCCTCGAGCAGTTCGGCACGGCCCTGACCGGTATTGGGCCGGGTAAGCAGCTCCATAACCGGGTGGACCTCCACGCGCTGGCCCTGCGCTTCGAGCACGATCGGGAGCGCCGCGGCGGCCTCCGCGATCATCTTGACGGAGCGGAAAACGACGGGATTGCCAAGGAACCCGTTGCGGGTGAGGGAGCCGGTGTCGCGACCGCTCCACGCCACACGTCCCGAACCGCCATAGGCGATTGCGGGCGCGGACAGGCCGCCTACGGCGCTCGCCTTCGTCTCTTCCGGGGTCGCTCGCTTCACGAACCGAAACATTCGCCGCTCCTCTTCCGCCTCACAGGCTCCGCACGCCCGGTTTCCGGGGCACGTTCATCAATTCGCTCAATGCCCAGACGAGGGCATCCACCCGGTCCGGCGATCCCTCGCCCTGGAACCCCCGGACCGTCATCAGCGACATCTGGGTCTCCAGAGCCTCGAACCGGCCCAGATGCGAAACCCGCCCCTGCTCGTAGAGGGCAGCCACCGGCTCCGCTCTGGAGACTTTGCCGCGGGACGCGTGAACGCCGCGGTAAGGCACCGTACGGTCGACCTGGCGCAGCACCGCCTCGACCAGATCGCCCCCCTGGTTGATCTCGGCGACGATCCGGTCGGCTCCATGACGCTCGTAGGCGGCGATCGCCGCATGAGCCCAGCCCGAGGGGCTGGCACCGGCAACGCTGGCATCCTCGAGGACGACGAACCGTGCGCTGTCGGACGTCACGCCGGCCACGACGATGCCGCAGGCATCCGCCCGCGGCCCACCGGTGACCGGCGGGTCGACGGCGACCACGACCCTTGCAAGTTCCGGCGCCGACGGGATCCGGCAATCCGCCAGCTGCACCGCCGGCCATAATGATCCCTCCAGGTCGTCGAGAATGCGCCCCTCGATCTCTTGCTCCCCGAGGCGGGTATCGGCGTAGCGTGCAATGACCTCCCTGAGGTACGAAGGAGCGAGATTGGCCCGGTTGGCGCGCGTCGGCGCGGTCGTGAGAACGCTGGAGGGCGTATCGATCAACCGCTTCAGCAACGGCACGTTTCGGGGCGTCGTGGTGACGCAGGCCCGGGGGTCCTCCCCCAGCCTGAGACAGAACTGCAGCATGTCCCAGGTCTCCTCGGCACGGCGCCACTTGGCAAGTTCGTCCGCCCACGCCGCATCGAATTGCGGACCCCGCAGGGATTCGGGGTCCTGCGCCGAAAACGCCTGCGCCGTCGCCCCGTTGGGCCAGACCAGCCGCCTGCGGGTCGCCTCCCACACCGGGGCGCGATCGGGCGGCGAGCACCGAAGAATCCCCGATTCCCCGAACACCATCACCTCGCGCACCTGCTCGTGGGTCTCGCCTACCAATGCGACGCGACGCGCCCGCCCGGCATCGACCGGTCTCGCGCCTTCAACCATCGCGCGGACCCATTCGCTGCCCGCGCGGGTCTTGCCGGCGCCACGTCCGCCCATGACAATCCAGGTCTTCCAATCGCCTTGCGGCGGAAGCTGGTGCTCCAGGGCCCAGAAGCCGAAGAGATAGGGCAGCGTCAGAAGGGTCGCCTCACTCAGGCCGCTCAGAAACGCCGTCTCCCTCGAGGGTGGCGCGGATGCGAGCCAGGCGGAGCCGGACCTCCCGCTCGGCGCGTCGGATGTCGAGGGCGTGATCCCGCACTGCCTTGTTCTGCGACCGTCTGATGTCATCGAGTTTCCTCCTCTCGTCGAAGACCACCTGCACCGCCCGGTGGACACTCGTCAGCGACCGCCGGATCTCGGTTTCGGGGAGATCCAGGTCACCGGCTTCGAGCCGGGTCCGAATGTCCGCGAGGGCCCGCATCACCGATCGGAAGTTCTGCTCAGCCGCGGCGAGCATCTCATGGGCGTGGTCATCTTCGCCGGGATCCTCGGGATCGACGCTCATCCGTGTCCCATCCTCGTCTGCCTCTTGTCAGATCGGCGCCAAGCGCGACGCATTCGGCCGCGCCCGCTGGAATGGAGAATGACGTTCCACGGTTACGGACGCTTTGGAGCATCGCACGTTGGACTTGGCGGCGTCGGGTCGTCGGCCCGGCACCCGCTCACTGCCGCTGCGGACCGCGGAGGCGGCCCCGTGCCCCCCTGCGGGATCGTTCGCCCAACGCGAGCCTGCGCCATCATCGGCAGTGCGCGACGCGCCGGACCGGCCCGCTACGGCTATGGGTCTGCGGGTCCTAAGTCGGGTCCGGGGGCTCGGGTCGAGAGCCCCGGCCATCGCGCCACCCCACGCAGCTCGAGGCTCTCATCACCAAATTGAACAAGCGCTGGAAACCGCCGGACCGCCTCATTCCTCCCGGGCGGTGATTCCGCTCGGCCGTTTCCGCTGCGCGGGGTCCAGTTTGCAGACACACTTGCCATCGCGAAAAGAAACCCCGTCAATATCGGGGCATTCACTCGGGAGCGAGGCTCGCGATTGAGGTTGAGGCACGGAATCGCCCGCCTCGCCATCAAGACGCGTGTAACCGTCGTACTACCGCAGTCGGAGCGCTACTGCGCCGCCCTCTCTGCCTCGAGGGCGCGCCATTTGGCGACATTCTCGTTATGCGCCGATAGCGTCTCGGCGAAGGCGTGGCCTCCGCTGCCATCTGCGACAAAGTAGAGGTAATCGCTCTCCGGCGGATCCACGGCGGCACGTATGGCGTCAAGACCTGGATTGGCGATCGGCGTCGGCGGCAGACCGTCGATCGCATATGTGTTGTACGGGGTCTGCGCGTCCAGCTCGCTTCGGCGCAGGCCGCGGCCGAGCACCCCTTCGCCGCCGGTGATGCCATAGATGACGGTCGGATCGGTCTGGAGCCGCATTCCCTGTTCCAGACGGTTCACGAAGACGCTGGCGACGATTCCCCGTTCATCCGGAACGCCCGTCTCCTTCTCGACGATCGAAGCCATGATCAGGGCCGCTTCGGGGCTCGAATACGGCAGATCATCGGCCCGGTTTTCCCACGCCTCCTTCAGGCGCGCCTCCTGCCGCGCCTGCATCTCCGCGAGCAGATCCGTTCGGCTGGCACCGGACGAGACCTCGTAACTGTCCGGGGCGAGGAGCCCTTCGACCGGTATTTCCTCGACCTCCCCGTTAAGGAAGTCTGCGGCGCGCAGGGCATCGGCGACTTGCCAGCTCGTTACGCCCTCGGCCACTGCCACGCGGTATCGGGTATCGTCACGTTCGCGTACCGTGTCATAGATCTCGGGCGTCGATCCCTCGCCCGGCGCGAATTCTGCCCCGACGTCGAACTGTCCCGTGACGGGATCGAGCTCACGGACTTCGATCGTCCGCGTGGTAACGCCCACGCGATAGACGATCTCGGTGCCGCAGGTGCTCCGCCCGCCGCGTGTGATGATATCGACGATCTGCTCCATCGACGCGCGCTCCGGGATGAGGAAGCTCCCGGCCTTCAGGTCCGCAGCCTTGTCGGTATAGTCGGCGCCGATACGGAACAACTGTTCGGACGACACGGCGTTTTGCGCCGCAAGGTCGGCCGAGACCCCCCGCATGGTCGATCCCGGTGCAACCCGTAGGCAGATGCCTGCTTCCAGCGGACCGGCGGAACGATAGGAATTGACACCCCAACCGATGACCGCCGCCACCATCACCAGCCCGATAATGAGAAGCGTGAGACCGTTCGAGGCGATGTGGCGCCACATCAGGCGGCGACCTTGCGCAACAGGAGCGCCGCGTTCGTGCCGCCGAAGCCGAAGGAGTTCGACAGGACCACGTCGATCCGCCGCTCGACCTTCTCGATCGGCGCCAGACCGATCACCGCGTCCTCCGGCGGCGTCTCGAGGTTCAGGGTTGGCGGCGCCACCTGATCCCTGATCGCAAGGGCGCCGAAGATCGCCTCTATCGCTCCAGCCGCGCCGAGCAGGTGCCCCGTGGCCGACTTCGTGGAGGACATCGTGGCATCGGCGGCCCCGTCACCCAGCAAGCGCTGAACTGCGCCCAGCTCGATCGTGTCGGCCATCGTCGAGGTGCCATGAGCGTTCACGTAATCGATATCCGTCGCCGGAATTCCGGCCCGCTTGACCGCGGCGCGCATCGCCCGCTCGGCGCCTTCGTGGTCCGGCGGCGGAGCGGTGATGTGGTAGGCGTCGCCCGACAGGCCATACCCGATGATCTCGGCATAGATCGTCGCGCCGCGGGCTTTCGCGCGTTCGTAGTCCTCAAGCACGACGACGCCGGACCCTTCGCCCATGACAAAACCGTCGCGCTCGGCGTCCCAGGGCCGGCTCGCCTTTTCGGGGGAGTCGCCGAACTTCGTGGACAGGGCCTTGCAGGCGTTGAAGCCGGCGATGCCGATCTCGCAGATCGCGCTTTCGGATCCTCCGGCGATCATCACGTCCGCATCGCCCAGCTGGATCAGGCGCGAGGCATCCCCGATCGCATGGGCTCCGGTCGAGCAGGCCGTGACGACCGCGTGGTTCGGGCCCTTGAAGCCGTACTTGATGGAGACCTGCCCACTGATGAGATTGATCAGCGAACCGGGGATGAAGAAGGGAGAGACCCGACGCGGTCCCTTCTCCTTGATCATCACGGCGGTATCGGCGATGGACTGCAACCCGCCGATACCTGAGCCGATCATCACGCCGATCCGCTCGCGCTCCTCGATACTCTCCCCGCCAAGGCCGGCGTCTGCAACCGCTTGATCGGCGGCGGCCACGCCGAACTTTATGAAACGGTCGACCTTGCGCTGCTCCTTCGGTTCCAGCCAATGGTCGGGATTGAACGTCCCGTCGGATCCATCCCCCTCTGGCACTTCGCAGGCATAGGTGGTCGCCAGTTTCGACGCATCGAAGCTGCGGATCGTCGAGGCCCCCGACCTGCCGGCGAGAAGCCAACTCCATGTCTCTTCCACGCCGCTGGCGAGCGGAGTGACCATGCCCATGCCGGAAATGACTACGCGCCGCATGTTGCCTCGCCTCGCTACCAAAGTCGAACAGACTGATACACGGCGCGCTCAACGGTTGAAAGACCCGGCAGAATGGGGACGGAGCGAAATCCGCTGGCCCCGAATCCGCGGCGTGAAACGACCCGGCAACGACCGACGCCGGCCGAACGCTCTGGATGAAACCCAGAAAATTCCTGCGGTCCGCCGGGGCATTTTCGCAATCGCAAAGTGCCCCCGAAGAAGGCTCACTGCGGCGCCGCGCCGGGGCTCCCCCGGACGAAAAACGGGCGTGATCCAGCGATCACGCCCGCGGAAGGATTCGGTCGCCTCCCGAGAGACGGCTCAGGTAGCTTCCTTGATGTAATCCACGGCATCGCCGAAGGTCTGGATCTTCTCGGCGGCATCGTCGGGGATCTCGATCCCGAACTCTTCCTCGAATGCCATCACGAGTTCGACCGTATCGAGGCTGTCTGCGCCGAGATCGTCGATGAACGAGGCGTTCCGGGTCACCTTCTCCTCCTCGACACCCAGGTGCTCGACCACCTTCTTCCTGACGCGCTCTTCGATATCGCCGTCGCTCATGTCTCTTCCTTCTCTTTCGGGGATGTCCCGTTCACTGTCCGCCCCTCTGGGGCATGCCTTGTCCCGGGCCGAACGGTCGGCTCCAAAATGGTGGGCCGCCTATAGCATGTCGCCCAACCGTGGCAAACGATTTCGCCCGGCGGCTCAGATCATGGCCATCCCGCCGTTCACGTGCAAGGTCGCGCCGGTGACGTATGCCGCCTCGGGGCTCGAGAGATACAGGACCGCGGCCGCAATCTCCTCCGGCCGCCCCATGCGGCCCATCGGGACCTGGCCCAAGATCCCAGACTTCTGCTCGTCGGTCAGCTTGTCGGTCATCGCCGTCTCGATGAAGCCCGGGGCCACGGTGTTCACCGTCACGCCTCGGGTGGCGACCTCGGCGGCGAGCGACTTGCCAAATGCCGCCACACCGGCCTTGGCGGCGGCGTAATTGGCCTGACCCGGATTGCCGGTCGATCCGACGATGGAGGAGATGTTGACGATGCGCCCCCATCGGCCCTTCATCATGCCGCGCAGGCTTGCCTGGCTCAGCTTCATGACTGCGGTCAGGTTGAGGTTCAGGACGGTCTGCCAGTCTTCGTCCGACATCCGCATCGTCAGTTGATCCCGCGTGATGCCGGCATTGTTCACCAAGATGTCGAGCGAGCCCATCACCGCGGCGGCACGCTTCGGCAATTCCTTCACCGCGACCATGTCGGAAAGGTCGCAAGGGACCACATGGGCCCGGTCGCCTAGTTCCGCAGCCAGTTCAGAAAGCGGCGCCTCGCGCGTTCCCGACAAGGCGACCTGCGCGCCCGCGCTGTGCAGGACCCGGGCGATCGCACCGCCGATACCGCCCGAGGCGCCCGTGACCAACGCGGCCTTCCCGCTCAGATCGAACATGCTCATTCTCCTTTGCCCAGCGCCGCGCGCACGTCGTCGGCGGTGCCGATCGCACGTGTCGCGATATTCCTGTCGATACGGCGGATCATGCCGGACAGGGTCTTTCCGGCCCCCACCTCCCAGATCTGGTCCACACCATCGGCCGCCATGCGCAAGACACTCTCGCGCCAGCGTACGACCCCGGTCACCTGCGCCACCAGGAACCTGCGGATATCCGCAGGTTCCGTCACCGGCTCGGCGGTGACGTTGGCAACCACCGGTACCGTGGACGCCTCGATCCGCGCCTCGGCCAAGGCCTCGGCCATCCTGTCCGCGGCGGGCTGCATCAGTTCGCAATGGAATGGCGCGGAAACCGGCAGCATCACCGCCCGCTTCGCCCCGGCCTCCTTCGCCAGATCGACAGCGCGTTCCACCGCCGCCCTGTGACCGGAAATCACCACCTGTGTGGGATCGTTGTCGTTTGCGGCCTGGCAGATCTCGCCTTGGGACGCATCCTCCGCCACGGCAACGGCCCGGGCGAAATCGAGCCCCAGAAGGGCCGCCATCGCACCGTCCCCCACTGGCACAGCCTCCTGCATCGCCTTGCCGCGCAACCGCAGCAGTCGCGCGGCATCGCTCACGCTCAGCGCACCACCCGCGGCAAGCGCGGAATATTCTCCCAGCGAATGGCCGGCTAGAAGGGAAGCCCGGGTCACATCGAAACCCTCTGCCTCCAGGGCCCGCAGCGACGCCATCGAGGTCGCCATCAATGCCGGCTGCGCGTTCGCGGTCAGCGTCAGGGTCTCTGCATCGCCGGACCAGACCGTTTCCGACAGTCTCTCCCCCAGCGCCTCATCCACCTCATCGAAGACGGCCCGCGCCTCGGGGTAGGCTTCGGCCAGGTCGCGTCCCATGCCGACGGTCTGGGCGCCCTGCCCCGGAAAGACCAATCCCAGCGCCATGCGCTTCCTCCCTGTTCGATCCGCGCCCCGCATAGCGGGCCCCTCGACCCGGCGCAACGCGCCCCGCCCCCACAGGCGCCCGAACCGTCCGCCGCAAGACTTCAGGCGCGGCGGCGATCTCTCGCGGCGGTGCCTGGATACGCGATGCGACCACCGCACAGGGGCGCCGACACTCCCGTGGTTCCCGGCGCGCTGATCGGCCAACCGCGCACGACCCGCACCGCCAGAAATGCAAACGCCTGCGCCTCCAGCATGTCCCCGTCAAGGCCCACGGACTCCACCGGCCGAACGGCGAGACCGGTGGCGTCAGCGAGCAGGCGCATCATCGTCGCGTTGTGCCGTCCGCCCCCGGTGACGAGGATCTCAGCCGGTCGCGCCGGGCAATGCGAGAGCCCCGCCGCCACGGAATCCGTGACGGCACGGGCAAGCGTTGCCGCGGCGTCGGCATCGGACAGGTGTTCGACCGCCGCGCCAAGCCACTCAAAGGCATTGCGATCGAGTGATTTGGGAGGCTGCCGCGCGAAATAGGGATCGGCCGCCAGCCGCGTCAGCGGCCGAGGATCCGCGACGCCTTGTCCGGCAAGCGTGCCGCCCTCGTCGCGCTCCGTTCCCCGCCGTGACTGCATCAGGTCGTCGAGCGGCGCGTTCGCTGGGCCGGTATCGAAGGCGAGGCACGCTCCCGGCGCTGCGGGGTCTACGACCCTTGGATCGAGCCAGGTAAGATTGCCAACCCCTCCGAGATTCAGGACCGCTACCGGATCGACCTGCCCGATGGCGCGTATCGCGGCATGATGAAAGAAGGGGGCAAGCGGCGCGCCCTGCCCCCCCGCGGCCACATCGGCCGAACGGAAATCCCACACGACGGGACGGTCGAGCGCATCGGCCAGCCGCTCGCCGTTGCCGATCTGGCAGGTGCGGCGTGTCGCCGGGTCGTGGGCCGTCGTCTGGCCGTGGAATCCGATCACCGCCGCCTCGCGCATGTCGCGCAGGACCTCCAGATGGGCCGCCTCGACCACCGCCTCGGCAGCCTCCAGCCCCTCCCAGCAGCCCAGCGCGGCCCGCAGGATCTGCCTCTCCGCCCCGCTGTACGGTCGGTAGGCCGTCGGCCCGGAGTCGAATATCCGGTCCCCGTCCGTCAGCACCATGGCGGCGTCCACCCCGTCGAGCGAGGTGCCCGACATCGCGCCCAAAGCCCACACCGGCTCCGATCTCATGGCATCGTGCAACATGGCTTTCCTCTCATCGATCCCGTCGGTATAGCGGTCCGGAACCCGACGATGGAAGTAAAAGGCGATGAGCTACCAGCCGAAATCGGAGTTCCTCCACATCATGACCGAGCGCGGCTTCATCGCGGGCTGCACCGATCTTGAGGGGCTCGACACCGCGCTGCTGGCGGGCGTCGTGCCCGCCTACATAGGATACGACGCGACGGCGCAGTCGCTGCATGTCGGCCACCTGCTGAACATCATGATGCTGCGCTGGCTCCAGAAGACGGGCCATCGGCCGATCACGCTGATGGGCGGCGGCACGACCAAGGTCGGTGACCCCTCCTTCCGGTCGGACGAACGCCCTCTCCTCGACTTAGAGCAGATTGCCCTCAACATCTCCGGAATGAAGGGCGTGTTCGCGAAGTATCTGGACTACGGCGCGAACGACACCGGCGCGCTGATGCTCGACAACGCCGAATGGCTCGACGATTTGAACTATCTGGACTTCCTGCGCGACATTGGCCGGCACTTCTCCGTCAACCGGATGTTGTCCTTCGAGAGCGTCCGGTCCCGACTCGACCGGGAGCAGTCGCTGTCGTTCCTCGAATTCAACTACATGATCCTGCAGGCCTACGATTTCCTGGAGCTGAACCGCCGTTACGGCTGCCTGTTGCAGATGGGTGGATCGGATCAATGGGGCAATATCGTCAACGGGATCGACCTCACCCGCCGCGTCGCCGAAACGGAGATATACGGCCTCACCACCCAGCTCCTGACGACCTCGGACGGCCGCAAGATGGGCAAGTCCGCAGGTGGCGCGGTGTGGCTGAACGCCGACATGCTGTCCCCCTACGAGTTCTGGCAATTCTGGCGCAACACGACCGACGCCGACGTCGGCCGCTTCGCCAAGCTTTACACCGAGTTGCCCGTCGAGGAATGCGACCGCCTGGGGGCCTTGGAGGGATCCGAGATCAACGGCGCGAAGATCGTCCTCGCCAACGAGGTCACGGCACTCTGCCATGGCCGCGACGCGGCCGAGGCGGCGCGCGCCACGGCCCACGAGGTGTTCGACAAGGGCGGCGTCGGAGATGAACTCCCCAAAATCTCAATTTCCAGATCCGAAGCGGTGCAGGGCATCTCTGTCGTCCAGCTGATCGTCCGCTCCGGCCTCGCAAAATCCGGCAAGGAGGCCAAGCGCCTGATCGCCGAGGGTGGGGCGCGACTGGACGATGCGACGGTGACGGATACCGGACTGATAGTGGGTGCCGATTCCCTCCCGGTGAAACTCTCGGCGGGGCGAAAGCGCCACGCCCTCGTGACCTTGGAGCCGTGATGGATACCATCCTGGACCGTATTAAGCGTTACAAGCTGCAGGAGATCGCGGACCGGAAGACCGCGCGCCCGCAGACAGACGTCGAAAACGCGGCGCGGCAGGCCCCGAAGGTCCGCGATTTCGCCGATGCCCTTCAGGCCGCAGCGCGGGAGGGATATGGCCTCATCGCCGAGGTCAAGAAGGCGAGCCCGTCGAAGGGCCTCATCCGCGAGGATTTCGACCCTGCCGAGCTGGCCCAGGCCTATGCCGAGGGCGGGGCGGCCTGCCTGTCGGTTCTCACCGATGCACCCTCCTTCCAGGGTCACGAGGATTACCTGGTCGAGGCCCGCGCCGCCTGCGACCTGCCGGTCCTACGCAAGGACTTTCTCTACGATCCCTGGCAGGTGGCGGAATCGCGCGCCTTCGGGGCCGATTGCATCCTGATCATCATGGCTAGCGTCGAGGACGCCCAAGCCGCCGAACTGGAGGACGCGGCCCGCGGCTGGGGGATGGATGTGCTGATCGAGGTGCACGACGAGGCCGAACTCGAACGCGCGATGGCGCTCCAATCGACGCTGATCGGGATCAACAACCGCGATCTGAGAACGTTCGAGAGCTCGCTGGACGTGACCCGGCGATTGGCAAAGATGGTCTCCGCCGATCGCACCATCATCGCCGAGAGCGGATTGTCCACGCCGCAGGACCTGGCCGAACTCGCGCGCTACGGCGCGCGCAAGTTCCTCATCGGCGAATGCCTGATGCGCCAGCAAGACGTGGCCGAAGCGACCCGCCACCTGCTCGCCAATCCCCTGACTGCCGGGGGCCATTGAATGGCGCTCACGCATTTCGACGCGTCGGGCAATGCACATATGGTAGATGTGTCGGACAAGGACGTCACGGCACGCGAGGCCCGTGCCACGGGGTTCGTGCGCATGTCTCCCGGCACCCTTGAAATGATCCTCGAGAACCGCGCCGAGAAGGGCGACGTCGCCGGCGTGGCGCGGCTCGCGGGGATCATGGGCGCGAAGCGCACCGCCGATCTCATCCCGCTCTGTCATCCCCTGCCTCTTTCCCGCGTTGCGGTGGACATCGAGCCGGACGGGGATCTGCCGGGCTTGCGCGTCACCGCCACGGTGAAGACGACCGGCCGGACCGGCGTGGAAATGGAGGCTCTGACGGCCGTTTCGACCGCCTGCCTCACGGTCTACGACATGGTCAAGGCGGCGCAGAAGGACATGGAGATCGGCGGAATCCGCCTCCTGGCGAAGGATGGGGGCAGATCGGGGCGCTACGAGGCCGCTCCGTGATCTCCGTCGACGAGGCGCTTGCCCGCGTCCTCGACCTCGTCGCGCCGCTCGGATCGGAATGCGTCGACCTCCGGGCTGCGGCCGGACGGGTCCTCGCGGGCCCCGTGACGGCGCTTCGCGACCAGCCCCCTTTCGCATCCTCGGCGATGGATGGCTACGCGGTGGCCGACCCCGCGGCATCGCCCGGGCAAAGCTACAGGATCGCCGGGGAAAGCGCGGCGGGCCATGCCTTCGCCGGCCAGCTGTCGGGCGATGCGGCCGTGCGGATCTTTACCGGCGCGCCGGTGCCCCCGGGAGCAGTGCAAGTCCTGCTACAGGAGGACGTGGTGCGACGGGGCGACACGATCACCGTCGTCGATCACGTCGGGGCAAAGGACAATATCCGCCCTGCGGCCCTCGATTTCGCCGCAGGCGACCAGTTCGCGCCGGAGCGTCGCCTCACCGCGGCCGATATCGCGCTGATCGCCGCGATGGGGCACGGCCGTCTACCGGTCCGGCGCCGGCCGGAGATCGCGCTGATCGCCACCGGCGACGAACTCGTCATGCCCGGAGAGATTCCGGGTCCGGATCAGATCACCGCCTCGAACCATCTCGGACTTGCCGCGATGATCGAGCGGGCCGGCGGCATCGCGCGCCTTCTTCCGATCGCCCGGGACACGGAGGCGTCACTTTCCACCGCGCTCGATGCGGCGAGGGGCTCCGACTTGATCGTGACCATCGGCGGTGCCTCGGTGGGGGATCACGATCTGGTCTCCCGCCACTCGGGGCTCGACCGCGCTTTCTACAAGGTGGCGATGCGCCCCGGAAAACCGCTGATGGCGGGGCGTCTGGATGGCACGCCGATGATTGGGCTGCCCGGCAATCCGGTCTCGGCGATGGTCTGCGGCGTAATCTTCATCCTGCCTGGCCTGCGGCGCATGTCCGGGCTGGCCCCGGCTCCCGCCCCACGGGTGAACGCACGGCTCGGTGGACCCCTGCCCTCGAACGGCCCGCGCGAACATTATATGCGGGCGTGGCGGGACGGTGACGCCGTCCATGTCTTCGACGAACAGGACAGCTCCCGACTGGGCATCCTTGCACGCGCCGATGCCCTCGTCATCCGCCCGCCCGGTGATCCAGCACGTCGTGAAGGCGAGGCCGTCACCTGTGTGGCCCTCGACTGACCTTCTCTGATGTGGGCTCGTCGCGCCGGCGCCATGGCGGCAATGTGACCCCGCGTTGACAGCCCGCGTGAACACGACTAGAACATATGCGAAACATGGTCTGCCGAGGTCGTTCTATGCTCACCCGCAAGCAACTGGAATTGCTGGCATTCATCAACAAGAGGATGCAACGGGACGGCGTACCTCCCTCCTTCGACGAAATGAAGGAAGCGCTGGATCTCAGATCCAAATCCGGGATTCATCGCCTGATCACTGCCCTGGAGGAGCGCGGCTTCATCCGCCGCCTCGCCCATCGCGCCCGCGCAATCGAGATCGTGAAGTTGCCTGAATCGATGGATCAGCCCGCGGCCGGCTTCTCTCCCCGCGTGATCGAAGGCGAGCACCCCGACGCCGCGGCTCCGCGCGGTGCTATGCCGGTTCGGGTCGACGCGGTCGAACTTCCCATCCGCGGCCGCATCGCCGCCGGGGTGCCGATCGAGGCGATCTCGGATGTCGTGAACAACGTCGCCGTTCCCGGCCAGATGCTGACCGGCCCCGCCGATCACTACGCGCTGGAGGTCAGGGGCGATTCGATGATCGAGGCGGGAATCAATGACGGCGACATCGTCGTGATCCGAGAGACCACCGCGGCGGAGAACGGCGATATCGTCGTGGCGGTCGTCGAAGGCTACGAAGCGACGTTGAAGCGGTTCCGGCGGATCGGAAGCTCGATCGCGCTCGAGGCGGCGAATCCGGCCTACGAGACCCGCGTGTTCAACACGGATCAGGTCGAAGTCCAGGGCAAGTTGACCGGGCTCATCAGGAAGTATTGAACAGGGCGGTTTTTTTGGTTGGGGTGGCGCGCGCCGCACCCCCGGCCGGCCGATCTCGCCGGGATCGGGATCCGCAAGCCGGATAGCCGTTCTTGTACGCCACGCCCACGCTTCACCGTTGACACCCCCAAATCGTGAGATCGACCGACGGTTCACCGAGAGGCGATCGACGCGACTGCTGCTTGCAGGCCAGATTCCGCTATGATCGGGGTATCCGCATTAAGTTCTGGGAGTGGCTGTCCAGTGTCCGGGCTCCATGGACGGCTGCCCGAGGCGGCAGCGGCCGTCTCGATTGTCACGCCGCGGTCGGTAACTCGAAATGCGATCGAGCCGGTTTCACGCAGTACCTTTTCCGTGAACATGAGGCACCCGCCAGTGTCCGCGGCTTCGGACGTGGTCACGACGATGCGGCCGGGGATGCAGGCCGCCTCTGCCCGGGCCGTGCCGCCGCGGCCAAAAACGTGCCAGACCTCGGTTTCGCCAACCGTCCCCACGACGGTCGACCCGTCGCGGACGAGGCCCGGCCGGCCGGCTGCCACCACTTGGTCCGCCAGGTCGCCGTCGTTTTCCAGCCAGACTCGGGCGGCGAAGCCAGAGCCCAGCGGCTTCGAAAGCGCGCGCCCCTCCGGTCCCATGATCCCCACCAGCCCGCCCGAGGCGTCGACTAGGACGGCGGGCCGGGTAACCTCACTCCACATCGCGAAAGCCATCGCCAAGGGTGCGACGCCGGCCACCGCCCAGCGCCCTCGCCAAACGATGATCCACAACGCACCCAGCGAAATCATCGGCAACACCGCCGCCCCCGGGCTCGGCACCGGGATGATCGCGCCGTCAAGGTTCGAAACCCAGTCGGCCACGGCAAGAATCCAATGGATCGGCGGCGCCATCGCGGCCAAGCCGATCCACGCGAGCCCGAACGGTGCGAGCACGGCCGCCAAGACGGCCGCCGGCATCAGCACCGTTCCCATCAGCGGCACGGACAGGATGTTCGCCAAGAGCCCGTATTGGGAGATCTGATTGAAATGGGCTGCCGCGAACGGAGCGGTCGCCGCGCCCGCAATGGCCGATGAAAGAACGAGCGACACGGCGAACCGGAGCGGCCCGGGCCGACCGACTCCGAACCGGTCTCTCAGCATCCTGAAGACCGCGATCAACCCGGTGGTCGCCGCGAAGGACATCTGGAACCCCGGGCCTGCCAGGGCTTCGGGCCGCAGGATCAGCACAATCAGCGCGGCAAGCGCCACAGAGCGCAGCGTCATCGCCCGTCGCCCCAGGATCACGGCGATCAGGACGACCGCCACCATGATGAAGGCGCGCTGGGTGGCGACGTTCCCGCCCGAGAGGGCAAGGTAGACCGCGCCGCCGGCGAGCGCTCCGACAGCCGCGATGGATTTGGCCGGCCAACGCAGGGACGGTCCGGGGACCGCGGCCAAGAGGAACCGCAGCGCTCCGAAGACCACGCCCGTCAGGATCCCCATGTGCAGCCCCGAGATCGCCAACAGGTGGGCGAGATTGGAATCCCGGAGGTCCTGAAGGGTCGCGGCCGGGATGCCCGAGCGGTCCCCGGTCGTCAGGGCCACGGCGATCGCGCCCGCCTCCCCGTCCATATGCGCGTTCACATAGGCCCCGATGCGCGCGCGCAGTCGGTTCACCGGCAGCTCCCGCCCCGGCGGTTCCAGCAAAAGCGCGGGCGTGCGGGCGTAGCCCACGGCACCGAGCCGGTCGAACCAGGCCATGCGCTGGAAGTCGAACCCTCCCGGCTCCACCGGGCCCTGCGGCGGCAGGAGATAGGCCGTGACGACGATTCGCTGTCCGGGACGTGGATCCAGCCACTCTTGCGCCCCGTGCAGGGACAGGCGGACCCGCGCGGGCGTTCGGTCGGGATCCATGCGCTCGAGCACGACGCGATCGAGCGTCAGGCGGGGCATGTCGCTGGCGGATCGGTCGATCTCGACGATCCGTCCTTCCACGGCCCCGTAGTAGCGGAAATCCAAGACGGGGGCAGCCACCTGCCAGTTCCGAATCCCCCCGAGGCCCAAGCCCACGCCCACCAGAACCAGCCCGACGGCGAGTGGGACGCGCCACAATCCCCCCGCGATCGCCACCAGCCCCAGGAACAACGCCCCCGCCAGACCAGCCCAATGGCCCGACGTCGGCTCCGCCGGCAGTGCGAAATAGAAGCCCACGCCGAGACCGAGGCACACCGGCGCCCAGGCGAAAAGCGCCCCGCGCTGCCCGTCCATCCTCAACCGGCCACGCCAGTCGGCCACCCTTGTTCTCCCGGGAGTGATTGACTAAACCCGGGCGCGACGATCCTCCGAGAATGGTTACTGCATGGTAAACGCCGCCCCCGTCGTGACGCGATTTGCGCCGTCGCCAACCGGGTTCCTGCATATCGGCGGTGCGCGCACGGCGCTGTTCAACTGGCTCTATGCCCGCGGCCGCAACGGCCGGTTCCTGCTTCGGATCGAGGACACGGACCGCGCCCGGTCCACCGCCGAGGCGACCGCGGCGATCCTGTCGGGATTGTCGTGGCTCGGACTGGACTGGGACGGGGATCCTGTCAGCCAGGCGGATCGGGCGGAGCGGCACGCAGAGGTGGCACACCAGATGCTCGCCGCCGGCACCGCCTACAAGTGCTTCGCCACCCGGGAGGAGATCGAGGCCCACCGCGAGGCGGCGCGGGCGGAAGGCCGCTCCACGCTCTATCGCTCACCGTGGCGGGACGCGGATCCCGCCTCCCATCCCGACGCGCCGTACGCCCTGCGCGTGAAGGCACCCCTGGTCGGGGAAACGGTGATCGAGGACCGGGTGCAGGGCCAGGTACGCTTCCGGAATGATCAGCTCGACGACATGATCGTGCTGCGCTCCGATGGCTCGCCCACCTACATGCTGGCGGTGGTGGTGGACGACCACGACATGGGCGTGACCCACGTGATCCGAGGCGACGACCACCTCAACAACGCGGCGCGGCAGAACTTAGTCTACGAGGCCATGGGGTGGGACGTTCCGGTGATGGCCCATATTCCGCTCATCCACGGCGAGGACGGCAAGAAGCTGTCCAAGCGGCACGGCGCGCTCGGGGTCGAGGATTACGTGGCCATGGGATACCCGGCGCCGGCGATGCGGAACTATCTCGCACGTCTGGGATGGAGCCACGGCGACGACGAGGTCTTCACGACAGAAGAGGCCGTGGACTGGTTCGACCTCGGGGGGATCGGCAAAGCCCCGGCGCGGCTGGACTTCAAGAAACTCGATCATGTGTCGGGCCAGCACATCGCGCGGATGTCCGACGAGGCCCTTCTCGCCGCGATCCCGCCGTGGCGCGCGGCGGCGGGCCTCCCCGCCCTGACGGAGGACGATCTCGCGGCGCTTCGTCGGGCGATGCCGCTGGTCAAGGACCGGGCGCGAAAGCTGCCGGATCTGCTTGAAAAGGCCCATTTCGCCCTCGCCCGCCGGCCATTGGAACCCGAGCCCAAGGCGGCAAAGGCACTGGATGCAAGCGGGCTGGCGCTTCTGGGCGATTTGACGCCGCAGCTGCATAATGCTACTTGGAGCCGGGACGCGCTGGAGGCCGTGGCCGCCCGGATCGCCGAGGATCGCGGCCTCGGGCTCGGCAAGATTGCCGCTCCCCTGCGCGCCGCGCTCGCCGGGCGCACCGCCACCCCAAGTGTCTTCGACATGATGATCGTTCTCGGTCGCGACGAGTCCATTGCCCGGATCGGCGACGCGGTCGGGAGTTCCGCGACGAAAAGTTGAGATCGGCTCGGTGTTCAGCGGGCCGGCCACCACAAGAAGGGACATCGGAACATGGCCGACGACAGGAAAATCGCCAAACTGAGTTTCGACGGCAAGGAATTCGACCTGCCGATGTATTCGCCGACCGCCGGCCCGGACGTCATCGACATGCGCAAGCTGTATTCCGAGGCCGGCGTGTTCACCTATGATCCGGGGTTCACGTCCACCGCCGCCTGCGACTCCACGATTACCTTCATCGACGGCGACAAGGGCCAGTTGCTGCATCGCGGCTACCCGATCGACCAATTGGCGCAGAAGTCGCACTTTCTCGAGGTCTGTTACCTGCTCCTCTACGGCGATCTTCCCTCCGCCGAGCAACTCGAGGATTTCGAGTACCGGGTGACCAACCACACCATGCTGCATGAGCAGATGGTGTATTTCTTCCGCGGATTCCGGCGCGATGCCCATCCTATGGCGGTGATGGTGGGCGTGGTCGGCGCGATGTCGGCCTTCTATCACGATTCCACCGACATCTCGGATCCGTGGCAGCGCGAGGTCGCGTCGATCCGCCTGATCGCCAAGATGCCGACGATCGCCGCCTGGGCCTACAAGTATTCCATCGGGCAGCCCTTCGTCTATCCGCGCAACGATCTGGACTATGCCTCGAACTTCCTGCGCATGTGCTTCAGCGTGCCGGCCGAGGATTACGTGGTGAACCCGATCCTGTCCCGCGCGATGGACCGGATCTTCACGCTGCACGCCGATCACGAGCAGAACGCCTCCACCTCCACGGTGCGGCTGGCCTCGTCGTCCGGTGCCAATCCGTTCGCATGTATCGCGGCCGGGATCGCCAGCCTGTGGGGACCCGCCCATGGCGGCGCGAACCAGGCATGCCTGGAAATGCTGCGCGAGATCGGCACGCCCGACCAGATCCCCGAATATATCGCGCGCGCGAAGGACAAGAACGATCCGTTCCGCCTGATGGGCTTCGGCCACCGGGTCTACAAGAACCACGACCCGCGTGCGCAGGTGATGAAGCAATCGGCGGACGAGGTACTCGACCTCCTCGGGATCGAGAACAATCCGACACTTCAGACTGCCAAGGAACTGGAGCGGATCGCCCTCGAGGACGACTACTTCATCGAGAAGAAACTCTTCCCGAATGTGGATTTCTACTCCGGCATCATTCTGGACGCCATGGGCTTCCCGCAAGCGATGTTCACGCCGATCTTCGCGCTTGCCCGCACGGTTGGCTGGATCAGCCAGTGGAAAGAGCAGATCTCCGATCCCCAGCACCGCATCGGGCGCCCGCGCCAGTTGTATCTGGGCGAGACCTACCGCGACTACGTGGATGTCGAGAACCGCTGAGCCACAAAGGCCGCCACGATCACCGCGGCGGCCTTTTCCCGTGCTCCCCGATGCGTATGATCGTCTGGACGCGTGCATGAAGACGGGACAGGCGGATCATGGAAATGGGCATCGCCCGGCACGGTAATCTCGCGGCGCCGGCGCGCGCCTCAACCAAAGATTGCATTTCGCAGGCGGCGCTGCCCGCTACCGATCCAATTCTTACTGCCCACCGCGCCCCAACTCGAGGGCTGCCCCGTCAGCGGCCGGTATTCCCTCGTATCGTGCCGCCCCGCGGTTCGCCCATGTATGGGGCCGAGACGTCAGGCCATCGACCACACACGGAACCGATCCGTTGCGGGCCGACCCGAGCGCCCGCCGCCGCGGCCTGCACGGCTGAACAAACCCGTGGGTCGCACCGGTTCGGCGGAAAACCCGCGAACTTATCCCCGCCGCCGAGCCGGCCCGCCCGATCCCGAAGTCGTGAGCCATCTCGCAACCCCGCAGACGTATCCGCTGACGGATGACAGAACTCCACCCGCGCAGCCATCACAGGAGCCCGCCAATGCTCACGATCCGCCTCGCCGCCTGCTTGGCCCTCTTCTTCGCCCTGCCGCTGCACGCGTTCGAAACCGAGGCACGCGCCGCCTATGTCTACGACGTGACGACGGACACGGTCTTGCTGGACAAGGCGGCCGACGTACCGCTGCCGCCCGCCTCCATGTCCAAGCTGATGACCCTCAACATGTTGTTCGAGGCGCTGCGGGACGGCCGAGTGGACATGGATACGCGTTTCGGAGTCAGCACGAAGGCACGGCAAATGGGCGGCTCGACCATGTTCCTGAACGAGCGCGACCGACCCACTGTCGAGCAGCTGATCCAAGGCATCGTGGTCATGTCGGGCAACGACGCCTGCGTGGTGGTCGCCGAAGGCCTCGCCGGATCGGAGGCGTCCTTCGCGCAGTTGATGACGGAACGGGCGCGGGATCTGGGCATGAACCAGTCGACCTTCGTCAATGCCAGTGGCTGGCCGGCCCCCGACCACCTCATGTCGGCGCGGGACCTGGGAATACTGGCGACCCGACTGGTCACCGAGTTCCCCGAATATTACGGCTACTTCGCACAGAAGGAATTCGCCTACGACAACCGCGCGCCGCAGAACCGCTACAACCGGAATCCCCTACTCGGTTTGGGAATCGGGGCCGACGGCCTCAAGACCGGCCATACCCGGGAGGCCGGCTACGGCCTCGTCGGCTCGGCGGCGCAAGGCGACCGGCGGATCGTGTTCGTCCTGTCCGGGCTCGACAGCGAGCGGGCACGCGCCGACGAGGCTGAACGGATGGTGAACTGGGCGTTCCGGCAATTCGTCGAGAAAACCGTGGTGGAGAAGGGTGGCCGCGTCGTCACTGCCGATGTCTGGCTCGGCGACAGGCCGCGGGTGGATCTCGTCGCCGGCCGCGACGCTCGCCTGCTGGTTCCGGCGATGGAACAGGGCGATTTCACGGCTGAGGCGCGTTTCACCAGCCCCCTGCGTGCCCCTCTCTCCGACGGGGAAGAGGTCGGCTCGCTGGTCATCTCGCTGGAGGGAATGCCCGACAGCGTGGTCCCGCTGGTGGCCGAGCAGGCCGTCGCGGAGGGAGGGTTCGGTCCGCGCATCCGGGTCGCTGCGACGACCCTGCTGGCCATGGCGGTCGACCGGGCCCGCAACGGCGGCAAGACTGCGCCCGAGCCGGCGGAGTGACACGGGGCGTCTTTCTCAGTTTCGAGGGGATCGACGGGTCCGGGAAGTCGACCCAGGCCCGCCGGCTGGCCGCTCACTTGCGCAATGCAGGTCGCGAGGTCGTCCTGACGCGAGAGCCGGGCGGCTCCCCCGGTGCCGAGGAGATCCGACAACTGCTGCTCGACGGCGCCCCGGAACGATGGTCCGCCGAAACGGAACTCCTGCTGTTCACCGCCGCGCGGCGCGACCACGTCGAGCGAGTGATCCGCCCCGCGCTCGATCGCGGCGCGGTCGTCGTCTCGGACCGCTTCATCGATTCCACGCGGGTCTATCAGGGCACCACCCGGGGCGACCTGCGGCACCTGGTCGACCTTCTGCACGACGAGGTCATAGGTCTCGATCCCGACCGCACCTTCCTGATCGACATCCCTCCCGAACGCGGACTCGACCGGGCACTGGGCCGTGACGCCGGCGAAGAGCGGTTCGAGAATTTCGGCCTCGACATGGCACGGCGTATGCGCGCCGGGTTCCTGGATCTCGCCCGCGCGGATCCGGCCCGGATTATCGTCATCGACGGGGGCGCCTCGGAGGACGCGGTCGCCGTCTCCGTTCTCGAGGCGCTCCCGTGAGCGAGGTCCAAGACGGCTACGAACCCGATCGGGTCGAGGGCACGCCGCATCCCCGGGCAACAAGCGTCCTTTACGGCCAGGTCACCGCCGAGGCCGCGATCCTCGACGCGCATGCGCGCGGCCGGATGCACCACGCCTGGTTGATCGCCGGCCCACGGGGCGTCGGAAAAGCGACCCTCGCCTGGCGGACCGCCCGGTTTCTTCTGGCCACCCCCGAGCCAGGTTTCGCCGCAACGACCGACCGTGGCCCCGGCAGCCTCGAGATTCCGGCGGACCATCCCGTCGCTACCCGAGTGGCGGCCCTGTCAGAACCACGGCTCTTCCTAATGCGGCCCACCCGCAACCCCGAGACCGGCACGGAACGCCGCGACATCACCGTGGACGTGGCCCGCGGCTTGCGCGACTTCCTTCACCTCTCCGCCTCGGACGGCGGCCGCCGCGTGGTGATCGTCGACGCGGCCGACCAACTGAACACGCAGGCGGCAAACGCGATCCTGAAACAACTCGAGGAACCCCCGCTCCGCACGGTTTTCCTCCTCGTCTCGCACGCCCCGTCGCAGCTTCTACCGACGATCCGCTCGCGCTGCCGGCGGCTCGACTGCGGGCCCTTGGCGGGCAACGACCTCTCGCGCGCCATCGGCGCCGCCGGCTTTACCCCCACGATCGAGCCGGTCGCGCTGGCCCAACTCGCCGGGGGATCGGTCGGCGAGGCCGCCCGCCTCCTTCAGCAGGACGGACCGCATCTCTATGCCGAGATTGCCGCCTTGGCCGAAGCGATTCCCGAGATCGACCGGTCCCGCCTGCTCGCGCTTTCGGCGGGGCTCGCGGGTGCGGCGGGGCGGCCGCGCCTGGATGCCATCGTGCGGCTGATCGATCTCTTCCTCTCGCGGCTCGCACGTAACGGCGCCGGCCTCCCCCCCGAGGCCGAAGCGACACCGGGAGAGGCGCGAATTCTCGCCCGACTTTCGGGGCATCCCGCCGCCGCACGCCGCTGGGCAGAACTGCATCGGGAGGTCTCGCAGCGGGTCCGGCACGGCCGAGCGGTCAACCTTGACCCCTCCGCGCTGGTTCTAGATACGGGCCTCAGGATCAATCAGACGGGCCGCGAGATCCTCGGCGGCTAGGACATGCCAGCGATCACCGACAGCCATTGCCATCTGGACTTTCCGGATTTCGACGACACGCGGGCCGAGGTCGTGGATCGGGCTCTCGGGGCCGGCGTGCACCGGATGGTGACGATCTGCACCAAGCTGGAGAATGCCGGCCGGGTCCGCGCCATCGCCGACGAGTTGGCGCCGGTCTACTGGGCAGCCGGGACGCATCCAATGAGCGCGGCGGATGTCCCCCTCGTCTCGGCGGAGGATCTCGTGGCCTTGGCCGATCATCCGAAGTTCGTGGGCATCGGCGAGACCGGCCTAGACTATCATTACACCGCCGAATCGCGTGAGATCCAGCAGCGCTCCCTCCGCATCCATGTCGAGGCCGCGCGCGTGACCGGCCTGCCCCTGATCATCCACGCCAGGGACGCCGACGATGACATGGCGCGGATTCTAGAGGAGGAATACGCGAAGGGCGCCTATCGCTGCGTCATGCACTGCTTTTCCTCGGGGGCGGATCTCGCCCGGCGCGCACTGGATCTCGGCTTCTATCTCTCCATGTCGGGGATCGCCGCCTTCCCGAAATCCGCCAATCTTCGTGCGATCTTCGCAACCGCACCGCTGGACCGTCTGCTGGTCGAGACCGACAGCCCCTACCTCGCGCCCCCGCCCCATCGCGGACGGCGGAACGAGCCCGCCTACACGGTCCATACGGCCCAGGTCGCCGCCGAAACCCTCGGCATGAGCTACGAGGACTTTGCCGCCCAGACGGAGGAGAATTTCGACCGCCTCTTCGACCGGGCGGCCGCATGATCCGCTACCGCTTCACCATCCTGGGATGCGGTTCCTCCGGGGGCGTTCCGCGCATCGGCGGGCATTGGGGCGCCTGCGACCCCAGGAACCCGAAGAACCGGCGCCGTCGGTGCTCGATGCTGGTGGAACGCGACGGCCCCGGGGGGACGACGCGCGTGCTGATCGACGCCTCACCCGATCTGCGCGAGCAACTGCTCGACGCCGGCGTGGGCGCCTTGGACGGCGTGGTCTTTACCCATTCGCACGCCGATCACTGCCACGGGCTCGACGACCTGAGGATGGTCGTCATCAACATGCGGCAGCGGATCCGCGTCTGGGCCGACGACGCCACTGCCGATGACATCGTCTCGCGGTTCCGCTACGCCTTCGAGACGCCCGAGGGATCGTCCTATCCCCCGATTCTCGAGATGAACCGGCTGCGCGGCCCGGTGATCGTCGATGGCGCCGGCGGCGAGATCCGGCTGGACCCGTTCACGGTCCATCACGGCGACATCGATTCGCTCGGGTTCCGAATCGGCGGCCTTGTCTACCTTCCCGATGCCGGCCGGATGACGGACGAGGCCTGGGCGGCGGTCGAAGGGGTCGAGATCTGGATCGTCGATGCCCTGCGCCGCGATCCCCATCCCAGCCACGCCCATCTCGACCGGACCCTTGACTGGATTGCACGGGCACGACCGGGGCGCGCGGTGCTAACCAACATGCACAACGATCTGGACTACGAGACCGTCCGGGCGGAAACACCCGACCATGTCGAGCCCGCACACGACATGATGGTGCTCACGCTCGACGCGCCATGAGTGCACTCCTCGACGTCGTCCTGCCCGTCTTCCTCGTGATCGGCGCCGGCTATCTCGCCACCTGGCGGGGCCTGTTCCCGGAAAGCGGCGTGCAGGGGCTGATGACCTTCACGCAGACCTTCGCGATTCCCTGCCTGCTGTTCCAGGCGATCGCGACGATCGATCTCGGCTCGGAGTTCACCTGGCCGCTGCTTCTCAGCTTCTATACCGGCGCATTGTCCGGTTTCGGCTTCGGCATCTTCGGCGCCCGGATGTTCGGCCGGCCCTGGGAGGACGCAGTCGCGATCGGGTTCGGCGGGCTCTTCTCGAACTCGGTTCTCCTTGGCCTGCCGATCGCCGAGCGCGCCTTCGGGAGCGACGCGCTGCGCTTCAACTATGCCATCATCGCCATCCATGCGCCTACCTGCTACCTCGTGGGCGTGACCACGATGGAACTCGTCCGGTCCCGCGGCGAAAGCCTGGCACGCCTGCCCCGAAAGGTGATGCGGGCAATGTTCCACAATTCGCTCGTCATCGGGATCTCTCTGGGCTTCGTGGTCAACCTTTCCGGGGTCGAGCTGCCGAAGGTCGTCAACGACGCGGTCGAGCTGATGATCCGCGCGGCCCTTCCGGCGGCGCTGTTCGGCCTCGGCGGCGTCCTCTGCCAGTATCGGATCGAGGGCGACACGCGGATTATCGGCCTGATCTGCGCCGCTTCGCTGGTCCTCCATCCGGCGGTAGCCTGGGGGATCGGACACCTTCTGGGCCTTACGGTCGATCAATTGCGGGCGAGCGTGCTGACCGGGGCGATGGCCCCGGGCGTGAACGCCTACATCTTCGCCAACATCTACGGGGTGGCAAAGCGCTCGGCCGCCTCGGGCGTTCTGATCGGGACCGCCGTCTCGATCCTAAGCGTCTCCGCGTGGTTGCAGATCCTTCCCTGACAGCCTCGGTGTCGGATTGAGTGCGAAAAAAGCCGGTACCCCGGACATCCAATCCTTCGTGCAACGGGCGCTACCGCACCGCGCCCTGGCGTTCGTGCCGGTTCGGTCCGCCTCCTATGGAGGCGTGGTCGTCCGGTCTACCTCGCCAGCACAAGATCGGCCTTCAATCCCCCCAATCTCGCCGATCGGCCGAGGCGCAAGGTGCCGCCATGCTGACGAGCGACGTCCCGGGCGATGGCCAGCCCGAGGCCGACGCCACCGCCTCGATCCTGGTTCCGCGCCCGGTCGAGGCGGCTGAATGCCCGCATCGCCTCCTCGCGCCGGGCTTCGGGGATGCCCGGGCCGTCATCCTCCACGCTGAAGATCACCGCGCTGTCGGTCGACGCCAGCGACAGGGCGCACCGCCCCCCGTGGCGAAGCGCGTTCGATACCAGGTTCTCCACCGCCCGTTTCACGGCGAGCGGACGCAACGGGATCGATCCCATAGCCGCCATGTCCCCCACCTCCACGGCCGCCCCACCGCGCCGCGCCTTCTCCACCGCATCGCGGACGATGGTGGCGGGATCGGACATTTCCAGTTCGTCCAGCGCCCCGTCCCGGGCGAAATCCAGAAACGCATCCAGCATCCGCCGCATCTCGGCCACGTCGGACCGCATGCGCTCCGCCTCCGGGTCCTCGATCATGGCCAGCCCGAGGTTGAGCCGCGTCAAGGGCGTGCGCAGGTCGTGGCTGATGCCCGAAAGCATGCTGGTGCGCTGCTCTATCTGCCGCTCGATACGGTGCCGCATGTCGAGGAATGCCGTTCCGGCCTCGCGCACTTCCCTCGCCCCGCTCGGACGATACGGAACCGACCGGCCGCGACCGAAGGCCGATGCGGCCTCGGCCATCCGCTTGATCGGTCGCAGCTGGTTCCTGAGAAACACGAA
The DNA here is from genome assembly GCA_963814835.1 of uncultured Alphaproteobacteria bacterium. GTDB lineage: Bacteria > Pseudomonadota > Alphaproteobacteria > Rhodobacterales > Rhodobacteraceae > Palleronia. The sequence goes on from CAWFEG010000002.1 coordinate 590,632, forward strand.
GGCCACGCCGGTCATCAGCATCGCCGTCAGGAACGTGATCACCAGGAGCTGATGGGGGTTCTCCGCCGAGACGCGATCGCGGTCGAAGGACAGCCCCAGCGCGCCCTTGCCGGTGGCCACCGTCAGGTCCACCAGATCCTTGTCCCGCTCAAGGTCCACCCCGCCGAGACCGGGCAGTGCGGCATCGAGCGTGGGAATCACCAATCGTCCGGACAGGTCATATGGGGCCCGCCGGTTTTCGCTCACGGGGGTTTGGTCCGGAAGCTCCCAGTCGATGCGCAACTCGTCCGCGGTCGCGGCGAGCCAAGTGCGGGCCATCTCCGGATCCGGTGCCGCCTCGACAATATCTTTCAGATATCCCAGTTCGACGGCCATGTTTCCGGTCATCTGCTGGGTCACGTCCTCGAACAACCGTTGAACGAAAACGACCGAGAGGACGGTCTGCAGGACGATGACGGGCAGGACGAGGATCAGCGTGGCCCGCAGGTAGAGCGACCGGGGCACATAGCGCTTGAGCCAGTGGAATGTCATGGTCGCCACACTAGACCGGGCGGTGAGGAGGCGGAAGCGTGGACCGGATCCAGGTGCTCGAACCGGGACTGAGGCGGCTGGTGGCGCCCAACCCTTCCCCGATGACCGGGCGCGGGACGAACACCTATATCCTGGGCCACGAGGAGGTGGTGATCATTGACCCCGGGCCGGACGATCCGGCTCACCTCGACGCGATCCTGGCCGCGGCGCGCGGCGCGCCGATCGCGCGCATCCTCGTCACCCATGCCCATCTCGATCACAGCGCCTTGGCGCGTCGCCTCGCGGATCGCACCTCAGCTCCTGTCGCGGCGTTCGGGGATTGTCGCTCGGGGCGCTCCGACGCCATGCAGGGTCTTGAACGGATCGGCGGCGGAGAAGGGCTCGACCACGCCTTCGCTCCCGACGAGATTCTCCCCGACGGCGCGGAACTGAGCGGCCGGGGCTGGCAGGTTCAAGCGATGTGGTCCCCGGGCCACCTCGGAAACCATCTCACCTTCCTGTGGAACGACGCCGCCTTCTGCGGCGATCTCGTCATGGCATGGTCCACATCTCTCGTCTCTCCGCCCGATGGCGATCTGACACAGTTCATGGCCTCCTGCCGTGCGCTCGCCTGTCGCCGGCCGCGAATCCTCTATCCCGGCCACGGCGATGCGATCGACGAACCCCAGAAGCGCATCGACACGCTCGTCGCCCATCGTGTGAATCGCGAGCGGGAGATCCTCTCCGCCCTTGCCATCGGGCCGGCATCGGCGCGGCAGATCGCTCGAAGCGTCTACACGGATCTCCGACCCGGCCTTCTCCCGGCGGCCGAGCGCAACGTGATGGCGCACCTGATCGACCTGACCGGCCGCTCCCTGGTGCAACCACTTGCCACTCCCTCACCGGCGACGCACTACATTCGCAAATGATTTTCGCCCCTCGTGCACTTGCGGCTCTTCCGGGCCATTGCTATAGGCATCCCTGTGTTCCGGCGTAGCTCAGCGGTAGAGCAGTTGACTGTTAATCAATTGGTCGTAGGTTCGATCCCTACCGCCGGAGCCAATACTCGATAAATCGAGGGAAATAAGGCCTTTAGATAGAAAGATCGACCAAGTGTCGATCCTGCGACACCCGGTGCGACACAAGAGTTGAAAAATGGGTCGCACACATGGCCGCACACCCGACCTACCTCCTGCGCCGCGGTGCGACGCTCCTTTTCCGTCGCCGCGTGCCTGGCATCGTCCGGCCTTTTTATGGCAAGTCGTTTTTTCCCTTTCGCTCCGAACACACCTCGTCTCCGAGGGTCGGTGAACCGGGCCGCGATAGCGGCCCGGTTCACCGACGACCTCATCGGATTGATTGAGGCGTGCGGAGCCGGGATCGCGCGGCTGGCGGCGCGCGCAGCCCCGAGGCCGTGACGGCGGCGATCCGTCTCCACGAAGCGACCCGCGACACCCTCCGCGCCGCCCTGGTCTACAACGACGCGCAGGCCGTCGAGGCCCCGCTCGACCGGGTCTTCGCCAAGCTCGGCATCACCCTCGATCGCACCGACGAAGCCTGGCCCCGCCTGGCCCGGCGCGCCGCCCGCGCCCTCTGCGAGGTCGCCGAGGAGAACATCCGCCGGGAACAGGGAATCTACCTCTCCGATGCGCGCCTGCGGACCGTCCTTGCGTCGGGGAACGGCGCGGATCGCCGTCCGGCCACCGCCTCGGACGGCATCGTGCTGCCCATTTCGGGCGGCACCGGCGCCCTGGCCGACGGACCCGCGCCGGAACCACGATCCTCCTTGGCGCCACAATCTGCCGGTCCGGTTGCGCCTATCCCGTTGCAACATCTCGAACCAGCCCCCCACGCCGAATCTGCACCGACCGGCGGCACAGCCGCGCGCGAGGTGACCTCGGCCCGGTCGGCGCCCCGCGAGAGAACCGAGCCCCCGGCCCGCAAACACGCAAGAGACGACTCCGTCGATCCCGGGGCCCTCACGGCCGACAGTCCGTTCAGTGCTCGGTTCGGCGCGGCGCTCTTCGCAAAGCGGGAAGAGAATCCCCACTGGCATACGAACAATCTCGGGAACTGGCTGTCGACGCGGAAGCTCGTGATCGAGGCCTTCGGCGACGCTCCCTTGTCTTGATACACGAAACCGCACTTCACCGAGTTCCGGTCGCTCCTCCAGGCCCTGCCCCGCACCCACCACAAGAGCAGCGACTCCCTCGGGCTGTATCCATCATCGAGGAGGCGGAACTGGAGCAGGCCCGCAATCTCGCCGAGGCCGAGGCCGAAATCACCCGGCTCGGTCTCAATCGCGGCGCCGCCGAGCAGGCCCGCGCGGCCGCCCGCATCACCCGGACCAAGGTCGCCACCGTCTACCGGCATCTCCGGGCCATACAGTTCATCTTCGAGAACGCCGCGGACCACGGGGCCGGACACCACGGTCGCCTCAAGGGCGTCCTCTGGACCACGAGGCAGCTCAAGAAGCTCAAGGCCGAGGAAAACAACAATGGTCGCCTGGCCTGGGGCGACAAGCTGGCGGGCCTGCTCGGGACCAAGGCATTCGTGGACCCCCAACCCGCGGGCGAGGATGTCCACGCGGTCTTCTGGCCGACCCTGCTGGGATGTCATGCAGGGCTGCGGCAGGAGTAGGCACTTCAGCTGCGCACCGATGACGTCGACACGATGAAGGGCATCCCCATCCTGCGCATCCAGAGCGGCGAGGGCCAGCATAGCAAGAGCGGGATCGGTTACCGGATCGTGCCGATTCACAAGAACCTCATCGCCCTCGGTTTCCTGCGCTACGTCGAGGAGTGTCGCGAGCGCGGCCAGGACTGCCTCTTCCCGGACATCAACCGCTGCGCCGCCAAGGGGCGCCTCTCTGGCACCTTCACGAAGACCTTCACCCGGTACCGGATCAAGGAGGGAATCCACGACCCGCGTCGCGACTTCCATTCCCTGCGCACGCATTTCAACGTCGAGCTCAAGCGCGGCAAGTGCCCCCTGGAGATCCGGAAACAACTTTTGGGCCACGAACTCCGCGACGTCACGGAGGAGCATTACGACCCAGAGGGCTCGCCCATCGAAGAGTTCAGGGACTGGGTAGACAGCCTCGAGATCGACATTTCCGGGATCGCAAGCCCGTTGCGCGAAACACAGGCGACCGTCTCGGAGCAGAACACCAGGGTCGTGGCCTTTGCCCGCGCAATCGGTGCTACGTGAAGGCCGGTCAACAAACGCGTCTCGACGGTCACTTTGACCTTGTTGCGCAAGAGCGTTGACGGCCAAGTTCCACCTTTCCCCTTCGGCGGTCAGCGCACGGGCCGCGTGACGGGGGTGCCGAGCATCGTGCATAGGTTGCGGAAGGCGATACGGACCTGGAATTCAGCGGTCGGTTGGTCGAAGTCTCGGGCCATAAGCTTCTGACCAAGCAGCTTCATGCAGTTTATCTTGGTCTCCACTCGGCTGCGACGGTGGTAGCCGCTCCACCGTCGCCAGATGGTCCGGCCGAGGCGCTTGATATCGCGCAGGGCCTCGTTCCTCGCCTCTGCGCCCGGGTGGGATGGCGGCTTCGGCGCCCCGGTTCGCGATGCCGTAGCGGCAACCGCGGGCGTCGTAGGCGCCGTCGGCGGTGACCGACGCGATCTGCTCGACCTCGGGGATCTGGCCGAGCAGATTGGGCACCATGGGCGCATCGCCCACGCCGCTACCGGTGACCTCGACCGCACGGACCTCGAAGGTCCTCTCACCGAAGGCAAGGTGGACCTTGCGCCGGACGCGCCGCCTGAACCCGCCGTGCTTGCGGGCGTGCCATTCGCCCTCACCGTGCACCCCCGATCTTGCCGTCGCCAGATCCATGGCGCTGGCCTGGGGCACCCGTGCCGTTCTCGAGGAGGACGTGGTCAACTACGAGAGCATGGTGCGCTTCGCCCGCCGGAACAGCAATGGCCTCCTAGTTCCGACCGATGCCGACCGGATCGTCGTGATCGCCGGAATTCCGTTCGGAACTTCGGGCAGCAAGAATGACATACGGATTGTCAGGCCGCGGGAGCCTAAGAAGGTCTTATACGCCGATCGAACTGTTGATAGCGTCAGCTTTGTCAGCCAAGTACCGGCGCCCAATTTCGACGCGGCTACGCTTCTTTTCATGTGTAACAGGAAAGACAATTTACGGATGCAGTATCAGTGATTGCCAAGTACTTAACCATTCGCACAGCCTATCCGTCCGAGAACACTATCGCGCCCGTCTTTCCGATGAGCAATACCGACAGACACAGGAGCAGCGCCTCGATCACGCGGATATAGGTGGCCTCGGGCAGCCGCCCGGTGATCCAGCGCCCGATTGCAGCGCCAACGATCCCGGCCGCCGCCAAGATCGCCGTCAATCGCCAATCCAGCCCTTCCAACGCCCCGAGCGCCCAGTAGCCCGGCAGCTTGGCGAGATTGCCGGCCGCGAAGGCGATGGCGATGGTGCCGGCGAAGCGCAGCTTGGGCAGCCTCTGCGGCATCAGGTAGGCCTGTGCCGGCGGCGAGCCGGAATGGGTGATGAAGCTCGCGATGCCGGTGAGGATGCCCCAGAAGAGCCCTGGCACTACCCGCGCCTCCGTCGCCTCCTCCTGCCCGCCCGCCAGCCAGCTGCGGCCGCAATACCACAGGCCAATGAGGCCGGTGACGAGCAGCAGCCCGGCTTCCGGCACGATCGGCGTAATGAGGGTGGCAAGTGCCGTGCCCAGCACCATTGCCGGGATCAGGATCGCGAGGTTCCTGCCCGAATAGTCTTGGCGATAGAGCCAGACGGCGGCCCAGTCGGTGACGAGAAACACTGGCAGCAGGATCGCCGCCGCCTCCACCGGGTTCATGACCAGTGCAAGGGCCGGCACCGCCAGGGCCGCTGCGGAGGCGAGCCCGCCCTTGGACAGGCCCACCACGCCGGCCGACAGGATCAGGAGGAAGAGGTGGTCCAAGAGCTTGCTCCCCGTGGGATGCCTGCGACGATGTCGCCCGGATCCGTGGCGCGTCCATCGGGAAAGTGCGGCCCCGCCCGGGGAGGTCGGACGGGGCCGCGGCCTCGATGTCGGTGGTCAGAGGCCCGGCAGGGAGATGTCGATGGCGGGGCTCATCCCATCGTCGGCATGACGAATTCCGGGTCGGAGCGGACGCCGGACGGCCAGCGGGTGGTGATGGTCTTCAGGCGGGTGTAGAAGCGCACGCCCTCCATCCCGTGCATGTGGTGGTCGCCGAAGAGCGACTGCTTCCAGCCGCCGAAGGAATGGAAGGCCATCGGCACCGGGATCGGCACGTTGACCCCGACCATCCCCACCTCGATGTCGTGGGCGAAGGTCCGTGCCGCGTCGCCGTCGCGGGTGAAGACCGCCACGCCGTTGGCGTAGTCGTGCCGGTCGATCAGGTCGACGGCTTCGTCGTAGTCGCGGCGGCGGACGACCGAGAGGACCGGGCCGAAGATTTCCTCGCGCCAGACCGTCATCTCGGGCGTGACGTGGTCGAGCAGGGTCGGGCCGACGAAGTAGCCCCCCTCGTAGCCCTGCGGGGCGCGGAACCCGCGACCGTCCACGACGACCTTTGCGCCTTCCGCCTCGCCCTTGTCGATCAGGCCAAGGATCTTCTCCTTGGCGGCCTGGGTCACCACCGGCCCCATGTCGGACGACCGGTCCGCGGCCGGGCCGACCTTCAACGCCTCGATCTTCGGCACCAATCTCTCGACCAGCGCGTCGGCAACCTGGTCGGTCACCGGCACCGCGACAGAGATCGCCATGCAGCGCTCGCCGGCCGAGCCGTAGGCCGCGCCCATCAGCGCGTTCGCCGCCATGTCGAGATCGGCGTCGGGCAGGATCACCATGTGGTTCTTGGCGCCGCCGAGGGCCTGTACGCGCTTGCCGTTCTTCGTGCCGGTCTCGTAGATGTATTTCGCGATCGGGGTGGAGCCGACGAAGCTCACCGCCTTCACGTCCGGATGGGTCAGGAGCGCGTCGACGGCCTCCTTGTCGCCCTGCACGACGTTGAAGACGCCCGCCGGCAGCCCGGCCTCGGCCAGCCATTCGGCGATCAGGAGCGACGCGGAGGGGTCGCGCTCGCTGGGCTTGAGGATGAAGGTGTTGCCGCAGGCCAAGGCTACAGGAAACATCCACATCGGTACCATGGCGGGGAAGTTGAACGGGGTGATCCCGGCCACGACCCCCAGCGGCTGGCGCAGAGAGTGGCTGTCGACCGCGGTGCCGACGTTCTCGGTGATCTCGCCCTTCAGGAGATGCGGCGCGCCGACGGCGAACTCGACCACCTCGAGGCCGCGGGTCACCTCGCCCTTGGCGTCCTCGTGGGTCTTGCCGTGCTCGGCCGAGATCGCCTCGGCAAGCTGGTCGGCGCGCTCCCACAGGATCGTCTTGAACCGGTCGAGGATCCGCGCCCGGCGCAGGGCGGGGGTCCGCGCCCACGGGCGCCAGGCCGCCTTGGCGGAGGCGACGACCTGGCCGACCTCCTCGGTCGAGGCCAGCGCAACGGTCCGCTCGCTCTGCCCCGTGGCCGGGTTGAAGACGGGGGCGGTCCGCCCCGATGCCCCGGCGGTGCGGGCATTGTCGATGAAGTGGCCGATCTCGGTCATGTCGTATCTCCTCCGATGTGCTGTTGAGCAGATGCCTCCTTTGTTTCTGCATATAAATAGACGCGCGCGGCAATCCGTTATACGAAAACGGGCATGGACTGGGACGATGCGAAGTTCTTCCTGGCGGTCGCCCGCGAGGGCCAGATGCTCGGGGCGGCGCGACGCCTGGGCACCAGCCAGGCGCGGCTCAGCCGCCGCATCGCCGCGCTCGAGGCGGCGGTGGGCGCCCGCCTGCTGGAGCGCACGACGAAGGGGTCCGCGCTGACCGAGGACGGGCGCACCTTTTTCGAGACCGCCGAGCGGATCGAGGCGGAGATGCTGGGCGGCCTCGCCCGGCTGCAGGGCCAGAGCGGCGAGGTGCGGGGCACGGTCCGGATCGGCGCGCCCGACGGGTTCGGCAGCGCCTTTCTGGCGCCGCGCCTGGCCCGACTCGCCGCCTTATATCCGGACCTGCACGTACAGCTCGTGCCGATGCCGCGCAGCTTCTCGCTGTCACGGCGCGAAGCGGATCTCGCGGTCATGGTGGGCCGGCCCGATCGCGGGCGGCTGCGAGTCCGGCGGCTGACGGACTACACGCTGGGCTGCTACGCCGCCCCGGACTACCTCGCGGCCCGCGGCCGGCCCGCGCGCGTTGAGGATCTCGGCGACCACGACCTCGTGGGCTACGTGGAGGACCTGATCCCCTCGGCCGAGCTCGCCTATGCCACCGAGATCAGTCGCGACTGGCGCGCCCGGATCGAGGTCTCCACGGCCATCGGGCAGGTTGCGGCCGTGCGGTCGGGTGCCGGGATCGGCGTGCTGCACGACTTCATGGCGGCCGATTTGCCCGACCTGGTCCCGGTCCTCCCCGACCAGACGGTCACGCGGAGCTACTGGATGGTCTGGCACGAAAACATGCGGGTCGCCCGCCGAGTCAAGGCGGTGGCCGCCTTTATCGAGGCCGAGGTGCAGGCGGCGCGCGTCGTTTTCGTCCCGAGGGACAACGCCTGAAGACCCGGAGCGCGCGACCCAAGCAGATTCCCGCGCTTACAAACGCTCTGTGGGTTCCCGGTCGGGATCACGCCTGGGGCGGCGGTGCCAAAGGCTCCCAGAGGACCCGCGGAGGCGATCATCGTCCCCCAACTTCTCCGTGGCGAAAGGGACGCGACCATTGCGGTTGATGCATTGCGGCACTGCAGCGTCGTGCGTTGTGCGTTTGCCGAAAAGCTCCAACCTTTAGCGCAAACGCGAACTTCAATCCGAAGAGGAGCCACTCCATGGCCTTCACGACCAGCTTCGACCGCCCCGCCGCGCCGCTCCGGATCCGGGAGCGCCTCTCGAACATCGTCGACGCTGCCCGGACGGCCCGGCACAGGAGTTCCGAATATTCGCGGGTTCACCGTGAACTATCGCAGATGAACGAGGCCGAGCTCAATGATATCGGAATCGGCCGAGGCGACATCACGGCGATTGCCCGCGAGCACGCCTACGGCTGAGACCACGCCTGGAGGTTGCGAACCGCGACCTGAGGTCCTGTTCCGTACCGGTCAGGCGTCCCGGCGCGCGATCCAGTCGTGGTCGGGATGGTTCCGGAAGCGCCATTTCCGGAGCGGCCCCGCCATGACGTTAAGATAATACATCTCGTAGCCGTAGGGCGCGGCGCAGGGGTGGTGGCCCTTCGGCACCAGCACCACGTCGTGGTTCGACACGCTCAGGGTCTCGTCGAGCGACCCGTCCTCGGTGAAGACGCGCTGATGGCCATAGCCCCGGGCGGGGTTGAGCCGGTGGTAGTAGGTCTCCTCCAGGTAGGTCATGTCCGGGAAGTCGTCCTCGTCGTGCCGGTGCGGCGGGTAGGAGGACCAGTGGCCGGCGGGGGTGAAGACCTCGGTCACGAGGAGGCTGTCGGCGACGTCCCGCTCCTCCATGGCAATGGCGTTTATGTAGCGGGTGTTGGTCCCCTTGCCCCGCTCGGCGAGCGCGATACCCCCGGGCCCGATCGCTCGCGCGGGATGGCCGCCCTGCCCCGGCGCGGTGCAGACGCCGATCGTGCAGTGGGTCGTCGCCTCGGCCCGCCAGTCGGCGCCACTTGGCACGTAGAGGCAATGGGGCGGTGTCTTTTCGAAGACATCCATCCGCTCGCCCAACTCGCCGAACTCTTCGCCCCCCGCCGCGAGGCGGGCCTTGCCCTCGACGAGGACCAGGATCGCCTCGCGGTTCCCGGTTGCCTCGGCCGCGCTCTCGCCCGGAGCGAGGCGGTAGCAGGAGAAGCCGACATAGGCCCAGTCCGGGGAGAGCGGCCCCTTCGCGCTCTCGGGCGTGATGTGATGGATCCGGCCGGTCTCGCCTTCCGGCTTTCGCAGCAGGTCGCTCATGGCTTGTCCCTCGGGTTGAAGTCGACAATGGACTTGCAGGTGGCATAGAGGCCGATTGCGTAAAAGAGACCGCCCCAGATAGGGGCGCCGGCGGTGAACTCGACCAGCGCCCAGCCGAGCGCCACCGCGACGATGACGACCCTGATCCAGAACGGGTGGTCGAGATCCAACATCGTCTCAGCCTGTGCGTGAAGGCATCCGATCGGCCACCTCCAGCCCCACCTGGGCGCACAGGTCGCGAATGGTGCCGTATCCCAGTTTCGAGGCCTCGTGGGGCGCGATCTTTGCAGGATCCTGCTCGGCCTCGACCACGATCCAGCCGCTGTAACCCATCCGGGAGAGCCGGTCCGTCACCGCGGCGAAGTCGATCGATCCCTCGGGATCCCCCGGTACGGTGAACGCGCCCTCGATCACGGCGTCGAGGAAGGACCAGTCGTCGGAACGGGCCCGCGCCGTCACGTCCGGCCGCACGTCCTTGTAATGGACATGGTGCACGCGGTCGCCCCAGCGATCGAGCGTAGCCAGCGGATCGCCACCGCCGAAGACCAGGTGCCCGGTATCGTAGAGGAGCGTCACTTCGGGGCTGGACCCCTCCATGAGCCAGTCGATGTCGTCGGGATGCTCGACGATCGCCCCCATGTGATGGTGATAGGCAAGGGGCAGGCCCTTGTCGGCCATCCACTTGGCTATCTCGGACAGTTTGCGTCCGTACGCCATCACCTCGTCGCGGGACAGTTTCGGCCGGGCGTTGACCGGAGTGGTCCTGTCGCCCTGCACCGTGTTCGAGCACTCCGCGTAGACGAGGCACGGTGCGCCGAGCGCGGCGAACTGTTCGACCTGCCCCGAGATTGCGGCCTTCTCGGTGTCCACATCGTTCTTCAGAAGGTTGCCGGAGCACCAGCCGCCGCACAGGAGCAGATCGTGATGGTCGAGAAAGCGGCGCAGCTCTTCGGTGTCGGACGGCATCCTGCGCCCCCTCTCGATCCCGTCATACCCGATATCGCGGGCCTCCCGAAGTGCCTGCTCCATCGTATAGGCGGCCGTCAGGTCCGGCAGGTCATCGTTCTGCCAGGCGACGGGTGAAATTCCGATCTTCACGCTCATGGGAAATCCTTCCGATCTGGTTCGCGCGCGAATGGGGGTTCATGGGGCCCGCATGCGAGGGAGGGGCGCATGCGGGCCGGACGCGGCGGTCAGTTGACCGCGCGTGCCCTGACTTGCGCCTCGTAGGCGCGGCGCTTCTCCTGCACTTCGTCCCGGTTCGAGACCTCGGGCACCGCCACGTCCCACCAATGGCCGCCGACAGGCGTCGTGGGATAGGGATCCGTGTCGATCACGACGACGAAGGGCCCGGCGATGGCGTGGCGACGGGCCAGCGCGGTTTCCAGTTCGGAGATGCTGTTCACGTGAACGGCACTCGCCCCCATGGAGCCGGCATGGGCCGCGAAGTCGATGTTCGACCGGTTCACGTGATGGGAATGGTCGAGGAGGTTGTTGAACTCCGCTCCGCCACATCCGATTTGCAGGCGATTGATACAGCCGTATCCCCGGTTGTCCGCGATCACCACGGTGAGGTCGAGGCCCAGCATCGCGGCGGTGGCCAGTTCCGAGTTCGCCATCATGTAGGATCCGTCGCCCAGCATGCAGATCACGTCGCGATCGGGATCGGCCAGCTTGATGCCCATGGCGCCGGCGATCTCGTAGCCCATGCAGGAGAAGCCGTATTCCATATGGTAGGCTCCCGGCCGCGGCGCCTTCCAGAGCTTGTGCAACTCCCCCGGCATCGTGCCGGCGGCGCACATGACGACCGTGTCGGCATTCGCGGCGCGTTGCGCCGCACCGATCAGTTGCTGGTCGGTCGGCAGGGCGTTCCCCTTTTCCTCCTCCGGGGCCGCGGTCAACGGATCGACGGCGGCGAACCACGCGCTCTTGAGGTGTTCGTCCGGTTCGGGACAGGCATGGCCGCCGAGCGCCGTCGTCAGGGTCTCAAGACCCACGAGAGCATCACAGCAGAGCGGCTCGGCGCCGTGCTTCACCGCGTCGTAGGCCGCGACGTTGAGCGAAACGAGCCGGCGGCCCGGGTTCTCGAACAGGCTCCAGGAGCCGGTGGTGAAATCCTGGAACCGCGTGCCGACACCGAGAACGAAATCGGCCTCGGAACAGAGAATGTTGGCCGACGACGCGCCGGTCACGCCGACTGGGCCGAAATTCAGCGGATGATCCCAGGCCAGGGCCGACTTGCCGGCCTGGCTTTCGACGACGGGGACACGATGTGTCTCGGCGAAGGTACGAAGCGCGTCGCAGGCGCCCGCGTAGTGCACACCGCCGCCGGCGACGATCACGGGCTTCTGCGCTTTCCTCAGCAGATCGGCGACCGACGCGACCTCGACCGGATCCGGATGTGGTCGGCGAAGGCGCCAGGTGCGCGGCGCGAAGAAGCTCTCGGGCCAATCATAGGCTTCGGCCTGCACGTCCTGGCAGAACGACAGGCAGACCGGCCCGCACTCGGCCGGATCGGTCATCACCCGGAACGCGCGCGGCAGCGCCGTCAGGAGTTGCTCGGGCCGCGTAATGCGATCGAAATAGCGAGTCACCGGCTTGAAGCAGTCGTTCACCGAGACCGTGCCATCGGTCCAGTCCTCGACCTGCTGGAGCACCGGATCAGGTCCGCGATTGGCGAAGACGTCGCCTGGGATCATCAGCAACGGAAGCCTGTTCACATGCGCCAGGCCGGCGGCAGTCACCATGTTCGTGGCCCCCGGCCCGATCGAGGACGTCACCGCCATGGCCCGGCGGCGGTTGGACTGCTTGGCATAGGCGATGGCGGCGTGGGCCATCGTCTGCTCGTTGTGCCCCCGGTAGGTCTGGAAGCGTCCGCGCTCCGCATGGAGCGCCTCGCCGATGCCGGCCACGTTGCCGTGGCCGAAGATTGCCCAGATCCCGGCAAGGAAGGGTACGCCCTCCTCCGTCATCTGCGCGCCGAGGTATTTCACCATCGCCTGCGCGGCTGTCAGCCGGAGCGTGCTCATGCCGCATCCTCCCGTGTCCTGGCGCGCGCCTCGTCCCAGATCCGGCAGAGCCGCGCGTAATTCTCCTTCATGGTGGCGATGGCCTCGGCATCGCTCATGTCTCCGGTCATCCAGGCCTCCGCCGCGGCGCCGAAGATGGTCCGCCCGACCGCGAACCCCTTGACGAGCGGGAACCGCGCGGCGATCCGGAAGCTCTCCTCGAGCGCCGTCTCCTCGGCTGCGAGGCCCAGCACCACGATGCCGCGGGTATGCGGGTCATTCGTCTCGATGGCCTCGCAGGCAGCCTGCCAGCCTGCCTCCGACCGCATCGGCTCGAGTTTCCACCAATCGGGATGGACGCCGATCTCGTAGAACCGGCGGATCACCCGCGCAGTGGTCTCGTCGCCCACCGGCGCGACCTTCGAGGGGATCACTTCGAGCAGGAATTCCAGCCGATTGCGTCGGGCGGCATGGAAGAGGCGCGTGACCGTCTCCTCCTGTTCGGCACGGATCTCCGGGTCGTCATCGGGGTGATAGAAGCACAGGCACTTCACTACATGCTCCTCCGGCCATTCCGACAGCCCGCCGAGATCCGGGCCGAGTTCCGGTTCGAGGGACAGCGGGCGGGAGCCGGGCCATTCGACCGGCCGTCCGATCCAGAGCCCCTGCCCCGCCGCCCGATGCAGCGCCCTTTGCCCGAGCCGTGCATCGCACAGCAGACCGTAGCCGGCCCGGCCCTCCGCTACGGCGTTGCAGGCCTCCAGACAGAGCTCCTTGAAGCGCCCGATGCGGTCGGGCGTGGCGCCCGCGATCTCCTCCATCTGCATCCGGTGGTCGAAGGCGAAGACCCGCATCGACGGCCAGTCCCGCTTGCGATTGGTGGACCAGTGCACCTGTTCGAGTTCGGCATCCTTGCGCAGCGCTCGCTCGCGGGCGCCCCGCCGAAGGAAGAATTCCAGCTCCGCCAGCGAGGGATAGGCCGGTGTGCAGCCATGTCGCGAGACGGCGAAGGCGCCGCAGGCATTGGCGTATTCCAAGGCCCGGGGCCAGGCTTCTCCGTCGAGCCAGCCCTTCAGGAGACCCGACATGAACCCGTCGCCGGCTCCCAGCACGTTGAAGACCTCGATGGGGAAGCCGGGGCCGGTCTGACCGGCGTCGAGGCTCTCCGGTATCGCGCCCTCGAAGGCGACCGCGCCTGCCGCCCCGCGCTTACACACGAGGGTGGCGGCCGAGACCGCGCGCACCGCCTGCAGGGCCGCGATCGTGTCGGTCGATCCGCCGGCGATGTGGAACTCCTCCTCGGTCCCGACGATCAGGTCGAAATGATGCAGCGTCGCCTGCAGCTTGGCCGTCACGGCCTCCGAAGCGATGAAGCGGTTCTCGCCGTCGTCGTGGCCCGACAATCCCCAGAGGTTCGGGCGGTAGTCGATGTCGAGCGCGGTTCTCGCGCCGTTCTCCCGCGCCAGCTTCAGCGCCTTGAGCACGGCGGCCTCCGTGCGCGGATGCGAGAGGTGGGTGCCGGTGGCGACGACGGCGCGAGCTCGGGCGATGAACGCCGCATCCACGTCCTCCTCCGACAGCGCCATGTCGGCGCAGTTCTCGCGGTAGAAGATCAGCGGGAACCGCTCCTCGTCGCGGATGCCCAGGAGGACGAGGGCCGTCAGCCGCTCCGGATCGGTGAGGACGCCGCTGGTATCGACGCCCTCCCGTTCCAGCTCCTCGCGGATGAAGCGCCCCATGTGCTCGTCGCCCACCCGGGTGAGCAGGGCCGACTTCAGCCCCAGCCGGGCGGTTCCGGCCGCGATGTTGGTCGGGGAGCCGCCGATATACTTCTCGAAGGACCGCATGTCCTCCAGGCGGCCGCCGATCTGGGCGCCGTAGAGATCCACGGAGGAGCGTCCGATGGTGATGAGATCGAGTTGCTGCGGCATCAGACGGTGCCCTCGAGCGATCCCTCGAGCTGCGCCAGTTCCTGGCCGCCGGCCATCATGTCCTGCAGCTCCTCGGGCGAGATCTCGCCCCGCTTCGCCGTGCCGAGGGTCTTGCCGCGGTTGAGCACGGTGAACCGGTCCCCGACCGCCAGGGCGTGGCGGACGTTGTGGCTGATGAAGATCACGCCGACGCCCTGCTTGCGCACCCTGTCGATGGTGGCGAGCACGTTCGAGGTCTGGCGCACGCCGAGCGCCGAGGTCGGCTCGTCGAGGATCAGGACCCGCGCCCCGAAATAGACGGCCCGGGCGATGGCCACGGTCTGGCGCTCGCCGCCCGACAGCGTGCCCACCGCCTGGTCCGGGCCGCGGAGATTGATGCCCATCTTGCGCATCTCCTCCACCGCGGTGCGGTTCATGGTCTCGATGTCCATGCGCTTGAACGGTCCCGATCCGATCACCGGTTCACGCCCCATGAAGAAGTTGCGCGTCACGCTCATCAGCGGGATCATCGCGAGATCCTGGAACACCGTGGCGATGCCGGATTCCATGGCGTCGCGGGGGCTCGAGAAGTTCATCGGCTTGCCGTCGATGGTGATCGTGCCCTTGGTGGGCTTGTGCACCCCCGACATCGTCTTGATGAAGGTCGACTTGCCGGCCCCGTTGTCGCCGAGGAGGCAGTGGCATTCGCCGGGGCGGACGTCGAAGCTGACGCCCGCCAGGGCGATGATGTTGCCGAAGTGCTTCTCGATATCGGTCATCACGATGATCGGGTCCGCATCGGCCGCCACACCGCCGTGGTGGAACTTGCTGTCCTGGCTCATCTCACCGCTCCCCCGTGACGCGCTTGCGAATGAAGTTGTTGAAGAGGACGGCGATCAGCAGCATGCCGCCCAGGAAAACCTGGAACCAGTCCTGGTCGAAATCGGTGTAGGTCAGGCCGATGGTCACCATGCCGAAGATGATCGCGCCGAAGAAGGCACCGATCGCGGATCCGTAGCCGCCGGTCAGGAGGCAGCCGCCGATCACCGCGGCGATGATCGCCTCGAATTCCTTCATAAAGCCGCGCCGCGCGTCGGTGGAGCCGGCAGTCCATCACCGTGATGATGGCGACCAGGGCGCCGCACATGGCGGTCAGCATGAACAGGGAGATCTTCACCTTCCGCACGGGGACGCCCGAGTTGGACGCGGCGTTGCGGTCACCGCCGGAGGCGAAGATCCAGTTGCCCTGGGGCGTGCGCAGGAGGACGTAGGTGGCGACCAGGGTGAGGAAGATGAACCACAGGATTTCGACTGGGATACCGGGCACCTTAGGGGTCCCGTTGTTGAAGGTCTCGATCAGGCCGGCCTGACCCAGCCAGGCGAAGAGTCGGTCCGAACGCGTCCCCCGAGAAGACCGGCGCCAGCCAGTCCTCCTCGACCGCGTCGCGCACTCCGCGCAGCTGGGTGGAGCCGCCGGAGGCGATCTTGAGACCCACGAGCGAGGCGCCGCGCAGGATGAACAGGAAGGCGAGCGTCACGATGAAGGACGGCAATCCCGTCTTGAGGACGATCGAGCCGTTCACCGCGCCGATGCCTGCCGCCACCGCCAGCGTGAGCGGGATCGCGAGGATCAGCGGCAATCCGAGCGTCACGGTGCAGGCGCCGAAGATCAGGCCCGCGAAGGCGACCATGGAGCCGATCGACAAGTCGAACTCGCCGCCGATCATCAGCATCGCCGCCCCGATCGCGAGGATGCCCAGTTGCGCGGCGGGCGTCATGAAGTTCATGATGCCGGACAGCGTGAACATCGCGCTATCGGCGGTGATGAGGAAGAAGACCGTGACCAGGACGGCGCCCGCGATGGCGCCGAGTTCCGGTCGCTTGATCAGCCGGGCTCCGAAGCCCTCCTTCTTCACCCGTTCGTCCGCGACGCATCTGCGGCGTGTCTGTCATGATCCCCTCCCCTTCTGAATAACGGGGCCGCGACGCGACACGGCTGCGGCCCCTGGATTTTCGGCCCGCGGGCCGGCGATCAGCGGATGCCCTGCGCGGACAGCTCGACCACCTGCTCCGCCTTCTCCTGCGTGATCAGGTTCGGACCGGACGGCACGTTGCCGCCGGGGATGAGCCCATAATTGGCATTCAGCGCCAGGAACGCGACCGGCAGGTAGCCTTGCAGGAACTGCTGCTGGTCGATGGCGAACGCCGCGTCGCCCTCGGCCACCGCCTCTAGGAAGCTCGCAGACAGGTCGAAGGTGGCGACGTGGACCTCGCCGAGCCGGCCGAGCGCCTCGACAGCCGCAAGTGCCGGCTCGCCGACGAGCGAGGCGCCGAGGCCCATCACCGTGTCGACATCGGGGTCGGATTCGAGCGCGGCCTGCACTTTCGACTGCACCTCGGCGGGGTCGTTCCGGGTCGGGATCACTTCGACCTCTCCGCCGAACCCTTCGGCGAAGCCGTCGCAGCGCTGGTCGAGCGCGACGTTGCCGACCTCCTGGTTGACGCAGATGCCGACCTTGCCGCCCATCTCCGTCAGCTTCTCTCCCGCCGCCTTTCCGGCGGTGAATTCGTCCTGCCCCACATGCAGAAGGGCTCCGAGCTCCTGAGAGACATCGGAACCGGAATTCATCGAGATGACCGGGATGCCCGCCTGCACGGCCCGTTCGATCGAGGGCCCGAGCGCATCGGCATCGGGGATCGAGACCACCAGGCCATCGGGTTCCTGGTTCACCGCGGCGTCGATGAGCTGGCTCATCTGGACCATGTCGAAGGTCTCCGGCGAACGGAACTCGACATTGGCGCCGGTATCCTCGGCCGCCTTGTCGACGCCGTTCTTGACCACGGACCAGAACGGGTCGTTGGCCTGGCCGTGGACGACCACGCTGATGTTCTGCGCCAGCGCCGGAGCGGCCATCGTCATGCCGGCGAATAGCGCGGCGGAATATGCGAATTTGGTCATGAGTCCTCCCTTTGACCCGTCAGGCCGGGACATCCTGTCCCGCTCACATTCGGTCGAGCCGAATTTCTCGATGCTCCATGGTTTCGAAACCATTTTGGAACATATATTCCATATAGCGCCGAATCGCCGCAATCGAGTCAACTTTTTTCGCGCAGCGCCCCCACGGCGACAGCCAGGACAGTCGTCAACGTGATGGAGGCGTTCAGGGCCCGCAAGCGCGCCGACCTCGTCTTCGCGCGCCACAAGCAGTTCGGCGGCGAGGCTCGACCAAGGGGCAGCTGGGCTGTCGGTCAGCCCGTAGACCGGTACGCCCTTGTCCGCGGCCGAGGACGCAAGCGAGAGGGTCTCTGGCGAAAACGGGGCGTATGTGATCGCAAGGACGGCATCTCCGCCCTGGATCGCGGCACTGCTGTCGAGGAGCCCGCTGCCCCCGTGAAGCACGGATGCTATGCCCATCTTCCCGAAGAGGTAGGAGATCGAGCTGGCGACCGCGAAGGCACGCCGCAACCCCACGACATGCACGATCCGAGCCTCGGCAAGGCCTTGGGCTGTCCGCTCCAGCACATCGCTCGTCACCGTGTTGGCCAATGATAAGAGGGATTTGTGACCCGTCTCTGCGAAGTCGGCGAGCAGGCGGCCAATTCCCTCCGGACCGGTCTCGACCGCGGCAAGCCTGGCGTCGTAGTCCGGGCGGAACTCCGTGAACTGCGTGCGGAACAGCGCCTGCATCTCCGAGTACCCCGTGAACCCGAGCGCCTGGCAGAACCGCATGTAGGCCGAGGGAGCGACGCCCGATGCATGGGCCATCTCGGCCACCGTCGACACCGCGATCAGGTGCAGGTGGCGCCGCGTGAAGGTGGCACATTGTCTGAGCCGTTTCGGAAGGCGGTCGACGCTCGCGTCCAGGCGCTCCAGCAGCTCGGTCACGCTTTCCGGCGGTACCGCTGCTCCAATCTCGGCGTCGTTCATGCGGCAGCTCCTGACTTGACAGATTCATACTAACCCTGCATCACACGAATTGGAACGAATATTCCAAAACGGGAGGGGGAACATGATGGCGGTCGGGATCGGTCTGATCGGCACCGGCTTCATGGGCAAGGCCCATGCGCTGGCCTATCGTGCGGCCCATGCCATCATGGGGGATGTTCCCGAGGCGCGCCTCGCCGTGCTCTGTGACACGCCGCTGGCCCGCGCCGAGACGATGGCCGCGCAGTTCGGCTTCGAACGGGAGACCGACGACTGGCGGGCGCTCGTCGCCGATCCGGCGGTCGATATCGTGTGCGTGACCACGCCCAACGCGCTTCATCGGGATATGGCGCTTGCCGCGATCGCCGCCGGCAAGCATGTTCACTGCGAGAAGCCCCTGGCGCTGACCCTCCCCGATGCCGAACAGATGGCAGCGGCTGCGCGCGCAGCCGGCGTCTCGACGATGGTCGGCTACAACTACATCCACAATCCGGCAGTAACTCATGCCCGGCGACTGATCGACGACGGCGTCATTGGCCGACCGGTGCATTTCCGCGGCTGGGTAGACGAGGATTACCAGGCCGACCCGGACCTGCCCTGGACGTGGCGCGCGACGCGGTCGGAAGCCGGCTTGGGAGCGCTCGGGGATCTCGGCTGCCATCTCGTAGCCATGTCGCATGTGCTGATGGGCGCGATCGACAGCGTGCTCGCCGACATTCAGATCGTGCACGAGACGCGCCCCCTGCCCGATGGATCCGGCCGCGCCGCGGTGGAGAACGAGGATACCGCGTCCGCGCTCGTGCGATACGCGTCAGGCGCCCAGGGCACGCTCTGTACCTCGCGTTCTGCCTGGGGGCGCAAGAACCGCCTCGACTGGGAAGTGCACGGCACCCGTGGCATGCTGACCTTCAACCAGGAACGGCTGAACGAGCTGCGGCTCTACGTGAACGAGGGCCCGAAGGCCGAACAGGGGTTTCGCACCATCCTGACCGGTCCGGAGCATCCGCCCTACGGGGCCTTCTGCCCCGCACCGGGCCACCAGCTCGGCTTCGGCGATCTCAAGACCATCGAAGCGTCCAGCTTCCTGCGCGCCATTTCGGCCGGGGAGGAGGCATTCCCGAGTTTCACCGACGCGCTCGTCTTCGAACGGGTCATTCACGCCATCGACGCCTCGGCCCGGGAGGGCCGCCGCGTTTCGCTCTGACACCGTTTCCCTGAAAGGACACAGCCCATGAAAGTCGCTCTCTTCGGCGCTGGCCGCATCGGCAAGGTGCACGCCGCCTCGATCAAGATGGACCCCCGCTGCGCCCTGGTCGCCGTCACCGACGTGATGACGGAGGCCGCGGAGGCGCTGGCCAAGGAGCATGGCATCGCCGTCCGAGGTCCAGAGGATATTCTTGCCGATCCCTCGATCGACGCGATCCTGATCGCCTCCTCCACAAACACCCACGCGGATCTGATCGAGGCCGGCGTGAAGGCGGGCAAGGCGATTTTCTGCGAGAAGCCCATCGATCTCGACCTCGCCCGGGCCCTTCAGATCCGCCAACTCGCCGCCTCGTACGACAGGCCGATCATGATGGGCTTCAACCGTCGCTTCGATCCGAATTTCGCAGCGATGCAGACGGCGCTCGAAGCAGGTGAGATCGGCAGCAGCGACCATGCTCTCGGTAACCTCCTACGATCCAGCCCCGCCGCCGGTGAGCTACATCAAGGTCTCGGGAGGTCTCTTCCGGGACATGATGATCCACGACTTCGACATGTGCGCCTTCCTCTTCGGCATGCCCGAGCAGGTCATGGCGCACGGCGCTTGCCTGATCGATCCCGAAATCGGCGAAGCGGGCGACATCGACACCGGCGTCGTCGTCCTGACCTACGCGGATGGCCGCATCGCGACGATCCGCAACTCCCGCCAGGCGCCCTACGGATACGACCAGCGGGTCGAAGTTCTGGGCACGACCGGCACGCTCGCGGTCGAGAACGAGATCGAGAATACCCTGGTGAAATCGACCGCGGAGGGCGTGGCTTCGGCCAAGCCGGTCCTGTTCTTTCTCGAGCGTTACATGCGGGCCTATGCCATCGAATGGTCGGCCTTCGTCGACGCGGTGGTCGATGGCAAGCCCGTCCCCGCCACGGTGCAGGACGGCGTGAATGCTCTCGCGCTCGCCGAGGCCGCGAACCGGTCGCTCGCCGAGGGCCGTCCGGTGTCGGTTACCGCCGAAATGACGGGGACCTGAGACGATGGCGTTCACCCTCGCCGCCTGTGCCGAGATGCTGTGGCGCGACCGGCCGATCGAATGGCGTTGTTCCCGGCTTGCCGAGATGGACTTCCAGGTGGGGCTCTGGAACTGGCCCGACCACGATCTGGCCAAGCTCGAGGCTTCGGGCGCGACCTTCTCGATCATGAACGGCTACCTGGAAGGCCGGCTGACCGATGACGCGGGCGCGGAGGCGCTTCTCGCCTCGGCCCGTGAGACGGCGGATGTCGGAAAGCGTCTCGGCGTGGCGCGCCTGAACCTGCACGGCACCGGGCTTGGTGAGGGCGGCCTGCCGAAACTGGCCGAGGTCGCAAGTCCACTCAAATGGGTGAAGGCCCGCGACACGCTGAACCGGATCTGCGATCTGGCCGAGGAACTGGATGTCACCTTCACGCTGGAGAACCTGAACCTGCCGGTCGATCACCCCGGGGTGCCCTTCGCGCGGGCCGAAGAAACCTTGGCGCTGGTGGCCGCGGTGGACCGGCCACGGCTGCGGCTCAACCTCGACCTCTACCACGCCCAGATCGGCGAGGGGAATCTGATCGATCTCTGCCGCGCCTCTCTGCCCTGGATCGGGGAGATCCAGGTCGCGGACGTGCCCGGTCGCTGCGAACCCGGAACAGGCGAAATCAACTACGCCGGCGTGGCGCGCGCGCTACGCGAAATGGGGTATGACGGTCCCGTGGGCATGGAGGCGTTCGCGTCGGGGGACGATGTCGAAGCGCTAAATGCGTTTCGCGACGCGTTCACCATTTAAGATCTCGCGCCGGGCGAGCCTGCGAGGGACTACATCAACAGCTCGAGCTCAAAAACTCGGGACTGCTGCGCTGCAGATCGTCAGGCGCCGTCGTTTGCTGCGCGAGCGAAGCTTGCGATCGCTGTCTTGCACCTCTGACGGCGCGCGTGGTCGTGGCGCTCCCGTGACGAACCTGTCCCATAGTGCCTCCCTCCATTCCCTCGAAAAGATCACACCATCAAACCGTGGGATCAAACACCTACCTGGCCTGCCCCTATCGGGTGGTC
>CAWFEG010000003.1:0-1077500 GCA_963814835.1 uncultured Alphaproteobacteria bacterium
TATGTAGCGCTTGACTAGACTACGTATTGCTACTACGACTACGTGTTCACCTCGATGCCCATAGATGAATACTACTGCTTTGAGTTCGGCGAATTGCCCTATCGCTCAATTCGTTTTCACCACCGTACCGAGACCATTGCAGTGCGCTATGAGTGGGCGACGACCAACTATACTGATCAGGGACGACGAACCCGCGAGACCTACTGGCATCTTCTGCCCGGGCATCACGTGGACAATACGGGAAAATACGTGTGTACAGAAGAAGAGCCTTGCGACTATAGAGACAACAATCTTGAGCGGTACTATCCGGTGAAAACGGCCGACGGTCGATACGACGAGATCTATTCGCGGTATAAGGCGTTGTCGGGGGCTGAGAAAGACATCACATTCATTGGACGCTGTGGGACGTATCAGTATCTCGATATGCACCAGGTCATTAATCAGTCGATCAAGGGCGCGGAGACATGGTTACTTCATCAATAATCTTTTATGATCTTATAGTCAGGATCTGCGAAGCCGCGTTAGGGGGTCTTGGCTGCGTGATTCAATCTCGCGAGCTGAGGGAAAAGATGAACGGACACTTCTGGCTAACCGGCGAGCAGACAGAGCGGCTGCAACCGTTCTTTTTCAAGTTCCGAGGCAAGCTTCGGGTCAATAGTCGGCAGGTTTTGAGCAGGATTATCTAGGTCAAGAAGAACGGGTTGCTGTGGAATATGCGCCATATGGACGTTTCCGGAAACCTCGCTCTGAACGGCGGATCGTGGTTCAATTGTCCTGACGGGGTGGAGGTGGATCATGACGGGCCGGATGGCGATCTGGTCGATCACGGACCGGCCCGGCGGAGATCTCGGCGCAGGGCGATCCGCCGGGGGCGCTGTCGGCGACAGGGGGTTTCGAGATGTTCCGGCCGGTGCTGGAGGGTGCCCTCGGGCGGCCGCCGCGCTTGAGGGGCGGCCGGCCGCCCTTCGACCCCGTGCTGAAGGTCCGCCTGCTCGTCTTGCAATCGCTGCCCGGGCTTTCGCTGGAGCAGACGGAGTACCTTGTCCGGGACCGGCTGTCGTGGATGCGGTTCTGCCAGCTCGGCCGTGAAGACCGGGTGCCGGATGCGAATACCCTCTGGGACTTCCGCGAGGCTCTGATCGCCGCTGATGCGCTGGACGGTCTGTTCGGAAAGTTCGACCGGGCGATCACGGCCGCGGGGCGGCCAGAACGAGCCAATGTCCGCCATTGGTCCGAGGGCAATGGCGAACGATGCGAGCCTGGTCGCCCGCCCCGGCAGCGGAACACCGACGGGGAGAAGGCGACGATCAGGTGGCCTGCCCCTATCGGGTGGTCCGGTTTCAGTCTTAGTGCATGACGGGTCTCGGCGCCAAGGCGGATGCCTGGGACGGTGCTGATCCGCCATCGCGGGATGGCCAGTGAACGGCCTCAGGCGCTGGTGGCCGATAGCCCAGCGACGAGTGGGGGCGGGCGTATTGTAGTGGGCCCGCCACGCCTCGATCACGACGCGCGCCTCGGCCAGCGAGTAGAAGATCTCGCCGTTCAGCAGCTCGTCCCGGAGCTTCGAGTTGAAGCTCTCGCAGTAGCCGTTCTCCCAGGGGCTGCCGGGCTCGATGAACGCCGTCTTCGCGCCGACCGCCGCGATCCAGTCCCGCACGGCCTTGGCGATGAATTCCGGGCCGTTGTCGGACCGAACATGACCGGGCACGCCGCGCAGGATGAAGAGGTCGGTCAGCACGTCGATCACCGCGGTCGAATTGAGCTTCCGGTCGACCCGATCGCCAGGCACTCCCGGGTGAACTCGTCGATGACGTTGAGCATACGGAACTTCCTCCCGTCGTGGGTCCGGCTCTCGACGAAGTCGTAGGACCAGACATGGTTCGGACGCTCCGGCCGCAGACGGATGCAGACCCGTCGTTCAGCCAGAGCCGCCCTTTCTTGGGTTGCTTCTGCGGCACCTTCAGCCCCTCCCGCCGCCATATCCGCTCGACCCGCTTCACGTTCACCGCCCACCCGGCATCCCGAGAAGGGCCGCGATCCGGCGGTAGCCGTAGCGCCCGTACTGGGATGGCAAGCGCGACGATGTCCGCGGTCAGCGCCTCCTCGTCGGCCCGTCCGCGCGGCACCTTCCGCTGGGTCGACCGATGCTGGCCGAGCACCCGGCAGGCGAAGCGCTCCGAGACGTCGAACTTCTGCCTGACGTGGTCGATACAGCGCGCGGCGGCGGGCGGGGCTCAGAAGTTTCCCGAGGCCGCCTCCCGCAGGATCAGCTTCTCGAGCGTGAGATCGGAGACGGCCTTCCGCAGCCGCTCGTTCTCCTTCTCGAGCTCCTTCAGCCGCTTCACCTGGTCGGTCTTCAGCCCGCCGAACTCCTTGCGCCACCGGTAGTAGGTGAACTGCGTCACCCCGATCGACCGCACCGCTTCGGCCACCGATCGGCCCTGCGATACCAGCACGTCGACCTGCCGAAGCTTCGCGACGATCTCCTCCGGCTTGTGCCTCTTCTGTGCCATTCCTTCGTCCTCCATCCGGCTCGAAAGCCTACTTCAGGGAGGACCACTTTTCAGGGGGCAGGCCAGCCATGTGGAGGATCGCGTTCATCACCTCGCGCAAATCGGTCGTTCGAGGCCGGCCGATGCGACGCGGCGAGGGCATGAAAGGCCCGATCGGCGCCCGTTCCCGATTTGTCGGATCGCTCGCGTAGCGGCCGCCGCGCCGATCATGCTCAAGCCGGGCGGTTTCAGTCCAAGGCATGTGACCCTCCGGCCAGTCTGGCAACCGGACAGAATCACGAGGCACTGAAACTGCTCGACGCTTTTCGGGTTGGGCTCCGAGGTGGTGAACTGCCCCCCGTTTCGCCCGGACAGTCCGGCATGACCATGGAAGGCTCAAGCCTGTGCTTGGGGACATGCTCATGCCCGACGACGACATCCGCCGGGTCGAGGTGATCACCGGCGTCGCGCGGCGCCGATATTGGCCCGACCGCGAGAAGCTGCGCATCATCGGGGAGAGCCTGGTGCCGGGGGAGGCCGTCTCTGCCGTGGCCAGGCGGAACGGCGGGGCAGCGAACCTCCTGTTCCGGTGGCGTCGGTTGATGGATGAGGGTGGCGCCATGGCCGTGGGGTCGAACGAGCCGGTGGTCGGCGCCTCGGAGGTCCGCAAGCTCGAGGACCGCGTCCGCGACCTCGAGCGTCTCCTCGGCGTCCCGAGACGATGGAGAACGAGATCCTGCGCGAGGCGCCGGCCAAGGCGCAGGCTAAGGAACAGGCGTGGCATCTGCCGTCGCCGCCGAAGGACGGTTCCCGATGAGCCGGGTGGCCGAGGTGCCGGGCGTGAGCCGGTCCCGGCTCCATGCGCGGGCCTCGGGGCGGTCGAAGCCTCGGGGCCCGTATGCGAAGTCATCCGATGCCGAGCTGCTGCCCGCCCTGCGCCGTCTCGTCGATGCCCGGCCGACCTACGGCTACCGGCGCATCGCCGCGCTTCTGAACAGGGAGCGCCGGGCGGCGGGGCTGGCGCCGGTCAACCGAAAGCGGGTTCTGCGCATTCTCGGCCAGCACGGCCTGGCGCTGGAGCGCTGCACCGGCCGTCGGGAGGGTCGGACCCATGACGGCAAGGTGGCGGTCATGGCCTCGAACCTGCGCTGGTGCTCGGACGCCCTGGAGATCGTCTGCCGGAACGGCGAGAAGGTCCGCATCGCACTCGACCACTGTTCTTGAACCAAGGGCGAACAAGGTCTCGTTCATCGATGCCTTCGATCGCGAGGTCATCACTCACATGGCCGTCGCGGGAACGGGAATCTCCGGCTCGGATGTCCGCGACATGGTGCTGGCTGCCGTCGAGCGGCGCTTCGGGACCGATCGCGCCCCGCACCCGGTCGAGCATCTTTCCGACAACGTCCCGTGTCCGGAGCGATTGACGGAGTTGGGCGTCGGATCGTGTTCGCATCGGTGCTGCCCGATGCGTCCTCGGCTTGCGCCAGGCAGCTTCGTGGGGCAACGAGCGGTCTCTCCCGTGACGCACACGGAGTACGCGCATGGCGGCTCCCACCGTCCTCAAGACGGGATCCTGTCGCAGCCGGGCGGAAGGCCTGAACATTATCTACGAGATCACCGCCGATCGGGGCGGTGTCTCCACGGCCTCGTGAGGGAAGGGTCCTTCCGCCGTGCATCGTCCCCTCGAAGAAGGGGCGACAGGGTTGGCCGCCTTTGACGACCGCATGAGCGGTACGTGCCATCTTGGCGGCGATGGCTGTGTACGCCTTGCGCCGCAGGTCGGCGTTGTGCCGGTCCCGGGCGATGCAGCGTTCGAACTTGTCGCGGAAGCTGTTGGCGGGTTGCGCGATGGCCACCTGGCCGGCCATCCAGAGTGTCCGCCCGAGCCGGGCATTGCCGTATTTCGACAGCTTCGTCTGGCCGCGGAACGTGCCCGACCGGATGGTGGCGAGGTCCAGGCCGCAGAACTTGAGGAACTGCCGGTGATGGCCGAAGCGGCGCAGGTCGTTCGCCAATGTCACTCGGACCATTGGCGTTCCATTGGCTCACCCTCGGCCAGGATGGTCAGCGCGTTGACCGGACCGATGCCGGGAATGGTGACGAGCAGCCGGTAGTCGGGATGCTCGGCCAGCAACTCCACGGCACGTGCTTCGATCCGATTACGCTGCTCGATCAGGCGTCGCCATCGTCGCTCGAACCGATGGCGCGAACGATGGCGACCCCTCGGCCAGCCCCATGCGGAGCGAGGACGGTTCGGCGAAGGCCCCGGTGGGGCGTTCGCCCGACGAGCGCGACGGCATCGCTGTCCGGCTCGACCGGCAGGCCGACCGACGCGGCCGCCCTGTCGTGGATGTCT
Source organism: uncultured Alphaproteobacteria bacterium (assembly GCA_963814835.1). Lineage (GTDB taxonomy): Bacteria > Pseudomonadota > Alphaproteobacteria > Rhodobacterales > Rhodobacteraceae > Palleronia. The sequence goes on from CAWFEG010000003.1 coordinate 4,849, forward strand.
GACGACAGGCGCTCTTTCGACACCCGGCGGCCGACGACAGCCCGGGCATCCGCGATGAAGACGTCCCGCCCCATGGCGGAGATGACGTGCGGGGACGGATACCGCTCGAGGAAGGCGGGGAGCCAGTCGGATCGCGACGACCGGTGGAAGCGATCGGCCTCGGGGAAGTAGGGCGGCAGGTAGTGGGTCAGGATGCGGTGCCACAGCTCCGTCTTCGAGCGCGAGACGATGTCATGGGTCTTCGACAGTTCCCGGAGGTCGTTCGTGCCCCGGACCAGGGGATCGTGGTAGAACTGCTCGGCGCCGATCCGGAGCATGTGCAGGATCACCTGGGCGTCCTTCGGGTCGTCTCCGGGCTCGCGTGGCTCCACCGGAGCCACGGTCCCTTCGACTGTCCCACCCGTTGTGCAGCGCCTCGCGTGTCCGGGCGAGGCCGACCGACGAGACCAGCTTCGTCTCGAAGCCGGCCACCGTCAGGGCGTAGGCGAGCGCCCGGTGGTAGTTGCCGTCGAGGCGCTGCCTTGACCCTCGAACGCGATCCTGACCCGGTCGTCATACGCACGCAGCGTCTCGACCAGCCGCTCGAAGTCGGACTTTGCATTCAGGATCGTCCGGCGCCTTCGCCGCCGGGTATGGCCGGGCGCCTCGATCAGGACCTCGTGACGATGCTTGGCGATGTCGATGCCTGCGAGGACGGCATCGGATCGGGTAGAATGGGCGACGGTCACGGTCGGTCTCCTCTTCGGTGTGGTTCGCGCAGAACCACCGTAGGGACCCGAGGCCCGGCCATGGCCGCCTGCTGCGCTCACCGAGGGGCTGCGCAGCCGGCCATGATCTCCGTCTGCCCATCGTTCCGAAGGTGTTACGGCAGCTGCTAGGCCGCCAAGGACACGCGTGACTTCGCTGTCGCCGTCGGCCTCGTTCCCTGCTTCACGCCCGTCCGGTCACCGGAGAGCAATGGCATGAGGTTCACGGACTTGCTCGGACCGATGGCGCAAGCCGTTCACCCTTCGTGAAGACCCTCAAGCGCGACTACGCCCGCGTCACACCCTTGCCCGACGCCCGAACGGTGCTCGGCCTGGTCGACGGGGGGATCACTGACCACAATACGGTCCACCCACATTCCGCGCTGCGTATGCGCTCGCCGGCCGAGTTCTGCGCCGCGCTCAGCCCCAGCCGGACTGGCCGGTGAAATGGGGGGCACTCCAGGGGGGGCTGGGAAACCCTCTTGTTGATTGGGCTCATCGGCCGATGGCATTAATTCCGATCGTGTCGGTCGGCCAACTCTGGCATCCGGGTGAGCCCCGGCATGTGCGAAGGCGCCTCCGTCGTGGCGGCGGGCGGGCCCGGTCGCGCACACCCCCATATCTCGTAGTGCTTGCCCTGCTCGAGCGGCAGATAGGAGCGGCGGAACTCTGCACGCACCGGATCGCTAAAAAGATCGTCTACGAATATGGAGCCGGCGAAGGGCACGGTTCCCTTGGGAACAGCCCAGTGCGCGACGCGGCAGTCGCTGAACAAGACCTCTATCTCTTCGGGGCGGATCCCCGCGTAGCGAAGGTCGGCCCAGTTCACCTCGTCGTAATCGGCGATTTGTCCCGCCAGTCCGATCTGAAAGCGATTGTTGACGCGGTCTTTGCCGTCCCCTTTCACCGAGGCCATCTCCATGTCCGGGTATCGCCGCGCAAATTCCCCGAGTTCTGCGTTGCGGGATCGTTCCGTCTGCCAGCCGTGGTTCTCGTTCAGAACGGTATAGAACGTGTAGGCCACGATGGGCGTCGTGGCCGCAAACGCAGCTGCGGCCGCAGCGGAGAGCATTGCCTGCGCTCCCCCCGCTCCCGGTGCAGCAGCCAGGCCTGGCCGGTGGCGAAGGCAGCGATCGGAACGAACGGGATGATGTGGGTCGCCCCCGAGCCGGGCTTTGCCGTGATTACCGCAGCTACCAGCATGGCTGCGGCGACGGAGCCGAGGAGCACCAAGTGCTCGCGCGGGATGTCCCGTGCCCTTGCGCGCGCCGTGAGCAAGACGGCCGGAGCGAGAATCCCGAGCGCGGTGAAGAGCGACGGGACGAACAAGCTCAACTGCAGGCCGTGCCTGCTCGCCATCTCCAAATTCTCGGCATAGGCAAGCGGCGATACCCGCGGCAGCAGAAACGGAGCGGCCAACGCGAGTACCGCCGACGAGACACCGCACAGCACGATCATCGGGCGGCATCCTTCCGCGCGGTAGAGCAGCGTCACGCCAACCGGGACGAGGTAGAGGGGCGCATGGATTTTCAGGTTTGCCGCAAAACCCGCCAGCAGGCCGACGATGATGGCGGCCGCCGCCGACGGACGCATCAGCAGGACCGGAACGGCGAGGGCCGTGGCGAGCAGCAAGAAGGGCTCCGGTCAATTCCAGAACCACTGCCAGCCGAACTGCGCAAGGAACGCCGACGACAGGGTGGCGACTGCAAGTGCCACGAGTGGACCGGTGCCCTGTCGCAGCGAGGTTGCCAAGATGATGCCGAGAGCCATCAGCGCCGACGCGCAGGCGAGCCACTTGCCCGATGCCGGAACGCCCGACAACGTGACTGCCGCCGCATTGAGCAGAAACACGTTCGGACCATAGAGGCTGTTGACGAACCCATCTCCTGCGGAGAATGACTGGTAGAGTTCGCCCCCGTTAAGCCAGTTCAATGCCATCACCAGCATGAGGGGCTCGGCATAGTCGCGATGGAGCGGGACTGCCGCATACAGCGCGACCTGGGCGACGATCAGGCAGATCGCGAAGACTTGGAACGAGTGAATCGCCGGGCCGACCAAGTGAACACGGGCTTCCATCCGGCGCCCACGCAGCAGGTAAAGAGACAACACGAGACCCAGCAGAATGAAAGGAAGCTGTGCCCAATAGAATTGCAGCAATACTGAAAGGCGCTCGATCATCGCGTCACCATCGGAAGGTCAGAGCCGCAGGCTGGAGCAGGCAGCGGGATTGAAGGCCCAGTACTTGTTGACCAAGAACGAAACCGTAGCGGTGATCGCAATGACGCTGGCAAAGGCGATGCGAGGCGCCATGCTGAGCCAACCGATGAACACGAGGATTGCGCACTGCGAGACCGCGAGCGTCAGGAGCGCGGTGCATACGAAGCGAGCCGCGCTTACGTGGCTGAGGTTGAGGTTGCGTTCGTATCCGCTGCTCGCGAAGGTCACACAGGCGTGGCCAAAGTAGCTGACCGGCACCGCCACAAGCCAGCCGAACATGTTCGCCACCCAAGGCGCCGCAGAGTCCAATTCGTTTGCCGACAGCGCAACGACGTAATGCACGGCAGAAGCGGCGATCCCCACCCCGCCGAACAATATCACTTCACGCGCGGGGAGCGAATGACGTGCGCGCGGCTTCATGAGGCCAGTCTTTTTAAGCTTTCAACATCGACCGGCGCGGTCGCGTCGGCGACAATCCCGATAGTGTGTTGCACGAGATACTGAGGTCTCTGCTTCACCTCGAGGAAGATGCGAGAGATGTACTCGCCAATAATTCCAAGGCTCAGCAGGATCATCCCGTTGAAGAACAACATGATGGTAACGACGGATGCATAGCCAGGAACGTCAATTCCGAAGAACAGTTTCTGCGCAATAACCACCATGATGTAGACGAACGCTAGCGTACTTAATGACAGGCCGATGTATGACCAGATCTTTATTGGCAGTGTGCTGAATGAGAATACGCCGTCGAGCGCGAAGTTCCACAGGCGGAAGTAGTTGAACTTGGTGCGTCCTGCCCGACGCTCCGGCCTGACATACTCGATGATCTCGGCATTATAGCCGACCCATGCAAAGAGGCCCTTCATGAACCGAGAACGCTCGGACAACTGCCTGAGAGCATCGACCACCGCGCGATCCATCAGTCGAAAATCGCCCACGTCGCGCGGCAATGCCGGATGCGCCAGCCGAGAGAATACAAGGTAGAACAGTGTCGAGGTGGTGCGCTTCAGGAACGTGTCGCTCTGCCGGTCGATCCGACGCGCCAACACGAGTGGAGCTCCGCGCCGCCAGCGCTCCATCATCTCGGCAATGAGTTCCGGCGGGTCCTGCAGATCGGCATCTAGCGGAACGATGGCCTGGCCCCGGGCGAACTCGAGGCCGGCGGTCAGGGCTGCTTCTTTGCCGAAGTTGCGGGTGAAGCTGATCAACTTCACCCGGGGATCGCGCTTTGCCCAGTGTTCGACACGCCGTGCGGTCGTGTCCGTGCTTCCGTCGTCCACGCAGACAATTTCGAAGGACGCCGTGATCCCATTAAGGATCGGCAGCGTGTGATCGAAGAAGACATCGCACGTCTCGCCTTCGTTGAACATCGGGACGATCACGGACAACTCGACATCGATTGCCGATTGCTGGGGCATCGGTTTGCTCCATAACGTGCGACGCTCCTTCGCATCCAAGTGGCAGGTGATCACCGCACCAGCCGGTGTCCGAACTCCACCGTTTGATGCTGCCCACTGGGAGGGGCCTTCCGCAATACTGCAAAGGAGGGATCCGGCCATCTATTCGGCTACAACGACGACGCTATAGGTACGGATTCTCAAGGCAAAAGCGGAAAGGCGGGATAGAACCCCGAGCAAGAAACAGTCATGGGCGGCCCCTTCCCAGCGGGCTGGCGGCGAAGGGGGGTGAACACTATGAACGAACGTTGTCTTAAGCGGGGAGGCGACCGTGCCTCATTCAGATCACCTTTTGCCGAACAGGCGCGCCGTGCTGGCCATGCTCGCCTCGTCCGGAATGGGGCTGGCCGCTGCCCGTACTGCGGGTTCGCTCCGGGCCTTGTTGCACGAAGGATTCACATCGGGGTTCCAGCGGCATGGCCGGGCGGCATGTCCAGGCCCGCACTGACCCGCCACCGCATCCTGAACTGGTCTTCCTGCGACGCGCCGCTGCGTGAGCGCGGGTCGCTGACCGTCTGGTTCGATCCGTCGACGCCTTGGCGCGCGGCACGGTCGGGCAAGCGTGGCGGGCAGCCGGTCCATGGCGATGCCGCCATTCAGGCCTGCCCGACGATCAGGGTGCTCCCTGGCCTGCCTCTTCGGCAGACGACCGTTCGGCAAGCCTCACCGGGGCCAGCCTGCTGAAGCTCGCGGAACTCGACTGGCCGGTCCCGGACTGCTCCCCGCCCTGCCGGCGTCAAAAGACCGCAGCGGTGCGGCTGCCCTGCCGGGGCGGTGGCCGCCCGCCACAGCTGCCGGTCGACAGCCCCGGCATCGAGGTCCGCGGCGAGGGCGAATGGCACGCCCGCAAGCATGGCGGGGCGCGCAGGCGGGTTTGGCGCAAGGTCCACCTCGCCGTCGATGAGAGCACGCTCGAGCTCCGCGCTGTCGAGAGTTCACTGGCGATCGGTCGACGTATACGTCGACGGTCCGAAAGAGCCGGTGGACGGCAGCGGCGTCGGCGATGCGCCTGTGCTGCCCGATCTGCCCGGTCAGATCCCCGAGCGCGAGGAGATCGCATCGGTCACCGCCGACGGCGCCTGCGGCACCCGCGGCTGTCGCGACGCCGTCGCGAACCGAGGCGCGGACGCGCTCGTCATCGTGCTTGAACCGATGGCGCACAAGGCTCGCTCCCGCCCCGACGCAATGCCAGGCCGTGGAAGGAGGACAGCCCCGGCGCAGAGGCGGGGAACGAGGCCCTGCGCGCCGTGAAGCACCTCGGCCGGACCATCTGGCGCCGATGGAGCGGATACCACCGCCGAAGCCGCGCCGAGACCGGGATGAACCGCATGAAGCTGCTCGGCCAGACGCTCATGGCACGAGACTTCGAACGCCAGACCGCCGAACTCCAGGTCCGCATCGCCATCCCCAATCGCTATACCGCGATCGGCCCCCCCGTCACGCGGCCCGTCGGCCGACCTTCGTACGGGAAAGGGGAAGCCCGGCTATCAGCCGTTTCGTGCAACAATGCCGATCGTCCCCCTTTGCTACGATGCGCGCACGCCCCACCCCGACAGCATCGGGATCGTCACCACCTTTCCAGACCGAGGCCAGCCGAGCGAACGAACCGTCGAGGTGGTCCGATATTGCGGCTTCCGCTGGGTGCGCGCCGGGATCGAGGGTCTCAGCGCGAATGGCCCGAACACAATCGGGACGATGCTCGAACTGCACCGCCAGACCGGCTTCCCGCTGAACTGGGGTCTTGTCAGCGGCGGCAGTAACTCAGAGAAGCTGATGGGAACGGGGCCGGTTCTAGCGCGCAACGGGGCGTTGCTTGCTTTCGAGGGAAACAACGAACCGAATAAATGGCCCGTGACCTATCAGGGGGAGATGGGCGGCGGCATGGGCTCCTAGCTGCCGGTTGCCCGGCTCCATCGCGACCTGTACAGCGTCGTCAAAAGCCATATCGAACTGCGCGACTATCCCGTGTGGTCGCTCTCCGAACCGGGCGCGCAGATTGACAATACCGGTCTGCAATTCCTCGAGATCCCGGTTGGCACCGGTGCGCTAATGCCGGGGGCTCGCGTTATGCCTATTTCGCCAATGTACACAGGCTTTGTTGCAGGGCCCGGCCGCCGGACGGACTGCCCCTTTCTCCGGACGGAGTTATCCTGCGGGTTTCGTGACGGGGATGCCGAGGGCGGTATAGCGGTTGAGCACGGCGATGCGGAGCTGGAGCTCAGCGACCTGTCGCTCGAAATCCCGCGCCATGAGGCGCTGACCCAAAAGCTTCATGCAGTGCATCTTCGTCTCGACGCGGCTCCGGCGGTGGTATCCGGTTAGGTGTCGCCACAAGGCTCGGCCCAGATACTTCGACGCCCGCACGGCTTCGTTTCGGGCCATGGCGCCGGCGGTGTCCGGCTTCCATGGCCGCGCATTCCGACGAGGCGGAATGACGGCATGGGCACCGCGACCGGCGATCGCATCGCGACACCGGCGGGTATCGTAGGCGCCGTCGGCCGTGACCGAGCCGATCTCCTCGTCCGCAGGGATCTGATCGATCAAGTCCGGCAACACGGGCGCATCGCCAACATGGCTGCCGGTGATCTCGACGGCCCGGACCTCCATCGTCGCTTCGTCGATACCCAGATGAACCTTGCGCCAAACGCGCAGGCGGGCACCGCCATGCTTGCGGGCGTGCCACTCGCCCTCGCCGCGCACCTTGATCCCGGTGCTATCCACCAGCAGGTGCAGCGGCCCTTTCGAGCCTCGGTAGGGCAGCGTGACCGCCAAGGTCCGCTGACGCCGGCACAACGTACTGTAATCCGGCACCGTCCAATCCAGCCCCGCCAACCGCAACAGGCTCGCGACGAATCCCGCCGTCTGACGAAGCGGCAGGCCGAACAGGACCTTGATCGTCAGGCAGGCCTGGATCGCCTCATCGCTGTAGGCCTGCTGGCCGCCCCGCCTGCCGGTCGGTGCCGCGTCCCACGTCATCTTCGGGTCGAACCAGACCGTCAGCGAGCCACGCTCACGCAGCGCGGCGTTGTAAGTGGTCCAGTTCAGGGTGCGGTAGCGGGTCAAAGCAGGTCGCGTCATGCCCTCCGGCTATCCCGCTGACCAGCCGATGTGAATCCCAGTACGGGTCCGTGCAACAAAGCCGGTGGACGGCGAGATGTCGTGGGCCGGCTTCCTCTTCCGGGCCTTCTCCTTGATATCGGCGAGTTCGAAGAACTTCCGCCGGGCATGGCTCCGGCACAGCGCGCTGATGGCCGGCCCGGGATCGCGGTCGCCGCGGTAGAGGTCGTCGTAGCCCCCGTAGGCATCGGCCTGGAGGATGCCCTGCCAGCCCGCGAGATGCCGGTTGGGGGGACCATCTCGCGGTCGCGGGAGAAGTGGAACAGCGCGGCGGGCGGCGCCCCGCCCGAGAAGGGGCGATCGTCGCGGACACAGGTCCAGAGCCGGGCCGTCCTCGTTCCGCCCTTCGCCAGGAGCGGGACCGTGTTCGCCATCGGTCTCGAACGCATGGCGACGCGATGGCTCACCATCCCCGTGCAGCCGCTTGGCCTCCAGGGCATGGTCGCGGATCAGCAGATGGAGGGGCTCGAGCGCGGCGGTGCGGGCACCGACCTGGTCGGCCAGGGTCGAGGGGCTGAGATCGACGCCTTCGCGGACATACCGCTCGGCCTGGCGATTCAGAGGCCGATGCTGTCCGCTCGCCATTGTCCTCGGACCAATGGCGGACAAAGGCTCGCTCTCGAACAGGACCATGGCCAGCAGGTTCGGCCCAGCCCATCCGCGCGGCGTGGCATGGAACGATGAGCCATCCTCCCCCATCTTCACGATGCGGTCGGAGCCGCAGCAGGTGCAGGCGGTCGGCGCCTCGATCACCACGCGCTCGCGGGGCGGATGCTCCGGGAAGGGCTTGCGAGCCGGGCGGCGACGGTCGAAGCCGGCGACCGGGGTTGTCTTCGTCGCCTTCTCCGCGGCGACCTCGTCCTCGGTGGCGGCGGCTTCGAGTTCCTCGAGCCGCAACTCCATCTGGTCGAGCAGGCGGGCGCGGCGTTCCGAGCTGTGGCCGCATTGCTCCCGGCGCAGCCTGGCGATCTCGAGCCTGAGATGCTTGATCATCGCCTCGGAGGTCGAGACGACCGCCCGGACCTGCGCCAGCTCGCTCTCGGCAGTCTCGGCACGGGCCTCCGCGGTCTCGACGCGCCCCTCGGATGCCGCGAGGGCGGCCCGCAATCTGGCGATCTCCAAGGCGGCATCCGACATGCCGTATCCTGCGACGGACCCCGGAAAGGCCCGATAAAATAGGGCGATAGTCCGAACTTATCCCGCCTTCGCGGGCCGCCGCGTCCAGCGCGGATTGCGCCGGTCATTCGTCGGGCCGCCGAGATCGGCACCGCCGCGCCCGAGGTGCGCGTCGGCCAGATGAACTTCCCCGCCTCGAGCCGCTTCGTGGAGAGCGACATCCCCACCCCGTCGTGCCAGAGCAGCTTGACCAGGTCGCCTCGCCGCCCGCGGAGTGAGGCATGAGCGCGCCACGGGTCCGAGCGCCATGCCGAACAAGATCTCGCCGGCATGGGGATCGCGCCCCAGCCCCTGCTGAACCTGGAGGGCGAGCGTGTTCATCCCGCGGCGCATGTCCGTCACCCCGCCCGCGATCCACACGCGCACCCCCGCCGGGAAGGCGATCATGGTCGATCGAGAACCCGCAGGAGGCGCGAAAGGGCCGCCGTGTCGATCGAGGCCGAGACATTCAGCCGCCGGCCATTGGTGAGCGCGATCTCGACCTTGTCCTCGACCGCCGGCGTCTCGGTCGCCGTCGAGGTGGCAGGGGCCGCTTGGGACCCGACTTGCAGCGGCATGAAAGCCGGGGCACCGCCACCGAGCAGCCCCTCCCGGCATTCCTTCCGCCACCGTGTCAGAAGAGAGGGCGAGAGCCCGTATCGCCGCGCCGTCGCCGAGCCCTGGCGGTGGCCGCGGAAGCTCTCCTCGACGATGCGGATCTTCTCCGCGTCGGAACGATCCCGTCGCCGACCGGTCTCGTCCGCAGAGAGGACCTCGAAGTCCGAAATGACCTTGGAGCATGCCATAGCGCATGATCTCCGACCGGCGCCTCACTCCCGGCCAGACGGCTCCCGCCGGAGGGATACGAACATGCACCGCCTGGGCCAGGTCATCGGCATGCCCGGCCCATAGCGGATGGGGTGGATGGCTCCTGCTCCCCCGGCGTCGCGATGCGCCATGGCGCAGTTGTCATCGACTGCAGAGAAGGAGCCCCCGATGGGAATTGAGACAGTCGGCCTGGATCTGGCCAAGGACGTATTTCAGGTCCATGCGATCTGCGAGAATGGGCGCGTGGTGGTGAACAAGGCAATCAGGCGCGCCAAGCTTCTGGCCTTCTTCGAGACGTTGCCCCGATGCACGGTGGGCATGGAGGCCTGCGGATCGGCCCACCACCGGGGGCGGCAGTTCCGCCGGATGGGACATGACGCGAAGCTCATGCCGGCCTTCTGCGTCAAGCCATACGTGAAGCGCGGCAAGACCGACGCCGTGGAGGCCGAGGCGATCTGCGAAGCCGTACAGCGACCGACCATGCGGTTCGTCGAGATCAAGTCCGAGGAGCAGCAGGCGATCCTCTCCGTCCATCGCACCCGAGACCCGATCGTGCGGCAGCGGACCCAGGTGGCGAACCTGATCCGTGGTCTCCTCCGCGAGTTCGGGCACGTCCTGCCCGGCGGCATCGAAGCCGTGACGGCGTTTGCCGAACGCCATCTCGAGGGGGACCGCCCGGAGATGCCCGACTTGGCCAACGGCATCCTGGGACCCCAGTGCTGCCATCTTCTCGGCCTGAACGAGCGGATCGACGGCTGCACCAGGATGATCGAGCAGCATGCCATGCTCGATGCGCACGCCCGGCGCCTCATGCGCATGCCCGGCATTGGCCCGATCACCGCGTCGGCGATCGTCGCGACGGTCGGCGATGCGAAGCCGTTCCGCACGGGGCGGGACTTTGCCGCCTGGCTCGGTCTGACGCCACTCGACGCATCCAGCGGCGGCAAGGAGAAGTCGGGCCGGATTGCAAAGAGGGGCGACCGCTACAGCCGCAAGCTGCTTGTCGCCGGCATGACGTCCCGCGCGCTGACGGCCAGACGAAGCCCCGGGAGGGTCGATCGCCGGACCGGGACCATCCTGGCCGAGAAACCGTTCCGCCTTGCGACCACCGCCATGGCGAACAAGACGGCCCGGATCATCCGGGCCCTGCTGACGAAGCGGCAGGACTACCGGCAGCCGACGCTCTGAGCGTCTCGACCTGCCATGAGATGCAAGACGCCGAAGTGACGATGCGGATCCAGTCAACCAGGAGCCAGGACACTCCGGGAATGTCAGCGGCCCCCGGGGCCGATTGGCCGTCTGGAACCTCGCTCGCGGAACTCAACAGGGCCAGCGGCGGCATCGCCGCCCCGCGAACAGGCCGGACACACGACTGTACTGACGAGACCCGCCAACCATCGCAAAAGCCCTTGCAATGCAGGAGCCATCCACACAGGATATTCGACCAGTTTCCGAGCGCTGCGGTGCCACTTCTCCGAAGCAGCCGTTCGCGTCAGCGTGCAGAATGGACCGAAACCCAAAGGTCGCTTGTGCGGAAGGAACCCTCGTTCGCGAACCCTCAGAATCCGACTCGAAACTCCATGATGTTCGACGATGCCTTGCGAGATGGCGGGTGACGCGGCGAATGGGGCAATGGTGATCCATGCCTCGGCACTGGCGATGGTTTTCTCCCGGTCTTTCGCGCGCCGGCGGCATCGGCCGAGCCAGGCGAAGGCGCGTTCGACGACCCAGCGGCGGGGGAGCACCTCGAAGCCTTTGGCGGCGTCGGAGCGCTTGACGATTTCCAGCGTCCGGTCGCCGATCTTGTCCAGCGCGCTGCGAAGCTTCGGCCCGGCGCAGCCGCCGTCGGCGAAGACGTGCCGCAGCCGGGGAAACGCGTGGCGGATGGATCCGAGCACCGCTGGCGCGCCGTCGCGATCCTGGATGTCGGCCGCGTGCGCGACCAGCCCGACCATCAGGCCGAGCGTGTCAGGGACGCTATGGCGCTTGCGTCCCTTGACCTTCCTGCCGGCATCGAAGCCGCTAACCCCTCCGCCTTCCGTGGTTCTTGCGCTCTGGCAGTCGATCACGCCGGCTGAAGGCGTGGCGTCGCGACCATCGCGCTCGCGCGCCGCCCTCACCAGATACTGGTTGACGGCCTTCGGCCGGCCGCTGTCGCGCCATTCGTGGAAATGGCGCTGCACCGTCGCGGGCGGTGGAACGTCCTTCGTCAGACAGGCCCACTGGCAGCCGGTCGACGCCATGTGGAGGATCGCGTTCATCACCTCGCGCAAATCGGTCGTTCGAGGCCGGCCGATGCGACGCGGCGAGGGCATGGAGGGCCCGATCGGCGCCCGTTCCCGATTTGTCGGATCGCTTGCGTAGCGGCCGCCGCGCCGATCATGCTCAAGCCGGGCGGTTTCAGTCCAAGGCATGTGACCCTCCGGCCAGTCTGGCAACCGGACAGAATCACAAGGCACTGAAACTGCTCGACGCTTCTCGGGTTGGGCTCTGAGGTAGCAGATGCACCAAGTTGCCGGCTGGATCGTGATGCCGGCCTGGGGCGCAATCGCGGCATGAGCGAGCCCGTGATTGTCCAGACACTGAAGCAGAGGCGCGCCGAGATCCTCGGGCGAATCAAGGCCTACGAGGCCCCGATCGCGCATGCCAAGCAGACCTCGCCCTCGTGAATGCGACCATCGAGCTGTTCGCTGCGCCGGAGCGCCAGCGGGCGCGTTACATCGTGAGCCATGGGTTCTTCAGAAAGGGCGAGTTCGCCGAGACCCGCGTGCAGCACCTCGGGAATGGCGCGGAAATGACGACGCGGGAGTTGGCCCAACGGGTGATGGTCGAACGCGACCTCGAGATCACGAATAGGGCGCTGCGGAACTCCGTGGTGTTCAAAGTCGGACACCTCCGTTTACCGTCTCGCAGCGGCGCTTTGAGCCTGGGACGCGTATGATATGGCTTGGGCGAGAGGCTTTGCGGCCGCTTCCGGCGGCTGATGACGCGGGATCGACCGCGATTTCTCTCAGGCGGACGCAGCTAGGCTGCCGAGCCATCGCCAGCGGGTCATGGTGAAGGCCATGTTGGCGAGCGTGATGGTCGCCCGTGCACGTGCCAGGCCGATGGTGCGGATCGTGATCCCCATGCGGGCCTTCTGGTGGGCGAAGACGTGTTCGACCTTCGAGCGCAGCGCGGACTTCGCGGCGGTGGCGCGGCGGGTTGGCTTCGGCATCGGGCGGCCCCTCGGCTTGCGACGATGGATGCGGCTGACCATGCCCTGCGCCTCCAGCCAGGCCTCGTTCTCGGCCGAGCGGCAGGCGCTGTCCGCCCAGGCCAAGCGGGCCGTGTTGGACCGGGGCGATCAGTCCCTCGCGCAGCCGCGCCCCGTCGTGTTGCGCTGCATCGGTGACGACCTGGCGCCGGAGCGAGCCATTGTCCGCCATTGGTCCGGGGACAATGGCGAGCCCATGCATCCGGTCGATCGAGATGTGGGACTTGTAGCCCTAGACGGGGATCGCGAGATCGACCGGCTTCGTGCCGTCGGTCCGGACCGTTGCCTTCGAGTATTCGACCGTCCAGCGCCCATCGACGTCCTTCTGGCGCGCCTTCGCCAGCTTGTCCGGCCAGATCTTCGCGGCGGACCTGCGCTCCCTGATCGTCGCCTTCTCCCCGTCGGTGTTCCGCTGCCGGGGCGCGGCGACCAGGCTCGCATCGTTCGCCATTGCCCTCGGACCAATGGCGGACATTGGCTCATTCTGGCCGCCCAGCGGCAGGTAGCCCGCCGCCGTGATCGCCCGGTCGAACTTTCCGAACAGACCGTCCAGCGCATCAGCGGCGATCAGAGCCTCGCGGAAGTCCCAGAGGGTATTCGCATCCGGCACCCGGTCTGCGGGTGCACCGGCCGGAACATCTCGAAATCCACCGTCGCGACCAGCGTCTCCAACGGATCGCCCCGCGCCGAGATCTCCGCCAGCCGGTCCGTAATCGACCAGAACCCCATCTGCCCCGTCATCGCCGACCCCGGTGACCTCGAACGACGTGGATCATGATCCGACACTCAGCGCGAGGTTTCCGGAAGCGTCCACTTTCTGGATCAATGCGGCCCTGATCCGGGGGAAGATAACATCCTCGGGCCCATCGGGAATATTCCGCCCGCCCGAGCCGAAAGAAGATTCCACGAGGACCACCGGCAGCTGAATATCGTCGTCTGAAACACTCCAATCAGCCTCCGGCCGACCTGGGGCGGTTCAGAGAGTCCCCCCTCGACTGAAAGACGTAGACCGGTCGAGTGTAGCGATATCGGTGAAGTTGCCGCTTCGCCCATTGCCGTTACCCTGACGTCGCCGGCCCATGACGCGGGCGGCCGTCTCATTCGCCCCGGTTCGCCGCAGCCGGAATTGCAAGTTCACTCGCCTATGGGGAGCGAGGCCTGAGGGCCGCATCCCCGTAAAGCAATGTCGCAGCCAACCGCAGAGGCCGCCGATGAATGCGCAGAACCCCTTCGCCGACGCGAACCGGCTCGCGACGCCCGTCTCTCCCGCGCCTGCCGTCCCGACGGCGCAGGGCACCCCCGCACGTCCGCCCGCCGTCGCCGTCTTCGGGTTGTTCGGGATCGGGAATTACGGAAACGAGAGCTCGCTCGAGGTGACGCATCGACATGCTCCGGCGAGAGAGGCCGGAGGCGGATATCGTCTGCGTCAGTGCCGATCCGGCCCGTCTCGCGCAGGACCACTGCGTCCGGACGACAGACATCTTGCGGTCACGCGACCTCGGCGGGCCGGCCCGGCTCCTGCACCGGATGCTTTTCAAGCTTCAGGGCAAGATGATCGACTTTGCCGGCGCCTGGCGGACGATGCGGCGATGCGATCTCATGGTCGTGCCGGGGACGGGCATCCTCGACGATTTCTGCGACCGGCCGACCGGCATGCCGCTGTCCATCCTTCTGTGGTGCCTGGCGGCCAGAATGGCGGGCGCACGCATCTGTATGGTCAGCATCGGAGCGGGGCCGATCCGGCACCCACTCAGCCGAAGACTGATGGTCTGGACCGCCAAGCTGGCCGGTTTCAGGTCGTATCGCGACCAGGTCTCGAAGGATTTCATGGCGAAGGCCGGTGTCGATACACGGCACGACGGGGTGGCGCCGGATCTCGTCTGCAAGATGGCGACGCCTGGCTCGGGAAAATCGGAGCCGGCCCGGAGCGATCGGCTGAGGATCGGGGTCATGGATTATCGCGGCTGGTACGGCTTCGACGCCGAAGGGGAGGCCGTCTCCACCGCCCATATCGACAAGATGACGCGCTTCGTCCTCCACCTCCTGCGATCGGCCACGACGTGCGCCTCCTCATGGGCGACGAGGGCGGCGACCGGGCCGCGATCGAGGCGATTCTGAAGGACGCGCAGGACCGCTCCGCCGGGGGCGCGACCATCACGGCCGAGCCGATCTCCTCCTTGCACGACCTGATGCGCCAGATGGTCGAGACGGATTTCGTCGTCGCGACGCGTTTCCACAACATCGTCTGCGCCTTGAAGCTGGCAAAGCCGACGATCTCCCTCGGCTATGCCGGGAAGAACGACGTGCTGATGGACCGGATGGGGCTGGGCGAGTATTGCGAGCACGTCGAGCGTTTCGAGGCCGAGCAGCCTGGCCGGATGCTGTCGCAGCGGATCGCGCGGCGAGGGGACGTCGAGGCCCGCATAACGGCGCAGACGGACGCCTTCCGGGACCAGCTCGACCACCAGGACCAGCGCTTCCTGTCGGAGTACCTTCCGGCATGATTGGGCCCGGCCAACCCTCGGGCCGGATATCCGCGCATCCGGCGCATCGCGCACCCCTGTCCTCGCACCGTTCGACGGAGTGGCCCCAGACCCGCGCCGCCGCCGATCGGGGCGGGGACGCCGCGGCCGGAGTCTAGCCTTGCAGCCGCTGCCGATGGGCCTCCTCGTCTGCTGCGTGATCTTCGCTGTCGGCTATCGCGTGCGGAGCCCGCTGATCGTGCCGCTCGTCGCCTCCCTGGCGTTCGGCTCCACGGCGGCCCTGGCGCTCAGCTCCCTCGGCGGGTCCACGCCACTCATCTACACGATGTTCTCGGCGCTGCTCATCGCCGTGGTCGTGGCGCGGCGGCGCATCTTCAAGGATCTGGGCGTGATCCTCGCGCGTCTTCCGGACATGTGGGTCCTGCTGCTTCTGATGCTCTATGCGGGGGTCGGATCCGTCCTGCTGCCGCGACTGTTCGCCGGACAGACGACCGCGTTCACGAAGCCATCGGGAAGCCTCATGATCGTCGAGACGAGCCTCGCTCCTGTCTCCGGGAACATCACGCAGACCGGCTATCTGGTCCTGAACGGGCTGACCGGCATCGCGCTCTGCATCTACCTGCTGAAGTCGCCCAGCTGGGACCAGGTCCGGCGCGGCTTCACCTGGCTTGTGGCGCTCACGGCCGGGTTTGCCGTCCTTGACCTCGCGGCCAAGTTCGCCGGCGCGGGAGACCTGCTGGCACCGATCCGGACGGCGAATTACGCTCTTCTCACCGAGTCGAGCGAGGGCAGCTTCTACCGGATCGTCGGAGCGTTTCCGGAGGCGTCCAGCTTCGCGACGGCTGCGCTGGCCTGCCTCGCCTATGCCTTCACCTACTGGCACCGGACCGGTGACCGCCTCATGTTGTGGCTGTGGATGCTCCTGCTGGCGCTGCTGACGCTGTCCACCTCCTCCACCGCCTATGTCGGGCTTTCCGCGCTGCTGATCGTCGCGGCGCTCGGCGTCGGCGGATCGGTCATGAGCAATCGGATCACGGGTCGGGAGCTTGTCGTGGTTGCCCTGCTCTTGGCCAGCGTGCTGGTCGGACTGGCAATCGCGCTGTACAGGGAAGGCTTCTTCGATCCCTTGTTCAGTCTGCTGGAGGATATGGTGCTGGACAAGAGCACCTCGGATTCGGGCCGTGAGCGCGGCTACTGGAATGCCAAGAGCATGCAGGCCTTCTACGACACCTACGGCCTGGGAATCGGGGTGGGGAGCTCCCGCGCCTCGAGTTGGCCGATCGCCGTGCTGTCCCAGCTGGGGGTGATCGGCACCCTCCTGATGGCCAAGCTCGCCATGGTCTTCTTCGTCAGCCTGAAACGGGTCGGGGTGGTCCTCGGTCCGGAAACGGAGGCGATCGTGGCCAGCGTCCGCGCCAGCGCGCTCGCGACTCTGATGGCGGCTTCGCTGATCAGCGGCACGCCCGATCCCGGCACCCTCTTCTTCATCGCCTTCGCGGTTGTCCTCGCGGCGAGGGCGCAAGTTCGCGCCGCGTCACGTCGGGCACCCGTGGCCGCCTACGCCTGAATCCGGCCTCGCGCTCACTCGGCGTCGCCGATGACCAAATGCGGGTGCCTTGCATCGCATCAGTTCCGGAATTGCTCCAGTCCCGCCTTCGCCATGTCGCGCGCTTTCCGGATCGCGGCCGAGGGGTGCCGCCGGAGCATGGGCTCGAAGGCGATCTGGCCGCAGTTCGAGATGGCGTCGAACAGGTCTGGATGACGACGTCGACCGGCATGGTCAGGTAGCCATTCTCTTCGACCGAAGATGGCAGACGCGTCGCAAGTCTCGCTGTCGGTCCTGGACGTAAAGGGAGACGTTCTGCTTGAACCAGAAGTGGACTTGCGGATCGTCCCGGACCTGCGGCCGGATGAAATCGAGCCGGCTGTAGCCCTTCTCCCGAAAGGCATCGCGCCAGTAGCTCTGCCAGCGTTCGATGATGTGCCTGTACCCGTCCTGTCGCGGGATCGCAGCGCCGAAGAGGACCAACGGGGCATGGGTCGCACAGGGAATCGACAAGCGCGCCGGACGCGCGTTTGGGGAGGTGTTCGGCCAACTCCAGGCAGATCGCGAGATCGAACGCCGCGGATTGAGCACCCCAAGGTCTGGAAATTGTGCGAGGCTCTGGTCACGCATCCTGGCATTCCCATTTGATGTAGGCCTTGCCGGCGGCGGCCCGTTTGTCGTCGACCTCGACCGGCACGGCGCTGACGAGACGCTCGAGTGACGCCTCGTTCGGAAAGACCCTCACCTTGGCCGTGCGGCGTTTGAGCTCCTGCTGGCCGGCCCGCTCCATGGGGTGGAGGTGCGCAGCCGGCGGCGGTGAGGGCTGGGCAGAGAGAAGGCGGCCAAACCCTCGGGCGCGGCCTCTTCCAGCCATGCGGCGAGAGCCGGAGCGGTGTCCCGGTAGTCCGCGACCAGCTCGGCCAGGGCGGTTTCGGCCCTGGCCAGCGAGCCGGCGTTCCAGTCGCGCAGCTCGGCACCGATGCGCTTGCGGCTCTCGAGTCGGGGCATGATGGACGGCGTTCCGGGCGAGATGGAATTCGGCAGCGTTGCCATGTCGCGCCGCCGAGGACGGCCCTGCGGGCGGCCCGCAGCCCGGCGTGATCGTCGGAGACGACGTACTCGACGCCGCGCATCCCGCGAGCCTGGAGGTTCTCCGGAAAGGCCCGCCAATGCGGCTCGGCCTCCGACAGGGCGACGGAGACGCCCAGGACCCGGCGGCGCTCGTCCGGGCCGATGCCGATGGCCGGGAGCACGGCCGCATCGCGCACGATCCCGCCCTGACGCCCCTTTTCGTAGCGGGCGTCGAGGAGCAGGTAGGCGTGACCTGATCAAGAGGCCGGGGCCGCCAGGCCTCCAACTCCTCGTGGAGCAGCTTCGCCGCGCGGCCGACCTGGGTCGAGGACAGGCTGTCGAGACCGAACTCGCGCATCACCCGCTCCGCCTCTCGGGTCGACACGCCTTTGACGTACATTTCCGCCACCGCCAGCATCACGGCGCGGACCGACCGGCGGCCGCGTTCGAGAGAGTGCGGATAGAACGGCGTGCCGTCATGGCCGGCGGTCTTTGGAACGTCGATGGTGATCGTGCCCACAGGCGTATCGATGCGCTTGGGCTTGTAGCCGTTCGCATCGCCCCGCCGGTTATCCGTCCGCTCGTAGAGGCCGGCGCCGAGAAACCGCTCGCGCTCGATTTGCATCGCCAGCTCGAACGCCCGGCCGAAGACCGTGGCGATGGTCCGCCATGATGGCCGCCATCGGTCGGAGGCCCATGGCGGACCGGTCCGTGTTCGGTCAGATGTTCCAGGAGAGCCTCGAGCCTCCTATCCTTCTGCCCGTCCATTCGCCTGTCTCCATGGTGGTGTAGCAACTCCATGGAATACCAGAATGGATCGCCCCTGCCGGGGCCGGCCCCGGCAGGGCCTCATGGCGCCATCGCCAAATGAATCTCCAGACGTCAGGTCACAGTACCAACGCCTCGGAGGCCGCCACGCACTCGGACAGATCGACGACGCGAAACAGGGATCGGTCGATCAGCAATCGGTCGGGGTCGTTCAAGGGTCCGTCGTATCCGATGGATCCGCTCCACACCCCGACCTGCATCGTCCTGAGCAAAGTCCCGTCGCCGCAGGCGAAATCGACAACGGACCGGATCGGGAGCAGCGGCAGCAGCAGCTCCGCGACACGGTTTGCGGAATGGGCGTTGCGATCCCTGTGTCGCACATGCCAGTCGAAGTCGTAATGGACGGTCATCGGTTCGAGGTCTCTTTCCCAAATGCCGACTGCCCGAACCGGCCGCGATATGCCGGGCCGGGCGCGCCGGTCGTCAAGCGTGAGAACGTGCGGACTGCGTGAGCGGGCGATGGACCGGGCCCGTCACGATGGAGGAGGCGGGCGCCGCGGGTCGTCACTCCGGATCCCCGCCGACTGTATCGAGAACGAGGACCCAGTCGGCGTCACCCGACGCGTTGCGGCTCGGCGGTCGGAAGGAGCGCCTGATCGGCGCGAACGGGGAGCCGGCGATCAAGCTTTTTCTCCCGTGGACGGATCCATCCATGCGGCTCGCACGCGCTCCCCGGAGAGGGTGCCGAGATTCATCGTGAAAGTGTGGGTGCGTATTCCACGGAAGGTGGGCATCGATTCCACGGCATCGTGGGCAGCCATTCCACGCCTCGGGCAGTCTGGCCGACGGGTGCATGGGGTCAGTCCCGACCGGTCTGGTCAAGCGGTTTCATCCCGGCCACGCGCTTCCGCATGCTCTCGCCGGAAAGAGGCAGGCGGTGGGCGTTATGGACGAGCCGGTCCAGAATGGCATCTGCCAGGGTCGGGTCGCCGATGGCCTCGTGCCAGTGCTCGACCGGGAGCTGGCTGGTGACGATCGTGGAACCGCGGCCGTGGCGGTCCTCGAGGATCTCCAGCAAGTCACGCCGGTCCGGCGCGGGCAGGACTGACAGGCCCCAATCGTCGAGGATGAGCAGTTCGGTCCGCTGGAGGGCTTTCAGCATCCTGGCGCGCCGACCGTCTCCGCGGGCGGTGGCGAGCGCCTCGAACAGCTTCGGCACCCGGTGATAGGCGACGCGTCGGCCGTCCCGGCAGGCCTTGTGGCCAAGGGTCCGCCATGCAGGCCGCCATGGTTCGAGGTCCATGGCGGACGGCGATCCAGCTCTTTCCGAGGCCGGTGGGTCCGGTGATGAGCAGGTTCTCATGCCGGCCGATCCAGGCGCCGTCGATGGGGTGCGCCATCACGGCGCGATCGATGCCGCGTGGGGCGCGCAGGTCGAGATCCTCTACACAGGCGGGCCTGGCGGAGGGCGGCGAACTTGAGGCGGGTGGTCAGCCGCTTGGTGTCCCGTTCGGCGGCCTCGCGATCGACCAGAAGGCCCAGGCGGTCTTCGAAGCCGAGGCTGTCGAAGGTGGCCTCGGCCTGGCGCTGCTCGTCCAGTGCCTTGACCATGCCGGTGAGGCCGAGGGCGATGAGCCGTTCGGAGGTGGGATGGATCAGCAAGGTGGGGTTTCCTTTCAATGGTAATAGCCCTGTCCGCGGATGTTCGGGTGCCGGAGCGGACGCTGGTCGGGGGCGTCTTCGAGGAAGGCGCTGTCGAGCCCGTTCTTCAGGATCGATCTGATCGAGGCGACGGAGCGGGCCCGGATCGACAATCCGCGCCGGCAGGCGGCATCGAGGCGGCCCGCCTCATAGCTCCTGGCCAGGGCGAGAACCCCAAGGCAGCTTCGAAAGCCCTGCTCGGGATGCGGGCGGTCGGCCATCACGGCCTCGCGAGACATGCCGCCACCGACGGGCCGAGCTTCGCCGCCTGCGCCAGGACCCGGGCCGGCGTCCATTCCGCATGGCGACGGTGGGACGAGGGCATGTGCTCCGGGACCGTCACATGGCTGCGCCGGCCGGGGCAGCGCGGATGGCTGGCAACCCGTCGTCCCTTGTGGAAGATCTCGACGACGGCTCCGCAGACGCGGACATCGACCTCCTGCCGGATCAGCCTGAACGGCACGGAATACCACGACCTGTCGACCTCGACGTGATAGTCCGGCGCGACGCGGGCCCGCTTCCAGCGGGCGAACTGGTAGGGCTCCGGCGGCAGCGGCCGCAGGTTCGGCCGGTCGATCGTGGCGAAGAGGTCGGCGCGGCTGGCACCGTAGCCGCGCCTCACGCGCATGTTCAACTCGTCCACCAGCCGCCGGATCGCGACGTTCAGATCGGCCAGGGAGAAGAAGCGCAGGTTGCGCAGCCGCGCCAGAATCCAGCGCTGCGCGACCTGCACGGCGACCTCCACCTTCGCCTTGTCGCGGGGCCTGTAAGGACGCGCCGGCAGGATTGCGGTGCCATAGTGGCTGGCCATCTCCGCATACGTCCGGTTCAGGCCCGGATCGAAGCGGTCGGCCTTGAACACCGCCGACTTCAGGTTGTCCGGCACCACCACCTTCGGCACGCCACCGAGGAACGTGAACATCCGGACATGCGCGCCGATCCAGTCCTCGAGCCCCTCGGAGGCCACGGCCTCGGCGTAGGTGTGGTTCGAGGCCCCCATCGCCGCGACAAACAACTTCATCGCCCGGGCTTCCCCGGTCGCAGGGTCGATGACGTCGATCATGTCGCCCGCGAAGTCGACGAAAACCTTCTCGCCACCGACATGCGTCTGGCGCGTCGTCGGCCGGACCCGGCCCTTCCAGGCCTCGTAATGTGCGCAGAACCAGGCATAGCCGAAGCCAAGGGGGTGGGCGGCGCGATACTCTTCCCAAAGCAGGGCGCGCGTGACGCCGGGGCGCCGCAGCTCCCGGTCCATGAGGGACCAGTCCGGCACGGGGCGCTCCCCGTCCGCCACCGAGGGCGCCGCCGGGAACAACAGCAACTCGAGGTCGTCGTCGGACAGCGTATCGGGAAGCGGCCAGGGCAGACCGGCCGTCCGCGCCCGCCCCAGATAGGCCCCGACAGTTCCCTTCCCCAACCCGAGCGAGGCGGCAATCGCCCTCTCGCTCATCCCCCGCGCATGCTTCAGCCGTAGAACATCCCGTATCCGGCGCATCGACAGTCGTCCCGCTGGCATCTCGGCCCCTTCGTTCGAAAACGAAGGTCACCGTAGCTTCAGACTGCCGGCCAGACCTGCCCACGATCGCGTGGAATCGCTGCCCACGATCATATGGAATGGGCGCCCATCATCCCGTGGAACACGCATGTGGGGGCTCGGAACGTAGGCGAGCGCGTAAGATCCGTCGTCCGCGCTGGCCGCCACGGCCCCTTCGGCCACAGGCCCACGAGCCAGCACCAGGAGCCGGCCGGAAATGTCCGGCTCGGGACGCCACCATTCCAGATCCGAGAAGAGCCGGATCAGGACGCTCATGCGGCGCGCGCCGGGACTGTCGAGCGCCTCCTTCCATTCCATCGGCTTGGGATGCAGGCCGGGGCCGTCGAAATGCCAGATCGGATTGTTTCCGAACAGCTGACCGGAGGCACCGGAAAGCAGGGCCTGGTACGCCTGCACGCGCACGCGATGGCCACCGGGCCCGTGCTCGTTCTCGTAGGCGCCCTCGAAGAAGAAGGTTCGGTGACCGTTGCGTCGGAATTGCTCGGCGACGGCCCGGCGGACGTTTCCGTATGGTTGGACGTTGTCGATGTCGATCCAGGATTCGTCGGCCCAGTAGTCGAGAATCCTGGTTTCCGGCCGGCGTGATCGAAATATGCCGGGTTGGGCGCGGAGAAGTCGTCCTCGCGCAGAAACGGTCGCTCGCCGTAGGCGTTCGCAGGCGCATCCCGCGTGAACCCGTGCTCGATCAGGTTCACCAGCAATGTGTTGAAGCCGCGCCTGCTGTGGTCCTAGAGATACAACTCGGCGTCTTCGCGCGTCAGGTCCGCGACAAGCGACCAGGGGGAATCGTCGGCGATCAGGAAGGTCCGGCCCGTCGCGTCCGGCAGGTGCCCGTCGCCGAGATTCGGCTGCAGGGGTAAGACGGCATGCCCCGACGCGTCACGCCAGTCGCAGGCCCGTGCGCCGCCCCGGCATCGCGAGCGCGGTGATGATCGTCGCGGCAGAGACCTTCGCGGGGTGCATGTATCTCGGTGCGATCATGACGTTCTCCCTGTCCGCGCCGCCGCTCGTCACTCTGTGGCGTTTTCGTAGCGCGCCGCGAACTCGCTCGACGTCAGGAGTCCAAGGACCACGTTTTCCCGGGTGATGGCCTTCTCCGCCAACTGCCGGACATATTCGTCGTGACCCGCCCCGTCCGGATCGCGCCCGAGCGTTATTCGGAAAAGCGTCTGGACGAACTCCGAGTCCGACTGGGCCTCGGGATCGTGGCGCGCCGCGAACGCGTCGGACCTGAAGATGCGCAAGATGAGATCATCCCGGCTTGCACCCTCCGATTCCAGCCTCCGAGACCAGTAACTCAGGAGGTCGGGAGCGGGTTCGGTTCCAAGTAGCAGGCAGTATGTGTAGAACACGTACCTTTCGGAACTCGAACTCGAGATTGTCGAGGGAGCCTGGCCTGCACGCAGGTCCCAAGGCCTGGGACGCGTCTCCCGCCGGGTTGGTGAGCGCCGGATGACGCGCCGCGAACTCCCCCGATCGGCTCAGTTCGAGAAGCAGACCGTCCCGGCTCAGCACACCGGCTTCGAGACGCTCGATATAGCCTTGGGACCCCCCCCCATCGGGCTGCCGGCCGAGCAGCAACTCGTAGGCGAAGCGGACGAACTCTTCGTCGGAGAGGTCGGTCGTGCCATGACGCGCTGCGAAGACGGCCGACCGGAACACGGCTTCCAGGAGGTCCGGCGTGGTCGTCGCGCCGCTCTCGATTGCGGCGCGCCACAGGTGAAGCCCGGTTTCATCCGGTTCCCGAGAGAGCAGCAGGCAGGCCGTGTAGGAGGCGATACGGTCTCCGTTCGAGGTCAATGCCGCCACTTCGCCGGTGTCGCAGTCGGCCGGGTCCGTCGACGGACCCTCTTGGCTCGGCTGCTTGAACACCGGATGGCGATCGAGAAACTCCTCGGACGTGACCAGCGCCCTTGCAAGATCCTCGCGGGTCAAAGCGCCGGACGCGATCTGTTCGGAATAGCTGTCGAGGCTGTACCCGTCGGCCTCGCGGCCGAGGAGCCATCGGTAGAGCCGGGTGACATCTCCCTGGATGTCAGGCCCGTCGGCTTCATCGGGGGCGCCGACGTCCGAAGCGTCGGTCAGCGTGGCGAGCATGTCGCTCGGGTGTGCATCGCCCTGCGCCAGAGATGCCGCCCACGTCCGAACCTGTGTCGGGTCTTTGATGTCACCGAGGATCAGGCAGTGTGCATAGGCGGCCTGCATGCCCGGCAAGGGGGCAGGGCTCGACGCGGCAAGATCGGAACACCGCGCCGGTGCCGCCTGCCGGATCGTGTTTCGCACAGCCGCATAGGCCGGCTTGGGCGGTCCGATCATCCAGCCGTCCGGCACCTCCACCACGGATGCGAGCCCCATGATGGCTTCGAAGTCGGGCGCCCAGTAGGGCTCGTCGAGCAGCTCGTAGAGGTGGGCGGCCTCGACCGGGTAGGTCGCACTCAACTCGAGCAGCCTCTCCATCATCGCGACCAGTCCATCGGCCTGGGCTTCCCCACCGTCTCGGCTTCCGTAGGGGTGATTGAGTTCCGTCACCCAGATCGGGCGGTGAAAGCCGGCGAGCTCCTTGAAGGCCCATTCGGGATCTTCTCCGTAGATGTGCCAGACGGAGATGTCCCAGTCGATTCCGTCCCGGCGCATGCGCTCGAACGCACCGAGATGGCCCCAGCCTGCGGTTCCCATCGCCTTGAGCGCGTCGGGCGCCGCGGCTTCCAGCCCGTCCGAAAGGCCGCGAAGGAGCGCGCTGACCCGATCCCAGCGCTCGCCGTGATAGTCGAGCGGATCGACCCCTCCGGCCGGACCCCACTCGCACGGGTACTGGCTGCCGTCCTCGCGCAACTCGCATGGCTGGATGATCGCGTAGTTCTCTTCCTCGTTGCCGAGTTCCCAGACAGCGACCTCGTCTCCGAAGCGGCTGCCGAGTTCATTGGCGAACGCGAAGGTCTTCCGGTAGATGTCCTCGAGGGAGTCGGTGCCGATGTCCAGACCACCCGGGGTGAGAACGGGCAGGATCTCGACGCCGCGGGCTTTCGCGGCCTCGATGATCCGTCCGAGGTGGTCGCCCTGCTCGGCGAAGGAGATGTTCACCCTGTAGGAGGTCATCTCCAGGTCGTCCACGAGGTCGATCTGCTCGACGATCGGAATTCCCGGATAGGCCGTCAGGGGATGCCCGTTGACGCCCCAGGTGAAATCGGCCGCGGCCTGGGTGGCGATGCAGGATAGCGCATATGCGATTGCGGTTCGGCCGATCATGTTCGGGCTCCTCCCGAGGGCGACACTGTCCGACAAGCTAGGCGGGGATAGGGTAGGGATCATCTCGCCCAATTGCTGGCCAAGCGGAAATCCGGTTACGCCGTTCGGACCTCTCGATATCCGATCGGTCGCGGCGCAAGTCGCATTCGGGCAGTTGCCCTTAGGCGGTCCCTGCTGCGGGACATGGCGATCGACCACCCGAACCAGATCCGCTGCGCCGACATCACCTTTATCCGTATGGGACGAGCGGGCAGATCCGCGCCGATACGGGCAGCCGAAGTCACTGGCCCGCCGCACCGATAGTCACAGCACCTGGCGGCACACCATGTCACCTGATCGGATCGGGCCTGTCCGAAAACCGGTCCCCATGGCTCAAACCGCGCAGCGCTCCCGACCGATCGGGTAGGATGCAGATGGTTTTGGGCGAAACCGGATATTGCGCGATTTCGATCAACCAATCCTTCTGAAGTAACGGGATGGGCGGATGAGCATGAGAAGCGACAGGAAAATGGTGGAGAAACGAAAGGTCACCAAGACAGATCCGAGGCCCCGATGTCATCCGATTCGATCCCATGACCGTTCAGCGGGCCAGCCTGGTCGCGGGAAAGGGTGTCTGGATTGCCAGGCACGAGAGCGCGGCGGGATTCGCGATCATCAATCGCCTTTGGCGCGAGAAATGCAGTCTGATCCTGGCGTCTGGATCCCAGTTCGACCTCACCCGGTCGAGAAGCCTGGAGGTCTGGATGAAGGAGCAACGCCCGGATGCCGTGATCATCGCCGATGGCCGCCTCTCACGCGGCGGAAACCCGGCCGACCGGCGCGAGGCGGAGCGCCGGTTCCTCGGCGACGTGCTCGCGGCGGCCCGGGATCTGGGCGTGGAGAAACTCGTCCACGTGGTTCCCGCGACCCCGCCGCCATCGCTCGTGGATCGGCGGACGGATATTCGGGCGCGGCGGCAGCGGCATTCGGGAAGCCCTGCAGGTTCCTTCTGCGCCCATGCCGCGGGCCCTTTGCCGGCCCGGAACGGCCGCCAGGGTTGCGGCGTGGTGACGCTGGTGGCTCCGATGGTCTATGCCGCGAACTGGTCGGTGGAGTGGGGCCCGCTCCCTCTTGTGAACGAGCTGGTGAACAGCCTTGGTCTGGCCCTCCTGCGCGGGGCGCGCGGTATCACGATCGCCATGGATTGCCCGATGCTGCCGCCCATGATCCACGCCGACGATCTCGCCGACGCGGCCGCCTTTGCCGCCGATCATTGCGAAGGTCCCGCCGTTCTTCGCTGCGGACCGACGGAGCAAATACGGGCCGAGGAACTTGCCCGGATCGTCGTCGAGACCGTCGGGTTCCGGGGTTCGGTCGAGATCCGCTACCGGCAAGCCGCGCAGGGAATGGCCGCGGAGCCGAGCGATGGCAGCCTCGAATCGCTCGGGTGGCAGGCGCGCGTGCCGCTCCGCGACGGGATCGTCGATCTGTATCACGCCTGGTTCAAAAGGCAGGCGGCGGCCAGATCCGGCGCCTTCCTCTTGCAATGACCCCCCCGAAGAAAACCGCGGGGAGGACAGCCGAGATGGCGGCGAGACCCTATTCCTCCGGGTCGCTGGGGAACAGCGTGTTGAGCTTGAAGGCCGCCTGCGTCCGGTTCGTCGCGCGAAGCTTCTTCATGATCGTGCGGATATGGACCTTCACCGTGCTCTCGCACATGTTGAGTTCGTAGGCGATCGTCTTGTTTGCCTTGCCGCGACGCAGAGCATTCGCGACAGCCGCCTGCCGGGCGGTGAAGTAACCCTCGATCCCCGTTGTCCGATCCGCCTTCTTCAAGATCACGTCCCGCAGAGCGAGCACGCTGGAGGCGGGAAGAAACACGCCGCCTGCGGAGGTCAGGCGGGCCGCGTCGATGACGACATCGGCGCCGACGCTTGCCGGGATATATCCCCGCGCGCCATTGTCGACGGCCGCGATCATCTCGGAAAACGATTCGGATTCCGCCAGAACGATCACGGGCGTCTGACCCGATTTCGCGACGAGGCCCCTGATCTCTTCGCCCACCACGGAGTCCGACGCGCGCCGCCCGCCGATATTGAGAAGGATGGCGCAGAGATCCTGTGATCCTGCATTGCTCTTCCACTCGGAAATCGAGCCGTAAGCCGTGATCCTGATGGCGCTGTTCGCGGATTCGATGACCCGGACGAAGCACTCGCGCTCAAGCTTTCGACCGTCGATGAGCGCAAATGAGTTGGATCGATCGACGGCTTCGATCCTGTTCCCGGAAGAATGCGTGTGATCTTGATCTACGGCGCTCTCATCGGATTGCCGATTGGTAATGACTTTCATTTCCGACCCCCAGGTCTACAGGCATTAATTCAAAAAACAATCCTCCCACGACCCTCGACGCACCCCTTACGCGATAAAGCAAATGCCCAGATGACTCCCCTCAGTCATCCTACGCGTTTCAACCATTCGGGCAATACCTTTGGTGGGTCCGGCGCATACATTATCTCATTCGGCGCCGGTGGTTCAGTTGATTTTACAACCAAGAGGAGAAAATACCCTCTTCCATGCAATGAATGGATCCTCTGTCACCTGCCGGCGAAAAGACGAGCCTCCAATCGGATGTATCGGATGGCGTATTAACCTGTTGCGCGCAATCCGTGCACCGGGCGGAGAGGCCCTCAGGCCGCAAGGTGAGCGCCGGCCCGAGGGGCGGATCAGCCCGAGAACGGAGGCCGCGGGGCCGGGGCCAGTCGACCGGCGCGGTTGAACCGCCTCAGGCGCGTGACAACGCACCGCTTCCGGCGGGGGAGAAGAGGACCTTCCTGACGAAGAACGCCTCCGCGTGCCGGTCGGTCGCCCGGCACTCCATTCCCCGGATCCTGGCGAGTCCGCGGAACAGATCCGGATCGAACCAGTCCTTGGACCGTTGCGAGGCGAAGTGGCGCATCAACAACTCGAACTTGCGCTCGAGGATCTCGGCTTCGAGCGGAACGTAAAGGTTGGGCTGGCCGAGATCCCCGTCCCATTTCGGAATCTCGTATTCCAGGATCAAGTGATCCCGGAACAGGTTCCAGGTGATCCGGTTCAGCTCCCGGTGATCCTGATGCGCGTCGTCGGCGCGGTGCACGAGTACGATGTCGGGAGAGATGCGGGATCTCACATCGGTGAGCCACCGCTTGATCTCGCGCGATTGCTCGGGAAAGAACGAATCCTCGAAATCGGAGATCTCGACCTCGGAGCGCGCCGCGTCGGCGAGGAAATCCCCGGCCGAGGCCTCTGCCTCGGAGAAGCGCGCCCCGACCGCGCTCGCCACGCACCAGTGGACATCCAGCTCTGCCACGCTCGCGGCGAGGCTCAGGATCAGGCCGCCGGCACCGATCTCGATATCGTCGGAATGCGCGCCGAGGCAGAGCAGCGACAGCCGCTCCCGCCGCTCCGCCAGTGCCAGCGGGATCACGTCAGGGCGACCCGGACGTTCTCCGCCACCGGGGTGGATCGACGCGCGAGCCAGGGCGTGTCGCCGCGCTCCACGAGATCCTGCAGCGACTGCCAGTCCCTCAGCGTGTCCATGGACCGCCAGAACCCCTCGTATTTGTAGGCCATCAGGAGATCGCGCTGGATCAACCGTTCGAACGGCTCCAGGACGAGTTCCTCGCCCTCCTGCATGTAATCGAAGATCTCGGGGCGGAAGATGAAGTAACCGCCGTTGATCCAGATATCGGCCCGGTCGGAGGAACGGAACTGCAGGACGCGCCCGGATTCGTCGGTATCGACCAGATGATAGGTGAGGGGCGGCCGGACGGCGAGGAAGCAGGCGACCTTGCCGCTCGCCTCGAACCTGGAGATCATGTCGTCCAGGTCCACATCGCTCAGGCCGTCGCTGTAATTGGCGAGAAACATCGGTTCGTCGCGAAGATGTTCGCGCACCGCCCAGAGCCGCTGTCCGATATTGCGCCACACGCCCGTGTCGATCAGGGCCACGCGCCAGTCGATGGGCTGATCGCCGAGAACCTCCACCTTGGCGCCGCCCGCCGAGACGATGCAATCGGCAAAGGCCTGGGGCCGGCTGTTGAGGAAGAATTCCTTGATCGTGTTGGCCTTGTATCCCATGCAGAGCACGAACTCGTTGTGGCCGTGATTGCTGTAGTATTCCATGACATGCCGCAGGATCGGCTGATGTCCGATCGGGATCATCGGCTTGGGAATGTTCTCGGAATACTCCCGAATGCGGGTGCCGAGCCCGCCGCAGAACAGGACCACCTTCATTTCGAAATCTCCTTGGGGTCAATGACTTCCACGCGCGGAATCGGAACGATGAACCGCGCCCCCCATTCGGCGACATGGGCCATCTGGGCCACGATCTCCTGCCGCAGGTTCCAGGGCAGGATCAGGATATAGTCGGGCCTGGCCTCGTCGATCGCGCTGACCGGCAGGATCGGAATGTGCATCCCCGGCGTGAACCGGCCATGCTTGTAGGGATTCCGGTCCACCGTGAAATCGATGAAATCCCTGCCGATTCCGCAGTAATTGAGCAGCGTGTTGCCCTTTCCGGGCGCGCCGTAACCGGCGATTGTCTTGCCGGCCTCCTTGGCGTCGATGAGGAACCGGACCAGGTCGCGCTTGGTCCGGCGGGCCCGCTCCTCGAACGCGGCATAGGTCTCGACGCGGTCCAGCCCGGCGACGCGTTCCCGCGAGATCAGATCCTCGACCCTGCCGGAGGGCCTGCGGCCCGATTCGGCCGGGGCCAGATAGATGCGCAGCGATCCCCCATGGGTCGGGATCTCCTCCACGTCGAACAGGACGAGGCCGTGCCGCGCGGCCATGATCTCGATCGTGAGCAGGGAATAGTAGGAATAGTGTTCGTGGTAGATGGTATCGAACTGGTTCTCCTCCAGCAGCTTCTGGACATGCGGGAACTCGATCGTCGCCACGCCGCCCGGCTTGAGCAGCCGGACGATCCCGCCGACGAAGTCGTTGAGGTCGGGCACATGGGCCAGCACGTTGTTCGCGACGATCAGGTCTGCCGCGGAACCTTCGGCGCGCATGCGGCGGGCCGTCTCGACGCCGAAGAACTCCACCCGGCTCGGGATTCCCTTGGCCCGCGCGGCCGCCGCCACGTTGGCGGCGGGCTCCACCCCGAGGACCGGAACGCCGAGCGGAAGGAAGTGCTGCAACAGGTAGCCGTCGTTGCTGGCAAGCTCGACCACCAGGCTCTGCGGGCCGAGGTCGAGCCGCCGGGCGATCATCTCCACATAGCGCCGGGCATGGTCGACCCAGCTCGTCGAGTAGGACGAGAAATAGCAATATTCCGAGAAGATGTCCTCCGCCGGAATGTAGTTCTTCAACTGCACCAGGAGGCATTCGTGGCAGACCAGCACGTTGAGCGGGAAATACTCCTCCATGCTGTCGATCTCGTCCTCGCGCAGGATCTTCTCGCAGGGCGGGGACATCCCCAGATCGACCACCGGGTGCCGCAGTTCGGTGCCGCACAGGCGACAGGGCGAATGCGTCACCTGGCCGGTTGTCTCGGCCACCCTGCTCGGAGCATGTATGTTCACTTGCCGTCCCCCGACTTCGTCCGGCGCCCGGTCGCGCCCCGGCATCATGCTATCCGCGCCGAGGCCCGGCGTCGGAACATGTTGACGTAGCCGGGCTCAGACCTATGGCGTAGCCGGCACTCATTCGGATAGGCCGGGGCGGGGATCCGCCCCCGCCGTCCCGCCCCGTTGGGCGTCGTATGTGCGAAAGGCCGTTCGCGGCCGCCGCGAGACCGGATTGCGCCGCCTCGGCTGCGAGACGAGACTTTACTCGCCCCGGGAGACCTTTCCATGCGATTCATCGAAACCGGACTCGTGGATGTCTGGCTGATCACGCCCGAGCCGCACCGCGATCATCGAGGATCGTTCGCCCGCACGTTCTGCGCCCGCGAGTTCGGCGACCGTCGCCTCGCGACCGATTTCGTCCAGCACAGCGTCTCGCATTCCGTGCTCCGGCACACCCTGCGGGGCCTGCATTTCCAGCGCCCGCCCCACGAGGAGGCGAAACTCGTCTCCTGCAGCCAGGGCGCGATCTGGGACGTGGCCGTCGACCTGCGGCCGGCATCGCCGAGCTACGGGCGCTGGTACGCGGCCGAGTTGACGCCCGGGAACGGCCGTCAGCTCTATATCCCGCCAGGCTGCGCGCACGGGTTCCAGACCCTCGCCGCGGACAGCGTGACCCGCTACCTCATCTCGGCCTACTTCCACGCGGATGCGGGCGCCGGCGTGCGGTACGACGATCCGGCGCTCGGGGTCTCCTGGCCGGCGGACCCCGCCTGTATCTCCGAGAAGGATCTGTCCTGGCCGCTGCTGGAGGAACTGGACACGGCCGCCTTCGATCCGCCGCGGGCCGGGACCGGCAAGGTCGACCCAACGCAGGAGCGGTCTCGTTCTCCGCACAAGGCTGGGTAGCGCCGTCCCGGAACCGATCGCGTGGCCATGGCGCGCCCGGCATCGCCGACCGGACCACGCGCCTATTTCCTCCGGCGCGCATGCGCCATCAGGGTCCAGCCCAGATCGAGCTTCTCCTTGACGGCTTCGACACGGTCACCGAGAAGGGCCCTGACCGGTCGGTTGAGCTTGGATGAATTGACGATCCGCATGAGGCCACGATTCGCTTTCGGCGTCACGGAGAAGATGCTCTCGACCTCGTAGCGTGGCTCTAGCAGCTCATGCAGCTCGCGGCGATCGACCCAGCGCCGCAACTGGCCGGGCCCTGGCGGCGGGATGGAGTTGTATCGCTGCAGAACGGGCCGGTTCTGGGTGGCGAGCATCAGACTGCCATGGGGTTTCAGATGCCGCGCGATCTTCGCAAGGAAGGCCGGCTGGTCTTCGACATGCGACAGCACCTCGAGCGTGACCACGACGTCGAAACGTGCCTCGCCGAAGTCGAGCGACATGAAGTCGCCAGCCACGAATTCGACCTCGGGTGTCCGCAGCCGCGCCCGCGCCAGCACCTCGTCCGACAAATCCGTCGCGGTGACCCTTCCGTAATGCGAGAGCTGTTCACAGAACCATCCGGCGCCGCAGCCGACCTCGAGCAGGTCGAGTGGGCGGCGATCGATCCCGTCCAGCCACGAACAGACGACTTCCGCCTGCCGCCTCGGCACCGCGTCGAGGTGCAACTCGCGGTGGGCTCCGTTCCAATCGTTCCAGAAGCGGCGCTGATGTTGAATGTCGATCGGATCGACCATGTCACTCGGCCTCCTTCGGCGGGACGCCGGCGCGGGTGCCGGGTTGCAGGGCTGGTGGAGGTGGCGCCCCCGCGGCGTCGGCGAGGAGCCCCGCATCGAGAAGCCGCCGGGCCGCCGCGGCCAGGGTGCGGAACGGCTGCTTCGAGCGTTCGGCCATGTCGAGGATCGAGTGGCGTCCATCCGCCAGGTTCAACACCCAGAGCAG
Organism: uncultured Alphaproteobacteria bacterium; assembly: GCA_963814835.1. Lineage (GTDB taxonomy): Bacteria > Pseudomonadota > Alphaproteobacteria > Rhodobacterales > Rhodobacteraceae > Palleronia. The sequence goes on from CAWFEG010000003.1 coordinate 37,419, forward strand.
CGCCATCGTGTCCGCCCCGCCGGAAGCGCCCCCGACCGAGGCGTAAAGGCCCCGTCGCCCGAGTTGCGGCTCCCCGTGGGGCGAGAGGTTCCGGGGCACCCAATCCTCCTCGACGATCTCGATCGCCTGAAGGATCAGGTCGTGCGAGCGGGCGAGATGCTCGGGCCGGATGAAGTCGAGATTGTCCGCCGAGGTGTGATACTCGGGAAAGCTGCCCCAGGCGCTGCGCTGGAACGAGCCCACCGGCAGATCGTATCCCGGCGAGCAGAATTGCCGCTCGTCGTAGCCGTAGGGCTCGAAATCGACGATCCGCGCCGCGGGGCCGGCATGTCGGAGCACCTCCTCCATCGCCCGGTCGATCGGCGCCGTGCCGCGCCGGCTGCGCTTGTAGACCGGCCCGCCGCCATCCCCGAGGCACGAGACGACCAGCCCGTGGGCGATCCGGCCCGTGTCCGCCCCGCCGCGCGACAGCCAGGCGATCGCGCCGATGGTGCCGGGCGCGAAGAGGAACCGGTAGGTATGGCGCAGCGGGCGCCCGGACAGCGTCCTTGCGAGCTGGGCGAGCACGGCAAGGCCCGAGCAGTTGTCGTTCGCCAGCGACGGGTGGCAGACATGCGCGGAGAGCAGGAACTCGCGTTCCGAGGCGCCGGGGATCACGTGCTCCCCGTAGCTCAGGTGCCCGTCCCGATGCTCGGCGTCGATGCAGACCTCGTATTCGCCCTCCGGCAGCCGCTCGAGGTCCCGGTGCCGCATGCAGAACCCCCATCGCTCCACGTGGTAGGAGGTGCGGTAGGGTATGAGGTCGGGCTGGTCCGGCAGGGTGAAGACGTGCCGCGCCAACTCCGCGCGCGACATCCGCGTGCGGACGGCCGTGCTGTAGTTCAGCACATGCAGGTTGCTGTCCGCCGCGTCGAGGACGAGCGCGCCGTCCGGGCCCCGGATCCACGCCGCGCGCAGCTCCCATTCCCGCGGGATCGTCCAGTCGAGCGCCGGCGTGCCGGTCGGGATCTCGGTCCGAAGCAGCTCGATCTCCCGATCCAGCAGGTCGAGCGTCCGGCGGACCCCGGGTCCGGCAAGGCTCCGGCAGATCGGAAAGAGCTCGCTGGCAAGGGCGAAGATCGCCTCGCCGAGCGCCGCCGGGGCGGCGTCTTCGCTCCGCGCGACCTGCAGCATCTCAGGCGGGCAGGGGGACGGGGGCGGGCGCGTCGCCGCTCTGCCGGCGCCAGCGAAGGTCCGGCCCGAGCTGCCCCTCCTGCAGCAGCCTGCGCAGATGCCCGATCCGCTGATAGCGCGGCCCCTCGAACTGCGACACGGTCAGCGGCGCGTGCCGGTAGGCCGCATAGACCTGCTCCGCCCCGGACCGCGCATCCCAGCGCGGCCGCGCATCGGGCAGGACGGTCTCGAGCTTGCGGAAGTCCACCCGGTAGGATCGCGTGTCCGGGCCGGCATCGGTGGCGAATTCGAGCCGGCAGCCCGGAACGACATCGGCGACGATGGCCGCGATCTCGCGCACCTGGTAGTTCTGGTTGGTGGAGCCGACGTTGAACGCCTGCCCGTGCACGCTCTCGCGCGGGGCGTCGAGCGCGGCGAGGAAGGCCCTCGAGATGTCTTCGATATGCACGATCGGCCGCCAGGGGGTCCCGTCCGACTTCAGCAGGATCTTCCCCTCGGCGACCGCCCAGGCCACCAGGTTGTTCAGGACGATGTCGAAGCGGTGGCGCGGCGACAGCCCGTAGGCGGTCGCCGGCCGCAGGAAGGTCGGAGAGAATTCCTTGTCCGCGAGCGCCGCGATGTCCCGTTCGGCCATCACCTTCGAGCGGCCATAGGCCGTGACCGGGTTCAGGGAGCCGGTCTCGTCGATCAGGTCGTCGCCGGCGCGCCCGTAATTGCTGCAGGAGGAGGCCAGCAGGAACCGGCTCACCCCCGCGGCCTTCGCCGCCCGCGCGACGGTCACGCTGCCGCGGTGGTTGATGTCGTAGGTCATCTCCGGGTTCAGGTTGCCCAGCGGATCGTTGGACAGGGCGGCCAGATGCACCACCGCGTCGAACCCCTCCAGGTCGGCCGGTTCGACGTCCCGCACGTCCTTCCGGATCGTCGGGATGTCGGGAAGCACGCCGCCCGGGGCATAGGTGCAGCCGGAATAGAGATTGACGTCGAGACCCGTCACGTCGTGACCGGCATCCCGCAGCAACGGGCTCAGCACCACACCGATATATCCAAGGTTTCCAGTCACGAGCACACGCATGGCCAGGCTCTCTCCTGTTCCGGGTCCGGTGCGCCCGCCGGCTCCCGATCGCGCGGATCTCCGGCGCGATCGGGAACCATGAGGGCACCCCCCGACGGTCGCGGCGTTTTCCGCGGCGGCCAACTCCCCCATCCTGTCGCGCGCTACGCCCTTTGGCCGGGTTCCCCCGCCGGTCGGGTCGGGACCGGCCCGATATGCGTCTCGCGTCCCGCCGCCCGGACGCGGGCGTGGGGGCATGGGCGATCCGCCCGGGGCCGTTCCACGGCCTACCTCCAATGGGCGATGGCCTTCGCCGAAGGGCCGGATGCGATCGCCCGGGCGCCAGGACACAATCGCCGGGAGGCTGCAGGGAAGGCGACCATGGTTTCATCGACCGCAAGGCCGGCAGGGTCCGTCCAGGATCCGGATCTCCGCTTCGACAAGTCCAGGGAGATGAGCGCCAGGGCGCACCGGATCATCCCCGGCGGGGCGCATACCTATGCCAAGGGCGACGACCAGTATCCGGTCCTCGCGCCCGGCTTCATCGCCGGCGGCAGCGGATGCCGGGTCCGGGATGTGGATGGCAACGAGTTCATCGAATACGGCATGGGCAACCGCGCCGTGGGACTCGGACACGGCTTCCCGCGGGTCGTCGCCGCGGCGACGGCGGCGCTGTCGGGGGGCTGCAATTTCACCAGGCCCTCCCCGGTGGAGATCGACTGCGCCGAGACCTTCCTCGAGCTCGTCCCCGGCGCCGAGATGGTCAAGTTCTGCAAGGACGGGTCGGACGCGACCTCGGGCGCCGTGCGGCTCGCCCGGGCCTATACCGGGCGCGACCTCGTCGCGATCTGCGGCGACCACCCGTTCTTCTCGACCGACGACTGGTTCATCGGCACGACCCCGGTGAATGCCGGTATCCCGGACCGCGTCCGCGAGCTCACGCTGACCTTCCGGTACAACGATCTCGACAGCGTCCGCGCGCTGTTCGAGGCCCATCCCGGCCGGATCGCGGCCGTCCTCCTCGAACCGGCCCGCGCGGAGGAGCCGGCGGAGGGCTTCCTCGAAGACCTGCGCCAGCTGTCGCACGACAACGGCGCGCTCTTCATCCTCGACGAGATGATCACCGGCTTCCGCTGGGCCCGGGGGGGTGGACAGGAGGCCTACGGGATCGAGCCCGACCTGAGTTGCTTCGGCAAGGCGATGGGCAATGGATTCTCCGTCTCCGCGCTGGCCGGAAAACGCGAATTCATGCGGCTCGGCGGGCTCGACCATACCGATCTGCCGCGCGTGTTCCTGCTGTCGACCACCCATGGCGCCGAGACCCATGCGCTGGCGGCGGCGGCGGAAACCATGCGGACCTACCGCGACGAACCGGTGATCGCGCATACATACCGCATGGGCATGCTTCTCCGCGAGGGCTTCGAACAGGCGGTCTCGCAGCACGGGCTTGGCGATCACGTGCACGCGGTGGGCCGGCCCTGTTGCCTTGCCTATGCCACGCTCGACCAGGAGGGCAGGCCCTCCCAGGCCTTCCGGTCGCTGTTCCTGCAGGAGATGATCCGGGGCGGCGTGCTTGCACCCTCGTTCGTCGTCAGCTTCGCCCATCAGGCGGCCGACATCGCCGCGACGATAGAGGCCGCCGACCGGGCCCTGCTGATCTATCGCCGCGCGCTGGAGGACGGGGTCGACCGCTATCTCGTGGGACGCCCGTCGCAGGTCGTCTATCGCAGGTTCAACACCCCGCCCGGGATCTGATCCCGCCGCGCCGGTCCTTCGGCCTGCCGATCGGCGCAGAAGCCGCCCCGGAGCGGCGCGGGCGCCGCACAGGGGGCAGGGCGCCCCCGTGATCCTGCGCCGGGAGCCGGCGAGGGGAGGGGCAACGGGGCCCGACGACGCCGCCGGATGCGCCGACCGCCACACCGATGGCGGCGGCCCGGCCGACCTGGCTCGCGCCGAGCGGTATGGCCGCGGCGCCGCGGTGTTCCGCCGTCCAGCGGGCGGCGACTCGATGGCTGCGGGAGGAGGGATGGTGGAGCCGAGGGGAATCGAACCCCTGACCTCGTCATTGCGAACGACGCGCTCTCCCGACTGAGCTACGGCCCCATCCGTGCGGGGACAGATGAGGGATGGCCCAAGGGATGTCAAGCCGGGAACCGGCCCGGAATCGGGGCGTTGCCCGGCGTCATGATCGTCCCTGCCATCCGCCAATTCCGACTCTTCTCGCGCCGCCTGTGGGTCCGGGCCGCGCTGGTCTCGCTGTCGGCGCTGGTGGCGGCCTCCCTGGCCCCGTTATCGAATTACCTGCCGTTCCGCCTGGCCGACAGGATCGACGCGGCCACGCTGCAGGACCTGCTCGACATCCTGACCAATTCCATGCTGACGGTGACGACCTTCTCGCTGTCGATCATGGTGGCCGCGCATCTGGCCGCCGATTCCTCCACCACGCCCCGGGCGCATCGCCTGCTGCAGCAGGACCCGCGCACGCAGACGGTCCTCGCCACCTTCATCGGCGCCTTCGTCTATGCGCTGGCGCTGACGATCATGTTGTCGACCGGGCTCTTCGCCCCGGACGAGATGGCGCTGATCTACTTCTTCACCGTCGGCGTGATCGCCTTCGTGGTGCTGGCGATCCTGCGCTGGGTGGGGCATCTCGACGGGCTCGGATCGGTCGAGGCGACCGCCCGCAGCGCCGAGGAAAGCGCGCGCGGGGCCATCGCGTGGCGGGCGGCCGAGCCGTTCCTGGGCGCGCGTCCGCAGGCCGAAGCCGCCGTGCCGGAGGGGGCGCACGAGGTCCGCGCCGCCGAGTGCGGCTATGTCGCGGAGATCGAGACCGCGGCCCTGTCGTCCCGGGCCGGCGCCTGGGGCGGCACGGTCCACCTCGCCGTCACCCCCGGCGACTGGGTGGTGACCGGCGACGTGCTGGCCCGGGTCGCGGTGGCCGACTGGTCGGAGGCCCGCGCCGCGCAGATCCGCGCCGCCATCCTCGTCGAGGATCGCCGCCGGCAGGGGCAGGACACGGCCTTCTCCCTCGTGGTGCTGGCCGAGATCGGCGAGCGGGCGCTGTCGCCGGGGATCAACGACCCGCGCACCGGCATCGACGTGATCGGCCGGATCACCCGGCTGATCCTGTCGCTGCCGCCCGAGCGGGCGTTGGACGCGCCGCGCGCGCCGCATCTGCGCGCGCCCGGCCTCGACCCGGTGGAGATGCTGCGCACCACGCTCGACCCGCTGGCGCGCGACGGCAAGGACTTCCACGAGGTCGCGATGGCGGTGCAGCGCGCGGCCGCGGCGCTGTCGCGGCACGGCGATCCGGGCATCGCCGGGGCGGCGCGCGGCCTGTCGGCCCGCGCCCTGTCCTATGCCCGGGAGGGCGGCATGCTGCGCGAGGACCTGGAGCGGGTCGCCGCCGCCGCTCCCGGCGGGGACGGCGGCGGCTGACCTATTCCGCCGCCTCGCGGTAGCTTTCCACCGGCGGGCAGGTGCAGATCAGGTTGCGGTCGCCATGGACGTTGTCGACCCGGTTCACCGGCGGCCAGTACTTGTCCACCCGGAACGCACCGGCGGGGAAGCAGCCGGTCTCGCGGCTGTAGGGCCGGTCCCAGTCGCCCACCAGGTCCTCCACCGTGTGCGGCGCGCGCTTCAGCGGATTGGCCTCCCGGTCGCCACCGTTCTCGATCGCGCGGATCTCCTCGCGGATCGCCAGCATCGCGTCGCAGAACCGGTCCAGCTCGGCGCGGGTCTCGCTCTCGGTCGGCTCCACCATCAGCGTGCCGGCCACCGGCCAGGACATCGTCGGCGCGTGGAACCCGTTGTCCATCAGCCGCTTGGCGATGTCGTCCACGGTGACCCCGGCGGATTTCTCGAACGGGCGCACGTCGAGGATGCATTCATGCGCCACGCGCCCGTTCCGGCCGCGATAGAGCACGTCATAGGCGCCCTCCAGCCGCTTCGCGATGTAGTTCGCGTTCAGGATCGCCACGCGGGTCGCCTGGGTCAGCCCCTCGCCACCCATCAGCCGGCAATAGGCCCAGGAGATCGGCAGGATCGAGGCCGATCCGAAGGGGGAGCCGGAAACCGCGCCCGCCGCCTCGCCGAAGCCCGGCAGATGCGGGGCGAGATGCGCCTTCACGCCGATCGGCCCCATCCCCGGCCCGCCGCCGCCATGGGGGATGCAGAAGGTCTTGTGCAGGTTGAGATGGCTCACATCGGCGCCGATCTCGCCCGGCTTCACCAGCCCCACCATGGCGTTGAGATTCGCCCCGTCGAGATAGACTTGTCCGCCATGGTCATGCGTGATCTCGCAGACCTCGCGCACCGTCTCCTCGAAGACGCCGTGGGTCGAGGGATAGGTGATCATGCAGGCGGCCAGCCGATCCCCGGCCTGTTCGGCCTTGGCGCGGAAATCCGCCACGTCGATATCGCCGCGCTCGGTGCAGTTCACCACCACCACCTTCATCCCCGCCATCTGCGCCGAGGCGGGATTGGTGCCATGGGCGTTGACCGGGATCAGGCAGACGTCGCGCGCCGCCCCGCCGTTGGCGGCATGGTAGGCGCGGATCGTCAGCAGGCCGGCATATTCGCCCTGCGCGCCGGAATTGGGCTGCATCGACATGGCGTCGTAGCCGGTGATGGCGCAGAGCCGCTTCGTGAGGTCGTCGATCAGCTCGCCGTAGCCCGCGGCCTGGTCGGCCGGCGCGAAGGGATGGATATTGGCGAATTCGCGGCCAGGTGACCGCCGCCATCTCGGCCGCCGCGTTGAGCTTCATGGTGCAGGAGCCCAGCGGGATCATCGCCCGGTCGAGCGCCAGGTCCCGGTCGGCCAGCCGGCGCATGTAGCGCATCATCTCGGTCTCGGCCCGGTTCATGTGGAACACCGGGTGGGTGAGGTAGTCCGAGCGGCGCACCAGACCCTCGGGGATGCGGTAGCCGGCCGGCCCGGTCTCCGCCGCGCCGAAGGCCTCCAGCAGGCGCGCCACGGTCTCCGGCCGGGTCGTCTCGTCCAGCGCGATGCCGAGCCGGGTGCGCCCCACCCGGCGCAGGTTGATCCGCCGGTCGGCGGCGGCGCGGAAGATCACCTCGCGCAACGCGCCGCATTCCACGGTGATCGTGTCGAAGAAGTCGCGCGGCTCCACCGTGTAGCCCGCCGCCTCCAGCGCCCCGGCCACGCCGGCGGCCTTCAGGTGGATGCGCTGCGCGATCGCCTTCAGCCCCTCGGGCCCGTGGAACACGGCGTAGAACGAGGCCATGACGGCGAGGAGCGCCTGCGCCGTGCAGACGTTGGAAGTCGCCTTTTCGCGCCGGATATGCTGCTCCCGGGTCTGCAGGCTCAGCCGGTAGGCCCGGTTGCCGCGCGCATCGACCGAGACGCCGACGATGCGCCCCGGCATCGACCGCTTCATCGAATCCTTGCAGGCCATGTAGGCGGCGTGCGGGCCGCCATAGCCCATCGGCACGCCGAATCGCTGGGTCGATCCCACGGCGATGTCGGCGCCCATCGCGCCCGGCTCCTTCAGCAGCGTCAGCGCCAGCGGGTCGGCGATGACGATGCCGAGGCCGCGCTGCTCGTGCAGGGCGGCGATCTGGTCGGTGAAGTCGCGGACGCGGCCATGGGTGCCGGGATACTGGAACACGCCGGCGAAGACCGCCGCCGCATCCATCGCGTCCGGGTCGCCCACGATCACCTCGATCCCGAGCGGCGCGCAGCGGGTGCGGATCACGTCGATGTTCTGGGGATGGCAGTCCTCGTCCACGAAGACGGCGCGCGCCTTCGACTTGGCCGCCCGGCCGCGCCATGGTCATCGCCTCGGCCGCCGCCGTCGCCTCGTCCAGAAGCGAGGCATTGGCGATCTCCAGCCCGGTGAGGTCGCAGATCATGGTCTGGAAGTTCAGCAGCGCCTCCAGCCGGCCCTGGCTGATCTCGGGCTGGTAGGGGGTATAGGCGGTGTACCAGGCCGGGTTCTCCAGGATGTTGCGCTGGATCGCCGGCGGCGTGACGGTGCCGTGGAACCCCTGTCCGATCATCGAGGAGAAGACCGCGTTGCGATCGGCGATCTGGCGCAGCGACCACATCAGCTCGCGCTCGGTCATCGGCCGGGCCGAGATCGAGCGGCTCGGCCTGGCGGATGCCCTCGGGCACCGTCTCGTCGATCAGCGCCTCGAGCGTGTCCACGCCCAGGGCGTCCAGCATGCCGTCCATCTCGGACGGGGAGGGGCCCGATATGCCGCCGGTTGGCGAAATCGTAGGGGTCGTACTCCGTCGGCTCGAACGGCATCGTCCGCATTCCTCCTGCGCGGGGGCGATCTTTCGGCGAAAGATCGGGGTTTGGATGTCAGATGAACTTCTTGTAGGCGGCCTCGTCCATGAGCTCGTCGAGCGTGCCCATGTCCTCGAGCTGGATCTTGAAGAACCAGCCCGCGCCCAGCGGGTCCTCGTTGACGAGGCCGGGATTGTCCTCGAGCGCGCTCGTTCACCTCGACGATCTCGCCATCGACCGGGGCGAGGATGTCCGAGGCGGCCTTGACGCTCTCGATCACCACGACCTCGTCCTCCTTGACGACGGTGCGTCCCTCCTCGGGCAGCTCGACGAAGACGAGGTCGCCCAGCTGCTCGGCGGCGTGCTCGGTGATGCCCACGGTGACGACGTTCTCCTCGTCCTCCTCGACGCGGAGCCATTCGTGCTCTTCGGTGTATTTCATGGGCTGCGCTCTCCTCATCGCTTGTAGGTGGGCGCGCGGAACGGCAGCGATCACCACCTCGACCGGCAGCCGGCTGCCCGCGCAATTCGCCCTCGAGTGTGGTGCCGACTTCGGCGTGGTCAATATCCACGTAGCCCATGGAGATCGGGTGCTCGACCGAAGGGCCGAAGCCGCCGGAGGTGATGCGGCCCACGCCGACCTCGCCGGAGAACAGCTCGACGCCCGCGCGCATCGGCGCCCGGCCCTCGGGGGCGAGGCCCACGCGCAGCCGCGTCGGGCCCGCCTCGATCTCGCGCAGGATCCGCTCGGCGCCGGGGAAACCGCCGGCCCGGTCGCCGCCCGGCCGCCGCACCTTCTGGATCGCCCACAGGAGGTTCGCCTCGACCGGCGAGGTGTGGGCGTCGATGTCCTGGCCGTAGAGGCAGAGCCCGGCCTCCAGCCGCAGCGAGTCGCGGGCGCCAAGGCCCATCGGCACCACCCCCTCGGCGGCCAGCAGCGCGCGGGCCAGCCCTTCGGCCCGGTCGGACGCCACCGAGATCTCGTAGCCGTCCTCGCCGGTATAGCCCGAGCGCGAGACCCAGAGCTCGCCCGTGGTCGGAGCCGAGGGACGCTGACGTCCATGAAGCGACATCGCGGCGGCGCCAGGCGCCAGCGCGTCCAGCACCGCCTCGGCGCGGGGCCCTGCAGCGCCATCAGGCGCGCGGTCGATCTCCTCGACCTCGCAATCGGGCAGGCCCTTGCGCAGATGGGCGAGGTCGGCGGCGCGGTTCAGCGGCATTGACGACGAGGAACAGGTCGCCCTCCCGACGGGCCACCATCAGGTCGTCGAGGATGCCGCCGTTGTCCGTCGGTGAGCAGGGCGTAGCGCTGCCGCCCCGGCGTCAGCCCGAGGATATTCTGCGGCACCAGCGCCTCCAGCGCCCGGGCCGCGGCCTCCGGGCCGTCGGGATGGGCGATCGACCTGCCCCATGTGGCTGACATCGAACAGGCCGGCGCCCGTGCGGCAGTGCAGGTGTTCCTTCATCACGCCAAGGGGGAACTGCACCGGCATCTCGTAGCCGGCGAAATGCACCAGCTTCGCGCCGAGCTCGCGATGGAGCGGGGTGAGCGGCGTCTGCATCAGGTCGGCCATCGTCCCTCCGGCGCATCGGCCACGGTCCTCCGATGCCCCCTCTGTCCTTTCGCCTGAGATCGTTATCCCTTCGGCGCCCCGGCCGGGCCGGGATCTCTCCAGAGTTATCGTCGCGCGAGGTCCTTGGGGCCTGAGAGTTTCCCGGGGCGCTTGCTCCTTCGGCACCGGGCGGGCCCGGATTCTCCCTCGACGCGGAGCCTTGGTGCCACAACGGCGCGTGAACGGCAACGCCCTTGCCAAAGCCGCGCAAAGATCCGAGACGGGCGCGCATGAGGGACCCGCATTTCTTCGGCTACGGATCGCTGGTCAACCGGCGGACCCATGTCTACGATTCGGCGCATCGGGCGACGCTGGAAGGCTGGCGCCGGGTCTGGCGGCCGACCGCGCTCCGGCCCGCCGCCTTCCTGACCGCCGTCCCGCGCCGGGCGCGCGGATCGACGGGCTGATCGCGGCGGTGCCGAACGGCGACTGGGCCGCGCTCGACCTGCGCGAGACCGGCTATGACCGGGTCACGGCCGAGGCGGTCGCACATCCGCTGGATCCCGCGCCCGAGATCGCCGTCTACGCGATCCCGGCCCGGGCGGACGACCACTCCGAGGCGCCGATCCTGCTGAGCTATCTCGACGTGGTGGTGCAGGGCTTCCTTCCCGAGTTCGGCGAGGCGGGCGTGGCGCGCTTCTTCGAGACCACGGACAACTGGGCCCTGCCGGTGGCCGACGACCGGGCCGCGCCCCTCTATCCCCGCGCGCAGGCGCTGGCGGCGGAGGAGACGGCGCTGGTCAATTACTGGCTGGCGCGGCTGGACAGCCGGATCGTGCCCGTGGCCGAGACCGGCCTGGGATCGGACGCCGCGCCCTGAGGGCACCGCCCGCGCCCGTGGCGCCCGGCCGACCCGGGTATTTCGAGAAGGGCGACGGGGCCTGGCGCGCTCTAGCGCAGCGGCACCTGGAACAGCGGCAGGACCTGCGCCATCTCGGGGCCGCGGGCCAGGCCGGTGACGGCGAGCCGCAGCGGCATGAACAGCGCCTTGCCCTTGCGCCCGGTCTGCGCCTTCACCGCCGCGGTCCAGTCGCCCCAGGTCTGCGGGCCGTAGGGATGCGGCGGCAGGAGCGCCAGGGCCTCCTCGACGAAGGCGCGATCCTCCTCGGCGACCTGCGGCGCGGGACCGTCGCGGAACACTGCCACCACGGCGCGATCTCGGCCCGGGTCGCGATGTTCTCGCGCACCACGGCCCAGAAGTCGTGCGCGATCGCGTCGGGCACGCCGGCGGCGCGGATGTCGTCCGCCACCGCCTCATAGGGGCTGGCGGCCAGCACGCGGGCGGTCAGCGGCTTCAGGTCCCCGGCGTCGAACTTGGTCGGCGCGGCGCCGAACCGGGTGACGTCGAAGCCCTCGATCAGCTCGTCCAGCGATCCGCGCAGCTCCACCGGGTCCGACGAGCCGAGCCGCGCCATCAGCGACAGCAGCGCCATCGGCTCCAGCCCCTCGCGCGCGCAGATCGCGCAGCGACAGCGTGCCGAGCCGCTTCGACAGCGCCTCGCCCTGCGGGCCGGTCAGAAGCGAATGGTGCGCGAAGTCGGGGCGGCCGTGCCGCCGAGCGCGGCCGATGATCTGGATCTGGGTCGCGGTGTTGGTCACGTGGTCGGAGCCGCGCACCACATGGGTCACGCCCATCTCGGCGTCGTCCACCACGGAGGCGAGGGTGTAGAGCACCTGCCCGTCGCCGCGGATCAGCACCGGGTCGGACACCGAGGCCGCGTCGATGGAGACGTCGCCGAGGATGCCGTCGGCCCACTCGATCCGCTCCTGATCCAGCTTGAAGCGCCAGACGCCGGGCCCGCGCTCGGCGCGCAGCCGCGTCCTTCTCCGCCTCGTCGAGGCCGAGCGCGGCGCGGTCATAGACCGGCGGGCGGCCCATGTTGAGCTGCTTCTTGCGCTTGAGGTCCAGCTCGCCCGGCGTCTCGAAGGCCTCGTAGAAGCGGCCCGCCTCGCGCAGCCTCTCGGCGGCGGCGGCATAGCGGTCGAGCCGCTCGACTGCCGCTCGACCCGGTCCCAGGTCAGGCCCAGCCACTCCAGGTCCTCCTTGATCGCGTCGACGTATTCCTCCTTCGAGCGCTCGGGGTCGGTGTCGTCGAGCCGCAGGATGAAGGTGCCGCCCGCCTTGCGCGCGATCAGCAAGTTGAACAGCGCGGTGCGCAGGTTGCCGACATGGATATAGCCGGTGGGCGAGGGGGCGAAGCGGGTGACGGTCATGGGCTGCCTCTCGGGGATCGGGCTTTCTGCCACAGGGGCGGGGCCTTGTCCAGAAAGCCGCGGCCTTGCGGCGCGGCGGCGGCGCGCCATATCGCTCCCCATGACGCCCGCCGATCTCCGCGCCCCCGGCCTCGACGACATCGAGGCGCTGGCCCTCGCCGCCCGGGCCGCGCTGCCGCCCGAGTTCCGCAAGCCCGCCGCCGAGGTGGCGGTCCGGGTGGAGGACTTCGCCCCCGACGCCATGCTCGACGATCTGGGGATCGACGACGCCTTCGGTCTGACCGGCCTCTACGACGGCGTGCCGCTGACCGAGAAGTCGATCATGGACCAGCCGATGGGGCCGGACACGATCTGGTTCTTCCGGCGGGCGATCCTCGACGAATGGGCCGAGCGGGGGAACGTCACGCTGGGCGAGCTGGTGGGGCACATCTACGTGCACGAACTGGCCCATCACTTCGGCTGGTCGGATGCCGACATCGCCCGGATCGACGAATGGTGGACCTGAGGCCGCGCCCAACGCGAAACGCCGCCCGGGAGGCGGCGCGTCGGCAAGGCATTCCGGCGAAGATCGTTACTTGATCTTGCCTTCCTTGTACTGGACGTGCTTGCGGGCGACCGGGTCGAACTTCCGGATCGTCATCTTCTCGGTCATCGTCCGGGCATTCTTCTTGGTCACGTAGAAGTGGCCGGTATCCGCCGTCGAGTTCAGGCGGATCTTGATCGTGGTCGGCTTCGCCATGCTCTGTCTCCTCGGTCGGGCGGGCGGGCCGCCCCGGGCGCCGCGGCGCCAATGTCTCTCAGCTGAAGCGGCCTTCTACGCGGTGGCGCGGCCATGTCAACAGATCTGTGCGCGGACGGCCTGTAAGCCGGATTCTGTCCCCGGGGGAATCGCCCCCGGTGGATGACCATTCATCTGGGCCTGCCGTCGCCGGCAGGCTCGAGCTGCCTACCCGGGGCCCTGGGCGAAAGCGTGCCCGTCGGGCGCGGGCCCCCTATTCGGCATTGCTCCCGGTGGGGCTTGCCATGCCGGGACCGTTGCCGGCCCCCCGGTGGGCTCTTGCCCCACCGTTTCACCCTTGCCCCGGGCGGACCCGGGGCGGTCTGTTCTCTGTGGCGCTTTCCGTCGGGTTGCCCCGCCCGGGCGTTACCCGGCACCGTCGCTTTCTGGAGTCCGGACTTTCCTCGCGCGCGCCCGAGGGGCCACGCGCGCGGCCATCCGGCCATCCGCGCGGGCCTCACCTAGGCGCTCGCGGCCGGCCGGTCAACGGCAACTGTCCGGCAAGCCCCGCGGCGATGCGCCCGGTCGCGCGCGTCGGCCGGCCCCTGCGCCCCGGGCCGGAAGCGCAGGCGCAACGCGCGCAGCAGGATCGCCGGGTCGTCGCCGGCCGTGTAGCCCGCCGCGCGCAGCAGGGCGGAGGAGATCGCCCTCGGCCGTGCCGCCCGGCGTCGGGCGCGGCAAGGCCCCGCCGCGCCAGCCGCGCGCCAGTCGAATCGCGGGCCGGGATCGACCTTGCGCGCCGGGCGCCAGTCGGAATGGCCGATGACCCGCCGGGCCGGGATGCCGTGGCGCGTCGATGATCCCGCGCCAGCAGCCGTTCCAGCGGCGTCCATCTGCGGCTGCGGAGAAGGGCAGGTGGCCGGGATTGTCCAGCTCGATCCCGATGGAGCGGGAATTGACGTCGCGCACCGCCCCCCAGGCCCCCGCGCCGGCATGCCAGGCGCGCATTGCCTCGTCCACCAGTCGCCACGGTGCCGCCCCGCCGGTCGATCAGCGTAGTGGCAGGAGACCTCCGCTGCCCGGATCGCAGAGCCGGTCCAGCGCCGCCCCGGCGCCGGTCATGCCCGGTGTAGTGCAGCACCACGAGGTCGGGCCGGGCGCCGTCGCGGCGCGGTCCGCAATTCGGCGACGGGTCGGTCGGACGGCATGCTCAGCCGCTGCGGCCGCGCGGAACGGGCGCGGGGTCCCAGCCGCAGGCATAGCCGTCGCCGTCGGGATCGAGGCCCAGCCGGTCGCGCTCCGGGCCGCCGCGGCTGAGGAATTCGCGCTGCGCCAGATCGGGCGAGGCGAAGCGCGCGCAGGCGCGCGCCGGGTCGCGGGTACCGAACAGCCCGCCGCGGCGAGTAGAGCTGCCGGCCCACCGGGTGCGTGGTGGTCGAGCGCGTATTGCACGATATTGGGGCCCGACGTGCCGTCGGCCGCTGCGGCAGCGCGCTGCGGCTGCGATCGACCTGGTAGTGCGGCGCGCTGGCGCGGCGAGCCGCTCGGCATCCGACTCGATGCTCTCGCGGGCCGAGACGGCGGCGAAGTTCTGCTCGTCGGAAATGCCGCGATTGCCCGGCGCGGAGGGGACGGACGGAGCAGCGGGCCGGGCCGGGTCCAGCCGCGCCTCCGGTTCCCCGTCGCCGGTCGCCTGCTCGAAGGCATCGTCGATGAGCGCGTCGGCACCGGATCGGCCGGGGCAGGCCGCCGGTGGCCCCGGGCGCGGCGGGTCCGTCTGCCGTGGGCAGTCCCGCGCGCGCAGATCCTCGGCGAGATCGCCCGGCCGTCGTCGGACCGGGACGTCTCGCCCGCCGGCGCGCCACCGGACCAGTCGCCGCCGCGGCCGAGGCGCTGTGCCTCGTAGTCGCCGTAACTGCCCGGCGCGGGCGCGCCGCGGTAATCGACCGGTGCGAACTGGTTGCCGCCCTGCGGCACGCAGGCCGTCAGGGCGAGGACAGGCGGAGAGGGCCGAGGATCAGGGCATCGCACGCTCTCGTCAGGCGCCGCGCAGGCTCGCGGCTGGGTCAGCCTACCACCATTGATCGGGCTTGGCCACAAACCCGGCCTGCGTTCCAGCGCATGCGCCGTGTTCAGCAGGTCGCCCTCCTCCCAGGGCCGCCCGATCAGCTGCAGGCCCAGCGGCAGGCCCTGCCGCGTCCTGGCCCGCCGGCACCGCTGATGCCGGGCAGCCCGGCAAGGTTCACCGTCACCGTGAAGACGTCGTTGAGATACATCTGCACCGGGTCGGCATCGGCCATCTCGCCCAGCCCGAAGGCCGCCGAGGGCGTCGGCGGCGTCAGGATCGCGTCGATGCCATCGGCGAAGACCGTCTCGAAATCGCGCTTGATCAGGGTGCGGACCTTGCGCGCGCGGTTGTAATAGGCGTCGTAGAACCCCGCCGACAGCACATAGGTGCCGACCATCACCCGGCGCTGCACCTCGGCGCCGAAGCCTTCGGCGCGGGTCTTCTCGTACATCTCGCACGATGCCGTCGCCCTGGGTCGAGCTCGGCGCGGTGGCCGAAGCGCACCCCGTCATAGCGCGCCAGGTTCGAGGAGGCCTCGGCCGGCGCGATGACGTAATAGGCCGGCAGCGCGTATTTCGTGTGCGGCAGGGAGATGTCGACGATCTCGGCGCCCGCATCCTCCAGCATCGCGGCGGCCCTCGGCCCACAGCTTCTCGATCTCGTCGGGCATGCCGTCCATGCGGTATTCGCGCGGCATGCCGATGGTCTTGCCGCGGATGTCGCCGGTCAGCGCCGCCTCGAAATCCGGCACCGGCATGTCGGCGGAGGTGGAGTCGCTTGCGGATCGTGCCCGGCCATCGCACTCAGCATGATCGCGCGCGTCGCGCACGTCTTGGTCATCGGCCCCGCCTGGTCGAGCGAGGAGGCGAAGGCGACGATCCCCCAGCGCGAGCAGCGCCCATAGGTCGGCTTCAGTCCGGTGATCCCGGTGAAGGCCGCGGGCTGGCGGATCGAGCCGCCGGTATCGGTGCCCGTCGCGCCCAGGCACAGATCCGCCGCAACCGCCGCCGCCGACCCGCCGGAGGAGCCGCCGGGCGTCAGCGGCGGTCGTGCCGCGCGCCAGGGATTGACCGCATGGCCATAGACCGAGGTCTCGTTCGACGAGCCCATGGCGAACTCGTCCATGTTCAGCTTGCCCAGCATCACCGCGCCGGCAGTCCACAGGTTCGCGGTGACGGTGGATTCGTATTCCGGGCGGAACCCGTCGAGGATCCGGCTGCCGGCCTGGCTCGGCACGCCCCTGGTGCAGAACAGGTCCTTGATCCCCAGCGGGATGCCCGCAGAGGCCGGCGCGTCGCCGCCAGCCGCGCATCCGCCGCCCGCGCCTGGTCGAGCGCGATTTCGGGCGTTGCGTGGACGAAGGCGCCCAGCGCGCCGGCGCCCTCGATCGCCGCCAGGCAGGCCTCGGTCAGCTCGACGCTGGTGACTCGCCCGCGGCCAGCCGGTCGCGCGCCGCGGCGATGGTCAGCTCGTTCAGTGCGCTCATCGCCTCGTCCCCCGGCCCGAACCGGCCCCGGCAGGGCCGTCTTTGCTTTTCCAAATACGCATGCCGCCCGGACTGCGCGGCGGCGGGGTCACTCGACCACCTTCGGCACCGCGAAGAACCCTTCGCGCGCATCCGGCGCGTTCGACAGCACCTTCGCCGGCTGCCCGCCATCGGTCACCTCGTCGTCGCGCCGCTTCAGCCGCTGGGGCGTGACGCTGGTCATCGGCTCGACGCCCGTCCACGTCGACCTCGGCCAGCTGCTCGATGAAGCCCAGGATCGTGTTGAACTCCGCCGCCAGCGCGGGGAGCTCGTCGTCGGTGACCCGGATGCGGGCGAGCTTGGCCACGCGGCGGGCGGTCTTCCGTGTCGATGGACATGGGGCGCATCCCTCGGTTGCCGTTCCGCGCCGGGCTTTACCCCCGTGCCGGGGCCGGTTCAAGCCGGTGCCGGCGCAGCACCGTGATCATCCAGCCCAGCATCGCCGCGTTGATCAGGTGCCAGGCGAAATGCGTCCCCGTGGACCAGACCGGGCAGAGCGGCGCCGTCGAGCGAGCGCAGAACCAGCGACACGGTCAGCATGCCGGCCCCGATCGCCAGCCCCGCCGCCACGTTCGGCAGCCGCCGGCGCAGGAGGATCGCGTAGCCCGCGATCAGCGCCGCGACCGGCCAGTAGGGGGCGGAGGCGGCGAAACCCGGCACCATGGCGACCCCCCGCGCCGCCAGCGCCGCCACAGGCAGGAACAGCGCCGTCCCCAGGGCCGCGCCCCAGCCCGGCCAGCCCAGATAGTGCCGGTTGGCGGCATAGAGATAGAGCAGCACGAATCCCGCGATGGGCACCACGTCGGCCAGCCCCGCCCAGGCGGTGGCGACGGTGTGGAACAGCCCCGAGCCGATGCCGATGGCGAGCAGGAGAACGGCCAGCCCCCGCTCGATGCCGCTGGTCCGTGGCCAGAGCCAGGCGGCGGCGGCGACGAAGGCGAGGTTGGTGAAGGCGTTCGCGGGCTCCGCCCAGAGCCCGGGGCCCATGCGCTCGCAATAGGCGTCGATCTCGGCGGTCCAGTCCAAGGGGGCGGCTCCGGGGGCGGGGATCGCCCAGCCTGCCAGATGACGCGCGCCGCGCCTCCCGCCAAGGGGGTGCGACGATGGCGGCCCGTCAGAGCACCCGGCCCGCCACCGCGTCGAGCCGCGCGGTCACGTCGGGGTCGCGCATGTCGGGCGCGGTCATCACCGCATGCTCCAGCGCCCGGTCGCAGCCATGCGGGCAGTCCGGATGCCCGCCCGAGAGCCAGTGCGCCAGGCGGTGCACCAGCGACCGGGCCTTGCCGGCATTGCCCTTCAGCGTGGCGACGATGTCGGTGATATCGACGGTGCCGTGATCGGCATGCCAGCTGTCGTAGTCGGTGATCATGGCCACCGAGGCGTAGCACAGCTCCGCCTCCCGGGCGAGGCGCGCCTCCGGCATGTTGGTCATGCCGATCACGTCGGCGCCCCAGACCTCGCGGAACAACCGCAATTCGGCGAGGGTGGAGAATTGCGGCCCCTCCATCGCCAGGTAGGTGCCGCCGTCGTGGAGCCGGATCCCGACCTCCCGCGCCGCGGCCATAACGGCGGCGCGCAGCCGGTCGCAGACCGGGTGCGCGATGGAGACATGCGCCACGCAGCCGGTGCCGAAGAAGCTCCCCTCCCTTGCATGGGTGCGGTCGATGAACTGGTCCACCAAGACGAAATCCCCCGGCGCCATCTCCTCGCGGAACGACCCGCAGGCCGAGACCGAGATCAGGTCGGTCACGCCGAGCCGCTTCAGCGCGTCGATATTGGCCCGGTAGGGCACGGTGGAGGGGGAATGGACATGGCCGCGCCCGTGGCGGGGCAGGAAGGCCATGGGGGTGCCGCCGAGCGTGCCGGTCAGGATCTTGTCCGACGGATCGCCCCAGGGCGTCTCCACCTGCTGCCAGCTGGCCTCCTCCAGCCCGTCGATGTCGTAGATCCCCGACCCGCCGATGATGCCGATCCTGTCCATGCGCGCGCTCTCCTCGATCCTCGCGCCGCACCGTAGCAAGCACGGCGCGCCGGGGGAAAGGGCGCGCGGGCGGCGGCGGACGTGCCGGCGTATTTGGGAAAAGCAAAGACGGGGCGGCGCAGGTCCGAGCGGCCAGCCGCTTGAGAAAGCGGAGGCCAGCCGCGGCCGGCCGAACGGCTGGCCCGCCCTGTCGCGCACCGCGCCGACCCCAGGCCTCCCGCCCTGCGCGGCCGCCGCCCTGTCCCGGGGCGCGCCGTCAGATCGACAGGGCGATCTTGCCGAAATGCGCGCCCGATTCCTCGTGGCGGAACGCGTCGGCGATCTCGTCCAGCGCGAAGGTGCGGTCGATCACCGGGCGGATGCCGGTCACCTCCATGGCGCGCACCATGTCGCGCTGCATCGCGTGGGAACCGACGATGAGCCCCTGCAGGCGCTGGTGCCGCGCCATCAGCTTCGCCGTGGGCACCTCGCCGCCGCGTCCCGTCAGGACGCCGATCAGCGCGATATGGCCGCCGATCCGGGCCGCGTCGATGGATTGCGAGAGCGTCGCCGGGCCGCCCACCTCGACCACGTGGTCGACGCCGCGCCCCTCGGTCATCGCGGCGATCTCGCCGCCCCAGTCGGGCGTGGTCGCGTAGTTCACGCCGCCCGCCGCGCCGAGTTCGCGCAGCCGCTCCAGCTTGGCGTCGGACGAGGAGGTGGCGAAGACCCGCGCGCCCATCGCCCGGGCGATCTGCAGCGCGTAGATCGACACGCCGCCGGTGCCCAGCACCAGCACGTCGTCGCCCGCCTTCAGGCCGCCATCGACCACCAGCGCGCGCCAGGCGGTCAGCCCCGCGGTGGTGATCGTCGCCGCCTCCTCGGCCGACCAGCCCTGCGGCGCGCGGGTGAAATGCCGCGCCGGCGCCACCACCTGCTCCCGCGCATAGCCGTCGAGCCCGTCGCCCGGCGTGGTGGTGAAGTCGGCGATGGGCGGCGGGCCCTCGGCCCAGTCGGCGAAGAAGACCGAGACGACGCTGTCGCCGGGCGAGAACTCCTCCACGCCGGGGCCAACCGCCGTCACCTCGCCGGCGCCGTCGGACATGGGGATGCGGCCGTCCTCCGTGGGCATGGCGCCCGAGACGATGCCGTAATCGTGGTAGTTCAGCGACGAGGCCCCGAGCCGCACGCGGATCTCGCCGGGCCCGGGATCGCCCGGATCGTCCAACTCGACCAGGCGCAGGTTGGTCAGCCCGCCGGGGGCGCTGAGACGGATTGCCTTCATGTCGTGCTCCTGTTTCCTCGTCCCCGAGCTATGGCGCGGCGCGCCCGCGTCACGCCCCGGGATGAAACACCCGGGTCAGCCGCGCCGTTGGGACCCCGGGCGCATCCCGTTCGCGCCCGCGTGAAAGGAGGGTTCCATGGCCACATGCGACCAATGCGGTAACGATTACGCCAATCCCATGCGGATCGAGAAGGATGGCGAGAGCTACATCTTCGACAGCTTCGAATGCGCGATGACGAAACTCGCGCCGACCTGCCCCGCCTGCCGGACCCGCGTCCTCGGGCACGGCGTCGCGGCGCAGGGCCGCGTCTATTGCTGCAACCACTGTGCCGGGCACGCCGAGGCGGGCTGATCCCGGCGGGGCCGCGGGCCACCCCGCGGCCCTCAATGCATCTTCAGCGCCGGCCGGGTCGCCTTGGAAATCTCCGAGGACAGGATCTGCGCCGGCCCCCTGATCCAGCCATGCACCGAGATCAGGTGCATGCGATAGAGCGACATGTAGGCCAGCCGCGCCACCCGGCCCTGGATCGCCATCTGCCCGCCCACGAGATTGCCCATCAGCGATCCCAGCGTGGCGAAGCGGCTGAGCGACACCAGCGATCCCTTGTCGCGATAGACGAAGTTCGTCAGCGGCGCGCCCCTCCGCGCCCGGTCGAGCTGCCCCACCATGTGGTCGGCCATCTGCTGCGCCGACTGGGCGCGGGGCGGCACCGGGCGCTCGTCGCCGGGCAGGACGCAATGGGCGCAATCGCCGATGGCGAAGATCCTGTCGTCCCGGGCCGTGCGCAGGGTCGGCTCCACCACGATTCGGCCCTGACCCGACAGTTCCAGGTCGGTAATCCGCGACAGCAGGTGGTCGCCGCGCACGCCGGCCGCCCAGAGGATCATCTCCGCCTCGATCGCCGTGCCGTCCTTCGTCTCGACCCGCCCGGGGTCGACCTCGGTCACCATGGTGCCCGTGCGCACGTCCACCCCCAGCCGGCGCAACTCCTCCGCCACCTTGCCCGAGACCTCCTCGGGCAAGGCGGGCAGCAGGCCCGGCCCGGCCTCCAGCAGGGTGATGCGGATCGCGTCCTCGTCGAACACCTCCAGCCCGTAGGAGCGCAGCGCCTTGGCCGAGTTCACCAGTTCCGCCGACAGCTCCACCCCGGTCGCGCCGCCGCCGACGATGCAGATCGGCAGGCGCGCCTCGGCGCCCTCGCTCTGGCGCCGCTCGTTCACCCGCAGGCAGGCGTTCAGCAGCTTCTGGCGGAACCGGTCGGCCTGGCGCCGGTCCTCCAGGAACATGGCATGCTCGCGCACGCCCGGAATGCCGAAATCGTTGGCCACGCCGCCGATCGCGAGCACCAGCCAGTCATAGCGGATCTCGTGCCGGTCGACGATGACCGTCCCGTCCTCGTCGAGCAGCGGCGCGGTGATCACGCGGCGCCGCTCGCGGTCGATCTGCTCCAGCGCGCCGTTGAAGAACCGGTAGCCCCAGCGCGCGGCATGGCCACCATAGCCGACCTCGTCCACGTTGGGGTCGAG
Organism: uncultured Alphaproteobacteria bacterium; assembly: GCA_963814835.1. Lineage (GTDB taxonomy): Bacteria > Pseudomonadota > Alphaproteobacteria > Rhodobacterales > Rhodobacteraceae > Palleronia. Next base: position 58,808 of record CAWFEG010000003.1, read on the forward strand.
CGAGCCCGCCGCCACCTCGTGCAGCAGGGGCTTCCAGACATGGGTGCGGTTGCGCTCGATCAGGATGATGTCGTGGGTATCGCGCGAATACTTGGCGCCCAGCTTGCGGACCAGTCCCAGCCCCGCGGCGCCACCGCCCACCACGACGATCTGGGTCTTTCGCTCGGCCATGCGCAGGCCCTCCTTTCCCCGCGACATAGCCGGGCGGAGGGCGAAGTCAGGCCCCGCCTCAGGCCCGGTGCGCCCCCTCGGCCAGCCCGCGCACGAAAGTCGAGCACGTCGGCCACCTGCCGGCCGCGCGCATGCTCGCCGACGATGGCCGATCCCACCACGCAGCCATCGGCGACCGAGGCCATCTCGCGGGCAGATTCGGGCGTGCGGATGCCGAATCCGACCACCACCGGCAGGCCGCTGGCCTTCTGGATCCGCGCCACCTCCGGCCCCACCTCGGCGGCCTGCGCCTGCGGCCGAGCCGGTGATCCCGGTGATCGAGACGTAGTAGACGAAGCCGGAGGTGTTCTCCAGCACGCGCGGCAGGCGCTCGTCGTCGGTCGTGGGCGTGGCCAGGCGGATGAAGTCGATGCCGTGCGCGCGGGCGGGGATGCACAGCTCGTCGTCCTCCTCGGGCGGCAGGTCGACGACGATCAGCCCGTCGATCCCGGCCTCGGCGGCGTCGGTCAGGAACCGCTCCACCCCGCGCGAATAGATCGGGTTGTAATAGCCCATCAGCACGATCGGCGTCTCGGTGTCGCCCTCGCGGAAGGCGCGCACCATGGCCAGCGTCCTGTCCAGCGTCTGCCCGCCGACGAGCGCGCGCTGCCCGGCCTGCTGGATGGTCGGGCCCGTCGGCCATCGGATCGGTGAAGGGCATGCCCAGCTCGACCACGTCCACGCCGGCCTCGGGCAGCCCCTTCATCAGCTCCAGCGAGCGGTCGTAATCGGGATCCCCGGCCATGATATAGGCCACGAAGGCCTTGCGCTCGGCGGCCTTCAGATCGGCGAAACGGTCTCTCGATGCGGCCCACGATGCCCCTCCTTCACCCGTGTCGGAATGCCCCGGGCGAACGCCCGCGGGCCGGCGGGGGCGCCGCCCCGTCCTCGGGCCGATCTCTGGCCGAGCGGGCGGGATTGTGCAATGACCCCGCCGCGCCTATTTCCTGTCCCATGAATTACGTTCTTGCGCTCCTGCTGCCGCCGCTGTCGATCCTCCTCATCGGTCGGGTCTTCCTGGCGATCGTCGTCTTTCTTGTCTGGCTGCCCGCGATCCTGATCTCCGGCGGCCTCGGCCACCCGATGTTCATCCTGCTCGCGTGGGTCCTGATCTACCAGGACCATGCCGACCGGCGCGAGCGCGGCCGCTACTGAGTCCGGGCCTTGCCCCGGGCCGCCGATCCGCCTAGACGGTCGCCGGTTTTTCCCCAAAGGGCACGGAGCGGCGGATGGGCTTCAGGATGGGCATCGTCGGGCTGCCGAATGTCGGCAAATCGACCCTCTTCAACGCGCTGACGCGGACGGCGGCGGCGCAGGCGGCGAACTTCCCCTTCTGCACGATCGAGCCCAACGTGGGCGAGGTCGCCGTCCCCGACCGCCGGCTGGAGACGCTGGCGGGGATCGCGAAGTCCACGCGCCATCGTGCCCACCCGGATGACCTTCGTCGACATCGCCGGCCTGGTGAAGGGCGCGGCACAGGGCGAGGGGCTGGGCAACCAGTTCCTGGCCAATATCCGCGAATGCGACGCCATCGCCCATGTCCTGCGCTGCTTCGAGGATGACGACGTCACCCACGTCGACAACCGCGTCGATCCCGTGGCCGATGCCGAGACGATCGAGACCGAGCTGATGCTGGCCGACCTCGAACTCGATCGAGCGGCGGCTGCAGAACCTCACCCGCAAGGTCCGCGGCGGCGACAAGGACGCGGTGCAGCAGGAGCGCCTGCTGAAGGAGGCCCAGTCGGTGCTGGAGGAGGGACGCCCGGCCCGCAGCGTCGAGGTCGCCCCCGACGACGCCCGCGCCTGGCGGATGCTGCAGCTCCTGACCTCCAAGCCGATCCTCTATGTCTGCAACGTGGCCGAGGACGAGGCCGCCACCGGCAACGCGCTCTCCGCCCGCGTGGCCGAGATGGCCGCCGAACAGGGCGCCGGCACCGTCACCATTTCCGCCCGCATCGAGGAGGAGATCGCCCAGCTGGACGCCGAGGAGGCCGCCGAGTTCCTGGCCGAGCTGGGGCTGGAGGAGGCCGGCCTCGACCGTCTGATCAAGGCGGGCTACGACCTCCTCGGCCTGATGACCTACTTCACCGTGGGTCCCAAGGAGGCGCGCGCCTGGACCGTCCCGCGCGGCACCCTCGCGCCCCAGGCCGCCGGCGTCATCCACGGCGATTTCGAGCGCGGCTTCATCCGTGCCGAGACCACGGCCTACGACGATTACGTCGCCCTCGGCGGCGAGGCCGCCGCCAAGGAGGCCGGCAAGATGCGCGTCGAGGGCAAGTCCTACGTCGTCCAGGAGGGCGACGTGATGCACTTCCTCCACAGCGGCTGAGGCGCCGCCCGCCTCTCACGCGGCCCGGGGCAGGGCACGTTGACGCGGCCCCGCTTGCGCGTCTCGCCGGATGGTCCCGCAGACCTAGGCTCTCCTCGCAACGAAAGGAGAGACCCCATGTCCGACACGTCCGGCGACCGCGCCCGCCTCCTGGGCTTCGCCCAGCAGGTCGGCAACCCTGACACGCCCCCCGAAGACACCGCCCGCACCCGCGGCTGGCTCGACGCGTCGGGCGAGATCACCGAGGACGGCGAAGACGTCCTGAAGAGCCTCGGCGACCAGGAGGGCACGCGGACGGTGTTCCGGTGATCCGGCGTCCTGTCTCGGGACGCGCCCGCGGGCACATCCTCATACCTCGACCTCCGGGACCGCCCAGATCTCCGGCGGATACGGCGCCTCCGGGGCCATGAGATCCTCGTAGCAGCCGGTCAAGGCGTCAGTGACCTCTTCGGCGTCCGCCCCGATGAGCGTGAGGGAACCCGAGACAAGGAACGCCCACAGGGGCGCGGAGAACAGGGCGCCCGCCGCCATGCCACCGAGAGAGGTCCCGAACCCCTCCCGCGCATGGCTTCGCAGCGATCTCTCCACCGGCCTTTCCCGCAAGGCAGTCCGGGTCAGCGTCAGCCGATGGTTCAGCTCGCGGATCGTCGCGGCCATCGCAACGATCAGGTCGCACAACTCGTGCTCCGGCCTGCCCGCCGCAACGGACATCGCCACCTGATCGAGGAGCGACACCAGCCCGTCGAGCGGTTCCAGCGCCTCCGGCGGCGCATTGCAGATTGTCCGTCGATACTCGGTCAGCGCCACATCGATCTGCCGCGCGAGGCCCTTCGCGATCAGCGATGTGCGATGCGGCCGCCGCCGCAGCATCTGCGCCTGGGGGACCGCCCGCTCGCGCCCAAGGGAGCTCTCGATCTCGGCGATCCGCTCCGCCACCCGACCCGCGGCATTCTCGCCCGTCCAGATCCCGTCTTCGATCTCGACGGCGATCCGGCGCTGCAATTCCAGATCGAGCGGTCGGCCCTCGTAGGCCGCGCGGTACCAGCGCGCCCAGAACGCGAAGTCCGGACCGAGCCTGTCGATCTGCCGGCACGCCCAGTCCGCGGTCAGCGCCCGGTCGGGCGCCTCGGCCCCGTGCCACAGGGGCTGTTCCAGCATCTCCGGCGCTCCGAAGCCCGCATCGCGATAGACCGCCGAGATGGCCAGCGGGGCGGCACTGCCGACCGCCATGTTCGAACTGTCGATCGCCTCTGCCGCCGTGCACTCTTCCGAAACCGTCTCGGCGGCACGTCTCGCCGACAGGGGGCCGGCAGAAATGGGCGCCGACGTCTCAATCACCGCATCCGTGGCTTCGGCGGCCTCGGCCGCGATGCCGCGGAAGAACGCCCCGTGCTCGACCGTTGCTGCCACGGCCGTGAGTATGGCGCGCGCTGACCGGAGCGTGATCTTCTGGCGTCGAGCGATGTCGCCGCGGTCGCCGTACCCGCCGGGAATCAGCGGCCACACGCGCAGGGCCGACCGCGCCGCGATGGCTGCGTTGACGTCGCGCGAATTGGACCTCAGCCAATCCTCGAAGGTGCCGTGATCCTCGAAGTACACCCGGGATTCGCCCTTTCGATCCTGTGCCTCGTCGCCGCCTTGACCGCCCCCGCGCCCGGCCCCATACCCCACCCATGACCGAGCTCTCCCATATCCGCAACTTCTCCATCGTCGCCCATATCGACCACGGGAAGTCCACGCTGGCCGACCGGCTGATCCAGCTCACCGGCACCGTCGCCGAGCGCGACATGAAGGACCAGCTGCTCGACGCCATGGATATCGAGCGCGAGCGCGGCATCACCATCAAGGCCAACACCGTCCGCATCGAATATCCCGCCAAGGACGGCCACACCTACGTCCTCAACCTCATCGACACGCCCGGCCACGTGGACTTCGCCTACGAGGTCTCCCGCTCCATGCAGGCGGTGGAGGGCTCGCTCCTCGTGGTCGACGCCTCCCAGGGCGTCGAGGCGCAGACGCTGGCCAACGTCTACACCGCCATCGACGCGGATCACGAGATCGTCCCCGTCCTCAACAAGGTCGACCTGCCGGCCGCCGACGTGCCCCGCGTCAAGGAGCAGATCGAGGACGTCATCGGCATCGACGCCTCCGACGCGGTGGAGATTTCCGCCAAGACCGGCATGGGCATCCCCGACGTGCTGGAGGCCATCGTCCGCCGCCTGCCGCCGCCCCCCGCGGGCGACCGCGACGCGCCGCTCAAGGCCATGCTGGTCGATTCGAAATACGACCAGTATCTCGGCGTCATCGTCATCGTCCGCATCATCGACGGCACCCTGAAAAAGGGCGACCGGATCCGCATGATGAAGACCGGCGGCACCTACGACGTCGACGACGTGGGCGTCTACCGCCCCGCCATGACCGCGGTGAAGGAACTCGGCCCGGGCGAGATCGGCTACCTCAACGCCTCGATCAAGCAGGTCCGCGACACCCGCGTGGGCGACACGATCACGCACGAGAAACGCCCCTGCGCGGACCCCCTGCCGGGCTTCAAGCCCTCCGTCCCCGTGGTCTTCTGCGGCCTCTTCCCGGTGGACACGAACGACTTCAACGACATGCGCGACGCCATCGAGAAGCTCGCGCTGAACGACGCCTCCTTCACCTACGAGATGGAGACCTCGGCGGCCCTCGGCTTCGGCTTCCGCTGCGGCTTCCTCGGCCTGCTGCACCTGGAGGTGATCCGCGACCGGCTCGAACGCGAATACAACATCGAGCTGATCACCACCGCTCCTTCCGTGGTCTATCACCTCCACATGAAGGACGGCACCCGGCGCGACCTGCACAACCCCGCCGACATGCCCGACATGACCTATGTCGACCACGTCGAGGAACCGCGCATCAAGGCGACCATCCTGGTGCCGGACGACTACCTGGGCGACGTCCTCAAGCTGTGTCAGGAGCGGCGCGGCATCCAGCAGGATCTCACCTATGCCGGCTCCCGCGCCATGGTCGTCTACGACCTGCCGCTCAACGAGGTGGTGTTCGACTTCTACGACCGGCTGAAATCGGTGACCAAGGGCTATGCCAGCTTCGACTACCACATGATGGGCTACCGCGAGGATGCGCTGGTCAAGATGCAGGTGCTGGTCAACGACGAGCCGGTGGACGCGCTCGCCATGATGGTCCACCGCGACCGGGCCGAGATGCGCGGCCGCGCCATGTGCGAGAAGCTCAAGGAGCTGATCCCCCGCCACATGTTCAAGATCCCGATCCAGGCCGCCATCGGCGGCCGCGTCATCGCGCGGGAGACCCTGTCCGCGATGCGCAAGGACGTGACCGCGAAATGCTACGGCGGCGATGCCAGCCGCGAAAGCGCAAGCTGCTCGACAAGCAGAAGGCCGGCAAGAAGAAGATGCGCCAGTTCGGGAAGGTCGAGATCCCGCAGGAGGCGTTCATCAACGCGCTGAAGATGGATGGGTAAGAGCCGAAAGGCTATCTGTTTGTCCAACGAAATCAGTTCCGTAATCGTCGTAGGGGCAGGTGCTAGTGCGGAGTTTGGTTTGCCGGTCGGCAGGTCTCTATTACAATCCGTAGCGTCTCACTGCTTGCTGAGGGAAGCTAGCGGAAGGATCAGGAATAGTTCCGTTAATGCATACATCCATGAGGCAATCCGAGATATTTTCTCACCTACGAACAGTCGAGAGCAAGACGAATACTACAAAGCTGCAGATGTAATCTCTAGAGGCGCACCACTTTCGACTTCGATTGATAGATTTATCGATACTCATAAAGACGACCAAAAGGTAGCAGACTTAGCCAAACTTGCCATTACAAACATAATTTTAGAGGCGGAATCTGCAAGCTCGCTGGGATCCGCTACTAATTCCCGATCAATGCATGAATTTGCTATTGACTACCTCAAGGAAACCAAGGGCAAGCACGGCGTGAATATAAGGCCGCCTAGCGATACCTGGATAGCCCAAACGTTTCGGTTGCTTGCTGAGGGTAGTAGTTTTGCAGACCCTTTGCGAAAGATTATCCGAAGATTGGCTTCATCTGTTTCAACTATGATAGGTGCATCGAAAGATTTTTTTTGATCGCGAGCAGGGACTTCTTCCCGCGCTCTGAATTAAGCGCGTGCGAGTGTTAGATGCATTAAGGATTGTTCACCCATACGGCGTCGTAGGAGAGCCAGAAGCTCGCCTCAGTGGACGGACTGGTTTGGTTCAGAAAAAACGCTTCCTGACCTTAGTGAAGAAATCTAATAGCATTAAGACTTTCACTGAAAGTTATAGTATGGAGGTTGGGGAGAAAATAAGAAGTGGATAACTGAAGCTGACTATCTCATGATATTGGGGTATGGATTACCGACTTAACGAACCGACTTCTTCAGCGAGCAAAGACCTGAAGGTCATAAAATTAAAAGGACATATACTACTTTTTATGGGTGTGTTACCTGATAGTTACAGCTACGGCAAATACTTTCCTACAAAATAATAAATCACGATTTAACACGCAGTAACAACACAGTCGATAACTGTGTGAAGTATGTTGAAGGAACTTGCTCGGAGCTTTTCAATGCATACCACTTAGAAATTAAGTCTAACATATTTGGTGTAGACCGGACATTTTGAAGACCGATGATCCTGGCCGGATCGTGGTCGCCGTCACCCCGTCGAAGGCGACGTCGCCGGGGATCGCCGAATTGCCGAACCCGCCGCTCCCCAGCACGTAGACCGCCGTGACCGCCACCTCCGGCGGCGCGAGGTCGAAGGCCGGAACGCGACTGTTGCCGGTGAAGCCTGCGCGGAACCCCGTGATCTCCACCGGCAGGGTGCTGTTGCGCGTGGTGACGTAGCCGTCGCCGTTCAGGTCGACCGCCCGGAACGTCCCTTCCACCCGGGCCCCCTCGCCAATCCCGCATGGGTGAAGGAATAGTGCGGCGCCGCGCCAGCCACCCCGCCGGCCCCCGTGAGGACGGCCGCGACCAGGGCCGTGAAACACCGTCTCATCCCGCAACTCTCCCGCATCGTCTCGCCTGCGGGGACGGTCATCGCGGGGCCGCCCGCCGGGGGAGAGATTTCGGCCGCGCGCGGCCTGGCTTCCCGCGCCTGCATGAACAGCCGCAGCACCGCGTTCAGCCGGGTCTGCCAGCCGGTCCCCGTGGCGCGGAAGAAGTCGAGCACGTCGCCGTCGAGGCGCAGGGTGATCTTCTCCTTCGGCACCCGGCGTTCCAGCGGCACCATCTCCCAGCCGTCGGGCACGGCGGTGCGGCGGGTCTCGCGGGCGTGGAGCATCTCCACCGTCTCCTGCGCCTCGCGCAGCATCCGCGCCATCTCCGCCTCGGCCCGCCCGACTGCGTCGTCCGCCGCCTCGGGAGCCTCCGCCGGCCCCGCGCCGTTCCGTTCCTTCGCCCGTCCCATCGTCCACCCCCGCCTCGGAGAGGGGACAGCATGCGCCGCGCCGGGTTAACCCCGCCCGAGGCCTGCGCGCGCCGCCCGTCCCGGCGCCCGCCCGGCGGGTGCGGGGCGCCGGCCCGCCCCCCGAACGGCAGGGGCCGGACCCCCGGCTGGCGGCGGCCCGGCCCCTGCGGTCCGGTCTTGGTGGAGCGGCGGGTGGCGGCCTAGCGGCGGCGCTTCGACCCTTGGGTCCAGGGGAACATCATCCCCGTCCAGGCCTCCATCCAGGCCTTCTGCCACTCCTGCATCATCTGCGTCTGCGTCTTGCTGGCCTCGGCCATCATCTGCCCGCGCGCCGCGCCGGTCATCGAGTTCGCGGCCGAGAGCCAGGCGCTCATCCAGGGGTTCTTCATCCGAAATTATCCTTCCGTGGAGGGGGGTTGGCCGAAGGACACGCCCTCCACCTCGCCCAGCATGTCGATCTTGCAGGTCGCCGCGGCCCCGCCCACGTTCAGGTCCAGGCTCGGCCCCGTGGTGGTCGCCGTGGCGCCTGTGATAACGACGTCCTCGCCCTCCATGTTCCGGGCATTGGCGGCGGCGTTGCGGCAGGCCCGCTGCTGGTCCCCGGTGACGCTCGCGACGATGGTCGTCCGGCTCACCTCCCGCTCCGTGGAGCAGGCGGCGAGCGGCAGGATCAGGGCGGCGATGGTCAATGATTTCATGTTCAAATCCATGGTCTTGCGCGGTCCCGGCGGCGTCCCGCCCGGCCCCGCATGAAGGGTATCGGCGCCGCCTTCCGGCTCAGTTGCGCGCCTCGTAGCTCTCCCGCTCGATCACGCGCCCGGCGGTCTGCAGGTCGCGCCCCGCTCCCTCGATGGTAGCGCAGGCGGCAAGGCCGAACAGGGCGAAAATAACGAGGCATCTTGGGGGCATGGGCGGGCTCCGCTCAGAGTGTCGTCCCTGAATAGACCCGGGGATCGACCGCCTCAAGTCCCCGTCCCGTCGCCCTCCACGCGCCAGTGCAGCGCCATGCCCGGATCGAACACCGTCACCGGCCCGTCCCCGGTCTCGATCCGCTCCGGCAGCTCGATCGGATCGCCCTTCACCATAGTGATCGTATCCGGGTTCGGCTCCAGTCCGTAGAAGCTCGGCCCGTTCAGCGACACGAACCCTTCCAGCCGGTCGAGCGCCCCCGCGGCGTCGAACACCTCCGCCACCACAGACAGCGCGTTGGGCGCCGTGAAGCATCCCGCGCAGCCGCAGGGCTGCAGCTTGGCCGCGTCCGTGTGCGGCGCGCTGTCGGTGCCGAGGAAGAAGGCGCCCCCGCCCGAGGTCGCGGCCTCGACCAGGGCTCGGCGATGGCTCTCGCGCTTGGCCACCGGCAGGCAATAGTAATGCGGCCGGATGCCCCCCGCGAGGATGTGGTTGCGGTTGATCACCAGGTGATGCGCCGTGATCGTCGCGCCCAGGTCCGGCCCGCCGCCGCGGACATAGTCCACCGCGTCCTTGGTGGTGACATGCTCCATCACCACCCGCAGGCCGGGGGTCTCGCGCCGGATCGGGTCCAGCACCCGCTCGATGAAGGCCGCCTCGCGGTCGAAGATGTCGATCTCGGGGTCGGTCACCTCGCCGTGGACGAGGAGCGGCAGGCCGATCTGCGCCATGTTCTCCAGCACCCGGCGGACCTTGCCGAAATCGCGCACGCCCGAGGCGGAGTTCGTGGTGGCCCCGGCCGGGTAGAGCTTCACCGCCGCGATCAGTCCGATCTCGGCCGCCGCGCGCAGGTCGCGCACGTCCGTCTCCTCGGTCAGGTACAGCGTCATCAGCGGGCGGAACGGCGAGCCCTTGGGCTTGGCCGCGAGGATCCGGTCGCGATACTCGGCCGCGTCTCGGGCGGTCACCACGGGCGGAACCAGGTTCGGCATGACGATGGCGCGGCCGAAATGGCGCGTCGTCTGGGGCAGGACTCCGCGCATCATGGCGCCATCGCGCAGGTGCAGGTGCCAGTCGTCGGGGCGGCGGAGGGTGAGGCGGGTCATGGCCGTGTCATAGGGCATGGGCGCCGGCCGCGCCAGAGCGCCTGCCACCAAGGACGCATTGACCGCGGGCCGGGTCGGTGCAGGTTGGTGGCGCGCGCAGGGAAGGGACGGACATGGCGAGGAAACCGGACTCGATCGAGGCCGTCGAGGCGATGCTGGCGGGGCAGGACTATGTCTGCGGGCGGCCGCTGGCCACGGTGGTCTATCTGGCACTGACGCTCGGCCGGCCGCTGTTCCTCGAGGGCGAACCGGGGACCGGCAAGACCGAGCTGGCCAAGGCGCTCTCCACCGCTCTGGGGCGGCGGCTGATCAGGCTGCAATGCTACGAGGGGCTCGACTCGGCCTCTGCCGTCTACGAATGGAACTTCGCCGAGCAGATGATCGCGATCCGCGCCGCCGAAGCGGCGGGCGGGGCCGATCGCGACACGCTGAAATCGGAGCTGTTCACCGAGGAATACCTGATCTCGCGCCCGCTTCTCGACGCGATGCGGCCCCAGGACGGCGGCGCGCCGGTCCTGCTGATCGACGAGATCGACCGCACCGACGCGCCCTTCGAGGCGTTCCTCATGGAGGCGCTCAGCGAATATGCCGTCTCGATTCCCGAACTGGGCACGATCCGCGCGCCCGAGCCGCCGATCGTGATCCTGACCTCGAACCGCACCCGCGAGGTGCACGACGCGCTGAAGCGGCGCTGCCTCTACCACTGGGTCGACTATCCCGATTTCGACCGCGAGATCGAGATCCTGAAGGCGCGCGCCCCGCAGGCCTCCGAGACGCTGTCGCGGCAGGTCGTGGCCTTCGTGCAGGCGCTCAGGAGCGAGGACCTGTTCAAGAAGCCGGGCGTGGCCGAGACGGTTGACTGGGCCCGCTGCCTCCTGGCGCTCGACGTGGTGGAGCTGAGCCCGCAGATGATCGCGGACACGCTGGGCGCGTTGCTGAAATACCAGGACGACATCCAGCGGCTCGAAGGATCCGAGGCGCGGCGCATCCTCGATCGGGTCCGGGCGGAGCTGGAGACGGCATGAGCGGCGCGCCGGACGCGCGCGCGGCGGGGTCCGGCCGTGGCTGAGGTCTCCGACCTGCCGCTGCCGGAGAATCCCAAGCTGGTCCACAACCTCGCCTGGTTCGCGCGGGCCCTGCGCAACGCGGGCCTGCCGGTGGGCCCGGGCCGGGTGGTCCAGGCCGTGCGCGCGGTGGCCGCGGCGGGGTTCACCGACCGGCGCGACTTCTACTGGACGCTGCATGCCTGCTTCGTGTCGCGGCGCGAGGAGCGCGAGGTCTTCGACCAGGTATTCCGCCTGTTCTGGCGCGATCCGCGCTTCATGGAGCAGATGATGTCGTTCCTCGCCCCCTCGATCCGCGGCACGCAGGAGGAGCGACAGGCCCGTGCGGCGGAACGGCGCGCGGCGGAGGCGATCCTGGCCGGGGCGGAGGAGCCCGATCTGCCGCGGGCGGAGGAGGAACCCGCCGGCGACGTGCTGGAGATCGACGCCTCGCGCACGATGTCGGACGAGGAGCGGCTGCGCAGCCTCGACTTCGAGCAGATGTCGACCGCAGAGATGGCGCGGGCCCGCAAGATGATCGCGCGGCTGACCCTGCCCGTGGCGCCGCTGCGCTCGCGCCGGATGATGGCCAGCGTCCACGGCCGGCAGGCCGACTGGCGCCGCACGATGCGCGGCGCGATGCGGCGCGGCGGCGAGGTCACCGATTTCGCGCTGCGTCGCCAGCGGATCCGGTGGCCCGCGCTGGTGGCGATCTGCGACATCTCGGGGTCCATGGCGCAGTATTCCCGCGCGGTGCTGCATTTCCTGCACGCGGTGTCGAACCAGAAGGGCGCGGGCTGGGCCGAGGTGCACGCCTTCACCTTCGGCACCCGGCTGACCAACATCACCCGGCATCTCAGGAACCGCGACGTGGACGCCGCCCTGGCCGCCGCCGGGGCGGAGGCCCAGGACTGGGAGGGCGGCACGCGCATTGGCGAAAGCCTCGACCGGTTCAACCGCGACTGGTCGCGGCGGGTCATGGGGCAGGGGGCGATCGTGCTGCTGATCACCGACGGTCTGGATCGTGGCGACCCGGAGCTGCTGGAGCGGTCGATGCGGCGGTTGCAGCTGAGCGCGCGGAAGGTGGTCTGGCTGAACCCGCTGTTGCGGTTCGAGGGCTTCGCGCCCCGGGCGGCGGGGATCGCGACGATGATGCGGCATGTCGATTCGTTCCGCGCCGCGCACGACATCGCCGCGCTGGAGGGCCTCGCGCGGGCGATCTCGCGGCCCGACGATGTCGGCGAGCGGGCGCGGATGCTGCGGATGATGGGCTGATCTCCGCCGCGGGGCGGGGAGCGGGGGAACGGGGATCCGGCACATGAGGTTTGAGCTTCAGACCGTTGGTATTGGAGGACCACATGCGCACATCGCTCAAGGCCACGACGGCGATCCTGGCCAGCCTCAATCTCGCCCTGCCGCTTCCCGCCCTGGCGCAGGCCCAGCAGGACGCGCAGGGACAAGCGGCGCAATCCGGCGACCTGAACTGCGCCGAGACCCCCGAGAACCCGGCCTGCACGACCGTCAGCGATCCCGCGGCCGGAGGGGGCGAGCCGGAGACCGTGCCGGGTCAGGACGCCCCCGTCGCGGCGCCGGAGGCGCAGGAAACCGATGCGCCGTCCGCGGCACAGGAGGCCGCGCCCGAGCCGGCACCGACCGCGCAGGACGCACAGGCGCCGCAGGAGGCGCCGGCGCAGGCGGGCGAACCCGAAACGAACGCCGCCCCCGCGCCGGATGCCGCCGCGACGGAGGATCCGGCCGCCGCCGCGGGGACCGGCCAGTCCATCGAGACGATCGCGCCGGAGGCGGAAGCGCCCGTACCGGAGGCAGGCGAGGCGCAACCATCCGCCGCGGCGCCAGACGGTGCGGCGCAGGGCGAGACCGGCGGGGAAACGCCGGACGCGGGTGACGGATCAGCCGGCGCCGATGCGACCGGCGGGACCATGGAAACCGGGACCGGCGGGGAAACGGCCGAGCCGCGGGCTGAGCCGGGTGACGGGTCGGCCGGCGCCGATGCGACCGCAGGGTCGGCCGGGGCGCCGAGCACCGAGGATCTGGAGGACGCCCTGCGGGAGGAGGGCGAAGGAACGTCCGACGCCGCCGAGCGGGCCGCGCAGCCGGATGCGGCGGCGCCCGACAGCGCGGCGGATGCGGATGCGCCCACCGAGGGGCAGGCCGCCGCGCCGTCGGCCGCGGAGAGCGGGGACGCCGAGATGGACGCGGGGTCTACCGCCCCGGAGGCCCAGACCGGGTCGGAGCCGGCCCCGACCACCGGGGAGACCGGGGTCGAAGCGTCGGACGCGGAGCGCGCGGCAGAGCCCGGGGCCGGGGAAGACGATGCCGGTTCGCCGGCAGCCGCCCCGGAGGAAAGTGCCGCCGAAGCCGGGTCCGGCGCGGCGGGCGAGGCGCCCACCGCCACGGGGGAGGGCGAGGCGACCGCAAGCGAATCCGCGGCCATCGAGGGCGAGGCGCCCCGCGCCGCCGCGGCGGCCGAGGACGCCGAGCCGGTCGAGACCGAGAGCACGACCGTCACCGAGGAGACGGCGCGAAGCTCCTCGGAAGATTTCCGGAGCCGCATCGACCGCACCGAGGACGCGAACGCCGGGCAGGTTTCGGCAGAGCGTGACGAGGACGAGGACGAAGGCGGCCTGAGCACGCTGGAGAAGGGCCTGCTCCTCGGTGCGGGCGCGCTGGCCGTCGGCGCGATGCTGAACAATAACCGCCGTGTGGTGGCCTCGTCCGACGACCGGGTGGTCGTCTCCCGCGGCGAGGGGGATTACGAGCTGATCAAGGACGACAACGCCATCCTTGCCCGGCCGGGGTCGCAGCTCGAGACGCAGACCTTCGACGACGGGTCGAGCCGCACCACCGTCGCCTACGAAGACGGCAGCCGGATCGTGACGATCCGCGATGCGGATCTGCGCGTTCTGCGGCGGGAGCGGATCCTGCCGAATGGCGAGCGGATCCTTCTGATCGACGACCTGGGCGAGGATGTGCGCCCGGTCGATGTCCAGCGTCTGCAGCAGTCGGCACAGCCCTCGCGCTCGGTCGACCTGTCCGATGAGCAGGCGCTGCGCGAGGCGCTGTCCTACGACCGCAACTTCGACCGCGCCTATTCGCTGAACCAGGTGCGCAACATCCAGGAGGTGCGCTACGCAGGTGCCCGCCGTGGACCTGGAGGCGATCACCTTCGACACCGGCTCCGCCGCGATCAGCCCCGAACAGGCGGAGCAGCTGCGCGCGCTCGGCACCTATATCCGGGACACGATCGCGGAGAACCCGCGGGCGGTCTTCCTGGTGGAGGGGCATACCGACGCGGTGGGCGACGCGGCCTACAACCTCGCCCTGTCCGACCGGCGGGCCGAGTCGGTGGCGCTGGCGCTCGGGGAATATTTCGACGTGCCGACGTCGAACCTCGTCGTGCAGGGCTATGGCGAACGGTTCCTCAAGGTCGCCACCGAGGATGACGAGCGGGCCAACCGCCGCGCCACCGTGCGCAACATAACACCCCTGCTGCAGGCCGCCGCGGCGAACTGACGTCACGCATCCGGGGCCGGTCAGGCGTTGCGGACCGGCCCCGTCCGTGCAACGACCCCACGGAAATTCAGGCTCGGAGGAGGCTTGGCCGATGGGGGGGATGGTCATACGCACCATCGACGCGGTGAACGAGATCGTGGGGCGGATCGTCGTGGTCCTGGCGATCGTGTTCATGGGCGTCATCATCTATGACGTGGTCCTGCGCTACGCGTTCAACGCGCCCACCCGCTGGGCCTTCGACGTGTCCAAGCAGCTCTACGGCTTCTACTTCATCCTGCTGGGGGGGTATGCCCTGCGCCATCAGGCGCATGTGCGGGTGGACCTGCTGCTCGAACGCTTCGGGGACAGGGTGCGCCGTGGCGTCGAGGTGGCCGGATACGTCATCTTCTTCTTCCCCTTCAGCTGGGTCTTCGTGACCCGGTCCTTCGATTTCGCCCGCACCTCCTGGAACCAGGGCGAGACGACCTATGGCGCCGTCGCGGTGCCGGTCTATCCGCTGAAGGCGGCGCTCTGCCTCGCGGCGGGGCTGTTGCTGATCCAGGGGATCAGCGAGGTGCTGAAGCTGCTGCTCGACCGGGAGGATGCGCGCGATGGGCGGTGAGACGATCGCGCTTCTGATGTTCGGCCTTCTGGTGCTGGGCCTGATGATGGGCCATCCGCTGGCCTTCGTGCTGGGGGGCACTGCGGTGCTCGGCGCGTTCATCGCCGGCAAGCCGATGGTGCTGGGCATCGTCATCAACCGCATCTTCGGAGACGTGCTGGACAATTACACGCTGATCGCCATCCCGCTCTTCGTGCTGATGGCGCAGTTCCTGTCCAATTCGGGCGTGACGGACCGAATGTTCGAGTCCCTGCGCCTGCTGATGTCGAATGTGCGCGGCGGGCTGGCCCTGGCGGTGGTGTTCATCTCGATCCTGCTGGCGGCGACGACGGGCATCATCGGCGCCTCGATCACCGTGATGGGGGTGATGGCGCTCAGGCCCATGCTGCAATACGGCTATGCCCCGACGCTGACCACGGGCGTGATCGCCGCGAGCGGATGCCTGGGCATCCTGATCCCGCCCTCGATCATGCTGATCCTGATGGCGTCCTATTCGCCGCTGTCGGTCGGCGAGCTGTTCGCGGGCGCGATGCTGCCCGGCGTGATCCTGGGGCTGCTCTATGCCGTCTGGGTCGCCATCCTGGCGGCGATCCGGCCCGACATGGCGCCGTCGGTCACGCCGGAGGACATGCCGCCGCGGCGCGACCTCTACCTGATGCTGCTGAAGGAGGCGGTGCCGCCGCTCCTGCTGATCTTCGGCATCCTCGGCTCGCTGCTCGTCGGCATCGCCACGGCGACGGAGGCCTCGGCCATCGGCGCGGCGCTCGCCCTCGTCATCGTGGTCGCGCGGAAGCGGTTCACCTGGCCGAGCTTCTACGACGCGTTGAAGGAGACCGGGAAGACCTCGGCCATGATCCTGTTCATCGTCGTGGGGGCCACGGCCTTCACCGGCGTGTTCAACATCACCGGCGGCCTGCGCGCGACGCAGGAGCTGATCCGCGGGCTCGAGATGGAGCCGTGGCTGTTGCTCACGGTGATGATGGGGATCGTGTTCGTGCTCGGCGCCTTCCTCGACTGGACCGGCATCGTGCTCCTTTCGTTCCCGATCTTCCTGCCGATCGTGCAGGAGATGCCGGATGTGAACCTGCTGTGGTTCGTGGTCCTGATGTCGGTGGTGCTGCAGACCTCGTTCCTGACGCCGCCCTTCGGCTACGCGCTGTTCTATCTGCGCGCGATCGCGCCGAAGGAGGTGAAGACCACCCACATCATCGTCGGCGTGCTGCCGTTCATCGGGCTTATCGTGCTGATGTGCCTGGCGGTCGCGCTGATCCCGGGGCTGGTCACCTGGCTGCCGGACGTGCTTTACGGTTGAAAACAAACGACAGGGAGAGAGACGCATGACGATCAAGATCCTCGCCGCCACCACGGCGCTCGGCCTCGGACTGACGGGCGCCGCGACCGCCCAGGAAACCTGGACGATGACCACGACCTGGCCCTCGTCGCTGGAGCTGATCGAGTTCGACCGGCACTTCGTGGACCTCGCCAACAAGCTGGTGGGCGACGAGCTGACCATCGACTTCTACGAGGGCGGATCGCTGGTTCCCGCGGGCGAGGTCTTCGGCGCGGTGCAGTCGGGCACCGTTCAGGCCGGGGCCGACTGGCCGGGCTACTGGGCCGGGCGCGACGCCGCCTTCACGCCGCTGGCGACCACGCCGGCGCTGTTCAACGCGGTCGACTACGTCAACTGGATCCAGGAATGGGGCGGGCGCGCCCATTACGAGGAGACCTACGGCGAGTTCGGGATGATGTACCTGCCCTACGGGGTGACCAACAACGAGAGCGGGTTCCACACCAACCAGGAGCTCGTCACGCTGGAGGATCTGGAGGGCATGCGGCTGCGCGTGTCGGGCAACGAGCAGGGCCGCATTCTGGAGCGACTGGGTGGCAGCCAGGTCTCCATGGCCGGGGGCGAGGTCTATCAGGCGCTGGAGCGCGGCGTGATCGACGGCGGCGAGTTCTCCACGCCCAACGTGGACTGGTCGGCGGGCTTCCAGCAGGTGACCTCGAACTGGTCGACGCCGGGCTGGCACCAGTCGGCCTCCGTCTTCGGCGTGATGATCAACCAGGGGGCCTGGGACGCGCTGTCCGACGAGGCGAAGGAGAAGCTCCGCATCGCCGCCGACGCCACGATGATGTGGTCGCTGGCCTTCACCGAGAAGCGCGCCACCGAGGCCTATGCCAAGTGGCAGGACGCGGTGCAGATCGACCGCTATTCCGACGAGGCGCTGGAGGAGATCCAGCAGATCGCCAACGAGGTGATCGTGGAGGTCTCCTGCGAGAGCCCCTCGGCCGGCGAGGTCTATCTGTCGATGGTCGAGTATCTGGACGATTACGCCAAGTGGCGCGAGGCCTCGGCCCCCTACAACCTGGGCCGCACGCCCAACGGTCCCTCGGCCGAGGACCTGCAGAACTGCGTCGAGGGCTGATCGCCGGGCCGTCGGCTTCGGCGCCGCGCACCTTGCAACGGCTTGATGCGCGGCGTCGCCCCGGCTAGTCGGGGGCGGCGGGCGTGTACTCCAACCGGTAGAGAGAGTCGACTTAAAATCGATCCAGTCTGGGTTCGAATCCCAGTACGCCCACGGAGTCCGGCGCCGCCGGGTTCCGCCTTCGGGTTCGGGTCATTCGCGAGACCCGCCCCGTGCCTAGTCGTCCGGGGCGACGAGGCCGAGACCGCGAAGATAGATCCCGATCCCGGTCTCCAGCAGGTCCTCGGGGGGGAAGGGCACGTTGGTGCCCGGCGAATTGCGCGCGAACAGTTCCACGACGCCGTGGCTCATGGCCCAGATATGGGCCGAGAACATGCGGGCGGGCGGACGCCTGTCGGGCGGGATCCGTTGGGACAGCGCCTCGGCGGCGCGTTCGAGCACGGCGTTGGCCCGGGTCGCCACCGCATGCAGGCGGGGGTCGCGCTGCGTCGAGAGGCCGGATTCGAACATCGCGACGTAATGGCCGGGATACTTGCGGGCGAAGGCGAGATAGGCCCGCCCGGTGGCCTCGAAGCTGCGCAGGGCAGAGGGCTGGCCGCTCTCGAAGGCATGCTCCATCAGGTCGGCGAAGATCTCGTAGCCCTGCCGGGCGCATTCCGCGATCAGATCGTCGCGGCCGGCAAAATGGCGGTAGACCGCGGCCGGGGTGACACCTGCGGCCTTCGCGGCCTCCGTCAGGGTGAAGCCGGACGGGCCCTTCTCCTCGATCAGCACGAGCGCGGCCTCGACCAGCGCCCGGGCGAGATCGCCGTGGTGGTAGCCGCGCTTAGGCATCGTGGCCGGGCCAGATCTCGGGGCCGCCGGCAATGCGCGGATCGGGCGGCGCGGCGACCGATGCGTCCTTGCCGGCATAGTCGAGCCGCGACAGGACCGCCCGGATGGCGGCGATCCGCGCCCGCCGCTTGTCGTCGGCGCGGATCACCGTCCAGGGCGCGGCGTCGGTATGGGTGCGGGCGAAAGTCTCGGCGATGACGCGGGTATAGTCATCCCACTTCGCCAGCCCCTCGACGTCGATCCGGCTCAGCTTCCACTGCTTCAGGGGATCGCGCTCCCGCGCGAGGAAGCGGCGCAGCTGCTCGGCCCGGCCGACGGTCAGCCAGAGTTTCACCAGGTGGATGCCGTCACCGACCAGCATGCGCTCGAAATCCGGGGCCTGGTCGAAGAACAGCGCGCGCTCCGCCTCGGTGCAGAATCCGAAGACGGGCTCCACGACGCCGCGGTTGTACCACGACCGGTCGTAGAGCGCGATCTCGCCGGCGGCGGGCAGATGCGCCGCGTAGCGCTGGAAATACCATTGGCCGCGCTCGCGCTCCGTCGGGGCGGGCAGGGCGACGATCCGGGCAAGGCGCGGGTTCATGTTCTCGCGGAAGCGCCGGATCGCGCCGCCCTTGCCGGCGGCGTCGCGCCCCTCGAACAGCACCACCAGGCGCTTGCCGGTGCACGCGATGTCCGCCTGCAGCCGCGCCAGCTGCAGCTGGAGCGCCGCGAGCGTCGCCGCGTAAGGCGCGCGCGGCATCCGCTCGGAATAGGGGTAGCTCGAGGTGACGATCGCGTCTTTGGGCGCGACGGCGAGGGTCTTGCGGATCGCGGTCGGCGCGCCCTCGGCGAAGCGGGTGATCGCGCCGTCGAACGGCAGGTCCATGGTGTCGTCTCCCTCCGGGAGGGACAGGCTAGAGGCCGCCCGGGGTCAGCGCAATCCGGCGCGCCGCGCGGCCCGGTCGATGGCCGCCACGACGGCCTCGGGGGCGGCGTGGTGCGGCATGTGGCCGATCCCGTCCAGACGGGTCAGCCGGGCGCCGGGCACCTGGCGGAAGAGCGGGCCGGAATGGATCTCCAGCGGCACGACCCCGTCGGCGGTGCCGTGGACGAGCTCCAGCGGCAGGTCGATCCCCGGATAGCGCGGCGACATCTCCACCAGATGCGGCCGGAGGCCCTTGACCTGCTGGGCATTGGTGCGGAAGGCCCCGGCGCGGAGGGCGAGGGCGGCGCCGACCCTGTCGGCATAGCCCGGCGGCGGATCCTGCGGCGCGAAGACCGCGGCGATGGCCCGGCGCACCAGCGCCTCGGGCGCGAAGGCGGAGATCAGCGGCACCACGGTCGCGCCGCCGAGCGCCGTTCCGGTGAGGGAATAGAGCGGCCCCAACCCGCCCGGCCAGGGCTGCGTCGCCCCCGAGACGATCACGGCGGCGGCGGGGTCGTGGTCGAGCGCCCAGGCCATGGCCACGGCGCCGCCGTAGGAATGGCCGAGCACGATCTCGCGCGTGATGCCGAGCCGTTCCGCCGCGCGGTGCAGCAGCTCGGCCTGGGCGGCGGGCCCCTCGGCGCGGGCGTCGAACGGGCCGTCATAGGCGGGATTGGCCTCGGAATATCCAAGCCCCGGCCGGTCGAAGACGGTGACTCGGTAGCGGTCGGCCAGCCGGCCGACGAAGCCGGTGGTAAAATCGCGGGTATTGCCCGAGGCGCCGTGCAGCAGCACCAGGTCGGGCCCGGACCCGGCCTGGACGTAGTGCAGGCGGCGGCCGTCGACGCGGATGAACTGACCCTGCGGCGGATGGGCCTCGCGCGCCTCGCGGGCGCGGGCCTCGATCCGCTGGTCGACGATCGCGCCGCAGCCGGCGAGCGCCATCAGGAGGGCCGCGGCGCTAAGCGCCGATCTTCTCGATGTCATAGGGCGTGGACTGGTATATCTCGTTGATCCAGTTGCCATATAGAAGGTGGGCATGGCTGCGCCAGCGATTGAGCGGCGGCCTCCCGGGATCGTCATCGGGAAAGTAGTTGCCGGGCACGTTGATCGGCGCGCCGGCGGCGACATCGCGGTCGTATTCCTGCTTCAACGTGTCGTCGTCGTACTCGAAGTGGTTGAAGATGTAGAGCGCCCGGTGGCCGGGATCCTGCACCAGCGCCGGCCCGGCCTCGTCGGAGGCCAGGAGCGTGCGCAGGCCGGGGGCGCGGTCGATATCCTCCTGCCGCATCTCGGTCCAGCGCGAGACGGGGATCACGCAATCGTCCGAGAAGCCGCGCAGATAGGGGCAGGCGGGATCGAGGTTGCGATGCCGGAAACAGCCGAAGAGCTTGGCCGGGAGCAGGTGCTTGGGCACGCCGTGGAAATGGTTGATCATCGCCATGCCGCCCCAGCAGACCCCGAAGGTGGAATGGACGTGGCTGCGGGTCCATTCGAAGACCTGCGTGAGCTCGTCCCAGTAGGTGACGTCCTCGAAGGGGAGATGCTCGATCGGGGCGCCGGTGATGATCAGCCCGTCGAACTTCTCCTCCCGCACCTCGCGGAACGGCCGGTAGAAGGCCTCCATGTGGCTCGGCGCGGTGTTCCGGGTCTGGTGCTCGGTCATGCGGATCAGGTGAAAGTCGATCTGCAGCGGGCCGGCCCCGATCAGCCGGGCGAACTGGTTCTCGGTCTGGATCTTCTTCGGCATCAGGTTCAGCAGGCCGATCCGCAGCGGGCGGATGTCCTGCCGCATCGCCTCGGCCGCGCCCATGACCTGCACGCCCTCGCGGCGCAGCACGTCGAAGGCGGGAAGGTCCGAGGGCAGCTTGATAGGCATCCGGCAGGCTCCGGCTGGGGCGGGGCAGAGAGGTAGGCGCGATCCGGGGAAACGGCAATCCCCGTGACCTGTCGCGGCCGGCTCAGGATTCGCGGGCGATGGCGGCGGCGATCAGGTCATCGAAATCGGCGACGTGCCGCACCGCGGCGACCTCGTCCGCCGTCACGGTGACGCCCCGCCGCGCCATGGCGCGGTAGCGCGGCGCGCGGTGGGCGAGGGCGCGGGCATAGGTCCAGCGGACGAAGGCGTCGGGGTCCACCTCCTCGGCGGCCCCCCCGGTGGCGTCCAGGTAGGCGTCCCAAGCGGCGCGGAGGAAGGCCGGCTGATAATACATCGGCTTCGGCGCGCGGTCGAACCGGCGGACCAGCTCCGCGGTATGGTCCTCCGTTCCCTCGATCCAGACGAAGAGCAGGTGCCGCGCGAGGAGCGACAGGAGCGGATCGTCGGGGTCGTCGGGATCGGCCACCTCGCAGATCGAACCGGAGGTGTCGCAGACGAAATTGGTGTATCCGTAGATGTCCCAGGCGCGGTCGATGAAGCGCACCGTGTCGCGCATGGACAGGATCTCGGCCTCGCGGTGCAGCTCCTGCCGGCGCATGTATTCGTCGAAGGGCAGGCCGCCGCGCTCCGGGTCGCCCGGCTTGCCGAGATAGGTCGAGAGCGGCGCCAGATTGTCGAAGGTGATGTTGGAGCCGACATAGATCGAGTCGCTCAGCAGGAGTTCGCGGAGGAGCGGAACCTTCATCGCCTCGCGCTTGAAGTTGTCGGCGATGTGCTCGCCCATGTAGCGGGTGCCGATGCGGTAATCGACCGAGTAGTGGAACCAGCCCCCCGCCTCGCGCAGCAGCGAGGACAGGTAGGTCTTGCCCAGCCCGGACATGCCGAACAGCATCACGCGCTTGTCGGGGGCGCGCCGCCAGGCCTCTGCGCTCTCGTAGATCATGGAATGCTCTTAGCGCGCCGCCCGGGCCGGCGACAGGGGAGATGCGGCCCCGCGCGGCGGCGCGGGGCCGGGCCCGATCAGAACCGGTAGCCGAGTTGCAGGCCGATGCCGATCAGGTGGTTGTCCTCGAAATCGGCGCGGGCCACGTCGGGCGTGCCGGTCTCGGGTTCCGCATCGCCGAGCCAAGCGTAGCGCAGGCCGCCGGAGATGGTGACCTGTTCGTTGACGTCGTAGCTGAGCCCGAGGTTCAGCGCGGTCTGCCCGTTGATAGGCGAGAGCGGGGAGACGAGATCGTCGTCGTCCTTGGCGACGTAGCGAACCGAGATGGCGCCGGACAGGTCCTCCGTCAGGGCGCGGCCGATCCCGAGCGTTACCGCGTAATTGTCCTCGACCTGGGTGAGGCTGGTATTCGGGCTGGCCGGCTGATCGGCCGCGTCGTAGAAGGTGGGCGAGACGAGGACGTCGCCGTACCAGGCATAGCGGATCTGGCCGAAAAGCAGCGTGCGCTCGTTCAGCCCCGTCTGAAAGTCGAGGTTGATGGCTTCCGGGGTCTCCACGACGGTCGTCGACTCTGTCGAGAACGGGTTCACGGGCAGGCCAAGCGCGGCCGCGGGAATGTCGCCGACGCCGACGCCGTTCAGGGTCTCCCGCGTGTCGTGCTGATGCTCGGTCTTGCCGAAATAGGTCAGCGCGACGAGCAGGGCGATCTCGGGCCGCTCGTAGGCGATACCGGCAACGACGCCCATATCGCCATCCCGGTCGAGCGAAACCTCGTAGCCGTTCAGGCCCCCATAGGCGAGGCCCGAGAGCCTCACATCCGCCTCGAGCCACGTGTAGCGCAGACCGCCATGGACCGAAAAGTTGTCGGTGAACTCGTAGCGGGCTATCGCCAGCAACTCGCTGCTGTCGGCCTGCGCGATCGTGCCGCCGAGCAGAAGCGACCGGTCATCCGGGTATTCGACGTCGACACCGTAGGGCTGCCCGGCGATGAACCCGAGCGAGAGTTCGTCTGTCAGCTGGAACTTCACCCCGGCGCCGATCTGATTGAAATCCTCCGCCACGTTGCCGGTGTCGAAGCCGAGCGTGTCGGTGCCGTCCACGCTGGGGAAGACGCGGCTGACGCTGAACTGGAAATAGTTGCCGTCCTCGAAGAGGACTTCCACGGGTTGGCCGGACCGGTCGAGGCCGAGCGCCATGGCCGAGGCCGGCGCGAGGCACAGCGCCGCCAGGCCAGTGAGGTGTCGTGTCCGCATGGTCTCCTCCAGATTGACGCGTCGAAAGCACGTTCCCCCATGGCGCAGAGCCTCTGCCGCCGACACTGTGACCTGACGTCGGGGGGCGCTTCGATCACGCGGCGTCACGTTTATGTAACAGGGCGCTTCTGTCGGAGGTTGATCCGGTTGCCGGCGACGATCACCGCCGCGCCGACGAAGGTCCACGGGTCGAGCGGTTCTGAATAGAGCGCCATGCCGATCACCGCGATGGCGGGCAGGCGCAGGAAATCCATCGGCATGACGAGGCTGGCGGGGGCGATCGACAGGGCCGTGGTCAGGCAAAGATGGGCGGTGAGGCCCGCGACGCCGATCACGGCGAGCCACGGCCAGATCGCCGCCGAGGGCCAGGCGATGTCGGCATCGACAGCGGCGAGCCCGAGCCCCATCACCGCTTGCATCGCCGTCAGCCAGAACAGGATCGAGACCACGCCGTCTGTCCGCGTCAACCTGCGGGTGAAAAGCGCCGACCCGGCGAAGCCGATCGCGGCGAGGGCCGCGGCCACCTGGCCCGGGCCGATCGGCGCGGCACCGGGGCGGGCGACGATCAGGATGCCGGCGAAGCCCACCAGCACGGCCAGTAGCCCCCGGGCGGTCAGCCGCTCGCCGAGGATCAGCGGGGCCCCCAGCGCGACCCAGATCGGCGAGGAGAATTCCAGCGCGAAGACCTGCGCCAGCGGGATCAGGGCAATGGCGAGGAACCACAGGTTCTGCCCGGCGAAATGGCACATGTTGCGCACCAGGTGCAGGCCCAGCCGGTCGGTGCGGACGCGGGCGAGGCGCCCGGCCGGGCCGGCCACGGCCAGGACCAGCGCGAAGCCGATCAGCGAGCGGTAGGCCATCAGCTCGAACGTGTCGAGTTCGACCGAGACCTCGCGCCCCGCGACCGCCATCGCCGAGAAGGAGGCGATGGCGCCGGTCATCCACAGGGCCGCGCGCCGAATGGCGCCGGGGTCCGGCACGGCCGTAGGCGCGGCCGCGCCGGACGGGGTTCCCGCGGCTCGGGATGCGCGCGTGCCGGCCGGGCCTATTCCCACTCGATCGTGCCCGGGGGCTTCGACGTGATGTCGTAGGTCACCCGGTTGATGCCGCGGACGCTGTTGATGATCCGCGTCGCCGTCTCGCCCAGGAAGTCGTGGGTGAAGGGATAGTAGTCGGCCGTCATCCCGTCGACGCTGGTCACCGCGCGCAACGCGCAGGCGTAATCGTAGGTGCGCCCGTCGCCCATCACGCCCACCGTGCGGACGGGCAGAATGGCGACGAAGGCCTGCCAGATCTCGTCATAGAGGCCGTGGCGGCGGATCTGGTCGATGAAGATCGCGTCGGCCTCGCGCAGGATGGCGAGCTTCTCGCGCGTGATCTCGCCGGGGCAGCGGATGGCGAGGCCGGGGCCGGGGAAGGGATGGCGGCCGATGAAATGCGGCGGCAGGCCCAGTTCGCGGCCGAGCGCGCGGACCTCGTCCTTGAACAGCTCGCGCAGGGGCTCGACCAGGGTCATGCCCATCTTCTCGGGCAGGCCGCCGACATTGTGGTGGCTCTTGATCGTCACCGACGGCCCGCCGGAGAAGCTGACCGATTCGATCACGTCCGGGTAGAGCGTGCCCTGGGCCAGGAACTCGGCGCCGCCGATCTCGAAAGCGTGCTTCTCGAACACCTCGATGAACAGCTTGCCGATGGTCTTGCGCTTCTGCTCGGGGTCGGAGACGCCTTCGAGCGCGGTCAGGAACAGGTCCGACTCGTCGGCATGGATGACGGGCAGGTTCATGTGGTCGCGGAACATGGCCACCACTTCCTGAGCCTCGTCCTTGCGCAGCAGGCCGTGGTCGACAAAGACGCAGGTGAGCTGGTCGCCCACCGCCTCGTGCAGCAGGACGGCCGCGACGGAGCTGTCGACCCCGCCCGACAGCGCGCAGATCACCCGGCCCTCGCCCACCTGGGCGCGGATCGCCTCGATCGCCTGGTCGCGATAGGCGCCCATGGTCCAGTCGCCGGTGAACCCCGCCAGCGCGCAGAAATTGCTCAGGAAGGTCCGCCCGCCCGGGGTGTGGTGCACCTCGGGGTGGAACTGGACCGCGAAGAAGCGGCGGTCGGGATCGGCGGTCACGGCGAAGGGCGCGCCTTGCGACGTGGCGAAGGGGCGGAAGCCCGGCGCCAGGCGCGAGACATGATCGCCGTGGCTCATCCAGACCTGCTCGCGGTGGCCATGGAACCAGCCCTTCATCAGCTCCAGCCGCTCCTCGGTGGGCTCGATCCAGGCGCGGCCGAACTCGGCCGAGCCGGGCGTGCGCACCACCTCGCCGCCCAGCATCTGCATCATCACCTGCTGCCCGTAGCAGATGCCGAGCACGGGCACGCCAAGTTCGAACACCTTCATCGGCGGGCGCGGGCTGCCGGCGTCGGCGACGCTGGCGGGGCCGCCGGACAGGATCACCGCGCGCGGGGCGAACGCATCGAGGAAGGCTTCGTCGACCGCGTTGAACGGGTGGATCTCGCAATAGACGCCGATCTCGCGCAGGCGGCGCGCGATGAGCTGCGTCACCTGGCTCCCGAAATCGATGATCAGGAGCTTCTGGTGATCGTCCCGGTGGCCGGGCAGGAGGGGGGCATCGCTCATATCCGGGCCGATAGCGCCGCGACGCGTGCGGCGCAAGTCGCGGGCGCGGCGGCGGATGTCGGTTTTCCCCTCAAAGCGGCGCTTATCGACGGCGGGCGGGGTCCGGTTCTCCCTATGCCGGGACGGAGCGGCAGGGAGGCTTTCCATGAGCGAGACGGCGACGCGGCGGCGGAGCAAGGGCGGCGGCGGTGGCGGCGCGGCCCGGCGGGCGGAGCGCACCGCGGTCCGCATCGAGGCGGCCCGCTACATCGAGCGCAACGTGCCCAACCTGGAGCTTCTGAACGAAGAAGCCCTGGAGATCATCGAGGCCAATGCCGAGACGGTTCTGGCGGAGATCGGCGTGGTCTTTCCCGACAATCCCGGCGCGCTGGAGCGGTGGCGCTCGGCGGGGGCCGAGGTCGAGGGGGACCGGGTGCGGATCCCGCGCGGCCTGGCGCGCAAGCTGTGCCAGACGGCACCGGCGCGGTTCACCCAGCACGCCCGCAACCCGGATCGGTCGGTGGAGATCGGCGGGCGCAACCTCGTGCTCGCCCCCGTCTATGGCCCGCCCTTCGTGCGCGACCGGGTGGAGGGGCGCCGCTATGCCACGATCGAGGATTTCCGCAGCTTCGTGAAGCTGGGCTACATGTCGAAATGGGTGCACCATTCCGGCGGGACGCTGTGCGAGCCGACGGACATCGCCGTCAACAAGCGCCATTTCGACATGCTGCACGCGCATATGACCCTGTCGGACAAGCCGTTCATGGGCGGGGTGACGGAGCCGTCGCGCGCCGCCGATTCGGTCGAGATGTGCCAGATCCTGTTCGGTGAGGATTTCGTCGATGCGAACACGGTCCTGACCTCGCTGATCAACGTGAACTCGCCCCTGACCTTCGACGCCACGATGATGGGCGCGCTGGAGGTCTATGCCGCGGCCAACCAGGCCTGCATCGTCTCGCCCTTCATCGTGGGCGGCGCGATGGCACCGGTGACAACCGCCGGGACGCTGACGCAGGTGCTGGCGGAAGTGATGACCGGCGTGGCCTATTCGCAACTCGTGCGCCCGGGCGCGCCGGTGATCGGCGGGGCCTTCGTCACCTCGATCGACATGAATTCGGGCGCGCCCACATTCGGCACCCCCGAGGCGAGCCAGATCACCTATGGCGCGGGGCAGCTGATGCGGCGCCTCGGCGTGCCGTTCCGCTCCGCCGGGGCCTTCACCGGGGCCAAGCTGCCCGATGCCCAGGCCGGCTACGAGAGCGCCAACAGCCTTCAGATGGGCCTGCTCTCCGGCGTCAATTTC
Source organism: uncultured Alphaproteobacteria bacterium (assembly GCA_963814835.1). Classification (GTDB taxonomy): domain Bacteria; phylum Pseudomonadota; class Alphaproteobacteria; order Rhodobacterales; family Rhodobacteraceae; genus Palleronia. The sequence goes on from CAWFEG010000003.1 coordinate 86,116, forward strand.
ATGCTGCATGCCTGCGGCTGGCTGGAGGGCGGGCTGGTCGCCTCGTTCGAGAAGTTCGTGATGGACGCCGACCAGCTGGGCGCGCTGCACCAGCTGGCCAAGGGCGTCGACATGTCCGAGACCGGCCAGGCCATGGACGCGCTGCGCGAGGTTGGACCGGGGGGCCATTTCCTCGGCTGCGCGCATACCCAGGCCAACTTCAAGCAGGCCTTCTGGCGCAGTCAGCTGCTCGATTACAAGCCTTACGAGACCTGGGCCGAGGAGGGCGGGCGCGACACCGTCGCGCTGGCCGAGGCGCGGGTCGAGAAGCTGCTGGCCGAGTACCAGCAGCCCGATCTCGACCCCGAGATCGCGGGCCGGCTGGCCGAGTACGTCACCCGCCGCAAGTCGGAGATGAGCGACAGCTTCAGCTGACCGCCCGCGTGTCGATGTAGAGCCGCGTCTCGGCGACGAGCGCGGTCAGCAGGTCGACATGCTCGGCGATGGAATAGGTGGCCGCGCCGCTTTGGCGGGCGCGTTCGCTCGCCGCCTCTCTCTCCACCAGGATATCGACGCAGGCGCGTCCGGGCAGGGGGGTATCCCCGCCCAGGAGCCGCGGCAGGACCGCATCCCGATCGTAGCCCCCGAGGCCGAATCGTGCCGCGCTCATCAGCAGGCGCGGCCGGCGGAGGGTGGCGAGCGGTGTGTCGAGGATCGTCATCTGGGTCACTCCGTCTGCTTCTCTTGAGACCAGAGTGCACGCAATGGTTGCGCGTTGCGCTTGGGCCGCGATCGGCGTGCGGTCCCAAATACCTGTATTAACAATACGTCAGGAAATTGGGACCTGCGACAAGGTCGTTAACAATCCGCTAACGCAAACAACTAAAAGTTGTTTCAACACAGTGGAAAAATCGACCCGCACGGAAGAGAGGAAGTCGGAATGGCCGCTTTGCCACGTGACGGTTTGCCGGGCTGGGTTCCCGACAACGTCGAAACCTACCTGGCGCATGTCGTCCACGGGCGGTCGATTCGTTCGCTTGCGAGGGATGCGGGGTGTCACGCCTCCACCGTCCTGAGACAGGTGCGCCGGTTCGAGCTGCGCCGCGACGACCCTCTCGTTGATCACGCGCTGCACCGGCTCGGCCGGCAGCGCACCGGGGCCGCGGCCCCGGTCGAGCCCGAGGATAGCGAGATCATGACACCCACCGCGCCGATCAAGGACCTGCCGCCCTGCACCGAACAGCTGGAGACCGAGGCCGTCCGCATCCTGCGCCGGCTCGCCGAGCCCGGCGCCTGCCTCGCCGTCGCCGAGGGGATGGAGAAGGCGGTCGTCGTGCGCGAGGCCAGGGACGGACAGACGATCCGGACCGGGACGCTCGACCGACAGGTCGCCGAGGCGATGGCCCTGCGCGACTGGATCGCGGCGAGCTCCACCGGGCGGATCGCGCGCTACCGGATCACCGGGGCGGGGCGCGCGGCGCTGCGCGACTTCCTTTCGCGCGAGGCGGCCGGCGGCGGGGCGGGCGAGGCGGAGGACCCCGATCAGCGCGCGCGCTACGGGGTGACGGAGACGCCGATCCTGGTCCTGGCGCGCCGCCGCGACAAGGACGGCGCGCCGTTCCTGACCCCGGAACTGGTACGCGCCGGGGAGCGGCTGCGCGAGGAATTCGAGATCGCGGTGATGAGCGGCGAGCCGACCGAAGGCTGGGAATCCTTCCTCTACGACCCCTCGCCGGAGGGCCCGGACGGCCCCGGCACGACCGGCGCGCAAGCCCGTCTCGCCGCGGCGCTGGCCGAGCTGGGGCCCGGGCTCGGGGACGTGACACTGCGGGTCTGCTGCCGGCTCGAAGGGCTCGAGACTGTCGAGAAGCAGATGGGCTGGGCGGCACGGTCGGGCAAGATCGTGCTCCGGATCGCGTTGCAGCGGCTGGCACGCCATTTCCAGGAGCGCGACGGCGCCGGCGGCGGGCTGATCGGCTGACAGGAGGCCGGCCCGTCGGGCCGGCCGACAAACCCGTCCCATGCCACACGCGGGACTGGCAGGGTGGACGCCGATCCTGTTTACTCCTCGCGAACCCCTGGGACGTCCCGCGATGCTCAGCCAAGACAACCGCCGCGCGCGCCGGGCCGCGCTCAGATCGTATGGACTATCGAGGGACACCGACCTGTCGTCCCTTCAGGAGATCGTCGATCTGGTGACGGCCCTGTGCGGCGTGCCCATGGGCAACGTGTCGCTGATCGGCGAACAGCGGCAATGGTTCGTCGCCCGCGTCGGGCCCGGCGTGGCCGAGCTTCCCCTCGAGGAGACGCTCTGCGCCCGGGTCCTCATGGGCCCAGACGCCACCACGGATGTCACGATGATCGAGGATACCCGGCGCGACCCGCGCACCGCCGAGGTCCGCATCTGCACGGGGGCGGAGGCTGTTCGATTCTATGCCGCTGCGCCGCTTCTCACGCCGCAGGGGCGGATCATTGGCGCGCTGACGGTGATGGACCGCCGGCCGCGGCGGCTGAGCCAGGCGCAGCTGGCGCTCCTGGCGGTGCTCTCGCGGCAGGTGATGGCGCAGCTGGACCTGCGGCGGCTGCTGCGCCGTGCCGATGTCATGCGGCGCGAGGTCGATCATCGGGTGAAGAACTCCCTGCAGTCGGTCTCGTCGCTGACGCGGCTGCAGGCGCGGCGCGTCACCTCGGCGGAGGCCCGCGAATCGCTGGAGGTGGTGAGCCGGAGGATCGACACGATCGCGGCGCTCAACTCCGAGCTCTACCGGTCCGGCAACGAGCGGCGGCTGGCGCTCAGCGGGTTTCTCGACTCCGTGGTGCAGCTGATCCGGGCCTCGGCGCCCGAACATGTGATCATATCGATGGCCATGGACGACGTGAACGTGGCCGCCGGTCATGCCGGGTCGCTGGCGATCATCGTCAACGAATTCGCGACGAACAGCTTCAAGCACGCCTTCCCCGACGGGCAGGACGGGCGGATCGAGTTCCACGGTCGGCAGGAGCGGCCGGGCCAGTTCCGCCTGACTTGTCGCGACGACGGGGTGGGGCTCGACCCGTCGCGGTCGGCGAGCGGTCTCGGCATGTCGATCATCGAGAGCGCGGTCGAGAGCCTGGGCGGCGACAAGACGGTGACCAGCGCCGGCCGGGGATTCGAGCTGGAGGTCGTGTTCGGGATCTGATCGCCCGCGTGGACAAGGCGGCAGGCTCCGCTTATGTCGTGACGAAAGGAGGCCCGCCCATGCCGCGTGATCTGAAGATCCCCCAGGAGCGCCATCCCGAGAAGGCGCACCGCCCCGAGACGCCGCGCCAGAAGAAGCCGGACTGGATCCGCGTGAAGGCGCCCGCGGGCGAGGGTTACCGCGCGACGCGGGAGATCATGCGCGAGCACAACCTGACGACGGTGTGCGAGGAGGCCGGCTGCCCCAATGTGGGCGAATGCTGGAGCCAGGGCCACGCCACCATGATGATCATGGGCGAGATATGCACGCGCGGCTGCACCTTCTGCAACGTCGCCACCGGCCGCCCCGACGCGCTCGACGTGTTCGAGCCGGGGCGGGTCGCCGACGCGGTGAAGAAGCTGGGTCTCAACCACGTCGTCATCACCTCGGTCGATCGCGACGACGTGGAGGATGGCGGGGCGGAGCACATCGCCCAGACGATCCGCGCCACCCGCCGGCAGGCGCCGGGCACCACGATCGAGGTGCTGACGCCGGATTTCCTGCGCTGCGGGCCGGAAGCGCTGGAAGTGGTGATCGCCGCGCGCCCCGACGTCTTCAACCACAACCTCGAGACGGTGCCGGGCCTCTACCCGGAGGTGCGGCCGGGCGCGCGCTATTTCCACTCGCTGCGACTCCTGCAGCGGGTCAAGGAGCTGGACCCGACGATGTTCACCAAGTCCGGCATCATGGTGGGCCTGGGCGAGCGCCGCCAGGAGGTGCACCAGGTGATGGACGACATGCGCGCGGCGGACGTGGACTTCATCACCGTGGGGCAATACCTGCAACCCACCTCCCGCCATCACGCGGTGGACCGCTACGTCACGCCCGAGGAGTTCGCCGGCTACGAGCGGGCGGCCTGGGGCAAGGGGTTCCTCATGGTCTCGGCGACGCCGCTGACGCGGTCGAGCTATCACGCCGGCGACGATTTCGCGAAGCTGAAGGCGGCGCGCGACGCCCGCCACGGCGCGGCCTGAGGAACGGGCGCCCGGCGGCGGACGTTTTCGAGCGGAGGAGGACGCCATGCCCGCACCGAAAGCCATCGCCTTCGACGTCATCGAGACGCTGTTCCCGCTCGAACCGCTACGGCCGCGACTGGCCAGGGCGGGCCTGAGCGAGGCCGATCTGGAGCCGTTCTTCGCCTCGCTGCTGCGCGATGCCTTCGCGCTGGACACTGTGGGCATCTACAAGCCTTTCAAGGAGATCGCGGCCGCGACGCTCGGCCAGATGGGCGTGACCGCGTCCGACCGGCAGATGATCTTCGAGGGTTTCGGCGAGCTGCGCGCGCATGACGACGTGCGCCCGGCCTTCGAACTGCTGCGAAGCCGGGGCATTCCGGTCTTCTGCCTGACCAACGGCGATCCGGAGGTGACGGAGCGGCTGCTGGAGCGGAACGGCCTGATCGATCTCGTGGTCCGCACCATCTCCATCGACGAGATCGGCGTGTGGAAGCCGCGCGAGCGGGTCTATACCTATGCTGCCGGTGCCGCCGGCGTGGGGCCCGAACAGATGGCGCTGGTCGCCTGCCATGCCTGGGATTGCCAGGGCGCCATCGCCGCCGGATTGCAGACCGGCTACGTGGACCGGGGCAAGCCCTATTCCGATGCGATGCAGGCCCCCACCGTCTCGGGCGAGACCCTGCCGGGGGTGATCGAGGCGCTGGTGGCCTAGCGGCGCGCCTTCTCCTCGATCCCCGATCTGTCCTCCCGCCGCGCCAGCTCTGCGGCGATGTCGGCCAAGGAAACATCGCAGGCCGCGCACATGACCAGAAGATGATAGATCACGTCCGCCGCCTCGGCGGTGAGGCGGTCCCGGTCGCCCCGGACGGCCTCGATCACGGCCTCGACGGCCTCTTCGCCGAACTTCTCGGCGCATTTCTCCGGCCCCTTCGACAGGAGCGTCGCGGTCCAGCTCGATCCCGGCTCGGCGCTGCGGCGGGCCTCGATGGTGGCGGCGAGGCGGGCGAGGGGATCGTCGCTCATGCCGGGCGCACCGGGATGCCGGCGGCGGCCATGTGGGCCTTCGCCTCGGCGATGGTGAAATCGCCGAAATGGAAGATCGAGGCGGCGAGGACGGCCGAGGCGCCGCCCTCGGTCACTCCCTCCACCAGGTGGTCGAGGGTGCCGACGCCGCCCGAGGCGATGACGGGCACGGGGACCGCGTCGACGATGGCGCGGGTGAGGGGAATGTTGAAGCCCGACCGGGTGCCGTCCCGATCCATCGAGGTCAGCAGGATCTCCCCCGCGCCCTTCGCCACGACGGTCCGCGCGAACTCCACCGCGTCGATGCCGGTGGGCTTGCGGCCGCCATGGGTGAAGATCTCCCAGCGGCCCGGCGCCACGGTCTTGGCGTCGATCGCGACGACGATGCATTGCGCCCCGAACCGGTCGGCGGCGCGCGCCACCACGTCCGGGTCCGCCACGGCGGCGGAGTTGAAGCTGACCTTGTCGGCCCCGGACAGGAGGAGGTTGCGCACGTCGTCGGCCGTGCGGACGCCGCCGCCCACGGTCAGCGGCATGAAGCAGGCCTCGGCCGTGCGGCGGGCCAGGTCGAACATCGTGCCGCGGTTCTCGTGCGTCGCGTGGATGTCGAGGAAGCACAGCTCGTCGGCGCCGGCGGCGTCGTAGGCCCGCGCCGCCTCCACCGGGTCGCCGGCGTCGCGCAGGTCGACGAAGTTGACGCCCTTGACCACGCGGCCATCGGCGACGTCGAGGCAGGGGATGACGCGCGTCTTCAGCATGGCGGGGTCGTAGCGCGGCCGGGGCGGCGGGGGAAGGGGAACTCGCGCGGCCGCGCGCGACTTTCCGACAGGACATGGAGGATCCACGATGAAGTATCTCTCGCTCGCCGTTCTTGCCCTCGCCGCCACGCCGGCCCTTGCCGATTTCGAGCGCCGGGAGGCGCAGGGCAGCGTGGAAGAGGCCTTCTCGCGGCTGGAGAACGCGGTCGAGGGGGCGGGCGCCACGATCTTCGCCACCGTCGATCACGGCCAGGGCGCGGCCGACGTGGACATGGATCTGGGGCCCTCGAAGCTCCTCGTCTTCGGCAATCCGCAACTCGGCACGCCGGTGATGCAGCAGGACCGCCGCGCCGGACTGGTTCTGCCGCTGCGCATGCTGGTCTATGCCGAGGGCGAGCAGACCTACGTGGCCTGGCAGGAGGTCGACGACATGGTCGACGATCTGGAGGTGGACGACGACCTCGAGGCGCTGCGGAAGATGGAGGGCGCCCTGGAAAACTTCGCCTCGGCCGCCGCCGGCAACTAGCCTGACAGCGCCTCCAATGCGGCGCGCAGGTCCAGCGCGCCGTCGTACAGCGCGCGGCCCGAGATCGCGCCGGCGATCACGCCGGTCTCGCGCAAGGCCACCAGATCGTCCAGCGACGAGACGCCGCCCGAGGCGATGACCGGAATCGACACCGCCCGCGCCAGCGCCTCGGTCGCGGCGATGTTCGGCCCGCCCATGGCGCCGTCGCGGTCGATATCGGTATAGATGATCGCCGCGACGCCCGCGTCCTCGAACTCCGCCGCCAGGTCCGTGACCAGGCGGTCGGTCTCCTCGGCCCAGCCGCGCGTGGCGACACGGCCGTTCCGCGCGTCGAGGCCGACGGCGATACGGCCAGGATGGGCCCGGGCGGCACGGCGCACGAGGTCGGGATCCTCCACCGCGACGGTGCCGAGGATCACGCGGGCGAGGCCCTTGTCGAGCCAGGCCTCGATCGTCGCCATGTCGCGGATGCCGCCGCCGAGTTGCACCGGCACCTCGACCCGGGCGAGGATCGCCTCCACCGCCGCCGCGTTCACCGGCCGCCCGGCGAAGGCGCCGTTCAGGTCGACAAGGTGCAGCCATTCGCAGCCCGCCTCCTGGAAGGAGACGGCCTGGGCCGCGGGATCGTCGCCGAACACCGTGGCCGCGTCCATGTCGCCCCTGAGCAGGCGCACGCAGTGCCCGTCCTTCAGGTCGATCGCCGGATAGAGGATCATGCCCGCTCCCTCTCAGTCGAGACGCGGCCGTCTGTGCCACCGGGCGCCGCGCTTGCCAAGACGCGGCGTCGCGCTTGCCCGGACGGCCTGCGGCAGAGACGATCCGCCCAGCAAGGGAGGACCAGCACCATGAGACGTCTCACGCTCGCCGCCGCCGCGATCTGCCTCGCCGGGATGGCGCAGGCGGCCGATCCCGTCACCGGCGCCTGGCGCACGCAGGCCGACGACAACGGCAATTTCGCCCTGGTCCGCATCGTGCCCTGCGGCGATGCGCTGTGCGGCACCATCGCGCGGGCCTACGATTCGTCCGGCACGCCGATGGAGTCCGAGAAGGTCGGCCGCCGCATCGTCTGGGACATGCAGCCGCGGGGCGGGGGCAGCTATGCCGACGGCAGGATCTGGGCACCGGACCGCGACAAGGTCTACGATTCGCGGATGCAGCTGTCGGGCGACCGGCTGGAGGTGAAGGGCTGCGTCTTCGGCATCTGCCGCGGCCAGACCTGGGCCCGGGCCCGCTGAGGGAACGCCGCATCCCCTGCCGTGTTGGTTCCACGACCAGATCGCCGAAGGAGGGGCGCCATGCCGATCGTGCAGACCACGGACAAGACCGAGCTCTACGTGAAGGACTGGGGCAGCGGCCGGCCCGTCGTGTTGATCCACGGCTGGCCTCTGAACTCCGACAGCTGGGAGCACCAGTCGCTGGCACTGACCGAGGCGGGCTTCCGGGTGGTGGCCTACGACCGGCGGGGCTTCGGCCGGTCGGGGCAGCCCTTCAAGGGCTACGATTACGACACGATGGCGGATGACCTGGCCTCGGTGATGGATGCGCTCGATTTGCGGGACGCGACGATCTGCGGCTTCTCTATGGGGGGCGGCGAGGTCAGCCGGTATATCGGCCGCCACGGCACGGCGCGGCTGCGCCAGGCCGTGCTGATCGGCTCCATCGCGCCCTTCATGAAGAAGACGAACGACAACGAGGCCGGGGTGGACGAAAGCGTCTTCGGCCAGATGAAGGACGCCGTGCGCAAGGACCGCCCCGGCTTCATGCGCGATTTCTTCCCGGGCTTCTACGGCGGATCGGCCAACCAGGCGACGCTGGACTGGACGTGGAACATGGCGATGATGGCGTCGCCCAAGGCGACGCTCGATTGCATCGACGCCTTCGGCCATACCGATCTGCGCAAGGACATGGCCAAGTTCGACGTGCCGACCTTGATCGTCCACGGCACCGGGGACGACATCGTGCCGATCGACACCTCCGGCCGGGCCGCGGCGAAGGCGATCAAGAAAGCGACGTTGAAGGAATATGACGACGCCCCGCACGGCTTGACCGCGACCCATTCCGAACAACTGAACCGCGACCTCATCGATTTCCTGAAGGGCTGACGGGGCATCGGCCCACGCTTCGCGCAATGCGCGAGGTCTGCGCGTCAGGCATATGACTGGAAACAAGAAAAGGGCGGCCCGGCGGCCGCCCTTTCCCTGCCGGACCGCGCCCGGATCAGAGCCCCATGCAATTGGCGTAGTAGGTCACCGTGGCCGGCCAGTCGGAGAAGATCCCCTCGACGCCCACGTCCTGGGCCAGAACATGGACCACGTTCAGGTAGTCCTCGTCGCCGTCGATCGCATCGGCCACCGACTGGTAGTACCAGCCGCCGCCATCGGCCAGCGGGCCGGAGCGTTCCAGCGACCAGGCGATCAGGCCAAGCCCGGCGGCCTTCGCCTCCTCCGCCAGGGGCGAGGGCACCATCTCGCCGTCTTCCAGCGTCAGCAGCATCCAGATCGGCGGGGCGATGTGGTTCACCCCCATCTCCTTCAGCTCGGCCATGGTGTTGGGCCAGGTGGAGGGGTCGGTGTGGTCGTAGCCCTCGACGGTGTCGTACTCGTCCATCAGATAGACGGCCTGGGCGCCGAATTCCGGCTCGTTCTCGATCCAGTAGCGCACGTCTTCCAGCTGGAAGCTTTGCGGCCATACACGGGAGGGATCGATCCCCGCGTCCTTGTACTCGTCGATCAGCGCCTGCGCGTAATCCTCCTGGCTGTAGCCGTCAAAAGGCATCTCCACCGAAGGCGCCTTCAACTCTGGCGTGAAATCGGCGCCGAGGCTGTCGAACAGCTCGATCGATTCCGCATGGGTCAGGAGCGTCGCACCGTTGGCGTAGAGCGTGGTGCGCCAAGGGGCGACGCCACCTTGGAACTCCTCGGCCGTGGTGGCGGCGGCGTCGTAGCTGTCCATCTTCGGCTCGAGCGTGCGGAACTCCTCGAGCGTGATGTCGGAAGTGCGGCACTCGGCCGTGGCCTCGGTCGCGCCCTCGGCGGGGGTGAACCCGGTCGTGCACTTCTCCGCCAGGTCCGTGGTCAGGATGTTGGTCGTGGTGTGCAGGTCGTTCTGGGCATGGCGGCAGACGAGTTCCTTGTCGGCAGTGAAGGTCACGTCGCATTCGAGGATGCCGGCCCCCATGCGGGCGGCTGCGCGGTTCGATTCAGCGGTATGCTCGGGGAACATCAGTGGCGCGCCGCGATGTCCGATGGAGAACTTGCTCTGGCTGCCGGCCTGCCCGCTGCAGGACATCAGCGTCTCCTTCAGCTCGCCCTCCTGCAGCTTGCCCACGAGATAGGCCGGCCGCGGGCCGTAATCGACGCCGCTCCCGCCCTGGTCTGCGCCATCCTGGGCGATGGCGGGCGCGGCGACGAGAATCGCGGCCGCCGAGAGCAGCAATCGGGTATGCATGGGATGTCCTCCACTCGGTCGGTTGGGGCCATCCTGGCGACGGCCCGTTACGGTGCCGCGACGATCCGTTCACGGGAGGGTGACAGTCAAGGCCACATCGCGCGACGTAGGGTCATCCGGGGCCCCCGGCCCCCATGCGAAAGGGGCGGCACGGATCCCTCCGCACCGCCCCTGGCGACCCGTCCGGCGCGACGCCGGAAGTCACATGAAGCCCAGCTCCAGCCGCGCCTCGTCGGTCATCATGTCCATGCCCCAGGGCGGATCCCAGGTGATCTGGACGTCGACCTGCTTGACCCCCGGCAGCGGCTCGATCGCCTCGGCGACCCAGCCGGGCATCTCGCCGGCCACGGGGCAGCCCGGCGCGGTCAGCGTCATGGTGACGTCGACCTCGTTCTCGGGGCTGATCTCGATCGTGTAGACGAGGCCGAGATCGTAGATGTTGACCGGGATCTCGGGGTCGTAGACGGACCGGCAGGCCTCGACGATCTGCTCGTGCAGCGGATGGTCGGTGGTGGAGGGCTTGATCAGCGGGGCGCCTTCGAGCTGCTCGGTCTGGGACATGACGGTTCCTTCGGAATGGCCGAGAGAAGACATAAGGATTCCACGGCCGGGCGTCCAGACTCAGCCCGCCGCATCGACCGCCGCCCGGGGCAGGACGATCCGACCGCTCTCCGCCTCCAGATCCTGGGCGGCCTTCAGCACGCGCTCCTGCATCCGCCGTTCGGTGGTCCAGGTCTCGGTCGGATCCTCGACGCGGAACTGGAATCGAACGGTGATCCCCACCGCGTCCTGCGACATCACCCAGAGGGTGGCGCTGCTCTTGTCGGGGATCAGCGGCTCCTCCTCCACCAGCGCGAGGAATCGTTCCTGCATCGCGTCGAGATCCGCCGTGGGGGCGAAGACGATGGGGACGTGGCAGGTCATGCCGCCATCCTCCATCGACCAGTTCTCGAACTTGTCGTTGACGAAGATGCTGACCGGCACGATCAGCCGGTTGTCCTTCATCGTCTTGAGCTGGATATAGGTGAAGTGGATCCGCTCCACGGTGGCGAAATCGCCCTCGAAGACGATCCGGTCGCCGATCCGGGCCGACCGGTTGACCGAGATCTGCAGCGAGGCAAGGATGTTGCCGAGCACGTGCCGCGCCGCGAAACCGATCACCAGCGTCACCGCCCCGGCCGAGGCGAGAAGCGAGAATCCGAGCGTGCGGAACAGGTTGGCCGAGGCCATGACGATCCCCAGCCCGACCAGGACGCCCACCACGATCAGGGCCCGCCGCGCCGCGGTCATCAGCGTGGCCTGGTTGCGCACGGTGGAATTGTCGGGATCGGCCAGCCGGTCGGAATCCATCGTGACGATCCGGTTCAGCGCGGTGTCCAGCGCCGACATGCCGAACAGCAGCACGGCCACCACGTAGCCCACCAGGATCGCCGGCGTCAGCACCGACGCGACCGGCCCGGATACGGCGAAGACGTAGAGCGACAGGAGCAGGATCACGGTCGTCGCGGCCACGATGATCGACGGCCAGCGCAGGGCATCCATCACGACCCGGGTGCGCGAGCCCCGTTCCGTCCGGGCCGAGAGGGCGTGGAAGATCCTCCAGCTGGTCCAGCCGGCGACCCAGGCGAGCGCGAGGATCGTGGGCAGGCCCAGCAGGGTCCAGGGGGTGAAGCCGAACACGGATTGCCGCGTCAGCCAGGCGGGCAGGGCGCGTTCCACCGCCGTCGGGCCGTAGCGGTCGTGGAGCGCGGGGATATGGGCCACCGTCCGTGCCGAGAACACCCAGACCGGCTCGCCGTTCGCGGGGCGGACCCGGTTGAGCCGGATCGCCGCCTCCCGCGCACCCTGGTCGAGCACCCCGATCAGGATCGAGCGGCGCGGCTCGCCCGCCATCGCGACCGACGAACTCTGCCGCGCGTCGAGGGCGTCGGGCCGCTCCAGCAGCTTGCGCCAGCTGATCACCGCGCGGCGGGCCAGCACCGTGCCAAGCTCCATGGCCAGCCGCGGGCCGTGCGCGGCCTGCTCCCGGGGCGGCAGGTCGGCCAGGTTGAGGACATGGGCCGCGGCATCCGCGTCGCCGTCCCCCACCGCGTCGAGGAAGCTCGCGATCGCGGATTGCGGGGTCGAGAGGTCCATCCAGGGCGGGCGCGGTCCCAGCCCCTCGTTCAGGATCGCCACGGGGAAGTAGGTGCCCGGCGGTCCGCCCTCCTGCTGCGCCCGGCCGGGCTGTGGAAGGAGCAGGAGGAGGCAGGCAAGAAGGGCGCGCAGAACCGTCATGCCCGTGCCATATGGCGCGGCGACCGGCCGCGTCACCCTGCCGGGTCCGGTCGCGTGCCGGTCACCCGGCGGTGACGCGGCTGCGGCTCTTGCGCGCCGGGCCGGGGCGGACGCGCTTCTCGATCATGTCGTAGAGCGCGGCGCAGAGGTTCTTGCCGCTGGCCTTCTCCGCGCCCTCCATGCCGGGCGAGGAATTGACCTCCAGCACCTTCGGCCCCTCGGAGGAGCGCAGCAGGTCCACCCCCGCGAAGCCCAGCCCGAAGGCCCGGGCGGCGCGGATCGCCGTCTCGCGCTCGGCCTTGGTGATCTTCACCGGGGTCGCGCTGCCGCCCATGTGCAGGTTGGAGCGGAACTCCCCGGGCGCGGCGGTGCGCTTGATGGCCGCTTCCACACGCCCGCCCATGACGATGCAGCGGATGTCCTCGCCGTTGGATTCCTTCACGTATTGCTGGACGAGGAAGTTCGCCTTCAGCCCGCGGAAGGCGTCGATCACGCTCTCGGCGGCCTTGCGGGTCTCGGCCAGGACGACGCCCTTTCCTTGCGTCGATTCCAGCAGCTTCACGATCAGCGGCGCCGAGCCGACGATGCCTATCAGGTTCCCGGTATCCTTGGGCGAGGAGGCGAAGGCGGTGACCGGCATGCCGATCTTCTGCCGCGCCAGCACCTGGTGGGCATGCAGCTTGTCGCGACTTGCGGTGATGCCGGCGGAGCCGTTCAACGCCCAGGTGCCGATGGTCTCGAACTGGCGCACGATGGCGGTGCCGTAGGGCGTGATCGAGGCGCCGATGCGCGGGATCACCGCGTCGTAACGCGGCAGGCGCTTGCCGTCGTAATGGATGTCGGGGGCGAGCGGATTGAGCGTCATGTAACAGCGCAGCGTGTCGATCACCTCCACCGCGTGGCCGCGCGCCTCGCCCTCCTCCACCAGCCGTCGGGTGGAATAGTTCCGCGCCTCCCGGCTCAACACCGCGATGCGCAGGGCCCGGTCGGGCGCCACCTCGCGCACGCGCGTGGAGTGATAGACGTCGAAGCCGATCTGCGGCTGGCAGAAGCTCTCCTGCGGCGCGACGACCGCGTCCTCGGGAATGGCCTGGCGGCCGATCAGCATGCGGTACTGCATGCTGCCGCGGTCCGTCAGGGTCACCTCGGCCGGCCAGATCCGCTCGCCCATCTTCAGCCGCGTCTCCACCACGTAGCGCAATTCCGACTCGCCGTTCGACGAGGTCACCTCGCGGCGGTCGAGCAGCGGCGCCGAACAGGGGATCGCCAGGTCGGGCCGGTTCGGCACCGGATAGACCAGGAACCGGACCTTGGGCCGCGCCGCCGGGCCGAAGGGCTCGATCTCGAAGGCGTGGAGCGCGGAGGTCTTGGCGCCGGTGTCGATCTTGGCCTTGAGCGCGGGCAGGCCGAGATCGGGCAGGGCCACCCATTCCTCCCAGCCCAGGCGCAGGGGATCGGTCATGGTTCTCTCCTTTCCGACGTCCGCGCCCCTTTGGCACGCGCACGGGGCGAAGGCAAAGGGCTGGCGGTCGCGGGGCCGCTGCGTGCGGATCGGAAGGCTCTTGGGGGGTAGGCCCCGTGCCGGGGGGCAGGGCGCGGCGCGACAACCTCGGGTCTGCGTCCGCCGCCGCGACCGTCCCGGCGCCCGTGGCGATGGCGGGGCGGTGCGCGTCCCGCCGGGGGCCTGACGCGGCGGGGCGCTTGCCAGCCGGGCGCGGTTGGGCCAGATGGCGGCGATGGACCGTTTCGCCTTCACCCTCCACGCCACCGACGGCGCCGCCCGCAGCGGCACGATCTCCACCCCCCGGGGAGAGATCCGCACGCCGGCCTTCATGCCCGTGGGCACCGCCGGCACGGTCAAGGCGATGCTGCCCGAGAACGTGCGGGCGACGGGGGCCGACATCCTGCTCGGCAATACCTATCACCTGATGCTGCGCCCCGGGGCGGAGCGGGTGGCGCGGCTCGGCGGGCTGCACCGTTTCATGAACTGGGACCGGCCGATCCTCACCGATTCGGGCGGGTTCCAGGTGATGAGCCTCGCCGATCTGCGCAAGCTGACCGAGGAGGGCGTGACCTTCCGCAGCCATATCGACGGGTCGCGCCATCACCTGACGCCGGAACGCTCGATGGAGATCCAGCGCCTGCTGGGCTCCGATATCGTCATGGCCTTCGACGAATGCCCCGCGCTGCCCGCCGAGAAGGCTCGCGTGGCCGAGAGCATGCGCCTGTCGATGCGTTGGGCCGAACGGTCCAAGGCGGCCTTCGGCGACCGGCCCGGTCATGCCCTCTTCGGCATCCAGCAGGGCGGCGTCACGCCCGAGTTGCGCGAGGAGAGCGCGGCGGCGCTGACCCGGATCGGGTTCGACGGCTACGCCGTGGGCGGGCTCGCCGTCGGCGAGGGGCAGGAGGCGATGTTCGGCGTGCTGGACTACGCCTGCGACATGCTGCCCGCCGATCGGCCGCGCTACCTGATGGGCGTGGGCAAGCCCGCCGACATCGTCGGCGCGGTCAAGCGCGGCATCGACATGATGGATTGCGTCCTGCCCTCGCGCTCCGGCCGCACGGGCCAGGCCTGGACCCGGCGGGGCCAGGTGAACCTGAAGAACGCCCGCCACGCCGAAGATCCCCGCCCCCTCGACGACGCCTGCGCCTGTCCGGCCTGCCGGTCCTATTCCCGTGCCTATCTGCACCACGTCGTGCGCTCGGGAGAGATGATCGCCGGGATGCTGCTGACCTGGCACAACCTGCATTATTACCAGGAGATCATGGCGGGCATGCGCGTCGCGATCGCCGGAGGCCGCTTCGACGACTGGGAGCGGGACTTCCACGCCACCCGTGCGGACGGGGACATCCCGCCGGCATGAGGACGCTCGCCATCCTCCTCCTGGCGGCGCTGCCCGCCGAGGCGCGCAGCCTGTGCGGCGTGACGGACGAGGCGGAGGTGCTGGCGGCGATCTCCGGCATCTGGCAGGCAGAGGAGCGGATCTCGCTGGAAAACGCCGCGACCTCGCTGATCCGGGTGCCCGCGCCCGCCCGCGCGGAGATCGGCCCCGGGGGGATCGAGACCGATTTTCTGGACGGCCTGACCGGCGCCCCGCTGCCCCTGCGGCGCACCGACCCGCCGCCCTATGGCGTCGATGCGATCGACGACCTGCTCGAAACGACCGGGCATGCCGAACTGGCCGACCGCCTGTCGGACACGCCCTGCGGCCCCGAGGAGCTGCCCCAGCTGGTCGCCCGTCTGCCGGCCGGCACGGCGCCCGACGCCACGGGCACGGTGACGCTGCTCGCCTATTTCGACGACCGCCTGCTGCAGATCACCGAGATGGTGCTGCGCTCCGAGGAGACGGTGCTGTTCCTGACCGGCACCGCCTTGCTGACACCGGCCCGATGAGAGCCGTGGCCCGCCGCACCGGGTGGCTTGCCCGCCGGGTCGCGACGCCGCACCATGGGATCCGGTGCCGCGCGGTCGAGGTTGAACCGACAAACCAGGCTCACCAGATAAACCCGGTGACCGGAGGGCCGACAGGGTTGCCGCACCGCGGGACCGACGCGCCCTTGCCAAGAAGGATAATGTGATGACCGAGCATACCTATCCCGTCCTGCCGCTGCGCGACATCGTGGTCTTTCCCCACATGATCGTGCCGCTCTTCGTGGGCCGGGAGAAATCCGTCCGCGCGCTCGAGGACGTGATGGCGGACGACAAGCAGATCCTGCTGGCCAGCCAGGTGGATCCGGGCGCGGACGATCCCGACACCGATGGCATCTACGCGACCGGCGTGCTGGCCAACGTCCTGCAACTGCTGAAGCTTCCCGACGGGACCGTGAAGGTGCTGGTCGAGGGGCGCGCGCGTGTTCGGATCACCGGCTACGTCGAGAACGACCGCTTCTTCGAGGCCCATGCCGAGGAACTGGCCGAGACGATGGGCGACGAGGAGACGGTCAGCGCGCTCCTGCGCTCGGTCGGCGAGGAATTCGAGCGCTACGCCAAGGTGAAGAAGAACATCCCCGAAGAGGCGCTCGCCGCCGTGGGCGAGACCCGCGACCCCGCCAAGCTGGCCGACCTGGTCGCCGGGCACCTCGGCGTCGAGGTGCAGCAGAAGCAGGAGCTTCTGGAGACGCTCGAGATCGCCGAGCGGCTGGAGAAGGTCTATGGCCTGATGCAGGGCGAAATGTCGGTCCTGCAGGTCGAGAAGAAGATCAAGACCCGCGTCAAGTCGCAGATGGAGCGCACCCAGCGCGAATACTATCTGAACGAGCAGATGAAGGCGATCCAGAAGGAGCTGGGCGACGGCGAGGACGGCGAGGGCGAGGTCGCCGAGCTGGAGAAGCGGATCTCCGAGACCAAGCTCTCCAACGAGGCGCGCGAGAAGGCCGAGGCCGAGCTGAAGAAGCTCAAGAACATGAGCCCGATGTCCGCCGAGGCAACGGTGGTGCGCAACTACCTCGACTGGATGCTGTCGATCCCGTGGGGCACGAAGTCGCGCGTGAAGAAGGATCTGGGCCGGGCCCAGAAGGTGCTCGACGACGATCACTACGCGCTCGACAAGGTCAAGGAGCGGATCGTCGAATACCTGGCCGTGCAGCAGCGCTCGAAGAAGCTGAAGGGGCCGATCATGTGCCTCGTCGGCCCTCCGGGCGTGGGCAAGACCTCCCTCGGCAAGTCCGTGGCCAGCGCCACGGGGCGCGAGTTCATCCGCATCTCGCTCGGCGGCGTGCGCGACGAATCCGAGATCCGCGGTCACCGGCGGACCTATATCGGCTCGATGCCCGGCAAGATCATCCAGGCGCTGAAGAAGGCCAAGACGACGAACCCGCTCATCCTGCTCGACGAGATCGACAAGATGGGCCAGGACTTTCGCGGCGACCCGGCCTCGGCCATGCTCGAGGTGCTGGACCCGGAGCAGAACTCGACCTTCGTGGACCACTATCTCGAGGTGGAATACGACCTCTCGAACGTGATGTTCCTGACCACGGCGAACTCCTACAACATGCCCGGGCCGCTCCTGGACCGGATGGAGATCATTCCGCTGGCGGGCTACACGGAGGACGAGAAGGCCGAGATCGCGCGGCGCCACCTGATCGCCAAGCGGTGAAGGACCACGGCCTGAAGAAGGGCGAGTTCGAGATCACCGACGACGGGCTGACCGAGATCATCCGCCGCTACACCCGCGAGGCGGGGGTGCGGAACCTGGAGCGGGAGATCGCGAAGCTGGCCCGCAAGGCCATGACCAGGATCGTGAAGAAGGAGACCGACAAGGTCGTCGTCACCGCCGAGAACCTGTCCGACTTCCTCGGCGTGCCCAAGCACCGCTACGGGCTGGCCGAGGAGGAGGACCAGATCGGCGTGGTCACCGGGCTGGCCTATACCAGCGTCGGGGGCGAGCTTCTGCACATCGAGGCGCTGCGGCTGCCGGGCAAGGGCCGGATGAAGACCACCGGCAAGCTGGGCGACGTGATGAAGGAATCCATCGACGCCGCGTCCAGCTTCGTGCGTTCGATCTCGCCGCAGATCGGGGTGAAACCGCCGAAGTTCGACACGCTGGACATCCACGTCCACGTGCCGGAGGGCGCGACGCCCAAGGACGGTCCCTCGGCCGGTCTCGCGATGGTGACCTCCATCGTCTCGGTCCTGACGCAGATTCCGGTCCGCAAGGACATCGCCATGACCGGCGAGGTGACGCTCCGGGGCAACGCGCTGCCGATCGGCGGGCTGAAGGAGAAGCTGCTGGCGGCGCTCAGGGGCGGCATCAAGACCGTCCTGATCCCGGCGGAGAACGAGAAGGATCTGGCCGAGATCCCCGACAACGTGAAGGAGGGGCTGGAGATCATCCCCGTCAAACACGTGAACGAGGTGCTGAAACACGCGCTCGTGCGCCAGCCGGAGCCCGTGGAATGGGACGAGGCGGCGCAGGAGGCGGCCGATGCCGAGCGCGCGGCGCGCTCCGCCGCGGCCGAGAACGCGGCGAGCCTGCCGCACTGAACTCCGCCTCGCCCGAGGTCCCGCCCGCCGCGCATCCCGCGCGGCGGGCTTTCTCATCTGGCCCCGGGCGGGCGCGCAGGGCGGTGTCATGAGGGGAGCGAGGGAAAACGGCTCCCGCCGCTGCCAAGCGTCCCCGTCGCCCTAGATGGCGCCGAGGCTCGACCCGGAGGCGCCATGTTCCCGCTCTATCTCCTCACCGCGCTCGTGTTCCTCGTCCTCGACGCGGTGGTGCTGAAACTCGTCATGCAGCCCATCTTCGAGCGCAACTTGGGCGACCAGATGCGGGATTCGCCGTTGGTCCTGCCGGCCGCGGCCTTCTACCTGGCCTATGTGGCCGGTCTGGTCTGGCTGGTCTCGGGGCCGGCGCTTCTGGCCGGTCGACCGCTGGAGGCCGCGCTGAAGGGGGCCGTGCTGGGCGCCATGGCCTACGGCACATACGAGTTCACCTCGATGGCGGTGATGCGCAACTGGTCCTGGACGATGGTGACGCTCGATACCGCCTGGGGGACCTTCCTGACCGGGTTTTCGGCCTGGGCCGGGGTCATCGTGATGCTGCGGCTGTCGTGACCGAAAAAGGCCCGCACGATGGCGGGCCTTCCGGTCGGATCCGGCCGTCAAAGTGGCTGGAGCTCTCCGGCGGATTCACGTCCGTCACGTCCGGAAATCAGTTCATAACTGATCTTCTGGTTGTCGGCGAGGCCGGTAAGACCGGCCCTTTCGACCGCTGAAATATGTACGAAAACGTCCTTGCCGCCCGAATCCGGGGCGATGAACCCGTAGCCTTTAGTTGTGTTGAACCATTTGACGGTGCCGGTGGGCATGCCTGATCTCCGATAGTCCTCGTCGTGCCGCGCGTGCGACTTAGTGCAGCCTGGTCCCGGGCGCGTGATCCTGCGACAGGGGCCAAGCCTCCAAACCGTGGAACCATGATGCGTGAAAAATCAAGCCGGGAGTTAACGAAATTGATGGCGGCGGTATGATCCTGTACGGACTCAGCGCTTGCGATACCTGCCGGAAGGCGCTGGCGGCGCTGAAGAAAGCGGGCCGGAATGCACATCTGCACGATCTGCGCCGCGACGGATTGCCCGAAGAGACGGCCGCCCGGTTCCACGCCGCGTTCGGGGACGCGGTGCTCAATCGGCGCTCGACCACGTGGCGCTTGCTCTCGGCGAGCGAGCGCGCCCGCGATCCCCTGGACCTGATCGCGGCGCATCCCGCGTTGATGAAGCGGCCGGTCATCGAGGAGGAGGGCGGCCGCCTGCATCTCGGCTGGGGCCCAGAGGTGCGGGCGGCGCTGTTGCCCTAGCGCAGATCGGGCGGCGTCGCCTCGCGCGCGAGTTCCGCCACCGCCTCGTCGAGCGGCAGGGTGCGCTGGTGCTTCTCGCCCAGGCGGCGCACCGCGACGGTGCCCTCCTCGACCTCGCGGGCTCCCACGGCGAGGATCGCGGGAACCTTGCCCAGGGAATGCTCGCGCACCTTGTAGTTGATCTTCTCGTTGCGCGTATCGGCCTCGACCCGCAGGCCCGCCGCGCGCAGGCGCGCGACCACGTCGGCGGCATAATCGTCGGCCTCCGAGACGATGGTGGCCACCACCGCCTGCCGCGGGGCCAGCCACAGGGGCAGGCGGCCGGCGGAATCCTCGATCAGGATGCCGATGAACCGCTCGAAGGAGCCCAGGATCGCGCGGTGCAGCATCACCGGGCGGTGCTTGGCGCCGTCCTGGCCCACATAGGTCGCGTCGAGCCGCTCGGGCAGGACGAAATCGACCTGCAGCGTGCCGCATTGCCAGTCCCGCCCGATCGCGTCGGTCAGCACGAATTCCAGCTTGGGTCCGTAGAACGCGCCCTCGCCGGGGTTCAGCTCGAAATCGTATCCCGCCGCCCGGGTTGCCCCTTGCAGGGCCGCCTCGGCCTTGTCCCACACCGCGTCGGAGCCGGACCGCGTCTCGGGTCGGTCGGAGAACTTCACCCGGAAATTCGCGAAGCCCAGGTCGCGGTAGATCGCGGCCAGCATGTCGATGAAGCCCTTGGTCTCGGCCTCGATCTGGCTCTCCTCGCAGAAGATGTGCGCGTCGTCCTGGGTGAAGCCGCGCACCCGCATGATCCCGTGCAGCGCACCCGAGGGCTCATAGCGGTTGCAGGCGCCGAATTCCGCCATGCGGAGCGGCAGGTCGCGGTAGGATTTCAGCCCGCGATTGTAGACCTGCACGTGGCAGGGGCAGTTCATCGGCTTCAGCGCGTTCACCGCCTTGTCGCGGGCGTGTTCTTCGTCCACCTCCACGATGAACATGTGATCCTGGTACTTCTCCCAGTGACCCGAGGCTTCCCACAGCTTTCGATCCACGACCTGCGGGGTGTTCACCTCCACGTAGCCATGGGCGCGCTGCCGGCGGCGGATGTAGTCCTGCAGGGCGATGTAGATCGACCAGCCGTTCGGGTGCCAGAAGACCTGTCCCGGCGCCTCCTCCTGCATGTGGAACAGATCCATCTCGCGGCCCAACCGCCGGTGGTCGCGCTTGGCGGCCTCCTCCAGCATCGTCAGATGGGCGTCGAGCTCCTTCTTCGACTTGAAGCCCACGCCATAGATCCGCTGCAGCATCGGCCGGGTGGAATCGCCCCGCCAGTAGGCGCCCGCCACCGACATCAGCTTGAACGCGTCTGGCGGGACCTGGCCGGTGTGCTGCAGGTGCGGCCCGCGGCACAGGTCCTGCCAGTCGCCGTGCCAGTACATCCTGAGCGGTTCGTCGCCCGGGATCGCCTCGATCAACTCCACCTTGTAGGGCTCGCCGCGCGCCTCGTAATGGGCGATCGCGCGCGGTCGCTCCCAGACCTCGGTGGTCACGGGATCGCGGCGGGCGATGATCTCCTTCATCTTCTTCTCGATCCGGCCCAGATCCTCGGGGGTGAAGGGCTCCTCGCGGTCGAAGTCGTAGTACCAGCCATTGGCGATGACGGGGCCGATGGTGACCTTCACCTCGGGCCAGATCTCCTGCACCGCGCGCGCCATGATATGGGCGAGGTCGTGGCGGATCAGCTCGCAGGCCGGCGCGTCGTCGTCGGGCGTGTTGATGGCGATGGCCGCATCCGCCTCGATGGGCCATTGCAGATCCCAGTGGCGGCCGTCCACCTGGGCCGAGATCGCCTTCTTCCCCAGCGACTTGGAGATCGAGGCGGCGACCTCGGCGGGGGTCACGCCGGCATCGAAATCACGCGCATTGCCATCGGGGAAGGTCAGGGAAATCTGGGCCATCGGCCTCTCCTCGTCGGTTCGGCGCCCACGGAACGCCCGGTTGCAAGTATGTCGAGGTGCAGATGGCCGAGCGGCGGGGTGGTGTCAACCGCGCCCCGCCCGCGGCTTGACCCCGACCGGCTCCACGGCGACGGTGCCGGCCATGACCGAGTTCCTCGACACCCCCGACGGCCGCCGCATCGCCTACAACCGCAGCGCGGGGGAGGGGCCCTGGATCGTCTTCCTCGGCGGATTCCGCTCCGACATGGAAGGCACCAAGGCGGTGCATCTCGAAGCCTGGTCCCGCGCGCGCGGCCGCGCCTTCCTGCGGCTCGACTATTCCGGCCACGGCCAGAGCTCGGGCACCTTCGAGGAGGGCGCGATCGGCGACTGGGCGGCGGATGCCACCGCGGCGATCGACGCGCTGACGGACGGCCCGGTGATTCTTGTCGGCTCCTCCATGGGGGGGTGGATCGCGCTCCTCGTGGCCGCGCGGCTGGACCGGATGGCGGGCCTCGTGGGCATCGCCGCGGCGCCCGACTTCACCGAGGACAGCATGTGGGCGGGCTTCGACGCGGCCCAGCGCGCGGCGCTGCGCGACGCGGGCCGGGTGGAACTGCCCAGCGAGTACGGCGAGCCGACGGTGGTCACCCGGCGGCTGATCGAGGAGGGACGCGACAATCTCGTGCTGCGCCGCGATCCGCCGCGGACCGGGCCGGTGCGCCTGCTGCAGGGCACCGCCGACGCCGATGTCTCGCGCGAGACCGCCCTGCGCCTTCTCGACCACCTGTTGGGCGACGTGCGCCTCACCTTCGTGAAGGATGCCGATCACCGCTTCTCCAGCCCCGATTGCCTGGCCCTGATCGAGGCGGCGATCGAGGACGTGGCTCAGCGGGCCTGACCGGGCCCCGACAGGCGGTAGAGGGTCGTCATCCGCCAGGTCTCGCCGGGGCGCAGGACGATGTCGGGCCAGTCGGGGCGACCCATCGCGTCCGGCCACATCTGCGGCTCCACCGCCAGGGCGGCCCGGCGCGGATAGGGATGGCCATGCAGCGTCGGCTCCTCCGCGATGGCGAAGGGCTGCATGTCGAAGACCTGCAGCCCCGGCGCGGTGGTCGCGACCTGCAGCGACACGCCGGTTTGCTCGCTCGACAGGCGCAATGCCGGGGCAAGCGGGCGCGGGGCACGGGCGAGGCAGAAATTGTGGTCGAGCCGCGGCACCTCCTCCGGGTCGAGCCGGCGCGGGGCGCGGAAGTCGAACCCGGTCCCCGCGACCGGGGCGATCTCGCCGGTGGGGATCGTCTCCCCGTCCACCGGCAGGTAATGCTCCGCCCCGATCCACAGGTCCTGCCCCGCCCAGGAGACGGGGTCCTGCATCGACCAGTAGGGGTGATGGGCCAGGTTTACCGGGCTTGTCCGGTCGGTCGTGGCGGTCAGGTCAAGCCGTAGCGTCGCGCCCTCCAGCGCGTAGCGCGCGGCGATCCGCCGGTTGCCGGGAAAGCCGCCCTCGCCGTCGGCCAGGACCACCGCGAAGGTCACGGCCTCCGCGCCGGCCTCCACCACCTCCCACACCTTGTGGTGCAGCCCTGCCGGCCCGGAATGGAGGCAATGCCCGTCCGCCCCCGGTGCGACCCGGTGGCGCGTGCCGTCGATCTCGAAGGCGGCACCCCGGATCCGGTTGGCCACCGGGCCGAGCACCGCCCCGAAGGTGCCCAGCAGCGGGGTGACATCCCCCGGATCGCGGACACCGAGGACGAGGCCGGGCCCATGGCCGCGGAGCCGCAGATCGTGCAGGCGGGCGCCATGGTCCCAGAGCGTGGCGCGCAACTGGCCATTGTCGAGCACGGTAGCGCCCACCTCCCGGCCGTCGGGCAGGGCGCCGATCGGGGCCGGTCCGCTCATCGGCACGGCTCGAACCGGATCCCGGTGGTGAAGGCGTTCGGCCGGTGCGCCGCGGGAGTACGGGACGGGCGGGTAGTGTCGCCGGAGCGTGGTCCGCCGCGGGGGCTGGACCGTGCCCATGCGCCGCCTGCAGCTTCGGCCCCCGGCCCCCCGCCGGTCACAGGATCACCCGGTGCTCAAGCTGGCCCCGGCCGGCCCCCTCGACCGCGAAGGTCAATCCGTGGGCCGGATTGCGGATCAACTCCGCCTCCGGCAGTCCCGCCGCGGCGGTCGTGCAATAGAGTGTCGAGAGATCCGGCCCGCCGAAGGCAGGGCAGGTGGCCTGTGTCGCCGGCAGCGCGACCTCCCGCACCGGCGCGCCTTCGGGATCGTAGACCGCCACCCGGCTCGAGCCCCAGTGCGACACCCATAGCCGACCATCGGCATCGCAGACCGCGCCGTCCGGATTGTGGCCGGCCGCGCTCTCGTCGACGAAGGGCTCCGGCTCGCCCACGGGCCAGCCCTCGGCGTCGAGCGGCCAGCGCATGACCACGCTCGTCGGTGTGTCGGTGAAATAGGCCGTGGCCCCGTCGGGAGCGAAGCAGATCGCGTTGGGGATCGTGAGGCCGCGCCGCAGGCAGGCGAGCGCGCCGCCTTGGAAGCGGTAGATCGCGCCCGCGCCGGCCTCTCCGCCAAGGCCCATCGTGCTGATCCAGAATCCGCCCCACGGATCGGCGCGCCCGTCATTCGACCGCGTGGCGGGGGTGTCGGCCTCCAGCGCGCACAGGCTCTCCGCCGCGCCGGTGTCGAGTGACAGGAGCGTCAGGTCGGTCTCCGTCGCCACCAGCACACGCTCGCGATCGACCCAGCCCATGCAGGAGACGAAGCGGTCGAAGCTCCAGTCCCGCAGGCAATCGCCCTCGCGCGACAGGATCCGCCGGGCCAGGATGTCGCACCACAGGAAGGACTCCCGCTCCGGGTGCCAGAGCGGGCCCTCGCCCAGCAGGCAGCGGGTGGTGTCGTGGACGGTGACCTTCACGGCTGCGCCCGGTCCCAGGCCGCCACCATCCCGCGGGCGCGCTCGGCCACCTCTTCCGGCGCGTCGCCGGGCCGGTAGAGGCTCGACCCGATGCCGAAGCCGGTGGCGCCGGCGGCCAGCCAGTCGCGGAACTCGGCCGGGCCGACGCCGCCCACCATGTAGGCGCCTGTCTCCACCGGCAGCACGGCGCGCAGCGCCTTCAGCCCCTCGATCCCCATCTGGAAGGCGGGGAAGACCTTCAGCGCCGTGGCCCCGGCCTTCAGCGCGGCGAAGCATTCCGACGGCGTCAGCACGCCCGGATAGCTTTCCAGCCCCGCCTCCCGCGTCGCGGCGATGACCTCCGCGTCGCAGTTGGGCGACACGACCATCCGCCCCCCGGCGTCGCGCACCCGGTTCACGTCCTCGGCCGTCAGCACGGTGCCGGCGCCGATCTGCGCCACGTCGCCATGGGCCCGCGCCATCGCCTCGATCGAGTCGAAGGGCGAGGGCGAGTTCAGCGGCACCTCGATCCGCGCGATCCCGGCCTCGATCAGGGCGGCGGCGACGGGGACGGCCTCGATCGGCTCGATCCCGCGCAGGATGGCGATGATCTCTCTCATGAGGGTCCTCTCAGAAGCGCGCGGGCCGCGGCCAGCCCGGCGAGGGTGCAGGGCGTGTCGCGGGCGAGGATCGGCTCGACCCCCTGTCCGCGCAGCGCCGCGGCATAGCGCGCCGACAGGGCCGGGGCGGCGACGATCGCCACCGGCAGGCCCAGCCAGTAGGGCCGGGCATGGGCCAGCTCGGCCCCGACCAGCAGCCCCGAGGCCCGCGCGGTCGCGCTGCCGCCGGCTCCGTCGAGAAGCGCCCGCGCACGCAGGTTGAACAGCCGCTGGGCCAGCGCCTCGGGCCGGCTCATCCCGTCCGAGACGGCGGTGGCGAACTCCCCCTCGTCCCAGTCCGGGCCCAGCGTGTGCGACAGGACCGTATGGTCCCGGATCGCGGCGAAGATCTCCCCGGTCATCGCCGTCTGGAAGGAGATCACCTCCCCGGCCGAGACCTGGACCCATTTCGTGTGGCTGCCCGGCAGGCAGAGCGTGCCGTCGAAGCCGGGATTGAGCGCCAGGAAGCCGGCGATCTGCGTCTCCTCGCCCCGCATCACGTCGGCGGCGGGACGATCCTGCCGCAGCCCGG
Source organism: uncultured Alphaproteobacteria bacterium (assembly GCA_963814835.1). GTDB lineage: Bacteria > Pseudomonadota > Alphaproteobacteria > Rhodobacterales > Rhodobacteraceae > Palleronia. The sequence continues at coordinate 111,601 of CAWFEG010000003.1, forward strand.
ACACCACATGCACCGCCATCGCGCCGCCGGCACGGGCCAGCGGCCCGCCGAGCGGGGTGCAGGGAACGGCGCGATAGGGCGCCTCCACCCAGCCCTGGCGCGCGCCCACCATGCCGCAGGCGACGACCGGCGTGGCGGCGGTGGTGCCCCAGTCGTCCAGAAGGCGGCGCAGGGCGGGCTCGAACCCGTCGGGGGCCAGACGGCCCATCCCCTCGTCCGAGGCGGCCTCCGCCACGGGCCCGCCGCCTTCCATGGCCCAGGCGCGCAGGCGCGACGTGCCCCAATCCACGGCGATCCAGTCCGGATTCATGGCTCCTCCTCCGTTCCCGGTGCCAGATGGCTCACAACCGCGTGCCGTCCACCATCCACATCGTCGCCGGCCAGGACCAGGGCAGGGAAATCCCCACCGCCATCAGCGCCGCGCCAGAGGCCTCCACCGGGCCGTCGAGGAGCGCGGGCGCCCCGCGGCCCTGGGGCGGCCGGTCCTCGGGGTTGAGCAGGCGCAGCCGGTAGCGCGCCCCCGGCTCCAGTCCCGCGAGCCGCAGGGGCCGCGGCAGCGCCTGGGCCGAGGTGGCGACACGCCCGGCGAACAGCACGAAGCGCGACCCGTCGGCGGCGATCTGGATCTCGGGGATCACGGCCGGATCGGAGCTGTCGAGCGGCAGGGTCGTGCCGCCCATCCGCCAGCCGCGCGTCTCCTTCCACCAGGCCGTCACGCGCGACAGGGTCTCGGCCTCCGCGCCGGTCAGTTCGCGCGGGTCCATCTCGAAGCCCATGTGCCGCTGCGCGGCGACGCGGGCGCGGAACGACATCGGCAGCACCCGACCCGAGGAATGGCAGGTCCGCGGTCCCACATGGGACCCGGTGACGGCGGGCGGCAGCATCAGTGCCGCCTCGTGCTGCATCCTGAGCCGTTCGATCGCATCGTTGGAATCCGACAGCCAGACCCGGTGCGTGCGCGCCAGGATGCCGGCGTCGATTCGCCCGCCGCCGCTGGCGCAGCTCTCGATCTCCACGCCCGGATGCGCCGCCCGGAGCCGGTCCAGGAGGTCGTAGAGCCCCTCCGCCTGCCGCGCGTCGACCATGGGAAGGACGCGGTTGTGATCCCATTTCAGGTAGTCGATGGCCAACCCCGACAGCAGCGCGTCCACCGCCCCGAACAGGTGGTCGCGCACCTCCTCCCGCGCGAGATCGAGCACGTATTGCCGCCGACCGGGCACCTGGTCGGCGGGCCCCAGCACCCAGTCGGGATGGGCGCGACAGAGATCGCTGTCGCCGCTCACCATCTCGGGCTCGACCCAGAGCCCGAAGGTCATGCCCAGTTCCGCGACCCGCTCGATGAGCGGCACCAGCCCGTCGGGCCACTTGCGCCGGTCCACGGTCCAGTCGCCGAGCGAGGTGGTGTCGTCGTCGCGCCGCCCGAACCAGCCGTCGTCGAGGACGAACCGTTCCGCCCCGAGCGCGGCGGCGCGCTCGGCGATATCGGTCAGCGCGGCAAGCGAATGGTCGAAATAGATCGCCTCCCAGCAATTGTAGTGCACGGGCCGGGGACGCTCCCGGTCGGGCCAGGGCACCACGGCGTCGCGCAGGTGACGCTGGTGGGCGCAGGCGATACCGGCCTCGCCCGTCGCGCTGTGTGCGAGAATCGCCGTGCCGGAGCAGAACCGCGTCCCCGCCACGGGCTCGGCATCCCACGCGCGCCCGATCTGGATCTGGCGCCGGCCGTCGGGCAGTTCCTCGGCCACGAAGCGGTGCCCGCCCGACCAGGCGAGCTGCACCGCATGGACCTCGCCCGCGTCCCGCGTGGCACCGCGACCGGGGAACATCGCGATGGGGGGATGCTCGTGCCCCGACCGGCCGGTGCGCGATTCGCGCAGGCGCACGCCGTGCGACCAGGGCGTGGACTGGCGATGGAACTCGCGGATCCAGGTGCCGTGCCAGTCGTGGATCGCATCCGCCTCCTGCGGCCCGGGCAGGACCGGCGCCGACAGCCAGTGACAGCGGAGGGGCCGGTCGCTTTCCAGCTCCGCCTCGGCCAGGATCACGTCGCCCTCGGCGCGGAACCGGGCGATGTAGCGCAGCCCCAGATCGGCGTCGGCGAAGCGCAGGGTCACCCCGTTCCCGGTCGCACCGCCGGTAAATCGGAACCGCGGGGCCAGGGGACCCTCGGCGTCCGACAGCGACAGGCCGGGCTGGCCGGGGAATCCCCGCCGCGGCTCGGGGCAGATCGACAGGGGCGGCACCTCGTCCAGCGTGCCGCCGCCCAGATCCGGTCGCGTGAGCGCCTCCAGCGCCACGAGATCCTCGCCCTGGGGCAGGGGGCGGCCCCAGTGCAGCACCTCGGCCATGCCGCCCTCGCGCACGGCGAGGACGAGCGTCTGGTCTGGGGTGTCGAGTTGGAAGAGGTCGGCGGGCATGGATGACTCCGGGGGCGGGCCTGCGCCATCCATGACGCCCCGGGTGGGACGGCGCAACGGGGGTCCCACGCCCGCCCGGTCCCCCGCGCCTAGCCGGCGGGGTCGAAATCCAGTGCGACGCCGTTGAGGCAGTAGCGCAAGCCGGTTGGCTCCGGCCCGTCGGGGAAGACATGGCCCAGATGCGCCTCGCACCGGGCGCAATGGACCTCGGTGCGCTTCATGAACAACTTGCGATCCTCGGACGTGCCCACGTTTTCCGCATCGAGTGGCTGGTAGAATGAGGGCCAGCCGGTGCCGGAATCGAACTTGTGCGCCTGGTCGAAGACCGGCAGGCCGCAGCAGACGCAGTTGTAGGTGCCCGGCCCCTCGGGGAAGTCCTCGTGCGTGCCGGCGCGTTCGGTCCCGTGCTTCCGCGTCACCTTGTAGGCCAGGTCGGACAGCTGGCTGCGCCATTCGTCGTCGGATTTGGTGATCTTGTCCATCGCTTCCTCGGGAATTGTGGGGCGGAGCCGCGCGGGGCGGTTCCTTCTGGTCTCGGTCCCGATACATAAGCCCCCTAGATCTGGCATAAAGGCCCCGGAGACGCGTCATGACGATCCTCGCCAAGGGCAGGTACCGCGCCGTCCAGGTCGCCGGACCCGCCGATCTGGAGCGCGCTCTGGCGCTGCGCGCCGAAGCCTTTCCCGTCGACCGGGACGGGGCGGACCGGCACGACAGGCGCTGCCGCCACGTCCTGGTGGAGGACCGGGCCTCCGGCGCGGCGGTGGCGACGTTCCGGTTGATGGTCCTGCCCGGCGGCACCGCGCTGGCGCACAGCTATTCGGCCGGCTTCTACGACCTCGCGCCACTGGCGGGGCGGGCGGGCCCGATGGTCGAGCTGGGCCGGTTCTGCACCCGCCCCGAGAGCCGCGACGCGGACATCCTCAGGGTCGCCTGGGCGGCGCTCGCCCGCATCGTCGATCTGGCGGGGGCCGACATGCTGTTCGGCTGCGCCTCGTTCCCGGGCACCGACGCCACCGCGCACGCCGATGCCTTCGCCCTGCTCGACGACCGCCACCTGGCGCCCGAGAGCTGGCGCCCGCGGGCCCGGGCGGCGCGGTCCGTGCCGCTGGGCCGGGTCCGCGCCGCCCGGGCCGACCCGCTCCGCGCCATGGCGGCCATGCCGCCGCTCCTGCGCAGCTATCTGGGCCTCGGCGGACGGGTTTCCGACCATGCCGTGATCGACCAGGAGATGGGCACGCTGCACGTCTTCACCGGCGTCGAGGTGGGGGCGATCCCGCCCGCCCGCCGGCGTGCCCTGCGCGCGGTGGCGGGTCGGGGCGCGGCCGCTTGATGCGGGGCGCCGGTATCTCTACCTCGCCCCCATGGCACGCGCACCCCTACTCCAGCTCTCCGACGTCTCGCTGACCTTCGGCGGCGATCCCGTCTTCACCGATCTCGATCTCGTGGTCCATCCCGGCGACCGCGTCGCGCTCGTGGGCCGCAACGGCTCGGGCAAGTCGACGCTGATGAAGGTCATGGCCGGGCTGGTGGAGCCCGACCGCGGCGAGACGGTGCTCTCCCCTGGCACGACCGTCGGCTACATGGAGCAGGAGCCGGGGATGGAGGGCTTCGCCACGCTGGGCGACTTCGCCACCTCCGAACTGGACCCGTCCGAGCGCTACAAGGTCGAGATGGTCGCCGAGGGCTTGAAATTCGACCCCGACGGCGACCCGGCTACCGCCTCGGGCGGCGAACGGCGACGCGCCGCGCTGGCCAAGCTTCTGGCCGAGGCGCCCGAACTGATGCTTCTCGACGAGCCCACGAACCATCTCGACATCGAGGCAATCGCCTGGCTGGAGGAGGAGCTGAAGCGGTCTCGCGCGGGCTTCGTCCTGATCAGCCACGACCGCGCCTTCCTGCGCAACCTCACCCGCGCCACGCTGTGGATCGACCGCGGCGCGGTGCGGCGCCAGGAAAAGGGGTTCGAGGCCTTCGAGGACTGGCGCGACACCGTCTGGGCCGAGGAGGACCGCGAGCGCCACAAGCTTGACCGCAAGATCAGGGCCGAGGCCCGCTGGGCGGTGGAGGGGATCAGCGCCCGGCGCAAGCGCAACCAGGGCCGGGTGCGCAACCTCGAGGCGCTGCGCCAGGAGCGTTCCGAGATGATCCGCCGCCAGGGCACCGCGGCGATGGAGCTCGACTCCGGCGCGCAATCGGGCAAGCGCGTGATCGAGGCCGAGGAGATCACGAAATCTTACGGCGATCACGAGATCCTGCGCCCGTTCTCGCTCAGGATCGCACGCGGCGACCGGATCGCCCTGGTGGGGCCGAACGGCGTGGGAAAGACCACCCTGCTGAAGATCCTGACCGGGGAACTGCCGCCCGATGCCGGCCGCGTCCGGCACGGCACGAACCTCGAGATCGCGGTCTTCGACCAGGCCCGTGCCGAGCTCGATCCCGATGCGACCCTGTGGGAGACCCTGACGGGCAGCGCCGAGATGCGGGTCTCGGGCGATGCCGACCAGGTCATGGTCCGCGGCACACCGCGCCACGTGGTCGGATATATCAAGGATTTCCTGTTCACCGAGGCCCAGGCGCGCGCGCCGGTGCGGTCCCTCTCGGGGGGCGAGAAGGCGCGCCTGCTGCTGGCAAAGCTGATGGCGAAACCCTCGAACCTGCTCGTCCTGGACGAGCCGACGAACGATCTCGACGTCGAGACGCTGGACCTGTTGCAGGATCTTCTGGGCGAGTATGACGGCACGGTGTTGCTCGTCAGCCACGACCGGGATTTTCTTGACCGAGTCGCGACCCAGACCGTAGCATTCGAGGGCGCTGGTCACGTCACGGTCTATGCCGGCGGCTGGAGCGATTACCAGGCTCAGAAGCCGACCGCGCCGCCGGTCGGAATTCCGGGAACTGCTGCCGAAAAGCCACAACCGAAGCGTGCCCGGAATGCCGCACCGGACAGTGGCCTGACCTTCACCGAGGCCCATCGGCTGAAGGATCTGCCCGCCGAGATAGGCCGCCTCGAAGCCGAGATTTCCAAGCTGGAACAACTCCTTGGCGACCCCGACCTCTATCGCCGCGAACCGGTCAAGTTCCGCAAGGCGACCGATGCGCTGACCCAGCGGCAGGCGCAACTGGAGCGGGCCGAGACCGAGTGGCTGGAGCTGGAGGAGAAGGCCGCGGATTGATCAAATCCATGTGTCTTGAGAACCTGTCCGCGGCGTGGTCGGCAGTGCTTGGCCGAGGGGTGAAATGGACCGAATTTGGTGTCGCGGACGAACTCGGTTTGTGATGGAACCTCGGCAGCGATCGCGCGTCGACCGGCCGCTGTCCGGGACAGTGGACGCGGCCCGTAAACCGCGATGCAGAAACAAGATCTGTGACAAAGGAGCAGAGACAATGAAATTCATTACCATGACCGCCGCGGGCGCTCTGATCGCCGGTTCGGCTTACGCCGGCGGCGTTGCCCCGGCCCCCCAGGAGCCGCTCGTCATGGCCCCCGCCCCGGTTGCCGTGTCCGACTGGACCGGCGGCTATGCCGGTGCCTCGCTGGGCTACGGCACCGTCGACGCCGATGGCGCTCTGGCTCTCGAGGATGACGACTTTGACTTCGGCAGCGACGACGACGACGCCTTCGGTTTCGATATCGACGGTGACGGCGCGATCGGCGGCATCTACGGCGGCTACCAGTACGACTTCGGCCAGTTCGTGGTCGGTGGCGAACTGGACCTGAACCTGGCCAACCTCGACTTCGACGACGACAGCCCGCTGGACATCTTCGAAGAGGGCATCAATGACGCGCTGGAAGATGCCGGCGGCGCCGAGATCGACCAGATCCACCGCCTGAAGCTGCGTGCCGGTTACGACGCGGGCAACGCGCTGATCTACGGTGTCGTGGGTGCGGCCTATGCCAGCGCCGAGATCTTCGACGAGGACTTCAGCGACACCGGCTGGCTGGTCGGCGCCGGCGTGGACTACAAGCTTCAGTCGAACCTCACCATCGGTGGCGAAGTCCTGTACCACGAGTGGGACGACTTCGACGACACCGGCGTGGACTTCGACGCGACCACCGCCGCCCTGCGCGTCGGCTACAGCTTCTGATCCGACCGGATCGACTGCACGATCAAGGGCCGGCATCGCCGGCCCTTTTTCGTTGCCGCCTTGCCAGCCCCGCCCGATCTTGCGACAGGACGCGGCACCAGCCGGCAGGGATGTGACGATGACCAAGATCCGACTGACCAACAGCGCCGCGCGGACGAAGCAGGATTTCGTCCCGCTCGATCCGGCCCGGGTGCGCATGTATGTCTGCGGCCCCACGGTCTATGACCGCGCGCATATGGGCAACGCCCGCTCGGCCTGCGTCTTCGACACCCTGTTCCGGCTGCTGCGTCACGTCTACGGCGACGACCACGTGGTGTATATCCGCAACATCACCGACGTGGACGACAAGATCAACGCCCGCGCCGCCGAGACCGGGCGCGCCATTTCGGACATCACCGCCGAGACGACTGCCTGGTATGTCGAGGACATGGCCGCGCTCGGCTGCCTCGATCCCACGGAAAGCCCCCGCGCCACCGGCCACATCGCCGCCATGATCGCGATGATCGAGGATCTGGTCGCGCGCGGCCACGCCTACGCCGCCGAAGGCCACGTCCTGTTCTCGGTCGGCAGTTACGGCGAGTATGGCCGTCTCTCCGGCCGGTCGGTCGAGGACATGATTGCCGGCGCGCGAGTGGAGGTCGCGCCCTACAAGCGCGATCCGATGGATTTCGTCCTGTGGAAGCCCGCCGAGGAGGGCAGCCCCGCCTGGGACAGTCCCTGGGGGCCGGGCCGCCCCGGCTGGCACATCGAATGTTCCGCCATGGCCGGCGCGCTGCTGGGCGAGACCTTCGATATCCACGGCGGCGGCGGCGACCTGATGTTCCCCCACCACGAGAACGAGATCGCCCAATCCGCCTGCGCCCATGGCGGCGCGGCCATGGCGCGCTACTGGCTGCACAACGAGATGCTGCAGGTCGAGGGGCGCAAGATGTCGAAATCCCTCGGCAATTTCTTCACCGTCCGCGACAGGCTCGACGAGGGCGTGCCGGGGGAGGTGATCCGCCACGTCCTGATGACGGCGCATTACCGCAAGCCGATGGACTGGACCGAGGAGAAGGTGCGCGCCGCCACCGCCGCGCTGCGCCACTGGCGCGACCTGACGCGGGGCGCGCGCCCCGCCGCGCCCGACCCGGACCTGGTCGCGGCGCTGGCAGACGATCTCAACACCGCCGAGGCGCTGGCCGTTTTGCACCGCTTGGGCACCGCCGTCGCCGCGGGGGAGGCCGATCCCGGCACGCTCCTGGCCTCGGCGCGGATGCTGGGCCTCCTGGAGGAGGGGCTGGGCGACTGGGCCCGGCCGGTGGACCTCTCGCATCTGGAGGCGCGCCTCTCCCATCTGCGCGCGCGGGCGAAGGAGACGAAGGACTTCACCGCCGTCGACGCGCTGAAGGCCGATCTCGCCGCCGCCGGAGTGGAGGTGCGCATGCACCGCGACGGGGTCGAACTCGCCCCGGGGGCGGATTTCGACCCCGTCCGCCTGCCGCAGATCGGCTGAAGCGGCCCCATACCCTTGCGGGACCGGGGCGGGAGCGCGTATATCCCCCGCGATCCGCACGACATTCCGGGAGAAGACCCATGGCCGGCCATTCCAAGTGGGCGAACATCCAGCACCGCAAGGGACGCCAGGACGCGGCCCGCTCCAAGCTGTTCTCCAAGCTGGCGAAGGAGATCACCGTCGCCGCCAAGATGGGCGATCCCGACCCCGACAAGAACCCCCGCCTGCGCCTCGCGGTGAAGGAGGCCAAGTCGAACTCCGTGCCCAAGGACGTGATCGACCGCGCCATCAAGAAGTCGCAGGGCGGCGACGGCGACAATTACGAGGAGATCCGCTACGAGGGCTACGGGCCCGGCGGTGTCGCCGTGATCGTCGAGGCGATGACCGACAACCGCAACCGCACCGCCTCCACCGTGCGCTCGACCTTCTCCAAGAACGGCGGCAACCTGGGCGAGACGGGCAGCGTGTCGTTCATGTTCGACCGCAAGGGACAGATCGTCTACCCGGCCGAGGCGGGCTCCGACGACGACGTGATGATGGCCGCGATCGAGGCCGGCGCGGAGGACGTGGAAAGCTCCGAGGACGGCCATGTGATCTGGTGCGCCGATACCGATCTCAACGACGTCTCCACGACGCTTGAGGGGATTCTGGGCGAATCCGAGACGACGCGCCTGGTCTGGCGGCCGCAGACGACGACCGAGCTCGACCTCGAGGGCATGCAGAAGCTGATGAAGCTGATCGAGGCGCTCGACGATGACGACGACGTGCAGCACGTCACCGCCAATTTCGACGCCTCCGACGAGGTGATGGCGCAGATCTGACCTGGCCCGCGTGGCGGGACGGGCGGCCCGAAGCCCGATGGCCCGGTTCACTTCAGCTGGCTGTCCTTCGAGCCGCGGCGATTGACACCGGCGGCGGGGCGTCGCGCGCCGTCACGCCCCGACTGGCACTCCACGCAAAGCTGGACGCCGGGGATCGCCTCCCGCCGCTTCTCGGGGATCGGCTCGTCGCATTCCGCGCAGGTCTCCGCCGAGGGGCGTCCGCCGGGGCCGCGCCGGGCCCTCAGACGCGCCATCTCCTCGGCGACCGAGGCCTCGATCTGCTCGTGCACCGCGCCGTCGCGGGTCCAGCCGCCGGCCATGCCGCATCCTCCCTCCATACCTGTGGCCAATCTAGTCACGCGTCGGCCCCGCGACAATTCCCCGGCTCTGGACGCCGCCCGGGGCGCGGCGTAATCGGGGCGCATGACGTCCTTCCTGCCGGGGTTCGCGCTCGGCCTCTCCCTCATCCTGGCCATCGGTGCGCAGAACGCCTTCGTCCTGCGCCAGGGCCTGCGCCGCGAGCATGTGCCCGCGGTCTGCCTGGCTTGCGCCGCCTCCGACGCGGTCCTGATCGCGGCGGGCGTCTCGGGGTTCGGCTGGCTGGTCGTGTCGGCGCCCTGGATCGTGCCCGCGATGACCTGGGCGGGCGCGGCCTTCCTGGTCGCCTACGGCGCGCTGGCCTTCCGCAACGCGGCCCGCGGCGGCGACGCCCTGCGCGCGGAGGGGCAGGGCGCGGTCTCGCTCAGGGCGACGCTCCTCGCCTGCCTCGCGCTCACCTGGCTCAATCCGCATGTCTATCTCGACACCGTGGTCCTGCTGGGCTCGATCGGCAGCGCCCAGCCCGCGCCGGCGATCTTCGCGGCCGGCGCGATGACGGCCTCCTTCGTCTTCTTCTTCGGGCTCGGCTACGGCGCCCGCGCGCTCTCCCCGCTCTTCGCCCGCCCCGCCGCGTGGCGGGTGCTCGACGCGCTGGTGGGGGCCACGATGTGGCTTCTCGCCGCCCTGCTGGTGGCCCGGTGACCCGTCCGTCGCGCCCCCTGGCCGGTGTCCTGTGGATGGTGGTCACGGGGGTGATGTTCGTCGCCGTCACCGCCACGGTGAAGCACCTGGGCGACCGCGTCCCGGCGGCGGAGGCGGCCTTCCTGCGCTACCTTCTGGGGCTCGTTTTCCTCGCGCCGCTCATGCGCCCGGTCCTCGCCGCCTTCGGCGACCGGCGCCGCGTGCGCCTCTTCGCCCTCCGGGGCGGGTTCCACGCGATCGGCGTGATCTTCTGGTTCTACGCGATGACCCGGATCCCGATCGCCGAGGTGACCGCGCTGAACTACCTGTCGCCGGTCTATGTCAGCCTCGGCGCGGCGCTGTTCCTGGGCGAGCGGATCTCGTGGCCGCGCATCACCGCGATCTGCGTCGCGCTTCTCGGCGTGCTGATCATCCTGCGCCCGGGATTCCGCGCCGTCTCGGAGGGGCATCTGGCGATGATGGGCACCGCGATCCTGTTCGCCGGCTCCTACCTGATCGCCAAGGTCATGTCGGACGAGGTCGCACCCACGGTGGTGGTGGCGATGCTGTCGATCTGGACCACGCTCGCGCTCGCCCCCTTCGCCGTCGCGGTCTGGGTCTGGCCGACCTGGGACGAGCTCGGCTGGCTGTTCCTCGTCGCCACCTTCGCCACGACGGGGCATTTCACCATGACGCTGGCGTTCAAGGCGGCGCCGATCACCCTGACCCAGCCGGTGACCTTCCTGCAGCTCGTCTGGGCGACGCTGCTCGGCTGGGCGGTCTTCGGCGAGGGGGCGGACGCCTATGTGCTGCTGGGTGGTTCGATCATCGTCGGCTCGGTCGTCGCGATCTCGATCCGCGAGGCACGCAAGAAGGTGCGCACGCCGCCGGTGGCACCCTAGGCGCGGCGCTTCACGTGCCCGCACAACATCGCGCCGCATTTCCCCGGCAATAAATGGTTTCTGCCGGAGCCACCCCAATCTCCGGCGGTCTTACCCTCGGCGCGCAGGAGCGAACGGGGCATTCCCCGCCTTGCGGATCTGGCGCCGTCGGCGCCGTCGGCTGGCACCCCGATCGGCCCGGCGCCCGCGGGTCCAACGTTCTTTGCAGGCCCGGATCGAATTGCCGCCGGGGAGGCCTTGCGAAACCCGCGCACCGCCGCTAAACGCACCCTCACCGGGCGGTTAGCTCAGCGGTAGAGCACTTCGTTCACACCGAAGGGGTCACTGGTTCGATCCCAGTACCGCCCACCATCCCGACCCTGACCGATCCACCGTCGCAGTGGATTTCGCGGCCGAGCGGCAGACTTCGCGGGCTGCAGGGCCGGACCGGATCATCCGCAGGGCGCACGTCAACCGACGCTCCGATCAGGGCAGGTACCCGGCCGAGGACCAACGCCGATACTGCACGCCCTTCATGGCAAGGAACAGGGCGGCGCGGAGATGCCGGAGGGGAGGCAGATGCGCAGGGCCGGAGAGCTTGCCTGCTCCCGATGCAAGGACGAGATGGCGCGGCGCGGCGAAACCGCGAAGGCATCAAGGGCCGTTCGCGCGGTGCTTCTCAGGATAATCATGGGGTTTCGGTCCGTTCGATCCTCTGCAGTGAGAGGATGACAGTTCCCCAGGAAGGGGGTCAGGCAGAACTCCGAAACCGGGCGGTATCGGCTTCGACCGGTGAAGAGTTGCGCCCGATCGCCCGAGATCGACGGAGTTCATTTCCGCGCGGTGGTCAAAGCCGCGCCGTCGGCCCGCTGCTTCGCATTCGGGCAGCGGGTGCCGGGATCAGTGATTGTCGCGGGGCAAGGTGCGCGACGTCTTCTGGTAGGCCGTGGCCAGTTCCAGGCAGCCGCCGGTGCCGAGTTGCCCCACATGGGCGCGGTAGATCTCCTGCCAGGGCGTCTCGCTGGCGATCTCCGGCGGGGTCCAGGCATCCTTGCGCGCCTGCCACTCGGCCGCGTCCACCACCGCGTCCATGCGCGAGGCGTTGAGGTCGAGCCGCACCCGGTCCCCCGTCTGCAGGAAGGCCAGCCCGCCGCCCACTGCCGCCTCTGGCGAGGCGTTCAGGATCGAGGGGCTCTCCGACGTGCCGGACTGGCGCCCGTCGCCCACCGTCGGCAGGTGCGTCACCCCCTCGCGCAGCAGCGCGTCGGGCGGCTGCATGTTCACCACCTCGGCCGATCCGGGATAGCCCACGCAGCCCACGCCGCGGATGAACAGGACGGAATGCTCGTCGATCTCCAGCGCCGGATCGTTGATCCGGTCGTGGTAGTCCTCCGGTCCCTCGAAGACCACGGCCCGGCCCTCGAACACGCCGCCCTTCAGGAACCGCTCGCGGAAGTCCTCCGAGATCACCGAGGACTTCATCAGGGCCGAGTCGAACAGGTTGCCCGAGATCACCTTGAACCCGGCATCGGGGCGCAGCGGCGCATCATGGGTGGTGATCACGTCGGTATCCCGGCTTTCCCGCCCCTCCAGGTTCTCGCCCATGCTCCGCCCGGTGGCGGTCATCGGCCCGTCATGCAGGCGCCCCGCCTTCCGGAGCTCGCCCATCACCGCCGGCACGCCGCCGGCGCGGAAGAAGCTCTCGCCCAGGTATTCGCCGGCGGGCTGCATGTTGACCATCAGCGGCACGCCGGTGGCCGATCGTCTCCCATTCGCGGATGTCCAGATCCACGCCCGCGTGGCGCGCCACCGCCGCCAGGTGCGGCGGCGCGTTGGTGGATCCGCCGATCGCGGAATTGACGACGATGGCGTTCTCGAAGGCCTCCCGCGTCAGGATCGCCGAGGGGCGCAGATCCTCCAGCACCATGCCGACGATGCGCTTGCCGGTCTCGTAGGCCATGGCCATCCGTTCCCGGAACGGGGCGGGAATCGCCGCCGCGCCGGTCAGCGTCATGCCCAGCGCCTCGGCCAGGGCATTCATGGTGGAGGCCGTGCCCATCGTGTTGCAATGCCCCAGCGAGGGCGCGGAATGGCAGGCCCGCTCCATGAACTCGTCGTAGTCGATCTTGCCCTCCGCCAGGAGGCGCCGCCCCTCCCAGATCACCGTGCCGGATCCCGCGCGCTTGCCCTTCCACCAGCCGTCGGTCATCGGCCCGCCATTGAGCGCGATCGCCGGCAGGTCGGTGGTCGCCGCACCCATGAGCATCGCCGGCGTGGTCTTGTCGCAGCCGGTGGTCAGCACCACGCCGTCGATCGGATAGCCGTGCAGCACCTCCACGAGGCTCAGATAGGTCAGGTTCCGGTCCAGCGCCGCCGTGGGCCGCTTGCCCGTCTCCTGGATCGGGTGGACGGGGAACTCCATCGGGATGCCGCCGCCGTCGCGGATCCCGGCCTTGATCCGGTCCATCAGGAAGACGTGGATCTTGTTGCACGGCGCGATGTCCGATCCGGTATTGGCGATGCCGATGACGGGACGGTCGCCCTGCAATTCCTCGCGGCTGAAGGCCTGGTTCTGGTAGCGCTCCAGGTAGAGGGCGGTCATCCCCGGGTTGTTGGGGTTATCGAACCATTCCTGCGAGCGGAAGCGGCGATTGGCACGGGTGTCGCTCATCGGGCGGTCCTTTCCTCGTCGGGCCCCCGACCATGTCGGGCCGGGGGCGCCGGTGGCAAGATCAGTTCTCGGGGAAGAAGCAGGCGGCGGGATGCGGACGCCCCTCCATGCGCGGGCGCTCGGCGCGGCACTTGTCCTCGGCCTTCCAGCAGCGCGGCGCGAAGGGGCATCCCGGCGGCACGTTCAGGGGCGAGGGGATCTCGCCCTGCAGCTTGATCCGCTCGCGCCGGTTGGCCGGATCGGCCGAGGGCGTGGCCGAGATCAGCGCCTTGGTATAGGGATGGCGCGGCGCGTCGAAGACCTCGTCCTTGGGCCCGAACTCCACCGGCCGGCCCAGATACATGACCAGGATGTCGTCGGCCACGTGGCGCACCACGCTGAGATCGTGGCTGATGAAGAGATAGGCCAGGTCCATCCGCTCCTGCAGGTCGTTCAGCAGGTTCAGGATCTGGCTCTGGATCGACAGGTCGAGCGCGGAGACCGGCTCGTCCAGCACCAGAAGCTTGGGCTCCAGCATCAGCGCGCGGGCCACGGCGATGCGCTGGCGCTGCCCGCCCGAGAACATGTGCGGATAGCGGTCGTAATGTTCCTCGCGCAGGTTCACGAGGCGCATCATCTCCAGCCCGCGTTCCCGGCGTTCCTTCGCCGAAAGGTCGCGGCGGTTGATCTTCAGCGGCTCCTCCAGGATCTGGCCCACGCGCTGGCGCAGGTTCAGCGATCCGTAGGGGTCCTGGAAGACGATCTGCACGTGGGTCCTGAGCTCGGGCCAGCGCGGGCGCGTGGCCTCGACCCCGTCGATGGCGAAGGAGCCGGTCGTCGGCTCCTCGATCATCGTCACCATCCGCGCGAGTGTGGACTTCCCGCAGCCCGATTCCCCGACCACGGCGAGGGTCTTTCCCGCCTCCACCGAGAAGGACGTGCCGGCCACGGCGCGGACGATCCCGGGCTCGGAAAACAGCCCGCCGCCGACCTCGTAATCCCGCCCCAGATCGCGGGCCTCGATGACCGGGCTCATCGCGCGCCACCCCGGCGGAGCGCCCGGCCGGCGGCGCCCGGCCGGCGTATTTGGCAAAGCAAAGAAGCGACGCGCGTCATGCCCGGGCCTCCTCGGGCGCGTTCAGGGGATAGTGGCAGAGGGCCAGGCCCAGCTCCCGCGGCTGGACCGGCGGCTCGATCTGCCGGCAGCGGTCGTCGGCGAAGCGGCAGCGGGGGCTGAACAGGCAGCCCGCCGGGCGGTCGTGCTGCCCCGGCACGACGCCGGGGATCGTCGGCAGGTGCCGTTCGGTCGCGCGCTCGGGCAGGGCGGCCAGCAGCGCGGCGGTATAGGGATGGTGGGGCGCGTCGAACAGGGCGCGCACGGGCTGGTCCTCGACCTTCTGGCCGGCATATTGCACGGCGACGCGCTCGGCCGTCTCGGCCACCACGCCCATGTCGTGGGTGATCAGGATCAGGCCCATCCCGGTATCCTGCTGGAGGTTCACGAGGAGGTCGAGGATCTGCGCCTGGATCGTCACGTCGAGCGCGGTGGTGGGCTCGTCGGCGATCAGCAGGCGCGGCCGGCAGGAGATCGCCATGGCGATCATCACCCGCTGGTTCATGCCGCCCGAGAGCTGGTGGGGATAGGCCGCCAGCCGGCGCTCGGGATCGGGGATGCCGACCATCTCGAACAGTTCCACGCAGCGCGCATGGCGGCCCTTGCGATCGAGGTCGGTATGTTTCCTGAGCGCCTCGCGGATCTGGAATCCGACGGTGAAGCAGGGGTTCAGCGACGACATCGGTTCCTGGAAGATCATCGCCAGCTGGTTGCCGACCAGCCGCCGACGCGCCTTGCCCGAGAGCGTGCGCAGATCCTGCCCGTCGAAGCTCATCTCGTCGGCCGTGACCGTGGCGGTCCACGGAAGCAGACCCATCGCCGCCAGCATCGAGACCGACTTGCCCGACCCGCTCTCGCCGACGATGGCGAGGATCTCGCCCGGGGCCACGTCCACGTCGACGCGGTCCACCGCGCGGAAGGCGCCCCCGGCGGTGGCGAAGGTGACGGACAGGTTGCGGATCCGAAGGAGGCTCATAGCAGCGTCAGCCCCAGCGTAATGACGAGCCCCCCGATCAGCAGGTGGACAACGCAGAACCCCATCATGTCGCGGGCCCTGAGCCCCGCGATCCCGAGCAGCGGCAGCGCCCAGAAGGGCTGGATCATGTTGGTCCAGGCATCGCCCCAGGCCACGGCCATGGCGGCGCGGGCCTGGTCGATGCCGATCGCCTCGGCCGCGGGCAGGACCACGGGCGCCTGCACCGCCCATTGCCCGCCGCCCGAAGGCACGAAGAAATTGACGATCCCGGCCGACAGGAAGGCCCAGAACGGGAAGGTGAAGCCGTTGGCCAGCGACACCAGCCCCTCGGACATCGACGCGGCGAGCCCGCTCGCCGTCATGATCCCCATGATCCCGGCATAGAAGGGGAACTGGATGACGATGCCGGCGCCGCCCCGGATCCCCTCGTCGAGCGCCCGCAGGAGCCGTCGCGGCGTGCCGTGGAGCAGGATCGCCAGCGTCAGGAAGGTGAAGTTGACGATGTTCAGCGACAGGCCCCCGCCGCCGGAGAAGTGCACCACAAGGAAGACGACGCCGGCCAGGCCGATGATCCAGGACAGGACCGGCGAGGTCTCGATCCGGTCGGCCGGGGTCTTCTCGTCCTTCTCATCTTCGACCGCCTCTTCCAGCAGGGCGGGATCGACGGTGACCTTCTGGTCCTCGGGCGGCATCATCGCCCGGTTCACCAGCGGGATCACCACCACCAGCGCCGCGACGATGGCGAGGTTGGACAGCGAGAAGATCGTCTCGGAGGTGGGGATGATGCCGATCTGGTCGGCGAAGGGATGCCCCTCGGTGGCGATCGACAGCGGGATCGAGCCCGAGATGCCGCCGTGCCAGATCAGGAAGCCGGAATAGGCCGAGGCGATCAGGAGGCGGTAGTCGGCCCGGATCTGCCGCGCCACCTCCTTGGCGAAGAGCGCGCCCACGACGAGGCCGAAGCCCCAGTTCAGCCAGCTGGCCGCGAGGCTGACGAGCGAGACCATGACGATGGCGCCCCCCGGCGTCGAGGCGCGCGAGGCGAGCCAGGCCAGGAGCCGCTTCACCGGCGGGGTCGAGGCCATCATGAAGCCCGAGACCAGCACGAACAGCATCTGCATCGAGAAGCTCAGGAGCGACCAGAACCCGTCGCCCCACATGGCGACGACCTCCACCGGGCCGGTGCCCTGGAACAGGATCGCCGAACCCATGGTGATCAGCGTCAGCACGATCACCAGGACGAAGGGGTCGGGGAGGTACTTCTCCACCAGGCCCGTCAGCGGGCGCGAGAGGGCTCTGAGCATGCGGTCAGCTCCGCTTGAGTTTCGGGTCGAGGGCGTCGCGCAGGCCGTCCCCCATCAGGTTGATCGCCAGCACCGTGATCAGGATCGCGAGGCCGGGGAAGGTGACGACCCACCAGGCGCGCAGCACGAATTCCCGCGCATCGGCCAGCATCGTGCCCCATTCGGGCGTCGGCGGCTGCGCGCCCATGCCGAGGAAGCCCAGCGCCGCGGCGTCGAGGATGGCGGTGGAGAAGCTGAGCGCCGCCTGCACGATGATCGGGGCGAGGCAGTTCGGCAGGACGGTGACGAACATCAGACGCAGCCGCCCCGCACCTGCCACGCGCGAGGCGGTGACATAGTCCTTGGACCGTTCCGACAGCACGCTGGCCCGGGTGAGGCGCACGTAATGCGGCTGCAACACCAGGGCGATGGCGATCATCGCGTTGAGAAGCGAGGGGCCCAGCACCGCGACGAGGACCAGCGCCAGCAGGAGCGAGGGAAAGGCGAGGATGATGTCCATCAGCCGCATGATCAGCGTGTCGAGCCATTTCGGCGCGAACCCGGCCACCAGTCCGAGGATGATGCCCCCCGTGGCCGCCACGACCACCACCACGATGCCCACGAAGAACGAGAACCGTGCCCCGTGGATCAGCCGGCTCAGCATGTCGCGCGCCACCGCGTCGGTGCCCAGCGGAAAGGCCCATTCGCCCCCCTCCTGCCAGACCGGGGGCTGCAGCGCGTGGCCGCGGAACTGGGTGGTGGGATCGTAGGGCGCGAGGACGGGCGCGAAGATCGCCACCAGCAGGAAGGCCGCGAAGACGTAGAGCCCGAAGACCGCGCCGCGGTTCTCGCTGAAATAGGACCAGAACTCCTTCAGGCGCCCGGGCCGCCGGTCGGCGCCCGCGAGTTGCTTGCCGGTCTGGGAGGAGGCGTCGGCCATCTCAGCGGTTCCGGATCTTGGGGTTGATGAGCCCGTAGGCGAGATCGACGAGCAGGTTCACGATCATCACGATCACCGCGATCATCAGGAGGCCGCCCTGCACCACGGGGTAGTCGCGGCGGAAGATCGAATCGACCATCCACTTGCCGATCCCGGGCCAGGAGAAGATCGTCTCGGTCAGGATCGCGCCCGCCAGCAGCGTGCCGACCGACAGGCCGATCACCGTGATCACCGGGATCATCGCGTTCCTCAAGGCGTGCAGCCCGTTCACCCGCGTGGGCGAGAGGCCCTTGGCCCGGGCGGTGCGGATGTAATCCTCCGACAGCACCTCCAGCATCGCCGAGCGGGTCTGCCGCGCGATGACGGCGAGAGGGATCGTGGCGAGCGCGATCGAAGGCAGGACCAGGTGGCTGACCGCGCTGGCGAAGGCTCCGTCCTGCCCCGACAGCAGCGAATCGATCAGCATGAAGCCGGTCACGTCCTCGAAATAGTAGAGCAGGCCGATCCGCCCCGAGACGGGCGTCCAGCCCAGATTGCCCGAGAACACGATGATCAGCAGAAGCGCCCACCAGAAGATCGGCATCGAGTAGCCCACCAGAGCGGTGGACATCAGCGCCCGGTCGAAGAACTTGCCCCGGTTCACCGCCGCGATGACGCCCGCCGGGATGCCCAGCGCCACGGCGATGAGGATCGCGGCCAGCGACAGCTCCACCGTCGCCGGGAACAGCGAGAAGAATTCGTCCCAGACGGGGCGGTTGGTGACGAAGGAGGTGCCCAGGTCCCCCTGCAGGATGCCGGTCAGGTACTCCCAGAACTGCACCCAGATCGGATCGTCGAAGCCGTATTGCTCGCGCAGTTCGTCGTAGCGCGCCTCGCTCAGCCCCCGCTCGCCGGCCATGACGATGATCGGATCGCCCGGCAGGACGCGGATGAAGGCGAAAGAGATCAGCGTCACGCCCAGGAAGGTGGGAATGAAGGTCCCCAGCCGGGACAGCGCGAATTTCAGCATCGGGTCACCCTTGGCTCGGTATGGGCCGCGGCGGGGGCGGAGCGGTGCCGGGGCCCCGCGGGGGCCCCGGCCTCCGGCTCATTCCCGGTTCAGCTCGACGGTGTCGAACAGGTGCCCGCCCAGCGGGTGGATGATGTAGCCCTCCACCTCGGACCGGATCGGCATGAACACGGTGGAATGGGCGATTGTGGCCCAGGGCGCCTGCTCCTTGAAGACGACCTGCGCCTCCTCGTAGATCTTGGCGCGCTCGGATTGGTCAGGGATGGTCTTGGCCTCCTGCACCAGCCCGTCGAACTCCTCGTTGCACCATTGCGCGCGATTCGAGTTGCCCACCGCGTCGCAGCCCAGAAGGACGGCGAGGAAGTTGTCCGGGTCGCCGTTGTCGCCGGTCCAGCCCAGCAGCACCGCGCCGTCGCGATCCTCGGCCTGGCTGCGCTCCAGGTATTCGCCCCATTCGTAGGAGACGATCTCCACGTCGACGCCGACCTCCGAGAAGTCTTCCTGGATCAGCTCGGCCATGCGCCGCGCGTTGGGGTTGTAGGGGCGCTGGACCGGCATCGCCCAGATCCGCATCGACAGGTCCTCGACGCCGGCCTCCTGCAGCATCTGGCGCGCCTGCTCGGGGTCGTAGGGATCGTCCTCGACGCTGTCATTGTAGCCCCAGATCGTCGGCGGCAGCGGGTTCTTCGCGATCTCGCCGTAGCCCTGGAAGATCACGTCGATGATGGCCTGCTTGTCGATGGCCATGTTGAGCGCCTGGCGCACCTGCGGGTCGGTGAAGGGCTCCTGCGTCGTGTTGTAGGCCAGGTAGCCCACGTTGAAGCCCGGCTGCTCCAGCAGTTCCAGGTCGGTGTTGGACTGGATCGTCTCGATATCGGCGGGGTTCGGGTAGGGCATCACATGGCACTCGCCCGCCTGCAGCCGCTGCAGCCGCACGCTGGCATCGGGCGTGATCGCGAAGACGAGGTTGTCGACCTTCGGCTCGTCCGCCTTCCAGTAGTTCGCGTTCTTCGCGTAGCGGATCACCGCGTCGGTCTGGTAATCCTGGAACACGAAGGGGCCGGTGCCGATGGGCCGCTGGTTGAGCATCTCGGGCGTGCCGGCCTCCTCCATCGCGTCGGCGTATTCCTTCGACATGATGGAGGCGAAATCCATTGCCATGTTGGCGATGAAGGGCGCCTCGGGCCGGGTCAGGTTGAAGCGCACGGTCATGTCGTCGACCTTCTCGATCGAACTCGATGAGGTCGGGCATCGACATGGAATTGAAGTAGATCCAGTTGCCGTCGCCCATCTGCCGCTCGAAGGTGTAGATCACGTCGTCGGCGTTCATCGGCCGCGACGGCGTGAACTGGTCGTTGGAATGGAACTCGACCCCCTCGCGCAGGGTGAAGGTGTAGCTCGTCCCGTCCTCGGAGACCTCCCAGCTCTCGGCCAGGCCGGGAACGACGTTGGTCGTGCCGGTCTCGAACTCCGCCAGCTGGTTGTAGACCGTGTGCGATGACGCGTCGAAGGTCGTGCCGGCGCTGTAGAGCGCGGGGTCGAAGCCCTCGGGGCTGCCCTCCGAGCAATAGACCAGCGTCTGTTGGGCCTGGGCCGCGCCGGCCAGCCCGAGGGCGAGCGCCGAGACGGCGAGGGAATGGCGAAACTTCATCATGAGGCTCCCTGTCGATCGATCTCGCCGGATCGTGATGTCCGGCTTCCTCCTCCGACCTTTGCAGGGCGGCGCGCGATGGTCCAGCCCCGCCGCGCCGCGGCGCGCACGTCCAGGGAGAGCCCCGGTCCGGCTTGACCGGGGCCGGCGCTTCGGCAACACCATGCGCCATGGTTCCTCAAGAGCGACTGGATCAGATCATCGCCCGGTTCGAGTATCTCGAGGCGGCGATGTCGGAGGGCGGCGGCGACCCGGCCGCGCAGGGGCGCGAATACGCCGAGCTGCGCCCCGTGGTCGAGGCGGCGCGCCACTGGCGCACGCTCTCGGCCGAGATCGAGGCGACCCGCACCATGCTGGACGATCCCGAGATGCGGGCGCTGGCCGAGGAGGAGCTGCCGCGGCTGGAGGCCCGGCGCACCGCGCTCGAGGAGGATCTGCGCGTGGCGCTCCTGCCGAAGGACGCCGCCGATTCCCGCCCCGCCATCCTCGAGATCCGCCCCGGCACGGGCGGCGAGGAGGCGGCGCTCTTTGCCGGCGACCTGATGCGGATGTACCAGCGCTTCGCCGAAGGGCAGGGCTGGCGCTTCGACGTGGTCGAGCGGCAGGAGACCGAGCTCGGCGGCCTGAAGGAGCTCGTCGCCAACGTGAAGGGCGACGGCGTCTTCGCCCGGCTGAAGTTCGAATCGGGGGTCCACCGTGTCCAGCGCGTGCCGGCGACCGAATCCGGCGGTCGCATCCACACCTCCGCCGCCACCGTCGCCGTCCTGCCCGAGGCGGCGGAGGTCGACCTGACGATCGACCCCGGCGACCTGCGCATCGACACGATGCGCGCCAGCGGGGCGGGGGACAGCATGTCAACACCACCGACTCGGCGGTGCGGATCACCCATGTCCCGACCGGACTGGTCGTGACCAGTTCCGAGAAGTCCCAGCACCGCAACCGCGAGATCGCGATGCAGGTGCTGCGCGCGCGCCTCTTCGACATGGAGCGGCAGAAGGCCGCGACCGAGCGCGCCGACGCGCGCAAGGCGCAGGTCGGCTCCGGCGACCGCTCCGAACGCATCCGCACCTACAACTTTCCGCAAGGCCGGCTCACCGACCACCGCATCAACCTCACCCTCTACAAGCTCGACCAGGTGCTGCAGGGCGACCTGACCGAGATCATCGACGCGCTCGTGGCCGAGGATCAGGCCGCCCGCCTGGCCGAGTTGGAGGGGTGAGCGACCCGCTGCACGACCTGCTGACCCACGGGCGGGCGCGGCTCGCCGGGTCTCCCGATCCGACGCGCGAGTCGCGGATCCTGCTGGCCCATGCCGCCGGCCTGCCGCGCGAGGCGCTGCACCGGCTTCCCGACATCGTTCCCGACGCGGCCCTGCGGGCAGCCTACGAGGCGGCCCTGTCGCGCCGGGCGGGCGGCGAGCCGGTGGCGCGGATTCTCGGCTATCGCGATTTCTGGCGTCACCGGTTCCGCATCACTCCAGCCGTGCTCGACCCGCGCCCCGAAACCGAGACGCTGGTGGCCGAGGCGCTCGCGCATCCCTTCGACCGGGTTCTGGATCTCGGCACCGGGTCGGGCTGCATCCTGCTCAGCCTCCTGGCCGAGCGGCCCGACGCGACCGGGCTGGGCACCGACCTCTCCGCCGCGGCGCTGGACGTGGCCCGCGACAACGCCGCCCGGCTCGGCCTCGCCGACCGCGCCACCTTCGCCGCGGCCGACTGGTTCGAGCGGGTCACGGGCCGCTTCGACCTCATCGTGTCGAACCCGCCCTATGTCACCGCCGCCGAGTTGGCGGACCTGTCGCCCGAGGTGACCCGCCACGATCCCGCCGCCGCGCTTTCGCCGGGGGGCGACGGGCTCGATGCCGTCCGCCGCATCGCCGCCGGGGCGGCCGCGCATCTGGCGCCCGGGGGACGGCTCCTGGTGGAGATCGGCTGGAAGCAGGGGCAGGCCGCCGCCGCGGTGGTGCGCGACGCCGGATTCGCCGAGGTGCGTCTCCTGCCCGATCTGGACGGCCGCGACCGCCTCGTCGCCGCGACCCGGCCCGATTCCGCTGCCTAGCCCCGCATTTTCTCGCCGTATCGCGCCGCGTCGGTCGTTCAAGTCCCAGAAACGGGTTGCCAAACCGAACGAGGCATGGTCTGTCGAGGATACAGACGGTGTGACGCGCCAGCGCGCGTCTGCCGCTGGCACTGCCAGTCCATGCCGCTGTGCCACCCGCTGCTTCCAGCGGCTGGTCGGCTGCAATCGGCGACCACGCCACAAAATACATCAAAAAGCCGGAACCTTCTCCGACATGCGATCCTCGAACAAACGCTCGCGGTCCAAGAGCAACCGCAATCGTCCCTCCGGCGGCAACATCGTCAACCGGGTCTTCGACAGCTCCGGTCCCGAGGGCAAGGTCCGCGGCACGCCGCAGCAGATCATCGACAAGTACAACCAGCTGACCCGCGACGCGCAGCTCTCGAACGACCGCGTCGCGGCCGAGAACTTCGCCCAGCACGCGGAACACTACACCCGGATGCTGGCCGAGGCGCAGCGCGAGGCCGACCAGCGTCGCGACCAGGCCGACCAGCAGAACCGCGATCGCCAGCAGCACAACAATCCGCAGGGCGACGGCCCCTCCGGGTCCTCCGGCGAGAGCGGCGGCGGCGGCGGACAGCAGGGGGGCGACGGCAACCGCGCCGACGATCGCGGCCAGGGCCAGCAGGGCGGCGGCGACCGCCGCCCCGACGATCGCGGCCAGCAGCCCGATCAGCCCCGGCCGGAGGACCGCGGACAGAAGGGCGGCGACGCGCCCGCCCCGGCCCCGGCCCCGCAGGCCGAGGCCGCCTCCGGGGACGGGGGCGAGGGGGGCGAGACGCCCGCCAAGCCCCGGCGCCGCACCCGCAAGCCGCGCGAGGAGAAGGCGCCGCGCGACGGCGACGTGATCGACCCCGGCTCCGAGCAGGACAGCGGCCTGGTGGAAACTCCCGAGAACAAGCCCAAGCGCCGCACCCGCAAACCCAAGGCCGAGAAGTCCGAGGAGGACGGAAACGGCGGCGGCGGCGAAGGCGGCGAGACCCAGGCGGTGGAGTGATCCGCCGCGCGCCCGGCCTCAGCCGCGCGCGATCTCCCGCGAGAGCGCGCAGAACGCCTCCAGCGACAAGCGCTCGGCCCGGTCCGTGGGCGCGATCCCCGCGGCCCGCAGCCGGTCCTCGATATCCGGCGCCAGCCCCTTCAGGCTCGCCCGCAGCATCTTGCGGCGCTGCCCGAAGGCGGCCTTCGTCACCCGGAACAGCGTCCGTGCCTCCGCCGGATATCGCGGCGTCTCCCGCGCCGTGACATGCACGACCGCGGAGCGGACCTTGGGCGGCGGCGTGAACGCCTCCGGCGGCAGGTCCATGACGATCCGCGCATCCGAGCGCCACTGCGCCAGCACGGCCAGTCGCCCGTAGGACTTGCCGCCCGGCGCGGCGACGATGCGCTCGGCCACCTCGCGCTGGAACATCAGCGTCATCGAGGTCCAGAACGGCGGCCAGTCCGGCGGGTCCAGCCACCGGGTCAGCAGTTCGGTGCCCACATTGTAGGGCAGGTTGGCCACGATCCGGATCGGCGGCGCCAGATGCGCCAGAGGATCGATCTCCAGCGCGTCGGCCCGCAGGATCTCCAGCCGGCCGGGATGGGCGGCGCGGATCTCCTCCAGCGCGTCCATGCAGCGCGCATCCTTCTCCACCGCCAGCACCCGCCGCGCCCCCTCGGCCAAAAGCCCGCGGGTCAGCCCGCCCGGGCCGGGCCCCACCTCCAGCACGTCGGACCCGCTCAGGTCGCCCGCCGCCCGGGCGATCCGGGCGGTCAGGTTCAGGTCCAGGATGAAGTTCTGGCCCAGCGACTTGCGCGCCGACAGGCCGTGCGCCGCGATCACCTCGCGCAGCGGCGGCAGACCGTCGATCGTCGCCATCAGGCCGCCCCGCGGGCATGCGCCATGCGCATCGCCAGCCGCAGTGCCGCGATGGTCGAGGTCGGGTCCGCCCGGCCGGTCCCGGCGATGTCGAAGGCGGTGCCGTGATCGGGCGAGGTGCGCACGAAGGGCAGGCCCAGGGTCACGTTCACGCCCCCGGCGAAGTCGATGGTCTTGATCGGGATCAGCGCCTGATCGTGATACATCGCCACCGCCGCGTCGTAGCCGGCCCGCGCGCCCGCGTGGAACAGCGTGTCGGCCGAGGCCGGTCCGCGCAGATCCAGCCCCGAGGCCCGCAGCCGGTCCACCAGCGGGCCGATCCAGTCCACCTCCTCGCGGCCGATGGCGCCGCCCTCGCCGGCATGGGGGTTCAGCCCCGCCACCGCGATCCGCGGCGCGGCCAGGCCGAAATCGCGGATCAGCGCGGCATGGGTGATCCGGATCACCTCCTCCAGAAGCGCCGGGGTCAGCGCGCGCGGCACCTCCGCCAGGGGAATGTGGATCGTCGCCGGCACCACGCGCAACGCGTCGCAGGCCAGCATCATCACCACCCGGTCCACCCCGGCCAGCGCGGCCAGGTACTCGGTATGGCCGGGATGGGCGAAGTTCGCTCCCTCGATCAGCGCCTTCTTGTGGATCGGCAGGGTGCAGATCCCGGCGACCCGGCCGGCCTGCGCCAGCTCCACCGCGCGGGCGATGATCTCCACCACCGCCGGCGCCTGGCCCGGATCGGGACGGCCCGGCACCGCCGGTCCCGGCACCTCGTGGGGCAGGACGGGCACGCCATCCGGCGCCGCGGCCGCCGCCTCGCCCGGATCGGCGATCTCCACCGTCGGCGTGCCCGCGGGCAGGTGCGCCGCGCTGCCCACATAGACGAAGGGCAGGGCGGGCCCGAGCGCGGCCCAGGCCTTTGCAGCGATCTCGGGGCCGACCCCGGCGGGCTCGCCGCAGGTCAGCGCCAGTGGCAGGGTCATTCGATGCGGATCGCCGCGTTGGCGCGCAGTTCGGCCAGCAGGTTCTCGGCCTTCTGCGCCACGCGCCGGTTCACCAGCGACGTGCGGACCGCGCCCAGATCCGGCTCCTCCGCGTCCGCCGCCCGGTAGGACCGGTTGCAGAGCATGAGCATCCTCAGCGTCTGGCCGTCCGACCCCGTCAGCGCGGTGGAGACCTCGCCGGGGTCGAGCCGCGCCAGTTCCAGCCGCACCTCGTCGGGGATCTGCGCCAGCGGCAGGGTGTCGCGCTGCACGCCCCCGGCGGCGCGCAGCTCGGGCAGGCCGTAGAGGTCGTCGCAGGTATCGACCCGCGCCGCGATTCCCGCCGCCTGCGAGAGCGCCTCGGGCGACCGGCCGCCCGGCAGGTTCAGCGTGGCGTATTCCAGTGTCGTGGGCCCGCCCGCGCCGGGCAGTTCGCCGAACTCGCGCAGCTGGAAGAAGGCCAGCGCGTTGGGCAGGGGGATCGGCCGCGTCACCTCGCCGGGCGACAGGTTCCGGATCAGCCCGGCGATCTGCGGCGGCAGCTCGTCGAGCGCGAGCCAGTCGATCGCGCCGCCCCGCTCGCGCGAGGGGGTGGCCGAGTAGGTCCGTGCCGCCTCGGCGAAGCGCGCCGGATCTCGGATCGCCGAGATCTCGGGGGCGAGCTGTTGCGCCCGCGCGGCCCGATCCGGCGTGTCGGCGGGAATGATGATCTCGTTGAGCAGCACGCGCAGGCGGGGCTGCGGCGGCGCGTCGGCGGCGCGTTCCACCACGTCCTCGGACACCTGGGTCCGCCCGGCGCCGAAGCGTTCGGCCACGACCTCGCGCCAGGCGAGCCCTGCGCGCACGAAATCCTCGAACGATTCGACCGCCACGCCGGCCTCGCCCAGCCGCGCGACGAAGGCGTCCGTCTCCAGGTCCGCCCGGCCCGCGAACTCGGCCATGCCGGCGTCGAGCTCCTCGCGCGTGACCTCGAGGTCCAACCGGCGCGCCTCGGCGATCTGAAGGCGCTCGTCGATCAGGTCGTCGAGGGCCGACTCGGCGCTCGCATCGGGGGAGTTGAAGACCTGCATCATCCGCTGCCGCTGGCCGACCTCGTAGACGGTGATCACGTTGCCGTCGATGCGGGCCGCCGGCGCGAAGAGGGATTGCGCGGCGGCCATGCCCGGCGCGAGGGCGAGGCACAGGGCCGCTGTCAGGGCGCGGGCGGTCGGGCGGATCATCGGGGTCTCCCTCGGGCGAGTGGTCTTCGTGATGCGGGACATATCATCCGCGGCAGGTCCGGCGATAGGTCTCGTCGGTGGCGTCGGCGCCGAAACCGACCAGCTCCAGCCCGAAGTTGAAGGTCGTCGCGGGCCGGATCGTCTCGGTGTCGGTGAACTTGCGGCTCAGCGTCATGCCCACGCGGATGCATTCCGTGCGATAGTTGAGCACCAGCCCGGCCTGCGCCGACTCGTTCTCGGTGAAGTCGTAGCGGCCGCTGATCCCGGCGCGCCAGTGCCGGCCGAGGCGCAGGGCGGTCGCCAGCTTCACTTCCTCGATATCCTCAAGCTGGTTCTCCAGCGGTTCGGCCTCGATCCAGTTGTACGAGCCCGTCACGCTCAGCGGCCCCTGACGGTAGGTCACCCGGGTCTCGGTCTGGCGCGGTTCGAAGGCATCGTCGAGCAGCATCCGACCGGTGAAGCCGAACGCAGTGCCGAAATCCACCCGCGCGGCGGCAAGCCAGTCTGAATTCCGCCCCGACAGGCCTGTGGCCTCGGCGAAATCGCCGGATTCCTCGGCCCGCACGATCCGGCCGACGGTCAGGCCGACACCCGTCCCGCCGCCGAACACTCCGGTGTAGCGCAGCGCCAGATCGGCGCGCAGCCCGGTCTCGATCGCGTCGTCGCCGGGAAACCGGCTCAGTGCGAACAGGTTGCCCTCGTCGAACTCGACGATCACGCTGTCTTCGTTGGGCACGTCGGCGGCGCTCTGTTCGGCCAGGGTCAGGGCGGCGATCGGCTCGATCAGGTGATGCGCGCCGCCCGGCCCGGTGCGTGCCAACGGCATCGACGCCTGCGTCGACAGGGCCGCGGAAAGGCGCGCCCGCTCTGTGGGAAAGGCCGGATCCTGCTCGGTGCGGTAGAATTGTCCGTCGATCCGCGCCCGGTTGAGCCAGACCAGCCCCGGACCCAGCACGCGCTGGTCGAGATACTCCGCGTACGCTCCCATGGTGAAGACGTCGCGTCCCGGCCCCGGCTCGGTGGAGTCCCGCCCCAGAAGCGCCGAGTTCGAATCCCAGCCGCACCTCGCCGGCGCCGACGGCGATGCGCCGTTCGCCCACGATGTCGGCGACGAGCGAGGGCAGTTCGTCCTCGATCCGCTTCTCCTCCGGCCGCAGCGTCTCGTACTGGGTCAGCCGCCCCCGCAGCAGCGTGTCGCGGTCGGCGCGGATCAGCCGCACCTCGCTCGTCAGCGTATCCTGGAAATCGTAGTCGTAGTCGAAGATGTAGGAATCGTCCGATGCCGCCTGGATGTCGAATTCCAGCCGGAAGTCCCGCGGCAGCAGGAACCCGCCGCGCGCCAGCAGATACCAGCGCGGCGTCCCCGGCTTCAGGTCGTCCTGCGAGATCGCGGCATTGATGTTGATCGCGCCCGCCGCGAAGGTCTGCCGATAGCGCCCTTCCAGCGTGCGGGTCTTGGGCGAGACGAAGGGAGTGAGCGTCAGGTCGGCATGGGGTCCGAGTGGCTGGAAGTACGGTTGCTTCACGCCGGTGGCGAGGCGGCTGTTGAAGGTCAGCCGCGGGATCAGGAAGCCCGCCTTGCGGTTCCGGTCCGGCGCCGGCAGCGACAGCCGCGGAAAATACGCAACCGGCAGTCCGAAGACGCGGAAGGTCGCCCGGTCGAAATAGATCAGCCGCTCCTGGCGGTCATGCACCACCTTCCGCGCCCGGATCTCCCAGGTGGGCGTGCCGCCCGCGGCGCAGATCTCGCAGGACGAGGTCACCGTGTTGCTCAACTGCACATAGCGCTCGCCCACGCGCGCCACCTGCGTCGCGGCGAGCTGCAACTGGCGGTTCAGCACCAGCCGGGCCGAGCGCAGGATGCCGTTGCTCAGGTCCGAGTCGAGCGACGCGCTGTCGGCCAGAACCACCGTGTCCGGCCCCTCGGTCAGCGTGATCGGCCCGGTGATGTCGAGCCGCTCGGTCTGCCGGTCGTAGGTGACGCGGGGCGCGTTGAGCACCCGTCCCTCGTAGGCCACCTGCACGTCGCCCTCGGCGACCAGGATGCGATCGCGTTCGATGCGCACGGTATCGGCCACCAGCGTCGCCTGCTGCGCCGCCGCCACCGTCGGGGCGATCGCCAGCACGAGGGCCGTCACGAACACGCGCATCATCCGTCCTCCCAGTGCAGCAGGAGCCCGATCGGCAGCAGGACCGCCGCCACCGGCGGACCCCAGGCCGCCAGGAGGACGGGGATCTGTCCCTCCTCCCCGAGGATCTGCGCGAAATTGCGGATGAAGAAAAGGGTGAAGCCCATGGTCAGCGCCAGCAGGGTCATCAGCCCGGTCCGACTGACGCGTGAATGCCGCATCGTGAAGGCGGCGCCGACCAGCATCATCGCGACCAGCAGCACGGGCAGGGCAAGCTGCATCTGCAGGTGCACGACGTGCCGCCGCGCGGAGAAGCCCGCCGAGCGCAACTCCGCGACGAAGCCGGGCAGTTCCCAGATGCTCAGCGTCGCGGGGTCGCCGAACCCGTCGAGGATCCGCTCCGCCGTCAGCGTCGTGGCCACGGTCATCTCCGCAGGCCGTTCGGCCGAGGCCTCTGGATTGCGGGCATCCAGGTCCCAGACCTTCGCCTCCGACAGCCTCCAGCGCCCCGGCTCCAGCGCGGCGGCGCGCGCCTCGATCCGCATGTCCGGGTCGCCCGCGGAGTCGAAGCCGAAGAAGCTCACCCCGCGCAGCACGGTGCCGCTCTCCTCCGCCCGGTCGGCCCGGATCACGATCTGTCCGTCCGCACCCCGCTGGCGCAGCCAGATCCCCTCCGATCCCACCGACAGCGCCGATCCCTCGCGCCCGCTCAGGCGATCGGCCAGCAGGTCGTATTGCCGCGCGGTGGCCGCCGCGATCGGGTTCAGCGCCGCGATCGCCAGCGCGCCGATCAGCACGGTGACGAGCGCCGGCCCCAGCAGGCTGCGGAAGGCCGACCGCCCCGCCGCGCGGGTCACCACCAGTTCCGAGGTCCGCGCCAGGGTGAGGAACAGCGCCAGCGTCGACACGATGACCAGAAGCGGCAGGATCATGTAGATCGTCTGCGGCGCCGACAGGAGCGTCAGGCCCATTATGCCGGGAAACGAGATCCCCGACCCCTCGAACCGGCGCACCTGGTCCACCAGATCCACCAGCAGGATGACCCCGAAGAAGACCGCGGTGACGAAGACGAAGGTGGCCGCGAAGCGCCGCGCGAAATAGAGGTGCAGGATCATGCCGCCGGCGCCTCCCGGCGGCGCATGCCGCCCGTGCGGGTCAACAGGGCCAGCGCCACGGCCAGCGCGCCCAGGCTCGGCAGGGCGATCGCCACGGCCGGCAACTCGGCCGAGACGGCGGCGTCGAAGACGATGTTGTCCGCCAGGTCATAGAGGATCAGCGCCACGCAGGCGCCCAGCACCTGCCGCCAGGCCGCGAATCGCGAGAAGGCGCCCAGCATCATCACCGCGTATCCCAGGATCGGGGCCACGGCCGCCTGTGCCGCCTGGGTCGTCCTCTCGCCCAGTTCCAGCCGGATGCGCCGCCGGCTGGTGCCGGTCTCCTCCGAGGCGGCTGCCGGCGTCGACCACAGTTCCGTCGAGGGGATGTCGGCCAGCCCGCGCCCGCCGGCGCTACCGCCGCCCCGGTCCAGCGTCGAGATGTCGAAGGTGAAATCCTCGAACCGGGTCGTGCCCAGTCGGCCCGCCTCGTCCAGCGTCTGCGCCATGCCGTCGAACATCACCAGCCGCGGGCCCTGCGGCCCGCGCACCAGCTCGGCGCGCTGCGCCACGTAGAGGGTGGACTCCTCCCCGCGCCGCCGGTCGGACAGGAAGATGCCCGACAGCTCGCCGTTCGGCCGGATCGCGTTGACGAAGACGGTCAGCCCCTCGGCGGGATGCAGGAACCGCCCCTCCACGAGGAGCCCGGCGGTGACATCCTCGGCGAGCTGCTCGGAGCGGTCCGCCAGCCGCTCCTTGGCCGCCGGGCCCAGGAGATGCGACAGCGCCAGGCACAGGATCCCCGTGCAGAGGCCGAAGGCCAGCACCGGGCGGGCGCCGCGCAGGGGCGAGACCCCGGCCGCCTGGATCACCGCGATCTCCGATTCGGAGCGCATCCGGTTGGTGACGTAGAGCGCCGCCGCGAAGGCCGCGACCGGCAGGACCAGCCGGATCACCGTCGGCAGCGTCAGGAGCGAGAACTCCACGAAGATCAGCGCCGACTGCCCGTCCGAGATCAGGGTCTCGAACAGGTCAACCGCGCGGTTGATCCAGTAGATGCCGGCGAGCAGCAGGGCGAAGAAGCCGAACAGCATCAGCATTTGCGACAGAACGTACCTGTCGAAAGTCCGCACGGCGCGTCTCCTGTCCCGTCACGGGCGCACCCTAACCGAGGGCCGCGCGGGGGAAAACGGCCTTCTGGCCAAAGCGCGCGGCCTCGCCTAGGTATCGCCCGACCCCGAGACGAGGACCGCAGAATGACCGATCCCGCCCCCTTCCGCGTCGTCGAGAACGACCCCGCCGCCCTGGCCGAGGCACCCGGCCTCGTGGCCGTTTTCGTCGACGGCGACGGATCGCTCGATCCCCTGGCCCGGAAGGTGAACAAGCTGACCCGCGGCGCGGTGGAGCGGCTCGCCGCTTCCGAGCGCTGGGGCAAGGCCGCCGAGGGCGACGTGGTGCTGCTCGCCTGGCCCGCCGGCATGGCCGCCGAGGGCGTGGCCGTGGCCCGGCTCGGCCGCAAGCCCGAGGCGCAGGCGGCGCGCAAGGCCGGCGTCGGCATCGCCCGCGAGGCGAAGGGCGCGCCCGTCACCCTGGCCCTCGGCGCGCGCCGCGGCGCCGCGGAGGTGCTGACCGGCACGCTCCTGCGCGGCTACGACTATACCGCGCAGAAGTCCGCACCCGAGGAGAAGGCCCCCGGCGACATCACCGTCATGGTGACGCAGCCCGACGCCCTGGAGGAGGCGACCGCCGATCTCGCCGCCACCGCCGCCGGCGTCTTCCTCGCCCGCGATCTCGTCAACGCGCCGGCCAACGTCCTCACGACCACCACCTATGCCGAGCGGCTGCAGGCGCTCTCCGAGCACGGTCTCGAGGTCGAGGTGATCGAGGAGGACCGGCTGGCCGAACTCGGCATGGGCGCCTTCCTGGCCGTGGGCCAGGGCTCCGCCTCGCCCACCCGCATGGTGGTGATGAAATGGTCCGGCGGCGGCGACGCGGCGCCGCTCGCCCTCGTCGGCAAGGGCGTCGTCTTCGACACCGGCGGCATCTCGATCAAGCCCGCGGCCGGCATGGAGGACATGACGATGGACATGGGCGGCTCCGCCGTGGTCGCCGGCGTGATGAAGACGCTCGCCATGCGCAAGGCCAAGGCCAACGTGGTCGGCCTCGTCGGGCTGGTGGAGAACATGCCCGACGGGCGCGCCTACCGCCCCGGCGACGTGGTCACCTCGATGAAGGGCGACACGATCGAGGTCATCAATACCGATGCCGAGGGCCGGCTCGTCCTGGCCGACGTGCTCTGGTACGCGCAGGAGACCTACAATCCCGCCGGCGTGATCGACCTCGCCACCCTCACCGGCGCGGCGATCATCGGCCTCGGCCACCACAACGCCGCGGCGCTCTCGAACGACGACGGCTTCTGCGACGCCGTCCTGTCGGCGGCGAAGGCCGAGGGCGAGGGGCTGTGGCGCCTGCCGCTGGGCAAGGACTACGCCGACCAGCTGAAATCCCGCATCGCCGACGTGAAGAATACCGGCGGCCGGCCGGCCGGCACGATCACCGCGGCCGAGTTCCTGCACCGCTTCGTCAAGGACGGCACGAAGTGGTGCCATCTCGACATCGCCGGCGTCGCGCTGACCTCCTTCGAGAGCCCCTACGCCCCCAAGGGCGCCACCGGCTGGGGCGTGCGCGCGCTCGACCGGCTGATCCGCGACCGCTACGAGGGGTAGGGTGGGCGCCGCCTATTTCTACCACCTGACCCGCCGCCCGCTGGAGGTCGTGCTGCCGCAGCTCCTCGAACGGGCGCTGGGGCAGGGCTGGCGGGTCATGGTGCGCGGCCGCGACAGGGCCCGCATGGCGCAGCTCGATACCGCGCTCTGGACCCATGCCGAGGAGTCGTTCCTCCCCCATGGGCTGGCCGGCGGCGCGCATGACGCGGCGCAGCCGATCCTGCTGACGGCGGGGGCGGAACCGCCCGGCGACCGCGCCTGCCTGATGAGCGTCGACGGCGCCGAGGTCACGGCCGGCGAGGTCGCCGCCGCCGAACGGGTCTGCATCCTCTTCGACGGCGCCGACCCGGCGGCGCTCGACCGCGCCCGGGCGCAATGGCGCGCCCTGACGCAGGCGGGGGCCGCGGCGCAATACTGGTCCGAGGAGTCGGGCCGGTGGGAGAAGAAGGCCGAGAGCGGCGCCTAGCGCTCCAGCGTCAGCTCGCCGTTCTCGATCGCGATGCGTCCGAACCGCGACAGGTAGCTCATTCCGAGGAGCGACCCCCGCATCTCGCCGCCGTTCACGCTGGCACCCACGTCGCGGTCCACGAGCCCGCCCAGCCGCACCTCGTCCAGCCGCACCCGCGCCATCGGCACGGTGCCGTTCGCGGTCTGCGCCCGGCTCAGATAGGCCAGCCCGTCGGGATCGATGCCGACCCGGCGCGCATCGCCCTCGCTCAGCACCAGGTCGGTGGCGCCGGTATCGACCACGAAATCGACCGGCGTGCCGTTCACCTCCAGGGTCAGCCGGTAATGCCCGTCCATCCCCTGCGGGACGGTCATCGTGCCGCCGCCCTCGCCGGTGGCGGTGAAGCTCTGCCCCGGCACGATCTGCTGGCGCAACTCGGGCCAGAGCCCGGCCACCGCGATCACGCCCATGAAGATCAGCCCCCACATCGCCAGCTGCCGCAGGGTCTTGCCCATGCGCTGCCGCCCCGAGGCGATGAAATAGCCCAGGATCGCCGCCCCGAGGAGCGAGAGATACAGCAGGGATGCGATGCTGTCGCCGGTCATGGGGTCAAGATAGGCACCGCGCGGGAGGTTGAACAGTCAGCCCACCAGCCCCGTGTTGCGAATCCCGTCGAGCACGAACTGCACCGACAGCGCCGACAGCAGCATGCCGAGCAGCCGCGTCACCACCAGGATGCCGGTGTCGCCCAGCGCCCGCTCGATCCCCTCGGCCAGCAGGAACAGCGCATAGACGATGGCGAAGACCACGATCATCACGCCGAAGATGCCCCAGAACTCCAGCGGCGCGCCGGTCGCCTGATCCGTCAGGAGGATCATCGAGGCGATCCCCCCCGGCCCCGACAGAAGCGGAATCGCCAGCGGGAACACCGACGGGTCGTCGTCCGGGGTGGGGTCGTCCGGCGCCTGGTCCTGGCGCCGCTGGGTGCGCTTGCCGAACAGCATCTCCAGCGCGGTGAGGAACAGCAGGAGCCCCCCCGCGATGCGGAAGGCCGGCATCGAGATGCCGATGAAGCCGAGCACCTCCTCGCCGAACAGCCCGAACAGGGTCAGGATCACCAGCGCGATGAAGCAGGCCCGGACCGCGATCCCCCGCCGCTGCGCCCGCCCCATGCCCCGGGTCAGCGCCACGAAGATCGGCGTCGTGCCCACCGGGTCGATGACCACGAAGAGCGTCACGAACGCGGTGACGAGGAAGTTCAGGTCCACCTCACGCCTCGGCGCTTTCCAGACGCTCCAGCGCCGTCATCCACAACGCCTCGGCCCGCTCCATCGCCTCCATCACCTCGGCATATTTGCGGTTCCAGACCTCCAGCTCGCCCGTGCGGTCGTCGGCATAGAGCGCCGGATCGGCCAGCTTGGCGGCCAGCTGGTCGCGCATCTGCGACAGCTTCTGCACCCGCGCCTCGGATTTCTTCACCTCCGAGCGCATCGCGGTGACCGCGTCGCGCGAAGGCCGGGCGGGCTTCCGCGCCGGCTTCGCGGCCTCGCGCTTCGGCTTGTCCTCGCGGCCCAGAAGCATCCGGCGATACTCGTCCAGATCGCCCTCGTAGGACGCGACTCGCCCGCCCTTCACCAGCCACAGCCGGTCGGCCACGAGGGACAGAAGGTGCATGTCGTGGCTGACGAGGATCACCGCGCCCGAATAGGCGGTCAGCGCCTCCACGAGGGATTCCCGGCTCTCGATGTCGAGGTGGTTCGTCGGCTCGTCGAGGATCAGCAGATGCGGCGCGTCGATCGTCGCGATCAGCAGCGACAGCCGCGCCTTCTGCCCGCCCGAGAGCGAGCCCACCTTCATCTCGGCCTGTTCCGCGCCGAGGCCGAACCCGGCCAGCCGCGCCCGCGCGCGCCCCGGCGCCTCGCCGGGCCGGAGCCGCAGCAGGTGGTCGATCGGCGTTTCCTCGACGCGCAGCTCGTCCACCTGGTGCTGGGCGAAATAGCCCACCCGAAGCTTCGACGAGGTGGTGATCCGCCCGCCCATCGCCTCCAGCCGCCCGGCCAGCAGCTTCGACAGGGTGGACTTGCCCTCGCCGTTGCGGCCCAGCAGCGCGATCCGGTCGTCCTGGTCGATCCGCAGGTCCAGCTGCGACAGCACCGGCCGGCCGCCATAGCCCACGCGCGCGCCCTCGGTCGTGACGATGGGCGGCGACAGGTCCTCGGGCTCGGGGAAGGAGAAGCGCCGCAGCGCCGCCTCCTGCGGCGTGGTGATCGTCTCCATCCGCTCGATCATCTTGATCCGGCTTTGCGCCTGCTTGGCCTTGGTCGCCTGGGCGCGGAACCGGTCGACGAAGCTCTGCAGGTGGGCGCGGCGCTCCTCCTGCTTCTTGATCTCGGCCTCCTTGGCCGCGATCCGGGCCGCGCGCACCTTGGCGAAGGTGTCGTAGGCGCCCTGGTAGAGCGTCAGCTTGCGATCCTCCAGGTGCAGGATCGAGCCGACCGAGCGATTGAGCAGCCCCCGGTCGTGGCTGATCACGATCACCGTGTGGGGATAGCGCGTCAGGTAATCCTCCAGCCACAGCGCCCCTTCGAGGTCGAGGTAGTTCGTCGGCTCGTCCAGCAGCAGCACGTCGGGCGCGGCGAACAGCACGCCGGCCAGCGCCACCCGCATCCGCCAGCCGCCCGAGAAGGCCGAGCAGGGCTGCGCGATCTCCTCTTGCGTGAAGCCCAGGCCGCGCAGGATCTGCGTCGCCCGCGCCTCGGCCGACCAGGCGTCGATATCGGCCAGCCGCGTCTGCACCTCGGCGATGCGGGTCGGGTCGGTGGTCGTCTCGGCCTCGGCCAGCAGGCCCTCGCGCTCGGCATCCGCGGCCATCACCGTGTCGAGAAGGGAGGTCTCCGAGGACGGCACCTCCTGGCGCACGCCGCCGATCCGGGCCTGCTTCGGCAGCTCGATCGCGCCGCCCTCCAGCGCCAGCTCGCCCCGGATCAGGCGGAACAGGGTGGTCTTGCCGGTGCCGTTGCGGCCGACGACGCCGACCTTGTGGCCGGCGGGAATGTCCGCCGAGGCGGCCTCGAACAGAGGCCGCCCGGCGACGGAATAGGAGATGTCTCGAATGCGCAGCATGGGCGGGCCATAGCAAAGCCCGCCCGGCGTGGAAAGCGCCTCCGGGCGCCGCTCAGCCCTGCCGCTCCGCCTCGACGTCGCGGTTCCAGATCGACTGGTCGATGCCCCGGTCCAGGCCCTCGTGCTGGGCGATGCGGAACAGCGGCTCGTGGCCAGCCTTGCGCTGCGCGAAGTAGTCCTTCGTCAGCCGCACCACCGTGCCCGACAGGAAGATCAGCGCGACGAGGTTGATCGTCGCCATCACCGCCATCGAGGCATCGGCGAAGTTGAACACCCGCGTCACCGGCTGCACCGCGCCCCACAGGACCATGGCAAGCTGCATGCACTTGAAGATCGTCAGCGGCGTCTTGCCCGCGAGGCCAAGGAATTCCAGCACGTTCTCGGAATAGGCGTAGTTGCCCAGGATCGAGGTATAGGCGAAGAACAGGATCGCCAGCGCGATGAAGAGAGGACCGGCCAAGCCGATATGCGCCTGCAGCGCGTTCTGCGTCAGCTCCATCCCCGTCACCCCGTCGGGCCCGTAGTCGATCACCCCCGACAGCAGGATCATCAGCGCCGTGGCGGTGCAGATCAGCAGCGTGTCGATGAACACGCCCAGGCCCTGCACCAGCCCCTGGCTGGACGGGTGGTGCGGCTCGGGCACCGCGACGGCGGCGATATGCGGCGCCGAGCCCATGCCCGCCTCGTTGGAGAACAGGCCCCGCTGCACCCCGTTGAGGAGCGCCGCGGTGAAGCCGCCGGCGAATCCGCCCGCCGCCTGTTCCACCCCGAAGGCCTGGCTGACGATCAGCCACAGGGTGGAGGGCACCTCGGTCACGTTCATCAGGATCACGACCAGCGCGACCAGCAGATAGACCCCGGCCATGAACGGCACGACCTTCTCGGCCACCCGGGCGATCGAGGGGATGCCGCCGAAGATCACGATGGCGGTGAGGATCGCGATGACGACGCCGGTCGCGAGATGCGGCACGCCGAGCGCGTTCTCCATCGCGTCGGCGATGGAGTTCGACTGCACCGCGACGAAGATCAGCCCGAAGGAGCACAGGAAGAAGAAGCAGAAGACATAGCTCAGCCACTTCGCGTTCAGCCCGTGCCACATGTAGTAGGCCGGCCCCCCGCGATAGCGGTCCTCGGCGTTCCTGACCTTGTAGAGCTGCGCCAGCGTCAATTCCGCGTAGGCCGTGCACATGCCGACGAGCGCCACCATCCACATCCAGAAGATCGCGCCCGGCCCGCCCAGATAGAGCGCCACGGCCACGCCGGCGAGGTTGCCGGTGCCCACGCGGCTTGCCAGCGACACGGTCAGCGCCTGCAGCGGCGTGATGCCCTCCGAGGAGGTCGTCCGCGATTGCAGGATGACGCGGAAGAACTCCCCGAAATGCCGGAACTGCAGGAACCCCGTCCGCCAGGTGAGGAACAGCCCCACCGCGAGGAGCCCCCAGACGAGGACGTAGCCCCACAGGATCGTGTTCAGGAAATCGACGATTGCGTTCATTTTGCCCCCCGTTTGTCGGTTTCCGGGTGACCTAGGGCGCTTCCCGGCGCCGGCCCGAAATTCGTCGAAACCGGGCCCGGGTTTTCATGACCGGGGGGCCATGCTAACGGAGCGCGCGAATTCGAGGCCCGCATGGGGCGGACCGCATGAGAAAGAGGCACACATGGCCACCGAACGCACACTCTCGATCATCAAGCCCGACGCCACGCGGCGCAACCTGACCGGCAAGATCAACGCCAAGTTCGAGGATGCGGGCCTGCGCATCGTCGCCCAGAAGCGGATCCACATGACCAAGGCGCAGGCCGCCGAGTTCTATCGCGTCCACGCCGAACGCCCGTTCTACGACGAGCTGTGCGAGTTCATGGCCTCCGGCCCGGTCGTGGTGCAGGTGCTCGAGGGCGACGGCGCGATCGCCACCAACCGCGAGGTGATGGGCGCCACCAATCCCGCCGATGCCGAGCCCGGCACGATCCGCGCCGAGTTCGCCTCCAGCGTGGGCGAGAACTCGGTCCACGGCTCCGACGCCGCCGACACCGCGAAGGAGGAGATCGCCTACTTCTTCGCCGGCCGCGACATCGTCGGCTGAGATACCCCGCCCTTCGGGCCGGACGGGGCCGCGGCGCAATCCGCCGCGGCCCCTTTCGTTTCGCGGCCCGCGCGCCGCGCGGGCGGCCTCGCGGCCGCCCGTCTCTTCACCGCAGGGGGCGGCACCCCCCCGGAACGCGAAAAGGGGCGCCCGCCGGGGCGCCCCTCCAACCGTGACCGGACCGATCCGCTCAGCAGCTGTAGTACAGCTTGAACTCCATCGGGTGCGGCGTGTGCTCGTAGGCGTAGATCTCCTCCCACTTCAGATCCATGTAGCCCTCGATCTGGTCGCGGGTGAAGACGTCGCCGGCCAGCAGGAAGTCGTGGTCCTTCTCCAGCTCCTCCAGCGCCTCGCGCAAGGAGTGGCAGACGGTGGGGATGTCGGCCAGCTCCTCGGGCGGCAGGTCGTAGAGGTCCTTGTCCATCGCCTCGCCGGGATGGATCTTGTTCTTGATCCCGTCGAGTCCCGCCATAAGCAGCGCCGCGAAGCACAGATAAGGGTTCGCCGCCGGGTCGGGGAAGCGGGCCTCGACGCGCTTGCCCTTCGGGCTCTCCGACCACGGGATGCGCACGCAGCCCGAGCGGTTCCGCGCCGAATAGGCCCTGAGCACCGGCGCCTCGAAGCCCGGGATCAGCCGCTTGTAGCTGTTCGTGGTGGGGTTGGTGAAGGCGTTGAGCGCCTTGGCGTGCTTGAGGATGCCGCCGATATAGAACAGCGCCTCGTCGCTCAGGTCGGCATACTTGTCGCCGGCGAAGAGCGGCTTGCCGTCCTTCCAGATCGACATGTTCACGTGCATGCCGGTGCCGTTGTCGCCGGCGATGGGCTTGGGCATGAAGGTGGCCGACTTGCCGTAGGCATGGGCCACGTTGTGGATCACGTACTTGTATTTCTGCAGGTTGTCGGCCTGGTCGGTCAGCGTGGAGAAGATCAGCCCCAGCTCGTGCTGGCACGAGGCCACCTCGTGGTGGTGCTTGTCGACCTTCATGCCCATGCGCTTCATGGTCGAGAGCATCTCGGAGCGCAGGTCCTGGGCGTCGTCCACCGGGTTCACCGGGAAATAGCCGCCCTTGATGCCGGGGCGGTGGCCCATGTTGCCGGTCTCGAACTCGGCATCGGTGTTCCAGGCGCCGTCCACGGCATCCACCTGGTAGGAGACCTTGTTCATGGTCACCGAATAGCGGACGTCGTCGAACAGGAAGAACTCCGCCTCCGGGCCCATGAAGGCGGTGTCGCCGATGCCCGAGGACTTCAGGTAATCCTCGGCGTTGCGCGCCGTGCCGCGCGGGTCGCGGGAATAGCGCTCCATCGTGTCCGGCTCGTAGACGGTGCAGTGCACCGCCAGCGTCTTCTCGGCATAGAACGGGTCGATATAGGCCGAGGCCGGGTCGGGCATCAGTTTCATGTCGGACTGGTCGATCGTCTTCCAGCCGGCGATGGAGGAGCCGTCGAACATGAAGCCCTCCTCGAGGAAGTCCTCGTCGACCTCGTCCGCGATCACCGTGACGTGCTGCAGCTTGCCGCGCGGGTCGGTGAAGCGGATATCGACATATTCGATATCCTCGTCCTTGATGGTCTTCAGCATGTCGCTCTTGCTCATGGGTCCCTCTCTGTCTGGATTGGTCTCGTCACCGGCGGATCACAGCGCGTCGGAGCCGGTCTCGCCGGTGCGGATGCGGATCGCCTGCTCGACGGGGGTGACGAAGATCTTTCCGTCGCCGATCTTGTCGGTCTTGGCGGCGGCGACGATCGCCTCGATCGCGCCGTCCACCTGGTTGTCGTCCAGCACGACCTCGATCTTCACCTTGGGCAGGAAGTCGACGACGTATTCTGCACCGCGATACAGTTCCGTGTGCCCCTTCTGCCGACCGAAGCCCTTCACCTCCAGCACGCTCAGACCCTGGACGCCGATCTCCTGCAGCGCCTCCTTCACCTCGTCGAGCTTGAAGGGTTTGATGATCGCCTCGATCTTCTTCATGGGTCGATTCCTCCGGGACGGTTCCCCCGCGACAGACCATGCGCCACGCCGGGCCTCAATCGGGGACCCCACGGGCCGGCCCGGCGCGGCGCCGCTTTGGCGCGCTGTGCCTAATTTTAAGGCAATGCGCATTAT
The DNA here is from genome assembly GCA_963814835.1 of uncultured Alphaproteobacteria bacterium. Taxonomy (GTDB): domain Bacteria; phylum Pseudomonadota; class Alphaproteobacteria; order Rhodobacterales; family Rhodobacteraceae; genus Palleronia. The sequence continues at coordinate 151,768 of CAWFEG010000003.1, forward strand.
GGTTGAGCAGAACGTGAAGGACACGGCATGAACGATCTCCTGACTGCCGAAGAGATGCGCGAAATCGAAGCCTCTGCCATGCAAAGCGGCAGCGTCTCGGGGCTGGACCTGATGGAGCGTGCCGGGCGCGGCACCGTCGCGGCGATCCTCGCCGCCTGGCCCGACATGGCGCCGGGGCGGGCGGCGGTGCTCTGCGGGCCGGGCAACAACGGCGGCGACGGCTTCGTCATCGCCCGCCTCCTCCATGCGCGCGGCTGGCAGGTGCGGGTCGGCCTTTACGGCGAAGTGGAGAAGGTCGCGGGCGATGCCCGCACCAATCTCGACCGCTGGCGCGCCCTGGGCGAGATCCTGCCCCTCGACCGCGTGGCCGACCCGCAGGCACCCGCCGACCTCCTGGTCGATGCGCTGTTCGGCACCGGCCTCAGCCGCCCGATCCCGCCCGAGGCCGCCGCCGCCTGGCAGGCGCTGCGCGCGCAGGGGGCACGGGCGGTGGCGGTGGATTGCCCCTCGGGATTCGACGTGGACCGGGGCCGCTGGCTCCGCCCCGAGGGCGACGAGGCGGGGCGCCACGTCCTCGCGGCCGATCTCTGCGCCACCTTCCACGCCGCCAAGGTGGGGCTCTACCTGTCGGAATGCGCCGCCCGCGCGCCGGTGGTCGTCGATATCGGGCTGGGCGCGGGGCAGGGCGCGCGCACCGGTCTCGTCACGCCGGGACCGGATCGCGCCGCCTGGCTGGCCGGGTCCACCGCGTTCGGCCGCCGCGGCCACAAATACGACCGCGGCCATGCGCTTGTCCTCTCGGGCGGGTCGGGGCGCGGCGGCGCCGCGCGGATGGCGGCGCGCGCGGCGCTCCGCGCCGGGGCCGGGCTCGTCACGCTCGCCTGCCCGCAGGAGGCCGTGGTGGAGAATGCCGCCCGGCTCGACGCGGTGATGCTGCGAGTTGCGAACGACCCCGGCGATCTGGCACGCCTCCTGGAAGACCGGCGCCTCTCCGCGGTCTGCCTCGGCCCCGGCCTCGGTTTGGGCGAGCGCACCCGCGATCTCGTCCGCGCGGTTCTCGGGGCCCGGCGCCGCGCGGTGCTCGACGCCGATGCCCTGACCAGCTTTGCCGAGGCGCCGGATGCGCTCTTCGATCTTCTGCATGCCGATTGCGTGATCACCCCGCATGAGGGCGAATTCGCCCGCCTCTTTCCCGATCTGGGGCAGGGCGCGCGCGCGGGTTCCAAGGTCGAGGCCGCGCGGGCGGCCGCCGCGCGCTGCGGCGCGGTCGTGCTCCTCAAGGGGGAAGCGACCGTGGTGGCCCGTCCCGATGGCCGCGCCGGCCTTCACGCCGCCCTCTACGACCGCGCGGTGCCGCAACTGGCCACCGCCGGCGCGGGCGACGTGCTGGCCGGAATCGTCACCGGGCTGATCGCGCCGGAGGGAATCGCGGCCGGCCCCGCGGCCGAACGGGCGGTCTGGCTCCACGCCGAGGCCGCGCGCCGGTTCGGCCCGGGGCTCATCGCCGAGGATCTGCCCGACCTTCTGCCGGGCGTTCTCGCCGGCCCCTAGGCCGGTTTCGGCAGGCCCAGCAGATCGAGCGACAGCGCCTGCGTCTCGGCCGAAACCTGTGCGAAGGGCCGCGCGCGGTGCGCCGTGCCCGGAAAGGCGACGACGGTCAGACCCGCGGCCTGCGCCGCCGCGGCGCCCTCGGGGTCGGCGGCCACGGCCAGGCAATCGACCGGCGCCTCTCCCAGCGCCGTGAGGGCCTGCCGCCAGTCTTCCGCGATCGTGTCGAACGTGCCCGCGTCGAAGCGGCCGAACGCGGCAAACATCTCCTCGCGCGTCGCGCCGTCCAGGTCGCTGACGAGGCCGAGGCGCACGCCCGCCGCCTGCGCCGCGTCGATCGCCTCCGCGACGCCGGGCCGCGGCGTCAGGCCGATCAGGGCGATCCGCTCGCGCAGATGCTCCTGCTTGGCCTCGAACAAAGCCGCGCCGTCGCCGTCCGTCACCCGCTCCATTCGCGCCGGTCCGTCCGGCACCTCGGCCAGCGCGGCGTAGTCGCCGAACGACAACGGGCCCTCGCCGGTCTCCTGCAGCGCGGCGTCCAGCGCCTGGTGGTCCAGCGCGTCGATCTCGGCCAGGGCGGGAAACCCGCCGAACAGCAGGGCGTGCAGGGGCATGTCGGTCCTTTCGTTGCCTCCCTGCCGCAAGCCCCGGGGCGCGGCCCCGGTTCCGGCCGGGGATGTGGGGCGGCGACTCCCGCTGCTCCGGAACTCCGCCGGGATTCCGACGGAGTTCCGACAGGCTATTCGACGGTCACCGACTTCGCCAGGTTGCGCGGCTGGTCCACATCCGTCCCCTTCGCCAGAGCGGTGTGATAGGCCAGAAGCTGCGCCGGAACGGCATAGAGGATCGGCGCCCAGAGGTCCGGCACCCGCGGCATTTCCACGTGCTTCCAGGACTCGGATTCCCCCGCCAGCCCGTCGGCATCGGAGATCAGGATCACCCGCCCGTTGCGCGCCATCACCTCCTGCATGTTGGATTTCGTCTTGCCGAACAGCGGGTCGGAGGGTGCGAAGACGATCACCGGCACATGCTCGTCGACCAGCGCGATGGGCCCGTGCTTGAGCTCTCCCGACGCATAACCTTCGGCATGGATGTAGCTGATTTCCTTAAGTTTGAGGGCGCCCTCCATGGCCAGCGGGAACAACGCTCCGCGCCCCAGGAACAGCACATCCTCGGCCTCCGACAGGGGCAGGGCGATCTCCGCCACCCGCTCCTCCAGCAAGAGCGCCTGGCTCATCAACGCCGGCACCCGCCGCAGGTCGTCCAGATGCGCGCGCGCCGTCTCCGCGTCCACGGCGCCCCGATCCTGCGCCGCTTTCAGCGCCAGCAGGCCCAGCACCGTCAATTGGCAGGTGAACGCCTTGGTGGAAGCCACGCCGATCTCCGCCCCGGCCAGGATCGGCAGCGCCGCATCCGATTCCCGCGCGATCGACGACATCTCGACATTCACGATCGACAGGATCCGCGCCTTGTCCCGGCAATACCGCAATGCGGCCAGCGTGTCCGCCGTCTCGCCGGACTGGCTGACGAAGACCGCGAGGGTCCCCGGCTCCAGCGGCGGCTCGCGGTAGCGGAACTCACTTGCCACATCGACTTCCACGGGCAGGCGCGCCACCCGCTCGAACCAGTATTTGGCTACCTGGCAGGCATAGAAGGCCGTGCCGCACGCCACCATGACGACCCGGCGGATATCGGCGAAATCGACCGAACCCTCGGGCAGGACGATCCGGTCGCCATCGAGGTAATGATCGAGGCAGCGGTCGATCACGGCCGGCTGCTCGTGAATCTCCTTGGCCATCCAGTGCCGGTGCCCACCCTTTTCCACGCGGCCGGCCTCGGCCGCGATCCGCGAGGCGACGCGCTCGACCGGCCGCCCGGCCGCGTCCCGGATCGAGAGGCCAGACCGCCGGATGACCGCCCAGTCGCCCTCCTCGAGGTAGATCAGCCGGTCGACCAGCGGGGCGAGGGCGATGGCATCCGATCCGACGAATCCCTCCGCCCCGTTGTGGGCGACGGCCAGCGGCGATCCGCGACGCGCCGCGATCATCAGATCCTCCTCGCCGTCGAACAGGAACACCAGGGCGAAGGCGCCCTCAAGGCGCTCGAGCGTGCGACCGACGGCCTCCTCGGGCGACAGGCCGGCGTCTATGTGCGATTGGCAGAGCAACGCGACCGTCTCGGTGTCGGTATCGCTTTCGGCCCCGTAATTCCGGGCGCCGAGTTCGGTGCGCAACGCGTCGTAGTTCTCGATGATGCCGTTGTGGACGACCGCGACCGGGCCGGCGCGGTGGGGATGGGCGTTCACCTCGGTCGGCTTGCCGTGGGTCGCCCACCGGGTATGGCCGATCCCGATCCGTCCCGGCAGGGGATCGTGGACCAGCGTGTTCGAGAGGTTGACCAGCTTGCCCACCGATCGGCGCCGGTCGAGCCTCCCGCCGGACACGGTGGCGATCCCGGCGCTGTCGTACCCTCGGTATTCGAGCCGCCGGAGCGCCTCGAGAATGACCGGGGAGACCTCGTAATCGGCGATGATTCCGACAATTCCGCACATCAGTTCGTCCTCTTGGCCTTGGCGGCGCGCAATTTCGACATCAGCCGCAGCGCCAATCCGTCGCGGTTCGTCTGCCGGTTCCGGGCGAGGGCGAGGGCCCCGTCGGGCACGTCCTGGGTGATCACCGACCCCGATCCGGTCATCGCGCCGGCGCCGATGCTGACCGGGGCGACCAGCATCGTGGCCGAACCGATGAAGGCGCCTGCGCCGATCTCGGTGTGATTCTTGAAAACGCCGTCGTAGTTGCAGGTCACCGTGCCGGCGCCGAGATTCGCGCGCGCGCCGATCGTGGCGTTGCCCACATAGGTGAGGTGATTGACCTTGGCTCCCGCGCCGATGACGGAGGCTTTCACCTCGACGAAGTTGCCGATGCGGGCATCGTCGCCGATCTCGGCTCCGGGGCGCAGGCGGGCATAGGGCCCGACCTCGGCCCCGGTTCCGATATGGGCGCCCTCCAGATAAGAGAAGGCCCGGATCAGGGCCCCTGATTCCACCGTCACGCCGGGCCCGAAGACGACGTTCTGCTCGATCACGGCGTCCCGCCCGATCTCCGTGTCGTGCGCGAAAAACACGGCCTCGGGCGCGGTCAGCGTCACGCCGTCTTCGAGCGCGGCCCGACGTCGGGCGGACTGGAACGCGGCCTCGGCCCGGGCAAGTTCGGCCCGCGTGTTCACGCCCATCGTCTCGGCCTCGTCGCAGGCCACGGTGGTGCATCGCAGTCCCCGCGCTCGGGCGATGGCGACAATGTCGGTCAGGTAATATTCGCCGGCCGCGTTGTCGTTGCCCACCGCGTCGATGAGCTCGAACAGGCAGCCGGCATCGGCGCAGATCACGCCGGAGTTGCAGAAGGTGACGTCACGCTCGGCCTCCGTCGCGTCCTCGTGCTCGACGATGCGGACGAGTTCGCCGCCCTCGACGATCAGACGCCCGTAGCGGCCCGGATCCGCCGCCTCGAATCCCAGGACGACCACGGCCGCGCCGCCCGCGCGGGCGGCAGCCATCTTCGACAGGGTTTCGGGGCAGATCAGGGGGGTGTCGCCGTAAAGGACGAAGACATCTCCCGCCGCACCGTCGAGCGCGGCCCGGGCCCGGGCCACGGCATGGGCGGTGCCGGCTTGTTCCGCCTGCTCGACCACCGCGATTTCGGGATCCTGAGCGACGGCCGCCGCCCGCACCGCCTCGGCACCGCGTCCCACGACGAGGACGCGCCGCTCCGGCTGAAGCGCCACGCCGGCCTTCAGCGCATGGGCGAACAGCGGCAAGTGGCCGATTTCGTGCAGGACCTTCGGGCGGTCCGACTTCATGCGCGTGCCCTGGCCGGCGGCGAGGACAACGAGATGTGCGGGCATGGCTGCTCTTTCCTTCTGCATGCGGCCGTTCTACGCGTCGGGCCAGTCCACGCAAGCCGCGCACCTCGCGCGACGTTACCGACGGTTTCAGGAGAGAACATGCGCTGTGTCGTCTTCGACCTGGACGGAACCCTGATCGATACCTCGGCCGACCTGATCGCAGCCGCCAATGCCTGTTTCCGGGCCCGCGGCCTTGGCGATGTCCTGCGCCCCGACACGGATGCGGCCATCGCCTTTCGCGGCGGCCGGGCCATGCTGCGGGAGGGGTTCGCGCGGACCGGGGCGGGAGGTGAGGCGGAAGTTGCCGAGGATTATCCCCGTCTGCTCGAAGCCTATGGGGCGGCGATCGCGGTGCACTCCCGACCTTACGACGGGGCCTGGGCGGCGGTGGAGACGCTGCGTAACCGGGGCTTTGCCGTCGCGATCTGCACCAACAAGCCCGAAGCCCTGGCACGGCGGTTGATGGACGAGATGGGCACCGCGCACTGCCTTCCCGCGCTGATCGGGGCCGACACGCTTCGCGTCTCGAAGCCGGACCCCGCCGTCCTTCGCGCCGCCGTGGCGCGCGCCGGGGCCGATCCGGCCCGCGCCCTGATGGTCGGCGACACCATCACCGACGTGCGCACGGCCCGCGCCGCCGGCGTCCCCTGCGCCTTGGTCGGCTTCGGACCCGAAGGGCGGGCGGTCCGCGATCTGGGCCCCGACGCGGTGCTGGATCATTTCTCCGACCTGCCGGACCTGGCGGCCCGATTGCTCACGTGACCGGCGGCATCCCGTCGCGAGGCCGCGCGGGGAATCGAGCGATCCAGGGGCTTCGCTGGGCACCGTTCCTGCTCTGCCTGGCGCTCGCGGTGATGCTCGGTGGTCTGGCAGGCACCCGCCGCCAGGAGCCGGACCGCAATGCGACAATCCGGCAGGTGGCTGCGCTGCACGCCCGCCGGCAGGGTCCGGCGCCCTGCGCCGGGCGTCCGGGCATCGGGGGCGCTTGGCTCGTGGTGACCTGCGGGCGCGGCGACCGGATGCGGGTGTACCGCGTCGACCGATCGGGCCGGATCGAGGAGGCGGCCCGGGGCGGGATCTGAAAGCTTTCGGGTTCGGCCTGCCATGCCGCTGCCGCGGCGCGGCCGCGCAGTTCCAGCCGGACCAGCCGCAATCTTCGCGTCATGCATGAAAAGAGTCATCCACTGCATTGGCATGCCGAGGCATTCCCGAGTTTTCCAAGCCCAACCGCGAAGGCGGCATCCGGATGCGTATTGCGGGGACAACGGGATTGAGGCAGGTTCGCTGCGATGCCGCATCCCTGGCCGCGGATGCGCCGTGGCCGGTTCGGCGCCGAAGCCGAGGAAACCCGATGATCGTCCTACATCACTGCCACCAGACCCGGTCGATGCGGACGCTGTGGTTGCTAAACGAACTGGACGTGGATTACTCGCTGCGCATCCACCCGTTCGACCGCAGCCTGCGGGAACCGGAATATCTCTCGCTCAACCCGGCCGGGCGGGTCCCCACGCTCGAGATCGACGGCGATTCCCTGTGGGAGAGCGGCGCGATCGCCGAGTTCCTCTGCGAACGGTTCCCCGAGCGCGGACTCGGCCGTCCGCCCGGCGATATCGACCGGCCGGATTTCCTGGTCTGGCTGCACTTCGCCGAGACGATCAGCCAGCACGCCGCCGCCCTGACCCAGCAGCATGTGGTGCTTTTCGAGGATTCGATGCGGTCGCCCACGATCATGAAGATCGAGGCGGCGCGGCTGAGGAAATGCTATGCCGCGATCGAGGGGCGGCTGTCGACGCCGGTCGAGAATCGCGACTACCTGCTGACGAGCGGCTTCTCGGCCGCCGATATCGCGGTCGGGCAGGCGGTCTACATGGCGCGGCACTTCGCCGCCCTCGACGATTTCCCGGAGACCACGCGCTGGTACACGGCGATCACCGAGCGCGAGGCGTTCCGCAGCGCATTGCCGCCGGAGGGGGGCGAGCGGCTCTATGAACGGGAGTTCTATCCGGCCTGGACGTGAGGCTCCCGGCTTCTGGGGCGGAGTCCCCCGGCCGGGAGGCGGGCGCCGGGGCGCTGCCGGCCAGGCGTCCCGACGCCCGCCGGGCCCGCGCCGGCCTGTCGCCGCGCCGACGACGGCCGGGCGCCCCGGCGCGGCGCTCGGTGCCGCGCGGGCCGGACGAAACGGCGGGCAGGGGGGAAGCCGGCACCGGGGCGCCCCCCGTTGACCGTTCGTTCGCGGGTCTCTAAGTCAACCTTGACCCATCGACGGAGCGCGCCCGTGGACGACCTTCTGAGCGACTATCTGCCGATCCTGATCCTGCTCGGCCTGGCCATCGCGCTGGGGCTGATCCTGATCCTCGCCGCGGCCATCCTGGCCGTGCGGCACCCGGACCCAGAGAAGGTCTCCGCCTACGAATGCGGGTTCAACGCCTTCGACGACGCCCGGATGAAGTTCGACGTGCGGTTCTATCTCGTGTCGATCCTGTTCATCATCTTCGACCTGGAGATCGCGTTCCTGTTCCCATGGGCCACCACCTTCGCCAGCATGACCGACGCGGCCTTCTGGTCGATGATGGTCTTCCTGACGGTCCTGACCGTGGGCTTCGCCTACGAGTGGAAGAAAGGAGCCCTCGAATGGGAGTGAGCGACACCAAGATGCCGGCGACCGGCGTGTCCCCGCAGGGCGCGCTCAAGGCCGGGCCCGATCGCGAGAACGCCACGCAGACCCTGAACCGCGAGCTGACGGACAAGGGCTTCCTGCTGACCAAGAGCGACGACATCATCAACTGGGCCCGGACCGGCTCGCTGCACTGGATGACCTTCGGGCTGGCCTGCTGCGCGATCGAGATGATGCACAGCTCGATGCCGCGCTACGATGCCGAGCGGTTCGGCGTCGCCCCCCGGGCCTCGCCCCGGCAGTCGGACGTGATGATCGTCGCGGGCACGCTGACCAACAAGATGGCGCCGGCGCTCAGGAAGGTCTATGATCAGATGCCCGAGCCGCGCTACGTGATCTCGATGGGGTCCTGCGCCAACGGGGGCGGGTACTACCACTACAGCTACTCGGTGGTGCGCGGCTGCGACCGGGTGGTGCCGGTCGACATCTACGTTCCCGGCTGCCCGCCGACGGCCGAGGCGCTGCTCTACGGGATCATGCAGCTGCAACGAAAGATCCGCCGGACCGGCACGATCACCAGGTGAGGAGCCCGACCATGCGGGACACGTCGCTGACCGAACTGGGCGAGCACATCAAGTCGGCCCGCCCCGATTGCATCCTCGGCTTCGAGGTGGCCCGCGGCGAGCTGACCTTGCACGCCTCGCTGGCCTCGGTGCCGACGCTGGTGGAATACCTCAAGACGGACAAGACGTGCCGGTTCTCGACCCTGGTGGATCTCACTGCGGTGGACTATCCGGCGCGGGAGGAGCGGTTCGACCTCGTCTACCATTTCCTGTCCATGTACCAGAACCACCGGCTGCGGCTGAAGGTCCAGGTGCGCGAGGACGAGATGGCGCCGTCGATCACCGACATCCACCCTTCCGCGAACTGGTTCGAGCGCGAGGTCTTCGACCTGTTCGGGGTGATCTTCACCGGCCATCCCGACCTGCGCCGGATCCTGACCGATTACGGCTTCCGCGGCCATCCGCTGCGCAAGGATTTCCCGACCACGGGCTATACCGAGGTCCGCTACGACGAGGAAGCCAAGCGCGTTGTCTACGAGCCGGTCGACCTGGTGCAGGAATATCGCCACTTCGACTTCATGAGCCCGTGGGAAGGGGCGGAATACGTCCTGCCGGGCGACGAGAAGTCGAAGGAGAGTGCCGGATCATGATGGGATCGTTCGGCACAGGGAACATGGTGACGGGGTTCCTGTTCATCGCGGTTATCCTGGTGGTGCCGTTCTGGCGGATCCTGCCGCGCTTCGGCATTCCCGCGCCCTTCTCGCTGCTGGCGATCCTGCCGGTGGGGGCCGTGATCCTGCTGTGGGTGATCGCGTTCCGGGACGCGTTCCGCGACCGGTCGCAAAATCGAGACGAGGTCTGAGATGATGGACGGAACCAACCTTCGGGACGTCGAGACCGAAGAGCAGAAGATCCGCAACTTCAACATCAACTTCGGCCCGCAACATCCTGCGGCGCACGGGGTTCTCCGACTGGTCCTGGAGCTGGACGGAGAGCTGGTCGAGCGGGTGGATCCGCATATCGGCCTGCTCCATCGCGGCACCGAGAAGCTGATGGAGAGCCGCACCTACCTGCAGAACCTGCCCTATTTCGACCGGCTCGACTATGTCGGCACGATGAACCAGGAACATGCCTGGGTGCTGGCGATCGAGAAGCTGACCGGGACCGAGATCCCGCGGCGGGCCTCGCTGATCCGGGTGCTCTATTGCGAGATCGGGCGGATCCTGAACCACCTGCTCAACGTCACGACGCAGGCGATGGATGTCGGCGCCCTGACCCCGCCGCTCTGGGGGTTCGAGGAGCGCGAGAAGCTGATGCAGTTCTACGAGCGGGCCTGCGGCGCGCGCCTGCACGCGGCCTATTTCCGCCCCGGCGGCGTGCACAGGGACCTGCCGCCCGACCTCCTCGACGATATCGAGGCCTGGTGTCATGCCTTCCCGTCCGTGCTCGACGACATCGACACCCTGCTGACCGAGAACCGCATCTTCAAGCAGCGCAACGCGGATATCGGCATCGTCACCGAGGAGGATATCCAGAAATACGCCTTCTCGGGACCGATGGTGCGCGGATCGGGCCTCGCCTGGGACCTGCGCCGGGCGCAGCCCTACGAATGCTACGACGAGTTCGACTTCCAGATCCCGGTCGGCAAGAACGGGGACTGCTACGACCGCTATCTCGTGCGGATGGCCGAGATGCGCGAATCGCTGAAGATCATGCTGCAGGCGATCGAGAAGATCCGCGCCTGCCCCGGCGACGTGCTGGTCCGCGGCAAGCTGACGCCGCCGACGCGCCGCGACATGAAGACCTCGATGGAAGCGCTGATCCATCACTTCAAGCTCTATACCGAAGGGTTCCACGTCCCCGAGGGCGACGTCTATGCCTGCGTCGAGGCGCCCAAGGGCGAGTTCGGCGTCTATCTCGTCTCGGACGGCACCAACAAGCCCTATCGCGCCAAGATCCGCGCGCCCGGCTACCTGCACCTCCAGGCGATGGACCACCTGACCACCGGGCACCAGCTGGCCGATGTTTCGGCGGTTCTGGGGTCGCTGGACATCGTGTTCGGCGAGGTCGACCGCTAGCGGATCGCGGATGCGCAGGGGGCCGCCGTCGCGGCGAGGCAGGTGGTCCCGGCCATGCTGACGGCGTGGTCCGCGTCCGCGAGGAGGGCGCTCGGTGACCCCGATCCCGCCGCCCCATTTCCGGGCCGCCCGCTGCTTCCGTTCCCGCACCCGATTGGGTAAGGCAGTTCCGAGACGTTTCGAGAGAGGCACGCCATGCTCCGCCGCCTGCACCACGACCAGCCCGAGAGCTTCGAGTTCACCGCCGAAAACCGGAAATGGGCCGAGGCGCAGATCTCGAAATATCCCGAGGGGCGGCAGGCCAGCGCGATCATCGCCCTGCTGTGGCGCGCGCAGGAACAGGAGGGCTGGCTGACCCGGCCGGCGATCGAGCATGTCGCCGCGATGCTCGACCTCGCCTATATCCGGGCGCTGGAGGTCGCGACCTTCTACTTCATGTTCCAGCTGCGGCCCGTGGGATCGGTGGCGCATGTCCAGATCTGCGGCACCACGTCCTGCATGATCTGCGGCGCCGAGGACCTGATCGGCGTCTGCAAGGACAAGATCGCGGCGACGCCGCACCAGGTCAGCGAGGACGGCAAGTTCAGCTGGGAAGAGGTCGAGTGCCTCGGGGCCTGCTCGAACGCGCCGATGGCGCAGATCGGCAAGGATTACTACGAGGACCTGACCGCGGAGAGCCTGGCCGGGCTGCTCGACGCCATGGCCGCGGGGGAGGTGCCGCCGCCCGGCTCGCAGATCGGACGGTTCAGCTCCGAACCCGCGGACGGCAAGACCGTCCTGATCAAGGACCGGGTGAACGAGCGCAACGCCTCGGTCGACCTGGCGCTGGAGATCGGCGACACGCTGAAGCGGATCGACGGGACCGAAGTGCCGCTGCGCACGCCGTGGAACCCGGTGACGGATTCGGCCGCGAGCACTCCGCCGCCGGTGAACGACGACCTGATGCCGCCCCGCGGCGCGACGGGGGAGCCGACGCCGGGTGCCGCGCCCTCCGACGACACGCCGGTCAACGACAGCGGCGTCACGCGGCAGGAAGCCAGTGCCGAGAACAAGGGCCGGCCCGACGAGGGCGGCGTGGCCGGCAGCGAGGCCGACGATCAGTCCACGCCGATGTCGGACCGGCACGAACCGGCCGGCGGCGCCGGGTCCGCCGCGCCCGACAGCGACCGCGAATCCTCCACCACCGACGGGCGGGGCCCCCTGGAATCGGAATCCGATACAGAGGCCGCTACCAAGAGCGAGGCAAAGACCGGGGCCAGTGCCGAAGGCGACGCGGAGACAGAGGGCGAGACCGACCCGGTGAACGATGACGCCGGCAACGTGGCCGAGGGCGCGGAGCAGCGTCCCGCAAGGCTCGACGGCCCCCGGGACGGTTCCGCCGACGATCTGAAGCAGATCCGGGGCGTGGGCCCCAAGCTGGAGGACTCCCTGAATGCGATGGGCATCCACCATCTCGACCAGATCGCGGGCTGGAGCGCGGCCGAAGTGGCATGGGTCGACCGCAACCTCGAAGGGTTCAAGGGCCGCGTGATCCGCGACAACTGGGTCGGTCAGGCGAAGGCGCTGACGCGGAACGGGAAGACAAAGGGCTGAGTCCGCGCTAGCTTGCGCCGGAGGGGTGGTAGAGGGGCCCCGCGGAACAGGGATGGACGGAATGACCAAGCAGACACCGAGTTCGCTTCTTCTCGTGGCCACCATCGCCGGCGGGATCGCCTTCGTCGCCTTCGTGGCGTTGATGGTGGTCGGCGATTTCAGCGTCTCGCCGGCGGCCTTCCTCGCGATCCTCGTGGCGCTCGCCGCCGCGATCTTCCTGTTCCAGGGCTTCCACAAGGGCAGCCCGCGGGACGAGCCGCAGCTGAGGGCGCTCGACAGGTCCGAATTCGGCGATGTCACGCTGGAAGCCGGCAGCGCCGGCGTGAGCCCGGGAACGGCAGGAACGCGGCCCGGAACCGCCGGCCTGAAGACGACGGGGGCGGCCGCGGCAAGCTCGATCGATCGACCGCTGGGCGCCGAACTCGACCGGGGAGGCCGCGGGCGCCGCGCCGCGCGCCGATCTCGGCGGCATGCCGGACCCGGCCGCCGGCGACGTGGCCGCCAAGGAGCCCGATCAGGGGCTGCGCGCGGATGACGAACCCGCCCCTGCCGGGGCGACCGCCGCCCCCGAATCCGAGTCGCATCCCGGGGAGCCGAAGTGGAAATCCTCGCAGCTTTCGGGGACGCAGGAACTGGCCGAGCGGGAAGGAACCTGGCGCTACGAGCCGACCGGATCCGCCGCGGCGGAGGCGCCCGCGCCGGGTTCGGACCATACGGCGGCGGACCCGTCCATGGCCGCCGGGGACGCCGAGGGCGTCACGATCGGCTCCGAGCCGGAACGGCTGGACGGTCCGCGCGAGGGCGCGCCGGACGACCTTCAGAGGATCAGCGGCATCGGGCCGAAGCTCGAAGGCATGCTGCACCGGATGGGGATCTATCATTTCGACCAGATCGCCGCCTGGAGCGATCACGAGGTCGCCTGGATCGACGAGCGGCTCGAAGGTTTCAAGGGGCGCGTGCGCCGCGACGACTGGGTGCGCCAGTCGCGCGACCTCTCGCAGCAGGGCCGCGGATGACAGGCGGCCGCGCGCATGTCTGACGGGGATCTCGACACGGCCCGGAGCGCACGCAATGTCGGCGTCGTCATGGCGCTGACGATGATCGCGTGGATGGGCGCGCAGCTTTTCGGCGCCTCCCTCGGCCTGCCGCCGCGGCTGGTCTTCGTCGTCGACGCGGCGGCGCTGGTGGTCTTCGCCTGGGCACTGGTGGCGACATTCCGCATCTGGCAAAAGCGTCGCGACGGGCGCAAGTAAGTCTCATCCGACAAAGGCAGCGACGACATGCTCGACGACAAGGACCGCATCTTCACCAACCTCTACGGCATGGGCGACCGGACCCTGGCGGGCGCCAAGTCCCGCGGCCACTGGGACGGCACCGCCGACCTGATCGGGAAGGGCAAGGACTGGATCGTCCAGGAGATGAAGGATTCCGGCCTGCGCGGGCGCGGCGGGGCCGGGTTCCCCACCGGCTTGAAATGGTCCTTCATGCCCAAGGAGAGTGACGGGCGGCCGCATTACCTGATCGTCAACGCCGACGAATCCGAGCCCGGGACCTGCAAGGACCGGGAGATCATGCGCCACGATCCGCACACGCTGATCGAGGGCTGCCTGATCGCCTCCTTCGCGATGGGCGCGCATTCGAGCTACATCTACATCCGCGGCGAGTATATCCGCGAACGGGAGGCGCTGCAGAGGGCCATCGACGAGGCCTATGACGACGGCCTCCTGGGCAAGAACGCGGCCGGATCGGGCTGGGATTTCGACCTTTACCTGACCCATGGCGCCGGCGCCTATATCTGCGGCGAGGAGACGGCGCTGATCGAGAGCCTCGAGGGCAAGAAGGGGATGCCGCGCCTGAAGCCGCCGTTCCCCGCCGGGGCGGGCCTCTATGGATGCCCCTCGACGGTGAACAACGTGGAATCCATCGCCGTCGTGCCGACCATCCTGCGCCGCGGCGCGTCGTGGTTCTCCTCCTTCGGGCGCGAGAACAACGCGGGCACCAAGATCTTCGCCATCTCGGGCCACGTGAACAAGCCCTGCGTGGTCGAGGAGGCGATGTCGATCTCCTTCGAGGAGCTGATCGAGAAGCATTGCGGCGGCATCCGCGGCGGCTGGAAGAACCTCAAGGCGGTGGTGCCCGGCGGCTCCTCGGTGCCGCTCCTGCCCGGATCCGTGATCAAGGACGGGATCATGGATTTCGACTGGCTGAAGGAGAACAAGTCGGGTCTCGGCACGGCGGCGGTGATCGTGATGGATCAGTCCACCGACATCATCAAGGCGATCTGGCGCTTCTCGGCCTTCTACAAGCATGAAAGCTGCGGCCAGTGCACGCCCTGCCGCGAGGGATCCGGCTGGATGATGCGGGTGATGGAACGGCTGGTGCGCGGCGAGGCCGAGGTCGAGGAGATCGACATGCTGCTCGACGTGACCAAGCAGGTCGAGGGGCACACGATCTGCGCGCTGGGGGATGCGGCGGCCTGGCCGATCCAGGGGCTGATCCGCCATTTCCGCGACGAGATCGAGGACCGCATCCGGCACAAGCGCGCCCCCGTTGCGGCGGAATAGGCCGGCCAAGGGCGCGTTCCGGTGGTAGAATTGCGGAACGCGCCCGTCTTGTGTATCGCGGGAGCGTGGCCCGTCTGGCCGAACCCCTGTCGTCGATCCCGGAGGTGGCCCGTGCCGCGCCTGTTCCTGCTGCTTCTCACCGGTCTGGCGCTGGCAGGGTGCGACCGCCTTCCGTCCCTGCCGGGGTCCGGCCTGTTCGCCCGCGACCTGCCCGCGACCCCGCTGCCCTACGAGGCCGAGCTGAGCGCGCCGGAGGGATCCGACACGTTCCGCGTGGCGGTGGCCGACGGGGGCGCGCCCCTGGCGGCGACGCGGGAATCGGTCCGGTTTCCGGCGACCCGCTACTGCCTGCGCCACGCCGGATCGTCGAGCATCGCCTGGGCGGCCGCGCCGGGCGATCCGGCCGCCTGGCGCGCCGAACGCGATCAGGCGGGCCGGTCGATTTATTCCGGACGCTGCACGGGCCGCTGAAATCCCGGCCATCGGTGACATCGGGGAACCCCGCGGGGGCAGGCCGCTGTCGCCCGGCTTGCCGTGGGGACCGGCCGGTGCCTATACTGGAGACCGGGATCCGGGGGGCGGAAGTCTTGGACGCATGGGCCGGAGAAGAACCTTGAAACCGACATTCGCTGCCGCGGCCATCGTGTCCTTCGCCTTCGGGGTCGCCGGGGCGAGCGCGGCGCAGACCCCGCTGCACGAGGATCCCACCATCCGCCAGGGATTCTACGCGATCGGCCTCGCCGACGAGGTGCGTCGCAACTGCCCGCAGATCTCCCCGCGGCTGGTGCGCGCCTATACCTTCCTGAAATCGCTCGAATCCTATGCCCTGAAGGCCGGGTATTCGGAGGCCGACATCGAGGCGCTGCGCGACAACGATGCCGCCAAGGACACACTTCGCGAGGAAATCCGGGCCGATCTGCGCGCGCGCGGGGCGCAACCGGGCAATTCCGCCGGATACTGCAAGGTCGGGCGCGAGGAGATCGCGCGCTCCACGCAGGCCGGCCGTCTATTGAAAGGGAACTGATGCGACGGATATTCGCCCTTCTCGTGTTTCTGACGCCGTCGCTGGCCGCGGCGGCGGGAGCCCCGCACGCGGCCGGAGACCCGTACACGGCGGGAGGCCCGTACACGGTCACCGTGCCGTGCTACCCGGAGAGCCCGTTGCGGCTCTGCGCCGTGCCGGACGCGCCCGTCCACGCGCCCGGCTACCTGCCGCGGACGGTGCCGACGGTCGTTCGCCTCTATCCCTCGTCCGGGCGCTTCGTCATCCTGGTGACCCCGAACGTGGCCCGCTACGAATACGCCGTCCACGATGCGGCGCGGGCGGCGGCGCGCCATTGCGGGAGCGAGCCGAGCGAGCGGGTCATCGCCCGAATCGACGGCATCGAGCGCCACGCCGACGAGGACGTGGAGAGCTGGCGATTCTCCGGCCATTGCGAATAGGTCGCCACAAATCTCGGCCATCGCCCAAGTTGCGGTTTTCGAGCGCGGGTATCCACGCTAGATGACGGTGAAGCATCGCGGGCCCCGCGCAGGAATGCGCCGCCGGCGACCGAGAGCATGGAGACCACGCCATGAGCGATCTGCGCAAGATCATCATCGACGGCAAGGAGGTCGAGGTCGACCCGGCCCTGACGCTGCTGCAGGCCTGCGAGCATGTGGCCGATGTCGAGATCCCGCGGTTCTGTTACCACGAGCGACTGTCGATCGCCGGCAACTGCCGGATGTGTCTCGTCGAGGTGGTCGGCGGGCCGCCCAAGCCCGCCGCCTCCTGCGCGATGCAGGTGCGGGATCTGCGCCCCGGCAAGGACGGCGCGCCGCCCGAGGTGAAGACGACCTCGCCGATGGTGAAGAAGGCGCGCGAGGGGGTGATGGAGTTCCTCCTGATCAACCACCCGCTCGACTGCCCGATCTGCGACCAGGGCGGCGAATGCGACCTGCAGGACCAGGCGATGGCCTACGGGGTGGATTTCTCGCGCTATCGCGAGCCGAAGCGGGCGGTCAGCAACATGGATCTGGGTCCGCTCGTCGGCACCCACATGACGCGCTGCATCTCCTGCACGCGCTGCGTGCGCTTCATCACCGAAGTCGCCGGCATGCCCGAGCTGGGCCAGACGGGCCGGGGCGAGGATGCCGAGATCACCTCCTATCTGGGCCAGACGCTCGACTCGGAGATGCAGGGCAACATCGTCGATCTCTGCCCGGTCGGCGCGCTGACCAACAAGCCCTACGCCTTCACCGCGCGGCCCTGGGAGCTGACCAAGACCGAGACCATCGACGTCATGGACGCGCTGGGATCGAATATCCGCGTCGACACGAAGGGGCGGGAGGTCATGCGGATCCTGCCGCGCAACAATGACGGCGTGAACGAGGAATGGCTGTCCGACCGGTCGCGCTATGTCTGGGACGGGCTGAAGCGGCAGCGGCTCGACCGGCCCTATCTGCGCGAGAACGGCCGCTTGCGCCCGGCCAGCTGGCCCGAGGCGCTGAAGGCCGCGGCGGAGGCGATGAAGGGCCGCAGCGTCACGGGGCTGGTCGGCGACCTGGCGCCGGTCGAGGCCGCCCATGCGCTCAAGGAGCTGGTCGAGGGGCAGGGCGGCCGCGTGGAATGCCGGCTGGACGGCGCGAAGCTGCTCCCCGGAAACCGCGGCGCCTATGCCGGCACGACCACCATCGAGGCGATCGAGGACGCCCGGCGGGTGCTGATCGTCGGCTCCAACCCGCGACACGAGGCGCCGGTGCTGAACGCGCGCATCCGCAAGGCCTGGCTGCGCGGCGCCGACGTGGCGCTGATCGGCGAGGGCGTGGACCTGACCTACGACTACGCCCATCTGGGCACCTCGCCCGCGACGCTCGACGATATCGACTTTCCCGAGCTGGAGGCGGACAGCGTGGTGATCGTCGGCCAGGCGGCGCTCCGGCGCGACGACGGCGCGGCGATCCTGGCGAAGGCGGCGGAGCACGCGGCGCGGCACGAGGCCGGTCTTCTGGTCCTGCACACCGCCGCGAGCCGCGTGGGCGCGATGGATGCGGGCTGCGTCACCGAAGGCGGGCTGGACGCCGCGCTCGACGGAGCCGAGGTGGTCTATGCGCTCGGCGTGGACGAGATCGACATCCCCGACGGCCCCTTCGTGATCTACCAGGGATCGCATGGCGACCGGGGCGCGCATCGGGCCGACGTGATCCTGCCGGCGGCCTGCTACACGGAGGAGAACGGCATCTTCGTCAATACCGAGGGGCGGCCGCAACTGGCCCTGCGCGCCAATTTCGCGCCCGGCGAGGCCAAGGAGAACTGGGCGATCCTGCGCGCGCTCTCGGCCGAGCTCGGTTCGCCGCTGCCGTTCGATTCGCTGCGCGATCTCCGGGCGCGCCTGTGGAAGGCGGTGCCGCACCTCAAGGCGATCGACGAGGTGCCGGTGAACGATCTGGGATCCGTCGAGGGCGGCAGGATCTCCGGGGAGGATCTGGGTCGGGCGGTGGAGGACCATTACCTGGTCAATCCGATCGCCCGCGCGAGCCCCTTGATGGCGGAGCTGAGCGCCGGGGCGAAGACCCGCAAGCAGGCCCCGCTCGCCGCGGAGTGACCGGGCGCGCCAGGCCAGGGGTCGCCCCTCCGGCGGGCGCCGAAGAGGGTGGCATTCCGGGCGCGGATGCGATTTACACGGTCACGTCCGCGCCGCCCTGGAGCGGCGCGGGCCGGCGGAAGGTCCCGCGGCAGCGACAGAGGTCCGGGGCGGGAACCGCAAAGATGATGGTCCGGGAGCGGTGATGCATGGATAGCTTCTTTTCCTCGACGCTGGGTCTGGCGGTCATGGGCATCGCCCAGGCGGGCCTCGTCGTCAGCTTCGTCATGATCTCGCTGCTTGCCCTGGTCTATGCCGACCGGAAGGTGTGGGCGGCGGTGCAGATGCGGCGGGGGCCGAACGTCGTCGGTGTCTTCGGCGTGCTCCAGACCGTCGCCGACGCGCTGAAATACGTCCTGAAGGAGATCGTCATCCCGGCCGGGTCCGACCGGGCGGTGT
The DNA here is from genome assembly GCA_963814835.1 of uncultured Alphaproteobacteria bacterium. Classification (GTDB taxonomy): domain Bacteria; phylum Pseudomonadota; class Alphaproteobacteria; order Rhodobacterales; family Rhodobacteraceae; genus Palleronia. The sequence continues at coordinate 170,650 of CAWFEG010000003.1, forward strand.
TCCTCCTGGCGCCGCTCGTCTCCTTCGTGCTGGCGATGGTGGCCTGGGCCGTCATCCCCTTCGCCGACGGCTGGGTGCTCGCCGACATCAACGTGGCGATCCTGTTCATCTTCGCCGTGTCCTCGCTCGAGGTCTACGGGATCATCATGGGCGGCTGGGCCTCGAACTCGAAATACCCCTTCCTGGGCAGCCTGCGCTCGGCGGCGCAGATGATCTCCTACGAGGTGTCGCTGGGCCTCATCATCATCGGCGTCATCATCTCGTCGGGCTCGCTGAATCTCTCCGACATCGTGCGCTCGCAGGACGGCAATTTCGGGCTGTTCAACTGGTACTGGCTGCCGCATTTCCCGATGGTGTTCCTGTTCTTCATCTCGTGCCTCGCGGAGACGAACCGGCCGCCCTTCGACCTGCCCGAAGCCGAGTCGGAACTGGTCGCGGGCTACCAGGTGGAATACAGTTCGACCCCGTTCCTGATGTTCATGGCCGGCGAATACATCGCCATGTGGCTGCTGTCGGCCGTCATCTCGATCCTGTTCTTCGGCGGCTGGCTGGCGCCGATCCCGGGGCTGCCCGACGGGGCGTTCTGGATGATCCTGAAGATGTCGTTCTTCTTCTTCCTCTTCGCGCTGGTGAAGGCGATCACGCCGCGCTACCGCTACGACCAGCTGATGCGGCTGGGCTGGAAGGTGTTCCTGCCCTTCAGCCTCGCCTGGGTGGTGCTGGTGTCGTTCTTCGCCCATTTCGAACTCTTCGGCGGGTTCTACGCCCGCTGGGCCGTGGGAGGCTGAACCAATGGCTGCAAGCTTCGACTACGCCCGCGCCGGGCGCTACTGGCTCCTTTTCGATGTCTGGCAGGGGCTGCGGATGGGGTTGAAATACTTCTTCGCGCCCAAGGCGACGGTCAATTATCCGCACGAGAAGGGGCCGCTCTCGCCCCGGTTCCGGGGCGAGCACGCCCTGCGGCGCTACCCCAACGGCGAGGAGCGGTGCATCGCCTGCAAGCTGTGCGAGGCGGTCTGCCCCGCCCAGGCGATCACCATCGATGCCGAGCCCCGCTCGGACGGGTCGCGCCGCACGACGCGCTACGACATCGACATGACCAAGTGCATCTATTGCGGTTTCTGCCAGGAGGCATGCCCCGTCGATGCCATCGTCGAGGGGCCGAACTTCGAGTTCGCGACCGAGACCCGCGAGGAGCTGTTCTACGACAAGGCGAAGCTGCTGGAGAACGGCGAGCGCTGGGAATCGGAGATCGCCCGCAACATCGAGATCGACGCGCCCTACCGCTGAGCCGGCCCCGCTCCCCGAGCCAAGGACAGACCCCGTGACCCCACCTGATTTCGCCTTCTACCTGTTCGCGATCCTCGTCGTGGCCGCGGGGCTGTTCACGGTCATCGCGCGCAATCCGGTCCATTCCGTCCTGTGGCTGATCCTCGCCTTCCTCAGCTCGGCGGGGCTGTTCGTGCTGATGGGCGCGGAATTCGTGGCGATGCTGCTGGTGATCGTCTATGTGGGCGCGGTGGCGGTGCTGTTCCTCTTCGTGGTGATGATGCTCGACGTGAACTTCGCCGAGCTGAAGGCCGAGATGGCGAAATACATGCCCGTCGCGCTCCTCATCGGGGTGGTGATCCTGATGCAGCTGGGCATCGCGCTGGGGGTCTGGCAGGCCTCGGAGATCGCCGAGGAGAACGTGGCCGCCGCGACCGAGCGCTTCGGCGGCGCCTCGAACACCCAGGCGATCGGGCAGCTGCTCTACGACCATTACCTGCCGCTGTTCCAGCTGGCCGGGCTGATCCTGCTGGTGGCGATGATCGGGGCCATCGTCCTGACGCTGCGCCACCGCACGGATGTCAAGCGGCAGGACATCGTCGCGCAGATCATGCGCGATCCGGCGGAGTCGATGGAATTGAAGGACGTCAAGCCCGGACAGGGCCTGCAATAAGACCGACAAGGCATGGACGCGCCCGGGGCCAAGGTCTAGGACCGGGTGCGAAACGGAGCCGGGGGACGCGAGATGATCGGACTAGAGCATTACCTGACCGTGGCCGCGGCGCTGTTCGTCATCGGGATCTTCGGCCTGTTCCTCAACCGCAAGAACGTCATCATCATCCTGATGTCGATCGAGCTGATGCTGCTCGCGGTGAACATCAATCTCGTCGCCTTCTCGACCCATATGGGCGACCTCGTGGGCCAGGTCTTCACCCTGTTCGTGCTGACGGTCGCCGCCGCCGAGGCCGCGATCGGCCTGGCGATCCTGGTGTGCTTCTTCCGCAATCGCGGCACCATCGCCGTCGAAGACGTCAACATGATGAAGGGCTGAGACGATGTCCGCGATCATTCTCTTCGCACCGCTCGTCGGCGCCATCATCTGCGGGTTCGGCCACCGGATCATCGGCGAGAAGCCGGCGCAATGGACCGCGACGGGCCTGCTGTTCCTCGCCGCGCTGCTGAGCTGGGTCGTCTTCCTCGGCCATGACGGCGAGTTGCACCGCATCCAGATCCTGCGCTGGATCGAATCCGGGTCGCTGGCGGCCGACTGGGCGATCCGGCTCGACCGGCTGACGGCGATCATGCTGATCGTGGTCACCACGGTCTCGAGCCTCGTGCACCTCTATTCGTTCGGCTACATGGCGCATGACGCCAACTTCGCCGAGGACGACCCGAACTACCGCCCGCGCTTCTTCGCCTACCTGTCCTTCTTCACCTTCGCGATGCTGATGCTGGTGACGGCGGACAACCTGGTGCAGATGTTCTTCGGCTGGGAGGGGGTGGGCCTCGCCTCCTACCTGCTGATCGGGTTCTACTATCGCAAGCCCTCGGCGAACGCCGCGGCGATCAAGGCCTTCGTGGTCAACCGCGTCGGCGATTTCGGCTTCCTGCTCGGCATCCTGGCACTGTTCTTCCTGGTGGATTCGATCCAGTTCTCGGACATCTTCGCGGCCGCGCCCGAGATCGCCGAGACGCAGATGACCTTCCTCTGGCGCGAGTGGAACGCGGCCGAGGTGGTCGCCGTGATGCTCTTCGTCGGGGCGATGGGCAAGTCGGCGCAGCTGTTCCTGCATACCTGGCTGCCGGACGCGATGGAGGGGCCCACGCCGGTCTCGGCGCTGATCCACGCCGCGACCATGGTCACGGCGGGGGTCTTCCTCGTCTGCCGGATGTCGCCGCTGATGGAATTCGCGCCGAACGCCACCGCCTTCGTGACGGTGATCGGCGCCACGACGGCTTTCTTCGCCGCGACGGTGGGGCTGGTGCAGAACGACATCAAGCGCGTCATCGCCTACTCGACCTGCTCGCAGCTCGGCTACATGTTCGTGGCCGCCGGCGTGGGGGTCTATTCGGCAGCGATGTTCCACCTCTTCACCCACGCCTTCTTCAAGGCGATGCTGTTCCTCGGGGCCGGCTCGGTGATCCACGGCATGCACCATGAGCAGGACATGCGGAACTATGGCGGGCTTCGCCACAAGATGCCCTACACGTTCTGGGCGATGATGATCGGCACGCTGGCGATCACCGGCGTCGGCATCCCGCTGACCGGGTGGCTCGGCTTCGCCGGCTTCGTGTCGAAGGACGCGATCGTGGAATCCGCCTGGGGCGCCCAGTCCGGCGTCGGCACCTACGGGTTCTGGATGCTGCTGATCGCCGCCGTCTTCACCAGCTTCTATTCCTGGCGGCTCATGTTCATGACCTTCTACGGCGGCCCGCGCGGCGATCGCCACACCCACGAGCATGCGCACGAGAGCCCGAACACCATGCTGATCCCGCTGGGGGTCCTGGCGGTCGGGGCGGTCTTCTCGGGGATGCTGTGGTACGGCTCGTTCTTCGGCGACCACGAGACCGTCAACCGCTTCTACGGCGTGCCGGTGGAGGCCCATGCCGAGGCGGGGGCCGAGGATCACGCGGCCGAGGGCGAGCAGGCCGCGCAACTCGTGGAGGAGGGCGCGGCCCATGCGCCCGCCGGGCCGGCGCCGGGCGAGGGCGCGATCTATACCGCGCCCGACAACCACGTCATGGACGAGGCACACCATGCCCCTGTCTGGGTGAAGCTGAGCCCGTTCGTCGCCATGCTGCTCGGCCTCGGGGTCGCCTGGCAGATGTATATCCGCGATCCGGCGATGCCGGCCCGGATGGCCGCGGCGGCGCGCCCGCTCTACCTGTTCCTGCTGAACAAGTGGTATTTCGACGAGCTCTACAACGCGGTCTTCGTCCGGCCGGCGCGGGCGCTCGGCCGGTTCCTGTGGCGGCGCGGCGACGGCGACGTGATCGACGGCGGCATCAACGGCCTGGCCATGGGGGTGATCCCGTTCCTGACCCGGGCGGCGCACCGCGCCCAGTCGGGCTACATCTTCCATTACGCCTTCGCGATGTTCATCGGGATCGCGATCCTCATTACCTGGATGACGCTGACCGGAGGGGCACGCTGAAATGGATAGCCTGATCTCCATCGTCACCTTCATCCCGCTGGTGGCGGCGGCCATCCTCGCCCTGTTCCTGCGCGGCGACGACGAGGCGGCGCAGAAGAACGCGAAGTATCTCGCGCTGATCGCGACGACGGCGAGCTTCCTGCTGTCGCTGCTGATCCTGGCGCGGTTCGATCCGGCGGGCGGGTTCCAGATGGTGGAGGAGCGCGGCTGGATCGGGGGGCTGACCTACAAGGTCGGCGTCGACGGCATCAGCGTCCTGTTCGTGATGCTCACGACCTTCCTGATGCCGCTGGTGATCCTGGCCTGCTGGGACGTGACGGTTCGGGTGAAGGAGTACATGGTCGCCTTCCTCGTCCTCGAGACGATGATGCTCGGCGTCTTCGTCGCGCTGGACCTGATCCTGTTCTACCTGTTCTTCGAGGGCGGGCTGATCCCGATGTTCCTGATCATCGGGATCTGGGGCGGCAAGGAGCGGATCTACGCCGCCTTCAAGTTCTTCCTCTACACCTTCCTCGGCTCGCTGCTGATGCTGGTGGCGATGCTGGCCATGTACGTGGACGCGGGCACGACCGACATTCCCGCGCTGCTGGAACATTCCTTCAGCTTCGGGACGATCGAGATCTTCGGGCTGCCGATCGTCGGCGGGTTGCAGACCCTGCTCTGGCTGGCCTTCCTCGCCTCCTTCGCGGTGAAGATGCCGATGTGGCCGGTGCATACCTGGCTGCCCGATGCCCACGTCCAGGCGCCCACGGCGGGGTCGGTGGTGCTGGCCGCGATCCTGCTGAAGCTGGGCGGCTACGGCTTCATCCGCTTCTCGCTGCCGATGTTCCCGGTCGCCTCGGACCTGCTGGCGCCGCTGGTGCTGTGGCTGTCGGCGATCGCCATCGTCTATACCTCGCTGGTGGCGCTGGCGCAGACCGACATGAAGAAGCTGATCGCCTATTCCTCGGTCGCCCATATGGGATACGTGACCGCGGGCATCTTCACCGCCACGCAGCAGGGCGTGGACGGGGCGATCTTCCAGATGCTGAGCCACGGCTTCATCTCGGGCGCGCTGTTCCTCTGCGTCGGCGTGATCTACGACCGGATGCACACCCGCGAGATCGACGCCTATGGCGGCCTGGCCAACCGCATGCCGCAATACGCGGCGATCTTCATGCTGTTCACCATGGCCAATGTGGGCCTGCCGGGCACGAGCGGATTCGTCGGCGAGTTCCTGACCCTGATGGGCATGTTCCAGGTCAATACCTGGGTCGCCCTCGTCGCCACCACCGGCGTGATCCTGTCGGCGTCCTATGCGCTCTGGCTCTATCGCCGGGTGGTGCTGGGCGACCTGATCAAGGAAAGCCTGAAGTCCATCCAGGACCTGACCGCGCGGGAGCGCTGGATCTTCGCGCCGCTCGCCGCGATGACGATCCTGCTCGGCGTCTATCCCGCGCTGGTCACCGACCGGATCGGCCCCGCGGTGAACGACCTGCTCGACAGATACGACGTCGCGGTGGAGGAGGCCCGCGTGGCCGGTTCCACGGATGTCGCCCGGAACGCTCAGTGAGGGGCCAGCCATGACGCCTGCCGATTTCTCCGTGCTCATGCCCCAGATCGTGCTCGCGGTCTTCGCGATGGCGGGGCTGATGTTCGCGGTCTATACGGGCAAGGACCGGGTCGCGCCGCTCCTGCTGTGGCTGACGAGCGCGCTGTTCGTGGTCATCGCCTTCTGGATCGGCGCCTCGGGCCCCGAGGAGGCCACCGCCTTCGGCGGGCTGTTCGTGTCCGACAGCTTCGCGCGCTTCGCTTCGGTCCTGATCCTGCTCTCGGCCGCCGCGGTCCTGTTGATGAGCGAGAGCTACATGGCGCGGCGCGACCTCTTGCGCTTCGAATACCCGCTCCTGGTCGCGCTGGCGGCGGTGGGCATGACGATCATGGTCTCCGCCGGGGACCTGATGACGCTCTACATGGGGCTGGAGCTGCAATCGCTGTCGCTCTACGTGATCGCCTCGCTGCGGCGGGACAGCGCGAAATCCACCGAGGCGGGCCTGAAATACTTCGTGCTGGGCTCGCTGTCCTCGGGGCTCTTGCTCTACGGTGCCTCGCTCACCTACGGCTATGCCGGCACGACCCTGTTCTCGGGCATCATCGCCGCGGCGGGCGAGGGCTCGGCCTCCCTGGGCCTGCTGTTCGGGCTGGTCTTCATCGCGTCCGGGCTCGCCTTCAAGGTTTCCGCCGCGCCGTTCCACATGTGGACGCCCGACGTCTACGAGGGCGCGCCGACGCCGGTCACCGCCTTCTTCGCCACCGCGCCCAAGGTCGCCGCCATGGGGCTGCTGGCGCGCGTCCTGCACGACGCCTTCGGCGGGATCACCGGGGACTGGCAGCAGGTGGTCGCGGCGCTGTCGGTGGCGTCCATGTTCCTCGGCGCGATCGCGGCGATCGGGCAGCGCGACATCAAGCGGCTGATGGCCTATTCGTCGATCAACCACATGGGCTTCGCGCTGATGGGACTGGCGGCGGGAACGGCCTTCGGCGTGCAGGCCATGCTGGTCTACATGGCGATCTACGTGGTGATGAATATCGGCACCTTCGCCTTCATCCTGTCGATGGAGCGGGACGGAAGCCCGGTCACCTCGATCGACGCCCTGAGCCTGTTCTCGCGCACCGACATGACCCGGGCGGTGGCGATGCTGGTGCTGATGTTCTCGATGGCCGGGGTGCCGCCCTTCGTGGGCTTCTTCGCGAAATACTACGTGCTCAGCGCGGCGGTGGATGCGGATCTGGGCTGGCTGGCGGTGCTGGGCGTGATCGCCTCGGTGATCGGCGCCTTCTACTACCTGCGGATCGTCTACCTGATGTTCTTCGGCCCGGAGGGGCACACGCTGGAGACGACGAGGTCGCCGGTCCTCTGGGGCATGCTGGTCGTCTCGGCCCTCGTCATGGTCGTGGGGGTGGTGAACCTGTTCGGGATCGAGGCGCCCGCGGCGCAGGCGGCGCAGGCCCTTGTCCGCTGATCCCGGCTGGCCGGAAGGCTACGCCCTGATCGTCCGGGAGAGCTGCGCCAGCACCAACGCCGAGGCACAGGCCCTCGCGGCCGAGCTGGACCTGCCGACCTGGATCCTCGCGCGGGAGCAGACCGCCGCGCGCGGACGCCGGGGCGCCGCGTGGGAAAGCCCGCGCGGGAGTTTCGCCGCGAGCCTGGCCATGCGCCCCACGGGCACGGCGGGCTGGGCCGGGTTGCGGTCCTTCCTTGCGGCCAACGCCCTGTTCGAGACGCTGGCCCTTTACGTGCAGAGGTCTCGGCTGGCGATGAAGTGGCCCAACGACGTCCTGCTCGACGGCGGCAAGGTCGCCGGCATCCTGCTGGAGACGGTGAGCAAAGGCGGCGAGATCGACTGGCTGATCATCGGCATCGGCGTGAACCTGACAACGGTGCCGGGCACTGTCCGCGACGCGGCCTTTCCTCCCGTGGCCCTTGACGTGGAGGACGTCGACGCGGAGGGGTTCCTGACCCGGCTCGCCGGGTTCTACGCCACCGAGGAGGAAATCCTCACCCGGCTGGGATTCGACCCGATCCGCGAGAAGTGGCTGCGCCATGCCGCCCGGCTGGGCGAGGTGGTCACCGCCCGGACAGGCCGCGAGGAGGTCACGGGCCGCTTCGAGACGCTGGACGAGGCCGGGCGCCTGGTCCTCGCGACGCCGGGCGGGGAGCGCCGGATCTCGGCGGCCGAGATCTTCTTCTGACGGAGGACGCCGTGCTTCTGGCCATCGATGTCGGCAACACGAACACGGTCTTCGCGCTGTGGGACGGGGACAGCTTCGTCGCCACATGGCGCACGGCGACCGAGGTGCAGCGCACGGCCGACCAGTATTACGTCTGGCTGTCGACGCTGATGAAGCTGCGCGGCATGGAGGAGTTGAGGATCGACGAGGCGATCGTCTCCTCCACGGTGCCGCGGGTCGTCTTCAATCTCCGGGTGCTGTGCAACCGGTATTATGACTGCCGCCCGATCGTGGTGGGCAAGCCGGAATGCCGTCTGCCGGCCGAGCCGCGGGTGGATCCGGGCACCCAGGTGGGGCCGGACCGGCTGGTCAACACGGCCGGGGGGTTCGACCTGTTCGGCGGCGACCTGATCGTGGTCGATTTCGGCACCGCGACCACCTTTGACGTCGTCGGGTCCGACGGCGCCTACGAGGGCGGCGTGATCGCGCCGGGGGTGAACCTGTCGCTGCAGGCCCTGCACGAGGCGGCGGCGGCGCTGCCCCTTGTGGACGTGACCATGCCGGCCCAAGTGGTGGGCCGGAACACCGTGGACTGCATGCAGTCGGGTGTCTTCTGGGGATATGTGGGCCTCGTCTCGGGCATCGTCGCGCGGATCAAGCACGAACGCGCGCGCCCGATGAAGGTCATCGGAACGGGCGGGCTGGCGCCTCTTTTCCAGCAGGGGGACGCGTTGTTCGACGTGTTCGAGGACAATCTGACGATGCACGGCCTGGCCGTCATCCATAGCTACAACAAGGAATTGCAAGAATAATGGCAAACGACAAACTCATCTATCTGCCCCTCGGGGGGGCAGGCGAGGTCGGCATGAACTGCTACGTCTACGGCTACGGCCAGCCGGGCCGGGAGCGGCTGATCGTGGTCGACCTCGGCGTGACCTTCCCCGACATGGACACCACGCCCGGCGTCGACCTCATCATGCCCGACATCACCTGGCTGGAGGAGCGGCGCGACCGCATCGACGGCATCTTCGTCACCCACGCCCACGAGGACCATGTCGGGGCGGTCGGCCACCTGCATGACCGGCTGGACGTGCCGGTCTATGCGCGCGCCTTCACCTCGATCCATGCCCGGCGCAAGATGGAGGAGCAGGGGCGGAATCCCGACAAGGTGCAGACCGTGAAGCCGTGGCCGGAGACGATCCGGACCGGGCCGTTCGAGGTCGGATTCCTGCCCGTGTCGCATTCCATCCCCGAAAGCTCGGCGCTGGTCATCGACACCCCCGAGGGTCGGGTGATCCATACCGGCGATTTCAAGATCGACTATGCCCCGGGTGTCGGCGAGCCGTTCGACCGGGACCTCTGGAGCGCGGTCTCCAGGGACGGGGTGCGGGCGCTGGTCTGCGACTCGACCAACGTGTTCAACGCGCATGAGGGCCGGTCGGAATCGACCGTCGGCCCCGAGATCCGGCGCTTCGTCTCGGAACAGTCGGGCATGGTGGTGGCGACCAGCTTCGCGTCGAACGTCGCCCGGGTGCGGACCCTGGCGATGGCCGGGATCGAGGCCGGCCGGTCGGTCTGCCTTCTCGGCCGCGCCATGCGGCGCATGGTCGAAGTCCTCGGTCGAGGCCGGCGTGCTGACCGACTTCCCGTCGACGATCCCGCCCGAGGACGCGGCCAATGTCCCGCGCGAGCGGCTGATGCTCATCGTCACCGGCAGCCAGGGCGAGCGCCGGGCGGCCTCGGCCCAGTTGAGCCGGGGCAAGTATCTGGGATTGTCGGTGGAGGACGGCGATACCTTCCTGTTCTCCTCCAAGACCATCCCGGGCAACGAGCGCGGCGTGATCTCCATCGTCAACGCCTTCTCCGAGAAGGGCGTCGACGTGCAGGACGACGACAACGGGCGGTACCACGTCTCGGGCCACGCCAACCGGCCCGACCTGGTATCGATGCACGAACTGGTGAACCCCGAGATCGTCGTTCCCATGCACGGCGAGCACCGGCACCTGCGCGAGCATGTCAAGCTGGCGCGGAGCGGGGGCCGCGAGGCGGTTCTGGCGCCGAACGGCACCTGCCTGTCGCTATCGTCCAAGCGGCCCGAGGTGGTCGACCACGTGGAAACGGGCCGGACCTATCTCGACGGGGCGGTGCAGATCGGCGCGATGGACGGCGTGGTGCGCGACCGGATGCGCATGGCGCTGAACGGCCACGCGGTCGTGTCGCTGATCGTCGACGAGGACGACACCCCGCTGGGCGAACCCTGGGTGGACCTGAAGGGTCTGCCCGAGACCGGACGGTCGGGCAGCGCCCTGGCCGAGGTGATGGAACAGGATCTCGACCAGGCGCTGGGGCGTGCGGATGACAAGGTGATCCTCGACGACAACAAGCTCGACGAGCTGATGCGTCGCGTCGCCCGGCAGACGGCGTTTCAGGAAATCGGCCGCAAGCCCGAGGTCACCGTGGTGGTGAGCCGGCTGTCGTCGTGACGGCTTATCCGGCGTCGCTGCACAGGTAGACGGCGCCGCCCACCGTCATCACGCTCACCGCGGCGGCGCCGGCGAAGACGGGCGCCGTCAGCGCGGCGGTGACCGCCGTCGTGGCACCGGATCCGAGGGCCGAGAGGACGGACCCGGCCGATCCCGTGACGATCGCCGCGCCGGAGGAATGGATCACGGCCTCGGCCCGGCTCTGCTCCTTGCGCCGTCCGGTGGCGATGTCGGCCACCCGGGCGGCGGTTGCCGCCGCCCCGTCGCCCGCCTCCTGCACGCGGTCGCAGGTGGTGCGGAGGCAGCGCCCGCGGTAATCCCGCGCGCCGGGGGCGAGGATGTAGCCCAGCGCCGGGTCCGGTGTCAGGCAATAGCCCGCGATGTCGTCCTCGGGCACCTCTCTCGCCAGGAAGGCGATGAGCGTCGCACTGTCGCAGGAGGGAAGTTGCCCGCGCAGGCGGTTCAGGCCGCTGGCGGGCCAGCGGGCGATCCGTTCGCGCAGATCGACCGCGCCGCGCTCGGTGGCGAGCGCCTCGGCGTCGATGACGAGGTCCGTCGAATTGATCTCCGCCCGACAGGGGGGCTGCGCCGGGGCGGGCAGCGGGACGAGGCAGAGAAGCGCCGCGATCCCGGCCACGCAGCCCCCGTGGGAGGCAGTGGGGAGGACGGGGCGCATCCCTCAGCCGGCCATGCGCTCCTCGAAGCTCTTCTCGATGAAGCCGGGAAGGTGGTCGCCCATGCCCACCACCGGCTCGTCGCGGTTGGCGGAGGGCGCTCCCTTGTCGCCGCCCGACTTGCGGTTCCGCCCGCCGCGGGCGCGCTTCGGCTTCGGGGCGTCTTCGGCCGCCGGGGTCGCCGGCGCCTCGGGGGCCGGGGCCTCCTGCGGGGCGGGGGCCTCCTGCGGGACGGGGGCGGGTTCGGCCTCGGCCTGCGGGGCCGGTTTGGCGCCGGGATCCTCGATCCGGGGGATCTGCTTGTCGAGCAGGCGCTCGACGTCCTCGAGGTTCTTCTCGTCGGACGGCGCGCAGATCATGATCGCCTTGCCCTCGCGGCCGGCGCGGCCGGTGCGGCCGATCCGGTGCACGTAATCCTCGGCATGTCCCGGCACGTCGAAGTTGAAGACGTGGCTGACGGCGGGCACGTCCAGCCCGCGCGCGGCCACGTCGGAGGCGACGAGGAACCGCAACTCGCCGGCGCGGAAGGCATCCAGCGTCCGCGTCCGCTGCGACTGTTCCAGGTCGCCGTGGATCGGCGCCGCGTCGTAGCCGCTCTTCTTCAGCGACTTGGCGACGATGTCCACGTCGGTCTTGCGATTGCAGAAGATGATCGCATTGGTGAGGCGCTCGCCCTCGGCGTCGATCAGGTCGCGCAGCGCGCGGCGCTTCTCGGTTGCGGTGCGGTCCTTGCGCGAGGGCTTGAACAGCAGCACCTCCTGGTCGATCGTCTCCGACGCGGTGGCCTGGCGGGCGACCTCGACCCGGTGCGGGCTCGACAGGAAGGTGTTGGTGATCCGCTCGATCTCGGGCGCCATCGTGGCCGAGAAGAACATCGTCTGCCGGGTAAAGGGCACGAGGGAGAAGATGCGCTCGATATCGGGGATGAACCCCATGTCGAGCATCCGGTCGGCCTCGTCCACGACCATGATCTTGACGTCGGTGAGCAGCAGCTTGCCGCGCTCGAAATGGTCGAGGAGACGGCCCGGCGTGGCGATCAGCACGTCGACGCCCTTGTCGATCAGCGCGTCCTGCTCCTTGAACGACACGCCGCCGATCAGAAGCGCCTTGGTGAGCTTCACGTGCTTGGCGTAGGTGTCGAAGTTCTCGGCCACCTGCGCGGCCAGCTCGCGCGTGGGTGCCAGGACCAGGCTGCGCGGCATGCGCGCCTTGGCGCGGCCGCGCGCCAGCTGCGTGATCATCGGCAGGGTGAAGGAGGCGGTCTTGCCCGTTCCGGTCTGCGCGATGCCCAGCACGTCGCGCCCCTCCAGCGCGGCGGGAATCGCCTGCGCCTGGATCGGGGTCGGCGTCTCGTAGCCGGCTTCGTCGATGGCTTTCTGGACCTTGGGGCCCAGCTTCAGGTCGCTGAATTTCGTCATGTACGTCCGAACTCGGGTGGCCGGGGCCACTGGTGTGGGACGAAATTCTCTCGCCCCTTCATGCGGGCGCGCGCGGTTCGCGGCCCGGCGCATGAGGTAACCCAGCCGCGCCCTCAGGTCAATCTCGGGCGCCGATGCGCCCCGATGCCCCGGCGCGGAGGGTCAGACCATCATCTCCTTGGTCGCGGTCAGGCGGATGTCGGGCCAGTCCCGCTCAACGCGGTCGATGTCCCATTGCAGGCGGGTGAGATAGACGAGGTCGTCGTCGTTGTCGCGCGCCATGTGGCCCTTGTTCGCCTCGGCGAAGGCCTCGACCCGGTCCTTGGGCCCGAGGACCCAGCGCGCGGAGGTGAATTGCGACGGCTCGAACCGCACGGGCAGGCCGTATTCGCCCTCGATCCGGCTCGCCAGCACCTCGAATTGCAGCGCGCCGACGACGCCGACGATGAAGCCTGCCCCCAGCGTCGGGCGGAACACCTTGGCCGCGCCCTCCTCGGCGAACTGCATCAGCGCCTTGTCGAGATGCTTGGCCTTCATCGGGTCGCCGGCGCGGCAGTTCTGCAGAAGCTCGGGCGCGAAGGAGGGGATGCCCTGGACGCGCAGCGCCTCTCCCTCGGTCAGGGTATCGCCGATGCGGAGCTGGCCGTGGTTCGGGATTCCCATGATGTCGCCCGCCCAGGCCTCCTCGGCCAGTTCCCGGTCGGAGGCGAGGAACAGGACCGGGTTCGAGACCGCCATCGGCTTCTTCGTCCGGACATGGGTGAGCTTCATGCCGCGCTTGAAGTGGCCCGAGGACAGGCGGACGAAGGCCACCCGGTCGCGGTGCTTGGGGTCCATGTTGGCCTGCACCTTGAAGACGAAGCCCGAAACCTTCTCCTCGTCGGGCGCGATCTGGCGCGGTTCGGCGCGGGCGGGCTGCGGCTCGGGGCCGAACCGGCCGATCCCGTCCATCAGTTCCTTCACGCCGAAGGAGTTGATCGCCGAGCCGAACCAGATCGGCGTCAGCGTGCCGTCGCGCAGCGCCTCCGCGTCGAAGGGCGGCAGCAGCTCGCGCGCCATCTCGACCTCCTCGCGCAGCTGGTCGAGGAGGTGCGCGGGGACGTGCTCGGCCAGCTTGGGATCGTCCAGCCCCTCCAGCCGGATCGATTCGGCCACCCGGTTGCGGTCGGCCCGGTCCATCAGTTCCAGCCGGTCGTTCAGCATGTCGTAGCAGCCGACGAACTCCCGCCCCATGCCGATCGGCCACGAGGCCGGGGTGACGTCGATCGCCAGGTTCTCCTGGATCTCGTCGATGATCTCGAAGGTCTCGCGGCTCTCGCGGTCCATCTTGTTGCAGAAGGTCAGGATCGGCAGGTCGCGCAGGCGGCACACCTCGAACAGCTTGCGGGTCTGGCTCTCCACCCCCTTGGCGCCGTCGATCACCATGATCGCCGCGTCGACCGCGGTGAGCGTGCGATAGGTGTCCTCGGAGAAGTCCGAGTGGCCGGGCGTGTCGACGAGGTTGAAGCGGTAGTCGCCGAAATCGAAGGACATCGCCGAGGCGGAGACCGAGATGCCGCGGTCCTTCTCCATCTTCATGAAGTCCGACCGGGTGCGGCGGGCCTCGCCCTTGGCGCGGACCTGGCCCGCCATCTGGATCGCCCCGCCATAGAGCAGGAACTTCTCGGTCAGCGTCGTCTTGCCGGCATCCGGGTGCGAGATGATGGCGAAGGTGCGCCTCCGGGCGATCTCGGGCGGCAGCGGCGCGGCGTTGTGGGAGCGATCGAGCATGGAGGCGATATAGAGAGGCTGCACGGCGCCCGCAATCGGCGCAGGATGGTTCCCGTGTGCAACGCGGGAGGACGAGATGGATTTGAGAGAGATCGCGACCGAGCTGGTGGCCGGGTGCCGGGAGGGCCGGGAGATCGAGAACCTGACGCGGCTCTACGCCCCCGACGCCGCATCGGTCGAGGCGCAGAGCGCGACCGGATCGCGCGAGACCGTGGGGCTCGACGGGATTCGCGGCAAGCATGCCTGGTTCGGGCAGACCTACGAGATCGTGGCGTCGCGCGTGGAGGGCCCGTTCCTGCATGGCGAGGACCGCTTCGCGGTGATCTTCGAGATCGAGGCGCGCGAGCGCGGCACGGGCGAGGCGATGCAGATGAAGGAGGTCGCCGTCTATCACGTCGCCGGGGGACGGATCGTCCGGGAGGAGTTCTTCTACGGCTGAGCGCAGGTCGCCGCGCGGCGCGGCGGCGCTACACCGTCAGGAGACCAAACGGAAAGGGACGACGATGGATCTGGGAATCGCGGGCAAGCGCGCCCTGGTGACGGCTTCCTCCAGGGGGCTGGGCCTGGGCTGCGCGCGGGCGCTGGCGGAGGCCGGGGCCGATCTGGTGATGAATGCGCGGGGGGCGGATGCGCTCGCCGAGGCGGCCGACGCGATCCGGTCGGATTTCGGCGCGACGGTCGTCGAGGTGCCGTGCGACATCACCACCGAGGAGGGGCGCGCCCGCGTGCTGGAGGCCGCCGACGATCCCGATATCCTGGTGACCAATGCCGGGGGTCCGCCGCCGGGGATGTGGACCGACTGGGAGCGGGACGACTTCATCGCCGCGCTGGACGCCAACATGCTGACGCCGATCGCGCTGATGAAGGCCTGCCTGCCGACGATGATGGCGCGCGGCTGGGGCCGGGTGGTCAACATCACCTCCCAGTCCGTCCGGGCGCCGATCCCGGTGCTCGGCCTGTCGAACTCGGCACGCGCGGGGCTGACGGGCTATGTCGGCGGCACGGCGCGGCAGGTGGCGCACAAGGGCGTGACGATCAACAACCTGCTTCCCGGCATTCACGACACCGCCCGGGCCGCGGCCCTCGATGCCGGCGCCGCGGAGGAGAAGGGGATCGACGTGGCCGAGGCCCGGGCGGGCCGGGAGGCCACGATTCCCGTGCGCCGCTACGGCACGGCGGCGGAGTTCGGTGCGGCCTGCGCCTTTCTCTGCTCGGCCCATGCCGGCTTCATCGTCGGCCAGAACATCCTGCTCGACGGTGGCGCGGTGAACCTGTCGCCGTGACGGCGGGCGCCGCCGGGACGGCGCTGCGCCTTGCGGGCGGGGGGCGGCGCTGCTAGCTCCCCGTCGATCGACCCTACCGGGACAACCGATGGACGCGCCGCGGCTCGAAATCCGGGATCTGTGCTGTGCCTTCGACGGCCGCGCCGTGGTCAGCGACGTCACCCTGTCGGTGGCGGCGGGGCAGGTGCTGTGCCTGCTGGGACCGTCGGGATGCGGCAAGTCCACCACCCTGCGGGCCATCGCCGGGGTGGAGACCCCGCGCGGCGGCGAGATCCGCATCGACGGGAGGGCAGTGGCCGGGCCGGGCGCCTTCGTCCCGCCCGAGCGGCGCGGCGTCGGGCTGATCTTCCAGGATTTCGCGCTGTTCCCGCATCTGTCGGTGCATGACAACGTGGCCTTCGGCCTGTCCGGGTCCCGCGCGGCGAAGCGCGAGCGGGTGCGCGAGCTGCTGGCCAGGGTGAAGCTCGACCGCTACATCGACGCCTATCCGCACGAGCTGTCGGGGGGCGAGCAGCAGCGCGTGGCGCTGGCCCGCGCCGTGGCGCCGAGGCCGCGGGTGATGCTGATGGACGAGCCCTTCTCGGGGCTCGACAACCGTCTGCGCGACGGCATCCGGGACGAGACGCTCGGCGTTCTGAAGGAGGAGGGCGCGGCGGTCCTCCTCGTCACGCACGAACCCGAGGAGGCGATGCGCATGGCCGACGAGATCGCGCTGATGCGCGACGGCCGGATCGTGCAGCACGGCGCGCCGTACAACATCTACAACAACCCCGCCGACCGGGCAGCGGCGGCGTTCTTCAGCGATATCAACGTGATCGAGGGCGAGGTGAACGGCGCGCTGACCGACACGCCCTTCGGGCAGTTCCTGGCCCCCGGCGTGCCCGACGGCACGCCCGTCGACATCGTGATCCGGCCCCAGCATGTCCGCATCGACTTCGACCGCGCGGGGCGCGGGCCCAACCCCACGGTGCAGGACGGAACGCCGGCGCGCGCCGTGGTCACCCGGTCGCGATTCATCGGCAAGGAGAGCCTGGTGGAGTTCCGGCTCGACGAGGGCGGAGCGATGAGCGCGACGGTTCCCTCCGTCTTCCTGCCGAAGCCGGGTACGCCGATGTGGCTTGCCATCCGGCGCGACCGCTGCTTCGTCTTTCCCCGGCGGGATCAGAACCGCAGGTCGACCGCGACGGGGTAGTGGTCGCTGGGCCATTCGCCGGCGAAGCGGCGGCGCAGCACCATGGGCGGCCCGGCCCGTCCGGCGTTGGCATAGGCGATGTGGTCGATCGCCGGCAACAGGTTCAGCCCGCGGTTCAGATGGTAGGTCGTGCCCGCCACGCCGGCGAAGCGCAGCCCCGCGCGTTCCAGCACGTCGTGCGGCAACATGCCCGCGATGGCGTTCAGATCCCCCGCGAGGACGATGGATTCGCCGTCTGTGAGCCATGGCCGCACCCGGTCGGCGATGAGCCGGACGGACCGGCGGCGGTTCACCCGGCTGAACGCGTCGAGATGCACGTTCAGGACGCGGAATACCGCGCCATCGCGCCGGTCGCGGAACCGGGCCCAGGAGGCGAAGGCGGGGTAGGAGCCGTCGAAGCTACGGGAATAGATCACCTCCGGCGTCTCGGAGAAGAAGAACCAGCCCTGCTCCAGCGCCTCGAACCGGTCGGCGCGGTAGAAGATCGGCTGGGTCGAGGGGAAGGCGCGCCAATCCCCCGTCGCCGCGGCGCGATACTGCGGCAAGCGCGCCAGCAGCCAGTCCCGCGCCAGGTTGACCGAGCCGTCGGAGCCGGACCGGAAGCTCTCCATCTCCTGGAAGGCGACGATCCCCGCGCCGGTCGCCGCGACCGCCTGTGCCAGGGGGGCCTTGCGGCGCTCCCAGTCGGCCAGCGACCACGGCCCCTCGTCGGCATTCAGACGGATGTAGTGGACGTTGTAGGTGGCGACGCGGACCGCATCCTCGGGCGGGGGCGGCAGGGTCCGTGGGCCGCCACAGGCGGCGACGGCGAGGACCAGCAGGAGGAGCAGAGGCTTCACGGACGGGACGGGGCCCCCATGCCGGTCAACCGCGCTGGCGTCCGGCCCGGCCGCCGCGGCGCACGGCCAGCTGTCCCTTGCGGTCCGGCAGGGCGACGATCACCTCGCGGCGCTCCGCATTCGTCATGCGGGACCAGGCCGCGATCTCGTCCAGCGTGCGCAGGCAGCCGGTGCAGAGCCGCGACTCGGGATGGACGACGCACACCTTGATGCAGGGGCTCTCGACCTCGTCGCGCGTCCAGATCTCGTCGCTCATCGGTCCCTCAGAGATATGCCAGCCGGTCCAGAGCGCCCTGCAGGATATAGGCAGCGGCGACCTGGTCCACCACCGATGCCCGTTTCGCGCGCGAGGCAT
The DNA here is from genome assembly GCA_963814835.1 of uncultured Alphaproteobacteria bacterium. Classification (GTDB taxonomy): domain Bacteria; phylum Pseudomonadota; class Alphaproteobacteria; order Rhodobacterales; family Rhodobacteraceae; genus Palleronia. The sequence goes on from CAWFEG010000003.1 coordinate 188,799, forward strand.
CCGCCTCCAGGAGCGCGCGTTCGGCGGCCACGGTCGAGAGGCGTTCGTCCCAGAAGCAGACCGGCAGGTCAAGCACCCGCGAGAGATTGCGGGCGAAGGCGCGGGTCGACTGGGCCCGCGGCCCCTCGCTGCCGTCCATGTTGCGCGGCAGGCCGAGGACGATGCCGCCGATCTCGCGCGCGGTTGCCAGCGCGATCAGCCGTTCGGCATCCGCCGTGAACTTGCGCCGTCGCACGACCTCCAGCGGCGAGGCGACGGAACGCAGCCGGTCCGAGACCGCCACGCCGATCGTCCGGGTGCCGAGGTCGAGCCCCATCAGCGCCCGCATCGCGGGCAGGTCGGCCGCGAAGGCGGCCATGTCGTCGTGGATCATGGGCGGCGTCCCTCGCGGCTCAATCGACAAGGCCTGCCGCGCGCGCGGCCTCGTCGAGGCGCGCCAGGTCGTCCGGCTGGTTGGCGAAGACCTGGCGCGATTCGTCATAGATCGCCCGCGCGCGCCCGGTCTCGCCCAGCACGCCAAGGGCGGTGATCAGGCGCGCCCAGTCGGGGGCGGGGCCGCCCCCGGTCGCGAGCCGGTCGGAGAGGCGGCCGACCATGCCGCGGATCATCTCCTCCCGCTCCTCGGGCGCCATGTCGGCGGCGGCGGCCATGTCGGCCGCGCTCGGTCCCGGAGCGGTGGGGCTCGGGGGTCGGAGATACTCGATCCCGGCCCGCGCCGCGACGGCGCCGATCTGCTCGCGGATCGGGGCGACCCAGGGTGCATTCTCGGGCGAGGATTCCAGCAGCGGCCGCCAGATCCGCAACGTCACGTCCGGCCGCCCGGTCTGCGCGAAGGTCAGCCCCTTGTAATAGAGCGCGCGGCCCTCCCGCGGGTCGCGCGCGAGCGCCGCGTCCAGCTGCGCCTCGGCCTCGGGCGTGACGAAGCCGCCGGCGGCCAGAACCATCAGTTCGGCCAGGAAGGCGTGATCCTGCGCCGTGGCGTCCTCGCCCAGCAGCGCGACGAGTTCCTGCTGCGCCGCGCGCGCGGCGACGTAATCGCCCAGTCGCGCCTCGTTCCGCGCCAGAAGACGCCACCCCTGGGGGTCGTCGCCGCGTTCCCGGACCGCGCTCCGCAGCCGCTCCATCAACCGGGCGAAGTCGGAATCGGGGGGGGCGGGCGCGGGACGGAACGGGGCGGCCTGCGCCTCGGCCTCCTCCTGGCTCGGGCGCGCGGCGCGACGCTCCTCCGCAAGGGCCAGGCGCTGCTGCAGCGGCAGGTCGGGATAGCCCGGCGCCCCCACCGCGAGGTAGAGCCCGCCGCCCCCCGCAAGCACCGCGATCCCGACGGCGGCCGCGGTGGCGACGCGCAGCGTCCGCCCCGCCTCGCGCGCGGGGGCGGCCCGGCGCCGGTCGGCGTCGAGCAACCGGCGGGCGACCTCGGCCCGCGTGCGCTCGGCTTCCTCGGCGGACAGAACGCCGCGGCTCAGGTCGCGATCGACCTCCGCAAGCTGGTCGCGATAGACGCCCATGTCGGGCGTCCCGGCCTCGCCGCGGCGCCCGCGGAGAAGCGCGCCGACGACGGGCAGGGCACCCAGGGCCGCGAGGCAGAGGCAGAGGATCCAGAACAGCATGGGCGACCACTATCCGCTTCCGCCGGGCGGGAAAAGACGCTGAGGCAGGGTGCCGCGCAGGCGGGACGGCACAGGCTTTCCGGACCTTTCCCCCGGCCTATGTGGTTTCCCGGACGCGAGGGGCGGCGCCACCGCCCTTCGGACCGACATTCACACGATCCGAACGGAGGATATTCCGATGGCTTTCGAACTGCCCGATCTGCCCTATGCCCACGACGCCCTGGCCGGCAAGGGCATGAGCCGCGAGACGCTGGAATACCACCACGACATCCACCACAAGGCCTATGCCGACAAGACGGCCGACATGACCAAGGGCACCGAGTGGGAGGGCAAGCCCGTCGAGGAAATCATCAAGGGCACCTACGACAGCAACGCCGTGGCCCAGTCGGGGCTGTTCAACAACGCCTCGCAATACTGGAACCACAACCAGTTCTGGCAGATGATGACGCCCGAGACCAAGGGCATGCCCGGCGAGGTGGAAAAGGCGCTGACCGAGGCCTTCGGCACCGTCGACAAGTTCAAGGAGGAGTTCGCGGCCAAGGGCGGGGGCCAGTTCGGTTCCGGCTGGGCCTGGCTGGTGAAGGACAGCGACGGCAGCCTCAAGGTCACGTCGACCGAGAACGGCGTGAACCCGCTCTGCTTCGGGCAGACCGCGCTTCTGGGCTGCGACGTGTGGGAGCATTCCTACTACATCGACTTCCGCAACAAGCGGCCGGCCTACCTGCAGAACTTCCTCGACAATCTCGTGAACTGGGAGAACGTCGCCAGCCGCATGTGAGCGGGCGATCTTTCGTCGAATAATCGGGGCCGGCCGTTGTGCCGGCCCTTCGGCTATCCGGAGGCCGCATGCTGATCTCGATCGAACCGCTGAGCGCCGAGACCGTGGCGCTCCTCCGTGCACCGATGGAAATGCCGGCAGGCGTCGGATTCCAACCGGTCTCGATGGAGGCGACGCTCGACGAGAGCGGCGGCCACCGGCTGATCGCCACGCTCGCCCTGGCCGACGGCGCGGAGAGCGGCGCGGCGGCCGCGTGGCTGTGGGAGCGTGTGGAGGACGATGCGCCGCTGGTCGTGACCGTGGCGGGCACCAGGGCCCGCGTGGGCGAGGCGGCGGCGATCGGCTGGCTGATCGACCGCGCTCGTCACGCGGTCTGAACCCGCCTCGCGGCTTTGATCGCGGTGGAACCGGCCCCGGCCGCCGCGGGTTTTCGCACCGCAAACGAAACGAACAGGAGATGCCGGATGGCCGAGCGGAAACGATCGAAGGACGGTGCGAGCGAGGTCGAAGAGTATCTCGACGAGGCCGTCGAGGCGCCGGGCCATTCCGGCCGCGCGGGCGGCGAGCTGGAGCGCAAGGTCGGGACGCGCGACGAACAGCGCCAGTCCGAAGGCGATGCCGGCCCGACCCGCGTGACCAAGGAGGACGAGAAGGGCGAGGGCAATCTCGGCGGCCTCCACGGCACCGGGGACGAAGACGGCAAGGGAAGCTGACCATGGCTGCGCGACTGACCAAGGGAACCTGGGTTCTCATCGCCGATGGCGAGAAGGCCCTCGTGCTGGAAAACCAGACCGATCACGAGAACCCCTACCTGACGGTCCTCGACAAGGAGGAGCAGGAGAACCCGCCCGACCGCGAGCAATCCGAGAACAGGCGCGGCCGGTTCAACGACGGGACCGGCGTGCACCGCTCCGCCGTCGACGATACCGACTGGCACCAGTTGGCCAAGGACCGTTTCGCCGACGATCTGGCGGAGATGCTCTACAAGAAGGCCCACAAGGGTGCCTTCCGCGAGATCGTCCTCGTGGCGGCGCCCGGCGTGCTGGGCGAATTGCGCGACAAGCTGCACAAGGAGGTCGCCTCGAGGGTCATAGCCGAGATCCCCAAGACGCTGACCAATCACGGGCTGGACGACATCGAATCCATCGTGAAGGGCGAGCTGGAGCCCGGTTGAACAGGCGCCGTCGCCGGCCTGTCCGGCGACGGCCCGTCCGGGGCCTAGGCGCAGGCGCTCTCCTCGGCCCGCGCGAAGGCTTCGCTGGCGGCCTCCAGCACGAGCATGATCGAGGCGTGCCGGTTCTTGTAGTCCTTCGCCGGCAACAGCACCTTCAGGCCGTCGAACGGTTCCGACGGGACCGGGCCGTCCTGTTTCAGCATCGCCTTCAGCTCGTCGCGGCCGCGCTCCACCTCCGCCCGGGTCCGGCCGAGGATCACCCGGCCGACCACGGCGGCCGAGGCCTGGCCCAAGGCGCAGGCCTTCACGTCCTGGCCGAACCGCGCCACGCGGCCATCCTCGACATCCATGTCCACCGTCACCGTCGATCCGCAGAGCGGCGACCGCTTCCGCACCGAGGCCTGCGGATCCTGCAGCCGGTCGGTGAGCGGAATGTCGGCGGCGAGCTCCAGGATGCGCCCGGAATAGAGCTTGATCAGATCGCTGTCGGCCATGGCTTTCCCCTTGCGCGCTCCCCGTCTAGATAGGGCGGACCGCCCCGTCCAGAAAGCCCTCGAAAGGACGCGCCCATGCCCTTCGATCCGTCGCGCCTGCGCTACGACGCCACCGGCCTGATCCCGGCCATCGCGCAGGATCACGAGAGCGGCGAGGTGCTGATGATGGCCTGGATGACCCGCGACGCCGTGGCGCGCACACTCGCGACGGGGCGGGTGACCTACTGGAGCCGGTCGCGGCAGGAATTCTGGATCAAGGGCGAGACCAGCGGCCATCACCAGCACCTCGTCGAGATGCGCGTCGATTGCGATTCGGATTGCCTGCTCCTGCGGGTGCGGCAGGTAGGGCCGGCCTGTCACACGGGGCGGCGCAGCTGCTTCTATACCGCCATCCGCGACGGCGAACAGGTGGAGATCATGGCGCCGCAGGGGTGAGACCAACGCGGGCGCGGATCTCCGCCGGCGTGGCGCCGGCCTCGCGGTAGGTCCGGATCGCCCGGGCGTCGTCGCGCTTGGCCAGCCGCTTGCCGGTCTCGTCCCGGATCAGCCGGTGGTGGTGATAGACCGGGATCGGCCGGTCCAGCAGCCGCTGGAGCAGGACGTGGATCGGCGTCGCCTCGGACAGGTCGCGCCCGCGCACGACATGCGTGATGCCCTGGTCGGCATCGTCCACCACCACGGCGAGGTGGTAGGACGTGCCCATGTCCCGCCGGGCGAGGACCACGTCGCCGACCGCCTCGGTCATGTGGCGCCGCGTGACCTCCACGCGCCGGCTCCGCCCCTCGCCGGTCTCCTCGAAGGCGATCGGCCCGAGAAGGTCCAGCGCGCGATCCATGTGCAGCCGGATCGCGGCTCCCTCATCCGGATGCCCGGCATGTTTGCAGGTGCCGGGATAGACGACGCCGTCCGGCCCGAGAAGGGGCGCGCCCTCCTGCGGGGCCGAGGCGGCCGCCTGGATGTCGCGCCGCGTGCAGGTGCAGGCATAGGTCAGGCCCCGGGCAGACAGGCTCTCCAGCGCCGCGCGGTAGGCGGGCAGGCGCTCCGACTGGCGCAGCACCGGCCGCGGCCAGTCGAGCCCCAGCCAGGCCAGATCGTCGAGGATCTGCGCCTCCCAGTGCGCCCGGGACCGGCCACGGTCGATATCCTCGATCCGCAGCAGGAACCGCCCCCCCGCCGCCCTAGCCATGTCATGGGCCAGCAGCGCCGAATAGGCGTGCCCCAGATGGAGCGGCCCCGTGGGAGAGGGGGCGAACCGGGTCGTAAAGGCCATGCCGGGGACTCAGGCGGCGTCCGACACCGCGCTTTGCGTCAGCCAGTCCGTCCAGTCGGCCTTGGCGCGGTCGGTATAGGCCTTGTAGCGCGCCGGGCGGTTACGGCGTCCGCCCTTGAGATCGACGGGCGGGAACAGGCCGAAATTGACGTTCATCGGCTGGAACGTCTTCGCCTCGGCGCCGCCGGTGATGTGGGTGACGAGCGCGCCGATCGCCGTGGTCGGCGGCACCGGCGGGCAGGCGTGGCCGGCGATCTCCGCCGCGGCGAGACGGCCGGCGAGGAGGCCCATCGCCGCGCTCTCGACATAGCCCTCGACGCCGGTGATCTGCCCGGCGAAGCGGATATTGGGGCGCGAGCGCAGCCGCAGCTGGTCGTCGAGCAGGGTCGGGGAATTGATGAAGGTGTTCCGGTGAATCCCGCCCAGCCGTGCGAAGCGGGCGTTTTCGAGCCCCGGAATCATACGGAAAACTTGCGCTTGCGCGCCATACTTCATCTTCGTCTGGAAGCCGACGATGTTGTAGAGCGTGCCGAGCGCGTTGTCCCGGCGCAGCTGCACGACGGCATGGGCCTTGATGTCCGGCTGGTGCGGATTGGTCAGGCCCACCGGCTTCATCGGGCCGTGGCGCAGGGTCTCGCGGCCGCGTTCGGCCATCACCTCGATCGGCAGGCAGCCGTCGAAGTAGTTCGCGGTCTCGCCCTCGTGGAACTCGGTCTTCTCGGCGGCGAGGAGCGCGTCGATGAAGGCCTCGTAGGTGGCGCGGTCCATCGGGCAGTTGAGATAGGCGGTGCGCTCCGCCTCGGTCTCGCCCTTGTCGTAGCGGGACTGCATCCAGGCCTGCGACATGTCGATGGAGTCGAAATGCACGATCGGCGCGATGGCGTCGAAGAAGGCCAGCTGGTCCGCTCCCGTTTCCGCCCGGATCGCCTCGGCGAGCGCGCCGGAGGTCAGCGGGCCGGTCGCGACGATCCACCGGCCGTTCCGTGGAAGCTCCGTTATCTCAAGCGGTTCCACGGTGACATTCGGGTGATCCCTCAGCGTGTCCGTCACCGCCTCGGCGAAGGGGTCACGATCCACGGCCAGCGCACCGCCGGCGGGCAGGCGGTGGCGGTCGGCCATCTCCATGATCAGCCCGCCGGCCTGGCGCATCTCCCAATGCAGAAGGCCGACGGCGTTCTGTTCGTCGTCGTCGGAGCGGAACGAGTTCGAGCAGACCATCTCGGCCAGGTGTCCGGTGCGGTGGGCGAAGGTGCCGACCTTCGGCCGCATCTCGTGGATCACGACCCGGATCCCGGCCTGGGCGGCCTGCCAGGCGGCCTCGGAGCCGGCCATGCCGCCGCCGATGATGTGCAGTTGTTCGGTCATGCGACCCCCTGTCGGAACCCCGTCGGGGCCCGGTCGGGGCCCCCGGAGGGTGACATAGGCGTTAATCCTCGCCCTCGGAACCCTCGATCTCGGCTTCCTGCTGCTCGGCGATCCACGCCACCGAGACGACCTCCTCGCCCGGCCCGGTATTGAAGACGCGCACGCCGCCCGCGCCGCGCGAGCGGAAGGAGATCCCCTCGACCGGCACCCGGATCGACTGCCCGCGCGAGGTGGCCAGCATGATCTGGTCGTCCATCTCCACCGGGAAACTGGCCACGAGGGGGCCACCGCGCATCGCCTTGTCCATCGCCATGACGCCCTGGCCGCCGCGTCCGCGGACGGGGTAGTCGTGGGACGAGGACAGCTTGCCCAGGCCTTGCGAGGTGATCGTCAGGATCAGGTCCTCGGCCGCAGACATCTGGGCATAGCGCTCCTGGCTGAAGTCGCGCGCCTCGGCCGGCGTCTCGTCCTCGTCCGCCTCGGGCTCCTCGGTCACGCCGGCCATGGCGCGGCGCATCTTGAGATAGGTCTGACGCTCGTCGGAACCGGCCTCGAAATGCCTGATGATCGCCATGGAGACGACGCGGTCGCCATCGGCCAGGCGGATGCCCCGCACGCCCGTGGAATCGCGGCCCTTGAAGATCCGCACATCGGTGGTGGGGAAGCGGATCGCCCGTCCGAGGGCGGTGACCAGCATCACGTCCTCGGATCTCGGAGGCGATGCGGGCATTCACGAGGAAGACGCTCCTCGGGCAGCTTCATCGCGATCTTGCCGTTGCGCATCACATTGGTGAAATCCGACAGCGCGTTGCGCCGCACCCGGCCGTCGGAAGTGGCGAACACGATCTGCAGTTCGTCCCAGTCCTCCTCGGCGCGGTCGACCGGCATGATCGCGGCGATGGAGGTGCCGCGCGACATGCCGTCGATCACGTTGCGGATGTCGCGGCCGCGGGCGGTGCGCCCGCCCTGGGGCAGGCGCCAGGTCTTCAGCTTGTAGGCCATCCCGTCGGTGGAGAAGATCAGGAGCGGCGTGTGGGTGTTGGCGACGAAGAGCGTGGTGATCACGTCCTCGTCCTTGGTGGCCATGCCCGACAGGCCCTTGCCGCCGCGCCGCTGGGAGCGGAATTCCGCCAGCGGCGTGCGCTTGACGTAGCCGGAGGCGGTGACGGTCACCACCATGTCCTCGCGCTCGATGAGGTCCTCGTCCTCCATGTCGCCGGCCCAGTCGACGATCTCGGTCCGGCGGGGCACGGCGAAGTCGGATTTCACCTGGGCGAGTTCGTCGGCGATGATGGCCATGATCCGCTCGCGCGAGCGCAGGATGTCGAGATAGTCCTTGATCTTGGCGGCGAGGCTCTCGAGCTCGTCGGTCACCTCCTTGACGCCGAGCTGGGTCAGGCGTTGCAGCCGCAGCTCCAGGATCGCGCGGGCCTGGGCCTCGGACAGGTTGTAGGTGCCGTCCTCGTTCACCGTGTGGCCGGGATCGTCGATCAGCCGGATGAAGGGCGCGATCTCGGCCGCGGGCCAGCGCCGCTCCATCAGCCGGCGGCGGGCCTCGGGCGCGTCGGCGGAGGAGCGGATCGTCTGCACAACCTCGTCGACGTTCGAGACCGCCACGGCGAGACCGCAGAGGACGTGCGCACGCTCGCGGGCCTTCCTGAGGTCATGCGCGGTGCGCCGCGCCACCACCTCCTCGCGGAACGAGACGAAATGGGTGAGGAAGTCGCGCAGGGTCAGCTGCTCGGGCTTGCCGCCGTGCAGTGCCAGCATGTTGCAGCCGAAGGAGGTCTGCATCGGGGTGAAGCGCCAGAGCTGGTTCAGAACCACGTCCGGCGTCGCGTCCTTCTTCAGCTCGATGACCACGCGGACGCCGACCCGGTCGGATTCGTCCTGCACGGCCGAGATCCCCTCCAGCCGCTTTTCCTTGGCGAGCTCCGCGATGCGCTCCACCAGGCTCGCCTTGTTCACCTGATAGGGGATCTCGTCGAGCACGATGGCCTCGCGGCCGCGGGCGATCTCCTCGATCCGGGTGCGGGCGCGCAGGATCACCGAGCCTCGCCCCTCCAGATAGGCCTTGCGCGCGCCGGAGCGGCCGAGGATCAGGCCGCCGGTGGGGAAATCGGGGCCCGGCACGATCTCCAGCAGCCGCTCGGTGGCGATGTCGGGATCCTCGATCAGCGCCAGGGTCGCGTCCACGATCTCGCCCAGGTTGTGCGGCGGGATGTTGGTGGCCATGCCCACGGCGATCCCGCCGGCGCCGTTGACCAGCATGTTGGGAAACCGCGCGGGCAGGACCGTGGGCTCCAGGTCCTTGCCGTCGTAATTGTCCTGGAAATCCACCGTCTCCTTCTCGATATCGGCGAGAAGGGCCTGGGCGGGGCGGTCCATGCGGACCTCGGTGTAGCGCATGGCGGCCGGATTGTCGCCGTCCATTGAGCCGAAATTGCCCTGACCGTCGAGGAGGGGCAGGGACATCGAGAAGTCCTGCGCCATCCGAACCAGGGCCTCGTAGATCGCCGAGTCGCCGTGCGGGTGGTACTTGCCCATGACGTCGCCGACGGGGCGGGCGGACTTGCGGTAGGGCTTGTCGTGGGTGTTACCCGTCTCGTGCATGGCATAGAGGATGCGCCGATGCACCGGCTTCAACCCGTCGCGCAGATCGGGGATCGCGCGGGAGACGATCACGCTCATCGCGTAGTCGAGGAAGGACGAGCGCATCTCGTCGGCGATGTCGATCGTCGAGCCCTCGGGGCGCGGAGCGTCGGCGATGTCGTCCTCGGGCGGTTCCGGCGTGTCGCTCACTGTATCCTGCCTCGAAATCCCAGATCTTGTTGGACGCTATCCTAGCAGCACATGGATATGGGGTTCAATCCGTGCCCGTCATGGCAGCACTGCTCGAGGTCGAGTGCCAGATCTTTGTTTTCGTTGATTTTTAATCCAACTCGGTCATGCTGTTCCCTCGGGGGGATCAGTTCTGGAGCGAGCCATGACCGAAACCGAGATGATGCTGAAGGGCTACGGGCTGACCACGGCGGAGTTCTTCTACCGGATGCCCGATTATCGGAACGTCCTGAACAGCTATGTCTGGCAGGATTACGATCAGGCGCCGGACCATCCGCGGCTGTTCCGCTTCGTCGAGTTCTGGCAGCGCGAGATCGAGGGGCCGCTGCATTCCGTTCGCTTCAGCCATCGCACGATGATCGCGCCGGGGGAATGGCGCAACGTGACCGGCGAGTTCGCCCTGCACTGACGGCACGCCCGGCCGGGGCGATCGCCGGCGGATTATGGCAAAGCGAAGACGGGCAGGGCGGGACACCGCGGGATCCTGCAACGCAAAGACGGGGGCTTGCCCTGATGCACCCCCGCCACGACCTTCTGAGCAGGGCCGGTCGCTTCTTCGCTTTGCGGTCATCGGCTCGCCAGCCTGTACCGCCCGTCCGGTCTAGCGCGGCCCGCTTAACGGAGCGCTAATACCGCTTCTTTGCTTTCTTCAAATACGCAGTCCGGCCATCTGCGCCGACGCTCAGGCCGACCTGGCCTGGCGCTTGCGCTCGTGCGGGTCGAGGAAGCGCTTGCGCAGACGGATCGCGGCCGGCGTGACCTCGACCAGCTCGTCGTCGTCGATATAGGCGATGGCCTCCTCCAGCGACAGGCGCACGGGCGGGGTCAGGGTGACCGCGTCGTCCTTGCCGGAGGCGCGGACATTGGTCAGCTTCTTGCCCTTGAGCGGGTTCACCTCGAGGTCGTTCTCGCGGGAATGCTCGCCGATCACCATGCCCTGGTAGACGTTCTCGCCCGAGCCGATGAACATCTTGCCGCGATCCTCGAGGTTCATCAGCGCATAGGCCACCGACTGCCCGTTCTCCATCGAGATCAGCACGCCCTGGCGGCGGCCCGGGATCGGCCCCTTGTGCGGCGCCCAACCGTGGAAGACGCGGTTCAGCACGCCCGTTCCGCGCGTATCGGTCAGGAACTCGCCGTGATAGCCGATCAGGCCGCGCGAGGGGACATGGGCGACGATCCGGGTCTTGCCGGCGCCGGCGGGCTTCATCTCCACCATGTCGCCCTTGCGGGGGCCGGTGAGCTTCTCGATCACGGCGCCGGAATACTCGTCGTCGACGTCGATCGTGGCTTCCTCGACGGGCTCGTGCAGCACGCCGTCGATCTCGCGCATCAGCACCTGCGGCCGGGCGATGGACAGTTCGAATCCCTCGCGGCGCATGTTCTCGATCAGCACGCCCATCTGCAGTTCGCCGCGGCCCGCCACCTCGAAGGCCTCGCCGCCGGGCGTATCGGTGACGCGGATCGCGACGTTCTGCTCGGCCTCCTTCATCAGCCGCTCGCGGATGACGCGGGACTGGACCTTCTTGCCGTCGCGGCCCGCGAGCGGGCTGTCGTTGATGGCGAAGGTGATCGAGATGGTGGGCGGGTCGATCGGCTGGGCGGGCAGGGGGTCCTCCACCGCCAGGGCGCAGATCGTGTCGGCGACCGTCGCCTTGCCCATGCCCGAGAGCGTGACGATGTCGCCGGCCACGGCCTCCTCGATGTCGTCGTAGCCCAGGCCCCGGAAGGCCTGGATGCGCGAGACGCGGAACTGCTCGATCTTCTGGCCCTGGCGGGACAGCGCCTGAACCGTGGCGCCGGGCTTCAGCCGGCCTGTTTCCACCCGTCCGGTCAGCAGGCGGCCGAGAAACGGGTCGGCCGAGAGCGTGGTGGCCAGCATGCGGAAATCCTCGTCCTGCCGGCGCTGCTGCTTGGGCGGCGGCACGTGGCGGACGACGAGGTTGAACAGCGCCGAGAGATCGCGACGCGGCCCGTCGAGCTCTGGGTCGCACCAGCCCGAACGGCCCGAGGCGTAGAGATGCGGGAAATCGAGCTGGTCCTCGTCGGCGTCGAGGCTGGCGAAGAGGTCGAACACCTCGTCGAGGGCGCGGTCGGGCTCGGCATCGGGCTTGTCGACCTTGTTCAGCACCACGATGGGCCGCAGGCCCAGGGCCAACGCCTTGGAGGTGACGAACTTGGTCTGTGGCATCGGCCCCTCGGCGGCATCGACGAGCAGGACGACGCCGTCGACCATCGACAGGATCCGCTCCACCTCGCCGCCGAAATCGGCGTGGCCGGGGGTGTCGACGATGTTGATGCGGGTATCCTTCCACACCACGGAGGTGTTCTTGGCCAGGATGGTGATTCCGCGCTCGCGTTCGAGGTCGTTGGAATCCATCGCCCGCTCGGCGACCTGCTGGTTCTCGCGGAAGGCGCCGGATTGTTTCAGGAGCTCGTCCACGAGCGTCGTCTTGCCGTGGTCCACGTGAGCGATGATTGCGATGTTGCGCAGGTCCATGGGGTGTCCTTGCCGGGGTCGCGGGGGCCTTACCTCGGGCCCGGCCGGATGGGAAGCGTCAAAGACCGCTCAGGCGGGATCGGCGTATTCCGGCGGCGCGGTCAGCCGCTGCCCGGTCTGGCGCTGCCCCTCGGGCCAGCGGAAGCCGACCAGGTGCGCCTTGGCATGCCGCCCCACGGAGACGGAATCGGGGCGCGGCCCGCCGAGGACGTGGAAGGCGCCCTCGTCCTCGGCCACGTAGAAGCCGACATGGACGGGATCGGCGCCGTCGCCCGCGCGCAGCAGCGCCACGGCACCGATCTGCGGCGCGCAGTCGAGCCCCCATCCGTGCCACGACTGCGCCGCGCCGGGATCGTCGGGCAGCGCGATTCCGGGATCTGCGACGCGCAGGCAATGGGCGACGAACCCGCCCGAACGCCGGACCGGCCGCCCGATCCGGCGGGCGACGTGGAACGCGGCGCGCTGGACATGGCCCAGGGCGCCGGGCTCGCGCGCGGCCTCGGGATGGCCGCTGGCGATCCAGCGAGCCTCGGTGAGCCAGGGGGCGAGCGCGTCGAAGGCGGCGGTCTCGAGCTTCAGCATGGGCGGTCTCGCGGAACTGTGGCGTGGGGCTGCGGGCATGTGTGGGCATCGGCCCGCGCCGGTGCGGACGCCATGGCGTGGGGCCGGTGGATCGTCGTTTCGCTCATGACCGCCTAGCTAGGTTTCCCTAACGGAAAGGCGAGGTCAGTGATGCGCCGTGGCCGAAAAGAGTTGGATGACGAGGATCCCCGCCAGGATCAGCGACATCCCGAGGATGGCTGCGGCGTCGAGCCGCTGCCCGAAGACCGTCCAGCCGATCAGCGCAATCAGCAAGATCCCGAGGCCTGACCACATCGCGTAGGCCACGCCCACCGGCAGCACCCGCAGGGTCAGGGACAAGAACCAGAACGCCGTCGCGTAGCCGACCACCACGAGGAGCGACGGCCCCATGCGGGTGAACTGCTGGCTGGCCTGAAGCGCCGACGTGGCGATGGTTTCGGCGGCGACGGCAAGGATGAGATAGATATAGGCCATCGAACCTCCGTTCGCCTCGTGCATGCCTTGATCGCGCCCGGGCGTTGCAGGGGCAATCCGCAAGTGGCCGGGAAGCTCGACCGGCGCTCTCGACGATCCCGCCAGGGAGCGCCTTCGCCGGTCCGGAGAGGCTTTGCCGCCGAAGTTCGCAGAGGCCAGTCAATCCCGCGCGGGCGTCCGCGCGGTGAAAGACACCGTCTCGGGCGGGTCATGAATTGCGCTGTGACCGATACCCGATTAGACGGATTATGATAACAACTGCCGTTGTTATTACATAATCAGGGTTATGGGGCACACGGTCAGCACGGAAGTGGATTCACATCCGAAGTGCAGATGCTGCAACAAAACAGTAGTTTGCATGAAGGATGCCGAATGGATTGCCGCTCTCCTCACCTGAGCCTCGAAGAGCGACGCAAGATCGCCCATTGGCTGAACGCCAAGATGCCGATCCCGGAAATGGGAGCTGCCGGAACTGAACGGCTGTCACGCGGGCAATGCGCAAGGCATACACGAATGGCCGCGCGCCGTGGATCGCAAGTGGCACGTTCATCCGCAGGTGAAAGCCGCCGTCGAAGAGCGGCCGAGAGCGGGCTGGCCGCCGGAACAGATCGCCAGTTGGATGCGCCTCGATCGCCACCCGGTCCGGGTCAGCCACGAGACGATAAACCGGTTCGCCTATTCCAGGGACGGCCGAGCCGAGGCGTTCTATCGGCATCTCCCCGACCACCGTAGACGGCGGAGACCCCGCGGCTACCCAAGGCATCACCGAACCCGTGTCCTCGACAGCCCGCGCCTGTCGCGCAGGCCCGTCCGCGTCGCGGAACGACACGCATTCGGACACCGGGAATACGACCTGATGGAATTCCGCAGAGAGCACGGCAAGGTCAAGGTCCCGGCCCTGGTCGAGCGCCTCAGCCGATACGCCGTGGTCCTGCGCAACCGGACCGCCACTCCAAGCCGATCCTATAGGCCCTGATCGAGGGCCTCGCTTCCCTGGCCGCGGAGGTCCGGCGATCCATCACCTTTGACCGCGGCACCGGGTTCCCGGCCTGGTCGCATCCGAAAGCGGGGATCGGCGCGGACAGCCGGTTCTGCGATCCCCAGGCACCCTGGAAGAAGGGCACTGGCGAAAACATCAGCAGCAGGCTTCGAAATTGCCTTCCCCGCGCGACCGGCCCGGCGGCGCCGACAAATCGATATGCCACCGCCTCAATTCCACGCCGCGCAGATGCCTCGGATGGCGAGCACCAGCCGAAGTCTTAGAGGCTCATGTTGTGGAAACGCAAAACGGATCAGGATACGACCAGATTTCCGACCTTTGCGCTTCACCGTGAAGCCACACCGGGCGTCGACCGAGGGTTGGCGTTACCGGGTCCCGTTCTCGCTTGTTTGCGGCGACCGGGTCACGACGTGCCCAAACCGCCGTGCTCCTCGACCTTCTCGCGCAGGGTCTGACGGGTGGCCGTGATCTCCTTGGTGAGCGTGAGAACCCACAGGAGCGTCGGAATGGCGATGAAGCCCCCGAGCGGCCCCCAGAGCCAGAGGAAGAAGACCAGCGCCACGAACACCAAGAGCGGATTGACGTGCATCGCCCGGCCGATCGCCGTCGGGGTGACGAACTGGGCCTCGATCAGGTTCAGACAGAGGAAGGTCGCCGCCGGCAAGAAGGACATCAGATTCTCGAAGACGACCAGCCCCGTCAGCAGCAGGCCCGCGAAGACGATGGCCGGGCCCAGATAGAGCACGTAGTTCAAGAGCGCCGTGGCAATGCCCCAGAGCGCCGCGGATGGCACCCCCTGCAACGCGAGGCAGATCGTCACGGCGCTGCCGAAGCACACGTTGACGACGGTGATGGTCAGGAAATATCGTGCCACCTGCCGTTCGGCCAGGCGCAGGCGCATCGCCGTCTCGTGTTCGAGATTCTCGGGCGCGATATGCTGGGCGATCCAGGCATAGACCTCGGTGCGCGTCAGCAGGAAGAAGAACAGCACGCCCGCGAAGGTGATCGTCTGGCCGAGCACCGCCGGGGCGAGGAACAGCGCGTCGGCCGTGCTGGGCAGCGCGATGCTGCCACCCCCGTCCTCGCCGCCCTGCCCGCCCATCGCGGCCTCCACCTGGCGGCCGGCCTCCTCAAGGGTCTGGAACAGGCTCTGCACGCTGTAGATCATCGTGCGCACTTCTCCGACGATCGTCGGCCAGGCCTCGATCACCCGCTGCGCCACGGGCAGCGACAGGCCCGCCAGCACCGTGATCAGCAACAGCGTCAGGACCAGGCTGATCAGCGCGCTGATCCCCCGCGGCAGGCCCAGACGTTCCCAGAAATCCGACAACGGCGACAGCACCACGCCGAAGACGAGCGCCAGGAGCGCGGGCGCCAGGACGCTCTGCGCCATGTAGAGGCCGAAGATGACCGCGATCAGACCGCCGGCGATCATGGCGATATGCGCAGCCGTCCGGATGCGCTCGGTCTGCTCGCTCTTCATGGGGGCCGAACGCGGGCCCCCGGGCTCGGTTCCTAGCCCAGGGAATAGCCCGCGCCGCGGACCGTGCGGATCAGGTCGTCGCCACCATGCCGGCCGAGCGCCTTGCGGAGCCGGCCGACATGGACATCGACCGTGCGGCTGTCGACGAAGATGTCGCGCCCCCAGACCCGGTCGAGCAACTGCTCGCGCGACCAGACGCGGCCCGGCTTCTCCATCAGGGTGGAGAGGAGCCGGAACTCGGTCGGACCGAGCTTCAGCTCGTGGCCGTCGCGATGGACCCGGTAGGTCTCGGGATCGAGCGTGAGATCGGCGTAGGTGACCGCCTGCCCGACGGCGGCGGGCCGGGTGCGACGCAGTTGCGCGCGGACGCGGGCCATCAGCTCGGCGACCGAATAGGGCTTGGTGACGTAGTCGTCGGCGCCGGTCTCCAGCCCGCGGACGCGGTCGCCCTCCTCTGTGCGGGCCGAGAGCATGATCACCGGGATCCCTGCGGCGGCGTCGCGGCGCTTGAGCTGCCGGCAGACCTCGATGCCCGAGACGCCGGGGAGCATCCAGTCGAGCACGACGATGTCGGGCGAGGTCTCGGCGAACAGGGTCAGGGCTTCGTCGCCGGTCCCCGCGCGGCTGACCTCGAACCCCTCGGCCTCGAGGTTGTAGGCCAGGATCTCGCGCTGGGAGGCTTCGTCCTCGACGATCAGGACATGCGGTCGGGTCGCCATGGGATCACGTCTCGAACTGTTCCACCGACGTCCGGTCGGCCTTGCGGCGCGCGGAATCGGGCGCGGATCCCTCGATCGTGTAGATCACGTGATCGGCGATGGAGGTGGTGTGGTCGCCCATCCGCTCGATGTTCTTGGCGATGAAATGCAGGTGCATGCAGGCGGTGATGTTGCGCGGATCCTCCATCATGTGGGTCAGGAACTCGCGGAAGATCGCGGTATACATCTGGTCCACGTCGGCGTCGCGCTCGCGCACGTCGCGGGCGAGGTCCGCGTCGCGCTGGATGTAGGCATCGAGCACGTCATGCAGCATCCGCTCCACCTCGCGGGCCATGCGGCGCACCGATTGCGGCGCGCCCTCGATGGTGGGCAGCTGCAGCAGGAGCGCCGTGCGCTTGGCCAGGTTCTTGGCGTAGTCGCCGATCCGCTCCAGATTGGTGGAGATCTTGATCACCGCCAGCACCAGCCGCATGTCGGATGCGATGGGCGCGCGCAGGGCGACGATCCGGGCGGACTCCTCGTTGAGCTGTTCCTCCAGCGCGTCGATGCGCTTGTCGCCGTCGCGGACCTTCTGCGCCAGCTCCTCGTCGCGGGTTTCCAACGACGTGGCGCTGTCGTGGATCGCCGCCTCCACCAGGCCGCCCATTTTCAGGACCATGGCCTGCAGCGCCTCGAGGTCGCGGTCGAACGCGCTCACGATGTGTTTGCCGTCGCTCATTCTCGCCTCCCTCAGCCGATCCGGCCGGTGATGTAGCTTTCGGTCCGCTTGTCGCGGGGGTTGGTGAAGATCTCGTCGGTGTCGCCGTATTCGACGAGGTTGCCCAGGTGGAAGAAGGCGGTCTTCTGGCTGACGCGCGCCGCCTGCTGCATCGAGTGGGTGACGATGACCACCGAGTAGTTGTCCTTCAGCTCGTCGATCAGCTCCTCGACCTGGCCCGAGGCGATGGGGTCGAGCGCCGAGCACGGCTCGTCCATCAGCAGGATCTCGGGTTCGGTGGCCACGGCGCGGGCGATGCAGATCCGCTGCTGCTGGCCGCCCGACAACCCGGTGCCCGGGGCGTCGAGCCGGTCCTTGACCTCGTCCCAGATCGCGCCGCGGCGCAGGGCCGTCTCGACGATCTCGTCCAGCTCGGCCTTGTTTCGGGCGAGGCCATGAATCCTCGGCCCGTAGGCCACGTTGTCGTAGATCGACTTCGGGAACGGGTTGGGCTTCTGGAAGACCATGCCGACCTTGCGGCGCAGCTGCACCGGGTCGATCCGCTTGTCGTAGATGTTCTCGCCGTCGATCTCGATCGTGCCCTCGATGCGGCAGATGTCGATCGTGTCGTTCATCCGGTTGATGCAGCGCAGGAAGCTCGTCTTGCCGCAGCCGGAGGGACCGATGAAGGCGGTGACGGTCTTGTCGAGGATATCGACGTCGACATCCTTGATGGCGTGGTTCTGGCCATAGTAGACCTGCACGCCCCGCGCCGAGATCTTGGTGTCGTTCATCGTCGTCTCTTGCTGTTCGGTGCGGTGGTCTTTCATCATGTAGCTCCTACCAGCGGCGTTCGAAGCGGCGTCGCAGCAGCACCGCGGTGATGTTCATGATCGCGAGGAACACGAGCAGGACGATGATCGCGCCCGAGGCCCTCTCGAAGAAGGCCGGATCGGCGCGCTGGGTCCAGTTGTAGACCTGCACCGGCAGCGCCGAGGCGGGATCGAACAGACCCTCGGGCGGCGCCGCGGGATAGTCCTGCACGAAGGCGACCATGCCGATCAGCAGGAGCGGCGCGGTCTCTCCCAGCGCCTGGGCGAGGCCGATGATCGTGCCCGTGAGGATGCCCGGCGCGGCCAGCGGCAGGACGTGGTGGAACACCGTCTGCATCGGCGAGGCCCCCACCCCGAGCGCCGCCGCGCGGATCGAGGGCGGCACCGATTTCAGCGCCGCGCGGGTGGAGATGATGATCGTCGGCAGTGTCATCAGCGTCAGCACCAGCCCGCCGACGATGGGTGCCGAAAGCGGCAGGCCCATGAAGTTGATGAAGATGGCGAGGCCGAGGATTCCGAAAACGATGGAGGGCACGGCGGCGAGGTTGGAGATGTTCACCTCGATGAGATCGGTCAACTTGTTCTTCGGCGCGAATTCCTCGAGATAGATCGAGGCGCAGACGCCGATCGGCAGTGCCAGGCAGAGCACGATCAGCATCATGTAGAGCGAGCCGACGATGGCGACGCCGAGGCCCGCTGCCTCGGGCTGGTTCTCGGAGGCGTCGGGCATGGTCAGGAAACCGGGATTGAGTTCCAGCCGCAGCACGCCCGCCTCGCGCAGCGTGTCGGCAAGCTGAAGTTCCTCGGGGCTCACACGGCTGTCGCGTTCGGCCGATTCCATGGTGACGCGACCCTTGAAATAGCCGTCGATGCGGCCGTCGGCGAGAAACTGGAAGGTTCGGGAGACGCGACCCTCGTCGCGGTTGTCGAGAGCCCAGCCCCGCACCTCCGAGCCGGCGTCGCCGCCAACGAGATTCATCGCGCGTTCGACCGACACCTCCTCGGAGACGCCCGCGGATTCGAGCGCGGCGCGCATGTTCGCCGCGATGATGCCGCGATAGGCCGATGTCTTGAGGACCGAGCTCTCGGCCTCCTCGATCTGTTCGGAGGTGATGCTGACGTCGAACTCGAAGACGGTCTGCCGGAAGGCGCCGAGGCCATTGGTGAGGATCGAGATCAGGAGGATGACGAGGAGGAGGATCCCCACCCCCACGGCGCATTGCCCATAGGCGCGGAACCGCTTCTCGGCCGCGTAGCGCTTGCGGGTGCGTTCGTCGAGAACCGCGAGGGAGCCGCTGGACCCGGTCCCTCCGGGGGAGGTTGCATCGGTCATTCGTACTGCTCCCGGTATCTGCGCACGATGTAGAGCGCCAGGACGTTCAGCGCGAGCGTCATGACGAAGAGGGTCAGCCCGAGGGCGAAGGCGACGAGGGTTTCGGGCGAGTTGAAATCGGTATCGCCGGTCAGCTGGCTGACGATCTTGACGGTGACGGTCGTCATCGCCTCGAACGGGTTGAGCGACATCCGGGCCGCGGCCCCTGCCCCCAGGACCACGATCATGGTCTCGCCGATGGCGCGGCTGGCGGCCAGCAGCACCGCGCCGACGATGCCGGGCAGCGCGGCGGGCAGCACCACCTGGCGCACCGTCTCGGACTGGGTGGAGCCGAGCGCGTAGGAGCCGTCGCGCAAGGATTGCGGCACCGCGTTGATGATGTCGTCGGACAGCGAGGAGACGAAGGGGATCAGCATGATCCCCATGACGAGGCCGGCGGTCATCACCGAGGCGGAGGAGTTCCCCAGCCCCATCGGCTGGGCGAAGTAGTCGCGCAGGAACGGGCCCACGGTGATCAGCGCGAAGAGGCCGTAGACGATGGTGGGGATCCCGGCGAGCACCTCGATCAGCGGCTTGGCCACGGCGCGCAGCCGCGGCCCGGCATATTCGGAGAGGTAGATCGCCGAGAACAGGCCGATCGGCACCGCGACGAGGAGCGCGATCAACGAGATGTAGAGCGTGCCCCAGAGGAGCGGCAGCATGCCCAGATCGGAGCCGCCCTGGAAGCGCGGGTTCCAGTTCGTGGAGAAGAAGAACTCGGTCCAGGAATACTGCGAGAAGAAGGATCCGGTCTCGAACAGCATCGACAGGACGATGCCCACGGTCGTCAGGATCGCGACCAGGGCGGCCGCCATCAGCAGGATCAGGATGGCCCTCTCGACGCTGGCGCGGGCGTTGACGTCCTTGTTCGCGCGCAGGACGGCGAGGGCGAACCCGGCCGCCGCCACGGCGAGGACCGCGACCGCCATCGCGATCCGGCCGACCTGCTCGACGCGGAACCAGAGCTGGCCGGCGTTCAGCGCCATCTGGCTCGGCTCGCCGCCGATCGCGATTCCGAGATCGGCGAGACGATCCCGGACATTGGTGGCATCGACGCGCATCGACATCGCCTCGTCCATGGAGATGCCGCCTGACTGAACCGCCATCTGGAGGCCGGCGGCGATGCGGCGGACATCGGCCATGATCAGGCTGCGCTGGCCCTCGTTCTGCACCGCGCCGTCGGGGATCGATCCGGAGACCCATTGTTCCAGGACCACGGGCTGCAGCAGGATCCAGGCGCCGAGGAGGAACAGCGCCGGCACCGCCGTCAGGATCACGGCATTCGTGCCGTAGGTTCCCGGCAGGGAGTGCAGGTCGCGCATCCGGCCCCCGGCCGAGGCGAGCGCGCGGCGCCGGGACGTCACGTAGCCGATGGCGGCGAGGACGATGACGATGGCAAGGAGCCAGTATGTCGGCATGGCGCTCTCCGGGGCGTCAAAAGGCAGGCACGGCCCCACCTCGAGGCCGTGCCGTCTGGGGGACGGGTCGGCGTGTAGCCGACCCGCGGGGCGGTGTCATTCCTCGGACATGGTGGTCTCGTTCTCGACCTTCTCGCGGGTCTGGGCCAGCTCGGGATCGGGCACCAGGCCGTAATTGGCGAGCGGGCCGCCGGGGCCGGCCACCTCGTCCGCGACGAAGAACATCGCGTATTCCTTCAGGCCCGGGATGACGCCGATATGCGGCTTCTTGACGTAGAAGAAGAGCGGCCGCGAGACCGGGTATTCGCCGGTGGAGATGGTGTCGGTGTTGGGCTCCACCCCGCCCATGGTGGCGACCTTCAGCGAATCGGTGTTGTTCTCGTAGAAGGCCAGTCCGAAGACGCCGACGCCGTTGGGGTTCTGGTTCAGCCGGTTCAGGGTCTCGGTGTAGTCGCCCTGGATCTCGACCGCGGCGCCGTCG
The DNA here is from genome assembly GCA_963814835.1 of uncultured Alphaproteobacteria bacterium. GTDB lineage: Bacteria > Pseudomonadota > Alphaproteobacteria > Rhodobacterales > Rhodobacteraceae > Palleronia. The sequence goes on from CAWFEG010000003.1 coordinate 209,890, forward strand.
TTGCGGATCTCCATGCAGGTGGCCTCGGCGGCTTCCTCGTCGCCGCCGTTGATCTCGAGGATCTGCTCCATGGCGCCGGAGGCCTCGCAGCCGGCGAGGATCACGTTCTCGTCGAAGACCTCGCGCGTGCCGTGGTTGGTGCCCGGGATGAAGGTCAGGATCTCGACATCGGGCAGCGAGTCGTCGACCTCGGACCAGTTCGCGTTCGGGTTCTGAACCATCTCGCCGTCCTGCGGGATCTCGGCGGCCAGGGCGTTGTACCACTGCTGGGGCTCGAAGGCGGTGAAGTCGGGGCCGTCGATCTGGCTGGCGAAGACGATGCCGTCATAGCCGATGCGGACCTCGATGATGCCATCCACGCCGTTGGCGCGGCAGGTCTCCAGCTCGCTGTCGCTGATCGGGCGCGAGGCGTTGGCGACGTCGATCGTGCCCTCGCCCACGCCCTCGCAGAACTGGCGCAGACCGGCGGAGGAGCCGCCCGACTGCACCACGGGCGCGGCGAAATCGGTGTTCTCGGCGAAGGCCTCCGCCACGATGGAGGCGTAGGGCAGCACGGTGGAGGAACCGGCGACCTGCACCTGCTCGCGGCTTTGGGCGCCGGCGATGGCAGTGGTGGCAGCCAGTGCCGCCAGCGTTGTCGCGGTGGTCTTGAGGACGGACATGTGAACTCCTGTGACGTTCCGTTCCGGGGCCGCGTCCCGTTGCGGCCTCGAGCGTGATCTAGGCGGGCCCGGAGTCACCATTGTAACGTCCTTGTAACACTTCCATGACATGTGACCGCCCCGGCGTCAGCCATCGCGCGGCAGCTGGACCGCGAAGGTGCTGCCCTGGCCCGGCGCGGAGGTGATGCGGAGCCGGCCGCGATGCCGCGAGACGATGTGCTTGACGATGGCGAGGCCGAGCCCGGTCCCGCCGACCTCGCGCGAGCGATGCGTGTCGACCCGGTAGAACCGTTCCGCCAGGCGCGGCAGGTGGATCTCGTCGATGCCCGGGCCGTCGTCGATCACCTGGAGCGAGACGCCGGGTCGGCGCAGGTCGGGCAGATGCGCGGCGCGCTCCAGGCGAATCTCGACGCGGGCGCCGCCATACTTGATCGCGTTCTCCAGCAGATTGGTCACGACCTGGCGCAGCTGGTCGGGGTCGCCGGGGATCTCCGTCGACGCGTCGGCGTCGGTCACGACCAGGGCGGTCCCGGCCGCCTCGGCCGTGTCCCGCAGCATGTTGGCGACCGACCGCACGATCAGCGCGATGTCGACGCGCTCGCGCGGGCGCAGGCGCTCGTCGGCCTCCACCCGGCTGAGCGAGAGCAGGTCCTGAACGAGGCGGTTCATCCGCTGGCCCTCGCGCTCCATGATGGCGAGGAAGCGGTCGCGCGCCGCGGCGTCGTCGCGGGCGGGGCCGCGCAGGGTCTCGATGAAGCCGATCATCGCGGTGAGCGGCGTCTTCAGCTCGTGGCTGACATTGGCGACGAAATCGCGCCGGATCTGCCCGGCCTCCTCGGCCGCGGTGCGATCCTCGAAGGTGACGAGCGCGGCGTCGCCCGCCCGGCGGGCATGGGCGGTCCACGCCGTGTCCTGCCGGCCCTGTCGACCGAGGAAGCGCGCGCTGCGGGGCCGGCCGTCGGCCAGCGTGCCTTCGACCGCCTCGGCCAGTTCCGGCTGTCGCAGCCCGATGACGAAGCTGCGGCCCTCCAGCCCGGCGCCGAGCAGCGCGCGCGCCGCGTCGTTAACGATCTCGATCCGTTGCGTGCGCCCGATCAGGACCGCCGGGAGCGGCAGCGCGTCGAGGAGATCGGCGGCCTCGGGAGGCGACATCGCCTAGTCGGTCGCCGCATGGATCGCGGCCTCGATCTCGTCCAGGATCAGCTCCGGCGGCTCGATCCCGACGGAGACGCGGAACGTCCCCTCCTCGATCCCGAGCGCGGCGCGGGCCTCGGGCGACATGGCGCGGTGCGACGAGGTGGCGGGATGGCTGATCGTGGTGGCGACGTCGCCGAGGGTGGGCGCGAAGGCGATGTTCTCGGCCGCGGCAACGAGAGCGTTGGCCGCCTCCCGCCCACCTTTCAGCGTGAAGGTCACCATGTTGCCGCAGCGGGTGCCGAGAAGCGCCACGGCGCGGTGGTGATCGGGGTGGTCGGGGCGGCCGGGATAGGTGACGGAGGCGACCCCCGGCATCTCGGACAGCCGGTCGGCGAGCCGCGCGGCGTTCGCCTCGGCCCGGTCGTAGCGCAGGTCGAAGGAGAACAGTCCCCGCTCGGCCAGCCAGCAGTCGAACGGGCTGGGCGTCAGGCCGAGGGTGATGGCGAAGGTGCGGATGCGCTCGCGGAGATCGGCGTCGCGGGCCGCGACATAGCCCAGGGTGGCGTCGGAATGGCCCGCGAGCAGCTTGGTGATCGAGTGGATCACGATATCGGCGCCGTGGTCGAAGGGCCGGATCGCGCGGGGCGTGGTGAAGGTGTTGTCGACGGCGAGCAGGATCCCCCGCTCCTTCGCCAGCCGGGCGATGCCAGCGAGGTCGGCCACCCGCAGCATCGGGTTGGAGACAACCTCGATCAGGATCATCCGGGTCTCTGGGCGAATCGCCTCGGCCACCGCCTGCGCGTCACCGGCATCGACCTGGCTCGTGGCGATGCCGAGGCGGGGCAGTTCCTCGGCCATCATCCGCTGCGAGCGGCCATAGAGGCGGTCGGCACCGATGACGTGGTCGCCGGATTTCAGCACGCCCAGCAACGCCGCGGTGACGGCGGACATGCCCGACCCGGTGACGAGGCCGCCCTCGGCCCCCTCCAGCGCGTCGATCTTCCGCGCCAGCACCGTCGCGTTCGGATGCCCCTCGCGGGCATAGGTGTAGCCGGCCTCCCTGCCCTCGTAGATCGAGTCGAGCGCGTCGGGGCCGGCGGAGCCATAGACCACCGAGGGCTGGATCGGGGTGGCGAGCGCGCGTCCAGTGCCCTCGGGCCAGGGCGTGCGGCGCACGGTGGTGGTGGCGGGCGCGGGTTCGGGGGCGGGCAGCGCGCGGGGGCCGCCGACCCCGAACAGGCGGGAGAACAGGCTCACGATATCTCCTTCAGGTCCTTGGCGAAGCGCGCCGCGTTTTCCTGATAGTGGACGGCGGAGGCCTTCAACGCCTGGATCGCCTCGGCGTCGAGCTGGCGCACGACCTTGCCCGGCGCGCCGACGACCAGTGACCCGTCGGGGATCTCCTTGCCCTCGGTCACCAGGGCACCGGCGCCGATCAGGCAGTTGCGGCCGATCTTCGCGCCGTTCAGCACCGTGGCGCCCATGCCGATCAGGCTCTCGTCGCCGATCGTGCAGCCGTGCAGCATCGCCTTGTGGCCGATGGTGCAGTCGCGGCCGACGGTGAGCGGGAAGCCCATGTCGGTGTGCAGCACGCAATTCTCCTGGAGGTTGGTGCCGGCGCCGATCTCCACGGGCTCGTTGTCGCCCCGGATGGTGGTGCAGAACCACACCGAGACCCGTTCGCGCAGGATCACCTTGCCGATCACATGCGCGCCCGGGGCCACCCAGACCCCCTCCTCCAGCATCGGCGTGTCGCCGCCCAGGTCGTAGATCATGTCCGCTCCTCGAATTCCGCGTTCAGACGTCTCACCGTTTCCACCAGTCCGGGCTGCTGGCTGATGCGCAGCCGCTCGGCCTCGATGATGGTGCGCAGGCGCCGCTCGGTCACGTCCAGATCGTCGTTGACGAGGACGTAGTCGTATTCCGGCCAGTGGCTGATCTCGTCGCGGCTCTTGCGCATCCGCGCCGCGATCACCTCGGCGGTGTCCTGCCCGCGCTCGAACAGGCGCCGCTCCAGCTCGTGGATCGAGGGCGGCAGGATGAACAGCGACAGGGTATGCTTGCCGAGCACCGAGTTGCGGATCTGCTGCCCGCCCTGCCAGTCCACGTCGAACAGGACATCGCGCCCCGCCCGGATCGCCGCCTCCACCGGGCCCGCGGGGGAGCCGTAGAGATTGCCGAAGACCTCGGCGTGTTCCAGCATCTCGCCGCCCGCGACCATGGATTCGAAGGCCTCGCGGTCGCGGAAATAGTATTCCCGCCCCTCGACCTCGCCCGCCCGCGCGGGCCGCGTCGTGGCCGAGACCGAGAAGGAAAGCGAGGCGTCCCACGCCATCAGCCGCCGCGCCAGCGTCGACTTTCCCGCGCCCGAGGGCGAGGACAGGATGATCAGAAGCCCGCGTCGGCCGCTGCCGTCGGTCACGCCCTACTCCACGTTCTGGATCTGCTCGCGCAGTTGATCGATGACGGTTTTGAGGTCAAGGCCGACGGCCGTGAGGCCGGCATCCTGGGACTTGGCGCAGAGCGTGTTGGCCTCGCGGTTGAACTCCTGCAGCAGGAAATCGAGCTTGCGGCCCTTCGGGCCGTCCGCGGCGACGAGATCCCGCGCGGCGGAGAGATGGGCGGCCAGGCGGTCGAGTTCCTCGGCCACGTCCTGCTTGACCCAGATCAGCGCCAGTTCCTGCGCCAGGCGGTCGGGATCGACCCGCACCTCGGCGCCCAGGCGGTCGATGGCGGCAGAGAGCGCCGCGCCCTGCCCCGCGCGACGCGCCGCGGCGGCCTCGCCCGCGCGCGACAGCAGGTCGCCGATCTCGTCCAGCCGGGCGGTCAGGATCGCGTCGAGCGCCCGGCCCTCGTCGGCCCGCGCCCGTTCGAAGGCCGGCAGCAGCTCGGCCTCGGCATGGGCCAGTAGCGCGTCTCGCAGCGCCTCGGCCGCCGCCTCGTCGGGCGCCTCCGATCCGGGGCGGATCGCCATGACATCGGTGGCGCGGGCGGGCAGAAGTTCGCGGCCCTGCGCCGCGGCGATCCTCTCCACCGCGCGGATCTGCGCCAGCGCGGCCTCGACCGCCGCCCGGTCGATGCCGTCGGCACCCGCCCCGTCGCGGGCGAGCCGCAGGGAGAGCGTCAGCGAGCCGCGCGACGCGGCCGCCCGCACCCGGCCGCGCAGGGCCTGTTCCAGCCCTGGAATCCAGTCCGGCATCCGCAGCCGCAGATCGAAGCCCCGGCCGTTGACGGAGCGCAACTCCCAGGACCACCGCCAGCCGCCGGCGGCGCCGGAGGCGCTGGCGAAGCCGGTCATGGACGTCGTCATGTCGTGTTAACCTCTCGGTGAAATTGATGAAGATTTTCGACGAGTGCCGTGCTAAATCTCTGCTTGGGGGCGAACACGACAGTGACTTTTTCCCGGGGCGACCAAGATCCCCCGCGGGGAGGTTCAACGTTCGGAGTGCGCAATGGCCATCTTGGGCAACATCGTGGACCTGACTGGCCGACGCAAGGCGCAGGCCGATCCGGCCCGCCATGCCGTCGAGCGGCACTGGCAGGCCATCCGCGGCGCCGACGGCGTCCCCGCGCGCGAGGCGATCGACCCCTCGCAGATGCTGGAGGCGCTGGACCGGCTGATCCTGGTGGAGCGGATCGCGCCCCGCCAGGCCCGCATCCGCATCGCCGGGCGGCGCGTGAACGACCTGCTGGGCATGGATCTGCGCGGCATGCCGCTGTCGAGTATCATCGCCCCGCCGAGCCGGGACTGGCTGGGCGAGTGCCTCGCGGCGCTGTTCGACGGGCCGGCGCGGATCGATCTCGGCCTGGCGGGCCCGCGCGGCCCGCTTCGCCCGCGGCTGGCCGCCGAACTGGTCCTGCTGCCGCTTCGGGACCGAGACGGGGTCGTGTCCCGCGCGCTGTGCTACGCAGACCTGCCCGAACGGACCGGGACGGCACCCCTGCGGATGGAGATTGCGGGGGAACGCCGCAGCGGCGTGGCCGTCGCCGCCCGGTCGCTGGCCCCTGCGGCTCCCGGCGCGCTTTGGGCCGGCGACGATCCCGACCGCACCGAACGCGCCCGCGAGGCGGCGCATCGGCGCCAGTCCATTCACCTGGTGGAGTGACCGGCGCCGGCCCCTTCGGCGCTCAGGCCGAGGCGGCCGTCTGACGGGCGCCGTCACTGTCGCGCATCAGCTTGTTCACGAGGAAGGCCAGCTCCAGCGATTGCGAGGCGTTGAGACGCGGATCGCAGGCCGTGTGATAGCGGTCCGACAGGTCCTCGTCGGTCAGCGCGCGCAGGCCGCCGGTGCATTCGGTGACGTCCTGGCCCGTCATCTCGAAATGCACGCCGCCCGGGATCGTGCCGTGGTCGCGGTGGATGCGGAAGAAGTCGCGGACCTCGGACAGCACGTCATCGAAGGGCCGGGTCTTGTAGCCCGTGGCCGACTTGATCGTGTTGCCGTGCATCGGGTCGCAGGACCACACCACGTTCGCCCCCATCTTCTCCACCGTGTCGATGAGGCACGGCAGATGTTCGGCCGCCTTGCCCGCGCCGAACCGCGCGATGAGGGTCAGCCGGCCCGCCGCATTGTCGGGGTTCAGCCGCTCGATCAGCAGCTTGAGGTCGTCCGGGGTGATCGAGGGGCCGCATTTCAGCCCGATCGGGTTGATCACCTGGCGGCAGAATTCGACATGGGCGCCGTCGGGCTGGCGCGTGCGGTCGCCGATCCAGATCAGGTGGCCGGAGCCCGCGACGAGATCGCCCGAGACCGGATCGCGCCGGGTCAGCGCCTCCTCGTATTCCAGCAGCAGCGCCTCGTGGCTGGTGTAGAAGTCGACCGTCGCCAGCTCCTCGGACTTGCGCGGGGAGAGGCCGGCGGCGCGGATGAAGTCGAGCGTGTCCTGCAGCGCATCGGCGATGTCGCGGTAGGCGGCGGCCTTGTCCTCGGCGGTGAAGTCGAGCGTCCAGGCATGGACCTTGTTGATGTCGGCGAAACCGCCGCGGGAGAGGCCGCGCAGCATGTTCAGCGTCGCCGCGGCCTGGGTATAGGCCTCGATCATCCGCTCCGGGTCGGGCACCCGGCTGGCCTCGTCGAAGGGGAAGCCGTTGACGATGTCGCCGCGGTAGGAGGGCAGCTCCACCCCGTCCACCGTCTCGGTCGGCGCGGAGCGGGGCTTGGCGAACTGACCGGCCATCCGGCCGACCTTCACCACCGGCACCTTGGCGCCGTAGGTCAGCACCATCGCCATCTGCAGCAGCACCTTGAACGTGTCGCGCACGGTGGCGGCGCCGAACTGGTCGAAGCTCTCGGCGCAATCGCCGCCCTGGAGCAGGAATGCCTCGCCGCGCGAAACGGCGGCCAGTTCGGCGCGCAGCCGGCGCGCCTCGTCGGCAAAGATCAGCGGCGGGTTCGCCCGAAGGCGCTCCTCGACCGCGGCCAGCGCCGCGGGGTCGGTATAGACGGGCATCTGGATCCGCTCGCGGCCGCGCCAGCTCGAAATCTCGGACATGCTCATCGTCCTTCCCCTGTTGACGGATCGGAGCGAAGATATACGCGCCGGGGCACGCTCATGCAAACCGCAATCGGGGCCCCTTGCGGCACGCCCCGTTTTGGTGCTTGGGTCTGATCCGCATGAACGACGCGGTTCGCCCCCCATGACCGGCCAGCCCGACACCCCCCGCCCCGCGCCACCGGACGGGACGGCACGACATTACACTTTCCTGCTGCTCGACAGGTTCAGCCTGCTGAGCTTCGCCGGTGCGGTGGATTGCCTGCGGCTCGCCAACCGGATCGCGGGCCGGCCGCTCTATGCCTGGTCGCTGACCGCCGACGGCGGCGGGCCGGCCGCCTCCTCCGCCGGGCTGGCCTTCGCGGTGGACGACGACCTGGGCGATCCGCCGCGGGGATCGACGATTCTGGTCTGCGGCGGCCTCGACGTCGGGCGCGCCACGAGCCGCCGGGTGGTGGCATGGCTGCGCCGCGTGGCCCGCAACGGCGGCGACATCGGCGCGCTCTGCACCGCGACCCATGCCCTGGCGACCGCCGGACTGCTGGACGACCGGCAGGCGACGATTCACTGGGAGAACATGGAGGGCTTCGCCGAGGCCTTCGACGAGATCGAGCTGACCCGCCGGGTCTTCACCATCGACGGCAACCGGATGACCACCGCCGGCGGCACCGCCTCGATCGACCTGATGCTGCGCCTCGTGGCCCGCGACCAGGGCGAGGAGCTGGCCAATGCGGTCGCCGACCAGCTGGTCTATTCCTCGATCCGCACGGACCAGGACCAGCAGCGCCTGTCGATCCCCACCCGGATCGGCGTGCGCCATCCCAAGCTGTCCACCGTGATCCAGCGGATGGAAGCGCATATCGAGGAGCCGATCAGCCCGGCGATCCTCGCGCGCCAGGTGGGGCTGTCCACGCGCCAACTGGAGCGGCTGTTCCGACGCTACCTGAACCGTTCGCCCAAGCGCTACTACATGGAGTTGCGGCTGGAGCGGGCGCGCAAGCTGCTGATGCAGACGGACATGAGCGTGATCAATGTCGGTCTGGCCTGCGGCTTCACCTCGCCGTCGCATTTTTCCAAGTGCTACCGGTCCCATTACGACACCACCCCCTATCGCGAACGCGGCAGCCACGCCCGCGCCTGAGGCGGGCCCGCGCGCGATCTTTCCTTTTCCTTCCGGGGGCTTTACGGTTCCCGCCGGCACAAGAAACGACCAGAATGACAGGGAGACTGCCATGAAAAAACTGCTTCTCGCCACCGCGCTGACCGCTGCCGCCGGCACCGCCGGCGCCCAGGACGGGTCCGGCGATCCGATCAAGATCGGCGTGATTCTGGGCTTCACCGGGCCCATCGAATCGATCACGCCCAACATGGGGGCCGCCGCCGACCTGGCGGTCTCGGAAATCAACGAGGCCGGCGGCATCCTCGACGGGCGGATGCTGGAAGTGGTGCGGGCGGATTCGACGTGCATCGACGCGGCGGCGGCGACGGCCGCGGCCGAGCGGCTGGTGACCTCGGACGGGATCGCCGGGATCATGGGCGCCGACTGCTCGGGCGTGACCGGCGCGATCCTCGCCAATGTGGCGGTGCCGAACGGCGTGGCGATGATCTCTCCCTCCGCCACCTCGCCCGCCCTGTCGGATGCCGAGGATGACGGGCTGTTCTTCCGCACCGCGCCCTCCGACGCCCGTCAGGGCCAGGTGCTGGCCGACATCCTGCAATCGCGCGACATTTCCGAGGTCGCGGTGACCTACACCAACAACGATTACGGCAAGGGTCTGTCCGACAGCTTCGTGGCGGCCTTCGAGGAGGCCGGCGGCTCGGTCACGCTGGCGGCCCCGCACGAGGACGGCAAGGCGGACTATTCCGCCGAGATCGGCTCCCTGTCCTCGGCCGGGGGCGAGGCGCTGCTGGTGCTGGGCTATTCCGACCAGGGCGGGCGTGGCGTGATCCAGGCGGCCTATGACACCGGCGCCTTCGACACCTTCGTGCTGGGCGACGGGATGTTCTCCAACGAGCTGATCACCGAGATGTCGAACGCCCTCGACGGCTCCTTCGGCACCGTTCCGTGGTCCGAGGGCGAGGGCACCGAGGCCTTCGCGACCCAGGCCGAGGAGGCCGGCTTCGATCCCGCAACCTCCTATACCCGCGAGAGCTACGACGGGACGGCGCTGCTGGCGCTGGCGATGCAGGCGGCGGGATCGACGGACCCGGAAGACTACAAGGAGTTCGTCATGGAGGTCGCCAACGAGCCCGGCGAGAAGATCCTGCCCGGCGACCTCGGCCGCGCGATCGAGATCCTGGCCGAGGGCGGCGAGGTCGATTACGTCGGCGGCACCAATGTCGAGTTCGTCGGCTCAGGTGAGGCCGCGGGCACCTACCGCGAATACAACATCGAGGACGGCGAGTTCACCACGGTCGAGATCCGCTGAGGTCATCCGGCGGAACACGGGCCCGGGCGCAGAACGCTGCCCGGGCCCGTTGCGTGACGACCCGGATCGAAATGTCGGCCGATCGGGACAAGGTCGGACACCCACGGGGAGCAGGGACATGATCGTCGTTGACGACGTTCACAAGCATTTCGGCGGTTTCCGGGCCGTCGACGGTGCAACATTATCGGTGGAGAAAGGTTCCATCACCGGACTTATCGGGCCGAACGGGGCGGGCAAATCGACCCTGTTCAACGTGATCGCCGGGGTCCTGCCGCCCACCTCCGGGCGGGTGACGATGGACGGCGAGGACATCACCGGCCTGTCGCCGCACACGCTGTTCCACAAGGGGCTGCTCAGAACCTTCCAGATCGCGCACGAGTTCTCCTCCATGACGGTGCGGGAGAACCTGATGATGGTGCCGCCCGGGCAGTCCGGCGAGACGCTGTGGAACAGCTGGTTCCACCGCGCGCGAATCCGCGAGGAGGAGGCGCAGCTCGCCCGGCAGGCCGACGAGGTGCTGGACTTCCTGACGATCGACCATCTCGCCGATGAGCGCGCAGGCAACCTCTCGGGCGGCCAGAAGAAGCTTCTCGAGCTCGGCCGGACGATGATGGTCGACGCCAAGATCGTGTTCCTCGACGAGGTCGGCGCGGGCGTGAACCGGACGCTGCTGAACACGATCGGCGACGCGATCGTGCGGCTGAACCGGGAGCGCGGCTATACCTTCGTGGTCATCGAGCACGACATGGACTTCATCGGCCGGCTCTGCGACCCGGTGATCTGCATGGCCGAGGGCAAGGTCCTCGCCGAGGGGTCGCTGGAGGAGATCAAGGCCAATGACGAAGTGGTCGAGGCGTATCTCGGCACCGGGCTGAAGAACAAGGAGCCGGCATGACCGATCCCCATGCCGGTCGCGGCGGCGAGACCGCCGGGCCGTCCTCGCCGCCGGGTGACGCCCCGCGCCCGGACGACCCCGTCCTGATCGGAGACGGCATGACCGGCGGCTACGGCCGCGGCGCCGACATCCTGCACGGTTGCACCATCTCGGTGGATCGCGGCGAGATCGCGGTGATCGTCGGGCCGAACGGCGCCGGCAAGTCCACCGCGATGAAGGCGGTTTTCGGCATGCTGGACCTGCGCGAGGGCAGCGTGCGGCTGAAGGGGCGTGACATCACCGCGCTCAAGCCGCAGGAACGGGTGGCGGAGGGCATGGCCTTCGTGCCGCAGACGGCCAACATCTTCACCTCGCTGACGGTCGAGGAGAACCTTGAGATGGGGGCCTTTCTGCGCCGCGACGACATCCGCCCGACGATGGAGCAGGTGTTCGACCTGTTCCCCATCCTGCGCGACAAGCGCCGCCAGCCGGCGGGGGAGCTGTCCGGCGGGCAGCGCCAGCAGGTCGCCGTGGGCCGGGCGCTGATGACGGAACCCGAGGTCCTGATGCTGGACGAGCCCACCGCCGGCGTCTCGCCCATCGTCATGGACGAGCTGTTCGACCGGATCATCGAAGTGGCGCGCACCGGCATCTCGATCCTCATGGTGGAGCAGAACGCGCGGCAGGCCCTCGCCATCGCCGATACCGGATTCGTCATGGTGCAGGGGGCCAACGCCTTCACCGGCACCGGCCGGGATCTTCTCGCCGATCCCGAAGTGCGGCGGAGCTTCCTCGGTGGATAGGAGGCGCCGACCGATCCCCGCCCCGCCGACGCCCCCCAGACCAGGAGCGCTGACCCGATGGACTTCCTGAACGGTCTCATCACCTTTCTCAACTTCGTCGCGGTTCCGGCGACGGCCTACGGCGCGCAGCTGGCGCTGGGCGCCCTCGGGGTGACTATGGTCTACGGGATCCTGCGCTTCTCCAACTTCGCCCATGGCGACACGATGGCCTTCGGCACCATGGCGACGATCCTCGCGACATGGGGGTTGCAGGGGATGGGCGTCTCGCTCGGGCCGCTGCCCACCGCCCTTCTGGCCCTGCCGGCCGGGATCCTCGCGACCGTTCTGCTGGTCCTGGGCACCGACCGGGTGATCTACCGTTTCTACCGTCGGCAGAGGGTGGTGCCGGTGATGCTCGTCATCGTCTCGATGGGGGTGATGTTCGTCTATAACGGACTGACGCGATTCGTGATCGGCCCCGACGACCGCAATTTCGACGACGGGACCCGGTTCCTGATGTCGGCGGGGGATTTCCGGCGCTGGACCGGCCTCGACGAGGGGCTGGCGATCCGCTCGAGCCAGGCGATCACGCTGGCCACCGCCATCGTGGTGGTCGCGGCCCTGTTCTGGTTCCTCAACCGGACCCGCACGGGCAAGTCGATGCGCGCCTTCTCGGACAACGAGGACCTGGCCTTGCTGTCGGGCATCAGCCCGGAGCGGGTGGTGGCGATCACCTGGATCATCGTCGCCGCGCTGACGACCGTGGCGGGCGTGCTCTACGGCCTCGACAAGTCGTTCCGCCCGTTCACCTATTTCCAGCTGCTCCTGCCGATCTTCGCCGCCGCCATCGTCGGCGGGCTGGGGTCGCCGCTGGGCGCGATCGCGGGCGGCTTCGTCATCGCCTTCTCGGAGGTGATGATCACCTATGCCTGGAAGAAGGTGCTGGGCTACTGGCTGCCCGAGAGGCTGGAGCCAGACGCGCTGGTCCAGTTGCTGACGACCGACTACAAGTTCGCGGTCAGCTTCGCGATCCTGGTGATCGTGCTGCTGTTCCGCCCCACCGGCCTGTTCAGGGGGAAATCGGTATGAGGAACGCCGGTCTGTTCGCCGTCGTGCTGGGGCTGATCCTGCTCACCGGCGTGTTCCAGAGCTGGAACGTGGCGCTGGGGATCCTGAACATGGGGCTGATCAGCGCGGTCATGGCGCTGGGCGTGAACATGCAGTGGGGCTATGCCGGCCTGTTCAACGTCGGCGTCATGGGGTTCGTGGCGCTGGGCGGGCTGGCCGCCGTGCTGGTGGGCATGCCGCCGGTGGGCGAGGCCTGGGCCGCAGGGGGCGCCCGGATCCTCGCCGGCCTCGCAGTAGGCGCAGGCGTGCTGGTCGCGGCGGTGCTGATCTTCACCCGGATGGGCAAGGGGGTGAAGCGCACGGTGGCGATGATCGTCGTCCTGGTCGGCGGGTTCTTCCTGTATCGCGGGGTCTTCGACCCGGGCGTGGAGGCTGTGGAAGCCGTGAACTCCGCCGCCACCGGCTATCTCGGCGGGCTCGGCCTGCCGATCCTCGTGGCCTGGCCGGTGGGAGGCCTCCTCGCCGCGGGGGCGGCATGGGCGATCGGCAAGACGGCGCTCGGGTTGCGCTCCGACTATCTCGCGATCGCCACGCTGGGGATCGCCGAGATCGTCATCGCCGTACTGAAGAACGAGGACTGGCTGAGCCGGGGCGTGAAGAACGTGATCGGCCTGCCCCGCCCGGTTCCCTACGAGGTGGACCTGCAGCGAAGTCCCGGCTTCGTCGACGCGATGGCGAATGTCGGCGCCGATCCCACGGTGGCCTCCTCGATCGTGGTCAAGCTGGCCTATGCGGCCCTGTTCCTCGTGGTGCTGCTGATCGTGCTATGGCTGGCACAGGCGGCCCTCGCCTCGCCCTGGGGGCGGATGATGCGCGCGATCCGCGACAACGAGACCGCCGCCGAGGCCATGGGCAAGGACGTCACCCGCCGTCACCTGCAGGTCTTCGTTCTGGGATCGGCCGTCTGCGGCATCGCCGGCGCGATGATGACCACGCTGGACGGGCAGCTGACGCCGGCCACCTACCAGCCCCTGCGCTTCACCTTCCTCGTCTGGGTGATGGTGATCGTCGGAGGGTCGGGCAACAACTGGGGCGCGGTGCTGGGCGGGTTCCTGATCTGGTTCCTCTGGGTGCAGGTGGAGCCGCTCGGCCTGTGGCTGATGCAGGTTCTTTCCTCCGGGCTGCCCGCCGATTCGGCGATCCGGGCGCATATGCTGGCCTCGGCCGCGCATATGCGGCTCTTCACCATGGGGGTGGTCCTCCTCCTGGTGCTGCGCTTCGCGCCTCGGGGGTTGATCCCTGAGCGGTGAGGGCACGATCGCCGTACTGGCCGCCGGGGGATCGCGGCGCATGCGCGGGGCGGACAAGCTGTTGCAGCCGGTGGGCGGGCGGCCGCTGCTGCGGGTGGTGGCCGAACGCGCGCTCGCGGCGGGCTGGCCCGTCCGCGTGACCCTGCCCCCGGACGCGGCGGAGCGGCTTCGGGCGCTCCACGGCCTGGACGTGACGCGCCTGGAGGTGCGCGATGCCGGGACCGGCATGGCGGCGTCGTTCCGGGCACTGGCTGCGGCCGGTCCGGGGCCCCTTCTCGTGGTGCTGGCCGACATGCCGGAGATCACGACGGAGGACATGGCGGCGCTGATCGCGGCCCACCGCGCCGCGCCCGACCGGGTGATCCGCGCGACGGACGCGGATGGGCGCGCCGGTCAGCCGGTGCTGTTCCCCGCGCGGCTGGTGCCGGCCATGGCGGCCCTGCAGGGGGATGCCGGGGCGCGGGCGATCCTCACGGGCGAGGAGATCCTGCGCGTGCCCCTGCCCGGCCGCCGCGCCACCACCGATCTCGACACGCCCGAGGATTGGGCGGCGTGGCGGGCGCGGTCCGGGCTCTGATCAGCGGAAGCCGGCAACGAAGGATTGCGCCGCGCGGTAGCGCGCGTGCCCCTCGGCGAAGGCATCGACCAGCGCCGGGTCGGGATCGACGACCCGCGCAACGGGCGGCGGCGCCGCGGTGTCGCCGCCGCCCGCGGCCATGCGGCCGAGCCGCGCCGCGCCGAGCGCGGCGCCGAAATCGCCCGCTGCCGGGATCTGGATCGGCAGCGCGAGTGCCGTCGCCAGAACCCGGATCCAGTAGTCCGACCGGCTGCCGCCGCCGACGGCCACGAGGGTCTCGATCCGCGTTCCGGTCTCGGCCAGCGCGGCGCGACAATCGGCCAGCGCGAAGGCGACGCCCTCCAGCACCGCCCGGGTGGCCGCCGCGCGGTCGGTGGCATGGCCGAGACCGAGAAACGCCCCCCGCGCCGTCGCCGAGTTGAGCGGCGTGCGCTCGCCGCCGAGATAGGGCAGGAACAGCGTCTCGCCCGGCGCCTGGAGGGGCCCCAGATCCCCGGTCAGCGCGGCTGCATCGGCGCCCACCAGCCCGGCGAACCAGTTGAGCGCATCGGTGGCCGACAGGATCACGCCCATCTGGTGCCAGGCCCCCGGCAGGGCATGGCAGAAGGTGTGGATGGCCGTCTCGGGCTTCGGATGGAAGCCCTCGGTCGCCGCGAAGAGCACCCCCGAGGTCCCGAGCGAGACGAAGGCCTGCCCCGGCCGGGTAACGCCCATGCCCACCGCCGAGGCGGCGTTGTCGCCCGCACCGCCCGCGACGGTCGCGTCGGCGGGAAGGCCGAACCGCTCGGCGATCCCGCGCCGAAGCGCGCCGGAGGGTTCGGCCCCCTCCACCAGCCGCGCCATCGCATTGCGCGAGAGGCTTGAGCGCGCCAGCAGCGCGTCGGACCAGTCCCGGGCGCCGGTGTCCAGCCAGCCGGTGCCGGCGGCGTCCGACATCTCCGCCACCCGCTCGCCGGTGAGCCACAGGCGCAGATAGTCCTTGGGCAGCAGCACGGCATCGATCCGCGCGAAGGTGTCCGGCTCGTGCCGCCGGATCCACTCGACCTTGGGCGCCGAGAATCCGGGGAAGACGATGTTGCCGGTGATCCGCCGCCAGTCCGGATCGGCATCCATCCCGGCCGCCTCGTCATGGGCGCGGGTGTCGTTCCACAGGAGGCACGGCCGCAGCACCGCGTCGGCGGCGTCGAGCAGCACCACCCCGTGCATGTGCCCCGAGAGCCCGATGCCGCGCACCCCCGAGAGGTCCGCGCGCCCTGCCAACTCGGTCAGGACGGTTTCTGCCGCCGCGATCCAGTCGGCCGGGTCCTGCTCCGACCAGCCCGGGCGGGGGCGCGAGACGGCGAGCGGCGCGGAGGCTTCGGCAAGCACGCGTTCGTCGCCATCGACCAGCAGTGCCTTCAGCGACGACGTGCCCAGGTCCAGCCCCAGATACATGATCTCTCCTCCTCGGTTTCCCCCGCGCCGTGATCAGCGCCCGGCGGACAGCGCCGGGACGTCGGCGAGCCACCGCTCGATCCGGCGGCGATTCACGCCCAGATCGCCGCGACCGATCACCAGGCTGCCCCGGATCGCGAGCAGGTCGCCACGGGTCCAGACATTGGTCACGTCCGGAAAACCCCAGACTCGCGACCGGGTGACGAAGCTGGCATGTCCTTCCGCGACGCTTCCGGCCAGGGGGGTGGTGCGCGGCGTCCGCTCGATCCGCGCAACGAGATCCCGCAGGGCGGCCTGCGGCTCCGCAACGCGGCGCACGGTGGTGAAACCGCCTGTCCGCGGATGGTCGCCCACGGCCGGCATCTCGCCGGCGACGTGATGGGCTTCTGGCGGAACCGACAAGCTGCGGACCCAGGTCACCAGGCCCGTTGCGGCGACCGCCAGAAGGATCAGCCCGCCGAGGATGTACTGCGTCATGCCGCCTCTCTTTCGCCCATGCGAGCTAGAGCGGGACGGCGCGATGGACAGTCGCCGCCGCAGCGGCCAAGAGGAGGCCATGACCGATCCCGACGACCCGATCTTCCGCGTGCGCGAGGGCCTGCCACGGCTGGTGGCCGTGATGGCGCGTCTCCGCGACCCCGAGCACGGCTGCCCTTGGGACCTGGAACAGGATTTCGCCACCATCGCGCCCTACACGATCGAGGAGGCCTACGAGGTCGCCGACGCGGTCGCGCGCGGGGCGATGGAGGACCTGAAGGGCGAGCTGGGCGACCTGCTGTTCCAGTCCGTGTTTCATGCTCGCATGGCCGAGGAGGCCGGCGCCTTCGACCTGCACGACGTGATACGAAATATCACGGACAAGATGATCGCCCGACATCCGCATGTCTTCGGCCGGGCGTCGCGCGACAAGTCCGCCGCCCAGCAGACGGCCGACTGGGAAGCGGAGAAAGCGCGCGAGCGGGCCGCGCGGGACGAAGGCGGCGCGCTGGACGGTGTGGCCCTCGCCCTGCCCGCCCTGATGCGCGCGCAGAAGCTGCAAAGGCGCGCGGCGCGGGTCGGGTTCGACTGGGCCAGTGTGGCCGGCGTGCTGGAGAAGCTGTCGGAGGAGGCGCGGGAGGTCGCGGAAGCGCGCGAGTGCCTGTCGCAGGACCGGCTCGCCGAGGAGATGGGCGACCTGCTCTTCACCGTGGTGAACCTGGCCCGGCACCTGGACGTCGATGCCGAGGACGCCCTCAGGGGCGCGAATGCCAAGTTCATCCGCCGGTTCGAGGCCGTCGAGGCGGGGCTGGCCCGGGCAGGCCGTTCCGCTGCGGAGGTCACGCCGGAGGAGATGGAGGCGCAGTGGAAGGCGGCGAAACGCGGGGAAACTTAGTCCAGCGTTTTAGTTGGGTATTGACCCTATAAAATTACTCGGATTTCTAGAGCGCATCTAGTTGCCCAACCGAAGGACTCCCTCATGCGCTCCATCCTGCTGGCCACGCTGGCCTCCGCGACCGCCCTGCCCGCGATGGCCGAGGTCAACATCTATTCGTACCGCCAGCCGGAGCTGATCCAGCCGCTGCTGGAGGGCTTCACCGAGGAGACCGGAATCGAGACGAATGTCGCCTTCCTCAACCAGGGCCTCGTGGAGCGGCTGAAGGCGGAGGGTGCGCGCTCGCCGGCGGACATCATCCTGACGGTCGATATCAGCCGCCTGTCCACCGCGAAGGAGGAAGGCGTCACCCAGGCGGTCGAGAGCGAGGCGATGGCCGAGAACATCCCCGCGGAACTGCGCGACCCCGAGGGCCACTGGTTCGGGGTCACCACCCGCGGTCGCATCGTCTATGCCTCCAAGGAGCGCGTCGAGGAAGGTGCGATCACCACCTACGAGGATCTCGCCGACCCCAAGTGGGAGGGGCGGATCTGCACCCGGTCGGGAACCCATGTCTATAACCTGGGCCTCGTGGCGGCACTGATCGAGCATAACGGCGAGGAAGCGGCGAAGGAATGGCTGCAGGGCGTGAAGACCAACCTGGCCCGGTCTCCCCAGGGCGGCGACCGGGACCAGGTGCGCGCGATCTGGGCCGGGGAATGCGACATCGCCCTCGGAAATACCTACTACATGGGGGCGATGCTGGCCGACCCCGAGCAGGAGGAATGGGCCAATTCGGTCCGCGTGGAATTCCCCACCTTCGCGGATGGCGGCGGGACGCATATCAACATCTCCGGCGTGGCAATGACGGCCAATGCGCCCCATCGCGAGGATGCGCTGGCCTTCATGGAATACCTCGCCTCGCCCGAGGCGCAGAAGATCTATGCCGACGTGGTGAACGAATACCCCGCCAATCCCGAGATCGCGCCCTCCGACCTCGTGGCAAGCTGGGGTGACATCGAGCCGGACACGGCCGACCTCTCGGCCATCGCCGAGCACCGAGCCGATGCGTTGCGTCTCGTCGAGGAGGTCAATTTCGACGGCTGACGCGCCCGGGTCGAACGAAGACGGGCAGCGGCCCGCGCGACCCCCGTCGCGCGGGCCGCGTGACGTGCGACGGCGCGGAATGCGCCCCACGACAGGACCGCCGAAAGCTGCCGCCGCCGTCATGCCGGAATGCGGCCCCGCGGACACCCGACGGAATTTTCTGTGAGATCTGGCGCGGTTGACGGGGCTCGAACCCGCGACCCCCGGCGTGACAGGCCGGTACTCTAACCAACTGAGCTACAACCGCATTCCATGCGGGATCGACGATCGGGGCAAGTGGCGCGGTTGACGGGGCTCGAACCCGCGACCCCCGGCGTGACAGGCCGGTACTCTAACCAACTGAGCTACAACCGCCCTTTGCCCGATCGGGACGCTCCCGAACGTGTGGGGCCTTCTATGCAGGCCCCCGCACATCGTCAAGCGCGAAGGGCCGTCGCACGCCCTCTTTTTTGCGCCGGTCAGGCATTTTCGGAGGCCAGCAGGCGCTCGATCTGCGCCGCCAGAACCACGGCCGTCGCGACCTTGTCGGCGGGCCAGATCCCGGCCGCGTTGAAGGCACCGTCCTCGCAGAGCCGGGCGGCCAATCGCAGGCGCATGCCGACCTTCTCCGAGTGCGGAAGTCCGCCGATCTGCTCCTCGATCTCGGCGGCAATGTCGGAATCGGAGCGGTTACGCTTCATCATTTCGCACTCTTTGTACACGATTGCGGCAATCCATACTGTCGAAGTTCGCCTTCAACGAATAGTTGCGGCAATCGGCAAAATCCAGCCTAAAAACGCCATCTGCACGAATGCCTAGAATACCAGTCGCATGAGCGTGGTGGGCGATGACGGATTCGAACCGCCGACATCTTCGGTGTAAACGAAGCGCTCTACCAGCTGAGCTAATCGCCCCCGGCTCCGCCATAGCGTCGGCGCGCGGCGAGGAAAAGGGTCACCAGTGAAACGGTGCGCCGACGCGGCGTTCGGCGATCAGGAAGGCATCCGCCACCAGTTCCATCGGCCGCAGGTCGACCTCGCTCTCGCCGGCGCGGACGAGCTCGGCCAGGCGCGCATAGACCAGCGGATACTCGGCCACGGAGCCGTCGAGCGCGATCTCGGCGCCGTCCACCTCGATCGCGGTGCCGGAACGGGTCAGGGCGAAGCGTTCGCGATCGGTCTCGATATCCATGCGCCAGACAGGGCCGCCGTCGTGGCGCCAGTCCAGCCGGCCGCTGATCCCGGCCCCGCTGCCGTGGCCGAACGTCATCTCGGCGGCGATCGGCGTATGCCTGCCCTCGGGAACCTCCATGCTGCAGGAGACGAGGTGCGGGGTCTCGTCCAGGATCCTCACGAGGATCGACGCAGCGTTGATGCCGGGGTCGAACACGCCGAGATTGCCGGGATCCCACACCCAGTCCTGGTCGGGGTGGAACTGGCGCACGTCCTCGCGCCAGTCGATATCGAGGCGTTGCAGAGTGGCCCCCGACAGGCGCCGCCGCGCCTCGGCCACCGCCGCGCCCACCCGACTGTGCCAGCTGGCGAACAGCACCACGCCGCGCGACTCGGCCAAGGCGGCGAGCTTGCGCATTTCGGTCAGCGTCGGCGCGGGGGGTTTTTCCAGCATCACGTTCAGCCCGGCCTCGATCGCCTGTCGGGCATAATCCATCCGCGGCTTGGGGGGCAGCGCGAGCGAGACCGTCCGCACTTCGCCCGGGTCCGACAGGAACTCCTCCATGGTGGCGAAGCTGCGCACACCCTCCACTTCCGCGCTTCGGCTGATCGTGGCATCGAGGCGCCAGTCGGCGCTGCCCTCGAGCGCAGGCATGTGTTCGTCACGGGCGATCTTGCCGATCCCGGCCAGGGCGATGGGCATGGGGGCCATGGGCACTGTCCTCGAAGCTGCTCTGCGGGGCAGATGGGCCCGGCCCCGGGCGAGTCAAACCGCTTCGGCAGCCCCCAGTTTCGTGCGCAGCGCGCGGTCGACCGAGGCGGGGACGAAGTGCGAGACGTCGCCGCCCAGCCGTGCGATCTCCTTCACCAGCCGGGAGGCGACGGCCTGGTGCTGGGAGCCGGCCATGAGGAACACGGTCTCGATCGAATCGTCGAGCACCCGGTTCATGCCGACCATCTGGAACTCGTACTCGAAATCAGCGACCGCGCGCAGGCCGCGCACGATGATCTGCGCGCCCACGTCGCGGGCGCAATCGATCAGCAGGTTCTCGAACGGGTGTGCCACGATCTCCACGCCGGTCTCGTCCGAGATCGCGCGGCACTCGCCCTCGATCATCGCCACCCGCTCCTGCAGGCAGAAGAGCGGGCCCTTGTCGCGGTTGATCGCCACCCCGATCACCAGGCGGTCGACCAAGACCGTCGCCCGCCGGATGATGTCGAGATGACCTTCGGTCACCGGGTCGAATGTCCCCGGATAGAGTGCCGTGCGCATCCCGCCCTCCCTATCGTCTCGGGCAGGACGCAACATCACCGTCCCGTGAAATGCAAGGCCCGGCGCGTCAGTGGCCCATGACCATGCCTTCGAGCGCGTCACGCTCCATGGCAAGTTCGGACAGGCGTGCCTTGACCACGTCGCCGATGGAGATCAGGCCGACCATCTCGCCGTCGCGCATGACCGGCATGTGGCGGAACCGCCCCTCCGTCATCTTGGTCAGCACCTGGTCGAGCGTATCGGCCGGGGCGCAGTGGGTCAGCTCGCTGGTCATCATCTCGGCCACGGTCTGTTCCAGAACGGCGGGACCCCGGCGCCCCAGTTCGCGCACGACATCGCGCTCCGAGAGCACCCCCGCCGGCGCGCCGCCGCCCTCCATCACGATCACCGCGCCGATGCGCCGCTCGGACAGGAGCTTCACGGCCTCGCCGACCCGGGCGTCGGGGTCGATCGTGATCACCTCGTTACCCTTGTCCTGCAACACACGCTCGATCCGCATGGGAGCCTCCTTCTGCTGCGCTCGCACGAGGGTCGTCGCCGGAGGGTCGTCGTGTCAAGCACGACCCGCCTGCGCCGGCATCACGGCGTCGTTTCCACCGCGTGGCCCTGTGACTGGCGGATCCGCAGGCTACAATGGCCGGAAACGACAAGCGGAGAGCGACATGGACGAACTGGGCCACTGGATCGACGGCAAACGGGTTGCGGGGGCTTCGGGGCGTTTCGCCGACGTCTACAACCCCGCCACGGGCGAGGTTCAGGCCCGGCTGCCTCTGGCCACGCCGGCGGAGTTGGACGACGCCGTGGCCCGCGCGGCGGAGGCGCAGAAGGCCTGGGGCGCCACCAACCCGCAGCGCCGCGCGCGGGTGATGATGAAGTTCGGCCAGCTTCTGAACGAGAACATGGATCGCCTGGCCGAGGTGATCAGCCGCGAGCACGGCAAGACCCTGCCCGATGCCCGCGGCGACGTGCAGCGCGGCCTGGAGGTGGTCGAGGTCTGCATGGGCGCGCCGCATTTCCTCAAGGGCGAGTTCACCGACAACGGCGGCCCGGGCATCGACCTCTATTCCATGCGCCAGCCGCTGGGCGTGGTCGCCGGGATCACGCCGTTCAACTTCCCCGCCATGATCCCGCTGTGGAAGATGGCGCCGGCCCTCGCCTCGGGCAACGCGATGATCCTGAAACCCTCGGAGCGCACGCCGGGTTGCGCGCTTATGCTGGCCGAGATCGTGAAGGAGGCCGGACTGCCGGATGGCTGCCTGCAGGTGGTGAACGGCGACAAGGAGGTGGTGGACGCCATCCTCGACAACGACACCGTGCAGGCCGTGGGTTTCGTCGGCTCCACCCCCATCGCGCAATACATCTACGGCCGGGCGGCGACGAACGGCAAGCGCGCCCAGTGCTTCGGCGGCGCCAAGAACCACATGATCGTCATGCCCGACGCCGATCTCGACAAGGCCGCCGACGCGCTGGTCGGCGCGGGCTACGGCGCGGCCGGCGAGCGCTGCATGGCGATCTCCGTCGCCGTGCCCGTGGGGCGAGAGACGGCGGACGCGCTGACCGAGCGGCTGACCGCGCGGATCGAGAAGCTGAAGGTCGGTCCCTACACCGCCGGAGAGGACGTGGATTTCGGCCCGCTGATCACCGGGCAGGCGCGCGACCGGGTGCTGGGCCTGATCGACCGCGGCGTCGAGGAGGGCGCGAAGCTCGTCGTCGACGGGCGCGAATTCCGGATGCAGGGCTACGAGAACGGCTTCTTCGTCGGGCCGTCGCTCTTCGACGAGGTGACGCCGGAAATGGAGATCTACCGCCAGGAAATCTTCGGCCCCGTCCTCACCCAGGTCCGCGCCGGCAGCTACGACGAGGCGCTGAAACTGGTGATGGACAACGAGTATGGCAACGGCACGGCGATCTACACCGCCGATGGCGACACGGCGCGCGACTTCGCCCACAACGTCAATGTCGGCATGGTGGGGATCAACTTCCCGATCCCGGTGCCGCTGTCATACCATACCTTCGGAGGCTGGAAGAAATCCGCCTTCGGCGACCTCAACCAGTACGGCCCGGATGCCTTCCGCTTCTATACGAAGACGAAGACGGTGACCGAACGCTGGTTCTCGGGCATCAAGGACGGTGGCGAGTTCAACTTCAAGGCCATGGACTGATCCCGCCGGGCGGTCCACCATGTCTTCCCATGCCGCCCCGGCGGCGCGGGAGTTCCCGTGCGTGCGAGTGATCCGATGTCCGACGACGCCTTCACCATCGGGATCGAGGAGGAATACCTGCTCGTAGATGCCGAGAGCTTCGACCTGGCGGAGGCGCCCGAGGCGATGATCGCGGATTGCGCGGCCGAACTCGGCGAGCAGGTCGCTCCCGAGTTCTTGCGCTGCCAGATCGAGATCGGCACCAGGGCCTGCGGATCGGTCCCGGAGGCGGTCGCGGACCTGCGCCACCTGCGCGAGACCATCGCCCGGGTCGCGCAAGAATACGGCCTGGTCCCGATTTCTGCCGGCGGCCATCCGACCGCGGAGTGGTCCGGGCAGACCCATCGCGACCGCGAGCGCTACAACGCGCTGAAACGCGATCTCGCCGCGGTGGGGGAGCGGATGCTGATCTGCGGGCTGCACGTCCATGTGGGCATCCCGGACAAGGACGATCGCATCGACCTGATGAACCAGGCCTCCTATTTCCTGCCGCATCTCCTGGCCCTGTCCGCCTCCTCGCCCTTCTGGCAGGGACGGGACACGGGCCTGGCCTCCTACAGGACTGGCGTGCTCGACAACCTGCCCCGGTCCGGCCTGCCGCCGCGGTTCGACAGCTGGTCGGGCTACCGGCGGCTGATCGACACGATGATCGGTGCGGGACTGATCGAGGACGCCACGAAGATCTGGTGGGATCTGCGCCCCTCCGACAGGTTCCCCACGCTGGAAACGCGGATCTGCGACGCCTGCCCCCGGGTGGGCGACGTGGCGGCCCTCGCCGCGATCGTTCAGGCGACCCTCCGCATGCTGTGGCGACTGAAGGCCTTGAACCAGAGCTGGCGGTGCCACGACCTGGCCCTGATCGACGAGAACCGCTGGCGCGCCCGGCGCTACGGCACCGAGAAGGGGCTCGTGGATTTCGGCCGCGGCACGGTGGAACCGATGGGCCAGCTGGTGGAGGAATGGATCGAGCTCATCGCCCCCGACACCGAGGCGCTGGGCACCGCGCAGGAGGTGCGCGGCCTGCGGCACATCCTGACCGAGGGCACCTCGGCCGAGCGGCAGCGCCGGGTCCACGAGACCGCGCTGGCCGAGGGGGGAGACGAGGCGGCGGCGTTCCGCGCCGTCACCCGGCACCTGGCGGCCGAGTTCCTGGCGTGAACCGGCTTCACCCCGCCCGCCGGACATCCTAGGCTCCATCCCATGGATTTCGCGCCCACATCCGAGCAGACCGCCATCTTCGACATGGCCCGGTCCTTCGGAGCCGAGCATATCGCTCCCCATGCCCGCGACTGGGAGGCGGCGGGCACCATCCCGCGGGAGCTTTGGGGCAAGGCGGCCGCGCTGGGCATGGGGGGCCTGGCCGTTTCGGAGGAGGCCGGGGGCGCCGGGCTGTCGCGGCTCGACGCGACTCTCGTCTTCGAGGCGCTGTCGATGGCCTGCCCCTCGGTGGCCGCGTTCCTGTCGATTCACAACATGTGCGCGGCAATGATCGACCGCCACGGCTCGGAGGATCTGCAGGCGCGCCTGCTGGGCCCGGCCTGCGCGATGGAGACGGTCCTGTCCTACTGCCTGACCGAGCCCGGGTCGGGCTCGGACGCCGCGGCGCTGCGCACGCGGGCCGAGCGGTGCGAGGCGGGCTGGCGGCTCACGGGGACCAAGGCGTTCATCTCCGGCGGCGGCTATTCCGACGCCTATATCGTCATGGCGCGGACCGGCGATGGGGGGCCGAAGGGGATCTCCGCCTTCGTGGTGGCGGACGGGGCCCCCGGCCTCTCCTTCGGCGCGCTGGAGGACAAGATGGGCTGGCGCGCGCAGCCGACGCGACAGGTCCAGCTCGATGGCTGCGAAGTGGAGGCGGGAAATCTGCTCGGCGAGGAGGGGCGCGGTTTCGCCTATGCGATGCAGGGGCTCGACGGCGGGCGGCTCAACATCGCCGCCTGCTCGCTCGGTGGCGCGCAGGCGGCGCTCGACGCCACCCTGGCCTACATGCGCGAGCGCCAGGCCTTCGGCCAGCGGCTGGCCGATTTCCAGGCCCTCCAGTTCCGCCTCGCCGAGATGGAGATCGAGTTGCAGGCGGCGCGCGTCTTCCTGCGCCAGGCCGCCTGGATGATCGACGAAAGCCGGCCCGGCGCGTCGCGCCACGCGGCCATGGCCAAGGCCTTCGTGACCGAGGCGGGCAGCCGGGTGGCCGACCAGTGCCTGCAACTCCATGGCGGTTACGGATATCTCGCCGATTACGGCATCGAGAAAATCGTGCGGGACCTGCGCGTGCATCAAATCCTCGAAGGGACGAACGAGATCATGCGCCTGATCACCGCGCGGGACCTGCTGCCCGAATGACCAACCTTCACGTGCGCACCGAGGGCCGCGCCGGCCGCATCACGCTCGACCGTCCGCAGGCGCTGAATGCCGTGACCCACGACATGGTCCTGCGCATCGACCGCGCCTTGGCCGGCTGGGCCGATGACGATACGGTCGAAATCGTCGTGATCGACGGCGCCGGCGACCGGGCGTTCTGCGCCGGGGGGGACGTGACCTCGATCTACCGCGCGGTGCAATCGGGGGATCTGGAATCTCCGCGCCGGTTCTGGCGCGATGAATACCGCATGAACGGCCGGATCGCCCGCTACGCCAAGCCGGTCGTCTCGTTCCTGCAGGGCTATGTCATGGGCGGCGGCGTCGGCGTGGGCTGCCATGCCGGCCACCGGGTCGCCGGCGGAACGACGCGGATCGCCATGCCGGAGGTGCAGATCGGGCTGGTGCCGGATGTGGGCGGCTCGCTTCTGCTGGCGCGGGCGCCGGGCCGGCTGGGGGAGTATTTCGGCCTGACCGCGGCGCGGATGGACGCGCCGGCGGCCTTGCTCGCCGGCTTTGTGGATTATCACATCCCCGAGGCGGACTGGCCTGCGCTGATCGCGCGGCTTTGCAACGAGGGGGATCCCGCGATCCTGACCGGAGCCCATCGCGATCCCGGCCCACCTGATCTCGACCGGGACCGGATCGACCGGCATTTCGCCGCCGCCAGCCTGGCGCAGGTTCGCGACTCGCTCGCCGCGGACCCCTCGGACTGGGCGCGGCACATCGAGGACGCTCTGGACGCGGCGTCACCCCTGGCCGCCGCGATCGCGCTGCGGCTGATCCGTGAGGTGCGCGCGGAGGGCACCATCGAGGCGGCGCTGGAGATGGAATACCGGGCGACCTCGCGCAGCGTGGCGGGCGGCGACCTCATCGAGGGAATCCGGGCGCTGATCATCGACAAGGATCGCCGGCCTGCCTGGCGCCACGCCGATGCGCGCGCGGTGGAGGAAGAGGAGGTCGCGGCCTGGCTCGCCCCGCTGGGGGCCGCCTGACGCAACGTATCGACCAAGGGGAGAACCACATGAAGATCGCGTTCCTGGGGCTCGGCAACATGGGGCTGCCCATGGCCGAGAACCTCGCAGCTGCCGGGCACGACGTGATCGGCTACGATCCCGCCGGCGTGAAGGGCACTTTCCCGATGGCCGGCAGCGGGGCCGAGGCCGTCTCCGGCGCGGAGGTTGTCGTGACGATGCTGCCCTCGGGCGAGATCCTGCGCGCGGTGGCGGAGGAGATCATCCCCGCCATGCAGCCGGGCGCGATCTTCCTCGACTGCTCCACCGTCGATGTTGCCAGCGCCCGTGAGGTCGCGGACAAGGCGCGGGCCGCCGGACTGGGCGCGCTGGACGCGCCGGTCTCGGGCGGGATCGGCGGCGCCAAGGCCGGCACGCTGACCTTCATGGTGGGCGGTGACCCGGAGGCGTTCGAGACAGCGCGCCCCCTGTTCGACGTGATGGGGCGGAAGACCGTCCATTGCGGCCAGTCCGGCAACGGTCAGGCGGCCAAGATCTGCAACAACATGATCCTCGGCGCGACGATGATCGTGACCTGCGAGGCCTTCGCGCTTGCCGACCGGCTGGGGCTGGACCGACAGGCCATGTACGACGTGGTCTCGACCTCCTCGGGGTCGAGCTGGTCGCTCACCTCCTATTGCCCTGCGCCCGGGATCGGCCCGGAGAGCCCGGCCGACAACGACTACCGGCCGGGTTTCGCCGCCGAGCTGATGCTGAAGGACCTGCGCCTTGCCGCCGCGGCGGCTGAGGAATCCGGGGCAGAGACGCCGATCGGCCGCGCGGCGCTGGATCAATACCGAACCTTCGTCGAAGAAGAGGACGGCCGCGGGCGGGATTTCTCGGCCATGCTGCCGCGATTCGCCCGACCCTAGCTGTTTGGTCCCGGCATGTGGTGGCGCGGATTGATCTTGAACCGATCTGGCTCCTCGGTCCAGCATTTGACGACGTACTCGTATGGCGTGAGGCCGCGTAGGGTCTTGAGCCTGCGGGCGAAGTTGTAGGCTGCGACGAAGTCGGAGAGATGGGCGCAACGCTGCTCGGGGCTGCCGTAGTAATGGCGCTTGAGGGTGGCTTCCTCGATCGTCCGATTCATGCGCTCGACCGGCCCGTTGGTCCACGGGTGGTTCACTGTCGTCAGCCGGTGCTCGATGCCGTGCTCGGCGCAAGCGATCCCGAAGGCGTAGCGATCCTGCTTTCGGTTGATGAACTGTATGCCGTAACACCTTCGGAACGATGAGCAGACGGAGGTCATGGCCGGCTGCGCAGCCCCTCGCTGAGCGCAGCAGGCGGCCATGGCCGGGCCTCGGGTCCCTACGGTGGTTCTGCGCGAACCACACCGAAGAGGAGACCGACCGTGACCGTCGCCCATTCTACCCGATCCGATGCCGTCCTCGCAGGCATCGACATCGCCAAGCATCGTCACGAGGTCCTGATCGAGGCGCCCGGCCATACCCGGCGGCGACGCCTGGCGATCCTGAATGCAAAGTCCGACTTCGAGCGGCTGGTCGAGACGCTGCGTGCGTATGACGGCCGGGTCAGGATCGCGTTCGAGGGTCAAGGCAGCGCCTTGACGGCAACTACCACCGGGCGCTCGCCTACGCCCTGACGGTGGCCGGCTTCGAGACGAAGCTGGTCTCGTCGGTCGGCCTCGCCCGGACGCGCGAGGCGCTGCACAACGGGTGGGACAGTCGAAGGGACCGTGGCTCCGGTGGAGCCACGCAAGCCCGGAGACGACCCGAAGGACGCCCAGGTGATCCTGCACATGCTCCGGATCGGCGCCGAGCAGTTCTACCACGATCCCCTGGTCCGGGGCACGAACGACCTCCGGGAACTGTCGAAGACCCCCGACATCGTCTCGCGCTCGAAGACGGAGCTGGGGCACCGCATCCTGACCCACTACCTGCCGCCCTACTTCCCCGAGGCCGATCGCTTCCACCGGTCGTCGCGATCGGACTGGCTCCCCGCCTTCCTCGAGCGGTATCCGTCCCCGCACGTCATCTCCGCCATGGGGCGGGACGTCTTCATCGCGGATGCCCGGGCTGTCGTCGGCCGCCGGGTGTCGAAAGAGCGCCTGTCGTCAGACATCCACGACAGGGCGGCCGCGTCGGTCGGCCTGCCGGTCGAGCCGGACAGCGATGCCGTCGCGCTCGTCGGGCGAACGCCCCACCGGGGCCTTCGCCGAACCGTCCTCGCTCCGCATGGGGCTGGCCGAGGGGTCGCCATCGTTCGCGCCATCGGTTCGAGCGACGATGGCGACGCCTGATCGAGCAGCGTAATCGGATCGAAGCACGTGCCGTGGAGTTGCTGGCCGAGCATCCCGACTACCGGCTGCTCGTCACCATTCCCGGCATCGGTCCGGTCAACGCGCTGACCATCCTGGCCGAGGGTGAGCCAATGGAACGCCAATGGTCCGAGTGACATTGGCGAACGACCTGCGCCGCTTCGGCCATCACCGGCAGTTCCTCAAGTTCTGCGGCCTGGACCTCGCCACCATCCGGTCGGGCACGTTCCGCGGCCAGACGAAGCTGTCGAAATACGGCAATGCCCGGCTCGGGCGCGTGCTCTGGAGGGCCGGCCAGGTGGCCATCGCGCAACCCGCCAACAGCTTCCGCGACAAGTTCGAACGCTGCATCGCCCGGGACCGGCACAACGCCGACCTGCGGCGCAAGGCGTACACAGCCATCGCCGCCAAGATGGCACGTACCGCTCATGCGGTCGTCAAAGGCGGCCAACCCTGTCGCCCCTTCCTCGAGGGGACGATGCACGGCGGAAGGACCCTTCCCTCACGAGGCCGTGGAGACACCGCCCCGATCGGCGGTGATCTCGTAGATAATGTTCAGGCCTTCCGCCCGGCTGCGACAGGATCCCGTCTTGAGGACGGTGGGAGCCGCCATGCGCGTACTCCGTGTGCGTCACGGGAGAGACCGCTCGTTGCCCCACGAAGCTGCCTGGCGCAAGCCGAGGACGCATCGGGCAGCACCGATGCGAACACGATCCGACGCCCAACTCCGTCAATCGCTCCGGACACGGGACGTTGTCGGTGAGCACCGTGTGGAGGCGGTATGGCAGCGCCTCGACGACCTCGCGGAGGAACTGGGCCGCTGCCATCTTCCCGGCCTTCGGCACGGGCCTGGCGAAGGCGAACTTGCTCGTACGGTCGATTGCCCCGAACATCCAGAGCTTCCCCTCCCCGGTGCGCAATTCGGCGATGTCGATGTGAAGCTAGCCAATGGGGTAGCACTTGAACCTGGACCGCTTGGACCTGTCGCCCTCCAGGTCGGGCAGACGGCTGATGTCATGACGCTGGAGCAGGCGGTGGAGAGCGGACCGGCTGAGACGCGGGATCGAAGCCTGAAGCGCGTAGAGGCAGTCGTCCAGCGGCAGCAGCGTATGGCGGCGGAAGGCGACGCACATCGCCTCCTCCTCGGGGGTCAGCCCGGACGAGCGCACCTCCCCAGGCCCCATCCGCGCATCCTCGACGGGGGAGCGTTTCCGCCACTTGCGGACCGTCTTTTCGTCAAGGCCGTGGCGCTCAGCCAGCTCCGCGACCGAAGCTTGCGATCGCTGTATTGCAGCTCGGACGGCGTGAGTGGTCGTGGCGCTGCCGTGCAGAACCTGGCCCATAGTTCATCCCTCTCCCGTGGCAGCCAGAACTCTGCCACCACGGTGTGGGACTGAACACCTAGGGACTGGACGTGCCCTCGGCGATCGCGCGGTCGATCATTGCCTGCGTCCCCCGCGCCATCTCAAGCGTCCAGGGATAGGGCGCCCCGGTGCGGATGCTGTCGCAAAACGCCTCCACCTGCAGGAGATACTGGTCGGTCACGGTCCAGCGGCGGACCGTGCGCAGATTGCGTTCGACCTCCAGGATCAGCTCGGCCTGATCGTAGCTGCCGGCATTGAACGGCGCGGTCAGCTCCATCCACCCTTCCGTGCCGTGAAACACCACGCTCTGCCGTGGGGCCAGGCGCGTCGAGACCAGCGCGTGATAGGTGAACCCCGGGAACCGGGCCGAAACCTCGGCGAGGGTGTCGAAATCCTGCTCCATCACCAGCCGGGCCGAGAGATCCTCGGGCTCGCGCCCCGTGGCGAACCGGACCGACCCGAAGGCGTAGACGCCGATATCGCGCAGGCCGCCGCCGCCCATCCCGGCCCGGTTGCGGATATTGGCGGGGTCGGGATTGTTGAAACTGAACGCCACCTCCACATGGCGCAGCGCGCCCAGACTGCCCGTTGCGAGGATGTCGCGGGCCGCGTGCCACTGGGGGTGATGGACGATCATGAAGGCCTCTGCGGCGAGGCGGCCGGACGCGTCGCGCGCGGCGATCAGTCGGTCGAAATCACCCTCGACCATGGCCATCGGCTTCTCGCACAGCACATGCTTGCCCGCGGCGAGGGCCGCCAGCGTCCATTCCACATGCAGATGATTCGGCAGCGGAACATAGACCGCGTCGATATCGTCCGCGGCGAGGAGCGTGGCATAGTCGGCCTCGACCCGCAGATCCGGGAGGAACGCTTGAAACGGCTCCGCCCGCCCGGGATCGCGCGTCGCCAGGGCGACGACCCTGGATCCCCGCGCGGCGTGGAGCCGCGGCGCCATCGTCTTCAGCGCAAAGCCCGAGGCCCCTAGGATGCCCCAGCGGATCGGCTCGGCCATGCTGTCGCTCCTGTCTGCTGTCCCGTCCCGCCGGAGGAGTCCAGTTACTCAGACCGTCTCGCCCAGACCCTTCTCTGCGGCCAGTTCGGTCATCCGCTTCTGCAGCTTGTCGAAGGCGCGGACCTCGATCTGGCGGATGCGCTCGCGGCTAACGTCGTAGACGCCCGACAATTCCTCCAGCGTCACCGGCTGGTCCTGCAGACGACGCTGGGTGAGGATGTCCTTCTCGCGATCGTTCAGCACGTCCATCGCCTTCGAGAGGAGCGCGCGGCGCGTCTCCAGCTCGTCCTTCTCGGCATAGTCCTCGGCCTGGTTGGCCTCCTCGTCCTCTAGCCAGTCCTGCCACTGGGCGCTGCTGTCGCTGTCGTTCGAGATCGTGGCGTTCAGGGAGGCGTCGGAACCCGCCATCCGCCGGTTCATCGAGATCACCTCGTCCTCGGTCACGCCGAGATCGTTCGCGATCTGGCGCACGTTCTCGGGACGCAGATCGCCGTCCTCAAGCGCGCCGATCCGGCTCTTGGCCTTGCGGAGGTTGAAGAACAGCTTCTTCTGCGCGCTGGTCGTGCCGAGCTTCACCAGACTCCAGGAGCGAAGGATGTATTCCTGGATCGAGGCGCGAATCCACCACATGGCATAGGTCGCCAGGCGGAATCCCTTTTCCGGGTCGAACCGCTTCACCGCCTGCATGAGGCCGACATTCGCTTCCGAGATCACCTCGGCCTGCGGCAGCCCGTAGCCGCGATACCCCATCGCGATCTTGGCGGCGAGGCGCAGGTGGCTGGTGACCAGTTGGTGGGCGGCCTCGGTATCCTCGTGCTCGACCCACCGTTTGGCGAGCATGTATTCCTCGTCCGGCTCCAGCATGGGGAACCGCCTGATTTCCTGCAAGTAGCGGTTGAGCCCCTGTTCCGGGGATGGTGCCGGGAGATTAGCGTAGCTGGCCATAAGTCCCTCCTCAGGGCCGCCCGGAGGGGCGGCGCGGCCATTCGATTCCGCCGAGCGGCCGTCTGCGGGTTTCCGTATTCGACAGTTCAACGGAACATGCGCGACGAAGATCCAGCCCCGGAAGCCCTTTACGGGCCGGCTCACGCGATGGTGTCATGCGGATCTGAATCAAGCGCCTCGATTATAACTCGAATATCATGCGGCAAATTGCTGTGAAACGCAAGGTTTTCCCCCGTGGCGGGATGGCGGAATCCCAGCGTTGCCGCATGCAGTGCCTGCCGAGTGAAACCGTTCAGCAGGCTCGCGCACCGGACGCCGAGGCTTCGCTCGGAGACCTTGCGCGCCCCGCCATAAACCGGATCGCCGACCAGGGCGTGGCCCGCATGGCGAAGATGCACCCGGATCTGGTGGGTTCGCCCCGTCTCCAGCCGGCAGGAGACGAGCGCGACCGCGCCCCAATCCCTCTCCACCTTGACGCGAGTGAGGGCGTGGCGGCCGGCGCCAAAGGTCACGGCCTGACGCTGCCGGTCTGTCGGATGGCGATGCAGATTGGTGGCGATGCGAATTGTGCCGTCGCTCTCGACGCCAACGCCCCGGGTGCCGAGCAGCCGCGGATCTCCGGGGGACAGCACACCGTGGCACAGCGCGCGATAGGTGCGTTCGGCCGTGTGATCGGCGAACTGGACCGCCAGGCCATGATGGGCCCGGTCGGTCTTTGCCACCACCAGTAGCCCGCTCGTGTCCTTGTCGATGCGGTGGACGATACCGGGCCGGCGTTCGCCCCCCACCCCGGACAGCCGGTCGCCGCAATGGTGCAGCAGCGCGTTGACAAGCGTTCCCGAAGGGGACCCCGGCGCGGGGTGAACGACCAGGCCGGCGGGCTTGTCCACCACGATCAGGTCGTCGTCCTCGTACACGATCCGCAGCGGGATGTCCTCTGCCGCCATGTCGCTCGGGGCCTCGTCCGGGATCTCGATGCGGATCTCGTCCCCCGCCGCGACGCGCGCGGTGGGAGAGGTCAGGGCCGAACCGTCGCGCCGCACGGCGCCCTCCGCAATCAGCCGGGCAAGGCGCGAGCGCGACAGATGCGCCGCCTCTGGCACGTCGCGTGCGAGTGCCTTATCGAGGCGCGGGGGCGGATCCGGCCCGATGATGACGCAGAGGCGGCGACCGGCCATGATGGAGACTCCTTCCCGCGATACGGGGCTGATCGTGCTGAAGTGGCTGGTGATCACCCTCACCGCAACCATGATCCTCGGCATCGTCGCCATGGTCTGGATCTTCGCCACGCGGCTTCCCGCACCGCTCCCGCCGCTGCCCAACGCCATCGACTTGCCCGCCGGCGAGACAGCCACCGCCTTCACGCGCGGGCGCGGCTTCGTCGCGGTGGTGACGGCCCGGGACGAGATCCTGATCTTCGACCCCTCCGGCGAGAGGCTGCGCCAGCGAATTCCCCTGAACACCCTGACCCCGGAGGCCCAGCGATGAGCCCGCGCATCCAGATCCTGAATGGTCCGAACCTGAACCTGCTGGGGCGGCGCCAGCCCGAAATCTACGGTGCCGAGACGCTGGAGGACGTAGTTGCCGCGTGCCGGTCGCTTGGAGAAGAGATCGGGCTGGAGATCCTCCACGAACAGTCCAACCACGAGGGAGATTTGGTGGAGCATATCCACGCCGCGCGGGACACGGCGAACGGGATCGTCATCAATCCCGGCGCCTACTCCCACACCTCGGTGGCGATCCTCGATGCGCTGAACGCTTTCGACGGGCCGGTTTTCGAGGTTCACATCTCGAACATCCACCGGCGCGAGAGCTTTCGGCACCACTCCTTCGTCTCGCATCGCGCCGACGGAATCATCGCCGGGTGCGGAACGGACGGCTACCTCTTGGCGCTCAGGCGATTGGCGAAGATACTTCCGTAATGCACTGCTACCAGACGATAAACGGCGCCGCAGGACGCGGCGCCGTCGATCTTCACCCGCGCGGGATTACTGGCCGGCGGCCTTGGCGACCTCGGCGGCGAAGTCTTCCTTCTCCACCGCGATGCCCTCGCCCACTTCCATGCGGACGAAGCCCGTGATCTCGATCCCGGCCTCTTCGGTGGCGACACGGACGGTCATGTCGGGATTCACGACGAAGGCCTGGTTCAGAAGCGTCACTTCCGAGAGGTACTTCTTCATCCGGCCCTGGATCATCTTCTCGATGACCTGCTCGGGCTTGCCGCTTTCGCGGGCGATGTCCATCTGGACCGCCTTTTCCTTTTCGACGATCGCGGGGTCGAGATCGTCTTCGGTCAGCGCGGCGGGGTTCACTGCTGCGATGTGCATGGCGACCTGACGCGCGGTTGCCTCGTCATCGCCCGTATAGGCCACGAGGACGCCGATCTTGCCCATGCCGTCGGTGGCGGCATTGTGGACGTAGGCCGCGACATTGCCGCCCTCGATCCGGCGCATCCGGCGCAGGTTCATGTTCTCGCCGATCTTGGCGATGGCGTCGGTGATCCGCTCCTTGACCGGCTTGTCGCCCATCTTGGTCTCGGACAGGTCGGCGACGTTGTTGGCCGACAGCGCCACACCGGCGATCTCCCCGACGAGGCCCTGGAATTCGGCATTCTTGGCAACGAAGTCGGTCTCGGCGTTCACCTCCACGGCGACCCCGGTGCCGCCCTCGACGCGGACGGCGACGAGGCCCTCGGCGGCGGTGCGGTCGGCCTTCTTGGCGGCCTTGGCCAGGCCCTTGGTGCGCAGCCAGTCGACGGCCGCCTCCATGTCGCCCTCGGTTTCGGTCAGCGCCTTCTTGGCGTCCATCATGCCGGCGCCGGTCGCCTCGCGCAGCTCTTTCACTTGTGCAGCAGTGATCGCCATCTGTCTGGCTCTCCTCGAATCGTCTTCAATAGCGGGTCCGGAGCGGGCGCGGCCCGCCCCGGTCTCGGCCGGAGAACGGCGCAGCCGTTACTCCTTGTTATCCAGATCGTAGGGCGCGTCCTTGGCCTTGCTGTCGTCGTGGACGGCCTCCTTGGTCACGTCGAGCGTGTCGGGGGCGTTGGCCGGCGTCTCGAGGATCTCGGCCTCTTCCTCGTCGGCCTGCTCCTCCATCGCACCCATGTCGACGCCGGCGGCGGACATCTGTGCCGACATGCCGTCGAGCGCGGCGCGGGAGACGAGGTCGCAGTACAGCTGGATCGCGCGGGCCGCGTCGTCGTTGCCCGGGATCACGTAGTCGACGCCGTCGGGCGAGCAGTTCGTATCGACCACGGCCACGACCGGAATGCCGAGCTTCTTGGCCTCGGCGATCGCCAGGTCCTCCTTGTTCACGTCGATCACGAACAGAAGGTCCGGCACGCCGCCCATCTCGCGGATGCCGCCGAGGGAGGCGTTCAGCTTGGCCTGGTCGCGTTCCATGGCGAGACGCTCGCGCTTGGTCAGGCCGGAGGCCCCCTCCTCCATGCGCTCGTCGATCTCGCGCAGGCGGTTGATCGACTGGGAGACGGTCTTCCAGTTGGTCAGGGTGCCGCCCAGCCAGCGGTGGTTCATGTAGTATTGTGCGCAGCGCTCGGCGGCCTCGGAAATGGGCTTCTGGGCCTGACGCTTGGTGCCCACGAACAGGATGCGGCCGTTCTTGGCCACCGTGTCGCGGATCACCTGCAGCGCGCGATCCAAGAGCGGCACCGTCTGGGTAAGATCGACGATATGGATGCCGTTCCGGTCACCGTAGATATACTCGCCCATGCGCGGGTTCCAGCGCTGGGTCTGGTGGCCGAAATGGACGCCGGCCTCGAGTAGCTGGCGCAGATTGAACTCGGGAAGAGCCATGCGGGTCTGTCCTTGTTTCCGGTTTCATTCCTCGGCGATGCTGTTCAGATCCTGCGATCCAACCGGTGGACCTCGGGGGATGTCTGTCCCGGGGCCCGAGCCTCGCCTGTGAAGTGCGGCGGCGTTACACCGGATCGCGCGACGCTGCAAGCGTGCCGATTCCGCCCGCCAGCACCGCGGCGGGGCTTGCGGCGCGCTGGCCCCTGCCCCAATCAGTCGCACGATGGCGCAAGAGGTTCTCTGTATCGGATCCGTCCTGTGGGACGTGATCGGCCGCTCGCCCGGGCACATGGCGCTGGGCGCGGACGTGCCGGGGCGGATCGTGCGGGTGCCGGGCGGCGTCGCGCTGAACATCGCCGTGGGGTTGCGGCAGGCGGGGCTCGGCGCGCGCATTCTCTCCTCCGTCGGGCGCGACAGCGAAGGCGACGCCCTCCTCCAGGCGGCCGCGCGGCGGGGAATCGAGACGGACGCGGTCCATCGCTCCGACGATCTGCCGACAGACCGTTACATGGCGATCGAGGGCGCGAACGGCCTGATCGCGGCGATCGCGGACGCCCATTCGCTGGAACGGGCGGGCGACAAGATCCTCGCGCCCCTGATCGACGGACGGCTGGGCACGCCGGAGGCGCCCTTCGCCGGCGTGGCCGCGCTCGACGGCAACCTGACCGGCACGCTCTTGGCCGAGATCGCCGCCGGCCCATGGCTGCGGGCGGCCGATCTGCGGGTGGCGCCGGCCTCGCCGGGCAAGGCGCTGCGGCTGCTGTCGCTCCTTCAGCTCGACCGGGCCACGATCTACGTCAATCGCGCCGAGGCGGAGCTGCTTCTGGGTGTCGAGCGCGGCTCGGCCGAGGCGGCGGCGCGGGCGCTTGCCGCGTGCGGGCGGGCGCGGATCGTCGTCACCGACGGCGACAGGCCCGCGGCGATGGCCATCGGGGCCACCGTGGTGACCGCCGCGCCACCCCGGGTGCTCGTCACCCGCGTGACCGGAGCGGGTGACGCCTTCATGGCCGCGCACATCGCCGCCGAGATCGCCGGCGCCGGGCCCGAGGTGGCGCTGGCGGCGGGATTGGCCGCGGCCGCGCGGCATGTCGCAGGAGATGTCGCATCATGACACCGCCCCTCATTCTCTCCGACGAGATCCGCGCCGCGCAGTCGGCCGGCCGCCCGGTCGTCGCGCTGGAATCCACGATCATCACCCACGGCATGCCCTGGCCCCGAAACGTCGAGATCGCCCTCAGGGTCGAGGAGGAGATCCGCGCCCACGGCGCGGCACCCGCGACAGTGGCGGCGATCGACGGCAAGCTTCATGTCGGCCTGACAGAGGCGGAAATCCGTAACCTCGCGCGGGCCGACGGCGTGGCCAAGCTCAGCCGCGCCGACCTGGCCGCCTGCCTCGCGGCGGGCGGCACCGGCGCCACCACGGTGGCCGCGACGATGATCGCGGCCCGCCTGGCCGGCATAGAGGTCTTCGCCACCGGCGGGATCGGCGGGGTCCACCGCGGCGCCGAGATGAGCTTCGACGTCTCCGCCGATCTGCGTGAACTGGCCGAGACTCCGGTGACGGTGGTGGCGGCAGGCGCGAAGGCGATCCTCGACCTGGCCAAGACCTGGGAGATGCTGGAGACGCTGGGCGTGCCGGTGATCGCCTGCGGGCAGGACCGGCTGCCTGCCTTCTGGTCGCGCGACTCGCCCTTCGCCGCGCCGCTGCGGATCGACGATCCCGCCGCCATCGCCGCCGCCCACGTGATGCGCGCCGCGCTGGGTCTGCCCGGCGGACAGCTGGTGGCGAACCCGATCCCCGCCGCCGACGAGATCCCGGCGGATGAACTCGCACCGCTGATCGACCGCGCGCTGGACGAGGCGCGCGACCGGGGCATCTCAGCCAAGGCGGTGACGCCGTTCCTGCTGGCGCGGATCTTCGACCTGACATCGGGCCGCTCGCTCGAGGCCAACATCGCGCTGGTTCTCAACAATGGCCGGCTCGGCGCTGAGATCGCAGGCGAAATCCTGCACCTGCGGTCTTCCGGCCGCACCGCCGTCGAGCCACCGTTGCGGTAGGGATGCGCGCCGCATATCTTCGCACCATCATCCCGGAGCGCGCATGACCGTCGACCCTTCAATCGAACCCGCGACGCGGCGCCGCCCGGGGTTGTTCGCCCGGGCGAGGGCGAACTTCCTCACCGGCCTCGTGGTGATCGCCCCGATCGGGCTGACGATATGGCTCATCTGGGCGGTGGTCGGCTGGATCGACGCGGTGGTCCTGCCCTTCGTCCCGAACCGCTTCAAGCCCGAGCAGTATATCGGCATCAACCTACGCGGCGTGGGGGTGATCTTCTTCCTGCTCTTCACCTTCCTCGCGGGATGGGTGGCGAAGGGCTATATAGGCCGCTCGCTCCTGCGGATGGGAGAGAGCCTCGTAGACCGGACGCCGGTCGTCCGGTCGATCTATTCGGGGCTGAAACAGATCGCCGAAACCGTCTTCGCCCAGAGCGAGACCTCCTTCGACAAGGCCGTCCTGGTGGAATATCCGCGTAAGGGGATCTGGGCCATCGCCTTCGTGTCGACCAACGCCAGAGGCGAGATCGCCGGGGCGATTCCGGCCTCGGAGGACAAGGCGGCGGTGTTCCTGCCGACCACGCCCAATCCCACTTCGGGTTTCCTGCTCTTCGTGCCGCGGTCGGAGTTGATCGAGTTGAAGATGAGCGTGGAGGACGCGGCCAAGCTCGTGATCTCGGCCGGGCTCGTCTATCCCAATCCGAAGGATCCCACTGTCCCGGCAAACCGGCCCCTCGCCGCGGAGTGATCAGCCGAGGATCCGGGCGATCCAGTCATCGGGGCCCGCATCGCTCTCGATATCCTCGCGGACGAGGCCGTTCACCATGACCGTCGGCGATGCGTGAATCCCGTTCTGGCGCCCGTACTTCGCGTGATGCTTCACGAGGCTCTCGACCCCGTCGCGCTCGAACGCCGCCGTGGCGTCCAGGCCCCCGAGCTCTGACATCCGCGCCAGAATGTCGTCCGGGCTGCGGCGGCGGTTCGGCCCCGCGGCGTGGTTCTCGAAGGCGAATTCGGCGCGGTGGTCGAAGATCGTCGCCATCAGCCGCCGGGCCGTCTCGCGCCCGCCCTCCAGCGTCGAGGCGCCGACGATCGCGCGGCAGAGGATCGGCGACAGGAGGTGCCAAGGCTGGGAATGAAGCCAGATCCGCACGGTCATCCTGTCGCCCGCCCGGTCCAGCAGGCCCTCGATCTTGCCGAAGGCCCTGGCCGAGAACGGGCAGGTCGGCTCCAGAAACATTTCGAGCCGGGTCGCGCCGCGACCCCAGATCAGGGGATCGGCTGCCAAGTCGGCCATCGTGGCCTCCGTCAATCGTACATCTCGGCGAGATCAACGGTCGATCGCTCGCCCAGGTCCGCCAGATGCGCCTCCAGGAACCGCTCGGCCCGCGCCCGCCCCGCCAGCCGCAGCCGCTCGACCAGGATCGCGGAAGGCACCAGCTTGGTCGCGACGGACAGGTCGCGCATCAGCTCGTCATCGGCGATCATGTGGACGAGGACGTACTTCATCACGCCCCTCTCGATCCGGCCCTCCTCGATCAGCCGCTGCACGAAGCGGATCGCGCGCAGATCGCGCAGGAGCGAGGCGTTGAAGCTGACCTCGTTGATCCTGTTCTGGATTTCCTGCGCGGTGAAGGGCAGCCGGTCGCGCACCAGCGGATTGATGTTCACGATCACCACGTCGTCCGGCAAGTGCTTCTCGTAGAGCGGGTGCAGCGCCGGGTTGCCGGTATAGCCGCCGTCCCAGTAGGCCTCGCCGTCTATCTCCACCGCCTGGAACAGCGTCGGCAGGCAGGCCGAGGCGACGAGCGTCTCGGGCGAGATCTCGTCGCCGGTGAAGACGCGGATCTTGCCGCTGCGCACATTCGTGGCACAGACGTGGAGTTCGGGACCGACCCCGGAGCAGATGTGCTCGAAACGCATGTCGCGCGCGATCGGCTCGATCGGATTGTGGTAGAAGGGCCCAAGCGAATAGGGCGAGGTGGCCCGGCTGACGAGGTCGCCCACGGCGTAGGCGGTGGAGTATTCGATCGCCCGCGAGATGGTGGAACTGGTCGGCGCGAAGGGGCTGATCCAGTTGGCGATCTTGAGGTCGCGCACGCCCAGGATTCGCGCCCACAGCCAGTCCAGGTTCTCCTTCGCCGCCGCGCGCCCGCCCACGGCCAATCCCGCCTTCAGTGCGGCGCCGTTCAGCGCCCCCGCGGAGGTGCCCGAAATCGCGGCGATCTCGATCTCCTCGCAATCGAGCAGCCGGTCGAGGACGCCCCAGGTGAAGGCCCCGTGGGCGCCGCCGCCCTGCAGGGCCAGATTGATGCGCTTGACCATGTGCTCTCCTGACATTCTGCGACGGCCCGGCGTCTTGCTGCCGCGCGGGCCGCTGCCTGTCCAGTAGCGGGCGGAGCTTAATCGTATGCGACACCCGCGCCCCACCCTGCCGGCAGCCACACCGACCGCCCGGAGGCGTGTCAGCGTCCGGAAGAGACCCTCACCGGGCCGTCCAGCCTCCGTCGACGCTGATCGTCGTCCCGGTGATCTGCGCCGCCGCGTCGGAGCACAGGAAGGTCGCCACACCGCCGATCTGTTCGACCGTGGCGAAATCCTTCGACGGCTGCCGCGCCAGGATCACCTCCTTGATCGCCGTCTCGCGGTCCATGCCGTATTTCTCCATCGTGTCGGGGATCTGGTTCTCGACCAGGGGCGTCATCACATAGCCCGGGCAGATCGCATTCGCGGTGACGGGATCCTCCGCCGTTTCCAGCGCGATGGTCTTGGTCAGCCCCACGACCCCGTGCTTGGCCGCGACATAGGCTGACTTGTAGGGCGACGCCCGCAACCCGTGCGCCGAGGCGAGGTTGATGATCCGCCCCCACCCCGCCGCGCGCATCATCGGCACGGCGACGGCCGCGGTGTGGAACGCGGAGGAGAGCATGATCGCGATGATCGCGTCCCATTTCTCGGTCGGGAAATCCTCGATCCCGGCGACGTGCTGGATGCCTGCATTGTTCATCAGGATGTCGCAGCGCCCCGCCTGCTCGATCAGTCCCCGCGCCTCGTCACCCTTCGACAGGTCCGCCTTGATGTAGCGTGCCTCGACCCCGTGGGCCTCGCCCAGATCCCTGGCAAGCCGGTGATCTTCCTCGCGATCAGTGAACGAGTTCAGCACGACGTTCGCGCCGGCCTTGGCCAGCTCCGTCGCCACGCCCAGGCCGATGCCGGAATTCGATCCGGTCACCACGGCGGTCTTGCCCTTCAGTTCCATGAATATCTCCTCTCGGGTGGTTGTCGTGCAGTCGCGGTCGCGGGACCATGGCGCGTCGGTGACCGGAGCGCAAAGCCCGGTCGCGACCCGGCGAGCGGCGCGCGATCCGTCAACCACACGAATCCGTGATCGAGTCGAATATTCCTGCGGTTGTGTTGCCGTCACAAATAAGCGATTTATCGCGTTAAGCGTGTATTTTGACTTCGCAACAGCCCGTCAGAATAAAAAAACGCCCGCACAAGGCGGGCGTTAAGTCGTTGAGGCAGGTTTCATACAGGCAAGAAACCTATCGAGCAGTGATCCCTATATACGCCATTTCCTTGAGGAAGCAAACGTAAAAGTTTGAAAAGAGGCCGTTCCCGCCGTTAGGTTAACGACCAGCGCAGTCAAGCTGAGGCAGATAAAAATGAGCAGATGTAGCATGTCGGCGGCACTGGCCGCGCTGGCGCTTTGCGCGGCGCCGGCCGGCGCCGAACCGCAGCACGGCGTGGCGATGTTCGGCGAGCCAGCCTTGCCCGCGGATTTCCGGTCGCTGCCCTACGCCAATCCCGACGCGCCCAAGGGCGGGCGCATCGTCCAGGGCGAAGTCGGCACTTTCGACTCCCTCAATCCCTTGATCCTCAAGGGCAATGTCCCCTGGCAACTGCGCTTCCTGGCGCACGAATCGCTGATGGGGCGATCCTATGACGAGCCCTTCAGCCTCTATGGATTGCTGGCCGAGACGGTGGAGGTGGCCGATGACGGGTCCTGGGTGGAATACCACCTGCGACCGGAGGCGCGGTTCTCCGACGGCACGCCGGTCACCGCGGAGGACGTGCTGTGGTCCTACGAGATTCTCGGGACCGAGGGGCATCCACGCTATCGCGGCCCGTGGCAGAAGGTCGCGCGAGCCGAGAAAGTCGGCGAACGGGGGGTGCGATTCACCTTTGATTCGCCAGACCGGGAACTGGCTTTGCTCATGGGCATGCGGCCGATTCTCAAGAAGGCCCAGTGGGAGGGAATCGATTTCGCCGAATCAGGTCTTGCCCCGATTCCCGTCACTTCCGCCCCCTACATGATCTCGGATTTCGAACCCGGCCGCTATGTGACGCTCACCCGCGACCCCGATTACTGGGGCGCCGATGTGCCCTTCATGCGGGGCCAGGCGAATTTCGACGAGATCCGCATGGAGTTCTACGGCGACCAGGCGGTGATGTTCGAGGCCTTCAAGTCCGGCGCCATGAATATCAGCCGCGAGACTGATGCACAGCGCTGGGATACCCAATACGACTTCCCGCGGATCCGCTCGGGCGAGGTGGTGAAATCGGAGATCCCGCATGAGCGCCCCTCGGGAATCACCGGCTTTGCCATGAACACCCGCAAGCCGCCGCTCGACGACTGGCGCGTGCGCGAGGCGCTGATCCAGGCCTTCAACTTCGACTTCGTCAACGGCGTTCTGAACGGCGGAGCCCTGCCCCGGATCACCTCCTATTTCTCGAACTCCCAGCTTGGCATGGATCACGGGCCCGCCGAGGGCCGCGTGGCCGAATTGCTCTCGCGCCACGAGGAAGCGCTCCTGCCGGGCGCGATGGAGGGCTACGCGCTGCCCGAGGGCGACGGCGGCGAGCGCAACCGCAAGGGCGCCCGCGCCGCGCTCGGCCTGCTGGAGGAAGCGGGCTGGACCATCGGCCCGGGGGGTTCCCTGCGCGATTCGGAGGGCCGCCCCTTCGAGCTGGAGATCCTGCTCAGCCAGGGCGGGTTCGAGCCCCAGGTGGCGCAGCGCACCGCTGATCTCTACGCCGCCGCGCTGGAACGGATCGGGATCTCGCCCCGGATCACGCTGATCGACCACGCCCAGTTCACCCAGCGCACCAACGCTTTCGATTTCGACATGGCGTGGTACATGCGCGGCATGTCCCTGTCGCCCGGCAACGAGCAATACCTCTACTGGGGGTCGGACGCGGCCGACGAGCCCGGCAGCTGGAACTGGATGGGCGCGAAATCCCCGGCCATCGACGGCCTGATCCGAGAAATGCTGGTCTCGAACAGCCGAGAGGACTACGTCGCCGCGGTGAAGGCGCTCGACCGGGTTCTGACCTCGGGGCGCTACGTGGTCCCCGTATGGTACAATCCCGTGTCGAACATCGCCCATGACGCCGACCTGCGGTTTCCCGAAGAACTGCCGATCTACGGGGACTTCCTCGGCTTCCTGCCGGATGTTTGGTGGCATGAGGAAAGCTGAGCGCGCCACCCTCGCCGTCGCCCTCCTTCTCCTGCTCGGCGGCTGCGCCGTGGTGAAGGTGCCGGTAAAGGTGGGCGGGACCGCCGTCGGCACCGCGATCCTGGTCACCACCAGGGACGCCCACCACCTTCCCGGAGGAACCCCTGCGGGCGTGCGGCATTGACCGCACGCGACAGATACAAGGAACCCCATCCATGCAGTGGACCGCCGTCGAATCGAACTGGGCCGCCTTCGTCGAGCCGATCATGCAGCGGTGGCCGAACACCGAGGAGAACGACCTTCTCGCGATGGAAGGGGACCGCGACCGGCTGGTCGCCTACTTGGCCGAACGTCACGAGCTGACCCGGCGCGAGGCCGACGAGCAGGTCACCGCCTGGATGCAGGGTGCTGTGCCCGCCGACGTGGCCATGGACGACACCCGCGACGGCGAGAACATCCGCGCCTCGGCCGCCCATATCGGCGTCGGCGAGGACGTCTATGCCGACGACAAGGACTTCGGCGACGAGCAGGTTCCCCAGCGCCCGATCGGTCGCGAGGACTGATCCGTTTGCGGCCGCGGCGCCCGGCGAATAAACTCGGCACCATGGACGCCGTCTTCCGGTCCGACCCACCTCCCGCCTGCCCCGCGCCGTTCAACCTCGTGGGTCATGTACTACGACATTCCGAACGTCTGTCGGCCAAGCCGGCGCTGGTGGAGATCGGCGGCGAGACGTGGACCTACGGCGCGCTGCGGCGCGCCGTTCTCGGCACCGCGGCCGGGCTTCTGGGCCATGCCCGCCCGGGGGATCGGCTGCTCCTGCGCCTCGGAGACAGCGTCGACTTCCCCATCGCCTTCCTGGGCGCGATCGCGGCGGGGCTGGTACCCGCCCCGTCCTCGGCGCAGCTGACCGAGGCCGAGATCACCCCGATGGCGCGCGGCTTGGCGCCCACCCTGACCCTCGTCGCGCCAGGGATCGCCGCCCCGCGGGACGGTGCTCCGTGCCTCGGGCTCGACGCCCTCCGCGCGATGCGGAGCCTGGCACCGGTCGATCCCTCTCTGGGCGACCCGGACCGTCCCGCCTACATCGTCTTCACCTCGGGCACGGCCGCGCTGCCAAGGG
This sequence comes from uncultured Alphaproteobacteria bacterium, assembly GCA_963814835.1. Lineage (GTDB taxonomy): Bacteria > Pseudomonadota > Alphaproteobacteria > Rhodobacterales > Rhodobacteraceae > Palleronia. Next base: position 254,156 of record CAWFEG010000003.1, read on the forward strand.
GCGTGATCCATGCCCACCGGGCCATTTGGGCCCGACGCATGATGATCGCCGATTGGGAGGGGTTGCGGGAGAGCGACAGGCTCATGCACGCCGGTGCATTCAACTGGACCTACACGCTGGGTACCGGGCTTCTGGATCCCTGGTCGGTGGGCGCCACCGCGCTGATCCCCGGGCCGGGCGCGGATCCCGGCTCGCTCGCGCACCACCTCGCCGACCAGCGCGCGACGATCCTCGCCGCCGTGCCGGGCGTCTACCGGCGGATCCTCAACTCCGAACCGCCGCCCTTGCCGAACCTGCGGCACGGATTGTCCGCGGGAGAGAAGCTGCCCGAACCGCTGCGCCAGGCCTGGCGGGCGGAAACCGGAACCGACATTCACGAGGCCTACGGGCAGAGCGAATGTTCCACCTTCATCTCGGGCAGCCCGACGCGGCCGGCGCCGCCCGGCACGCTCGGCCGCCCCCAAGCGGGGCGCCGGGTCGCGATCCTCGACGCGGCGGGGGCCCCGGTCGGCATCGGCGCGCCGGGTCGCCTTGCCGTGGCCTCCGACGATCCGGGGTTGATGCTGTCCTATCTCGACGGCGCCGACGAGAATGCCTTCGGGGCGTGGCAGGTGACGGGCGACATGGCCGCAATGGATGAAGCGGGCTGGATCACCTATCTGGGCCGCGACGACGACGTGATGACGGCGGGCGGCTACCGCGTCTCGCCGCTGGAAGTGGAGGCCGCCGTGGCCGAGGTGTCCGGTGTCGAGGAGGCCGCCGCCTTCGAGCGCGAGGTGCGCCCGGGCGTGCGCGTCATTGCCGTGGCCTACCGGGCCGGGACCGATCTGGACGCCGCGATCTCAGAACATCTCTCCGGGCGGCTGGCGCGCTACAAGTGCCCCCGGATCGTCGAACGCCGCGCGGACCTGCCCCGGAACCGCAACGGCAAACTGCAACGCCGCGCCCTGCGCGAGGAGGCCCGCCCATGACCCCGGTCAAGCTCGACATCCTGTCCGATCCGATCTGCCCCTGGTGCTATATCGGCAAGGCCAATCTCGACACCGTCCTGCTGGAGCGGCCCGACCACCCGTTCCAGATCGAATGGCATCCGTTCCAGCTGAACTACGACATGCCGCCCGAGGGGCTCGATCGCCGCACCTATCTCGAGGCCAAATTCGGCGGCGCCGAAGGCGCGTCGGCCGCCTACGCCCCGGTCATCGATGCGGCCGAGGAGGCCGGGCTGGAAATCGCGTGGGAGCGGATCGCACGCACGCCGAATACGCTCGACGCCCACCGGCTAATCCATTGGGCCGGGATCGAGGGGCGTCAGACCGCCGCGGTCTCGGCGCTGTTCGAGGCCTATTTCCGCCGCGGCGAGGATCTGGGCCGCCATGCCGTGCTGGCCGAGGTGGCCGAGCGGATCGAGATGGACCGCGACATGGTGCTCCGCCTGCTCGGCACGGATGCCGACCGGGCCGACGTCGCCGCCCGGGACGCGCATGCCCGCGAGCGCGGCGTCAGTGGCGTACCCACCTTCGTCGTCGCCCAGACCCATGTGGTTGCCGGCGCCCAGCCGCCGGATCTCTGGCGGCGGGTGCTCGACGATATCGGCAGCACCTGATCCCCGCGCAATTTTCCTTGCGTATCAGGGCCGGGCGCGAAATCCTTGACACCTCGGGCGGGGCTTGCAAGCGTTAACCCCACAAGGTCGGGGCCCGCGGCCGCGAGAAGCCTCGGATGATGGCCCGGGGACGTTTCGGAGCGTGGTGCCCCAATCAGGGCACGGGGTCGCGGAGGCGGTCCACCGTTCCCGTCCGCGCCGGAGGAGCCGCGCGGTTCCCGCCCATGACACGAAGACCCGACCGCTACGACATTCTGGAGATGAACCGATGATCGACCCGACCCGACTGATTTCAAGCGCCGCGCTTCTGACGGTGGCCCTCGGCGGGGCAGCGCAGGCCGAGACCTGGCGCTATGCCTTCGAGGAAGCGATCGACGAGGTGCAGGGCGTCTTCGCCCAGAAGTTCAAGGAAGAAGTCGAGGCGAACAGCGACCACACGATCCAGCTCTTCCCCTACGGCACGCTGGGCGAGAGCGCCGACATCCTCGAGCAGGCGCAATCCGGCATCCTGCAATTCGTGGACCAGAGCCCGGGCTTCACCGGCTCGCTTATCCCCGAGGCCCAGGTCTTCTTCGTGCCCTACCTGATCCCCACCGAGACCGACGTCCTGGCGACATTCTTCAAGAACTCGGAAGCCATCAACGAGATGTTCCCCGAGCTCTACGCCGAGCAGGGGCTCGAGCTCCTCGTCATGTTCCCCGAAGGCGAGGTTGCGATCACCACCAAGGAGCCGTTCACGACGCCCGAGGAGCTGTCGAACGTCAAGGTCCGTACGATGACCAACCCGCTGCTGGTGGAAAGCTACCGGGCGTTCGGCGCGACACCCACGCCGCTGCCCTGGGGCGAGGTCTACGGCGCGCTGCAGACGGATATCATCCAGGGTCAGGAGAACCCGATGTTCTTCATCGAGTCGACCAAGATGTACGAGGTCACCGACCATGTCACCATGATCGGTCACAACAACTTCACTACTGCCGTCATGGCGAACCAGCAGTTCTACGAGGGCCTGTCCGATGAGGACCAACAGGTCGTCGAGGACGCCATCGACGTCGCCTTCGACCACATCATCGAGTACCAGAGCGGCCTGCACGAGGAATCCATCGAGAAGATCAAGGAGGCCAAGCCCTCCATCACCTTCACCACGCTGACCGAGGAACAGCGCCAGCCGTTCCAGGATGCCGCCGAGGAGGTCGAGCAGCAATTCCTCGAGATGACCGGAGACAGCGGGCAGCGCATCCTCGATCAGCTCAAGACGGATCTCGAAGAGGCGCGCAACGCCACTTCGGGCTGACGCGACGAACGGAGGCGCGGCCGGCGACCGGCCGCCCCTCCCTTGCCGGCCGCGCGATGGGCGCGGCCCCTGCGGGAAGGACAGACCGTGGCCGAAAGAGACGCGCCGTCGCAAGTGAAATCGCAGACCGACACCACCACGACCGACGACCCGGACGAGGCCGAATATGTCTCCACCCTGCCCGGCCTGCTGGGGGTGATCGACGTCGTGATCGCCCGCTTGGAATCGGTCCTCCTCGCGGCGGGTGTGCTGCTGATGGCGGCGAACACCATCGCCAACGTGGTCGGACGGTATGTCTTCCAGTCGAGCCTGTTCTTCTCCGAGGAGCTCAACCGGCTGCTGATCATCGTCATCACCTTCGCCGGCATCAGTTACGCCGCGCGGCAGGGGCGGCACATCCGCATGTCCGCCATCTACGACGCGCTGCCCGCAAGGGCGCGCAAGATCCTCATGATCGTGATCGCCGTGACGACCGCCGTCTTCATGTTCGGCCTGGCTTGGTATTCCTGGCAGTACATGATGACCCAGGCCGGCCGGGGCCGGGTGCTGCCGGCGCTGCAGATCCCGGTCTGGTCGAGCCTGCTCATCGTGCCGCTCGGATTCTTCATGACCGGGCTGCAATACGCCCTGACCGCAGTGAAGAACGTCATCGACAAGGATATCTGGCTGTCGACCGTCGTCCTCGAAGGTTACGGCGACGACGAGATGGAGGTCTGACGCAATGGCCACGGCCATCTTCTCCATCATGATCGTTCTGTTGCTGCTGGGCTTTCCGATGATGATCCCGCTGATCGTCGGGGCATTCGTCGGCTTCCTGACACTGTTCGGCGGCTTCGCGCAGCTCGAGACCATGGTCCAGCAGATGATGGCCGGGATCAGGCCCGCCTCGCTCATCGCCGTGCCGATGTTCATCTTCGCCGCCGACATCATGACCCGCGGCCAGTCGGCGGGACGGCTCATCGACCTCGTGATGGCCTTCGTCGGCCATGTCCGCGGGGGGCTCGCCATCTCCACCGCCGCGGCCTGCACCATGTTCGGCGCCGTCTCGGGCTCGACCCAAGCGACGGTGGTCGCCATCGGGTCGCCCCTGCGGCCCCGCATGCAGAAGGCCGGCTACGGCGACAGCTTCATCCTGGCGCTGATCGTGAACGCTTCCGACATCGCCTTCCTGATCCCGCCCTCGATCGGGATGATCATCTACGGGGTCGTCTCGGGGACGTCGATCGCCGAGCTGTTCATCGCCGGGATCGGACCGGGCCTGCTGATCCTGGTCTGCTTCGCCATCTACTCCTACATCTACGCCCTGCGCACGGGCGTCCCCACCGAGCCGAAATCCAGCTGGTCCGAACGCGCCCGCGCGGCGCGCGACGCGCTTTGGCCGCTGGGTTTCCCCGCGATCATCATCGGCGGCATCTATGGCGGGATCTTCAGCCCCACCGAAGCCGCCGCCGCCTGCGTACTCTACGCGCTGATCCTGGAGGTCATCGTCTTCCGCTCCCTCGACCTCAAGGGCGTCTACGACACGGCCCGCTCCACCGGGCTGATCACCGGCGTCGTCTTCATACTGGTCGCGGCCGGGGCGGCCTTCTCGTGGGTAATCTCCTTCGCGCAGATCCCGCAATCGATCCTGTCCGGCATCGGAATCGACCAGATGGGGCAGATCGGCGTGCTCTTCGTGATCTCGATCGCCTTCTTCATCGGGTGCATGTTCGTCGATCCGATCGTGGTCATCCTGATCCTGGTGCCGATCTTCGCGCCGGTGGTTGAATTGGTCGGCCTAGATCCGGTGCTGGTGGGGACGATCATCACGCTTCAGGTGGCCATCGGCTCGGCCACGCCGCCCTTCGGCTGCGACATCTTCACCGCGATCGCGGTGTTCAAGCGCCCCTATCTGGAGGTGATCCGCGGCACGCCGCCCTTCATCGCGATCCTCCTCGGAGTGTCGGTGCTATTGATCTTCTTCCCCCAGATCGCGCTCTTCCTGCGTGACATGGCGTTCGCGGAATGACGGGGTCAGCAGGCATGTTCACCTCGATCCTGGCGCCCTACGATGGCTCCCGCAACGGCGAGCGCGCGCTGCGCAAGGCGGCGCAGCTGGCGCACCTGATGGCAGCGAATCTGACGATCCTGACGGTCTACAGGCACCGCTCGATGATCGAGGCCTCCCTGTCGATGGTGCGTACAGACGATCCCGGGCCGCTCGACGCCGCGATGCGGGATTACGGGCGCGACGTCGCCGAACACGGCAAGGCCATCGCCGCCGAGGAAGGCGTAACCGGCGCGCGGGCCTTCGTGAAGGCGGGGGCGCCGGCCCGCACGATCGTCTCCTTCGCGATCGAGCATGGCCACGACCTGATCGTGATCGGCAGCCGGGGCCTCGGCTCGCTGGAAGATTACTTGCTCGGCAGCGTCTCGCACAAGGTGACCGGCCTCGCCCCCTGCCCGGTGCTGGTCGTCTGAGCGTCAACTGACGGGCGCCGGCGCCGAACGGAACAGGCGCCCCGGCGCCTCTGCCGCAGCGGAGGCCCCGGCCAGCGTCAGCATGTGCCAGGCCAGGACCTGATTGCTCGACAGGACCGGCAGGCCGAGCTCCTCCTCGAGCGGGGCGATCACTTCGAGCGTGCGAAGATTGGTGCAGGAGAGGAACACCCCGTCCACCCCGCCCTGCTTGAGCAGCGCCCGCGTCCCGGCGATGATGGATTCGCCGTCGATCCGGACGACCCGGGCATCCTCGATCACCTCGAAACTGCCGAAGACCGGGGTATCGACCCCGTTCGCCGCGACCACCTCCCGCAGCCGGGTCGAGACTTCCTCGCTGTAGGGGGACAGCAAGGCCAATCGCGACAGGCCCAGATGACGGCACGCCGCGATGAGCGCCGAGACGGGGTTCGTCACGCTGCGCGTATCGGCGGCACTGCGCAGGATGTCGCCGATCCGGGTCAGTCCGATCTGGGCCGAGGCGGAAGTGCAGCAATAGGCGAGGCATTCGTATTGCGCCCGGGGCGGCAGCAGCCCCACCGCGTCGCCGATCCGGCCTTCCATCGCTGCCAGCGCGCCGGGCGTCACATAGGCCTCGAACGGGACGCGGGTGACGAGGCATTCCACCTCCGGTGGGAGCAGCCGGCGGAAATCGCGCTCGATCGTCTCGTCGGTCTGCAGCACCACCATCCCGATCTGCGGCGGCCTGCTGGGCGACAGCGCATGGGTCAGGGTTCGCTCTGTCATGCCATGCTCCCGGCTCGATGGCGGCAATGCGGCCCGGGCCGCCATCTGAACGCGGCGGGTCCCGCTCCCACTACCCTCCGCATCCCGAGGCCCTGTCAACTAGGATCCTGCCCGGCGCCAGATCGTCGCGACGCGCCCACAGAACCTTGCGCGCGGCGCGGCATTGGCCTCCTGTGCCGCGCATGTTGGTCTGGCTTTCCCTCTCCCTTGGCGCCTCCGCCGCATGGGGCGCGATCCTGTTCCTCTCAGACAGGGGCATCCGGCGGATCTGGCCCCCGGCGCGCGGCAACTGGCCCACGGCGATCTGGGCATGGGGGCTGACGACGGCGATCTATGTCGGCCTGATCAACGCCGCCACGGCGGACTGGAACGGCCTCGGCTGGCCCGGCTGGCTGCGCTGGGGCATCGGCGGTGCGGGCCTGACGCTGCTGTCCTTCTGGGTCCAGGGCCGCGGAATCGTAGATCTCGGCCTGGCGGGCACTTCGGGCTGGGATGTGGGGCTGGTCACGGACGGCGCCTATGCCCGGCGCCGGCACCCGCAATATGCCGGCCAGATCGCCTCGCTGGTGGGGCTGGCCATCCTCGGCGCCTCGTCCGCAGCGCTGGTCGCCGCGGTGGCCGGCTGTGCGGCCCTGTTCTACGCCTCTCTGGTGGAGGACAGGGACCTCGCGCGGCGCTTCGGGGCCGCCCATGCGCGGTACCGCGGCACCGCCCGGTTCCTTTTCTAGCGCCCCCAGACTGGGCTCAACCCGCGGCCCGCGTCGCCTCCTCGGCCGCGCGGGCATGCCGGGACAGATCCTGCGCGATGGCGAAGCTGCCCTTGATCTTTTCGCTGTCCTTAGACCAGTCGCGCCGCACGACGATGCGGTTGTCCTTCACCTTCGCCAGCCCCTTCTGCGCCTCGATGAACCGCACGAGGCCCTCGGGCGAGGCGAACTTGTCGTTGTGGAACTGGATCGTCGCGCCCTTCGGCCCGGCATCCAGCTTGGAGATCCCGGCCTTCTTGCACTCCGCCTTGATCCGCACCACCAGCAGAAGCGTGTTGACCTCCTTGGGCAACTCACCGAACCGGTCGATCAGCTCTGCCGCGAAACCTTCGAGTTCCACCTTCGTGGTCAGGTTGGACAACCGGCGATAGAGGCCAAGCCGCACGTCGAGATCGGGCACATAGTCCTCGGGGATCAGGACCGGCACGCCCAAGTTGATCTGCGGCGACCATTCGCCGGCATCGTCCAGCCCCTCGATCCCCTCCAGCTCGCCGGCCTTCAGCTTGCCGATCGTCTCCTCCAGCATCGACTGGTAGAGTTCGTAGCCGACCTCCCGGATCTGGCCCGACTGCTCCTCGCCCACGAGGTTGCCGGCGCCCCGGATATCCAGGTCTTGCGCGGCGAGGTTGAAGCCCGCACCGAGCGTGTCGAGCGATCCCAGCACGCGCAGGCGCTTCTCGGCGGTGGGCGTCAGCTTCGCCCGCGGCTTCGTCGTCAAGTAGGCATAGGCGCGATGCTTTGCGCGGCCGACCCGGCCCCGGATCTGGTAGAGTTGCGCCAGGCCGAACATGTCGGCGCGCCAGACCACCATCGTGTTCGCCGTCGGGATATCCAGCCCCGATTCCACGATGGTCGTGGCCAGCAACACGTCGTAGGCGCCATCGTAGAAGGCGTTCATCCGGTCGTCGAGCTCGCCCGCCGCCATCTGGCCGGTGGCGGTGACGAAGGTGATCTCGGGCACCTCGGTCTTCAGGAACTCCTCCATCTCGGGGAGGTCCTTGATCCGGGGCGCCACGATGAAGCTCTGCCCGCCGCGGTAATGCTCCCGCAGCAGCGCCTCGCGAATCGTCACCGCGTCGAATTCCGAGACATAGGTGCGGATCGCGAGACGATCGACTGGAGGCGTGCCGATGATCGACAAATCGCGAACACCGGTCAGCGACAGCTGCAGCGTGCGCGGGATCGGCGTCGCGGTCAGCGTCAGCACGTGAACGTCCGTCCTGAGCGATTTCAGCCGTTCCTTGTGGCTCACCCCGAAATGCTGCTCCTCGTCGATCACGAGGAGGCCGAGATTCCGGAACTTCACCTGCTTGGCCAGCAGCGCATGGGTGCCGATGACGATGTCGCAGGTGCCATCGGCGATCCCCTGCCGCGTCTGTTTCGCGTCGCGGTCCGAGGTGAAGCGCGACAGTTGCCGCACCTGCACCGGGAAGCCGCGGAACCGCTCGGCGAAGGACTTGTAATGCTGCCGCGCCAGGAGGGTCGTAGGCGCGATCACCGCGACCTGGGCGCCGGACATGGCGGCGATGAAGGCGGCGCGCATGGCCACCTCGGTCTTGCCGAAACCGACATCGCCGACGATCAGCCGGTCCATCGGCAGGCCCCGTTCGAGATCCGCCATCACGTCCTCGATCGCCTTCAACTGATCCTCGGTCTCCTCGTAGGGGAAGCGGGCCGAGAAATCCTCCCAGGCGTGGTCGGGTGGCTGCAGGATCGGCGCGCGCCGCACCAGCCGTTCCGCGGCGATCCGGATCAGGCGATCGGCGATCTCGCGGATGCGCTCCTTCAGCCTCGCCTTCTTGGCCTGCCAGGCGCCGCTGCCGAGCTTGTCGAGCAGGCCCTCCTCGTGGCCGAACCGGCTCAAGAGCTCGATATTCTCCACCGGCAGGTAGAGCCGGTCGCCCCCCGCATATTCCAGGAGCGCGCATTCATGCGCCGCGCCGGCGGCGGTCACCACTTCGAGCCCGGTGAAGCGGCCCACCCCGTGATCCACGTGCACGACCAGATCGCCGGGCGAGAGCGATTGCGCCTCGGTCAGGAAATTCTCCGCCCGGCGCTTCTTCGGTCCCTTGCGAACCAGCCGGTCGCCCAGCACGTCCTGCTCGGAAATGACCGTCAGGTGGTCGTTGCCGTGAGGCCCCTCGAACCCGTGTTCCAGCCCCCAGACGGCGAGGAAGAGGCCGCCGGTCCCCTCGGGCACGTCCCGCAGATCGCGGATTTCGGTCGCCCCGGGCACCTCTTCGTCTTCGAGGAGGCCCGACAGGCGCTCCCGTGCGCCCTCGGAATAGGAGGCGACGATCACCTGCCCGTCCTTGCGCTTTGCCTCAACATGTTCCGCCAAGGCCCCGAACAGGCTCACATTCTCCTGCTGTCGCTCGGGGCTGAAATTGCGACCGATCCGGCCGCCGCCATCGGCGACGCCCGGCCCCGACGCCTGCGGCAGCGGGTGGAACTTCACCACGCGGTGATCCCGCACCGCCCGCTCCCAGGCATCGTCATCCAGATAGAGGGTCTCGGGCGGGGCGGGCTTGTAGACCGTGTCGACCCGCCCCTTCTTCTGCATCGCGTCGAGCCGGTTGTCGTACTGGTCGCTCACCGTGTCCCAGCGGGCCAGCCGGGCCGGCGTCACCTGGTCGTCGAGGGTCACCGCCGCGCCGGGCAGATAGTCGAAGATCGTCTCCAGCTCGGCGTGGAAGAAACCCAGCCAGTGCTCGGCGCCGGCATGCTTCTTGCCGGCGCTGATCGCCTCGTAGAGCGGATCGTCGGTTCCCGCGGCGCCGAACTCGATGCGGTAGGCCTGGCGGAACCGGCGGATCGCCTCCTCGTCGAGGATCACTTCCGAGACGGGCGCAAGCTCCACCTCGGACAGCTTCTCGGTGGTGCGCTGGTTCGACGGATCGAAGCGGCGCGCGCCGTCCAGCGTGTCGCCGAACAGGTCCAGCCGCACCGGTCCGGCTTCGCCCGGCGGCCAGACGTCGATGATGCCGCCGCGGATCGCGTAATCGCCCGGCTCCAGCACCGTCGGCGCCTGCGTGAAGCCCATCCGCACCAGGAACGCGCGCAGCGCCTGCTCGTCGATCCGGTGGCCGACCCGGGCCGTGAAGGACGCCTCGCGGATCGTCGCGCGCGGCGGGATCTTCTGCGTGGCGGCGTTCACCGTGGTCAGAACGGCGAACCGTTTCGGCATCCCGTGGGTGAGCGCGGCCAGCGTGGCCATCCGCGCCGCCGAGATGTCGGGATTGGGGCTGACCCGGTCGTAGGGCAGACAGTCCCAGGCCGGGAAGGCGAAGACGGGAAGCCCCGGATCGTGGAAGGCAAGCGCGGCCTGCATCGCCGCCAGCCGCTTGTCGTCGCGCGCGACATGGAGGGCGAAACCGGCGCGGCCGATCTCGTCGAGAACGAGGCGGGCGTCGAATCCCTCGGGCGCCCCCCCCATCGTGATCTTGTTCGCCTCGGCCATGGTGCGGGTCAGGTAACGACCCGGGGGGGCGTGTCAATACGGGAGCGGCGTCAGATCCTGTCTGCCGTGAAGGTGTCGCAGGCGGCGATCTCGCCCGCCTCGTGGCCGGTACGGAACCATCGCTGCCGCTGCTCGGCCGTCCCGTGCGTGAAGGTATGCGGTGCCGGCACCCGACCGGCCCGCTTCTGCAACTCGTCGTCGCCGATCCGCCGTGCCGCCTCCATGGCCTCGCCAATATCGCCCGGATCGAGGCTGTCGAAACGCTCGTCGGCCCAGCGTGCCCAGACGCCGGCCAGGCAATCGGCCTGCAGTTCGATCCGCACCGAGATCGCGTTCGCCTCCGCCTGGCCGAGCTGCCGGCGCAGCGCGTGCGCCTGGCCGAGGACCCCTATCTCGTTCTGGACGTGATGCGCGATCTCGTGCGCGATCACGTAGGCGGCGGCGAAGTCGCCCTCTGCGCCCAACTGGCGGTCGAGCGTGACGAAGAAATCCGTGTCGAGATACGCCTTGCGATCCGCCGGGCAGTAGAACGGGCCCGTCGCTCCGGACGCGCCGCCGCAGGGGCTCTGCGTCACGCCCTTGAACAGTACGAGGGTCGCCGGCGTGTAGGCCTCATCCAATTGGGCGTCGAAGATCTCCGCCCAGACCTCCTCCGTGTCGGCCAGCGTCACGGCGACGAACTCGGCCCGTTCCTCGTCGGCGGCGGTGATCTCTCCGCCGCCTTGGCCGGTCTCCACCTGCGTCTGGAGCAACGGCGTGAGATCCACGCCGAGGAACCATCCGACCACGACGATCGCCAGCACCCCCAACCCGCCAGTTCCACCCGCGGCCACCACCCGGCCGCCGCGTCGGCCGCGCCTGTCCTCGATGTTGCGGCTTTGCCGCCGTCCGCGCCATTTCATTTCCAGGTCCCCGCCCCGTTGCGCCTGCCACCGCATAGTATCGCTTTGCGGCTTGACCGGAACCGGCAACGCGTGGTCCTTCCCGCCCATGCTGCGCCGCCTGTATGACTGGACCTTGTCCCTCGCCGCCCATCCCCATGCGATGTGGGCGCTGGCGGTCGTGTCCTTCGTCGAATCGTCGGTCTTTCCGATCCCGCCTGACGTGCTGATGATTCCGATGATCCTCGCCGCCCCCCGCCGTGCCTGGGTGATCGCCGCCGTGGCCACCCTGTCTTCCGTCCTGGGCGGCCTCGCGGGCTACTGGATCGGCGCCGAACTGTTCCAGCAGCTCGGCCGGCCGGTTCTGGAATTTTACGGCAAGGCCGACCGATTCGAGGAATTCCGACAGAGTTACAACGCCTTCGGCGCCTGGGCGGTGCTGATCGCGGGGCTTACGCCGTTTCCGTTCAAGGTCGTGACGATCCTGTCGGGGGCGACGGCGCTGAACCTGCCGATCTTCGTCGTGGCATCGATCGTCGCGCGGGCGCTGCGGTTCTTCGTCGTGGCGGCCCTTCTCCGCGCCTTCGGCCCGCCGATCCGCGACTTCATCGAACAGCGCCTGGGCCTCGTCTTCTCGCTGTTCTGCGTGGCCCTGTTCGGGGGCTTCGCCGCGGTGCACTACCTGTGACCCCGCGATCCCTCATGCTGGCTGCGGCGGCCGGATCGCTGGGCCTTCTCCTCGGCGCCTACGCCTTCCAGGCGCTGGGCTACGCGCCCTGCAAGCTGTGCCTGTGGCAGCGCTGGCCGCACATGGGCGCGATCATCCTCGGCCTCGTCGCCTTGGGATGGGCCGGCCGGCCGGTGGCGCTTCTCGGCGGCGCGGCGGCGCTCGCCACCGCGCTGCATCGGCCTCTACCATACCGGGGTGGAGCGCGACTTGGTGGGAGGGGCCGTCCTCCTGTTCGGGCGGCGCCTCGCTCGGCGGCCTGGGCGGGGGCGACCTGCTCTCCACAGACGGGCCGGGCCGGGTGGTCATGTGCGACGAGGTCGCCTGGTCGCTGGCCGGGCTGTCGATGGCCTCCTGGAACGCGATCCTGTCGCTGTTCCTCGCTGCGCTCTGGATCGCCGCCCTGCGCCGCGCGGCCTGACGCGGTTGCCCTGCCCCGCGCGCTGCCGCTAAGGGAGCGTCAGGATCGCGGAGGCAGCCCATGACCGACATCACCCTGATCGGCGTGCCGGTGGATTGCGGCAAGGCGCGTCCCGGGTGCGTGATGGGCCCCGACGCCTATCGCGTGGCGGGGATCGAGGCAGCCCTCACCGCTCTCGGCCATCATGTGACGGATCGCGGCAACCTCGCCCCCGGCATCGACTGGTCGGTGCCCGGCCCCGTGCATCTCCACCGCCCCGGCGCGGTCGCGGCCTGGACCGAGACCATCGCCCGCGAAGCTCGCGGTGCGGCGGGCCTGCCGATCTTCATGGGCGGCGATCACGCCCTCGCCCTGGGCAGCGTCGCGGGCATGGCCGCGCGGGCGGCCGACAGGGACCGGCCGTTCTTCCTTCTGTGGCTCGACGCCCATTCCGACTTCCACACCCCCGAGACGACCGAGTCGGGCAACCTGCATGGCACGCCGGTTGCCTATGTCACCGGGCAACGCGGATTCGACGGGTTCCCGCCGCTCGTCAGGCCGGTTCCGCCCGAGAACATCGCCATGATCGGCCTGCGCTCGGTGGACGCGGGTGAACGCGACCGCCTGTCACGCACCGGGGCTCGGCTCCACGACATGCGCGAGATCGACGAGACCGGGATGGCCGCGCCGCTGCGCGACTTTCTGGGCCGCGTCGCGGCGGCCGGCGATGCGATGCTGCATGTGTCGCTGGACGTCGACTTCCTCGACCCTTCGATCGCCCCCGCGGTCGGCACCACGGTGCCCGGGGGCGCCACCTTCCGCGAGGCCCACCTGGTGATGGAGATGCTGAGCGAATCGGGCCTCGTGACCTCGCTCGATCTGGTGGAGCTGAACCCGGCGCTGGACGAGCGCGGCCGCACCGCGCGCCTGATGATCGAGCTGACGGCCTCGCTCATGGGCAAGCGGATCTTCGACCGGCCAACCCGGCCGCGGGGCTAACGCTCCGCCGGGATCGAATAGGTCAGGCCGGCGCGGGCCACCGGCCCCTCGACCCCCGCCGAGCGGATCAGCACGTCGCCCACCGCCAGCCGCCGCCCCAGCTTCAGCAGCCGCACCTCGGCGCGCAGCGCCGCGCCGGCGGCCGGCTTGCGCAAGAAGTCAATGCTGCAATTCGTGGTCACCGCCAGCGCCACGGGGCCGATCCGCGACAGGATGGCGAGATACACCCCCACATCGGCCAGGGCGAACAGCGCGGGTCCCGACACCGTGCCGCCCGGCCGCAGATGCCGTTCCCCCGCTTCCAGCCGGAGGACCAGGGCCGCCGAGTCAACGCTCTCGATGGTGAAATCCGGCGCCACCTGCGGGAACTCCGCCTCCAGGAAGGCGTGCAGATCCTCGATTCCCATGCGCATCCGGTCCACCTCTTCCCGATCCGCCTTCCCCTATCGCCCGGCAAGAATGCGCCGTCAAACCCGCCCCCATTGACGCTCGGGTCGCGAGATGCCCACATCGCCTGCGCGGCGACCGGAGGGAAGGCGATGCTGAGACGAGAGGATACGGGCGCGGTGGCACGGCTGACGCTCGACGCCCCGGACCGGCTGAACGCCCTGTCCGACGAGATGCTGGCGGCCCTTTCCGACGCGTTCGCGGAACTCGAGGCTGATCGGGCGATCCGCGCGGTGATCCTCGCCGGTGCCGGTCGCGCCTTCTGCGCCGGGCACGACCTGCGTCAGATGCAGGCCAAGCGGCAGGCCGAGGATGGCGGCGCGGCCGCATTCCACGATCTCTTCACCCGCTGTAGTGAGGTCATGCAGGCGATCCCCCGGCTGCCCCAGCCGGTCATCGCCGAGGTTCATGGCGTGGCCGCGGCCGCCGGCTGCCAGCTCGTCGCCTCCTGCGACATGGCGGTGGCGGCCGAGGGCACGCGATTCGGGGTCAACGGGGTGAATATCGGCCTGTTCTGCTCCACCCCCATGGTCGCCCTGTCGCGCAACGCCCCGCGCAAGCGGGTCTTCGAGATGCTGAGCACAGGGCGACTGATCGAGACCGCCGAGGCGCTGGAGATCGGCCTGATCAACCGCGCCGTCCCCCCTCAGGATCTGCAGGCCGCGACCGGGGAACTGGCCGGCACCGTGGCCGACAAGCTCGGCAGCGCCGTGGCGGTGGGCAAGCGCGCCTTCTACGAGCAGGCCGAGATGACCCTTGCGGCCGCCTATGCCCATACCGGGGATGTGATGGTGCGCAACATGCTCGACAGGGGCACCGAAGAGGGGATCGACGCGTTCCTGGCCAAACGCCCCCCCGCCTGGCGGCAGGACTAGCCCAGCTTCGACGAGATCACGCCGGTCGCGAAGCCGCCCATGCGCAATTCGCCGAACAGCCGCTGATACTCGATCTTGGGGCAACGGTTCATCACCACCTCCAGCCCTCGCGCCCGGGCGGCCTCGGCGGCCTCGGCGCTCTCCACGCCGATCTGCATCCAGACGACCTTCAGCGCCGGCATCACGTCCAGCGCCTGCTCGACGATGGGCGGCACATGCTCGGAGCGGCGGAAGATGTCGATCATCTCCACGTCGTCGGGCAGTTCGGCCAGATCCGCGACCACCCTGCGTCCGAACAGCGTCTGTCCGGCCAGGAGCGGATTGACCGGGTGCACGAGATACCCCTTGAGCGAGAGATAACGCGCCACGTAGTGGCTCGGCCGCACCGGCTTCTCGGACACGCCGACGCAGGCGATGGAGCGGACCGAGCGGAGTATGCGGCGCAGATCGTCGTCTGTCATGAGCGGATCATCGCGCTCTGCGCCCCGATCGCAAGGGGCATGGCGAAAAAAGGCCCGAGTCGCGAGACCCGGGCCGAAGTGTCGGAACGAGGGACAGTGATTCACGCCGGACGTTCCGCATCCGGCGATGCAACAGATGTGGTTGTGCAACAGGTCAGGAAAAAGAGCCGTCGCGCTGATGTGAAGGCCCGGCCCGGGTCGCCGCATAGAGCGCGATCGCCGCGGCGTTCGACACGTTGAGCGAGCCGAAGGCGCCCGCCGCGTCGATCCGAACCAGGGCGTCGCAGGTCTCCCGCGTGCGCTGCCGCAGCCCCGGACCCTCGGCACCGAGCGCGAGGACCAGCGGGCGGCCGCCGGCCCAGGCCACCGCCGCGGCGATGTCGTCCTCCGCCTCGCCCGCCAGTCCCAGGCAGACAAACCCCATCTCCTTCAGCCGGATCAATCCCTCGGCCAGGTTGCCGATCCGCAGATAGGGTTGCCGCTCCAGCGCACCGGAGGCCGTCTTGGCCAGCGCCCCGGTCTCGGGCGGGGAATGGCGCGCTGGAGCGATAACCGCGCGGGCGCCGAACACTTCGGCCGAGCGCAGGATCGCGCCCACGTTATGCGGGTCGGTCACCCGGTCGAGGGCGACGATCGGTCCGCCCTCGCGCAGGGCCACGTCCTCCAGCCCGCCCCAGTCCAGCGGCCGAACCTCCAGCGCCGCGCCCTGATGCACCGAGCCGGGGTCGAGCGGGGCCGGGAACCGGCGCGGATCGGCCTCCTCCACCGCAAGTCCCGCCACATCCGCCAGCGGGCCCAGCCGGTCGCGGGCATTGCGCGTCACCACCAGGCGCAGCTTGTCGCGCGCGGGGTTGGCCAGCGCGTCTGCCACAGCGTGGATCCCGAACAGCCAGACCGTCTCGCGCGCCGCGTCGCGCCGGTCGCGCTCCTTGTCGACCACCCATTTCGGTTTCTTCGCCATGCCGCCTGTTGCGCCAGGCGCGCCGGCCTTTTCAAGCGAAATTCGCCTTGACGCTCCCCGGCGCGAAAGATACGCCCGGCGCCACAGTCAGGTCGGGCGACAGGCCGCAAGGTGTGGCAGGGGACTGTAACTCCCTCGCGGAGACGCACGCTAGGTTCGATTCCTAGGTCGCCCACCACTTTCCCCCACGCAGAGAAACGACGACGGGCGGGCGTCAGCGCATCGCCGGCACGCGCCGGGTCGCTCCAGCGCCCCTGGCCGGATCGTTCGCGATGTCTGGAAAGGTGGTACCGCCTCCCCGGCTCGAACGGGGGACCTCTAGATCCACAATCTAGCGCTCTAACCTACTGAGCTAAGGCGGCACACGCGCGCCGTTTACGCCCCCCGGGCGTCGGATGCAAGCGGGCCGGCGTGAAATCCGGGGCGCCGATCCGTCTTGCGGCCGCGTCCGGCGGGCACTAGCGATGGGCACCGGCATCACGCCGCGCGCACAGGTCGAAGGAGGACCGGAATGGGCATCAACGACGCGAGCGACACCTCGGCGAACCTGCAGATCGGACCGACCGACACCGGCATGGTGCGGATCTATGTCGAGGCCGATGGCGGCATCGAGGTCCCGATGGATTTCGACCCCGAGGAGGCCGAGGAGATCGCCGACGAGATTCGCGCCGCCGCCCAGGCCGCCCGCGCCTCGGGCCGCAAGAAGAAGCGCTAGCCCGCCCCCGGTTCAAGGCCCGGATCGCGCAACCCGTGCAGCCGCCGCGCCGCGAGGGTGGCGAATTTCTGGACCAGCGCCTTCCGCCGTGCCGGGGCGAGCCGTGTTTCGGTCGGCATCCGGACGATCTCGGCATCGTAGGCATCCGCCACGATCAGCCCGGTCTCCGGCGGCAGGAGTTCGGTGGGAAAGTCCCGGTCCACCGCCCAGAAATAGCGGTCGCACCACTCGAGATAGCCCTGCCACTTGGCATCCGAGGTGAAATCGGCGCGGCTCGACTTGCACTCGACCACCCAGATCTCCCCGCGCGGGCCGAGCGCCATGAGATCGACGCGCAGCCCTGGCGTCGGCGACAGTTCCTCGACGCAGGCAAATCCGTGGGAGACCAGCGCGCGCCCAACTCCTCGCGCCAGCAACTGGCCCGGCTTGGGACAAGGATCGGCACATCCGTCACGCATGGCCGCCTTGTGAACAGACCGGAAACGAAATTCAAGACCGGCGGCGTCTTGTCAGACGGGCACCGTCCGATTACTTCGGTGTCAGGCGGGCACTGCCCTTCCCGTCACGGGGAAAATTCCGGTGGCCTATATCAATTCCGAGGGAGCTGGCTCTGGCCGGACCGTGGTTCGACTACCTGGCGCCCACCTGCTTAGTCAGGTCCTCGGGAATTTCGACACCCAACGGTCGTGGTGGTCCCGCCTATCCTCCCGCAGTTCCGTGATTTGGCAAGCCGCGCCCTGACAGGCAAGGTGCCGAGACCGACCCGCACCGGAGCATGGCCATGAGCGACCGCACCGACCCGCGCCATGCGCGGGAGATCGAGGGGCACCTGTCGTGGCTCGACACCTTCTCCGGCGCCGCCCTCGGGGTGCTCTCGACGGCCTCGGGGATCTACACCTATCTCGGGGTCTCGTCGCTTCTCGACGATAACGGCGCGCTCAGCGTCTTCGCGGCGCTGGCCTATTCCGTGGCCGTGTCGGTGGGCATCTTCGTGTTCTGGTCCTACCTGATGCGCCTTCTGCCGGCGATGCGCACGGCGAGCTCGCGGCTGGGTCTGCTGGGGGCCATGGCGCTGGGCTCGGTGGCGATCATCGCCATGTCGTCCTGGTTGAACGCGGCTGCCCTCGCCGGGGCGGCGGCGGTAGAGCAGCATCTCGCCCGGACCGTCCAGGATTACCAGGGCGAGCTGGAGCGCGCCCACGACATCGCCATCGCCGCGCAATCTCTGGAACGCGACGTCGCCCGTGTCCGGCAGAGCTTCGAGGACCTGTCCGAGCAGGAGGCAACCGGCTCTCTCTCGGGCATCGCCGGCCGCGGCGCGGTGTTCCGCGTTCTCACGCAGAAGGCCGACGAACTCGCCGCGCTCGAAAACCAGATCGCCGCGCAGGATGCCGCCGTCGCCACTGCCTTCGCCGAGGGGAACGAGATCCTCAGCCGGATGCGCGCCCTGACGGTCGAGCCGGGGCCGGTCGAGGCTCGGTCGGTGGAGTTCAGCGAAGACGCGGTCCGCCTCGCCGGCCTCATCAGCCAGATGCGCCAGCTCTCCGTGGCTCCCCTCGTGGCGCGCGCGGCCACCGACCTCGCTGCCTCGGTCGTGCGCCCTGCCCTGTCTCGCACGGAATCCACTGCCCAGGGCCAGCGCGCGACCCTCGACTCCGTCCTCGGCGTACTGGAGCAGCGCGCCCGGACGCTCGCCGAGGCCGCCGCCTCGGTCGAGGCGATGGAGGCGCCGGCCGAGGTCAGCTACACGCCGATCTCCTCGGCCGACGCGGTGATCCGATATGCCGGCAATTTCGTGCCCTCCTGGGCGGGGGCCATCGCCATCGACCTCCTGCCCGGGGTGCTGGTCTTCATCCTCATGGTCAGCCACGCCGCGATCCGACGCTCGCAGGACCGCGCGCCCTTCGAGGACCGGATGACCGTGGCCGAGTTGCGCGCGGCAATGGCCGCCCTCCGCGAGGTCGAGGCGCCACCCACGGCCGATCCGCCAGCGGCCGCCGCCCCGGTCCGCCGCGACCCGCCCGACGGGGCGCCGGCGGTGCCGACCCCGATCCGCGGACGCCCGGAATGACGGCCACGCCGGCCCGGGTGATCAAGGGCATCCTCGGCCTTCAGATCCTCATCGGCGCGGCGCTCGTGGCGGGCGACATGTCGATCGGCTTGCCCCGCCTGCCGGGGGGCGACGGCTCGCCCGGACTGGAACAGCCCGTTCGCCCGGGCGACCAGACCCGGCGCTACGATCCCGGCGCGCTGCCCGATCGGCCGGGCACACCCTTTCCCCGCACCGGGGACATGCCCGCGCGCCTCACGCTGGAGGAGGCCGATCTTGCCGGCCGGTCCGTGCTGCGCATGGTCGGCACGGTGGCCCCCGGCGACGGCGCCCGGATCCCGGACCTTCTGGCCGACCGGCTGGCGGAGCGCGATCCCGCGACCGCGCTCGTGCTGCATTCTCCGGGCGGATCGGTGGACGACGCGCTGGAGATCGGCCGCGCCATCCGCACGCTCGGCCTCGCGACGGAGGTCGTGGCGGGCGATGTCTGCCTCTCCGCCTGTCCCTACATTCTGGCCGGCGGAGCGCCCCGCGTCGTCTCTCCCGAGGGCTCGGTCGGCGTGCATCAGCATGCCTTTGGCGAGAACACCGTGCTGCCGGCGTTTCTCGCGGTGGAGGACGTGCAGCGGGGACAGGGCCGGGTGATGGGGTATCTGGACGAGATGGGAGTCGATCCGCTGGTCATGCGGCATGCGCTGGCGACGCCGCCGGAGTCGATCTACCTCCTTCTGCCCGAGGAACTGGAGCGGTACCGACTGTCCAAATCACCGGATGGGTGAGGCGCATTGGCGCACCGTCCGTCCGTGCGGGCCGTGCGGTGCGGGGGTTGCGGGGCGCGCGGGGATGCGCGCGCTCCGCGATCGGTCACTGCCAGGACTGGACGAGGTCGTCGTAGGGGATGGTTTCGGGGTCCTCCTCCTCGTTGTCGAGCGCGGGCTTTGGGGCGCCGGGCTGGTCGAGCCAGTATTGCGGGTCGCGCTCCTCGTTGAGGGCGGGGCCGAGATCGCCCTGGATGCCGGCCCGCTCGAGCCGGGACATCACGTCCTCCATGTCGGCGCAGAGCGTGTCGAGCGCCTCCTTGGAGGACTTGGCCCCCGACATGGCGTCGCCGATATTCTGCCACCACAGCTGCGCCAGCTTGGGATAGTCCGGCACGTTGGTCCCGGTTGGCGACCAGCGCACCCGGTCGGGCGAGCGGTAGAACTCCACCAGGCCGCCCAGGCGCGGCGCGCGCTCGGTGAAGTGCTCGGAGTTGATGGTCGAGTCGCGGATGAAGGTGAGGCCCACATCGGCCTTCTTCACGTCCACGGTCTTGGAGGTGACGAACTGGGCATAGAGCCAGGCCGCCTTGGCGCGGTCCACGGGGGTGGAGTCGAGGATCGTCCAGGAGCCCACGTCCTGGTAGCCGACCTTCATCCCCTCCTCCCAGTAGACGCCGTGGGGCGAGGGGGCGAGGCGCCATTTGGGCGTGCCGTCCTCGTTCATCACCGCGTCGGACTCGACGAGGGGGGCGACGAAGGTGGTGTACATGAACATCTGCTGGGCGATGTTGCCCTGGCCGGGCACCGGGCCGGCCTCGGAGAAGGTCATGCCGGCGGCCTGGGGCGGGGAATAGTCCTGCAGCCACTTGATCGCCTTGTCGACGGCATAGACGGCGGCGGGCGAGTTGGTGGCCCCGCCCCGGTCGATGCAGGCGCCCACCGGCTGGGAGTTCTCGTTCACCCGGATGCCCCATTCGTCCACCGGCAGGCCGTTGGGCTCGCCGGTATCGCCCATGCCGGCCATGGACATCCAGGCATCGGTGTAGCGCCAGCCGAGCGAGGGGTCCTTCTTGCCGTAATCCATGTTGCCCCAGACCGAGGAGGGCGAGCCCTCGACGTAGCTCATGTCGCGGCCGGTGAAGAACTCGGCGATGTCCTCGTAGGCCGACCAGTTCACCGGCACGCCCAGCTCGTAGCCGTATTCCTCCTGGAAGTCGGCCCGGGTCTGCTCGTCGTTGAACCAGTCGTAGCGGAACCAGTAGAGGTTGGCGAACTGCTGGTCGGGCAGCTGGTAGAGGTTGCCGTCCGGCCCGGTGGTGAATTCCAGCCCGATGAAGTCCTCCAGGTCCAGCGTCGGCGAGGTGACCTCGGCGCCCTCGCCCTCCATCCACTCGGTCAGGTTGCGCGCCTGGCCGTAGCGCCAGTGGGTGCCGATCAGGTCGCTGTCGTTGACATAGGCGTCGTAGATGTTCTCGCCCGACTGCATCTGCACCTGCAGCCGCTCGACCACGTCGCCCTCGCCGATCAGGTCGTGGGTGACCTCGATCCCGGTGATCGCGGAGAAGGCCGGGGCCAGCACCTGGGCCTCGTATTCGTGGGTGGTGATCGTCTCGGAGACCACGTTGATCTCCATGCCCCGGAACGGCTCCGCGGCATCGACGAACCACTGCATCTCCTCTTCCTGCGCCTCGCGCGAGAGCGTGGAGACCTCGCCGATCTCGGCGTCGAGGAACTCCCGCGCCGCGTCCATGTCGGCCAGCGCGGGCGGGGCCAGAAGCCCCAGCCCCACGGCCAGCGCCGTGGTGGATCTCAGCATCCGTGTCATCGTCGTCCTCCCTTGATGGTGTCGGTTCTTGGTCTTGTTCTTGTTGATCTTGTTGGCGTCGGCGGTCCCGCCCCGGTCACACGGTGCGGAAGATCCCCGCCGCCAGCACCAGCGACAGCGCCAGCGCCCCCCACTGGCTGCCCAGGCCCAGCCCCAGCCAGGCCAGGTTCACGAAGCCCGCGACCAGCAGCGAGATGAACAGCCGGTCGCCCCGCGTCGTCTCGATGCGCAAGATCCCCCGCCGCGGCGTCTCGGGATACCGGATCGCCAGGTACGACATCACCCCGAGGATCGCCGCGATCACCAGGAAGAAGGCCGCCGTGGGCCAGGTCCAGGCCATCCATGCCATCAGTTCGCCCTCCTTCTCCACCGGGTATTATTGTTACCGGGCTGCGGGACCCAAGGTGGTTCGAGATGCTGGAAATCGCCTAGGCCTTCTCTGCAGGCAGTTTTGACAGCTTTTCCCAGCTGCGTATTTGTCGCGCCCGATATCGCGCTCCCACTCATCGCGGAAAACGTCCCTCAAGAGGAACGTACGATTACCCTCAAATCTCTCGGTTCTTTCGAGGAACAGCGGCCCCCAGAGCTCCCATAGCCGTACTTGCTTAGGTGTCATCACACCCGCCCCAGGGCGAAGCCCTTGGCGATGTAGTTGCGCACGAACCAGATCACGAGCGCGCCGGGGATGATGGTCAGCACGCCGGCGGCGGCCAGCACGCCCCAGTCGACGCCGGCCGCGCCCACGGTGCGGGTCATGGTGGCGGCGATCGGCTTGGCGTCCACCGAGGTCAGGGTGCGGGACAAGAGCAGCTCCACCCAGGAGAACATGAAGCAGAAGAAGGCCGCCACGCCGATCCCGCTCGCGATCAGCGGCATGAAGATCCGCACGAAGAAGCGCGGGAAGGAATAGCCGTCGATATAGGCGGTCTCGTCGATCTCCCTGGGCACGCCGCGCATGAAGCCCTCCAGAATCCACACCGCCAGCGGCACGTTGAACAGGCAATGCGCCAGCGCCACGGCGATATGGGTGTCGAAGAGGCCGACCGAGGAATAGAGCTGGAAGAACGGCAGCGCGAAGACCGCCGGCGGCGCCATCCGGTTGGTCAGGAGCCAGAAGAACAGGTGCTTGTCGCCCATGAAGCTGTAGCGCGAGAAGGCATAGGCCGCGGGCAGCGCCACCGCGATCGAGATCGCGGTGTTCATCACCACGTAGATCAGCGAGTTCACGTAGCCCATGTACCACGAGGCATCCGTCAGGATCGTGGCGTAGTTCTGGAAGGTCAGGTTCCGCGGCCAGAGCGAGAAGGCGCCGAGGATCTCCGAATTGGTCTTCAGGCTCATGTTCACGAGCCAGTAGATCGGCAGCATCAGGAAGAGGATGTAGAGCGCCATCACCAGGGCCGAGCCGCTGACCCGCGCGCCGCGCCGCAGCTTCGTGTTGGCATCCGCGGGGGTGACATCCCCCGGCAGGGTGGCCGCACCCGGGGCGGCGGTATCGGAGGTCCTGTCGCTCACGATCCGCCCTCCTCGCGTTTGTCGAGATTGGTCATGGCGATGTAGAAGACGTAGGAGATCACCATGATCACCAGGAAATACATCAGCGAGAAGGCCGCCGCCGGGCCGAGGTCGAACTGCCCCAGCGCCATCTTCACGAGGTCGATCGACAGGAAGGTGGTGGCGTTGCCCGGGCCCCCGCCGGTCAGCACGAAGGGCTCGGTGTAGATCTTGAAGCTGTCCATGAAGCGCAACAGGATCGCGATGGTCAGCACGCCGCGCATCTTGGGCAGCTCGATGTAGCGGAACACCGACCAGCGCGAGGCCTGGTCGATCTCGGCGGCCTGGTAATAGGCGTCGGGGATCGAGCGCAGCCCGGCATAGGCCAGAAGCGCCACCAGCGAGGTCCAGTGCCACACATCCATGGCGATCACCGTCACCCAGGCGGCGTAGAAGCCTTGCGTGTAGTTGTAGTCGATCCCGAGGCGGTCGAGCGTGTGGCCCAGAAGCCCGATATCGACCCGGCCGAAGATCTGCCAGATCGTGCCCACCACGTTCCACGGGATCAGCAGCGGCAGCGCCATCAGCACCAGGCACAGGCTCGCCCAGGCGCCCTTGCGCGGCATGTTCACCGCCACGAAGATCCCCAGCGGCACCTCGATCGCCAGGATGATGCCGGAGAAGACCAGCTGCCGCCCCAGCGCGTTCCACATCCGCTCCGAATGCAGCATCTCGCGGAACCATTCGAGCCCCGCCCAGAAGAACACGTTGTTGCCGAAGGTGTCCTGCACCGAGTAGTTCACCACCGTCATCAGCGGCACCACCGCCGAGAAGGCCACCAGCACCAGCACCGGCAGCACCAGGAGCCAGGCCCGCTCGTCGCGCGTCTTCATGGCCCCGCCTCCCCCTTGCCGGTCTCCGCCTCGCCGCCCTCGGGGGCCACGCGCCACTCGTCCTCGTAGACGTTCACGCCGCCCTCCACGAACTGCACATGGGTGCCGCCATCGGGCACGGACCGCCCCTCGGGCAGCAGCGCCGCGGCGGTGCCGCCGCCGGCCATCTGCAGCCGCACGATCCGGTGCCGGCCCACATCCTCCACCCGGGTGACGCGGGCCGGCAACCCGTGATCGCCGAGCCGCAGATGCTCGGGCCGCACCCCGATCCGCACCGCCCCGCCCTTCAGCGGATAGGCCCGGCCGAGGTCGAACCGGGTGCCGGCCACCACCGCCTTGGTGCCCTCCACCCGCGCCTCGAACAGGTTCATCCCCGGCGAGCCGATGAAATAGCCCACGAAGGTATGGGCCGGCCGCTCGAACAGCTCCTGCGGCGTGCCGATCTGCACCACCACGCCCTCGTTCATCACCACCACCCGGTCGGCGAAGGTCAGCGCCTCGGTCTGGTCGTGGGTGACGTAGATCATCGTGTGCCCGAAATCGCGGTGCAGCGTCTTCAGCTGGGTCCTCAGCTCCCACTTCATCTGCGGGTCGATCACCGTCAGCGGCTCGTCGAACAGAAGCGCGTTCACGTCGTCGCGCACCATGCCGCGGCCGAGCGAGATCTTCTGCTTGGCATCCGCCGTCAGCCCCGCCGCGCGGCGGTCGAGCACCGCTTCCATGCCGATCATCCGCCCCACCCGGTCCACCCGCTCGGCCACCTCGGCCGCCGGCAGCCGGCGGTTCCTGAGCGGGAAGGCCAGGTTCTCGCGCACGCTCATCGTGTCGTAGACCACCGGGAACTGGAACACCTGGGCGATGTTGCGCGCCGCCGTGGGCAGGTGGGTCACGTCCTCCCCGTCGAACAGCACCCGCCCGTGGGAGGGCACCAGAAGCCCCGAGATGATGTTGAGAAGCGTGGACTTGCCGCAGCCCGACGGGCCCAGCAGCGCATAGGCCTCGCCGTCGCGCCAGACATGGTTCAGCTCCTGGAGCGCGAAATCCTCCGGCCCCCGCGGATCGGCGGCGTAGCTGTGGGCGAGCCGTTCCAGCGCGATCTCGGCCATCAGGCGGCCTCGGCGTAGGGGGCGGGACGGACCAGCGCGCCCTCCGCGTCGAAGAGATAGACGTGGCGCGGCTCCACATGCACGGTCAGCGCCGCCCCGGGCGCCAGGTCGCGCACCCCGTGCACCAGCCCCACCCAAGGATCGCCGTCATGGTCGAGATGGACATAGGTCTCCGAGCCGGTGATCTCGGTCACCCGCAGCACGGTGTGGAATTCCGCCGCCCCCGCCCGCGGCGAAAGGCCCAGATGGCCGGGCCGGAACCCGGCGCTGTAATGGCCGTCGGCCAGGTCCGGGTCGATCCCCAGCGCCGCCGCCGGCATCACCTTCTGGTCGCCGTAGACCAGATCCGGCCCCCGCTTCTCCAGCTCCAGGAAGTTCATCGGCGGGTCCGAGAAGACCCGCGCCGTCACCGCGTCGGCCGGCCGGCGATAGACCCGCGGCGTCGGCCCGAACTGCGTCACCGCCCCCTGCCACAGCGTCGCGCAGTTGCCCCCCAAGAGCAGCGCCTCCTCCGGCTCGGTCGTGGCATAGACGAAGATCGCCCCCAATTCCTCGAAGATCCGCGGGATCTCGGCCCGAAGCTCCTCGCGCAGCTTGTAGTCCAGATTGGCCAGCGGCTCGTCCAGCAGCACCAGACCCGCCGCCTTCACCAGCGCCCGGGCCAGCGCGCAGCGCTGCTGCTGGCCGCCCGACAGCTCCAGCGGCCGCCGCTCCAGCATCGGCCCCAGCTGCATCAGGTCCGCCGCCCGCCGCACCCGCGCGTCGATCTCGCCCTTCGCCACCCCGCGCAGCCGCAGCGGCGAGGCGATGTTGTCGTAGACGCTCATCGACGGGTAGTTGATGAACTGCTGGTAGACCATCGCCACGTCCCGGTCCTGCACCCGCACGCCGGTCACCTCCGCCCCGTCCCACAGCACCCGGCCCGCGCTCGGACGGTCCAGACCCGCCATCAGACGCATCAGCGACGTCTTGCCCGCATTCGTCGGACCGAGCAGCACGTTCATCGTCCCCCGCGACAGCTCCAGGGACGTCGCGTGAACATGCACCGAACCGCCAACAACCTTCGATACGCCGTCAAGCACGAGCGTCACGTCGCATCCTCCCATGACCGTCGGTCCCGCATCAATCCGTGCGGGTTCCCCGGCCCGTGCCATGAAAGCCATCCGGACCGGCCCCTGTCCAGTGTCTTGTCCCGAAAACGCGATCACCGCTTTGGCCTCCGGCCCGGCCTCAGCCCGGGCGCCAGCGGGCCCGTGCGCCTCCGCGCCGCGTCGCGCGGGGTGGCGCGCCGGTTGCTTCGGAGAGGACCTTCAGCATGGGATGGTCGCGGGGCGCGTCGCCGTGGAGCGACAACAGCTCGGCCGCGGCACGGCGCGCCGGCATCCCCTCGGGCAGCGACAGGGCCCAGTCGAGCAGGATCGTGCGGCATTCGGCGATCCCGATCCCCTCGATTCGGAAGGCCTCGGCCACGAGATCCTTGGGGTCGGCTGGGTGGCGCACTCTCATGGCAGGGCCTCGTCGATGATGGCGGCGGCGGCGGCGGCCCAGTCCTCGATCCGGGCCGACAGGTCCGACAGGTCGGCGCAACCGGTTTCCCTCAGGATCATGGCCTCGGCGGACTGGCCCAGCTCCTGCGGCAGGAATTCCTCCTCGACCAGCAGCCGCTTGGCGTCCTGGAACCGCGACAGCCTCGCGTGGCGGTCGGCCAGGGTTTCCGCCGCCTCCCCGCCGATCAGACCGGCGGCGGCGCCGGCGGCGATCTGTTCGGAGGGGGCGCGCGCCTCGCTCTGCGCAAGAAGCGCCAGCGTCGAGGCCAGGATCTCGATCTCGGTCAGCCGGCCCCGCCCGGCCTTCACGTCCCAATCCCCGCCGGGCTTGGCCTCGGCCAGCCGGCGGCACATCTCGGCCGCGTCGGCCCGGGTCGCACGCGCTTCGCGCGGCTGGGCGATCACGTCCCGGCGGATCCGCGCCACCGCCTCGCAGAGATCCGGCACGCCGGCCACCGGGCGGGCGCGGGTCAGCGCCTGGTGCTCCCAGGTCCAGGCCTCCTCGCGCTGGTAGCGGTCGAAGGCCGACAGCGCCGTGGCCACCGGACCCTGCCGTCCCGAAGGGCGCAGGCGCATGTCCACGTCATAGAGCCGCCCCTCGGACATGGGCGCGGTCAGCGCGGTGATCAGCGCCTGCGTCAGGCGGGCGTAATAGACCCGGGCCGAGAGCGGCCGGCGCCCCTCGGAGCTTTCCTCGCCGTCGGCGTCGTAGATCACGATCAGGTCGAGATCCGACCGCGCCGTGAGGTGCCCCGCCCCGAGCGAACCCATCCCCAGGACCATCGCGCCCCGCCCCGGCGGCATGCCGTGTTTGCCCGCGAACTCCGCCAGGACCACGGGCCAGAGCGCCGCGAGCACGGCATCGGCGAGATCGGCGTATTGCCGCCCCGCCGCCGCGCCGTCGATCAGGCCGCGCAGGTGGTGGACGCCGACGCGGAAATGCCAGTCACGGGTCCAGGCCCGGGTCCGGTCCAGCTTGCGTTCGTAATCCTCCTCCGCCGCCAGCGCGCGGGTCAGCTCCGAGAGAAGGGACTCCGGCCCCGGCCAGTCGTCGAAGAACTGCCCGCCCAGCACGGCGTCGAGCACGGCGGCGTTCTGGCTGAGATAGGTGGCCAGTTCCGGCGTCGTCCCGGCGATGTCCGCGATCAGGTCGAGCAGCCCCGGATTCGCCTCGAACAGCGAGAACAGCTGCACCCCCGCCGGCAGCCCCTTCAGGAATCCGTCGAAATGCGCCAGCGCCCGGTCCGGCTTGGGGCTGGCGAGGAGTTTCTCCAGCAGCATCGGCCGGATCCGGTCGAAGATGTCGAGCGCGCGTTCCGACCGCAGTGCCGGCAGGCCGCGCCATTTCTGGATCAGCTCCGCCTGCGCCTCGGTCAGGTCCGGCTCAGCCTCCTGCCGTCGCGGCGCGGGGGCGAAGAACTTCTCGGTCAGTTCCGAGACCCGCTCCAGGCGCTCGGAAAGCTCCGCTTCCAGATCCTCCAGATCACGGTCGAGAAAGGCGGCGAGCCGCGTCAGCCCCTCGGCATCGTCGGGCAGCGAGTGGGTCTGCAGGTCGGCGACCATCTGCAGGCGATGCTCCACCTCGCGGTGGGCGCGGTAATCCCGCGCCAATTGCTGCGCGACCTCGGCGTCGATCCAGCCCGCCGCCGCCAGCCGGTCGAGCCCCTCGACGGTGCCCCGCACCCGCAACGCCTCGTCGCGGCCGCCGGCGATGATCTGCCGCGTCTGGGTGAAGAACTCGATCTCGCGGATGCCGCCCCGTCCCAGCTTCATGTCATGTCCGGCCAGCGTGATCGGCCCGCCCAGCCCGCGGTGGTCGCGGATCCGCAGGCGGATCGCATGCGCGTCCTCGATGGCGGCGAAATCCAGGTGCCGGCGCCAGACGAAGGGACGCAGCCGGTCCAGATAGGCGTGGCCCGCCGCGATGTCGCCGGCGCAGGGGCGCGCCTTGATGTGGGCGGCCCGCTCCCATGTGCGGCCAAGGCTCTCGTAGTAGCGCTCGGCCGCCTCCATCCCCATGCAGACCGGCGTCACCGACGGGTCCGGCCGCAGCCGCAGGTCGGTGCGGAACACGTATCCCTCCGCCGTCGGCTCGCTGAGCAGGGAACTGGCCCGCCGGGTCGCCTTCACCAGCGCCGCGCGCGCCTCCATCGCGTCGTCCTCGTCGAAGGCGTCCTCGTCGAACAGGCAGATCAGGTCGATGTCCGAGGAATAGTTCAGCTCGAACGCGCCCATCTTGCCCATGGCCATGACGACGAGCCCGCCCATCTCGGCCCCGGTCTCCGGCAGGCGGCCGCGGCGGATCTCGACCGCCACCTCCCGCCCCCAGGCCAGCGCGACGGCGAGATCGGCCAGCCGCGTCAGGGCGCCGGTGACTTCCTCCAGGGACCACACTCCCCCGCAGTCGCACAGGGCGGCGAGGAGGGCGATCCGGCGCTTGGCCAGGCGCAGCGCGCTGCCGATCTCGCGCGGCTCGGCCGCGTTCGCCGTCGCGAGCACCTCCTGCAGAACCGCCTCCGGCTCGGACGCGAGCGTGGCGGCGAGCCAGTCGGGATCGGCCTCCATCAAGCCCTTCAGGTAAAGGCTGCAACCGGCGATTCCGGCCACCAGGTCGCCCGACGGACCGGTCGCGCCGCCCAGGGCCGTCCGCGCCTCGCAAGCGCGGTCGGCGTCGAACGGGCGCGGGGCGCGCTGGATGCGATCGGACAGGCCCATCCCCGCATCTCGCGCGCCACCGGCCCGGCCGTCAAGCAAGCACGGGCCCGGCGCAGCCGAAGTGAACAATCTTTACATCGCCATCTTGAAGGAGCGCCGGGCCCCTCCCACCTGAAGTCATGTGAAGATATTTAACATGGATCGGAGACCGAGATGACCGCTTTCGCCGATGCGCCCGCCACGCGCCCCAACCCGCTCCTGCGGGCCGAGGGGTGGCTCGACCGGCGCGGCCGCTATGCCTGGATCGCCGCGATGGTCGCGGGGTTCATCGCCTTCTGGCCGGTGGGTCTGGCGCTGCTGGCCTACATGGTGTGGCAGAACAAGTTCACCATGGGCGCCGCCACGGGCGGACGGCCGGGTGCGGGCCTCGGCCGCGCCACCGGCAATGCCGCCTTCGACGCCTATCGCAACGAGACCCTGCGCCGCCTCGAGGACGAGCAGGCGGCCTTCGAGGACTTTCTCAAGCGCCTGCGCGAAGCCCGCGACAAGGCCGAGTTCGACCAGTTCATGGAGGACCGGGCGCGCGCCAAGGCGGCCACGGGCGACACCGCCTGAACCCCAGACCGATCCCCGACGGCCCGGCCCTTCACGGGGCCGGCCCGCGACCCTAGGTGACATCCATGTACACGACACTCGGATTGCCGGACCCGGTCCGCGACGCGGAATTCTACGCCGACACCACGCTGAAGCGCGCCTTCGCCTGGATCGTCGACGTGATCCTGATCGCATTGCTGTCGGTCCTGCTGACCCCGCTTACGCTCTTCACCTCGATCTTCTTCTTTCCACTCTTCTACCTTTGCGTGGGCTTTGCCTATCGCGCGGCGACGATCGCGCGCCTGTCCGGCACGCCCGGCATGCGCTTGATGTCGATCGAGCTGCGCGACGCCGACGGGCACCGCCTCGATCCGGTGCAGGCCGTCCTGCACACGGCGGGCTATACCGCCTCGGTGGTGATCTTCCCGCTGCAGCTGATGTCGGCCGCGCTGATGATCGGAACCGCCCGTGGGCAAGGGCTGACCGACCTCGTCCTCGGCTCGGCGGCGATCAACCGCGCCGCGCTCGACTGAGCCGCCGCGGCATCTTGGCGGGGACAATGCCCCGCGCTACCATCCGCCTCGTCGAGACCGAACGGGGTGTCATGCGCCACACGCTTCCCATCGCGCCGCAATTCTACGTCACGGCGCCGCAGCCCTGCCCCTACCTGGAGGACCGGGTGGAGCGGAAGCTGTTCACCGCGCTGCAGGGCGAGGATGCGCAACTGCTGAACGACGCCCTCTCGAAACAGGGATTCCGCCGGTCGCAGAACGTGCTCTACCGGCCGTCCTGCGCCGAATGCGCCTCGTGCCTCTCGGCGCGGATCCGGGTCGACGCGTTCCGCCCCTCGCGCACCCAGGGCAAGCTCCTGCGCCGCAACGCCGACGTGACCCGGACCGCCAACGCCCCCTGGGCCACCGAGGCGCAATACGCGCTGTTCCGCACCTACCTCGATTCGCGCCATGCCGACGGCGGCATGGCCGACATGGACATCTTCGAGTTCGCCGCGATGATCGAGGAGACCCCGATCCGCAGCCGGGTGGTCGAATACCTGCGCCCCGATCCCGAGACCGGGCGCCCCGAACTGGTGGCGGTCTGCCTGACCGACGTGCTCGATGACGGGCTGTCGATGGTCTATTCCTTCTACGATCCGGCGCTGCGGCCCCGATCGCTGGGCACCTATGCCATCCTCGACCATGTCGAGATCGCGCGGGACGCCGGGCTTCCCTATGTCTATCTCGGCTACTGGGTCCCCGGCAGCCCCAAGATGGGCTACAAGGCCGGCTTCGCGGGTCTCGAGATCTACAAGTCGGACCGCTGGCAGCCGCTCGGCGATCCGGCCGACCACGATTCCGGCACCCATCCCCTGTCCACGGATCCCATCGCCGAACAGGTGGCGCGCCTCGATCTGCCCGATTCCATGTCCCGCCGGGACTGACCGGCCCCGTCCGCTCAGTTGGGGAACAGGTCCGGCAGGATCGTGACGATCGACGGGAACAGCCAGAGCAGGGCCAGGCCCGCCACCTGGATGCCCACGAAGGGCAGCACCCCCCGATAGATCTGCCCCGTGGTCACCTCGGCCGGCGCAACGCCCCGCAGGTAGAACAGCGCGAAGCCGAAGGGCGGCGTCAGGAACGAGGTCTGCAGGTTCACCGCGATCATGATCGTGACCCATTTCGGATCCAGCGTCCCGCCATAGATCACCGGGCCGACGATCGGCACGACGATGTAGATGATCTCCAGGAAATCGAGCACGAAGCCCAGCATGAACAGGACCAGCATGACGATCAGGAAGACCGTCATCTCGTTGTCGAAGGAGCGCAGGAAGGACTGGATGTAGTCCTCGCCCCCGAACGAGATCACCACGAGGTTCAGAAGCTGCGAGCCGATCAGGATGGTGAACACCATCGACGTGACCTTCGCCGTCTCGCGCACGACCGGGGTCAGCACGCCCCCGCGCAGCAGGACCCAGCAGGAATACAGCAGCCCGAACAGTGCGAAGAGATAGCAGGCCTGCGCCGCCAGATAGGCGATCCACTGCGCAGCCGAGGTGGTACCGGCCCCCACGCGCAGGTCGAAGTTGATCCCGATCACGAGCATTGCCACGATGGCCAGCGCCGCCCAGGTGACGATCGCGCCCGACCGGCCCTCGTGCTGCAGCCGCCGATGGGCGGCCAGCATGATCGCACCGCCCGCCCCCAGCGCTGCCGCCGGCGTCGGGATTGGTGATCCCGCCCAGGATCGAGCCCAGCACCGCCACGATCAGCACCAGCGGCGGAAACACCACGCGCAGCAGGTCATTGCGCGCCAGACGCCGGACCGCCTCGCGCAGCGACCAGAGCACGGCGAGGCCGGGCACCAAGAGCAGCGCCGTCGTCGCCGCCGGCGATGCGGTCGGCGCCACCAGAAGGATGTCGACGAGCAGGATGGCGAGCAAAGCGCCCGCCCCCAGCGCCAGCGGACGGGCGTCGTCGTAGGGCGCCACGCCCCGAGCGCCTGCCAGTGCGATCGCGGCCAGCAGGACGGTGATCGCGATCCCGGTGCCGACCGGCGGCGCCGCAGCCAGCAGCGCGGCGCGGCGGTCCTCCCGCTCCGCCTCCGTCAGCTCGACGGCGCGCGCGCCGCTGCCCGAGGCCGCGATCGCCTTTTCCTCGGCCACCGCCCGATCCCAGGCCGATTGGCCGTGCAGCTCGATCATGGCGGCACGGCAGCTGTCGGGGACGTTGGTGCGCAGCGATGCCGCCTCGCCTTCCTGCGCGAAGCGGTCGACGGTGACGGACTGGCTGCCGACGATCCCGGCGGGCACCGCCACCGCCAGCGCCAGCACCAGCGCGGCGGGAATGCCCAGGAACCAGGTCAGCGCCTCGCCCCGGGTGACGTAGTCCCCGCCGCCCCCGCCATCGCCCGTGACGGGCGGCGCCTTGCCCGGGTTCAGCACCGCGTAGCCGAAGGCATAGAGGCCGTAGAGCAGCGCCAGAAGGATCCCCGGCAGGAGCGCGGCCTGGAACAGCGTGCCCACCGACACCACCGCGGGCTCCCCCAGATAGGTCAGCGCGTCGCGGCACCCGGCCTCCTGCGCGCGCGTCTCCTGCGCGGTGGAATAGAGGTCGCCCGCCAGCGTGCCCAGCAGGACGATGACGATGGAGGGCGGGATGATCTGCCCCAGCGTGCCGCTGGCCGCGATGATCCCGGTCGACAGCTGCGGCGAATAGCCGTTGCGCAGCATCGTGGGCAGCGACAGCAGGCCCATGGTGACCACCGTCGCCCCGACGATGCCGGTGGAGGCGGCGAGGAAGGCCCCCACGATCACCACCGACACCGCCAGCCCGCCCGGCAGCGGCCCGAAGACCCGCGCCATGGTGGTCAGCAGGTCGTTGGCGATCCGCGACCGTTCCAGCGTGATCCCCATCAGCACGAACATCAGCACCGCCAGCAGCGTCTCGATCGACTGGCCGGCCAGAACGCGCTCGTTGATGCGGTTGACGATGAAGCTGAGATTGCGGTCCAGCGCCTGTTCCCACCCTTGGGCGAACAGCGGCTGCGCCACGACCGGCAGGTCCGGGTATCGAAACAGCGAGATGTCGCGCGGCGCGGCGCCCCCGTCGACCAGCGCCCGGTAGGCCTGGCTGCCCGTATCCACCGCCTGGTGGACCAGCAGCCCGCCCGAGTCGAGCGCGGCGATGACGGCGAAGGAGATCACCGCCGCCCCGCCGATGGCGAAGGCCACCGGAAATCCCGTAAGGATCCCGCCGAACAGGCACAGGAAGACGATGATCAGGCCGATCTCGACCCCGTCCAGACCGAAGAGCATCAGGCCGTCCTCATGGCGCGGCGTCCACGCCCGCGCGGTCGCTGTCGAGGTCGAGGAACCGGTCCTCGGCTTCCGGGCCGTCCAGGAATTCCAGCAGGGCGCGGTAGAACACCGCCATCGCCTGCAGGAACACCATGCCGGCGAAGGCCACCAGCAGCACCTTGAACAGGAAGTAGCCGTTGAACCCGTTGGGCGAGAATCCCACCGTCTCCACGTTCCAGCGCAGGATCGTGGCCTTGCGCATCATCAACTCCAGCGTGTCGGAGGCCGAGACCTTCGGCGTCACCAGGTGGCGCCACATGAAGTACCACGCATACATCCAGATCAGCACCGCCATCGGCATCATGAAGACCAGCGCGCCGGCCATGTCCACGATCCGCCGGGCATGGAACCCCGCCCGCGAATAGAGCAGGTCGACCCGGACATGGCCCTTCTGGACGAAGGTCCAGGCGCAGCACAGCGCGACGATCGCGGCGTTGTAGAGCTTCAGCTCCTCGCTCCACCAGCTCACGTCGAGGCTCACCACCGTCCCGGCGCCGAATCCCAGCTCCGAGGCCGCGAAGATCCGCTGCGCGAAGACGATGACGATCTGCTGCAGGACCAGGAGGAGACCCGCCCAGGCGACCGTCCGTCCCACGGCGTTCGCCATCCCCTCCAGTCCCCGGACCGCCGCCCAGAGCAGGCCCCGCCTCCAGGCGCCCGCGGCCGTATAGGCCAGAAAAGCGGTCAGCACGACGAAGAAGAATTCCGACGACCCGCCGTAATAGATGAAGCGCGTGAGCGCCTCGCCGTCCGACCAGTCGAGCCACAGGCCCGGCCGCGCGAGCGCGACACCGAGGTTCCACACCGACGCCGCGATCCCGGTGAAGATCCAGACAAGCGCGTCCAGCATGGTCCTTCCCGTCCTTTCCCCGACCGGACCCGCCGCCGGGTCCGCGGCGCCTTATAGGCGCAGCGGACCCGGCGGGGAAAGCCGTTCGGTTCAGATCCCCAGCACGCGGTCGCGCTGCGCGGTATAGGCGCCCTCGGACTGCTCGATCCAGGTGGCCGAGGTCTTCATCGAGGCGGTGTAGCTGTCGAAGATCCGCTTGTAGAGATCGTCGCCCATGTATTGCTGATAGACCTCCTGCGAGGCCTGACCCAGGGCGTCCCAGACCGGATCGGGGAAGGTCAGCAGGTTCACGCCCGATTGCCGCAACCGCTCCAGCGCCCGCGCGTTGTTGGCCACGAACAGCGACCAGGTCCAGACGTTGCAGGCCATCGCCGTCTGTTCGATCGCCATCTGGTGGGCTGCGGGAAGCTCGTCGAAGACGGTGCGGTTCACCGCCAGCGTGAGCCCCGGCCCCGGCTCGCCGGCGCTCGCGGTGTAGTAGTAGTCGGCGATCTCCTGGAAACCCGCCGCCTCGTCCGCCCAGGGGCCGATCCAGTCCACCGCGTCGAGCGCGCCGGAGCTCAGCGCCTGATAGACCTCCGCGCCGGGGATGTTCTGCACCGAGGCGCCCAGCTGCGCGAAGACCTCGCCGCTCTGTCCGGGCGCGCGCATCCGCAGGCCCTGAAAATCCTGCGGCCCGGTGATCTCGTTGCGGAACCAGCCCCCGGCCTGCGCCCCTGTATTCCCGGCGAGGAAGGACTTCAGGCCGAAGATCTGGCCGAGCTCGTCGTGCATCGCCCGGCCGTCGCCGTGGTAGTACCAGTTGTTCAGCTCCTGCGCCGTCATCCCGAAGGGCAGCGCGGTGAAGAACTGGTAGGCCGGGTGCTGGTTGGTGAAATAGTAGTCGGCCGCGTGATACATGTCGGCCTGCCCGGCGGTGACGGCGTCGAAGCTCTCGAAGGCGCCCACCAGCTCGCCGGCCGCGCGCAGATCCACGGTCAGCTGCCCGTCGGTCAGGGCGGTGATGCGGTCGGCGCAGAACTGCGCGCTGTCATGGACCCCGGCGAGCCCCCGCCCCCATGTGGTGACCATGGTCAGGGTCCGGTTGCCCTGGGCATAGGCCGGCGCCGCCAGGCCGCCGGCGGCCGCGCCCGCGGCGCCCGTGGTCAGGAATGCTCTGCGATCCATGCGGTGTTCCTCCCTCCAGCACACGATCCCCCGCGCATCCGGCGCGGGAGATCGGGCAGGTTATTGCAGAGGCGCCCGCCGGTGAAAACAGCGATCCGCCCGCGCAACGCACCGCGCCCCGAACATCCTCCATCAGGAACCGCCAGGCCGCGCCACCCCACCCCGATCGCCGCGCGCAGCACCGGCGTGGCAAAGCCGGTGCACCTCACCGAGGTTTCCGGCGGTCCCCCTCCCACGTGGTCGCCCTTCGCGACCGGCCGCTTCCGCTCCCGGCGGCGCCGGCGGCAGATCCGCCGTGCCGGGGTCGTTCGCGATTTCGCGATCCACCTTCCGAGGGACACCTCCGCGCAACAATGTATCTCGCCAACCCGCTTCCGGAGACAGATCCTGCCCCCATTCGTGGTTGACGCTGCTCCGTGCGCGCACTATCGCTCCCGCACGGCATCTGGAAAGGCGCGACGCTCATGTCGATCCCCGTGGTAGTGAGGCAGGCCAGGCGCGGCGGGTGACCCCACCCGACAGATGTCCCGACGCGCCCCCGACCTGACCCTCGGGGGCTTTTTCTTGGGCCGATCCCGGCCAGAGACGGAGTAGAGAGATGACGAAGCCCATCACCGGCGCACAGATGGTTGTCCAGGCCCTGAAGGATCAGGGCGTGGACGTCGTGTTCGGCTATCCGGGCGGCGCCGTGCTTCCGATCTACGACGAGATCTTCCTGCAGAACGAGATCCGCCACATCCTCGTCCGCCACGAGCAGGCGGCCGTCCACGCCGCCGAGGGCTATGCCCGCTCCACCGGCAAGGTCGGCTGCGCGCTGGTCACCTCCGGCCCCGGCGCCACCAACGCCGTCACCGGGCTGACCGACGCGCTGATGGATTCGATCCCCATCGTCGTCATCTCGGGCCAGGTCCCGACCTTCCTGATCGGCACCGACGGCTTCCAGGAGGCCGACACGGTGGGCATCACCCGACCCTGCACCAAGCACAACTGGCTGGTGAAGGACACCGACGCCCTGTCCGACACGATCCACCAGGCCTTCCACGTGGCGCGCTCGGGCCGCCCCGGCCCGGTCCTCGTCGACATCCCCAAGGACGTGCAGTTCGCCGTCGGAACCTACACCCCCCGGCAGAAGGCCGGAACCGAGCGCTACCGCCCCAGGGTCAAGGGCGACCCCGCCATCATCGAGCAGCTGGCCGACGCCATCGCCAAGGCCAAGCGGCCGGTGATCTATTCGGGCGGCGGCGTGATCAATTCCGGCCCCGCGGCCAGCCAGCTGCTGCGCGAGCTGTCCGAGGAGACGGGGATTCCAGTCACCTCGACGCTGATGGGGCTGGGCGCCTACCCCGCCTCGGGCAAGAACTGGCTCGGCATGCTGGGGATGCACGGCCTCTACGAGGCCAACCTGGCGATGCATGGCTGCGACCTGATGATCAATATCGGGGCGCGCTTCGACGACCGCATCACCGGGCGGACGCAAGATTTCAGCCCGAACTCGAAGAAGGCCCATATCGACATCGACCCCTCCTCGATCAACAAGGTCATCCATGTCGACATGCCGATCATCGGCGATGTCGCCCATGTGCTTGAGGACCTGCTCCGGATCTGGAAGTCCAAGGGCCGCCGAATCGACCGCGAGGCGATCGCCACATGGTGGAAGCAGATCGAGGAATGGCGCGCCGTCGACTGCCTCGCCTTCACCCCTGCCGACACCGTGATCAAGCCGCAACACGCCGTGCAGCGGCTGGAGGAACTGACCCGCGGATACGACCGCTACATCACCACCGAGGTCGGCCAGCACCAGATGTGGGCCGCGCAATACCTGCGCTTCGACGAGCCCAACCGCTGGATGACCTCCGGCGGCCTCGGCACGATGGGCTACGGGCAGCCCGCCTCGATGGGCGTGCAGGTGGCCCATCCCGACAGCCTGGTGATCAATGTCGCCGGCGAGGCGTCCTGGCTGATGAACATGCAGGAGATGGGCACGATGGTGCAGTATCGCCTGCCGGTGAAGCAGTTCATCCTCAACAACGAGCGGCTCGGCATGGTCCGCCAGTGGCAGGAACTGCTGCACGGCGAGCGCTACTCCCAGTCCTGGTCCGAGGCCCTGCCCGATTTCGTCAAGCTGGCCGAGGCGTTCGGCGCCAAGGGCATCCAATGCTCCGACCCCGCCGATCTCGACGACGCGATCACGGAGATGCTCGAATACGACGGGCCGGTGATCTTCGACTGCCTGGTTGAGAAGCACGAGAACTGCTTCCCGATGATCCCCTCGGGCGAGGCGCACAACAAGATGCTCCTGCCCAATGCCGACCGGGAAGGGCAGCAGATCACCTCGCCGGGCGCCGTGCTCGTCTGAGCCGCCGGCGGCCCCGCATCTCCGGGGCCGCGCGCCGGGCTGTGCCAGCGCCCACGGGTTGTTCCACGTCCGAATCGCCCGAAGGTGCCGGTCAGGTCCGGCAGGAAGGGGCACCATGGGACGGTTCGGAATCATCGCGCTCGCCGCATTGGGCGCGGCGGGGGCCGCGACGGCACGGGAGGAGGGCGAGGCCACCGACCCGACGGAATGGCCCACGCTCTATCGCAGCGAAAACGTCGAGTTGGTCAGCTTCGGCTATATCCGCAGCCTGGGCTCCGGCGGCGGGTCGCAGGCCTGTTTCCAGCTGCCGCAGGCGCCCGCGAAATACCGGCTCGGCAACGAATGCGAGACCTATTCCGAGCCGGGTTTCACCCTCACGCTGGGCGACCGGGAGGCCAGCCCGACGCTGGCATTCAACCTTCGCTACGCCCTCATCGGCACCGCGCCCAATTCCTGCGACGACTGGGTGACTTTCACGGTCGAGGGCTGGGCCGGCCTCGACGATTTCGCGGCCGATGGCCCGCTCGCCGGGGCGCGGGTCTGGGCCGGACAGCGATTCTACTACCGGCAGGACACGTATATCGACGATTTATACTACTGGGATGCCACCGGCCTCGGCGCCGGGATCGACCAGATCCCTTTCGGCCGGGGCGAGCTCGCCCTCGCGGTCTTCGAGGAATCCGCCTTCGACCTCGAGACCGCGCTGGACGAGGGCACCCCCTACCGCCGCTTCGAGGCCCTGGTGGAAAACTGGTCCCATTCCGACACCGTCACCTTCCGCAGCGCGCTCGACATCCGGGTCGCCAAGGACGGGGTGGACACCGTCGCAGATCTGGGCGGCCTCGCCACGACCGAGGCCGAGGAGCTCCTGCAAGGCACCGCGTCCATGACGCTGCAGCTCGGCTGGGGCGCGGGGCACGACATGACCTTCGGTTCGGATCCGCTGGCGGAGGAGGACGCGCTGGGCTTCCACGCCGTGGCCAGCCACCTGGCGGATCGCAGCCCCGGCTTCTCGATCCAGTCCATCGCGAGCTGGAGGCGCAGAGCGACGGCCGCGAATGGCTTTCCCTCGGGGCGCGCCCGATACGGCGCCTGGCCGGCAATTTCCACTGGGCGCTGGAACCCGGCCTCGATGTGACCGTGGAGGCGGGCGAGACGCAGGTCCTGTCCAAGCTGACCGCGGCCCTCATGTGGAAGCCCGGCGGCCCGGATTTCTTCGACCTGCCGGCCTTCCGCGCCTTCGCCACGCTGGCCGACTGGAACAATGAGGCCGACCGCGCCGGCGTCGCCCCGGTCTTCGCCTCCAGCCACGGCGCGACCTACGGGGTGCAGCTCGAACACTGGTGGCAAACGGAAAATGGGGGCCGCTGGCCCCCAAGTTTCGCCGTCCGGTCTCGGTCGTTTCTGCCCGATAAGTTTCTGCCTGCCTCCGGCCGGCGGTGGGGGCGAGCGCACCCGCCCCGTGTCGAGTTCAACCGAGATTATCGCTCTCGGAAGAGTTCGGATTTGACGCGATCATACGCCGCCCATCGACGCGCCGAACGTGATAGTTCTGATGCAGGCCCCGTTCTACTTCGGTAGCCAGGCGGCCACGCGGCATTTCCCCCCGCCCCGGAACGCGAAAGTAAGTGTTCAGTCCGGTGTCGCTTTCTTGGGTCACCACAGTGCGCCTCTTTCTCATCGCGCTTTCTCTTTTATCCACAGCCCTCTATAGAAACTCGAGGAAATGCTATGTGTTTAGCGCACGCTATTGATCGCTTCGTCGGCTCCTGTTTCCTGATCCTGTCGACTCGCAAGAGCCGAGACAGCTTACCGGCAGCGTGCTAGGCGTTTGCCGGTAGAGCCGGGGCCGGTGCGCCAACACCGGCCCCAACCCCTCGATCCCTCAGCTGCAGCCGGAGGTGCCGCCGCAGGTGTTGCACTTCATGCAGGTGCCGTTGCGCACCAGCGTGTAGTTGCCGCATTCGCCGCAGGGATCGCCCTCGTAGCCTTGCATCCGGGCCTTGGTGCGCGGATCGGCCTCCACCACCGTCTCGGACTGCACGGCCATCGCCGCGCCACCGGTCTCCTCGACCCGCGCGCCCTGCATCACCACCAGCTCCTTCGGCGCCCGGCCGCGCAGGTAGCCCGTGGAGGCCACCTGGCGCAGCACGTCGAGCGGCGAGGAGCCCGGACCGCCCGCGCTCTCCGGCAGGTCCGGCTTGCCCTCCTTCTCGCCGCGGCCAAGCTCCTCGAAGGCCGCGCCCTCGGGCTTGACGTGGGCGAGGTCGGAGCGGTCGAGATAGCTCACCGCCAGCTCGCGGAAGATGTAGTCGAGGATCGAGGTCGCGTTCTTGATCGCCTCGTTGCCCTGCACCATCCCCGCCGGCTCGAACCGGGTGAAGGTGAAGGCGTCCACGAACTCCTCCAGCGGCACGCCGTATTGCAGGCCGACCGACACGGCGATGGCGAAGTTGTTCATCATCGCGCGGAAGCCGGCGCCTTCCTTGTGCATGTCGATGAAGATCTCGCCCAGCTTGCCGTCCCGGTACTCGCCGGTGCGCAGATAGACCTTGTGGCCGCCGACGATGGCCTTCTGGGTATAGCCGCGGCGCCGCTCGGGCAGCTTGTCGCGGCCGCGGGCGATCTCGCGCACGATGACCTTCTCGACCACCTTCTCGGCCAGCGTTCGCGCCTTCTCCTCGGCCGACCCGTTGGCCAGGATCTCCTCGGCCTCGTCATCGTCCTCGATCAGCGCCGAGGCGAGCGGCTGGCTCAGCTTCGAGCCGTCGCGATAGAGCGCGTTGGCCTTGGTCCCCAGCGACCAGGACAGCTCGTAGGCCGCCTGGCAATCCTCCACCGTCGCCGTGTTGGGCATGTTGATGGTCTTGGAGATCGCGCCGGAGATGAAGCTCTGCGCCGCCGCCATCATGCGGATGTGGCTGTCCACGTTCAGGAACCGCCGCCCCTTGCGACCGCAGGCATTGGCGCAGTCGAAGACGTGGTAGTGGTCGGGGCTGAGATGCGGCGCCCCTTCCAGCGTCATCGTCCCGCAGACATGGGCATTGGCCGCCTCCACCTCGCGCTTGGTGAAGCCCAGGTGCCGCAGCAGGTCGAAGGACGGGTCGTTCAGCTTCGCCGCCGGGATGCCCAGCGTCTTCTGGCAGAACTCGGCGCCCAGCGTCCACTGGTTGAACACGAAGCGGATGTCGAAGGCCGTGGGCAGCGCCGCCTCGATCTTCTCGATCTCGCCCGCGCCGAAGCCATGGCCCAGAAGCGCTGTGTGACTGATCCCCGGCGCATCGGCCAGCGTGCCGTGGCCCACCGCATAGGCCACGATTTCCTCGATCTCGCCCGCGCCGTAGCCCAGCGTCTCCAGCGCCGCGGGGACCGAGCGGTTGATGATCTTGAAGTAGCCGCCCCCCGCGAGCTTCTTGAACTTCACCAGCGCGAAATCGGGCTCGATGCCCGTCGTGTCGCAGTCCATCACCAGCCCGATCGTGCCGGTGGGCGCGATCACCGAGACCTGCGCGTTGCGGTAACCGTGCGCCTCGCCCAGGGCCAGCGCCTCGTCCCAGGCCGAGACGCGCGAGGTCCACAAGGCCCGCCTGCGGGCAGTTCGCCCCGTCGAGCGGCACCGGCGGCACGCTCAGCCCGTCGTAGCCGTCGGCTGCGCCCCTGCGCGGCGATGCGGTGGTTGCGGATCACCCGCAGCATGTGATCGGCGTTCTTCTCATAGCCCGGGAAGGCGCCCAGTTCGCCCGCCATCTCGGCCGAGGTGGCATAGCTCACGCCCGTCATCAGCGCGGTCAGCGTGCCGCAGAGCGCCCGGCCCTCGTCGCTGTCATAGCCGTGGCCCATGGTCATCAAGAGGCCGCCGATATTGGCGTAGCCGAGGCCGAGCGTGCGGAAGTCGTAGCTGCGCCGCGCGATCTCCTTCGACGGGAACTGCGCCATCATCACGCTGATCTCCAGCGTCACGGTCCAGAGCCGCGTGGCGTGCATGTAGCCTTCGGCGTCGAACCGGCCGTCATGCAGGAAGGTCAGCAGGTTCATCGAGGCCAGGTTGCAGGCCGTGTCGTCGAGGAACATGTATTCCGAGCAGGGGTTCGAGCCGCGGATCGGCCCGTCCTCCGGGCAGGTGTGCCAGGCATTGATCGTGTCGTGGAACTGGATGCCCGGATCGGCGCAGGCCCAGGCGGCGTGGCCCACCTGCTCCCACAGGTCGCGCGCCTTTACCGTCTTGGCCACCGTCCCGTCGGTGCGGCGGATCAGCTCCCAGTCGGCATCGTCCTTCACCGCCTTGAGGAACGCATCCGTGACCCGGATCGAGTTGTTGGAGTTCTGCCCCGAAACGGAGTTGTAGGCCTCCGAATCCCAGTCGGTGTCGTAGGTCGGGAACTCGATCGATTCGTAGCCCTGCTTCGCGTAATCCAGCACCCGCTTGACGTAGGTATCGGGGATCGCCGCCTTCTTGGACGATTTCACCGCCGCCTTCAGGCCGTCGTTCGCGTTCGGGTCGAAGGCGTCGGCGGCGTCGCCGTCCCAGGCCCGGATCGCGGCGAAGATGCCGTTCAGCTCGCGCTCATGCGCCTTGGAGCCGGCGACGAGCGAGGCGACCTTCTGCTCCTCGGTGACCTTCCAGTTGATGAAGCTCTCGATGTCGGGGTGGTCGGCGTCGCAGATCACCATCTTGGCCGCGCGCCGCGTGGTGCCGCCCGACTTGATCGCGCCCGCCGCGCGGTCGCCGATCTTGAGGAAGCCCATGAGGCCAGAGGACTTGCCGCCGCCCGACAGCGGCTCGCCCTCGCCGCGCAGGTCGGAGAAGTTCGACCCCGTCCCGCTGCCGTACTTGAACAGCCGCGCCTCGCGCACCCACAGATCCATGATGCCGCCGTCGTTCACCAGGTCGTCGGCCACTGACTGGATGAAGCAGGCATGGGGCTGGGGATGCTCGTAGGCGCTCTCGGATTTCGTCAACTCGCCCGTCTGCCAGTCGACATAGAAGTGCCCCTGGCTCGGCCCGTCGATGCCATAGGCCCAGTGCAGGCCGGTGTTGAACCATTGCGGCGAGTTCGGCGCGGCCATCTGGGTGGCCAGCATGTAGCGCATCTCGTCGAAATAGGCGCGGGCATCCTCCTCGGCGGTGAAGTAGCCGCCCTTCCAGCCCCAGTAGGTCCAGGCCCCGGCCAGCCGGTCGAAGACCTGCCGCGCCGAGGTCTCGCCGCCGCGCGCGCAGTCCCCGTCCGGGGCAGAGCGCCACAGGAACTCGGGTACGCCTTTTTCCTTCACGGGCTTCAGCTTCTGCGGGACGCCGGCCTTGCGGAAATACTTCTGGGCGATGACGTCCGCCGCGACCTGGCTCCAGGTTGCCGGCACCTCCACCGCGTCGTTGCGAAAGACCACCGTGCCGTCCGGATTGCGGATCTCGCTGACCGTGGTGGTGAATTCCAGGTCCGCATAGGCGTCCTGCCCGGCCTTGGTGAACTTGCGCGCGATTTTCATGGTCTCATGCCCCGTGTGCTCGTGTCGTGGCGGCGCTGATCCGCATCGGGCGCAGAGGGCCGGGCCGCTCGCGCCGCCTCGGTTCCTGCACTAGATTTGGTGGGTCGCCTCTCTGTGCCTACAGAACTGAGACAGCAGACGGCTCCGGTCAACGCGGATTTCCCACTTATCCACGCAAAAGATTTCTTGACCACAAGGGAACGGAATCGCCCCGTCCGCATCGGCCCGGAAAAGCGCTGAAATCTTCGCGAGATAGGTGCGAATCGGAGAGGCTATCAACAACCTTAACGTGTGGCGCCCCCGCATCTGGCAGGCGCTTAAAAGTCAGGCACCAGATGTCGCGTTCGATTCGGATGGTCGGGGCGAGAGGATTCGAACCTCCGACCCTCTGCTCCCAAAGCAGATGCGCTACCAGGCTGCGCTACGCCCCGACGCCGCCGTGTCTAGCGGCTCGCCGCGGCCGAGGAAAGGCCGAACCCTAGCCCGGGCAGGGCCAGGCGGCCTCCGCCTGCGGGAGGCCGGGATGGCGCAGCTCGGTGCCCGGCGCGATGCCCATCTGGTCGGCCATCCCGCCGTTCACTTCCAGCACGGCAAGCACTGCGTCGCCGCCCGGTATCGGCGTCTCGTCCATCGGCACGGCGTTCTCGTGCACCCGCGTCACCGTCCCGGTGCGGTCGAGGAAGATGATGTCGAGCGGGATCAGCGTATTGCGCATCCAGAAGCTCGCCGGCTGCGGCCGGTCGTAGAGAAAGATCATCCCCTGCATCGCCGGCATGGATTCGACGCCCATCAGCCCCTGCGCCCGCTCTCCGGGATCGTCGGCCACGTCGACGACGAATCGTGCCCGGCCCCAATCACCGCGCAGGTCCACGGCGCCCGGCCGGCACTCCGCCGCGTCCGCCGCGCCGCCCGCCAGCACCAGCAGGGCGGCCAGGATCACTCCGCCGCTTCGCCGCCCATCCATGTCGGCTCCATCTCCGCCGCCGCGATCGCGCT
This sequence comes from uncultured Alphaproteobacteria bacterium, assembly GCA_963814835.1. Classification (GTDB taxonomy): domain Bacteria; phylum Pseudomonadota; class Alphaproteobacteria; order Rhodobacterales; family Rhodobacteraceae; genus Palleronia. Next base: position 298,599 of record CAWFEG010000003.1, read on the forward strand.
TTCCCATACAGCCACCTGCGTCGCCAGCTTGCCGCGCGCGCCCTCGGCCACGCGCACGGCGATCGCCTCGCCGGGCTGCAGGTCGGCCAGGGAGGAGCGCCGCAGCACTTCCATGTGTATGAAGACATCCTCGCCAAGGCCGAAGACGTTGGCAAACCCGAACCCCTTGGCGCCGTCGAACCACTTGACGCGCGCCGGTTCCAGCGGCCCGCCTTCCAGCCCCTCGTCGAAGGGCAGCGGGCGGGCGCCCGCCTCCTCGGCGTCGATCTCGGGTGCCTCGATCTCCAGGACTTCGGAGGCCTGGATGCCGCGATTCGTCTCCACCGCGCGCAGTGTGATGCGGCTCTGATCCGCGACGCTGTTCTGGCCGAAGTTCCGTAGCACGTTGGCGTGCAACAGAATGTCGCGGGGAATCCCGGGTACGATCACGAAACCGTAACCCTTGGTGCTGTCGAACCACTTCACCTTCCCCGTATGGATGTCTCCGTGAAGTTGTCTGACCTCCGACATGATACTCCTTGCGGGCGCTGGGCCCTTTTGCGTGCACAGCAACCGCCTCGGCGGAATCCCCCCGATTCCGGCATCCTCGGCGTGTTGATCTGCATTTCTACGCAAATTCCGGCTACGGAAAAAGTCTTTTTACATACCAGCGATCATTTGGTTGACGTCGCGTCCACTTCTCCCGGTCATGCAGGCGATCCGCCCCCTCCCGCCACAGCTCGATCTCGAGGGGCACGATCCGGTATCCGCCCCAGTAGGGCGGCCGGTCGGGATCGGCGCCGTGCCGGCGCTCCGCCTCCCTGACCCGGTCCAGCAAGGTCGCCCGATCGGGCAGCGGGCGCGACTGGTCCGAGGCCCAGGCCCCCAGCCGCGATCCCAGCCCGCGGGAGCGGTAATAGGCATCCGCCGCCGCCCCGTCCTCGCGCGCGACCGTGCCGCGCACCCGCACCTGGCGGCGCAGCGACTTCCAGTGCAGGCAGAAGGCCGCCCGCCCCGTCGCCTCGATCTCGCGGCCCTTGGCGCTCTGGTAATTGGTGTAGAAGACGAAGGCATCCGCCTCGATCCCCTTCAGGAGCACGATGCGCACGTTCGGCAGGCCCTCGGGGTCCACGGTCGCCAGGGCGATGGCGTTGGGGTCGTTGGGTTCGGTGGCTTCCGCCTCGGCCAGCCAGTCGCGGACCAGGGCCACCGGGTCGGTGGCGCCGAAAATGCTGTCGTCGCGGGTCACTGCCGCCTCCCTCGCTCGGTCTTGCAGCCCTGATAGCGATGGCCTAAGGGCACCGGAAGTCCGAAACCGGGAGGCACGGGGGCGCATGGCGGGTGATCTGATGGCGGGCAAGCGGGGCCTCATCATGGGGCTCGCCAACGACAAGTCGATCGCCTGGGGCATCGCCAGGGCGCTGGCCGACCAGGGGGCCGAGCTGGCCTTCTCCTACCAGGGCGAGGCGCTGAAGAAGCGCGTGGGCCCGCTGGCCGACCAGGTGGGTTCCGACACCGTCATCGAATGCAACGTCGCCGACATGGGCTCGCTCGACGCCCTGTTCGACGCGCTGCGCGAGAAATGGGGCCGGCTCGACTTCGTGGTCCACGCCATCGGCTTCTCCGACAAGGCCGAGCTGCGCGGCCGCTACGTCGAGACCAGCCAGGAGAACTTCCGCCAGTCGCTCGACATCTCCTGCTACTCCTTCACCGCCGTCATGGCGCGCGCCGAGAAGCTGATGACCGAGGGCGGCGCCGGCCTGACGCTCACCTATTACGGCGCCGAGAAGGTGATGCCGCATTACAACGTCATGGGCGTGGCCAAGGCCGCGCTCGAGGCCTCGGTGCGCTACCTCGCCGAGGATCTGGGCCGCGACGGCATCCGCGTCAACGCGATCTCGGCCGGCACCATGAAGACACTCGCGGCCTCGGGCATCGGCGATTTCCGCTACATCATGAAGTGGAACGAGTACAATTCGCCGCTGCGCCGCACCGTCACCCAGGAGGAGGTGGGCAAGTCCGCGCTCTACCTCCTGAGCGATCTCGGATCGGCGGTCACGGGCGAGGTGCTGCACGTCGATTCGGGCTACCACGTCGTCGGCATGAAGGCTCCCGACGCGCCCGACATCACCCGGGACTGAGCGCGGTGGCGCCGCCTCCTCCGGCCGTCCCCCGCCCCTTGCCCGCCCCCCGGCATCCGGTGGCGCGATGACGCTGGCGGCCTTCATCGGCGTGGCGCTGGCGCATCTCCTCGCCGCGATCTCCCCCGGCCCCGCCTTCGTCCTGTCGGTTCGCACGGCAGCCTCCGAGGGGTTCCGCCCCGCCGCCGCGCTGGCGCTGGGCTTCGGGCTGGGCGCGGCGATCTGGGCGGGCGCCGCCCTCGCCGGGCTGGCGCTCCTGTTCGACATCGTGCCCGCGCTCTTCGCCGCACTGAAGATCGGCGGCGGCCTGTTCCTCCTGTGGCTCGCCGTCGGCATGTGGCGCCACGCCCGCGAGCCGATGCCGCGCCCCGGTGCCGCGCCGCCACGCGGGTTGGTCTCGGCCGTCCGGCTGGGCCTCGCCGCCCAGATCGCCAACCCCAAGCCCGCGATCTTCTTCGGCGCCGTCTTCGTCGGCCTGATCCCGCCCTCCGCCGGGATCGGCGACAAGGCCGTCGTGCTGTTCAACATCCTGTGGATCGAGACGGCGTGGTACATCGTCACCGCGCGCCTGTTCTCGCTGCCCCGCCCCCGCGATGCCTACGCCGGCGCCAAGGTCTGGCTCGACCGTGCCATGGGCGGCATCCTCGGGGGGTTCGGCGCCAAGATTGCCCTCACCTGAGACCCGGAGCCCGCCATGCCCGACCGCCTGCCGCACGAAAAGGGATTCCACGTCAGCTGGGACCAGTTGCACCGCGACGCGCGCGCGCTGGCCTGGCGGCTGGACGGCACCGGCCCCGACGGCGAGGCGGGCGAGCGGGGCGGCGGCTGGCGGGCGGTGGTGGCGATCACCCGCGGCGGCATGGCCCCGGCGATGATCGTTGCCCGCGAGCTCGACATCCGCACCGTCGACACGATCTCGGTGAAGTCCTACGACCACCAGACCCGCTCCGAGGCTCGCGTGCTGAAGGCGCCAGATGCCGGGATCATGGGCGACGGCACCGGCATCCTGATCGTCGACGACCTGGTCGATTCGGGCCGAACCCTGGAACTGGTGCGCGCGCTCTATCCCCGGGCGCATTTCGCCACCGTCTACGCCAAGCCCCAGGGCCGCGAGCAGGTCGATACCTTCATCACCGAGGTCAGCCAGGACACCTGGATCTTCTTTCCCTGGGACATGGCGATGCAATACGTTCCGCCCTATCGCGGCCGCGACTGAGCCTGGCCGGGCGCCGCCCGCGACCTTTGGCCTATGTAACGCGCGCCCCACGCCCGCTTACGGTTGTGCCATGCAGGAGACCAGGCCCATATCCGACCCGACAAACCGCCGCGCCCTGGTCATCGACGACCACCCGCTGTTCTGCGACGCGCTGGAGCTGACCCTGCGCAACGCCGCCGCCTTCGACGACATCGCCACCGCCGCGACCCTCGCCGAGGGGCTGGCGGCGCTGGGGGACGGGGCGCGGCGCGACCTCATCGTGCTCGATCTCAACCTGCCCGACGTGACCGGGCTCGACGGTCTGATCCGGCTGCGCGGCCAGGCGCCCGACACGCCCGTGATCGTGGTCTCCTCCATGTCCGAGAACGCGCTGATCTCGGCGGCGATCGAGGCCGGGGCGGCCGGCTACGTGCCCAAGCACAGCCCCCACGGCGAGTTTCGCGCCGCGCTCTCCGCGATCCTGCGCGGCGCCACCTATGTCCCCGAGAACTTCGTCCAGTGCGACCGCTCGCCGGACCGCTCCGACGCGGTGGCGCGCCTCGCCACGCTCACCGCCCAGCAGGCCCGCATCCTCGAGCTGATCTGCGACGGCAAGCTGAACAAGCAGATCGCCTACGACCTGTCGATCGCCGAGACCACGGTGAAGGCCCATGTCACCGCGATCATGCGCAAGCTGTCGGTGCACAGCCGGACCCAGGCGGTGCTGGTGGCCCAGCAGGCCAAGTTCGCGACGATCTTGCCAAGATCGGAAAGCTGACCCATCCTCCCGCCCACGAGGGAGGACGCCACGATCGGGGATCTCGCGGGGAACGGCGCAGCACGGATCGACGGTGACGCGGCGGGGGTCCTGGTCCGGGCCGAGATCCCCGCCGGCGGCGCCGTGGCCGATCTCGCGCGCCGCATCGACGGCGCCGCGATGGCCCTCGTCATGCTCTTCGTCAGCCCGGACCGCGACTTTGCCGCGGTCGTGGCCGAGGCTCGCGCCGCCTTTCCCGATTGCCGCACCATCGCCTGCACCACCGCCGGCGAGATCGGCCCCGGGGGGTATGTCGACGGCGCGATCATCGCCGTGGGGCTGCCGGCGGCGCATTTCGCGGTGGACGTGGTGGTCGCGCATCCGCTCGACCGGCTCGCCGGGGCCGGTCTGGCCGAGGAGGTGGTGCGCCGCCGCGCGGCGCTGGCCGCCACCGCGCCGCACCTGCCCTCGGTCTTCGGCTTCGTGCTGATCGACGGGATGTCGCTGGCCGAGGACGTGTTTCTCGCCATGATCGCGCCCGGCCTCGGGCCGATGCCGCTCTTCGGCGGCTCGGCCGGCGACGGCCGGCGCTTCGAAGCCACGCTTCTCGGATGCGACGGCGACGTGCTGGGCAACGCCGCGCTCCTTGCCCTGATCGCCACCGATTGCCGGATCCGTGTCTTCAGCCTCGACCACATGACCCCGACCGGGCGGCGCATGGTCGTCACCGGGGCCGAGCCCGCCCGCCGCACGGTGACCGAGATCAACGGCGCCCCGGCGGCGCGCGAATACGCCCGCCTGGTCGGCCGCGATCCCGAACAGCTCGACACCTTCACCTTCGCCGCCCACCCGGTCGTGGTGCGGCTGGGCACCGATCACCATGTCCGCGCGATCCAGCGCGTCACCGGCGCGGGGGAACTGGTGTTCTTCTCGGCGATCGAGGAGGGGATGGTCCTGTCGCTGGCCACGCCCGGCGATCTGAGCGGTCACCTCGAATCGGAACTCGCGGCGCTGGGCGCCGCCGGACCGCCCACCGACATCCTCGCCTGCGACTGCCTCCTGCGCCGGATCGAGGCCGAGCAGGTGCAGAAGGTCCGCGCCGTCTCCGAGACGCTCGCGCGCCACCGCGTCGTCGGCTTCTCCACCTATGGCGAGCAGATCGGCCCGATCCACATCAACCACACCATGACCGGCGTCGCGCTCTACCCGCCGGCCACCGCGGGAGACGCGTCATGAGCGGCGCGCTCTCGCTTCTCGATCCGGCGACTCGCCGGAGGTGCAGAACGCCAAGCTGATCCGCATCGCCGAGGCGCTGATCGCCAAGGCCGAGAAGACCGGCGACCCGACCGGGCTCGCCTATTCCCAGTTCGAGCGCGCGGCCATGCTGGAGGCCCAGGTGCGCGAGCGCACCGCGGATCTGGAGCGCACGCTCGATTTGCTGCACGAGGCCAATTCCCGCCTCGGCGCCGCCAATGCCGCGGCCGAGAAGGCGCGCTCGAACCTCGCCGAGGCGGTGGAATCGGTGCACGAGGGCTTCGCCCTCTTCGACCGCGCCGACGTGCTGGTGATGAGCAATTCACGCTTCTGCCGCGACCTGTCGGATATCGCGCCCAAGGTGGTGCCGGGCCTGCGTTTCGAGGAATACGTCGATCTCGTCTCGCGCTCCGCCTGCCTGGCGCTGTCGGACGGCGAGGGCCGGGCGGATTGGCGCACGGGCCGGATGGCCCGCCACGCCGACGCGCGCACGATCTTCAACGTCCGCCTCACCGGCGACCGCTGGCTGCAGGTGGGCGAGCACCGCACCGCGTCCGGCGGCACCGTGATCCTGCAGACCGATGTCAGCGACATCATGCGCGCCGAGCGGCAGAAGCGCGACCGGATGATGGACGCCCAGGCGCAGATGGTCCGCGCCACGCTCGACCACCTCAACCAGGGCGTCTGCATCTTCTCGCCCGATTTGACGCTCGTGGGCTGGAACGCGCGGATGGAGGATCTGGTCGACCGCCCGATCGACGGGCACCTGGTGGGGATCGGGTTCGACGCGCTGATGCGGCGCCTCGACGAGCAGATCGTCTTCTCCGACGTCTTCACCCGCGCGCACATGCTGTCCTGGGCGCATCGCCGCCGCCGCCGCATGCCGGTCACCTTCGAGGTGCGGCGCGGCGCCCGCGGCGTCCTGTCGGTCTTCGCCCAGGAGATGCCCGATCGCGGCTTCGTCATCTCCTTCACCGACGTCACCGCCGAGCGCGAGGCCGAACGCGCGCTGCGCGACATGAACGAGACGCTGGAGCGGCGGGTGGAGGAGCGCACCCTCGAACTGGGCGACGCGCTGGAGGAGGCGCGCCGCGCCAATGCCTCCAAGACCCGCTTCGTCGCCGCGGCCAGCCACGACCTGCTGCAACCGCTCTCGGCGGCCAAGCTGTTCGTCTCGCACCTGGAGGAGCGCGCCGGCGACGCCGTGGCGCGCTCCACCGCCGCCAAGGCGGTCTCGGCGCTCTCCTCGGTGGAGGAGATCATCGAGGCGCTGCTGGACATCTCCAAGCTCGATTCGGGCCGCGCGGGCATGAACCTCCAGGACGTGCCGCTGGGCCGCATCCTGACCTCGCTCGCCACCGAACTGACGCCCGCCGCCGAGGCAGAGGGGCTGCGGCTGGCGGTGGTCGGCTCGGGCCACGTGGTCCGCTCCGACCCGGTCTTCCTGCGCCGCATCCTGCAGAACCTCGTGACCAACGCGATCCGTTACACCGCCACCGGGCGCATCCTGGTGGGCGTGCGCCGCGACGGCCCCGACAGCCGGATCGAGGTCCACGATACCGGCCCCGGCATCGCCCCGGAGCACCAGGCGGCGATCTTCCAGGAGTTCCGCCAGCTCGGCCCGGCCGCCTCGGGGGCCAAGGGGCTGGGCCTCGGCCTCACCATCGTGGAGCGGGCCTGCGCCATGCTGCGCCACCCTCTCCACCTGCGCTCCGCCCCCGGCGCCGGGTCCTGCTTCTCGGTGACCGTGCCGCGGGTGGCCACCGCCCGCGGCGGCGACGGGCCGGCCCCGGCGGGCGGCCTGCGCCCCGCGACGCGCAACCTCGTCGTCCTCCTGGTCGAGAACGACCCCGAGGTCGCCGGCGCGCTGACCCTCACCATCGAGGGCTGGGGCAGCCACGTCGTCCAGGCCACCACCGGCGAGGAGGCGCTGGCGCTGGTGGAGGAGATCGACATCACCCCCGACCGTCTCCTGCTCGACTACCGGCTGGGCGAGGGCATGACCGGGGTCGAACTGTTGCGCCGGTTGCGCGCGCGCCACGGCGACATCCCCGCGCGGGTGATCTCCGCCAGTCGCCGCGACGAGATCGTCGCGGCCTGCGCCGAGGCCGGCGTGCCCCTCCTGCCCAAGCCGCTGGATCACCGCCGCCTGATCGGACTTCTGGACAACAGGGCGGATTAGAAACGAACCTTTTCCGCGCAGAAAGGAACGGTCCGTCAAGACGTCGCGTTGCACGCTCCAACATGTCGCATCGGCTTGGCCGGCGCGGCGCTGACCGGAAGCGAAAGGCGCAGACCATGGATCGCTCGCACCCGAAACCGCCGGCCAAGCCGGTGCGACCCTCCCCCCAGAAACCCCACCGCTTCGACGACTGGGCCGCGATCTAGGCGCACGGCGGAACCGTGCCCGTCGGCATGGGTTGCCCGGCCATGACACGGCATCCGCATTTCCACCGGCTCGACCGGCTCGAGGGCCTGGCCCGGCAACTCGACAGCGCCTTCCGCATCCCCGGGACGCGCATTCGCATGGGCTACGATTCGCTCATCGGCCTGATCCCCGGGATCGGCGACGTCGCCGCCTTCGTGCCCGGCGCCTATATCATCTACGAAAGCCACCGCATGGGCGTGCCCCGCAGCCTCCTCGCCCAGCAGGTCGCCAATATCGGCATCGACACGGTGGTCGGCTCCGTCCCCCTGATCGGTGACCTCTTCGACGTCGGTTGGAAGGCGAACCGGCGCAACGTCGCCCTCCTGCGTACCCATCTGGAGCGCAGCCTGCCCGAGGAGGTCGCGCGCGACGTGACGCCGCCGGGCGAGGGCGAGATGTCGTCCCACCACCCGCCGATCCGCGACCGCGCCCGCTGAACCCGCTTGCGGCCGGGCGAGTCTTCGGCACAGTGCGGCCATGTCCGCTCCCCCGACCGATTTCGCCGCCACCCGCGCGCTGTTCGACCTGCCCGAGGGCATCGCCTATCTCGACGGCAACTCCCTCGGCCCCATGGCGCGCGCCGTGCCCGACCGCGTCGCCCGCGCGATCCGCGAGGAATGGGGCCACGACCTCATCCGCGCCTGGAACTCCGCCGGCTGGATGGCCCTGCCCGATCGGCTGGGCGACCGCATCGCGCCGCTGATCGGCGCGCCCCCGGGCAGCGTGACCACCGGCGACACGCTCTCGGTCAAGGTCTGGCAGGCCCTCGCCGCCGGCCTCGCCCTCACCCCCGGCCGCCGGGTCATCCTGTCCGACAGCGGCAACTTTCCCAGCGATCTCTACATGGCGCAGGGGCTGATCGGCCTGCTCGACCGCGGCCACCGGCTCGTGACGCCGCCGCCCGAGGAGGTGGAGGCCCACCTGACCGAGGAGGTCGCCGTCCTCATGCTGACCGAGGTCGATTACCGCACGGGCCGCCGCCACGACATGGCCGGCCTGATCGCCCGGGCGAAGGCTCTGGGCATCGTCACGATCTGGGACGTGGCCCATTCCGCCGGCGCGCTGCCCGTGGATGCCACCGGCACCGGCGTCGATTTCGTGGTCGGCTGCAGCTACAAGTATCTCAATTCCGGCCCCGGCGGCCCGGCCTTCATCCATGTCCGCGACGGGCTGGCCGAGCGGATCGCGCCGGCGCTCGCCGGCTGGCTCGGCCATGCCGCGCCGTTCGAGTTCGAGCCCGGCTACCGCCCCGCCGAGGCCGTGCGCCGCCTGCGCGTCGGCACGCCGCCGATCCTGCAGATGGCCGCGCTCGACGCGGCGATGGATGTCTGGGACATCGCCTCGATCCACGACGTGCGCGCCCGCTCCCTCGCCCTGTCGCGCCGCCTGATCGCGGGGGTCGAGGCCGCCTGCCCCGGCCTCGCCCTCGCCTCCCCGCGCGAGGATGCCCGCCGCGGCAGCCAGGTCTCCTTCCGCCACCCGCAGGGCTACGCGGTGATGCAGGCGCTGATCGCCCGCGGCGTGATCGGCGATTTCCGCGCCCCCGACATCCTGCGCTTCGGCATCACCCCGCTCTATCTCGGCGCGGCCGAGATCGACCGCTGCATCGCCACCCTGGCCGAGGTGCTCGACCGCCGGCTCTGGGACGACCCCGCCCATCTGCACCGCCAGGCGGTGACCTGACGCCGCCCGCTCCCGCTTGCCCGGGCGGTGACAACCGCCAGGCTCGCCCCCACCGCTTGAGAGACGCCCATGGATCGCACCCCTCCCGCCGCCGCCCAGGACGACACCCTGTTCGAGCTCCGGTGGCAGCGGGCCGAGACGGACCTGATGCAGCCGCTGATCCGGCTCTACGCCGGCCGGATCGCGGCCGAGACCCTGCGCGACCGGCTGCGCACGCTCCTGCGCGCGAAATGGGAGGCCCGCCCGGCCGACCTGCGGGCGCTCGACCTCGCCCGCGACATCACGCCCGACTGGTTCCAGGGCCAGGAGATGGCCGGCTACGTCTTCTACGTCGACCGCTTCGCCGGCACGATGGCGGGGGTGGCGGACCGCATCCCCTACCTGCAATCCTTCGGCATCCGCTACGCCCATTTCATGCCCTGCCTGATGCCGCGCCCGGGCGAGTCCGACGGCGGCTACGCGGTGATGGATTACGGCCGGATCGACCCCCGCCTCGGCACGATGGACGATTTCCGCAAGGTGACGGCCGCGATGCGCGCCGCCGGGATCAGCCCCTGCATCGACATGGTGCTGAACCACACCGCGCGGGAGCATGACTGGGCGGTGCGCGCCCGCGCCGGCGACCCCTTCCACCAGGGATTCTACCGCCTCTACGACGACGCCACGATCCCGCTGCAATACGAGGAGACGCTGCTGGAGGTCTTCCCCGACCAGGCGCCCGGCAACTTCACCTGGGACGACGACCTCGGCAAATGGGTCTGGACCACCTTCAACAGCTTCCAGTGGGACCTGAACTGGGAGAACCCCGAGGTCTTCCTGGCCATCCTCGGCATCGTGCTCGACCTCGCCAATGCCGGGGCCGAGGTGCTGCGCCTCGACGCGGTGGCCTTCATGTGGAAGCGCATGGGCACGATCTGCCAGAACGAGCCCGAGGTCCACGATATCCTGCAGGCGATCAACCAGGCCGCCTCGGTCGCAGCACCCGCCACGATCTTCAAGGCCGAGGCCATCGTCGGCCCGCACGAACTGGTACCCTATCTCGGCGCCGGGCGGCATACCGGCAAGGTCTGCAACCTCGCCTATCACAACTCGCTGATGGTCCAGTACTGGTCGGCCCTGGCCACCGCCCATACCGACCTGATGACCCATACCCTGCGCCGGCACTTCCCCGACCGGTTCACCGGCGCGGAATGGGCGACCTATATCCGCTGCCACGACGATATCGGCTGGGCTGATCACCGAGGCCGATGCCGAGGCGGTGGGCGTCACCGGCCCCGGCCACCGCAGGTTCCTCGCCGAGTTCTACGCCGGCCGCTTCCCCGGCTCCTTTGCCCGCGGCGCCGATTTCCAGGTCAACGAGGACACCGGCGACGCCCGCACCAACGGTGCCTTCGCCTCCCTCGCCGGGCTGGAGGCCGCGCAAACGCCGGAGGAGGTCGATCTCGCCGTCGCCCGGATCCTGCTGGGCCACGCCCTGATCGCCGGCTTCGGCGGCCTGCCCCTGATCTACATGGGCGACGAGATCGGCCTGCTGAACGACCACACCTTCCGCGACGATCCCCATCTCGCCGGCGACGGCCGCTGGATGCACCGCCCGCCGATGGACTGGCCCGTGGCCGACGCCGCGGCGGAGGCCGACACGCCCGCCGGCCGGATCTTCCGCGGCACGCGGCACATCCTCCGCGTCCGCGCCGAGACGACGACCCTGCGCGGCGACGTGCCGAGCCGCATTCTCGCCACCGGCCACGACAAGCTGTTCTGCGTCCGCCGCCCCGGCCTCGATGCGACGCTGACCACGCTCTACAACTTCACCGCCGCCGAGCAGCAGATCGAGGCGCATCGCGTCGGCCTCGATGCCGGCGCCCTGCCGCTCGACCTCCTGGCCGGCGCGGCCCCCGCGCGGGAAGCCGACCGGATCGTCCTGCCGCCCTACGCCGCGCTCTGGCTGCACGAGCCCGTCCGGTGAGCCCGTTCCACGGCCTCTGCGCCTTCCCGCCCACGCCGCTCGACGCGGCCGGGCGGGTCGATGCGCCGCGCCTCGCCGCGCTGGTGGAGGAGATCGCCGCCGCCGGCGCGGACTCGATCGGCGTGCTGGGCAGCACCGGGGCCTATCCCTATCTCGACCGCGCCGAACGACGCCGCGCGGTGGAGGTGGCCGCCCGCGCCGCCGCCGGGCGCCTCCCCGTCCTGGCCGGGATCGGCGCGCTGTCCACCCGCGACGTGCTGGCCCTGGCCGCCGATGCCCGGGCCGCCGGGGCGGCTGCGGCCCTCCTTGCCCCCGTCTCCTACCAGCGGCTGACCGCGGCCGAGGTATTCTGCCTGTTCTCCGACGTGGCCGGGGCGACCGACCTGCCGATCTGCATCTACAGCAATCCCGCGACCACCGGCTTCACCTTCGACGCGGAGCTGCTCGCGCGGCTGGCCGAACTGCCGGGCGTCGCGGCGGTCAAGCTCCCGCCGCCCGCCCCCGGCGGCGTCGCGGCGGAACTCGCCGCGCTCTCGGCCCGGATCGGGCCGGGCCTCGCGCTGGGCTACAGCGGCGACTGGATCGCGGCCGAGGCGCTCGGCGCGGGGGCCGCGGCCTGGTACAGCGTGATCGCCGGCGTGCGGCCCCGCGCCGCGATGGCGCTCGCCCGCGCCGCGCGCGACGGCGACGCCGCCGCCCTCGACCGGCTCGCGCCGGCCTTCGATCCGCTCTGGGACCTGTTCCGCGCCCATGGCAGCTACCGGGTGGCCCATGCCGTCGCCGGCCTGATCCCGCCGCGCCCGGTCCTGCCGCTCGGCCCCGCGGCCCGGCCCGCGCTCGACGCGGCGCTGGCCCGGATCGACGCGCTCGCCTGACCCGGGCCTTGCCAAGACGGCGCGTCTGTCCTATGCGCGCCCATCCCCGCGGGTCCACCCTTGGAGGCGGCGGGGAGGATGAAATTTCAGGAGAATACGATCATGGCCGGCGAAACGCCCGACATCATCGCCATGGAACGGACGGGGACAGGCAAGGGGGCCGCCCGTCAGGCCCGGCGCGAGAACCTCGTGCCCGGCATCGTCTATGGCGGCGGCACCGACCCGCTCCCCCTCAACCTGCCCTACAACGAGCTGATGAAGCGGCTGAAGGCGGGACGTTTCCTGTCCACGCTGTTCAACCTCAAGGTCGAGGGGCATGACGACGTGCGGGTCATCTGCCGCAACGTGCAGCGCGACGTGGTCAGGGACCTGCCCACCCATGTCGACTTCATGCGCCTGCGCCGCACCAGCCGGGTGTCGCTCTACATCCCCGTCCGCGTCGAGGGCGAGGAGGAATGCCCCGGCCTGCGCGCCGGCGGCGTGCTGACCATGGTGCGCAACGAGATCGAGCTGCGCTGCACCGCCGGCGAGATCCCCGAGGAGGTCGTGATCTCGATCGCCGGCAAGGAGATCGGCGACACGGTCCACGTCTCCGAGGTGACGCTGCCCAAGGGCACCCGCCCGACCATCGAGCGCGACTTCACCATCGCCAACATCGCCGCGCCCTCGGGCCTCGCCAGCCAGAAGGACGAGGACGAGGAGGACGAGGTCGCACCGGACGAGGTCCCCGCGACGGAGATGGAAGCCGGTCCCGACGCCGAGAGCGAGGAGTCCGGCAGCTGACATCGCCGGACGCCGCAGCAATGCCACGGCGCGGGAACCCCTTCCCGCGCCGTTTGTCTTCCGGCGGGGCGGCCTAGATTGCCGTCCATGCCGGCAGCATCTTTGACACGAACGGACGGTGGAGCAGGCCGGACAGCATGAGCGACCAGAACGACGGCCGCCAGGCGCATATGCGCTTCGACGACAGCCCGCGGCGTTTTCGCGAGGCCAACCCGGCGCAGCACTTCCCCGGCTCCTCCGGCGTATTGTTCGAACAGGCGATGGCGCAGACCCGCATGGCCGTCTGCCTCGCCGATCCGCGCCGCGCGGACATGCCGATCGTCTTCGTGAACCGCGCCTTCGCCCAGCTCACGGGCTACTCGGAATCGGAGGTCGTGGGCCTGAACTGCCGGTTCCTGCAGGGCCCCGGCACGGATCCCGAGACGGTGCAGCGCGTGCGCGACGCGCTGGCATCCGAGGATGTCCTCATCGTCGAGATGCTGAACTACCGCAAGGACGGCACGCCGTTCTGGAACGCCCTGCATCTGGGGCCGATCTACGACGAGAACGGCGCCCTGATCTACTATTTCGGCTCGCAATGGGACGTCTCGGACGTCCATGCCGCCCGCGCCGACGAGCAGCACGCCCGCACCATGGCGCGCGAGCTCAGCCACCGGATGAAGAACATGTTCGCGGTGATCGCGGGCCTCGTCACCGTCACCGGGCGCACCCGCGGCATCCGCGAGGAGGCGGCCGAGATCAACGACCGCATCCGCGCGCTCGGCCGCGCCTTCGAGACCACGCTCGACGAGGCCTCCCTGGGCACGGTCGACATCCGCCCCGCCATCGAGGCGGTGCTCAGCCCCTACGATCCCGACGGCGACCGGATCCGCCTCGACGGGCCCGATCACGGCATCCCGCCGGCCCTGGTCTCCACCCTCGGCCTGACGCTGCACGAACTGGCCACCAACGCCATCAAGTACGGCGCGCTCGCGACCGAGGAGGGCACCGTCACCCTGACATGGAGCCGCGACGACGACGGCGCGCTGACCCTCGTCTGGCGCGAGGCGGGCGGCCCGCCGGTCGCCGCCCCCGCGGGGCCGGGATCGGGTATCGGCATCATCGAGACCCTGCTGTCGACGTTCGGCGGCGCCCTCACCGCCGACTGGACCCCCGGCGGTCTCGTCGCCCAGATCGACATTCCCAGCGAGATCGACAGATGACCACCGCCGACCACCCCGCCCCGCTGCGCATCCTGATCCTCGAGGACGAGCCGCTGATCCTGATGGAGATGTCCTACGCCGTCGAGGACGAGGACGCCCAGCCCGTCGGCGTGACCACCGTCGACCGCGCCATGGCCGAGATCGACTCCCGCCGCCCCGACGCGGCGATCCTCGACGTCAATCTCGGCCGCGGCATGACCTGCGAGCGGGTCGCGACGCGACTGCAGGAGCTGGAGGTGCCGTTCCTGCTCCATTCCGGCGACCTGCTGCGGCAGGGCGAGCTGATCGCCCGGATCGAGGCCGAGGTGATCCCCAAGCCCGCCGACAGCGGCCATGTCGCGGAACGCGCCGTGGCGCTGGTCGCGGACCGCGCCGTCCCGGGCTGAGGAGGAAGCCGCCATGCGCCTGTTCGTCGGTCTGGGCAATCCCGGTGCGAAATACGCCCGCAACCGCCACAATATCGGCTGGATGGCGGTGGAGCGGATCGCCGCGGATCACGGCTTCGCGCCGTTCCGAACCAAGTTCCAGGGCCGGATCTCAGAGGGTCGCCTCGGCGGCGAGAAGGTCGCGCTCCTGCTGCCGACGACCTTCATGAACCTGTCGGGCCAGTCCGTCGGCGAGGCGGCCCGGTTCTACAAGGTCGATCCCGCGGATGTGGTCGTGTTCCACGACGAGATCGACCTCGCGCCCGGCAAGCTGAAATGCAAGACCGGCGGCGGCCATGCCGGCCATAACGGGTTGCGCTCGCTGCACCAGCATATCGGCCCCGACTATGCGCGCGTGCGGATGGGCGTCGGGCATCCGGGCCACAAGGACAAGGTGCCGGGCTACGTGCTGCACGATTTCCCCAAGGTGGACGAGGACTGGCTCGACGACATGCTGCGCGGTGTCTCGGACGGCGCCCCCGACCTGGCCCGGGGCGATACGGGCCGGTTCCTGAACGCGGTGGCCCGCCGCCTCGCGCCCGCCCGCCCCTCCACCGGGACCGCGCCGCCCGATGCTCCGCTCCCGAAGCCCGCGGCGGAGCCGCCGGCCGAGGACCCGCCCGAGGATACCCGCTCCCCGATCGAGAAGCTGATCGACCGTTTCCGCTAGGGCGCGCCGAGGGGCCGCTTGATCGCCCCCGGCGCGGGCCCCACTTCCCCTGCATGTTCCCGATCCGCGATCACAACCCCTCGCGGTCCGCCCCGGTGGTGACCGTGGCGCTGATCGCGATCAACGTCGCGGTCTTCGCGCTCACCGCGCCACTGCTGGGCGAGCCGCGCTTCATGGCGCAATGGGCGCTCATCCCCGCCTTCTCCGCGCCCTGGACCTTCGTCACCTCGCAGTTCCTCCACGGGGGGATCCTGCACCTGGGCGGCAACATGCTGTTCCTGTGGATCTTCGGCGACAACCTGGAGGACCGGATGGGCCGGGCGGGCTTCCTCGCCTTCTACCTGCTGTCGGGCGTCGCCGCGGCGCTGGCGCAGGTCCTGCCCGACCCCGGATCGACGATCCCGATGGTCGGCGCCTCGGGCGCCATCGCCGGGGTGATGGGCGGCTATCTGCTCCTGTTCCCCCGGGCGCGGGTGGATGTCCTCCTGATCTTCATCGTCTTCGTGAAGATCGTCCCGGTCCGCGCCTGGGCGGTGCTGGCGATCTGGTTCGGATTCCAGCTCCTGTCTGGCGCCACCTCGCCGATCGAGGCCGGCGGCGTCGCCTACTGGGCCCATGCCGGCGGCTTCGTCGCCGGGCTGGTTCTGGCGGTACCGGTCTGGCTGCGCCTCGGCGGGCCGGCCTTCTGGCGCCACGGCCCCGGCCTGCCGCCGCATCCGCGGGTGGCCCGGCGCGACCGCACGGTGCGCCCCGCGCGCGACATCTGGGTCGCCCCCGGCCGACCCGCAACCGGCGCCCGGCGCAGCCCCATTCCCCGGGCCGGCCGCCGCAAGTAGCGCCGCCCTAGGCCTCCTCGCGCAGGGTGCCCGCCAGCGTGCCGAACAGCTCGCCATTGGCCGCAACGATCGTGCGCGACCCGAACACGTCCTCGCCCGCCAGCGGCTCGACGAAGCCCCCCGCCTCGCGCACCAGGATCAGCCCCGCCGCCACCTCCCACGGCTCGATCCGCCGCTGCCAGCAGCCGTCGAACCGCCCCGCGGCGAGCTGCGCCAGGTCGAGCCCCGCCACGCCGGTGGAGCGCACCCCCGCCGTCGCCGGCAGCACCCGGCCCAGGTCCTTCAGCGTCAGCGGCAGGTCGGACCGGCCCGAGGCCGGTAGCGCGGTGGCGAAGACGCCCTCGATCATGCGCTTGCGCCCCGACACCCGGATGCGGTGGTCGTTGACGAAGGCGCCCGCCCCCTTCTCGGCCACGAACAGCTCGTCCTGTGCCGCGTCGAAGATCACGCCCGCGACGACCTCGCCCTTGTGCTCCAGCGCGATCGACACCGCCCAGTGCGGCTGCCCGTGCAGGAAGTTCGTCGCCCCGGACAGCGGGTCGACGATCCAGCGCCGGGTCGGATCCTTGCCCGGCACCTCCTCGCTGCCCTTGCCCAGCCAGCCGTAATTCGGCCGCTCCGCGGTCAGCATGTCGCGGATCGTCGTCTCCGACGCGGTGCCGGCGCGGGTGACGAAATCGCCCGCCCCGCGCACGCTGACCTGCAGGGCCTCCACCTCGCGGAAGTCCCGCAGCAGCTTGCGCGCGGCCGCCCGCGCGGCCTTCACCATGATGTTGAGATTCGCACTGCCCAGCATGATCCGCGCTCCTTTGTCCGGACCGGCCTATATGCGCCCATCGACCGGGTTCCAAGCGCGCAGGAGGTCGAAATCGTGCTAGATTGGACGCGATCCAGCAGGGAGTGCCGGCCATGTCCTACATCCACGGTTTCCTCGCCGCCGTGCCCGCGGCCAACCGCCAGGCCTTCATCGACCACGCCACCCGCGCCGCGCAGCTGTTCCGCGAGGCGGGGGCGACCGCGATCCGCGAATGCTGGGAGGACGACGTGCCGGACGGCACGCTCACCTCCTTCCCCCTCGCGGTGAAGCGCGAGGAGGGCGAGGCCGTGGTCTTCTCGTGGATCGAGTGGCCCGACAAGGCGACCGCCGAGGCCTGCTTCGCCAGCATGGAGAAGGGCGATCCGCGCTGGGCCGAGATCGGCGAGATGCCGTTCGACGGCAAGCGCATGATGTGGGGCGGCTTCGCCCCCGTGGTCGAGGCCTAGCGCCGCATCAGCTTCAACGGTTCGGTCCGCGCCAGCCGCAGCACATGCGCCATCCAGGGCAGCGCCGTCTCGTCGGCCCGCGTCGCGGCATAAAGCCGCTTCGTCAGCCCGCCCTGCGTCAGCGGCCGGGTGACGTAATCCGATTGCAGCCGGATGTCGCGCAGCACCCAGTCGGGCAGCACGGCGATGCCGCGCTGGCTCGGCCACCAGGATCAGGATCATCGCCGTCAGCTCCACCTGCCGCACCGCCGCCGGCTCCACCCCCGCCGGCGTCAGCAGCGCGGTGAACACGTCCAGCCGCTCGCGCGGCACCGGATAGGTGATCAGGGTCTCGCCGGCGAAATCCTCCGCCGTCACGAAAGGCTTCGCCGCCAGCGGATGGGTCGAGGCCGCGACGAGGCGCGGCTCGTAGTCGAACAGCGGCGTGAAGGCGATCCCGTCCAGGTCCTCCGGGTCGGAGGAGATCACCAGGTCCACCTCCTCGCGCTGCAGCGCCGGCAGCGCCCCGAAGGCGAGGCCCGGGCGGATGTCCACGTCGACCTCCGGCCAGGCCCGTCGGAACTGCTCCAGCACCGGGAACAGCCACTCGAAGCAGGCATGGCACTCGATGGCGATATGCAGCCGCCCCGACCGCCCCGCGACGAGGCCGGCGAACTCCGCCTCCAGCGCCGCCACCTCCGGCAGGATCCGCTCGGCGGCGCGCAGCAGCTTCATCCCCGCCGCCGACAGCTTCATCGGTTTCGACCGGCGCACGAACAGCTCCACCCCGGCCTGGTCCTCCAGGTTCTTCACCTGGTGGCTCAGCGCCGACTGGGTGATGTTCAGCCGGTCCGCCGCCCGCGCCAGTCCGCCCTCGTCGTGGATCGCCTTGATCGTGCGCAGGTGGCGGAACTCGATATGCATCTGCCGCGGAACTCATGATGATGTTTAGGATTATGAATTTGTCTCACAAGCCTCCGGATGGGACAAGCGGCAAGACGCCTGACGAGGACGCCCCGGCCATGACCCGCATATCGTTCGAATTCTTCCCGCCCAAATCGCTTCAGGCGTCGTTCCGCCTGTGGGACACGCTGCATGCGCTTTCGCCGCTGGCACCCGATTACGTCTCGGTCACCTACGGTGCCGGCGGCACCACGCGCCAGCTCACCCACGAGGCGGTGACCACGATCGCGAAATCCACCGGCCTGCGCGTCGCCGCCCACCTCACCTGCGTCGAGGCGAGCCGGGAGGAGACGTTGCGGATCGCCGACAGCTACGCCGAGGCCGGCATCACCGACATCGTGGCGCTCAGGGGCGACATGCCCGGCGGCGGCGCCTTCGTGCCCCACCCGGAGGGCTTCGCCAGCAGCGTCGAGCTGGTCGAGGCGCTGGCCGCCACGGGCAAGTTCACCCTGCGCGTCGGCGCCTATCCCGACCGTCACCCCGAGGCCGCCGACGAACAGGCCGACGTCGATTTCCTCAAGCGCAAGATCGACGCCGGCGCCACCGAGGCGATCACCCAGTTCTTCTTCGAGACCGAGACCTTCCTGCGCTTCCGCGACCGCTGCGCCGCCGCCGGGATCGAGGCGCCGGTCGTGCCCGGCATCCTGCCGGTGGAAAACTGGACCGGCGTGCGCAAGTTCGCCGTCTCCTGCGGCACCGTGATCCCGGCCTGGATCGACCAGGCCTTCGACGCCGCCGAGCGCGATGGCCGGAGCGAACTGCTGGCCACCGCCCTGTGCACCGAGATGTGCTCCGACCTGATCGCCGAAGGGGTCGAATCGCTGCATTTCTACACGCTGAACAAGCCGCAGCTGACCCGCGACGTCGTCCATGCCCTGGGCCTCGCGCCCGACCCGGCGCTGCAGAACGTCGCCTGACCGCGGCCGCGCCTGAACGGCGTGCGGCGACGCAGCGTCGATTGCCCGCACCCCCTGTCGGCCCGCCCCGGCGGGCATAGGTCGCGGATCATGGCGACGTCCCTGCTCACGGTCACCGACCTGCACAAGTCCTTCCCCGGCACCGACGGCCCGGTGCCGGTCCTGCGCGGGATCGATTTCGACCTCGACGAGGGGCGCACCCTCGCGCTGACGGGCGAGAGCGGCTCGGGCAAGTCCACCCTCCTGCACGTGGTCGGCGGGCTCGACACGCCCGACACGGGCCGGGTGGTCATCGACGGCACCGACATCGCGGGCCTCGACGATTCGGGGCGCGCGCGGCTGCGGCGCGAGACGGTGTCGGTGATCTTCCAGCAGTTCAACCTGATCCCCTCGCTGGACGTCGGGCGGAACATCGCTTTCCAGGCCCGCCTCGCCGGGCGCCACGACCCCGACTGGGCGGCGCGGCTCGCCACCCGGCTCGGCCTCGATCCGCATCTGCGCAAATATCCCGAGCAGCTGTCGGGCGGCCAGCAGCAGCGCGTCGCCATCGGCCGCACGCTCGCCGCCCGTCCACGGCTGGTGCTGGCCGACGAGCCCACCGGCAATCTCGACGAGGCGACCGGCGCGGCCGTCCTCGACCTGATGCTGGACCTGGTGGCCGAAACCGGGGCGGCGCTCCTCTGCGTCACCCACAGCGCCGCGCTCGCGGGGCGGATGGAGCGCCGCCTGCACCTGCGCCAGGGCCGGATCGCGTGACCCGCGCCGCCCTGCAGGCCCTCCTGTCGCACTGGATCCGGGCGCCGTTCCAGCTCCTGACCCTGATGATCGGTCTGGCCACCGCCACCGCGCTCTGGTCCGGCGTGCAGGCGATCAACGCCGAGGCGCGCAAGAGCTACGACAGCGCCGCCGCCGGCCTCGGCGCCGCGGCCGACGCCGTGCTCACCGCGCCGGACGGGATCGACCGCGACACCTTCATCCGCCTGCGCCGCGCCGGCTGGCCGGTCACGCCCCTGCTCGAAGGCGAGGTCGAGACGCCGTCCGGCCCGCTCCGTATCGTCGGCATCGACCCCTTCACCCTGCCCCCGGACGAGGTGCCGGGCGGCGATCCCGGCGCCGGCGCGGGTGACGGAGCCACCCCCACGCTTGCCTTCATCACCCCGCCGGGGCAGCTCATCGTCGCCCCCGCCACCGCGGCGGATCTGGAGGGCACCGACCTGCCGCCGCGCATCGTGGCCGAGGGCGTGCCCCCCGGCACAGCCTATGCCGATCTCGGGATCGCGCAGGGCCTTCTCGGCCGCGCCGACGTGGGTCGGCTCCTGCTCCACGGCGATCCCAGCCTCGACGCGCCGCCGCTGTCGGAGGTCGCCCCCGGCCTCACCCGCGCACAACCCGAGGCCCAGGCCGATCTGGGCCGCCTGACCGACAGCTTCCACCTGAACCTCACTGCCTTCGGGCTCCTCTCCTTCGCGGTCGGCCTGTTCATCGTCCGCGGCGCCATCGGCCTCGCCTTCGAGCAGCGCCGGCCGATGTTCCGCACGCTGCGCGCCCTCGGCCTGTCGCGCGGCCGCCTGCTGGCGCTCCTGACGGCGGAGCTGCTGATCCTCGCGCTGGTCGCGGGCGCCCTCGGCGTCGCGCTCGGCTGGCTGACGGCCAGCCTGCTGATCCCCGACGTCGCCGCGACCCTGCGCGGCCTCTACGGGGCGGAGGTGCCCGGCGCGCTCACCCTCTCCCCCGCCTGGTGGCTCTCGGGACTCGGCATCGCGGTGCTCGGCACCGCCATCGCCGCCGCCGCCTCGCTCTGGCACACGGCGCGGATGCCGCTCCTCGCCCCGGCCCAGCCCCGCGCCTGGGCCCGCGCGTCGGAGCGCGCCCTGCGGCTCCAGGGCCTCGCCGCACTGGCCTGCCTCGCCACCGCCGGCATCGCCTGGGCCGGCTTCGACGGGCTCGTGGCGGGCTTCGTCCTGCTGGGCGGAATGCTGATCGCCGCCGCGCTCCTGCTGCCGATCCTGCTGCACCTCGTCCTCGCCCTCCTCGCGCGCACCGCCCGCGGCCCCCGCGCGGAATGGTTCTGGGCCGACACGCGCCAGCAGCTTCCGGGGCTCGGCCTCGCGCTCATGGCGCTGCTGCTGGCGCTCGCCACCAATATCGGCGTCGGCACCATGGTCTCCTCCTTCCGGCTCACCTTCACCGGCTGGCTCGACCAGCGCCTCGCGGCCGAGCTCTACATCCGCGCCGACAGCGACGCCCAGGCGCGGGAGATCCGCGCCTTCGCCGCCCCGCGCACGCGGGCGATCCTGCCGATCCGCTCGGTGGAGGCCGACCTCGCCGGCCTGCGCGGCGAGATCGTCGGCGTAGCCGACCACCCCACCTATTCCGAGCATTGGCCGCTGATCGCCAGCGGCCCGGATGTCTGGGACCGGGTGGCGGCGGGCACCGGCGTGCTCGTCAACGAGCAATACGCACGCCGCACCGGCAACTGGCCCGGCGACACGGTCTCGCTCGACGGCTGGGCGGCGCCCATCGCCGGGGTCTACAGCGATTACGGCAATCCCCGCCCCCAGGCGATGGTCGGCCTCGACCGTTTCGCCGCCATGTTCCCCGAGGCGCCGAACACCCAGTTCGGCCTGCGCCTCGATCCCGCGCAGGTGCCCGACCTGCGCCGCGCCCTCCTCGACCGGTTCGACCTGCCGCCGGGCCGGGTCACCGACCAGGCCTCGGTGAAGGCGCTCTCCCTCTCGGTCTTCGACCGGACCTTCACCGTCACCGCGGCGCTCAACGTGCTGACCCTCGGCGTCGCCGGCCTCGCCATCCTGACCTCGCTCCTGACCATCGCCACCATGCGCCAGCCGCAGCTCGCCCCCGTCTGGGCGCTGGGCCTGACCCGCGCGGCGCTGGCCCGGCTGGAGGTCCTGCGCGCCCTCCTCCTGGCGCTCCTCACCTTCCTCGCCGCGATCCCCGTGGGGCTGGCGCTGGCCTGGATCCTGCTCGCCGTCATCAACGTCGAGGCCTTCGGCTGGCGCCTGCCGCTCCACCTCTTCCCCGGCGACTGGCTGCGGCTCCTCGGGCTCTCGCTGCTCGCCGCCGCGCTCGCCGCGGCCCTGCCCGCCCGGCGCCTGTCGCGCATGCCGCCGGCGGAACTCCTCAAGGTCTTCGCCCATGAACGCTAGGATCACCCGCCGCGCGCTCCTCCTCTCCGCCCTGCCCGCGGCAGCACGGGCCCAGGGCTTCGCCGGTCTCGGGCAGGGCGCCGGCGAGTTTCGCCACGCCGCAGCCCGGCACCACCTTCGCCTTCCCGCGCGACCACGGCCCCCATCCCGACTACCGCATCGAATGGTGGTATCTGACCGCCAATCTCGCGATGCCCGACGGCACCCCCTGCGGCCTGCAATGGACCCTGTTCCGCTCCGCCCTCTCCACCGAGAACCGCACCGGCTGGGCCACGCCCCAGGCCTGGCTCGGCCATGCCGCGATCACCACGCCCGAGACCCATGTCGCCGCCGAGCGCCTGGCCCGCGGCGGCATCGGCCAGGCCGGGGTCACCGCCGCGCCCTTCGACGCCTGGATCGACGATTGGCGCATGTGGGGGCCGTCCCTGTCCGAGGTCCGGCTCCAAGCGGCGGACGACCGCTTCGCCTACGACCTCGCGCTGGAAACCGACCGGCCCTTCGTCCCCCAGGGCGAGGGCGGCTACTCGGTCAAGTCCGCCGCCGGACAGGCCAGCCATTACTATTCCCAGCCCTTCTACGCCGCCCGCGGCTCCCTCACCCTCGACGGCGAGGAGATCCCCGTGACCGGCCGCGCCTGGCTCGACCGCGAATGGTCCTCCGCGCCCCTGGCCGAGACCCAGACCGGCTGGGACTGGTTCTCGCTCCACCTCGACGGCGGCGAGAAGCTCATGGGCTTCCGCCTGCGCGACCGCGCGGGCGCCCCCTTCACCTCCGCCACCTGGATCGCCGCCGACGGCACGCCCACGCCCTATGGCGACGGTGCGTTCGCGGCCGAACCCCTGGCAACCGCCCGCGTCGCGGGCCGCGACGTCCCCGTGGCCTGGCGCGTGCGTCTGGCCGACCGCGGCCTCGATGCCGAGGTCCGCGCCGTCAACGAGACCGCCTGGATGGATCTGGGTTTCGCCTACTGGGAAGGTCCCGTAACCGTGGCGGGGAGTCATGCCGGCACCGGATATCTGGAGATGACGGGTTATGAGTGAATGGTTCGAGACGCTCGACGGGCTGGCCGACCGCGCCTGGTCCCACCTGCACCGCGCCGCGGAGCGGTCCGACGCGCCGATGCGGCTCTTCAGCCTGTCCACCACCGGGCTCGGCGGCGCGGCCGAGGCGCGGATGATGGTCCTGCGCGGCGCCGACCGCGCCGGCTGGACCCTGCGCGCCCAGACCGACCGCGCCTCCCGCAAGGTCGACGAGCTGCAGGCGACGCCGCTCGCCACGCTCCTGTTCTGGCACGGGGAGGACAGCCTGCAGATCCGCGCCCGCGCCCGCGTCTCGGTCCTCACCGGCCGCCCGGTCGAGGCGGAATGGGAGAGCCTCGCTGAAGGCGCGCGCCGCAATTACGGCGGCCAGCCGCCGCCCTCCACCCCCATGGCCCGGGCCGAGGAATACGACGAGACCGCCGAGCGCCAGCGCTTCGCCGTCCTCTCGGCCGCCGTCACCTCGCTCGAGGTGCTGCACCTGGGCGAGATGCACCGCCGCGCGCTCTACGCGCGCGACCGCGATCCGCACTGGCTGGCGCCCTGAGCCCATGCGCCCCGACTGGCCCGCGACCCGCGATATCGTCCTCATCGGCGGCGGCCACGCCCATGCGCTGGTCCTGCGCCGCTGGGGCATGGACCCGCTCGCGGGCGCGCGGCTGACGCTCGTAAATCCCGGTCCCACCGCGCCCTATACCGGCATGCTGCCGGGCTTCGTCGCCGGCCATTACGACCGCGACACGCTCGATATCGACCTGGTCCGCCTGGCCCGCTTCGCCGGGGCGCGGCTGGTCCTCGGCCGCGCCACCGCCGTCGACCGCGCCGCGCAGCTGATCGCCGTGGAGGACGAGATCCTGGGCCTCCGCAGCATCGGCTACGACGTCGCCTCGCTCGATATCGGCATCCATTCCGACATGCCCGACCTGCCCGGCTTCGCCGAGCACGGCCTGCCCGCCAAGCCGCTCGGACGCTTCGCCGAAGGCTGGGCCGCCCGGCGCGGCGCGGGCGCGCGAAAGCCCATGGCGGTGATCGGCGGCGGCGTCGGCGGGGCGGAGCTCGCCATGGCGATGAGCTTCGGCGCGGGCGGCGCCCCCGTCACCCTGATCGAGGCGGGCCACGCCCTGTCCGACGTCTCGCCCCGCGCCCGCGCCCGCCTGTTCCGCGAACTGGCGCGCAACCGCGTCACCGTGATCGAGGGCGCCGGGGTCGCCCGCGTCACCGAGCGCGGCGTTGATCTCGCCTGCGGCCGCCACATCCCCGCGGATCTCGTCACCGGCGCCGCGGGTGCCCGCCCCCATGGCTGGCTCTCCGGCACCGGACTCGCCCTCACCGACGGCTACGTCGATATCGGCCCCACGCTCCAATCCTCCGATCCCGCGATCTTCGCCACGGGCGACTGCGCCCATCTCGCCCATGCGCCGCGGCCCAAGGCCGGCGTCTTCGCCGTGCGCCAGGCGCCGGTCCTCTTCGCCAATCTCCGGGCCGCCGCCACGGGGCGCGACTTCCGTCGCTACCACCCCCAGCGCGACTACCTGAAGCTGATCTCCACGGGCCGGAAATCCGCCATTGCCGACCGCGGCGGCCTCGCCCTGTCCGGCGCGCTCCTGTGGCGCTGGAAGGACCGGATCGACCGCCGCTTCATGTCCCGACTCGACGACCTCGCCCCGATGGCCGCCCCCGACCTGCCCGCCGAACACGCCCAGGGGCTGGACAAACATACCGGCCAGGCCCCCTGCGGCGGCTGCGGCGCCAAGGTCGGGCGCGGTACCCTTTCCCGCGCGCTCTCGGCCCTGCCGCAGGTGGGCCGCGACGACGTGGAGGCCGGCGCGGGAGACGACGCTGCGATCCTGCGCGTGGGCGGTGCCCGCCAGGTCCTCACCGTCGACCAGATCCGCGCCTTCTGCGACGATCCCGGCCTGATGGCCCGCATCGCCGCGCTCCACGCGCTGGGCGACTGCCTCGCCATGGGCGCCCGGCCCCAGGCTGCGCTCTCAATCCTGACCTTGCCCCGCCTCTCGCCGCGGCTCGAGGCGCGCACGCTCACCGAGATCCTCGCCGCCGCAAGCGCCGTGCTGGACGCCGCGGGCGCGCCGCTGGTCGGCGGCCATACCGCCACCGGCCCGGAACTCCAGGCGGGCTTCACCATCGCCGGCCTGCTCGACGGCGCCGGCACCCGCCTCGGCGGCGCGCAGGCCGGCGATGCGCTGGTCCTGACGAAGCCCCTGGGCACCGGCGTCGTCCTCGCCGCCGAGATGACCTTGGCCGCGAGGGGCGCCGAGGTCGCCGCCGCCTGGGCCGCCATGGCCACGCCGCAGGACGCTGCCGCCGCCGCGCTCGCCAAGGCCCATGCGCTCACCGACGTCACCGGCTTCGGCCTCGCCGGCCATCTTCTGGGGATCTGCGAGGCGAGCGGCACCGGCGCCGAAATCGACCTCGCCGCCCTGCCGCTTCTGCCCGGCGCGGCCCGCCTCCTGGCCGCCGGCCACCGCTCCACGCTTCACGCCCAGAACCGCGAATCGGCCGCGGCGATGGACCTGCCCGACGACCCGCTGGCCGAGATCCTGTTCGATCCGCAGACCGCCGGCGGCCTCCTCGCCGCGCTGCCCGAGGACCGCCTCCCCGACCTCCCCGGCGCCGCCCGCATCGGCACCGTTACCGCGGGCCCGCCCCGCATCCGCGTGGCCTAGCCGAGGAGCCGCGCCACCTCCGCCCCGATCTCCGCAATCTCCTCCGCGTCCAGCCGCGCCGCGTCGATCGTGGCCAGGTTTCCACTCTCGTGCCGCGCCCGCTGCCGGGCATAGCGCGGGTCGTAATGGTGCTGCATCAGTTCCGCGGCCAGGTCCGCCCGCACGCCGCCCGCCGCCATCTCCCGCCAGCGATCCACCCGCTCCCGCCCCTGCAGCCGCACCATCGAGGACAGGATCCGGTCCAGCCGCGCCGGATCGGTGTCGAAATCGTCATAGGTCCGCGCCAGGTAGTCCGCCCGCGCCGCCAGCGGCGCCCGCACCGTTATCCGCGCCGCTCCCCGCATCGCGGCCCACAGCGCCGGCGGCACCACCCGTTCGCCCACCTTCGAGGATTCCGCCTCCACCAGAACGGGCCGTGACGGGTCCAGCCCCCGCACCGCCTCGGCCAGCGCGCTCTCGAATCCCTTCTGCGCCGGCTGCGCGCCCATTCCGCCGAACAGCGAGCCGCGATGGTTGGCCAGTCCCTCCAGGTCGATCACCTGCGCGCCGCGGCGTGCGGCCGCCTGCAGGATGTCGGTCTTGCCCGTCCCGGTGAACCCGTCGAGCAGCACCACCCGCGCCGGAAAGGACCGGTCATAGAGCGCCGTCTTCACCAGCGCGCGATAACTGCGATATCCCCCCTCCATCACCGCCACGCGCCAGCCGATCTGGCCCAGGATCGCGGCGAAGGCGCCCGACCTCTGCCCGCCGCGCCAGCAATAGACCAGCGGCCGCCAGCCGCCGTCGCGATCGGCCAGCACCCCCTCGATATGCGCCGCGGCGTTCCGCGCCACCAGCGCCGCGCCGATCTTGCGCGCCCGGAACGCGCTCTCCTGCACGTAGATCGTGCCCACCCGCGCCCGCTCCGCGTCGTCCAGCACGGCCAGGTTGATGGCGCCGGGCACATGGTCCTCGGCGAACTCCGCCGGCGCGCGCACGTCGATCACCGTGTCGAAGGGGGCGCCATGCAGCGCGTCGAGGCTGTCGGGTCGGAAGCTCATGGCCCGCGACCTACGCCACCGGCGCGGCCTTGCCCAGTGCCGCCCGCGCCAGCGCGCGGCCGCTCTCCCAGGCGTCTCCGGCCTCCGCTCCCAGCGTCCAGTCGCCGCCGAGCCAGCAGGTTTCCGATACCTGCAGCACCGGCCGCCCCAGCGCCTGGCCCGTGCGGGCGAAGCGCCAGCGATGCGCCGCGGCGAAGACCGGGGAGAGGCCGCCCACCGCCTCCCGCAGACGCGCCACCAGCGCGGCCCGCACCTCCGGCTCTTCCCGCTCCAGATGCGCCGCGCTCCAGTCCGGCCCGGCATGGACGACGACCCGGTGCGGCGCGGCATGGTGCATCCCCTCGAAGGGCACCGGGATCTCCTCGGGCCCGACCGCCTCCTCGAAGGCGGCCATCAAGGTCCAGCGTGGCGTCATCGTCACTCCGGGCAGCGCCGCGCCCGGGAACAGATCGGCGGCCTGCGGCGCAGGGATCGCGCAGATGAGTGTCGCGAAGGGCCCGTGCACCTCGCCCTCCGCGTCGCGCAGATGCCAGCCCGATCGCTCCCATGCTTCCACGATCCGCACGCCCTTGCGGATCTCCACCCCCCGCTCCAGCGGCTTGACCAGCGCGCTCATCCCCGGCCGGGCGATCCAGCCCCGGCCCGATCGCACCGCGCCCAGCCGCTCCATCGCCGCGCCGAAGGCCGCCCCGCCATGGGCGGCCGGCGCGCCGTGGTCGAAGGCGCCGGCCCCGGTCCGGCGCGTGGCCAGCCGGCCCCCCGTGCCGCGGCTCTTGTCGAACACCGTCACCGCCCGCCCGGCCGCGGCCAGCTCCGCCGCCGCGGTCAGTCCGGCCAGCCCGGCGCCGATGATCCCCACACGCTCCATGCCGCGCATGATAGCCCGCGCCGATGCCGCTCCAAGCGATTGGCGCGATGCCCGTTTCGCGGTAGGGTCGCTCGAACCCGTCCCGTTACCGGAGACCTCGCATGCCGCTTTCCCTCCGCCGGTCGCTCCTGGCCGCCCTTCTCGCCTGCGCGCCGGTCACGGGCCATGCCGCCGTCTGCGCCAATGACGGCGGCCGCTACCCCCAGTGGAAGGACGAGTTCGCCCGCGAGGCCCGCGCCGCCGGCATCGGCAGCCGCGGTCTCCAGGCGCTGCAGGCGTCGCGCTACTCCACCGGAACCATCGCCGCCGACCGCAACCAGAAGAGCTTCTCCTACTCGCTCGACCGCTTCATGCAGGTGCGCGGTGCCGAAACGATCGTTTCCCAGGGGCGGCAGCGCAAGGCCGCGAACCCGGGATTGTATCAGGCCCTCGAACGCCGCTTCGGTGTGCCCGCCGGGGTGCTTATCGCGATCCACGGAATGGAGACGGGATTCGGCCGCTTCATGGGCGACAGCCAGGTCGTCTCCTCGATCCTGACGCTGGCCTATGATTGCCGCCGGTCGGATTTCTTCACCCCCCACGCGCTGGCCGCCCTGCGTCTCGTGGATTACGGGACGCTCTCGTCCGGCTCGGTCGGCGCACGGCACGGCGAATGGGGCCATACCCAGTTCCTGCCGGGCAACGTCATCCGCTACGGCGTCGACGGCGACGGCAACGGGCGGATCGATCTCACGCGCGAGGCCGACGCGCTCGCCTCCACGGCGAACTTCCTGCGCCAGAAGGGCTGGCGGCCCGGCTACGGCTACCAGCCGGGGCAGCCGAACTTCGCCGCGATCGAGGCCTGGAACGCCGCCACCGTCTACCAGCGCGCCATCGCCATCATGGCCGCCCGGATCGACGGCTGAGGCGCCCCGCCCCTCACCCTTTGCCGAAATACCCTCCCCGAAGGGCCGGTTTCAGCCGGCCGCGCCGTGGAAGGTATGGCGCGCCCGCCCGGCCATCTTGGAATCGTAAAGCGCCCGGTCCGCATCGGCGATCATCCGGGCCGGGTCCGGCGGGTCGTAGGCCGTCGACAGGCTGATCCCGATGCTCGCCGAGACCCGGGCCGACCGCCCGGCGACCTCCACCGGCTGCTCCACCTCGTCGACAATGCGCCCGGCCACGGCCTCCAGCACCGCGATCTCCACCATCCCTGGAAACACCAGGATGAACTCGTCGCCGCCCACCCGCGCGACGGTGTCACCGGCGCGCACCACCGCCTCCAGCCGGCGCGCCACCGCGCACAGCACGGCGTCGCCGGCGGCATGGCCGAGCGTGTCGTTCACCGCCTTGAAATGGTCCAGGTCCACATGCGCGAGCGCGAAGCTCTCGCCGCCCTGCACCGCCTCGGCCAGGATCCGGTCCAGCGCGCGGCGGTTCCGCGCCCCGGTCAGGGCGTCGGTCTGCGCCGCCTCCTCGGCGCGGGTCTTGTCGCCCTGAAGCCGCGCGATCAGCCGGTGCGTCTCGGCGAAGGCCAGCGCCTTGGCCTCCTGCAGATAGAGCATGTCCACCGTCGGATCGGTGGGCGCGAAATCCTGCGCCGTCAGGTCCGCCCCGCCCAGGTCCGGCAGGTCGGCCAGCGCCAGCGCCAGGTTCAGCACGCCGCCGCCCTCCGCCCCGCCCACCAGGTGGCCGCGCAGGGTCACCGCCCGCGCCCCGGGCCGCACGGACAGGACGATCGGCCGGCCCGCCGCCGCGAACAGCGCCACGGGCGTTTCGATCCCCTCGGGCCGCAGCACCGTGAACCCGTCCATGAGGTTCCGCCCCGGCGCCGCCGCCGGACCGGCCAGTCGCGCGATCGCGCGGCCCCGGCCCACGATCCGCGCCGCCCCGTCCAGCGCCAGATGCATCGGCATCAGCGCGTCGAGCGCCGCCCGGTCCAGCCGCACCGCCCCGGTCATCTGCACGCCCCGCCGAGCTGGAAGTCGCGTCCCGCGAAGCAGCGCGCCTCGGGCACCGAGACGGCGATCAGCGGCGCCCCGGCCGTCCCCTCCGCCAGGTCGAGGATCGCCAGCGCGCCGTAATCGTCCGCCATCGCCCGGATCGCGCCCGTCAGGACGTGAACCAGCCCGGCCCACTTGCCGCAGCAGGCCACCTCGTAGCGTCCTGGCGCGACCGCGCGGGTCCGCAGGGCCGGAACCGACAGCGCCGGAAAGGCCAGCCGCACCCGATCCGGCAGGTCGTCGAGCGAGGTCAGGAAGGACTCGAAATCCGCCCCCCCATAGCGCAGGAGCCGCCGGATCGCGGCGGTGTTCGGATGCGCGACGAGGTAGGTGCCCAGATCCTCCAGGATGTCCGCCTCCGGCCGGCCCAGCACCCGCGCCGCCGCCGCCACGATCCGCCCGCTGTAATCCTCCGGATAGGACAGCAGCAGCTCGAACGACGCCACCGGCAGCCGCGCCGCGCGCACCACGTCCTGCCAGCGCGCCTGGCCATAGCAATCGGTGACGAAGCGCTGCATCGCCCGGGCCGCCACGCCGTTCATCGCGTTCCTCCGCCTGGTCCTCGGTCGACACCCCTAGGCGGAAAACCTTAACCCCTCCTTGGCGAGGGTCACGTCCAGTGCACGGCCGCCCCTCCCGGCAGCGCGGCGCGGGCCCGGCCCACCGCCTCGTAGGCATGGCCCTCCGCGTCGCAGAAGGCGACGATCCAGGCATCGTCCAGCATCATGAAATCCAGTACCGAGGCCAGGAAATCGGCGTCCTGCGCCCCTTCCCGGACACTTTGCGCATCGCTGCCGGTCGCGTTAAGGAACACCGGCAGCAGATCCTCCTGCCCGGCGATCCAGATCAGCGCCTCCTGCGCCAGTTCTTCCGCCGCTGCGCGGTTCATTGCCGCCCTCCATCACGGGAAATACTTTCTTAACAAAATGCTTTCAGGTTTAACCACCAAGACGGAGGGGTGATCCGTCCGATCGGCCCCTGAACGGAGACAGCATGGCACGGCGTGTCCTGATTGTGGATCAAACGGCGACCGACCGCATCGCTCTCAAGGCGATGCTGGCCGCGGCGCGCTACCAGGTGGTGGCCGTTCCGACCGGCGCCGAGGCCCGGGCCGAGATCGCGGCCGGCAACGCCGACATCGTGATCTGCGATGCCGGCCTGCCCGATCTCGCCGCCTCCGGCCTCGCCGCGCAGATGGCGCAGCGCGACCCCGCCGCGCCGCCCTTCATCGTCGTCTCCTCCCGCGAATTCGGCGGAGCTGCGCGCCGGCTGGCTGGAGGCCGGCGCGGCCGCGATCCTGACCCGCCCGCTCGACAAGGCGTGGGTGCTGTCCAACATCCGCGCCCTCCTGCGGGCCTACGGCGCCCGGGCCGAGATCGCGCGCCAGGTCGGCACCGCCACCCGGCTGGGCTTCGCCGAAGGGCCGGCGGAATTCCGCCGCCCGCGCCGCGTCGCGCTGATCGGCAGCAACCGGGCGGCGGTCGGCCGGGTGATGCAGGGCCTGCCGGGCCATCTCGACTGCCGGATCGAGACGCTGACCCCGACCGAGGCGCTCGACCCCGCCCAGGTCCGACCTCCCGCCGACCTGCACGTGATCACCGCCGAGGAGGACACCGACGAGGCGCTGTGGCTGCTGGCCGAGCTGCGCACCCACCACGCCTCGCGGCGGGCCGCGATCCTGGTGGAGTTCGACGACGCCGACCGCGCGGCCGGCATCCGCGCCCTCGACCAGGGGGCCAATGCGCTCCTGCGGCGCGACGCCTCGCCGGCCGAGCGCGCGCTGCTGATCCGGCGCGAACTGGCCACCAAGATCGAGGCCGACGAGATGCGCACGCAGCTCGACCGGTCCCTCGCCATGGCCGCCCAGGATCACCTCACCGGCCTCTACAACCGGCGCTACGCCATGCACCACCTGGCCGATCTCGCCGCGATGCGGCACGGCGAGGGGCGCGGCTACGGCGTGGTGCTGATCGACGTGGACCACTTCAAGTCCGTCAACGACCGGCTGGGGCACGCCGCCGGCGACGCCACCCTGCGCGCCGTGGCCGAGCGGCTGCAATCCAACCTGCGCGACCACGACATGATCGCCCGCTTCGGCGGCGAGGAGTTCCTCGTGGCGCTCGTCGATACCTGCACCGACGAGGCCATGATGGCGGCCGAACGCCTGCGCGCGGCGATGGCCGCCACCCCGGTGGAGGCCTGCGGCACCCGCGTGGCGGTGACGATCAGCGCCGGCATCGCCTGCAGCTCCGCGGCCGCCCCCGAACAGACCATCGCCGCCGCCGACGCCGCGCTCTACCGGGCGAAATCCGGCGGCCGCGACCGCTGCGAGGCCGCCCGGCCGGGCGATTTCGGCAAGCCCGTCTTCGGCCAGCCGGCCGGGCGCCGCGCCGCCGGTTGAGCCGGTCCCGGCCCGGCGGCCTCTCGCGACAAAGCCGCGCAAGCCGGATCCCACCCTATCATCCGCGGCCGCGAGGGAGTACATTCCGGTGCGTGATTATTGGAATGGGTTGATGTTCGACTCCACCTCAAACGATACCGCCACCGCCATGGAGCGGCCCCTGCGCCCCGCCCTCGCCCGCGGCTTCCGGCGCCGGTGCCCGCATTGCGGTGCCGGGCCGTTGCTGCGCGGCTACCTCACGCTGCGGCAGCACTGCACCGTCTGCGGCGAGGATCTGAGCCACGCCCGCGCCGACGACGGACCGGCCTATCTCACGATCCTGATCGTCGGCCATGTCATGGCGCCGCTCCTGCACTGGTTCTTCGTCGCCTTCCGTCCCGAACCGCTGGTCCTCGCCGCGATCTTCTGTACCTTCACCGCGGGGCTGTCGCTGTATCTGCTGCCCCGGATCAAGGGCGCGATGGTGGGGTTCCAATGGGCCAAGAGGATGCACGGGTTCTGATCCGCGACGCGGCCACGGTGATCGTGGTCCGCGACGCCGCGAGCGATCCCGCCCTCCTGATGGGCCAGCGCGGCCGCAGCGCCGCCTTCATGCCCTCCAAATACGTCTTCCCCGGCGGCGCGGTCGACCCCGGTGACGCCGCGGTGCCGCTCGGCGCCGGGATCAACCCGACCTGCCGCGCCCGCCTCGACCGGCCCGGACAGCCCACGCCCGAGGCGCTGGCCGCCGCCGCGATCCGCGAATTGTGGGAGGAGACCGGCCAGATCGCCGGCACCCCCGCCCCCTGGCCCGACGCGCCGCGCGGCTGGCGCGGCTTCGCCGCCACCGGCCACCGGCCCGACGCTTCGGCGCTCACCTACGCCTTCCGCGCCATCACTCCGCCGGGGCGGCCGCGCCGCTTCGACGCGCGCTTCTTCCTGATGCCGGCCGAGCGCCTGGCCTCCGACCCGGACGATTTCACCCGCGCCGAGGAGGAGCTGGGTCACCTGCACTGGGTGCCGCTGGGCCGGGCCCGGTCGCTCGATCTGCCCTTCATCACCTCAGTCGTGCTGGGCGAGGTGGAGACCCTCCTGCCCGACCTCGCCGCGCCGCCGCGGGTGCCCTTCTTCGTCAACGACGACACCGCAGGCGTGCGCGACGACGCCCTCGCCTCCGAGTGAGGGCCTGCGCCGGGGGCCGCCCGAGGGGGGCGCCGACCAACCGAAATCTCGCCCCGTGCCGATCGGCGCAGCGTCACACCGCGCCAACCAGCGTGACAGTCACACCGCGCTGACCAGCGCGACAGTCACACCGCGCTGACCAGCGCGAGGATCGACAGCGTCAACAACGCGATCCCCGCCAGTTCCCGGCCGGTGATCCGCTCGCCCAGAAGCAGCGTCGTGGCGAGGATCGAGAACACCACCTCCACCTGCCCCAGCGCCTTCACATAGGCCGCGTTCTGCAGCGCGAAGGCGGTGAACCAGGCGAAGGAGCCGATCATCGACGTGATCCCGGCCAGCGCCGCGACCCGCCAGGCCCGGCCCACCGCGGCCAGCTGCCCCGGCTCCGCCCGGGCGATCCAGGCCCCCAGGATCGCCGTCTGCCAGGTCGTCGCCGCCGCCAGTGTCAACCCCGAGCGGAGCAGCACCGGCGCCTCTCCGAGGCTCAGCGCCGCGCCGCGATAGCAGACCGCCGACACCGCGAAGAGCGCCCCCGATCCCAGCCCCAGCGCCACCGCGCGCCCGTCCCAGGCCACGCCCGGCCGCCCCGACAGGACCAGCACGGCGACCACGCCGATGGCGATCGCCAGCGCGCCACCCGGGCTGACCGCCTCGCCCAGCACCGCCAGCCCCACCAGTGCGGTCAGCACCGTCTCGGTCTTCTTGAAGGCGATCCCCACGGCGAAGGCGCGCCGCGAGAACAGCGCGATGACGCAGGCCGTGGCGAGGATCTGCGCCAGCCCGCCCGGCAGCACGAAGGCCCAGAACCGCGCTCCCGGCGCCGGCAGCGGCACCGGCCCCGCCACCGCCCAGCCGCACAGGATCGCCAGCACCACGGGCGCCGAGAACAGGAACCGCGAGAACGTCGCCCCGGCCGTGGACAATGCCGTGCGCTTCAGGTGCCGCTGGACGAGGAAACGCGCCGTCTGCGCGAGCGCCGCGACCAGCGTGGCCGCGATCCAGCCGCTCACCTGCGCTGGCCGACCGCGCGCCCGGCGCCCTCGGGGCGCGGCAGATCCGCGTGCCCGTCCCCGAACCGCGCCATCCCGGCGTCGAGCGGTGGGGCGGGCGGCGCCGGGCGGCGGCTCTCCAGCGAGACATGCAGCATGAAATGCTCGCCCGTCGCCAGCACCTCCTCACCGCGCCGCATCCGGTGGAAGAACCGCATCTTCGCCCCCTCGACCTCGATCGCCTGGGTGTCGATGCGGATGCGGTCGCCGGCATGGGCCTCGCCCAGGTGGCGGATATGGGTCTCGGCGGTGAAGAAGGACCGCCCGGCGGCGATGTAGCCCGCGTCGCAGCCCAGCATCTCCATCAGCCGGGTCGTGGCATCCCCGAAGACGTCGAGATAGCGCGCCTCGGTCATGTGCCCGTTGTAATCGGTCCAGTCGAGCGGCACCGCCCGGTCCGCCGTCTCCACCGGCCGGGTCCAGTCCACAGCCCCGCGCGGCCAGAGCGCCTCCGTCGCCGCCAGGATGCGCCCCGGCCCGTGTCCCGCGGCCCGCAGGGCGCGCAGCGTCCCCACCAGCGCCCGGTCCTGCGCCGCCTCCGCCGCGCCCCGGTCCAGCGCGAAGGACGACAGCTGCGCCACCGGCGCCACGCCCAGCCGCGCCAGGGCCGCGATCACCGCCTCCGAGGCGCCCTTCAGCACCACCTCGGGCACCAGCCAGGCGGGGCTGCCGGCATAGAGCTCCGCCTCCGCCACCGCGTCCCAGCCGCCCACGGCCACCACCGGCGCCTCCGCCGCGACGCCGCGCCCGGCCTCGGCCAGCACCAGGTCCGCCCCGGCCACCGCCTCGGCCGCGCCCTCGACCTCGCGCAGAGCCCCTTCGGGCGGCATCCGGTCATAGAGCCCCGGCAGCGCCCGCCGCGCCCGCGCCGCCAGCCCCTCGGGCAGCGCCCCGGCATGGGTCACCTCCGCCCCGTGCAGCCAGGCGCGCACGGCCCAGTCCGGCAGTCCGATCACCCCGACCCTCATCGCGCCCCCTGCGGCGTCATCCGCAGCCGCGACAGGTCGTAGCCGTTGAAGTCGAGCACCTCCCGCGCCGCCGCCAGCCGGTCGGCCGGGATCTCGGGCGCCCGGTTCAGGATCCACCCCGCCCGGCCCGAGGGCACGCCCACCACCGCCGTGCGGTAGCCCTCGTCGACCCAGAGCACCCAGTAGGGCGCGACGAAGGGCGTGCCGTCCAGCCTGATCTCCAGCCGCCCCGGCCCGATCACCTCCGCCACTCCCTCAATGCTCACCCACTCCCCGTCCCGCCGGCAGGCGTTGCGCACCGCCAGCCGCCCGTCGCCCGTCGGCGCATAGGTCGCCCGCGTCTCGGTGCAGCCGCGCTGGAACGGCACCGGGTAGGAGGCGATCTCGTACCAGGTCCCGGCATAGCGCGCCGGGTCGAAGGCCGCGGCCGAGGCGATGGTAACGGAGGTGTCGCGGTAGCTCTCCGCCGGGATCAGCGGCGATTCCGTCGAACAGGCGGCCAGCGCCAGGAGGAGCGCCGGCCACCTCATCCCAGCGCCCGCACCGGCTCGACCAGCGCCGCCCCCAGCGCCGCATGCGCCTCGGCGCCGAAATGGATGCCGTCGGCGGGATCGCAGGCGATCACCTGGCCCGCGTCGAAGAAGGCCGCGCCCATGCGCGCCGCCGCCGCGCCGATCCGCACCGGCAGCCGCGCCGACCGCTCCGCCGCGCCGGCGAAGATCTCGGCATGGGGCCCCACCTCCTGCACCGGGGGCGGGCAGAT
The DNA here is from genome assembly GCA_963814835.1 of uncultured Alphaproteobacteria bacterium. GTDB lineage: Bacteria > Pseudomonadota > Alphaproteobacteria > Rhodobacterales > Rhodobacteraceae > Palleronia. The sequence continues at coordinate 335,038 of CAWFEG010000003.1, forward strand.
CAGCATCCGCCGCGCGGCGGGGGCGAAGCGCGCCACCGTGACCAAGAGCCCCTCCAGCGCCCGCGCGATATCCTCGGCGGTCATCGAGAACCGCGCCTTGAGGTCGTTGGTGCCCAGCATGATCGCCACCACGTCCACCGGCGCATGGCTCTCCAGCAGCGCCGGCAGCACCGTGGCGCCGTTCTTCCACGCCCCCTCCACGGGATCGTCGCGCACCGTGGTCCGCCCCGGCAGCCCCTCCACCGTCAGCCGCCAGTCCGGCCCCAGTCCGCGCGCCAGATGCCCCGCCCAGCGGTCGGCGGGCGCCAGCCGCCCGGCCTCCTCCCCCGGCAGGGTGCCGTGGGTGTTGCTGTCTCCGAAGATCAGAAGATGCGGCATCGGCTCAGAACGGCATCGGATGGGCGCGGTGGGCGGCGTCGATCTCGTCCAGCACCGCCTGTGGCAGGACCACCTCCGTCCCGCCCAGCAGGTGCTCCAGCTGCGCCGCCGTCGTCGCGCCGAGGATCGGGATCGCCGGCACCGGCCGCTGCGCCACCCAGGCCAGCGCCATGTGCACCGGGTCGATCCCGTGCCGTGCGGCGATGTCCAGATAGGCGTCGATCGCCGGCCACAGGCGGTCCGAGACCCGCCCGTTCAGCTCCGGGTTGATCGAGCGGCGCGAGCCCTCGGGGATACCGTCGGCGTATTTCCCGGTGAGCAACCCGCAGGCCAGCGGCGAATAGGCCAGCAGCGTCACCTCCTCGTGGTGGCAGACCTCGGCGAGGTCCGAATCCCAGTAGCGGCACAGCAGCGAATACTCGTTCTGCAAGGTCGAGACCCGCGGCGCCCCCGGAAATCCGGCGGAGAGCCAGCGCATGACCCCCCAGGCGGTGTCGTTCGACAGGCCGAAGGCGCGGACCTTGCCCTCTCGTCGCGCCTTGTCGAGCGCGTCCGACACCTCCGCCATGTTATCGAGCACGGCGGCGGTGTCCTGCCCCGAGGGATCGTAGGACCAGATCTGCCGGAAATGGTAGGAGCCGCGATTGGGCCAGTGCAGCTGGTAGAGATCCACCTGCTCGGTCTTCAGCCGCCGCAGCGACCCTTCCAGCGCCTCGGTCACCGTCCTCGCGGTGATCGGCGCCCCGTCGCGGGCCAGGCTCGACGGACCGAGGCACTTGGTGGCCAGCGTCACCGCGTCGCGCCGCCCGTTCCGCTGCAGCCAGTTGCCGACGATCGCCTCGGTATCGCCCACGGTCTCGGCCCTCGGCGGGTTCACCGGATACATCTCGGCGGTGTCGAGGAAGTCGATCCCCCGCTCCAGCCCCATGTCCATCTGCCGGTGCGCGTCCGCCTCGGGCGTCTGCCGCCCGAAGGTCATGGTGCCCAGGCACCATCCCGACACCTCGATCCCCGTCCGTCCCAGCTTGCGGCGTTGCATGGTCGCTCCCGTCCCGTTGCCCCGCCGGTCTGCCGGATGCCGGCGGCGAAGTCACCCCCGCCGCGCGCCTTGCACGCGGCGGGGGTCGGGTGCGGGTGGTCCGGGTGCCGGGATCGGCGCCCGGAGAGGGCCCGTCAGGCAGCCCCGCGACGTCTCCGGGCAACGGCGAGGCCGCCGATCCCGGCCAGCAGCAGCGCCGCGCTCGCCGGCAGCGGCACCGGAGACACCGAAGGGCTGGTCGCGGCCACGCCGAACCGGGCCCCGGTCAGGTCGGGGGCGGCAAAGACGTCGGTCAGCGCCCCGGCCAGCGTGGAAGAGATGTCCAGCCCGATGCCGGTCTCCGCCTCCCCGAAGGTGAAGAGCTCGAGTCCTTCGGGGCCGCCGATCAAATCCCCGAAAACAGCCGCCGCGGCGGTGTCGATGACGAAGTTGCCCACCGTCGCCGCGCTGTCCTCGTCCTCGTCCAGCGTGAACAGCGTCACCCCGCTTCCCTCGTGCAGGATCTCGAGGCTGTCGTCATCGGCCTCGGTGCCGCCGGTGATCGGGAAGGTGAAATCCGCACCCTCGGCACTGGCCGAGCCGAAAGGTGTGGCGCCAAGACCCAGGCCGCCGAGATCGGCGGTGACCGTCACGGTCGTTTCGCCTCCCGTGATCGTTGCCGCCTGGGCGAGACCCGTCGAAACTCCCGTGGCGAGGCAGATCGCCAGAATCGTTCTGTTCATCGGTGAAGTTCCTCCAATGTCGGCACCGGCTCGCGGTGCGGGGAGGAAGATAGGCGGCGCCGCGGGTCCATCCCCCGCCGCCCCCCGCGACCAGGCGTCCCATCCGCACCCGCAATCGTCGCCCGGCCGCCCCGCCGTGGCGAGCGGCGTCGCCGATGGATGCGCCCCGCCCCCGGCGAAACGACGGTATTTCCGTCTCTCTCCAGTATCCTGCCGCCCGGCGTTCAGGGATCACTGCAAGCCTGCCGGATCGTATAGCAGCGCCGCTCCGGCCCGCCACCCTGCCGCAGCGCGCCCGGATCTGCGACGATTCGCCTGCCGTTCGGCGCGGATGTCCTACCCCCAGCACCGCTCCAGAACCCGGAACCAGTTGCGGTGGCAGATCTTCGCGATCAGCTCGGCGCCGTAGCCGTGCTCCGCCATCGCCCGCCGCAGGATCGGCAGGTCGGCCACGGTGCGCAGGTCCCGAGGCACCAGCGCGCCGTCGTAATCGGAGCCGAGCCCCACCCGGTCCTCGCCCAGCCGCCCGATCAGGTGGTCGAGGTGCCGCAGCAGCACCTCCATTCCCACGTCGTCGCGCATCCGCCCGTCGGGGCGCAGGAAGGCGCAGGCGAAGTTCAGCCCCACCATCCCGTCGCTCTCGGCGATGGCGTCGAGCTGGGCGTCGGTCAGGTTGCGGGCATGCGGGCTGATCGCATGGGCGCCCGAATGGGTGGCCACCAGCGGCTTCGTCGAGGTCCGCGCCACGTCCCGGAAGCCCGCCTCGTTCAGGTGGGACAGGTCCAGCAGGATACCCAGCTCGTCGCAGCGCGCGACCAGCCGCAGCCCCGCGTCGGTCAGCCCCGGCCCGGTATCGGGCGAGGCGGGGAAACGGAACGGCACCCCGTGGCCGAAGATCGTCTCTCGGCTCCAGACCGGCCCGAGCGAGCGCAGCCCCCGCGCGTGCAATTCATCGAGTGCGGCAAGATCCGGCCCGATCGCCTCGGCGCCCTCCAGGTGGCAGATCGCCGCGAGCCGTTCCGAGCCGAAGGCGGCGCGCAGCTCGCCCATGTCGCGGCAGACCGCGACATGGCCCAGCCGCTCCAGCTCCGACAGGATCGACAGCTGCTCGGCCACGGCCCGCGCCGCGGCGACACGCTCCACCGGATCGGGCAGCGGCAGGTCGTATCCCTCGCCCTGCATCGCCGCCATCCGCGCCGAGACATCCACCGGCGAGGGCACCCAGGCCGCGAAGAACCCGCCGCCGAACCCGCCTTCCCGCGCGCTTCGCGTGTCGATCGCGCCGCCCCCCGGCGTCGCCACCGAGGCCGCCGCCGGCACCCCGCCCTCGAGCATCAGCCGGGTCAGCAGGTCGTTGTGCCCGTCGAAGATCAGCGCCTCGTCCATTCCGTCTCCCCTGTCCTGCGGATCGCCAGCGATAGCCCGCCCGGCCGGGCGGCGAAAGCCCCGGCGCGGCGCTCGCGGCTAGGCCGATGTCCCGGCGGGGGCCTGCCGATCCGGCCAGGACGCCGCCTCCTCCTTGAGGAAGCGCAGGAAGGCCTGCACCTTCGGCGTGCGGTGCAGGTCCACATGGGTCACCAGCCACAGGGGCGCCGACCAGTCCGCCCGCGGCCCCATCACGACCTCGACGCCCGGGTCGAGCGCGGCGCAGGCCGCCGGCATGAAGCCCAGCCCGGCGCCGGCGCGCACCGCGTCCTGGCCCACCCGGTCGTCGCGGGCGCGGAACACCACCCGTTCGGCCGGCACCGCCCCCGCCAGCCAGCGGTGGAACGGCGCCCGGCTCTCGGGATCCTCGGGGCCGACGAAATCGTGGCCCGCCAGGTCCGCATCGCTCCCCGGCCGGCCGCGCCGCGCCAGGTAGTCCGGTGCGGCGCAGAGCACCGCGTCCAGCGTGCCGAAGGGCTGGACCACGTTGTCGGGCTCCTGCGGCGCGGCGCCGGCGCGGATCGCCACATGCGCCTCGCCGTATTCCAGCCGCAGCACCCGCGGCCCGGTGGTGGAGCGCAGCGTCACCTCCGGATGCGCCTCCCGGAACCGCACCAGCACCGGCGTCAGAAGCGGCGACAGCGCGTCGAGCGAGGTCACCGCCAGCTCCCCCGCCACCCCCGCGCCGCGCCCCTTCAGCCGCCCGGCCAGCTGCGCGAACTGGTCGTCGGTGGCCTGCGCCACGCGGAACAGGTCGGCCCCCGCCTCGGTCGCGGTATAGCCGCGCGCGTGGCGCTGGAACAGCCGCACCCCCAGCTGCGCCTCCAGCGCGTCGACATGGCGGATGACGGTGGCATGGTGCACCCCCAGCGCCTCGGCGGCGCCGCTGACGGTGCCCACCCGGGCGACGTGATAGGCGGTGCGGATCTCGTCCCAGGTGGTGATGGCCATGGCCCCCGCGGTCCCCTCGCTCCGCCCTCGCGGATAGGCCAGCCCCGCGCCCGCGTCCAGCGCAAACCCGGCACCGCCCCCGCCCCGCAACGGCCCGCGCCGGAACCGCCCCGGCCCGGCCCGCATTGCCCGAGACAGGGAACCAGGAGCCACGCCCATGACGCCCACCGCGCGCAATTCCGCCATCGCCGCCGCCATCACCGTCGTTCCGGCCGTCCTCGCGGCCGCCTTCTATTCCGACCGGGCGCGCGCCCTGCCCGACCAGGCCCGCAGCCTGTCCGGCCGCGTCTCCGACCGGATCCGGGACATGTTCGAGGACGAGAGCGACGTCGAGACCGCCACCCGCCGCGTCGTCTCCCGGCTCGAGGACCTCGCGCACCGGCTCGACCGCCGGGAGAGCATGATGTCCCGCGCCCGTAACGTCGACATGCCCCCGGCCGCCGCAATCGGCGCCGGCCTCGCCGCGCTGGTGATCATCCCCACCGCGCTCACCGCGATCTTTGCCCCGAACCGCCTGCGCGCCGCGCGCGACCGGGTGACCGCCTACTGGCAGGACGAGGAGGAGATCCAGGAGGAGCTTTCGGGCCTGTCCGAGCGCCTCGACAGCCTGTCGCAGGATATCGAGAAGCAGCGCGACGCCAATTTCGACGCCGTCACCCAAGCGGCGAAGAAGTCGAATGGCTGATCGGGTCCGCCCGGTGCTGCGCGCCGGGCTGATCCTGTGCGTCCTCTATTTCGGCCTGGAGAAACTCCTCGGCCTGCCCGGCGCGGTCGCCCTGTATGACGCGCTCGGCTTCGGGCAATGGCCCCGCTACGTCACCGGCGCGGTGGAGACGGGCTCCGCGCTGGCGCTGCTCACCCCGCTCGCGCCCTGGGCCTGCCTGGCGCTGATCGTCACGATGGCCATCGGCGCCACCGCCAAGGTGTTGCTGGTCGGCCCGCCGATCTGGCATCTCATCGCGCTCGCCCTCGCCGCCGCGATCCTGCTCCTGCTTGACCGCCGCGCCGCCCGCTGATCCCGCCCGGGGCTTCTTTGCTTTGCACAAATACGCATGGCCCCCGGCCGGCCACCCGCGCGCCGGCTTGACAGCGCGCGGGCGTGCGAATACCTCCCTCCTGATTCCGGGAGCCCCACGTTCCCGGTCCCGGCCCCTTGCCGGGATCGCCCCCCGTCAGCGAGGTTTCGCCCACGGGGGCGTTCGTCGTATGGCAGAAGTCCCGGGAGGGCACGCGCATGTTCGAGAACCTGTCAGAGCGCCTGGGCGGCGTCTTCGACCGCCTCACCAAGCAGGGCGCGCTCTCCGAGGAGGACGTCAAGACCGCGCTGCGCGAGGTCCGCGTGGCGCTCCTGGAGGCGGACGTCTCCCTTCCCGTGGCGCGCGACTTCGTCAAGCGGGTGCAGGCCAAGGCCACCGGCGCGGCGGTCACCAAATCGGTCACGCCGGGCCAGCAGGTCGTCAAGATCGTCCATGACGAGCTGAAGGCCATGCTCGCCGGAGACGAGGAGGATCCCGGCAAGCTCAGGATCGACCAGATCCCCGCGCCGATCCTGATGGTGGGCTTGCAGGGCTCGGGCAAGACCACGACCACCGCCAAGCTCGCCAAGCGCCTGAAGGACCGCGAGAACAAGCGCGTCCTGATGGCCTCGCTCGACACCAACCGCCCCGCGGCGATGGAGCAGCTGCAGATCCTGGGCACCCAGATCGGCGTCGACACCCTGCCCATCGTCAAGGGCGAGACGCCCGTGCAGATCGCGAAGCGCGCCAAGCAGCAGGCGAGCCTCGGCGGCTACGACGTCTACATGCTCGACACCGCCGGGCGCCTCCACATCGACCAGGAGCTGATCGCCCAGGCCGCCGAGGTGCGCGACGTCGCCAACCCGCGCGAGACGCTTCTCGTCGTGGACGGCCTGACCGGCCAGGACGCGGTCAACGTCGCCACCGAGTTCGACGACAAGATCGGCGTCTCGGGCGTGGTCCTGACCCGGATGGACGGCGACGGCCGCGGCGGCGCCGCGCTGTCGATGCGCGCCGTCACCGGCAAGCCGATCAAGTTCGTCGGCCTCGGCGAGAAGATGGACGCGCTCGAGACCTTCGAGCCCGACCGCATCGCCGGCCGCATCCTCGGCATGGGCGACATCGTCGCGCTGGTGGAGAAGGCGCAGGAGACGCTGGAGGCCGAGCAGGCCGAGCGCATGATGAAGCGCTTCCAGAAGGGTCAGTTCAACATGAACGACCTGCGCACCCAGCTCGAACAGATGATCAAGATGGGCGGCATGGAAGGCATGATGGGCATGATGCCCGGCATGGGAAAGATGTCGAAGCAGGTGAAGGAGGCCGGTTTCGACGACAGCGTCCTCAGCCGCCAGATCGCGCTCATCCAGTCGATGACGAAGAAGGAGCGCGCCAATCCCCAGATCCTCCAGGCCTCCCGCAAGAAGCGCATCGCCAAGGGCGCCGGCATGGAGGTGCAGGACCTCAACAAGCTTCTCAAGATGCACCGCCAGATGGCCGACATGATGAAGAAAATGGGCAAGGGCGGCATGATGAAGAAGATGATGGGAAGCATGTTCGGCAAGGGCGGCCCGTCCGAGGCCGACCTGGCCGCCGCCCAGTCCCAGATGGGCAAGATGGGCGGCGGCCTTCCGGGCGGCGCCAATCCGTTCGGCGGCGGTGCCGGCGGCCTGCCCCCCGGCCTCTCGGGCTTCGGCAAGAAGAAATGACCCAGCCCCCCCGGCATAGGCCAGACGACCGCCCGGTCCTGCGGACCGATCGGCTCGTCTTGCGTCCGCCCGAGGCGGAGGATTTCGCCCCCTTCGCCCGGTTCTACACCAGCGGGCGCGGCGCCCTCGTCGGCGGCGGGGAACAGGCCGGGACCGAGGCGGCATGGCGCAGCTTCGCCGCGCTGTCCGGCCACTGGTGGCTTCACGGCTACGGCTGGTTCATCGTCCTGCGCCGCGCGGACGGCGAGGTCGTCGGCATGACCGGCCTGCACCATCCGCCCCACCACGCCGAGAGGGAGATCGGCTGGTCGCTCTTCACCGGCACCGGCGAGGGGCTCGCGACGGAGGCCGCGCGCGCCGCCCGCGACTGGGGCCGGGACCGCCTGCGCCCCGCCCGCCTCGTCAGCTACATCGACGCGGACAACGCCGCCTCGCAGCGGGTCGCGCGCCGCCTCGGCGCCGCGACCGACGGCGCCCGCGCCGATCACGACCCGGCCTGCGAGGTCTGGCGGCACGGAGAAGCGCCGTGATCGGCTCCGTCCCGACGCAGGCCCGGCATTCCTCCGGCCCCCGTCCGGCCGCGGCGCGGCGCATGTCCCGCGCCCCGCACGGCCGCCGCCCGGCGGCTATCCGGCGAAACGCGACGCGCGGGGTGGCCCCGTGACCGCACCGCATGCCGCCCTCGCCGACCTGCGCGACCGCATCGATACGCTCGACGCGATTCTCGTGCATACCCTGGCGGAACGCTTCCGCCAGACCGCCCGCGTCGGCCGCCTGAAGGCCGCGCATGCCCTGCCCGCGCAGGACGAATCGCGCGAGGCCGAGCAGATGGCGCAGCTCGAAAGACTGGCGGAGGAGGCCGGGCTCGATCCGGCCCTCGCCCGCGAGATCCACGGCCTGATTACCGATCGGGTCAAAGAGAACCACCGAAAAATATCAGGAGAACAATGACATGGCTATGAAGATCCGGCTCGCCCGCGGCGGCTCCAAGAAGCGTCCGCATTATTCCATCGTCGCCGCCGACAGCCGCTATGCGCGCGACGGCCGCTTCATCGAGAAGCTGGGCACCTACAACCCGCTGCTCGCCAAGGGCGACGAGCGCCGCGTGATCATGAACACCGAGCGCGTGCAGCACTGGATGGACCACGGCGCGATCCCCACCGACCGCGTCCACCGCTTCCTCGAGGCCGCCGGCATGGTCGAGAAGAAGACCCGCTCCAACCCCCAGAAGGGCACCCCCGGCAAGGCCGCCCAGGAGCGCGCCAAGGAGAAGGCCGAGAAGGCCGCCGCTGCCCAGGACGCTCCGGCAGCAGCCGAAGAGTAAGGCGCAAGTGCCTGCGTTCTCGGAGGATTTCCGGTCGGACCTCGCGACGCTCCTGCACTGGCGCCGCGATGTCCGGGCGTTCCTGCGGACGCCGGTGGACGAGGCCCTGCTGGCGCGATGCCTCGACAGCTTCCACGCCGCGCCCTCGGTCGGCCTCTCCCAGCCCTGGCGGCTGGTCCGGGTGCGGAGCGACGCCGCCCGCGCCGCGGCGCTGGACAATTTCCGCGCCGCCAACGCCGAGGCGCTGAACGGTTACGGCGGCGAGCGCGCAACGCGCTACGCCCGCCTCAAGCTCTCCGGCATGGCCGAGGCGCCGGTGCAGATCGCCGTCTTCTGCGATGAGGAAACCGATCAGGGTCAGGGGCTTGGCGCCCGGACCATGCCCGAGACCCGGCGCTATTCCGTGGTCGCCGCGATAACGCAGTTCTGGCTCGTCGCGCGCGCCCACGGGCTCGGCCTCGGCTGGGTCTCGATCCTCGACCCCGACCGCGCCCGCCGCGACCTCGACCTTCCCGACGGCTGGTCCCTGGTCGCCTATCTCTGCCTCGGCTGGCCCGAGGCGGAGCACGAGCGGCCCGCCCTCGAAACCGCCGGGTGGGAGCACCGCGCCGCCACCCTGCCCCTCATGGAGCGCTAGATGCCCGGCCTTCCCCAGACACCGCCCACCGGAGCGCCGGCATGAGTTCTCACCTGCGTCGGAGCGATCGCGGGCGCCTATGGCGTGCGCGGCGAGGTGCGGCTCAAGAGCTTCTGCAGCCGGCCCGAGGACGTGGCCGCCTACGGCCCGCTCACCACAGAGGACGGCCGCGCCTTCGACCTCTCCCTCGGGCCGGCCATCAAGGGCGGCTTCGCCGCGCGCCTGTCGGGCGTGACCTGCAAGGAGCAGGCCGACGCGCTGCGCGGGCTGCGGCTCCACGTGCCGCGCGAGCGCCTGCCCGCGACCGGCGAGGACGAGTTCTACCATGTCGACCTGATCGGGCTGGAAGCGGTCGATCCGGGCGGCGGGCGGATCGGCCGCGTGAGCGCGGTGATCGAACAGGGGGCGGGCGACCTGCTGGAGATCACCCTGCCCGGCCGCTCCGAACCGGTGCTGGTGCCGTTCACCCGGGCCATCGTGCCCACGGTCGACACCGCGGCGGGACGGCTCGTCCTCGACCCGCCCGAGGGACTTCTTCCGGAGTAGCAGGAACAGCAGGCCTCGGCGGACCGTTCTGCCCGGAACGCTCGCGACATTTCGGAGACCTGCCTTGGAACTCATTCTCATCCTCCTGGCGGTGGCCGGCATCGCCGCCCTCCTGGGATTCAACCGCGTATCCGGCGTGGCGCTCACCGCGGCCAAGATCCTGATCGCCGTGGCCCTGCTGGCGCTGCTGCTGCTGGCGCTCGGCATCATCGCCCTCGCCTGACGCTTGACATGGCCCCGTCCGGTCGTCACCCGGACGGGGCCATGTCCGACACGCCCTCCCGCTCCCACGGCCGCCTCTCGATCGTCCCCAGCGCGCAGCCCAGCGACCTGATGGAGGGTCCGCCGCGCCTTGCGGGCGCCTGGGAGGCCCGGATCGTCACGCTGTTCCCCGAGGCCTTCCCCGGCACCCTGGGCCTGAGCCTGACCGGCCGGGCGCTGCAGGAGGGGCTCTGGCGGCTCACGCCCATCGACCTGCGCGCCTTCGGCGAGGGCCGCCATCGCAATGTCGACGACACCCCCGCCGGGGGCGGCGCCGGCATGGTGCTGCGCGCCGACGTGGTCGACCGGGCGCTGCGCCTCGCGGCCCGGGGCACGCCCGCGGATCGCGCCGCCTGGCCCGTCGTGCACCTCTCGCCCCGCGGCCGCCCTTTCGACCAGGACACCGCCCGCCGCTGGAGCGCGGCGCGCGGCCTGACCCTTCTCTGCGGCCGCTTCGAGGGCGTCGACCAGCGCGTGCTGGACGCCCATGAGGTGGAGGAGGTCTCGCTGGGGGATTTTGTCCTGACCGGCGGGGAGATCGCCGCCCAGGCCTTGATCGACGCCACGGTCCGACTTATACCGCGCGTGCTCGGGAATCAGGCAAGCACGGAGGAGGAGTCCTTCTCCGACCACCTGCTTGAACATCCGCAGTATACCAGACCCGCCCGCTGGTCCGGCCGCGACATTCCCGACATTCTTCTGTCGGGCCACCACGGCCATATCGCGGAGTGGCGGCGGGACCAGGCCGAGAGGCTGACGAAGGAACGGCGACCTGATCTCTGGCGGGCTTACCGCGCCGCGCGCGGTGGGGACCCGGACGAAGACCGAGAGCTCTGAGGCGCGACACATCTCCGCGGACCAACCGTGGGCGAACCGAAGGAGTGACGGGCATGGACCTGATCGCACAACTCGAAGCCGAGCAGATCCGCGAGCTCGGCCTGGAGATCCCCGATTTCAAGGCGGGCGACACGATCCGCGTCGGCTACAAGGTGACCGAGGGCACCCGCAGCCGCGTGCAGAACTACGAGGGCGTCTGCATCAGCCGCAAGAACGGCGACGGCATCGCCGGCACCTTCACGGTGCGCAAGATCAGCTTCGGCGAGGGCGTCGAGCGGATCTTCCCGCTCTACTCGACCAATATCGAGAAGATCACCGTGATCCGTCGCGGCAAGGTCCGCCGGTCGAAGCTGTACTACCTGCGCGCGCGTCGCGGCAAGTCGGCCCGCATCGCCGAGCAGTCGAACTACCGCGTGCCGCGCAAGGGCCCGCCGCACGCCCATATCACGTCGCTTGCCGGCGACAATTCGGCGCCCGCGGGCAAGGACCCCCGCGCCATTCCCGACAGCTGAGGACGAGACCGATGAAGAAGGACACCCATCCCGACTATCACGTGGTCGACGTCAAGCTGGTGAACGGCGACGTGGTCCAGATGCGCACGACCTGGGGCAAGGAGGGCGACCAGATGTCGCTCGACATCGACCCCTCCGTGCACCCGGCCTGGACCGGCGGCTCGACCCGGCTCATGGATACCGGCGGCCGCGTCTCGCGGTTCAAGAACAAGTACAAGGGCCTGGGATTCTGATCCCGGCCGGCCGGCCCCGTCGGGGCCGGCCCGTTCCGCCGGGACGCAACCCGGCGATCGGCGCGCTCGCGCCACGGCGCTGACGCGCCTTCCCTCCTCTCCGAAAAAATCGCAACCGCGATGCAGCCACCGTGCCGCCGATCGACCGTTCGGTTCGACCGGAAGGCAGATCGCGGCCGGCAAACGCTCGCCTTCGCCTCGCAGCGCGACGGCCGGGCGGGCTCTCGGCCCGCTCGTCGTGCGCGCATGACGGGGAAAACGGTTTCCGCGCAAAGGGCGGAGAGTCCCGCGGCCCGGGGATCCCGCGCCGGGACTGTCCGGCTTGCGCCGGTGCGCGGCCGGAGCGGGCGCTGCCGGTCCCGCCGCGATCAGGTCACAGGTTGGGCTGCTGCGGCGACAGGCCGATATGGCTGCCCATGGCCATCATGTCCGCCAGGAGCTTGGCCGCGTCGTCGGCGGGCCCGGGATCGTTCTGGGAGGCCTCGATCGCCTCGCGCTGCTTCTGAGCCGCCTCCTCGATCATGCGGTCGAGGATCGCCTGGCTCATCTCGTCCCGGTGGTAGCTCTCCTCGGCCAGGACAGAGATCCCGTCGCCGGTGATCTGCACGAAGCCGCCGGTGACGACGAACTCGTCGGCGCCGTTCTCGCCTTCGACATGGAGGATGCCGGGCCGCAGGGTGGTGATCATCGGCACGTGGTTCGGCATCGCCGTCAGGTCGCCCTCGGCTCCGGGCACCTTCACGGCGCTGGCCTTGTAGGAGGCGACCCGGCGTTCCGGGCTGACGAGATCGAACTGCATGAGGTCGGCCATGTAGGGGGTCTCCGCAAGGGGCCCGGACCGCGGCGGTGCCGCGGTCCGTCGTGTCGGTGGATCAGGCGCTCTCGCCCATCTTCTCGGCCTTGGCCTTCACGTCGTCGATGCCGCCGACCATGTAGAAGGCGCCCTCGGGGAGGTGGTCGTAGTCGCCCGCGACCACGGCCTTGAAGGACGACACCGTCTCCTCCAGCGGCACCTGCACGCCGTCGACCCCGGTGAACACCTTGGCCACGTCGAAGGGCTGGCTGAGGAAGCGCTGGATCTTGCGCGCCCGCGCCACGGTCAGCTTGTCGTCCTCGGAGAGCTCGTCCATGCCGAGGATGGCGATGATGTCCTGCAGCTCCTTGTAGCGCTGCAGGATACCCTGCACGTCGCGCGCCACCTGGTAGTGCTCCTCGCCCACCACCTGCGGGTCGAGCAGGCGCGAGGAGGAATCGAGCGGGTCCACCGCCGGATAGATGCCCTGCTCCGAGATCGAGCGCGACAGAACCGTGGTCGCGTCGAGGTGGGCGAAGGTGGTGGCCGGCGCCGGGTCGGTCAGGTCGTCCGCGGGCACGTAGACCGCCTGGATCGAGGTGATCGAGCCGTTGTTGGTGGAGGTGATCCGCTCCTGCATCTGGCCCATGTCGGTGGCCAGCGTCGGCTGGTAGCCCACCGCCGAGGGGATCCGGCCCAGCAGCGCCGACACCTCGGAGCCCGCCTGGGTGAAGCGGAAGATGTTGTCGACGAAGAACAGGATGTCGGAGCCGGACTGGTCGCGGAAATACTCCGCAATGGACAGGCCCGACAGCGCCACGCGCATCCGCGCCCCCGGCGGCTCGTTCATCTGGCCGAAGACCAGCGCCACCTGGCTCTCCTCGAGGTTGTCGGGCTTGATCACGCCCGCCTCGATCATCTCGTGGAACAGGTCGTTGCCCTCGCGGGTCCGCTCGCCCACGCCGGCGAAGACCGAATAGCCCGAATGCACCTTGGCGACGTTGTTGATCAGCTCCTGGATCAGAACCGTCTTGCCCACGCCGGCACCGCCGAACAGGCCGACCTTGCCGCCGCGCGCGTAGGGCGCCAGCAGGTCGATCACCTTGATGCCGGTCACCAGGATCTCCGACGAGGTCGCCTGCTGGGCGAACTCGGGCGCCGGCTGGTGGATGGCCCGGTATTCGTCGGTCTCGACCCTGGCGCCCTCGTCCACCGGCTCGCCGATGACGTTGAGGATGCGGCCGAGCGTGGCCTTGCCGACGGGCATCTGGATGGAGTTGCCCGTGTCGGTGACCGCCTGGCCGCGGACCAGGCCCTCGGTCCCGTCCATGGCGATGGCCCGCACGGTGTTCTCGCCGAGGTGCTGGGCGACCTCCATGACGAGGCGGTTGCCGTGGTTGTCGGTCTCGAGCGCGTTCAGGATCGCGGGCAGGTGGCCGTCGAACTGGACGTCCACCACGGCGCCGATGACCTGCGTCACTCTGCCTTTCGCTTCAGCCATTCATCTCTCTCCGGTTCTTCGCGGGCGCGGGGCCCTGTCTGTTCTGGGGGCCCGGGGCCTCAGCCCTCGAGGGCTTCGGCGCCCGAGATGATCTCGATCAGCTCGTTGGTGATGACCGACTGACGGGTGCGGTTGTACTGCCGGTTCAGGTCGTCGACCATGTCGTCGGCGTTGCGCGTCGCGTTGTCCATCGCGGTCATCCGCGCCCCCTGTTCGGAGGCCGCGTTCTCCAGCAGCGCGGCGAAGATCTGCGTGGCGACGCCCTTGGGCAGAAGGTCGCGCAGGATCTCCTCCTCGGAGGGCTCGTATTCGTAGACCGTGCCGGTGTCCTGCGTCTCCTCCGTCTCGGCGCCCTCGAAGTTCGCGGGGATGATCTGCTGCTCGGTGGGCACCTGCGTCATCGCGTTCTCGAACTCGCCGTAGTAGATGTAGGCGACGTCGAACTCGCCCGCGTCGAACCGGTCGAGCACGTTCCGCGCGATCTCCTGCGCGTCGCCGTAGCCGACCCGCTTCACCTCCGTCATGTCGACATGATCGATCATCAGGTCGCCATAGGTGCGGCGCATGGCGGCGCGCCCCTTCTTGCCGACGGTGACGATCTTCACCTCCTTGCCCTCGTCCCGCAGCGCGCGGATGCGGGCCATCGCCTTCTTGGCGATGTTGACGTTGAAGCCGCCGCAGAGCCCCTTCTCGGAGGTCATCACCACCAGCAGGTAGGTCTCCTGCTTGCCGGTCCCCTTGAGAAGGCGCGGCGCGGTGTCGCTGTCGCCGACGCTGCGCGCCAGCTGGCCCACCACCTCGTCGAACTTCTGCGCATAGGGCCGCGCGTTCTCGGCCGCCTCCTGGGCGCGGCGCAGCTTCGCCGCCGCGACCATCTGCATGGCCTTGGTGATCTTGCGCGTCGACTTGACCGACGAGATCCGGTTCTTGAGGTCCTTCAGGTTGGCCATGGGCGGGCCTCCTCCTTCGCCAGATACCGGATCACGAGAAGTCCCGGGCGTATTCGTCGAGGACCTTCTTCAGCCGCTCGGCCGCGTCGCCCTTGATCTTGGGATCCTCGTTGGTGATCCAGTCGAGCGTGTCGCTGTGCTTGCCCCGCAGGTGGGTCAGCAGGCCGTCCTCGAAGCGGCGGATGTCGCCGATCGCGATGTCGTCGAGATAGCCCTGCGTGCCGGCGAAGATGACGCAGACGATCTCGGCATTGGTGAGCGGCGAGTATTGCGGCTGCTTCATCAGCTCGGTCAGGCGCCGGCCGCGGTTCAGCTGCTTCTGCGTCGCGGCGTCGAGGTCGGAGCCGAACTGGGCGAAGCTCTCCATCTCGCGGAACTGGGCCAGTTCCAGCTTCACCGGGCCGGCGACCGACTTCATCGCGTTGGTCTGCGCCGAGGAGCCCACGCGGCTGACCGACAGGCCGGTGTTCACCGCCGGGCGGACGCCCTTGTAGAACAGGTCCGTCTCCAGGAAGATCTGGCCGTCGGTGATCGAGATCACGTTGGTCGGGATGAAGGCCGACACGTCGCCGCCCTGGGTCTCGATCAGCGGCAGCGCGGTCAGCGAGCCCGAACCGTAATCCTCGTTCAGCTTGGCCGACCGCTCCAGCAGGCGGGAGTGCAGGTAGAACACGTCGCCCGGATAGGCCTCGCGCCCCGGCGGGCGGCGCAGCAGCAGCGACATCTGGCGGTAGGCCACGGCCTGCTTGGAGAGGTCGTCATAGACGATCAGGGCGTGGCGGCCGTTGTCGCGGAAATATTCCGCCATCGCGGTCGCGGTATAGGGCGCGAGATACTGCACCGGCGCCGGCTCGGAGGCGGTCGCCGAGACGACCGTGGTGTATTCGATCGCGCCCGTGGCCTCCAGCTTCTTGACCAGCTGCGCCACGGTCGAGCGCTTCTGCCCCACGGCGACATAGATGCAGTAGAGCTTCTGGCTCTCGTCGTCGCCGGCGGCGTCGTTATAGGTCTTCTGGTTCAGGATCGCGTCGAGAGCCACCGCGGTCTTGCCGGTCTGGCGGTCGCCGATGATCAGCTCGCGCTGGCCGCGGCCGATCGGGATCATGGCGTCGATCGCCTTCAGGCCGGTGGCCATCGGCTCGTGCACCGATTTCCGCGGCATGATGCCCGGCGCCTTCACGTCGGCGACCCGGCGCTCGGCGTAGTCGATGTCGCCCTTGCCGTCGATCGGGTGGCCGAGGCCGTCCACGACCCGGCCGAGCAAGCCGTCGCCCACGCCCACGTCGACGATGGAGTTGGTGCGCTTGACGGTGTCGCCTTCCTTGATGTCCCGGTCGGTGCCGAAGATCACCACGCCCACATTGTCGGATTCGAGGTTCAGCGCCATGCCGACGATGCCGCCGGGGAACTCGACCATCTCGCCGGCCTGGACGTTGTCGAGCCCGTGGACGCGGGCGATCCCGTCACCGACGGACAGCACCCGGCCGACCTCGGCGACCTCCGCCTCCTGTCCGAAATTCTTGATCTGATCCTTGAGGACCGCGGAAATTTCGGAAGCTTGGATGCCCATTTATCCGACCTCTTTCATGCTGTTCTTCAGGGAGTCGAGCTTCGAGCGGATCGAGGTGTCGATCATCTTCGAGCCGACCGTCACGACGAGGCCGCCGATCAGGCTCTCGTCCACCGACAAATTGATGTTCACGTCGCGGCCGAGCGCCTCCTTCAGCGCCTGGGCGAGCCGGCCGCGCTGGTCGTCCGACAGCTCGCGCGCCGCCGCAACCTCGGCGGTGATCTCGCCGCGCTCGCGGGCGATCATCGCGCGCAGCTGACGGGCCAGGTCGCGCAGCACGAACAGCCGCCGTTTCTGCGCCATCAGGCGCAGGGTGTTCCCGGTAATCTGGTGCAGCTCCATCCGGTCGGCCAGGGCGCCGATCGCGCGCTGCTGCTCGTCGCGCGTGTAGATCGGCGAATGGATCAGGTCGCGGAACGCCTCGCTGTCGGCCAGCGCGGCCGTCAGCGTGTCCGCATCCCGCGCGACCTGGTCCAGAGCGTTGTCTTCCTTGGCCAGTTCGAAGATGGCCGTGGCATAGCGCTCGGCGATGCCAGATGAGATCGAAGCCGGTTCGGACACGTCCACCCTTTCGATGTTTCTACACCCCGCCCCCCGCGCCGCCGCGGCGCGGGAAACAGGGTGCCGGTTCTCAAAGCCCCGCGCGGGAGCCGTCGTCGAAATCGCGTGTCCTCTAGCAGAGGGTTACCGGGGCCGCAACTCCGCGTGATCGTGTTTGCGCCCCCGTGCCGGCGACGCGGGCGCGGGCCGGCGCGCCGCTGGGAACGGGGCTTGCGGCCCCGCCCAGCACGCGCAGCGGCCGTCGCTCGCGCACGCCGAGGCCGCCCGACCGCGCCGGGATCTGCTTGACCGCCTCCACCATCAGCACGCCGCCCGCGAAGCGCCCGGTGATCGAGGTGCCGGTCCGCTCCATGAGCCCCCCCGCGCGCATCCAGAACCGCTTCTCCGAGGCCGGCTGGAACAGCGCCGCGGCATGGCCCTGCGGGACGAAATCGTAGTCCCGCAGCAGCGCCTCGAGCTGGTGCAGCGAATAGGGGCGGCCGAAGCCGAACGGGGTACGGTCGTTGCGCGCCCAGAGTCCCGCCCGGTTCGGCACGATGAACAGGGCCCGCCCCCCGGGGCCGAGCGTGCGGTAGCATTCCTGCAACAGCCGCCCCGGCGTGTCCGAGGTCTCCAGCGCGTGCAGCAGGACCAGGCGGTCGATCTGGCCGGTCTGGATCGGCCACAGCGTCTCCTCGCACAGGACCGACAGGTTGGGCTCCCCCGCCGGCCAGCGCATGACCCCCTGCGCCCCGGGCATCAGCGCGATCGTGCGGCGCGCCTCGGCGCGCAGCGGCCGCAGGAGCGGCACCGCGAAGCCCATCCCCACGACGCAGTCGCCCCGCACGTCGGGCCAGAAGGCGCGGACCCGGTCGCGCACCGCCCGCTGCGCCGCCCGGCCGAGCCTGGTGCGGTAATAGAAGGTGCAAAGGTCCCGCACGTCCACATGCATTGCCGGAACTCCCGCTCGGCTTACCGTCACGCGTATCCGAACATATCCGTCAGCGGGGAGATTCAAATGCGCATCGAGATCGTGACAGTCCCGTGCCGCAGCGACAACTACGCGTTCCTGATCCATGCGGGCGAGGCCACCGCGCTGGTCGACGCGCCCGAGGCCGATCCGATCCTCGCCGCGCTGGCGGAGCGCGGCTGGTCGCTCGACGAGGTCTGGATCACCCACCACCACGCCGACCATGTGGAGGGGCTGGAGGGGTTGAAGCGGGCGCATCCCGGCCTGACCGTCACCGGCGCGCGCGCCGACGCCCACCGCCTGCCCCGGCTCGACCGCGAGGTGGCCGACGGCGACAGCTTCCAGTTCCAGGGCAACGAGGTGCGGGTGATCGACGTCTCCGGCCACACGGTGGGGCATATCGCCTTCCACCTGCCCGCCGCCGAGGCCGCCTTCACCGCCGACAGCCTGATGGCGCTGGGCTGCGGCCGGGTCTTCGAGGGCACGCCCGAGATGATGTGGAAGTCGCTCTCGCGGCTGGCCGCCCTGCCCGCCGACACGGTGATCTATTCCGGCCACGAATACACGAGCACGAACGCCCGCTTCGCGCTGACGATCGAGCCGGACAACGACGCGCTCAAACGCCGCGCCGAGGCGGTGGAGGCGGCCCGCGCCGAGGGACGCGCCACCGTGCCCTCCACCCTGGCCGAGGAGAAGGCCACGAACCCGTTCCTGCGCGCCGCGCGGCGCGGGGTGAAGGAGGCGCTCGGCATGGCCGGGGCCGGCGACGCGGCCGTCTTCGCCGAGATCCGGGCCCGCAAGGATGCGTTCTGAACCGTTCGCGCGCGGGCGATTTGTGCGGCAGACCGCCCCGATCGTGTCAACACTCACGGAGTTTGTGACCGCCCGCCTGCAGAAATTGCTTGAAGGTCAGCCCGCGACAACCAAGCTTTAAGCTTGAAGAGGCCACGGTGGAGCGGCTCCTCCGCGAGCCTCTCGCCAGAGAAAAAGGAGCACGCCCGTGCCGTCGTTTTCCAATACGCTCGAGCAAGCCATCCACCAGGCGCTGGCGTTGGCCAACTCGCGCCGTCACGAACTGGCCACGCTCGAACATCTTCTCCTGGCCCTGACCGACGAGCCCGACGCCGCCAAGGTGATGAAGGCCTGCTCCGTCGACCTCGAGGAATTGAAGCAGACGCTGGTGGATTTCATCGACGATGACCTGTCCACCCTCGTCACCGAGGTCGAGGGCAACGAGGCCGTGCCCACCGCCGCCTTCCAGCGGGTGATCCAGCGCGCCGCGATCCACGTCCAGAGCTCGGGGCGGACGGAGGTGACGGGCGCCAACGTCCTCGTCGCGATCTTCGCCGAGCGCGAATCGAACGCCGCCTTCTTCCTGCAGGAGCAGGAGATGACGCGCTACGACGCGGTGAACTTCATCGCCCACGGCGTCGCCAAGGATCCCAGCCACGCCGAGCAGCGCCCCGTCGCCGGCACCCCCGAGGCCGAGGAGGAGGAGGCCGCCCAGATCGAGGAGGGCGAGGCCAAGGATTCCGCGCTGGCCAAGTATTGCGTCGACCTCAACGCCAAGAGCCAGAAGGGCGATGTCGATCCGCTGATCGGGCGCGAGCACGAGGTGGAGCGCTGCGTGCAGGTGCTGTGCCGCCGGCGCAAGAACAACCCGCTCCTCGTCGGCGATCCGGGCGTGGGCAAGACCGCCATCGCGGAAGGGTTGGCCAAGAAGATCGTCGAGGGCCAGACGCCCGAAGTGCTCTCGGGCACCACGATCTATTCGCTCGACATGGGGGCGCTGCTGGCCGGCACCCGCTATCGCGGCGATTTCGAGGAGCGGCTCAAGGCCGTGATGACCGAGATGGAGGAGCACGAGGACGCGGTGCTCTTCATCGACGAGATCCACACCGTGATCGGCGCCGGGGCGACCTCCGGCGGCGCGATGGACGCCTCCAACCTGCTGAAGCCCGCGCTGCAGGGCGGCAAGCTGCGCTGCATGGGCTCCACCACCTACAAGGAGTTCCGCCAGCACTTCGAGAAGGACCGTGCCCTCAGCCGCCGGTTCCAGAAGATCGACGTCAACGAGCCCTCCGTGGATGACAGCGTGAAGATCCTGCAGGGCCTGAAGCCCTATTTCGAGCAGCACCACGAGATCCGCTACACCCACGACGCGATCAAGACCGCCGTGGAACTGTCCGCGCGCTACATCAACGACCGCAAGCTGCCCGACAAGGCGATCGACGTGATCGACGAGGCCGGCGCGGCCCAGCATCTCGTGGCCGAATCGAAGCGGCGCAAGACCATCGGCACCAAGGAGATCGAGGCCGTCGTGGCCAAGATCGCCCGCATCCCGCCGAAGAACGTCTCCAAGGATGATGCCGCGGTGCTCAAGGATCTGGAGGGCACGCTGAAACGCGTGGTCTTCGGCCAGGATCAGGCGATCGAGGCGCTCTCGGCCTCCATCAAGCTGGCCCGGGCCGGGCTCAGGGAGCCCGAGAAGCCGATCGGCAACTACCTCTTCGCCGGCCCCACCGGCGTCGGCAAGACCGAGGTGGCCAAGCAGCTCTCGGACACGCTGGGCGTGGAGCTTCTGCGCTTCGACATGTCGGAATACATGGAGAAGCACGCCGTCTCCCGCCTGATCGGCGCGCCGCCCGGCTATGTCGGCTTCGATCAGGGCGGCATGCTCACCGACGGGGTGGACCAGCACCCGCATTGCGTGCTCCTGCTCGACGAGATCGAGAAGGCGCATCCGGACGTGTTCAACATCCTGCTGCAGGTGATGGACCACGGCAAGCTGACCGACCACAACGGCCGCTCGGTGGATTTCCGCAACGTGATCCTGATCATGACCTCCAACGCGGGCGCCACGGAACAGGCCAAGGAGGCGATCGGCTTCGGCCGCGACCGGCGCGAGGGCGAGGATACCGCCGCGATCGAGCGCACCTTCACGCCCGAGTTCCGCAACCGCCTCGACGCGGTGATCAGCTTCGGCGCGCTGCCCAAGGAGGTCATCCTGCGCGTGGTCGAGAAGTTCGTCCTGCAGCTCGAGGCGCAGCTCATGGACCGCAACGTGGCCATCGAGCTGACCATGGAGGCGGCCGAATGGCTGGCCGACAAGGGCTATGACGACAAGATGGGCGCAAGGCCCCTCGGCCGGGTGATCCAGGAGCACATCAAGAAGCCGCTGGCCGAGGAGCTGCTGTTCGGCGACCTGGCCAAGGGCGGCGTGGTGCAGGTCGGGGTCAAGGACGGCAAGATCGACCTCAGGATCAACCCGCCCGAGACCCGGCGCCTCAGCGCCAAGCGCCCGCCATTGCTGACGGCGGAGTGAGGCACGCGGCAGCGTGAGACGACGCCCCCCGGAGATCCCCTCTCCGGGGGGCGTCTCGGTTTGCGACCGGCGGGCGCCCGGCCAGGGCGCGCAGAGGCCCGGCAATGTCACGGCGCGCGCCCGCCGGCGTCAGGACGCCCGCCCATGCCTGACTCCGCCCCTTGCCGGCCCGTCGCTGCCGGGGCATAGACGGGGCGTCCCCGACAGGAGGTGGCCCCATGTCCGCTCTGCAGATCAAGAAGGGCTCGTCGCGGCATTCCGCCTACGACCTGCGCGACCCCAACGCCGACGTGGTCGAGCGCCACACCCTCGCGGTGATCGTGGACAACGAGGCCGGCGTGCTGGCCCGCGTCATCGGCCTGTTCTCGGGCCGCGGCTACAATATCGAGAGCCTGACCGTGGCCGAGATCGACCATACCGGCCACACCTCCCGCATCACCATCGTCACCACCGGCACGCCCGCGGTGATCGAGCAGATCAAGGCGCAGCTGGGCCGCATCGTGCCCGTGCACGAGGTCCACGACCTGACCGTGGAGGGGCCCAGCGTCGAGCGCGAGCTGGCGCTGTTCAAGGTGACCGGCGCGGGCGACAAGCGCGTCGAGGCGCTGCGCCTCGCCGACATCTTCCGCGCCAGCGTGGTCGATTCCACCCTCGGAAACTTCACCTTCGAGATCACCGGCAGCCCGCAGAAGATCGACGCCTTCGCCGACCTGATGCGCCCGCTCGGCCTGACCGAGATGGCCCGCACCGGCGTCGCCGCCCTCGCCCGCGGTTAAGGCGAGGGCCGCGCGCCGGCCTCAGTAGATATAGCGGATCTGGTCGGCCCAGTAACGCTCGACGCGGCGCAGCGTCGAGTTGATGCCGCTGATCTGCTCGAAGTCGAGCGCGCTGCGCTCCTGCAGGCCATCGGCGTGGCGGGCGAACATCGCGGCCACCATGGCGTGGATATTGCGCCCCTTCTCGGTCAGCCGCACGCGGACCGCGCGGCGGTCGATCTCGCAGCGCTTGTGGTGCATGTAGCCCATCTCGACGAGCTTCTTGAGGTTGTAGGAGACGTTCGACCCCTGGTAGTAGCCGCGGCTCTTCAATTCGCCGGCGGTCACCTCGTTGTCGCCGACGTTGAACAGCAAGAGCGCCTGCACCGGGTTGATCTCCAGGACGCCCACGCGCTCGAACTCGTCCTTCAGCACGTCCAGCAGCAGCCGGTGCAGCCGCTCCACCAGGGCGAGGCTGTCAAGGTATTCGCCGATGAAACCGCGATCCGCCGTCGCTCCGGATTTCATGTGCATCGTCATCGCATTACTCCGCCGATTTAACGTCCGGAGCGAGAATGACTCGGAAAGATATAAAAAATCGTCAAAGGTTTCGGGACCCGGCGCGCGCTTCGGTCACCCTGGCGATATCGGCGATCAACTCCGCATAGTGCGCGGGCGCCGGGGCGCGGCCGCTGACCCAGCGATAGAGGTCCTGGTCGTTCTCCGACAGGAGCGCGTCGTAGAGCGCGATCTCCCCGGCATCGAGCGTCTCGAGGCGCGCCTCGGAATAGCCCGACAGGATGAGGTCCATCTCGCGGATGCCGCGGCGGATGGACCGCATCCTCAGGCGGCGCAGGGTCGCGTCCTCGGTCATGCCGCGGGCCAGGTCGCGCGGAGACGCTTCTCCAGCCGGCCGAGGCGGTCCGAGCAGCGCGCGATCTCGGCCTGCAGCTGGCGCATGTCGGTCAGGATCGCGCTGGCCTCATGCGGCAGGTCGTCGGCCCCCGGCGCCGCCAGGCCGTCGCCCTCCCCGGTCAGGAGCCAGCGCAGCGAGACGTTCAGGAGCCCCGCGACCATCTGCAGCCGGTTCGCCCGCGGCTCGGAGATGTCGTTCTCCCAGGCCCGCAGGGTCTTCAGCTTCACCCCCAGGCGCCCGGCCAGTTCCTCCTGGCTCAGGCCGACGGCCTGGCGGGCATCGGCCAGCCGGTCGCCGAAGGTGGCGGTCTCGTTGGAGTACCAGTCGTGATCCACTCTCTCGTCGGTCATCGTCCCTCCCAGCGTTCCTTCGGCATCAGACTAGCCGGATCCTAACCCACGATCGGCGGCGGCGCGACCATCGACGGTCGCCCCGCGACACTCGACCCGCGGCCCGCCCCGATTTGCGGAAACCGCGATGCCGGGGCCGCGCCCAGTCCGCCTGTGGGGCCTCGCCCGCGCGAATCCCGCCCCGAAAGGACCGGATCGGATCTTATCCGCGGATAAGGTCGGGGCGTGGCCCTCTTCCCGGACCCGGCGCGGGGCGAGCGGCCGGGGTCGGTCCGCCGCGCCGTCCCGGCCCGAATGCCCGCGGCCGTCGCCATCCGCGGCGGGATGCGCTATGTCGACGCGAAGCCGATCCCCGGCACCGGCCGCGCGGCGCGGAACTGCGACGCCCGGGCGGCATTGGCGTGGCGGCACCTTGAGCGGAGAAGACGCGGCCCATGAGCCTGAGCAGAACCGAGGCGCGGGCCATCGCCGCCCGCGCAGAACCCTTCGGCCGGATCGCCGTCATCGGCAGCGGCGCCTGGGGCACCGCGCTGGCCTCGGTGGCCCGCCGGGCGGGCCGCCGCGTGGTGATCTGGGGCCGGGACGCCGAGACCGTCGCGGCGATCCGCGACCGGCAGGAGAATCCTCGCTACCTGCCCGACATCGCCCTGCCCGAGGGGATCGAGGCGACCACGGACATGGACGTGGCGCTGGCCCATGCCGAGGCGGTGCTGATCGTCACGCCGTCGAACACGCTGCGCGAGGTCTGCGCGCGGATGCGGCCGCACCTGCCCCCCGGCGTGCCGGTGGCGCTCTGCGCCAAGGGGATCGAGGCAAAGACCGGCCTCCTGCTGGGCGAGGTGGCCGGATCGGAACTGCCCGGCCATCCGATCGGCGCCCTGTCGGGGCCGACCTTCGCGAAGGAGACGGTGCTGGCGCATCCGACCGCCGCGACGATCGCCTTCGACTTCACCTACCGCGACCGGCTGGACCCGCATCTCAGCCCGGCGACGCGGCTCGCCGTGTCGATGAGCTCGGAGAGCTTCCGCCCCTACATCTCGGACGACCTCGTCGGCGTCGAGATCGGCGGCGCGGTGAAGAACGTCATCGCCATCGCCTGCGGCATGATGTCGGGCGCGGGCTTCGCCGAGAACACGCGCGCCGCGCTGATCACCCGCGGCATGGACGAGATGAAGACCCTGGCCGAGAATCTCGGCGGCCGGCGCGAGACGGTGACCGGCCTGTCCGGCGCCGGCGACCTGACGCTGACCTGTTCCTCCACCACGTCGCGCAACATGAGCCTCGGCACCCAGCTGGGCCGCGGCCTGTCGCGCGCGGAATGTTTCGAGGGCCGCGACGTGGTCGTGGAGGGCGAGGTGAACTCAGTCTCCGTCATCGACCTGGCGCGCAAGATCGGGGTGACGCTGCCCATCTGCCAGTCCGTCTACGAGGTGCTGCAGGAGGGCGCCGACATCCCCCGCACCTTCCGCGACCTGTGGTCCCGCCCCATCGAGGCCGAGCCCAAGGGCATGGGCTACCTGTTCGAGCATCCCTTCGGAGGAACCGCATGACAGACCGACCCGCACGGGACATCGGAGCGACCAGGTTCGTCCTGGCGACCGATCTGGACGGCACCTTCCTGGGAGGGTCCGAGGAGGCGCGCCGCAGGCTCTACGACTGGATCGAGGCGAATCGGCAGACCATCGGGCTGATCTTCGTCACCGGCCGCGATCCGCGCTTCATCACCGAGCTGTGCGACAGCGGCGTGCCCTGGCCCGAATACGTGGTCGGCGACGTGGGCACGACCATCGCCCGGATCTCGGGCGGCGAGATCGAGCCGATCGAGACGCTGGAGGAGGAGATCGCCGCCCGCTGGAACGATGCCGGCGCCCGCGTGCGCGCCGCGCTGGCCGATGCGCCGGGCCTGACCCTGCAACCGACGCAGTTCCGCTATCGCGTGAGCTACGATCTCGACCCCGCGCAGGCCGATCGCGCCTCCGCCGAGATGGTGGAGGAGATGGGGCTCGACTGGCTCGTCTCGGACAACAAGTATTTCGACGTCCTGCCCAGGGGCGTCTCCAAGGGCCCCTCGATCAAGCGGCTCGTCTCGCATCTGGGCATCTCGCCCGGGGCCGTGCTCTGCGCCGGCGACACGCTCAACGACCTGTCGATGCTGGAATGCGGCCTGCCCGCCGTCGCCGTGGGCGGCTCCGAGGACGCGCTGCTCGACCGGGTCGCGCCGCTGCGCCATGTCTATGTCGCCGAGGCGCATGGCGCCGGCGGCATCCTGGAGGCGGTGCGCGAGCTCGACCTTCACGACACACCCGAAGACTGACCCGACCGCCGAAGGAGATCCCATGCCGTCCGACCTCGTCATCGTCTACCACCGCCAGCCCTACGAGGAGGTGGAGGAAGACGGGAAGATCGTCTTCAAGGAGAATCGCAGCCCCAACGGCATCGTGCCCACGCTGAAGAGCTTCTTCGGCCGGGTCGACAAGGGCGCCTGGGTCGCCTGGAAACACGCCGACGACCCCTCGAATCCCGATTTCGAGCGGGTCGTGGAGATCGAGGACAGCTACGGCAAGTATGCCGTCTCGCGCCTGCCGCTGACCGAGGCGCAGGTGAAGTCGTTCTACCACGTCACCTCGAAGGAGGCGTTCTGGCCGATCCTGCACTCCTTCAAGGAGAAGTATAACTACGACCCCGTGGACTGGCCGACCTTCCGCGAGGTGAACTGGGCCTTCGCCGAGGCCGCCGCCGCCGAGGCCGCCGAGAAGGCCGTGGTCTGGGTGCACGACTACAACCTGTGGCTGGTGCCGAAATACCTGCGCCAGTTGCGCCCCGACGTGCGGATCAGCTTCTTCCACCACACGCCCTTCCCCTCGGCGGACATGTTCAACGTCCTGCCCTGGCGCCGCGAGATCATGGAATCGCTCCTGTCCTGCGACGTGGTGGGCTTCCACATCCCGCGCTATGCGGCGAACTTCGTCGGCGTCGCCGAGAGCCTGTTCGACATCGAGACCGGCCCGCGCGAGGATGTGGATCACGACTTCATCAAGGAATACGTGGCGCTGAGCGAGCGCAGATATGCCCGCTACGTGGTGCACGAAGGGCGGAAGGTCTCGGTCCTCGCCTCTCCCGTGGGGGTCGATTTCGACTACATCGAGGACCGCGCGGCGCGCGAGGAGACGCAGGAGAAGGCGCGCGAGATCCGCGCCGATCTCGACGCGCAGCTGATCCTCTCGGTCGGCCGGACCGACTACACCAAGGGCGGGACCGACCAGCTTCTCAGCTTCGAGCGGATCCTGGAGGACCGGCCCGATCTGCGCGGGCGCATCCGCCTGATGCATGTTTCGGTCAGCGCCAATCGCAACATGACCGTCTATGCCGACATCCAGAACGAGATCGAGCAGATCGTCGGCCGGATCAACGGCCGGTTCGGCACGCTGGAATGGACGCCGGTGACGCTGATCAGCCGGGCGATCCCGTTCGACGATCTCGTCGCCTATTACCGCGCGGCCGACGTCGCCTGGATCACGCCGCTGGCCGACGGGATGAACCTGGTGGCGAAGGAATTCGCCGCCTGCCGCAGCGACAACCGCGGCGCGCTGGTCCTGTCGGAATTCGCCGGTGCCTCGGTGGAGATGGGTTCGGCCATCGTCGCCAACCCGTTCAGCCATCGCTCCATGGACCGGGCGATCCTGCAGGCGCTCGAGATGGGGACCGAGGAGCAGGAGAACCGGATGCGGAACATGCGCGAGACGATCAAGAAATACGACATCCGCGCCTGGGCCGAGGACCAGATGAAGGGGTTCACCGGCGAGGAAGGCCCGCTCTGAGCCGGGTCGTCGCGCGCCGGGATCACTCCGGCGCGACGCGCCACACGCTGTTGCCCACGTCGTCGGCCACCAGGAGGGCGCCGTCGCGGCCGATCTCGACGCCCACGGGCCGGCCGCGGGCATTTCCGGCGGCATCGAGAAAGCCGGTCAGCACGGTCACCGGATCGCCCGCGGGTCGGCCGCCGGCGAAGGGCACGAAGACGACCTCGTAGCCGCTGGGCGGGCGCCGGTTCCAGGAGCCGTGCAGACCGATATAGGCCCCTGTCCCGTGGCCGAGGCGCGCGCCCGTCGCGAAGGTGAGCCCCAGCGGCGCCACATGGGCGCCGAGCGCGTAGTCCGGCCGCGCGGCCGGACGGTCGGGGCGACGCGACTGGTCCACCCGCGGGTCGGACCGGTCGGCCCAGTAGACGAAGGGCCAGCCGTACCAGTCGCCCTCACGCAGCCGGGCCAGGTAATCGGGCACCAGGTTGTCGCCCAGCTCGTCGCGTTCGTTCACCACGGTCCAGAGCGTGCCGGTCTGGGGATGCGCGTCCAGCCCGACGGGATTGCGCAGGCCGGAGGCGAAGATCCGCGCCTCGCCCGTTCGCGGATCGACCTCCCAGATCGCCGCCCGACCCTTCTCCCGCTCCAGCCCGTTCTCGCCGTGGTCGCTGTTCGACCCCACGGAGACGTAGAGCTTGTCGCCATGCGCGAGGAGCCCTTTGGTCCAGTGCACGTTCGGCGACCCGGCGGGGAGCGGGGTGACCACCTCCGCCTCCGCGTCGATCCGGGTCTGGCCGGGGCGGAACGGATACCGCAGCAGGGCGTCGGTGTTCGCCACGTAGAGATGGCCGTCCAGGAGCGCCATGCCAAACGGCGAGGTCAGCCCGTCGAGCAGGATCGCGCGTCCCTCGGCCACGCCGTCGCCATCGGCGTCGCGCAGCAGGCTGATCCGGTCGGCCGAGGGCGCGCGGGCGCCGGCCACCCCCATGACGAGGCGCATCGCGATGTCTCGAAGGCCCCCGACCGGCGCGGGCTGGGCGTTCGTCTCGGCCACCAGCACGTCGCCGTTGGGCAGGACATGCAGCCAGCGCGGATGCTGCAGCCCGGTGAAGAACGGCGTCACCTCCAGCCCCGTCGCGGCAACCGGCGTCGCGCCCTCGGGCCAGCCCACGGCGGGAGCGATGTCGACGGTGGGCAGGAGGCGCCGCTCGGGCGGCGGGAGTTGCGGGTCGGGGCCGATGACGGCCGTCAGGGGACGGTCGGGCCCGCCGCAGGCCGCGAGAACGACGAGAGCCAGGATCCGGAGCGGGCGGAGGGGCATCGCGGGCGGTCTCCGTCGGGGGCGATCCTTCGGCGAAAGATCGGCAGTCAGCGGGTCTCGGCGGCGTCGTGCAGGACGCGGCTGTCTTGCGGCGCTTCGGCGCGGTCGGTCGGGCCGTAGTCGCGGATGACGCGCGCCACCCGGAGGCGGTAATCGGCGAAGAGGCGATGGCGGCCGCGGGACTGCATCGCCCGGTGCTGCGCCACGCGGCGCCCTTCGTCGAGCGCGGCCTCGTCGCGGAACACCGAGACCGACAGGAGCTTGCCCGGATGGGTCAGGCTCTCGAACCGCTCGACCGAGAGGAGGCCGTCGATCCGCTCCAGCAGAGGGCGCATCTCGGCGGAGGGGTCCAGGTATTCCGCGCGGGCGCCTTCGCGCGCGGTCACCTCGGAGATGACGGTGATCATCGGCTCCTCCCTTTGCCCGGAAGATCGCAGCAGGAGCGCCGTCAGCGCAAGCGCGGCGGTGTCTCCGGGTCCGATCCCGGCGGCGCGGGGGTGGTCGCGGCCTCGAATCTCGGCAGGTCGAACCGCAGGCCGACGCGGGCGAGCCGGGCCGTCACCGGCTCCGGCGCGGCGAAGAAGGCGACGTCGAGCGAGCCGGCCTCCAGCCCCGAGAAGACCAGCGCCTCGCGCACCGCGCGGGCCAGCGCCCCCTCCGCCCCCGGCGTGGCGTCGACGAAGGCCAGGAGGTGGCCGCGCGCGCCGCTGTCCCAGGTGACGGCGGCGAGATAGGCCATGCGCGCCAGGCCCCGCGCCGAGGCCAGCTTGGCGTCGAGCGCGGTCAGCAGCCGGTCGGGCAGGTCGCCCGGTGCCGCGATCTCGGCCGGGCGCGCCTCCAGCTCGTCGGGCGCGTCGGCCAGCGTCTCGTGAAGCCAGGACACGGCGTCGGGCGGCATCAGGTAGGAGGATGGCGCGACGCCGGGATTGAGGGCGAGGCCGACCCCGTTGCCGGCCAGCATCCCGGCCAGCACCCGCCCCGAGAGCGCCGCGTAGGGGGCCGAGCCCTCGGCGAAGTCCGAGAGCCGTTCCAGCCGGTCGAAGGCCAGCACGAAGGTGCCCTGCGAGGTCTCGAACAGGCGCGGATCGAGCGCCGCGCCGGGCTCCGGCTCCCGCGTCAGGAGGAGGTAGAGCTCGGACGAGGCGAGCCTGTCGTGGAAGGCGAGGCGCGCGCCGTCCTCGTCGGGCGCGGCGGTCATCGCGGCATGGGCGTCGTCAAGCGGCGTCGTCATCGAGGACCTCCCTCACCTTGGCCTGCAATTCGGGGACCAGCTCGCGCTCGAACCACGGGTTGCGCTTCAGCCACGCGGTATTGCGCCAGGACGGATGCGGCAAGGGGAAGACCTGCGGGGCGTGGTCGCGCCAGGCCGCCACGGTGTCGGTGACCCTGGCCGTCGTTCCCAGGTGCCATTTCTGGGCGTGTCCGCCGATCAGCACGGTCAGGCGGATCGTATCGAGCCCCTCCAGGATCGGGGCCCGCCAGGTCCGGGCGCAGACCGGCGGCGGCGGCAGGTCGGAGCCCTTGGAATCGTAGCCGGGAAAGCAGAAGGCCATGGGCACGATCGCCACGCGGCCGCGGTCGTAGAACGCCGCCTCGTCGATCCCGAGCCAGTGCCGGAGGCGCTTGCCGGACTGGTCCCAGAACGGGGTATTGGCCTGGTGGACCCGCATCCCCGGCGCCTGGCTGGCGATCAGGATGCGCGCGCCGGGGCGGAACCAGACCACCGGGTTGGGCCGGTGCGCCGTGGCGGTCGCGGCGAAGCGGTCGGCGCAGATCCGGCAGGCGGCGAGCCGGTCCATCAGCTCCTGCATCGGGCGCCTCCGGGGATCAGGAGCGAGGCATCGCCGTAGCTGAAGAAGCGGTAGCGCTCGGCGATGGCATGGGCATAGACGGCGCGGATCTCCTCCACCCCGAGAAAGGCCGAGACCAGCATCATCAGGGTCGATTTCGGCAGGTGGAAATTGGTCACCAGCGCGTCGGCGATGCGGAACCGGAAGCCCGGCGTGATGAAGATGTCGGTCGCGCCGGACCAGGGCGCGATCTCGCCCGGCGCGGTCGCGGCGCTCTCCAGCAGCCGCAGGGCGGTGGTGCCGACGGGGACGATTCGCCCGCCCGCGGCCCGCGTCGCCGCGATCTCGGCGGCGGCCGCCGCGGTCACCTCGCCGCGCTCGGCATGCATCCGGTGGTCGGCGATGTCGTCGACCTTGACCGGCAGGAAGGTGCCCGCGCCGACATGGAGCGTGACATAGGTGATGTCGATGCCGCGCGCGGCCAGCGCCGCCATCAGCTCGGCGTCGAAATGCAGCGAGGCGGTGGGGGCGGCCACGGCACCAGGGCGCCGCGCCCAGATCGTCTGGTAATCCTGCCGGTCGCGCGCGTCGGCGGGCCGCAGCGCGGCGATGTAGGGCGGGAGCGGCATCGCGCCCGCCCGGTCCAGCGCGGCGTCGAAATCCTCGCCCGCAAGGTTGAAGCGCAACCGCGCGGTGCCCTCCTCGCGCCCCTCCACGAGGGCCGAGAGGCCGGGGGCGAAGTCGATCCGCTCGCCGTCGCGGATCTTTCGCAGGGGTTTGAGGAGCGCGCTCCAGGCGCCGTCGGCGCGCGGCTCCAGCAGTGTCGCCTCGATCCGCGCGCCGGCCCCGCCCGGCCGCGCGCGGTGGCCGGAGAGCCGCGCCGGGATCACGCGCGTGTCGTTCAGCACCAGCCGGTCGCCGGGATCGAGGTGGCCCGGCAGGTCGATGGCGCGGGAATCGGCGATGGACCGCCCCCGCGCGACCAGCATCCGCGCCGCCGAGCGCGGCCGCGCCGGACGCGTCGCGATCAGCCCCTCGGGCAGGTCGAAATCGAACTCCGACAGCTTCACCGGGCTGCCCGTTCCGGCGGGGGACGGCGGAACAGCTCGCGGAACATGCCCGGCGTCAGGATCGACAGCGGATTCACACCCACCTGCGGATCGCGCACCGGGCCGCGCAGGGTGAAGTTCACCCCGAAGAGCCCCTCGCCGCGGCGGGTGAAGATCGACCCGACCCGGTTGAGGAGATAGATCGGCGAGACCACGCCCTGCATGTCCATCCGCTTGTCCACCGTGTCGTAGCGGCCGTCCATCGACAGGCCCAGCGAGGCCCCGACCGCGGAGGAGCGATAGAGGGTGATGGCGCGGGGCGAAACCCGGAACTCGGCCGAGACCTCGTCGAAGGGGATGCCGTCGGTCTGCAACTGCTCCAGCAGGCCCACGACCGAGATCGCCGACAGGAGCTCGGCGATGGCGGGGGCGTCGCGCAGGACGGGATCGGTCACCCGTACCTCGCCCTCGTAGGTGCCGTCGGCCCCGGTGGGGCGCAGGACGAGATCCAGCGCCCCGCCGCGGACCTGCCGGACCAGGCCCGCATCGCGCAGGATCGCGCCCGCATCGTTGGAGGTCACCCGGATCGCCGTGCCGCGCGCGCCGCCGGCCAGTTGCCCCGAGACGGGAACGCCGCCGTTCACCTGGCCCCGGAAGGCGCCGCGCAGGCTGGTCCCCGGCTCCAGGTCGACCGAAACCGGGCGCAGCGCCACGGTGTCGGTGAGCGTCAGGCGGTCGAGACGCAGGGTCACCGGGCCGCGCGCGGTGCCCGCGTCTCCGTTACCGCCGCCGCCGCCCAGTTCGGCCCGGCGCAGATCCGCCGAGCCGCCGGTGACGCGGATCGCCGGGGGTTCTCCCGGCGCCCGGGCGGAGATCGTCACCGCGGCGTCGAGCCAGTCGCCCAGCACCACCCGGTCGAGCACGAGGGCGCGGAAGGCCGGGCCGGGCGCCAGCTCGACGCGGCCCTCGGCGTCGAGGCCGGGCGCGTCGAGGGCGAGGCGGTCGATGGCTGGCGCCTCGCCGAGCGTTCCCTCGAGCGCGAGCGCGCCGCTCCGGTCGGGCGGTTTCGACCAGTTCACCGCCGCCACGCGCAGGCCGAGCCCCGCGAGATCGGAGGTCAGCCGGAACCGGGGCGGGTCGCCGCCCCCCAGGTCGAGCTCGATCCGGCCCGATCCGCGCCCGGTGAGCAGGCCGTCGGGGAGGGTCACGCCGAAATCGGAGAGACCCTGCGGCGACAGGGCGACTCGCCCCTCGATTCGGCCCTGCCGCGCGCCGGTCAGCGCCTGCTCCCAGCGACCGTCGAAGGCCACGCCGGACAGCTCGGCCTCCCCCCGCGCCCCGATCACCGTCTTGTCGGCGAAGACGCGCATCCGCTCGGCCGTGAGCCGGCGGCCGGGCACGGCCCGGTCGGAGACGAGATCGGTGACCACCCCTTCGGCGGAGACGTCGATATCCTCCGCCGTGTTGCCCGGTTGCAGGCGGAGAGCGATCCGCGTCGTCGCGGCCAGCCGTCCGTCCGCGATGTCGGGCGTTCGACCCGCGCGGGACAGGAGGCGCAAGGGTTCCCGGTCGAGCAGGGCCAGAACCGAGGGCAACGGGCCGTCGCTGACCAGCTCGATCTCCGCCGGCGCCGGCTTCGTCCGGGTATCGGGGATGACGAAGGTGGTCCCGGCCAGGCCGACGGGAGGGCGATCCGCCGGCGCGATCTCGCCCTCCTCCACCGTGACGGCGAAGCGGTCGTCCTGCAGCTGCACGAAGCCGGCGCCCCCCGTGACGGGCGGCATGAACGGCACCGCGCGGACCTCGGCTCCCTCGAAGGCGAGGCTCATCTGCAAGGCCGGGCGCTCCTGACCGGAGCGCCAGCGGATCGCCAGCGCCGGGCCGACGGCAGCGCCGGCGACGATCCGCTCGGTGACGAAGCGGCGCACCCCGGACGCGATCGGCAGCGGCCAGAACCTTTGCACCCGGTCGATCTCCAGCCGGTCGGCGCGCAGG
Source organism: uncultured Alphaproteobacteria bacterium (assembly GCA_963814835.1). GTDB lineage: Bacteria > Pseudomonadota > Alphaproteobacteria > Rhodobacterales > Rhodobacteraceae > Palleronia. The sequence goes on from CAWFEG010000003.1 coordinate 368,250, forward strand.
TCCATCGCCACGTCCCAGCCCCGGGCGTCGGCGGCGACGCGGCCCTGCCCCAGCACGGTGCGCGCCGGGTCGCCGTCCGGCCCCGGCAGGGCGATCCGCCCGACCTCCAGCGCGAACGGGTCGAGGGTGAGCCGCAGGTCGACCGCGCCGCCCGCCACCTCCACCGGCGCGTCATAGAGTTCCGGCGCGCCGAGCCGCAGCCGGTCGATGCCGAACTGCCCGATCAGGGCCCTGGGGCGGCCGAAGGCGGGGTCCTTCAGGTCGACATGGCCCGACAGGTCGGCGCCGCCATCGGCGGAGGTGACCGAGATCGCCGGGATCTCGATCCGCTGCCGCGCGGGGTCGTAATCGAGATAGGCGGTGGCCGTCTCGAACGGAATCGGCCGGACCTCCGGCCGCGGCCGCAGCGCCCCCGGCCCGATCCGCAGCGAGCCGGCCAGGTTCGACACCGCCCCCTCATCGCCGAGGCCCGCGCGCAGCGAGGCCGACAGGGGCGCGTCGAGGACCGACAACGCCGCCAGCGCGGGGCTTTGCAGCGCGAGATCCTGCGCGTCGATGTTCGAGAGGTCCGCCCGAAGCGTGGCCCCCCGGCCCCCGGCCGCGCTTTCCAGGGCGAGATCCATCCGCCCCATCCGGTCGGTGCCGTTGAAGATCCCGGCCCGCACGCCGAGCCGCGTGGCCCCGGCCCGCCGATCGAGTTCGGCATGGCCGTCGGTCAGCTGCCAGACCCGAGCGCTGCGCGCATCCTCCAGAGCGATCAGCGCATTGTCGAGCGTGACCGAGCGCACCCGGTCGAAGGGCGGGCGGTCGAGCGTCGCCTCGGCCGCCTCGAGCAGGGCCGCCGGGCCGGCGAGCTCCACGCCGCCGGAGCCGCCGAAGGACAGCTCGAACCGGCCCTCGGCGTCCCGCCGCAGGGTCAGGCGGGCCCCCTCCACCCGCAGCGTCCGGGGCGCGAGCCGGCCGGCGAACACCGCGCCGGGATCGAAGGCCAGCCCGACCTGCCCGAGGACGGCGATGTCCTCGCCGGACGATCCCGACAGGCGCACGTCCTGAAGCGCGAGCCGCGGCACCGCCCGCTCGTCGATCCATACCGAGATCCGGCCCAGATCGAGGGACAGGTCCGGCAGGCGCCGGTCGATCCGCGCCTCGATCCGGTCCACCAGCGCGGCCGGCAGGACCAGCCGGCTGTCGGTGAGGGCGAAGACGGCCAATGCGGCGAGAAGCGCCATCGCACCCGCCCCCAGCCAGAGGGCGGCGCGCATCGCGCCCCGCCCGACGCGCCGCCCGCGTCCCGTCCTGCCCGTTCCCGCCATGGGCGCACCATGGCGAGATTCGCGGCCGCCTGCCACGGGTCGTTCGATCCCCGGCGATCACGTTCCCACGGGGCTTGCCTTTCGTGGCGGGCCGGACACCTTCTGGCGGGAACGCGGAACAGGAGACGACGCGATGGAGCTGACCGGCCAGCCCGCCCCCGATTTCACCCTGCCGCGCGACGGTGGCGGCACCGTCACGCTGTCGCGGATCGACGGCGCGGTGGTGCTGTACTTCTATCCCCGGGCGGATACGCCGGGCTGCACCAAGGAGGCGCAGGCCTTCACCGAGATGGTCGACCAGTTCGCCGCCCAGGGCGTCACCATCCTCGGCGTCTCGCGCGATCCGGTGGCGAAGCAGGACAAGTTCCGCGACAAGCACGGATTGCAGATCGCGCTCCTGTCGGACGAGGACGGCGGTGTGTGCGAGCGCTACGGCGTGTGGGTCGAGAAGAAGATGTACGGCAAGACCTCCATGGGGATCGAGCGGTCCACCTTCCTCATCGACCCGGAGGGCGTGGTCCGCGCGGAATGGCGCAAGGTCAAGGTCGACGGCCATGCCGAGGCCGTGCTGAAGGCCGTCCGGGAGGCCTTTCCGGGCGAGCCCACCGCTGCCGAGAAGCCGCAATAGGGCATGGGCGCGGGGATCGCGCAGCTCTACGAGGGCTCGGGCACGGGACCGCGCATGTTCCGCGCGGCGCTGTTCGCCTTCGACCTCGCCACCATCGGCTATTTCCTGATGACGGCGACGGCGGAGGTGGATGCGCGGATCATCGCCGCGGATCTGGCCATCGGGGTCGTGGTCCTGGCCGACCTCTGCGCCCGGTTCGCGATCGCCGACAACCGCTGGCGGTTCGCCCTGTCGCTGCCGACGCTGGCGGACCTCGTGGTGATCGTGTCGCTGGCCGCGCCGCTCGTGACCGGGTCGAACATGGGCTTCCTGCGGGTGCTGCGCGCGCTGAGGCTGCTGCGCAGCTTCCGGCTGGCGCGGGGCCTGGACCTGGCGCTGGACCGCCTGAACGTGAACACCCGCATCTCGGTCGCGGCGGTGAACCTGCTGGCCTTCATCTTCGTGGCCACCTCGATCGTCTGGGTGGTCGAGCACGAGCGCAACCCCGATCTCAACACGCTGGTCGACGCGCTCTACTTCACCATCACCACGCTGACCACCACGGGCTATGGCGACATCGTGCTGGAGGATCGCGTCGGCCGGCTGCTGACGATCTTCATGATGGTGTTCGGGGTGGGGTTCTTCCTGCAGCTGCTGCAGGCGATCTACCGGCCGAACAAGGCGGAGGTGACATGCTCGCGCTGCGGGCTCAGCCTGCATGATCGCGATGCCAGCCACTGCAAGCATTGCGGCAACACGATCTACATCGAGACCGAGGGGGAGACCTGAACCCCGCGCCGGACCGTCAGCGTTCCGTCAGCTTCAGCTCGATGCGGCGGTTGCGGGCGCGCGCCTCGGGCGTGCCCGACCGGTCCACGGGGCGGAACTCGCCGAAGCCGGCGGGGGCCAGCCGGTCCTCCGGGAAGCCGAGTTCGTTCGCCATGTACCGCACGACCGACAGGGCGCGGGCCTGGCTCAGCTCCCAATTGTCCCGGTAGCGCCCGGTGCCCGACAGGGGCACGTCGTCGGTATGGCCGTCGACGCGGATCACCCAGTCGATCCCCTCGGGGATCTCCGCCCGCACCTCGTCGAGCAGCTCCGCGACCTGCGCCACCTGCGCGCGCCCCTCCGCCGACAGGATCGCGGAGCCCGAGGGAAACAGCACCTCGCTGTCGAAGACGAAGCGGTCGCCGGAGATCTGCACGCCCTCGCGGTCGCCCAGAACCTCGCGCATCCGGCCGAAGAACTCGGAGCGGTAGCTTTCCAGCCGCTCGCGCTCGGCCGCCTCCAGCTCGGCGCGGCGGCGCTGCTCCTCGGCCTCGCGCAGGAGCGCGGCGTTGAGCCTCTGGCCGAGCGCCTCCACCTCGGCCTCGCTCTCGCGGCCCTCCTCCTCGGCGACCTCCAGCAGGCTCTGGAGGGTGCCGACCTGGCGGCGGAGCCGGGCGACCTGGGCCTCGAGGGCGGCCATGTCGCGCGCCGTCTTTTCCACCTCGCTCTCGCGACGCGCCAGTTCCGACCGGGCCTGCGACAGGAGCGCCGCCTGCCGCTCCGATTCGTCCGCCTCGGTCGCGGCCCGGTCGGCGGCGAGCCGCTCCAATGCGAGGGCCTCGGCCAGCTGCTCGCGCAGGTCGGCGGTTGTTCCGCGCGCGGCGGCCAGCGCGCTGGCCTCCTCCCGGGCGCGGGCCAGCGCGGCCGCCAGCCGGTCGCGCGCCGCAGCCTCGCGCCCGGCCTCGGCGCGCAGGCGCGCGACCTCGGCCTCGGTCTCGGCCAGTTCGGCGCGGACCTCCTCCAGATCGCCCCGGTAGGCGATGCGCGCCGCCTCGGCCGCGTCGAGCGCGCGGGACAGATCGGCGCGCTCCGCCTCGGCCGAATCGGCCCGTGACAGCGCCGCCGCGAGACGCGCATCGGTGCTTTCCAGCCGGTCCCGCGCCGCGTCCAGGGCGGCGGCGCCCTGCGCCGCCTCCTCGGCGGCGGCCTCGGTGGCGAGGAGCGCGGCGGTCAGGCGCGCGGTCAGGTCGTCCTCCGCCGCCTCGGCCGCGGCCAGCAGGGTCAGGGTCTCCTCCGCGCGGCGCCGCTCCGCCTCGAGGTTCAGCGTCATGGCGCTGAGCTCGGCGCGGGAACTCGGCGAGACGGTCGCGCAGATCCTCGGCCGCCGCCGCCTCGGCCAGGCGCGCGGCCTCCTCCTCGTCCAGCCGCGATTCCAGCGCGACGACCCGCTCGTCGCGCCGGTCGGCCGTCTCGCGCAGGCGGTCCGCCATCGCCTCCAGCGCCTCGGCCCGGGCGGCAGCGAGGCGCGCGGCCTCGGCCCGGGCATCGATCTCGTCCCGGGCCGCGGCAAGGTCCGCCAGGGCGGCGTCGCGCGCCGAGACCAGCTCCTCCGCCCGGCCCTCGGCGGCGTCGCGTGCCGCGATCAGCGCCGAGAGCCTCATCTCGAAATCGGCGATGCGCCCGGACTGGGCGTCCCGCTCCGCCTCGAGGTCCGCGGCCCGGGCGCGCTCCGCCGCGAGGCGGTCGCCGAGAGTGGCGGCGCGATCGGCTTCGGCGTCGCGTTCGCCGGCGAGGGTCTCGGCGCGCTCCTCCGCCAGCCCCAGCGCCGCGGTCAGGTCGGCGACCTCGGCATTCAGGTTCTCCAGGCGGGATTGCTGGCCGGTGATCTCCTCGCGCAGGACGTATTGCACGACGATGAAGATCGTCAGCACGAAGGTCAGCACCATCAGGAGCGAGGTGACGGCATCGACGAATCCCGGCCAGATATTGGCCGTGATCCGTCCGTTGGAGCGCCTGCTCAGCGGCATGGTTCCCCCTACCCGATCCCGGCCCCGGCGCGCGACAGGCTGCGCGCGATCTGGCGCAGCTCCTGGCGCAGCTCGCTGGTGGTTTCCTGCCGCCCGGCGGCCACTTCCTCCAGCAGGCGCAGCATCTGCACGTCGATGGAGCGCAGGCGCAGGCGGCTCTCGGCGTCGAGGCCGATCCCCGCCCCGTCCTCCATCGCCGCCGCGAGACGGTCCTGGCCGGCGGCGATCCGGTCCAGCACGGGCGCGAGGGACTCCTCCCCGGCCCGCGCACGGGTGCCCTCGGCCACCGTCTCCACCAGGTCGGCCAGGCGGTTCTCGGTCTCGATCCGGCGCGCCTCGCTGCGGGCGAAGATATCCTCCAGCCGGTCGAGCTGGCCCGACATGTGCTCCAGCACCGCCGCGGCGCCCGCCGGATCGCCGGCCGCCTCGCCGTCGCCGGCCAGCCCCAGCCGGGTGATCGAGCTGAGCCATTCCTCCAGTTCGCGGAAGAAGCGGTTCTGGCCGTGGCTGGCGAACAGCTCCAGCAGGCCGACGACCAGCGATCCGGCGAGGCCGAGGAGCGAGGAGGCAAAGGCGACGCCCATGCCGCCCAGCTGCGCCTCCAGACCGTCCATCAGCCGGCCGAAGATGGCCAGCCCGTCCTCCCCCTCCACCGGCGCCAGGCCCCGGATCGTCTCGACGATCGCCGGCACGGTCGTTGCGAGGCCGTAGAACGTGCCCAGAAGGCCCAGGAAGATCAGCAGGTTGACGATGTAGCGCGTGATGTCGCGCGCCTCGTCGATCCGGGTCGCGACCGAATCGAGGATCGAGCGCGACGAGGGCGCGCTGATCTGCGCGTGCCGCCCGCGCGAGCGCATCAGCGTGGCCAGCGGCGCCAGCAGCCGCGGCGCGGCCGACAGGCTGTGCCCCGGCGCCTCGGCGACGAAGCCGGTCAGCCAGGTGACCGACTGGATCAGCTGGCTGACCTGCCAGAAGCAGGCCATGACCCCGATCAGGAAAACGAAGGCGATGAAGCCGTTCAGCAGCGGATTGGCGAGGAAGACCGGCGCCACGCTGGGCCAGGCGAGGACGGTGCCGAGGCCCGTCAGGATGAGGACGAGCACCATCGACACGATCTGTCGGACCGGTTGCGTGAAGGTCGGGCGCACGCCCCGCCCGGCTGCGGATTGCATATGGCTGCCCTGCCCTGCCTTGGTCTGGAAAAGCCTAGAGAAACGGCGCGCCAGCGCCAAGACGTCAGACGCCCCGGGCGCGAATCGCTCGCACACGTGCGGCGAGCCAGTCGAGATCCGAGTCGGAGATGCCCAGCTCGCCCAGATGGGCCGAGGTGTTGTAGAGGTATTCGTGGTTCGGCCCCCGCCCGCCCGTGGCGCCGGCGATGATCCGTGCCTGCTCCTCGAGGCTGAGCGTGCCGAGATACTGGTCGTGATCCTGATCGATCACGTAGGCCACCGCCTCCACCCGCCGGCCATCGGCGAGGTCGAGCGGCAGGTGCCGCTCCAGATAGGCCGAGGAGACGAGTTCACGCTCGCGCAGCCGCACCAGCGTCTCGGCCTCGTGGCCCGGCGCGACCCTGAGCGCGAGGCCGGTGCAGCTCGCATCCCGGCGGGCATCGAGAGCGAGGACGAGGCCGGGCGTGTCGGGGGTGCCGCGGTGATGGATCGAGCTCATGCAGAAGCTGCGCGCATAGCCGTGCAGGCGCGCGACGATGCGCTCGGCGGGGGGGAATTCGGGGTTCCAGACGAGGGAGCCGTAGCCGAAGACCCACATCGGACCCTGTGTCGCTGGCGCTTCCATGGCCGGGCCTATATCCCGCGGATGTCCGTTCGGAAAGGTGGGCCATGCGAATTCTGATCGCGCTGATCCTCGTCGCGGCGCTGGGCTGGTCGGCCTACTGGGTCGTCGGCGCCCGGCTGCTGCGCGGGGCCATCGAGGACGGCATCGCGACGATGGAGGCGCGCGGTGTCGAGATCCGCACCGAGGAGATCCGGGTGACCGGATTTCCCAACCGCTTCGACACGATGGTCGCAGCCCCGCGCATCGCCTGGCCCGGGGGCACCGCGTGGCGAGCGCCGTTCCTGCAGGTCTTCGCGCTGAGCTACCGGCCGAATCAGGTGATCGCCGCCTTTCCCGAGACGCAGACCCTCGACACCCCGGCCGGGGAGGTGCGGATCGGGACGGCGCGCGCCCGCGCCTCGGCCACGTTCCGCGCCGGGGCTGGCAAGGCGCTCGACCGCTCCAGCCTGGTTGCCGAGGAGGTGCGCCTGACCTGGGCGGGTGCCGAGGCACGGGCCGCGCGGGTGCTGGCCGCGACGCGCATTCCCGAGGGCGCCGGCCCGGAGCGGCAGAATATCGGCCTGACGCTCGACGACGTGGTGCTGCCGCAGGGGGCGGTGCCCGGGGCGCGGCCGGTGGACGGACTGACGCTCGACGCGGTGCTGGACCTGTCCGCGCCGCTCTCCCTCGGCGCGGTCGAGCGGGGCGAGGTCGTCGTGGAGCGGATCGAGATCACGCGGCTGGACGTGGATTGGGGCGCCATGGCGCTGGCCGCCGAGGGCACGCTCGACGTGGCCGCCGAACGGGGCGCTGGCGGGCCAGGTCGAGGTGACGCTGACCCGGTGGCGGCGGGCGCTGGAGATCGCCGAGGCGGCGGGCCTGCTGCCGCCCGACCGGCGCGGCATGGCGGAACAGGCGCTGTCGGCGCTGGCGGCGATGACGGGCCGGGACGACCGGCTGACCGCCACGCTGGAGATCCGCGACGACCGGATCTGGCTCGGCCCGGTGCCGCTCGGCCCCGCGCCGCGGCTGTGACCGACGCTGCGGCGGAGGCGATCTTTCGTCGAAAGATCGGCGCCCGGCTCAGACGAACTGCTCGCGGATCAGCCGCTCCTGCAGACCGTGGCCGGGATCGAACAGGATGGAATGGCTGACGGCGGGTTCGCTGCGCACCTCGACGGTGGCGACGTGGCGCACGGAATGGCCGTCGGCATCCGCCATTACCGGGCGCTTGTCCGGCTCGCGCACCTCGAAGCGCACCGTCACCGTCTCGGGCAGCAGCGCCCCGCGCCAGCGCCGGGGCCGGAACGCCGCCATCGCGGTCAGCGCCAGGACGTCGGCGCCGATCGGCAGGATCGGCCCGTGGGCGGAATAGTTGTAGGCGGTCGATCCCGCCGGCGTCGCCACCAGGGCGCCGTCGCAGACCAGCTCGTCCATGCGCGTGCGGCCGTCGACCTTGATCGCGAGCTTCGCCGCCTGCGGCCCCTGCCGCAGGAGCGAGACCTCGTTGATCGCCAGATGCGTCTCCACCGAGCCGTCGGTGCGCGTGGCGGTCATCGAGAGCGGGTTGATGTCCTCGCGTTCCGCCGCGTCCAGCCGGTCGGTCAGGCCGTCCTCGGCGTATTCGTTCATCAGGAAGCCGATCGTGCCGCAATTCATTCCGTAGACCGGCGCCGCCAGCGACTGCGTGCGGTGCAGCGTCCGCAGCATGTGCCCGTCACCCCCCAGCGCGACGATGACGTCGGCCCGGTAGTCCGGCACGTTCCCGTAGCGCCGCGACAGGGCGGCGAGCGCTTCCTGCGCCTGCGCGCTGTCACTGGCGGCGAAGGCGATCTTGCGGCTCATGGGCATTCCTCCCGCCGCGACGATTGCCCGCGTGCGGCGGGAATGACAAGGGATGTGTCGGTCCCGCCCCTTCCCCGCCCGCGCCCGATGGGCTAAGGGGAGCCATCCCCCTGCGAGAGGAGCTGGCCCCATGAACGCGCCCCACCGCGACGAAGGCTTCTTCACCAAGAGCCTGTCCGACACCGATCCCGACCTGGCCGCGGCGGTCGCCCAGGAACTCGGCCGCCAGCGCGACGAGATCGAGTTGATCGCCTCGGAGAACATCGTCAGCCGCGCGGTGCTGGAAGCGCAGGGCTCGGTGCTGACCAACAAGTACGCCGAGGGCTATCCGGGGCGGCGCTACTACGGCGGCTGCCAGTATGTGGACATCGCGGAGAATCTGGCGATCGACCGCGCGAAAGAGCTGTTCGGCTGCGGTTTCGCCAACGTGCAGCCCAATTCCGGCAGCCAGGCCAATCAGGGCGTGTTCCAGGCCCTGCTCGCCCCCGGCGACTGCATCCTCGGCATGAGCCTCGACGCGGGCGGGCACCTGACCCACGGGGCGAAGCCGAACCAGTCGGGCAAGTGGTTCAAGGCGGTGCAATACGGCGTGAAGAAGGCGGACCTGCTGCCCGATTACGAGCAGGTGGCCGAGCTCGCCCGCGAACACCGGCCGAAGATGATCATCGCCGGCGGATCCGCGATCCCGCGCGTCATCGATTTCGCCCGGATGCGCGAGATCGCCGACGAGGTGGGCGCCTGGCTGTTGGTGGACATGGCGCATTTCGCCGGGCTGGTGGCGGCGGGCGAGTATCCCTCGCCCTTTCCCCACGCCCATGTGGCGACCACGACCACGCACAAGACGCTGCGCGGCCCGCGCGGCGGCATGATCCTGACCGACGACGAGACCATCGCCAAGAAGGTCAATTCGGCGATCTTTCCCGGCATTCAGGGCGGGCCGCTGATGCATGTGATCGCGGCCAAGGCCGTCGCCTTCAAGGAAGCGCTGGAACCCGGCTTCAAGACCTACCAGCAACAGGTGATCCGCAACGCCCGCGCGCTGGCCGACCAGCTGATGAAGGGTGGGCTCGACATCGTCACCGACGGCACCGACAGCCACCTGCTGCTCGTCGATCTGCGGCCCAAGGGTGTGAAGGGCAACGCGACCGAGACCGCGCTGGGCCGCGCCCACATCACCTGCAACAAGAACGGCATCCCGTTCGACGACGAGAAGCCGACGATCACCAGCGGCATCCGGCTGGGCACGCCCGCCGGGACCACCCGCGGCTTCGGCGAGCCCGAGTTCCGCCAGATCGGCGACTGGATCACCGAGGTGGTGGACGGGCTGGCCGCGAACGGCGCGGACGGCAATGCCGCGGTGGAGGCCAAGGTGCGCGGCGAGGTGGCCGAACTCTGCGGCCGGTTCCCGATCTATCCGGGTCTCTGATTGGTCGCGCTGGCGCATACGGATCACGGCGGCGGCGACCGGCCGCCGCTGCTGATCGTGCACGGCCTGTTCGGGTCCGGGCGCAACTGGGGCGTGATCGCCAAGCGCCTGTCCGACGACCGGCTGGTGCGGGCCGTCGACATGCGCAATCACGGTGCCTCGCCCCAGGCGGAAGACCACGGCTACGAGGAGCTGGCGGAGGACCTGGCCGGCGCGATCGACGAGGGCTGGGACATCCTGGGCCATTCCATGGGCGGCAAGGCGGCGATGGCGCTGTCGCTCACCCGCCCGGAGAAGGTGCGTCGCCTGGTCGTGGCGGATATCGCTCCCGTCGCCTACGACCACAGCCAGTCGCACCTGATCGAGGCGATGGCGGCGCTGGACCTTGCGTCCATCGAGAGCCGACGGGACGCCGATGCCGCGCTGGCCGAGCATGTCGACACGCCGGGGGTGCGCGCCTTCCTGCTGCAGAGCCTCGACCTGCGCGAGAAGCGCTGGATGCTGAACCTCGACGCGCTCGAACGGGAGATGGACCGGATCACCGGCTGGCCGGACGGCCTGGGCGGGAGATTCGACAATCCCGCGCTGTTCCTGTCGGGCGAAGAGAGCGACTACGTCTCGCGCGACGCCCGGCCGGGCATCCGCGAGATGTTCCCCAAGGCCCGCTTCGCCGCGATTCCCGGTGCCGGGCACTGGCTCCATGCCGAAAAGCCGCGCGAGGTCGAGGCGGCCGTGCGGACTTTCCTCGACGCGGAGATTTCGGACTAGGTTCTCCTCCGACACCGATCGGAGGCAATCGCCATGTTCACCCCCCGCACCGTTGCCCTCGCCGCCCTGGCGGGCGTCGCCGGCTGCATCGCCAATTCCATCGCCATCACCGCCCTCGCGGGCGCGCCCCTCATGCCGCTGATCTTCAGCCTCGGGCGGGAATTCTTCTCGATCCTCTTCGCCATGGCGCTGATCCCGATCTTCGCCAGGATGTCGGGCGCCGCCGCCTGGGCGGCAGGATTTGTCGCGCTGGAGGCGCTGGCCTCGCTCTCGGCCAAGTTGATCTGGGGCGTCGGAGCACCGTGGAGCTTCGTGCTGATGGTGAACGGCATATATGCGCTCACCGCGGTCGCCGTCTATGCCGCTGCGCGGAACAGGGGCCCGTCCCGAGGCATTGGCCCCGCGTCAGAGAACGGAGACAGTGAATGACCACCACGATGAAACTTCTCGCCCTGCTGGGGCTGGTGACGACGCTTTCGGCTTGCGAGACGGTCGGCGGCGCCGGGCAGGATCTCGAGAATGCCGGCGAGGCGATCCAGACCGAAAGCAACGACGCCCAGTACTGAGGGCGCCGGCCGGGTGGCGGGCCGCCGCCACCCGGCTCAGAGATCGTGGAACCGCCGGGCCTGCCGCGCGGTCCAGTTCACGGTGAGGCGCAAGCCGGTCTCGGATTGCTCCTCGGCCTCGACCACCCCCTGCTCGTAGAGCCAGGCGCGGCGCCGGCCGGCATCGAACGGCAGCGTGATCGTCTTCTGCGTTCGCGCGTCGTCGAGTTCCGACGAGACACGGGCCAGAAGCGTGTCGAGGCCCTCGCCGGTCAGGGCGGAGAGGGTCTGCACCTCGTCCCGCCGGGACGCGAGCCGGAACGTCGCCGCGCGCTCCTCCTCGGGCAGCAGGTCGACCTTGTTCCAGACCTCGATCAGCGGCACCTGCTCGTCGACGCCCAGATCCTCCAGGATCCGCGCGACGTCCGCGGCCTGCGCCTCGGTGCCGGGATGGCTGATATCGCGGACATGCAGGATCAGGTCGGCGGCCAGCACCTCCTCCAGCGTGGCGCGGAAGGCGGCGACCAGCTGCGTTGGCAGGTCGGAGATGAATCCCACCGTGTCGGACAGGATCACCCGCATGCCCGAGGGCAGGTCCACCGCCCGCATCGTCGGGTCGAGCGTGGCGAAGAGCATGTCCTCGACCATGACCTCGGCGCCGGTCAGGCGGTTGAACAGCGTCGACTTGCCGGCATTGGTGTAACCCACCAGCGCCACGACCGGAAACGGCACCTTGGCGCGGGCGGCGCGGTGCAGCTCGCGCGTTTTCACGACCTTGTCGAGCTGCTTCTTCAGCCGGTTGAGCTGCTCGTCGATCGCGCGACGGTCGGCCTCGATCTGGGTCTCGCCGGGCCCGCCGACGAAGCCGAGGCCGCCGCGCTGGCGCTCGAGGTGGGTCCAGGCCCGCACCAGGCGCGTGCGCTGGTAGCTGAGGGCGGCCATCTCCACCTGCAGGACACCCTCCCGCGTGCGGGCGCGGTCGGAGAATATCTCGAGGATGAGGCCCGTGCGGTCCAGCAACTTGGTGCCGAGCTCGCGTTCGAGATTGCGCTGCTGCACGGGCGAGACCGGACCGTCGATCAGGACGAGGCCGATCTCCTCCTCCGACAGGCGCTGCTTGAGCTCTGCCAGCTTGCCGGTTCCGAACAGGTGCCCGGGATGGGCGCGCGGCAGGCGCACGACCTCGCCGCCGGCCACCGCCAGGCCCGGCAGGGCATGGGCGAGGGCCATGGCTTCCTGGAGGGCGGGTTCGGCCGCGCGACGTTCGCGGTCGGTCTGGATATCGGGGTGCAGGACCCAGGCGCGTGTGGTCATGGGCCGGCAACGCGGCCCGGCGCCCGCGGGGTCCCGGGGATCACGACTCGCCGTCGCCTTCGTAGAGCTGGATCGGCTGGGACGGCATGATCGTCGAGATCGCCCCCTTGAAGACGAGCTGCGATTGCCCGTCGCGGCGGAGAAGAACGCAGAAATTGTCGAACCAGGTGATGACGCCCTGCAACTTGACGCCGTTGATCAGAAAGATCGTCACCGGAACCTTTGTCTTGCGGACGTGGTTGAGAAATGTCTCCTGAAGATTCTGCTTTTCGCTGGCCATTAACGCCCTGTCCCTGAAAAAACGGTCACGTCTTATTGCCCGCGGGCAGCCGGCGCCGCAGGTGTCGCGCCGGCCAGTATGTCGCGCGACGGGACGGATGGCCAGAGCGAATCGGCCGCTAGTTGCGCCAGAAGTCCCGGTTGAACAACGCGATCAGGGCCAGCGCCTCCAGCCGGCCGACCACCATGACGGCGGCGAGAATCGCCTGCGCCGCGGTTCCCAGATCGAGATACAGGGTCGGCGTGTCGCCCGCGGCCTGGGCCAGCGGGCCGGTGGTCGACAGCGCCGCGACCGCCAGGATCACCGCCTTGTCGAATGGCAGCCCGGTCAGCGCCAGGGCCGCCATCGTCACCGCGATGGTGATCGCGAAGAGCATGAAGAAGATCCAGGCGACGAAGGCCCCCTCGCGGCGCAGGCGCCGCCCCGCGGCCCCCGATCCGCCGATCGAGCTGGGATGGACGAGCCGCTCCATCTCGCGCGCGCCGTGCTTGTAGAGCGCATACATGCGCAGGAGCTTCACCCCGCCCGCGGTCGTCGCCACACCGCCGCCGACGAGGCTGAGCCCGACGAGCAGGATGCCCGGCGTGCGCAGGCCGGACCAGAACCGCGCATCGTCGAAGGCCGCGCTTTCGAAGCCTGCCGTCGTCAGGAAGGACACGGTGGTGAACAGCGCCCCCCACAAGGCGCGCGCGGCGGCGGCGAGGTCGTCCTGGCCGTCGGTCTCGATCGACCCGAGCAGGTGGCGCAGCACCAGGAAGCCGGGCACGGCCAGCACCAGCGTCGCGGCCATGCGGATCTCGGGATCGCGCAGGAGGACGCCGCGCTCGCGGGTGATGAAGTCGTTGCGGAAGGTGAGCCGCGACACGGCGAAGACCAGAAAGACGCAGATCGGCACCTCGACGGCGAGGGTGCCGGGATCGTAGCCGTGCGGCACGATGCCCGAGGTCGAGATCGTCGACATGGCGAGGATGGCCCCGTCGGTCGGTTCGCTCCCCCCGAGGACGAGGATGAGCCACAGCAGCATCGTCAGTCCGAAATAGATCGGCATCAACCGGATCGCGTAGCGGCGCAGTCGCTCGCCGGCGCGGCCCGCCCGCCGCTCCCGCAGGGCGGCGCGGCCGGCGGCGGTGATGTCCGTCGCGATCACCTCGAATCCGCCCAGGTTCAGCGGCGCGAGAATCGCGAGCGCGGAGACCCAGAACAGCAGCCCGCCCATCCACGCCACCAGCGCCCGCCACAGGTTCAACGTGGAGGGGATCGCGTCGGGATCGGGAAACAGCGACGCGCCCGTGGTGGTCATCGCGCTGACCATCTCGAACCAGGCGGCGAAGAGGCCCAGATCGGGCAGCGCGTCCCAGAGCGGCATCGCCAGCATCAAGGGCAACAGCACCAGCGCGCCGACGAGGCCCAGAAGCTGCCCCCGCACGGACCCTTCGCGCCCGCGATTGCCGAACGCCACCGCGAGGAGCACGAACAGGACACCGAAGACGAGCGCCGAGAACATGAAGGAGCGCGCGACATCCCACTGGTCCACGTGCAGCGCGTGGATGGCGGGGATCAGCATGGCGGCCGCTCCCAGTCCCTGCAGGATCAGGAGGAACGGCAGACGTTGCATCGCCCGGCGCATCAGAAGAAGTCGATGGCGACCTGGAACAGCCGCTCCACGGCCGGGACGTCGGCGGCCAGCGCGAAGACGACGAGCACGTCTCCCTCCTCGACCCGGGTGGTGCCGGTGGGCCGGACGATCCGCCCTGACTTGGAAACCGCCGCGACCAGCGCGCCCTCGGGGAAGTCGATCTCCCGGATCATCTTGCCGGAGATCGAGGAGGTCGAGAGCACCTGCGCCTCGATCACCTCGGCCTCGGCGTCGCCGATGGAATAGACGCCCCGCACGCGGCCGTGGCGGAGATGGCGCAGGATCGAGCTGACGGTGGTGGCGCGGGGATTGATGAAGGCGTCGATCCCCAGGGGCCGCATCAGCGACTGCAGCGAGGGATCGTTGACGAGGCAGATCGCCATGGCGCAGCCGGCCTGCTTGGCGCGGACGGCGGCGAGCAGGTTGGTCTTGTCGTCGTCCGTCACGCAGAGCACCGAATCGGCCTTGGTGATCGAGGCCTCGGTGAGAAGCTCCCGGCTCATCCCGTCGCCGTTCAGGACGATGGTCCGGTCGAGCGCGTCGGCGGCGCGTTCCGCGATGCGGCGGTCCTTCTCGATCATCTTCACGCGCAGCTTCCACGGCGGCGCCTCGAGCCGCTGCGCGACGGCGAGGCCGACATTGCCGCCGCCGATGACCACCACCCGCTCCTGCCGCATGGCGGCCTTGCCGAAGATGTCGAGCACCCGCTCGGCATCGTCGCGGTGGGTCGAGACATAGATGTCGTCGCCGGCGAAGAGCTGGTCGCCCGGCTCGGGCGCGAAGAGCTGGCCGCCGCGCCGGATGCCGACGACGATGGCCCGCAGGGTCGAGAAAAGGTCGGTCAGCTGGCGCAGCGGCGTGTTCAGAACCGGGCAATCGGCGTCGAGCGAGACGCCGAGGAGCTGCACCTGGCCCTCCAGGAAGACCTGGGTGTCGAACGCCGCCATGGCCGAGAGCCGCCGCAGCGCCGCCTCGGCGACCTCCTTTTCGGGCGAGATCACCACGTCGATCGGCAGGTGCTCGCGCCGGTAGAGGTCGGAATAGATGGCGTCGAGATAGCTCTGGGCGCGCAGCCGGGCGATCTTGCGCGGCACCGCGAAGACGGAATGGGCCACCTGGCAGGTGACCATGTTGACCTCGTCGGAATAGGTCGCGGCGATCACCATCTCGGCGTCCCGCGCCCCGGCGCGGTCGAGCACGTCCGGGTAGGAGGCGTGCCCGGCGATCCCCTGGACGTCGAGCGTGTCCGTCGCCTGCCGGATGAGGTCGGGATTGTTGTCGACCACGGTCACGTCGTTGCGCTCGCCCGAAAGGTGGCGTGCGATCTGCCAGCCAACCTGGCCGGCCCCGCAAATGATGATTTTCACCGGAAGCTCCTCCGCGGGCGGCGGCTGCCCGGATCTGTGCCATGCCCGCCGATGCGGTTCAAGACGCCGCCGCCCGCGCGTTCGGAACGGTATCCTGGCCCAGGAAGCGGCGGAGCGCGGCGTTGAACAGGTCCGGCCGCTCCCGCATGGGCCAGTGCCCCGTGGGCAGGCAGAGATAGGCGCAGTCCGGGATGCGGGCGCAGGCCCGGCGCAGATGGCGTGGCGGCACCACCCGGTCGGCCGCGCCGGCGACCAGGAGTGTCGGCGCCGCGATCCGGCCCAGATCGGCGCGCAGGTCCGTCTTCAGCCCCTCGCCGTCCATCTCGGCCGCGAGGAAGGCATCGAAACTGCGCCGCCGGCCCTGTTCGGCCGCGACCGCGCGCAGCTCGGCCACGGCCCGGGGCGTGACCCGGCCCGGATCGCGGTAGTTCAGCCTCAATCCCAGCCGCGCCAGGGCGGGCGAGGCCGTTGCCGCCCGGTAGGCCGCCGCCAGCGCCCCCAGCCGGAACGCGGCATGGGCCAGCGCGTGGTGCGGCGCCCGCGGCATCAGCCCGTAGGCGCAGACCGGCACCAGCCGGCGCACCCGCGAGGGGTGATGGATGGCGAGCCACAGCGCCATGCCGCCGCCCATGGAGACGCCGGCGATGTCGGCCCGGGCGACGCCGATCGCATCCATGAAGCGCGGCACCCATCCGGCCATCGCGACCAGGTCGGGCGCGCGGCCCAGATCGGCGCTGTCGCCGTAGCCCGGCAGGTCGGGCACCACGACGCGGTGACGGTCGGACAGGGCCGCGACCGTCAGCCGCCAGGTCAGTTCGGCATGGTCGAACCCCGCCCCGTGCAGCAGCAGGAGTGGTGGCCCGTCGGCCGGGCCGGCATCGACATAGGCGACCGCGGCGCCATCGACGTTCACGCGGCGATCGACGAAGCCCATGTCACCGGCCCTTCGTCACTGGGCGGCCGGTTCGGCCGCCTGCACGGGGCGCACGCCCTGGCGCGGGGTCGTCACCACGCCGAGGGACTTCAGCTTGCGATGCAGGGCGGAGCGTTCCATCCCGACGAAGTTCGCCGTCCGCGAGATGTTGCCGCCGAACCGGTTGATCTGCGTCAGCAGATACTCCCGCTCGAACAGTTCGCGCGCCTCGCGCAGCGGCAGCGTCGCCAGAGAGCCCGACAGGACCACGCGCCCGGTCTCGGGCTGGGGCCCCTCCTCGGGCTGGGGCAGCTCGGCGGGCTCGATCTCGCCCTTGCCGTCGCCCAGGATCAGCGCCCGCTCCATCATGTTCTTCAGCTGGCGCACGTTGCCGGGCCAGGACATGGTCTGCAGCACCGCCTGCGCCTCCTGGCTCAATGCGCGGAGGGGCAGGCCCTGACCCTTGTTGAACATCTCCAGGAAGAAGGCGGCGAGTTCGGGAATGTCCTCGCGGCGGTCGTCGAGCGAGGGCACCTCCACCGGGACCACCGCGAGGCGGTGATAGAGCTCCTGGCGGAATTCCCCGTCGCGGGCCAGCGCGGCGAGGTCGCGGTTGGTGGAGGAGATCACGCGGATGTCGACGCGGATCTTGTCGGTGCCGCCGACGCGGGTGAAGGCCTGGTCGACGAGCACGCGCAGGATCTTGGACTGGGTGCCCATCGGCATGTCCGCGACCTCGTCGAAGAACAGCACGCCGCCATCGGCCTGCTCCAGGAGGCCCGGCTCCACGCCGCGCTCGCCCTCGCGGCCGAAGAGATATTCCTCCATCCGCTCGGGCTCGATCGCCGCGGCGCCGACGGTGACGAAGGGGTGGTCGGCGCGACCGGAATTGGCGTGGATGTAGCGGGCGGCGAGCTCCTTGCCCGATCCCGCCGGGCCGGTGAGCATCACCCGGCCGTTCGACTTGGTGACCTTGTCGAGCGCCGATTTCAGCGACCGGAAGGCCGGCGAGGAGCCCACCAGCACCGGGGGTTCGGCCTCGCGCCGCCGCAGCGCCACGTTCTCGCGGCGCAGGCGCGAGGTCTCCATGGCGCGGGCGATCACCACCATCAGCTGGTCGATGTTGAAGGGCTTCTCGATGTAGTCGTAGGCGCCCTGCTTGATGGCGGCCACCGCGATCTCGATGTTGCCGTGTCCCGAGATGATGATGACCGGCATCCCCGGATAGTCGCGCTTGGCGATCTTGAGGATGTCGATCCCGTCCATCTCGCTGTCCTTCAGCCAGATGTCGAGGATCATCAGGCTGGGCGGCTCGGCCTCCACCTCGGCCATGCATTCGGTGGAATTGCCCGCCTTGCGGCAGGTATAGCCCTCGTCCTCGAGGATGTCGGCCACGAGTTCGCGAATGTCGCGCTCGTCGTCCACGATCAGGATGTCGCCCATGTTGCTTCCGCCTCCTTGTTGTCCTTCTTTGCGCCGCCGGCCTCTTCGGGGGCCGGCAGCCGGATCTCGGCCCGGGCGCCGCGATGGGCGCCGGGCTCGAACGGATCGCCGTCGGTCAGGATCAGCGACCCGCCATGCTCCTCGATGATCTTGCGCACGATCGGCAGGCCGAGGCCGGTGCCCTCGGCCCGCGTCGTCACGTAGGGTTCGAACAGCCGCGCGCGATCCTCGGGCAGGCCGATGCCGTTGTCCTCGACCACGATCAGCACCTCGTCCGGCGACGGGGTCATCGTCACCCGGATCCGCGGCGCGTAGCCCTCGGGCGGGCCGGCCTCGATCAGGCTCCGCGTGGCCTCGCCGGCGTTCTTGATCAGGTTGGTGAGGGCCTGCCCGATCATCGTCTCGTCGAAATCGGCCGGCACCGGACCGTCGGGCACATCCGCGTCGATCCGCACCTCCTCCTGCCCGGCCTGCTGCAGCAGGACCGCGCCGCGCACGACGGCGGCCAGATCGTGGCGCCGCCGGTCGGGCGCCGGCATCCGCGCGAACTGGCTGAACTCGTCGACGATGCGGCGCAGGCCGTCGGTCTGCCGGATGATGACATCGGTCATCGTGGCGAGCTTCTCGGGGTCGCTCACCTCGGGGCCGAACTTGCGCCGGATGCGGCCGGCCGAGAGCTGGATCGGGGTGAGCGGGTTCTTGATCTCGTGGGCGATGCGGCGCGCCACGTCGCCCCAGGCCGCCATGCGCTGGGCCGCGACGAGGTCGCTGACATCGTCGAAGGCCACGACGTAGCCCTCCAGCGCGCCGTCCTCGGCGCGCCGGACGGCCATGCGCACCAGCAGGCTCTCCAGCGCGCCGGCGCGGGAAATCTTCACCTCGCCCTGCACGGTCTCGTCGCGCGCCTCCAGCAGGCGCTGGAACAGCGGCTCGAATTCCGGCACGGCCGCTGACAGGTCCACCGCCTGCCCCGCCCCCTCGTCGAGGCGCAGCAGCCGCTCGGCCGAGCGGTTGACGAAAGTCACGCGGCCCGCCGCGTCGAGGCCGACGACGCCCGCCGTGACCGAGGACAGCACCGAATCGAACAGCCTGCGGCGGCGCTCGATCTGGTCGTTGCGCTCCAGCAGGGCCTCGCGCTGGGCGCGCAGCTGGCGCGTCATCTGGTTGAAGAGCCGCCCCAGCATCGAGATCTCGTCGTCGCCCTTCTCCTCCTTCACCTGCACGTCGAGGTCGCCGGCCCCCACCCGCTCGGCCGCGCCGGCCAGCCGGCCCACGGGCCGCGACAGCCGTTCGGCGAACCACAGACCGAGGAAGATCGCCGCCAGGATCAGGATCACCGCGAAGCCGAGATAGAGCAGGCCGAACTCGAACAGCAGCCGTCCGCGATCGGATTCCAGCTGATTGTAGAGGCGCACGCTGTCCTGGGTGTCGTCCAGCAGGGCCAGAAGCTCGCCATCCACGTCGCGGCTGACATAGAGGAACCGGTCCCCCAGACCCTCCAGCGCCACGAGGGCGCGGAACTCGTTGATGTCCCAGTCCTCGAGCACGACGGTCTGGCCGCCGCGGGCGGCCTCGAGCGCCTCGTCGGGCGGGCGCTCGAAGTCGAACAGGTAGGATCCCTCCCCGCGCGAGCGGATCTCGCCGGTGCCGTCGATCACGAAGGCCTCGCTCAGCCCCCGCTGGATCTGCGACTGGCCCTGCCCGAGAAGCTGGCGGATCTCGCCGTCGGAGAGCAGGAAGGTGTTGCGCTGGGCCGCGGACAGGTAGTCTGCCAGCGCCTCGGCATCCTCCGACAGGCTCTGGCGCTGCTCGTCCTCGTAGGCCTCGGCGGCGGCGAGGGAGGCGCCGACCACCTGCCGCACGCGGTCGGAGAACCACCCTTCGAGGCCGAAATTGATCGTCAGGGCGGCGAAGATGGCGACGGTGATGGTCGGGATCAGGGCGATCAGCGCGAAGACGCGGGTCAGCCGCAGATGCAGGCGCGAGCCGGCCGATTTCGCCCGCCGCGCCGCCGCCATCCGCACCAGGGCCATCGCCACCAGCGTGGCCAGCGCGATCACGTAGACCAGGTCCGCGAGCAGCACGAGCCGCAGCGACAGGGCGGCCGAGCCCGCATCGAGCGGACCCATCACCAGATAGGTCCACAGGGCGAGCACGGGCCCGAGGATCACGAGACCGATCGTGGCCGCGTTCTGGACCCGTTTCTGCCGGCGCACATGCGCCAGCCGGTCCCACCTGAGCATCCGCGCCGGATGCGCCATGGACGGCCCCCGATGATGTGTGGCGCGACGTGCCAGTCCGCGCCGGTTACCGCTCAGGCGTGGCTTGCTTGATGCGGGGTCTTCAGGCCCCGGCGCCACGCTTCTGTTGCAGCTTTACATCAACTTGCGCCGGCGTGTCACGCGAATATCGAGGTCGGTGATTTTCTTGCGAAGGGTATTTCGATTGATTCCCAACAGGTCGGCGCATTTCGCCTGGTTGCCGCCCGTGGCGTCCAGCGCGATCTCGATCAGGGGCGCCTCCACCTCGCGCAGGATCCGCTGGTAGAGGCCCGGCGGCGGCAGGACATTGCCGTGCAGGTCGAAGTAGCGGCGCAGGTGGCGCGCCACCGAGGCCGTCAGCCGGTCGCCCTCGCCGCCGTTGCGCAGCGGCTCCATCGCCGGCTGGTTGCCCATGATCGCCTCGGCCTCGTCGCGGCTGATCTCGCCCTCGCCGCCCGTCAGCATCAGCCGGCGGACCGTGTTCTCGAGCTGGCGCACGTTGCCGGGCCAGGAATAGCGCCGGATCAGCGCCATCGAGTCCTCGGCGAAGACACGGGGGGCGAGGCCGTCGCGCTCCGCCTTCAGCATGAAATGCTCGGCGAGCAGCGGAATGTCCTCCACCCGCTCGCGCAGCGAGGGGACCGACAGGATCACGCCGGACAGCCGGTAGAAGAGATCGGAGCGGAACGACCCCTCCTCCATCTCGCGCGACAGGTCGGTCTGGCTGGTCGCCATGATCCGCGGCGCGTCCTCGCCGAGCGCGTCGAGCATCCGCACGATCCGGGCCTGGGCGTCGGCATCGAGACCGCCCACCTCGTCGAACAGGATCGTCCCGCCGCGCGACCGCGCGAGGATCGACCCCGGCCCCTCGGCGGTGGCCAGGTCGCCCGGCCCGGCGATCACCAGCGGCCGCGAGCGCCGGTCGGAGAAATCGTGCACAGCCCGGGCGACCAGCGACTTGCCGGTTCCCGATTCGCCGACGATCAGCACCGGCAGGTCGGTGTTCATCACCCGCGCCACCAGCCGGTAGAGTTCCTGCATGGCGGGCGTCCGCCCGACCAGCGGCAGGTCGGTCTGCGCGCCACGCGGGGAATCGCGGTCCGGCGGCTGGACCGGGCGGCGCGGCGCCTCCAGCGCGCGGGCCACGCGCTTCATCAGGTCGGGCAGGTCGAAGGGCTTGGGCAGGTAGTCGTAGGCCTCCTTCTCGGCGGCCTGGATCGCGGTCATGATCGTGTTCTGGGCCGAGATCACGATCACCGGCAGGCCGGGGCGCATGCGGCCGATCTCCGGCAGGGCCTCCAGCCCGTTGCCGTCCGGCATGACCACGTCGGAGATCACCAGGTCGCCCTTGCCCTCCTCGACCCAGCGCATGAGCGTGACCATCGACGAGGTCGCGTGGACCTTGCAGCCCGCCCGGGTCAGCGCCTGGGTCAGTACGGTGCGGATCGTGCGGTCGTCGTCGGCGACGAGTACGGTGCCGTCCATGCCTCTACTCCGGTTCGTTCGGGTCGGGGTCGTCCGGCGCGACCGGAAGGGAGACCCGGAATGCCGTTCGGCCCGGACGGCTCTCCACCCCGATCAGGCCGTCATGCTCGCTGACGATCTTGGAGACCAGCGCCAGGCCCAGCCCGGTGCCGTTCTCGCGCCCCGAGACGAAGGGATCGAAGGCGACCTCCATCAGGTCGGTCGGCAGGCCGGGGCCGTCGTCGAGGATCTCGACCTGCAGCGGGACGCTCGCGCCGGTGCCGTCGGCGCGGCGCACCCGCAGCGCCTGGTCGTAGAAGGTGCGGACCTTGATCGTCCCCCCGGCGGGACCGGCGGCCTCGGCGGCGTTCTTCAACAGGTTCTGGAAGACCTGCTGCATCTGGTCGGCATCCACATGGGCCGGCGGCAGCGAGGGATCGTATTCGTCGAGGATGCGCATATGCGCGGCGAAGCCGAGCGCGGCGCTGCGGCGGGTGCGGTCGAGGATGTCGTGCAGGTTGGCCGGCGCCCGCTTCGGCGGCCGCAGGTTGCCGAACTGCTCCACCTGATCGACGAGCGCCACGATCCGCCGCGATTCCGCGACGATCAGGTCGGTCAGTTCCCGGTCCTCCGCCTCGAGCCCCATGGACAGCAGCTGCGCCGCACCTGTGATGCCGGCCAGAGGGTTCTTGATCTCGTGGGCCAGCATCTCGGCCATGCCGATGGCCGAGCGCGCCGAGGAGCGCGCGGCGCCGGCCTTCTGCAGCCGGCCGGCCAGCTGCCGCGGGGTCAGGAGCACGAGGACGAAGCCCGGCATCCCCACCATCGGGGCGATCTGGATGTCGCAGGGTTCGGGCGGGCGGGTGCCGGAACTGACATCGACGGCGTTCACGAACAGCGGTGTGCCATTCGCCCGCACCCGGTGGAAGGCCCCGTCGAGCGGGGCGTCGATGAAGACGAGATCGAAGAACGGCCGGTCGCGCAGCGAGCGCGCCGAGTTCATCAGGAAATCCTCGGCGGCGGAATTGACGTCCGAGATCGCGTCCGCGGGATCGAGCAGCACCGCCGGCAGCGGCAGCGAGGTCCAGAGGAAGTCGGGAAAGCTCATGCCGCCAGGGCCCCGCGCTCCAGCGCCCCCGGCACCAGCCGCGCCACCTCATCGGGATCGGTGGCCGTCAGGATGCGGCGGCGCATGGGGGAGCCCGGCGCGGCCCGGTCCAGGTACCACCCCAGATGCTTGCGCACCATCCGCCCGCCCAGGTCGCGGCCGTAGAACCGCAGCGAGGCCTCCACATGGGCGGCGATCAGCTCCGCCAGGGCGGGCCCTGTGGGCGCCGGCGCGGGGCGCTGCCCGGCGAGTTCGGCGGCGACCTGGGCCAGGAACCATGGCCGCCCCTGGACCCCGCGCCCGATCATCACCCCCGCCGCCCCGGAGGCCGCCAGCGCCGCGCGCGCCTCGGCCGTCGAGCGGATGTCGCCATTGGCGATGACGGGCACCGAGACCGCCCGGACCACGGGCGCGATCGCCGTCCAGTCGGCCCGCCCGGTATAGAACTGGCACCGGGTGCGGCCGTGCACGGTGATCATGCGGATCCCCGCCGCCTCGGCCCGGCGGGCGATGTCGGGCGCGTTCAGCTGCCCCGCGTCCCAGCCCAGCCGCATCTTGAGCGTGACCGGGACCGAGACGGCGCAGACGACGGCGTCGATCAGCGACAGGGCATGGTCGGGATCGCGCATCAGCGCCGACCCGGACAACCCGTTGACCACCTTCTTGGCGGGACAGCCCATGTTGATGTCGATCAGCCGCGCGCCTGCCCCCTCGACCCGGCGCGCCGCCTCGGCCATCCACCGCGCGTCGCGGCCCGCGATCTGGACGGAGGCGCGCGCGCGGCCTATCCCCAGCGCAGCCCGCTCCCGCATACCCGGTTTATCTTGCACCATTTCCTGACTCGCGATCATTTCGCTGACCACGAGCCCGGCCCCGAACTCCGCGACCAGGTCGCGGAACGGCAGGTCGGTGATTCCCGCCATCGGGGCCAGGAAGACCGGCGGGTCGAGTTCGAGATCGTCGAGGGAGATGGCCACAGGATGCGCTGCCCAATCCATGTGCGTTTGCCTGAGGAGATACCGCCACGCACCGGCCGTGGCAAACGAACGGGGCCGCAAATCGGGCAGGAAACACGTTGTGCCCAAATGTCGGGCACCGGCAGGGACATCCCTCGTTTCATCCCGGGACGAAAACCGCGACTGTCCGCCGGGATTCGGGGACGGCCATGACCAAGACGAACTCCATCGCCGCGGTGATCGTCGCGGCCGGCAGGGGGCTGCGCGCGGGCGGCGGCCTGCCCAAGCAGTGGCGGCCGCTGGGCGGCCGGACCGTGGCCGCCCACGCCATCGCGGCGTTCCGCGGCCATCCGCGCATCGGGACGGTGGTTCTGGTGCTGCATCCCGACGACATGGGCCTGGCGCCAGGCTGGACGGCGCATGGGGACATGGTGGTGGTTGCCGGTGGGGCGACGCGCTCCGCCTCGGTCCGGGCCGGGCTGGAGGCGCTGACCGCCCTCGGGGTGGAGCGGGTCCTGATCCACGACGTGGCCCGCCCGCTGGTCGGGGCCGACCTGATCGACCGGGTGATCGACGCGCTCGACGGGGCCAGCGGCGCCGCCCCCGCCCTTCCGGTGGTGGACGCGTTGTGGCAGGGAACGGAGGAGGGGTTCGTCGGCGGCACCCGCGACCGCGCCGGTCTCTGGCGGGCGCAGACCCCCCAGGGGTTCCGCTTCGACGCGATCCTGCGGGCGCATCGGAACGCGCAGGCCGAGGGTGCCGACGACGTGGCCGTGGCACGCGCCGCGGCGCTGGACGTCCGCATCGTCGAGGGCGACGAGCGGAACCTCAAGATCACCGGGCCCGGCGATTTCGCCCGGGCCGAGGCGCTACTGGAGACGAGGATGGACATCCGCATCGGCAACGGCTTCGACGTGCACGCCTTCGGGCCGGGGGACCACGTGGTCCTCTGCGGGATCGCGGTGCCCCACGATCGCGGCCTGACGGGGCATTCGGACGCGGATGTGGGCATGCACGCGGTGACCGACGCGATCTTCGGGGCGCTGGCGGAGGGCGATATCGGCCGCCATTTCCCGCCCTCCGATCCGCGCTGGAAGGGGACGGCCTCGAAAATCTTCCTGGCCCGGGCGGCGGAACTGGCCGCCGAGAAGGGCCACGCGATCTCCAATGTCGACGTGACGCTGATCTGCGAGACGCCGAAGATCGGGCCCCATGCCGGGCGGATGGTGCAGGAACTGGCCGCGATCCTGGGCATCTGCACCGGTCGGGTCTCGGTGAAGGCCACGACGTCTGAACGCCTCGGCTTCACCGGGCGGGAGGAGGGGATCGCCGCGATGGCGACGGTCGCCCTGGTGAAGGCATGAGCCGGATCGTCGCGACCTTCTTCTATACCGGGTTGCTGAAACCGGCCCCGGGCACCTGGGGCTCGCTGGCCGCCCTGCCGGTCTTCTACGCGCTGCACGTCGTCGGCGGGCCGCTCCTCGCGGCAATGGCGATCCTCGGGGCGATCGCCCTGGGCTTCTGGGCGACCGGGATCGAGACCCGGCGGCTCGGGGATGCCGACCCCTCGGAGGTGGTGATCGACGAGGTGGCCGGGCAATGGATCGCGCTGATGCCGCTGTCGCTCGGGGCGGCGCATGTGGGCGTGGGGATCGGCGCGCTGTGGCCGGGCTGGATCGCCGCCTTCGCGCTGTTCCGGCTGTTCGACATCTGGAAGCCCGGCCCGGTGGGCTGGATCGACGCGCGCGGCGACGTTGCGGGGGTGATGCTGGACGACGTGCTGGCGGGCGTCTTCGCGGCGCTTGGCGTCGTGGCGCTGGCCGCTGTCGCGCACGGGCTGCTGGTGTGAGCGCGGCCGCCGACCTGCTGCGGCTGGCCCGCGCGCGCGGCGCCGTGATCGCCACCGCCGAGAGTTGTACCGGGGGGATGATCTCCGCCGCCCTGACCGACCCGGCGGGGGCCTCGGATGTCTTCGACCGGGGCTTCGTGACCTACTCGAACGCGGCGAAGAGGGAGATGCTGGGCGTGGACGCCGCGACGCTCGACCGGCACGGCGCGGTCAGCGAAGCGGTCGCGCGGGCAATGGCCGAGGGGGCGCTTGCCCGGTCGGACGCGAGCCACGCGGTCGCCGTGACCGGGGTCGCCGGGCCGGGCGGCGGCACGCCCGCCAAGCCCGAGGGACGGGTCTGCTTCGCCGTCGCCTCCTGCACCGGGCCGCTCACGGTCGAGACGGTGGAGTTCGGAGCGGTCGGCCGCGACCGGGTGCGCCGGGCGACGGTGAACCACGCCATCGCCATGCTCGGGCGGGCGGTGGCCGGGGCGGAAAGCGTCGGCTGAAACCGCTCCCGCCTGAAATTTCAGCGGCCGATACCAGCACCTGCCCCGGATTCGGGCAGTTCGCGAACTGCCCGATTATCCGTCATTTGTCATCGGGTGGCAGCCGGCGCGGCACGAACAGGGCGTCCATCCATCCCCGGCGGAGCGCCGCCTAGCCGTAGCGTTCGCGCGCGCGCCGCTCGAACGCCCGGACGATGCGCTGCATCGCGTCGTTGAAGAACATCCGCGCCGCCGAGCCGAGGATCCGGTTCTTGAACTCGAAATCGACGTGGAACTCGACCTCCGAGCCGCCTTCCTCCAGGTCGCGGAAGCGCCAGGTGGAATTCATGTGCCGGAACGGGCCGTTCAGGTATTCCGTGTCGATCCGCATGTCCTCCCGGTCGAGCGTGACCCGGCTGGTGAACCGCTCGCGGAACACCTTGAACGAGATCACCAGATCGGCGTTCAGGATCTCGCCCTCGTCGGTCTCCCGCCGCGAGGTGATCCGCGCCGCCGCCGTCCAGGGGATGAAGTTGGGATAATCCTCCACATCGGCCACCAGGTCGAACATCTGCTGGGCGGTATAGGGCAGCTTGCGGGTCTCGTGATGCTTCGGCATATCTGTCCTGCGGTCGGGGCATAGCGGATGTCGGCCGAACCCCGAACGAAATCAAGGGCAGGCACATGGACGGACGCGACCCGGAACCCGGCTACCGGATCGAGGAGATGATCCCGGCCAAGGCCATCGCCGAGCGGATCGGACAGCTCGCCGACGAGATCGAGGCGCATTTCGCCGGCACGCGGCAACTCGTCGTGGTGGGCCTCCTGCGCGGCTCCTTCGTGTTCATCGCCGATCTGGTGCGCGCCCTCGACCTGGTGGTGGAGGTCGATTTCCTCGAAGCCTCCTCCTACGGCAACGCCATGCAGTCGAGCCGGGAGGTGCGCATCCTCAAGGACCTGTCGAGCGAGATCGCCGGGC
Source organism: uncultured Alphaproteobacteria bacterium (assembly GCA_963814835.1). Classification (GTDB taxonomy): domain Bacteria; phylum Pseudomonadota; class Alphaproteobacteria; order Rhodobacterales; family Rhodobacteraceae; genus Palleronia. The sequence continues at coordinate 395,362 of CAWFEG010000003.1, forward strand.
GCGACGTCCTCGTGGTGGAGGACATCGTCGATACAGGGCACACGCTGCACCACGTGCTGGGACTCCTGCGCGCGCGTGGCCCGGCGCGGCTCGAGACCATCGCCCTGCTCGACAAGCCCTCCCGGCGCGAGGTCGATGTCCGCGCAACCTGGACCGGGTTCGAGATCCCCGACGAGTTCGTCGTCGGCTACGGCATCGACTACGCGCAGCGCGACCGGAACCTGCCCTTCATCGGCCGCGTGGTGCAGGAGCGATAACGCGGGCGTGATTTTGGATCCCTCCGGCGGGATGGTCACATCCGCTTCGCAACATCCCCCGGAGGCACCATGAACCGAACGCTGATCGCACTGGCCCTCGTCGCCGCTCCCGCCGCGGCGGCCGCACAGGACGGAGACGTCCCCGCCGCCGTCGAGGCCCGGCACGGACTGATGAAGAACTACTCCTTCAACCTCTCCACGCTGGGCGACATGGCGAAGGGCGAGATCGAGTACGACGCCGAGGCGGCACAGGCCGCCGCCGACCGGCTGGTCGTGCTGTCGGACCTGACCCAGTCAGGCTACTGGCCCGAGGGCACCTCCTCCGAGGAGGTGGAGCAGTCCCGCGCGCTGCCGGCCATCTGGGAGGACATGGAGGGCTTCGAGTCGGGCTTCGACGAGGTGCACGAGGCCGCCCTGTCGATGCAGGGCGTCGCCGGTGACGGACAGGAGGCCGTAGCCGGACAGATGCGGGAACTGGGCCAGTCCTGCGGTGGGTGCCACGACGATTACCGGATGTCCGACGATTGACGCGGCGGCTCCCGGCGGCGCTCGGCCTTCTCCTCGGGGCGGGCATGCTGGCGGGCTGGTGGCTGACGCGGCCGCAGCCGGTGGCGGCCCCGGCACTCGCCGGGATCACAGGCGATGCCGGGCGCGGCGCGGCGCTGTTCAGCGTGGCGGGCTGCGCCTCCTGCCACACCGCGCCGGGGGCCGAGACCGGCGAGGGGCCGCCCGTCCTGTCGGGCGGCCAAGCCTTCGAGACGCGGTACGGCACCTTTCACGCGCCCAACATATCCCCCGGACCGGCGGGGGTGGGAGAATGGAGCGAGGCCGACCTGGTCTCGGCCATGGCGCGGGGCGTCGCGGCCGGGGGTGCGCATCTCTATCCCGCGCTCCCCTATACCTCATACGAGAATGCCGAACTGCAGGACCTGGCCGACATCGCCGCCCATCTGCGCACCCTGCCCGCCTCCGATGCGGCCTCGCGCCCGAACGAGATCCGCTTTCCGTTCGGCTTCCGGCCCCTGCTCGGGGCCTGGAAGGTCCTGCATGCCGGGCGGGGCTGGGTGCTGGAAGATCCCGCGTCGGAAGAAATCGCGCGCGGGCGATACCTGGCCGAGGCGCTGGCCCATTGCGGCCAGTGCCACACCCCGCGTACCGGGCTCGGCGCCATGGATAACGACCGCTGGTTGCAGGGCGCGCCGAACCCCGACGGCGAAGGCCGCATCCCCGGCCTCGCCCCGAACCAGCTCGACTGGTCCGAGGGGGATATCGCCGCGTATCTGCGCACCGGTCTGACGCCGGACTACGACAGCGCCGGCGGGCAGATGGTCGCGGTCATCGAGAACCTGGGCGTGCTGTCAGACGGCGACATCGCGGCGATCGCGGCCTATCTCGGCGCGATTCCCCCGGCGGCGGAGCCCTGACCGCGGCCGCTCGATGCGCGGCCCCGGCCTGCTATCCGCGCCGCTGGCGCACCGGCCGCCCTGCATCCTTCCGCTGCCGCCCTGCGCGGAGTTCACGGAAAATCCTTGCGTTTCCGGCCCGGTCGTCCCATATCGCGGCGCAGACGCCAACGCACGCGCCTCTGGTCGCCGGACCCGATCCGCTCAAGCAGCGACGGTAACGTCTCCCGTGAAACTACGGGGCTTCGCGCCCCCGGTCCCATTGGAGATGCCATGACCGCCCTTCAGCCCGATTTCGTCGGCCGGACCCTTGCCCCCTCGATCGAGGAGGTGGCCGCCACGCATCATTTCGACCGCCCGACCCTCGTGCTCGATCCCCGCATCGTGGCGCGCAACTACCGCAACCTGAAGGCCGGGCTGGGCGAGGCCCGTATCCACTATGCGGTGAAGGCCAACCCGGCGCGCGAGGTGATCGAGACCCTGGTGGCCGAGGGCTCCGGCTTCGACGCCGCCTCGCGCGGGGAGATCGAACTGTGCCTGGGCCAGGGCGCCCGCCCCGAGACGATCAGCTTCGGCAACACGATCAAGCGCGAGAGCGACATCGCCTTCGCCCATTCGGCCGGCATCACCCTGTTCGCCGCCGATGCCGAGGAGGAGCTGGAGAAGATCGCCCGCGCCGCGCCGGGCGCGCGCGTCTATCTGCGCGTGATCGTCGAGCCCTCGGGGGCCGATTGGCCGCTGACGCGGAAGTTCGGCTGCGCGCCGGACCGCGTCGACGGCCTGGCGGCGTACGCCCGCGCGCTCGGACTCGCGCCGGTGGGCCTGTCGTTCCATGTGGGCAGCCAGACCAGGTTCGCCTCCATGTGGTCGGACACGCTTCGCCAGGTGGCGCGGATCTGGCACCGGCTGCGCGGCGCGGGCCATGACCTGAGCCTGCTGAACATCGGCGGTGGCTTCCCGGCCTTCTATGGCGAGGCAGTGGACGGAGCCTCCGACTACGCGGCCGGGGTGATGGCCGAGGTACGGGCGCTGTTCGGCGACGTCCCCGACGTGATGGCGGAACCGGGGCGCGGCATGGTCGCCGATGCCGGCCTGATCGCGGCCGAGGTCCTGCTGGTCAGCCGCAAGTCCGAGACGGATCTGCACCGCTGGGTCTATCTCGACATCGGCCGGTTCTCGGGGCTGGCCGAGACGGAGGGCGAGGCGATCCGCTACCAGTTGCAGACGTGGCGCGACGGCGAGGAGACGGGCCCCTGCATCCTCGCCGGCCCGTCCTGCGATTCGGTGGACGTGCTGTACGAGAAGCGCCCGGTGCAGCTGCCGGTGTCGCTGAAGGCCGGGGACCGGGTGGTGATCCGCAATTGCGGCGCCTATACCTCGACCTATTCCAGTGTCGGGTTCAACGGCTTTCCACCGCTCGATGTCCTGGTGATCTGATCGCGGGACGCGGCGTCGTGCGCCGCCGCGTCTTGCCTCCGCCGCGCGAAGGCGTATGGTGCGGCCCGAGGCGGGTGTAGCTCAATGGTAGAGCAGAAGCTTCCCAAGCTTAAGACGAGGGTTCGATTCCCTTCACCCGCTCCACTTCGCCCGGCCCTGGGGGCGAGGGCCGACAGCGGAGTTCAGGCGGCGCGGCTGTGCGCCGATCCGTGGACGGGGCGGGGGGCGCCGTGGTCCCGGCGCTCCGACAGGGCGGCCACGCGGAGGGCCGCAAGGCCCATCCCGACGAAGGCGCCCGCGTAGAAGCCCGCGATGCCCAGAAGCCAGCCGAAATCGAGCACGAAGAACACCACGCCCGCCGAGGATATCCCGGCGAGCATCCCGGCGAAGACGATGGCGACAATCATGCGGTACCTCCCTGAAACTACCGAAGATTGCAGGACGCTCCCTTTACACCAGGTTAACGCATCCAGGCCGGCACGCGCCTCAACACCGTCATTCAAATCCGCGCGCGCATCCCGAGAGCGGACCGCGCCGATCCCTCCGCGCGGTTGATCCGATGGCGACGGACCCCTTCGCGTCGCACGAGGTGCTGAACCAGCCCATGCCGCCGGATCGCCCGGATCCGTGGCGCGCGGATTCCGTGCTGCGGGGCCAGGCGGCGGCCCGTGGCGGCGACGGCAATGCCCTGGCCCGGTTCGGGCGGGCGCTGGCCGCCGCGGAGGCGGCGCGGCTGGGCGAGGACGCGCGCAGGTATCCCCCCGAGGCGGTGATCTTCGACCGTCACGGACGCCGGCTGGACGCGGTGCGGTTCCACGCCGCCTATCACGCCCTCATGACGCTGGGGCTGGAGCATGGCTACGCCTCCGGCCCCTGGACCGGCGGCAGCCATGTCACCCATGCCGCGATGGTCTATCTGATGAGCGGCATCGAACCGGGCATCTGCTGCCCGATGACCATGACCTATGCCGCGATCCCCGCGCTGGCGGGGGCCCAGGACGCCGGGGACTGGACGCGGAAGCTCTCCACCCCCGGCTACGACTCCGGCGACGCGCCGATCGCCGCCAAGCGGGCGGCGACGCTGGGCATGGCGATGACCGAGAAGCAGGGCGGCTCCGACGTGCGGGCGAACACGACGCGTGCAGAGGCGGATGGCGACGCCTGGCGCCTGGTGGGCCACAAGTGGTTCTGTTCCGCGCCGATGTCGGACGGGTTCCTGACCCTGGCGCAGACGGCCGAGGGGCTGTCGTGCTTTCTCGTGCCGCGGTGGCGGGAGGACGGGAGCCGCAACGCGATCCGCCTCATGCGCCTGAAGGACAAGCTCGGCAACCGCGCCAACGCCTCCGCCGAGATCGAGTATCACGGCGCCGAGGCACAGATGGTCGGCGCGCCGGGACAGGGCGTGAAGGCGATCATCCGCATGGTCCACCATACCCGGCTGGATACCGCGATGGCGCCCGCCGGGCTGATGCGGGCCGCCCTGTCCGAGGCGGTGGCGTGGTGCGAGGGGCGCACCGCCTTCCAGCGACGCCTGATCGACCAGCCGCTGATGCGATCCGTGCTCGCCGATCTCGCCCTCGACTGGGAGGGGGCGACAGCGCTCGGTCTGCGCATCGCGGCATGTTTTGATACCGAGGCGCCCCTGGCCCGGATCGGCGTGGCACTGGCGAAATACCTCTCGAACAAGCGCTGCCCGGTCGTGACGGCCGAGGCGATGGAGGTGCTGGGCGGCATGGGCTATGTCGAGGAGACGCCGATGCCCATGCTCTATCGCGAGGCGCCGCTGAACGGCATCTGGGAAGGGTCGGGCAATATCATCTGCCTCGACGTCCTGCGCACGCTGTCGCGCGATGCCCCCGCCCGCGCGGCGCTCGACGCGGCGCTCGACGCCGCCCGGGGCGCAGACCGGCGCTACGACGCCGCGCTCGATGCCGTCCGGTCCCGCTGGCCCGGCCTGCCGCCCGAGGCCGAGGCGCGCGCCTTCTGCGAGGCGGTGGCACATCTGCTGACCGCCGCCACGCTCTTCGAGACGGCGCCGGCCGATGTGGCGGAAAGCTACGTCACCGGTCGGCTCACGCCCCGCGGCCTGACCCCCGGCGCGGTCGACGGCCTTGCCACGGACGCGCTGATCGGCCGGCTGGCGGAGCGCGGCTGAGGCATCTTGTCTGGCCGACCGCAGCCTCCACATCTGCACCACGGCAGCTTGGGGGAAACCGGCAGATGAAGATGAACAAGATCGCGAAGCAGATGGCCTTCGCCTTTGCGGCGGCAAAGGGCGTGCACATGTTCCAGCAGGCCGGCGGTATCCAGGGCATCCGAAAGAAGCTCTCCTCCGGCTCCAGCTCCGGCTCCGGCGGACAGCGCGGTGGCATCGCGGGACTCCTCTCCGAACTGGGGGTCAACGATCGGGGCCGATCCGGCCAGTCGAACATCGCCGGAATCCTGAGCGGGATCGCCGGCGCCTCGGGCGGCGCGGCGGCCAGCCAGAAGATGCGCGGCCTGCTCGACACCACGCGCGAGACGCCCGCGGATACCCCGGAGGAGGAGCAGGTCTCGGGCCTGATGGTGCGGGCGATGATCCAGGCCGCGCGGGCCGACGGCGAGATCGACGCAGAGGAACGCGCGACGCTGATGGAGGTGATCGGCGAGGCCGACGCCGAGGAGACTGCCTTCATCGAAGCCCAGATGACCGCCCCGGTCGATCCCGAGGCGCTGGCCCGCGACGTACCGCAGGGCCACGAGATCGAGGTCTATACCGCCTCCGTCGTCGCCATCGAGCCCGACAACCGCGCCGAGGCCGAGCACCTGGACCGGCTCGCGCGGGCGCTGAAGCTGGACCGGCGGGTGGTCAACGAGATCCACGAGGCCCAGGGCAAGCCGCCGCTCTACACGCTGTGATGACCGACTACCTGGTCTATGACGTCTTCACCGAGGCGCCCTTCGGCGGCAACCCGCTCGCGGTCGTCCCGCAGGCCTATACCCTGCCCGAGCGGCTGTTGCAGCCCGTGGCGCGGGAGTTCGGCTTCTCCGAGACCGCGTTCCTCTATCCGCCCGAGGCCGGGGGGACCGCCCGGCTGAGGATCTTCACGCCGACGCAGGAGATCCCCTTTGCCGGGCATCCGGTGATCGGCAGCGCGGTGGCCCTGGCGGACCGCGGATCGCCCGGCGGCATCGTGCTGGAGACGGGCGCCGGCCCCCTGCCCTGCTTCGCCGCCGACGGCCGGGCGGGGTTCGTCCGCGAGGTGGCGCTGGACCGGCTCGGTGACCCGGAACCCGCCCTGCTGGCGGATTGCCTGGGGCTCGAACCGGCGGCGATCCGGGGCGCGGTCCACGCCCCGGTGATCGCCTCGGCCGGGCTGCCCTTCGCGCTGGTGGAACTGCAATCGGCGCGGCTTCTGTCTCGCGCCCATCCCCGCATCGAGGCGTTCCGTGCCGCCGCGGCGCGCCATCCGCTGCCCTTCGACTTCGCGATCTACGCCTATGTCCGCGAGGGCGGGGATGTCCGCGCGCGGATGTTCGCCCCGCTCGACGACATCCCCGAGGACCCGGCCACCGGCAGCGCGGCCGCGGCACTGGGCCTGCTTCTGGCCGGGATCGAGGGGAGCGAATGCCGCCTGACCATCCGCCAGGGGGTGGAGATGGGGCGCCCCTCCACGATCGAGGTGATCGCGGAGCCCGGATCGGTGACGATCTCGGGCGGGGCGGTGCGGGTGATGGAGGGGCGGCTCGCCGATCTTGCGGCGGCGCGCTAGAGGGCCTAGGCCGTCGCCATTCCCGGCAACCCGGAGCGGTCACGTGGACTCGGACAACCTGCGCGCCATCGCCCTGATGGTCGGCGCCATGGCCGCCTTCGCGGTCGAGGACTTCCTGGTGAAGACGATCGCCGGCGCGATGCCGGTGGGACAGATCGTCTTCGTCCTGGCCACAGGGGGCGCGGCCGTCTTCGCCGCAATCTGCCTGGGCCGCGGCACGCCTCTCGTCACCCGCGACCTGCGCCACCCATATGTGCTGGTGCGCAACCTGGCCGAGGTCGGCGCCACCCTGTGCTACGTCACCGCGCTGTCGATGATCCCGCTGTCGCTCGTCTCCGCGATCCTGCAGGCGACGCCGATCTTCGTGACGATGGGCGCCGCCCTGTGGCTGCGGGAGCCGGTGGGGTGGCGGCGGTGGTCGGCCGTTCTTGCCGGCCTCGGCGGCGTTCTGGTGATCCTCCGCCCGGGGCTCGAAGGGTTCGAGCCGACCGCCCTCTTCGCGGTGGCGGGCGCGGTCAACCTCGCCATCCGCGACGTGGTCTCGCGCCGCATTCCCGCCACCATCCGGTCCGAACAGCTCTCGCTGTGGGCCTATGCCTTCCTCGCGCCCGCCGCCGCGCTCCTCGCCGCGCTGACGGGCGGCGTGGCTGCGGCATCGCCCGGCGCCTGGGCGATCCTCGGCCTGGCCGTCGCCGTGGGCGCGGGGGCCTACATGCTGCTCACCACCGCGACCCGGATCGGGGATGTCACCGCCGTGATTCCGTTCCGCTATTCGCGGCTGATCTTCGCGTTGCTTCTCGGGATGCTGCTTCTGGGGGAGCGGCCCGATGCGGCCACGCTCGTCGGCGCCGCGATCGTCGTGGGCAGCGGCCTCTATGCCTGGCTGCGGGAACGGCGCCGCGTGCGCGCCCTTTCCTTGGCCCGTGCGACCGCCTAGACCGGGCGGGACAGGCCAGCATCCCGGAGAGTGACATGAGCGCCATCATCGACATCGTCGGCCGCGAGATCCTCGACAGCCGCGGCAATCCCACGGTCGAGGTCGACGTGATCCTCGAAACCGGAGCGATGGGGCGCGCAGCGGTCCCCTCCGGCGCCTCCACGGGCCAGCACGAGGCGCACGAGCGGCGCGACGGCGACAAGGGGCGCTATCTCGGCAAGGGGGTCACCGAGGCGGTGGCGGCGATCAACGGCGAGATCGCCGAGGGCCTGATCGGCATGGACGCGACCGAGCAGGAATCCGTCGACGCCACGATGATCGAGATGGACGGCACCGACAACAAGGGCCGGCTGGGCGCCAACGCGATCCTCGGCGTCTCCCTCGCCACCGCCAAGGCCGCGGCCGAGTTCACCATGCAGCCGCTGTTCCGCTACGTGGGCGGCACCGCGGCGCGCACCCTGCCGGTGCCGATGATGAACATCGTCAATGGCGGCGAGCACGCCGACAATCCGATCGACTTCCAGGAATTCATGATCATGCCGGTCTCGGCCCCCAACATCCGCGAAGCGGTGCGGATGGGTGCCGAGGTGTTCCACACCCTGAAAAAGGAGCTGTCGGCGGCCGGCCTGTCCACCGGCATCGGCGACGAGGGCGGCTTCGCCCCCGACATCAAGTCGACCCGCGACGCGATGGACTTCATCATGCGCTCGGTGGAGAAGGCCGGTTACACGGCGGGCGAGGACATCATGCTCGCGCTCGACTGCGCGGCGACCGAATATTACGAGGGCGGACGCTACGAGATGAAGGGCGAGGGCGCCTCGCTCTCCTCCGAGGAGAACGTCGACTACCTCGAGAAGCTGGTGGCCGACTATCCCATCCTGTCGATCGAGGACGGCTGCTCGGAGGACGACTGGGACGGCTGGAAGATGCTGACCGACCGGCTGGGCGACAAGGTTCAGCTGGTGGGCGACGACCTGTTCGTGACCAATCCGAAGCGCCTGAAGGACGGGATCGAGAGGGGCTGCGCCAATTCCATGCTGGTGAAGGTGAACCAGATCGGCACCCTGTCGGAGACTCTGAAGGCCGTCGAGATGGCCCATCGCGCCCGCTACACCAACGTCATGTCGCACCGCTCGGGCGAGACCGAGGACGCGACCATCGCCGATCTCGCCGTGGCGACGAATTGCGGGCAGATCAAGACCGGCTCGCTGTCCCGTTCCGACCGGCTGGCCAAGTACAACCAGCTGATCCGGATCGAGGAGATCCTGGGCGAGAGCGCGGTCTACGCCGGCCGCTCGATCCTGCGGTGACAGGGCACAGCGATCGCCCGGTCCCGGAGGAGACCGCGATGTCCCGGCTCCTGGCCGACGGCGAATACGCCGTGCCCCGGGACCATCTGGCGGTGGTGGTCACCCATCTGATCTGCCACCGCCCCATGCCCCTGCCGGAGCCGCCCGAGGGGGTCGATCTCCGGATCGAGAACTCCCTCGCCCCGGAGACCTACCGCAAGCTCTTCCGCATGGTGGGGCGGGACTGGCTGTGGACCTCCCGGTTGATGCTGGAGGATGACGCGCTGGTCGGGGTGCTGCTCGACCCGGCGATCGCGCTTTACACGGTGCGCTCGGGCGACGGCACCCTGGGGATGGTGGAGCTGGACCTCAACGATGCCGGCGTGCCGCGGGTGGCCTTCTTCGGGCTGACCCCCGAGGCCTCGGGCCGCGGCATCGGCCGCTGGCTGATGGCCCATTTCCAGCGCCTGCTCTTCGGCAACGGTGCCGAGGCGATCCGCCTCGACACCTGCACCCTGGACAGTCCGCACGCGCTGCGCTTCTACCTCGCCAACGGGTTCGAGGCCGAGCGGCGCGAGGTGCGGGTGTTTCCCGATCCGCGGGCGCTCGGCCTGCTCGAGCCCGAGGCCGCGCCCCACGTGCCGCGGCTCTAGGGCTCAATCGCCGATCTGGAACTCCTCCAGATCGGTCAGTTGCTGCTCGTTCAGCCGGGTGACGATCGTGATGTCCTCGTTGCCTTCCGGCGGCCGCGCGACGCGCAGATCCTCGAGCGGGATCAGGACCTGCTTCGACCCGATACCGAGGAACCCGCCCACATCGGTGGTGACGCCCTGCATCTGCCCGTCGGCATTGAGGACGACGTCCTCGACGTCGCCGATCTCGCGCAGGTCGGCGACCATGGCGCTGAGAGGGGAGCCGTTCTGCCAGACATCCTCGCTGTACTGGCCTTCGAGGGACACGACCCGCGCCTCTTCCAGCATCTCGGCGGTGATCATCCGCTCGGCGGGTGCCGGGGCCTGCTCTGCGGGCTGGGCGGCGTCGCCGGACGCCTCTTCCTGCGCCAGGGCGGAGCCGGCGGCGAGAGCGGCGGCGAGGGTCAGGGCGGTGCGGAACATGGGATCCTCCAAGGTTGAGCCTTCCTTGGCGAACATGGATTCGACATCGCGGTTCCCGCGGTGTGCACGATCGTCCGCCGTGACCGCGCGGCCGTGGTGCGGCGTGAGGCGGGACGGACCCCACCCCGGCACTGCCGCCGCCTCCCATGGCCACCCGCGGCAGCTTCCGGCCGGGGTCGGCACCGTCGCACCGCGGGGCGCGAAGGCGCATCGTCGTCCCCGGGCGCCAACGCGATGCGGCGGCGGGTCCATTCCGTCGGCCGGGCTGCGGAACGAATGTCGGGCTGCCCGCCTATCCCCACGTGTGACGAGGAATGCTGAGGTGGGGCAATGACGCAGAGACCGCGCTGGGGTGCGCATCCGACAGGGGACGGACGGTGGCGCATCGCGACCTGGGCGCCCGGCGCCGACCGCGTGGACCTGATCCTCGACGGCGAGGCGCGCGAGATGGAGACGGACGCGGAGGGCTGGCGCACCGCCACCGTCTCGGCACCCGCCGGGACCCCTTACGCGTTCCGTCGGAGCGGCCGCGTGTTTCCCGATCCCGCATCGCGGGCGCAGGAGGGCGACGTCTTTTCCGCGTCGCTGCTGACCGATCCGGCGGCACTGCGCCACCGCCGCGACTGGCGCGGCCGATCCTGGGAGACGGCGGTGATCTTCGAGCTGCATGTCGGCACCTTCACCCTTCCCGGCACGCTGGACGCCGCGAGGGAGCATCTTCACGCGCTGGCCGACATGGGGATCACCGCGGTCGAGTTGATGCCGCTGGGCCAGTTCGCCGGAAATCGCGGATGGGGCTACGACGTGGTGCTGCCGGATGCGATCCACCCCGCCTATGGCACGCCCGAGGCGATGGCGCGCTTCGTCCAGACGGCGCATGACGTCGGCCTGATGGTCCTGGTCGACGCGGTCTACAACCATTTCGGCCCCGAGGGGGCGGTGCTGCACGACCTCTGCCCGGCCTTCTTCGACGACAGCCGCCAGACCCCGTGGGGCGCGGCGGTGGATTTCGACCGGCCCGAGGTGGTGGACTATTTCCTCGACAACGCGGCCATGTGGCTGCGCGATTACGGGGTCGACGGGCTGCGGCTCGACGCGGTGCACCAGATCGGCGACCCGAGCGACACGACCTTCCTGCAGACCCTCGCCGACCACGTCCAGTCGCTGGACCTCGACCACAAGGTCCACCTGGTGACGGAGGACGAACGCAACCTGGCCGGCTATGTCGATGCCGGCACGGTGCTGCGCGCCCAGTGGAACGACGATTACCACCACGCGGTGCATTGCCTGCTGACCGGGGAGAGCCAGTCCTATTACGCGCCCTTCTCGGTCGATCCGTTCGGCGACCTCGTCACCGCCCTGCGGGAGGGGCAGGTCGACCAGGGGCAGGAGCGTCCGCGCGGCGAGGCGCCGCGCGGGGAGCCCTCGGGCCACCTGTCGCCGATCCGCTTCGTCAACGCCAACCAGACCCATGACCAGATCGGCAACCGGGCGCTGGGCGACCGGCTGCTCTCGCTGGCGGGCCCGGAGGCCCTGCGGCCGTTCCACGCGCTGCTGCTGCTGTCGCCCTTCGTGCCGATGCTGTTCATGGGCGAGGAGGTGGGCGCCCGGGCGCCGTTCCAGTTCTTCACCGATTTCCACGGCGATCTCGCCGAAGCGGTGCGGAGCGGCCGCCGATCGGAGTTCCCCGAATTCGCCGGCCACAAGGGCGAGGTGCCCGACCCGAATGCCCGCGCCACCTTCCGCGCCTCGCGGCCCTATACCGACCTGCCCGCCGATGCCGACGACTGGAAGGAGCTGACCCGGCACTGCCTGTCGCTGCGCCGCGATCACGTGGTCCCGCGGCTCAAGAGCGGGTGGGAGGGCACCACGGTCGACCGCCTGTCGGATCGCTCGCTCTGGGCGGAATGGCGCTTCGCCGACGGAACCGTCGAGATCACCTTCACGATGGAAGGTCCGCCACCCTCGCTGTCGCGCGAGTCGCGCGAGATCTTCTACCAGGCCGAAGAAACCGGGATCGGCCTGCGCGCCGGAATAGGGGAAGCCACATGAGCCACATCGCCTCGTACCGCGTGCAACTGCGCGAGGGCATGAATTTCGCCACGCTCGAAGGCCGGCTCGACCAGATCGCCGCGCTGGGCGTCAGCCACCTCTATTTGTCGCCGATCCTGACCGCCGCGCCGGGATCCACGCATGGCTACGACGTTACCGATCCGACCACCGTCGACGAGGAGCTCGGCGGCCGGGCCGGGTTCGAATCGCTGTCGCGCGCGGCACAAGCTCGCGGCCTGCGGGTGATCGTCGACATCGTCCCCAACCACATGGCCTTCGGCCTGGACACTCCCTGGCTGCGTGACGTGCTCGCGAAAGGCATGCGCAGCCCCCACGGTCCGGTCTTCGACATCGACTGGGGGGCCGGTCCGCTGGCCCTGCCATGGCTGCAGACCTCCCTGGCGGAGATGGCCGAGGCCGGTGACGTCTCGCTCTCCGAGGACTGCCTCGTTGCCGGCCCGCTGCGCGTCCCGCTTGCCCCCGGAACCGCCACCGGCCCTGACCGCCGCCTTGCGATGGAGGATGCCGTCGCGCTGCAGGAGCGCCAGCACTGGCGCCTCCTGCCTTGGCAGCTCGAGCGCGATTCGATCACCCACCGGCGCTTCTTCTCCGTCACCTCGCTGATCGGCGTTCGGGTCGAGGACGAGGAGGTGTTTGACGCCACCCATGCTGAGATCCTCGATCTCGTCGAGCGGGGCCTGATCCACGGGCTCAGGGTTGATCACGTGGACGGGCTGGTGGACCCGGGCGGTTACCTGCAACAGCTGACCGGACGGCTGCCCGATGACGTGCCCGTCTGGGTGGAGAAGATCCTCGTCACCGGTGAGCGGCTACCTGACTGGACCGTGGCGGGGACCACCGGCTACGAGGCCTCCGCGGTGATCGACAGGCTCCTGACCGATCCCGACGGCAGCGGCCGCATCGACGCGCTCTGGCGGGAGGAAACCGGCGTCGAGGGCGATTTCCACGGCGAGGTCGTCGCCGCCAAGCGCGAGGTCCTCACCGACGAACTGGCCGCCGAACTGCGTCAGCTGCGTGGCCTGGCAAAGGCGCTGGCCGACGAGGAGGCGCGCCCGGTCGGGCCCGAGACCCTGCGCGAGGCGCTGACCGAACTGCTTGTCGCCTTCCCGCGCTACCGCTCCTATATCGGCGCGGGCGCCGGCGAGACCGACGCGCGGATCTGGCGCGACACCGCCGACCAGGCCGCCGCCGAGGTCCGCGACCGAGCCACGATCGACTGGATCACGGGCCGGATCCTCGCCGCCGACGGCGACGCGGCCCGGCGTCTCGCCGTGCGGCTGGAGCAGGTGACGGGGGCCCTGATCGCCAAGGCGCACGAGGACACGGCCGGTTTTCGCTTCAACCGCTACCTCGTGGCCAACGAGGTCGGCGCCGATCCCGACCGCCCCACCACCACGCCGGGAGACGTTCAGGACCACCTGGCCGACCGCCTCGACCGGTTTCCCCGGGCGCTCACGCTCGGCTCTTCCCATGACACCAAGCGGGCGGAGGACACCCGCGCCCGGATCGCCGCGATGAGCCACGACACGGACGCGGCCACGGCGCTCTGGCAGGACGCCGCATCGCTGCCCGGCAGCGACGCCATCGACGCGAACCGACGCTTCTATGCCTTCCAGGTGGCACTGGGAATCTGGGGGGCGCCGGATGCGGGCGCCCGCGCGGCCGACCACATGGTGAAGGCCCTGCGCGAGGGCAAGGAGGTCACCTACTGGACCGCGCCGGACGAGACGCGCGAGGCGCGGATGCAGGACTGGGTCCGCGCCCTCCTCGCCCGGTGGGACGCGAACCGGCCCGCACCGCTCCTCGGGCTGTGCCGGATCGGCGAGGGGCTGGCGCTCGCCGGGCTCGCCCTGCGCCTCCTGTGGCCGGGGATGCCCGACATCTACCAGGGCGGCGAGGGGCCGCTGTTCCAGCTGACCGATCCCGACAACCGCCGCCCGCCGGACTGGGACGCCCTCGCCCGGCCGCCGAAGGGCGGGTTCCACGCCGCCAAGGCGGATCTTCTCGCCACCGGGCTCGCGCTGCGGCAGGCCGAGCCGGACCTCTTTGGCAAGGGGGCCGCCGAGTGGGACGGAACCACGCTGCGCCGCCGCCTCGGGGACAGGGAGGCGCGGGTCGCGATCGGGGCGCAGGCGTCGCTCGACGGGGCGTTTTGGTCGTGGGAGGCGGATTGCCCGCCCGGCAGGATTTCGCTGCACGGCCCGGCGTGATGGAACCGCGATCCAAACCGCCGGTTTGTTTGAGGCTTGGGTTACCGTTGTCCTTGGCGAGTTTGATCAGTGTCGTGCCAGTATCGCAAAAGTCCAGCACGGGGGAGAGATGGGGGGTATTCCCGCGGAGGGGTTCTCCCCGTTGTCCTGGCCGGAGGTCGCGGGTCCCGTCTCCATGAGCTGACCCGGCACATGTGCAAGCCGGCCCTGCCCTTCGTGCGGGGAGCGCGGATCGTCGACTTTACGTTGGCGAACCTCGTCTCGTCCAGCTTCCGCTCCGCATTCGTAGCGACCCAGTATTGCGCGCGCCCGCTCGAGCGGCACCTGAAGGCCGGGTGGTCGGACCGCCTGGACCTGTGTCTGCGCCACGCCCCGACCATCACCGGACGGCCCGAAGGATCCCGCGGCACGGCCGATGCGGTGCGCATGCTGCGCGACGAGATCGACGCCATCGCCCCGCGGGCGCTTCTCGTCCTCGCCGCGGATCACATCTATGCGATGGATTACGGGCCGATGATCGCCGCCCACCGCGAGACGGGCGCGACCCTCACCGTGGCGGCCGACATGGTGCCGCGCCTCGACGCGACCGGGTTCGGGATTCTCGACGCCGATGGCGGCGGCCGGGTCTCGCGGTTCGTCGAGAAGCCGGACCACCCCCCCGGCAGCACCGAGGATCCCTCCCGCTCCCTCGCCAGCATGGGCCTCTACGTGATCGACTGGCCATGGCTGCGCGCGTATCTCGACGCGAATCCCGAGGCGCTGGATTTCGGACATCACATTCTGCCCGACGCGGTGGCCGAGGGGCGCAGCTTCGTCCACGTTCCGGCGCGGTCTGGGCGGTTCTACTGGCGCGACGTGGGCACGCTCGACGCGCTTCGATCCGCGGCCCTCGACTGCATGGGGCCGAAACCCCCGCTGCCCCTGCCCCGCCCCCATTCGCGCGGCCTCGCGACCGAGGGCATCCTCGACAGCCTGGTCATGGACGGCGCCATGGTCTCGCGCGGCGCACTCCTGTCGAAATGCGTGGTCGCCCCGGGCGCGGTAGTTCCCTTCGGCAGTGAAATCGGCGTCGATCCGGTCTGGGACGGCTCGAATTTCCGGCGCACCGCGGCGGGTACCGTCCTCGTGACGGCGGAAATGCTCGCGGAGACGGACCCGCGCCGGGTATAGGGCGTTGCGGGACGGGCGCGCCAGAACGGGTCGCGCCGGAATCTGCAGGAGACACGCATTGACCTCTCTAGCCTTCGACCGGGACGCGGCCTCGAGCGCGCATCTTGGCGCGCAATACGACGGGGAAGGCACGAATTTTGCTCTGTTCAGCGACCACGCCGAAAAAGTGGAGCTGTGCCTGTTCGACGATGACGATACCGAGACGCGGTTCGCCCTGCCGGACATGGAAGGCGGCGTCTGGTTCGGCTACCTGCCCGGCATCCGCCCGGGCCAACGCTACGGCTATCGGGTGCACGGGCCCTACGACCCGGAGAACGGCCATCGGTTCAACGCCAACAAGCTGCTCATCGACCCCTACGCGCGCCAGCTCGACGGCAAGGTGATCTGGAACGACGCCCTGTTCGGCTATGACGTTTCCACCGGGGACGACACCACCTTCGACGCGCGCGACAGCGCGCCTTTCGTGCCGAAATGCTATGTCACCGATCCCGCCTATGACTGGGACGCGGATCGCGCGCTCTATACCCCGTGGCGCGACACGGTGATCTACGAGGCCCATGTCCGCGGCCTGACCATGCTTCATCCCCAGGTACCCGAGGACAGCCGCGGCACCTTCGCAGGCTTGGCGTCGCAGCCGGTGATCGACCATCTCCACGGGATCGGGGTGACGGCGATCGAGCTGCTGCCCGTGCATGCCTTCCTCCAGGACAAGCACCTGATCGACAAGGGGCTGCGCAATTACTGGGGCTACAATACGCTGAACTTCTTCGCGCCCGAGCGCAGCTACCTGAAGACCGGCGAATGGGGCGAGATCAAGAGCGCGATCAACAAGTTCCACCAGGCCGGGATCGAGGTGATCCTCGACGTCGTCTACAACCACACCGCCGAAGGCTCCGAGCTCGGCCCCACCCTGTCCTTCCGCGGCATCGACAACCTCAGCTACTACCTGCACGGCGAGGACAAGCGGCACTGCTACGACGTGACCGGGACGGGCAACACGGTGAACGTGGCCCATCCGATGGTCCTGCGCATGGTGCTCGACAGCCTGCGCCACTGGGTGCAGGAGATGCACGTGGACGGATTCCGCTTCGACCTCGCATCGACCCTGGGGCGGGAGCCCACCGGGTTCGAGCGCGAGGGCAGCTTCTTCGCCGCGATCCGGCAGGATCCGGTGCTGGCCTCGGTCAAGCTGATCGCCGAGCCCTGGGATATCGGCGACGGCGGCTATCAGGTCGGCGGGTTTCCCTGGCCGTTCCGGGAATGGAACGACAAGTTCCGCGATGACACCCGTGGCTTCTGGGCGCGGCGCGGCGGCCTCAAGGGCGCGCTGGCCGAACGGCTCTGCGGCTCGCCGGTGCAGTTCGACCACTCCAACCGGCCCGCCACCTCCAGCGTGAACTTCGTCGCCGCGCATGACGGCTTCACCCTGTGGGACGTGGTCTCCTACAACGACAAGCACAACGAGGCGAACGGCGAGGACAATCGCGACGGCCACGACCACAACCTGAGCGACAACATGGGCGCCGAGGGGCATACCGAGAACATCGAGGTCCTCACCGCGCGGCGGCGCCGGGCGCGGGCGATGCTCTCGACCCTCATGTTGAGCCGCGGCGTCCCGATGATCCTGGCCGGTGACGAGGTCGGCAACAGCCAGGACGGCAACAACAACGCCTATTGCCAGGACAACGAGATCGGCTGGGTGCGCTGGGAATTGGGGCGTGAGGAGCTGTCCGAGACGGTGGCCGCGCTGGCCGAGCTGCGCCGCCGCCTGCCCCTCCTGCGGGAGACCCGGTTCGCCACCGACGCCACGGTGACGTGGCGTGGCCCCGACGGCGCGGAACTCGGGGGCGAGGACTGGGACAACGACGATTTCCCGATCGTCATGGACATCCTGCGCGGCAAAGAACGCGCGCTCGTCGTCGTGAACGGCGGCGACGACGCCGATCTGGCCCTGCCGCGGGGCGGGTGGCGCCTTGCCTATGCGTCGGAGCCCGAGGCCGTGTCGCTGGACGGGACCGACCTTTCCATGGGCTGGCAGACGGTCGCGGTGATCGAACCGGCATGATCGCGCCGCCACCTGCGCCCTGGGCCGCGGCTCCGGGCGGGCGGAACGCCGCTCCCGCGGACTCAGCCACGAGCCGCGGGCAGGGGTTTCGCCAGGGCTCGGCGCGCCGTCCGGGCCGCCATGGTCGGAACCTGTGCCGCCCCACCCCTTCGGCGGGTGGACAGCCACAACGCAGGTGGACGGGCGAGGCATGAAGGATCGCCCGCCCCTCGGGAACGCCTAGCTTTCGGGGGTCACGCGCAGGATCTCGCCCTCCGGCGCATCGGTCAGCAGGAGAACGGCGCCGTCCCGGTCGATCTCGACATCGCGGACCCGACCGGCATCGGTCAGAAGCCGTTCCTCGCCAGTCACGGTCTCCCCGTCGAGCGTCAGCCGCACGAGGCCGCCGGGATTGAGCGACGCGGCCAGAAGGTCGCCGTCCCATTCGGGGATCATCTCGCCATCGTAGAACACGAACCCGCCCGGGGCGATCACCGGATCCCAGTAGTATCGCGGCTCGACGAACCCTTCGCCCCGCGGCTGCCCACTGCCGATCAGCGGGCCGGAATACTGCCGCCCGTAACTGACCACGGGCCAGCCGTAATTGGCGCCCCGCTCGATCCGGTTGAGTTCGTCGCCACCCGCGGGGCCGTGCTCCAGCGTCCACAGCTCGCCGGTCTCCGGGTGCAGCCGCGCGCCCTGCACGTTGCGGTGGCCCAGGGTCCAGATCTCGCCCTTCGCGCCCTCCTCGCCGGCGAAGGGATTGTCCTGCGGCACGCCGCCCTCCCGTGTCACGCGCACGACCTTGCCGTAGGTCCTGTCGAGGTCCTGGGCGTATTCGCGATAGGCTTGGGTGAAATGCTCCCCCGTGGTGACGAAGACATGCGCGCCGTCCACCACCACGCGGCTGCCGAAATGCATGGCGTTGTCCGCCGGAGGATCCTGAACGAAGATATCCGTTACCTCCTCCAGCGTCGCACCATCCTCCGACAGCCGCGCCCTCGCCGCCGCGGTGGCGGTCCGCCCCTCGCCCATCGGCTTGGCATAGGTCAGGAACAGCAGCCGGTCCTGCTCGAACTCCGGAGACAGCGCCACGTCGAGCAGCCCGCCCTGATCGCGGGCGACCACCTCGGGAACGCCCCCGATCGGCGCCGAAACCTCTCCCTCGCGCCCGACCCGGCGCAGCGCGCCCGACCGTTCCGTCACCAGGTATTCCCCGCGCGGAAGCACCTCGATTCCCCAGGGATGCTCCAGGCCCCGGACGACGGTTTCGACGGACAAGCCGGTCTCGGTCCCGACCGCGGGGGCCCGGGTCTGCTCGTCGAAGGCCGGGGCGAACTCGGGGACGTTCGGCCGCCCCTGCTCCACCTGGGCCAGGGCGGGGACGCCTGCGGCGAGGCACAACGCGAGCGCGGGGGCTGTTCGGATCATGATCGTCCTCCTTTTCAGCGCAACACCGGGTCTGCGGCGGCGTTCCGGCACGTTTCGTCGCGCCCGGGCGTCGGAATGACGGCCGCGACGGCCAGCCGTCGCTCCAGCGCCCAACTGGATCGGCCTGTCGTCACAGGCCTGAGCGGGACAGGGGAGCCCCGCGCAGCGGCTACAAGAGAGGCAGCAAATGGTGCCTCGCGGCCGCCGCATCTTTTCGTCGAGAACGGGGAAATATTTCCTTCGATCCGCTTGCGCCCCCTGACGACTTTCCCTAAACACCGGCCCACACGCCGGATGGCCCGTTCGTCTATCGGTTAGGACGCCAGGTTTTCAACCTGGAAAGAGGGGTTCGATTCCCCTACGGGCTACCACATTGTCCTTTGAGTCCCTTTTTTCATTGGCTGCGTGGCGCCGAGGTGCCCCACGGTTTCAGGGGCGTGGGACACTTCGGTTCGAACGCTCCTTCTCATGCCTGCCTCAGGACCGCGGTCACTACGGCGCTCGGCGGACGTTTGGGCAATGATCTAAGCGCCGCAATGCACGCTGCCTGCGTCCCGACCTCGAATCCCGGAAAGGACCTTGGAGGACAGCTCGACGAGTGGCCTGCCCCTATCGGGTGGTCCAGTTTCAATCTTATTGCATGACCGGTCTCTGCGCCAAGGCGGATGCCTGGGAAGGTGCTGATCCGCCATCGCGGGATGGCCAGTGAACGGCCTCCGGCGCGGGTGGTCGATAGCCCGGCGACGAGTGGGGGCGGGCGGTATTGTAGTGGACCCGCCACGCCTCGATGATCACGCGGGCCTCGGCCAGCGAGTAGAAGATCTCCCCGTTCAGCAGCTCGTCGCGGAGCTTCGAGTTGAAGCTCTCGCAATGGCCGTTCTCCCAGGGGCTGCCGGGCTCGATGAACGCCGTCGTCGCCCCCACCGCGGCGATCCAGTCCCGCACCGCCCTGGCGATGAACTCAGGGCCGTCGCCCATCGGGCTCGGACCGATGGCGCCGCGATGGGCAACTCCGAACGAACATGGCCGGGCACGCCTCGAAGGATGAACAGATCGGTCAGCACGTCGATCACCGCGGTCGAGTTCAGCTTCCTGTCGACCCGAATGGCCAGGCATTCCCGCGTGAACTCGTCGATGACATTGAGCATCCGGAACGTCCTTCCGTCGTGAGTCCGGCTCTCCACGAAATCGCAGGACCAGACGTGGTTCGGACGCCCCGGCCGCAGGCGGATGCATGACCCGTCGTTCAGCCAGAGCCTGCCTTTCCCGGGTTGCTTCTGTGGCACCTTCAGCCCCTCCCGTCGCCAGATCCGTTCGACCCGTTTCACGTTCACCGTCCACCCGGCATCTCGGAGAAGGGCCGCGATCCGGCGATAGCCGTAGCGCCCATACTGGCGCGCCCGCGCGACGATGTCCGCGGTCAGTGCCTCCTCGTCGGCCCGCCCACGCGGTGCCTTCCGCCGGGTGGAGCGATGCTGGCCGAGCACGCGACAGGCAAGCCGTTCCGAGACCCGGAACTTCTGCCTGACATGGTCGATGCAGGCTCGACGGCGGGCGGGGCTCAGTAGTTTCCCGAGGCAGCCTCTCGCAGGATGAGCTTCTCAAGCGTCAGATCGGAGACCGCCTTGCGAAGCCGCTCGTTCTCCTTCTCGAGCTCCTTCAGCCGCTTCACCTGGTCGGTCTTCAGCCCTCCGAACTCCTTGCGCCACCGGTAGTAGGTGAACTGCGTCACACCGATGGACCGCTCGACGTATACGTCGACCCTCGGCCACCGGACGGCCCTGCGATACCAGCACGTCGACCTGCCGTAGCTTCGCGACGATCTCCTCCGGCTTGTGTTTCTTCTGCGCCATTCCTTCGTCCTCCATCCGGCTCAAAAGCCTACTTCAGGGAAGACCACTCTTCAGGGGGCAGACCACCTCTTGGTCGGCATTGAGAAGCGGTGCAGAAGGATCATGGGTCTTCATGGGATCTCCAAAGCGACAGCCGGCGGCGAAGGCCGCGCGTCCTGATGCTGTCGGTCAAGCGCCGCCAGGAAGGAGCAACCTGGCGACGTGGTAGACGGCGCGGAATTACGCCGCCGCCCTTGATGCCGACGGGTGATCCAAGCCCGCCTGTTCGATGGCATCACTAGGCTCCAGACTCATTGATCTTCAGAGCCAGAAGATCACGGTTGCGGCGAGGGCGACGGTGGAGAGGAAGACCTTCGGGCACCTGTCGTAACGGGTGGCGACGCGCCGCCAATCCTTGAGACGACCGAACATGATCTCGATGCGGTTGCGGCGCTTGTAGCGACGTTTGTCGTATCGCACCGGCTTGTCACGCGACTTCCGGCCCGGGATGCAAGCTCGTATCCCTTTGTCTCGCAACGCCTCCCGGAACCAGTCGGCGTCGTAACCACGGTCGGCGATCAGCCACTCGGCCATGGGAAGGCTGCTCATCATCGCGCGCGCACCGGTGTAGTCGCTGACCTGGCCGGCACTCATGAAGAAGCGGATGGGTCGGCCTTGGGCGTCGGTGACGGCGTGAAGCTTGGTGTTCATCCCGCCCTTGGTGCGCCCAATCAGCCGTCCGCGCCCCCCTTTTTCACGCACAAACTCGAGGCCGTGCGGTGCGCCTCCAGGTAGGTCGCGTCCACCATGATCGTTGTCTGCGCGCCGCTCTCCGCCGCCAGCCCCTGCATCATCCGCGCGAAGACCCCCATGTCGCACCACCGCTTCCATCGATTGTATAGGGTCTTGTGCGGCCCATATGCCTCCGGTGCGTCGCTCCACCGCAAGCCATTGCGATTGATGAAGATAATCCCGCTCAGAACGCGACGATCATCGACCCGAGGCTTGCCATGGCTCTTGGGGAAGTAGGGCCGAAGCCGCGCCATCTGATCGTCGGTCAGCCAGAAAAGATTGCCCATGATGCCCCCGTGAGTTCGGGAGCATGAAGCATCCGGACGGCCTAGCTACAAGCTGATCAATGGGTCCTGAGCCTACGAGCCGATCCGCGAGGTGACGCAGATCAAGGGCGATGGGGAGGCGCATCAGTCCCTGTCCCCAGACGATGAGTTCGCCGACTACGAGACATGGGACGAGGGCAACCTCAACCTGATTCCCAAGGAGGACGGCGACCTCGCCAAGGAATACTGGCGCGAGGCGCTGGAGCGCGCCATGGCGTTCGAGCAGGAACTGCGCGCGAACCCGTTCAAGACAGGCGCCGCCGCGGGAAGCGACGCGCACACCGCGCTGTCGGCGGTCGAGGAGGACAACTTCTTCGGAAAGTTCCCGGCGAGCGAGCCGGGGCCGGAGCGGTCGACCGGCAATGCCTTCGACTTCGAGGGGCGCACGGTCAAGGATCGGCAGCTCGGCGCATCTGGCCTGACGGCCGTCTGGGCGGCCGAGAACACCCGCGCCGCGATCCGGGACGCGATGAAGCGCAAGGAGGTCTATGGCACCACCGGCCCGCGGCTCGGCCTGCGCTTCTTCGGCGGCTGGGACCTCGCGGCCGTGGACGCCCAGGGGCGCCACCCCGCCGCAATCGGCTATGGCAAGGGCGTGCCCATGGGCGGCGACCTGCCCCCGGCCCCCGAGGGCGCGGAGGCTCCGAGCTTTCTCGTGGCTGCGCTCCAGGACCCGCTTTCGGGCAACCTCGACCGGATCCAGATCGTGTAGGGCTGGGTCGATGCCGAGGGCGAGTTGGGGGAGCAGGTCCACGATGTCGCCTGGTCGGGCGATCGCGATCCCGGCGAGGACGGCAGCCTGCCCGAGGTGGGCGACACGGTGGACGTCGCGAACGCGACCTGAGCCAATACGATCGGTGCGCCAGAACTCATCACCGTCTGGCAGGATCCGGACTTCGACCCGTCCCAGAAGGCGTTCTACTACGCTCGCGTCATCGAGATCCCCACGCCCCGCTGGAGCGCCTACGACGCAGCCTATTTCGGGGAGGCCGACGTCGCGCCGGGGGTGCCGATGACCCTCCAGGAACGCGCCTACACCCCGCCCATCCGGTATTCTCCGGAAGGATGAGCGAAGGCGCGGTAATCGCGATGCCAGCCACGACGACCGGCCCGCCCGGATGTCGGGAGCGGGCCGACCAGGCAAGCTGCAGCATGATCGCTTTCGGGATGAACGACGCTTCGACATGACAGCCTCGCATCTGCGGCGCGAACCGCTCCTGCACTTCCTCGCCCTCGGCGCGGCGATCTTCGCGCTGTTCGCCGTGGTCGACGACGCGCCGTCTCCGGTGGCGGCGAACAGGCTGGAGGTGACCGGAGGACGACGCCCTGCGCCTGGCCCGGCAATTCGAGGAGACGTGGCGGCGCCCCCCCACCGAGCGAACTCTCCGGCCTGATCGAGGACCATGTCGAGGAGCAGGTCTATGCGCGCGAGGCGCAGGCGCTGTCGCTCGACCGGGGCGACGCGGTCGCCCGCCAGCGGCTGGCGCAGAAGATGCGGTTCCTGGCGGAGAGCGGCGCCGAGGCCGCGCAGCCGTCGGAGGCCGAGCTGCGCGCGCATCTCGACACCCATCCGGACCGCTTCGCGCGGGCCGCCGTGGTCGGCTTCGAGCATGTCCAGCTCAAGACCGGCGAAGCGGAGGCAAAGACGGTCCTCGCCAACCTGGAGGCCGGGGCGCCGCCGCGAGAGGTCGGCGCCCCGGCCTCCTGCCGCCGGCAATCCCGCCGAGTCCGGAGAGCGTCGTCGATGGCGCCTTCGACGCGGGGTTCTTCGCCCCGGTGGCCGAGATTGCGCCCGGGCAATGGGCCGGGCCGGTGGAGAGCGGCTACGGGCGGCATCTCGTCCGCGTCACCGCGTTCGAGGCGGGGCGCGTACCGCCCCTGGAGGAGATCCGGGCGGAGGTGGAGCGCGACTGGCGGGCGGAGATGAGCCGGAGCCTGTCGGAAGACAGGCTCGACGCGCTGATGTCGCGCTACGCGATCGTCACCCCCGATCCGGCGCCGGTCATCGAGGATCTGCGGGGCCGATGACCCGTCTGCTGGCGCTTCTCGCGCTCCTCGCCTCGCTGCTGCCGGCGCAGGCCCTCGATCCGGGGTTTCTCGAATTGCAGCCTCTCGGCGGGTCGGAGTGGCGGGTGACGCTGCGCCGGCCCGATGTGCAGGGCCGGCCGATGCAGATCGGCGTCGCGCTGCCGGAGGGCTGCGGTCCCTCCGAGGGGCCGCCGCCCACCCATGACGGACTTGCCTTCGTCACCGGGTGGGTCGCGACCTGCGAGGCGGGGCTGGGCGGCGGCACGATCCGCATCCCCGGGCTCGAGCAGACGCAGACCGACGTCCTCGTCCGCTAGACCCTGCCGGACGAAGCGGCGGCGCAGACCATGCGCCTGAGCCCCGACGCGTCGGGCTTCGAGGTGGCCGGGCCACAGGGCAGATTCGCCCGCGCCCGGAGCTATGTCGCC
Source organism: uncultured Alphaproteobacteria bacterium (assembly GCA_963814835.1). Lineage (GTDB taxonomy): Bacteria > Pseudomonadota > Alphaproteobacteria > Rhodobacterales > Rhodobacteraceae > Palleronia. The sequence continues at coordinate 419,886 of CAWFEG010000003.1, forward strand.
CTGGGCGTCGACCGCATTCTGCAAGGCATCGACTACCTCCTGTTCGTGTTCCTGCTTCTGCTGCGGATCCGCCGCGTCCGCTTGCTGGTCGGGGCGATCACGGTTTTCACGGTGGCGCACTCGCTCCCCCTCGCCGCCGCCACGCTGGGCTGGATCGTGGTGCCGACGGCCCCCGTTGAGGCGATCGTCGCGCTGTCGATCGTGATCCTCGCCACTGAACTGGTACAGCCGTGCGAGCGCGGCCTGCACCTGACCCGGCACCACCCCTGGGCGGTCTCGTTCTCCTTCGGGCTGCTGCACGGGCTTGGCTTCGCCAGCGCGTTTCTCGAGATCGGGTGCCGCAGGGCGACGTCCCGCTGGCGCTCTTCGCCTTCAATGTCGGCGTCGAGGCCGGGCAGCTGATGTTCATCGCCGCCCTCCTCGCGGCGGGCCTGTTCCTCGGCCGCCTCGGCGCCGGCGCGGGACCGGTCCTCGCCCGCGGCAGCACCGGCCTCACCGCGACGGTCTGTGGCATCGGCGCGCTCGCGGCCTGCTGGAGGGTCGACAGAATGGCGGCATTCGCGGCGTGACGGATCCAAGGTGCAGGAGAGACATGCAGATGCACGTTTCGAGGATCACGGCACTCGTCCTGGCGGCCGGTCTCGCAGCCACGCCGAAGCGTAGGACGCCTTGGTTCGGGAGTGTCGTGGCCGCCTAACGCACACGGCCAGGCCTGCGACGTGGCGCAATCCGGACGGTCGTTCGGGCGTTGCAGTTTCGGGGTGCATGTGCCGGCGGCAAACTCCAGCATCAGGCTTCCGGGCGGCGGTCCGACGAGCGTTACTGACGGCCGGAGCGTCGTGATCTCCAGGCCTCGGCCCGGCCTCAGCCGAGCGTCATCGCCGTACTCGCTTTCCGGCGAGAAAAGCGACGATCGAAGATCGTCGGTACGCGCCTCCCTTGCCGATATCCAACCCGAGGCATCGAGACGGATGGACGCCGAAGTGGTTGCGCTTCCCGGATCGCCCGGATATCCGGCAGTCGATCATCTGGACTTGGGGGCACGATCCCCCGGGTGGCTCTCCCGGCCGCCGATCCGCCGGGCCAACCAAGACTATCTGCAAGGATGACCGGCGCGGCGGTGCCGCCGGGCCGGACAGGAACGGGACCTTTCGACCATGACCCTCGACGCCTACCGACGCCAGTGGCTCGGTAACGTGCGCGGCGACCTGCTTTCCGGCCTCGTCGTCGCCCTCGCCCTCATCCCCGAGGCCATCGCCTTCTCGATCATCGCCGGCGTGGACCCGAAGATCGGGCTCTACGCCTCGTTCTCGATCGCCGTCGTCACCGCGATCGCCGGCGGCCGGCCGGGCATGATCTCGGCCGCGACCGCCGCGACGGCCGTGCTGATGATCACGCTGGTGGCCGAGCACGGGCTGCAATACCTGCTCGCGACCACGGTGCTCGCGGGCCTGCTCCAGATCGGCGCCGGATTCGCGCGGCTCGGCCACCTGATGCGTTTCGTCTCCCGCTCGGTGATGACGGGGTTCGTCAACGCGCTCGCGATCCTGATCTTCATGGCGCAGATCCCGGAACTCACGGGCGTGCCCTGGATCACCTATCCGCTGGTCGCCGCCGGCCTCGCGATCATCTACCTCTTTCCCTATCTCACCCGCGCCGTGCCCTCGCCGCTGGTCACGATCATCGTGCTGACCGCCGCCGTCATGGTCATGGGCTGGGACGTGCGCACCGTCGGCGACATGGGCGCGCTGCCCGACACTCTACCGGTGTTCCTGATCCCCGACATCCCGCTCAACCTCGAGACGCTGACGATCATCCTGCCCTATGCGGCCGCAGTCGCCGTGGTCGGTCTGCTCGAGAGCCTGATGACCGAGAGCATCGTCGATGACCTGACCGACACGACGTCGAACCGGAACCAGGAATGTATCGGCCAGGGGCTCGCCAACACAGCCACCGGCTTCATCGGCGGCATGGCGGGCTGCGCGATGATCGGCCAGTCGATCATCAACATCAAATCGGGTGGGCGAGGACGGCTGTCCTGCTTCGCCGCCGGTGTCTTCCTGCTGTTCATGGTGGTGGTTCTTGGCGACCTCGTGGCGCAAATTCCGATGGCGGCGCTGGTCGCGATCATGATCATGGTCTCGATCGGCACCTTCTCGTGGTCCTCCATCAAGCAGTTGAAGACGCATCCGCGGTCGTCTTCCATCGTGATGCTCTCGACCGTGGCGGTGGTGGTCTATACCCACAACCTGGCAATCGGCGTGCTGGTGGGGGTGCTGCTGTCCGGCCTGTTCTTCGCGGCCAAGATCGCGCAGCTCTTCCGGGTCACCTCGTCGATGTCCGATGACGGGCGCGTCCGCACCTACCATGTGGAGGGGCAGCTCTTTTTCGCCTCGGTGGAGGACTTCATGGCCGCCTTCGACTTCCGGGAGGCCGCCGACCGCGTCGTGATCGATGTCAGCCGGGCGCATATCTGGGACATCTCTTCGGTTGCCGCGCTCGACATGGCCGTGCTGAAGTTCCGCCGCGACGGGTCCGAGGTGGAGATCGTCGGCATGAACCGGGCCTCCGAGACCATCGTCGACAAGCTGGCGGTCCACGACAAGCCGGGCGCGATGGACACGCTGACGGGTCATTGAGGGAGGATACGCCATGACAGCCAAGATCATCGCCCTGGTGGACGGCTCCACCTATTCCAAGAGCGTCTGCGACCATGCCGCATGGATCGCCGGCCGCGCCGAATACGCGGTCGAACTGATGCACGTCCTCGGCCGGCGCGAAGGCGGGGCCGGGTCCGACCTCTCCGGCGCCATCGCCTTGGGCGCGCGCAGCGCGCTTCTCGAGGAACTGTCGAGCATCGACGAACAGCGCGCCAAGCTCGCGGTCCACCGCGGCCGCGCCATTCTGGAGGACGCCAAGGCGCTTCTCGACGAGGCGGGCGTTCGGGCCACGGAGCATCTGCGCCATGGGGACCTGATCGAGGCGCTCTCCGAGAGGGAGGGCGGCGCCGAGATGATCCTGATCGGCAAGCGCGGCGAGGCGGCCGACTTCGCCAAGGGGCATCTCGGCTCGAATCTCGAGCGCGTGGTGCGGGCCGCTTCCAAGCCGCTCTTCATCGCCTCCCGGGCATTCCAGCCCATCCAGAACGTGCTCATCGCCTATGACGGGAGCGCGAGCGCCATGCGGGCGGTCGACTACGTGGCGCGCTCTCCGCTCTACGCGGGTCTCGGGATCAAGATCGCCACGGTCGGGTCCGCGACGGACGCGGCGAAGAAGGGCATCGAGGATGCGAAGGCCATGCTCTCGGCTGCGGGACTCGAGGCGGAAACGGGATTCCTTTCCGGCCAGCCCGAGGAGGCGCTCGGCGAACTGGTCGAGGAGGCCGGATTCGACCACCTCGTGATGGGCGCTTCCGGCCATTCCCGGTTGCGCTCGCTCTTCGTCGGCTCCACCAGCCTCGAGATGATCCGGACCTGCAAGGTGCCGATCCTGCTGGTAAGGTGAGGGTATGGATGAGCCTACGATCGAAGAGTTGCGGGCCCGTTACCTGCCGCGCCTGCGGGAGGAAATGACCGCCTTGCGCGAAGCGTCGGAGAGCACGAGCGAACACCGCCGGCCGGTCGAGCTGGATCAGCAAAGCACCGGTCGCCTGTCGCGCATGGACGCGCTCCAGAACCAGGCCATGGCCGCCGGGTCCGAAGCGCGGCGACAAACCCGCAGGGTTGCTCTCGAAGCCGCTATGGACCGCCTCGAAACCGATGATTTCGGTTGGTGCGACGAATGCGGGGAGTTCATCGGCCGGAAGCGTCTCGACCTCGATCCGACGTTTGCACGCTGCGTGGGATGCGCCGGATAACGCGGCATGAGACGGCTCGTCCGCCGCGTTTTACCGCCGCGACGGCAAGCGGCCGATCCGGCCGCCGGACCCGGGGGTTACGCCGCCGGATCGCGGATCGACCGGGCGCGCCGTGACGCCCCGCGGGAAGCGTCAGTCCTCGATGGCGGCCTCGGCGCGGGACTTGCCCGAAACGTCGAGCGCCAGGGTCGCGGCCATGAACCGGTCCAGGTCGCCGTTGAGCACGCCCTGCGTGTCGGAGGTCTCGACGCCGGTCCGCAGGTCCTTCACCATCTGGTAGGGCTGCAGGACGTAGGAGCGGATCTGGTTGCCCCAGCCGGCCTCGCCCTTCTGCTCGTGGGCCTCGGTGATCGCGGCGTTGCGCCGGTCCAGCTCCTGCTGGTAGAGGCGCGATTTCAGCGCCTTCATCGCGATGTCGCGGTTCTGGTGCTGGGATTTCTCGGAACTCGTGACCACGATTCCGGTGGGGATATGGGTGATGCGCACCGCCGAGTCGGTGGTGTTCACGTGCTGCCCGCCCGCGCCGGAGGAGCGGTAGGTATCCACCCGGATATCGGCCGGATTCACCTCGATCTTCGATGTTGTCGTCGACGACCGGATAGACCCAGACGGACGAGAACGAGGTGTGCCGCCGCGCGGCGCTGTCATAGGGCGAGATGCGCACCAGGCGATGGACGCCGGATTCGCTCTTCAGCCAGCCATAGGCGTTGTGGCCCGGAGATCTTGTAGGAGGCCGACTTGATCCCCGCCTCCTCGCCGGCGCTCTCGGCCTGCAGCTCGACCTTGTAGCCCTTCTTCTCCGCCCAGCGGACATACATCCGCGCCAGCATGTTGGCCCAGTCGCAGGATTCCGTGCCGCCGGCACCGGCGTTGATCTCCAGGAAGGTATCGTTGGAATCCGCCTCGCCGTTCAGCAGCGCCTCGATCTCGGCCGCCTCGGCGCGCGAGCGCAGGGCGATCAGGGCCGCCTCGGCCTCGCGGACCACCTCGTCGTCCTTCTCGGCCTCGCCCATCTCGATCAGCTCGCGCCCGTCGGACAGCTCCTGCGCCATCCGGTCGTGCCGCTCCATCGCGTCGACCAGTGCCTGGCGCTCGCGCATCAGCTTCTGCGCGCTGTCGGGATCGTCCCAGAGGGTCGGATCCTCGACCCGCGCGTTGAATTCCTCCAGCCGATAGGCGGCCGTGGCGTAATCCATCCGCTGACGCAGAAGATCGAGCGACTTCTCGATGGCCTCGACGGCCGATTGTGTCTCCGCGCGCATGGGCGGCTCCCGGGGCTTGTCTGAGCCTGCGGTCTATCAACCCGCCTCCCCGACGGCAAGGCGCCGGCCCCGCGCCGCCTCAGTACAGGCCGCCCGAACTCATCGAGCCGAAAGTGGCCTTCCGCTTGGGGATCGTCACCGTGCGGCCGGCCGCATTGCGGACCTCCTGCCCCGCCGAGCCGGACCCGCCGGCCTGATCGAACAGTGGCAGGTTCGTCCCCATGGCAAAGCCGCCGTCGAAAGTCACGCCGAAGATCGGCTCCTGGCCAAGGCGGAAGTATTCCGCCACCACGTTCGGCCCTTCCGCGTCGTCGGCCAGCCGCGCGCCGGTGAAGCGGTCGATCTTGATGAACTTGCCGCCGGGCGGGACCTCGAACGGGCCGCCGCCGTATTTCTCGGTCGCCACCTGCATGAAGCGGTTGAAGACCGGGGCGCACATGCCGCCGCCCGAGGCCCGCGCGCCGAGGCTGCGCGGCTGGTCGTGGCCGATATAGCAGCCCGCGGCGATGTTCGAGCTGAAGCCGACGAACCAGACGTCCTTGGAATCGTTCGTCGTGCCGGTCTTGCCCGCGATCGGAACCGGAAGGTTCACCGCGCCGCTGGCGGTGCCGCGATCCACCACGCCCTTCATCATGGAGGTCAGCTGGTAGGCGGTGATCGCGTTCATCACCCGGCTGCGGTTCGAGATGACGCGGGGCGCGCGGCCGGGCGCGAGGTCGGCGGTATCGCAATCCGGGCATTCCCGCGTGTCGTGGGAATAGACGGTATCGCCCCAACGGTCCTGGACCCGGTCGACGAGGGTCGGCTCCACGCGCTCGCCGCCATTGGCGAACATCGAATAGGCCGCGACCATCTTGTAGAGGGTGGTTTCCTCGGACCCCAGCGAATTGGCGAGGAAGGTCGACATGGTATCGTAGACGCCGAACCTCTCGGCATAGCTCGCGACCACGTCCATCCCGACCTCCTGCGCCAGGCGGACGGTCATCAGGTTGCGCGACTGCTCGATCCCCGTCCTGAGCGGCGTCGGGCCGTAGAACCGGTCGGTATAGTTCTTCGGCCGCCACAGGCCCTGGGGCGTGTTGATCTCGATCGGCGCATCCACGACGATCGTGGCCGGGGTGAAGCCTGAATCGAGCGCCGCGGCATAGACGAAGGGCTTGAAGCTGGAGCCGGGCTGCCGCGTCGCCTGGGTGGCCCGGTTGAACACGGAATGCTGGTAGGAGAAGCCGCCCTGCATCGCGAGGACGCGGCCGGTCTCCACGTCCATGGCCATGAAGGCGCCCTCGACCTGCGGCACCTGCCGCAGCGTCCAGCCCGGCTCGCCGCCCTCGGGCGTCGAGGTCGCGGCGCGCACATGCACCACGTCGCCGCGGGAGAAGTTGTCGAAGAAGTCCCCGCGGATCCACTTGATATCATCGCGCGGGATCTCGCCCGTGCCCTCGCCCTCGATGCCGAGGGTCAGGCTCTGATCGGCGATCTCCAGCACCACGGCCGGGCGCCACGGCGCGTCCAGTTCGATGTCGCGGGCGATGTCGACGCGCGACAGCGCGGCGCGCCAGTCTTCCAGATCCTCCTCGGGAATGGTCTCGCCGGTGCCGCGCCAGCGGCCCTGCCCGCGGTCGTATTGCTCCAGCGCCCGCTGCAGCGATCGCGCGGCCACCTCCTGCAAATCGGGGTCGATCGTGGCGCGCACCGACAGGCCGCCGCTGAAGAACTCGCCCTCGCCGTAGTCGCGGCTCAGCTGCCGGCGGATCTCGTCGGTGAAGTAGTCCCTGGGCGGGATCTCCTCGCGGAAGCCGGGATAATCCCCGCCCTGCACCGACCGCAGCGGCGCGACCCGCGCCGTCCGGTAATCGGCCTCGGACAGGTAGCCGTTCTCGAACATCTCCCGCAGGACGAAGTTGCGCCGCGTCACCGCCCGCTCGCGGTCATAGACGGGATGGTAGTTCGACGGCGCCTTGGGCAGCGCGGCGAGATAGGCCGCCTCCTCCGGTCGCAGCTCCGAGAGGGACTTGTTGAAGTAGCTCTGCGCCGCGGCCGTGACGCCGTAGCTGTTCTGGCCGAGGAAGATCTCGTTGAGGTAGAGTTCGAGGATCTTGTCCTTGTCGAGCGTCTCCTCGATCCGCGCGGCGAGGATCAGCTCCTTCACCTTGCGCTCGGCGGAGCGTTCGCCGCCCAGCAGGAAGTTCTTCATCACCTGCTGGGTGATGGTCGAGGCGCCGCGCAGCCCGTTGCCCGCCGCCGCGTCCAAGGCCGCGGCGACCATGCCACGCGGATCGTAGCCCTGGTGGAGATAGAAGTTCTTGTCCTCGGCCGAGATGAAGGCGTGCTTGACGAGGTCGGGAATCTCGGCGGCGGGGGTGAACAGGCGCCGCTCCTCCGCGAATTCGTCGATGATCCGCCCTTCCGAGGAATAGATCCGGCTGATGGTCGGGGGCTGGTAGCGGGCCAGCTGGTCCGTGTCGGGCAGGTCCCGGCCATAGATCCAGAAGATCGCCCCGACGGACAGCGCGGCGGCCAGGAGCCCGAGCGTCACCAGGGTGAACAGGCTGCCGAAGAAGGACAGGATGGCACGGATCAAGAGCGGTGTCCCTTCGCGCGATGGCCGGGGTGGAGTGTCCCCCGTGTCTACCCCGGACGGGCGGCGAGATCAAAACAGGATCGGCGATATCCGCCCGCCACACGGCGCTGTGAACGCCCCCTAGGGATCGGGGCCGAGCGATACCCGGGAAAACAGGCGCAGCGTGCGGGGCGGTGCCAGAGCCGCGTTCGGATCCTGCCCCGCCAGGCGCGAGAAGTCCTCCGCGCTCGTCGGGGCCAGTTGCAGTTTGAGCGCGGCGCCAGGCCCCGCCGGCGTCATTCCCGCGGTCTCGATGCGCAAAGGCACGGTCAGGGTCAGCTCGATGCGCTGCCATCCTCCCACAGCTCTGGGCATCAGGCGCAGAGCCGAGACGCAGTCCGAGGCCACGATCGCGTCCAGTCCGGTCCGGGACAGGTCCACGCCGTCGAATTCGACCACGAGGCGGCGCGGCGCGTCCAGGGTATGGACGCGCCAGGGCACCGGTTGGGACAGCGTCAGCTCGATGCGCAGATCGGCGCCGAAATCCTCTATCCGGCTCCGGTCCGCGTCGATCCGGGCGGCGGCGTCCGCCCCGTCGCTCGCGGCAACGGGCGTTGCCGCCAAAAAGGTGACCAGTCCGATGACCAGTAGTCGAGCTAGCATTCGGTTGCGTCCCGCCCCGTTCGGGATGTCTCGGATCCCGTTGGGACAGACGTTAGCAGTTTTCCGCCGATGCCGAAAGCGCCTTCAGCGCCCCGCCGCCCACCGGGCCAGCCGGTCCAGCCCCTCGGCGATGTCCGGGGTCGCCCCTGCATAGGACAGCCGCAGCATCCGGTGGCCGCGGCCGGGGTCGAAATCCAGCCCCGGCGTCACCGCCACCCCCGCCTCGTCGAGGATCCGCGCGGACAGCTCCAGGCTGTCATCGCCCAGATGGCCGGCATCGGCATAGACGTAGAACGCGCCGTCGGGAGGCGCGAAGCTGGGAAGTCCCGCCGCCGCCAGGCCGTCGATCATCATCTGCCGGTTGGTGCGATAGACGGAGAGGTTCGCCTCCAGTTCCGGCTCGCACTCGAAGGCGGCCAGCGCGGCCACCTGGCTGGCATGGGAGGGGCAGATGAACAGGTTCTGCGCCAGCCGCTCGACGATCCGCACGTGATCGGGCGGAACCACCATCCAGCCCACGCGCCAGCCGGTCATGGAGAAGTATTTAGAGAAGGAGTTGATCACGTAGGCCTCGTCGGTCACCTCCAGCGCGCTCACGGCCGGGCGATCGAAATGCAGGCCGTGATAGATCTCGTCCGAGATCAGGGCGACGTCCCGTTCCCGGCAGGTCTCAACGAGCGCGGTCAGTCCGCCACGGTCCAGCATCGTGCCGGCCGGGTTCGAGGGCGAGGCGAGGATCAGCCCGTCCAGGTCCGCCCCCACCTGGTCGGGCCGCGGTTGGAAGCGGTCCTCCATCGCCGTCTCGATGCCCTGCGCCTGCAGGCTCAGCGCCGTCAGGATGTGGCGGTAGGAAGGATAGCCCGGCAGGCCCAACCCCACCCGCTCGCCGGCCTCGAAGAGCGCCGTGAAGGCCAGCACGAACCCGGCCGAGGCGCCGGCGGTCACCACCACCCGCGCGGGGTCGAGGTCGATCCCGTGGCGGTCTCGGTAGTGCCGCGCGATCCGCGCGCGGAGCTCCGGCAGGCCGAGCGCGACGGTATAGCCCAGCGGCTCGGCCGCCATCGCCGCGGCGAGCGCGGCGCGGGCGCCTTGCGGCGCCGGCGTGGCCGGCTGGCCCACCTCCATGTGCACCACGCGCCGCCCCGCCGCCTCGGCGGCCCGCGCGCGCTCCATGACGTCCATGACGATGAAGGGGTCGACCCGACCCCGCCGCGATGTCCGCATGCCTGTACTCCCCTGGTGTCCGTTCCGGACTCGCGCGCCGGCCCGAGACAGTCAATCACGTTCCGGCCAGCGGGCCTTGCGAAGGGGACGGCCTCGTCGCAGGGTCACGCCGACCCGACAGGAGCCCGCCATGCTGAAACCCCTCGCCCTTGCCCTGGCGTTCGCGGCCACGCCCGCCCTGGCCTTCGACATCGACGCGATGAGCGACGCCGAGCGGGAGGCATTCCGCGCCGAGATCCGCGCCTATCTCCTCGACAATCCCGAGGTCCTGATGGAGGCGATCGGGGTGCTGGAAAGCCGCGAGGCGCAGGCCCAGGCGGCCACCGACGCGGACCTCGTCGCCCGGAACGCCGAGGCCCTGTTCGACGACGCCGCCTCGTGGGTGGGCGGCAACCCCGATGGCGACATCACCGTGGTGGAGTTCCTCGACTACCGCTGCGGCTATTGCCGGCAGGCCTTCCCGGAAGTGGCCGAGCTGATCCAGAGCGACGGCAACATCCGCTTCGTGGTCAAGGAGTTCCCCATCCTGGGCGAGGCCTCCGTCCTGGCCAGCCGCTTCGCCATCGCCACCCAGCGGGTTGCCGGGGACGACGCCTACGAGGCCGTGCACGACACCCTGATGACTGCCCGCGGCGACGTCACCGAGGCGCGCCTGGAGGCGCTGGCCGAGGAGCAGGGGCTGGACTGGGAGCGGATCTCGGAGGAGATGACGGCGCCCGAGGTCACCGCCCGGATCGGCGAGACGCGCCGCCTCGGCGCGGCCCTCGGCATCCAGGGCACGCCCTCCTTCGTCATCGGCGACCAGCTGGTGCGCGGCTACGTGCCCCTCGACCGGATGCGCGCCCTGGTCGAGGAGGAACGGGGCTGAGCCTCAGGGGCGGCGATACTTCATGAAGTCCGTCGCCCGGCCGATCCGGTCGTAGAGCCGGCGGGCGGTGACGTTGCCGGTCTGCGTCAGCCAGTAGACCTCGGGCGCCCCGGCCGCGTCGGCGGCGCCATAGACCGCCTCGATCAACTGCCGGCCCCAACCCTCGCCCCGGGCCCCCGGATCGACATAGAGATCCTGCAGGTAGCAGACGGGGCCCGTCTTCCAGCCGTGGACGTGGAAGATGAGATGCGCGAGCCCCACCAGCCCGCCGTCCCGTTCCACCACCAGCCCGCGGACGGTATCGGCCGCCATCAGGCGGGCCCATTGCGCCTCGAACACCTCCTCCGGCAGCACCGTGCCGTAGAAGTCGAGATAGCCTCGCCAGAGCCGCTCCCACTCCGCCCGGTCGCCGGGCGCCACCGCGCGGATCGCGCTCATCGTCCCTGCCCCTGTCCCTGCCGCCGGGCCATGAAGGCCAGCCGCTCGAACAGATGCACGTCCTGTTCGTTCTTCAGGAGCGCGCCGTGCAGCTTCGGCAGGGCCGAGGCGCCGTCGCGCCGCAGATCCTCCGCCGAGAGGTCCTCGGCCAGGAGGAGCTTCAGCCAGTCGATCACCTCCGAGGTGGAGGGCCGCTTCTTCAGCCCCGGCTGCTCGCGGATCTCGTAGAAGCGGGTCAGCGCCTCGGTCAACAACGCGTCCTTGATGCCCGGATGGTGCACGGAGACGATCCGCTTCAGCGTCTCCATCTCGGGAAACCGGATGAAGTGGAAGAAGCAGCGGCGCAGGAACGCGTCGGGCAGCTCCTTCTCGTTGTTGGAGGTGATGATGACGATGGGGCGCTGCCGGGCGCGCACGGTTTCGCCGGTCTCGTAGACGTGGAACTCCATCCGGTCGAGTTCCTGCAGCAGGTCGTTGGGGAACTCGATATCCGCCTTGTCGACCTCGTCGATCAGCAGCACGACGCGCTCCTCGGCCGCGAAGGCCTCCCACAGCTTGCCGCGGCGGATGTAGTTCGCCACGTCGTGCACCCGCTCGTCGCCCAGCTGGCTGTCGCGCAGCCGGCTGACGGCGTCGTATTCATAGAGGCCCTGCTGCGCGCGCGTGGTCGATTTCACGTGCCACTCGATCATCCGCAGGCCGAGGCTCTCGCTGACCTGGCGCGCCAGCTCGGTCTTGCCCGTGCCCGGCTCTCCCTTCACCAGCAGAGGCCGCTCCAGCGCGATGGCCGCGTTGACCGCGACCTCCAGATCCTCGGTGGCGACGTAGCGGTCGGTGGAGGCGAACTGCATGCGCGGGGGCTCCTCGGGGCACGGTCTGGCGGTCGCGCGTGACCATATGGAGGGCGGTGCACCACCACAAGGCGTCACAGTTGGCGCGTGACAAGTTAAGGGTGGTGGGCTATTGCGCGGCCAGTGGCCAAGAGGAACGTGCGGGAAGCACGCCCGCACCGCAGGGGAGTGTAAGGTATGAAGATTGATACGTTCCTGCCGGAGGATTACCGGCCCGCCGAGGACGAACCATTCATGAACGAATTGCAGCTGGAATACTTCCGGCGCAAGCTCAACGACTGGCGCAGCGACCTGCTCGACGAGAGCCGATCCACCATCGAGGGTCTGCAGGACGGCACCCGCAACATCCCCGACGTCGCCGATCGCGCCAGCGAGGAAACCGATCGCTCGATCGAGCTGAGGACGCGGGACCGTCAGCGCAAGCTGGTCGCCAAGATCGATTCCGCCCTGCGCCGGATCGACAACGGCGAATACGGCTACTGCGAGGTCACCGGGGAACCGATCTCGCTCAAGCGGCTGGACGCCCGCCCCATCGCCACCCTGAGCCTCGAGGCGCAGGAGCGCCACGAGCGGCGCGAGAAGGTGCATCGCGACGATTGACGCGCCACCCGCCCCGGATGGTTGGCTGCTTGAGCGGGGCGGATATGGACGACGACGTCATCATCGTCGGCGCCGGGATCGCGGGCCTCGCCTGCGCCACGGCGCTGGCCCGGCGCGGTGCCCGGGTGCGGGTCCTGGAACGGGCCCCCGCCCTGAGGGAGGCGGGCGCCGGCATCCAGATCAGCCCGAACGGCTACCGCGTGCTCGAGGCGCTCGGCCTCGGGGCCGCCGTGGATGCGGCCGCCGTGCCCAGCCGCGCCGTGGTCCTGGCCGATGGCCCGACCGGGTGCGAGGTGGTCCGCATGGATCTCGGCACCTCCCCGTTCCGCCTGGTCCACCGCCAAGACTTGATCGCGCTGCTGGCCGGGGCCGCCCGTGACGCGGGGGCGGATCTGATCTTCGGGCGGGCCGTCACCGCCGTCGCCGACGGGCCGCGCGCCCGCCTCTCGATCGACGGGGGACGGACGGTCGAGGGGTTCGTGATCGGCGCCGACGGCCTCCATTCGGTGATCCGCCCCGCCCTGGTCGGGCCCGGCGCGCCCGCCTTCACCGGGCAGGTCGCCTGGCGGAGCGTGGTTGCGGGCGACCTGCCCGCCGAGGCCCGGGTCGACATGGGGCCGGGCCGGCATCTCGTCCGCTATCCCCTGCCCGGCGGCCGGGTGAACCTCGTCGGCGTCGAGGAGCGCGCCGCCTGGACGGCGGAGGGCTGGACCCGGCCGGGCGAGCCGGAGGCGTTCCGCGCGGCCTTCGCGCGGTTTCCCGCCGCCCGCGACCATCTCGACCGGGTCGAACAGGTCAATGTCTGGGGGCTGTTCCTCCACCCCGTCGCCGCGCGCTGGCACGGCCGGTCGCTGGCCTTGATCGGGGACGCGGCGCATCCGACCCTGCCCTTCCTCGCCCAGGGGGCCAATCTCGCGCTCGAAGATGCCTGGACCCTCGCGCGGGCGCTGCCCGCGGGCGCCCTTCCCGCTTGGCAGGCGGCCCGTCATCCCCGGGCCCGGCGGGCGATCCGGGCGGCGGCGGCGAATGCCCGGCCCTATCACCTCGCCGGACCGGCCCGGGTCGTCGCGCATGCGGGCCTGCGCGCCGTGGGCCGCGTTGCGCCCGGTTTCCTGCCCCGGCGGTTCGACTGGCTCTACCGCCACGACGTGACGGCCGGGTGACGAAAGTCGCAGATTTGCAACGCATTCGCTAATTCACGGTGGGTCGCCAGCCGATTTCCCGCCCCCGCCTCGAAGCCCGGACGCCCCCGCGTAAGGTCCGCGCGGGGGACGGGGATCCCCGACTGAAAATCACGGGAATAACAATGCATAGTTCAATCGCCCGGCTGCTTGCGGGCGCCGCCATCGCAACGGTCGCCGCGCCGGTCCTGGCGCAAGGCACCGACGCCAACGCTCGCATCGCGGAACTGGAGGCACGGGTCTCCGAACTGGAAACGCGCGGCGAAGACGGCACGGCCGGGGGCCCGCAACTGACCTTCGGCAGCGAGATCCAGACCTCGGTCGAGTTCTACGGTTACCTGAAAGTGGATTTTGTTTACGATTTCGGGGGCGAGCTGGGCAACACGACCTTTCCCCTCGGAGGCATCGATGAAGATGACAACGGCGACTTCTTCAATGCGACGGCACAGCAGACGCGCTTAGGCTTTCGCACCACCACACCGACTGCCGCGGGCGACTTGAACACGCGTCTGGAAATCGATTTCTACGGTGGGTCCGGCGCTTTCGGCACCGCGAATCCCTACGAGCCCCGCGTACGCCACGCCTATGCCGAACTCGGCCCTGTCCTCGTCGGCAAGACGTGGACGACCTTCATGCCGATCTTGTCCTATCCCGTCACGCTGGATTTCCAGGGCGTCGCGGGCATCCCATTCGCCCGCCAGGAAATGGTGCGCTATACGCAGGACTTCGCCGACGCGCTGCAAGTCCAACTGGCTGTCGAACGGTCGAACGGCGATAGCGACGACCCGGTCTTCGTGGCGGCGCTGGCCTATGACACCGATCCGCTGCTGCTGCGCGCCTCGGGGATCTACTCGCCCGAGGTGACGACCGACGGCCTGTCGGCCGACGACGCCTACGGCGTCAATCTCTCGGCCACGGCCAGCCTGTGGCAGGGCGCCACGATCGACGCCGCCTATACCTATGGCGAGGGCATCGCGTCCTACATGGTCTTTCTCGGCGACGACGTCGACACGGAGGGCGACCTGATCGAGCAGCAGGCCGCCTATCTGGGCCTCGCACAGGAAGTGGGCGAGAAGTGGATCTTCCGGGGCATCCTCGGCTACCGCGAGAACGACAGTGCGGGGCCCTTCGACGACACCGAGAACCTGACCTCGGTGCACGTCAACGCGGTCTACGAGGTGTTCGAGAACACCACCGTGGGCGTGGAATACTTCCACGGCGTGCGGGAGACCTTCGACGGCGGCGAATACGAGGTCGACCGGATCCAGACCTCGTTCCAGTACGAATTCTGATCGCACAGACCGGACCCCGCGCCCGGACCGGGCGCGGGGTCCACGGAATTGCCGCTCCGGCCGAAAACCGGTGGCGGAAGGCCGGCGGACTCCCGTCGGAGTCCCGTCGGGTTAACGGAACCGGGCCGCGAGCATGGAAAAAGGGCCGGATCGTCCCCGCGATCCGGCCCCTTCCAGGAAAGTTCTGACGGAGCGCGCGGCGGTCAGCCTTCGGCCAACTCCTCCTCCAGCGCCTCGACCTCCTTCTGCAGCTCGTCCTTGGTCACCTCGCGCTCGGTGACCTGGGCGCGCTCGAAGATGTAGTCCACGACCTTGTCCTCGAAGATCGGCGCCTGCAGCTGCTGGCGCATCTGCGGGTTCTGCTGCACGAACTCGAAGAACTGCCGCTCCTGGCCGGGATATTGCCGGGCCTGGTTCATGACCGCCTGGGTCATCTCGGCGTCGGTCACCTCGATCTCGTTCTGACGGCCCAGCTCGGCCAGCAGGAGCCCGAGGCGCACGCGGCGCTCGGCCAGCTTCATGTGCTCCTCGCCGGGCTCGATCTTCTCGTGATCGTGGCCCTGAACGTCGGGATTCTCCTCGTGCCAGAGCTGATGGGCGATCTGGTCGGCCTCGGCCTGGACGAGGCTCGGCGGCAGCTCGAAGCTCACCTTCTCGTCGAGGATGTCGAGCAGCTTGCGCTTCATCACCTGGCGGCCGGCCTGGTTGTACTCGGCCTCGAGCCGCTCGCGGATCTGGCCCTTCAGCGCGTCGAGATCCTCGGCGCCGTACTGCTTGGCCAGCTCGTCGTCGACCTCGGCGGGCTTGGGCGCCTTCACCTCCTTGACCGTGGTCTTGAAGACGGCGTCCTTGCCGGCCAGGTTCGGCGCCTGGTATTCCTCGGGGAAGGAGACCTTCACCTCCAGCTCGTCGCCCGCCGACACGCCCGTCAGCTGCTCCTCGAAGCCGGGGATGAAGCTGCCGGAGCCCAGGGTGAGGGGATAGTCGCTGGCGCTGCCGCCCTCGAAGGCCTCGCCGTCGACGAATCCCTCGAAGTCGATGACCACCTGGTCGCCGTCCTCGGCCGCGCCCTCCTTGGCCTCGAAGGCCTGGGCGTTCTTGGCGAGCGAGTCCAGCGCCTCGTCCACGGCCCCCTCGTCGGGGGTGACCTTGAGCCGCTCGATCTCGATCCCGGAGGCGTCGAATTCGGGGATCTCGGGCAGCTTCTCGTAGGTCATCTCGACCTCGACATCCTCGCCCTTCTGCCAGTTCTCGCCCGTCATCTTGACGTCGGGCTGGGCGGCGGGCCGGTCGCCGGTCTCCTCGAAATGCTTCGACATGGCACTGTCGACGGCTTCCTGCATGGCCTCGCCCAGGAGCCGGTCGCCGAACTGCTTCTTCAGGAGGGCCAGCGGCACCTTGCCCTTGCGGAAGCCCTTCATCTCGACATCGGGTTGCGCCTCGACCAGCTTCTCGTTCACCTTCTGGTCGAGCTCGTCGGCCGTGACGGTGATCTGATAGCCGCGCTTCAAGCCCTCGTTCACGGTCTCGTTGACCTGCATCATGTCCTCATCAGCAAATGGTGGGATGCGCGCCGCCCGCTCCGGGCCCCGCGGGGTTCGCGCGGTTCTATGGCCTCGGGCGGGGAATCGCAAGTCGCTCGCGACCGCGATCCCGCCCTCCGCGCCGCGGCCCGCCCGTCACGGTGATCAAGATTGTCGCATCGCCGCGCGGCGCCGGTTGGATTGTCGCCGCGGTTCGGAAAGACTGGCCCGGATGACGCTCCGTGCCCTCCTCGCGACCGCGATCGTGCTCCTGTCCTCCTGCGCGGTGCCGGAGGCGTCGAACCGGACCGGCGCGGCCGAGATGCTGCCGCCCATGCGCGGCTTCGCGGCCACGCGAGCGGCGCCGCCCACGCGCTCCAATGCCGAGATCGCCCGCGACTTCCTGGACCTGTCCTTCATGCTCGAAAGCGGCCGGGCCCTGCCCCGGTTCACGCGGTTCGAGGGGCCGATCTCCCTGCGCGTGCTGGGGGACAGCCCGGCGAGCCTCGACACGGATCTGGGGCAGCTGCTGGAGCGGCTGCGCGTCGAGGCCGGGATCGACATCCGCCGCGTCCCGGGGAACCGGGCCGCCAACGTCACCGTGCAGGTCATCCCGCGGGAGACGCTGCAGCGCACGGTGCCGGCGGCGGCCTGTTTCGTGGTGCCGCGGGTCACCGACTGGCGCGGCTTCCTGCGCAACCGCCGCGGCCCGGAGATCGACTGGACGACGCTGGAGCGCCGGGACCGCCTGGCGATCTTCGTCCCCGGCGACGTGGCCCCGCAGGAACTGCGCGACTGCCTGCACGAGGAACTGGCCCAGGCGCTGGGCCCGTTGAACGACCTCTATCGGCTGACCGACAGCGTCTTCAACGACGACAACTTCCACACCGTGCTGACCGGGTTCGACATGCTGATCCTGCGGGCCACCTACGCGCCCGAACTGCGGTCCGGCATGACGCGCGCCGAGGTGGCGCGCCGCCTGCCCGGCGTGCTCGACAGGCTGAATCCCGCGGGCGCGCGCGGCGGTTCCGCCCCCGCCGATCCGCCGTCGCCGGACTGGTCGGCACAGATCGAGGAGGCGCTCGGCCCCGGCGCCTCCGACCAGCGGCGCCGGGAGGCGGCGGCGCGCGCCCTGGGCATCGCCCGGGCACGGGGCTGGGAGGACAACCGGCTGGCCTTCTCCTTCTTCGCGCTGGGGCGGCTGTCGCTGGCCGATGCGCCCGACCTCGCCCTCGGGGCCTATCTGCGGGCGGCCGAGATCTACGACCGCGACCCGGCCACGCGGGTCCACGGCGCGCATGTGGCGGTGCAGCTCGCCGCCTTCGCCCTCTCGGCGGGGCAGCCCGAAAGCGCGATCGAGATCGTCGACGCGCATACCGGGGCGGTGATCGAGGCGCAGAACGCGGCGCTCCTGTCCACGCTGCTCATGGTCAAAGCGGAAGCGTTGCGCGATACGGGGCGCGTGGCGGCGGCGCGGCGCCTGCGCGGCGAGGCGCTGGGCTGGGCCCGCTACGGGTACGGCGACCCGGCCGAGATCCGCCGCCGCGCCGACGAGATCGCCGACCTCGCCCCGAACAGAAGGAATACCGGATCGTGATCGTCTTCGCTGGAGTGCTGCTGGGCGCCCTGTTGGGCGCCCGCCTGGCCGCCCGCCACGGCGGCAAGCGCGCCGACAAGCTGCAATACGCCGCCGCCTGCGCCATCGGCGGCGCGCTGGCCGGCCTCGTGCTCACCATCGTCGCCGAGAGGCTCTTCGCCTGATGTTCCTGCCGTTCTTCGACGAGCTGCGCCGGCACAAGGTGCCCGCCTCCCTGCGGGAATTCCTCGACTTCCTGGCCGCGCTGCGCACCGGGCTGGTGACCTACGACGTGGACGGGTTCTACCACCTCGCCCGCGCCGCGCTGGTCAAGGACGAGCGCCATATCGACCGCTTCGACCAGGCCTTCGCGCGCGCCTTTTCCGGCATCGAGGCGATCCCGCCCGAGGCCGTGCTGGAGGCGATGGACCTGCCCGAGGACTGGCTGCGCCGCATGGCGGAGAAGCACCTGAGCCCCGAGGAGCGCGCCGAGATCGAGGCGCTGGGCGGCTTCGACAAGCTGATGGAAACGCTGAAGGAGCGGCTGAAGGAGCAGGAGGGGCGCCACCAGGGCGGCAGCAAGTGGGTCGGCACCGCCGGCACCTCGCCCTTCGGCGCCTACGGCTACAACCCCGAGG
Source organism: uncultured Alphaproteobacteria bacterium (assembly GCA_963814835.1). Classification (GTDB taxonomy): domain Bacteria; phylum Pseudomonadota; class Alphaproteobacteria; order Rhodobacterales; family Rhodobacteraceae; genus Palleronia. The sequence goes on from CAWFEG010000003.1 coordinate 438,418, forward strand.
GCGTGCGGATCGGCCAGGACCGCTCGCGCCATCGCCGCGCCGTGAAGGTCTGGGACCGGCGCGAGTTCCGCAACCTCGACGACGAGGTCGAGATCGGCACCCGCAACATCAAGGTGGCGCTGAAGCGGCTGCGCCGCTGGGCGCGCGACGGCGCGCGCGAGGAGCTGGACCTGCCCGGCACGATCCGCTCCACCGCCTCGAACGGCTATCTCGACGTGAAGACGCGGCCCGAGCGCCGCAATGCCGCGAAGGTGCTGCTGTTCCTCGACGTGGGCGGGTCGATGGACGACCACGTGCAGGTCGTCTCGGAGCTGTTCTCCGCCGCGCGGTCCGAGTTCCGCCACCTGGAGCAGTTCTACTTCCACAACTGCCTCTACGAGGGGGTGTGGCGCGACAACCGGCGCCGCTGGACCGAGCAGGTGCCGACCCGGGACGTGCTGCGCACCTACGGGCCCGAATGGCGCTGCATCTTCGTCGGCGACGCCGCGATGAGCCCCTACGAGATCGCGGTGCCCGGCGGCGCCAACGAGCACTGGAACCGGGAATCGGGCGAGGTGTGGCTGTCCCGCGCCCGCGACCAGTGGCCGGGGCATCTGTGGATCAACCCGGTGCCCGAGCGGTTCTGGCCGGTGACGGAATCGACGCGGATGATCCGGTCGATCCTCGGTCCCGACCGCATGGTGCCGATGACGGTCGAGGGACTGACTCGCGGCATGACCGTCCTGCGTTGATTATTCGCCGCGGCTCTCGTCATGGTTGCAGACGGCGTGCCTTCGGCGACAGCAATGTTGTGCACTATTTCCATGCGCTTGAAAAATACTGCTCAGCGCCGGCCGATCCCTGAAACAAAATGCCGCTTTCTCGCACCGGCGGCATTGCCATGGCGACGCATCTCGTTAACTTTTGAAGGCGGCGGCGCGGTGTAACGCGTACCAGCAATGGAGAGTACTAGAATGGCATTTTCCAAGACCACCTCTACAATAGCCGCGAGCGTCGTGGCTCTGGCAGCAATGGTCGGGTCGGCCTCTGCTGCCACCTGGACCCTGGAAGAAGGTGACGACATCCTGACCGCGGATGACTTCGTCCTCATCAACACCACCCTCACGCCGGCGGATACATCGGCGACCATCACGTTCACCGCGGCCGAGTCGATCCGGCTCAGCCAGTTCGCCGTGACCGGAAACGGCTTCTCCGGTGGCGCCGATCTTCTGAACGTGACCTTCGGGTACACATCGGCCGGTGCGTCCGAGTCGAAGAACTTCGATATCGACGAGATCCTTCCGGGACCCAGGGGCGTGTCGGACGAGCTTCCCGGCCTGACGCTGTTCAGCGGGGACACGCTCGACGTCTTCGCCAATTATGGCGGCGGCGACAGAAACGTGGATGTCGACATCGCCTTTGAAACGGCCTTGGTACCGATCCCGGCCGCTGGCGGCCTGCTCCTCGGCGCCCTGGGCCTCGGCGGCCTCGTCGCGCGCCGCAAGAAGAAGGCGAGCTGACAACCACGGTCGGACTTCGGGTCATCGATCCTCACGGAGAGCCCCGGCCCCGGCCGGGGCTCTTCCCCGTTCGGGAAACGCAGGCGGCACGGGACGATGCGCAGCCGACCGTGCCGCGGGAAATCGTCGAGGGATACCGGCGCGATCGGCGGCGAGGGCGGTTGGGCCTCCTCCGATACGCGCCGAACCGCCCTGTCCGGGACGGCCCTCGGCAGAGCTGCGGCACGGATACCGGAGCCATGCGGTCGGCGATCGTCGCCCGCGAATTCCAGGCTCTCTCGAATCATCCCGGCAGAGGGTTCGCGTTGCCCCCATCGAAGACCGCCGCCCCGCAGAATACCGCCAGTCGCCTCCTGCGAGTGGTCCCGGCCTGCTTGCGGGCGGGGTTCGCAACCAGGGGTTTGGCGCGCAGCAAGGGGCGGGCCGGTTCCATCCGACATTAACAAATTATTCACGGTTTTTCGCGGCGGCGGCATTGCCACGGCTGACCGTTCCTATAGTTTCCAACCCGGAAAGCGCGACGTCACGCGTTCCAACCATCGGAGAGTAATTAATGACATTTTCCAAGACCACCTCGACCATGGCCGCCAGTGCGGTGGCCCTCGTCGCCCTGGCCGGGTCCGCCTCGGCCGCGACGACGACGTTCGGCGTCGGTGACCAGGATCTGACCGTCGGTGAGCGTGTTCTGGTGAACACGACCCTGAATGCGGGCGGCGACACCGAGGAAGTGGAGTTCACCGCTCAGGAGCGCCTCCGCATCGCCGGCTTCTCGCTGACCGGCAACGGCTTCAACGACGGCGAAGACCTGATGAAGGTCGTCTTCAACTGGACCCGCATGGACGGGTCGGTTCAGACCGGCTCCTTCACGTCCGACGAGATCAATCAGGGCCCGGGCGGAACCTCCGCCGCGCTCGACTTCCTCGACGGCTTCGACCTCGCCGCCGGTGAAATGTTCACGCTCGGCTACGGCTACGAAGGCGGCGCCGAGAACGTCGATGTCGACGCCTCCTTCACCACGGCGGCGGTTCCGGTTCCGGCCGCTGGCGGCCTGCTGCTCGGCGCCCTGGGCGTCGGCGGCTTCGTCGCCCGCCGCAAGAAGAAGGCGGCCTGATCGTCAGGATCTGACGCCGGGTCATCGACCCGACAGAGAGCCCCGGCCCCGGCCGGGGCTCTTGCCGTTTCAGGGCCAGGCGGAACGGGAATGACGGCCCGACCCGACTTGTCCGCCCGGGCCCCGGCTTGATTTTCCGGCCCATGGCGGCAGCATGAGGGGGGCGGCCGTGGCGCGGGCCCGCGTCCGATCAGGCCCGGGGGAGGATCAGATGAATATCGACGACCCGATCAACGTGCTGGGGACGCCGCTCAACCCCTGTTCGGAGGCGCCGCGGACCGGCTTCTTTCGCGACGGGCACTGCAACACCTGCGCGGAGGATACCGGCAGCCACACGGTCTGCGCGGTCGTCACCGGCGAGTTCCTGGCGCTATCGAAATATCTCGGCAACGACCTCTCGACCCCGCGGCCCGAATACGGCTTTCCCGGCCTCGCCGCCGGCGACCGCTGGTGCCTCTGCGCGGCGCGATTCCTGCAGGCGGCGGCGGAGGATTGCGCGCCGAAGGTGGTTCTGTCGGCGACCCATGCCCGCGCGCTGGAGATCGTCCCACGCGAGCTGCTGGAGCGCCATGCCCTGCCCGAGGGGAGCTGAGAAGGCGCCCCGTCGCTTCGATGCGAGTCAGGACGACTTGGAGATATCGACGCCGAGCGCGCTTGCCACGGTGAAGATGTCCTTGTCGCCCCGGCCGCACATGTTCATGCAGATCAGGTGATCGCGCGGCAGGTCCGGCGCGATCTTCATCACGTGGGCCAGCGCATGGGAGGGTTCCAGCGCGGGGATGATCCCCTCGCTCTCGCAGCAGAAGGTGAAGGCCTCCAGCGCCTCGTCATCCGTGATCGCGACGTATTCGGCGCGCTTCGTCTCGTGCAGCCAGGCATGTTCCGGCCCGATGCCCGGGTAGTCGAGCCCGGCCGAGATGGAATGGCCCTCGAGAATCTGGCCGTCCTCGTTCTGCAACAGGTAGGTGCGGTTTCCGTGCAGCACGCCCGGCCGGCCGCCCACCAGCGAGGCGCAATGCTCCATCTTCTCGTTCACGCCCTTCCCGCCGGCCTCGACGCCGATGATCCGCACCGAGCGTTCGTCGAGGAAGGGATAGAACAGGCCCATGGCGTTGGAGCCGCCGCCGATCGCGGCGACCAGCGTGTCGGGCAGCCGGCCCTCGGCCTCCTGCATCTGCGCCTTGGCCTCGGTGCCGATGATCGACTGGAAGTCGCGCACCATGGCCGGATAGGGATGTGGGCCCGCCACCGTGCCGATGCAGTAGAAGGTGTCGCGCACATTGGTCACCCAGTCGCGCAGGGCGTCGTTCATCGCGTCCTTCAGCGTGCCGCGCCCGGAGGTGACCGGAATCACCTGCGCGCCGAGGAGCCGCATGCGGAACACGTTGGGCTGCTGGCGCTCCACGTCGTGGGCGCCCATGTAGACCACGCATTTCAGCCCGAACTTGGCGCAGACCGTGGCGGTGGCGACGCCGTGCTGGCCGGCGCCGGTCTCGGCGATGATGCGCTCCTTGCCCATGCGGCGGGCGAGCAGGATCTGCCCCAGCACGTTGTTGATCTTGTGCGCGCCGGTATGGTTCAACTCGTCGCGCTTGAGGTAGATCCGGGCGCCGCCCAGCCGGTCGGTCATCCGCTCGGCGAAGTAGAGCGGCGAGGGGCGGCCGACGTAATGGGTCCACAGATGCCGCATCTCGTCCCAGAAGGACTTGTCGGTCTTGGCCTTCTCGTATTCCGCCTGCAGCCGCAGGATCAGCGGCATCAGCGTCTCGGAGACGAAGCGGCCGCCGAAATCGCCGAACCGGCCCTTCTCGTCGGGGCCGGTGGTGAAGCTGTTCAGAAGATCGTCGGGCATCGGGCACCTCCCCTCGTGGTTGCCGCTGCCTACCGCGCGGGCGGGCCCGGGGGCAAGCGTCAGCGCAGCCAGCGGCGCAGTGCCGCGATCCGGCGCCGGAGGCGGATCATGACCGACGTGATGAGCGGCCGCAGGATCGGCAGGTCGATGGCCAGGAGCAAGAGCCCGAGCGGCAGCATCCAGACGCCGAGGAACGGCAGGAGGGAGAAGATCCCGCCCGCCACGAGCGCGAGCCCGAGCGGGATCCGCAGCAGGGCGAGCCGGCGCTGGCGCAGGTACTGTATCGGGCCCGACGCCGCGGGCACGCCCTGGGCCAGCGCGTCGAACTGCCGGTCGAGCCGGCGGCTCATCTTCTCGCGGCGTGTCATTGGGTCATCCATGCGGCAGAGGTGGGGATGGTCGCGCAGAGATCAAATGCCGGGGATCGGCTTCGTCACGCCGGCTTGACCGGTCGGCCGGGATCAGCCGCCGAGCGCGGCGCCGAAGGCGGCCATGCGCGCGGGATCCTTGACGCCGGGCGCGCTCTCGACGCCGGAGGACACGTCGACCTGGGTCGCGCCGGTCACCCGGACCGCCTCGGCCACGTTGTCGGGCGTCAGCCCGCCGGCCAGCATCCACGGGCAGCTCCAGCGGCGCCCCGCGACCAGCCGCCAGTCGAAGGCGAGGCCGTTGCCGCCCGGCAGCTCCGCCCCCTCGGCCGGCTTCGCGTCGATCAGGAGCTGGTCGGCGGCCCGGGCCTGCTCCTCCACGGCGGCGAGATCCTCGGGGCCGCGCACGCCCACGGCCTTCATCACCGGCAGGCGGTACCGCGCGCGCACCTCGGCCACGCGCAGCGGAGTCTCGGTGCCGTGCAGCTGGAGCATGTCGAGCGGCACCGCCGCGACCAGGGCGTCGAGTTCGGCATCGGAGGCATTCACCGTCAGCGCGACCCTTGTCAGGCCCTCTGGCACCGATCGCGCCATCAGCGCCGCCTCGTCGAGGGTGAGGTGGCGCGGCGAGCGCGGAAAGAAGACGAAGCCCAGATAGGACGCGCCGGCCAGGATCGCGGCGGGGATGTCCGCCGGATCGGTCAACCCGCAGATCTTGAACTTCGTCGCCGTCACGAGGCCTTCTTCTGTTTCGGCACCGATCCGTCCTCGAGCAGCGCCAGGATCTCGTTGCCCTGATCGGAGCGGGAGCCGCCGCGCATGGTGGTGACCTTGCGTTCCAGCGCCCGGCGTTCGCGCCGCTCCTCGCGGGCGGCGGCGCGGTGCTTGTGCTCCCGCGCGAACTCCCACAGGAACCCGATCAGGACGCCGATCGCCACCGCGCCCAGGATCACCACGAACATCGGCAGCGTGACCGTCCAGGTCAAGCCCATGAACCCGGCCATCGCCTCGGGCACCAGCCGCAGGGTGACGGGCGCGGAATTGGCCAGCGCGACCGACACGAGGAGCACGGCGAGTACCGCCAGTATGAAGACCTTGACGTAGCGCATCCGGTTCACCCCCCGTTCAACCTGTCCCTGAGCAACTTGCCCGCCTTGAAGAATGGCACGTGCTTCTCCTCGACCGCAACCGACTCTCCGGTCCGCGGGTTGCGGCCCTGCCGCGCGTCGCGCTTCTTGACCGAGAAGGCGCCGAAGCCGCGAAGCTCGGCGCGGCCGCCATCGGCCATCGTCTGGATGATCTCCTCGAATATGGTGGCGACTATGCGCTCCACGTCCCGCTGGGTCAGGTGCGGGTTGTCGTCCGCGACCTTCTGGATCAGTTCCGACCGAATCATGGCACCCCGTCCCCCTGTTCGTCCGCGGCGGGACCCCCCCGGTCGAATGGCCGCCGGACCGTGTTGACTGTTGTTAGTAAAGTCCATTCCGGGCCCGGACGGAACCCCCCGCAACGCGCGGAGACGCCTTGCAAATCGCGGGCCGAGGCGTTACCCCCCGCGGACTTCCGCGAGCGACACAGATCGGCGCAGCCTCTCGTGACCGGGGCGCGGAAGATCCATTCCCGGTCTATGAAATGCGCCCGTGACAAGGATACGGACCATGCCGCTCTACGAGCATGTCTTCATCTCCCGGCAGGACCTGTCGAACACCCAGGCCGAGGGACTCATCGAACATTTCGGCTCCGTGCTGTCGGACAACGGCGGCAAGCTCGTCGACAGCGAGTACTGGGGCGTCAAGACGATGGCCTACAAGATCAACAAGAACCGCAAGGGCCACTACGCGTTCCTGCGCACCGACGCGCCCGCGCCCGCCGTGCAGGAGATGGAGCGCCTGATGCGCCTGCACGACGACGTGATGCGGGTCATGACGATCAAGGTCGACGGCCACGAGGACGGTCCCTCGATCCAGATGCAGAAGCGTGACGATCGCGACGATCGCCGCCCCCGCCGGTAAGAAGGAGCACCAACGATGGCCGCCAAACCGTTTTTCCGCCGCCGCAAGGTCTGCCCCTTCTCGGGGGACAATGCGCCCAAGATCGATTACAAGGACACGAAGCTGCTGCAGCGCTACATCTCGGAGCGCGGCAAGATCGTGCCGAGCCGCATCACCGCGGTGTCCTCGAAGAAGCAGCGCGAGTTGTCGCGCGCCATCAAGCGCGCCCGCTTCCTCGCCCTTCTTCCCTACGCCGTGAAGTGAGGAGGTCCAGCCAATGGCCATGAACGTCATCCTGCTCGAGCGGGTCGCCAAGCTCGGCAACATGGGCGAGGTCGTCTCGGTCCGCGAGGGCTATGCCCGCAACTACCTGCTGCCGCAGAAGAAGGCGCTCTGGGCCTCGAAGTCCAACGTCGCCGCCTTCGAGCAGCAGAAGGCCGACCTGGAGGCCCGCAACGAGGAGACCAAGCGCGAGGCCCAAGGCCTGGCGAAGGATCTGGAAGGACAGCAGTTCGTCGTGATCCGGGCCGCCTCGGACGGCGGCGCGCTCTACGGCTCCGTCTCGACCCGCGACGTGGCCGAGGCCGCCGCCGAGGACGGGTTCGAGATCGACCGCCGCCAGGTCGCGCTGGGCGCGCCCATCAAGTATCTGGGCCTGCACAAGGCGACCGTGACGCTCCACCCCGAGGTGGAGATCGAGATCGAGCTGAACGTCGCCCGCACGGTCGAGGAGGCCGAGATCCAGAAGCAGGGCAAGTCGATCCAGGAGATCGCCGCCGACGAGGAAGCCGCCGCGGAGTTCGAGATCCAGGAGTTGTTCGACGATATCGGCGCCGCCCAGATGGACGAGCTGGAAACCGTCGACGAGCAGCGCACCGAGCAGCCCTCGGTGCAGGAGAAGTCGACGCTGGACGAGAAGCTCGACCGCTGATCGCGCCCGTATAACGCTGATCCCGGCCCGTCGCGCTCCCCGCGGCGGGCCGGTTTCGTTCCGGGGCCTTGCCCCTGGCCCCGCTTCCGTCCGAGGATCGCCGCGATCAACCGGAGGAGGCAGAATGACACGCTGGATCATCGCGATTGCCGCCGTGGGCCTGGCCCCGCCCGCCCTCGCCCAGGAGGCGACGCCGTGCCGCGACCTGGCCAACGTCGCCCTGCCCGGCGCCGATGTGACGCTCGCCCGGCCCGTGGCGGCGGAGGGCGAGTTGCCCGCCCATTGCCGGGTGCAGGGCACGATCTGGCCCGAAACCCGGTTCGAGCTGCGCCTGCCGGAGGAGTGGAACGGGCGGTTCTACATGGCCGGATGCGGCGGGTTCTGCGGGCAGGTGCCGGCCGATGCGCCCGGTTTCATCAACGCGATCAACTACGCCGTCGAGCGCGGCTATGCGGCGGCAACGATGAATGGCGGGCACTGGGGGGCCGGGTCCACCGATGCCCGCTGGGCGCAGGCCGACCCGGTGGCCGAGGCCGACTGGGGCTACCGCGCCGTGGAGGCGACCACGGCGGCCGCCAAGGCGCTGACCCGCGCCCGCTATGACCGCGACCCCGATTACTCCTATTTCCAGGGCTGCTCCACCGGCGGGCGGATGGCCAACATGGCCGCCCTGCGCCAGCCGGAGGATTTCGACGGCATCATCTCGGGCGCGCCGGCGCTCGACTATCCCGGCCTCGTGGGGTCGCATTTCGCCTGGATCGCGCAGGCCAACACGGGCGCGGACGGGCGCACCGATCCTCCAGCCGGGCGACGCGCAGGTGGTGGCCGAGGCGGTGATTGCCGCCTGCGACGCCGATGACGGGGTGGAGGACGGCATGATCTCGAACCCCGCCGCCTGCAAGTTCGACCCGGCCACGCTCGACCTTTCGCCCGAGAAGATCGAGGTGCTGGAGGCTGGTATGCCCGGCCCGTGACCAGCGCGGGCGAGGTGCTCTACCCCGCGGCCGTTCCGAAAGGGTCGGAGCCCTACTGGCCGCTCTGGCTGACCGGGCTGGCCGATGGCGGCGGCGCGCTGGTGCCGACGCAGTTCGGGCCGAATTTCCTGAAATACATGGCCTTCCCGACCGACCCGCCGGCGGAGTGGTCGATCCTGGATTTCGACTTCGACGCCGATCCGGCGCGCATGGCGCCGATGGCGGAGATCTACAATTCCGACGATCCCGACCTGACCGCGTTCCGCGACGCGGGCGGCAAGCTCCTGATGTATCACGGGCTGGCCGACGCCATCGTGTTTCCCGGCAAGACGCTGGACTACTGGGGCAAGCTTGAGGAGACGACCGGCACGGAGTTCGCGCGGCTGTTCATGATCCCCGGCATGGACCATTGCGGCATTCAGGGCACGGGGCCCGGGATCGACCAGGCGGGCTTCGACCCGCTCTCGGCGCTGGAGGCGTGGGTGGAGCGCGGCGCGGCGCCCGACCGGCTGATGACCACCAAGAGCGTGGAGGGCGAGGAACGCTGGTCGCGCCCGGTCTGCGCCCATCCCCGCACCGCGCAATTCGACGGCGACGGCGACTGGCGCGCGGCCGAGAGCTGGTCCTGCGACTAGGCGCGGCTGCCCGTTTTCCGGGCAGACGGGGCCGGAGCCGGTGCGCGGAGAAGTGCTTTCTTCTCCGCGCACAAGCACAGCTATCCCAAGGCCCCGCCGGGATGTTAGGCAAAGGCCGGGGACAACAAGATCGGAGAAACCCATGCTCACCCGCAGACTGCTTCTGGGCACGGCCACCGCCGCCGCGCTCGCCACCGGGGCCGCGGCCCAGGACGACCCCGTCAAGGTCGGCTTCATCTTCGTCGGCCCGATCGGCGACGGCGGCTGGACCTACGAGCACAACGAGGCGCGCCTCGCCGTGGAGGAGGAATTCGGCGACCGCGTCGAGACCGTCTACCAGGAGAGCGTGCCGGAGGGCGCCGATGCCGAGCGGGTGATGACGCAGATGGCGCTGTCGGGCGCCGACCTGATCTTCGCCACTTCCTTCGGCTACATGGATCCGGTGATGAACGTCGCCGAGAAGTTCCCCGACGTGATGTTCGAGCACGCCACCGGCTACAAGACCGCGCCCAACGTGTCGAACTACTCCGCCCGCTTCTACGAGGGGCGCGCGGTGCAGGGGCACATCGCCGGGTCGATGACCGAATCGAACCGCGTCGGCTACATCGCCTCGTTCCCGATCCCCGAGGTGATCCGCGGCATCAACGCGGCCTATCTCTCGGCCAGCGCGGTGAACCCGGAGGTGGAGTTCAACGTGGTCTGGGCCTTCACCTGGTTCGACCCGGCCAAGGAGGCCGACGCCGCCAAGGCGCTGATCGAGCAGGGCGCCGACGTGATCCTGCAGCACACCGATTCCACCGCGCCGCAGGCGGCGGCGGCCGAGGCGGGCGACGTGATCACCTTCGGCCAGGCCTCGGACATGTCGGAATACGCGCCCGAGCCGCGCGTGAGCTCGATCATCGACAACTGGGCGCCCTACTACATCGACCGGGTTCAGGCGGTGATCGACGGCAGCTGGGAGAGCCAGTCGATCTGGCACGGGATCGGCGAGGGCATGGTCGAGATCGGCGAGATCACCAAGGCGGTGCCCGAGGGGGTCCGCGCCGAAGCGCTGGAAATGAAGGAGAAGATCGCCAGCGGCGAGCTGCACCCCTTCACCGGCCCGATCAACCGCCAGGACGGCAGCGCATGGCTGGCCGAGGGGGAGACCGCCAGCGACGAGACCCTGCTGGGCATGGACTTCTTCGTCGAGGGCCTGACGGGAGAGATCCCGAACTGACGGGCGGGCCGGCCCGCCGCCGGGCGGGCCGGTCGTCTGGACGGCCGGACGGCGCCCAGCACGGCCGCGCGCCGTTGACCGGGGCCCCGCGGCGCGCCATGTTCCCTGCGATCCCGCCGGGAAGGACCCTGTGCTCGAATCGACGGACATCCAGGCGGAATACGGCCAGTTCGGCCCGCCGATCTTCGACGACCCCACGGTCCGGGCGCTGAGCCGCGTGGCGGTGATCGATATCGGATCGAACTCGATCCGCCTGGTGATCTTCGACGGGGCGGCACGCTCGCCCGCCTACTTCTTCAACGAGAAGGTGATGGCGGGCCTGGGCTCCGGCTTCGCCGATACGGGGCGCCTCAACCCGCAGGGCAAGGTGCGCGCGATGGCGGCGATGCGGCGCTTCAAGCAGCTGATCGCGGGGATGGGGGCGGCGCCGGTGATCGCGGTGGCCACCGCCGCCATGCGCGAGGCCGAGGACGGCGAGTTCTTCCGCGCCGAGGTCGAGGCCGAGACCGGCATCGCGATCCGCATCATCGACGGCCCCGAGGAGGCCCGGCTGTCGGCCCAGGGCGTGCTGGTGGGCTGGCCCGAGGCCGAGGGGCTGGTCTGCGACATCGGCGGCTCCTCGATGGAGCTGGCGCAGGTCGGCAAGGGCCGGATCGGCACCTGCCTGACCTCGCCGCTCGGCCCCCTTCGCCTGCAGGGGATCGCGGGGGGCAAGAAGGCGCTGCGCGCCGAGATCGGGGATACCGTCGCCGACCTGGCGGCGCAGGTGGGCACCGGCGCGGGGCGGATGTTCCTCGTCGGCGGATCCTGGCGGGCCATCGCCCGCATCGACATGGAGCGGCGGGGCTATCCGCTGCATGTGCTGCACGAATACCGGATGACTCCCAAGGACGTGCGCGCCACCGTCAAGTTCATCCAGAAGTCGACCGTCCCCGAGCTGCGCGCCGCGACCGGCATCGGCGAGAGCCGCATGTCGCTGGTGCCGCTGGCCGCGCAGGTGCTGCGCGAGCTGGTCAAGGCGCTGAAGCCGAAGGAGATCGCGATCTCCTCCTACGGCATCCGCGAGGGCGTCCTGTTCGACCAGATGCCGCAGCGCCTGCGCGACCGCGACCCGCTGATCGAGGCCTGCCGCTTCGTCGAGGCGAAGGATGCCCGGCAGCCCGGGTTCGGCCGCGCGCTCTATCACTTCGTGCTGCCGCTGTTCCGCTCCGCCCCGAAGGCGCGGCAGCGGATCGTGCGGGCGGCCTGCCTGCTGCACGACGTGAACTGGCGCGCCCATCCCGATTACCGCCACGAGGCCTGTTTCGACAGCGTCACCCGCGCCAACCTGGGCGGGATGACCCATGAGGAGCGGGTGTTCCTCGGCCTCTCCCTGCTGCATCGCTACAAGGGATCGCGCGAGGGGACCCGGTTCGAGACGATGATCTCGGTCCTGCCGGAGGCCGACATCGCCACCGCCGAGGTGCTGGGCCGGGCCATGCGCTTCGGTGCCATGTTCTCGGCCGAGGAGCCCCTGAGCAACGGAGAGCTGCGCTGGTTCCCCAAGAAGAAGCACCTGGAGCTGCGGGTGCGCGACGCGGCGCTGGACCTGCTGGGCGAGGTGGCGGTGTCGCGCTTCAGCGCGCTGGCCTCGGCGCTCTCGGCCAGTTCCGACATCCGGCGCATCCGCGGCGGATCGGTGCAGAAGCGGCCCTGAGGCGCCCGCTCAGAGCTCGATCTCGCCCTCGTCCTCGTACTCGTCCTCGCCGGGCAGGTCGCGCTTGCGGCGGATGATGATGTCGCCGTTGGGCAGCATCTCGGGCGGGTGATAGGCGCCCAGATCGTCGAGGCCGAGCCCCTCGAAGTCCCATGCCTCCAGCGCCTCGGCCAGCGCCCGCATCCGCGGCTCGACCTCGCCCATCAGGCCGCGCAGGAGGCGGCGCGCGCCCTCGCCGAGGAGGTCGAGACCCTCCTCGATATCCTCGGCGCGGGGTGCCTCTTCCGGCTCCTGGGCGGGAGCCGGCGCGGCGGAGAGCGCCGCAAGAAAGAGGATCAGCGCGGGTTTCATGGCCGCCATTCTACGCCGTTCCGGCCCCCGGTCCAGCGCGGCGCGCGGAGATCTCCTCCCAGGCCCGGTTGATCGCCTGCATCCGCCGCTCGGCCATCTTCACCGCCTCCTGCGGCACGCCGCGGGCGATCATCCGGTCGGGGTGGCTGTCGCGCACCAGGGCGCGCCAGGCCCGGCGGACCTCCTCGAGCGGGGCGTCGGGCGCCACGCCCAGGACCTCGTAGGGATCGGGATCGGCATCGGGCACGAAGCGCGCCCGCATCCGACGGAAGACCGGCTCGCTGATGCCGAAGATCTCCTGCACGCGGCGCAGGAAGACCTCCTCGTCGGGGTGGTAGGCGCCGTCGGAGACGGCGATGTAGAACAGCCCCTCCATCAGGTCGGGCAGGGCCTCGCTGCCGCGGCCGAACATGCGCCGGATGCGGCGGGCGTAATCCTCGAAGCCGGCCACGTCCTGCCGCGCCAGGTTGAAGACGCGGCCCGCCGCCGCCTCGGCCTCGGGCGGGATGGTGAAGACCTCGCGGAAGGCGGTCACCTCGTCGCGGGTGACCTGCCCGTCGGCCTTGGCCATCTTCGCGCCGAGGGCGATGACGGCGATGGTGAAGCCCACCGACTGCTCGGGCGAGGTGCGCAGCCGGTCGAACACCGCCGACAGGCTTTCGCCGTGACGAAGGGCGGACAGGGCATCGGCTATTCGGGACCAGATCGACATGCGGGGCTACCTAGCCGGGCCGCCCCCCGGAGCAAAGCGTCAAAGCGCCTTCATCATCAGGTGCAGGTCCGGCCGGCGGCCCGCCTTGCGCCCGTCCTCGGACAGCACCGCCGCCTCGGCATGGCCGCAGGCCAGGTGGAAGGCGCGGCCCCCGGGATTGGCGCCGCTCACCGCGCCGATCATCCGGTGGCCACCGGCCCGCGCGGCGCGGGATTCGCGCGCGCCCAGCAGCGCCCGGACCGAGGCCGCGTCCCCGCGCCGCGGGCGCCATCTGCAGCGTGTGCCCGAAGGCATGGGCGTAGCCGGCATCGGCCCGGAACTGCGCGAAGCTGGGAGCGCGCGAAGCCCAGCACCCGGCCCGCCTCCGCGGCGACGAGGAATGCGTGCCCCGCCGCCTGCCGCGCCGCGATCAGCCCCGTGCTCCCGGCGACGCCTTTCGGCCGGCTGGCGAAGGTCGCCAGCGTGTCGCGCAGGATCGGGATCCGGATCGCCTCGATGGCGGCGGCGTCCCCTGCCCCGGCGGCGCGGATCTCAGCCGAGCGCGCCCGACAGCACCTTGAGCCCCTCCGGCGTCGCGATCTCGGCGGCGATGTCGGGGCGCTGGCCCACCTCGAGCGCGAGGCCCGGCGTCTCGGCCAGGCGTGGCCAGGCGGCGCGGATGTCGCCCATCCGGGGATGGGTGAGCCGCAGGCGGCGCAGCTCCAGCCCGGATTCGGGCAGGCGGTCGGCGGCCGAGGGCCCCTCCCAGGCGATCAGGGCCGGGATCACGCCGTCGAAGGGCAGCTCGCCCGAGCGCGGCACGGTCAGCTGCCAGGACAGGTCCCCCCGGGTCAGGGCCTGACGCTCGCCCATGCCCATCGGCGCCTCGGCCAGCGCCCGGTCCATGTCGGCGGGCTGCGCGACCCAGGCGGCGAGGCGCGGCGCCGCCGCCGCATGGTCGAGGCCGAACCAGCGCGGGCGCTGCGGGGCGGGGGCCGCGGGATCGACGGCGATCACCTCCAGATAGGCCCCGCCGAGCGACAGGAGGCGGTTATGGGTTCCCATGGCGGGATGGGCGCCGCCCGGTTCGGGCGCGACGCCCAGGGCGTCCCGCACCGCCGCGGCGCCGGTGTCGAGGTCCGGCGCGGTGACGACGAGGTGGTCGATCCGCATCAGGCCGCGTCGTCGCGGCGCGCGGCGCGGATCAGCTCCAGCACCCGGGCGGCGGCCTGGGGAATGTTGGTGCCGGGGCCGAAGACCGCCGCCACCCCGGCCTCGCGCAGCACCTCGTAGTCGCGCTGCGGGATCACGCCGCCGCAGATCACCAGGATGTCCTCGGCGCCGCGCTCCTTCAGCGCCTGGATGAGCTTTGGCGCGTTGGTCATGTGGCCTGCCGCCTGGGAGGAGATGCCGACCACGTGGACGTCGTTGTCCACCGCGTCCTGGGCGGCCTCGTCGGGGGTCTGGAACAGCGGGCCCACATCGACGTCGAAGCCGATATCGGCGAAGGCGGTGGCGATCACCTTGGCGCCCCGGTCGTGGCCGTCCTGGCCCATCTTCACCACCAGCAGGCGCGGCCGGCGGCCTTCCTCCTCGGCGAAATCCTCGACATCCTTCTGGATCTTCGCATAGCCCTCGTCGCCCTCGTAGGCGGCACCATAGACGCCCGAGAGGGTCTTCACCTCGGCCCGGTGGCGGCCGAAGACGCGTTCCAGCGCCATGGAGATCTCGCCCACGGTGGCGCGCGCGCGCGCAGCCTCCACGGCCAGTTCCAGCAGGTTGCCGTCGCCCCTGGCCCCCGCCTCCAGCGCCTCCAGCGCCGCGTCGCAGGCGGCCTGGTCGCGGGTGTCGCGCAAGGTCTTCAGCTTCTCGATCTGCTTGGTGCGGACGCCGGCATTGTCCACCACGCGGATGTCGAGCTCCTCCTCCTGCGTCAGGCGGAACCGGTTGACGCCGACGATCACTTCCTCGCCGCGGTCGATGCGGGCCTGCTTGGCGGCCGCCGCCTCCTCGATGCGCAGCTTGGGCATGCCGCTCTCGACGGCCTTCGTCATGCCGCCCAGATCGTCCACCTCGGCCATCAGGGCGCGGGCCTTCTCGATCATCTCGGCGGTGAGCGTCTCGACGTAGTAGGAGCCGGCGAGCGGATCGACCACGTTGGTCACCCCGGTCTCGTTCTGCAGGATGAGTTGCGTGTTGCGGGCGATCCTGGCGGAGAAATCCGTCGGCAGGGCAATGGCTTCGTCGAAGGAGTTCGTGTGCAGCGACTGGGTGCCGCCAAGCACCGCCGACATCGCCTCGTAGGCGGTGCGGACGACGTTGTTATAGGGGTCCTGCTCGGCGAGGCTGCACTCCGCTCGTCTGGCAATGGGTGCGCAGCATCTTGGAGCGCTCGTCCTTCGCGCCCGCCTCCTCCATGATCTCGTGCCACAGGAACCGCGCGGCGCGGAGCTTGGCGATCTCCATGAAGAAGTTCATGCCGATGGCGAAGAAGAACGACAGCCGGCCGGCGAAGCGGTCCACGTCCATGCCGCGGGCCACGGCCGTCTTCACGTATTCCTTGCCGTCGGCGAGGGTGAAGGCCAGCTCCTGCACCAGGTTCGCGCCGGCCTCCTGCATGTGGTAGCCGGAGATCGAGATGGAGTTGAAGCGCGGCATCTCGTTGGCGGTGTAGTCGATGATGTCGGCCACGATCCGCATCGAGGGTTCGGGCGGATAGATGTAGGTGTTGCGGACCATGAACTCCTTGAGGATGTCGTTCTGGATGGTCCCCGAGAGCCGCTCGCGCGTCGACGCCCTGCTCCTCGCCCGCGACGATGTAGGAGGCCAGGATCGGGATCACCGCGCCGTTCATGGTCATCGACACCGACACCTCGCCCAGCGGGATGCCGTCGAACAGGATCTTCATGTCCTCGACCGAGTCGATGGCGACGCCGGCCTTGCCCACGTCGCCCTCCACCCGCTCGTGGTCGCTGTCGTAACCGCGATGGGTGGCCAGGTCGAAGGCCACGGAGACGCCCTGCTGGCCCGCGTCGAGCGCCTGGCGGTAGAAGCGGTTCGATTCCTCGGCCGTGGAGAAGCCGGCATATTGCCGGATCGTCCAGGGCCGGCCGGCATACATCGTCGCCTTGGGGCCGCGGGTGAAGGGCGGCAGGCCGGGCATGGCACCCATGTGCTCCAGCCCCTCGATATCCTGCGCGTCGTGAACGGGCGCGATGTCGATCCCCTCGGCCGTGTGCCAGGTCAGATCCTCCAGCGGCCTGCCCTTAAGCTCCTTCTCGGCCCGCGATTTCCAGTCGCTCATCTCCGCTCTCCTCTTGTCGTGACCGGGGCCCGCGACAACGCGCGTCGGCGAAACCCTATATCCCGTGCGGATTGCCGCCTATATTCCACTCATGACCGCGACCCGCATCCTGTCCCTCACAGCGTTCCTAATGGCACTCGGAAGCCTTGTCCCGGTGTTTGCGCAAGAAAATGACTCCGTTTCCGCCGTCGAGCGGTGGCGGGAGGATCCGACCACCATCTTCGACGCCACGGAGATCGACCTGGGCGCCTTCCGCTGGATCGCCCGGCCCGTCGTCGTCTTCGCCGAAGCGCCGCAGATGCCGGCTTTCCAGGAGCAGATGGCCTATATCGAGGAGGATATCGACCAGCTGGTGCGCCGCGACGTGGTGATCGTCACGGACACGGACCCCGCCGCCATGACGGATCTGCGCCGGGAGCTGCGCCCCCGCGGCTTCCAGCTGACGCTGATCGGCAAGGACGGAGACGTGGCGCTGCGCAAGCCGTTCCCCTGGCACATGCGCGAATTGTCGCGCTCGATCGACAAGATGCCGGTGCGCCAGCGCGAGATCCGCGAGGGGAGCTGAACGTTGCGCGCGCGGGCGCAAGCGCCTATATTGGGGACATGAGACAGCAAACGCCCATGCCGAACCAGGATACCTACGCCCCGCGGCCGATCACCGGCCGGACGGGTCCGCGCCCCGGTTACTGACCCGGCCCGCCAGTTCGGCGATCTCGCGCTTCAATTCGGGCGCGCGACGGCGCAGGATGTCGGCGTCGCGCTCCGCCAGCGCCGTCTCGATCTGGCGCACGCGCGCCGCCCCGCCCGAGAGATAGCCTCCCATCATCAGCATCGCGTCGCGCCCCAGGACCAGCGCCTCGGTCTTCATCGAGACGTAATCCTCGTAGATCCGCGCCGCCCGCTCGGCGCCGATCTTCGCCTTGTCGAGGCCCCGCAGGTCGCGGATCATCGTCTCGATCGCCACCAGCTGCGAGTAGTAGACCGCCACCGGATCGACCACCGCGCGGGGCAGGACGTGGATGTCGCTGATCACCGCCGAGAAGATGGTGCGGTTGCGCTCGTGCGGGATCAGCGGGAAGAAGTCCGGCTCGCCGCGGATCCGCGCGGCCATGTCGCGGGTGTATTCGGGGGCCGTGTTCTCGGCGAAGCCGTCCCGCTCCAGCACCGCGACATAGGCCCGGATCTCGGCATAGAGGGCACGCTGCACGTCGTTGACCCGCTCGCGGCGCAGCCGGTCCTGGTGGCGGCGGGACTGCCAGCCGTTGACCAGCCAGCCCATCGCCACGAACAGGCCGGCGATGATGGCCTGCCAGATGCGGGGATCGATCTCGCCGGTCATCGGCCGCGCGTCATTCGAACTCCATGATGACCTCGTCCACCGCGAGACTGTCGCCCTCGCCGGCATTGATGACCGAGACGGTGGCCCGGCGCTCGGCGCGCAGGATGTTCTCCATCTTCATCGCCTCGACGGTGCAGAGCGCCTGGCCCTCCTGGACCTCCTCGCCCGCCTCCACATGCAGCTTCACCATCAGCCCCGGCATCGGGCAGAGCAGCATCTTCGAGGTGTCCGCCGCCTCCTTCTCGGGCATGTGGCGCACGAGCTCGGCCTGGCGGGGGGAATAGAGCTTCACCGCCAGGTCGGCGCCGCGGGTGCGGATGCGGAAACCGCCGGTCAGCCGCCCCACCTTCAGGACCAGCGGCGCGCCGTCCACGTCCAGCACCGCCAGCGGCTCGCCCGGGCGCCAGTCCGAGGCGACGCGCATCTCGCGCCCGTCGCCGAAGCGGACCGTGGCGCCCTCGCGGTCGGCGGCGACCGTCACCGCGATCTCCCGGCCTTGCGCGAAGACGACCCATTCGTCGCCGACCGTGCGCTCGTGGTTGTCCATCCGGCCCGAGATCCGGGTGCGCCGGATCTCCACCACCCGGGTCATCGCCGCGGCGGCGGCCGCCACCCGGTCCAGCTCGGCCTCGGGCAGGGCCACGCCGTCGAAGCCCTCGGGATATTCCTCGGCGATGAAGGCGGTGGTCATCTCGCCGGCGGTGAATTTGGGATGGTCCATCACCGCCGAGAGGAACGGCAGGTTGTGGCCGATCCCCTCCACCTCGAAGCGGTCGAGCGCCAGGCGCATCGCCTCCAGCGCGGTGGCGCGATCCTGCCCCCAGGTGCAGAGCTTGGCGATCATCGGGTCGTAATACATCGAGATCTCGCCGCCCTCGAAGACGCCGGTATCGTTCCTGACCGCCGTCTGGCCGGTGGGCGCCGCCGTCCCGTCGGGCAGCGGCAGCCACTTGTCCGCGTCCCGCATCGGCCCCGCGGCCTGCTCCCGCGGCGGGCGGTAGCGCGTCAGCCGCCCGATCGAGGGCAGGAAGCCGCGATAGGGATCCTCGGCGTATAGCCGGCTCTCGATGGCCCAGCCGGTGAGCGTCACGTCGCCCTGCGCGATGGACAACGCCTCGCCGGCGGCGACGCGGATCATCTGCTCCACCAGATCGATCCCGGTGATCAGCTCGGTCACGGGATGCTCCACCTGGAGGCGGGTATTCATCTCCAGGAAGTAGAAGTTCCGCTCCCCGTCGACGATGAACTCCACCGTGCCGGCGGAGGTGTAGCCGACGGCCTGCGCCAGGGCGACCGCCTGCTCGCCCATGGCGCGCCGCGTCGCCTCGTCGAGGAACGGCGAGGGCGCCTCCTCGATGACCTTCTGGTTGCGCCGCTGGATCGAGCATTCCCGCTCGCCCAGGTAGATGCAGGTGCCGTGCCGGTCGGCGAGCACCTGGATCTCGATATGCCGCGGTTGCGTGACGAACTTCTCGATGAAGATCCGGTCGTCGCCGAAGGAGTTCGCCGCCTCGTTCTTCGACGACTGGAAGCCCTCGCGCGCCTCGGCCTCGTCCCAGGCGATGCGCATGCCCTTGCCGCCGCCCCCGGCGCTGGCCTTGATCATCACCGGGTAGCCGATGCCCTCGGCGATCCGCACCGCCTCGTCGGCATCCTCGATCAGGCCCATATGGCCCGGCACCGTGGAGACGCCGGCCTCGCCGGCCAGCTTCTTGGAGGTGATCTTGTCGCCCATCGCCTCGATCGCGCCCCGGGGCGGGCCGATGAAGGCGACGCCCGCTTCCTCGAGCGCGGCGGCGAATTTGGGATTCTCGCTGAGGAAGCCGTAGCCCGGATGCACCGCTTCGGCGCCCGAGTCGCGCACCGCCTGCATCACGCGGTCGATCACGATGTAGGACTGGTTGGCCGGCGCCGGGCCGATATGGATCGCCTCGTCGGCCATGCGCACATGCAGCGCGTTGCGATCGGCGTCGGAATACAGGGCCACCGTGGCGATGCCCATGCGGCGGGCGGTCTTGATGACGCGGCAGGCGATCTCGCCGCGGTTGGCGATCAGGATCTTCTTGAACATCAGGCGGGCCTCATCGCGGGCAGAGTTCGGGCACGACGCCCTTGCAGGGATCATCCGGCGCGTATTCCGGCGTTCCCGACAGGTAGCTGCCGCCGGAGCCGTCCGCCCCCACCGTGATGACGCGGTCTGTCGGCTGGCACGCGGCGGCCCCGAAGGCCAGGATGGCCGCGGCGACGGCCCGCTTGGGAACGGATATCATCTCTGCCCTCCGGTTGGTCGGAGGGGTGATGCCACCGCCCGGGGACAGGCACAATCCTCTGCGAGGATGATTGCGTGAAACTGGGGGCGGAAGGACACAAAATGTCGGGGTCGCGCGCCGTCCGGTCAGGGAGGTGTCCGATCCGGCCACGCAGGGCCGGATCGGCTGGGGGGTACGATCTTTTGCGTCACGGGCCGTAATCGCGGCCCAAGAGACAGTCTAGCGCGGCGGATCGGGCGGCCAAGCGCAAGCTTGCGGCATCGGCCCGAACCCGCTTACCGGGGCCCCGCCATCGGCCGATCCTTACCGTCAGGGGAAGATTTCGGGGAACTCGGCCCGGGCCCGGGCCGCGTCGATCCGCAGGAGCGCCTCGTAGCTCTCGGGATCGAAGGGATCCTCGGCCGGCACGACCTCGCGCCCGAACAGCCAGGACAGCCGGCCGGCATCGAGGTTGCCACGCTCGAACGGGGCCTCGCCGAACTGGTCCCAGAGCGCGGCCAGGAATGCCCGGTCGGCCATCCGGTCGGCCGACCGGCGGTCGCGGAACCGCGCGCGCGCGGTCAGCGGCGTCGCGCCCTTCGGGTTGGCGCGCCGGATGGTGAACTGGAAATCCGTCCCCGGCATTCGGCCGGGAAAGCCGCGATGCTTGAGCATGGCCCCCGCCGGGGCGCGCGACCGCGGCCGCCCGCCCCGTCCTGTCAGTACTTGCTGTAGCTCGGCTCGGCCTCGATCGGCGCCGGCGGCTCGGCATAGGTGACGGGCTCTTCCTCGCGGGCGCAGGCGGCGGCCAGGGCCAGCAGGCCAAGTCCCAGGACGATCTTGATGCTGTTCGACATGCTCACTTCCCTCCGGGCGGATGCGGGTTTGGCCCGCATCCAGATTGACGACCCGCGCGACATGCGGGGGCCGGCGCGCACCATAGGCCGGGCCCGCGCCCCCGGCCAGCCCACCGCAAACCGATCGGCGCCGCCGCGCCGACCCGCGTGGTTTCAGGGAAACAGGGTGTTCAGCGTGGCCTGATCGGGCAGGCCCGTGGGGTCCAGCCCGGCCTCGGACTGGTAGCTGCGCAGCGCCTCGGCGAAGGCGGGGCCGAAACTGCCCTCCGGCGTGTCGATGGCCGCGCCCGTCTCGGCCTCGAGCGCGGCGCGGACCCGCTCCAGCACGGCCTGCGGCAGGGCCACGGTGCCCGCCCCGGCCGTGGCCTCGACGCGCGGGCTCTCCTCGGTCAGCCGGTCGGGGGCCAGCACCGAGACGAGCCGGACCAGCGCCACGACGAAGCCGGTATCGGGATTGGCCCGGCAATAGGCCTGCATCTTGCTCATCAGGAGCCCGGTGGTCTGCCAGGGCGCGATGTCGAACGTGTCCTCGCGGAACACGTTCGTGCCGGTCACGAAGCCCTCGATCCAGGCGGCGTAGAGGACCAGGCGCTCCTGCTCCTGCTGGTCGATGGCGGCGGAGAAGTTCGCGCAGCTCTGCGTGCCGATCCCGTCGGCGGCGAACTGGCCCTCCGGCGTGGCGGCGGCGCAGACCTGGGCAGAGAGGGCGACGGCGAGGGTGGCGGGCAGGATACGCATGCGCCGGACACTAGGCCCGGCCCGCCGCCCTGTCCATCGCCGGGCCCCGTCAGAGCGGAATGTTGTCGTGCTTCTTCCAGGGATTCTCCAGCTTCTTGGAGCGCAGGGAGGCGAAGGCGCGGCAGACCCGGCGGCGGGTGGAATGGGGCATGATCACCTCGTCGATGAAGCCCCGCTCGGCGGCCTTGAACGGGTTGGCGAAGTTCTCCTCGTATTCCTTCGTCCGGGCGGCGATCTTGTCGGCATCGCCCAGCTCGGAGCGATAGAGGATCTCGGTCGCGCCCTTGGCGCCCATCACCGCGATCTCGGCCGTGGGCCAGGCGTAGTTGAAATCGCCCCGCAGGTGCTTGGACGACATCACGTCATAGGCGCCGCCATAGGCCTTGCGGGTGATCACCGTCACCTTGGGCACCGTCGCCTCGCCATAGGCGAACAGCAGCTTCGCGCCGTGCTTGATGACGCCGCCGAATTCCTGCCCCGTGCCGGGCAGGAAGCCGGGCACGTCGACGAAGGTGAGGATCGGGATCTCGAAAGCGTCGCAGAACCGCACGAAGCGGGCGGCCTTGCGGCTGGAATCGATGTCGAGGCAGCCGGCCAGCACCATCGGCTGGTTCGCCACCACGCCCACGGTCCGCCCCTCCAGCCGGACGAAGCCGGTGAGGATGTTCTTGGCGAACATCTCCTGGATCTCGTAGAAATCGCCCTCGTCGGCGATCTTGGCGATCACCTCCTTCATGTCGTAGGGCATGTTGGGGTTGTCGGGGATCACCGTGTCGAGGCTGTCCTCGACCCGGTCGGGGCGGTCGAAGAAGGGCCGCACGGGGACGCCCGCGCGGTTCGACTGCGGCAGCAGGTCCACCAGCCGCCGCACCTCGATCAGCGCCTCGACGTCGTTCTCGAAGGCGGCGTCGGCGACGGAGGACTTGCGGGTATGGGTGGTGGCGCCGCCCAGTTCCTCGGCCGTCACCACCTCGTTGGTCACCGTCTTCACCACGTCGGGGCCGGTGACGAACATGTAGCTGGAATCCTTCACCATGAAGATGAAGTCGGTCATCGCCGGGGAATAGACGGCGCCGCCCGCGCAGGGGCCCATGATGACGCTGATCTGCGGGATGACGCCGGAGGCCATCACGTTCTTCTGGAAGACCTCGGCATAGCCCGCGAGGCTCGACACGCCCTCCTGGATGCGCGCGCCGCCCGAATCGTTCAGCCCGATCACCGGCGCGCCGTTCTGCATCGCCATGTCCATGATCTTGCAGATCTTGCCGGCATGGGTCTCCGACAGCGAGCCGCCCAGGACGGTGAAGTCCTGGGAGAAGACATAGACCTGCCGGCCGTTGATCGTGCCCCAGCCGGTGACCACGCCGTCGCCCGGGATCTTGTTCTCGGCCATGCCGAAATCCGTGGCGCGGTGGGTGACGAACATGTCGAACTCCTCGAAGGAGCCCTCGTCGAGCAAGAGGTCGAGCCGCTCGCGCGCGGTCAGCTTGCCCTTGGCGTGCTGCGCCTCGATCCGCTTCTCGCCCCCGCCCAGTCGCGCGACCGCGCGGCGCCGGTCCAGCTGCTCGAGAATATCCTTCATGGGCGGGGTCCCTTCGATCCTGTCGTCTCGGTGCGTCGCGGCGCAACATACGGAGCCGGGATGCCCGCCGAAAGACCCCAAATTCCGATGTTTCCCGGCCGTGGCCCGGCGCGTGGACGCGCCCCCGCGGCGCGATAGATCCCGCCCATGCCCGCCGCCCGCACCGCCCGCCTCCTCGACCGTCGCAGCCCGCCGCACATCGCCACGATGATCGCGCTGACCTCGCTGGCGGCCCTGTCGATGAACCTGTTCCTGCCCTCGCTGCCCGGCATGACCGAGCATTTCGGGACGAGCTACGGCGTGATGCAGATCGCGGTGGCGGGATACCTGGGCGTCAACGCGGCGATGCAGCTGGTCATCGGGCCGATCTCGGACCGGTTCGGCCGCCGCAACGTCATGCTGTGGGCGATCGTCGCCTTCTGCCTGGCGACGCTGGGCTGCCTCATGGCCACCCATGTGGCGGTGTTCCTGGTCTTCCGCATGGCGCAGGCGGCCATCGTCGCCGGGCTCGTGCTGCCGCGCGCGGCGATCCGCGACCTCTACAGCCAGGACGAGAGCGCCTCGATGATCGGCTACGTGACCATGGGCATGTCGGTGGCGCCGATGCTGGCCCCCGCGCTCGGCGGGGTCCTTGACGGGCTGTTCGGCTGGAAGGCGAGCTTCGTCACCCTGCTCCTGGCCGGGATCGCCGTGGGCGCGCTGGCCTTCCTCGACATGGGCGAGACGGCGGCGCGCTCCACCGGCAATTTCCGACAGCAACTGGCGCAATATCCCGACCTGCTGCGCGCGCCGAGGTTCTGGGGCTATGCCGGGACCGCGGCGCTCTCCTCGGGGTCCTTCTTCGCCTATCTCGGGGGTGCGCCCTATGTGGGCTCCGCCGTCTTCGGCCTGTCGCCCTCGATGCTGGGGGTCTATTTCGGCGCCCCGGCGATCGGGTATCTGGTGGGCAACGGGCTGACCGGGCGGTTCGCGGCGCGGGCGGGGACGAACCGGATGGTGCTGATCGGCTGCTTCGTCAACGCGGGCGGGCTGGCGCTGTCGCTGGCGGTGTCGCTCGCCGGGTTCGGCGGACCGCTCGCCTTCTTCGGCTTCATGACCTTCGTGGGCCTGGGCAACGGACTGGTGATCCCCAATGCCACCGCCGGCTCGCTGTCGGTGCGCCCGCATCTGGCCGGCACGGCCAGCGGCCTGGGCGGCGCGATCATGATCGGCGGCGGCGCGGGGCTCTCGGCGCTGGCGGGGTGGATCCTGACGGGCGCGGAGTCGGGGCGGCCGCTGTTGTGGCTGATGCTGCTGACCTCGCTGGGATCGGTCGTCTCCATCCTCTACGTCATCCGGCGCGAGGCGCGGCTCAGCCGATCTCGGGCGCGTATCTGAGGATGACGGGCACGACGAGGTCCTCCTCGTCGGTCAGGTGCCGATCCAGAAAGCGGTCGAATTCCGCCAGCCGCGCCTCCAGCCGACCCGCGCCCGTGCGCGGATCGCCCTCGTCCAGGGCCCGCAGCGCGGCATTGGTATCCTCGGCCAGTCCCGCCATGTGCCCGTCGAGCGCGTGGTGGTCGGCGTCGAGCAGGACGAACCCCTTGTCCAGCCGCGCGTCGAGGCCCGAGAGCACGGGGAAATAGTGGTGATCCTCGATGGAATGGTGCCCGTGCAGTTCCTGCAGCAGGAACTGCGCCAGCCGCGCCGTCTGCCGGCCATAGGCGCGCGGCTCGGCGCGGCCGTCGAGAAAGGCGCGCGTGTCCTCGCCGCAGCCGCCCCAGCGCGTCGCGGAACATCAGGTGGCGTTGCAGCCAGAAGCGCGTCAGCGGCGAGAAGTTCGGATGCGCCTCCCAGGTGCCGCGCGGCAATTCCGCCACCAGCACCCGCAGCGCGTCGGGCAGGCCCTCTCGGCGCTCCAGCGCCCGGATCTCGTCGTCGGTCATGGGCGGAACCTAGGGGCGCGGGCGGGTGCGGTCACCCTTTCGCAGCCTCTCGCGACGCACTAGGTCCCGTGCGGATGCGCAGCTTCCTCGCCCTCGACCCGCCCGCGCCGATGCGCGAGGCCCTCTCGGCGCTGATCGAGGGGCTGCGCTGCGGCCGCCACGTGGACGAGGACGACCTGCATCTGACCCTGGCCTTCATGGCCGATGCGCCGCTCGACGGGCTGGAGCAGCTGGACCTCGACCTGGAGGTCCTGCGCCCCGGGCCGGTGCCGCTGGAGATCCGCGGCGTCGACACCTTCGGGAGCGAGCATCCGCGCCTGGTCTATGCCGCCGCCGTGCCGCATCCGGCGCTCCTGCACCTGCAGAAGAAGGTGGCCACCGCGATCCGTCGCGCGGGGATCGACCTGCCGGCATGGCGCTTCGTGCCGCACGTGACGCTCGCCCGCTTCCCGCACCGGATGCCGCCCGAGGATCACGCGCGCCTCGGCCGGTTCCTGGCCGCGCACGGCGCCTTCCGGCTGGAGCCCCATGCCATCGACGCGCTGTCGCTCTACCGCTCCACGCTGACCGCGGACGGGCCGCGCTACGAGCTGCTCGAAAGCTACGCGCTGGCGTGAGGGTGGGGGTTCCGTTCCGGCCCGCCCCGCCCTATTCGGGGGCCGACGCCGCGAGGGGGAGAGCGCCCATGAGTTTCGACCGCCGCATCCGGATCGCCCCGTCGATCCTGTCCGCCGACTTCGCCGATTTCGGGCGCGAGATCCGTGCCGTCGAGGATCAGGGCGCCGACTGGGTCCATGTGGACGTGATGGACGGGCATTTCGTGCCCAACCTGACCTTCGGGCCGCCGGCGGTGAAGGCCTTCCGCCGGCACGTGCGCACGGTGATGGACGTGCACCTGATGATCGCGCCGGTCGATCCCTATATCGCCGCCTTCGCCGAGGCGGGGGCCGACATCCTGACCGCACATGTGGAGGCCGGGCCGCATATCCACCGCACGCTTCAGGCGATCCGCGCCGCGGGGATGCGGGCGGGCGTGGCGCTCAATCCCGGCACGCCGGCGGCCTCGGTCGCGCATCTGCTGGACCTTGCCGACCTCGTCTGCGTGATGACGGTCAATCCGGGCTTCGGCGGTCAGGGCTTCCTCGACCTGACGGGCAAGGTGCGCGAGCTGCGCGCCATGATCGGCGACCGCCCGGTGCATATCGAGATCGACGGCGGCGTCGACCACCGAGACCGCGCCGCTGGTGGCGCGGGCGGGGGCCGACGTGCTGGTGGCCGGGTCGGCGGTGTTCCGCGGCGGCTCGGCCGACGATCCCGCCCCCTACGGCGCCAACATCGCCGCGATCCGCCGGGCGGCCGAGGCCGCCACCGGCGCGCTGGCCTGAGGCGCGCCCCGTGGCCCGGATCGTCTTCGACCTCGACGGCACGCTGGTCGATTCCGCCCCCGACCTGCAGGGGATCGCCAACGCGCTCCTGGAACGAGAGGATCGCGCGCCCGTCACGCTGGCCGAGACGCGGAGCTTCGTCGGCGCCGGCGTGCCCACCTTCGTCGCCCGGATGCGCGCCGCGCGCGACCTGCCGGACACGGCGCAGGAGCGACTGGTGGCGGCATTCCTCGACCGCTATGACGGCGCCGTGCACCTGACGGCCCCCTATCCCGGCGCCGTGGCGGCGCTCGACGGGCTGGCCGCAGAGGGCCACGCGCTGGGGCTCTGCACCAACAAGCCGGTCGCCGCCTGCCGCGCATTGCTGGCGCATCTGGGCCTGTCGGACCGCTTCGCGGCGGTGCTCGGGGGCGACAGCCTCGCCACCCGCAAGCCGGACCCGGCGCCGCTCGACGCGGCCTTTGCGGGGCTCGGCGGCGACGGCCCGCGCCTCTATGTGGGCGACAGCGAGGTGGATGCCGAGACCGGGGCCCGGGCCGGGGTGCCCTTTCTCCTCTTTGCGGGCGGCTACCGCCACACGCCCCTTGAGGAGCTGCCGCATGCGGCGGCCTTCGAGGACTGGGCGGAGCTGCCGGACCTCGTGCGCGCTCATGCCTGACCCCGCCCCTTGCCGGCCCGTCGCTGCCGGGGCATAGACGGGGCGTCCCCGACAGGAGGTGGCCCCATGTCCGCTCTGCAGATCAAGAAGGGCTCGTCGCGGCATTCCGCCTACGACCTGCGCGACCCCAACGCCGACGTGGTCGAGCGCCACACCCTCGCGGTGATCGTGGACAACGAGGCCGGCGTGCTGGCCCGCGTCATCGGCCTGTTCTCGGGCCGCGGCTACAATATCGAGAGCCTGACCGTGGCCGAGATCGACCATACCGGCCACACCTCCCGCATCACCATCGTCACCACCGGCACGCCCGCGGTGATCGAGCAGATCAAGGCGCAGCTGGGCCGCATCGTGCCCGTGCACGAGGTCCATGACCTGACCGTGGAGGGGCCCAGCGTCGAGCGCGAGCTGGCGCTGTTCAAGGTGACCGGCGCGGGCGACAAGCGCGTCGAGGCGCTGCGCCTCGCCGACATCTTCCGCGCCAGCGTGGTCGATTCCACCCTCGGGCAACTTCACCTTCGAGATCACCGGCAGCCCGCAGAAGATCGACGCCTTCGCCGACCTGATGCGCCCGCTCGGCCTGAGCGAGATGGCCCGCACCGGCGTCGCCGCCCTCGCCCGCGGTTAAGGCGAGGGCCGGGGACGGCGTTCAGGCCGCGGCGACGGCGCGCTTCGCGATCACCTTGACGAGATGGGCGCGATATTCCCCCGTCCCGTGCAGGTCGGAGATCATCCCCTCCGCCGACGGGGTCGCGACGGCGTCCAGCGCCTGCGGCTCGAAGCTGGCCGACAGGGCCTCCTCCGCCTCGCGCCAGCGGAACACGCCGCCCTCGGAGGCGCCGGTGACCGCCACGCGCACCTCGTCGCCGTAGCGGGCGACGAAGACCGCGACCAGCGGGAAGCGCGAGGCCGGCTGGATGAACTTCTCGTAGTCGCGCCTGCTCGGGCACCTGCACCTTCACCGCCGTCACGATCTCGCCCTCCTCCAGCGCGGTCGTGAACATGCCCTGGAAGTAGTCGTCGGCGGGGATCTCGCGCCGGTCGGTGACGATCACGCCGCGGCAGGCGAGCGTGCCCGCCGGGTAGCAGGCGGACGGGTCGTTGTTGGCCAGCGATCCGCCGATCGTGCCGCGCGCCCGCACAGAGGGGTCGCCGATCCGGCCCGCCAGCGAGGACATCGCCGGGAAGCTCGTCGCCAGCTCGCGCTGCACGGTGGCGTGGGTCGTGGCGCCGCCGATCCAGAGGTCGCTGCCCTCGAGCCGCACGCCCTTCATCTCGCCGATCGCGGTCAGGCAGACGACCTTGGACGGCATGGCCAGCCGCTGCTTCATCGTCGGCATCAGTGTCTGGCCGCCGGAATAGGCGATCGCCTCCTCGCGCCTGAAGCGCCGCAACGGCATCCTCGATGCTGGTCGCGCGGTGGAACTCGAAATCGTGCATGGGTCAAATCCTGTCTGGTTCGAAGCCGGCGGGGGCGCGCCGCCCCCGCCCCGCCGATCAGGGCGTGCCGACGGAGCGGCCGCCGGCCGTGCCCTCGCTGCGGGCGGCGGGCTGGGCCGCGCCCAGATTGGCGCGGGCCGCCTCCATCGCCGCCCAGACCCGCGAGGGGGTCAGCGGCATGTCGATATGCTCGATCGCGTGGCCGCCGCGGTTCAGCGCGTCGAGCACGGCGTTGACCACCGCGGGAGGCGAGCCGATCGCGCCGGCCTCGCCGCAGCCCTTCACGCCCAGCGGATTGTGGGTGCAGGGGGTGGCGCAGGAATGGTCCACCGCGAACATCGGCAGGTCGGTCGAGCGCGGCATGGCGTAATCCATGTAGCTGGCCGACAGGAGCTGCCCGTCGGCGTCGTAGGCGCAGTTCTCCCACAGGGCCTGGCCGATGCCCTGCGCGAGCCCGCCATGGACCTGCCCCTCGACGATCATCGGGTTGATCACGTTGCCGAAATCGTCGGCGGCGGTGAAGCCCACCACCTCTACCCGGCCGGTCTCGGGATCGACCTCGACCTCGCAGCCATAGCCGCCCGAGGGATAGGTGAAATTGGCCGGATCGTAGAAGGCCGTCTCCTCCAGCCCCGGCTCGATCTCCTCCAGCGGATAGTTGTGGGGCACGTAGGCGGCGAGGGTGACGTCGCCCCAGGCGACCGACTTGTCGGTGCCGGCGACGGTGAACTGGCCGTCCTTCAGCTCGATATCGCCCTCGGAGGCCTCCATCAGGTGGGCGGCGATCTTCTTGGCCTTGTTGATGACCTTCTCGGCGGCGCGGACCACCGCCGATCCGCCCACCGCGATGGAGCGCGAGCCGTAGGTGCCCATCCCCATGGGCGAGCGGGCGGTGTCGCCGTGAACGATGTCGATCTGGTCGGCGTCGATGCCGATCATCTCGGCCACGACCTGGGCGAAGGTCGTCTCGTGCCCCTGCCCGTGGCTGTGGCTGCCGGTCATGACGCTGATCGAACCGGTGGCGTTCACCCGCACGGTCGCGCTCTCGTAGAGGCCGGCGCGCGCGCCGAGCTGGCCCACCAGGTTCGACGGCGCGATGCCGCAGGCCTCGATGTAGTGCGAGATGCCGAAGCCGCGCAGCTTGCCCCGGGCCTTCGACTCCGCGGCCCGGGCCTCGAAGCCGGCATGGTCGGAGACCTCCAGCAGCTTGTCCATCGTGGCGTGGTAGTCGCCGGTGTCGTATTCCACCGCCACCGGCGTCTGCGTAGGGGAAGTCGGTGATGAAGTTCTGCCGGCGGAGCTGCGATGGGGTCGACGCCCAGTTCCCGCGCGGCCTTGTCCACCACCCGCTCCAGCTGGAAGGTCGCCTCGGGCCGGCCGGCGCCGCGATAGGCGTCCACCGGGACGGTGTTGGTGAAGACCGCCTTCACGTTCACGTAGATCAGCGGCGTCTTGTAGTTGCCCGCCATCAGCGTCCCGTGCAGCCAGGTCGGCATCGAGGGCGCGAAGGTGGACAGATACGCGCCCATGTTGGCGTAGGTCTCGGTGCGCAGCGCGGTGAAGTTGTGCTCCGCGTCAAGCGCCAGCTCGATCTTGGTGACGTGGTCGCGCCCGTGGGCGTCGGACATGAAGGCCTCCGACCGGGTGGAGGTCCATTTCACCGGGCGGCGCAGGGCCCTGGCGGCGAAGGTGCAGAAGGCCTCCTCGGCATAGTGGAAGATCTTGGCGCCGAAGCCGCCGCCCACGTCGGGCGACACGACCCGCAGCTTGTGCTCGGGGATGTTCAGGACGAAGGCGCCCATCAGCAGCCGGATGACGTGCGGGTTCTGGGAGGTGGTGTAGAGCGTGGATTCGTCGGTGTGGCGGGCGTAGTCGCCCACCGCCACCCGCGGCTCCATCGGGTTGGCGATCATGCGGTTGTTGACCAGCTCCAGCGTGGTGACATGGGCGGCGTTGCGGATCGCCTCGTCCACCGCCTCGCGGTTGTCCTCCACGAAGCCCCAGTCGTAGCAGAGGTTCGAGGTCAGATCGTCGTGCACCTTCGTGGCGCCGTCCGCCACCGCCGCCTTCATGTCCATGACGGCGGGCAGGTCCTCGATATCGGGCATCACCGCCTCGGCCGCATCGCGGGCCTGCGCCAGGCGTCTCGGCCACCACCACGGCGATCGGGTCGCCCACATGGCGCACCTTGCCCTCGGCCAGGATCGGGTGCTTGGGCTCCTGCATGACGGAGCCGTCGCGCGAGGTGATCTGCCAGCCGCAGGGCACGCCGCCGCAGCCCTCGAAATCCTTCGCGGTGAAGACGCGGATCACGCCGGGCATGGCCTCGGCGGCCTCCACGTCGATGCCGTTCAGCCGGCCATGGGCCACGTCGGAGCGCACGAAGACCGCGTGCGCCTGGCCGTGCAGGTTGATGTCGTCGGTGTATTGTCCGGTTCCGCTGAGGAACCGGGCGTCCTCGCGCCGTTTCGGGCTGGCCCCGATGCCGCCGTCCTTTGGCATGTCCGTCCTCCCTGGGGGCGATTTTTCGTCGAAAAATCGCGCCTGAGTTCAAATGTTATTCCGCCGCGACCGGGGCGACGTCCTGGCCACTGGCGGCCTGCACCGCCTTGACGATGTTGTGGTAGCCGGTGCAGCGGCAGATATTGCCCTCCAGGTAGTGCCGGATCTCGGCCTCCGTGGGCCTGGGATTCTCCTTCAGCAGCGCGGTGGCCGCCATCACCATGCCGGGCGTGCAGAAGCCGCATTGCAGGCCGTGATAGTCGCGGAACGCCGCCTGCATCGTCGAGAGCGACCCGTCGGCATTGGCCATGCCCTCGATCGTGGTGATCTCGGACCCGTCCGCCTCGGCGGCCAGCACCGAGCAGGACTTCACCGGCTCGCCGTCCATGTGGATCGTGCAGGCACCGCACTGGCTGGTGTCGCAGCCCACATGGGTGCCGGTCAGCCGCAGGTCCTGGCGGATGAAGTCGACGAGCAGGGTGCGCCCCTCTACCTCCCCCGAGACGGGCCGCCCGTTCACCGTCATGGCGATCTTCATCATCGGTCTCTCTCCCTGGATGGCGTCAGTCCGCGCGTCCCCGCCCGAACCACTTGCGTTTCTGGGGGGCGGCCTCTGCGTCCGCCTCTGCCTCCTCGCCGGACACCGCCGGTTCCGGCGCCGGCGGTCCCTCGACCGCGGTCTTGAAATTCTCGAAGAACTGGTCGGCCATCTTGCGGGCGAAGCCGTCGATGACGCGCGATCCGAGCTGCGCGAGCTTGCCGCCCACCTTGGCCTCGACGTCGTAGTCGAGCCGCGTCGCGCCCGCCTCGGCCTCGGACAGCCGGCAGGCCGCACCGCCCTTGGCGAAGCCCGCGGCCCCGCCCTTGCCCTCGCCGGACAGCCGCAGGCTGTCGGGCCGTTCGAGGTCGTCCAGCGTCACCCGACCGCGGAAGGTCGCCTTCACCGGCCCCACCTTCTGCACGACGGTGGCGTCGAACCCCTCCTCCGGGCTGCCCGACATCCCGGTGCAGCCGGGGATGCAGGCCTTCAGGATCTCCGGATCGAGCAGCGCCTCCCAGACCCGGTCGCGGGGCGCCTCGATGATGCGAAATCCGCTCAGTTCCATGCTCGGCCTTCCCTCTCCCCGGCGCAGGCTAGGGCGAGGCCCGGCACCCGCGATATAGGACCTAAGAACAGGGCCCTCCGCGCACGGCCGGCCGGCCCCGCCGTCCCGACGGGGCCGAGCAAAACCGCCGCCCCCCGGGGCGTCAAGCGGTGAATGGCCGGGCCGTCGCGCTCCAACGGGGGCGCAGAGCGCCCGGACCGGCGTGCCCGCTTGTTATTTGCGACAATCGGTATATCATTAACGGCATTCTTAACGCAGGAGGCGATCATGATGGATCGCATGCAGGCCGCCGTGTCCCGGGTCTGGGCCGACCTGAATCCGAAGGATCCCAGCCCCTACTACCTTGCCAAGCTGATGGCCGCGATGCTGGGCGCGTTCGGGATCGGGCTCCTGGTACACTTCGCCCAGGTTGGCGGCTGACACCCGCCCCCCGATGCACCAACACCGGACAGGTGAGGCTCCGCGTCCGCGCCACCGGGTGGGTGGCCGGCGCTTCCTCGGGTCCGCGTTTCGCGAAGACGCGCGGAGCCCGCGGACGGACCGGCCGGCGCCACCTTGGGCTGGTCGGATCACTCCCAGGCGGGCCGGATCACCGTCCCGCATAGGCTGATAGCGCGGCCTCGGTGCCTTCGCTCCAGATCCTGTCGAGCCAGTGATCGAAGGCGTCGCCGAAGCGGGCATCGTCGGCGAGATCGCCATAGATCCGGCGTTGCTCCAGCCAGGCGCGCGGGCGCTCCCTGGCGGATCGGGCGGCGGCCTGAAGTTCCGACCAGAACGGATCGTTCGGCTCGATGGTCGAGCCATCCTCGCGCGTGCCCTCGCACATGCGCGCCCAGAGCGCCTCGGTCAGTGCCAGACCCTCCACCGGCGCCCCCGCGCGCAGGGCGTCGCGGACCACCGGCAGGATGAAGCCCGCATGGCGCGACGAGCCGTCGAAGGCCACGCGACGGGTGGTGTCGCGGATCTCGGGATTCGAGAAGCGCCGCTCGATCAGGTCCACGTAATCGGCCGGCGACATGTCCGGCACCGGGGCGACATGGGGCACGATCTCCTCCAACTCGACCTTGCGGAAGAAGGCGCGGATGCCGGGATGGGCCATGCAGTCGGCGATGGTGGCGATGGACAGGATCTCGCCGGGATCGGCGATCACCTGGTGGCCGCCGTTCAGGCAGCGGATCTTCATCGCCTCGTAGGCATGGACGTCGTCGGTGAAGGTCGCGCCCGCGCGGTCCCAGTCGGGGCGGCCGGCGCAGAACCGGTCCTCGATCACCCATTGGCGGAAGTTCTCGTGCGTGACCGGGGCGGCGTCGTCGATGCCGAACTCCCGCACCAGCTCCCGCTCGGCCGGCCCGGTGGCCGGGACGATGCAGTCCACCATCGCGTTGGGGAAGGTGCAGCGCGACGCGATCCAGTCGGCCAGGTCCGGGTCCTGCAGCCGCGCGAGGCCGAGGAGCGTGTCGCGCAGCACGTCGCCGTTGCCCTGCAGGTTGTCGCAGCTCTGGCAGGTGAACGGCCCCGCCTTCGCGTCGCGCCGGCGGCGGAGCGCGGCGATCATCGCCCCGAAGGCGGTGCGGGGCGCGTCGGGCGCGCCGGCGTCGTGGCGGATATCGGCGTGGTCGGCATCGAAGTTGCCGGCGCCGTCGCGGTAGTAGCCGCCCTCGGTCACGGTGAGGGAGACGATGCGGATGCGCGGATCGGCCATCTGCGCGACCAGGGGGGCGTTGCCCTCCTCCACCGGCACGAAGTCGATCATCGCGCCCGTGACCTCGGCCGACTTGCCGGAGGGGTCGAGCTCGATCAGCGTGGTCAGGCAATCCTGCGCCAGGAGCCTGTCGCGCATCTGCGCGTCGCCGGGGCGGACGCCGGCGCCGAGGATCGCCCAGTCCCGCGCCGCGCCCTCGTCCATCAGCCGGTGGAGATACCAGGCCTGGTGGGCGCGGTGGAAGTTGCCCAGCCCGATATGGACGATGCCCGGCGAGAGCGCCGCGCGGTCGTAGCGCGGCCGGCGCACGCCCTCGGGCAGGTCGGCGAGGCGTGCCCGCGAGAGGCGGGCATCAGCTCATCCATTGGCCACCATCCACGTTGTAGGTCTGGGCGACGATGTAGCGGGCCTCGTCGGTGGCGAGGAAGATCGCCATGCCGGTCAGGTCCTCGGCCCTGCCCATGCGGCCGAAGGGGACGGCCGCGCCCACCTCCTTCTTCTTCTGGCCCGGGCGCCTTGCCCTCGTGTTTCGCGAAGAAGGCGTCGACCCCGTCCCAGTGCTCGCCCTCGACCACGCCGGGCGCGATCGCGTTCACGTTGATGCCGTGGCGGATCAGGTCCAGCCCGGCCGATTGCGTGAGAGAGATCACCGCCGCCTTGGTCGCGCAGTAGACCGCCACCAGCGGCTCGCCCCGGCGGCCCGCCTGGGAGGCCATGTTGATGATCCGGCCGCCCTGCCCGCGTTCGATCATGTGGCGCGCCACGGCCTGCAGCGTGAACAGCGTGCCGGCGACGTTGACGGCGAAGACGCGGTCGTAATCGGCGCGCTCGATCTCGACGATGGGGGCGGCGGTGAAGAGGGCGGCGTTGTTGACCAGGATGTCGATCCCGCCCAGCGCCTCGACGGCGGCGGCGACGCCCGCGTCGATGCTGTCCTGCCGGGTCACGTCCATCTCGACCGCGACCGCGGACGGGCCGAGCGCCTCGGCCGCCTCCCGCGCGCGGGGGGCGTTGACATCCGCGATGGCCACGCGGGCGCCCTCGCGCAGATAGGCCTCGGCGAAGGCATGGCCGATGCCGCGGGCCGCGCCGGTGATCAGGGCCGTCTTTCCCTCCAGCGCTCATGCGATCCTCAGCCCCGGTCGTCGAAGCGGTGGATCTTGTCGGCCTGGGGCTGCAGATTGATCCGGTCGCCGTGCGCGGTGGCTCGACCTCGCCGGGCGGCGCGCACGGTCAGGGTCTCGGCCAGGCCGGTATCATGGACATGGAAGAAGGTGTCGGAGCCCAGGTGCTCGGAGACGCCGACGCGGCCCTGCCAGGGCCCCTCGCCCACGTCGATATGCTCGGGCCGGATGCCGATGGTCATGGGCGTCGTGCTTGCCGGCCTCGGCCCCGTCGATGACGTTCATCTTGGGCGAGCCGATGAACTCGGCCACGAAGCGGTTGCGCGGCGTGCGGTAGAGTTCCAGCGGCGAGCCCACCTGCTCGATATGGCCGGCGCGCAGGACGACGATCTTGTCGGCCATGGTCATCGCCTCGACCTGGTCATGGGTGACGTAGATCATCGTCGTCTCCAGCCGGCTGTGCAGCTCGGAGATCTCCAGCCGCATGCCGACGCGGAGCGCGGCGTCGAGGTTCGACAGGGGCTCGTCGAAGAGGAAGGCGGCCGGCTCGCGCACGATGGCGCGGCCGATGGCGACGCGCTGGCGCTGGCCGCCCGAAAGCTGCCCCGGGCGGCGGTCGAGGTAGTCGGTGAGGTTGAGGACGTCGGCCGCGCGCTCGATGCGCTTCTTCTTCTCGTCATCGCTCATGCCCGCCATCTTCAGCGGGAAGGCGATGTTCTTGCGCACCGTCATGTGCGGGTAGAGCGCGTAGGACTGGAACACCATGGCCAGGCCCCGCTTGGCCGGCGGCAGGTCGGTGGCGGGCGTGCCGTCGATGCGGATCTCGCCCCCCGTCACGTCCTCCAGCCCGGCAATGAGCCGCAGCAGCGTGGACTTGCCGCAGCCGGAGGGGCCGACGAAGACGACGAACTCGCCGTCCTCGATGGTCAGGTCCAGCGGCGGGATCACCTCCGTCTCGCCGAACTTCTTCTGCACCTTTTCGAGCGTGATGCGTCCCATGGGGAGGTCTCCTTACTTCACCGCGCCGAAGGTCAGGCCGCGGACGAGCTGTTTCTGGCTGAACCAGCCCATGATGAGGATCGGCGCGATGGCCATGGTCGAGGCGGCCGAGAGCTTGGCGTAGAACAGGCCCTCGGGGCTCGAATAGCTCGCGATGAAGGCGGTGAGCGGCGCCGCCTGGGAAGCGGTCAGGAGGAGCGTCCAGAACGCCTCGTTCCAGGCCAGGATGATGTTGAGAAGCAGGGTCGAGGCGATCCCCGGCACCGCCATCGGCAGGAGCACGTAGATCATCTCGGAGCGCAGGGTCGCCCCGTCCATCCGCGCCGCCTCGAGGATGTCGACCGGGATCTCGCGGAAATAGGTGTAGAGCATCCAGATGATGATCGGCAGGTTGATCAGCATCAGCACGATGATCAGGCCGAATCGCGTGTCCAGAAGGCCGAGGTCGCGGAAGATCAGGTAGATCGGCACCAGCACGCCCACCGGCGGCAGCATCTTGGTCGAAAGCATCCACATCAGGACGTTCTTCGTCTGCCGCCCCGGCACGAAGGCCATGGCCCAGGCCGAGGGGATCGCGATCAGAAGGCCCAGAACCGTGGAGCCCACGGCAATGACGACCGAGTTCATGAAGTGGCGCGCAGTAGTTCGATCGCTCCTGCACGACGCCGTAATTCTCCAGCGTCCAGTTGAAGAACAGGAAGCTCGGCGGGTCGGCGATCGCCTGGGCCTCGGTCTTGAAGCTCGTGAGGATCGTCCAGAGGATCGGGAAGAAGATGAGGATCGCGATGATCCAGGCGATGGCGGTGTTGCGTACCTTGACGCTGTTCGAGACGGCGCGGGCCATTGTCTTCCCTCCTCAGGCGTCCAGGTTCTTGCCGATCATCCGCATCAGGAAGATCGCCACGATATTGGCCAGGATGATGGCCACCACGCCCCCTGCCGAGGCGGTGCCCACGTCGTAGCGCTGGAGCGATTCCAGGTAGATGAGGAAGGGCAGGTTGGTGGAGGCGGTGCCGGGTCCGCCGGCCGTTGTGACGAAGATCTCGGCGAAGATCGACAGCAGGAAGATCGTCTCGATCAGCACCACCACCGTGATGGCGCGGGAGAGGTGCGGAAGCTTGATGTAAACGAACCGCGACC
The DNA here is from genome assembly GCA_963814835.1 of uncultured Alphaproteobacteria bacterium. Taxonomy (GTDB): domain Bacteria; phylum Pseudomonadota; class Alphaproteobacteria; order Rhodobacterales; family Rhodobacteraceae; genus Palleronia. The sequence goes on from CAWFEG010000003.1 coordinate 475,783, forward strand.
AGGAGCTGGCCCCGTCCATCTCGGCGGCCTCGAGCTGCTCGCTGTCGAGCGACTGCATGGCGGTGAGCAGGATCAGGGTGGCGAAGGGCAGCCACTGCCAGCTGACGATGCCGATGATCGACGCGAGCGGCGCCTGGGTGAGGAAGTCGAAGGGCTGCACCCCGATCACGTCCGCCAGGTAGGCGAAGAGCCCGTTCACCGGGTTCATGAACATGTTCTTCCAGACCAGCGCCGAAACGGTGGGCATGACGAAGAAGGGCGAGATCACCATGATCCGCACGATCCCCGTGCCCCACATCGGCTGGTCGAGCAGCACCGCCAGACCGATCCCGCCACATATGGTGATGATCAGGATGCCGCCCACGAGGAGCAGCGTGTTGATGATCGATTCCTGGAAGGCCGGGTCGCTCAGGAAGTAGCTGTAGTTCTCGAAGCCGACGAAGGGGTTCGCCCCCGGCATCAGCAGGTTGTAGCGCAACAGCGAGAACCAGATCGTCATGCCCAGCGGGATCAGCATCCACGCCAGGAGCAGGACGACCGACGGTGCGATCATGAACCGCGCCGCCGCGCGGGAATGCTGCGTGGCCATGGGCCTGTCCCCCTCGTCTTCGTCTCGCCTCGCGGGCCGGGCCGGGGCGCTCGCCCCGGCCCGGCGGGACTCAGTCGATGTAGCCGGCGCGCCGCATCTCGCGCTGTGCGAGCGACTGCGCCTGCGCCAGGGCCTCCTCGGCCGAGGTCTGGCCGGCCAGAGCGGCCGAGAACACCTGGCCGACGGCGGTGCCGATGCCCTGGAACTCCGGGATCGCGACGAACTGCACCCCGACGTAGGGAACCTCCTCGACGGCCGGGCTCTGCGGATCGGCGGCCTGGATCGCGTTCAGCGTCACCTCGGCGAAGGGCGCCGCCTCGAGATATTGCTCGTTCTCGTAGAGCGAGGTGCGGGTGCCCGGCGGCACCGCCGCCCAGCCCTCGGTCTCGGCCACGAGGTCGAGATACTCCTTCGACGTCGCCCAGGCCACGAACTCCTTGGCCACCTCCTCTTCATTGGTGCTGGAGGGGATGCCGAGCGCCCAGGCCCAGAGCCAGTTGGCGCGCTTCTCCACGCCCTCGCGGTTCGGCGCCATGGCGAAGCCCACGCTGTCGGCGACCTGGCTGTCGTCGGGGTCGGTCACGAAGGAGCCGGCGACGGTGGCGTCGATCCAGATCCCGCACTTGCCCTGCTGGAACAGCGACAGGTTCTCGTTGAACCCGTTCGAGGCCGCCCCCGGCGGGCCGTAGGCGTTCATCATCTCCAGGTAGTCGGTGAAGGCGGCCTGCCACGGCTCGCTGTCGAATTGCGGCTGCCAGTCCATGTCGAACCAGCGCGCGCCGTAGGAATTGGCCATCGTGGTGATGAAGGCGGTGTTCTCGCCCCATCCGGGCTTGCCGCGCAGGCAGATGCCGTAGATCTCGTTCTCCTTGTCGGTCATCGCCTCGGCGGCGGCGCGGATGTCGTCCCAGGTGGGTTCCTCCGGCATCTCCATGCCGGCCTCCTCCATCAGGTCGGTGCGATACATGACCATCGAACTCTCGCCGTAGAACGGGACGGCATGGAGCGTGCCGTCGACGCTCAACCCCTCGGCGATGGGCGGCAGCAGGTCGTCGGCGTCGTAATCCTCGGGCAGGTCGTCGAGCGCGACCAGCCAGCCCTGCTCGGCCCAGATCGGGACCTCGTAGGTGCCGATGGTCATCACGTCGAACTGCCCCCCCGAGGTGGCGATGTCCTGGGTGACGCGCTGGCGCAGCGTGTTCTCCTCCAGCACCACCCAGTTGATCGTGTTGCCGGTCTCCTCCTCCCACTGGGACGAAAGCCGCTGCATGCGGATCATGTCGCCGTTGTTGACGGTGGCGATGGTGATCTCGGCGGCCGGCGCGGCCGTGGCCAGACCGAAGGCCAGCCCAACGCCGGCCGCTGACCCCAAGAGGGTGCGGGTCGCAGTCATCGATGTCCTCCCTGCGTGCATTTACACGCGTCAAACCTAGGCGGAGGCCTCCCCATGCGTCAACAGAAATTTTCGACGCGGAGCGCCCTTCCGCAGCAATGAAACCGCGTCAGGCCGATTCGCGCAACTTCAGCACCCCGTCGCAGAGCAGGACCGTCGATTTCCCTCCGACCCCGGTGCCGTCGATCTTGGCAACCAGGCGGGCGACTGCGGCCCGGCCGAGCGCCTCCACGTCCTGCGCCACGGTGGTGAGCGACGGCACGGTATAGGGGCACAACGGATAATCGTCGTGGCCGGCGATGCGCAGCCCGCCGCGGCGACGCGCCCCCGGTTCCAGCCCGTGCCGGGCCGCCGCGCGCAGGGCGCCGATCGCCACGCGGTCGTTCACGCACAGGATCGAGCGGTCGACGAGACGACCGGAGGCGAATTCCCGCGACAGGACGGCCTCGCCATGCCCCTCGAAGGGGTCACGCTCCCCGGCCACGGGCTCCACCCCCAAGATCTCGGGAGTGTGACCCCGCGCCTCCATCCACGCGGTATAGGCGGCCTCGCGCTCCAGCGCGTTGAAATTCACCCGCGGCATGGCAAGGAAGACCGGCGGCCGCCCCACCCGGCAGAGATATTCGGTGATCAGCCCGGTGCTCTGCGGGTGGTCGGAGCCCACGAAATCCACGTGGTCCAGCGATTTCGGACGCGAATCGACCATCACGAAGGGGAGCCGGGCGTTCAGCCGTTCATGCGCGGCCAGGTCGCTGATATTGCCCAGGGGGGCCACCAGCGCCCCGTCGACATTCATCGACAGGAAGGTCTCGACCGCGCGCGCCTCGATCGCCGGGCTCGAATGGGAGCACTGGGTGATGACGGTGTAGCCCGCCCCCATGGCCGCGACCTCGATCGCCTCCAGCAGCCGGGTGAAGAACAGGTCGTTGAGGTAGGGGATGATCACCCCGATCATGCCCGTCGATTGCCGGTTGAGCCGGGTGGCGAAGAAGTTCGGAACGTATTCCACCTGCTCCAACCCGCGCCGGATCTTCTCGGCCGAGGCCCGGCTGACGCGGGCGGGATCCTGGAAATAGCGCGACAGCGTGGGCCGCGACACGCCGATCGCGGCGGACAGCTGCTCCATGGTGCCGATGACCGGCTTGCGGCCCGATCCGCCCATCGCGCGCTCCTCTCGTCCCCGACGGGAATTTTACGCGCGCAAAAACATTCGACGCAACATCTTTCCGCGCGGGGGCCGGCGGGCTTTGACCGCGGCCGCGCGGCGGACTAGGAAGGCCCCGGGCGAGGCGGAGAGACGATGACGGACGACCGGATCCTGGAGGCCGCGGCGCGGGTACTCGCCCTCGAGGCGGAGGCGCTGGGGCGGCTGGCCGCCGACCTGCCGCGCGACTTCGCCGCCGCGATCCGCGCGATCCGCGCAGCCCCCGGCCGGGTCGTCGTCGCCGGAGTCGGCAAGTCCGGCCATGTGGGGCGCAAGATCTCGGCCACGCTGGCCTCGACGGGGACGCCCTCGCTCTTCGTCCATCCCACCGAGGCGAGCCACGGCGATCTGGGCATGATCGGGTCCGACGACATCTGCCTGATGCTGTCCAATTCCGGCGAGACGGCCGAGCTGGGCGACATGCTCGCCTATTGCCGCCGCTTCGCGATTCCGGTCATCGCCGTCACCGGCCGGGCCGAGTCCACGCTGGGCCGTGCCGCGACTCATGCGCTGGTCCTGCCGCCGGCGGCTGAGGCCTGTCCGATGGGGCTCGCGCCCACCACCTCCACCACGCTGGCGCTGGCGCTCGGCGATGCGCTCGCGGTGGCGCTGATGGAGGAGCGCGGCTTCACCCGCGAGACCTTCTCGGTCTTCCATCCCGGCGGCAAGCTCGGCGCGCAGCTGGCTCGCGTCGGCGGCCTGATGCATGGCGGTGCCGAGGTGCCGCGCGTCGCCGCCGACACGCCGATGGGCGAGACGCTGATCGAGATGACCTCCAAGGGCTTCGGCGTGGCGGCCGTGATCGCGCCCGACGGGCGACTCGCCGGGGTGGTGACCGATGGCGACCTGCGCCGCAACATGGCCGACCTGATGGCGCGCAACGCGGGCGACGTGGCCAATGCGAGCCCCGTCACCGTCGGCCCCGACATGCTGGCCGCCGAGGCGATGGCGCTGCTGCAGGAGCGGCGCATCTCGGTCCTCGTGGTGGTGGACGACGACGGCGTGCCGGTGGGCATCCTGCATGTCCACGACCTGTTGCGCGCCGGGGTGGCGTGATGCGCACCGCGATCCTGATCCCGGCGCGCTACGCCTCCTCGCGCTATCCGGGCAAGCCGCTGGCCGAGCTGACATTGGCCGACGGCACGCGCAAGTCGCTGATCCGCCTGACCTGGGAGGCCGCGCACCGGGTGGCCGGCAGCCCCGAGATCCATGTCTGTACCGACGACGCGCGCATCCGCGACCACGCGGAAGGGTTCGGCGCCAGCGTGATCATGACGCCGAAGACCTGCCGCAACGGCACCGAACGCTGCGCCGCCGCCGTGTCCGCGGCCGGGATCGACGCGGACACGATCGTGAACCTGCAGGGCGACGCGCCGCTGACCCCGCCCTGGTTCGTCGAGGCGCTGGTGGCGGCGATGGCGGAGGGCGACGCGCCGGTGGCGACGCCGGTGTTGCGCTGCGACGCCACCACCTACGGGCATTTCGTCGAGGACCGGAAGGCGGGGCGCGTGGGCGGCACCACCGCCGTCTTCGACACGCGCGGACGGGCGCTCTACTTCTCCAAGGAGGTCATCCCCTGGCTCGACCCCGCCAAGGTCGACCCCGCCACGATCCCGGTCTTCCACCATGTCGGGGTCTATGCCTACAACCGGGCGGCGCTGGCCGCCTATGGCGACCTGCCCGAGGGCACGCTGGAGCGGCTGGAGGGGCTGGAACAGCTGCGCTTCCTCGAACACGGCTGGGACGTGGCCTGCGTCGAGGTGGAGGGCCGCGGCCGGGTCTTCTGGGAGCTGAACAATCCGGGCGACATCGCCCGGATCGAAACCGTCCTGCGGGAGATCGAGCCATGACCGTCACCATCCGCGACATCGAGATCGGCGGCGCCAATCCCTTCGCACTGATCACCGGCCCGTGCCAGCTGGAAAGCCTCGACCATGCCCGGATGATGGCCGAACGCATCGCCGCGGCCTGTGCCCCGACCGGCACGCGCTTCGTCTTCAAGGCCAGCTACGACAAGGCCAACCGCTCCTCGCTGGGCAGTCAGCGCGGCCTGGGGATGCAGGAGGGCCTGTCGATCCTGTCGAAGATCCGCGCGGAGTTCGGCTGCCCGGTCCTGACCGACGTGCACCTGCCCGACCATTGCGCGCCCGCGGCGCAAGCCTGCGACGTGATCCAGATCCCCGCCTTCCTCTGCCGGCAGACGGATATGCTGCTCGCCGCGGGCGAGACCGGGGCGGCGATCAACGTGAAGAAGGGCCAGTTCCTGGCGCCGTGGGACATGGCCAATGTCGCGGCCAAGATCGCCTCCACCGGCAACGAGCGCATCCTGCTCTGCGAGCGGGGCGCGTCGTTCGGCTACAACACGCTGGTCTCGGATTTCCGCGCCCTGCCGATCATGGCGCAGACGGGCTATCCGGTGGTCTTCGACGCCACCCATTCGGTGCAGCAGCCCGGCGGACAGGGCGCGACCAGCGGCGGGCAGCGCGAATTCGCGCCCGTCCTGGCGCGGGCGGCCTGCGCCGTGGGCGTGGCGGCGCTGTTCATCGAGACGCATCAGGACCCCGACAATGCCCCCTCGGACGGCCCCAACATGATCCCGGTGGAGGGCATGGAGGCGCTGATCGGCGGATTGCGGGCGATCGACGATTTGACCAAGGCCCTCTGAAGGGCACCCCGACCTACTGGCGGAAGACCGTGACGGTGGGCAACTCGGTCAGCGGCACCTCCAGCAGGCGGAAGGCGGCCAGCGACAGTTGCGCGCCCCCCTCCCCCTCCAGCGGGATCAGCTCCAAGGTGGCGCTGCGCCCGGTGCCCGCCACCGCGACGCGCCCGGCTTGCCGCGACGAGACGAGGGGCGTGCGAATCCACAGGCCGGGATCCGTCGGATCGCCGAGCGAAACCGTCTCCTCACCCAGGCGCTCGCCCTCCCGCGCGGGCGCGGCGGTGGCTGCGGCGCGCTGCGCCTCGGTCGTGGTGTCGAGGCTGTCGACCGTGTTCGCCCCCGACCGGGGCGGCGGCGCCCGCACCACGGCGGCGAGTTCCTCCGGCGCCGCGGGGGGCGGCTCGGCCGTGTCGGGCGCCGGGCCGCCCGGCCCGTCCGTCACCTGGGCGCAGGCCGCCAGGAAAGCCAGCACGGCGAGGGGCGTGAAACGTGTCATGGCGGCGACCGTAACCGCCCGGCCCGGCCGCCACAACGGCCGATGGCCCCTTGCCGGACGGCGGGCCGCCCCATAGGTTTTGCCCATGACCGCACCCCTCATCGACCCGTTCCAGCGCGCGATCAGCTACCTGCGCGTCTCCGTCACGGACCGCTGCGATTTTCGCTGCGTCTATTGCATGGCCGAGAACATGCAGTTCCTGCCCAAGAAGGAGCTGCTGACGCTGGAGGAGCTGGACCGGATGTGCTCCACCTTCGTGGATCTGGGCGTGCGCAAGCTGCGCATCACCGGCGGCGAGCCGCTGGTGCGGCGCGATATCATGACCTTCTTCCACCGGATGGGCCGGCACCTGGAGCGCGGCGCGCTCGACGAATTGACGCTGACGACGAACGGATCGCAGCTGCACCGCTTCGCCGACGACCTTTATGCCGCCGGGGTGCGGCGGGTGAACGTCTCGCTCGACACGCTGGACGAGGCCAAGTTCGCCCGCGTGACCCGCTGGGGTCGCCTGCCGCAGGTGTTGAAGGGGATCGACGCGGCGCAGCGGGCCGGCCTGCGGGTGAAGATCAACACCGTGGCGCTGAAGGGCTTCAACGAGGAGGAGCTGTTCGAGCTGGTGGAGTGGTGCGCCTCCCGCGACATGGACCTGACCTTCATCGAGGTGATGCCCATGGGCGACCTGGGCGAGGAGGACCGCGTCGGTCAATACTGGCCGCTCTCGGACCTGCGCGCGCGTCTCGCCACGCGCTACACCCTGACGGATACCCCGAAGCGCACCGGCGGGCCGGCGCGCTATGCCCGGATCGAGGAGACGGGGCAGGATATCGGCTTCATCACGCCGCTCACGCACAATTTCTGCGAAAGCTGCAACCGGGTCCGCCTCACCTGCACGGGCGAGCTCTACATGTGCCTGGGCCAGGAGGACATGGCCGACCTGCGCACGCCCCTGCGGCAATCCGAGGACGACCGGGTGCTGGCCGAGGCGATCCGCGCGGCGATCTCGCTCAAGCCCAAGGGCCACGACTTCGACTATTCGCGCCAGGAGGTCGGCGGCCAGATGACCCGGCACATGAGCCATACCGGCGGCTGAGGCGCCGCCATGCCTCCCCTCTCCTTCCGGTTCTACACGGCGCTGTCGGCGCTGGCCGCGCCGGCGCTCCTGCCCCGGCTGCGGCGCGGCTTCGCGGCCAAGGGGGGCGACCCCGCGCGCTGGCCCGAGCGGCTGGGCCGGGAGGCCGGCCCCCGCCCGGACGGCGCGGTGATCTGGGTCCATGCCGTCAGCGTGGGCGAGATGGGATCGGCGCTGCCGCTGGTCGAGGCGCTCCTCGCCGAACGACCCGACGCGACCGTGCTGCTGACCACGACGACCGCCACCTCGGCCGATCTCGCCGCCCGGCGCCTGCCGGAGGGGGCAGTGCACCGTTTCGCGCCGCTCGACCATCGCCCGGCGGTGGCGCGGTTCCTCGACCACTGGCGCCCGGAGCGGGCGATCTTCCTCGAAAGCGAGGTCTGGCCGGTGCAGGTGGCGGAGCTGGCCCGGCGCGGCATCCCGCTGGCGCTGGTCTCGGCGCGGCTCACGGCCCGGTCGGCGGATCGGTGGCGGCGGCTGGCGCCCGGGCTCGCGCGCTGGACCTTCGGCCGGATCCCCCTCGTCCTGGCGCAGGAGGCGGCGACGGCGACCCGGGCCCGCGATCTCGGCGCGCCCCGGGTCGAGGTTTCGGGCTCGCTGAAGGCCGCGGCCGCGCGGCTGCCGGTCGATCCCGCCGCGCGGGACGCTCTCGCGCGGGCCCTCGGCACCCGCCCGGTCTGGGTCGCGGCCTCCACCCATGCCGGCGAGGAGCCGGCGATCGCCGCCGCGCAGGCCCGCGTGCTGGAGCGGCACCCGGAGGCGCTGTGCATCCTGGCGCCCCGCCATGCCGACCGCGCCGAGGCGATCCTGCCCGACCTGGCCGGGCTGACGGTGGCGCAACGCAGCCGGGGCGATAGGCCGGGCTCCGCGACGCAACTCTATCTCGCCGACACGCTGGGCGAGATGGGGCTGTGGTACGACCTGGCCCCGGTGGTGTTTCTGGGCGGCAGCCTGATGCCGGGGATCGGCGGCCACAACCCGCTGGAGCCGGCGGCCTTCGGCTGCGCGCTCCTGACCGGGCCGCATACGGCGAATGCGCAAGCCGAATTCGCCCGGCTGATCGCGGCCGGGCAGGCGGCGCGGGTCGCGGATGCCGACGCGCTCGGCGCGGCGGTGGCGGAGCGGCTGGCGGCGGGAGCGCCGGACCGCGCGGCGGCCGCGGCGGCGGATCCCGACCTCGCCACCCGCGTCGCCCGGGCCTGCCTCGCCCTGCGCTGACGGCTTGCCCTCGGGCGGGAAGGCGCGCAGAGATGGCCCATGCCCGAGCTCTTCGTCACCAACTACAACGCCCGCTATACCGGCGTCTCGGCCACCGCCGAGCGGATGGCGCGCGCCCATCTGGACCGCTACGACCTGGCGCTGGTCGGCAAGCCGCTGGACGGCCTGCCGCCGCCCCTGACCCCGGCCGAGGCGCGGCGCCGGAGCCGGCACCCCGCCAACGGACGGCCCCACGCCATCTGGCACGTCCGGCGGGACCCGGAGATGATCTCGGCGATCTATGCCCGCGACGTGCTGCGCCTGCCGATCCGCACGGTCTTCACCTCGGCCGCGATGCACCGCCATTCCGCCTTCCCCCGGTGGCTGATCGGCCGGATGGACGCGGTGATCGCCACCTCGCCCGCCGCCGCCGCGTTTTTTCCCGACGTGGCCGCCACCCTCACTCACGGTATCGACGTGGAAGCCTGCCGCCCCGCGGACGACCGCCGCGCCGCCTGGGCGGCCCTGCCTTACGGCGGCACGAAGGGGGTGGCGATCGTCGGCCGGGTGCGCCCGTCGAAGGGCACGGACGTCTTCGTCGACGCGATGATCGAGGTCATGCGCCGCGACCCGGAGGTGACCGCGCTGATCGTGGGCGAGACGAAACCGCCCGACGCGGAGTTCCGCCGCGGGATGGAGGCGCGGATCGCCGAGGCGGGTCTGACGGAGCGGTTCCACTTCCTCGGCTTCGTGCCGAACGAGCAGGTGCGGCGCGACATCCTGCCGGCCCTGTCGCTGGTGGTGAACGTGGCGCGCTACGAGCCCTTCGGGGTCGTGCCGGCCGAGGGGATGGCGGCGGGCACGCCCTTCGTCTGCTCCGACACGGGCTATTACCGGCAGTTCTCCGACGGCGGACGCACCGGCCTGATCGTCCCGCCGGGCGATGCCCCGGCGACGGCGGCGGCGGTTGCGGACCTGCTGTCGGACCCCGGGCGGATCGAGGCCATGGGCCGCGCCGCGCGGGCGAAAGCCGAGCGCGACCACTCGATCCGGCGCGAGGCGGACGGCGCGGCGGAGATCTACGAGCGGCTCTGGGCGGGCGAGGATCTCGCCGTCCATCGCGGCTGACCCCCGGCGTCAGCGCAGCGGCAGCCGGCGCTCGGCCATCTCCACCCACCAGGACGCGCCGGCGGGGATCGCCGCGTCGGCGAAGTCGAAATCCGCGGCATGGAGCGGCGCGCTCGGCCCGTTGCCCAGCAGGATATAGGCGCCGGGCCGCGCCTCCAGCATGTAGGCGAAATCCTCGCCGCCCATGACGAGGTCGGCCTCGGCGCAGTCGCCGGCCACCGCGCGGGCGGCCTCGGCGGCGAAGCGCGTCTCCGTCTCGTGGTTCGCCATGACCGGGTAGTTGCGCTCGTAGCGCAGTTCGGCGCGGGCGCCGTGGGCCGCCGCGATCCCCTCGGCCAGCCGCGCCATGCGTTCCTCCACCAGGTCGCGGGCCGCGGGGTCCAGCGTGCGCACCGTCCCCTTCATCGACACCGATCCGGGGATGACGTTGAACGCGTCCGACGCGGTGCGGAAGGAGGTCACCGAGACGACGACCTGGCCCACCGGATCGACCACGCGCGACGGGATCGTCTGCAGAGCGGTGACGATCTGCGCGGCGATCACCGTGGGATCGACCGTCTCGTGCGGCTTGGCGGCGTGGCCGCCCTGCCCGGTCACCTCGATCTCGAACAGGTCGGTCGCGGCAAAGAAGGGGCCGGGGCGGATCGCGAAGGTCCCCAGTTCCAGCCCCGGCCAGTTGTGCAGCCCATAGACCTCCTCGATGGCGAAGCGGTCCATCATGCCGTCCTCCACCATCTCGCGGCCGCCGCCACCGCCCTCCTCGGCAGGCTGGAAGATCACCGCCACGGTGCCGTCGAAGGCCCGCGTCTCGCACAGGTGGCGCGCCGCGCCGAGCAGCATCGCGGTATGCCCGTCATGGCCGCAGGCATGCATCCGCCCCGGGATCTCGCTGGCATGGGCGGCACCCGTCGCCTCGGTGATGGGCAGGGCGTCCATGTCGGCGCGCAGGCCGATGCAGTGCCCCGGCCCGTTCCGCCCGTGGATCAGTCCCACGACGCCGGTTCGGCCGATCCCCTCGTGCACCGCGTCGCAGCCGAAGGCGCGCAGCTTCGCGGCGGCGAAGGCCGCCGTCTCGTGGGTGTCGAACAGGAGTTCGGGACGGCGGTGGAGTTCCTGCCGCCACGCGGCGATCTCGGGCATCCGCTCCGCCAGGCGGTTCCTCACGGGCATGGGCACCTCGGGGTTCGAAGGGGGCGCGCGGGACACCATCCGGGCCGGGCGGCGACCGCCGCGCCGGCGCGGCCGGACGCCCGGGAGGCCGGGCCGCCGAGGGGTTCTGCGCGCGTCATGGCGTCACGCTCGGCCCTCGCGGCGGAAAAGGCAAGCGCCCGGCGCCGTCCCCCGCGCGGGACGGTCAGGGATGCAGCCGGCGCTGGATGCGGCGCAGGGCGAACCAGACCGCGGCCACGACCACCGGCACCAGGATCGCGGTGCCCGTGGCCTCGCCGATCCCGGCCCGCGCCATGACCGGCGCCAGCGCATAGACCGCGAGGTTGAGCGCGTAGTAGCTGATCGCCACGACCGACAACCCCTCCACCGTGCGCTGCAAGCGCAACTGCAGGTCGGCGCGCCGGTCCATGCTCTCCAGAAGCACCTGGTTCTGCGCCGAGCGGTCCACATCGACCCGGGTGCGCAGCAGGTCGCCCGCGCGCAGGGCCCGGTCGCTCATGTCGCGCAGCCGCCCGCGCGTGGCCTTCACCGTCCGCATCGCCGGGTCGAAGCGGCGCATCATGAACTCGGCGAAGGTCTGGCGCCCCTCGAACCGGGTCTCGCGCAGGGCGGCGATCCGCTGGGTCACCAGCGCCTCGTAGGCCTCCGTCGCGCCGAACCGGAACGAGGATTGCGCCAGCACCGTCTCCAGCTCGGCCCAGACGCGCAGGAGCGCCTTCAGCGTGTCCTCGGGACGGGCGCCGTCGCCGGCCATGTCGTCCATCAGCTGCGACAGGTCGCGGTTCAGCTCGCTCATCTTGGGCGACAGGCTGCGCGAGCGTGCGAGCCCCATCATCGACATGGTCTTGTAGGTCTCGATCTCGCACAGGCGCTGGACGATCCGGCCGGTGCGCCTCTGGCCCATCTCGGGCGCGGCGAAGACCGCCATGCGCATGTGCCCGCCGGTATCGATGCGGAAATCGCTGGCGATGAGCGCCGCCCCCTCCAGAACCTCGCTGACCGCGAGGCTCTCGGGCACGAACCAGTCGTGCAGCTTGTCGCGCATCGCCTGCGCCTCCTCGGGGCGCGGCTCCAGCCGGATCAGGGCCGAGGTGATCCGCACGCCCGGCGCCCTGGCCAGCCACTCCCGGGGGAAGACCTCGAACATGTCGGGGTCGAACGGCTTGTCGGTGACCCCCTCGCCGAAGACCGTGTAGGTGACGAACTCGGTGTGGCTCTCCCATTTCAGGCGGTGGCGCCCGATCCGGCCGAACCAGTGCGTGGCGTCGGGGACGGGATGCTGGGCGCCATAGCGGTCGAGCAGGTCGATCAGGTGCTGCCGGTCGAGGGCGCGGTCGCGCCGCGCCGCGTCATCGGGCTGCTTGATCGCCAGATAGGCCGCCTGGGACGGGGCCTCGAGCGACGGGAAGGGGCGCGCGTGCAGCTCGTTGGCCAGCACGTAGCGCAGGGGATGATCCTCGATGTCGGCCATGCACGCCCCTCCGTTCCTCGGCGCAGCTTACAGACGGAAAGGCCCCGGACAACGCGGGAATTGTCGCGTTTCCGGGGCCTTGATCACCCGCGCTGTCGGGCCGGGATCAGGAGGACTTGTTCGTGGCGCGCTTGGCGGTCTTCTCGACCTTCTGGACCGATTCCTCGATCTGCGACTGCATCGACTGGTAGGCTTCCTGATTGGCGTCGCGGGCGTTGTCGGCCATCTTGCGCATCAGCGTCAGCGCCTCCTCGACCGCCTCGTTGACGGCCTGGGTGCGGGCCTTCATGGCGTCGGGGCCGGCATTCTCCTCGGCCCATTCGTATTGCTGCCGCGCGGCGCCGGTCAGCTTCTCGAAGATCTCCATCTGCTTGTCGAGCAGGTCCTTGTAGGCCTCCGCCGCGGACTTGTTGGATTCGGACATGGCCTCGAAGTTGCGCTGGTTGGCGCGGATCACCTGCTCCATGTCGAACATCTGTGCCTGCGGCTGCTGGAACATCTGCATCATCGTCTGCGGGTTCCACATCCGCGCGATCCGCTCGGGATCGAACGCCTGCATGAATTCGCTCATGTCGAACGGGTTCTTGTTCTGGGCCATCTCGTTCCTCCTCCTGGACTGCCGGTCGCGATGCCGGCAACTGACCCAAAGCTAGGAGGGCCCCCGGCCCCTTCAAGAAACCGGGCCGGAACGCGCAGGAGCCCGCGCGGTTGCGGGCTCCCGGCAGGGCGCGACGGGCCGCGCCGATCAGCAGATCGACATGGCCTTCCGGCGCTCCTCGGCGACGTCGTAGCGGTCGCCCATCATCACCTTGGTCCAGGCGCGCACGAAATCGCGGACCATGCGCTCCTCGCCATCGGCGCCCGAATAGAGCTCCGAGATCTGGCGCAGCGTGGTGTTGGCGCCGAAGACGAGGTCGTTGCGGGTGGCGACATACTTCTTCTCGCCCGTGCGCCGATCGACGATGTCGAAGACCGCCTCCTGCGCGTCCTGCGGCTTCCACTCGAAGTCCATCGACACGAGGACCTTGAAGAAGTCGTTGGTCAGCTGCCCCCGCCGCTCGGTGAAGATGCCGTAATCCGACCCGTCGTAGTTCTGGTCGAGCGCGCGCATCCCGCCGGTCAGGGCGGCCCATTCCCAGGAAGTCAGGTTCAGCTGGGCCGCCTTGTCGAGGAAGATGTGCTCCGGCGAGACGTGCAGCCGGACCTCCTCGTTGCGGTAGTTGCGGAAGCCGTCCACCACCGGCTGCAGCCAGTTGAAGCTCTCGTGGTCGGTCCACTCGTCGGTCGCGTCGGTCCGGCCGGGCACGAAGGGCACGGTGATGTCGTGGCCCGCCTCCTTCGCGGCCTTCTCGATGCCCGCAGCGCCGGCCAGCACGATCAGGTCGGCGAGCGAGATCTTCTTGCCGCCCTGCCCCTCGCCGTCGAAGTCGTTCTTCACCTTCGTCAGCGCTTCGAGGACGCGCGCCAGCTGCGGCGGGTTGTTGACCGGCCAGCCGTTCTGCGGATCGAGCCGCAGGCGCGCACCGTTGGCACCGCCCCGCTTGTCGGTCTCGCGGTAGGTGACGGCCGAGGCAAAGGCGGTCGCGATCAGCTCGCGCACGGGCAGGCCGGTGTCGAGGACACGGCGCTTGAGGTCGGCGATCTCGGCCTCGCCCACCAACGGGTGGTCGATTTGCGGCACCGGGTCCTGCCAGACGAAGGTCGACCCCTGCTCGGGCCCGGCATAGCGGTCGCGCGGGCCCATGTCGCGATGGATCAGCTTGTGCCACGCCTTCGAGAACTGCTCGGTGAAATAGTCGAAGTCGTCGAGGAAATCCCGAGCGATCTTGCGGTATTCCGGATCGACCTTGAAGGCGATGTCGGTGGTCTGCATCATCAGGGGGTTCATCTTCCCCTCGACATGCGCGTCCGGCGTCTTCGGCGCGTCGGGATCGGTGGGCTCCCACTGGATCGACCCGGCCGGCGACTTCGTCTGCCGCCACTCGAACTTGAACAGGTTGGTCAGGTAGTCGTTGTCCCAGGCGGTCGGGTTCGGCGTCCAGGCGCCTTCGATGCCGTTGGTGATCGTGTCCTCGGCGTTGCCCTTGCCGGCGGCGTTCGACCAGCCGAGGCCCTGCTGGCTCATCTTCGCGCCTTCGGGCGCGGCGCCGACATTCTCCGCCACCGGGTGGGCACCGTGCGACTTGCCGAAGGCATGGCCCCCGGCGATGAGAGCCAGCGTCTCCACGTCATTCATGGCCATGCGGGAGAAGGTCTCGCGGATGTCGCGGGCCGCATCCATCGGGTCGCCGTTGCCGTTCGGCCCCTCGGGATCGACGTAGATCAGCGACTGGTGCGAGTTCCCCATCGGGTTCTCGAGGTCGTAATGCTCGTCCTTGGGGCCGCCTTCCCAGCGCAGGCCCCGATTGACCATCTCCTCGGGGTGGCCCTTGTGCGGGCCTTCGGGCTCCTCGCTCGGCCGCCGGCCGTGCCAGCCCTCGGGGCCCCAGTAGGTGGCGGTGTCGGCCTCCCAGGCATCCTCGCGGCCGCCGGCGAAGCCCTGCAGCGGCAGGCCCATGTCCTCCAGCCCGACCGTCCCGGCCAGCACGATCAGGTCCGCCCAGCTCAGGCGGGCGCCGTATTTCTGCTTGATGGGCAGCAGCAGGCGCACCGACTTGTCGGTGTTGCCATTGTCCCACCACGAGTTGATCGGGGCGAAACGATGCATGCCCTGTCCGGCACCGCCGCGCCCGTCGGCGATCCGGTAGGTTCCGGCGGAGTGCCACGACAGCCGGATCATCTGCGGCCCGTAATGGCCGTAATCGGCCGGCCACCAGTCCACCGGCGTCCGCAGCAGCGTGCGCACCTCCTCCTTCAGCGCGTGGAAGTCGATGGTCTCGAAGGCCGCCTTGTAGTCGAAATCCTCGCCCAGGGGATTGGCCTGCGGCGGATCGCGGTGCAGCGCCTCCACCTTGAGGCGGTTCGGCCACCAGTGGTCCAGTTGCGGCTCCGACCCCAAGGCGCCGCCGATGCGCGTTCCCCGAAACGGGCAGGCGCCCTGCGTGGCTGCGTGGTCTTTCATTCTGCTCTCCGAATAGGCTGGTCGAATGTTCGGTGGTCCATGGGGATCTAGAGGCAGATTGGAACAGTTCTAGACAGGCCGGTACCGCCGGGTGCGGCAAAACCACCCGGCGCGCGGCAGGGGGTGAGCGGCATGCCTCGGATCGCCTGCCGCGCCGGGAGCCGGGCTCCCCAGGGCCTCGCCCCGACCAAGATTTAAGTATTTTGTAATCTTTATAAATACTTCCACGGAGTAATTCATGTTTTGAATGAAGGGAAGGCGACGCGGGCCGGTAACCGTCGGCGCCGATCGCGGCCGGGATTTACGCCGATGCGACGCGCCCGGACCTTATCCGCGGATAAGGTCTGCGCGGCCCCGCCAGGTCGTCGCGGGCACGGCGGCACGGATGGCGGGCCAGGCGGTCTTCTCCGGGAGGGAAAGGTCTTTTTAAGGAAAATGCGCGTCCGCACGGTCGCCGCTTCCGCGTATCCCCCTAGGTGACTCCCGGCACAGCGTGAGGGGCATCGCCATGAAAGCCTGGGCCGACAAGCTGGGACTTCGCACCGATCCGACGATTTTCTTCGTCTCCGCCATCCTGATGATCCTGTTCGTGGTCGCGCTGGCGATCGCTCCGGGGCCGATCAACGACCTGTTCGCGGCGGCCCGGAGCTGGATCGTCTCCAAGCTGGGCTGGTTCTTCATTCTCGGCGTCAATGTCTGGCTGGGTTTCCTGCTGTTCGCCGCCTTCTCCAGCTACGGACATATCCGCCTGGGCGGCCCCGAGGCGCGGCCCGAATACAACGGGCTCAGCTGGTTCACGATGCTCTTCGCCGGCGGCATCGGCACGGTGCTGATGTTCTGGGGCGTGGCCGAGCCGATCTCGCATTTCTCCACGCCCCCGATCACTGGCGTCGAGCCCTACAGCGAGGAGGCGGCGAACTACGCCATCTCCATCGCGATCTATCACCTCGGGCTGCATACCTGGACGATCTTCGCCCTGCCCGGCCTCGCCTTCGCCTACTTCATCTACCGCTACAAGTTGCCGGTGCGGGTCAGCTCGGTGTTCTGGCCGCTGCTGGGGGAGCGCATCCACGGGCCCATCGGCAAGACGATCGACGTCTTCGGCATTCTCGGCACCGTGTTCGGCGTGGCGGTGTCGCTGGGTCTCGGGACCAGCCAGATCGGCGCGGGGCTGGAGGCCCTGTTCGGCTGGCCCGACGGGGTGCCGATGCGGATCGCGATCCTGTCGGTTCTGACGGTCGTGGCCGTCGGCTCCATCGTCGCCGGCCTCGATTCCGGCGTGAAACTGTTGTCGAACATCAATATCGGCATGGCCGTGGCGTTGATGTTCTTCGTGCTGATCACGGGGTCGACGCTGTTCCTGCTGCGCGCCATCGTCCAGACCTTCGGGCTATATTTCCAGAACCTTCCCGGCCTCGCCTTCTGGAACGACATGATGTCGGGATACCTGCCCGATACCGACGGATGGGGATGGCAGGGTTCATGGACCGTCTTCTACTGGGCCTGGACGGTCACCTGGTCGCCCTTCATCGGCCTGTTCGTGGCGCGGATCTCCTACGGGCGCACGATCCGCGAATTCGTGCTCGGCGTGCTCTTCGCGCCGTCGATGTTCACCCTGGTCTGGTTCGCGATCTTCGGCTGGTCGGCGATGTCGATCGACGGGATCGGCGACGCGATGCGCAGCCAGATGGGCGATGACGCGGGCCAGCTGTCGGAGGCGGTCTCCAACTCCATACCGCTGGCCATGTTCGCCTTCTTCGAGAACTTCCCGGCCACGCAGCTGATCCAGGGGATCGCCATCGTGATCGTCGCGATCTTCTTCGCCACCTCGTCGGACTCCGCGTCGCTCGTGGTCGACATGCTGTGCTCGGGCTCGCCCGAGGCCGGGCCGGTGCATCAGCGGGTGTTCTGGGGCGTGTCCGAGGGGCTGGTGGCGGCGATCCTGATGGTCATGGCCGGAGACCAGGCGCTGAATGCGCTGCAGCAGGTCATCACCGTGATCGGCCTGCCGATCTTCGTGATGGTGTCGATGATGGTCGTGTCGATGATCGTCGCCTTCCGCAGGGAGGCGATCGACAGGGTCGACATCGACGATCCTGTCATCCCCGAAAGCGCGCGGGACACGAACGCGGCGGAGTGAGGCGTCAGGCGCAGAGCGCCTCCAGCAACCGGCGCGCGGGCGGCGGGATCGGGGCCTTGGCGCGGCCCGCGCGCGTCACGTTCACATGGACGAAGAACCCCTCCGCCGCGGCCTCCTCGGCCGCGGCGGAAAACAGGCCGATCTCGTAGCGCACGGAACTCGCCCCGATATGCCCGACCCGCAGGCCCGCCTCCACCGCCTCGGGAAAGGCCAGCGGCGCGTGGTAGCGGCAGCCCGATTCGACGACCAGGAACACCGTCTCGCCCGCGAGGGGATCGAGCACGCCGTGCTCGATCAGGTGCGCGTTCACCGCCGTGTCGAACAGCTGGTAATGCACCGCGTTGTTGAGGTGCCCGTAGACATCGTTGTCGAACCAGCGCGTGGTCAGCGTGCGGAAGACCGCGTAGTCGGACCGCACGCCCGGCATCAGAAGAACGCCTGGATCCCGGTCTGGGCGCGGCCCAGGATCAGCGCATGCACGTCGTGGGTGCCCTCGTAGGTGTTCACCGTCTCGAGGTTGATCATGTGGCGCATGACCCCGTATTCCTCGCTGATGCCGTTGCCGCCATGCATGTCGCGGGCGGCCCGGGCGATATCCAGCGCCTTGCCGCAATTGTTGCGCTTCATCAGGCTGATGAGCTCCGGCGAGGCGATCCCCTCGTCCATCATCCGGCCCAGACGCAGCGAGCCCTGCAGGCCGAGCGCGATCTCGGTCTGCATGTCGGCCAGCTTCTTCTGGAACAGCTGGGTGCCGGCGATGGGCTTGTCGAACTGCTTGCGGTCGAGCCCGTAGGACCGCGCCAGGTGCCAGCAGGCCTCGGCCGCGCCCATCACCCCCCAGGAGATGCCGTAGCGCGCCCGGTTGAGGCAGCCGAACGGTCCCTTCAGCCCCTGGACATTGGGCAGGAGCGCGTCCTCGCCCACCTCCACGTCCTTCATCACGATCTCGCCCGTGGTCGAGGCCCGCAGGCTGAGCTTGCCGCCGATCTTGGGCGCCGAGAGGCCCTCCATGCCCTTCTCCAGCACGAAGCCGCGGATCTTGCCGTCATGGGCCTCGGACTTGGCCCAGACCACGAAGACATCGGCGAAGGGCGAATTCGAGATCCACATCTTGGCGCCGTTGAGGACGTAGCCGCCCTCGGTCTTCCTGGCCACGGTCTTCATGCCGCCGGGGTCGGAACCGGCATCGGGCTCGGTCAGGCCGAAGCAGCCGATCAGCTCGCCGCTGGCCAGTTTCGGCAGGTATTTCGCCTTCTGTTCCTCGGAGCCGTAGGCCTCGATCGGATACATCACCAGCGACGACTGCACCGACATCATCGAGCGGTAGCCGGAATCGACCCGCTCCACCTCGCGCGCGACGAGGCCGTAGGTGACGTAGTTGGAGCCGAGGCCGCCGTATTCCTCATCGACCGTGACGCCGAGGAGGCCCGCCTGCCCCATCAGCGGGAACAGCTCCGGGTCGGCCTTCTCGGTGGCGTAGCCCTCGGCCACGCGCGGCTGCAGCACCTCGTCGGCGAATTGGCGGGCGGCGTCGCGCAGCATGCGCTCGTCCTCGGTCAGCTGCTGCTCGAGCAGCATCGGGTCGCTCCATTCGAAGCTGCCGAGTTCGGGTCCGTGTCCCTGGGTATCCTTGGGCATGTCAGTCTCCCCTGTCATGGGCCGAGACGCGCTCGGCGAAGGTGTCGAGAAGCTTGTGCTTCAGTATCTTCCCCGTGGTGGCCGCGGGAAGGGCCTCGACCACGAAGATGGCGCTCGGCCGCTTGTAGCCCGAAAGGCGCCCCGCGACGAAGGCCGACAGATCGGCGGGATCGACGCCCCCGGCCGCCGGCTGGACGAAGGCCAGCACCTCCTCGTTGCCGTCGCGCGGGCGGCCGATCACGGCGGACTGGACCACCTGCGGGTGGTCGTTCAGCGCCGCCTCGACCTCGGGCGGGTAGATGTTGAAGCCGGACCGGATGATCAGCTCCTTCTTGCGGCCGACGACATGGACGCGGCCCGCCCCGTCGATCCGGCCCAGATCGCCGGTGGCGAGCCACCCGGACTCGGACAGGACCGCGGCCGTCAGCTCCGGCGCGCGGTAGTAGCCCTTCATGACGTGGGGGCCGCGGGTGAGGATTTCACCCACGCCCTGCCCGTCGGGATCGGCGATCTCCACCTCGCAGCCGGGCAGCGGCGGGCCGACCGAGGTGTCGGGGTCGCCGATCTCGTTCGTCGTGCCGCAGATCCCGGCGGTGGATTCGGTCATGCCGTAGCCGTTCTGCAGCGGCAGGCCGTAGAACGCCTCGGCCTTGCGCTTCCACGCCGGGTCGAGCGGGGCCGCGCCGGAGGAGACGTAGCGCAGCCGCGCATGCCGCAGGCTGTCGATCCCCAGTTCGGCGGTGTGCTTCATCAGGAGGGCGTGCATCTGCGGCACCGCCGGCAGGACGGTGGCCCCGCCCTCCAGCGCGGCCAGGAGCTTCGCCGGCGAGAACCGGGTCTCCAGCTGCACCTCGGCGCCGGCCACCGCGCCGGCCGTCAGCATCGAGGCGAGGCCGAAGACATGGGTGAGCGGCAGCGCGCCGTAGAGCCGGTCGGCCGAGGTCATCCCCCGCAGCCGGGCGGAGGCGGCGCCTGCGAAGTCGAGATTGGCGTGCGTCAGCATCACGCCCTTGGGGTCGCCGGTCGTCCCCGTGGTGTAGAGGATGACGGCCACATCCGCGTCCGCCTCGGGCGGGCCGCCGTCGCGGGCGGCGATCCGCACTTCTCCGAACGGGGCGGTGACCGGCTCGGCCTCGCGGCCATGGGTGGCGGCGTCGGGCGAGGCGCCGGCGGTGTAGACCACCGCTCGGGGCGTGCAATGGGCGGTGATCCGGGCCAGCTCGTCCGGCGTCATGCGGGCATTGACCGGCACCGCCCGGGCGCCGATCCGGCTGCAGGCGAAGACGAAGACCGCGGTCGCGGCGCAGTTCTCGGCCACGATCAGCACCCGGTCGCCAGCCTCCACGCCGCGCGCGGCCAGAAGCCCCGCCGCCTGCTCGATCGCGGCCTGGTAGCCCGCCCAGTCAAGCGCGACGCCGTCGCTGTCGCCAAGCGCCGGCGCCCGGGGCCGTTGCAGCGCATGGCCGTGGATGTGGTCGTGGAGTCGGATGTCGTCAGTCACTTGCGGAGCCTCCCGAAATCGGGCCTGCGTTTCTCGAGAAAGGCCGCGATGCCCTCCTGCGCCTCCGGCCCGCCCTGGGCGCGTGCCATGGAATCCCGCTCCGCCTCCAGCTGCGTCTCGAACGGAACCTCGCGCGCGGCCAGCGCCAACCGCTTGATGCGGACCTGCGCCTCGCGGGGGCCGCGGCCGAGCCGACCGGCCAGCGCCCGGGCGGCCTCCATCGCCGTGCCCGGGGGCGCGAGCTCGCTCACCGCGCCGAGGGCGTGGAGCCGTTCGGCCGTCACCGCGTCGCCCGTCAGCAGAAGCGGGAGCATCGTCTGCGGCGGCAGGGAGCGGGCCAGCGCGCCGGTCAGCCCGCCATCCGGCGTCAGCCCGGCGCGGACATGGGAGGCGGAGAATTGCGCGCCCTCGGCGGCGATCACCACGTCGCAGGCCATGGCCAGCGCGAAGCCCGCCCCGGCGGCCCCGCCCTCGACCGCCGCGATCACCGGCGCGGGGCAGTCCCAGATGGCGCGGATCACGTCGTGCAGCGCCTCGATCCGTTCGGCCCTGGCCTTTTTCGGCAGGTCCTTGCGCGTGGCGAGGGTGGCCAGATCGCCGCCGGCGCAGAAATAGCCGCCATCCCCCGCCAGGATCACCGCGCCCACGTCGCCATCGACCGGCGCCTGCGCGAGCGCCCGTGTCAGGGCGTCGTAGTAATCCGGCGTCAGCGCGTTGCGCTTGTCCGGGTTGGCGTTCCACACGATCAGGGCGTGGGGGTCGCGCTCGATCCGTCCGGTCATGGCCGCCGCTCCTTCGCCAGGGGCTTGAAGGTGCCGGTGCCGGTGGCGATCAGGCGGCCATCGGCACCGCGCAGTTCGCCGTCGATGAAGCGGATCGAGCGGCCGCCGCCGGTTACCCGGCCGGTCGCGGTCAGAGCGTCGCCGACCTGCGCCGAGGCGAGGAAGTTCGTCGTCATCGACAGGGTGACCATCGGCCAGCGCCCGGTCTCGTCCACCGACAGCGAGCCGGTGGCGCCCATGGCGTTGTCGAGCATGCAGGCGACGATCCCGCCATGGAGCGCGCCGTGCCGGTTGGTGTGGCGCGCGTCCACCGTCAGGTGGCAGCGCGCGCATCCGTCCCCGGCCGAGACGTCGAGGACGTAGCCCAGCGTGCGCTGCGTCCCCGTCTCGTCGCGGATGAGACCCTCTGCGCTCATGCCGCGCGCAGCCGGGTGAAGCGGCCCAGATGGTAGAGCGTGTCGCCCAGACGGTGCTCGGTCATGGTCAGGCGGCGGGCGAAATGGCCCAGGTCGTATTCCATCGTCATGCCGATGCCGCCATGCATCTGGATCGATTCCTCCACCACCAGCTTCGCCGTCTGCCCGACCAGCTGCTTGGTGGCCGAGACGTGGATCTCGCGCTCGGTCGCCGGCGCGTCGAGGTGACCGGCCAGGTTGATGACGGCGGAGCGCGCCTGCTCGACCTCGATCAGGAGCTCGGAGGCGCGGTGCTGCAGCGCCTGGAACTTGCCGATCGGCTGGCCGAACTGCTTGCGCTGGCCGAGATAGTCGATGGTCAGGGCCTTCACCCGCTCCATCAGGCCCAGGGCCTCGGCGGTCAGGGCGCAGGTGGCGCGGGCATTCTGCCGCTCGATCGCGTCGAAGGCCGTGCCGGGATCGCCCAGGAGCGCCTCGGCGGGAAGGACCATGTCCTCCATGGCGATCTCCGCGCCGCGGCCGCCGCCGGCCAGCGGGTAGTCGCGCCTGGAGAGCCCCTCGGTTTCCTTCGGCACCAGGAAGAGGGAGATCCCCTCGCGGTCATCGACCTCGCCGGCGGTGCGGGCCGAGACGACGAGGTAATCGGCATCGGCGCCGTTGGTGACCACGCTCTTGCGCCCCGACAGGATCCAGCTGTCGCCGTCCTGCCGCGCGCGGGTCGCCACCCGCTCCAGGTCGTAGCGCGAACCCGGCTCGCCATGGGCGAAGGCCAGCTGCAGGGCACCGCCGATCACCTCCTCCAGATGCGCCTTCTGCGCCTCGGAGCCGAGTTCCGCGATCAGCCCGCCGGCCAGCACCACCTCGAGGAGCGGCTCGGGCGCGCCGGCGCGTCCCATCTCCTCGAAAACCACCGCCAGGTCGAATCCGGCGCCGCCGAACCCGCCCTGGTCCTCGGTGAAGAGCGCGCCGATCACGCCCATCTCGGCCAGCGCGGCCCAGCTGTCGGCGGACCAGGCGTGGTGGCCCTCGGCCACGGCTTTGAGGTCGGTCTTGTCGGCCAGGAGCCGGCGCAGGCCGTCGGCCAGCATCTGGCGTTCTTCGGTCAGTTCGAAGTTCATGGGATCAGACCTCCAGCATCGTCTTGGCGATGATCGACTTCTGCACCTCGTTCGACCCGCCGTAGATCGAGAGCTTGCGATTGTTGAAATATTCCGCCGTCGCCGGCATCGCGTAGCCTGGCCCGACCGGTTCCACGTTCGATCCCGCCTCCAGCGCCTCGGAAACGAAGGGCATGGCATAGGGCCCGCAGGCCAGCCGCGCGAGATTGTTGATCTCCTGCCGGATGACGGTGCCCTTCACCTTCAGCATGGAGCTTTCCACGCCGGGCGCCGAGCCGTCGGCGGCGGCGGAGACCACGCGCAGATTCGTGGTCGCCATCGCCATAAGCGCGATCTCCAACTTCGCGATCTCGGCCGCGAAGAGCGGATCCTCGATCAGCGGCCGCCCGTGCTGCATCTCCAGCCCGGCGATGCGCTTGAGATTGGCCAGCGCCTGGTTGGCGAAGCCGACGCCGGCGATGTTGGTGCGTTCATGCGTCAGGAGATACTTGGCGATGGTCCAGCCCTTGTTCTCCTCGCCGACGAGGTTCTCGGCCGGGACGCGCACGTCCTTGAAGAACACCTCGTTCACCTCGGCCTCGCCGTCGATCAGCACGATGGGGCGCACCTCGATGCCCGGATCGTCCATGTCGATGAGGAGGAAGCTGATCCCCTCCTGCGGCTTGCCCTCCTTCTTCGTGCGCACGAGGCAGAAGATGTGGTCGGCGAACTGCGCCAGGGTCGTCCAGGTCTTCTGGCCGTTGACGATGTAGTGGTCGCCGTCGCGTTCCGCCGTGGTCTTGAGGGAGGCGAGGTCCGAGCCCGCGCCCGGCTCGGAATAGCCCTGGCACCACCAGTCGGTGCCCTCGAGGATGCGCGGCAGCCAGTGCGCCTTCTGCGCGTCGTTGCCGAACTTCATCAGCACCGGGCCCAGCATGGCGATGCCGAAGGGCACGATCCGCGGCGCATGGGCGCGGGTCGTCTCCTCCTCGAAGATGTGGCGCTCGACCGCGTTCCAGCCCGCGCCGCCATGCTCCTTCGGCCAGTGGCCGGCCAGCCAGTTGCGCTCCTGCAGCGTGGCGTGCCACTCCTCGTGATCCTCCTTCGACAGCCGCTGGCCCAGCCGCACCTTGTCGGCCAGACGCTCGGGCAGCTTGTCGTCGAGGAAGGCGCGCAGGTCGTCGCGGAAGGCGCGCTGCTCGTCGGTATAGGTCAGGTCCATCTCGGTCCCTCCGTCAGTAGATGTCGAACAGGCCGGCGGCGCCCTGGCCGCCGCCGATGCACATCGTCACGATGCCGCGCCGCGCGCCGCGGCGGCGCCCCTCGAACATGAGGTGTCCGGTCATCCGCGCGCCGGTCATGCCGAACGGGTGGCCGACCGCGATGGAGCCGCCGTCGACGTTCAACCGGTCGTTGGGGATGCCCAACTTGTCGCGGCAATAGAGAAGCTGGGAGGCGAAGGCCTCGTTCAGCTCCCACAGGTCGATATCGTCCATGGAGACACCGTGGCGCTCCATCAGGCGCGGCACGGCATGAACGGGGCCGATGCCCATCTCGTCGGGCTCGCAGCCGGCGACGGCGAAGCCGCGGAACGCGCCGAGCGGTTCGAGCCCGGCCTTCTCGGCCTCCCGCGCGCTCATCATCACCAGCGCCGCGGCACCGTCGGACAGCTGGCTGGCATTGCCGGCGGTGACGTGCTTGCCCGGCCCCCGCACCGGCTCGAGGCCCTTCAGCGCGTCGAGCGTGGTGGAGGGGCGGTTGCACTCGTCGCGCTCGATCACGCGGGTCTGGTGGGTGACCTCGCCGGTCGCCTTGTCCTTGACGGACTGGGTCACCTCCATCGGCGCGATCTCGGCGTCGAAGCGGCCCGCCTCCTGCGCCTCGGCGGTGCGCCTCTGGCTCTGGTAGCCCAGCTCGTCCTGCGCCTCGCGCGGAGATGCCGTAGCGCTCCGCGACGATGTCGGCGGTGTCGATCATCGGCAGGTAGAGGTCGGGCTTGTGCTCCAGGATCCAGTCGTTGGGCGACTCGTCGGGGGGCGGCTGCACGCGGGAGATCGACTCCACGCCGCCGACGAGGACGGCCTTCGCCCCCTCCTCGCGGATCATGTGGCCGCCCATGGCGATGGCCTGCAATCCGCTCGCGCAGAAGCGGTTCACCGTGGTCCCGGCGACGCTCACCGGCAGGCCGGCGCGGATCACCGCCTGGCGGGCGATGTTGCGGCCCGTGGCCCCCTGGGGATAGCCGCAGCCCCAGATCGAATCCTCGATCAGGGCCGGGTCGATCCCGGCGCGTTCGACGGCGTGGCGCGCGGCATGGCCGGCGATCTCCACCCCGTGGGTGATGTTGAAGGCCCCGCGATGCGCCTTGCCAATGGGCGTGCGCGCGACGGAGACGATGACGGCGTCGTCGGTCATCGGTTCAGATCCTTGAATTGCTTGTCGGATTGGGCGAGCTCGGCCAGGAGCGGCGCGACCTGCCAGAAATCGGGATTGTCCTGCGCGTAGCGCTCCACCCGGTCGCGGATCGTGGCGAGGCCCGCATGGTCGGCATAGGTCATCGGCCCGCCGCGCCAGCGCGGGAAGCCGTAGCCGAACAGGAGCACCGCATCGACGTCGAGCGGGCGCCGGGCGATCCCCTCGCCGACGATCCGGGCGGCCTCGTTGACCATCGCGGTGAGGTAGCGCTCGACGATCTCGGTATCGGTGAACTCCCCGGGCGCGACGCCCTTCTCGGCGCGGACCGCCTCGATGATCTCCGTCACCTCCGGATCGGGCCGGCCCTTGGGGCTGTCCTCGTCGTAGATGTAGTAGCCGCGGCCGGTCTTGCGGCCGAGCCGGCCCATCTCGTTCAGCCGGTCGTCCCAGTCGGGATTGACCACGCCCGGCTGCGGCCCCTTCCGCGCCCGGGTGGCATGGCCGATATCGAGCCCGGCGAGGTCGGCCACCTTGAACGGCCCCATGGCGAAGCCGAATTCCTCCAGCGCCTCGTCGATCCGGTACGGGGAGGCGCCCTGCAGCACCATCTCGTTCGCGGCGGCGCGGTAGTGGCTGAGGAGCCGGTTGCCGATGAAGCCGTCGCAGACGCCGGCGCGGACCGCGATCTTCTTCATCCGCCTGGCCAGCGCGAAGGCCGTGGCCGTCACCTCCGGTGCGGTGCCGTCGGGCACGACCACCTCCAGGAGCTTCATCACATGGGCGGGGGAGAAGAAGTGCAGCCCGATCACGTCGGCCGGGCGCCGGGTGGTCGCCGCGATCTCGCCCACGTCGAGGTAGGAGGTGTTGGTGGCCAGCACCGCACCGTCCTTCATCACGTGGTCGAGCTGGTCGAAGACCTGGCGCTTGACGTCCATCGACTCGAATACCGCCTCGATCACCACGTCGGCCTCGGAGAGGGCTTCGTATTCGGTGGTCGTGGTCAGGTCGATGCCCGCGCGCTTCGCCTCCGACAGCTTGCCGCGCTTCACCGCGCCGTCGAGGTTCTTCTCGATGGTCAGGCGGGCCTTGTCGGCGGCCTCCACGGTCTGCTCGACGAGCGTCACGGGCAGGCCCGACAGGAGCGCGGAGGTGGCGATGCCGGACCCCATCGTGCCGCCGCCGACGACGCCGATGGCGTTCACGGGGCGCGGCTCGACGCCCTTCAGCTCGGGCAGCTTGGAGACCTGGCGCTCGAGGAAGAAGGCATGGACCAGCGCCTCGCGCTGGCGCGTCTCCATCAGCTCGCCGAACAGGCGCCGCTCCTCGGCGAGGCCGTCGGCGAAGGACATCTCGCAGGCGGCGCGGACCGCCTGGGCCGCCTTCCGCTCGGCCACCCGGCCGGGATAGTGCCGCTCCAGCTCGGCGTCCCAGTCCTCCCAGCTGCGGGTGGGCGCGGCGGGCGCGGGCATGTCGGAGATCGGCCGGGCGGTCGCGCCCTGCTCCAGAAGCTCGCCGGCATAGGCGAGGCCGGCGATGCGGGGATCGTCGCCCTCCACCATCTTGTCGACGAGGCCGATGACCTGGGCGCGGGTGGCGTCCACCGGCTTGCCGGTGGTGATCAGGTCGAGCGCGGCATCGGTGCCGGTCAGCCGCGGCGCGCGCTGGGTGCCGCCGGCACCGGGCAGGATGCCCAGGCCCACTTCGGGGAAGCCCAGTTGCGCGCCCTTCAGCGCGACGCGGTAATGGCAGCCGAGCGCGACCTCCATGCCGCCGCCAAGGGCCGCACCGTGGATCGCGGCGACGACCGGCTTCGCGGCCCGCTCCACGCGGGAGACCACCTCGGGCAGCCAGGGATCCTGCGGCGGCTTGCCGAACTCGGAGACGTCGGCGCCGCCGAGGAACAGCTTGCCCGCGCCCACGAGGACGGCGATCTCGGCGTCATCGGCCTCGAAGCGGTCGATGGCGGCGACGAGGTCGCGCCGCAGCGCGTGCCCCAGCGCGTTGACGGGGGGATTGTCCACGGTCAGGACGGCGATCGGCCCCTCGCGGTCGTAGTGCACGGTCGTCTCTGTCACGTCTGTCTCCGTCTTGCGGGTGTCGGGGGGCGAACGTGCGTCGCCCCCGCATCGTTCAGCGCCTCAGCGGCGCGGGTGGCTGGCCGAGTGCCGTCTCCAGGTCGCGGACCGCGGCGCGCAGCTTCGGGCCCACCTCGCGCTCCATGCGCTCCAGGCTCAGATCGGCGGGGGTGGCGCCGCAGGAGAAGACCACCGGTTCGCTGAGGTCGCGCGGGAAGTACGGGGTCGCGACGGCATGGATGTTAGAGGAGAAGTACTCGGACGGGTCGGTGATGGCGAAGCCCCGGGCGATCAGCTGGCCGTAGGCCTCGCGCCGGATCTCGACGGCCCTGCCCTCGCTGAGGCCGCGGTCGCCGTCAGCCTCTTCCAGCACCTGGGCCAACCCCTCCTCCGACAGGGCGGCAAGGAAGCAATGGCCGGATGAGGATCCGGACAGCGGCAGCCGGTGCCCCACCTCCAGCCAGATCGAGCTGACGCCCGCCGGCCGCCACGCCTTGGTCAGCACGAGCCGGCCGCGGTCGCGCACCGCGAGCAGCGACAGGGTGCGGGTCTCGTCCGCCAGCCGCTGCATGATCGGGCCGGCCAGCTCCACGAAGGAGATCGAGGCCGCCGCCACGTTGCCGAGGGCGAGGAGCGCCGGGCCGGGCCGGTAACGTTCGCCGTGCCGGGCATGGGTGAGATAGCCGAGGGCGTGCAGCGTGTAGGTCAGCCGCGACACGGTGGATTTCGGCAGGCCCGTCCGTTCGGCGATCTCGGCGTTGCCGAGCCCGTCGTCGGAGGGGCGGAAGGCGCGCAGCACCGACAGGCCGCGGGCGAGCGTGGTGGCAAAGCGCCGGTCGGTCTCGGTCATGTCGTTCATTGCATCGTGCCCGGGATCAGGAGGCTGAGCGCGGGCACGGCCATGATGATGACCAGCACCAGCACGATCGACCGAGAGGAACCGGAGGAGTCCGGCGAAGATCCGGTCGATCGGCACGTCGCGGCCCACCACCGAAGAGATGACGAAGACGTTGAGGCCGACCGGCGGGGTGATCAGGCCGATCTCCAGGAGCTTGATGACGACGACGCCGAACCAGATCAGGTCGAGCCCGTAGCTCTCGACCAGCGGCACCATCAGCGGCAGGGTCAGCACCATGATCCCGATGGGATCGAGGAACATGCCGAGCACCAGGTAGATCACCGCGATGGCGGCCATCAGGACGACCACGTTCGGCTCCGCCCCGGTGACGGCGCCGACGATCTCGGGGGCCACGCCGGTCAGCGCGATGAAGGCCACGAAGATCTTCGCCCCGGCGGCGATGAAGAAGATCGAGGTGGTCTGGATCCCGGTCTCGCGCAGCGCCTCCCAGAAGGACGGCCAGCGTCAGCTTGCGCTGCGCGAAGCCGATCAGGGTGACGAGCGGCGACGGAGACAGCGGCCGCCTCGGTCGCGGTGAAGAAGCCGCCGTAGATGCCGCCGACGATGATCGCGAAGAGCGCGGCGGCGGGCCAGGCGGCGACGCGCCGCGCGGCGGCGTTCGGCGCCGTCGATGGTGCCGGTATAGGCGGGCGCGTCGCCGGGCCGCTGCCGGACCCAGATCCAGATCACCAGCAGGAAGCCGGCGAGCGACAGGAGGCCCGGCAGGATGCCGGCGAGGAACAGCGCCGAGATCGAGGTCTCGGTGAAGATGCCGTAGATGATGAACAGCACCGAGGGCGGAATCAGGCTGCCGAGCGTGCCGCCGGCGGCGACGCGAGGCCGTCGCCAGGCGCTTGTCGTAGCCCATCGCCAGCATCTCGGGCGAGCAGATCCGGCCCATGGTCGAGGCGCAGGCGATGGAGGAGCCCGAGATCGCGGAGAAGCCGCCGCAGCCCACGACGCTGGCCATGGCGACGCCGCCGGGGATCTTCGCCAGCCAGACGCGGGCGGCGTGGTAGATCGCCGTCGTGATCTCGGCCCGGTAGGCGATGTGGCCGAGCGCCACGAAGAGCGGGATCATCGACAGGTCGTAGCTGTGGATGAGGTCGAAGGAATTGGAGAAGACCAGGCTGGAGGTCGGCCGGATCGCCCGGTCGGGCATGAAGGTGCCGGTGCGGAAGGCGAAGATGACGAAGGTGCCGACCGTCGCCACCCCGGCCAGGGCGAAGGCGATGGGGACGCGGATCGCCAGCAGGACGATGACCGCCGACGAAGGCGACGATGCCGAGGAGCGTTCCGTCCATGATCAGGCTTCCTCTTCCATCAGGGGGCCGACATCGGTGTCGATGTGGCGGCCGCGACAGGATCGTGCGGATGTCGCCGGACACCTGCGCGGCGAGGCGCAGCCAGCAGCAGCGCGATGCCGAACAGGAACAGGACCCGCCCCGGCCATTTCGGCAGGCTCAGCTCGCCGAAGAAGAAGCCGCCGCCGGTCACGGCCGAATGCGCCTCGCGCCAGCCCGCATAGATCAGCGGCAGGAGGGCGAGCAGCCCGCAGACCCCGCCGAACACGATCAGCCAGTCCTGCACCCGGAGCGGCAGGTGCTGGGACAGGACCTCGACGACGATGTTGGCGCGCGCCGCGATGGTGGCGGCGAGCGGCAGCAGGATCGCGGCCACCATCAGTTCGCGCGACCATGACCACCGTGTCGGGGATGCCGGAATTGAGCGTGATCCTGAGCGTCACGCTGATCGCGATCAGCGCGCCGAGCGCGACGATGGCGACGCCGGCGAGGTCGAGCAGAAGTCGTTCGATGTGCCGCAGCATGGGATGCCCCCCAATCAGGTGACGGACCGGGCGGCCGCGGGGGCCGCCCCGAGCGGGATCACCGCTCCCAGGGGTAGCCCTGCTCGTCGCGAACCTGCGTGTACTTGTCGATCAGGCCGCGATACTCCTCGAGCAGCGCCTCGCCGTCGAGGCCGACGGCGCCGGCGGTCTCCTTCCACTCCTCGACATAGGCGGAGCCGGCCTCGAGCAGCTTCTCGCGTCCCTCGTCGGGCAGTCTCGACCACCTCGATGCCCTGGTCCTTCATCATCTGGACCGCCTCGTCGTTGTCGGTGGACAGGATCTCCCCCAGCGCGTCCGGAACAGCCTTGCCGGCCGCCATCAGGGCCTCCTGCTGGGCGGGATCGAGGCTGTCGTACATGTCCTTGTTCATGAACACGCCGAGCGCGCCGACCTGGCCCCAGTTCAGGATCGTGTAACTGTCGATCACCTCCTGCCACTGCAGCGCGGGGACGACGTAGGAATATCCCTGGGAGCAGTCGATCAGGCCGGTATCGAGCCCCTGGTAGGCGTCGTAGATCGACATGGAGACGAGGTTCGCGCCCTGGTCGGCGAAGGCCTGGCCATAGGCGCCGACGCCGCGGACCTTGAGCCCGGAGATGTCCTCGACGCTGTCGATGGTGGCGCCCGTGCAGCCGATATTGATCGCCGAGGTGGTGAAGGTGCCGACATAGACGAGGTTCTGGTCGGCCAGGTTCTGCTGCAGCGCCTCGTTGGTGCGCATCAGCTCGTCGGTCGCCTTCATCCCCACCCAGGCATCGGGGTTCAGGATCGGCAGGTCGGCGATGCCGTAGCCCGCCATCTCCTGCGGGAAGTAGACCGCGATGATCGTGCCCGCATCGGCCACGCCGTCGGCGATGCTGCCGCGCGCCGCGCCGGCCTTGAACAGGGCGCCGCCCCACTGGACGTCGAAGGTCAGTTCGCCGCCGCTCTCCTCGGCCACGCGGTCGACGAAGAACTGGATCGCCTCGGCCCGGGCGCCACGGTTGGGACCCGCCTCGCCGAAGAACAGGGTCGTCTGCGCCGCGGCGGAGGTCGCGGTCAGGGCGAGCGCCATGGCGGCGCCCTTCAGGAAACGGGTCATGTGGATCCTCCCAGATCACTAATTCCGCAATGCGGAATATCGTTCGAATTGGTGGAACCTAACAGGACGGGGCGTCGTAAGCAACCGGGGGCCGATCCATCGTGCGGGGACCGGCGAGCCGGCTGCCTTCAGAGAGAAACCCCCTGTTTCGCAGGAGAATGCGGCCCCGCCCCACCGGCGACGGTGTGAGAGTGCGGCCGGGGACCGGCGGAGATCCGCCGCGTCGGCGCGGGAAGCGCGGCGCCATGCGGGGGCGGGCATCTCTGCACGGATCGGTTGAGCCGCGGCGGGCGCCCGGCGACCCCGCGATCGGGCCGGAAGGCGGTGACGGGGCCACATTCCCAATGTTGCGCGCGCATTCCCCGCGCCTCGCCCCTTTCCCAGACAGGCACGGCTGCTATAAGGCCCCGGCGAGCTTTGGGGCACGATTACATGAGCAGTTTCACCGGCATCTTCTCGTCCGACATGGCGATCGATCTGGGGACGGCGAACACGCTGGTCTATATCAAGGGCAAGGGGATCGTGCTGAACGAGCCCTCGGTGGTCGCCTATCACGTGCGCGACGGGCGGAAGCAGGTGCTCGCGGTGGGCGCGGACGCCAAGATGATGCTCGGGCGGACGCCCGGCTCGATCCAGGCCATTCGCCCCATGCGCGAGGGCGTGATCGCCGATTTCGACGTCGCCGAGGAGATGATCAAGCAGTTCATCCGCAAGGTGCACCGACGCACGGCGCTGTCCAAGCCCAAGATCATCGTCTGCGTGCCCCACGGCGCCACCTCGGTGGAGAAGCGCGCGATCCGGCAATCGGTTCTGGCCGCCGGCGCGCGCAAGGCCGGGCTGATCGCCGAGCCGATCGCCGCGGCGATCGGCGCGGGGATGCCGATCACCGACCCCACCGGGTCGATGGTGGTCGATATCGGCGGCGGCACGACCGAGGTGGCGGTGCTGTCGCTGGGCGACATCGTCTATGCCCGCTCGGTCCGGGTCGGCGGCGACCGGATGGACGAGGCCATCGTCGGCTATCTGCGCCGGCACCAGAACATCCTCATCGGCGAGGCGACGGCAGAGCGGATCAAGACCACGATCGGCACCGCGCGGATGCCCGACGACGGCTACGGCCAGACGATGCAGATCCGCGGCCGCGACCTGGTGAACGGCGTGCCCAAGGAGATCGAGATCAGCCAGGGCCAGATCGCCGAGGCGCTGGCCGAGCCGATGCAGGCGATCTGCGAGGCGGTGATGGTGGCGCTGGAGACCACGCCGCCGGACCTGGCCGCCGACATCGTCGACCGCGGCGTGATGCTGACGGGGGGCGGCGCATTGCTGGGCGAGCTGGATCTCGCCCTGCGCGAACAGACCGGCCTGAGCGTCTCGATCGCCGAGGAACCACTCGATTGTGTTGCCCTGGGCACGGGCAAGGCCCTGGAATACGAAAAACAGCTGCGCCACGTGATAGACTACGACAGCTGACCACTGGCGCCCGGGAACCCCGCATGGCGATTCGCCCCCAAACCGGAAACGACTTCGCCCGCCCGGTCCGGCGCATCCTCCTCGGCGCGATCCTGATCCTGCTGGTGGGGATCTTCCTGTTCTGGCGAATCGACGGGCCGCGGGCCGAGCGCCTCCGCGCCGAGATCGTCGACCAGGTGGTACCGCCGATGGACTGGGCGCTGGTGCCCGTCACCCGGCTGGTGGGCATGGCCGAAGGGTTCCAGTCCTACGCCCGGATCTGGCAGCAGAACCAGGAGCTGCGCCGCGAATTGCAGCAGATGAAGGCCTGGAAGGAGGCGGCGCTGCAGCTCGAACAGCAGAACGCCAAGCTTCTGGACCTCAACAAGGTGCGGCTCGATCCCAGCCTGACCTACATCACCGGCGTGGTGCTGGCCGATGCGGGCTCGCCCTTCCGCCGCTCCGTGCTTCTGAACATCGGCGCGCGGGACGGCATCCGCGACGGCTGGGCGGCGACCGACGGCCTCGGCCTGGTGGGGCGGATCTCGGGCGTGGGGCAATCGTCGAGCCGCGTGATCCTGCTGACCGATTCCAACAGCCGGGTGCCGGTGACGATCCAGCCCTCGGGGCAGCACGCGATGCTCTCGGGCGACAATTCCAAGATCCCGCCGCTCGACTTCATCGAGGCGCCGGATCAGGTGCGCCCGGGCGACCGGGTGGTCAGTTCGGGCGACGGCGGCATGCTGCCCGCCGGGCAGCTCGTGGGCCAGGTGGTGCTGGATTCCGAGGGGGCCCTGCGGGTGCGGCTGGCGGCCGATTACGAGCGGCTCGAATTCCTGCGCGTGCTGCGCTCGGCCGCGGCCGAGACCATCGACACCGCCGGCGGGCTGGTGACGCCGCGCGGCGTGCGACAGATCGTGCCCCTGCCGGACGAGGCCGCCGATGGTTGATCCGGCCACGCTGCGCCGCGCCGGCTTCCGCGCGCTGTTCCTCGGCGCGGCGGCGCTGATCGTGTTCTTCCGCATCCTGCCGGTCGATCCCGGGCGCGCGGCCGGCCCGACGCCGGACCTTCTGTTGCTGTTGATGCTGGCCTGGGTGATCCGGCGGCCGGGGGACCTGCCGGTCTGGCTGATCGCGGCGCTGGCGCTTTTCGCCGACGTGATCTTCGTCCGCCCGCTGGGGCTCGAGGCGCTGCTCACCGTGCTCGGCGCCGAGGCGCTGCGCCGCCGGGCGAAGCCGACGGCCGACCGCCCCTTCCTCGCGGAATGGCTGCTCGTCGCGGCGGTCCTCCTGGCACTGACGCTGGCGCGGGTGGTGATCCTCGGGCTGACGCTGGTGCCGCAGCCCGGCCTCGGCGCCATCGCGCTCGATTATGCGGTGACGGCGGCGACCTATCCGGCGGTGGTGCTGGCCTGCGCGGTCTGTTTCGGCGTGCGGGCGCGGCCGGAGCGCCGGGCATGAGGCGCACGCCGGCGGAAACCGACCTGTCGGCGGCGCGGATCTCGCGCCGGGCGCTGGTGCTGGGCGCGGCGCAGACCGGCGTGGCCGGGCTTCTGGGCTGGCGGATGCGCCAGATGCAGGTGGAGCAGGCCGAGGAGTTCCGCCTGCTGGCCGAGGAGAACCGCATCAACATGCGGCTGGTCGCGCCGGGCCGCGGGCTGATCTTCGACCGCAACGGCATCCCGCTGGCCGAGAACGCGCAGAACTACCGCGTGGTCATCGTTCGCGAGGAGGCCGGCGACATCGACGCGGCGCTGGAGAAGCTGCGGCGCCTGATCTTCATCGACGACGCCGAGATCGACCGGGCGCGGCGCGAGATCGCGCGCCGCTCGCCCTTCGTGCCCGTCACGGTGACCGACCAGCGCAGCTGGGCGGATGTCGCCACGATCGCGGTCAACGCGCCGGCCCTGCCCGGCATCACGCCGGATGTGGGCCTGACCCGCAGCTATCCGCTGGGGCAGGATTACGCGCATGTAGTTGGGTATGTGGGGCCGGTCTCGGATTACGACCTGTCCCAGATGCAGGACGACGACCCGCTGCTGCAGATCCCCGGCTTCCAGATCGGCAAGACCGGGGTGGAGCAGAAGCACGAGCACCGGCTGCGCGGGCGGGCCGGCACGCGGCAGATCGAGGTCAATGCCGCGGGGCGCGTCATGCGCGAGCTGGCCCGCGACGACGGCGTGCCGGGATCCGACCTGCAACTGACCGTGGAGAGCCGGTTGCAGAACTTCGTCGAGGCCCGGCTGACGCTGGGCCTGTCGGCCTCGGCGGTGGTGATCGACGTGACGGACGGAGACCTCGCCGCGGTGGGCAACGCCCCCTCCTTCGATCCCAACAAGTTCGTCCGCGGCATCTCGGTCGCCGATTACGCGGACCTGACCGGCAACATCTATCGCCCGCTGGCCAACAAGGCGGTGCAGGGCGCCTATCCGCCCGGATCGACCTTCAAGATGATGGTGGCGCTGGCGGCGCTGGAGGCAGGGGTCGTCTCGCCGAACGACACGGTCTATTGCGGCGGCTACACGAGCTTCGGCAATCGCCGGTTCCACTGCTGGAAGCGCGGCGGCCACGGCCGGGTCGACATGGAGCGGAGCCTGCAGCAGAGCTGCGACGTCTATTACTACGAGATGGCGCAGCGGCTGGGGATCGACCGGATCGCCGCCACCGCGCGAAAGTTCGGCATGGGCGAGCGGTTCGACCTGCCGATGTCGGCGATCACCGCCGGGGCCATGCCCGACACGACCTGGATCCAGGAGACATACGGCCAGCGCTGGCGGGCGGGCGACAGCCTGAACGCCGCCATCGGGCAGGGTTACGTCCTGTCCTCGCCGTTGCAGCTGGCGGTGATGACGGCGCGGATCGCCAGCGGCCGGCGGATCGTGCCGCGGCTGGTGCGCTCCATCGACGGGGTCGAGGTGCCGGTCGAGGGCGGCGAGGCGCTGGAGGTCGACCCGCGGCATCTGGCGCTGATGCGCGAAGGCATGTTCGCGGTGTCGAACGTGCCCGGCGGCACCGCCTACCGCTCCCGGATCGACAACGAGACGTTGATGATGGCGGGCAAGACCGGGACGAGCCAGGTCCGCTCCACCATCGTCGACAATGCCGAGGTGCCCTGGGAGCAGCGCGACCACGCGCTGTTCGTGGGCTTCGCGCCCCACGACGCGCCGCGCTATGCCGTGAGCGTGGTGGTGGAGCATGGCGGCGGCGGCTCGGCGGCGGCGGCGCCGGTGGCGCGCGATATCATGCTGTTCGCGCTGCACGGCCAGCTGCCCCCGCTCGACGATTTCCCGGCCGGGGAGCGCGACCGGGTGGAGGAGACCTTCGGTGCGCTGGACCTGAGGGAGGATTTCCGCCCCACCCGGATCGGGAGGAGCCGGGCATGAGCCATCTCGACCGCGACACGCTCCGCGCGCCGGCGGGGGCGGCCAAGGCGCTCTACCTGAACTGGCCGCTCGTCCTCTTGCTGGTGGCGGTGGCCTCGGCGGGGTTCCTGATGCTCTACTCGGTGGCGGGCGGCGCGCTCGATCGTTGGGCCGAGCCGCAGATGGCGCGCTTCGCGCTCGGGCTGGCGGCGATGTTCGCGGTGGCGATGGTGCCGATCCGGATCTGGCGCGGCCTGTCCGCCCCGGCCTACCTGGCGGCGCTGGCACTCCTCGTCGCGGTGGAGGTGGCGGGCACCACGGGCATGGGGGCGCAGCGCTGGATCGACCTGGGGGTCGTGCGCCTGCAGCCCTCCGAACTGATGAAGGTGACGCTGGTGATGGTGCTGGCCGCCTATTACGACCGGCTGGACATCGCGCGCGTCTCGCGCCCGCTCTGGGTGATCGTGCCGCTGATCCTGATCGCGATGCCGACGGCGCTGGTGCTGAACCAGCCCGACCTGGGCACGGCGCTCCTGCTCGTCACGGGGGGCGGCGTGGTGATGTTCCTGGCCGGGGTCTCGTGGTGGTATTTCATCGCCGTCGCCGCCGGGGCCGCGGGGCTTGTCTCGGCGATCTTCTCCTCGCGCGGGACGTCGTGGCAGCTGTTGAAGGACTACCAGTTCCGGCGCATCGACACCTTCCTCGATCCCGCCACGGACCCGCTCGGCGCCGGCTACCACATCACCCAGTCCAAGATCGCGCTGGGATCGGGGGGCTGGACCGGACGGGGGTTCATGCAGGGCACCCAGTCGCGGCTGAACTTCCTGCCCGAGAAGCATACCGACTTCATCTTCACCACGCTGGCCGAGGAATTCGGCTTCGTCGGGGCGATGTCGCTGCTGGCCGCCTACATGGGAATCGTCGTGTTCTGCATCCTGTCGGCGCTGCGCAACCGGGATCGGTTCGGGTCGCTGCTGACGCTGGGGGTCGGGACGACCTTCTTCCTCTACTTCGCGCTCAACATGGCGATGGTGATGGGGCTGGCGCCGGTGGTGGGCGTGCCGCTGCCGCTGGTCAGCTATGGCGGGTCGGCGATGCTGGTGCTGATGGGGGCGTTCGGGCTGGTGCAGTCGGCCCACATCCACAGGCCGAGGGGGCGCGCATGAAGGTGCTGTTCGCGGGCGGGGCCGACCGCTGGCCTGTCTGGGAGGGGCCGCTGCGCGCCGCCTTCGACGAGGCCGGGGTGGCGGCGGATCTCGCCACAGATCATCCCCCCGGGGAGGTGGATGTCATCGTCTTCGCCCCGAACCCGGATCTGACCGATTTCCGCCCCTTCACGAGGGCGCAGGCCGTGCTGAGCCTCTGGGCCGGTGTGGAGACGATCGTCGAGAACGAGACCCTGACCCAGCCGCTGGCGCGGATGGTCGATCCCGGCCTGACCGAGGGGATGGTGGACTATGTCGCCGGCCACGTGCTGCGCCATCACCTGGGGATCGACGCGCATCTGGCGGCGCGGGAGTGGCGGCCCGAGGCGCCGCCGCTGGCGCGCGACCGGCGGGTGGGGATCCTCGGCCTCGGCGCGCTGGGGGCGGCCTGCGCCGAGGCGCTGGCCGGGCTGAACTTCGCCGTCTCGGGCTGGTCGCGGCGGCCAAAGGAAATCGAGGGGGTAGCGAGCCTGTCCGGGGAGGAGGGGCTGAAGGAACTGCTGTCGAAGTCCGAGATCCTCGTCCTGCTGCTGCCGCTGACGGCGGAGACGGAGGACCTGATCGACGCCGCCGCTTTGGCGCGGATGCCGGCGGGCGCCGTGCTGATCAATCCCGGCCGCGGCGCGCTGGTGGTGGAGGACGCCCTTCTGGCCGCGCTGGATCGCGGGCATCTCGCCCATGCGACGCTCGACGTGTTCCGCATCGAGCCGCTGCCGGCGGACCATCCGTTCTGGGCCCATCCTCGGGTGACGGTGACACCGCATATCGCCTCGGAGACGCGGCCGCGCACGGCCGCCCGCGCCATCGCCGAAAACGTGCGCCGGCTGGAGGCGGGGGAGCCGCTCCTCCACCTCGTGGATCGCGACCGCGGCTACTGACGCACGTCGCGCAGGAGCGCCTCGTCCACCGGGCCGGGCCCGTGCAGCACGCTCACGTCGCCGGTGGCCTCCAGCACCACGGCGCGCACCTCCGACAGGCGCAGGGCGTTCGACTTGCGCAGCTTGCCCATCAGGTCGTCGCGGGTGATCTGGCCCCGGCGCAGGTTCTCCTCGATGATCTCGCCGTCGCGCATCAGAAAGAGGGGCGTGTTGTCCACGCTCTCCTCGACGCCGCGGAAATGCTGCCGCAAGCGCGAGATGAGGCCCTGGACCAGGAACAGCGCGGCCATCGCGACCATGCCGGTCCAGAACTGGCTGGCCGTGCCCGCCATGGCGGTGGAGGCCAGCACCGAGCCCTTGGCCACGGTGATGGCGAAGTCGTAGCTCGACATCTTGGAGAAGCTGCGCAACCCGTTGGCCCGGGTCAGGGCGATCACGAGGACGATGATCAGCGCCGAGCGCGCCAGCGTATAGAGGATGTCCATGGGGCCCCCGGTGGTTTCCGATCCATTGGCCGTTGCCGCTGTCTGATCCCCGGGGATGACGCGGGCGCGGGTCCGCCCTAGCCTGTGACACAGGCCAGAATGGAGGACCAGATGGACGAGGCACGCCAGGTGATCGTGACGGGAGATGTCCAGGGCGTGGGCTTTCGCGCCTGGACGCAGGAGACCGCCCGCGAACTCGGGCTGACCGGCTGGGTACGCAATCGCCCCGACGGCACGGTGGAGAGTCATCTGGAGGGATCGGGCGAGGCCCTGACCCGGATGATCGACCGTCTGAACCGGGGCCCCGGCCCGGGGCGGGTGGACCATGTCGCCGCCGAGGCGGCCGCGCCCGAGCGTACTGGGGATTTCGAGATACGGGGCTGAGCGGCCCGCGCCTTGAGCATTGGCGGATTTCCGCTGCCGTGCTAGCCTGCCGCCACTGGCAGTCGACCGGAAGATCGGAGGGACATCCGGCACCGGTCCCAACAAGGCAGGTAACATGATCAGAGCAACGACAATCGCCCTTGCGGGACTCCTTTTTGCATCCGCCGCCACCGCCGGCCCCATCCGCAACGCTTGTGCGCAGTCCGACCGCGGCGCGCGCAACGTCGCGCTGTGCAGCTGCATCCAGCAGGTCGCCGACGCGACTCTGACGGGCCGCGACCAGCGCATGGCGGCCCGGTTCTTCAGCGATCCGCATATGGCGCAGGAGGTCCGGATGTCGGACCGTCGCAGCGACGAGGTCTTCTGGCGGAGATATCGGGCCTTCGGATCGGCGGCGGAGAACTACTGCAGCTGACGCAGGAACCCCTCGGCGGCGCGCTCCACCAGCGCCAGGGCGCCGCGGAAATCCTTGGTGAAATAGGGGTCCGGGATCGCCCGGGCCCCATCGCCCGCATAGGGCGCGAAGAGACGCACGGGCGTGTCGCTGCCGGCGGGGCGGAGGCGCTCCACATCCGCCAGGTTCTCCTCGTCGGCGACGGCGATCAGGTCGAAGCGGTCGAAGTCGGCCGGCACGATCTGCCGGGCGCGCAGCGGCGACAGGTCGTAGCCCGCCGCGCGGGCGGCGCGGATCATCGGCGGGTGTGGCGGCGCGCCCACATGCCAGTCGCCGGTCCCGGCGCTGTCGACCACGAGGTCGATCCCCGCTTCGCCGGCCTTGGCGCGCAGCACCGCCTCGGCGGCGGGCGAGCGGCAGATATTACCGAGACAGACGATCAGGACGCGATGCGGCATGGCCGGAATGATAGCACATGCGCGCAGCGGGGCCATGCCGGGCTTGCCCTCGGCCGTTCCGCGGCCTAGTCGGGATATCCGGATCGGGCCGAGGGGAGAAGTGGCATGATCTTCGTTCTGACCGGCGCGGGTCTCTCGGCGGAGAGCGGCCTCGGCACCTTTCGCGACCAGGGCGGGATCTGGACCCGATACGACCTGTCGGAAGTCGCGACACCCGAGGGCTATGCGCGCAATCCGGTCAAGGTGCTGGATTTCTACAACGCGCGCCGCGCCAACGCGGCCCGGGCCACGCCCAACCCCGCGCATCATGCGCTGGCCCGGCTGGAACGGGCGGGCGCCGCGCGGATCGTGACGCAGAACATCGACACCCTGCTGGAGAGTGCCGGGGCCCGCGACGTGTGGCACATGCATGGCCGGATCGACCGCGCGAAATGCAACAAGTGCGGCCGGACCTGGGACGCCCCCGCGGAGATGGACCCGTTCGACGCCTGCGGCGGCTGCGGCGCCCACAAGGTGCGCCCCGACGTGGTCTGGTTCGGCGAGATGCCCTATCACCTCGACGACATCGAGGAGGCCCTGTCGGCGGCCGAGCTGTTCGTGGCGATCGGCACCAGCGGCACCGTCTATCCCGCCGCCGGATTCGTCGAGCATGCGCGCCTGATCGGGACGCCGACGCTGGAACTGAACCTGGAACCCTCGGGCGCGCCGTTCGACGACGGGCGCTATGGCCCGGCGAGCCGCATCGTTCCGGACTGGGTGGACGAGGTGCTGGACAAGTCCCCCCCCGCCTGAACGCCGGGCGCTGAACGCGAAAAGCCCCGCCGGGGGCGGGGCTCGGGCGTTCTCCGGCTGGCCGCGATCAGGCGGAGGCGCGGGCCTTGGCGATGTCCTTCTTGACCTTCAGCGCGCGGGCCGACAGGTCGGCATCCTTGGCCCGGTCGAGAAAGCCGTCGAGGCCACCGCGATGATCGACCGTCCGCAGGGCGGAGGAGGAGATCTTCAGCTTGACGGTACGGCCCAGCGTCTCGGACATCAGGGTGACGTCGTTGAGGTTGGGCAGGAAGCGGCGCCTCGTCTTGTTGTTGGCGTGGCTCACGTTGTTGCCCACGGCGGGGCCCTTGCCGGTCAGTTCGCAGACGCGCGACATCGGATCGTCCTCGTATTGCGGGTCCGGGCCCGGGGCGCACGGACGGAATGGGTTCGGGTTGCAGCGCCATATGAAATCGGCCGCGTGGCGTCAAGCCGGAACGGGCCGCGCCTCGCCCGCGCGGAACCGCTCACTCCTCGCCGCGGGGTGCCAGCAGCCGCGACAGCATCTCCTCGGCGGCGGCGGAGGGGGCGGCGCGGCCGGCGGCCACCGCCTCGCCCAGATCGGCCATACGGTCGCGGGTGGCGGGATCGCTGGCCAGGTGGCGCATCAGACCCTGCCGCACCGCCTCCTCGAACCAGTGCCGGTTCTGGCCTGCCCGGGTCCGGTCCCAGTGGCCCGTGGCGCGGCGGTGATCGGCCAGCGCCCGCATCTCGTCCCAGGCGGATTCGAGACCGGCGCGATCCACGGCCGAGACGGCGAGCGCCTTGGGGAAGCCCTCCGGGTCGCCTTCGCGCCGCCGCAGGAGCCGCAGCGCCCCGGCATAGTCCGAGCGCGTCGATTCGGCCTGCCGCTTCATCTCGCCGTCGGCCTTGTTGATCAGGATAAGGTCGGCGATCTCCATGATGCCGCGCTTGACCCCCTGCAACTCGTCGCCGCCGCCGGGGGCAAGGAGCAGGACGAAGAGGTCGGTCATCCGCGCCACCATGGTCTCGGACTGGCCGACGCCCACGGTCTCCACCATGATCACGTCGAATCCGGCCGCCTCGCAGAGCTGGATCGCCTCGCGCGTGCGGCGGGCGACGCCGCCCAGTTCCGTCTGGCTGGGCGAGGGCCGGATGAAGGCCTTCGGGTCGCGGCTGAGCTCCTCCATCCGGGTCTTGTCGCCAAGGATGGAGCCGCCGGAGCGGGCCGAGGACGGGTCCACCGCCAGAACTGCCACGCGGAGGCCCTGCCCCGTCAGCAGGCGGCCGAAGCTCTCGATGAAGGTCGACTTGCCCACGCCGGGCGTGCCCGAGAGGCCGATCCGCAGCGCCTGACGGTCGGGGTCGGTCACCTTTCCGAGCAGGGCGGCGGCCTTTCGGCGATGGTCGTCGCGGTTCGATTCCACCAGCGTGATGGCCCGCGACAGGGCGCGGCGGTCGCCCTGGCGCAGGCGGTCGGCGAGGGTGTCGAGATCCATGCCTGCCGTATGGCCGGGCGGCGGTGCCCTTGTCCAGAGCACGCGCGGGATGCCCCCGCCGCGCCGGGGTACTTGGCAAAGGGTG
Source organism: uncultured Alphaproteobacteria bacterium (assembly GCA_963814835.1). Lineage (GTDB taxonomy): Bacteria > Pseudomonadota > Alphaproteobacteria > Rhodobacterales > Rhodobacteraceae > Palleronia. The sequence goes on from CAWFEG010000003.1 coordinate 518,146, forward strand.
AATGTGCCGGCGGTGGGCTTCCAGCCGCCACGGCGCTAGGGAGGGGCCATGGAACTGCCGATCGACGAGGTGCTGGACGAGGTGCGCGCCGCGCTGGCGCGGACGGGCCGCGTGGTGCTGCAGGCACCGCCCGGCGCGGGCAAGACGACGCGGGTGCCGCTGGCGCTCCTCGAGGACATCCCGGGGCGGATCGTCATGCTGGAGCCGCGCCGGCTGGCGGCCCGGGCGGCGGCGGAGCGCATGGCCGAGACGCTGGGTGAGCCGGTAGGACGAACGGTGGGCTATGCTGTCCGCGGCGAGCGCAAGGTGTCGGAAGCGACGCGGATCGAGGTCGTCACCGAGGGCATCCTGACCCGCCGTATCCAGCGCGATCCCGACCTGCCCGGGATCGGCTGCGTCATCTTCGACGAGTTCCACGAGCGGTCACTGAACGCCGATCTGGGCCTCGCCCTGGTCTGGGAGGTGCGCCAGGCGCTGCGCGAGGAGTTGGGCGTGGTCGTCATGTCGGCGACGCTGGACGCGGCGCCCGTCGCGGCGCTTCTGGACGACGCGCCGGTCGTGACGAGCGCGGGCCGCGCCCATCCGGTAACACCGCGCTGGCTCGACCGGCCGGTGCCGAAGCACCGGCGCTTCGAGGAGGCGATGGCGGACCTGATCGCCCGCGCCGCGGCCGAGGAGACGGGCGGCATCCTCGCCTTCCTGCCCGGCGAGGGCGAGATCCGGCGGGTGATGGCGCGGCTCGACCTGCCGGGGGTCGAGATCCGGCCGCTCTACGGCGCGCTGCCCTTTTCCGAGCAGCGCGACGCGATCCGGCCCGGCCGGGCGCGCAAGCTGGTGCTGGCCACCGCCATCGCCGAGACGTCGCTGACCATCGAGGATGTGCGGATCGTCGTTGACGGGGGCCTGTCCCGCCGGGCGCGGTTCGATCCCGGCAGCGGCATGACCCGGCTGGTCACCGAGCGCGTGAGCCGCGCCGAGGCCGAGCAGCGCGCCGGCCGCGCGGGACGGGTGGCGCCGGGGGCGGCCTGGAAGCTGTGGACCCGCGGCGAGGACGGCGCGCTGCCGGCGCAAGCGCCGCCCGAGATCGCCGTGGCCGACCTTTCTGGCCTCGCGCTGGATCTCGCGCTCTGGGGCGATCCCGAGGGGCGGGCCCTGCCCTTCCTGACGCCCCCGCCCGAGGGCGCGCTGGCCGAGGCGCGCGACCTGCTGCATCGACTGGGCGCCCTGTCGGAGGGCTCGATCACCGCCCATGGGCGGCGCCTGGCCGAAATGCCGCTGCATCCCCGGCTGGCGCACATGCTGACGGTCGCGGGCGGCGAGGCGGCGGAGCTGGCGGCGCTCCTGTCGGATCGCGACATCCTGCGCGATCATGGCGCCGACCTGACCCTGCGGCTCCGGGCGCTGGCGGCCCCAGGCGATTTCGGCCTGGGCAAGTCGGCCCTGTCGCGCATCCGGCAGGAGGCCGCGCGCCTGCGCCGCATGGCCGGGCCGGGGCGCGGCCAGTCCGCCGCGCAGCACGCCGCTCTGGCCTATCCCGACAGGGTCGGCCTGCATCGGGGCGGCGAGGCGCCGCGCTACCTGCTGTCGGGCGGCAAGGGCGCGCGGCTGCGCCCGGAGGATCCGCTGGCCGGCCATCGGCTGATCGTGGTCACCGACACCGACGGCCATCCGCGCGACGCGACCGTCAGGCAGGCCGTCGCGATCCCGGAGGCGGAGCTGCGCGCGGTGCACGGCGACGCGATCGGCTGGGTGGAGGTCTGCGCATGGTCGCGCCGCGCAGGTCGGGTGGTCGCCCGGCGGCAGGAGCGGTTCGGCGCGATCGCGCTCGACGATCGGACCTGGGCGGACGCGCCTCCGGACCGGGTGGCGCGGGCGATGCTGGACGGGGTGCGCGAGCTGGGTCTGTTCCCGGCCGGCGCGGCGCGGCGGTTCCTGGCGCGGGTGGCGCTGCTCGACTTTTTCGACACGTCCGAGGAGGCGCTGCTGGCCGAGGCGGAGGACTGGCTGCTGCCGTTCCTTGTCGGGGTGCGGACGACGGACGAATGGAAGGCCTTCGACCTGTTGCCACCGCTGCGCGCGCGGCTGGACCATGCCCAGTTGCGCCGCCTCGACGCCGAGGTGCCGGCGCGGCTGACCACGCCGCTCGGCCGCGAGATCCCCATCGATTACGGCGGCGCGGCGCCGGAGATCGCGGTGCGGGTGCAGGAACTGTTCGGCATGGAGCGCCACCCGGTCGTCGCGGGGCAACCCGTCAAGCTGACGCTGCTGTCGCCCGCGGGGCGCCCCGTGCAGGTGACGACCGACCTGCCCGGTTTCTGGGCCGGCAGCTATGCCGACGTGGCCAAGGACATGCGCGCCCGCTACCCGCGCCACCCCTGGCCGGAGGATCCGACCGCGGCGGATCCGACGCTGCGCGCCAAGCCCAGGGGGCGGTGAGCCGCGTCTCCGCGGCTCAGCCCAGTTCCGCGACCCGGCGCACGAAGTCCTCGCCCCGGCGCTCGAAATCCGGGTACTGATCGAACGAGGCCGCGGCCGGGGCGAGGAGGACCACGTCGCCGCGCTCGGCCTCCGCCGCCGCACGGGCCACGGCGACCTCCATCGTCTCGCAGATCTCGACCGGGATCGAGGTGAGTTGCACCGCAAAGTCGCGGGCGGAATGCCCGATCAGGTAGGCCTTCGCCACCGATCCCAGATACGGCTCCAGCGCCGCGACGCCACCGGCCTTCCCCAGCCCCCCGGCGATCCAGCGCACCCGCTCGAAGGCTTGCAGCGCCTTGGCCGCGGCATCGACATTGGTGGCCTTGGAATCGTTGACGAAGCGCACGCCGCCGCGCTCGGCCACCAGCTGCGAACGGTGCGGCAGTCCGGCGAAGCTCAGGAACGCCGCCTCGATGGCCCGGGGCGACAGCCCCAGCGCGCGCGCGGCGGCATAGGCGGCGCAGGCGTTCTGGTGGTTGTGACTGCCCGGCAGGCCCTTCACGCTCCGCAGGTCGATGGCGCCGACCTGGCGCGCCTTGCGCCATTCGGCGAGGAACCCCTTGCGCGCCACGACGGACCAGCCCGGCCCGGGCAGCTTGCGCTCCACCGAGACGCGGATCACCCGGTCGTCGCCCAGCCCTTCGGTCATCTGCCCGGCGAGGAACCGGCCCTCGTCCTCGTCGACGCCGATCACCGCGCGATCGGGCCCGCCTTCCGCGAAGAGCCGGCGCTTGGCGGCGAAATAGCCCCCCATGCCGCCGTGCCGGTCCAGGTGATCGGGGCTCAGATTGGTGAAGACCGCGACATCCGGGGTCAGCGACCGGGCCAGTTCGGTCTGGTAGGAGGACAGTTCCAGCACCACCACGTCGCTCTCTCCCACGGGGTCGAGGTCGAGCACGCCGCGGCCGATATTGCCGGCCAGCTGCACCCGGCGCCCGGCCTCGGACAGGACATGGTGGATCAGGGCGGCCGTGGTGGACTTGCCGTTGGAGCCGGTCACCGCGATCACTCGGGGCGGACCCTCCTGCCCCGCCCCGAGCGAGCGGAAGAACAGGCCGATATCGTTGTCGACCGGCACGCCCGCGGCCAGCGCCGCGGCCACCGCCGCGTGCGGACGCGGGTAGAGATGCGGAATGCCGGGCGAGACGATCAGTGCCGCCACCCCCTCGAATGCGCCCGCACGGGTGAGATCGGCCAGCGCGAAGCCCTCGGCCTCGGCCCGGGCGCGGCCTTCCGCCCCGTCGTCCCAGCACAGCGCCTCGCCGCCGCCGGCCCGGATGGCCCGCGCCGCCGACAGGCCCGACCGTCCGAGGCCCAGCACCGCGACGCGGCGCCCGTCGACACCGAGGACCGGGATCATGCGCGCCCCGCCCGGTCTTTGCTTTCACAAATACGCATGGCCGTCCGTCCGCCCCTCAGCGCAGCTTCAGGGTGGCGAGACCGATCAGCGCCAGGATCAGCGAGATGATCCAGAAGCGGATGACGATCTGCGGCTCGGCCCAGCCCCGTTTCTCGAAATGGTGGTGGATCGGCGCCATCAGGAAGACCCGCTTGCCGGTGCGCTTGAAGTACATCACCTGGATGATGACCGACAGCGCCTCGACCACGAACAGCCCGCCGACGATGCCGAGGACCAGCTCGTGCTTGATCGCCACCGCGATGGCGCCGAGCGCGCCGCCGAGCGCGAGGCTGCCGGTATCGCCCATGAACACCGCCGCGGGGGGCGCGTTGTACCACAGGAATCCCAGCCCGCCGCCGATCAGGGCCGAGGTGAAGATCAGGATCTCGCCCGTGCCGGGCACGTAATGGACGTCGAGATAGGTGGTGAAGTCGGTTCGGCCGACCGTGTAGGCGATGATGCCCAGCGTGCCGCCGGCGATCATCACCGGCATGATCGCCAGCCCGTCGAGCCCGTCCGTCAGGTTCACCGCGTTGGCCGCGCCGACGATGACGAGGACGGCGAAGGGCACGAAGAAGATGCCGAGGTTCAGCAGCACGTTCTTGAACACCGGAAAGGCGAGCTGGTTGGTCAGTTCGGCGGGGTGGAACCACGTCGCCCAGGCGGCGGCGACGGCGGCGATGGCGAAGCCGAGGCCCAGGCGCAGCCGCCCCGACAGGCCGGCATGGGTATTCCGGGTGATCTTGGCGTAATCGTCCATGAAGCCGATGATCCCGAACGCCCCGGTGACGAACAGGAGCATCCAGACATAGGGGTTGTCGAGCCGCCCCCAGAGCAGGGTGGAGACGAGGAGCGCGCCGAGAATGAGGACCCCGCCCATGGTGGGCGTGCCGGTCTTGGTCTGCAGGTGCCCCTCGGGACCGTCGAGCCGGATCGGCTGTCCGTAGCGCTGCCGGCGGCGCAGCAGGTTGATCAACGGCTGGCCGAAGACGAAGCCGAAGATCAGCGCTGTGAAGAACGCCATTCCCGACCGGAAGGTGATGTACTGGAAGAGGTTGAAGACGCCTCCCCCGTCGGACAGGCCGGTCAGCCAGTAGAGCATCTGTCAGGAGTCCTTCAGCGCGGGTCGCCGGTCGCGATGGCCCAATTCCCGGATCGCGTCAACGACGCGCGCGGTGCGCGCACCCTTCGATCCCTTCACCAGCACCACGTCGCCGGGATGGACGAGGTGCCCGATCTCGGCGGCCAGATCCTCGGCGCGTTCGTGCCAGGCCCCCCGCCGCCCGGCCGGCAGGGCGTCGAAGGCGGCGCGGATCCGGGGGCCTGCGGCATGCACCGCGTCGATCGCGGAGATCGCCGGGTGTTCGGCCAGGGCGGCATGCAGCCGCGTCTCCTCCGCGCCCAGCTCCAGCATGTCGCCCAGCACGGCGATCCGCCGCCCGCCCGCCCGCGGCGTGGCCGCTGCGAGCCCGTCGAGCGCGGCGGCCATCGAGGCGGGGTTGGCGTTGAACGCATCGTCGATCAGGTCGAGCCAGCAATCCTCCACCGGGTCCAGCACGATCCGCTCGCGGGTGCCGCGCCCGGCGGGCGGCGACCACGCGGCCAGCGCCTGCGCGGCGAGGTCGGGATCGGCGCCCACCGGCGCGGCCGCGGCGAGCACCGCGGCCGCGTTCAGCGCCAGGTGCCGCCCCACCCCGCCCAGGCGGAACAGGATCGGCTGCCCGCGGTCGCGCGCACGGACCACGGTGGTGTCGTCGTGCAGCTGGATGTCGACCACGCGGAAATCGGCGCCGGCGCTCTCGCCGAAGGTCAGCGCCCGGTCGCCGGCGGCGCCCGCCAGGATCGGCGTGACGGGCAGGTCGGCGTTCAGGATCGCGGTGCCGCCGGGCTCGAGCCCGACGAAGATCGCAGCCTTCTCCCGCGCGATGCCGTCGAGATCGTCGAAGGCCTCCAGATGGGCGGGCGCGACGGTGGTGACGATGGCGGCGTGGGGCCGGGCGAGGCGCGACAGGGGCGCGATCTCGCCGGGATGGTTCATGCCGATCTCGACCACGGCGAGGTCGGTCTCGCGCGGGGCGCGGGCCAGGGTCAGCGGCACGCCCCAATGGTTGTTGTAGCTGGCCTCGGCGGCGTGGACGCGCATCTGGGCACCGAAAGCCACCCGGGCCATCTCCTTGGCCGTGGTCTTGCCGACCGACCCGGTGATCGCCAGCACCCGGCCCGCCATGCGCGCCCGCCCGGCGCGGCCCAGATCCTCCAGTGCCGCCTGAACGTCGTCGACGAGGAGGAGCGGCGCGGTCTCCGCCACCCCCTCGGGGATGCGGGAGACGAGCGCGGCGGCCGCCCCGCCGGCCAGCGCCGCGGCGACGAAATCATGCCCGTCGCGCGCGGCGGAAAGCGCCACGAAGAGGTCGCCCGGCGCCAGGGTCCGCGTATCGATCGAGACCCCGTCCGCCGCCCAGTCGCCGAACGCCCGCCCGCCGGTGGCGCGGGCGGCCTCGGCGGCGGTCCAGAGGCTCATGCCACCCGGCCGTCGAGCGCGGCCACGGCGACGCTCGCCTGCTCGGCGTCGTCGAAGGGATAGACCGTGTCGCCCACCACCTGCCCGGATTCGTGTCCCTTGCCGGCGATCAAGAGCGCGTCGCCCTCCTGCAGCGCGTCGACCCCGCGCAGGATCGCCTCGGCCCGGTCGCCGATCTCCAGCGCGTCGGGATCCTCGGCCAGGATCGCGGCGCGAATCGCCGCCGGCGCCTCGGTGCGCGGATTGTCGTCGGTGACGATGCGGAGGTCGGCGTGGTCGCGTGCGGCGCGCCCCATCAGAGGCCGCTTGCCCCGGTCGCGGTCGCCGCCGGCGCCATAGACGACCGCCAGCCGGCCCATCACATGCGGACGCAGGGCCGCCAGGGCGGTTTCCAGCGCCGCCGGGGTATGGGCGTAATCCACGAAGACCGCCGCCCCCGTGCCCCGCGTCGCGACCAGCTGCATGCGCCCGCGCACGGTGGAGAGCTGCGGCAGCGTGGCGAAGACCTGCGCCGGCTCGCCGCCGCAGGCGATGGCGAGCCCGGCGGAGAGCAGCACGTTCTCGGCCTGGAAGCCGCCGATCAGGTTCAGCCGCACCTGCCGCGCCGAGCCGTTCCACGAGAATCGCAGGTCCTGCCCCGTCGCGTCGAACCGCTGGACGAGGATGCGCAACGCGGCATCGGCCCGGCGGCCGACGGTCAGCACGTCCTGTCCGCGCGCCTCGGCGAGGTCCACGACGTCGTCGCCGCGCGGGTCCTCGACATTGACCACGGCGGTGCCGTCCTCGGGCAGGACGCGGCGGAACAGGCCGGCCTTGGCCTCGAAATAGGCATTCAGGTCAAGATGATAGTCGAGATGGTCCTGGCTGAGATTGGTGAAGGCCGCCGCCGCCAGCCGCACCCCGTCCAGCCGGTGCTGGTCGAGCCCGTGGGAGGAGGCCTCCATCGCCGCATGGGTGATCCCCGCGCGCGAGGCCTGGGCCAGCGTCCGGTGCAGGGTGATCGGCTCGGGCGTGGTATGGGCGAGGGGCGCGTCCCAGTCGCCCTCCACCCCGGTGGTGCCGAGATTGACGGCCGATTCGCCCATCCCCTGCCAGATCTGGCGGGTGAAGCTCGCCACGGAGGTCTTGCCGTTCGTCCCCGTCACCGCGACCAGCGTGCCCGGCGCCTCGCCGAACCACAGCGCGGCGGCATAGGCCAGCGCCTGGCGCGGCGCCTCGGCCACGACGAGGGCCACGCCGCGCCCGGCCAGTTCCTGCGCCGCGATCCGCGCGCCCTCCCGGTCGGTCAGGATCGCCGCGGCCCCCGCGGCGAGCGCGGCGGACACATGGGCCGCCCCGTGGACGCGGGTGCCGGGCAGCGCCGCGAAGAGATGGCCGGGCCGCGTCTCGCGGCTATCCGCGCTGAGGCCGGTGATCCGCGCCTCGGCGCCCCCCTGCGCGGTCAGGCCCAGACCGGCCAGCGTGCGTGTCGGCTCGTCCATGTCCCCACTTCCTCAGTTCGAGGTCGAGGCCAGTGTTAGCGCGGATGGCGCGACGGGTTCAATCGCGGGTGGCAGTCCGAGGAGCGGCGCGGTGCGCCGGATCACCTCGGCGGCCACCGGCACCGCCGTCCAGCCGGCGGTGCGGCGCGGCTCGGACCCGCTGTTGTCGCTGGCCTCGTCGAGCGAGACGACCAGGACATATTGCGGGTCCGAGGTCGGGAAGACGCTGGCGAAGGTGTTGATGTTCTTGTCGTCGTGATAGCCGCGGCCGTCCTTCAGCGGCTTGTTGGCCGTGCCCGTCTTGCCGCCGACCTCGTAGCCCGGAACGGCGCCGAAGCTGGCCGTGCCGCGCAGGACGACCTGGCGCAGCATCCTGGCCGCCTCCCGGCTGACCTCGGGCCGCACGAGGCGCGGCCCCGGCTCGACGGTCTCGCGCCGCAGCAGCGTCGGCTCCACCTTGGTGCCGCCGTTCAGAAGCGACGCGTAGGCGGTGGCCAGGTGCAGCGGCGAGGCGGAGAAGCCGTGGCCGTAGGAGGCGGTGATGGTCACGATGTCGGACCACTTGGGCGGCACCAGCGGCTTGGCCCAGGGCGCCTCGACCAGCTCCACCGGGGTGGGATCGAAGACGCCGAAACTGTCCAGGAACGCCTTCTGCCGCGCGCCGCCGATCTCCAGCGCCATGTTGGCGGTGCCGACATTGGAGCTTTCCACGATCACGTCGGTGGCCGACAGCAGGGGGCCGTAGTTCTTGTTCTGGAACTCGCGGATGGTGTGGCGGCCCCAGCGCAGCGGCGCATCGGCGTCCACCAGGCTGGAGGGGGTGACATGGCCCAGCTCCATCGCCTGCGCGACCGTGAAGATCTTGAAGGTGGAGCCGAGTTCGTAGACCCCCTGCACGGCACGGTTGAAGATCGGGCTTTCGCCCGCCTCGCCCCTGGTCGGCGCCACGGGCCGGTCGTTGGGATCGAAATCGGGCAGCGAGACCATCGACAGGATCTCGCCGCTGTGGATGTCCATCAGGATGCCGGCCGCGCCCTTGGCGTTCATCAGCCGCATGCCGCCCCACAGGACCTCGCGCATCGTGCTCTGCACGCTCGTGTCGAGACTCAGCGCCAGCGGCTCGCCGGCCCGCGCGGGGTCGCGCAACTCGGCATCCATCGCCTTCTCGATGCCCGCCACGCCCACCAGTTCGGCCGAGCGCACGCCCTCCTGGCCGAACCGCGCGCCGCCGAGCACATGGGCGGCCAGGCGGCCGTTCGGATAGAGCCGCATCTCGCGCGGGCCGAACAGAAGCCCTGGATCGCCGATGTCGTGCACCGCCTGCCGCTGTTCTGGCGAGACCTTCTTCTTGATCCACAGGAACTTGCGGCGGCCGTCGAAATCCTCCAGCAGCTTCCCCGCATCGAGGTCGGGGAAGATCGCGGCGAGCTTCTCGGCCGCGCCGGCCTTGTCGATCATGTGCGGCGGCTGGGCGTAGAGCGCGTAGGTCGACAGGTTGGTGGCCAGGATCCGCCCGTTGCGGTCGGTGATGTCGGCGCGCTGCGCGACGATCGGCTTGCCGGCCAGCTCCACGCCCGGCTCCTCTGGCACGGCGGCGGCAAGCAGGCCCATGCGCCCCCCCACCAGCGCGAAGGCGGCGAGGAAGGAGGCGGCCAGCAGCACCAGCCGTCCCTCGGCCCGCCGGCGGGCCCGGTCGCGCCCCTGCTCCCGGCGCAGGCGGAGGTTCTCGCGCTCGATCGCGTCCGGGCTTTCGCCACGGGCCCGGGCCTCGAGGATGCGCGCGAGCGGACGGAGCGGCGTGCGGATCATGGGCGGGCCTCGCTCATCAGGGGGATCGGGGCCGAAAGCGGGCCGACTTTCGGCGGCGCATAAGGGATCTCCTGCGGCCCGGCGAAATGTTCCGGCGCCAGCGGCAGCAGCTGCAGCCGGTCGTAGTTCAGGAAGGCCAGTTCCCGCAGCCGCGCGGGGCGGTTCAGGTAGGCCCATTCGGCCTTGAGGATCGCCAGCGTCTCGTGCTGGGCGGCGATCCGGCGCTGCAGGTCGCGGACATGGTCGAGCGATTTCTGCGTCGCGTAGTTTTCGGAATAGGCCCAGAAGGCCAGCGCGATGATGGCGAGCCCCGGCAGGAGGTAGGCGAGCGTCCGCATTCAGATCTCCTCGAACTGGACGATGGCGGGAAGGCCGAGCGCCGACCGGTCGACCGCGCCGGCCGGCACCGCGGTGCGCCGACCGATCCGCAGCCGGGCGGAGCGCGCGCGCGGGTTCAGGTCCCGTTCCTCGGCATCCGCGGGGATGCCCTTCGACAGGTCGGCGAAGCGCGGCTCGGGCGCCTCCACCTGCGGCTGGAAGCGGCTGCCGCCGCCGGTCTTGCCGCCGCGGATCTGGAAGAAGCGCTTGACCACGCGATCCTCCATCGAATGGAAGCTGACGACGGCGAGCCAACCGCCGGGCGCCAGCGCCCGCTCTGCCGCCTCGAGCCCGGCCACCAGCTGGCCGAACTCGTCGTTCACCGCGATGCGCAGCGCCTGGAAGCTGCGGGTGGCCGGATGGCTCTGCCCCGGCTTGGGGCGCGGCAGGGCGGATTCGACGATCCGCGCCAGGTGGGCCGTGGTGCGGATCGGCGCCTCGGCGCGGGCCCGGACGATCGCCCGGGCGATCCGCCGCGCGGCGCGCTCCTCGCCGTAATGGAACAGGATGTCGGCGATCCGGGCCTCGTCGGCCCCGGCCACCAGGTCGGCCGCGGTCGGGCCCTCGTCGCCCATCCGCATGTCGAGCGGCCCGTCGCGCATGAAGGAGAAGCCGCGCCCCGGCTGGTCGAGCTGCATCGACGACACGCCCAGGTCCAGCACCACGCCCTCCACCGGTCCGCCGGCATGGATGTCGAGCTCGGAGAAGGTGCCCCGGACCAGGTGCAGCGCGTCGCCGTACTCGTCGGCCCAGTCGGCCGCGAGCGCGAAGACGGCCGGATCGCGGTCGATGCCGATCACCCGGTCGGCACCGGCGGCGAGCAGCCCCCGCGCGTATCCGCCCGCGCCGAAGGTGCCGTCGACCCAGGTGCCGCCCACCGGCGCGCAATGCCGCAAAAGCGGATTCAGGAGGACCGGGACATGCGGCGCGGCGCCACGGGGCCGGATCGCGGTCATTCCCATTCCTCCTCGCACTCCAGATGGACCATCGGATCCTCGTCCGGATCGTAGCCGATTTCGGGCGCGGGTGCGGGGCGGGACCGCTTGGCCAGGCGGGTCTCGGGATCCCAGATCTGGAACGTCTCGCCCCGGCCGACGACCAGCGCCTTGTCCGACAGGCCGAGCTTCTCGCGCGCGGCGGGCGGGACGACGATGCGGCCGGTCTCGTCCACGGCGATCTGCACCGACAGCTCGTAGAAGATATCCTCCATGTCGATCCGGCGCGGATCCTGGGGCTTCATGCGGCGGATCTGGCGGCGCACGGTCGCCCCTCGCGTGACCGTCATCCCCTCAAGATAATCGCGGCGCTCGTCGCCGATGATCAGCAGAAGCCGGGGAAAGGCGCCGGGATCGCGCTCCGGGTCGCCGCGGTCGAGCACCTTGCGGAAATCGGCGGGGATCGACATGCGGCCCTTCGCGTCGATCTTGTTTTCGTGTCGTCCGATGAAGACGTCGAACACCGAAAACCCCTCTTGACCGATCTGCCCCGTTAAGATTCAGCTGATTCCGAGAAACGGAAACGGCGATCCGAACCGCTGCCACCGTCCGGATCGCCGCCCTTAGCCCGTCTCCGGGATCGTCCGCTGGCCAGGGCTGTTGGGGGGGTCTATCGCCCTGTTCCGCGGATCTTCGTGTCGAAGCAGCAGAGGAAAGTTTGCCTGTATGTTACCTTAAGCCTCTGTTTTTATTGTAGGACCGTTCGGATCTTGCGCCCGCTGGCCCGCTGCCCTTCGATGGCCTAGGGATGCCATGGGAAATCATGGGCGGCAAGCAAAAATCTGTCCGGCGGGGGGTATCCGCCGGTTCGTATATGACCTGAATCCCACACTGCATCGCTGAAACGTGAATGCCCGCGCCTCATATTGTGGTTATGACCCGACATGGCACCACATATGGGCATATTTTTCCCGCACGGATTCTACCCGCAAAGCGGGTGCGGTGCCGTGGAACTTCAGCAAGTTCGCCTAAATGGTTAACAGCCCACGTTTTTAAGCGGCTCCGATAGGCCGCGCGCGGAATTGCCCATGAAATCCCACGGCCCATCCCGCGACCTCCGGGCCGCAGGCCTCATGGCGCGGGGGCGGCGCGACCAGGGGCGGAACGCCGCACTTGCGCATGCCGCATAGCAGCATTGAACGCCCTCCGCATTGTGCATGCGCAGCAAGCGTCTATCTTCCTCCCAACGCCGGCGACGCCAAACGCCAACGGAGAACGACGACGATGAGCCTGCTGACCACGATGTACGCCCCGAGCCCGGCACAGGATCGCCTGATTTCCCTGCGCGGCGGGCTGCGGGCGCGGTTCGACGCCTGGAAGGTGTATCGGAAGACCTTCGCCGAACTGAACGCCCTGTCCGACCGCGAACTGACGGATCTGGGCCTCGGCCGCACGGATATTCGCCGCGTGGCGCGCGACGCCGCCTACGGCGGCTGAACAGGACCGGCGGGCGCCGGCACGGCGCATGAACGATGGCGGGGCCGATGATCGGCACCGCATAGGAACAACCAGTTACGGGCGCCTCTCCTCCTCCCTGGGGCGTGCGTGAACCGGCGGCGGCGCCTACCTCCTCCCGGGCGTCGCCGCCACCGAGACAAGAGTTGCGGATCCTTCGACCTCCTCCCCGGAGGGTCCGTTCCGCGGCGGCACCGACCTCCTCCCCGGTGTCGCCGCAAGGAATACCGAGTTGCGGGCGCCTCTCCTCCTCCCTGGGGCGTGCGTGAAACGGCGGCGGCGCCTACCTCCTCCCGGGCGTCGCCGCCACCCGAGACAAGAGTTGCGGATCCTTCGACCTCCTCCCCGGAGGGTCCGTTCCGCGGCGGCACCGACCTCCTCCCCGGTGTCGCCGCAAGGAATACCGAGTTGCGGGCGCCTCTCCTCCTCCCTGGGGCGTGCGTGAAACGGCGGCGGCGTCCACCTCCTCCCGGGCGTCGCCGCCACCTGAGACAACCGAATTGGGCGCCCTTCCTCCTCCCTTGGGGTGTCCGTCAGCGAGCGGCGGCACCGATCTCCTCCCCGGTGTCGCCGTTTTCGCGCGCTCCTCAGAAGGGAACGTCGCCGGCATCGTCGGCCGCGACCAGGAACCGCCCCACCACCTTCTTGGTCCCCGCCTTGTCGAAGGCGACCTCCAGCTTGTCGCCCTCGATCCCGGCGACGGTGCCGTAGCCGAATTTCTGGTGGAACACGCGCTCGCCCATCACATGGCTCGACACCGCCTCGGCGTCCACGACCATGGTCCGGGTCTCGCGCGGCTGGCTGGTCGGACGCGACCGCGCGCGGGACTGCATCCGCTTCCAGCCGGGGGAATTGTAGACATCGGCCCGGCCGGCGCGCTCGTGCAGGTCGGAGGCCTGCGCCGCCATGATCTGGGGCGAGGCGCTCGCCGCCATGCCCGCCGCGCCGTAGCCTCCGCCATAGAGGCCCGGCGGGGTCAGAACCTCCACATGCGCCTGCGGCAGCTCGTCGATGAAGCGCGAGGGCAGCGCCGATTGCCACTGGCCATAGACCCGCCGGTTCGCGGCGAAGGAGATCGTGGCGACCTCCTCGGCGCGGGTGATGCCGACATAGGCCAGCCGCCGCTCCTCCTCGAGCCCCTTGAGGCCCGATTCGTCCATCGAGCGCTGGCTGGGGAACAGCCCGTCCTCCCAGCCAGGCAGGAACACGGCGGGGAATTCCAGCCCCTTGGCGGCGTGCAGCGTCATGATCGACACCTTCGGCCCGCCCTTCTCCGTCTCGTTGTCCATGATCAGCGCGACGTGTTCGAGGAATCCCTGCAGGTTCTCGAACCCGTCCAGCGCCTTGACCAGCTCCTTGAGGTTCTCCAGCCGGCCCGGTGCCTCGGGCGTCCTGTCGGCCTGCCACATCGTCGTGTAGCCGGAGTCCTCGAGGATCTGTTCGGCCAGCTCGACGTGGTTCTGCTCCTGGTCGCGGACGGCATGGGACCAGCGCGCGATCGCGTCGACCAGCACGCGCAGCTCGGCCGCGCCCTTGCCGCCCAGTCCCTTGTCGGCCAGCAGGATGCGCGCGCCGTCGACGAGGCTCGCCCCGTTCTCGCGCGCGGTGACCTGGATCTTCTGCTGCGCCTTGTCGCCCAGCCCCCGCTTCGGCGTGTTGACCACCCTCTCGAAGGCCAGGTCGTCGTCGGGGCTGACGGCGAGGCGGAAATAGGCCATCGCGTCGCGGATCTCCATCCGCTCGTAGAAGCGCGGGCCGCCGATCACGCGATAGGGCAGGCCGATGGTCAGGAAGCGGTCCTCGAAGGCGCGCATCTGGTGCGAGGCGCGGACGAGGATGGCGATCTCGTCGAGTCCGATCTCGCGCAGGCCGCGGGTGCCCCGCCCCATCGCCTCGATCTCCTCGCCGATCCAGCGCGCCTCCTCGTCGCCGTCCCAGTGGCCGATGAGGCGGACCTTGTGGCCCTCCTCCTCCGCCGTCCAGAGCGTCTTGCCCAGCCGCCCCTGGTTGGCGTCGATCACGCCCCCGGCGGCGGCGAGGATATGCGGCGTGGAGCGGTAGTTCTGCTCCAGCCGGACCACGTGGGCGCCGGGGAAATCCTTCTCGAAGCGCAGGATGTTGCCCACCTCGGCGCCGCGCCAGCCATAGATCGACTGGTCGTCGTCGCCCACGCAGCAGATGTTGCGATGCCCCTGGGCCAGCAGGCGCAGCCACATGTACTGCGCCACGTTGGTGTCCTGGTACTCGTCCACCATGATGTAGCGGAACCAGCGCTGGTATTGCGCCAGCACCTCCGGACGGTCGCGGAAGATCGTCAGCATGTGCAGCAGCAGGTCGCCGAAATCGACGGCGTTCAGCGCCCGCAGCCGCTGCTGGTAGTAGTCGTAGAGCTCGGTGCCGCGCCCGTCGAAGGCCGAGGCCTCGGAGGCGGGCACCTTGTCCGGCGTCCAGGCGCGGTTCTTCCAGTGGTCGATCAGCCCGGCGAGCTGGCGCGGGGTCCATCGCTTCTCGTCGATGTTCTCGGCCACGATCAGTTGCTTCATCAGCCGCTGCTGGTCGTCGGTGTCGAGGATCGTGAAGTTCGACTTCAGCCCGACCAGCTCCGCGTGCCGCCGCAGAAGCTTGACGCAGATCGCATGGAAGGTGCCGAGCCACGGCATCCCCTCAACCGTCTCGCCCAGAAGCGCGCCCACGCGGGACTTCATCTCGCGCGCGGCCTTGTTGGTGAAGGTCACGGCGAGGATCTCGTTCGGCCGCGCCCTGCCCTGCACCATCAGGTGGGCGATCCGGGCGGTCAGCGCCTTGGTCTTGCCGGTGCCGGCACCGGCCAGCATCAGGACGGGACCGTCGAGCGCCTCCACCGCCTCGCGCTGCGCGGGATTGAGGTCGTCCAGATAGGGCGCGGGCCGCGCCGCGGCAGCACGTTGCGACAGCGACACGGCCCCGTCGAACGCGTCGGATTCGTCGAAATCATCCATGCGGGGAACGTAACGTCTCCACGCCGGAAACGGAAGCCACGCGTTCACTCTACGTTCCCGCGGTCGTCGCCATGGGTCCGATTGACACGGACGCGGTTCCGCGGGACCGTCTCCGGCGGCGGCGCCGCGCCCCTTCCGTCACCGACGAGCGACCGGACATGATCCTGCCGATCCTTGGGCAACTGGTGGGGCTTCTCGCCCTCGCCCTGTGCCTCGCCGCCTTCGCCAGCGCGCGCGACGACCGCCTGCTGGTCATCCTGATCTTCGCCAATATCGCCTTCGCGGTTCAGTTCTTCCTGCTCGGCGGTTGGGTGGCGGGGGCGATCTCGGCGCTCATCGTCCTGCGCATCCTGCTGGTGCGCCGCTGCAAGGGAAACCCGTGGGTCATGGCGGCGATGCTGGCGGCGACGGTGCTGGTCGCCCTGCCCGGCTGGCAGGGGCCGGCCGACGCGGTGCCGCTGGCGGCGGGGCTGATCGGCACGGTCTCCATGTTCATGCTGGACGGGATTCCGATGCGGGTCGGCCTCGCGGCGGGCGCGGCCTGCTGGATGCTGGCCAACCACCTGTCGGGCTCGCTCGGCGCGCTGGCCGCCGAGGCTCTGATCCTGGCCACCAACGCCGTCACCATCGCGCGGATGGCGCGCATGGCCCGGCGCGACGTGGGCGCCTGATCCGGCGCGCCCTTCCCTCCCCCCGGCGGCGGGGCTAGGACTGCGGCATGGAGCTCGACGATCGGTACCCGGCGCTCGACGACCTGGCGCGTGCGGCGCGGCGGCGCCTGCCGCGCTTCGTCTGGGAATATCTCGACAGCGGCACCGGCAACGAGGCCGCGACCCGCGCCAACCCGGCCGCCCTCGACCGGGTGCGGCTCCTGCCCCGGGTGCTGGCCCCGGCCGAGGCCGATCCCGCGACGCACCTGCTGGGGCGGGACTGGGCGCTGCCGGTGGGCATGGCTCCGGTGGGCATGTCGGGGCTGATCCGGCCGGGGGCGGAACGGATGCTGGCCCGTGCCGCGGCGCGCGCGGGCATCCCCTACTGCCTGTCGACCGTTGCCGCCGCCACCCCCGAGGAGGTCGGCCCCGAGACGGAAGGGCGCGGCTGGTTCCAGCTCTACCCGCCGCGCGATCCGGCGATCCGCCGCGACCTCATGGCGCGGGCGCGCGGCGCGGGGTTCGACACGCTGGTGGTGACCGTGGATCTTGCCGCGCCGTCGCGGCGCGAGCGCCAGCGGCGCGCCCGGCTGACCAACCCGATGCGCCTGACCCCCCGCATCCTCGCCGAGGCGGCGCTCGCCCCGGCCTGGTCGCTGCGGATGCTGCGGGCGGGGATTCCCCGCCTGCGGACGCTGGAACCCTATGCCCAGGGCGCCGCGGGCGGCACCACGTCCCATGTCGGCTATGCGCTGCGGGTGGCGCCGGACATGGACTATCTGCGGGCCTGCCGGGCCGAATGGGACGGGCCGCTGGTGGTCAAGGGCGTGCTCGATCCCGGCGACGCCGCCCGGACGGCGGAACTGGCGGACGCGATCTGGAT
Source organism: uncultured Alphaproteobacteria bacterium (assembly GCA_963814835.1). Lineage (GTDB taxonomy): Bacteria > Pseudomonadota > Alphaproteobacteria > Rhodobacterales > Rhodobacteraceae > Palleronia. Next base: position 535,173 of record CAWFEG010000003.1, read on the forward strand.
CTCGAACCACGGCGGGCGGCAGTTCGAGGCCGCGCCGGGGGCCGCGGAGGTGCTGCCGGCAATCCGCGAGGCGGTGGGCGGGGGCGTTGCGCTGATCGCGGATGGCGGCGTGCGCTCGGGGACCGACGTGCTGCGGCTGATCGCGCTCGGGGCCGATTTCGTCATGCTGGGGCGGGCCTTCCACCATGCCCTGGCCGCCCTGGGGGAGCCGGGCATCGGTCACGCCATCCACGTGCTGCGCGCCGGGCTTCTGTCGGACATGGGCCAGCTCGGCGCCGCCCGCCCGCCGGACGCGCGCCACCGCCTCGCGCCGTGACGTCATTGCCAACCCAAGGGCGCCGACCTACCGTTTTTCTGCATCTGCGAAAGAGGCCGAGATGACCGAGTTCAAGAAGATCCTGATCGCCAATCGCGGCGAGATCGCCATTCGCGTCATGCGGGCCGCCAACGAGATGGGCAAGCGCACGGTCGCCGTCTTCGCCGAGGAGGACAAGCTGTCGCTGCACCGCTTCAAGGCCGACGAGGCCTACCGGATCGGCGTCGGGCTCGGGCCGGTCCAGGCCTATCTGTCGATCCCCGAGATCATCCGCGTGGCGCGCGACTGCGGCGCCGACGCGATCCATCCCGGCTATGGCCTGCTGTCGGAGAATCCCGATTTCGTGGATGCCTGCGCCGAGGCCGGGATCGCCTTCATCGGCCCCTCGGCGGAGACGATGCGGGCGCTCGGGGACAAGGCCTCCGCGCGCCGCGTCGCCATCGCCGCCGGGGTGCCGGTGGTGCCCGCCTCGGAGGTGCTGACCGACGACATGGAGGTGGCGCGCGCCGCCGCCGAGGAGATCGGCTATCCCCTGATGCTGAAGGCGAGCTGGGGCGGCGGCGGGCGCGGCATGCGCGCCATCGAGGGCCCCGAGGAACTGGAGGGCAAGATCCGCGAGGGCCGGCGCGAGGCCGAGGCCGCCTTCGGCAACGGCGAGGGATATCTGGAGAAGATGATCACCCGCGCCCGCCATGTGGAGGTGCAGATCCTCGGCGACGGCATGGGCAACATCTATCACCTGTGGGAGCGGGACTGCTCGGTCCAGCGGCGCAGCCAGAAGGTGGTGGAGCGCGCCCCCGCCCCCTATCTCTCCGGCGCCCAGCGCGAGCGGCTGTGCAGTCTGGGGCGCAAGATCGCCGCCCATGTCGGCTACGAATGCGCCGGCACCATCGAGTTCCTGATGGATATGGACACGGGTGAATTCTACTTCATCGAGGTGAACCCCCGCATCCAGGTCGAGCACACCGTGACCGAGGAGGTCACGGGGATCGACATCGTGCGCGCCCAGATCCTGATCGCCGAGGGCAAGTCGCTGATGGAGGCGACGGGCACCGCCAGCCAGTACGACGTGGAACTGTCGGGCCATGCGATCCAGTGCCGGATCACCACCGAGGACCCGACCAACAACTTCATCCCCGATTACGGCCGCATCACCGCCTATCGCGGCGCCACCGGCATGGGCATCCGGCTCGACGGCGGCACCGCCTATTCCGGCGCCGTCATCACCCGCTACTACGATTCGCTGCTGGAGAAGGTGACCGCCTGGGCGCCCACGCCCGAGGCTGCCATCGCGCGGATGGACCGGGCGCTCAGGGAGTTCCGCATCCGCGGCGTCTCCACCAATATCGACTTCGTCATCAACCTGCTGCGGCATCCCACCTTCCGCAACAACGAGTATCACACCCGGTTCATCGACCAGACCCCCGACCTGTTCGACTTCGCGCCGCGCCGCGACCGGGCGACGAAGATCCTCAACTACATCGCCGACGTGACGGTGAACGGCCATCCAGAGACCGAGGGCCGCGACAAGCCCGCGCCCGAGGCGCGCTCGCCGGTGCCGCCGCGGCTGCGCGCCGACGTGCCCCGCCCCGGCACGCGCCAGATCCTCGAGGAGTCCGGGCCCCAGGGCGTGGCCGACTGGCTGGCCGCGCAGCCGCAGATGCTGATTACCGACACGACCATGCGCGACGGGCACCAGTCGCTGCTGGCGACGCGGATGCGCTCGATCGACATGATCCGCGTCGCCCCGGTCTATGCCCACAACCTGCCGCAGCTCTTCTCTGATGGAGTGCTGGGGCGGCGCCACCTTCGACGTGGCCTACCGGTTCCTGCAGGAATGTCCCTGGCAGCGGCTGCGCGACCTGCGCGCGGCCCTGCCCAACGTGATGACGCAGATGCTGCTGCGCGGATCGAACGGGGTGGGCTACACCAACTACCCCGACAACGTGGTGCAGGGCTTCGTCCACCGGGCCGCGACTTCGGGGATCGACGTGTTCCGCGTCTTCGACAGCCTGAACTGGGTGGAGAACATGCGCGTCTCGATGGATGCGGTGATCGAGGCCGGCAAGGTCTGCGAGGGCACGGTCTGCTACACCGGCAACATCCTCGATCCCGACAGGGCGAAATACGACCTCGACTACTACGTGACCATGGCGAAGGAGCTGCGCGACGCGGGCGCCCACATCCTCGGCGTCAAGGACATGGCGGGGCTGCTGAAGCCCGCCGCCGCGCGGGTGCTGTTCAAGGCGCTGAAGGAGGAGGTGGGCCTGCCGATCCACTTCCACACCCATGACACCGCGGGTATCGCCTCCGGCACCATCCTCGCCGCCTCGGATGCCGGCGTCGACGCGGTGGATTGCGCGATGGATTCCCTGTCGGGCAATACCAGCCAGGCGACGCTCGGGACCGTGGTCGAGGCGCTGAAGGGCTCGGAGCGCGACACCGGCCTCGACATCGACGCGATCCGCGAGATCTCGAACTACTGGGAGGCCGTGCGGGGCTACTACGCCGCCTTCGAGAGCGGCATGCAGGCCCCGGCCTCGGAGGTCTACCTGCACGAGATGCCCGGCGGGCAGTTCACCAACCTCAAGGCCCAGGCGCGCGCCATGGGGCTGGAGGAGCGCTGGCACGAGGTCGCCCACACCTATGCCCAGGTGAACCGGATGTTCGGCGACATCGTGAAGGTCACCCCGTCGTCGAAGGTGGTGGGCGACATGGCGCTGATGATGGTGGCGCAGGGCCTGACGCGCGAGCAGGTCGAAGACCCGAAGGTGGATGTGAGCTTCCCCGATTCGGTGGTGGAGATGATGCGGGGCAGCCTCGGCCAGCCCCCCGGCGGCTGGCCCGAGACGCTGCAGAGGAAGGTCCTGAAGAAGGAGAAGGCCTTCACCGACCGGCCCGGCAAGCACCTCGCCCCGGTGGACCTGGAGGCGGCACGCAGGGAGGCCTCGGAGAAGGCCGGCGGCGTGGTGATCGACGACGAGGATCTCTTCGGCTACCTGATGTATCCCAAGGTCTTCGTCGAGTACCGCCTGCGGAACGAGGAATACGGCCCCGTCCGCACCCTGCCGACGCGCACCTTCTTCTACGGCATGGAGCCGGGCGAGGAGATCGCCGCCGAGATCGACCCCGGCAAGACGCTGGAGATCCGCTGCCAGGCGCTGGGGGAGACCAACGAGGAGGGCATGGCCAAGGTCTTCTTCGAGCTGAACGGCCAGCCCCGGTCGGCCCGCGTTCCCAACCGCAAGCTGGCCGGCGCGGCGGCGGCGAAGGCCAAGGCCGACATCGCCAATCCCGACCACGTGGGCGCGCCGATGCCCGGCGTGATCGGCTCCATCGCCGTGGAGGCCGGCAAGGCGGTGAAGCAGGGCGACCTTCTGCTGACCATCGAGGCGATGAAGATGGAATCGGGCCTCCATGCCGACCGGGACGCCACCGTGAAGGCCGTCCATGTCGCCCCCGGCGCGCAGATCGACGCCAAGGACCTGTTGCTGGAATACGAGTGAGGCCGCCTCGGGGTGGAGGGGCGGCGTTTCCGGTCGCCCCCGTCTCCGGGCGAAATATCCCGAACCGTTTCCGGTCGGCGGTCAATCGCGCCCGCCCCGCCCGGTCCGGGAACCGGCCGGACCGTCGCGGCGCTATGGGCTGCACAGGGCCGTCACGGCCGGAACGGGAGACGAGAGATGAAGACGATAGCGAACATCCTTGCGGCCGCGACGCTGGTGGTGCTGGCGGCCTGCGGCGACACCGCGACCGAGCGGGCGGCCACCGGCGGCATCGGTGGCGCGGTCGTGGGCGGCCCCGCGGGCGCCGTGGTCGGCGGCACCGTGGGCGCGGCCACCGCGAACTGAGACAGGGCCGGGGCGCGGGGTCGCGCCCCGGCCCAAAAATCCGCCCGGACCCACTTGCGCCCCGCGCCCCGCTTGGATAGATCCGCCCTCACCGATGGCGCGCGGGCGTAGCTCAGGGGTAGAGCATTACCTTGCCAAGGTAAGGGTCGTGAGTTCGAATCTCATCGCCCGCTCCATCGGTCCGACCGTCGATGACGCGGGCGTAGCTCAGGGGTAGAGCATTACCTTGCCAAGGTAAGGGTCGTGAGTTCGAATCTCATCGCCCGCTCCATCGTCGGACCTTCCAGAACATAGCCGCAGCACCGTCAGCCGAGCAGTCGGAACGCGTCCACGTCGACCATGCCCCGGTCGGTGATCTTCAGGTGCGGAATCACCGGCAGGGCGATGAAAGCGAGCTGCAGGAACGGCTCCTCCAGCACCACGCCGAGGCTCCGCGCCGCCCGGCGCAGATCCTCCAGCCCGGCGCGCACCTCCTCGAAGGGCCGCAGGCTCATCAGCCCGGCCACGGGCAAGGCCAGTTCGGCCAGCACCTCCCCCTCGGCCGCCACGCAGAAGCCGCCCTCGATCTCGCGCAGGCGCCCGGCGGCCAGCGCCATGTCGGCATGGTCGATCCCGACGCAGATCAGGTTGTGGTGGTCGTGGCAGACGGTGGAGGCGATGGCGCCGCGCGTCAGGCCGAAGCCCCGCACGAAGCCGCTGGCCACGTTGCCGTTCACGCCGTGCCGCTCGATCACCGTGACGCGGGCGAGGTCGCGCGACGGGTCTGGCGCGCGGTCGCCCCTCGTCTCCGGGACGGCCTCGACCAGGTGGTCGGTGAGGATCCGGCCCGGCTGGATGCCGATGACGGGCTGTTCCTCCGGGGCCGAGGGCAGCCGGAAGGTGCGCTCCGAAATCTCCGGCGGGCGCACGGAGCGGCGTCCGATCTCGGGCGGCCGGCGGCCGGAGAGCACCTCCGCCGTCAGTTCGACGCCGCCGGCCCAGACCGCCTGCGCATCGCAGGCCGCGAGCGAGCCCAGCGCCACGATGTCGGCGCGGCGCCCCGGGGCGATCAGGCCGCGATCGGTCAGCCCGTGCGTCGCCGCCCCCGACGCGCTGGCGATGCGGTAGGCCACCAGCGGATCGACGCCGCCGGCGATGGCGGTGCGGATCATGTGGTCCAGGTGCCCCTCCTCGCCGATGTCGAGCGGGTTCCGGTCGTCGGTGCACAGGGCGAGGAAGGGCGCGAGCCGTTCCGTCATCAGCGGCATCAGCGCGGCCAGGTCCTTCGACACCGACCCTTCCCGGATCAGGATGCGCAGACCCTTCGAGAGCTTCTCGCGCGCCTCGGCCACGGTGGTCGCCTCGTGCTCGGTCCCGATCCCGGCGGCGGCATAGGCATCGAGCCGCCGCCCCGTCAGGAGCGGCGCATGCCCGTCGACGGGCCGGCCGCGGAACGCCTCCAGCTTGGCCAGGCAGTCGGGATCGCCGGCGACGACGCCGGGATAGTTCATCATCTCGGCCAGACCCAGGGCCTTCGGGTGATCGCGCAGGGCCGCCAGCTCCGCCGCGCCGATCCGCGCGCCCGATGTCTCCATCTCCGTCGAGGGCACGCAGGAGGACAGCATCACCCGGATGTCGATGGCGCTGCGCTCGGCCGCCTCCAGCGCCCAGCGCAGGGCGGGCACGCCCAGCACGTTGGCGATCTCGTGCGGGTCCCAGATCGCCGTGGTCACGCCCCGGGGGCCGACGCAGCGGGCGAACTCGTCCGGCGTGACAAGCGAGCTTTCGATGTGGAGATGCGCATCGACGAATCCGGGCACCAGCACCGCGCCCGCCACGTCCCGCCGGGGTCCCTCGCAGGGGTGACCGGTGCAGGCGATGGTGTCGCCGACGATGCCGACATCGCCCGCGATCATGTCTCCCGTCACCACGTCGAGCACCGTGCCGCCCGACAGGACCAGATCGGCGGCCGCATCGCCCCGAGCCACGGCGATCAGGCGGTCGAGCGGCGCCATCAGAACGCCCGGAAGGTCAGGGTCGTCAGGCTGCGCTCGATCCCCTCGACGTCGAGCAGGTTGTCGTTGATGTATTTCCCGACATCGGCACCCTCGGGGATGTAGAGCTTCAACAGCAGGTCGAACTCGCCGGACGTGGAATAGAGCTCCGAGTGGATCTCCTTGAGGCGGATGCGCTCGGCCACCTCGTAGGTGGTCCCGGGGCGGCAGCGGATCTGGACGAAGACGCAGGTGGTCATGGGCGGGCTCCCTCTTTGCTCCCATCACAACCATGTCGCCCGGCGCTTCGCCAGCCCCGGCCGGTTCGTCGCACCCCCTTGGCGGCTCGCTGAGACGAACATAGAGTGAACGGATGGCCACGCTCCCCCTCTCCGCCAAACTGGCGATCCTCTCGGACGCCGCGAAATACGATGCCTCCTGCGCCTCGTCGGGGACAGCGACGCGGTCGTCGCGCAAGGGCGACGGGCTGGGCTCCACCGAAGGGTCGGGGATCTGCCACGCCTATGCCCCCGACGGGCGCTGCATCAGCCTGCTGAAGATCCTGCTGACCAATTTCTGCATCTACGACTGCGCCTATTGCGTGAACCGGGTCAGCTCGAACGTGAAGCGGGCGCGGTTCAGCATCGACGAGGTGGTGACGCTGACGCTGGAGTTCTACCGGCGCAACTATATCGAGGGGCTGTTCCTGTCCTCCGGCATCGTGAAATCCCCCGACGAGACCATGGGCGAGATGGTCGAGATCGCCCGCAGGCTGCGGCAGGAGCACCGGTTCCGCGGCTACATCCACCTCAAGACCATTCCCGACGCCGATCCGGGGCTGATCGAGCAGGCGGGCCTGCATGCCGACCGGCTCTCGATCAATGTCGAGCTGCCGACCGATGCCAGCGTGAAATCCTACGCCCCCGAGAAGAACCCCGCCACGATCCGCAGGGCGATGGCCGATGTGCGGCTGCGCAAGGAGGAAGCCGGCGAGCGCAGCCATACCGGCCGGCGCGCCGCCCGATTCGCCCCCGCCGGGCAGTCCACCCAGATGATCGTCGGCGCCGACGGGGCGAATGATGCGACGATCCTCGGCCAATCGACCCGCCTCTATGCCTCCTACCGGCTCAAGCGGGTCTATTACTCGGCCTTTTCGCCCATTCCCGACGCCACGGCGAACCTGCCCCTGATCCGTCCGCCGCTGGAGCGCGAGCACCGCCTCTATCAGGCCGACTGGCTGTTGCGCTTCTACGGCTTCGATCTGGACGAGATCACCGGCGCGACCCGGGCCGGCAATCTCGACCTGGAGATCGACCCGAAACTCGCCTGGGCGCTGGCCAACCGGCAGCATTTCCCCGTCGACGCCAATCGCGCCCCGCGCGAGATGCTGCTGCGGATCCCCGGCGTGGGGGTGAGGACGGTGAACCGGATCCTCTCCACCCGGCGGCACCGGACCCTGCGCTACGACGACCTGGCGCGGATGGGGGCGGCCATGGCCAGGGCCCGCCCGTTCCTGTCGCTCGGGGACTGGTCGCCGGGCGCGCTGCTCGATTCGGCCGACCTCAGGGCGCGGTTCGCGCCGCCGCCCGAGCAACTGTCGTTGTTCTGATGCCCACGATCGTGCTCCCGGTCACCGGCACGGCAAGGGCCTGGCGGGACGCGGCACGGGGCCTTCTCTCCCGGGGCGTGCCGCCGGAGGAGGTGATCTGGCATCATGGCGCGGCGGCACCGGATCTTTTCGCCGGCCCCCCGGCGGATACGGGGACGGCCCGGGCGGCGGTGCCGGCAACCTTCGTGGAGATGGCGGAGACGGTGTGCTGGCACGCCGATCCGGAGCGGTTCGCGCGCCTCTATGCGCTGCTGTGGCGCCTCGCCGCGAGGCGCGCGGCGATGCAGGACCGGGCCGATCCCGACCTTGCCCGCCTGCGCGCGATGGAGAAGGCGGTGCGCCGCGACATGCACAAGATGAAGGCGTTCCTGCGATTCCGCGAGATCGACCCGGCGCCGGGAGTGACGGGCCGGCGGCGTTTCGCGGCGTGGTTCGAGCCCGCGCATCACATCGTCGAGCCGGTGGCCCCGTTCTTCGCGCGCCGCTTCGGCGACATGGACTGGATCATCGTCACGCCGGATGCCACGGCGACCTTTTCCGCGGGCAAGGTCGCCTTCGGCCCCGGGCAGGCGAAGCCCGCCCTGCCCGAGGACGCGGCCGAGCACCTCTGGACGACGTATTTCCGGAGCATCTTCAATCCCGCGCGCCTGAAGGTGAAGGCAATGACCGCGGAAATGCCGCGGAAATACTGGAAGAACCTGCCCGAGGCCGCCGCGATCCCGGACCTCGTGGCCGGCGCCGAGGCCCGGGCGCGGCAGATGCAGGCGGCCGCGCCCACCACCCCCCCGGCGCGCGCGGCCCGCATCGGCGAAAGGTTGAGGATGAGCCAGGACGACACCCCCGCGGACGATCTCGACTCGCTGCGCCGCGACGCGGCCGGCTGCACCCGCTGCCCGCTGCACCGCGACGCGACCCAGGTGGTCATGGGCGAAGGGCCGCGCGACGCCGCCCTGATGGTGGTGGGCGAGCAGCCCGGCGACCGGGAGGACCTGGCCGGGCGCCCCTTCGTCGGACCGGCGGGCGAGCTGTTCGACAGGATCGCGGCGGAGGCGGGGCTGGACCGGAGCCGCGCCTTCGTCACCAATGCGGTCAAGCATTTCAAGTTCGCGCCCCGCGGCAAGCGCCGCATCCACCAGAAGCCCGGCGCCGGCGAGGTCGAGGCCTGCCGCTGGTGGCTGGAGGCGGAGCGGCGGCTGGTCCGGCCCGAGCTGATCCTCGCCATGGGCGCGACGGCGGCGGCCAGCGTGACGGGGCGCGGTGAGGGGATCACCAAACGGCGCGGCAGCTTCGAGGCCGCCGGGGATGGCACCCCGGTCCTGCTGACGCTGCATCCGTCCTATCTGTTGCGGGTGCCGGACGCGGCCGCGCGGGCCGCCGCCGAGCGGGATTTCCGCGCGGACCTGGAAACCGCGGCGCGGTGGCTGGCCGGGCGGGCGTGAGCCACCCGCCCCGCGGGATCACTCGTCGAACAGGCCCGCCGGGTTGAACTGGCCGATATTGCCGAAGAGCTGGCGCAGGAAGCCCGAATCGCGCACCGTCGAATCGGTCACCTCGCGCGAGATCGGCACCACGCGGCCCTGTTCCAGGCCGAACCGCTCCACGTTCGCCACGGTGCCGGACGGATTGAACGAGATCGCCACCACCTCGCGGTCCACCTCCTCCGGCGCGCGCCAGCCGTAATGGCGGAACCGGCTCTGCACGAAATACCACGCATCGTCGCCCAAGGCGCCCTCGGCCGTCGGCTGCCCCACCTTCGCGACGATGTCCGCGCGGGTGTCGCGGCCGACCTCGATATCCGAGAGCACGTCGGGCGGCGGGGCGTAGCCGTGATTCTCGTAGACCGGCGCGCAGGCCGCCAGGGCCACCAATGCGACGACGGGCAAGAGCCGCGTTCCTCTGGTCATTCCGCCCGTCCCGTTGTCATGTCCGATGGCTCCGCCTAGGTGCCTATATCAAAGCGCGATCCTCGTTCAAGAATGGAGAGGCGATGCCCGGCCCGACCAACACCTTCCGGCTGACCGGCCCGCGCGACCGCACCGCGCGCCGGTTCGAGATCGTTCCCGATCCCGCCACCCGCGCGGCACTGGCCGAGGAGCTGGGCCTTTCGGCGCTGCGCAAGCTTCGGCTGGCGGGCGAATTGCGGCCCGCGGGATCGCGCGACTGGGAACTCGAGGCGACGCTGGGCGCCACGGTCGTCCAGCCCTGCGGCATCACGCTGGAACCGGTGACGACCCGGATCGACGAGCCGGTGCGCCGCCGCTACCGGGCCGATCTGGGCAGCGACGCTCCGCCGGCCGAACAGGAGATGCCCGAGGAGACGGAGGAGGAACCGCTGCCGACGGTGCTCGACCTCGATGCGGTGATGGCCGAGGTCCTGAGCCTCGCGGTGCCCGCCTTCCCCCGCGCGCCCGGGGTCGAGGCCGGCGCGGTCCACGAGGCCGGGCCGGGGATCGAGACGGTCTCGCCGGACGACCGCGCCGCGCTCGGCGCGCTGAAGGCGCGGCTGGGCGGCGGGGACGACTAGGCCGGTGCGCGTCCGGTCTTTCGCCGGGCGGCGCTCGGCCGCGACGCGGCCCGCCACCTCGGGGCGCCCGTGATGGACGATCCGACCGGCGGCATCGACGTGGGCGGCACCAAGATCGAGGCGCGGATATTCTCCGGCCCCGGGGCGATGTCCGTGGCGGTGGACCGGGTGGCCACGCCGGGCGACCCCGCCGCGCTGCGCCGCGCGATCCTCGACCGGATCGCCTGGGCCGATGCCCTGGCCGGCCACCCGATCCGCGTCGGCCTCGCCGTGCCGGGCCTGCTCGACCCCGCCACCGGCGCGGTCTTCGCCGCCAATGTCGCCTTCGGGCGCACGCCGCTCGGCCCGGACATCGCCGCGCGCGCCAGCCGGCCGGTGCCGGTCCTGAACGACGGCGCCGCCTTCGCCCTGTCCGAGGCGCGGGGCGGCGCCGGGGCCGGAACCCGGGTCGTGCTCGGCCTCGTCCTCGGCACCGGGATCGGCGGCGGCGTCGCCGTCGACGGCCACCCCCTCCCCGGCCATGCCGGATACGGGCTGGAGATCGGCCACGTTGCGCTGCCGGCCACGGCCGCCCAGCGCCACGGCCTGCCCCTGCGGGATTGTCCCTGCGGGCGCACCGGCTGCCTGGAGCGCTACGCCTCGGGGTCCGCGCTTCCCTGGCTCGCGCGGCACCTGACGGGGCGGGAGGACCTGTCCGAGCCGGTCCTGCGGGCCTGGGCCGACATCCTGGCCGAGGCGCTTCGGCCGGTGCTCTTCGCCCTCGATCCGGGCGCCATCGTCCTCGGCGGCGGGTTGTCCGGGCTGCCGGGCATGGCGGAGCAGCTCGCCGCCGCGCTCGACCGGCATCGACTCGGTCCGGCCCGCCTGCCCGCCGTTATGCCGGCGCGGTTCGGCGCCACCTCCGGCGCGCGGGGGGCGGCGCTGCACGCTCGGGACAAAGCGTGCTGATCGCCCCGGACCTCCTGTGGGTCGACGGCGCCCTGCGCCAGGGCCGGGCGGTCGAGCTGGAGGCGGGGCACGTCGTCCGGGTCGGCACCGCCGGGGCGGCGCGGCCCGACCTCGCGCCGCATCTGCTGATCCCGGGCCCGACCGACCTGCAGGTCAATGGCGGCGGCGGGGCGATGCTGAACGACGCCCCCGCGCCCGAGACCCTCGCGCGCATCGCCGCGGCCCATCACCGCCGCGGCACCGGGGAGGTCATGGCCACCCTCATCACCGATGCGCCCGACATTCTCGACCGCACCGTCGAGGCGATGCTCGCCGCGCGCGGCACGCCAGGGCTTCTCGGCCTGCATCTCGAAGGGCCGGCCATCGCGCCCGAGCGGCGCGGCACCCATGCCGCGCGGCACATCCGCCCGCTCGACGGCCACCTGATCGGCGCCGTCCGCCGGCTGCGCCGCGCCGGCTGGCCGGTCATGGTCACGCTCGCGCCCGAACGGGCCGATCCGGCCCGGCTGGCCGAGCTCGCCGCGACGGGCGCGGTGATCTCGGCCGGGCACAGCGCGGCGGATGCCGAGGCGTTCCGCGCCGCGCTCTCCCGCGGGGTGCGCTGCGTCACCCACCTCTACAACGCGATGGCACAGATGCAGTCGCGCGCGCCGGGGCTGCTCGGCGCCGCGATCCTGTCGCAGGCCCATTGCGGGATCATCGCCGATGGCCACCACGTCGCGCCCGAGATGCTGCGGCTCGCGCTGGCCGCGCGGCCGCGCCCCGACCGCACCTTCCTCGTCTCCGACGCCATGGCCACGGTCGGCGGGCCGGACCGTTTCACCCTCTACGGGCAGGAGATCACCCTGAGCGGCGGGCGGCTGATCAATGCCGAGGGCAACCTGGCCGGCGCGCATCTCGACATGGTCACGGCGCTGGCCAACATCCACCGGCTCGCGGGGGCGCCGCTCGACCGGGCCGTGGCGATGGCGACCGACATTCCCCGCGCGGCCCTCGGGCTGCCGCCGGTGGCCATCGCGGCGGGGCTGCCGCTGCACCGGCTGACGGCGCTGGATGCCGAGCTGCGGCACCTGCCCCTGCCCGGGCGGGACCGGCCCTATACGTCGGGATAGGTTGCCGCGCCGGGCCCCGGCCCGGAACATCCGCGAACCCGAACGCACCGGAGTCCACGATGCCCCGCCCCTGGCCGATTGCCGCCCTCCTGCTCTGGGCCTCCACCGGGGTGTCGGCGGCGCATTGCCTGCCCGAGCCGTCCGGCGAGGTGGTTCTCGTCATCGAGGGCCATATCGACTGCCCGAACGCCGGCATCACCGCCCGGCTCGACCGCGAGATGCTGCACGCCATCGGATCGCAGACGATCACCACCGCCACGATCTGGACCGACGGACAGCAGCGGTTCACCGGCCTGCCCATCGCGCGGCTGCTGGACGCGGTGGATGCCCGGGGAGAGACGCTTGTCGCCCGGGCGATCAACGATTACGCGATGCGGGTGCCTGTCGACGAGTTGATCCGCGACGGCGCCTTCCTCGCCTTCGAGCGCAACGGCCGGCCGATGACGGTGCGAGACAAGGGCCCCCTCTGGATCATATACCCTTGGGACGAGAATCCCGATCTACGGACCGAGGCGATCTATGCCCGCAGCATCTGGCAACTCGAGCATATCCGGATCGACGGCTAGCCGCCCTTCGACATCCCCCCTCGCGCATCCCGTCATCGCCAGGCTTCGGTTCATCGCGGCGGTGGTGTGCGTCGCCGTGCTGGTGCTCGCGCTCACCGCCTTCGCCGCCCACCGCCAGATCCAGGTGCTCAGCACGGCGGCCAACGACAACATGGAGTTCAACCTCTTCCAGGCGGATCGGGAGTTCCTCACCCTGCGGCTCGCGCTGGCCGAGGCCGACGCCCGGGCGGCCGACCTGGACGCGCTGCGGCAGGGATTCGACGTCTTCTACGACCGGGTGCGGACCGTCGCGGAGGCCGATCTCTATGCCGGGTTGCGCGCCGATCCGGCCTTCGCCACCGCGCTGGGACGGGTCGAGGGCTTCCTGGCCGAGGCGGTCGGGGCGATCAATTCGCCCGACGCGGCCCTGCGCGAGGGCCTTCCGGCCCTGGCCGCCGCGGCCGCGGAGGTCGCCGACGACATGCGCTGGCTCTCGGTCGGCGGTCTGGGCCGCTTCGCCGAGATGCGGGACGCGCGGCGGGACCGGTTCCTGGCGACGCTCCAGTGGCTTCTGGGCATCTCGGTGGCGCTGTTCGCGGGGCTGATCCTGTCGCTGGCCTGGCTGGTGGGGCTGCTCCGTCTCAGCGAACGGCGCGCCGGCGAGATCTCGGCGGCGGGCGCGCGGATGCACACGATCGTCGAGACCTCGCTGGACTCGATCCTGCTGACCGACCTCGCCGGTCGGGTGGTCGATGCCAACCGGGCGGCGCGGGAGCTGTTCGGCTTCGGCTCCGGCATCGGCGAGGATGTGCGCGACCTGCTTCCCTGCGGCGGCGAGGAGGACCGGTTCGGCTGCCTCTCGCTCGGCCGGCGGCCCCGGCCCGGGGAACGGCGGTTCGAATGCCTGGCCCGCGCCGAGGGCGGGCGGCAGGTTCCGGTGGAGGTGTCCCTCGACCTGGCGCGGGGCCGCCGCGAAGCGGGCTATGTCGTGTTCGTGCGCGACATCTCGATCCGCCGGGCGGCCGAGGACGCGCTGCGCTCGGCCCGGGACCAGGCCCGGGCCGGAGAACGCTCCAAGGCCGAGTTCCTGGCGGTGATGAGCCATGAGATGCGCACGCCGCTGAACGGCCTTCTCGGCAGCCTGCAAATGGTGGCCCGCGACCCGCTGACCGAGCGCCAGGCCAGGCTGGTCCGGGCGATGGAGACCTCCGGCGATTCCCTGCGCGACCTGATCGACGACGTGCTCGTCCTCAGCAAGCACGAGGCCGGCGCGCTGCGGGCCGAGACCGGCCCGGTGGATCCCTGTGCGCTGCTGCCCGAGATCGCCGCCTCGCTGGAGCCGCTCGCGGCCCGCGGCGGCAACCGCCTCCATTGGCGGTGGCTCGGCCCCCCGACCGGCCCGGTGATCCTGTGCGAGCGGCATCTGCGGCAGGTGCTGTTCAATCTGGTCGGCAACGCGGTGAAGTTCACCCGGAACGGCCGCGTCGACATCGAGGCGGAGCGCCTGCCCGACGGGGGCATGGAATTCCGCGTGGCCGATACCGGGATCGGCATCGCCTCCGACGACCTGGAGCGGATCTTCGACGATTTCGAGTCGCTCGACACCTCGCTGTCGCGGCCAGCCGGCGGAACCGGGCTGGGCCTCGCGATCTGCCGACGGCTGGCCCGGGTGATGGGCGGCACCATCGAGGCGGAAAGCGTGCCCGGCGAGGGGAGCCTGTTCCGCGTCTGCCTGCCGCCGGCGGACGCCGCCGACCCGGCCCGGCCCGCCGCGCCGCCCGCCCCCCTGCCGACGGCGCGCCAGGCGATCCTCGTGGTGGAGGACAACCCGATCAACCGCCTCGTCCTCGCCGAGACGCTGATCGATCTGGGCCACACGGTGGAGACCGCCTGCGACGGCTACGAGGGGATCGCGCTGGCCGCCCGCACCCGGTTCGACCTGATCCTGATGGACATCTCCATGCCGGGGCTCGACGGGATCGCGACGGCGCGGCGCATCCGGTCGGACGGCGGGGCCTCCGCCGCGACGCCGGTCGTCGCCGTCACCGCTCATGTCATGGGCGATGTCCGCGAGCGCATGCGGGTGGCCGGGATCCGGTCGTGGCTGCCCAAGCCGATCCCGCGCGACCGCCTGCTGGCGGTGTTGAGTTCCTCGGCGGCGCCGGAGCCGGAACGGTCGGAGCCTGCCCTGCTGGTCGATGCCGACCGGTTGCGCCAGCTGCGCGCCACGCTTCCGGCGGAGGCGTTCGACCGGTACTGGCACGGCTTCGCGGCAGAGGCCGAGGCGACACTCGCCGCCGCGACCGCCGGAGAAGCCGCGGACGAACTGCACCGGCTTGCCGGCTCCGCCGCGATCTTCGGGCTCGATCGACTCCATGCGAGCCTGTGCACGCTGGAGCGTCAGGCGCGCACGGCCGGCGGCGCAGGAGAGATCTCGCTCCGCTGCGCCCGCGCCACCTGGGAGACCAGCCGTCGGGAGCTGGACCGGCTGCTGGTCGAGGCGGCCCCGCTCGTCTCCGATTAAGCGTCCATTAGCGGCCCGCGCGGTATCGGTGGTCGAACGGATCCACCGAGAGGACACCCGATGCGATTCCTCCTTCCGCTCGCGGTCGCGGCCATGGCCCTCGCGGCCCCGGCCCGCGCCTCGGCGCCCTGCCCGGTCAGCCGGGGGGACGCCATCCTGACGATCGACGGGCAGATCGGCTGCGCCTCGGCCGCGCAGGCCGCCACCTTCGACCTCGAGACGCTCGCCGCGCTCGACCCGGTGACGATCCGCACCTCGACCATGTGGACCGAAGGGGTGCACAGCTTCACCGGCGTGCCGCTCGCCAGGCTGCTCGACGCGGTGGCGGCCCGGGGATCGGCGGTGCGCGCCCACGCGATCAACGAATACGCGGTCCAGATCCCGCGCGAGGACTGGATCGAGGGCGGGCCGATCGTCGCCTACCTGACCGACGGCGCGCCGATGACGCTGCGCGACAAGGGGCCGCTGTGGATCGTCTATCCCTGGGATTCCCGGCCCGACTACAAGAACGAGGCCACCTATGCCCGCAGCATCTGGCAGCTCGACCGCATCGAGGTGCTGGACTGAGCCATGGCTTTCCTGCGCCGCCTCCTGCCGCTCCGTCGCGGGGCGAGAGGGACCGGCAGCGGATTTCCGATCTCGCTGCTGATCGCCGGACTTCTGGCCGGATCGCTGGCCGTGGGCATGACCGTGCGCTCGGCCCGGGAACAGATCCAGCAGCTCAGCACCGCCAAGGCCGACGCGGTGCAGTTCAGCCTCGCCCAGTTCGACGTCGAGTTCCTGCGCCTGAGGCTGGCGCTGAGCGAGGCGGCCGTCGCGACCGATCCCGCCCTCGACGAGGTGCGCCTGCGCTTCGACATCTTCTTCAGCCGGGCCCAGACCTTCACGCGCGGCCAGCTCTACGCGCCGCTGCGCGACTCACCGGAGATCGCGGACGCCTACCTGGAGATCTCGGGCTTCCTGCGCCGCACCGTCGCCAGCGTGGATGCCTCCGACGCCGAGCTGACCCGCGCCCTTCCCCGGATCGCGGCCGAGTCCGCGGCCCTCACCGGTGCCGTGCGCACGATCACCATCAGCGGGCTGAACGTCTTTTCGGAGCTGTCCGACCGCCAGCGGAAAGAGGCGCATGACGTCCTCACCCGGCTGGCATGGGTGCTCACCTGCCTCTTCGGCAGCCTCGTCCTGCAGGTCCTGTGGCTCGGCCGGCTGCTGCAGACCAGCCGGCGCCGCGCGGCCGAGATCGCCGACGCGGCCCGTCGGCAGGAGGCGATCGTCGCGGCCTCGATCGACGGGATCGCGCTGCTCGACGGCCGGGGGCGGATCGTGGAGACCAATGCCGCCGCCGCGGAGATGTTCGACTGCGATCCCGCCCGCGCCCGTGGAACCCAGCTTCTCGACCTGATGGATCCCGACCCCGACGCGACCGCGAACGCCGAGGCCCCGTTCCGCTTCCTCGCCGAGGGGCGCCGGCCCGACCGGTCCGAACGGCGCTTCGAGCTGATGGCCTCGAGCCGGACCGGGCGGCGCTTTCCGGTGGAGGTCTCCGTCGACCGGGCGGAGATGGACCAGTGCGGGCTGTACGTGATCTTCGTGCGCGACATCTCGGCCCGAAAGGCCGCCGAGGAGGCGCTGACCACCGCGCGGGACCGCGCCGAGGCGGGCGAACGCGCCAAGGCCCGGTTCCTCGCCGTGATGAGCCACGAGATGCGCACGCCGCTGAACGGGCTGCTGGGCAGCATCCAGCTGCTGCAGGATCGCGAGCTGGATTCGGAGGAGAGCGCCTGCCTCGACACGATCCGCGTTTCGGGCGCGCATTTGCTGGAACTCGTCAACGACGTGCTCGACCTGTCCAAGCTCGAGACCGGGGACGAGGTCGCGCGGCGCGAGCCCACCGATCCGGCCGCGCTGGTCGAGCGGGTCCTGCTGCCCCTGCGCCCGCTGGCCCAGGCGGCGGGCACGGAGCTGGACTGGCGCTGGGTGGGACGGGCCGAACCCGTGCTCGCCCTCGACATCCGGCGCCTCGGGCGGGTCCTCGTCAACCTCGTGGGCAACGCGATCAAGTTCACCAGCGGCGGCCGCGTCTCGGTCGAGCTGACGATGACGCCCGGGCGCGACCTGGAGATCCGGGTGGCCGATACCGGGATCGGAATCCCGCCGGAGGATCTGGAGCGGATCTTCGAGGATTTCGAACGGCTGGATTCCTCCTATGCGCGCAAGGCGGAGGGCACCGGCCTGGGCCTGGGCATCTGCCGCCGCCTGATGACCGTGATGGGCGGCGAGATCGCCGTCGACAGCCGCGCCGGCGCGGGCAGCACCTTCACGCTGCGCTTTCCCGCCGCGACGGTGGCGCCGCCGGCCCGTCTGGCCCCCCCCGACCGGCCGTCCGGCGCACCCTCCGCCACCCGGCCCCTGTCGATCCTGGTGGTCGACGACAACGCCGTGAACCGCTTCGTCCTCAGGGGCATGCTGACCCGGATGGGCCACGCCGTGACGGAGGCGGTGGACGGCCGGAGCGGCATCGCCGCGATCGGCGCGGGGGCGTTCGACCTCGTCCTGATGGACATCTCCATGCCCGACATGGACGGCATGGAAGCGACCCGCCGCATCCGCGCCGGCGCCGGGCCCGGTCGGGACCTGCCGATCGTGGCCGTCACCGCCCATGCGCTCACCGGCGAGCTGGCCGATTTCGACACCGCCGGCATGGACGCGGTGATCTCCAAGCCCGTCGACCGTGCCCGTCTGGCCGAGACCATCGCGCGGCTGAGCGCGGGCCGGCGCGCCGCGCCCGCGCTCAGCAGCGCCTGACCCCTCAGACCGGCAGCGCGGTGGTGAACTTCAGCTCCTCCATCGACAGGAGCGCGGTGACGTTGTGGATCCGCACCTCGGCGATCAGCGCCTGGTAGAACGTGTCATAGGCCCGGGCATTGGCCACGCGGACCTTCAGGATGTAGTCGATGTCGCCGGCCAGCCGGTGCGCCTCCAGCACCTCGGGGCGGGCGCGAAGCGCGGCGAGGAACCGCTGCTGCCACTCCGCATCATGCTCGGAGGTGCGGATCAGCACGAAGAAGCAGGCGTCGAATCCCAGCGCGTCGGCATCCAGCAGGACCGTCTGCGCGCCGACGATCCCCGCTTCGCGCATCTTGCGGATGCGGTTCCAGACCGGCGTCTTGGAGGAGCCGACCTCGCGGGCGATCTCGTCCAGCGACTGGCCCGCGTCGCGCTGCAATTCGCGAAGGATCTTCCGATCCAGATCGTCGATGCGGACGGACATTCGCCACCTCCTCTCGATCCGGGACAGCCGGCCCGGAAATGGCCGGCCCCCGAACACGCGTTCCTTATATCTCCCGGTCCCCTGCACGCAATCGGAAGAATGTTCTATCTGGAGGGCAGCGAGGAAGGGAACCTGCCATGCAGCATTTTCCGGTATTCATGGACCTGGGCGGGCGCCGCGTCGTCCTCTCGGGCGGCGCCGACGCCGCCCTGGCCAAGCTGCGCCTGCTGCTGAAGACCGAGGCCCGGCTGACCGTCTTCGCCGCCGATCCCGCGCCCGAGATCGTGGCCTGGGCGGCGGAGGGGCGCCTGCGGCTGGTGCGCCGGGACGCCGAACCCGGCGACGCGCTCTGCGCCGCGCTGTTCTATGCGGCCAACGACGACGCGGCCGAGGATGCGCGCGTCGCGCGGCTGGCCCGCGCCGACGGTGCGCTGGTCAACATGGTGGACAACCTGCAGGGCTCGCAGTTCATCACCCCGGCCATCGTCGACCGCGACCCGGTGACCATCGCCATCGGCACCGAGGGCGCGGCGCCGGTGCTGGCGCGGACGATCAAGCGCGAGCTGGAGGAGCGCCTGTCGCCGGCGCTCGGCACGCTGGCGCGGATCGGCAAGCGCTTCCGTCACGCCGCGGAACGGCTGCCCTTCGGCCGCCCCCGGCGCGACTTCTGGGCCGACTACTACGACCGCGCCGGCCCCCGCGCCTTCGCCCGGGGCGGCGAGGCGGCGCTGGAACCGGCGCTCGAAGATCTGCTCGACACCCATCTCGCGCGCCGCGACGCGCCGGGCCATGTCGCCTTCGTCGGCGCCGGGCCGGGCGATCCCGACCTCCTGACGCTGAAAGCGCGCAAGGCGCTGGACGCGGCCGACGTGGTGATCCACGACCGGCTGGTGGCGCCCGAGATCCTCGAACTGGCGCGCCGCGAGGCGATGCTGCTGGACGTGGGCAAGGAAGGGTTCGGCCGCCACACCGCGCAGGCCGACATCAACGCACTGATCGTGGAGCATGTCCGTACCGGCGCCCAGGTCGTGCGGCTGAAATCCGGCGATCCGACCGTGTTCGGCCGGCTGGACGAGGAGATCGAGGCCGCCGAGGCGGCGGCGATCGACTGGTCCATCGTGCCGGGCATCACCGCCGCCTCCGCGGCGGTGGCGGGACTGGGGCAGAGCCTGACCCGGCGCGGCCGCAACGCCTCGGTGCGGTTCCTGACCGGGCACGACATGAAGGGCTTCGCCGATCACGACTGGGCGCAGATGGCCCGGCCGGGCGAGGTCGCCGCGATCTACATGGGCAAGCGCGCCGCGCGCTTCATCCAGGGCCGCCTGATGATGCACGGCGCCGACCCGGCGACGCCGGTCACGGTGGTCGAGAACGCCTCCCGCGCGGAGGAGCGGCGCATCGCCACCACGCTGGGGCGGCTCGAACCCGCCCTGGGCGAGGCCGACCTGACCGGCCCGGCGCTCGTCCTCTACGGCCTCGCGCCGCGCCGGGCCGCCGAGATTTCCCTTCCGATGCAGGAGGCCCTGTGATGGCCCGCAAGTTCACGCCGAAGGTCGTCACCGCCAATCGCCTGATCGAGGGCGACGCGGTCTGGCTCACCGCCGAGGACCTCTGGACGCCGCGCATGGCCGAGGCCGAGCTGATCGAGGACGAGGCCGTCGCGCAGGACCGCCTGATCCATGCCCAGAGCCAGCCGAACGTGGTCGTCGGCGCCTATCTGGCCGATGCCAGGGCCGGCCGCGACGGTCCCGAGCCGGTCCATTTCCGCGAGGCGTTCCGCACCAGCGGCCCGTCCAACTACTTCCACGGCAAGCAGGAATCGGCCTGACCCCGCGCGCCGAAGGAGATCCCCGATGTATACCTACACCGATTTCGACGAGGCTTTCGTGCGCGAGCGCGTGGCCCAGTTCCGCGGCCAGGTCGAGCGCCGGATCGACGGCGCGCTGACCGAGGAGGAGTTCAAGCCGCTGCGGCTGATGAACGGCCTCTATCTGCAGCTGCACGCCTACATGCTGCGCGTGGCGATCCCCTACGGCACGATCAGCGCCCGGCAGATGCGCCAGCTCGCGCATATCGCCGAGACCTGGGATCGCGGCTACGGCCACTTCACCACACGCCAGAACATCCAGTTCAACTGGCCGAAGCTGCGCGACATCCCCGACATCCTGGATGCGCTGGCCGATGTGCAGATGCACGCCATCCAGACCAGCGGCAACACGATCCGCAACGTGACCGCCGACCATTTCGCCGGCGCGGCGCGGGACGAGATCGCCGATCCGCGCCCCTATGCCGAGCTGTTGCGGCAATGGTCCACGGACCATGGCGAGTTCCAGTTCCTGCCGCGCAAGTTCAAGATCGCCGTGATCGGCTCAGCCCATGACCGCGCCGTCATGCGCAGCCACGATATCGGCCTGCAGATCGTCGAGCGCGACGGCGAGATCGGTTTCCGCGTCCATGTGGGCGGCGGCCTCGGCCGCACGCCGATGCTGAGCCAGGTGGTGCGCGACTTCCTCCCCGAGGCGGACCTGCTGCCCTATGTCGAGGCGATCGTCGGCGTCTACAATCAGCTCGGCCGGCGCGACAACAAGTTCAAGGCGCGGGTCAAGATCACCGTCCACGAGACCGGGATCGAGGAGATCCGCCGCCGGGTGGAGGCCCGCTTCGCCGAGCTGCGCCCCGCCTTCACCGGCGTCGACCAGCAGATCCTGGCCGGCATCCGGGCCCAGTTCGCCCCGCCGGATTTCGTCGCGCGGCCGCTGGAGGCGTTCGAGCGCGCCCGCGACGCCGACCCGGTGTTCCGGGCCTGGGTGGACACGAACATCACCGACCATGTGCGCGACGACCACGCCATCGTCTCGGTGTCGCTGAAGACGCCGGGCCAGACGCCGGGCGATGCCAGCGCGGATCAGATGCGCGTGCTGGCGGCGCTGGCCGAGGCGCATGCCTATGGCGAGCTGCGCATCAGCCACGAGCAGAACGTCATCCTGCCCCATGTTCCCCGCGCCGACCTGGCCGAGGTGCACCGGGCGCTGAAGGCGGCGGGACTGGCGGCGGCGAATATCGGCCTCGTCTCCGACATCATCGCCTGCCCCGGCATGGATTACTGCGCGCTGGCCACCGCCCGCTCGATCCCCGTCGCCAAGGAGATCGCGACCCGGTTCGAGGAATTGAAGATGGCGCACGAGATCGGCCCGCTGAAGATCAAGATCTCGGGCTGCATCAATGCCTGCGGCCACCACCATGTGGGCCATATCGGCATCCTCGGCCTCGACCGCGCGGGCGTGGAGAACTACCAGATCACGCTCGGCGGGGACGGCACCGAGGACGCGGCCATCGGCACGCGGACCGGGCCCGGCTTCGCCTACGACGAGATCGTGCCGGCGATCGAGCGGATCCTGACCGCCTATGTCGAGCTGCGCGAGGGCCCCGAGGAGACCTTCATCCAGGCCTATCGGCGCGTCGGCATGGAGCCGTTCAAGGCCGTTCTCTATCCCGAGACGGGCAAGGAGCGTGCGCGTGCGGCATGATCCCCACATCGTCCCCGTGGGCGAGCGGGTGGCGGATCTCAACCGCCGCTACGCCCATCACGCGGCCATCGACGTGCTGCGCCACGCGCTGAAGGACCCGGCCGTGGGGCGGACCGCGATGGTGTCGTCCTTCGGCGCGGAATCGGTGGCGCTGCTGCATTTCGTCGCCGTCGTCGACCCGGCGACGCCGGTGCTGTTCCTCGACACCGAGATGCTGTTCGACGAGACGCTGGACTACCAGCGCGCGGTGGCGGCGCGGCTGGGCCTGTCGGATGTGCGGGTGCTGCACCCCGATCCCGGCGAGGCCGCGCGGCTCGATCCCGACGGGCAGCTCAACCGCGCCGACCCCGATGCCTGCTGCAACCTGCGCAAGACCGCGCCGCTGGCCCGGGCGCTCGACGGGTTCGACGCCTGGATCACGGGGCGGAAGCGGTTCCAGGGCGGTGCGCGGACCGAGCTCGACTTCTTCGAGGAGGAGGACGGCACCGGGCGGATCAAGGTGAACCCGCTGGTCCACTGGCAGCGCGAGGACGTGCGCGACTACATGGACAACAACCGCCTGCCCCGGCATCCCCTCGTCTCCCGCGGCTACCCGTCGATCGGCTGCGCGCCCTGCACCACCCGGGTCGCCCCGGGAGAGGACCCGCGCGCCGGCCGCTGGCGGGACCAGGACAAGCAGGAATGCGGGATCCATTTCGTCAACGGCCGGGCCGTGCGCGGCCCGCGGAAGGAGGACGCGGCATGAGCGTCATCGTCACCGACCAGGGCTTCGCGCAGGACGACTGGGAGGCCGGGTTCACCGCGCTGCAGGAGTTCCCCTCCGACGAGGCCGGCACCGGCCTCGCCCTCGACCTGCCCTCCGACACCGACCCGGACGAGCTTGCCGGCCGGCTCGCGGGGGTGGCGATGATCCGGGTGGATTTCCCCTCCTCGGCGGACGGCCGCGGCTTCACCATCGCCCGGCAGCTGCGGCGCCAGGGCTTCGAGGGGCGGCTGCGTGCCAAGGGCCACGTCATCGCCGACCAGTACGCGATGGCCCGGCGCTGCGGCTTCGACGAGGTCGAGATCGACGCCGATCTCGCCCGGCGGCAGCCCGAGGCCCAGTGGCGCGCCCGCGCCGATTGGCGCGCCCACGACTACCAGTCCCGCCTGCGCGGCTGAGCGCCGCCTTTCCGCTGCTTCGATCTCACGTTACAGAGGGCCGGATCCCGGATCCGGCAATGCGACCATGAACCAGATGACCGACCTCAGCCCCGCGAAGCCCAAGGCCCTGCCCGACGCGCAGACCGTCCTGTCGGTGACCCACTGGACCGACTGGCTGTTCTCGTTCCGGGTCTCCCGGCCTGCCTCCCTGCGCTTCCGCTCGGGCGAGTTCGTGATGATCGGCCTCCTGAAGGAGGACGGCAAGCCGCTGCTCAGGGCCTATTCCATCGCCTCGCCCTCCTGGGACGACGAGCTGGAATTCTATTCGATCAAGGTGCAGGACGGGCCGCTCACCTCGCGGCTGCAGCATATCCAGCCGGGCGACCAGATCATCCTGCGGCCCAAGCCCGTGGGCACGCTGGTCCACGATGCGCTGCTGCCGGGCAAGCGGCTGTGGTTCTTCTCCACCGGGACCGGCATCGCACCCTTCGCCAGCCTGATCCGCGATCCGCAGACCTACGAGGATTACGATCAGGTGATCCTGACCCATACCTGCCGCGACGTGGCCGAGCTGGAATACGGCCGGCAGCTGGTCGAGCATGTGAAGTCCGACGAGATGTTCCGCGAACTGACCGAGGGGGGCGTGGACAAGCTGGTCTACTACCCCACCACCACGCGGCAGGAGAGCCCGAAGATGGGGCGGATCACCGACCTGCTGAGATCTGGCGAGATCTTCCGCGATCTCGGCATCGACGGGATGAGCGCCGAGGCCGATCGCGCCATGGTCTGCGGGTCGATGGGGCTGAACACCGACCTCAAGGAAATTCTCGAAGGGTTCGGCCTGCGCGAGGGCGCCAACAGCGAGCCCGCGGAATACGTGGTGGAAAAGGCCTTCGTCGGCTGACGCGCCAGCCCGGGGCGGGAGGGCCCGGCCGGGCCCTCACTCCGGCAGCAGCACCGCCCGGATCTCCTCGATCGCGGCGGCACGCAGATCGGGATCGTCGCTGTCCTCCACCGAGCGGACCTGCTCGACCAGTTCGTCCTGGCGCGGCTGGGCAAGGTCCGAGGACCGGATCGCGGCGATGACCCGCTCGCTGTCCCAGGCCTCGGGCGTCAGGATTTCGTCCAGGGTGCTGTCGCCGCCCGCCGCGGCACCCGTCGTACCCTCTTCCTCGGCAGCACTTCGCGCCTCGCCTTCAGCCGCCTCGGCAGGCGATTCGCCCGACTGCGCGGCCTCGACGGCCTCGTCGGTGGCCGCGTTGGACGCGGCGCCCGTGTCCGAGGTCTCGGCCTCGGTACGCTCGGCCGTGGAGCCTTCCCCGGTTTCGCCGGCGACGGTGCCCTCAACCGCCCCGGAGCCGGTTTCGGAGGATTGCGCGCCGCCGTCGGCCTCCGGCGCATCTTCCTGGCAGCCGGCGAGGGCGAGGCCGGTCGCCAGCAAGACGACCGACCAGCCCGACGCGCGCATCCTGCCGGATGCGGCCCGGATCACTCTTCGCTGCCCTCTTCGCTGCTTTCCTCGCTCGCGGCTCCGGACTCGGCCTCGCCACCCCCTTCTTCCTGACAGGCGGCCAGGAATAGCCCCGAGGCGAGGACGGCGAGAATCGAAGTCAGCTTGGTCATGGGACCCTCCTTAAAGACTGTGGCAACACGACTCGTGGCAGCCTGATCGGTTCCCGGCAAGTCCGCGGGACGGCGGTTTCCCGCCGGCTGCCGCACGGCGCTGTTCCGTCTTGAAGAACGCGGGCGCGGCGGCTATTTTAACGCTCCGTAGGAACCCCATGGAGGACAACGCCCATCGCTCGCAGACCGCACAACGCGCCGCCCACGCGCGACACAGGCCCCCGGGTCAACGGACGCATCCGGGCCCCCGAAATCCGGCTCATCGGAGCCGACGGCGAGAATGTCGGCGTGGTGAGTCCCGAGCGCGGGATGGAACTGGCCGAGGCTGCCGGGCTGGACCTGGTGGAGATCTCTCCCAATGCCAATCCGCCCGTCTGCAAGATCATGGATTTCGGCAAGTTCAAGTATGAACAGCAAAAGCGGGAATCCGAGGCCCGCAAGAAGCAGAAGACGATCGAGGTGAAGGAGGTGAAGTTCCGCCCCAACACCGACCAGCACGATTACGACGTCAAGATGCGCAATGTCACCAAGTTCCTCGAGAACGGCGACAAGGTGAAGGTCACGCTGCGCTTCCGCGGGCGCGAGATGGCGCACCAGAATCTCGGCCGCGAGTTGCTCGAACGGGTCGCCGAGGATTCCAAGGAACTCGGCAAGGTGGAGAACTTCCCCAAGATGGAAGGCCGCCAGATGGTGATGATGATCGGCCCGACGAAATAGCCCGGTGCCGCATCATGCATCGAACCGACCCGGCCCCTCGCGGCCGGGTTTTTCGTGCGCGGCGTCGGGCGACGATATTGGCCCCTGGTACCCGTGGCCGGACTCGAACCGGCATGCCTTTCGGCGGCGGATTTTGAATCCGCTGCGTCTACCATTCCGCCACACGGGCCCGGGGCAACCCGGGTCTAGCGCGGAACCCGGCCGCTGGGAAAGGGCGAAATGAAACGGGTCGCGGCGGCCGCCGCCGTGGTGGTCCATCGCGGCCACGTCCTGCTCGTGCGGCGGCGCAAGGCGCCGGATGCCGGGCTCTGGGGATATCCCGGCGGCCACCGGGAGCCGGGCGAGGGCCTGGGCCGCACCGCGATACGCGAACTGGCCGAGGAGACCGGCCTGACCGCGACGCCGCTCGGCCTCATCGCCGTGCTGAGGGTCGGGCGGTTTCGCCTGGGGATGGTGGGCTGCCGATATCTCCGGGGTACGCCGCGTGCGGCGGACGATGTCGACCGGGCCGCCTGGGTGCCGGTGCGCGATGTCCTCGGCCGCGCCCGGCCGATGAGCCGGCGCACCGATCTCGTCCTGGCCCGCGCGCTTCTCAGCCCAGCGGGCCGATCGCCATGTTGCGGTACATACCCCACATGGTGGTGACGAAGATCGCCGCCATGCCGATGGCCTGCACCGCCACCCGCTGCCGCGCGAGCCGGCGGCGCAATTCCGCGCCGCGCAGGTTCGCCGCGCGGATCTGCCGGGCGCAGCGGATCGCCGTCGCCGCCACAAGGCCCAGCGGCAGCATGATCAGGAACACGGCCTGCGCGAATTCCACGTCATAGGTCGTGCCGAGGACGAACAGCGCCGAGAGCGCCATGGCCGCGAGCGCCACCAGCCAGGCGCCAGAGGCATCGACGAAGCGCAGAAGCCGGTCACTGCGGATGCGCACCATCTCCTCCAGGTCCCTCTGCGCCTGACCGCCCTGGCGTGCGGCCCGGCCGACCATGTCGTAGGGCACCCCGAGGATGTTGTGGCTGGCGCGGGACCATGTGACGGCGAGCGCGATCCAGAACCACAGGTTGGAGAACGACCGCATGTCGATCACCTCGAAGACGGTGCCGGTCCAGTCCACGTCGCGCGTTCTCCCGAGAGCCTGGCCTCGCCTACCCTTGAGGCCGCCGGGTTTCCATGCAACCCAAAGCGCGCCCGCCGGACTGTTGCAAGTGGATCGAGACATGCCCCCCATCCAGGCCCCCTTCCCCGCCACCCGGTTCCGGCGGCTGCGCCGCTCGGCCGGGCTGCGCGCGCTGGTCTCCGAGGCGCGGCTCGCGCCGGCCGACCTGATCTGGCCGCTGTTCGTGCGCGCGGGCCGGGGCGAGCGCGATCCGGTGCCCTCGATGCCGGGTGTGGAGCGGCGCTCCGTCGATCTGATCGTGGAGGCGGCGCGGGAGGCCGCGGATCTCGGCATCCCGGCGATCTGCCTCTTTCCCTACACCGATCCGACGAAGAAGACCGAAGGCTGCGAGGAGGCCTGGAACCCCGACAACCTGTCGAACGTCGCCACCCGCGCGATCAAGGACGCGGTGCCGCAGATGGCGGTGATGACCGACGTCGCACTCGACCCCTACAATTCCCAGGGGCATGACGGGCTGGTGCGCGACGGCGTGGTGCTGAACGACGAGAGCGTCGCGGCGCTGACCCGCATGGCGCTGGCCCAGGCCGAGGCCGGTGCCGACATCCTCGGCCCCTCCGACATGATGGACGGCCGCATCGGCGCGATGCGCGCCGCGCTGGAGGGAGCGGGATACGCCGATACCGCGATCATGTCCTACTCGGCCAAGTATGCCAGCGCCTTCTACGGACCGTTCCGCGACGCGGTGGGGGCGGCCGGCGCGCTCACGGGCGACAAGAAGACCTATCAGATGGACCCCGCCAACGGCGACGAGGCGCTGCGGCTGGTCGCCCGCGACCTGTCCGAGGGGGCCGACATGGTGATGGTCAAGCCGGGCATGCCCTATCTCGACATCTGCGCCCGCGTGAAGGCCGAGTTCGGCGCGCCGACCTATGCCTACCAGGTGTCGGGGGAATACGCGATGCTGCGCGGCGCGGCCGATCACGGCTGGCTCGATGGCGAGCGGGTGATGATGGAGAGCCTGCTGGCCTTCCGCCGGGCGGGGTGCGACGGGATCCTGACCTATTT
The DNA here is from genome assembly GCA_963814835.1 of uncultured Alphaproteobacteria bacterium. Lineage (GTDB taxonomy): Bacteria > Pseudomonadota > Alphaproteobacteria > Rhodobacterales > Rhodobacteraceae > Palleronia. The sequence continues at coordinate 563,041 of CAWFEG010000003.1, forward strand.
CGCCCCCGAGGCGGCGCGGCTGCTGAACGGCTGACGCCGTCAGCGCGGGGCGAAGGCTTGCGGTTTCGCCTCGCGGCCCATGTGGTCGAGGATGGCGTTGACGAACTTCGCCTCCTTGCCCTCGGGAAAGAAGGCCCGCGCGATCTCCACGAATTCCACGATCACCACCTTGGGCGGGGCCTTGCCCTCCAGAAGCTCCGCCCCGGCGGCGCGGAACAGGGCGCGGAGCGTGGGGTCCAGCCGGTCGATGGGCCAGCGCGCCACCAGCGCGCGGTGCACCATCTGGTCGATCTTGGCCTGCCAGTTCACCGCGTCGTCGAGGATCTTGCGGAAGAGGTCGATATCGCCCTCCTCCATCTCGCCCTCGTCGTAGACGGCGCCGAAGCGGTGGTCCTCGAACTCGCTCCGCACCCGGTCGGCCGAGATGTCGAGCTGCTCCATCTGGAACAGCGCCTGCACGGCATAGAGCCGCGCGGCCGAGCGCCTGCGCCTGGCGTCGCTCATGGCTCGTCCCGCCCCGGCTTGAAGCCCACGCCCTTGGTCTGCCCGCTCCAGCGGCGCGACAGCGCCACGAGGTGCAGCGCCGCCGCCGCAGCACCCCCGCCCTTGTCCTGCTCGCCGGCGCGCGCCGCGGCCTGGTCCATGTTTTCCACCGTCAGGATGCCGTTGCCGATGCAGACGCCCGACAGGCCCAGCATGGTCAGCCCGCGGGAACTGTCGTTGCACACGGTCTCGTAATGCGTCGTCTCGCCCCGGATCACGCAGCCCAGCGCGACGAAGGCGTCGAAATCGCCGGTCCGGCTGGCGATGCCGACGGCCGGCGGAATCTCCAGCGCGCCGGGCACCTCCACCGTCTCGTGCGTGGCCCCCGCCGCCTCCAGCACCTTGCGCGCCCCGGCGATCAGGTCGTCGGCGATGTCGCGATAGAAGGGCGCGACGACGATCAACGCCTTCACCGGCCGGTCGAATTCCGGCAGCGGCAGCGCGTCATGGGATTGTCCGGCCATCAGTCGACCTCCGAGATTCTGCGGGTGGACAGGATCGACAGCCCGTAGGCGTCGAGCCCCACGACCTTGGGCATGGGCGAATTGGTCAGCAGGATCAGGTCGCGCAGGCCCAGCGAGGACAGGATCTGCGCTCCGAGCCCGTATTGCCTGAGCGTCTGCGGCGAGGGCTCCTCCTCCTCGGAGATCTTCATCGTCAGGTCGCGCAGGAGCACCAGCACCCCGCGCCCCTCGGCCGCGACGATCTCCATCGCGTCGGCGAATTCGTGCGCCCGTCCCTTCGGCCCGGTGCCGACGATGTCCAGGAGCGGGTCCATCGCGTGCATCCGCACCAGCACCGGCTCGTCGCCGCCGATATCGCCCTTGATCAGGGCGATATGCTCGGCGCCCATGGTCTTGTCGTCATAGACGCGCATGGTCCAGTCGCCGCCGAACTCCGAGGTGATGCGCCGCTCCGAGATCATCCGCACCAGGTTGTCGTTGCGGCGGCGATAGGCGATCAGGTCGCTGATCGTGCCGATCTTCAGCCCGTGGCGCTGCGCGAAGGCGACGAGGTCCGGCAGCCGCGCCATCGACCCGTCCTCGTTCATGATCTCGCAGATCACGCCCGAGGGGTTCAGCCCCGCCAGCCGCGAGATGTCCACCGCCGCCTCGGTATGGCCGGCGCGCACCAGCACGCCGCCCTCCCGCGCGCGGAGCGGGAAGACGTGGCCGGGTGTCGCGATGTCGGCCTGGGTCGTGGCGCTGTCGATGGCCACGGAGACGGTATGCGCCCGGTCATGGGCCGAGATGCCGGTGGAGACGCCCTCGCGCGCCTCGATCGAGACGGTGAAGGCGGTCTCGTGGCGGCTGGAATTGTGCGAGGCCATCATCGGCAGGCCCAGCGCCTCGCAGCGCGCCGCCGTCATCGACAGGCAGATCAGGCCCCGACCCTCGCGCGCCATGAAGTTGATCGCGTCCGGCGTCGCCATCTGGGCGGGGATCACCAGGTCGCCCTCGTTCTCGCGGTCCTCGTGGTCCACGAGGATGAACATGCGCCCGTTGCGGGCATCGGCGAGGATCTCCTCGATCGGGGAGATCGCGTCGTGATAGTCGGTCCGGTCGGTCATCGCGTTTCCCGTCGCTGCGCGGGCGGGCATAGACCCGGCGCGTCCGAATGGCCAGAGCCGGCGCTCAGCCCATCTCGCGCAGGCGCGCGACATAGCGCGCCATGGTGTCCACCTCGATGTTCACCGCGTCGCCCGGCCGGCGCTCGCCCCAGGTCGTCGCGGCCTTGCTGTGGGGGATCAGGTTCACGCCGAAGCGGCGCCCCGCCACCTCGTTCACCGTCAGCGACGTGCCGTCGAGCGCGATCGAGCCCTTCTCGGCGATGAACCGGGCCAGATCCTCGGGCGCCTCGATGGTGAAGCGGGTCGAGCCGCCCTCGTCGTGCGCCTCCACGATGCGGCCCACCCCGTCCACATGCCCCGAGACGATATGTCCGCCCAGCTCGTCGCCCACCTTCAGCGCGCGCTCCAGGTTCACCCGCCGGCCCGCCGGCCAGCCGTCCGCGCCGATATTGGTGCGTGCCACCGTCTCGGCGCTTATCTCGACCTCGAACCAGGGCCGCGGATCGGTGCCGGTCTCCACCACCGTCAGGCAGACCCCGTCGCAGGCGATGGAGGCGCCGAGGGCGATCCCGGCCGGGTCGTAGCCGCAGCCGATCCGCGCCCGCAGGTCGCCGCGCCGCTCCACGGCGAGGATCTCGCCCACATCGCTGATCAGTCCGGTGAACATCGCCGCCTCCGCTGCTCGCACCGGCGATGTGGACCGGGGCGCGGGGCTGTGCAAGGGCCGGATCGCCTCAGTCCCGCTCCCACAGGGCCATGACGTCGCCCCCGACCGCCTGCTCCCGGGCGAGGCGGAACCGCGGCGCCTCGGCCAGCGCCCCGATCCCCAGCGCGCCGAGGCCCGGCCGTCCCTCGGCGCCCAGCGCGACGCCGGCGGTGAAGGTGACGATCCGGTCCACGAGTCCCTCCTGCAACAGGGCCGCGGCGAAGCTGCCGCCGCCCTCGCACAGGACCCGCGTCAGCCCCCGCGCGCCCAGCGTGGCCAGCATCGCCCCCGGAGCGAGCCGCCCGGCGGCCACCGGTACCGCCAGGCACTCCGCACCAAGCCTCCGCCAGGCGTCGATCCGTCCCTCATCCGCCTCGGCAGCGTGGAGCAGCCACAGGGGAGAGAGCCGCGCCGAGGCGGCGAGGCGCCCGTCCTGCGGCAGGTCGAGCTTGCGCGCCGCGATCACCCGGACGGGCTGCGGCACGGGGCCGAACTCGCGCACCGTAAGCTCGGGATCGTCGGCCCGCGCCGTCCCGCCGCCGACCATCACCGCGTCGTGGGACAGCCGCATCGCGTGCACCGCGCGGCGTGCCGCCGGCCCGGTGATCCAGCGGCTCTCGCCCCCGGCGGTGGCGATCCGCCCGTCGAGCGAGGTGGCGAGTTTCAGCGTGACCATCGGCCGCCCCCGCGCGATCCGAATGAGGAACCCCGCCTGGTCGCGCCGCGCCGTGGCCGCCCCGGTGCCGATCTCCACCGCGATCCCCGCTTCCCGCAGCCGGGCATGGCCCCGCCCCGCGACCCGGGGATCGGGGTCCTCCATCGTGGTGACCACCCGCGCCACGCCCGCCGCGATCAGCGCATCGGCACAGGGCGGCGTGCGGCCGTGATGGGCGCAGGGCTCCAGCGAGACATAGGCGGTGGCGCCCCGGGCGGCCGCACCGGCCTGCGCCAGCGCCATCGTCTCGGCATGGGGCCGTCCTCCCGGCTGGGTCCAGCCGCGACCCGCCACGCGGCCCCCGCTCACGATCACGCAGCCCACGGCCGGGTTGGGCCAGCAGGTGCCCAGACCGCGCCGGCCCAGCGCCAGCGCATGGTCCATGTGGACCGCGTCGCTCACCCCTCGGGCTTGGCCAGCGGCCTCAACTCGCTCACGAAGCGGTCGAAATCGTCCGCCGCCTGGAAGTTCTTGTAGACGCTGGCGAAGCGGACATAGGCCACCGCGTCGATCCGGGCGAGGCTCTCCATCACGATCTCGCCGATCACCTTGGAGGGAATGTCGGTATCGCCCATGCTCTCCAGCCGGCGCACGATGCCGGAGAGCATCTGGTCCATGCGCTCGGGCTCCACCGGGCGCTTCTGCAGCGCGATGCGGACGGAGCGTTCCAGCTTGTCGCGGTCGAAATCCTCGCGCCGGCCGTTCGTCTTGACCACCACCAGGTCGCGCAGCTGCACCCGTTCGTAGGTGGTGAAGCGCCCCCCGCAGGCCGGGCAGAGCCGCCGGCGACGGATCGCGACGTGATCCTCGGCGGGCCGCGAATCCTTCACCTGGGTGTCGACATTGCCGCAGAACGGACAGCGCATGGTGCCTCCTCGCGTCGGGACCGCCGCCGGGAGCATAGCGGCGCACCCCAGCGATGGATAGCCCGAAACGCCGGGCCGCAAGATGCGGGGCGTGAACCGATGCCCGCGCTTCACGTTGACCCGCGCCCCAAGATGGAGAGTCCCCATGGCCAAGACCCTGTTCATCACCGGTGCCAGTTCCGGCATCGGCGCCGCCACGGCCCGCACCGCCGCGATGGCCGGCTGGAACGTGGCGCTCTTCGCCCGGTCGAAGGACAAGCTCGACGCCCTCGCGGGCGAGATCGGTCACAAGGCGCTGGCGCTGCCGGGCGACGCCACCCGGCTCGACGACCAGGTGGCGGCCGTGGGGCGCGCGGTGGAGCGGTTCGGCACGCTGGACGCCGCCTTCGCCAATGCCGGCCGCGGCATGGAGCGCGCCGGCACCGTGGAGAGCGCGGCCGACGACATCGCGGGCATGATCGACCTCAACGTGAAGGGCCTCGTCTGGACCGCGCGCGCCGCGATCCCCGAGCTGAAGAAGACCCGCGGCACCCTGGTTCTGACCGGCTCGGCGGCGGGGCGGCGCCACATCACCGGCTCGATCTACTCGGCGACCAAGTGGTTCGTGCACGGCTATGCCGGCAACATGGCCGAGGAGATGCGCGAATGGGGCGGGCGCTGCACCGTGATCGCGCCCGGCATGGTCGACACGCCGTTCTTCGACGACGGCCAGCCCGACAAGCTCAAGCCGCAGGACGTGGCCGAGGCGGTCATGCACGCGCTGGAGGCCGATCCCCGCGCCTCGGTCCGCGAGATCTTCCTCATGCCGCAGAACTGACGCCCTCGCCCGCCACGATGCCGAAGCCGAACGGTGGCAGCGCCAGCCCGCCGGCCGTGATCTCCCGCGCGAAGCCGGGGCCGTCGAGCGGGGCGGCGCCCTGCAGCCATTGTCCGGGCAAGGTCTGTGGCGTCGCGCTGAAATTGGCGACGCAGCGCAGGCTCTCTCCCTCGCCGTACCGGTCCCACAGGATCAGCGGCGCGAGGGCGGGCGGGTGCACGGTCTCCCCGCCCCAGCGCAGCAGCGGCTGGCCCTTCCGCCAGTCCAAGAGCCGCGCCAGATACCGCATCGGGCTGTCGGGGTCGTCGGCCTGGGCCGCGGCATTCATCCCGTGATGGACCGGCGGAATGCGCATCCAGGGCTCGCCCTCGGTAAATCCGCAGCCGGGCGCCTCCCCGGTCCAGGGCATCGGCGTCCGCGCGCCGTCCCGCCCCTCGAAATCGGGCCAGAAGGCGATCCCCCAGGGATCGCGCAGATCCTCGCGGCGCAGTTCGGGGTGCGGCAGGGCCAGCTCCTCCCCCTGGTAGAGGATGCCGCCGCCCTTGAGGCAGAACTGAAGGAAGAACAGCAGCTTCTGCGCCTGCAACTGTTCCTCCCGCGTGGTGGCGAAATCCGTGAGGTCGCTCACCGCCCGGCGCGAATCGTGGTTGGAGAAGACGTTCATCATCCAGCCGGTGCGCAGGAAGGCGCTGCGATAGGTCAGGATCTCGGTCAGAGGGCGCACCTCGCGCGGGCCGTTCACCAGCGAGAAGTCATAGACGGCGTGCAGCCCCTCGCCGTGGACCGTGTATTTCTCCGATACCCGGGCGCTGTCCACGTCGGCCAGCTCGCCGATCAGGGCGCGCTCGGGCGAGTAGTCCTCCACCGCGCGGCGCAGCCGCTCGATGATCGGAAAGGCCTCGGGCACGTCCCGGTCATAGAGATGCGCCTGGCGTCGGAACGGGTTGTGATCGCCGCCGCCCAGGGGCGCGACCGGGCCGCGTCTGTCCTCCGGCGGATTGGAGCGCAGGTCGGGATCGCAGGCCAGGCACTGCACCGCGTCGATGCGGAACCCGTCGACGCCGTGGTCGAGCCAGAACCGCATCGCGTCGATGATCGCGTCCAGCACCGGCGTGTGCCGCAGGTTGAGCGCCGGCTGGCAGGGCAGGAAGGGGTGATAGTAGTATTGCGTGCGCCGCGGCTCCCAGGTCCAGGCCGGCCCGCCGAAGGAACTGAGCCAGTTGTTCGGCGGGCCGCCATCGGGGGCTGCATCGGCCCAGACATACCAGTCGCCGAACGCGTCCTCCGGGGCCGACCGGCTCTCCAGGAACCACGGATGCCGGTCCGACGTGTGGCACGGGATGAGGTCCAGCAGGATCTTCAACCCGCGCTCATGCGCTCCGGCGACGAGGGCGTCGAGGTCGGCCATGTCGCCGTGGCGCGGATCGACGGCGCAGAAATCCGTGATGTCGTAGCCGAAATCCTCCTGCGGCGAGGGAAAGATCGGCGACAGCCAGAATCCGTCGACCCCGAGCGACTGGATATGGTCGAGCTTCTCGCCCACCCCTTTCAGGTCGCCGATCCCGTCGCCGTCCGTGTCGCGGAAGGAGCGGACATAGACCTGGTAGAGCGCCGCCCCGCGCCACCATTCGCGGTGGCTCAGGGGCTCCAGCGGCGCGCTCAGAGAGGCGCGCGCCATGATCGTCTCGCGGGTCTGCCGCATGGTCGCGCGGCGGCGGGAATAGATCTCGGTCATCGGCCGGGGCCATCCTTGCGGCGGTCAGCCCCTTAACGGCTGGCGCGGCGGGCGCGTTCCTAGCCGAACCGGGCCGCGATCCGCCGCGTCTGGGGCCGGTCGCGATGCTCCCACAGGTAGATGCCCTGCCACGTCCCGAGGAGCAGCCGCCCCTCGGCGACCGGGATCGTCAGGCTCACCGGCAGATGCGCGGCCTTGATATGGGCCGGCATGTCGTCCGGCCCCTCGGCGCGGTGGCGCAGATAGGCCATCTCGGGATCGTCCGCCCGGGGCACCAGCCGCTCGATCCAGGCCTGCAGGTCGTGGCGCACATCCGGGTCCGCGTTCTCCTGGATCAGCAGCGAACAGGAGGTGTGGCGGACGAACAGCGTCAGGCAGCCCTCCCCGTCTGGCAGCCAGTCGGCAACCGGGCCGGTGATTTCGATCAGGCCGGGGCCCTCGGTGCGGATACGGAACTCGGTCTGCATCAGCCGCGCCCGCCCCGTCTGGCGGCCCCCTCGCAGAACCGCCGCGCATGGGAGGCGAGAACACCGCGATCGCGGAAGAAGCCCACCAGGCCGGTAGGTTGCGCGCCGCGCGGATCGAGGCCGAACCGGATGCCCGCGCCCCGGCTCCGCACCGGCGGGTCGTATCGGTAGATCCGCGTGGAGCCGGACAGGCCGAGACCGCGGGTCACGTAATCGCCCGCCGCGCACCAGAAGGCCGGCGCGCCGGACTGGCCGGACCAGGGCACCTCGAAGCTGCCGGGGCCGGTGGCCTCCACGACCATGCCGTTGCGGGCGAGGTAGGCCTGGGCGGGCGTCGCGAGAACCAGTGTGACGATCAGGCCGGCGCGAATCATCGGGCAATCTCCCTCGCATGCGGGCAGCGGACCCGACCGCCGGCCTCGGCCCACATTGTAACGACGCGGCCGGAAAATGGGAGAACCGATGCCTCTCGCCCGCGTGATGCGGATCGCGGCGATGCCAGGCGTCGGTGTCGGGGATGCCATCGGGAGCGCCCCCCTGGGCGCAGCGCCCCCTGCGAGGCGAGGCGACGGCCGGCCGGGGCAGCAAGGGCGGCCCCGGATGCCGCCCCGGCTTTCGTCACTGGTCGAGGAACGAACGCAGCTTGCGCGAACGCGAGGGGTGCTTGAGCTTCCTCAGCGCCTTGGCCTCGATCTGGCGGATCCGCTCCCGGGTCACGCTGAACTGCTGGCCGACCTCTTCCAGCGTGTGGTCGGTGTTCATGCCGATGCCGAACCGCATCCGCAGCACCCGCTCCTCGCGCGGTGTGAGGCTCGCCAGCACCCGCGTCGTCGTTTCCTTCAGGTTCTCCTGGATGGCACTGTCCAGCGGCAGGACGGCGTTCTTGTCCTCGATGAAGTCACCGAGCTGGCTGTCCTCCTCGTCGCCGATCGGCGTCTCGAGGGAGATCGGTTCCTTGGCGATCTTCATCACCTTGCGGACCTTCTCCAGCGGCATCTGCAGCTTGTCGGCCATCTCCTCGGGCGTGGGCTCGCGGCCGATCTCGTGCAGCATCTGCCGGCCCGTGCGGACCAGCTTGTTGATCGTCTCGATCATGTGCACCGGGATGCGGATCGTACGCGCCTGGTCGGCGATCGAGCGGGTGATCGCCTGCCGGATCCACCAGGTCGCGTAGGTGGAGAACTTGTAGCCGCGGCGATACTCGAACTTGTCCACCGCCTTCATCAGGCCGATATTGCCCTCCTGGATCAGGTCCAGGAACTGCAGGCCGCGGTTGGTGTATTTCTTGGCGATGGAGATCACGAGCCGCAGGTTGGCCTCGACCATCTCCTTCTTGGCGGCGCGCGCCTCCTTCTCGCCCTTCTGGACCTGCTGCACGATGCGGCGGAACTCGCCGATATCGACGCCCACATACTGGCCGACCTGGGCCATCTCGCCCCTGAGTTCCTCGATCCGGGGGCGGGAACGTTCCATCAGCGCCTGCCAGCCGCGGCCCGACTTCTCCGACACCCGGTCGATCCAGCCGGGATCGAGCTCGGCGCCGCGATACTCGTCGACGAATTCGCGGCGGTTGATCCGTGCCTGGTCGGCCAGCTTCACCATCGCGGAATCGATGGACATGATCTTGCGGTTGATGCCGTAGAGCTGGTCGATCAGCGCCTCGATGCGGTTGTTGTGCAGGTGCAGTTCCTTGACCAGCACCACGATCTCGCTGCGCAGCTTCTGGTAGCGCTCCTCCGCCCCGGTGGAGAACGACCCGTCCTCGTTCAGCGTGGCCGAGATCCGCAGGTCCTGCATCTCGGAAAGTTCGGCATAGTCGCGGGCGATGGCGTCGAGCATCTCCAGCACGCGCGGCTTCAGCGCGGCCTCCATGGCCGCGAGGCTCATGTTGGCCTGCTCGTCCTCGTCCTCGGACTCCTCTTCCTTCTCGATCGGGTTGCCGTCGGCATCGAGTTCGGGGCCCTTCTCGGCCTTCTCCGGCTTCTCGGGCGCGGGCCGGGGTGGCGTCTCGGGCGTGGAGCCGAGATCGGAGACCACGGGCTCGTCGCCCTCCTCGCCCATCGACCGCCCGAAGGTCGTCTCCAGGTCGATGACGTCGCGCAGCAGGATGTCCTCGGACAGCAGCTCGTCGCGCCAGATGGTGATCGCCTGGAAGGTCAGCGGGCTCTCGCACAGGCCCGCGATCATCGTGTTGCGCCCCGCCTCGATCCGCTTGGCGATGGCGATCTCGCCCTCGCGGCTGAGAAGTTCGACCGAGCCCATCTCGCGCAGATACATCCGCACCGGGTCGTCGGTGCGGTCGAGCTTCTCGCTGTCGGAGGAGGAGACGGCAACGTCGCGCGAATCGGAGCGGGTGGCGACCTCGGTGGACTTCTTGTCGTCCTCGTCGGCGGCCTCCTCCTCCTCGATGACGTTGATGCCCATCTCCGAGAGCATCGACATCACGTCCTCGATCTGCTCGGAGCTGACCTGTTCGGGCGGCAGCACCGAGTTCAGCTGATCGTAGGTGATGTAGCCGCGTTCCTTGGCGTCCGCGATCATCTTCTTCACGGCCGCCTGGCTCATGTCGAGCATGGCCTCGCCGTCCTGATCGTCCTTCGTGCGCTCTTCGGTGCTGTCCTTGGCGGCCATACGGCTCTCCCCTTCGTGGGCTCCTTGCGGCGGAGGTCCTGCGAATCGTGGTGCGAATCGCCGATTCGGCAAATCGTCCGAGGTGATTCTCTTATCTCAGCCTGCGCGCGGGACACAGGGTGTTGCGTTCAATTCCCTCCACCGCCCCGGTCGTGCCCGATTCGCCGCAACAACCGGTCGAGCGCATCGACCTCGTGGCGGTCCAGAAGCACGCCGTTGGGCGCCTTCTCGTACTGGATCGTGTCCTCCGCGGCGCCGCGCCCGGCGCTCGCCAGGGCCTCCGCCGCCTGCGTCAGACGCCAGGTCAGCGCCTCGTCCTCGATCCCGTCGATGTCCTGCAGCGCCTCCTCGATCTCCTGCGCGGCGCCGTGGCTGGCCACCAGCGTCGCGATTTCCTCGGCCAGGCACTGGCGTGCCGATGCCTCGTCCCCCGAGCGAAGCGCCGGAACCACGCTGAGGTGGCGCGCGGTCTCCAGCTTTTCAAGGGGGGCGGCGAGGCCGGCGGCGCGGATCGCCTCCCGGCACCCCGCCGGATCGTCGCCCGTGCGCGCCAGAAGGCACGCCGCCAGCCGCCGATGATCGGGGTCGGCGAAGCCGATGCGCTCCAGCGCCGGCTCGAAGGTCTCCACCAGCTGCGGATGGCGGATCAGCAGCGCCAGCACCACCGCCTCGCGCAGGTGATCGGCCCCCGCGCCGGCGGCCAGGTCCGAGGCCCGCGTGCTCTCCGACGCCGCCGGGCGCGGCGGCTGCCAGGTCTTGCGGCCCCGGCGCGGGTTGAACAGTTGCCAGCGCCGCTCCTTGATCGCGTCGCCGTAATGCCGCCGGATCGCGGGGTCCGCGATCGCCCGGAGCGCCTCGCGCAGGGACTTGTCCAGGGCCGCGCGCCGCTCCGGGCTGTCGAGTCGCTTGCCCTCCGTCTCGCGCTGCCACAGCAGGTCCACCATGGGCCGCGCCTCCTCGATCAGGCCGCGCATCGCGCCGGCGCCCTTCGCCTTCAGGAGGTCGTCCGGGTCCTGCCCCTCGGGCATCAGGCAGAAACGCAGCGACTGCCCCGCCTGCAGCAGCGGAAAGGCCAGGTCCATCACCCGCATCGCCGCGCGCCGGCCCGCCCGGTCGCCGTCCAGCGCCACCACCGGCTCGGGATGGATGCGCCACATCAGCTTCAGCTGGTCCTCGGTGATCGCGGTGCCGAGCGGCGCCACCGTCGCGGCGAACCCCGCCTCCGACAGGGCGATCACGTCCATGTAGCCCTCGGCCACCAGCAGCGGCTGGTCCCGCCCCGCCGCCGCCCGCGCGTCGCGCAGGTTGTAAAGCTGCCGGCCCTTGTCGAACAGTTCCGTCTCGGGGCTGTTGAGGTACTTGGCGTGATCGTCCGGGTCCATCGCCCGGCCGCCGAAGGCGATGGCATGGCCCCGCGCATCGCGGATCGGGAACATGATCCGGTTGCGGAACACGTCGTAGGGCTCGCCGCCCTTCGCACTGGTCTTCTCCAGCCCCGCGGCCGCGATCAGCTCGGGCGCGATGCCCTTGTCGCGCAGGTGCCGGCCCAGCCGCCGCCAGTCGTCGGGGGCGAATCCCAGCTCCCACCGCGCCTGCGCCTCCGCCCCGAGGCCGCGCTTCTCCAGGTAGACCCGCGCCGCCTGCCCCCCGGCCGAGGACAGCCCCATGCGGAAGAAGCGCACCGCCTCCTCCATCACGGCGATCAGCTCCGAGCGGCGGTCGGACCGCTCCTGCGCGCGGGGGTCGCGCTCGGGCATCTGCATCCCCGCCTCGTCGGCGAGGATCTTCACCGCCTCGATGAAGGCGACGTTCTCGCTCTCCATGACGAAGGTGATCGCGTCGCCCTTCGCGTGGCAGCCGAAACAGTAGTAGAACCCCTTGCGGTCCTCGACGTGGAAGCTCGCCGTCTTCTCCTGGTGGAACGGGCACGGCGCCCACATGTCGCCGCGCCCCTGCTGGGACTTGCGCCGGTCCCACACCACCTTGCGTCCCACGACCTGGGCCAGGCTGACGCGGGAGCGCAACTCGTCGAGAAAGCCGGGTGGGAGACTCATGGGCCCCAGTATGGATTGGTGCGCGGCACTGTCCAGCGGCGACCGGTCAGCAGTCCTCGATCTCGACCTGCGCCAGGTCCTCGCCGTCGGCGCTTTCGATCCGGGCGCTGACGCCGTCGTATTCCTCCACGAAGCGGCGCGTCGCGGGCTGGGCGCACATCTGCTCGCGGATCTGCCGGTCGCTCTCCATGGCATAGAGCTCGCGGTCCGCCGGGCCGAACGCGTCCGCGTCGCGCGCGTCGCGGAACCGCATGGCCAGCCGCCGCCCCTCGGCCTCGGCGCCCAGGATGGTCAGGTCCCCGGTCAGCCGCTGGCCCTGCCGCGCATCCAGCGCCTGCGCCACCGCGGCCAGGTCGGGCGGCGTCTCGGCGGCGCGCGCCGCGCCCTCCTCGTCCACGGCCAGCGGGTCGGTCCCCGCGGCACAGCCGGCCAGGAGGAGCGCGGGCAGGAATCGGGCGATGGGCAGGGTCATGCGTCGTCTCCGTGGTTCGGTCGCCCGGCATCCTGCGTCGGCCGAACGGCACGTGCAACCGGCCACCCGGGCGGGCCGGTCCTGTGCGCAGATGTCGCCGGACCCCGGCCCGTCGATCCGCGTTGGTGAATGCACCGGGCAAGAACCCGGAGCGCGTGTATCAAGGGAGTGACCGAAATGATCCGCAATACGCTTCTGACTTCCGCCACCGCCGCCGCGGTCCTTGCCGGCTCGATGGCCATGGCCCAGGACATGACCATCGTCGAGACCGCGCAGGAGGCCGGCAACTTCGAGACCCTGCTCACCGCCGCCGAGACCGCCGGCCTCGTCGAGACGCTCTCGGGCGAAGGGCCCTTCACCGTCTTCGCGCCCACCGACGAGGCCTTCTCCGCGCTGCCCGAGGGCACGGTGGACGAATTGCTGATGGAAGAGAACCGCGACCGGCTCACCTCGATCCTGACCTACCACGTCGTGTCCAGCGAGGCGATGGCCGCTGATCTGAGCGACGGCCAGGAGCTGGAGACGGTGAACGGCGAAATGCTCGAGGTCAGCATCGACGGCGACACGGTCATGATCGGCGACGCCACCGTCACGCAGGCCGACATTGCGGCCTCGAACGGCGTGATCCACGTCATCGACAGCGTGATGATGCCCCCAGAGGAAATGTGAGCCATCGGCGGCGCGCCCCGCGCCGCTCATGGCCGACGCGGCGGCCCGGATGCCCCGGGCCGCCGCCCCTTAGCCGCCGTCGCGTTGCGCCAGACGAGCGGCGAGGATATCGGCCATCGCCCGCGCCTGCCCCGCATCGGTGATGCCGCCGACTCCGATACGGCGGCCGATCCGCCAGTAGAGCCCGGGCACCCAGGCCGGCCCCGGCGACCGGGCGAGCCGAAGGACGAACCCGTTCGAGGGCTTCAGGGCGAACATGCCCCGATCGACCCCGGCGATCGCCTCCATCGGCGCCAGCGGCGTGCCGTCGGACAGGAACAGGCCCTCCTCGCGCAGGTCCACCGTCACCCGCGTGCCGCGCCACATCCTCCAGACCGAGGCGGCCACGCCCAGCCCCATGGCCAGCATGGCCAGGCGCCAGGCCGGCGCGTTGGGCACCGCCGCCGCGATCCACACGAGGAACAGGGCCAGCCCCGCCAGGACCGCCCCCGCCAAGAGCCGGCGCGGCGCCGACGGGGCCAGGCGGGCGAGCGGCGCGCTCATGGCGCGGCCTCCCGCGGCAGGCCGCGCCCGTCCCGGTGCGCCGCCCGGATCACCGCCTCGGCGGTCCGGGCCAGCGCCTTGCGGTCGGGAAAATCGGCCGCCCGCAGCGGCGGATGGCGCCGCACCTCCACCGCCCCGCCGCGCCGGCTGGCCAGATGCTTCACAAGGTCGGCGCCGAAGCCCATGTCGCCCCACCAGCCGAAGAAATCCGCCGGCGCGCCCTCGGGCGGGTGATAGATCACCGTCACCGGCTGCACCGCGATGTCGTGCCCGCCGCCGGCGGAAAAGAACGACCCGAACAACGTGCTCTTGAACGGCAGCACGCGCAGCGTGTCCGAGGACGTGCCCTCGGGGAAGAACAGCAGCCGATGGCCCGCCGCCAGCCGGCGTTGCAGAAGCCCCCGCTGGGCCCCGGCCTCGCGCGGCGCGCGGTTGACGAAGACCGTGCCGGTGGCCCGCGCCAGAAGCCCGATCCCGGGCCATCCCGCCACGTCCGATTTCGACACGAAGCAGAGCGGCCCCGCCGCGTTCAGCGCGAAGATGTCGATCCAGGTGCCGTGATTGGCCACCACCGCGCCCGGCCCCCGCATCCCGGCCCCCGTCGCGCGCCACCGGATGCCCATGATCGCCAGCGCCCCGCGGCACGCCACCACGGTGATCCAGGGCGTGACCGGGCGCCCCGTGCCGCAGAACGGCCGCTCCACCAGGCGCACGACCCCATGCAGCGCCAGGAGGCCGAAGATCCACACCGCGAGCGGCCCCAGCCGGAGCGCGGCCAGCAGGCGGCCGGGAACCGGAACGGCCCCCTCCGCGGAGGGCGCACGGCCGCGCCAGGTCGTCATGCCCGCCGCCCCGCATAGATCGCCTGCGCCCGCGCCGGAAAGGCCGCGGTGTCGAGGAGCAGGCAGATATCGGTGGTGTTGAACCGCCGGTCGATCCACGCCCCGTCCCCCACCGTGCCGCCCAGCCGCAGATAGGCCTTGATCAGCGCCGGCATCGCCCGCATCGCCCGCAGCCGGTCGATCCGCGCCTCCGGCAGCCGGTCCATGGCGACAGCGGAAGGCGGACGGGCGCGGACCCGGATCGGCCGGGGCGCGAGGTGGCGATGGTGCAGGATCGACAGCGGTTCCGCCAGCGCGTCCACATCCGTGCCGTGGAACGAGGCGGTGCCGAACATGAGCTCGATCCCCCGCGCCTCGACATAGGCGGCCAGGCCCGACCAGATCGCGTGCATGGCCGTGCCGCCGCGATAGTCCCGGTGCAGGCAGGACCGTCCCAGCTCCAGCAGCCGGCGGCCCGAGGCATAGAGCGGCGCGAGGTCGTATTCCGCCTCGGAGTAGAACCCGCCCGCGCGCGCCGCACCCTGTTCGGTCAGCAGCCGATAGACCCCGACCACGTCGTCATCCTCAGGCCGGGTCCGGTCGCGCAGGATCAGGTGGTCGCAGACCGGGTCGAAGGCATCGCATTCGCGGCGGGCGGCGTGATCCACCATCTCGCCGCTGCCGCCCAGTTCCTCGACGAAGACGGCATAGCGCAGCCGCTGCGCGGCGGCGACCTCGGCGGGACCTTCGGCAAGGGAGAGCGCGTAATCGGGTTCGGCCATGCCACCGATGCGGGGTTGGAACGAAATCGCGCGATCCTTAGGCCTCGCGCCCCTCGGTGGCAACCGGCCGGTCAGGGGCCGGGTTGACAGAATTTTAACCATGCCCTCCCTAGGCTCCGGCCCACATTTCACCAGACCGGGATCAGCTCGACCCGGCGCCCATCGATCACGACCTTGCCCTCCTCGCGGAACATGACGGTAATGACCCCACCGATATTCGACTGGACCTGCCCCTCGCCCCAATCGGGCCGATCGGGGTGTCGCACGATCATTCCCGGTTCCAGAAGGGCGTTCAGCTCGGACATCTGCGGCTCCTTCGATGGGGGGCGGGCATGAGCGGCGACCCGCAGGCGGACCTGACCGCGCTGGTGGGATCGCGGATCTGCCACGATCTCGTCAGCCCGCTCGGCGCCATCGGCAACGGTCTGGAACTGTTGCAGATGATGGGCGTCGGCGACAGCCCCGAGATGGCGCTCGTCACCGACAGCGTCGCGACGGCGGCGGCACGGGTCAAGCTGTTCCGCCTGGCGTTCGGCGCGGCCACGCGCGGGCAGTCGGTCTCGGGCGAGGAGGTGCGCGCCCATGTCGCCGGTATCGGCAAGGGCCGCATCGCGGTGGACTGGGCCACTCCCGGGGACGTGGACCGGGCGACCGCCAAGCTCGCCCTGTTGCTGCTGTTCTGCGCCGAGACGCTGATGCCCTATGGCGGCGAGGTGCGGATCGCCGCGACACCGGCGCGGGTGGATCTGGCCGTCACCGCCGACCGGCTGCGCGAGGCCGAGGGCCTGCTGGCGCAGTTGGGCGAACTCGGCGGCGCCCATGCCGGCCGCCTCCGAGGTCCATTTCCCGCTCGCGCGCCTCGCCGCGGCCGATCTGGGACGGCGCATCGCCGTCACGCGGGGCGACGGCACACTCGCCATCGCCGCCTAGCCCCGCACCGCGCCCCGGCCGCGGACCTTGTACTTGAACGAGGTCAGCTGTTCGGCGCCCACGGGCCCGCGGGCATGGAGCCGGCCGGTGGCGATGCCGATCTCGGCGCCCATGCCGAACTCGCCTCCGTCGGCGAACTGGGTCGAGGCGTTGACCATCACGATGGCGCTGTCGACCTCGTTCAGGAACCGTTCGGCGGCGGCCTCGTCCTCGGTGATGATGCACTCGGTATGGCTCGACCCGTAGCGACGGATATGCGCGACCGCGGCGTCGAGATCCGGCACCGTCTTCGCCGCGATGATGCTGTCGAGGAACTCGCGCCCCCAATCCTCCTCCGCGGCGGCGACGGTCCCGTCGATGGCCGCGAGCCGGCTGCCGGCGCGCACCTCCACGCCGGCATCGACCAGCGCGCGGATCACGCCCTGGCCCACCGTGTCGGCGACGTCCTCGTGCACCAGAAGGCATTCCGCCGCGCCGCAGATCCCCGTGCGCCGGGTCTTCGCGTTCAGCACCACCTTCAGCGCCGTCTCGGGATCGGCGGCGGCGTCGAGGTAGATGTGCACGATCCCCTCCAGATGGGCGAAGACCGGCACCCGCGCCTCGGCCTGGATAAGGCTTACAAGCCCCTTGCCGCCGCGCGGCACGATCACGTCGATCGTGTCCGTCATCCGCAGCATCTCGGCCACCGCCGCGCGGTCCCGCACCGGCACCATCTGGATCGCGTCCTGCGGCAACCCCGCCTGCGCCAGTCCCTCCAGCAGGCAGTCGTGGATCGCGCCGGAGGAATGGAAGCTTTCCGAGCCGCCGCGCAGGATCACCGCATTGCCCGATTTCAGGCACAGCGCGCCCGCATCGGCGGTCACGTTGGGCCGCGATTCGTAGATCACGCCGATCACCCCGATGGGCGTGCGAACCCGCTCGATGCTCAGGCCGGTCGGTTGCTCCCAGGCCTCCATCACCCGGCCCACGGGGTCGTCCTGCGCCGCCACGGCCCGCAGGGAGGCCGCGATGCCGGCGATCCGCCCCTCGTCCAGCCGCAGCCGGTCGAGCATGGCCGTGGTCAGGCCCTTTTCCTCCCCGAACGCCATGTCACGCGCGTTCGCCTCGATCACCTCGGGGCTGCGCGCCTCCAGCCGGTCGGCGGCATGCTCGAGCGCGCGGCGCTTCGCCGCCGGGTCGGCGGTGGCCAGTTCGATGGCGGCGGCGCGGGCGCGTCGCCCGATCGCGGCCATGGTTCCGGCGATGTCGCTCTCGGCCATTTCTTTCTCCTCCGGTAGTCCGCCGGGATTCCGACGGGGTTCCTACAGCACCATATCGTCGCGATGGATCAGGGCCGCCCGGCCCGGATAGCCCAGAAGGGCCTCGATCTGGTCCGAGCGGGAGCCGGCGATGGCGCGGGCCTCGGCGGCGGTGTACCGCGCCAGTCCCGATCCCAGAACCCGCCCCTCCGCATCCTCGATGCTCACCGGGTCGCCCCGGTCGAAGCGGCCCTCCACCCGCGTCACCCCCGCCGGCAGGAGCGACTTGCCACGGTCCAGCGCCGCCGCCGCGCCGGCATCGACGCGCACCGCGCCCTGCGGCTTCATCGCCGCGATCCAGGCCTTGCGCGCGGCCTTCGGGTCGGTCTGGGGCAGGAACCAGGTCGATCGCGCCCCCGCCTCCAGCAGGCCCAGCGGTCCGTCCGGCGTCCCGCAGGCGATGCACAGCGCGCAGCCCGCCCGCGTGGCGGTGCGCGCCGCCATCAGCTTGGTGCGCATCCCGCCCTTGGAGAAGGTCGATCCCGCCTCGCCGGCCATCGCCTCGATCTCGGGAGTCAGCCGCTCCACCACGGCGAAGTGGCGCGCCTCGGGGTCGGTCTGCGGATTGGCGGTATAGAGCCCGTCCACGTCCGACAGGAGCACCAGCTGGTCCGCCCCCACGGTCACGGCGATCTGCGCGGCCAGCCGATCGTTGTCGCCGAAGCGGATCTCGTCGGTGGCCACGGTGTCGTTCTCGTTGACGATCGGCACCGCCCCGAGGCCCAGCAGCGTGCCCAGCGTCGCGCGCGCATTCAGGTAGCGCCGCCGGTTCGCGGTATCCTCCAGCGTCAGCAGCACCTGCGCCGTGGTCACGCCATGGGGGGCGAGCGCCTCCTCGTAGGCGCGGGCCAGCCGGATCTGCCCGGCCGCGGCCGCCGCCTGTGCCTGTTCCAGCGGCAGCGGTCCCGGGCCGAGCCCCAGCCGCCCGCGCCCCAGGGCGATCGAGCCCGAGGAGACCAGAACCACCTCCGTCCCCCGCGCCCGGATCCGGGCCACATCCGCCGCCAGGCCGTCGAGCCAGCCGCGCCTGAGGTCCCCGCCCTCCCGCTCGACGAGCAGCGCCGATCCGATCTTGACCACCAGCCGCCGCGCATCGCGCAAGCTCAGGGGCGCCACGGCGCGTCCTCCACGGCATCGCCGGTCCGCCGCAGGCGCTCCTCCGAGATCTCGGCCCTGAGGGCGCGCAGCACCTCCGTCACCCCCTCGCCGCTGACCGCGGACATCAGGTGAACCGGACCGGCCACCGCTTCGAGATCCGCACGCCGCGCCGTGCGCTCGTCGTCGTCCAGCGCGTCGATCTTGGTCATCGCCGTCACCCGGGGCTTCCCGGCCAACACCCCGCCATAGGCGTCCAGCTCCCCGATCACCGTGCGCCAGTCGGCTGCCGGGTCCTCGGCCGTGCCGTCCACCAGGTGCAGGAGCACCGAACACCGCTCCACATGGCCGAGGAACCTGTCGCCGATGCCGCGTCCCTCGTGCGCCCCCTCGATCAGGCCGGGGATGTCGGCGACCAGGAACTCCGCCCCGTCCACGCCCACGACGCCCAGGTTCGGGTGCAGCGTGGTGAAGGGATAATCCGCGATCTTCGGCCGCGCGTTAGAGGTGGCTGCCAGAAAGGTCGACTTGCCGGCATTGGGCAGGCCAAGGAGCCCCGCATCGGCGATCAGCTTCAGCCGCAGCCAGATCGTCCGCTCGACCCCCGGCTGGCCGGGATTGGCGCGGCGCGGCGCCTGGTTGGTGGAGGACTTGAAGCGCAGGTTGCCCCAGCCGCCGTTGCCCCCCTCGGCCAGCGTGACCCGCTGCCCCGGCGTGGCCAGGTCGGCGATGACCGTCTCCTGGTCCTCGTCGAGGATCTCGGTGCCCACGGGCACGCGCAGCACGATATCGGCGCCGTCGGCGCCGGTGCGCTGCTTGCCCATCCCGCCCTGCCCGTTCCTGGCGAAGAAATGCTGCTGGTAGCGGAAGTCGATCAGCGTGTTCAGCCCTTCCACGGCCTCGGCGATCACGTCGCCGCCCCGGCCGCCGTCGCCGCCGTCGGGGCCGCCGAACTCGATGTACTTCTCCCGCCGGAACGACATCGCGCCGGCGCCGCCGGCGCCCGACCGGATCTGCACGCGGGCGAGGTCGAGGAACTTCATGGAACGGTCTCCTTTCGCCCGGCGATAGACCAGCCGGGCCGGCGCCTCAAGCGTGCGACGCGGGTGTGGCCCCGCCTCGGCATCCTGCTCGCCGCGCGGCGCCGCGACCGGAATTCCCGTCAGGTCGGGGAACGCCCACCCCCGCACACGAAAAAGGGGACCGGCCGGCCGCCGGTCCCCTCGGATCGTCGCTTCCGGGTCGCCTCACTCGGCGGCGTCGGCCTCCGGCAGGACCGAGACGTAGGTGCGCCCCTTCAGCCCCTTGCGGAAGGTCACGCGGCCACCCTCGGTGGCGAAGATGGTGAAGTCGCGCCCGAGGCCCACGCCGTCGCCCGGCCACCACTTGGTGCCGCGCTGACGGATGATGATGTTGCCCGGGATCACGGCCTCGCCGCCGAACTTCTTGACGCCGAGGCGGCGCCCGGCGGAGTCGCGACCGTTGCGGCTGGAACCGCCCGCTTTCTTGTGTGCCATCTGTCGTTACTCCCCTTGCAGGTCTTTCGCCTCGGCGGCCCAGCCGGCGATCTTGCCGCGGGCACCGAGCTGGTCTTCCATGTAGGCGGCCTCGGCCTCGTTCCAGGCGGCGATCTGGTCGAAGTGGAAGACGCCGGCCTCGTGCATCTTCTTCTCCATCGCCGGGCCCACGCCGGTGAGCTTCGTCAGGTCGTCGCCCGCATCGCCCCGCGCCGCGGTCAGCAGGTTGCCGGGCTTGGCGGTCTCGCCGCCCTCGGCCGCGTCGGTCTTCGCGGCGGCCTTCTCGACCGCGTCGCCCTCGACGATGCGGCGCTGCATTTCCGACTGGCCGGTGCGGTTCTGGACGTAGTCGCCCTTGTCGGACTTGGTGCCGGTCCAGCCGGCGATGCCCGCGCCGATCGCTTCCTTGATGCCCGACTTGGCCGCGCCGTTCTCGAGGATCTCGGTGACCCTGAGCAGCGTCAGCTGCTGGCGATGGCCCTTCGTGCGCTTGGAGCCGTGCTTCCGGCGCCGCTTGGTGAAGTGGATCACCTTCTCGCCCTTGATCTGCTCGATCACCTGGGCCTGCACGCCCGCATCCTCGACGCGGGGGGTGCCGATGGTGGAGCCGACCATCAGGACGTCGTTGAACTGGATCGTCTCTCCGGCATCGGCGGCAATCTTCTCGACGCGCAGGACATCGCCCTGCTGCACCCGATACTGCTTGCCGCCGGTCTTGAGGACCGCAAACATCGTGGTCATCCTTCCTGTTCCGCGTCCTGCGGCCCCCGGTCTCGGGCGTTTCGGGATCGCTCCCGCCTCGGACGGCGCGCCCCTGCCCGGGGCGTGTGTTACGAAAATCGGTCCCGGCGCGGATCGCCCCGGCCGGGTGCGCGGTGTATTGGGGGAATCGCCGCCCCTGTCAAGGGTCGGAGCTCAGAGTTCGCTGCCCCCCAGGAAGGCCGCCGCCGCCCGCCCCAGATCGCGCGAGACGCCCTCGAACATCGCGTCGAAGGCCTCGAACAGGGCGGCGTTCAGCGCCTGCCCCTCGGGGCTCTCCCCCAGCGCGAGATAGGCGTCGTACTGCTCGGGATCGAGCGGCGCATGCGCCAGGCTCAGGAACGCGAACAGCCAGTCGCGCGTGTCGCGCCGGATCTGCGACTCCTGCGCCCAGACATCGGCGACGATCGCCGCCTCGTCCAGCGACCCGCCGAAGGCATCGCCCTGCGCCATCCCGGTATAGAAGGCCAGGCTGGAATTCATCGCCCCGGCCACGTTCCGGTCCAACAGGTCGTTGGCGTCGATGAAGGCCTCGATCCGGTCCCGACGGTCCGCGGGGGCGTTCCGCGCCGCCGACCCGGCCGCGGCCTCGACATCCGGGTCCAGCAGGGCGCGACGCGCCTCGACCTCCAGATCGACGATCCGCCGGCCGACGGGGGAGCTGAAGAAGTCCAGAAGCGGATCTGCCGCTTCCGGGTCGAGCGCCGCCACGAAACCCTCGTGCACCTCCCGGGCAAGGTGCGGCGCGTCGTAGATCCCCGCCACCACGCGGGCCCAGGAGGCGTCGCCGCTGCCGCCGAGAAGATCCGCGTCCAGCTCCTCGCCCTGGACCAGCCCCTCCTGCGCCATGATCTCGACCACGTCGCCCAGCCGCAGCGCCTCGACCAGCTCCGTGGCCCGTCCCTCCGCGGCCGCACAGGAGGCCACCGATATCCACGCCGCGATCGCGCCATAGGCAAGCCGTCCCACGAGACATCCTCCCGGTTCATCCCTTTCGCATCCTAGGGCCCTGCACGCCGGGTGCCAGCATTTCGCGTGCCCGGAATCCGCTTGCACCGCACTTCCACGCTGGATACACCCCGCCGGAGACCCTTCGCGGAGAGGTGCCGGAGTGGTCGAACGGGACGGTTTCGAAAACCGTTGAGGGGGAGACCCCTCCCAGGGTTCGAATCCCTGTCTCTCCGCCATTCTCTCCTGCCAGCTGATAACAGACACGAGGAATGGTGCGAGCGAAGCCTCCCTCAAGGCCCGCAAGCGCGACGAGGTCCGTGTCGTGCCCTTGGCCGAGGTGGGAACCGTGCGCAAAGTTGTCGATGGGCGGGGCATACTGCACCACCACCATCCATAATCGACGCTGACTGCCCGCTTGCCACGCCCAGCCGGGGGCCGGATTGATCGGCACGGCGGGGGAACGCCTGTCTGGCGGGTAACTCTGTAGAAGCGAGTCAGGCGGAGCCTTCTCGGACGTGTGGGGAGCCACGCCGTGGCGGCGGGAGCGGCGACGGGCGATCGAATATTGCCGCTTTAGACCCACTGATCGGGCCCCTGCCGAAACCGGAACGGTGCGGTTACTCCTCGCTCGCCGTCGGCGTCGATCTGAACAGCGTCCATGATACGACCAGATCCCAGAACACGGCCAGAACGACCGGACCGAGGAACAGGCCGATCAGACCGTATGCCAGTGTCCCTCCGACGAGGCCGAGGAATATCACGAGAGCAGGCGTCGTGAGGCCGCGGCCCATGAGCATCGGCTTCAACACATTGTCCATGATCGTCAGGGGGACGAGCAGGACCGACAGCAAGAGCGCCGGGCCGGTCTGCATCGTGCAGCCACCCCCAGATCGGCACCGGCAGCACCACCGGCGCCGGTCCGATCTGGAGGATGCAGAGGACGAGGATGACGAATGCCAGCAATCCCGCGCTTCCCAGGCCGCTCGCCTGCAACACGATGCCGATCAGCGTGGCCTGAAGCAGGGCCACGCCCACGACCCCCCGCGAGACGTTGCGCACCTTCACCGTTGCGAGGTCGACGAACTGGCCCCCGCGCGGCGCGACGATGCGCGACGCGACGAGCCGGCCTCATTTCGCCAGCCTCTGGCCCGGGACGGGAAGAAATCCCGCGAGGATGATCGAGACGGTGAGCTTCAGCAGGTCGAAGCCAACCGTGGACAGAAGCAGGATCACCCGGGTGCCGAACGGCGCCAGAATTTCCCTGTAGCGGACGAAAACATCCTCGACATTCGTGGGGGCGAGGGCCCAGACCTCCGCGATCCGTTCGCGCACGACCGGCAGCGAACCGATCCGCGCGGGCAATTCGGGAAATGGCAGGTCGCCGTTTCTCAGATCCGTGGAAAAGCCGCGCGCAGTTTCCAGCAAGCTGCCGCGAGCGCCGCAACCGGGCCGATCGCGACGATCAGAACGACCAGCATGACGAGGATCGCCGCCAGCCGCCGACTGCCATTCAGGCGCCGCGCCAGCCATTCGGGCAGCGGGGCGAGCGCCACGGCGAGGATGACGGCCCGGACGAGGATCGGAAGGAACGGCCGGATGAGCGAAAGCGACAGGTAGGCGAACAGTCCGAGGATGATGAGGCGAATGACGAGGTCGGTGACCTGCGCCTCGAAGTGCTCGCCTCGCCCGGGTGGCAGATCGCTCGATATCCCTCCCCGCGCCGATTCATGGCGCCTCAGAACCTCCACCGCGTTCCGACAAGGACCGCCGAAAGATCCTCGTAGTCGCCGACCGTGTCGTCCTCGTAGGAATAGACGCGATAGCCGACATAGACCTCGAGATTCCACCGCTCGAAGCTCTGCACCGCCTGCACGCCCCACGCCGTCGAGTCGGAGCCGGAGGTCACGAAATCGGACCCGTCGTAGTAGTCGACCGAGACCGCGGTGCCGCCCTGGCTGAGCAGATCGCCGTTCCAGCCGAGCTTGGCGTATCCGTAGCTGCCGCCATCGCCCCGGCGGTCACCGGCGGCGAGCGTCAGGTTCAGCCCGGTCGGGAGGTGGGTCAGCGAGCCCGAGGCGATCAGTTGCTCGACCGTATCGTCGTCGTCTTCCAATCCGTAGCCGAGTGCGGCGCCGAACTCGACGGTCTCGTTCCCGAGTGCGTAGCGGACGGCGATGTCGTAATAGCTCGTGTCATTCGCGGAATCGAGAACCTCCTCGCCATAGGCCGCAGAGACGGTGAAGCCCGAGAAATCGGGCGTGTCGTAGCGGATCCGAAGCCGACGGCCGCCATCGAAATCCTTGAAGGCGTCGCTGATCAGGATGCCGGAGAGGTCGTCCCCATCGCGGAACTGGAAGGCACCGGCGGTATCGGCAAGGTTCACGTATCCGACGAGGCTGGTTCCGGAATTGTCCTGCTCGGCCGCATTGTCGGTGGCCATGCTGCCCTGACCGAGCCAGACCGAACCCCACTGGCCGGAGAAGACGCCTTCGAGCTTGCGGATATCGGTCCGCTGCCAGTCGATCCAGTCGGGATTATCGATCTGGTTGGTCTCGGCGGTGTTGCGGAGGCCCAGGCCCGTCTCGAAATTGAACCGGAGGTCATTGTCCTGCAGCGGCACATCTATCCACAGGCCGATGCGGCTCGTGGAGTTCGAGTTGTCGACGAGTTCGTTGTAGGTCTCCTCGCCGTCCTCGACGCCCTGGTAGGTCAGGTTGACCTGGCCGTAGAAGGTGGCGGTGGCGCCCGGCGAATGGGTGAAGGTCAGGTCCTCGGCCATGACCGGCAGGCCGAACACGATGCAGACCGCCGAAGCGTAGCAACTTGTCGCGCTGTTCATTCCATCCTCCTCCTCGCCATGGTCAGCGCCCCTTCAGGACCAGGGTCCGAACGGGGAGCAGCACCGTCTGGATGCGCAGGATGAGGGCGTGAACCAGCACCACCGCGTCGACGGCATGAAGCGCGATGCGCTGCCCCCTCCGAGGTCCGGGTCCTCGAGGCGGTCGTGATTGCTGATATAGGCGTTGGCGATGCAGCTGGCGCCCTGCGGCAGGCCGTCGAGAGCGCCCTCGAAGAGCGGCTCCATCATCACCGTGATCGAACCGCCGGGCGAGACCTGCTGGAGCTCGACGAGCTGGTCGGTCGGACGGATCTTCCCGGAGGCGATGACGCCCTGCGCCTCCGTGACGACGACCGGCACGATCTGCCAGGGCATTGCCGTGCAGGCCACTTCGCCGGTCATGCCCACCTTCATCACCCGCGCCTCGACCCGGCCGAACCCCGCGGCCAGCGCGGTGACGCGCCGCGCGGGCACGAGGATGCCCGCCGGACGCAGAATCGGGTTGACCATGTCGCCGGGCCTCAGGGCGGATTTCTGGACGACGCCGTCGGTCCCGGCCACGACGAGGGTCTTGTCCAGCTCGACCTGCGCCTGATGCAGCGCGGCCTCCGCGCTCGCCTTCTGGGCGGGAAGCTGGAACTGTATCTGCGCGCTCAGCGCATCGCGGGCGGCGATCGCGGCATCCACGAGGCCCTCCTGCGTCTCCGCCAGGACCCGGGCGCGCTGCACCTCCCGCGCCGGAATCGCCGAGGACTGGTTCTGCAGCAGCTCGCTGCGCACGTTGAACTCGTCAACCGCCTGGGCCAGCTGTCCGCGGGCCTGCACGATCCGCTCCTCCGCCTCCCTCAGCTGCGCCTGCAGGATCTGCATCCGTGCGTCGATCTCCTCCAAGCGGCGCCGGGCGGTCTCGAGCTCTGCCCGCTGCTCCACGTCGTCGAGGCGAAAGATCGGCTGACCTTGCTCGACCGCCTGATCGATGTCGACGAAGGTCTCCGCGACCCGGCCGTTGGTTTCGGGCAGGATCGCGACCGTACGGAAGACCGAGGCGGCGGACGTGGTGGAGGGATGGAAATAGACGACCGCGGTGATCAGGCTGGTGGTGTCGCGGATGTGGTGGGAATTACCGAGCGTGTTCTCCGGGCGGATGAAGGTTGGCTGCTTCAGGCAGCGCGGTCGACGGTTTCGGCAGCGATGGGTTGGTCGAGCGTTTCCCATCCGTCGATCTTTCGCATGACGATCCGGCCGGACGCGGGCAGCGCCCGGAACGGCATGGGCGCGGTCCCGGCATCGGGCAGGAGGGTCTGGGTCTCGATGCGGCGCCGGAATTCCTCGTTCAGCCGCCCGATCGCGTTCGTCGTCCGGGCCGATTTCCATTGCGAGGGATCGGGCCGCGTGAAGGCGAACAGCAGGTCCCCGGCTTCTTCCGGGCTGTCGGCCACCGCCTTGCATTTCAGCCGCCATGTCCGAAGGAAGGCCCGGCGGTGCTGCCCGACCTCGGCCTTCGTCCCGGCGCAGATCATGTCCCGGCAGGCCTCGGTCGGCTCGTCATGCAGGTGCTCGGGCGCATGGGCGAGCAGGGTGCGATGCTTGTGGACCGTGCAGCGCTGGATCGGCGGCTCCTCGCCCCGCAGGGTCACGAGCGCGGCTTCCAGGCCCGGGGCGCCGTCCAGGATCCCGAACTCGGGCCGCGTCAGACCTCGCGCATCGGGATCGTCGAGGAACCGGCGCCATGGTCGAGACCGGTCCGGCATCAGCCGGACGCAGGGGCCCCCGATGGGGCGCTGCGAGGTCGACGACATGCTCTCGCCGCCCATGTTGCGGATCGAGAGCAGCACCTTCTGACCGTCGCGGCGCACGCCGATGGCGGCCAGCACCGAGATGTTCACGGCCTTCCTGTCCGGCCGGGTCCCGA
Source organism: uncultured Alphaproteobacteria bacterium (assembly GCA_963814835.1). Taxonomy (GTDB): domain Bacteria; phylum Pseudomonadota; class Alphaproteobacteria; order Rhodobacterales; family Rhodobacteraceae; genus Palleronia. The sequence continues at coordinate 589,733 of CAWFEG010000003.1, forward strand.
TGACGGTCCCGTCCAGGATCGGGCGGACAATGTCCTCGTCGGCAGGGTTGCGGACGCACCGGGCGTCCCAGCCGACCTTCACCTGTGCTGCCCGCGCGCGGCTGACGACAACGAGCCGTGTCGCGCCATCGGTCCGGGCGACAATGGCGAATGCTCACGGCGCCTTCGAACAGCCCGAACAGCGCTCGCTTGACCCGGCGCGCGTTCGGGCCGGCGAGGCAGACCGCCGCGATCGGCGCCTCGGCCGTCTTCGTCAGCCGCCGGTAGCGCGGCAGGGCTTTCGACCGCCACTCGGTGGTCTGGCCGTGGCCATCGGCGCCCCGCGCCCAACTGCGTTCCCGCACGGTCTCGGTGCCGAAGGTCCCGGCGAGCTGCCGCTCTCGGTGCCCGTGGCGGTATCCCCTGGCATCGCCGCCCCCCTCGCCATCGCGCCCGTGGCGGAAGCGGCCGAGACAGGCGGCCAGCTCCTCCTCGAACATCGCCTCGATGGTGGCGCGCACGTTCGCCCGAAGCCGATACTCGATCGGATCGTGGCTCGCCTCCTCGGGCGGCGGCGAAAAGACAGCGCTCTCGGTCATCTCGGTCATGGCGTAATCTCCCTGGCGGTTGGCGCCGCCGGCTGGGTGGGTCCACATCACCCGGAGATCACGCCGCCTTCGAATTTCCACCACTTCCGAGACACGATCCATCCATCGTCCTGACCTGTTCATGGTCGGATCGAGGGATCTGCTGGGCGCCTCCGCGCCGCAGTCGGTGCGCAAGCGCGCGCGTCGGATCGGGCTCAGCGAACACACGGTCTGGCGCTGGCGGAGTCTGGTGCCCTCGCTCATCGGCAGCGGTATCGGCACGAACTTCTCCGGGATCATCGAGGCGGATGAGACCTACCAGCGGGAGTCCCGGATGGGATCGCACGAATGGGTCCACCACTTCGCCGATCCGCTGAATGCCGCGAAGCCGCGAAGCCGCGAAGCCGCGAAGCCGCGAAGCCGCGAAGCCGCGAGGGCCTCGGTGGGAATACGTCCCGACGCAAGGGCTGGAGATGATGCGCGGTCTCTCCAGGTGGCAGCTCCCCATTCTCACCGTCGCCGACCGCGGTGGTTCCGGCCTCTTCCGGCGCCTGCCGAACCGCAGGAGCGCGAGGGTGGAGCGTGCCATGAAGCCCCCGGTGCCGAGCGATACCGCGCTCTGCGCGGACGCAAGCAATGGCTACGAGGACCTCGCGGCGGCGCGCGGCCGGGAGCACTTCGTGGTCGGGAGCAAGCCGGGCACGCGTGCCGCGGCAGGTTGTCATGACATCCAGAACGTGAACTCGCTCCATGCCCGCTCCGGCAAGTTCATCGAGCCGTTCTGCGGGCCCGCCACGAAGAACCTCTACGGCTACATCCGATGGCTGGAGGTGCGGATGGCAGGGGTGCAACCGGCCGGCGTGGTCAGGGCGTCACAGAGGGCTCCCCTCAGGCAGGACCGGGCAGGCCCGGACCAGACCTCGTCAGAGCATCATGATCTGCACGCCGAACAAGCGGGAAGGTGAAGGTTCTCTCGATCTCCACCATGGGTCTCGCCAAGCTGCGCGAGACCGGATTTCATGACATTCCATTCCCACCCTGAAAAGCCGTTCGAGGCGCAGCACGTCTTTCCCGACCGCGAGGAACCCGTCGCCCTCTTCGAACAGGCCTTCGCCGAAGGCCAGGAGCGCGACGATCACCGGGTGATCTGCTGGCGCCGCGTCGGCGGACGGGCCAAGTCGAGCCCGCACGACGAGAACTGACGGCGGATCCCCGGCAACCCGGACGTGACGCTCGCCGGGCACGACTTCGACGTGCCGCGACACCGCCGGTTGCAGGACGCGATGCCCAAGCTTCACGGCGATCTTGCCGGTCGCGGCCTGACCTTCCCGACCTTCGATCTCGCGTTCGCGCGCCATTTCGCGCTCGAGCGGCCCGGCGAGAACATCCGCCATGTCCATCCCCAGCTCTACCGCAAGGGAGAGAGCCAGATCGTCGACGACATGCTCGACTGGTCGGAAGCGGGTGGCGACATGGCTGTCGAGGGGATCTCTCTCGTCGTGCCGGGACTGAAGCTGCTCTGCAAGTATGGCGCCCGCATGACCGGCCGCCTCGGCGAGGGGTGGTCGAGCAGGGCGGTGAAAAGTGGTTTGCCGGCCTCGACCGGCTTTCGACATCCGAGCTCGCCGAGCGACTGCCGCAATACCTGGGCTTCGACATCTGGCGCGCCCGCACCGAGATCGGCTGCCCGCGGATCGTGATCACCGTCGACACTCACGAGAAGCTCGCAGGTGGCGAGCCAAGAGGGGATGCCTGGCTCCGGACACTGGTGCGCCAGACCCCCGGCGCGCTGATCCTGATCTTCGGCCGCGACAAGCTGCGATGGGCCGAGCTCGACGACCGCTGGGAGGGTGTGCTCGACCAGCACCTCCTCGGAGAACTCTCGGACGCCGATGCCGACCGCTTCCTCGCGCAAGTGCCGATCCCCGAAGAAGACATCCGCGCGCGGATCGTAGGGGCTGCCAGTGGCCCGCCGCATTACCTTGATCTCGCGGTCTCGTTCTACGAGGAAATCCGCAATGCCGGCGAGACGCCGGAGCCGGGGGATTTCGGCACGACCCCCGCGCGGATGCGCGAGCGCTTGCTCGACCACCTGCCCCCGGAGGAGCGGCGGGAGCTGTTCCGGGCGGCCTACCCGGAGAGCCTGTCAGAGCGGCTGTTCCTCGACCTGGCCGATGCGTTTCTCGGCGGCGCGGGCCATGTGAACTGGGCACGGCCCGTTCGCCGGTCGTTCATGTCGACAAGCCTCGACAGTAGTTACGGCACCGATACAGCGGGCGGGAGGCTGGTGATGCACGCGCTCCAGGACCAGGACCAGGACCAAGCGGAACGGGCCGAGTTCTTCGCCCCTGTCCATGCACATCTCTTCGAGCGCTACGCCGCGCGCGCCATTGGCGAGGCGCATCCCGACTACGTCACGACGCTGCACAACCTCGCCCATCGCCGCCAGGCGATGGGCCGCAAAGCCGAGGCGGAGGCGCCCTGCGAGCAGGCAGCCGCGATCGTGAAGACAGCGCTCGGCGAGGCGCATGCGCACGCGATCCTGCACCTCGCCAGCCGTGCCGGCGGCCGGGCTGCCTCGGCCGGGTCGAGGCGGCGCGGGACATGTTCGAGAGCGCACTTGCACAGGCGGAATCGCTCTCCGAGGGTCCGATGCTCTGGACCGGGCGTGCTCGGCTCAAATGGGCACACGGGCTTCTCGGGGCGGGTCTACGGGGAGGCGCGCGCCGCACGCGATCTTCTGCTGGAGGCGCTTGGGCCGGAGGCCGAGCTGGTGCAGGAGGCGGCGAGGCTGATCCAGGAGCCCGACGCCGGAAATCGACCGCCGCGGCGGCGCGACATTCTGTTAGCCCATCAAGCCTGGTCCACGGACTGATCTGCTCGGCAAGGACGCGGTGGCGCACTGGCCGCGAACCAACACGGTTTGCGGACACCCCCAAATTCTTCATATGGCTCTTGGACTTCCGGATCGCTCTGGGGAGGACGCGGCCGCGCCGACAGCTTTGCGACACCGAGCCGGCGGAGGATCGACCCCATCGCCCGCTCCGCCACGCGGATGCCGAAGCGCCGCTCGACGACGTGGCAGAGGTCGATGCGCCGCCAGCGGATCACCCGGTCCGCCTCCGGGTCGGGCCCCGCCTCGACGAGCTCCGCCAACTCGCCCGTCTGCTCCGCACTGAGCATCGGCGTCCGCCCCGGAAGGGAGCGGTCGACCAGCCCGACCAGGCCGTCCTCGCTGTAGCGATGGACCCGATCGCGCAGCGTCTGCCGGTCCATCCCGCAGTTCTGCGCCGCCTCAATCCGGCTCCGCCCGTCGAGCCGAACGCCAGCGCCGGCATCCGACGAGACGCCTTCGCATCCTCCGCCCGCGCAGCTACTCCGACGCCGACAGCTCTCTTCGCGTGATCTCCACCGCCATGCTGATCCTCCCCCACCTCGGAGGCGGGTGAACCAGCAATCCGGTCCCAAGGGAATCTCCTCGGAGTCACTGCCTGACGTGGCTGGCATACCTCGTATTCTACCCAGCTGTTCCGTCCCGGCATTTGGTGGATCGGGTCGCGGATGAATCGATCCGGCTCCGAGGTCGGGATCTTGCGGCTGTAGTCACAGGGCGTGAGGGGCGACCATTGTGCGCCATCGGTCCGGGCGACACGGGTCGACGAGGGTCTCGAGCCGAGATGCGAAGGTGCAGGCTGCCATGAAGTCGCCGAGCCGGGTGCGCCGCCGATCCTGGCTGTCGCAGGGGAAGCGTTTCACGGTCGGCCGCCGCCGAGCCCCCGGATCGGCTGTGCCCCCTCCTCCCTGATCGTGGGGTCCATCCGTTCGACCTGACCGTCGGTCCAGGGGGGGTCGGCTTCGTCAGGCGGTGCCCGATCCCGCGCGCCATCGTCCCCGGACCGATGGCGGACCATGGCTCGCCGTCGCGGATCATGTCGAAGCGCATCGGCCGGGAGAGGATCGCGTTCCGGTTCCGCGGCGACCCGGCGCACCGGATGCCGCTGTCGGTCAGGATGGCGCGAACCCGGCAGGACGAGCCGCCGGGCGGCGCAGGCCGCGGGACCTCCCGGGCGGTGCGCCTGTCCGCCTTCTCCGCGGACCGGGTGACGGCGGACTTGCGGGTTCGGTCGATGCCGACGACGGGATGGAGCCTGCCCGCGGCGGTCTGCATCTCGGCGATGTCGATGTGAAGGAAGCCGATCGGGCAACGCTCGAACCGCCGCCGTTTCGGCTCGTCGTCCTCGATGCCCCGCAGGCGGGAGAGGCATTCGTCATCCTCGCCCGGACCGGTGGCGCGACATCGCGCATCGCCGCAGGCAACGGGGCCGTGCCGACCGCCTCAGAGGCGCAATCGGGGGCTGAAGGGCATGGAGGCGGTCCTCCGGGGGCAGCAGCCTGTGGCGATCATCGCCTCCCCCGCCTCGGGCGGCACCGTCGCGCGCGGCTCCTTTCGGTCCGGTCTCCGGATCCTCGACGGTCGCCCGCTGGCGCCACTTCGCGACCGTCTTCGGGGTGACGCCCGGCTCCTGGATCGGCGGCGCGAGCGAAGCTTGCGATCGCCGTCTTGCAGCCCTGACGGCGGGCGCGGTCGTGGCGCTCCCCCGTGACGAACCTGTCCCAGGGACCGCCTCGGCGACGGCGCGGAGAACGTCGCCCTCGTTGCTTCTCGAGCACCTCAAGCAGGCTCATGGGGGCTTGGTCATAGTCGGTCCCTTCGGTGACGGGGTGAAGTCGGCAAACTCCACCCCGACCGCACACCTCGATGACCACCCCGCACTCACCGCCAGCGCGGCCTGAAATTCAGCCACCACCGCGGCCGCTCACACTTGAGACCTTCCGAGTGATTGGAATGCCCGAGCGTCGTCGCGATGACAAATGTGCCGAAGCAGCGTGTTCGCGGTGTGAACGCCGCCGATCATGTTCCCGGCGGCTTTGGTCGCGACCTTGTCCCGAAGCCGGTGGATCGGGATCTGCACTCCGAACTCCCGTTCGCTCAGGTTTCCGGTCGAGCGCCCGAGATGCTGGGGCGTGATCGCCCCGGCTTGCCGCGCAGCGATCGGAAGAGGTGATCCCCGTCATCGAAGAGCGGTCGATGGATCGCGCGGTAGTCGTGCAGGGCCGCCGCGGGTCCCGCGTTCTCGAAGATCACGTCGCAGCCTTCGGATCGCTTCCGCGCTTCGGGCAATTTCAGGGCTTCTCCGGGCAGGTAAACATGGATGTGCGTCCCGTCGGTCAGGGCGAGCCTCCGGTCGAAGGTCAGCGCCCGCGCCCGCTCCGGCAAGGTGGCTCCTGACGCGAGGACGAGACCGTTGCGGAAACAGGTGGCCGCGCCGACGCCGCGCATTGAACGCGTCCGTGCCGCATCCATCAGGCGAAACCCGTATGCGTAGGGGGTACGGGCACCCCCGATCTGGCTGCCGGTCCTCGTGGCGGAAGCCGTAGGATCTGCTCTCTGCAGCCGGTCGGCGACGACCAATGTGCAAGCCTCGGAGCAGAAAGTTCCTCCGCTCGCGAGCACAAGTCCCGCGAGGATTCCCGGCAGGTCGTCGGCGGCCGTGCCGATTGGTACTGTCTCCTCCCCATCCGCGGGTTCGCTGAGTGTGCGGGCCTAGGCCGGGAGGGTAGAGCCCGTGGGTCGCAGAGGCTGCCCCGTGGCCGTGCAGTACCCGATCCAGTTCCCGAAAGCCGCCCGGCCCCTGCAAGACATCGCGATCCGTTCGAGCACAGGGGACCGCCACTCCTCGGGCAGGGAGGCGGCCCGCCGCGCCGCCCGCGCCGGGGGCATCCGTCGCGCCGCTTCGGCGCGAGCCGTGCATCGCGCAGCACGCGCGAAATGGGCCGTCGCTACAGCACCCGGGTTTCGGCGGCATGCTTCCGCAGATACGCGAATTCGGCGAAAGCCGCGTCCCCTGCCCCTCGCGTCGCGAGGCCAGATGGCGGGCGAGCATTTGCGTCGACGGCGCCGCGTCGATCGGAGCCGCGTTCCGGAACTCGCGCAGAAGGATGCGTCGTTTTCGATGTGATGCCCGGTCAGTCGGTCGCGAGCCGTTCGACCTCGGGGGCGGACGCGCGGGAGGTGATGCGATCGGTCTCCCCGGACGCCCGTTCTAGGATCGTTGATCTTCCACACCGGGCGCGGATCGGCGAACTACATGTCAAAGAGAGGCGCTCCGCGGGTTCCTTGCCGACCTGACAGGTTGACGGCGGCTTGGCCCGCCGCTCCTCTGTGGATCGCGATCATCGGAGGCGGAATGGACATCATGAAAGCGCCTCCCGCGTTGCAGCGCAGCCGTGGCCACGGCCGCATCTCGGTCGGCCCGCGCGGGCTCTCGGGGCTGCGGCAGGAGGGCGCCGCCCGGATCGGCCTGCCGCGCGGCCCCGGCGCCGTGCAGGCCGTGTTGGTGAACACCTCGGGCGGGATGACCGCGGGCGACCGGATGCTCTGGGAGGCCGCGGCCCGTCCCGGCAGCGCCCTGACCCTCACCACCCAGGCCTGCGAGCGCATCTATCGCTGCGACGACGATGCAGCCGAGACCACGGTGCGGCTGTCTGCCGGGGACGGGGCGCGGCTCGCCTGGCTCCCGCAGGAGACGCTCCTGTTCGAGGGCGCGCGCTATCGCCGCCGGATCGAGGCCGAGATCGCCCCCGAGGCAGAGTTGCTGCTGGTCGAACCGCTGCTCTTCGGCCGGCTCGCCATGGGGGAGGTCGTGCGCCGGGCCGAATTGCGGGACGACTGGCGCCTGTCGCGGGGCGATCGCCCGATCCACGCCGAGGCGCAGAGGTTGGCGACCGACGACCTCCCCGCGCATCTTGCCCGCGCCAACGGCGGCTGCGCCGCCCTGGCGACGGTGGTTTTCATTTCAGCCCGATCCGAGGGCATGTTGGAGAATGTGCGCCGCATTATCGGGCAGGGGGGCGGCGCATCCCTCATGGGCGACCGGCTGGTCTGTCGGCTGCTGGCCGCGGACGGGTACGAGTTGCGTAAGCGCCTCGTGCCGCTCGTCGCCCTGCTTGCGGGAGACGTGCCGCGCCTGTGGAGCCTGTGAGGACGAGACATGAACCTGACCCCGCGCGAGAAGGACAAGCTGCTGATCTCGATGGCGGCGATGGTGGCGCGGCGGCGGCTTGAGCGGGGAGTGAAGCTGAACCATCCCGAGGCCGTCGCGATGATCACCGATTTCGTCGTCGAAGGGGCGCGGGACGGCCGCTCGGTCGCCGACCTGATGGAGGCCGGCGCGGCCGTGCTCACGCGCGAAACGGTGATGGAGGGCATCGCCGAGATGATCCACGAGGTGCAGGTCGAGGCGACCTTTCCCGACGGCACCAAGCTCGTCACCGTCCACCACCCGATCCGCTGAGGACATCCCATGCGCTCATCCGCCGTGCTGCTGCTCACCGCCCTGCCCGCCGCCGCCCACGAAGGCGCGCATCTGCATCCCCACGGCTCCGGCGCCTGGATGGTCCTTGCGGGCGGGCTCGCGATCCTCGCCGCCGTGGGTGCGCTGGGCTGGCACCTGTGGCGGACGAAGGAATGATCCCGGGCGAGATCATGCCCGCCCCCGGCACGCTTCGTTTGAACGAGGGGCGTGAGACCCTGACGCTGAAGGTGGCGAACAGGGGCGATCGCCCGGTTCAGGTCGGAAGCCACTACCACTTCGCCGAGGCGAACCCGGCGCTCGATTTTGATCGTGCCGCCGCGCGAGGCATGCGGCTCGACGTGGCCGCGGGCACGGCCGTGCGGTTCGAGCCGGGCCAGGCCCGTGACGTGAGGCTGGTGGCGTATGTCGGGGATCGCCGCGTCTTCGGCTTCCGCCAGGACGTCATGGGAGCGCTCTGACATGGTCCAGATCGACCGCGCCGACTACGCCGCGATGTACGGCCCCACCACGGGCGACAGGGTCCGGCTCGCGGATACCGACCTGGTGATCGAGGTCGAGCGCGACCTGACCGTCTATGGCGAAGAGGTGAAGTTCGGCGGGGGCAAGGTGATCCGCGACGGCATGGGCCAGTCGCAGGCCAGCCGCGCCGAGGGTGCCGTGGACACGGTCATCACCAACGCGCTGATCGTGGACCATACCGGCATCTACAAGGCGGATCTGGGCCTGAAGGACGGCCGGATCGCCAGGATCGGCAGGGCCGGCAACCCCGACACCCAGCCGAACGTGGACATCGTCATCGGCCCCGGCACCGAGGCCATCGCGGCCGAGGGGCGCATCCTCACCGCCGGCGGGTTCGACAGCCACATCCACTTCATCTGCCCCCAGCAGATCGAGGAGGCACTGATGTCCGGCGTCACCACCATGCTCGGCGGCGGCACCGGCCCCGCCCACGGCACGCTCGCCACGACCTGCACGCCGGGGCCGTGGCATCTGGGACGCATGATCCAGAGCTTCGACGCATTCCCGATGAATCTCGGCCTGGCGGGCAAGGGCAACGCCTCGCGGCAGGCCGCGCTGGTCGAGATGGTCGAGGGCGGCGCCTGCGCGCTGAAGTTGCACGAGGACTGGGGCACCACGCCGGCCGCCATCGACTGCTGCCTGTCGGTCGCCGACGACATGGACGTGCAGGTGATGATCCACACCGACACGCTGAACGAATCCGGCTTCGTGGAAAGCACCATCGAGGCCGTCGCCGGGCGCACCATCCACGCCTTCCACACCGAAGGCGCAGGGGGCGGCCACGCGCCCGACATCATCAAGGTCGCCGGCCTGCCGAACGTCCTGCCCTCGTCCACGAATCCGACGCGGCCCTATACCGTCAACACCATCGCCGAGCATCTCGACATGCTGATGGTGTGCCACCACCTCGACCCGTCGATCCCCGAGGATATCGCCTTCGCCGAGTCCCGCATCCGGAAAGAGACCATCGCGGCCGAGGATATCCTCCACGACATGGGCGCGTTCTCGATCATCGCGTCCGACAGCCAGGCGATGGGCCGGGTGGGCGAAGTCCTGATCCGCACCTGGCAGACCGCCGACAAGATGAAGCGCCAGCGCGGGCGGCTCGCCGACGAGAGCGGCGAGAACGACAATATCCGCGTCCGCCGCTACATCGCGAAATACACGATCAACCCGGCGATCGTGCACGGGATGTCGTCGCGGATCGGCTCGATCGAGGCCGGCAAACGCGCCGATCTGTGCCTGTGGGACCCGGCGTTCTTCGGCGTGAAGCCTCAGATGGTGCTGATCGGCGGCGTGATCGCCGCCGCGCCCATGGGCGACCCGAACGCCTCGATCCCCACGCCGCAGCCGGTCCATCTGCGGCCGATGTTCGGCACCTACGGGGGCGCGCGGACAGCCTCTTCGGTCACATTCGTCAGCGCGGCGGCGGAGGCCAACGGGTTGCGCGACCGGCTGGGCGTGGCGAAGGACCTGGTCGCGGTCGAGGAGACCCGCAGGATCGGCAAGGCCGACATGGTCCTGAACGACGCCATGCCCGAGATCGAGGTCGACCCCGAGAGCTACGAGGTCCGCGCGAATGGCGAACTGCTGACCTGCGCGCCGGCCGAGTGTCTTCCGATGGCGCAGAGGTATTTCCTGTTTTGATTCGCGTGATCGAAGTCCTGCCCCACGCCCACGTTCCCGTCGACACGATCACGCTGGACGAGGGCGACCGCCACCGGCGGCGCATCGCCATGCGCTCCGATGGCGGGGTCGCGTTCCTCCTCGACCTGCCGGCCGCGCGGCTCCTGCGACACGGCGAAGGGCTGCGCCTCGAGGACGGGCGCGTGATCGAGGTCCGCGCCGTGCCCGAACGCCTGCTCGAGGTGCGGGGCCGGGACGCCCGGCACCTGCTGGCCCTGACCTGGCAGATCGGCAACCGTCACCTCAAGGCCCAGGTCGGGGCGGAGCGCCTCCTCGTCCGGGACGACCCGGTGATCGCCGAGATGCTCGAAGGGCTCGGCGCGACGCTGCGCGTGGTCGAGGAACCGTTCGATCCGGAGGGCGGCGCCTATGGGGCCACCGCCCATGCGCCCGACCACGGGCCCATCCACCACCACCATGATTGAGCTGACGCTCCTCAGCTGGCTCTCGCCAGTGTTTCCCACCGGGGGCTACGCCTATTCCGGCGGTCTCGAGACTGCGGTGGCCGAGGGCCGGATGACGGGCCCCGAGGATCTCGCGCGGCGGATCGCCTGCGTCCTGTCGCAAGGCGCGCTCTGGAACGACGCAGTGCTGGCCGCCGCCGCCTGGCGCGGAGAGGACGTGTGCGACCTGGCGCTGGCGCTTACCGGCAGCGCCGAGCGCCTGCGCGAGACGGTCGACCAGGGCCGGGCCTTCCGGGAGGCAGCCACCTACTGGGTGGCGCCGCCCCGGCTTCCCGCCGAAGTCCCGTTTCCGGTGGCGCTTGGCGCGTTCTCGGCCGCCGCGGGGATCGGCGCGCTGCCGATGTGCGCCACCTTCCTCCATGCCTGGGCCTCGGCGCAGGCGCAGGCGGCGATCCGGCTGTCGGTCACGGGGCAGGACGGCGCGGCGCGAGTCCTGGCGGGGCTGCAGCCCGTCGTCGCCGAAACCGCCGCCCGCGCGGCGGAGAGCGATCTGGACGCGCTCGGTGGCTTCGCGCCGGGTCCGGAGATCGACGCCCTCAGGCACGAGACGCTGGACGGAAGGTTGTTCCTGTCATGAACGACGCTCCCCTGCCCGAACCTCGCGCGGCCTGCACGGGCCCGCTGCGCGTGGGTATCGGCGGTCCGGTGGGGTCCGGCAAGACGACGCTGACCGCCCGGCTCTGCGAGGCGCTGCGCGACAGGCTGTCCGTCGGGGTGGTGACGAACGACATCTACACGCGGGAGGACGCCGAGGCACTGGTGCGGATGCAGGCGCTGCCATCTTCCCGGATCGAGGGGGTCGAGACGGGCGGCTGCCCCCACACGGCCATCCGCGAGGACGCCTCGATCAACCTGCGCGCCATCGAGCGGCTGCGCGCGCGCCACGACGATCTGGACGTCGTGCTGATCGAATTGGGCGGAGACAACCTCGCCGCCACCTTCTCGCCCGACCTGGCCGACCTGACGATCTACGTCATCAGCGTCTGCCAGGGTGACGACATTCCCCGGAAGGGCGGTCCGGCCATCACCCGGTCGGACCTGCTGATCGTGAACAAGACGGACCTCGCGCCGCATGTGGGGGCCGATCTCGACCGCATGCGTCAGGACGCGGCCATCGCCCGTGCCGGCCGACCGACGATTTTCGCCGATCTTCGACACGACGCGGGCGTGGAGGGCATCGTCTCGTTCCTGTCCCGGACCGGCGACCTCTGACACGAAGGGTCTCATGCGCCGCCTGAAGCAACGCGCTTGGCTTGGGCGAGGCATTGCCCCCAGAGACCGAGAATGGCGTTCCTCCGGAACTTGCACGACATCGGACATGCGATGGGCGTCATCCAGGTGTCGCGTGGGCGCTGACGCCGAACGCGGAACGGTCCTGTCAAGCCTCAAACGTCGGGTCTGCATCGATGTTCGCAGGGGCGGCCCGAATGCGGCCCCGGCCTCGAGTTTTTGTTTCGTCTGCAATCCAGGATGGCAGATCGCTCCGGATGGTGATCGAGCCGACCGCCGGCGCGGTCAGAGACCGGCCGGGATGTTCATCGGGTCGCGCGGCACCGCCCGCGGCGCGGTCAGCGCCTTCCATGTCGACAGCGCCTTCGCCGGGGCCGAGAAGGGCGGCCGCTTGACGAAGCGCCCGCGCCCAGGCCGCGGCTGGCTGTTGCGCCCCCAGGCCCAGACCACCTCGCCCCGCGAGAGGGTGTAGCGCGCCTGGGCCGTGGCCTCCCACCCTTCCCAGATCGAGTAGTCGAGGATCGAGTGATGGTTCGAGGCCGAGTAGGTCCGGGTGATCTTCGGATCCCAGACGGTGATATCGGCATCGGCCCCTTCGACCAGGGCCCCCTTCCTCGGATAGATGTTCAGGATCTTCGCCACATTCGTAGAGGTCACGGCGACGAATTCCTGCGGCGTCAGGCGTCCCGTCTCCACCCCGTGGGTCCAGAGCATGGCCAGCCGCTCCTCCAGCCCGTGGGAGCCGTTGGGGATCAGGGTGAAGTCCTTCGCGCCGCGCCGCTTCTGCTCGGTGGAGAAGGCGCAGTGATCGGTGGCGACCACCTGCAGCGACCCGGCCTGCAGCCCGGCCCAGAGCCCTTCCTGATGCTCCTTGCCCCGGAAGGGCGGCGACATCACGCGCCGGGCGGCGTGGTCCCAGTCGTCCACGAAATACTCGCTCTCGTCCATGGTCAGGAACTGGATCAGCGGTTCGCCATAGACCCGCATCCCCTTCTGCCGCGCGCGCCTTATCGCCTCGTGGGCCTGCTCGCAGGAGACGTGGACGACGTAGAGCGGCACGCCCGCGGCATCGGCGATGGTGATGGCGCGGTTCGCGGCCTCGCCCTCGAATTCGGGCGGTCGGGAATAGGCGTGGCCCTCCGGCCCGGTGATCCCCTCCTCCTTCAGGCGCGCCTGCATCTCGGCCACCAGGTCGCCGTTCTCGGCATGGACCATGGGCAGCGCGCCCAGCTCCTTGCAGCGGCGGAAGGAGGCGATCATCTCCTCGTCGTCCACCATCAGGGCGCCCTTGTACGCCATGAAGTGCTTGAAGGAATTCACGCCCATCTCCACGGCGTCCTTCATCTCGGCGAAGACGCGTTCGTTCCAGTCGGTGATGGCGACGTGGTATCCGATATCGACGCAGATCTGGTCGCGGGACTTGGCGTGCCAGGACTCGATGGCGTTCTTGATCGAGCCGTCCTCGCCGGGCAGGCAGAAATCCACCAGCATGGTCGTGCCGCCCGCCGCCGCGGCCCAGGTGCCTGTCTCGAAGGTCTCGGCGGCCTCGGTGCCCATGAAGGGCATCTGCATGTGGGTATGGGGATCGATCCCGCCGGGGATGACATAGGCCCCTTCGGCGTCGATCACCTCGTCGCCTTCGAGGCCCTCCCCGATCCGGGCGATGGTCTCCCCCTCGATCAGGATGTCGGCCTCCCAGATCCGGTCGGCGGTGACGAGGGTGCCGTTCTTGATGACGGTGGTCATGGAACTCTCCTATTCGGCGATCTCGGCGGTCTCGACCACGGCGTGGAGCAGGACGTCCGCGCCGGCGCGGGCCCAGTCCCTGGTGATCTCCTCGGCCTCGTTGTGGCTGAGGCCGTCGACGCAGGGGCACATGACCATGGCGGTGGGCGCCACGCGGCTGATCCAGCAGGCGTCGTGGCCCGCGCCCGACACGATGTCGCGGTGGGCGTAGCCCAGCCGGTCGGCGGCGGAGCGGATCGCGCCCACGCATTCCTCGTCGAAGGTGACGGGGTCGAAATGGCCGACCGGCTCGATCTCGATCCCGAGCCCCATCCCGGCGGCGATCTCGGGCGCCTCCGCCTCCAGCCGGGCCTTCATGCCGTCGAGCTTCTCCCGGTCGGGGGAGCGGAAATCGACGGTGAAGATCGCGCGGCCGGGGATCACGTTGCGCGAGTTCGGATGGACCTCGATATGGCCGGCGGCACCCACCGCGTCGGGCTGGGCCTCCATGGCGATCCGGTTCACCCGCTCCAGGATCCGCGCCATGCCGAGACCCGCATCCTTCCGCATCGCCATCGGGGTGGAACCGGTATGGCTGTCCTTCCCCGTCAGCGTCACCTGCAGCCACCAAAGGCCCTGCCCGTGGGTGACGACGCCGATCTGATCGCCCTCCGCCTCCAGGATCGGGCCCTGCTCGATATGCAGCTCGAAGAAGGCGCGCATGGGCCGCTGGCCGACCTGTTCGGCGCCCTTCCAGCCGATGCGCTCCAGTTCGTCGCCGAAGCGCACGCCCGTCGCGTCGGTGCGGTCATAGGCCCAGTCCCGGTCATGGACACCCGCGAACACGCCGGAAGAGAGCATGGCGGGGGCGAAGCGGGTGCCCTCCTCGTTGGTCCAGTTGGTCACCACGATCGGGTGACGGGTGCGGATGTCGAGGTCGTTCAGCGTGCGGATGATCTCCAGCCCGCCGAGGACGCCCAGGACCCCGTCGTATTTCCCGCCCGTCGGCTGTGTGTCGAGATGGGAGCCGACATAGACCGGGGGCAGGTCCGGCTCCGTCCCCTCGCGGCGGGCGAACATGTTGCCCATCTCGTCGAGGCCCATCCGGCAGCCGGCCGCCTCGCACCAGGACTGGAACAGGGCGCGCCCCTCGGCATCGGCGTCGGTCAGGGTCTGGCGGTTGTTGCCGCCCGCCACGCCGGGGCCGATCTTCGCCATCTCCATCAGGCTGTCCCAGAGCCGGTCGGCGTCGATGCGGACATTGCTCTCGGTCATTCGGCGGCCTGGGCATTGGGATTGTTGGGATGGGTGGTCCAGTCGCCGGGCTCGGCCGGTACGGCCAGGCCGGTGCGGGGATCGACACTGCCCGGCGCCAGGCGCTCCATGGTGATGCAGTCCTCCACCGGGCAGACATCGACGCAGAGGTTGCAGGCCACGCATTCCGCGTCGATCACCTCGAAGACGCGGCCCGGCTTCATGGCGATGGCCTGGTGCGAGGTGTCCTCGCAGGCGGCATAGCAGCGCCCGCACTTGATGCAGAGATCCTGGTCGATCCGCGCCTTGGTGACGTAGTTGAGGTTCAGGTACTGCCAGTCGGTGACGTTGGGCACCGCACGGCCACGCAAGTCGGCGAGGCTCATCCCCTTGTCGTCGAGATAGAGCGAGAGGCCGGAGATCATCTCCTCCACCACCTTGAAGCCGTAGGTCATGGCGGCGGTGCAGACCTGCACCGATCCCGCGCCCAGCGCCAGGAACTCGGCCGCATCGCGCCAGGTGGTGATGCCGCCGATGCCCGAGATCGGCAGGCCGGCGAGGTCGGGGTCGCGGGCGATCTCGGCCACCATGTTGAGCGCGATGGGCTTCACCGCCGGGCCGCAATAGCCGCCATGGGCGCCCTTGCCGTCGATCGTGGGTTCCGGCGCGAAGAGGTCGAGATCCACCGAGGTGATCGAGTTGATCGTGTTGATGAGGCTGACCGCCTCGGCACCCCCGCGCATCGCGGCGGCGGCGGGCTTGCGGATGTCGGTGATGTTGGGCGTCAGCTTCACGATCACCGGCATCCGGGTCGCCGCCTTCACCCAGCGGGTGACCATTTCGATGTATTCGGGCACCTGCCCCACGGCGGAGCCCATGCCGCGCTCGCTCATCCCGTGGGGGCAGCCGAAGTTCAGTTCCACACCGTGGGCGCCGGTGTCCTCCACCAGCGGCAGAATCTCCTTCCAGGGCGCCTCCTCGCAGGGGACCATGAGCGAGACGACCATGGCGCGATCGGGCCAGTCCCGGACGACCTCCTTGATCTCGCGCAGGTTCGTCTCCAGCGGGCGGTCGGTGATCAGCTCGATGTTGTTCAGCCCCAGAACGCGCCGGTCGGCGCCATGGACGACGCCGTAGCGGGGGCCGTTCACGTTGACGATGTGGGGGTCGAGGCCCAGCGTCTTCCACACCACGCCGCCCCAGCCGGCCTGGAAGGCGCGGCGGACGTTGTAGTCCTTGTCCGTAGGGGGAGCCGAGGCCAGCCAGAAGGGATTGGGGCTGCGGATGCCCACGAAGTCCGTGCGCAGGTCAGCCATCGGCCCCCTCCGTCAGCATGGCGTGGATGTCCTCTGCCGCGTCGCGGCCCTGGGCCACGGCGGTCACGGTCAGGTTCTCGCCCAGGTTCGTGCAGTCGCCCCCCGCCCAGGTGCCGGGGAGCGAGGTGCGCCCCGTTTCCGATACGACGATCCGGCCCCCCTTGGTCTCCGGCAGATCGCCGGAGGCGAGTTTCTGTCCGATTGCGAGGAGGAGCTGATCGGCCGGGACCGTGACCCCGTCGCCCGAGGGCAACGCGAAGGTCACGGAGCGGAGCGGGTCGCCCTCGATCGCGACGGGCGCGGCATCGGTCAGGATGTTCACCCCCTTCGAGGCGGCGAGGTCCTGTTCGTAGCGGCTGGCCTTCATCGCCTCGCGCGGGCCGCGATAGGCCAGCGTCACGTTCAAGGCGCCCAGGAGCTTCGCCTGCACCGCGGCGTCCACCGCCGTCATGCCGCCGCCGACAACGACCACGTCGCGGCCGACCGTCATATCGGCGGGATCGCTCTGGCGCAGGCGGGCGATGAACTCCACGGCGTCCTCGATCCCGGCCGCGTCGATCCCGTCGAGGTCCAGCCCGTTCACGTCGACGAGGCCCAGGCCGAGGAATACCGCGTCGAACTCCTCCCGCAGCGCCGCAAGGTCCGGGACCGCCCCCGTCGCGATGTCGATCCCGCCGATGGAGAGGAGCCAGTCCACCTCCGCCCGGGCGAATCCGCCCGGCGTCTTGTAGGCGGCGATGCCGTATTCGTTCAGGCCGCCGGGCTTCGGCCGGGCGTCGTGGATCATCACCTCGTGCCCCTTCATCGCCAGACGATGCGCGCAGGCGAGGCCCGCGGGACCGGCCCCGACGACCGCGACCCGCTTGCCCGTCGGCGCCGTTCGGACGAAGGGATGGGGCCCCGACATGGCCGTGTCGGTGGCGTGGCGCTGGAGCGCGCCGATCCTGACGGGCGCGCCCCTCCGCCGCCTCGCGCACGCAGGCCTCCTCGCAGAGTGTCTCGGTCGGGCAGACGCGGGCGCACATGCCGCCGAGGATGTTCTGCTCGAAGATCGTCCGCGCCGCCGCCTGGGGCGTGCCGGTGGCGATCTGGCGGATGAAGAGGGGGATGTCGATCTCGGTCGGACAGGCCGCGATGCAGGGCGCGTCGTGGCAGAAATAGCAGCGGTCCGCGGCGACGGCCGCCTCGTGCGGGTCGAGCGGCGGGTGCAGGTCGGCGAAGTTCGCGGCGTAGCTCTCGGCCGAAAGCCGTCCGGCGGCCAGGCCCCTGGTCCAAATGGTCGTCATTCCATCCCCCCGTTTCCCGGCAGCCTGCGCCGCTCCGGGCCCTCGCACAAGCTCATCCGAGTTCCAGCGTCGCCACGCCGTATTCCATGTTCCGGCCGCGCCTGGGCGGTGGCCCCTTCCACATCCGCGCCACCTCGAAGACCGGGGCGAGACCCAAGCCGCGGGCGAGATCGGCGGCGCCTCCGACATCCTCGGGCGCGTCGAGCATGATCGGCGCCTCGCGGGCCAGCGCGGCGAGGTCGCCCAGTACCGCCGCGGCCGCCTCGGGCTCCCGCGCCAGGAGCGGGCCGATCTTCCATCCCTCCCGGCAGGCGCGCATGGCCCCCGCGGCGACCAGCCGCCCCGCCCGGCGGAGCACCCGGACATGGCGGCCGGGAGCGGGCGTCATCCAGCCTCTCACGAAGTCCGGGCGCACGAACCCGGTGGCCTCACGGTCGAGGGCAGAGAGGGCCTCCAGATCCGCGGCGGCGACCGGCTCGCTCGTCCCGGCGGGCTTCGACGCGACGCGTCCGGCGAACCGCACGGTGCGATGGGTCGCCACGAAGCCCCGCAAGGCATAGCGCTCCTGCTCGGCCACCACCCCGTCGAGCCCGACCGCCCCATCCCCCGCCCGGTCCATCGCCGCGCGCCAGAGCAGACCGGCATAGCCGCGGCCGCGCAGGTCGTGCCGGCAGATGAAGAGGCCGAGAAAGAACCGCGCCTCGCCGACCCGGACGATGGAGATCGAGGCGCCGGGCGTCCCCGACGGGTCGTCGAGGACCAGGAAACCGTGCGGATCGGCCGAGAGGAACTGCGCGGCGTCGTCGCGCCCCGGGTTCCACCCCTCGCCCGCCGCCCAGTCCAGGGCGCGGTCGAGATCCGCCGGGGTCATGACCCGCGGGGTCACGGGGCTGTCCCGAGACCGAGGCGGGCGAGGCCCTCGGCCAGGGTCACGCCGGCGGCGACGCCGTCCACGACCGGCCGGTCCAACTCGGCCGAGAGATCGCGCGCCAGCGCCGCCATGCCGGCGCAGCCAAGCACGATTGCGGCCCCCGGCACGTCGCGGGCTGCCTGCCGGACGGCGGATGCGACCGGGTCGTCCGGCGCGCCGTGGCCCGCGATGTCGAGCACAGCCACGCCGGCGGCCCGCACCCCGGCGCAGCGCGCGGCCAGCCCGGTCCGCGCCAGGTTGCCCTCGATCACCGGCACCGAGACCGGTGCGGCGGTGACGACCACGAAGCGGTGCGCCAGCTGCGTCGCGAGAAGGCAGGCGGCCTCGCCGATGCCCACGACCGGGCGCCGGGTCAGCGCCCGCGCCGCATCCAGGCCGGTATCGTCGAAACAGGCGACGACATGGGCGTCGGCCTCGGCGGCGGTGACGAGGTCGAGGAGTCCGGGCGCCGCCCGGGCACCGTCCACCGGACCCTCGATCGAGCTCGGGCCGGCCGCGTTCGTCGTGGCCAGGATCTCCGTCCCCGGCCCGGCCGCCTCCCGGGCGGCGCGGGCGATGGTCTCGGTCATCCGCGCCGTGGAATTCGGATTGACCACGTGGATACGCATCACCGGGCCTGCCGGCGGCGCAGCGCCCAGGCCGCCAGCAGCAGCATCGCGACGAGGCAGAGCGACGCGGCCGTGGTGACCGTGGCCAGGGCGTAGATTTCCGGCGTCGTCACCGTGGTGGTCAGCGCGGCGAGCTGCATCGGCAGGGTGTTCTGGGACCCCATCACCTGGCTCGACCGGGCCAGCTCGTCCCAGCTCAGCGTGAAGCCGAACACCGCGACCCCGATCAGGAACGGCGCGATGATCGGCAGGGTCACGTGGCGGAAGGTCTGCCACTTGCCCGCGCCGAGGTCGCGCGCCGCCTCCTCGTAGGCCGGGTCGAACCGGTTGAAGACGGCGAACATGATCAGCAGGCCGAAAGGCAGCGTCCAGGTCAGGTGGGCGCCGAGGCCGGAGGTATAGGTGCCGAGCAGGGTCACGAAGTTCGCCCGCGCCCAGTCCCCGCCCAGTGCCTTCACGGCGCCGTCCAGCAGCCGGAATTCTAGCCCGATCCCGAGGGAAACCACGATCGAGGGCACGATGAGGCTGGCGATGGCGATGTAGAGGAGGATCATCGCGCCGGGAAAGGCGCGCCGGAAGGCGAGCCCGGCCATGACCGAGATCACCACCGTCAGCACCATGACAACGATGGCCAGGCGGAACGACCGCAGGAAGGCGCCGGTGATGTCCACCGAGCCGCGGTTGGAGAACAGCACCTCGAACCAATGGAGCGACAGCCCGTTCATCGGGAAGACCAGCCCGCCGTCGGGGCCCTGGAAGGACAGCGCCACGATCGCCACCATCGGCCCCCACAGGAAGACGACGAAGAGGGCGAAGAACACGCTCAGCGCGTAGAAGGATCGCGGCCGGCGACCGTCGCTCATCTCACAGCTCCCGCCTGATATCGACCATGCGCAGGAGAGCCGAGATCGCCAGCATCACCGCGACGAGAAGCAGCACCGCGTTGGCCGCGGCGAGCGGGAATTGCAGGTACTGGATCTGGGTCTGGATGGTCTTTCCCACGCTGGCGATCTGCTGCCCGCCCATGATCCCGATGGTCAGGAAATCGCCCATGACGATGGTGACGACGAAGATCGACCCGATCAGGATCCCGGGCTTCGCCAGCGGAATGACCACGTTCGTCAGCGTCTGCCAGCCCGAGGCGCCGGAATCGACGGCCGCCTCGATGAGGGCGCGGTCGATCCGCATCATCGAGTTGAAGATCGGCACGACCATGAACAGCGTATAGAGATGGGTCAGCGCGAGGATCACCGCGAAGTCGGAATAGAGCAGCCATTCCAGTGGCTGATCGGTGATCCCGATCCCCTGCAGCGAGGCGTTCACCAGCCCGTTGCGTCCCAGGAGCGGAATCCAGGCGATCATGCGGATCACGATCGAGGTCCAGAACGGGATCGTGCAGATCAGGAAGAAGGTCACCTGCACCGGCAGGGTTCGGACGTGGAAGGCCAGGAAATAGGCGATGGTGAAGCCGATCAGCAGCGTCGAGAGCCAGACCGCGGCGCAGAATTTCAGCGTCGAGAGATAGGTCTTCAGCGTGGTGCAGAGATACGGCAGATCCTCAAGGCAGCCATCGAAGAGGTCCGTGTAATTGCGTAGGATGAAGGCGGGCTCGATCGAGTACTGGGTGAATTCCCAGAAGCTGACGATGACCGTGACCGCGAGCGGCAGCAGGAAGAAGGCCAGGAAGACGAGCCACATCGGCAGCGCCAGCAGGAACGACTCCGCCCCCGCGCCGAGATACCGGCGGCGCGGACGGGCCCCGGCGGCGGCGCGGGCAGTCGGTGTCGCCGCGTCGGTCACGCGGCGATGAACTCGTTCCACTTGCGGACCATGTACTGGTTCTCGTCCATGACCGCGTTCCAACAGGCGACCGCGCCCATCCGCTCGACATAGGAGCCACCGTCGCGGACCGCCCCGGCCTGCTCCAGCAGGTCGCCGCCGGGCGAGGTGATGTCCTGCTCGGCCGGCTGGCCCTCGTACCAGTAGGCCCATTCGTAGGGCTCCAGATACTCGCGCGTCGTCTCGAGCACCGCCGGGTAGTAGCCTTGCCGCGACAGGTGCGCGCCGGCCCAGCCTGACAGGAACCAGTTGATGAACTCGTAGGCCGCGTCCTCCTTGCGCCCGTCGATGGTGCGCGGCAGGCCGAAGCCCGAGGCCCAGGCGCGGTAGCCTTCCTGCAGCGGCTGGTACTTGCAGGCGATGCCTTGCGTGCGCACCGCCGTGACGGCGGGCGACCACATGGACTGGATCACCACCTCGCCGGAGGCCATCAGGTTCACGCTCTCGTTGAAGTTCGACCAGAAGGCGCGGAACTGCCCCGCGCGCTTCGCCTCGATCAGCCTGTCGATGGTGAAGTCGATCTCCTCGCGGGTCATGTTGCCCTTGTCGCCGTAGGTGATCTCGCCCGAGGCCTCGATCGCCATGGCCGCGTCCATGATGCCGATCGAGGGAATGTTGAGGATCGCCGCGCGGCCGGCGAATTTCGGATCGAGAAGTGCCGCCCAGCTCTTCACCTCGCCCTCGATCAGGTCGGGCCGGATGCCCAGCGTGTCGGCATTGTATGTGGTCGGGATCAGCGTGATGAACTCGGTGGGCCCGGCCGCGAAGCTCTGCCCGTCGGCACTGTCGAGGTAGAGCACCTCGAAGGGCGCGGTACCGTCGCTGCCCACCGGCTCGCCCTCCACGGTGCCCTCGCGGATCACGCTGGCGATCTGGTCGGCGCGCTCGATCCGGGTCGCGTCCATGCCCTGGAGGTTGCCCGAGGGGATCAGGTTCGGAAGCGCGAAGTATTCGGTGTCCACCAGGTCGAAGGAATTGGGCTGGGTGATGACCCGCCGCGCCACGTCATCCGTGGTCACCGCGATGTATTCGATGTTGATGCCCAGCTCCTCGCTCGCCCGCTGCGCGATGCCGGGAGACTGGTTCACCGCCGTCGACAGGTAGCGCAGGGTGACCGGTTCCTGGGCGTGGACGTAGGGCGCGGCGAGCGAACTGGCGCCGAGCGCGGTGGCGCCCTTCAGGAAGGTGCGGCGGGTGGTCATCGTGCGGATCCTCTCTGTTTCTTTTCGTTCTTGCGCGTCAGGCCTCGGGCCCGACCTCGTGGATATCCTCCGGGGCCCAGGTCACTCCCACGGACTCGCCTGGTGCGAAGGGGTCGGAGAAATACGTCCGTTCGGGCAGGATCGCGGCCATCTCCTCGCCCCGCTCCGTGGCGAGGTTCAGGTGCACCTGCGCCCCCTGGTACTCGACCTCGCGCACCGTGGCGCGGCGCCGACCCTCGTTCGGCTTACGGCTGAGCCGGATGGCGTCGGACCGCAGCGTCACCGTGCGCCCGTCCATGTCGAGGATGTTGTGCCCGCCCATGAAGCGGGCAACGAAGGCCGTGGCCGGCCGGTTGAAGAGTTCCCGCGGCGGGCCTTGCTGCACGATCCGGCCCTCGTTCATCACCACGGCCAGATCGGCAAGCGCCATCGCCTCCTCCTGGCTGTGGGTGACGTGGACGAAGATGATGCCGAGCTCGCGCTGGATCCGGCGCAGTTCGGCCCGCATCCGCCCCCTGAGGAACGGGTCCAGCGCCGAGAGCGGCTCGTCGAGCAGGAGCACGCTCGGCCGGGTCATCAGAGCGCGGGCGAGCGCCACGCGTTGCTGCTGCCCGCCCGACAGTTCGGTCGGCTTCCGCCCGGCGTAATCGGTCATCGAGACCAGGTCGAGCATCTCCATGGCGCGCGCGTGTCGCTCGGCTTTCGCGTCGCCCTTCATCTTCAGCGAGAAGGCGACGTTGTCACGGGTATCGAGGTGGGGGAACAGGGCGTAGCTCTGGAACATCATCGCCGTGCCCCGGCGGGCGGGCGGATCGTCGTTGATCCGGCGGTTGGCGATGAGGATATCGCCCCTCGAGATCGTCTCGTGGCCGGCGATCATGCGCAGTGTCGAGCTCTTGCCGCAGCCCGAAGGTCCGAGCAGGCAGCAATACTGCCCTCCCCGGATCCGCAAGTCGACGCCGTCCACGGCCAATGTATCGCCGTAGGCCTTCGTCACGCCCACGAGTTCGACGTCGATTTCCGCAGACATGGGATCCTTCCGCTCGTCCAACCCTTTCTGGCAAGAGGGCGGGCCGCGACAAAGCCGGCAGGCCGGTGCGCGTGCCCCGGACGGCGCAGCAGGTGAAATATTCACCGATCCGGGCCCGGAAGTGCTCAAGAAATGAGCAATTTTCGACCTCCGTCCCGGACCGTTTTACCGAAGGCCCGGACGGAGAGAGAGCCCCGAACGGCCGGGGGAACTCCGGTTCCCGCCGCCAAGCTTCGTGTCGGAAAATATCGTCAGATCCGAGAACCACGGGGCGCGAAGCCCGGGTGGCGCCGGCCTCGGGAATGCCGGATCGCGGGCACAGGTCCATGTCAGGACCGCGGCATTCCGGCCCGACATGTGGGCGCCTGCACCATGGCACAGCACAGTCGATGCCTCGCGGCGGCGGCGGACAGGCATGGCTTCGGAGCAGCTGAACGGTTTCAGCAACTTGCGATATGCTCTCCGGCCCTGCCGCTGAAGCCAAGATCCCCGCAAGCCTCTGACGACCAGGGTGAACCGTGGTGGCGGAGGGGCCAACCGGCGGGCAAGTAGATGACCCCATACACGGGCCGGGCCACCGCCGCGGGACTGCAATACCTCGTAACCCCTTTCGGGGCGCCGTCGTGGCCGGGCTGGTGTCGATCGGCGCCGGCATCGGCCAAACCGAGGAATCGCCTTCAACAACTTGCATAATCATGGAGCGGCGCGAGCGGCCTTGCCTCCGCGGTGGCCGAAATGCTCCCCGCCAGCTGTCGCGGTAGATGCTCGCCTTGGAGCGAGCCCCGGTCATACGGACCGATCCGATAGGCAGCAGACCGTCCTGCGGCATCTTTTCTACGGTCACCATTCTTCTCCGGTTGCCGGACTGGAGAGGAAGTGATGTCGAACCAGTTTCGCCGGAGCCGCGGATGGAAGGAACCTCCTTCCAAGCAGAAATCAAGGCAGAAGTCTGTCGTCCCGCTGTCAACCCGAAGAAACGAGCACGCCGAGTGCCGTGTTTTCAGACGGTCAGAATGGTGCCCGGGGGCGGAATCGAACCACCGACACGAGGATTTTCAATCCACTGCTCTACCCCTGAGCTACCCGGGCACGGGTCGAGGCCGACGGCCCCGCAGGGTGGCGCCCTCTTAGACGGGGGCGCGGAGAAGGTCCAGAGGCGGGGCGGAAAAATCAGTGCCGAGCGTCAGACCCCTTATCGCCCTCCTCCCAGGTTTCCTCCTCCTCGGCCGGGACGGCATAACCGCCCGACAGCCAGCGGCCCAGGTCGATATCGGCGCATCGGCGCGAGCAGAACGGCCGGTAGGCCCGGTCGGTCGGCCGGGCACAGATCGGGCAGCTCATCGGCGTTTCCCCAGGATGCGGCGCAGCGGCATGCGTTCGCGCCGCCGCTGCAGCTCGAAATGACCCAACGGCGTCCAGCCCGCCAGCGTGGTATCCACCGGATCGGCGCGGAAGGCCGCGCGCAACGCGTCCTCGATGGCGCGGCGGTCCTTCTTGGGCGCCGGGGCCATGTCGATCGTCACCTGCCCGCCCAGCCCGCGGCAGCGCAAGGCCGCGGGCAGCGCCCGGGCGCAGGCGATATCGGCCTTCAGGCCGGCCGCCAGCGATCCGTCGCCGCCGGTGTTCACGTCGACCGCCACCAGCGCGCGGGTGGTCTCGACGCTCATCCAGGCGCCGCCCGGCAGGTCGATCCGCGGCTCGGACAGTGTGGCGATCATGGCGTCGATTCCATGGACCGAGAAGTTGCCGGGATCGGTGATCAGCGCGTCGGGCAGCGCCCAGTCGCGCCAGGCCAGCATGTGCGGATCGGGCCCGTCGACCAGCAGTTCCGGCTCCCGCCCCGCATCCTCCGCCACTCGGGCGGCAAGGTCGAGCATTGCCGCGAGATCTTCGGCAACCTCCTGCGGCGGCGCGATGTCGCTGGCCGAGCGCAGGATCACGCCCAGATCCCCCGGCGGGCCGGCGATGTCGTGGACAAGCGCCAGCAAGGCTTCGCGTGCATCGTCGTCGCGCACCTGCCGCGAGACGTTGTAGCCGGGCTTGCCGGGGGTGACGATCGCGTGGCGCGACTTGAAGACCGGATCGGCCGTCACCGGCACGGCCTTGCCGTCCTCGGCGTATCCGGTCACCTGCACGAGCAGCCGTTGGCCGGGGGCGAGCCCGCGCGCCTTGCGCAGGAACGCCGTGCCCTCCGGCAGGCGCAGGGTAACGCCGCCCTGCCCCTTCAGCGGCCGATCGACCACGCCGCGATAGATCGCGCCCGGTAGCGGCAGATCCGAATCGGGGGCGACCAGCAGGTCGTCTAGGCGCCCATCGACCAGCCGCGCGGCGGCCAGCCGGCCGTCGATCTCGTCGAGATGGATGGTGGTGCCCTTCACGTCACGCCCTCCCCGGCGGCCCAGATCGGCAGTCCGGCCGCCTGCAGCAGGCTCGCCGTCTCGGCCACGGGCAATCCCATCACCGCCGAATAGGAGCCCTGCATCCATGGCACGAAGGCTCCGGCAGGCCCCTGGATGGCGTAGCCGCCGGCCTTGCCGTGCCAGTCGCCGGTGACGATGTAGCCGGCGATCTCCGCCTCCGACAGGCGCTTCAGCTTCACTGCGCTGGTCACGTCGCGCTGCCATATCCGCCCGCCCGCGCGCACCGCCACGGCGGTCACCACCCGATGCCGCCGCCCCGACAGGAGCGACAGGAAGGCCCGCGCCTCCTCGGCATCCGCCGGCTTGCCGAGGATCCTCCGCCCGGCATGGACCGTGGTGTCGGCGCAGATCAGAACTTCGCCCGACGCCACGGGCAAGGCGTCGGCTTTCTCCCGCGCCATCCGGCGGCAATAGTCGCGGGGCAACTCGCCGCGATGCGGCGTCTCGTCGATCTCGGGGGCGCGGATCTCGGCCGGTTCCAGGCCGATCTGCCGCAACAGCTCCAGCCGCCGGGGCGAGCCGGAGCCGAGGATCAGCCGCGGCGCCTTACTTGAAGCGGTAATTGATCCGCCCTTTGGTCAGGTCGTAGGGGGTCATCTCCACCTGCACCTTGTCGCCGGCCAGAACGCGGATGCGGTTCTTGCGCATCTTGCCCGCCGTGTGCGCGATGATCTCATGGCCGTTTTCCAGCTCGACCCTGAACGTCGCGTTCGGCAGGAGTTCCTTCACGACGCCGGGGAATTCGAGCAGTTCTTCCTTGGCCATGGTCACTCCGTGGTTTGTCCTCCGCATTAACGGATGGCGACTAGATGGCCCCCTTCGCGCAAAGAATCAAGACGCATCAGCCCGACCCGGCCAGCGCGCAGATCAACGTGAACAGGCGCCGCGCGGTCGTCTCGTCCATCTCGGCCCGGTCGGCCAGCCGCGCCTGCAACTGGCGCGCGGCCTCGCCGTGGATCTCGCGCCGCGCGGCGTCGATCTCCTCGATCCGCGCCGGCGGGAGCGATTTCACCGCCTCGGCGTAACTGTCGCACAAGGTGCGATAATCCTTGGCCGCCTGCGCCAGACCCGCCAGCGCCAACGCGAACTCTCCCGCCGATCCCTCCGCCCCCTGCCAGCGGAACACGGCCCGCCCCTCGCGCACGCCGAGGCGCAGCCGATAGGGGCCCGGCGCATCGGGGAGCCGGAACACGCTGCCCTCTTGCAGGTCGAAGACGGCGACCCGGCGCTCCTGTTCCAGTTCCGGCGAGGGCGCGGGGCGCCCCTCGTCGTCCACCTCGACATGGCTCAGGTAAGTCATCCGGTTTCCGCTTCCGCCGCACTCGGCGCGCAAGATAAGCACGCGCCCCCGCCCCGTCGAGATCAGTTCAGCCGGTCCAGCCGGGCCCGCACCGACAGACCGTGCGCCTCCAGGCTCTCCGATCGCGCCAGCGTCTCCGCCGCCGGCCCGATCGCGCGGAGCGATTCGGGGGTCATCCGGGCCATGGTGGTGCGCTTGAGGAAATCCATCACGGACAGCCCGCTGGAAAAGCGCGCAGACCGCGCCGTCGGCAGGACATGGTTCGGCCCGCCGACATAGTCGCCGATCGCCTCCGGCGTCCAGTGGCCGAGGAACATCGCCCCGGCGTTGCGGATCTTCGCGGCCAGCGCCTCGGGCTCGGCCACGCAGAGTTCCAGATGTTCGGGCGCGAATCGGTCGGCCAGTTCCGCCGCGTGGTCGAGATCCCGCACCACGATCACCGCCCCGCATCCGTGCCAGCTCGCCCGCGCGATCTCGCGCCGTTCCAGCGTCTCCAGCCGCGACTCGACGGCGGTCGCCACCCGCCGCGCCAGATCGCGATCGGGGGTGATCAGGACCGATTGCGCGCTCTCGTCGTGCTCGGCCTGGCTCAGCAGGTCCAGTGCGATCCAGTCGGGGTCGGTCTCGCCGTCGGCGATCACCAGGATTTCCGACGGGCCGGCGATCATGTCGATCCCCACCCGCCCGAAGACGCGGCGCTTGGCGGCGGCGACATAGGCGTTTCCGGGGCCGGTGATCTTGTCCACCGCCGCGATGCTGTCCGTGCCGTAGGCCAGCGCCGCGATGGCCTGCGCGCCCCCCACGCGATAGATCCGGTCGACACCCGACAGCCGCGCGGCCAGGATCACCAGCGGATTGACGACCCCGCCCGGCGTCGGCGCGGTGACGACCAGCCGCTCCACCCCGGCGACCTGGGCGGGGATGGCGTTCATCAGCACCGAGGAGGGATAGGAGGCCCGCCCCCCGGGCACGTAGAGGCCGGCGGCCCCCACCGCGCTCCAGCGCCAGCCGAGCGTGGCCCCCGTGGCATCGGTCCAGCTCTCGTCGCGCGGCATCTGCCGCTCGTGATAGGCCCGGATCCGCTCCGCCGCCACCTCCAGCGCCGCCCGCTCCGCTGCCGGCACGGCGGCGATCGCCGCCGCGATCTCCGCCTCGTCGAAGGCCAGCCGCTCCGGCGTCAGCTCCATGCGGTCGAATTTCGCCGTCAGTTCCACCAGCGCCGCGTCGCCGCGCGCCCGGACATCGGCGATGATCGCCGCCACCGCCGCATCCACGTCGGGGGATTCCTCGCGCTTCATCGACAGCAGGCCCGCCAGCTCCGCCTCGAAATCCGCCGACGCCGTGTCCAGAAACCGGGCCATCGTCCCTCCTCGGGGCTTCCTTGCTTTGTCCAAATACGCCGGCGGCCGGCCCGCCTCAGGCGCCGTGATCGGGAATTCTGCCCGAGGGCGCGCGATAGGGCCGCGTCACGTCGCGCAGCGTCACCTCCAGCGCCTCGACCTCCAGCGCCAGCGCCCCGTCCCCCGCCAGCGTCACGATCACCCGGCCGCCGCCGTCCTCCCCCGGCTCCAGGGTCAGCGCCAGCACCTGCAGGATCAGGTCGCGGTCGGCCCGGTCGACCCCCTGGATCCGCACATCGGTCACGTCCTCGACCGCCAGCACCGATTGCACCCGCTCCACCTCGCCCCTGCCGAGGCGCTGGTCCTCGCGGCGCAGGCGGTTCAGCAGCATCCCGAACCGGCGTTGCGAGCGGTTCCACGTCATCTCGGTGATCGGCACGACGGCATCCTGCACCAAGGAGGAGATCACCTGCAGATCGTCCGCGTCGAAGGCCCGCAGCCGCAGCGGCCCCCCATGTGCATCCTCGAATCTGGCATCGCTCATCGGTCCGTGACCCTCTCGACCCTGGCGCCCACGGCGCACAGCTTCTCCTCGACCTGCTCGTAGCCCCGGTCCAGGTGATAGACCCGGCTGACCAGCGTCTCGCCCTCGGCGGCCAGCCCCGCCAGGATCAGCGAGATACTGGCCCGCAGATCCGTCGCCATCACCGGCGCGCCCTTCAGCCGCTCGACCCCGTGCACCTTCGCCCGGCCGCCCGAAACCTCGATCCGCGCGCCCATCCGGATCAGTTCCGGCGCGTGCATGAAGCGGTTCTCGAAGATCGTCTCGTGCAGCGTGGAGGTTCCCTCGGCGGTGCACAGCAAGGCCATCATCTGCGCCTGCAGATCGGTCGGAAAGCCGGGGAACGGCTCGGTCTCCACGTCCACCGCGTCGATCCGCCCGTTGCGGCGCGAGACGCGCACGCCGCGCGGCGTCTCCTCCACCGCGATCCCGGCCGCGTCCAGCCGCTCGCAGAAGGCCCCGATCAGGTCGACCCGGCCGCCAAGGCACTCGACGCTGCCGCCGCAGATCGCGGGGGCGAGCATATAGGTGCCCAGCTCGATCCGGTCGGGCACCACCGGGTGGGTCGCCCCCGACAGGCGTTCCACCCCCTCGACGGTGATCGTGCCGCTGCCATCGCCCTCGATCGCGGCACCCATCCGGCGCAGGCAATCGGCCAGATCCACGATCTCCGGCTCGCGCGCGGCGTTCTCGATCACGGTCGTCCCCTTCGCGAGGGTCGCGGCCATCAGCACGTTCTCGGTCGCGCCTACCGACACCTTGGGAAAGACCACGCGGCCGCCCCTCAACCCGCCCGGCGCGCGCGCATGGACATAGCCGTCGCGCAGATCCAGCTCCGCGCCCAGCGCCTCCAGCGCGGTCAGGTGCAGGTCGACGGGCCGCGCCCCGATGGCGCAGCCGCCCGGCAGCGACACCACCGCGTGGCCGTCCCGCGCCAGCATCGGCCCCAGCACCAGCACCGAGGCCCGCATCTTCCGCACGATCTCGTAGTCGGCGACGTGGTTGTCGAGGTCGTGCGAGGACATCGCCAGGACGCGCCCGCCCTGCAGCGACGTCACCTCCGCCCCCAGCGAGGTCAGAAGGCTCGTCATCGTGGCGATGTCGCTCAGCCGCGGCGCATTGGTCAGCGTCAGCGGCTCCTCGCTCAGGAGCGTGGCCGGCATCAGCGTCAGGCAGGCGTTCTTGGCGCCGGCGATGGGAATCTGGCCGGAAAGCTCGGCGCCGCCGGTCACGACGATGGAATCCATGGGATCGGTCCTACTGCTCGCTCTCGCCGCGCGGGGCCTCGTCCCGGGCCCGGGCCTGCGCCTTGCGCCGGGCGATGTTGGATTTCAGCGCCGCCTTCAGGCGGTCCTTCCGGGCCGCCGCGGGCGTCGACTTCTGGTCGCTCTTCGGGTTCGGCGGCTTCGACATGGGCCCGACATAGACGTATCCCGCGCGAGGGTCCAGTTCGCCCGCGATTTTCCCGCACGGGCCACTTGCGTGCCCCGCCCCCGGCGTCTATGGACCCCCCACCGACGCGCGCTGCCGTAGCTCAGGGGTAGAGCACTCCCTTGGTAAGGGAGAGGTCGAGAGTTCGAATCTCTCCGGCAGCACCACGTCGCGCAGATCCCCCGCATCCTGCACGTCCCGGCCCGATCGGCGGCCAGCCGCCCTGCCCATGCTCCTCGCGCGCGCCTCAGCAGGTGGCGCGCCGGAGCCCGCGTTCGACCACACCGGTCTCCGTACCCCCCCGGATATCCAGCGCCAGGTGCAGCGTTCCGGCCTCGCCCAGCGGGGCCACCGGATGCCCGTCCGGCAGGATCGCCGCGGCGGCCCGCGCGAACTCGTCCGCATCGACGGGGCGATTGCGGAACCGCGTGACCGCGTTGTCGGTGACGATGGGATAGAGGCGCAGCACGAAGCCGTCCGACCGTCCGAGGACCAGTTCCGCGACCAGGCCGAAGGGGGGGGCGTCGAACTTGTGGAATCCGCTGCCCGGCGTGTTCCAGACGAAGTTCCCCAGCCCGTAGATCACGGGAACCCCCCCGAGCAGATCGATCCTCTGGCAGGCATGGGTGCCATGGCCGATGATCGCGTCCACACCGGCCTCGACGAGGGCGGCGGCGGCCTGCCTCTGGCTGTCCGTGACCTCCTTGTAATCCAGGCCCCAATGCGGGAACGCCACGAAGAGCGGGTCGTCCAGCTCGGCCCGCAATGCGGCGATCTGGGCGGCGATCCGCGCGGGATCGAGCCGTCCGACCCCCTCGCCGGCGCCTGTGGCGTACCAGTTGAAGGCCCTCTCGTAGCGCCGCCGCGCCTCGAAGGCGGCGAAGATCACGAGCGACCGGGTCCGCCCCCCGGCGGTGATCCGGCGCACGATGGGGCGTGCCGCCAGCTCCTCCGTCCGGCCGGCGCCGAACGGGGTGATTCCGGCGCCGCCGAGCTGCTGCGCCGTGGCGGCGAGGCCCAGCGCGCCGCAATCCATCGCATGGTTGTTCGCCAGCGACAGCGCGCCGAACCCGGCCCTGACCAGGGCCCGCAGGGTCCGCTGCGGCTCGCACCAGCCGAGGAACTTCTTGCGCCCGCGCAGCCGCGCATCGACCCGGGGGGCGAGCGGCACCTCCAGGTTGCCGATGGCCATGTCGGCTTCGGCCACGAGGTGGCGCACGCCTCCCACGCAGTGGTCGTAGCCCCGCCGGTCGAGGAGGCGCTGCAGATCGCGGCAGGCCGGATAGTGGCGATAGGCCTCCCCGAAGCCGATATCGCCCGCGAAGGCCACCCGTCGCGCGTCGGGCTCCGCCGCGGGGAGATCCCTGACCCCCACCAGGGCGGGGATCGGCGGGCGCTCCGCCGCGCCCAGCGCGGCCAGCAGGCGCGGCACCAGATTCTCGGCATCGGCGGGCAGGGTCCGCCCGCCGGCCGCGCGATCGAGTACCCCGGCCACCCGTGCCGCGCGGCCGGACCGGCTGCCGGGCGGCAGGACGGCGAGGTCCACGCGGTCGAGCCCCAGCCCGGCGCGGTCGATCCGGCGGGCCGGGACGACCACGAGGGCCGCGTCGATGCGATCCTCCCAGGCGATCGCCTCGGCGCCCGGCAGGTGCATCGCGCTCCCCGGCAGGGCGATCGCCGCATCGCAGGCCACGCCCAGCCGCAGGCCGTGCGCGGCAGCCGCCGCCGCGATCTGGGTGACCGGCGGGCCGGAGCCGTCTCCGGTCGCGACGACCACGACCGGAACGCGCGACGCCGTCCCGGACGGGTAGAGCACGTCGAGGTAATCCGCGGCCACGTCGCGGGACCGCCCCTCCGAGACATGGAGGTGCAGGCTCAGGCCGGGTTGCGTGTTCACCTCGCACACGGCCCCGCCGACCTCGTCGGTCGGCCGCGTCGGGTCCGGGGTGATGAAGTCGATGCCGCACAGGTCGATGTCGAGAATCCGCGCCGCCCGCTCGGCCAGATCGCGGATCTGCGGGTGGATGTCGTCGGTCCGGTCGACGGTGTCGCCGCCCCGGCTGACATTCGAGGTTCCGTTGACCTCGACCCGTCGACCGGCGGCCGGCACGCTCTCGGGGTCCAGCCCCTGCCGCGCCAGGTGGCGGGTCGCCGCCGCGTCGAACGCGATCGGCAGCCTGACCGCCAGCCGGCCATGCGGCACCGGCGCGCGCGCCGGATCGGCATTCACCCGCGCGACCAGTTCCCGGATCGTCGCGCGACCGTCGCCGACCACGGCCGCCGGACGCCGTTGCGCGGCGGCGCGAAAACGGCCGCCCACCACGAGGAGGCGATACTCCTCCCCCGCCGCGAACCGCTCGATCACGACACTGCGCGATACCTCGCGCGCCTGCCGGAACGCACGGGCCAGTTGCAGCGCCGTGGCGGGGCGGATGGTCACGCCCTTGCCCTGGTTGCCCTCCGACGGCTTGACGACGACCTCCCGCCCGAGGGCGAGATAGGCCCGCAGCGCGCCGCGCAACGAGGTGACGCGCCGTTGCGCCGGCACCGGGATGCCGGCCTCGCTCAGCATCGCGTTGGTCACCGTCTTCTTCTTGGCGAGGCGTTTGGCCAGCAGCGACGTGTCCGACGATTCCGAGCCCCGCAGCATCTTGGAATGGCGCCCCGCGCCCAGCCGGACGAAGGTCGACCC
Organism: uncultured Alphaproteobacteria bacterium; assembly: GCA_963814835.1. Lineage (GTDB taxonomy): Bacteria > Pseudomonadota > Alphaproteobacteria > Rhodobacterales > Rhodobacteraceae > Palleronia. Next base: position 622,510 of record CAWFEG010000003.1, read on the forward strand.
CTCCACGCTGGTCCAGCCGATGCCCCGTTCCTCGGCCCGACGGGCCAGCATCAGCGCGTCGTAGGCCGGGGTCATGCGCGCGCTCCGTTTCTGAAACGCCGCGAGCGCCGCCGCGACATCGTCGCGCAGCCGCTCCGCCGGCCGCCCCTCGGCCAGCGCCGCGACCACGTCGAGCGCGCGCCGCGCGGCGATCCGGCCCACCTCGCGGTTGCGCGTCTCGAACACCGCCGCGCCCTCCGCCCCGACGGCGCAGAACGCGACCGGCCAGTAGAGCGTGCGTTGCATCACCACGGCCAGGACGCCGGTGACGGCGGCGGCCTGCAACGCCCCCCGCGCGCCGGCCAGATCCCGCCAGCCGGCGAAATCGAGGGTGTCCTCCCTCTGGGGGCCGACCGCCTCGATCAGGCGGGACAGCGCTCCGGCGGGCAGCGCGGCCTCCGCGTCCGGGCGGACGACGATCACCGGCTGGGCGGACCAGTGATTGCCGGCGGCACGGTATCCGATCTTCTCAGTCACCGTCATTCCCCCTCGCGTAGGCTTCTGGAGATGGCGCGCGCAATCGGGGCGGAGACGTATTCCCACGTCGTCCGTGAGCCGGTGCGGATCATGATCTCGGCGCTCATGCCCGGCTGCAGCGGGATGTCGCTGCGCTCCACGTCCCCCGGGTCCAGCTCGATCCGCGACAGGTAGTAGCTGGCGCCGGTGCGCGGATCGGTGATCCGGTCGGCCGAGATCGTCTGCACCCGTCCCTCGATGCCGTTCTGGCTGCGCCGGTTGAGCGCCGAGAGCCACACGGTGGCGGGCAGGCCGACCGCGACCTGATCGATGTCGAGCGGGTCGATGGTGGCGCGCACCACCAGCTTGTCGTCGGTCGGCACGATATCGAGCAGCGGCTGGCCCGGCGACACGACCCCTCCGATCGTGCTGATCGCGAGATTGACCACGACGCCGGAGATCGGCGCCCGGATCTCGGTGCGCTGCAGCACGTCGCCGGCCTCCGCCAGCCGCTGGCGCAGTTCGTAGGCCCGCGCCCGGCTGGCCCGCAACTCCTCGATCACTGCGTTCTCACGCAGCGCGCGGAGCTCCGCCATGCGCAGGACGGTCTCCTCGATGCGCTGCCGCGCCGTCCCTATCGCCGCCGCGCTGACCGAGATCGCGCCCTCCAGGACCGCCTTGTCGCGCTGCAGTCCGAGCAGGCTGCTGCGTTGCGCGAGCTGACGCCCGACCAGCGTCTCGACGGTGGCGATCTCGTCGTCCAGCAGGGCGAGCTGGCGCCGGGCCGCGGCGATCTGGCCCTCGAGGCCCTCGATCTCGCTCTCGATGCCCGCGCGGGTCTGGTCCAGCACCCGCAGCTGATCGGCAAGGAGCGTGCGCCGGCTGTCGAACACCTCCTCCTGGCCGCGCATCGCCTCCTGCGCGGCCCGGTCCCCGACCTTCAGCGCCAGATCCCGGGGAAACTCGATCTTCTCGCGCCCTTCGCGCTCTGCGACGAGCCGCGCCTCCAGCGCCTGCAGTTCGAAGAGCCGCGCCTGCACCTCGGTCATCACGGCCGCCGGGATCGTGCTGGACAGCCGCAGCACCACGTCCCCCGCATCGACCTCGGTCCCTTCGCGGACCTCGATCGCCTCCACGATCCCGCCCTCCAGGTGCTGGACGGTCCGAACATTCGTGTCGACGCTCACCAGGCCGGGCGCCACCACCGCGCTGCTGACCGGGGCCATGATCGACCAGGCGGCGAAGGTGCCCGCGAAGGTCAGGATGATGGCGAAGCCGGTTGCCATAAGGCCGAGGCCGAACGGGTGCCGCAGGGCCGGGTCCCGGCCCCGTGCCGTCGGCGCCGTCGTGTCGGGCGCGCCGCTCATCTGACCATCGCCAGGTCGGGCCGGCGCCGGGAGGTGCGGTCCCTCCGGGGCGGGGTCGCCTCGACCACCTCGGCCCTGCCCGCCTCGATGGTGATCATGCGGTCGGCCAGACGCCGCAGGCGCGGCGAATCGATCACCTGCGTCGCGACGATGCTCGCCCCGGCCCGCTTGCGGCTCCGCAGCGCCCGCTCCATCGCGCGGCGCGAGGGCGCGTCGAGATTGGCGGACGGTTCGTCCAGCACGATCAGGCGCGGATTTCCGAAGAACGCCCGGGCCATGCCGATGCGCTTGCGCTGGCTGCCGCTCAGCACGCAGCCGTTGTCGGGGCCGATGCGGGTGTCGTAGCCGTCGGGCAGCTCGACGATGACGTCGTGGATCCCGACCAGCTTCGCGACCTCGATCACGTCCTCGATCGGCGCCTCGCCCAGCCGCGCGATGTTCTCGCGGATCGTGGCGTCGAACAATTCGGTATGCTGCGGCATGTAGCCGATCAGCCGCGCCCGCAGATCCGCCGGCAGCCGCAGGATGTCCACGTCGCCGAGTCGCGCCGTGCCGTGGCGCGGCGCCATCAGGCCGACGACGATCCGCGTCAGGGTGGTCTTGCCGGACCCCGCGGGGGCGGTGATCAGCACGAACTCACCGGGATCGAGGCGCAGCGACAGCCGCCGGAACAGGGTCCTGCGCTGGAACGGGTAGCGGTGCCCCACCGCGTCGAGCAGCAGCGGCGCGGTCTCGATGCCGGGCGGCACCGAGGTCTGCCCCGCCTCCACCGGCGCCAGATACGCCACCAGCCGGCGATAGGCGTCCCGGGCCTCGCGCGTGGGGCGCCAGTTCCGCACCGCCGCCTCGACCAGCCGGAAGCCGAACCCGGCCATCACCCGCGCGGCGAAGATGCCACCGATGGTCAGCTGGTCCAGCACCATGAGCCAGACCCCGATCGACAGGATGCCGATCCGCAGGAACTGGCCGAGCGCCGCCATCAGGGTTCGGAACAGGTCGCCATGCGCGTCGGTCGCCTCGCGCTCCTCCAATCGGCCCGATTCGGTGCGGCGCCATCTCTCGGTCAGGGTCTGGCCCATCTGCAGGCCGCCCACCGCGTCCCGGTTGCGCTCCATCGTGCGCAGGAAATCCCCTCCCTCGCGGCGGGCCGCGCTGGCCGCGCGCCGCGAGGGGCTGGATATCCGGTCCTGCAGGAGCCCCAGCAGGGTCAGCAGCGCCACCGCCACCACCACCACGAGACCCAGGAGCGGGTGGATCAGCCACACCCCGAAGACGAAGACGGGCGCCCAGATCAGGTCGAACCAGCGCTCCATCAGCCGGCTGGCGAACCGGCTGACCGCGGCCAGGTCGGTCAGCGCCTGTCCGCCGGCATCGCCGCCGGATCGATCGCCCGCCCGCGTGGCGCGGCTCAGGATCTCGGGACCGAGCTGCGCCTCGATCCACGCGCCCCAGCGGGTCATCATGCGGCCGCGCACGATGTCGAGCGTGTATCCCGCCGCCACGGCAATCGCGGTGATGACCGTGAGCATGACCAGTGTCTCGAGGCTGCGGCTGGCCGGAATCCGATCGAGCACCTGCAGCAGGTAGAGCGGCATCGCGAATTTCAGGACGTTGAAGCAGGCGCCGAACAGCACCACGACGGCCAGCCCCGCACGGGACCGGCGCCAGATCCCGTCGATCAGGGACCGCTCACCCGCCTTTCGACGCCGCGCCATGGAAACCGACCTCCCTTCGATGCCGATCCCTGCCCGCGGGGCTCGCCGTCCCCGCGATCATTCGCCGGGGACGGGAATGTAGCGCAGGGGAACCCGGTCGGGCATCGACCGCGCGCCGTAGAGGATCTCGGCATGCCGCTCATCGGACCCGGCCTCCAGATCGTCGAAGCTGCTCTCCACGTCCTCCACCTCGTCGGCCAAATCGCCCTCCGCCGGCCCCAGTGCATCCCGTTCCGCCAGCCGCGCCCACTCGGGGTCGGGGCGCCGTCCGGTCATCTCGATGGCGCCCCGGACGGCGCGGCGCGCGGCGTCGAAATCTGCCGGCGCGGCCCCGCCGAGCGCCTCGAGCAGGCGGTGCAGCGCCGCCTCGAACCGCGCCTCGGTCCGCGCATCGAGCAGGTCCTCGACGATCCGGCGGGGCACGTCGCCGATGGCGGCGGCGGTCGCGAAGCTGCCGTGCCGCAGCCGTGGCATCCGCAGCCAGACCTCGCCCAGCGCGGTCTGGACACGCCGCCGCGTCGATCCGTTGCGCCGGTTCGCGCGCCCGGCGCCCCCGGCCGTGCACAGCATGTCGGCCTCGGCGGACATCACCGCCTCGACCGCGGCGGCCAGCACCGCGCGAGCCGCCCGGTCGCGCCGCATCACCGGACAGTCGATATCGACGCCGCAGACCTCCTGGACCGCGCTCCGCAGGTCGCGCGCGACACGCCGCAGCGGGGCCGATCCGCCGCCCGCGACGGCGATCCTGTGCACCGCGCAGCGGCGGACCGTCGGCACCAGCATCCCTTCCTGCAAGTCCCACGGGCTGTAGACCCGCAGCCCGGTCGCCGCCTCCGCCTCGCGCACCCCCAGGGGGGATCGCCCCAGCCGACCGCTGATGGCGATCACGTTGTGGCCCGCCGACCGCAGCAGATCGACGCCGTATTTCGCCCCCATCGCGTCATAGGCCGCGAACACCGTTCCGATCGTCTGATCGAGGATCGCCGTGCTGCGGATCAGCTGCGCCGTCTCGAGCTGCTGCAGGCCGTCCGCGATCTCGATCACCGCGATGTCACAGCCCTTCGCCGCGGCGTGGTTCAGCAGCCGCATGCAGCCCGCCTCGATTTCCGGGATCGCGGCGAGGTAGGTGCTGGCGAAGCCGGCATCGGTGAAATCCGCCACCACATCGGCGCCGGCATCGTGCATGATCCACTGGTCGCCGCCGGCTCCGGTGCCGGTGATCTTCAGCGCGGCGACCTTGTGGCCCAGCCGCTTGAAGCCCCGCACCATCGACATCGCCGCGAGCGTCTTGCCGGCATTCATGGACGTTCCCAGCGACAGGATCGCCGGGATGGCGGGCCGATGCGATCCCGTGCGGACGCCGTAATCGCGCAGGTTGATGCGGGATCCGTCCGCCCGCGCGAGCAGGCCCAGCGGCGCGATTCGCGTCGGCGGCAGCATCCTCTGGTGGCGCGAGATCTCCACCGCCGCGAGTCCGCCCGCGGCGACGAGGTCGCACGGGGCCATGTTCTCGCCGATGATCGCCTCGTATTGGTCGGGCGCGTAGCGGTGTCCGAAGGCGACCACGATCTCGTCGCCGGCGAACATGTGCGCTCGCCGCCCATCGGTGAGTTCCAGCTTGGTGTGCTTCAGGATTTCCTCCACCCGGGCGAGCACCAGATCACCCGGCTCCGGCCGCAGGTCGCCCGTGATCAGGCGGCGCAGATGTTTCTGCGGAACCCTTCGGGTGGAAAAGGCGCGTTTCGCATTAATGATGCGTGCTCGAGGCAAATCGACGGACATAATAACCTCACCGATCTAAGCATTAAACGCATACGCGCTTCCCCGCGACCGGGCAACTGAAAAGCAGTTTACCTCGTCCCGTTCGTGCCGCCGCGCAAACGGACTGATACACACAAAGAATTATCCCCGCCGTCCGAAAGGTTAATGCACTGATCAAATGATGTTAACACCTCCGCCCCATTCGGTATTGTATTTTGCCCTATGGATTCACTCCACGGAGGAAAGCGCAATTCGTCTCGCGAATTCCGGACGTTGGGAGAATGGACCCGGCAGGACCGCCCCCCGACCTACCCGGACCCGCGCGGCGGCCATACGACGCGCGACCGGACCGCATGAGGGCGCGTGTCGAACCTGACGAAACGGCCCGATCCACCGGCTCGGCGGCCGTGGGGGCGGGCGAAAGGGGGGAACCGCGGGCCGCGAGCCCCGCCCTATGCCGCTCGCACCGGCCCGGCACACCGCGCGCCATCGGCCCGCCCCTCGGATCGGCGATTCGACCTGCCTGCGCCCGCGCATTCCGGCCACCACGGCAGTTGCGCGCGCCCCGTGCGGTGGTTAACAATGATCCTCGCGATTGCAACTCTGTAAAGCCCGCCGCGCCTTTTAGTGCGAGCCATTTCGCGGGAGTTCTGAAATCATGCCCACGGCGTCATTACCGTGTCTCCCGAAATCGAGTTCAAATTCCGGTCATTCTGCGCATGACGGCCTGATCCAATGGCACGGGCGCGATTCACGTCACTTCCATTCGTCCGCAATCGTACCGGCGAAATCGTGGATGCGAAGGTGGATTCCCACCGACATTCCCGACGACGGCCCGATCCCGGGCCGGCTCCGCGAGGCCCGCGCCCGCGCGTCGTCACAGCCCCTGCCCCCCCCGTTTCCCGGCACGAACTGCTTCGGCGATCACCCTATCGCCCCGCCTCGCGGCCGGGTCCGCCAGATCGGGGTCGAAAGCCCCGGCGGCTCGACCGACCTCGCCGGTCGCACCATGTCCATGGGCACATCGAACGTGCCCCGGCGGAGGCCGGCGCATCGCAGGCGCGGCGCCATGGCAGCGCGCTGGCCCGACCGTCTCGCGTCCGCCATGCGCGGGCTCGAGGCACGGCCGGGACCGCGCGCGAGGGAGGAGGCGACCCGCCCCGCGCGCATCGCCCCGGCCGCCGCCGCGGTGCTGTCGTGACCGCCGGGCACCGGGCCGTGGCGGCGGCGGAGCCGGACGACGCGCTCGCCGGCCTGCGCCGGTTCGCCGCCACCGACAACGATCGCGTCGCGTCGGCCGTCGCGGCCGCCGGCGTCACCGGCTGGTCCTACTACTTTCCCTACCTGCATTTCTTCAGCCAGCTTTCCGGCCGCGAGCGCCTGTTGTTCGAGGAGGCGGCCGGCGCCCTGCTCGTCTACCGGGTCAAGCGCGACGGCGCGCGGGCCTCCCTGTCGCTCCTCGTGCCTCCCTTCCCCTTCGTGCCGGCCGCGCTGGATCACGCGAACGCGCGCATGGCGGCCGCGAATGCCGATGGCAGGCAACGGATCGCCCGGGTTCCCGAGGAGCTTGCCGCGGCGGTGGCGCGCCACGGCTTCACCCTGCGGTTCAACGCGGACGAATACGTCTACGACGCGAACCAGGTCCGCGCGCTGGAAGGCGCGGGCTATGCGTCGCTGCGCCGCAAGCTGTCGCATCCGATGTTCCAGGCGGCCGAGGTGAGGCCCTATTCGGCCGCCGATCGGGCAGCCTGCGAAACCCTGCTCGACAGCTGGCGGCGGGGCCTCGCCGCCCGCGGCGTCCGGGTCGGCCCCTATCGCTCCTATGCCCGGCACTGCCTGGCGCAGGGCGACCGGCTGCTGCCGGCGGTGCTGCGCGGCCAGGTCATCGAGATCGACGGCACCGTCGCCGCCTTCACCTTCGGCGGCCCGATCGACGCGCAGACCGCGAGCATGTTCATCACCGTCTCCGATCACGCCTATCCGGGGCTTGCCTACCTGCAGCGGCATCGCTTCATCCGCGACCAGCCCCTGGCGCGATACTGGAACGATGCCTTCGACAGCGGGCGCCCCGGCCTGGCGCAGATGAAGCGCAGCTTCCGTCCCGTCCGCATGCATCCCGTCTTCAGCGCGCGGCGCGGTGCGACCGGCGGCGCTGGATCGTCGCCCGAACCCACGAGGCCCCGCCGGTGAACCGCTTCGCCCGCCTGCGCGTTTGCCTGGCGGCGCTGGTCCTCTCCGCGCTGCTGTCCCCGCAACCGGCCACGTCCCGCGAGGATTTCGGCGCGGGCGGCGGCAGTTCCGCGACCGCCGTGCTGGAGGGTGTCTCGATGAGGGTCTTCACCTACAAGCCCCGGGGATGCGCCGCGCCCTCGGTCCTCGTCGTCTTCCACGGCAACGGACGGGGGGCGGAATCCTACCGGGATTCGGCCCGGAACCTGGCCGAGACATCCTGCTTCGTCGTCTATTCGCCGCTGTTCGACGAGGACCGCTTTCCCAGCTGGCGCTACCACCGGGGCGGTGTCTCGGACGGCGACGCGCAGCGCGACCCGGAGGACTGGACGATCGAGCTCGTCGACGAGATGATCGACTGGATCAGGCAACGGGAAGCGCAGGACGCGCCGATCTATCTCTTCGGGCATTCCGCCGGCGCCCAGTTCCTGTCGCGCTACGCCGCCTATTCCGCGCCGCTCGACGTCGCCCGCATCATCCTCGCCAACCCCTCCACCTATGTCCTTCCGACGCTCGACGAGGATACCCCCTACGGCTTCGGTGCCCTGCCGGAGGAGCTGGAATCCCGCGAGCTGATGCGCGGCTATCTCGAGGCCCCGATCACGATCTATCTCGGTGCCGAGGATACCGGCTCCGAGGATCTGACGATGAACGCCGAGGGCCGCCGGCAAGGCGCCAACCGCCTTGACCGGGGCCGACGCACCTTCCGCCTCGCCCGGGAGGTGGCCGAGGCCGAGCGGTGGGATTTCGGCTGGACGCTGGTGGAGGCCGAGAATGTCGGCCACACGGCCCGCGGCATGCTCAACAGCGCCGAGATCCTGCACGCCCTGGGATTCGCCGGACTCCGATTCGAATGACTTCCGGGGGCTAGGGACGGCCCCGGCGATCGCTCCGTCGCGGGTGGGCATGTGGCGGACTGCCCCCGTCGCCCTCGGAAGGCGCGATCCGGTACACTTCCCCGCGGCGCCTAACGCCCCGGCGCCGCTTCCGGAATGCTTCAGGGGCGGGGCCGGATCGCGACAAGCCCGGTCCGCCGGCCGCGCATTGCTGCTCGGCAAGGGTTCGCCCCACACGCGACAAAACTCGCGGTTAACCGCCGTCCGAGCGCATCCAGTTGAATCTCCGCCCCCGACGGCCGAGACGGCGCCGCACCAATGGCCAAGAGATGTGGAACATGACTACCAAGACGTTTGACGGCGAAAGCTTCGACTTCGAAATCTATCCGCAGGACGGCAATGCCGGGGACATCCTGTTCGTCCATCACGGCAACAGCCGGAATCTCTACTCGTCGGGCAGCGAGGACATCGCCGATCGCGAAGACCTCTCGGTCTTCTCGCCGATCTTCCCGCGGTCCGAATACGACAGCGACGCCTACCAGCGCGGCGGCATCGTGAACGACGACGACCAGGTGCTGCCGGCGGGAGAATGGACCACCCGGTTCGAGGAACCGATGGTGGACTGGGCCCGTGGCGAGGTCGAGGGCAGCGGGGATGTCTATCTCTTCGGCCACTCGGCGGGCGGCCAGTATCTCAGCCGCGTGGCCGCCTACGAGCGGCCCGAGGAGGTCGACCGCTTCGTGATCGCCAATCCCTCCACCTGGGTCCTGCCCACGCTCGAGGAGGACGCCCCCTACGGCTTCGACGGGCTCGGCACCGAGGCGGAGCAGAAGCAGGCCCTGAAAGAATATCTCTCCCTCCCTGTGACGGTCTATCTGGGCAGCGAGGACGACAATTCCGGCGATCCGAGCCTGTCGACCAGCTCCGCCGCCATGCGCCAGGGTGACAACCGGCTGGAGCGGGGCCTCAACGCCTTCGAGATGGGCGAGGACGTGGCCGCGGCCAATGGCTGGAACTTCAACTGGGATCTGGTCATCGCCGAGGGGGTCGACCACAGCGGCTCCTCCATGCTGCGGGCGCCCGAGATGTCGCAGGCCCTGAACCCCGCGCCCGAGGCAGCGCTCGACTCCGCTCCCGAGCTCGAGCCGAAACCCGAGTCGGAACCGGAACCCGAGGCCACCTCCGAGCCCGATCCGACCCCGGAGCCCGAGCCTGAATCCGAGCCGACCCCGGCACCCGCGCCCGGGTCTGAACCGGAAGCCGAGGCGGAGCCGGAACCCGAGGCCACCTCCGAGCCCGATCCGACCCCGGAGCCCGAGCCTGAATCCGAGCCGACCCCGGCACCCGCGCCCGAGCCCGCGCCGCAGCCGGAATCGACCTCGGAGCCCGAGCCGGAGGCGGAGCCCGAACCGCAGCCGAACCCCGAGCCGACCTCCGAAGCCGACCAGGCCTCCGAGCCGGAAACGGAACCGACCTCGGAGCCCACACCCGAGCCGGAGGCAGTCGACGAGGCGGAGAACGTCACATTCGAGCGGAGCGACGGCGCCGGTTGGCATGACTTCGACTTCGCCGGGATGATCGACGACCTCATCGATACCGGGTTCCGGCGCGACGCAAGCGCGTCTTCCGACGGCCAGGACACCCGCGACGCGGGCGGCTGGGCCTCGTTCGGCGAGATGTTCCGCGACGACGCGGGCCGTTTCGGTCGAGAGGAGCAGTCCCGCGACTGGGATACCTGGCACACGACCGAGGATGCCGGGCTCACCGGTCTCGGCTCGGACCTGAGCCACGGCGATTCGCTGTTCGGCTGAGCCGTGCATGAGCGGGCCGGCGGCTCCCCCGGAGGGGGCCGCCGGTTCGCGCCTTCAGGTCCCGCGACGCAGGATCAGCGCCAGCGACAGCGCGCAGAGGGCGCTGGCCACCGCCGCGAATCCGATCCCCGCCGGCAGCAGGCCGACCGGCCCGGTCAGCAGGCCGACCGTGACCACCGGGATCGAGATGGCGACATAGGCCACCACGAAATAGGTCGCCACCACGGCCGAGGCCCGGTCTGCCGGACTGGCCGCCGCGACGCTCGCCAGCCCGCCCCGGAAGGCGATGCCGTGGCCGATCCCGGCCACCACGATCGCCGCGACCAGGGCGCCGAGACGTTCCCACCACAGCGCCCCGGTGATCGCGACGAGCCCCGCCAGCAGCAGCGCCATGCCGATCGGCAGGCGGCCGCGCCGCGGCAGGCGGTCCTCCACGCTCTGGCCCAGGCAGGACATCAGGAACACCAGCCCCGTGACCGTGCCGATGAGCAGGTGCCGCCCCTCGAGCCCCAGCACCCGGCCCAGATAGGCTGGCGTGACCGAGGTCAGGAAGCCGCAGATCATGAATCCCGAGAAGGCGCAGATCGCCGCCGGCACGAAGACCCCGCGCACTTCCGCCGGCACCGCCAGGCCCTGCGGCCTGAGCCGCGGATGCGTGGCCTTCCGGCCCGGCTCCGGCACCCGCCACAGCAGCGCCAGTGCCGCGCCCACCAGGGCGAGATGGGCCGCGAATGGCAGGCGCAGCGGCAGCGGCAGGGCCAAGATCACCGCCGCGCCGAAGATCGGCCCGAGTCCCAGCCCACCCATGTTCGCCGCCGTCGCGCCCAGCGTTCCCGCCCGGTCGCGGCCCGGCGGTGCCATCTCGCCGATCGCGACCGTTGCGGTGGAAGTATAGATTCCCACGGACAGGCCGGACAGGATCCGTCCGACCAGTATCAGCGGCAGGCCTCCGGCTGCCAGGAAGGCCAGCGAACTCAGTCCCGACAGCGCCAGTCCCCCGATCAGCAGCGGCCGGCGGCCCACCTGGTCCGACCACGGCCCGGTCAGCAGCAGCGCGCCGATCACCCCCGCCGAGTAGGCGGCGAAGATCACCGTGATCATCAGTTGCGAATAGCCGTGTTCGGCCGCGTAGATCGGATAGAGCGGCGTCGGCACGGTCGCGCCCAGCATCACGGTGGCGAAGGCGAACAGGCCGGCGAGGAAGGGCCCTCGGCCGCGGGATCTGTGGGTCATGTCGGGTGTCCGGGTCCGGGGCGTGCCTGCGGAAAGCCGCGCAGTCCCCCGCCGGTTCCGCGCCTTGCCCCCGGGCGCCGTCCGCCTAGGATGGCCGCAGAAGCGCGGGAGGTCGGGAATGCGGATCGAGGAACTGGACGTGCCGAGCCACGAGACGGTCCTGCGCGTCACCGATCCCGCGGCCGGCCTTCGAGGGCTGATCGCGGTCCATTCCACGGCGCTCGGCCCCGCCGCCGGGGGCCTGCGGATGCGACCCTACGCCGACGAGGCGGCCGCGCTGGCCGACGTGCTGCGATTGTCGCGCGGGATGACGTTCAAGAATGCGGCGGCCGGGCTGCCGCTCGGCGGCGGCAAGGCGGTGATCCTGGGCGATCCCGCCACGCGGACCGAGGCGCAGCTGCGCGGCATGGGCCGGGCCGTGGACAGTCTCGCGGGGCGCTACTGGACGGCCGAGGACATGGGGATGACGCCCGCCGACATGGCGATCCTGGCGCAGGAGACGGCATATGTCGCCGGCCTCGCCGGCGGCAGCGGCGATCCCTCGCCGGTCACCGCCCGCGGCGTCTGCGCCGCGCTGCAGACCACGGCGGCGGCGGCCTTCGGCAGCCGCGACCTGTCGGGTCGGCGCGTGGCGGTCCAGGGGCTGGGCCATGTGGGTCACCCGCTCTGCACCCTGCTGCACCGCGCCGGCGCGGCGTTGATCGTGGCCGACACGGATCCCGCGGCCGTCCTGGCGGTGCGCGACGCGCTCGGCGCCGAGGCCGCCGCCCCGGCGGAGATCCTGGCCGTTCCCGCCGACATCCTCGCCCCCTGCGCGATCGGCGGCGTGCTGAACGCGCGCACCATCCCCGCGCTCGCCGTGCGCGCGGTCTGCGGCGCGGCCAACAACCAGCTCGAAACCGAGGCCGATGCGGATCGCCTGGACCGGCGCGGCATCCTCTACGCCCCCGACTTCGTCGCCAATGCGGGCGGCATCGTGAACGTCGCCACCGAGATCCTGGGCATCACCGATCGCGAGACCTTCGTGGCCGAGAAGCTCGCCGCCGCCGAGCGCATCCTGCAGCGGATCTTCGAGCGCGCCCGCGCCGAGGGGGTCAGCCCCCATCGCGTCGCCGAGGCCATCGTCGCCGAGCGCATCGCCGCCGCGGGCTGAGCGGGATCGGCCGGCCGCGGACCGGCGCCAGCGCCGGCCCGCGGGGCAGGACGGGGCCCGCGCAGGGGCCCCGTCCGTCGCATCGCCGCTCTCAGGCGGTCTTGCGGCGGCGCAGCGCGCCGACACCGCCCAGCGCGGTCAGCAGCAGCAGGCCGCCGGCCGGCAGCGGAACCGCCGAGACCCGGAAATCGGCCGAGCCGCCGACGGGATAGTTCGTCTCGTCGATGCCGAGCGTGTAGGTACCGGCGGACAGGCCGGCGAAGAGCGGCGAGTCGGTGTCGGGCTTGATGAAGTTGCCCTCGCCGTTCTGCCCGGTCACCAGGTTGCAGGGCCCGGCGATGATCGCGAAGGCGGCATCGTTGCAGCCGGTGGAGTTGGCCTCGCCGGTCTGCAGGAAGTTGCCGTCGGAATCCCGCAGGACGAAGCCGGAATACTGGCGCTGCTGGGCATTGTTCGGGATGTAGTTCTCGAAGAACAGGTCGAACGCGCGGTTCGAGCTGAAGGTGATGTAGCCCGAGAACGGCGTGTCATCCCAGGTGAAGTCGAAATCGGCCTCGTTGCCGTCCGGGTCGACGCCCATGGTGATGTTGTTGGTCGGCGTGTTGCCGCCGGTCAGGTCGCCGTCGACATAGGTGAAGGCCGAGGCGGCGAAGGGCAGAGCGGCCAGGGCGGTCGCGCCCAGAATGGTCTTCAGAAGGGTCATTGCGGAAATTCCTTTCTTCCCGTGTGTACCATTTACTCGTCGAGGCGACGGCCCCGGAGAACGGAATACGTCCACTCAAATCCCGCAGAGGACGAACGCAAGGATCGGGCGCCGGACGGGTCTCGATTCCGGTTTTCGGGGCAGTTTCCGAAAACAATGGACGACATTTGCTAAATTTGTCGGGGATCCCCGAACGCCCGGTCGCGGCGATTCCGGCGCCGCCTCGCCCTGCGGTCGATCTCGCGGAGGGTGATTCCGATCTCCCCCGGCAAGGGCCCGGGAGGGGCCGCGCGATCCGGGTCACCTCGCCGCCACCCCCTCAACATCGCCGCGGCCGGCCCTATAGTGAGGCCCACCGCACCCGGAGGCTTGCATGGCGGAGCACACCGCAGTGACCGAGAAAATCTTCGACCTCTTCGTCATCGGAGGGGGCATCAATGGCACCGGCATCGCCCGCGACGCCCAGGGCCGCGGGCTCGATGTCTGCCTGGCCGAGATGGGCGACCTGGCCGGGGCGACCTCGTCCAAGTCCACCAAGCTGTTCCACGGCGGGTTGCGCTACCTGGAATTCTTCGAGGTGGGCCTCGTCCGCAAGGCCCTGATCGAGCGCGAGGTGCTGCTCGAGGCGATGCCCCACATCTCCTGGCCGTTGCGCTTCGTCCTGCCCTATTCGCCGGACATGCGCTTCGAGGGCGACACCCCCACATCGCGGCTCCTCAACACCGTGATGCCGTGGATGAAGGGCCGCCGGCCCGACTGGATCATCCGCATCGGCCTGTTCCTCTACGACCACCTGGGCGGTCGCAAGCACCTGCCCGGCACCCGCACGCTGGACCTGACCACCGCGCCGGAGGGGCGGCCGATCAAGGATCGCTTCCGCAAGGCCTACGAGTATTCCGATTGCTGGGTGGAGGATTCCCGCCTCGTCGCGCTGAACGCCCGCGATGCCGAGCAGCGCGGCGCCACGGTGATGACCCGCACGAAGGTCGTCACCGCCGAGCGCGACGGCGCCACCTGGGCCGTCACCGTCGAGGATGTGGAGACCGGCGGCCAGGAGCTGATCCGCGCCCGCGGCCTGGTGAATGCCGGCGGCCCCTGGGTCGAGGACGTGGTGCGCAACACCGTGCGCATGAACTCGTCCGAGGGCGTGCGCCTGGTGCGCGGCAGCCACATCGTGGTGCCGAAGCTCTACGACCACGGCAAGGCCTATTTCTTCCAGGGCGAGGACGGACGGATCATCTTCGCCATTCCCTACGAGACCGATTTCACCCTGATCGGCACCACCGACAAGGATCACGGCCGCGACCCCTCCGTCGCCCCCGAGATCTCCGAGGACGAGGCGGACTACCTGTGCCGCTTCGCCTCGAACTATTTCGAGGCGGAGGTGCGGCGCGACGACGTCGTCTGGTCCTATTCCGGCGTCCGCCCGCTCTACGACGACGGCGCGAAATCGGCCACCGCCGCCACGCGGGACTACGTCCTGTCGCTCGATGCCGGGCCCACCACCGACGGCCCGCTGGGATCGGAACCGCCGCTCCTGAACGTCTTCGGCGGCAAGATCACCACCTACCGCAAGCTGGCCGAACAGGCGCTGGCCAAGCTTCACCCCTATTTCGCCGGCATGAAGCCCGACTGGACCGCGCGGGTGCCCCTGCCCGGCGGCGATTTCCCGGTTGATGGCGTGGAGGCGCTCGTCACCGAGTTGCGCGCCGCACATCCCTTCCTCGACGCCTACTGGGCCCGCCGCCTGGTGCGCGCCTACGGCACCGAGGCGAAGGAGATCTGCGCCGGAGCGGAGACGGCAGAGGGGATGGGCCGGCCCTTCGGCGGCACCCTGACCGAGGCCGAGATCCGCTGGCTGATGGAGAAGGAATACGCCCGCCGCGCCGAGGACGTGGTCTGGCGCCGCACCAAGCTCGGCCTGCGCATGTCCGCGGACGAGATCGCCGCCCTCGACGACTGGATGGCCGAGGCCCGGGGGGTGGCGAAGGCGGCGGAATAGAACCCCGACGGGATGACCCGGCCGAGGCTCTGCCGTGGCCCCCGTGGTATGTCCGGACAGGACGGACGCCACGGGGCGCGCAGGGTCACACGGCGTCGGCGGGTGGCTTGAACCGCCGGCGTCCGGTCTAGGATTACTCCCGAACCGGGCCCCCGCGGCCCGCCAGCGACGAGGGAGGGACGGGCATGACCCACATCATGGCGATCGACCAGGGCACGACGTCGAGCCGGGCGATCATCTTCGACGAGAAGATGCAGATCGTGGCCAGCGCGCAGGAGGAGTTCGAGCAGCACTACCCCGATTCCGGCTGGGTGGAGCACGACCCCTCCGACCTGTGGTCCTCCACCGCCGCCACCTGCCGCTCGGCGATCGAGAAGGCCGGCATCCCCGAGGGCGACATCGCCGGGATCGGCATCACCAACCAGCGCGAGACGGTGGTGGTCTGGGAAAAGGCGACCGGCCGGCCGATCCACAACGCCATCGTCTGGCAGGACCGTCGCACCGCCGAGATCTGCCGCGAGTTGAAGGAGGCCGGCCACGAGGACCAGGTGATCGAGAAGACCGGCCTCCTGCTCGATCCCTATTTCTCCGGCACCAAGCTGAAATGGATCCTCGACAAGGTCGACGGCGCGCGCGAGCGCGCGCGCAAGGGCGAGCTGCTGTTCGGCACCGTCGACACCTACCTCATCTGGCGCATGACCGGCGGGCGCTCCCATGTCACCGACGCCACCAATGCCTGCCGCACCCTGCTCTACGACAGCTTCAAGGGCGGCTGGTCCACCACGATCTGCAAGATGCTCGACATCCCGATGGAGATGCTGCCCGAGGTCTGCGACAGCGCCTGCGCGTTCGGCCATACCCGGCCCGACCTCTTCGGCCACGAGATCCCGATCCTCGGCGTGGCCGGCGACCAGCAGGCCGCCACGATCGGCCAGGCCTGCTTCGAGCCCGGCATGCTGAAATCCACCTACGGCACCGGCTGCTTCGCGCTCCTCAATACCGGCGAGACCCCGGTGCGGTCGCAGAACCGGCTGCTGACCACCGTGGCCTACCAGTTCGACGGCAAACCCACCTATGCGCTCGAGGGCTCGATATTCGTCGCCGGCGCCGTGGTCCAATGGCTGCGCGACGGGCTCAAGATCATCCGCTCCGCGCCGGAGACCCAGCCGCTCGCCGAACGCGCCGACCCCAACCAGGACGTGGTGCTGGTGCCCGCCTTCGTGGGCCTCGGCGCGCCCTACTGGAACGCCGAATGCCGCGGCGCGGTCTACGGGCTCACCCGCTCCTCGGGGCCCGAGGAGCTGGCACGCGCGGCTCTCGAATCGGTCGGCTTCCAGACCCGCGACCTGCTGGAGGCGATGAAGGCCGACTGGGACGACCTGGGCGAGCCCCGCACCCTGCGCGTCGATGGCGGCATGAGCGCCTCGGACTGGGCGATGCAGTTCCTCTCCGACATCATCGGGGCCAAGGTCGACCGCCCCGAGGTGACCGAGACCACCGCCCTCGGCGCCGCCTGGCTGGCGGGGATGCATGCCGGCGTCTATCCCGACCAGGCCGGCTTCGCGAAGGGCTGGCGGCTCGATCGCACCTTCGAGCCGCAGATGGCCGACGAGGAACGGCAAAAAAAATATGCACGCTGGAAGCGGGCGGTGCAGGCCACCATGGATGTATGACGCCTGGAATGTCCCGACGTCATCTTTTTTCGACCGTCCCTTGGCAGTGCCGGGACGGACCCTAGCCTCCCTTGGGTGACGTCACGATGTTGCGAGTAAGCGGTATCCGACGTCCCCACCATGTCGGAGGCCGCCCGTGTCACGCATTTTCCTGTCCCTCGCCCTGATCCTGTCCCTGGCCGCCACGGCCGCCCGCGCCCAGGCGCAGGAGGAGCCGCCCGGCGGCTTCGAGTTCGAGCCGCCCCGGGTCGTCCTCTCGGGCGTCCCCTTCGAGCAGACGATCCGCGCCGCCACGCCGCCAGAGGCGCCGCTCACGCTGGAGGTCGCGGGCCAGTCCCACGAGGTCGCGCCCGACGCCTTCGAGCGCGTCGAGGACGGCGTCGCCTACGAGGCCACGGTCGAGGGCATCACCGCCGAGGGCGGCGGCGACGTGTCCATGACGCTGCTGCGCGACGGCGAGACCCTGGCCGAGGGGACCACCGACACCCTGCCCGGCTGGCTGTCGGTGCTGCCCGCGCTCCTGGCCATCGGAATCGCCCTGATCACCCGGCAGGTGATCCCGTCGCTGTTCCTCGGCATCGTGCTGGGCGCCTGGTTCACCTACGGGTTGTCGATCCCCGGCCTGTGGTTCGGCCTCCTCGACACGATCCAGATCTACGTGCTCGAGGCGCTGGTGCCCCCCGACGGCTCCAAGAGCCACATGCAGATCATCATCTTCACCCTGATGATGGGCGGGATGATCGGCATCATCTACCGCAACGGCGGCGCCCACGCGATCGCCGACCGCATCGCCGGCCTGGCCCGGACGCGCCGGCGCACGCAGCTCTCCACCTGCGGGATGGGCTTCGCGATCTTCTTCTCGACCTACGCCAACTCGCTGATCGTGGGCAATTCCATGCGCCCCGTCTGCGACCGGATGAAGATCAGCCGCGAGAAGCTGGCCTATATCGTCGATTCGACCGCCGCGCCGCTGGCCTCGGTCGCCATCATCTCCACCTGGATCGGCTACCAGCTCGGCCTGATCGAGGAGGCGACCGGCGATATCGGCGTGGATCAGAGCGCCTACGCGATCTTCCTCTCCGCCCTGCCCTACAACTTCTACCCGCTCTTCGCGCTGGCCATGGTGATCCTCGTCGGCTGGACGGGCCGCGACTTCGGCCCGATGCGCAAGGCCGAGCGGCGCGCCCATTTCGAGGGCAAGCTCACCCGCGACGGCGCCAGCGTCGATGCCGAGTCCGACGAGGAGGAGGGCGGCGAGGAGCTGCGTCTCAAGGAGGGCGTGCCCCAGCGCAGCATCAATGCCCTCGTCCCCATCGGCGTGATGATCGTCATGGTCGCCGCCGGGATCTGGGTCACCGGCGACGGCGAGACCGTGCGCCAGGTCATGGGCTCGGCCGAGGGCAACACCGCCCTGGTCTGGGCGGCGCTCGTCTCGGTGGTCGTGGCCGCCGCGATGTCCATCGGACAGGGCATCCTGTCGATGAAGGAGACGATGGCCGCCTGGTTCGGCGGCCTGCGCTCGGTGCTGTTCGTGATGATCATCCTCACGATGGCCTGGGCGCTCGCCGCCATCGCCTCCGACCTGCACACCGCGGCCTATCTGGTCCAGGTGCTGGGCGACGCCATCCCGCCGCAATGGCTGCCCGCGCTGCTGTTCGTCCTCTCCGCCGCGGTCTCCTTCGCGGTGGGCACCTCCTGGGGCACGATGGGCATCCTGATGCCGCTCGCCGTGCCGTTGATCTGGGCGCTGATGCAGAATGCGGGCATGGGCATGGAGGAACAGGGCTACATCTTCTACGCCACCATCGGCACCATCCTCGCCGGCTCGGTCTGGGGCGACCACTGCTCGCCGATCTCGGACACCACGGTGATCTCCTCGGTGGCTTCCGGGTCGGACCATATCGACCACGTCCGCACCCAGATCCCCTATGCCCTGACGGTGGGCGGCGTGGCGCTGGCTCTGGGCCTGGTCCCCACCGGCTACGGGGTGCCCTGGTACCTGACCCTGCCCGCCGGGGTCGCCGCGCTCTATGCCGTCCTGCTGTTCGTCGGCAAGCCGCTGGAGGACGAGGGCGAGGGCGAACCCGCCGGCGAGGCGCAGCCCGCGGCGTGAGGTCCGCGCCCAATCGGCCTCTGGCCCTGCAGCCCGGCCCCGGCTAAACGGGGCCGAGCTTCAGGAGGCTCCAGAATGACCCACGCGATCGCGCCCCGGCCCGGCATCCTCGACATCGCCCCATACCAGGGCGGGGAGAGCCACGTTCCGGGCCTGCGCGAGGTGATCAAGCTCTCCTCCAACGAGAACCCGCTCGGCCCCCCCGCCTCGGCACAGGCGGCACTGGCCGAGACGGCGACGCGGCTGCACCGCTACCCCGACGGCAGCCATGCGGGCCTGCGCCGCGCCATCGGCGAGGTGCACGGGATCGACCCCGACCGCGTCGTCTGCGGCGCCGGGTCGGACGAGCTGATCTCGTTCCTCTGCACCGCCTATTCCGGCCCCGGTACCGAGGTCCTCCACACCGAGCACGGCTTCTCCATGTACCGGATCTCGGCGCTGGCCGCCGGCGCCACGCCGGTGGAGGTGCCCGAGGCAACGAGACGCGTGGACGTGGATGCGATCCTCGCCGCCGCGACCCCGGCCACCCGGCTGGTCTTCATCGCCAACCCGGCCAACCCCACCGGCACCATGCTGCCCGAGGCCGAGATCGCGCGCCTCGCCGAGGGGCTGTCGCCCCATATCCTGCTGGTACTCGACGGTGCCTATGCCGAATATGTCGAGGGGTTCGACGGCGGCCTCGCCTTGGCCGGTGCGCGCCACAACGTGGCGGTGATCCGAACCTTCTCCAAGATCTACGGGCTGGGCGGCCTGCGCGTGGGCTGGGCGCACGGGCCGGCGGCGGTGATCGACGTGCTGAACCGGGTGCGCGGCCCCTTCAACCTCGGCGCGCCGCAGCTCGCCGCCGCCGAGGCGGCGATGCGGGACCGCGCCTTCGTCGACCATTGCCGGTCCGAGAACGCCCGCCTGCGCGCCTGGCTGGCCGATGAACTGGCCGCGCTCGGCATCCCCTCGGACCCGTCGGGGGCGAACTTCATCCTCGCCCGCTTCGCCGGGCCGGAGGAGGCGCTGGCCTGCGACGCGCATCTGCGCGCCGAGGGGCTGATCGTGCGCCGCGTCGCGGGCTACAACCTGCCCGACTGCCTGCGCATCACCGTGGGAGACGAGCCCGCCTGCCGCCGCGTGGTCGACGCGATCGCCCGCTTCCGGGCGCGCGGCGCGTGATCCGCCCGGCGGCGGCGGCGCGACGCGCGGGGCGCCTCGCCGCCTCGCTCGCCGCTCTTCTCGCCCTCTCCGTACCCGCTCCGGCGGTACCGCCCGAATCGTCCCTGCGGCCCGATCCGCGCGCCCTTGTCGCGCCGACCGGTCCGGCCGTCTCGCCGCCGGCCGCGAGCGCCCGTCCCGAAACCCGCGCTCCCGCGATGGCGGAGGACGCGCGCCCCGCCGCCCCCGCCGGGCCGCTCTGCGGCGATGCCACGCTCCGCGGCGCGCCCCTGCCCGACATTCCCGGCCGGATCGAGGGATGCGGCGTCGCGGCGCCGGTGCGCGTCACCCATGCGGGCGGCCTCGCGCTCAGCCGCCCCGCCACGCTCGACTGCCGGACCGCCCGCACGCTCTCCGCCTGGGTGCGGGACGCGGTGCGCCCCGTGATCGGCACGCGCGGCGGCGGCGTCACCGGCCTTGCCGTGGCCGCGCATTACGCCTGCCGCCCCCGCAACAACCGACCCGGGGCGAAGATCTCGGAACACGGGCGCGGCCGGGCGATCGACATCTCCGCGTTCCTGCTGGCCGACGGCTCCCGGATCACCGTGCTCGAAGGCTGGCGGAACCGCGGCGAGCGCCGCCTCCTGCGCCGGATGTCGAAGGCCGCCTGCGGCCCGTTCGGCACCGTCCTCGGCCCCCGGGCCGACCGCCATCACCGGGATCACGTCCACCTCGACACCGCCCGGCGCCGATCCGGCAGCTACTGCCGCTGACCGGCCACTCAGCGTTTTCCAGATACCCCGGGGGCCGGGGCGGCGCCCCGGCCCCAGGCCGCGAAGGCGGTCACTCCCGCGGATAGCCGAGCGACGTCACGCTCTCGGCGATCTCCTTCAGGATCGCCGGGTCGTCGATCGTCGCCGGGGTCTTCACCTCGTCGCCATCGGCGATCTGCGCCATCGACCGGCGCAGGATCTTGCCCGACCGCGTCTTTGGCAGCCGCTCCACCACGGTGACCAGCTTGAAGGCCGCCACCGGCCCGATCCGGTCGCGGACCAACGCCACGCACTCCTTCTGGATCTCCTCGGCGCTCTTCTCGGTGCCCTTCTGCAACGTCACGAAGCCCATCGGCAGCTGCCCCTTGAGCGCGTCCTTCACGCCCACCACGGCGCATTCGGCCACGTCCGGGTGGCTGGCCAGCACCTCCTCCATCAGCCCGGTGGAGAGCCGGTGCCCGGCCACGTTGATCACGTCGTCGGTGCGCGACATGATCCACAGGTAGCCGTCCTCGTCCACCATCCCCGCATCGCCGGTGTTGTAGTAGCCCGGGAACCGCTCCAGATAGGCCTTGCGATACCGCTCCTCGGCGTTCCACAGGGTCGAGAGCGCGCCGGGCGGCAGCGGCAGCCGGATGGCGATGGCGCCCAGTTCCCCCCGCGCCTGCTCCGCACCCGCCTCGTCCAGCACCCGCACGTCCCAGCCGGGCATCGGCACGGTGGGCGATCCCGTCTTGACCGGCAGCGCCTCGATGCCGGCGGGGTTGCCGACGATGGTGTAGCCCGTCTCGGTCTGCCACCAGTGGTCGTAGACCGGCACGCCCAGCACCCGGCGCGCCCATTCGATCGTGTCCGGGTCGGCCCGCTCGCCCGCGAGATAGAGCGCGCGCAGGCCGGAAATGTCGTGGCCCGCCAGGTATTCCGCCTTCGGGTCCTCCTTGCGGATCGCCCGGAACGCCGTCGGCGCGGTGAAGAAGCTCGCCACCTTGTGCTCGGCGATCACCCGCCAGAAGGTGCCCGCGTCGGGCGTGCCCACCGGCTTGCCCTCGAAGACGACGGTGGTGTTGCCGTGGATCAGCGGCGCGTAGCAGATATAGCTGTGGCCCACGACCCAGCCCACGTCCGAGGCGGCCCAGAATACCTCCCCCGGATCGACGTCGTAGATCGCCTTCATGGTCCAGTTCAGCGCCACCAGGTGCCCGCCGGTGGGCCGCACCACGCCCTTGGGCTGCCCCGTCGTCCCCGAGGTATAGAGGATGTAGCAGGGATGGTCGCCGCGCACCCAGACGCAGTCGGCGGGGTCCACCCCCTCCTGCGCCGCGTGCCATTCCACGTCGCGCCCCTCCACCAGGTCGGCCTCCAGCGCCGGGCGCTGCAGGATGATGCAGAAGTCGGGCTTGTGCGCGGCCTGCTCGATGGCCCCGTCCAGGAGCGGCTTGTAGGCCACCGTGCGCCCCGGCTCGATGCCGCAGGACCCCGCGATCACCGCCTTGGGCGTGGCGTCGTCGATCCGGGTGGCCAGCTCGTGCGCCGCGAAGCCGCCGAAGACGACCGAGTGGATCGCCCCGATCCGGGTACAGGCCAGCATCGCCACCAGCGCCTCGGGCACCATCGGCATGTAGATCACCACCCGGTCGCCCGAGGTCACGCCCCGCGCCGCCAATGCGCCGGCGAGCCGCGCGCAGCGGTCCTTCAGGTCGGCATAGGTGATCGTCTCCTTGGAGCCGGTGACCGGGCTGTCCCAGATGATCGCCGCCTGGTCGCCGCGCCCGGCCTCCACGTGCCGGTCCACGGCGTTGTAGCAGGTGTTGGTGATCCCGTCCGCGAACCAGACCGACCCGTCCTCCGACAAGGCGGTGGCGGGCGGCGTCTCCCAGTGGATCCGCTCGGCCTCCCGCAGCCACCAGCCCTCGGGATCGGCCTTCCAGGCCGCATGGACATCCGCGTATGCCATCGTGTTCTCCTCCCTCGCCCTCCCCGGCATGGCGAAATTTCGCCCTTCGGGCAAGCGCGGCGAGGTTCCGCCCGTGGCCGATTGCGATCCCGTGCGGGGCGTGGCACCCGTAGCCTCGCCGCCGCCGGCCCACCGATCCCGAACCCTGCCCCATGTCCTTCGCCGCCCACAGCCTCGACCTGCGCGCCCAGATCGCCTCCGTCACCGTCGCCCTGACCCTCGTCGCGGCCAAGCTCTGGGCCTTCGGCGTCACCGGGTCGCTGTCGGTCGCGGCCTCGCTGGCCGATTCGGGGCTCGACCTGATGATCTCCCTCGGCGGGCTGGCCGCGATCCGCTATGCCCAGAGGCCGCCCGATTCCGACCACGCCTTCGGCCATTCCTCGGCCGAGGATCTCGCCGCGCTGGCGCAGTCGGTCTTCGTGCTGGTCTCGGCCGGGGCCATCGCCGTGGTCGCGATCCGCCGCGTGGGCGAAGGGCCGGAGCTGGCCCGCGAGGGCGCCGGCATGGCCGTGATGGGCCTCTCCGTGGTCCTCACCCTCGGCCTCGTCACCTACCAGACCCGGGTGGCGCGGCAGACCGGCAATCGCGTGGTGATCGCCGACCGCCTGCACTACCTGGGCGACCTGGTGCCCAACCTCGGCGCCCTCGCCGCGCTCTGGGCCTCCGCCGCCTTCGGCCTGGCCTCCGTGGACACGGTGATCGCGCTGGCGGCGGCGGCGATGCTCGTCGTGGGCGCGCTCCGCATCGGCGCGGGGGCGTGGAACGCGCTGATGGATGGCGGCGTCTCGTCCGAGATGATCGCCGGGATCTCGTCCATCGCCGAGGAGGTGCCGGGCATCCGCGGCCATCACGACCTGCGCACCCGCACCGCCGGCAGCCACGTCTTCATCAACATTCATGTGGAGATCGACGGCGCCCTGCCCCTGCGCGACGCCCACGATATCGGCGAGGACCTGCGCCACCGGATCGAGGCGCGCTATCCCGGCACCGACGTCATCGTCCACCACGATCCGGTCTGAGGCACGCCGCCGCGCCGCCTGTCGCCCGGCGCGCCCCGGCGCTAGTCTCGGCCCCGAACGCCGGAAAGGACCAGCCGATGTATCTGACGATGAACCGCTTCAAGGTGGCCGAAGGACGCGAGGAGGAGTTCGAGGAGATCTGGGCGAGCCGCGATTCGCACCTCAAGGAGGTCGAGGGCTTCCGCGCCTTCCACCTCATGCGCGGCGAGACGAAGGACGGCCACACCCTCTACGCCTCGCACACCACCTGGGCCAGCCGCGCCGCCTTCGAGGCCTGGACCCGGTCCGAGGCCTTCCGCAAGGCCCATGCCGGCGTCCGCCCCCAGCGTGACCTCTATGACGGCCCGCCCGAACTGGAGGTCTTCGAGAGCGTCCAGTCGATGGAATAGCGCCCCGCACACGAAGGGGCCCGGGCCATCCCCGGCCCGGGCCCCTTGCCTCCGGCGCGCGCCGGCCTCAGTGCACCGAGACCGGCGCCATGTCGTTCTGCCGCGCCACCACGAAGGCGAGGTGGCGGTCGCGCACCAGGGCCAGCCGCTGCCCAGCGCCGTCGTGCACGGCATAGATCTCGGTCAGCCCGTCGGCCTGGCTGCGCACCTCGTCGGGCAGGTCCGAGACCGCGACGGGGCGGACATAGACGATGTTCTCGGGCGTCTCGATGACGTTGTCGTAGGACTCTTTCATGACTTGTCCCCATCCTTGGAGATGTTGATGGTGCGGACGACCGTTTCCGGCAGCGCCCTGCTCAGGTCGATATGCAACAGCCCGTTCTGCAGCCGCGCGCCGTCCACCTCGACCCCGTCGGCCAGAAGGAAGGTGCGCTGGAACTGGCGCCCGGCGATGCCGCGATGCAGGAAGATCCGGCCCTCCTCGGGCTCGCCCTGCCGTCCGCGCACCACCAGCTGCTTGTCCTCCACCGTGATCGAGATGTCGGTCTCGGCGAAGCCGGCGACGGCGAGGCTGATCCGGTAGGCGGAATCGCCCAGCTGCTCGATATTGTAGGGCGGAAACCCCGTGGCATCCGATTTCGCGGTGCGTTCCACGAGCCGTTCCAACTCGTCGAAGCCCAGCAGGAAAGGGTGTGTTCCCAGGGCGGGTTTGGTCATCGACACGTCCTCGTCAAGCGACTGTGCAGCGCCGCGGCCCCCGATCGGGCGACCGCCGCTTGGCAGAAATATGGGAAGCTTGCGCACCCTGCACAAGACTTGGCCCTTGCCCCGGCGCGCCGCCGATGCGATCCTGCGGCCCATGGACGACAGGGCCTTCACCGGCGACCACCGCATGGACGACATCGAGGTCCTGCGGGTGAAGCTCGAGGTGCTGAAGCGCGAGCATCGCGACCTCGACGAGGCGGTGCGTGCGCTGCAGGAGGGCGGCCGTGCCGACATGCTGACCCTGCAGCGGCTCAAGCGCAAGAAGCTGGCCCTGAAGGACCGGATCGCCGATATCGAGGACCGGATCCACCCCGACATCATCGCCTGACGCGCCGCTGCGGGATCATCCCGCTACGCGCCCCTGCGGGGCGACTTTGTCCCAGCTGCTTTTACCGGGGTGGCGGCACCGATCCACTCGTTGTCCTTGCGGCACCGCCGAGCCGGCGTATTTCCGGAAAGCAAAGACGGGAGAGGCGCGCGCCGCGCGGGGCGAAACTCGCGGGCTGCCTGGGCAGCAGGTCGAGGTCGGTCGGACCGTGCTGCACCGGGCCACCTTGCTTTTCCAGATACGCCGGCCCGACCGCGCCGCCCGCGCTGCGTCCGATCCTCCGCGCGCCCCGGATTGCCCCCGCCCGCCCGGCTGCTATGGTCGCGCCGACCGCAGACGGGGGATCGGAATGGCCGAGGTCGGCATCATCATGGGCAGCCAGTCGGACTGGCCGACGCTGAAGGACGCCGCCGCGATCCTCGACGAGTTGGGCGTGGCGCACGAGGCGCGAATCGTCTCCGCGCACCGCACCCCCGACCGGCTGTGGGACTACGGCCGCGGCGCGGTGGAGCGCGGCTTGAAGGTCATCGTCGCCGGTGCCGGCGGCGCGGCCCACCTGCCCGGCATGATGGCCTCGAAGACCCGCCTGCCGGTGATCGGCGTGCCGGTGCAGACGCGGGCGCTGTCGGGGGTGGACAGCCTCTATTCCATCGTCCAGATGCCCCGCGGCTTCCCCGTCGCCACCATGGCGATCGGCGGCGCGGCCAATGCGGGCCTCATGGCGGCACAGATCCTCGCCCTCTCCGATCCCGCCTTGGCCGACCGCCTCGACCGGTGGCGCGCCGACCTCTCCGCCTCGATCCCCGAGGTGCCCCGCGATGACTGACGCCCTGCCTCCCGGATCGACCATCGGCATCCTCGGCGGCGGCCAGCTCGGGCGGATGCTGGGCATGGCCGCCGCGCGGCTCGGCCTCCACGTGCACATCTACGACCCCGGCGAGGCGCCCCCCGCGGGAGAAGTTGCGCGACACACCACCACCGCCCCCTGGGACGACGCCGCCGCGCTCACGGCCTTTGCCCAAGGGGTGGACGTGGTCACCTACGAGTTCGAGAACGTCCCCACCGAGGCGCTGGACCTCCTCGAATCCCACCGCCCCATCCGTCCCAACCGCGAGGCCCTCCGCGTCAGCCAGGACCGCCTGACGGAGAAGACCTGGCTCGCGGATCTGGGCCTCGCCGTCGCCCCCTTCGCGCCCGTGGACGACGCCGACGACCTCGCCGCCGCGCTCGAGAGCATCGGCCGCCCCGCGATCCTCAAGACCCGGCGCTTCGGCTACGACGGCAAGGGCCAGGTGCGGATCGACGCCGACACCGATCCGGCCGCGGCGCTCGCCGAGCTGAACGGCGCCCCCGCGATCCTCGAGGGTCACGTCCCCTTCGAGCGCGAGATCTCCGTCATCGGCGCCCGCGCGCTCGACGGCCGGGTGGCCTGCTTCGACCCCGGCGAGAACCGCCACGAGGGCGGCATCCTGCGCGAGACCCGCGTGCCCGCCACCCTTCCCCATCCGCGCCTCACCGACGCGGTGCTGATCGCCGGCCGGATCCTGAACGCGCTGGACCATGTGGGCGTGATCGGGGTGGAGCTCTTCGTCACCGACGCGGGCCTCGTGGTGAACGAATTCGCGCCCCGGGTGCACAATTCCGGCCACTGGACCCAGTCCGGCTGCCTCATCGACCAGTTCGAGCAGCATGTCCGCGCCGTGGCCGGCTGGCCGCTGGGCGACGGGGAGCGCCATTCCGACGTGACGATGGAGAACCTGATCGGCCACGACATGGACCGCGTGGCCGAGATCGCCGCCGAGCCCAAGGCCGCCCTGCACCTCTACGGCAAGGCCGAGACCCGCCCGGGCCGCAAGATGGGCCACGTCAACCGCCGCACCTGATCCGGCCGCCCGGGCCCCCGCGCCGTCGGGACGCACCTCTTATTCCGACGGCATCATCCGCTGACCTGCGCCCCGTTGCGCGAGGTGATGGAGGCGACGCGTTCCGGGGTTGCGATGAGTGCGTTCCAGGCATCGCAGCAGGCGGCGACGATGGTGTCGCAGCTGTCGAAACGCCGGTTCGCGAGGCGGTTCTGGCGGAGGCGCAAGCGCCAGATGTCTTCGATCGGGTTCAGTTCCGGGCTGTAGGGCGGGAGCGCCAGCAAGGTGACGTTCGCCGGCACGGCCAGGTCCCTGGAACTGTGCCAGCCGGCGCCGTCGAGGACGAGGATGGCGTCTGCGCCAGGCGAGACTTGCCGGCCGATCTCGGCGAGGTGCGCGCTCATCGCGTCCGTGTTCGCACAGGGCATGACGAGGGCAGCGCCGGTTGCGCGGGCGGGACAGACGGCTCCGAAAATGTCGGCCCAGGCGTAGCGACAGTTCTTCGGGGCCGAGGGGCGCGTCCCCCTGCGCGCCCGTCGAACATACATGTTCGCCCGTGTGAGCGTCCCCTGCTGGCCGACGCGCGCGTCCGCCATGGGCCTCGGACCGATGGCGGCACCTGGCGAACTCCCGGAACCACGTCTCGAGGGGCTTGTCCTTCGCCGCCTCAGGCAGCGCCGCGCAGGCCGGTTCGGCGAAATTCCTTGTATGGCTCTTGGGCTTCCGGATCGCTCTGGGGAGGGACGCGGCCGCGCCGACAGCTTTGCGACACCGAGCCGGCGGAGGATCGACCCCATCGCCCGCTCCGCCACGCGGATGCCGAAGCGCCGCTCGACGACGTGGCAGAGGTCGATGCGCCGCCAGCGGATCACCCGGTCCGCCTCCGGGTCGGGCCCCGCCTCGACGAGCTCCGCCAACTCGCCCGTCTGCTCCGCACTGAGCATCGGCGCCCGCCCCGGAAGGGAGCGGTCGACCAGCCCGACCAGGCCGGCCTCGCTGTAGCGATGGACCCGATCGCGCAGCGTCTGCCGGTCCATCCCGCAGTTCTGCGCCGCCTCAATCCGGCTCCGCCCGTCGAGCCCGAACGCCAGCGCCGGCATCCGACGAGACGCCTCCGCATCCTCCGCCCGCGCCGCAACTCCGACGCCGACAGCTCTCTTCGCATGATCTCCACCGCCATGCTGATCCTCCCCCACCTCGGAGGCGGGTGAACCAGCAATCCGGTCCCAAGGGAATCTCCTCGGAGTCAGTGCCTGACGCCGCTGGTAATACCCGCGCCGCCGGGGCGCGCCTATCACCCGCGCCGCCGGGGCGCGCCTATCACCCGCGCCGCCGGGGCGCGAGGCCCAGCCCCACGCCCCCCAAGACCAGGAGGCAGGACAGGACAAGCCGCGCCGTCACCGCCTCGTCCAGCAGCGCCACGCCGGCCAGCACCGCGATCACCGGCACGCTCAGCTGCGCCACCGCCGCCCGTGTCGCCCCCAGTCGCGGCACCACCGAATACCACAGCGCATAGCCCAGCCCCGAGGTCACCGCGCCCGACAGGACCGCCAGGCCGATACCCGTCGCGTCGGCCCCGGTCCCCGGCCCGGGCAAGAACGCCCAGGCGGCGAGGCAGAACGGCACCGCGCCGAGAAAACTCGCCGCCGTGGTGGCGAGCGGCGGCCCGCCCGCCCGGCCGCGCAGCGAATAGACGCCCCAGCCGATCCCGGCCAGCGCCATCAGCGCGCCGGGGCCGGGCCCCACCGCCCCCGCGCCGGGCCAGAGCATCCACGCCAGCCCGGCCAGCGCCAGCGTCGCGCCGGCCCAGCGCCGTGCCGGGATCGTCTCGGCGCCGATCACGGCACCGCCGAACATGGTGATCTGCACCGCGGCGAAGAGGATCAGCGCCCCCGCCCCCGCCGGCAGCGCCAGATAGGCCAGCGAGAAGCCGAGGAGATAGACCGTGAGCGCGCCCACGTTCACGCCCCGCATCGCCCCGATCCAGCCCGCCCCGCTCCGCCGCGCCGCAAGGAGGGCGAGGACCGCCGCCCCCGAGAGAACCCGCAGGAGCGCGAAATCCAGCGGCCCGGCATGGCCCGCGCCGACCGCCGCGCGGTTCAGGATCGAATTGGCGGCAAAGGCGGTCATCACCAGCGCCGTCACCGCAAAGAGCCGTCCCGGCCCGAGACCACCTTCCGACATCGCCCTCGCCTCCCTCGCGCCTTGGTGGCCGGGCCGGGCGGCGGTGGCAACACCCCAGGCGGCACGGGAGTGCCGGGGCGAGCGCGAAATGCACCGCCCGGGCGCCCCCGGACGATGCATTCTCCTGTCGCCAACAGGATGGGAACGGGGGCGCGCGGGGCGCCCTCTCTGCCGCCCGCCCCCGCGGGGCCGGGCAACTCCGGAGGGGCGGCGCCGGGGGATGGCCCCGGCGCCGCCCGGTGGTCTCAGACCAGCGCGGTGACGATCCCCCGCCCGGTCTCCAGGGCGGCATAGGGATCCTCGGGCAGCAGGTAGCTGACCGCGCGGATGAGCAGGATGAAGGCGATGGTGCCGAAGACGACCAGCGCCGCGATCGCTGCCCCCTTGCTCATGTGCCAGGCCACCCAGCCATAGAGCGACGGCGCGTCGTCCCCGTCGAGGTGCCAGGTCGCGGTGGCGGCGCGGCGGCGGGCCCTGCGGCGGGTCTTCAATCCTAGTGCCATGATCTCACTCCGTGCTCGGCGGGCTGTAGATTTCCCATTCCTCGACCGTGCGGGCGGGAACGTAGTTGTTCTCCGCGCCATAGCCGTGCTCCTGGGCCCAGACGAACCAGTTGTCGACGACCGTGCCGGTCAGCAGGATGCCGATCCCGCCCGTGAGCGTCGTCAGGACGGCGAACCACCAGGCCCAGCGGTGGATGCCTTCCATCGTGGCGTTGAACCCCATGGTCCAGCGCCAGAACAGACCGGCCCGCTCGGCCGCGGTGCCGCGGTCGTGGATCTGGTCCAGCTCCCGGTCGCCGCCATAGCGGCTGACCGCCAGGATCGTGCCCCCGTGCATCGCGAACAGGAGCGTCGAGCCGTAGAGGAACACGATCGAGAGCGCGTGGAACGGGTTGTAGAACAGGTTGCCGTAGGTCAGCGAGAACAGGTTTGTCCAGTCCAGGTGCGGGAAGATCCCGTAGGGCACCGCCTCGGCCCAGGATCCCATCAGGATCGGCCGGAACAGGCCCAGCACCAGGAACAGCCACACGGCCGAGGAAAACGCCCAGAAGACGTGCTTGCCCATCTTCAGCTGGTGGGCCAGCTGCCAGGACCGGGCCAGCCAGGTCAGCACCGACACCAGCAGGAGCGCCGAGGCGATGATCCACAGCCCCCCCTCCCAGAGCGGCGCGAAGCCCAGCCCGTATTCCGGCG
This sequence comes from uncultured Alphaproteobacteria bacterium, assembly GCA_963814835.1. Taxonomy (GTDB): domain Bacteria; phylum Pseudomonadota; class Alphaproteobacteria; order Rhodobacterales; family Rhodobacteraceae; genus Palleronia. Next base: position 653,214 of record CAWFEG010000003.1, read on the forward strand.
CCGGCGGCTCCAAGCTGAGATAGAACAGGTCGCGCACGAACAGTGCCGGGTTGAAGTCCACCTGTACCCAGAAGCTGATGCCGACGAGGAAGAACCACAGCCCCCCCGTGATCAGCGAGGTCACCCCGAACGGCCCCAGATAGATCGGCCCCAGCTGGGCGTTGCCCAGCCAGCCCAGAAGCTGGCTGAACCGGGTGCCGGTGGTGCGGTCGCGCAGGTCGAGGCTCTCGGCGACCATGCCCATCTCGGGCGGCCCCTGCACCTGCACCTGGTCGAAGATGTTCTGATATTGCGCCATGTCAGATCCCCCTCACAGGTCCGCCCACCAGGGCAGGTTCAGGTACCAGTCCCACCAGACGACCCACTGGTCGAACCACACCGTGCCCGAGACCACGATGCAGATCGCGCTCCACAGCCCGGCATTGATCGCCAGCAGGTAGCCCAGCCGGTGGATGCCCATCGGCCCGATGGAATAGCCGATGAAGTCGCGGAAGAAGGTGTCCTCGTGATCGGGCTGCTTCATCGCCTCGCCCTTCTCGGGGTTGGCGGCCGACAGGATCAGGCTCCCGTGCAGCGCCAGCGCCAGGGTCGTCGTGAAGAACAGCGTCACGGCGATCATGTGGGCGGGATTGTAGTGGAAATTGCCGTAGAGATAGCCGGTGTAGCTCACCCAGTCGAGGTGGCTCCAGATCCCGTAGGGAAAGGCATGGCCCCAACCGCCCATCAGCACCGGCCGGATCACCTGCAGCGTGGTATAGGCCACGATCGCGGCCCCGAAGGCCACCGGCACGTGGAAGCCGATGCCCAGCTTGCGGCAGATCTCCACCTCCCGGAACGCCCACGAGATGAAGGCGCCGTGGGCGCAGATCGTGATGATCTGCCACAGCCCGCCGATCTGCAGCGGCGCCGGTCCCAGCCCGTAGGACAGGGGCGGCGGGTTGATCGAGATCAGCCAGGGGTTCCAGACCCCCTGGATCGCGGCGGTATAGAAGACGAGGATGGTGCCCAGCCCGGCGAAGAACACCGTCGTGACACCGAAGAACCCCACATAGAACGGCCCGACCCAGAAATCGAAGAGGTCGCCACCGATCAGCGTGCCCCCCGGCACGCGATATTTTCTCTCGAAGCTGAGCAGTGCCATCTTCGCTCTCCTTGGATCGTGTCGTCGGGGTTGCCCCGGGCGGGCGGACCCGCCCGGGCCGTCCCGCGCTCAGCGGGTCATTCGGCGATGGCGGCGGTCTCGCCCGGCACGCCGTACTTGGCCGCCGAGGTCTCGAACCAGTTGTACCGGTCCGTGCTGAGCAGGACGAGATGGATCATCGCCGCCAGCAGGAACAGGAACACGCCCTGCGCCACGAATACGCGGCGCGGGTCGAAGACCAGCCAGATCTTGTAGAACTTTGCCATGTCTCAGGTCCTCCTCAGAACCACGGGCGCCAGATGAACACCGCCAGATGGGCGAGGACCGCGACGGCCGAGAACAGCCAGAGCCCGCTCATGTAGACGGAGTGCAGTTCCTGCGCCTGCTCGTCGGTAAGACCCGTGAAGGACAGGTCGGTTCTATCAGCCATTGAACACTCCTTGAGGTTTCAAGCTGACGCCGCGGGGCCCCGCGGCCGGGTTCCGGCTCGTGCCGGACGACCTTCCCCCGGAAGGGTCGGAAGCTCTCGCCCCGGAGGGGCGGGATTCTGGGCACCCCCGGAGGGGCGGGATTCTGCGCGCCCCCGGAGGGGCGGGATCGGTTCACCCCCGAAAGGGGCGGGGCCCTCAGGCCGAGAAGATCATCGGCGTGATGATGCGCGCCTGGCTCCAGGCCCGCGCGACCGGACCGCGCTCGGGCAACCGCCCCGACCGGATCAGCGTGAGCGCCCAGGTCAGGCAGGCCAGCGGCACCGTCGCGGCGAAGATGATCGCGAAGTAGATCGCGAACTCGGTCCGCAGCCCGGTCTTGCGCTCTGGCGCCGCCAGGGTGCCGCTGTTGGTCATGTCGGTCATCGGTCGTCCTCCTCGTTGGACTGCCGCGCGGGGTCACGCCCCGCGTCGGTTCTCGTGCGCGCGGGCGCCAGGGCCCGCACGGTTTCCATCGCCACGCGCGTCTCGCCGTGGGCGAGCGTCCGCCGTTCGGCGGCGTCGCGCAGGGATCGCGCGGCGGAAATTCGCGTCAGAACGGGATGCTCGGCCACGATCCGGTCGAGCTCGGCCTGCGCCTCGGGCTCCCAGGGCAGGTCGCGGCGCAGCTCCGCGGGCGTCGCCTCGGCGGCGTCCATCTCCGAGCCGAGCGGCAGGATGTGGAACAGCGCGTCGAACAGCCCGTTGCAGATTTCCTGCAAGAGGTAGGTGGCCCCCGCATAGCCCATGAAGGGCGTCCCCGTGGCGCGCCTTATCGCGGCGCCCGGGAAGCTCGCGGGGATGAAGGCCGGCTGCGGCCCGTGCCCGCCCTTGGCCTCGGCCAGGTACATCTTCTCGTTGATCGACCCCATCAGGATCAGCGGGCGCTTCTCGTGGACCAGCCGCCGCACCTCGTCGTTGTCGGTCTTGCGCCCCGCCATCCGCGCCACCGCGAAGGCGCAGGGAAAGCCCAGCTCCTCCTCCAGGAAGTGCCGGATGCCGCGGGCATAGGTCTCGCTCGCCACGATGCCGAACTCGGCGGTGGCGAAGAAGTCCTGCGTCACCGACCGCCACAGATCCCAGACCGGCTTGATCGTGGAATGCTTCTCCCGCTCGATGAAAGGCTCGGGGTCGAGGCCCAGCAGATCGCCCAGCATGCGCAGGAACTTCGTCGTGCTCTCCACGCCCACCGGCGCCTGCAGATACGGCTTGCCCAGCACCTCGGCCAGGCCGCGCCCGAACTCGCGATACATGCAGACATTGACGTCGGCGTTCACCAGGTTGCGCATCTCCGCCAGGTGGGCGCCGAGCGGCATCACCATGTTCACCTCGGCGCCGATCCCCTCCACCAGTCGGCGGATCTCGGCGGCGTCGGAGGCGGAGTTGAACACCCCGTACATCGGCCCGAGGATGTTCACCCGCGGTGCCGCGCCCTCCTCGCGCTTGGCCTCGGGGGGCATCCGCCCCTTGGTCTGGCCCCATTCGGTGAAGATCCAGGTCATCGCGCGGTCGGCGCATTGCCACTGGTCCTCGTCGATGGTCCGCGGCAGGAAGCGCTGGATGTTGGTGCCTTGCGGCGTCACGCCCCCGCCGATCATCTCGGCGATGGAGCCGGTGACGACGACGGAAGGAAGCGCCGGATCCAGCACCTCCCAGGCGCGCTTCATCGCCTCCTCGGTGCCCGATCCCATCTCGTCCTCGGCGAGGCCGGTGACGACGATCGGCAATTCGTGCGGCGGCAGGCCGTCGGTATAGTGCAGCACGCTCGTTACCGGCAGGTTCTCGCAGCCCACCGGCCCGTCGATCACCACCTGCAACCCCTTCACCGCGGTGAAGGCATAGACCGCCCCCCAGTAGCCGCCGGCCCGGTCGTGGTCGGTCACCATCATCGCGCCATCTCCGTCCCGGCCCGTTCACCCTTCGCGCGGGGTATCCGGATACCGGTCGCCACAGATTCCGTCCTCCGCCGGGAAGCCGACGGGACTCCGACGGAAAACCGACGGGCGATCCCCACCCGTCGTCCCGCGCCGGGGCCGGCGTTGCGATCCGGCCCTGCGGCCCCGTGCGCCCGGTTCACCGGCGCGGTTCTGGCGCGGCCCCGGCTCATATCATCTCCTGCGCCTTCGCCGCCTTGCGCTGCCGCTCCAGCTTCTTGAGGTTCTGCGCCCGGAACCGCTCCTGCACGTTCGGCGCGCCCTCCCAGACGCCGGCGGTCTCTCCCCCGCCGACCCCTTGATAGAAATCGCGCATCTTCCGCATCCGGTCGCCGTTGCCGATCGCCGCGTTGACCACCTGCGCCAGGCTTCCGGCACCCGCCGGCCCCATCAGCGGCCGGGCCGAGATCAGGTTGGTGAAGTAGAGCGACGGAATCCCCTTCTCCTTGGCCTTCTGCACCACCGGCGTGGTCCCGATGGCGAGATCGGGCTCGATCCCCTCCATCGCGCTCAGGTCCTGCTCCAGGCTCGCGCGATAGACGACCTTCGCCCCATGCGCCTCCAGCCACTCCCTGTCCGCTCGGGATTGCGGCGTTTTCGGACAGGCCGTGCCGACGTATGGCACCTTGGCCCCGCTCTCGATCAGCAGCCGCGCGACCAGCAGTTCGGAGCCCTCGTAGCCCGACAGCGTCACCGTCCCGTCGATCCGCGCCCCCTGCAGCGCGCCCCGGATCGCCGGCAGAACGGCGTCCTTCGCCGCAGCCACCTTGTCCGCGGGCACGGCGAAGGCGTCGCCCACCGCCTCCAGCCAGGCCGCCGTGCCGTCATGGCCCACCGGCGCCGAACCCAGCACCGGCCGACCGGCCCGCTCGAACTCGCGCACGCTGGCGGTGTAGAACGGGTGGATCGCCGCCACCGCGCCGCAATCGAGCGCGGCGTAGAGTTCGCGCCATTCCCGCGCCGGCACCACCGGCCCCGCGGCCAGCCCCATCGGCGCCAGCATCGCCCCGATCTGCATCGGGTCGGCCGGGAACATCTCCCCCAGCAGCGTCAGCGTCGGCCGGTCCGCGACCCCGGCCCGCGGCCGTCTCACCGGACCGGCCTCGATCTCCGCCCGGGCATAGGCCAGCATCGCGCCGGCCAGCACGTCCTTGGCCTCGGCATGGGTCGGCACGCCGAAGCCCGGCACGTCGATCCCGATGATCCGCACCCCGTTGATTTCCCCGGGCAACAGTCTCAACGGCACGCCGGAGGCGGTGGGCACGCAGAGGTTGGTCACCACGATCGCGTCGTAGCGGTCGGGATCGGCCATCTCGTGCACCGAGTCCCGGATGTCCTCGAAGAGCTTTCCCGTGACCAGCGTCTCGGAGGAGAAGGGCACATAGCCCACGCTGCGCCGCGCCCCGTAGAAATGGCTCACGAAGGTCAGGCCATAGACGCAGCAGGCCGACCCCGACAGGACCGTGCCCACGCGCCGCATCCGCAAGCCCGTGCGCAGGCTGCCAAAGGCCGGGCACATGCTCTGCGGCTTGTCATGCGGGCCTTGCGGGTAATCGGCGGCATAGCGGTCGAGCAGGTCGGACTGGCCCGCCGCCCGCGCCGCCGCCGCCATCTCCGCCGCTCCGGCATGGCAGCCGACGCCGTCCCCCGCCCGGGGATCGGCGGCGAGGTCGGGCGCCGTGCCCGACACGGTCTCGCCCTCCACCACCTCGGCCCTCTTGGCGTCGTCGTACTCGACTTCCTGCGCCATGAACCCGTCTATCCCTTCATCCTTTGACAAATACCCCGGGGGTCCGGGGGCTGGCCCCCGGCCGGGTCGGCCTCACGCCTCGTCGTAGATCACCTCGAGCGACGGCTTCGGCGCCGATTTCGCCCCCCGCATGTCCGCGTCGGTGGCGGGCTCCAGCACCACGTCCCCGCCGGTATCCTTGCTGTCGAACAGCGCCAGCAGCCCGTCCTGGTCCAGCGGCGCGGGCCGGCAGGGCGGGGCGATCCCCACCTGTTCGGCCAGGCCGGAAAACAGCTCGCCCCAGCGCGACTCCGCCGTGCCCACGATCTGGTAGTTCGCCGATTTCTTCCGCAGGTCGTCATCGGCCGGGATCGCGGCCAGGACGGGAATATCCACCGCCTCGGCGAAGGCCTGCGCCTCGCCCGAGCCGTCGTCCTTGTTGATGACCAGCCCGGCGACGCCGACATTGCCGCCCATGCGGCGGAAATACTCCACCGCCGAGCAGACGTTGTTGGCGACATAGAGGCTCTGCAGGTCGTTCGAGCCCACCAGGATCACCTTCTGCGCCATGTCCCGCGCGATGGGCAGTCCGAAGCCGCCGCAGACCACGTCGCCCAGGAAATCCAGCAGCACGTAGTCGAAGTCCCAGTCGTGGAAGCCCAGCTTCTCCAAGAGCTCGAAACCGTGGATGATGCCCCTGCCGCCGCAGCCGCGGCCCACTTCCGGCCCGCCAAGTTCCATCGCGAAGACGCCGCCGCGCTTGAAGCAGACATCGCCGATCGCGACCTCCTCCCCGGCGAGCTTCTTCCGCGTCGAGGTCTCGATGATCGTCGGGCAGGCCTTGCCGCCGAACAGGAGCGAGGTCGTGTCCGATTTCGGGTCGCAGCCGATCAGCAGCACGCGCTTGCCCTGCTCGGCCATCATGTGGCTGAGATTGGCCAGGGTGAAGGACTTGCCGATCCCGCCCTTGCCGTAGATGGCGATGATCTGGGTGTGCTTGGTGGGCTCCGCCTGCGGCACTTCCAGTGTCGGCGCGGCCGCCTCGTCCCTCAGCTTGGCGTCGTAATCCTTCAGATCGGGCACGCCGCCCTGCGGGCGCGTCTGCGGATCGTCGAGGCTCATGCCACGTCCTTCCAGTCCAGGATGAGTTTCAGGCAATCGGGATCGTCGAAGGCCGTCCGGTAGGCGGTGCCGGCCGCCGCCGCCGGGCGGCGGTGGCTGATCAGCCCGTCGAGGGAGAGCGTTCCCGATTCGACGAGGCTGCCGGGTCACCGCCATGTCGGCGGCGGTCCATTCCGCCGCCACGCGCAGGCGCGCCTCCTTCATGAAGGCCGGCGGAAAGGCGAAGCTGATCGGCTGGTCGTAGAAGCCCGCGAGGACGATCTCGCCGCCCTTCTCGATCCGCCCGATCAGCTCGGGCAGCAGGTCGGCCCGGCCGCTCGCGTCGAAGATCGTGCCGTAATCGCGGCGCGGATCGGTCTCGGGGTCCAGGACCGGATAGCCCTCCGCCCCGCCGCGCCGCGCCTCGGCCACCTCCCACACGGTCGGGGCGCCGCCCGCGGCCACCGTGAGGCGCGCCAGCAGCCGCCCCAGCGTGCCGTGGCCGACGATCAGGTCGGGCAACTCTGTGCGCAATCCGGCCAGCGCGTGCCGCGCCGTCGCCGCCAGCGCCAGGAGCGCCGCCGTGTCGCCGAGGCCCGGATCGACCTTCGTCAGCCGTGCGCCCGGCGTCACGATTCGCTTCGCGGCGCCGCCGAACAGGCCGCGGATCTCGCGATAGCAATCGGCCCCCGGAACGAACACCGTGTCGCCCATGCGGAGCCCCGCTCCGGGCCGCGCCTCGACCACCTCGCCCACACTCTCGTAGCCCGGCACCAGCGGATAGCCCATGCCCGGAAAGGGCGGCATCCGCCCCTCCCAGAACAGCTTCTCGGTGCCCGTGGAGACGCCTGAGGCGCGGATCTCGACCACCGCGTCGCCCTCGACCGGATCGGCCAGGGTAATATCCGCGAGGCCCAGCGCGCGCGGCCCGTCCAGGACGATGGCTGTCGTGTCGGTCACTGTCCCCTCCCTCGATGGGCCGGAGCGCATCGCTCCCGCTTGAGTGTCAGTTTAACTTTACACCTTGCGCTGTCAACTGGAGAAGACGGCATCATTCCCGCCGCGCCTCCACCACCGAGGTGACGAAGGCCCGCCGTGGCCGGTGCCGACGGATCGCGGCGAAGCCCGCCGCGGCCAGCATCTCGCCGATCCGCTCGGCCGACCGCGCCCGCCCGGTGCCCATCGCGGCGCAATAGACGGCGAAATAGACGTCGCCGGCCGTGTCCGGTCGCGCGCCCCCTGTCATCGGCTCCGACACGATCACCCGTCCGCCGACCGGCAGCGCGGCGCGGAGCTTCGACAGAAGGTCCGCCACCGTCGCGTCGTCGTGGTCGTAGAGCACCCGCACCAGGCTCACCGCATCCGCCCCGCCCGGCAGCGGACCGTCGCGGAACGAGGCCGGGTGCAGTTCCACCCGCCGGGCGAGGTCCTCCGGCACCGCCTCCAGCACCGCCGGCAGGTCGACGAGCCGGCCTCGCATCCCCGGCCGGGCATCCAGCGCCCGCGCCAGGAAGGCGCCGGTGCCGCCGCCCACGTCCATCAGGTGGTCGATCCCCGAGAGGTCGACCTGCGCCAGCGTCTCCTCGGCCACGAGCGCCTGGCTGTCGGCCATGAGCCGGGAGTAGCGCGCGGCGGCCTCCGCCCCGGCGCCGCCGCCGAAGACATAGGGCCAGAAGCGGGCCAGCTCCGGCTCCGTCTCGCCGCGCAGGAAGGCCACCGGGTCGGCGAGGTCGCGATAAAGGATGTCGTGGTGGCGAATCATCTCGCGCAGGCCCGGCACGCCGGTCAGCGCCGCTCCCCGCGCCGTGGCGCGGAACCGCCCCCGGCGCAGCGACAGGAGTCGCATCGCCACGCCCGCGCGCAGGAGGAGGTCGGCGCGATCCTCGGTCAGGCCCAGCCGCGGCGCCATCTCCGCCGCCGTGGCGGGCGCCTCCACCAGTACCTCGATCGCGCCTGTTTCCACCAGCGCGCGCAGCATCTGGCTTTGCACGAATCCCGAGACGAGATCGAAGATCGCCTCCCCTTCGCGGCGCACCACGGGCCGGGTCAGGGGAAACCGCGCCGCCCGGGCCTGGACACCCGGCTCCGCGAGGCGCGCCAGCCAGGAGCGCGCGCGCCCGCGCCTCATTCCCCGGGCAGGACGATCGGCGCGCGCGGGGCGAGCTTGCGGGCGGTGCGGGTGACCATCTCGGCCAGCATCGCCTCGCCCGGACAGGAGGGGATCGAGGCGATGGCGCCCGACAGGATGTCGTCCAGCCGCCGGGCCGCGCCCTCGGCCCCCAGTTGCGACACCGCATTGGGCCGACCGTGCCGGCCGTCCTGCCCCGCCGGCTTGCCCAGCGCGCCCTCGTCGAGCAGCGCGTCGCGCAGGTCGTCGGCGACCTGGAAGGCCTCGCCGATCCGCGCGCCGAGCTCGTCCCAGGGCTCGGGGTCCTGTCCCGCGGCCTCGGCGCCCATGCGGGTCGCGGCGATGAACAGGGCGCCGGTCTTGGCCCGGTGATAGGCCGAGAGGTCGATCTCCGCCTCGCTTTCCCAGCCCTGTCCGGCGCAGATCCCGCCCGGCATCCCCGTCCGCGCGGCGAGGCAGCGGATCAGGCCCGGCGCGCGGTCCGGCGCCGCGCCGGCCGCGCGGGCCAGCACGTCGAAGGCCATGACGATCAGGCTGTCGCCGGCCAGCACCGCCAGCGGCTCGGAAAAGGCGCGGTGCACCGCGGGCTTGCCCCGCCGGGTGGCGGCATCGTCGAAACAGGGCAGGTCGTCGTGGACGAGACTGGCGCAATGGATCAGTTCCAGCGCCGCGGCCGCCGCGTCGGTCAGCCGGGGCCGGTCGTCGCCGCAGGCCGCGGCAACCGACATCAGGATCGTCGGCCGGATCCGGGCGCCGCCGGGCGAACAGGCGTAATCGAGCGCCCGGGCCAGTTGCGGCGGCGCCGATGCGGCCGCGCCGCGGCTCAGCGCCCCTTGGAGCGCGGTCTCGATGCGGGTGGAGAAGGGCATGGCGCTCCTGACTGTCAACCGGGCGAATATGCCGACTGTCAATCAGTCTGGACAGAGGGGGCCGCCGCTGTCAACGTCCCTGCCATGACCCGCGAGCGTGCGATCGTGATCGGTGCCGGCATGGGCGGCCTCGCCGCGGCCATGCGCCTGGCCCATGCCGGGCTGGCGGTGGACCTGTTCGACGCCGGGGCGCGGCCCGGGGGCAAGATGCGCACCCTGCCCTCGCCCGCCGGACCGGTGGATGCCGGGCCAACGGTGCTGACCCTGCGCGACGTGTTCGACACCCTCTTCGCCGATATGGGCCTGGCGCTCGACGACCATGTGCGGCTGGAGCGGGAGCCGGTGCTGGCGCGGCATTTCTGGCCCGACGGATCGCGGCTCGACCTGACCGGCGAGGAGGGGACCGACGCCCGCGCGGTGGCCGCGCTGGCGGGCAGCCGCGCGGCACGGCAGTTCCGCGCCTTCTCGGCCGAGACGCGGCGGCTCTGGTCCGCCTTCGAGGCGCCGGTGATCCGCAGCCCCCGGCCACGCCTCGCCCCGCTCGCCGTCCGGGTGGCGGCCGATCCCGCGCTCCTGCGCGCGATGGCGCCGCTGTCGAGCCTCGCCGCCCGGCTCGGGCGCCGCTTCGACGATCCGCGCCTGGCGCAGCTCTTCGGCCGCTACGCCACCTATGTGGGCGGGATGCCCGCCCGCGTCCCGGCGCTTCTGGCGCTGGTCTGGCAGGCCGAGGCGCGGGGCGTCTGGCGGGTGGCGGGGCGGCATGGGCGCGCTCGCCGCCGCCATGGCGGAGGCGGCGGGGAGACTCGGCGCGCGGCTTCACGCCGAAACGCCCGTGGCCCGGATCGAGGACGGCCCGGCGGTGATCCTGGCCGACGGCCGCCGCCACGCCGCCGACCGGGTGGTCTTCGCGGGCGATCCCCGGGCGCTCCATGCGGGGCTTCTCGGCCCCGATCCGGCCCGCGCCGTGCCGCGTGCGGGCGTGGCGCCGCGATCGCTCTCGGCCGAGGTGCTGGCCTTCGCCGCCGTGCCGCGGGGCGTCGACCTGCACCACCACAACGTCTTCTTCGGCGCCGATCCCGAGACCGAGTTCGCGCCCATCGCCCGCGGCGGCGTGCCCGTGGACCCGACGATCTATGTCTGCGCCCAGGACCGCGGGACCGGCCGCGCGGCCCCGGCCGTGGAGCGGTTCGAGACCATCGTGAACGCCGCCGCCCTGACCCATGCCGAGGAGAGCGCCCCATGTTTCGACCGGACGATCCGGCTTCTGCAGGAGAGGGGGCTGGCGTTCGACCGGCCGCCGGGGCCCGGCGCCCGCACCGTCCCGCGGGACTTCGAGAGGCTTTTTCCGGGCTCCCTCGGCGCACTTTACGGGCGCTCCCCGGAGGGGGCGACGGCGACATTCGCGCGCCCGGTCGCGCGGACGGCGATGCCCGGCCTCTACCTGGCGGGGGGCGGGGCGCATCCGGGCCCGGGGGTGCCGATGGCGGCGCTCTCCGGCGGGCACGCGGCCGCGGCGATTCTGGCCGACCGAACTTCGACCTCGACGTGCCGCCGGACGGCTACGCCTGGTGGTATGTCGACGGGATCTCGGACGACGGCGCCCGCGCGGTCTCGGTCATCGGGTTCATAGGCTCGGTCTTCTCGCCCTGGTACCGCTGGTCGGGGCGGCGCGACCCGGCCGACCACGTCTGCCTCAACGTCGCCACCTACGGCGCCGGCGGGCGCTTCGCCATGACCGACCGGGGCCGCGCCGCCCTGTCGCGCAGCCGCGACCGGCTGGGCATCGGCCCCTCGGCGATGACCTGGAGGGACGGACGGCTGGTGATCTCGGTGGACGAGGTCAGTTCCCTGCCGCTGGTCTCGCGGCTTCGCGGCACGATCACGGTCACGCCCGCCGGCCTGACCGACCGCGAACTGGCCCTGACGCCCGACGGCGCCCATGTCTGGCGGCCCTTCGCGCCAGTGGCCCGGATCGAGGTCGACCTGGGCGCGCGGGGGCAGTGGTCCGGCCACGGCTATTTCGACGCCAATTTCGGCACCCGCGCGCTGGAGGCGGATTTCTCCTACTGGACCTGGGGGCGCTATCCCACGCCGGAGGGCGCCGCCTGCTTCTACGACGCCACCCGGCGCGACGGCAGCGCGCTGTCGGCCGGTGTCCGGTTCGGCGCCGACGGCACCGCGGAGGAGATCGCGCCGCCGCCCCTGAGCCCGCTCGCCCGCTCGGCCTGGGGGCTGCGGCGCGAGACGCGGGGCGATCCCGGCACCACGCCGCGCCAGGCGCTGGCGATGCTCGACGCGCCGTTCTACTGCCGTTCGGCGGTCGCCACCACGCTCGACGGCGCGCGGGTGACGGGCGTGCACGAGGCGCTGGACCTCGACCGGTTCCGGGGGCCGTGGCTGATGCCGATGCTGGCGGTGCGGGTGCCCAGGCGACGCGGCTGGCCGGGCTGAGTCCTCAGCCGCGCCCTTCCGCCTCGATGCCGTGATCCTCGCTCGGTCGCGCGGCGCGGTCGTCCTCGGGCGCCGGCACCTGCCGCTGCGGCTCCGGATCGTGTGCCTCGCCCCGGGCCACGCGGACTGTCTGGGTGGTGCCGTCCTTCGCCTCGCCCAGATAGATCGTCTGGTGCGGGAACGGGATCTCGATGCCGCGCGCGTCGAAGATCCGCTTGCAGATCTCGATATATTTCCGCCCCGTGCCCCACTGCGCGGGGGGCACGCACTTGATCCGCGCCCGGCAGATCACCGCCGAATCGGCCAGTTCGTTGACCCCGAACCATTCCAGGTCGCCGAGGATGTTCGGCGCCATCTCCGGGTCGGCGCGCAGCTCCTCGAAGGCGTCGAGCATGGCCGCCTTCACCTCGTCCACGTCCTCGCGATAGGCCACGCCCATGTCGCAGACGTAGTAGCCGAAATCGCGCACGTAGTTCGACACCATGTCGACGCTGGAGAACGGGATGATGTGGTAGACCCCGGTGAGGTCGCGCAAGCTGACCGAGCGGATCGTCAGCCGCTCCACCGTGCCGGTGGTGCCGCCCACGGTGACGATGTCGCCGACGTTCATGGCGTTCTCGAACTGGATGAAGACGCCGGTGATGATGTCCTGCACCAGCTTCTGCGCACCGAAGCCGATGGCCAGGCCCAGCACCCCGGCCGAGGCCAGCAGCGGCCCGATATTGAGCCCGATCTCGGCCAGCACGAACATCAGCGTGATGACGAGGAGCGCGATGGTGGCCGCGTTGCGCCCCAGCGTCAGCAACGTCCGCTCCCGCGCGGTGGCGATCTGCCCGTGCTCGGGATTGAGGCGGTAATCGACATAGGAGGTCAGCGCCAGCCACAGCCCGAAGGCCACCACCAGGATCGCCGCGACCGAGAACAGCATCCCGGTCAGCCGCAGCCCGATCTGGCTCGCCAGCCATTCCCGCATGGAGACGAGGTTGATCGCATCGAGCGCGAAGAGCACGACGAAGACCACGATCAGCGTCCGCAGCACGAAGAGCCCGCGCGGCACGAAGCGGTTGAGCCGCCCTTCCAGCAGCGGCAGCTTCTCGGTCACGTGCGGCGGCACCCGAACGCCGCTGCGCATCACCCGCGTCAGCAGGGTGGAGACGGCGATCCCCGCCAGCACCACCAGGATCACCTGCCCCGAGGTCATCAGCGTCTGGAACACCAGCGCCGGCGGGCTCGCCAGCACCACGGCGAACATCGCCACCAGATAGGCCAGCGCCGGCCAGTGCCAGTGCCGCGCCAGCCAGCCGAAGGAGCCGCGGTTGCCGGCGATCCCCTCCTCGCCGGTCATCCAGTCGGCCAGCCGGCGGCGGTTGCGCAGCACCAGGATCACCGCCATCAGCAGCACGACGAGCGCGATCAGCGCCGAGACCGCCGATCCCGTCACGCCCGCGACCTGCTCGTTGACGATCGGCACCACCAGAAGCTGGCCGTAGCCCACCAGGCTGACGATGACGTTGACCCATCGCGTCAGGCCGCGCGCGGTGCGATCGGCCATCGGCAGGAAGCGCAGGTCGCCCGAGGCCGGCGACAGCACCATCCGCACGCCGACCTTCACGATCTCCACGATCAGGAAGGCGTTGAGGTAGAGCGTCTGGCGGATGCCGATCTGGCCGAACTCGCCCAGCGCCAGGATCGCCAGCAGATAGCCCGCCGCCCAGGCCGCCACCACGATCATGAGGTCGATCGCCGCCGAGGCCAGCCACAGACCCAGCGTGCGCGCCGCCGAAGCGTCCTGCGTCGCCGCGCCGAGGCGGGCGTAGTACCGCTTGGCCAGGCCGCGCAGCACCACGAAGACCGCGACCGTCCCGAGGATGACGAGGACCAGTTCCCAGATCGTGCCCAGGATCAGCGACGCATCGAGCCCCCCCAGCCCGTCGAGGAGGTCGGGCGCGGCCGTGGCCCGCTGCCACAGGGCGCGGGCGCTGCCGGCGACGCCCTCGGCCACGCTCTGCGTCACCAGCGCGATGCGACGGCCGAACGAGGTGGCGTCGTCCACGGCTCCGGCCACGCCCGTTTCCTCGGCCGCCTGCTCCACCGCCGAGGCCTCGTCGACCCCCGCGGCGCGCAGCCGTTCGAGCAGCGCGTCGCGCGCCGCCTCGTCCTCCAGCACGTCGATCAGCAGATCCACGCTCGACGCCGGCGCCTCCGCCCCGGCTTCGGCCGCATCCTGGGCGAGGGCCGGCTGGCCGATCACCGAGAGCGCAAGAAGCAGCAGCGGCGCGAGCCGGGAGAGGATCGTCTTCATGGGGAAATCCGTCAGGTAGCGATGGGGCGATTGCGGTTCATCAGCCAGACCGCGAGGTTGAGCGCGAAGGCGACGCTGACCCAGAGAAGATAGGGCACGAACAGCAGGCCCGCGATCAGGTCGAGCTGCAGGAACTGCCACATCGTGCCCAGCACCGCGACCCACAGGACGGCGATCACCACGAGCCCTCCCCGCATGTTGTGCAGCCCGAAGAAGACCGGCGTCCACAGCGTGTTGAAGGCGATCTGCACGGCGAAGAAGGCCATCGCCCAGCCGCTGTCGTCGCGCGGCGCGGCACGCGCGGCGGCCACCGCGATGCAGATGTAGAGGAGCGTCCAGACCACCGGGAAGGCCCAGTCGGGCGGAGTCCAGCCCGGCTTGCGCAGCTCCTCGTACCACGTTCCCGGCTGGAACATGGCGCCGGTGGTGGCCGCGCCGGCGCAGGCGAGCAGGAAGAGGAGTACGAGGGACCAGTCCATGCGGGCGCAGATAACACGCCGCCGCCCCGGGTCCAGCCCGGGGGCGCGCGCGGCTTTCCCTCGTGCGCCGGGCCGGCTAGTCGGGGAGGGATGGAGCGGTTCGGGGACATCTACGAGGCCGAGGTCGCGGCGGGGCGGATCGAGGGCGATCCGGCCCAGCGCGCCGTGCTGCCCGCATTCGACCGGCTCGCCGAGGCCCTCGGGCGGAAGCCGGCGCGGAAGGGCCTGTTCCGCCGCGCCCGCCCGGAGGCGGAGACCGGGCTCTATCTCTGGGGCGGCGTGGGGCGCGGCAAGTCCATGCTGATGGACCTGTTCCACGGCCATGTCGCGGTCGAGGGGGGCAAGCGCCGGGTCCATTTCCACGCCTTCATGCAGGAGGTCCACGCCGCCATCGGCCGCGCCCGCAAGCGCGGGGTGGACGACGCGATCAAGCCGGTGGCCGAGGACATCGCGGCGGATCTGCGGCTGTTGTGCTTCGACGAGATGCAGATCGGCGACATCACCGACGCGATGATCGTCGGCCGGCTGTTCGAGCGGCTGTTCGAGGGCGGAGTGACGGTGGTGGCGACCTCGAACCGGCCGCCCGACGACCTCTACAAGGACGGGCTCAACCGCAACCTGTTCCTGCCCTTCATCGACCTTCTGAAGGACCGCATGGAGGTGGTCGAGCTGGCCTCGCCGAAGGACTGGCGGCAGGACGGGATCGGCGGCGCGCAGGTCTATTTCGCCCCCGCCGACGCGGAGGCTCGTGCCGAGATCGACGCGCTGTGGGAGCGGCTCGCGGGCGATGCCGTGGCGGAGCCCCTGCGATTCGAGGTATCGGGCCGGCAGGTCGAGATCCCCGATTTCGCCGGCGGCGCGGCGCGGGCGCGGTTCTGGGACCTGTGCGGCCGGCCGCTGGGCGCGGCGGACTACCTCGCCCTGGCCGAACGGATCGAGGTGCTGGTGCTGGAAAACGTCCCGCGGCTGGGATCGGAGAACTACAACGAGGCCAAGCGCTTCGTGACGCTGATCGATGCGCTCTACGAGGCGCGGGTGCGGCTGGTCATGTCCGCCGCCGACGCGCCCGAGCAGCTCTATGTCGAGGGGTCGGGCGCGTTCGAGTTCGAGCGCACCGCCTCGCGGCTGAGGGAGATGCAGTCCGAGGGCTGGGGCGCGGCGCGAGAGGACTGAGCGGCGCGGCCCCTGCCGGCCGGTCGCCGGCGTATTTCGGGAAAGCAAAGAAGGGGCGGGTTTGCCCCGCCCCGAAGGACGGGCCGCCTAGCCGTGATCGCGCAGCACGCGCCCGGCGAGGTAGAGCGAGCCGCAGACGAGGATGCGCGCCTCCGGCTCCCGGGCGGCGATGCGGGCGACGGCCGTGGCGACGTCGGGGGCGGTGGTGGCGCGGTGCCCGGCCTCCGTCGCGATCCGGGCCGTGGTCGCGGCGTCGAGGGTGGCGGCCTCGCCGGAGATCGGCACGGCGGTGAGGCTCGCGGCATGGGCCGCGAGCGGGCGCAAGAAGCCGGCCACGTCCTTGGTGTTCAGCATGCCGCAGACCAGATGCGTCTCGCGCGCGGGCATCGCGGCGAGCGCGGCGGCGAGCGCCAGGCCCGCCGCCGGGTTGTGGCCGCCGTCGAGCAGGATCTCGGCCCCCGGCGCCGCGTCGACCAGCGGGCCGCGGCGCAGGCGTTGGAGCCGGGCGGGCCAGCTGGCGTCCGTCAAGGCGGCGGCGCAGGCCCCCTCCCCGGCGCCCAGCGCGCGCAGGGCGGCCAGGGCGGCGCCGGCATTGGCGACCTGGTGCGGGCCCGCCAGCGCCGGCGGCGGCAGGTCGAGAAGGCCGCGCTCATCCTGGAACACCAGCCGCCCGCGCTCGAACCAGACATGCCAGTGCTGGCCGTGGACGAGGAGCGGCGCGCCCAGCCGCGCGGCCCGGTGCTCGATCACCTCCAGCGCCGCCTCCTCCTGGGGCCCGACGATGCAGGGCACGCCGCGCTTCAGGATCCCGGCCTTCTCGCCCGCGATCCCGGCCAGCGTGTCGCCCAGATAGGACTGGTGGTCGAGCGCGACGGGGGTGATGACGCACAGGGCCGGATCGACCACGTTGGTGGCGTCGAGCCGGCCGCCGAGGCCCACCTCCAGCAGGGTCCGATCGGCCGGCGCGCGGGAGAAGGCCAGGAGCGCGGCGGCCGTCGTGACCTCGAAGAAGGTGATCGGCGCGCCCGCATTCGCCGCCTCGACCTCGTCGAGCAGCGCCGCCAGCGCCGGTTCCGAGATCAGCTCGCCCGCCAGGCGGATCCGCTCGTGGAAGCGGGCAAGGTGCGGCGAGGTATAGGCGTGCACCCGCTCGCCCCGCGCCTCCAGCCCGGCGCGGATCATCGCCAGCGTCGATCCCTTGCCGTTCGTCCCCGCGATATGCACCACCGGCGGCACCCGCGTCTCGGGATGGCCGAGCGCCGCGAGGATCCGCCGCATCCGGTCGAGCGACAGGTCGATCACCTTGGGATGCAGCGCCATCAGCCGGTCGAGGATGGCGTCGGTCCCGCTCATGCCTGCCCCCGGCGGCCCGGCCATCTCAGCGTGCGGCGGTGGGCGCCGGCTGGATCGCGGCCGCGCCCTCGGCGGACAGCCCGGGCGCCGGCAGGTCGCCCCGCACCGCCTCCGGCATGCCGAGCAGCATGCGCAGGATCGTCACCAGTTCGTCCTTCATGCGCACGGCGGTCGGTCACCCGGTCGAGCATGCCGTGGTCCAGCAGGTACTCGGCGCGCTGGAACCCCTCGGGCAGCTTCTCCCGGATCGTCTGCTCGATGACCCGCGGCCCCGCGAAGCAGATCAGCGCGCCCGGCTCGGCGATCTGCACGTCGCCCAGCATCGCGTAGCTGGCCGTCACGCCCCCCGTCGTGGGATGGGTCAGCACGACGATATAGGGCAGCCCCGCCTCCTTCAGCATCTCCACCGCCACGGTGGAGCGCGGCATCTGCATCAGGCTCAGGATGCCCTCCTGCATCCGCGCGCCGCCGGCGGCGGAGAACAGCACCAGCGGCCGCTCCAGCTCCACCGCGCGGCGTGCTGCGGCGAGGATCGCGTTGCCCACATACATGCCCATGGAGCCGGCCATGAAGGAGAAGTCCTGCCCCGCGGCGACGATTCCCACGCCGCCGATCTCGCCCTCGGCGACAAGCATCGCCTCGCGCTCGCCGGTGGCGCGCTGCGCGGCGCGCAACCGGTCGGGATACTTCTTCTGGTCGCGGAAATGCAGCGGATCCTGCACCGGCTGTTCCACCGCGACCTCGGTGAAGGCACCGCCGTCGAACAGCGCCGCGAAGCGCTCCCGCGGGGTGATGCCCATGTGGTGGTCGCAGTTGGAGCAGACGTTGAGGTTCTCGGCCAGGTCGCGGTGGAACAGCATCGAGCCGCATTCGTCGCACTTGGTCCAGAGGTTCTCGGGCACCTCCCGCCGGCTGAACAGCGAGTTGATCTTGGGTCGGACGTAGTTGGTGATCCAGTTCATGGGCGGCGTCCGGTCTTGCGTGGCTGGCGCCCCGATTACGGCGCGGGCGCGCGGATTGCAATCGAGGCGGTCAGCCCGCGCGCGCCAGGCGCCAGCGCAGGACCGCCCAGAGGAGCGCCAGCGCGGCCATGTCCATCAGGATCAGCGGCGCCGTCACCGTCACCTCCCCGGCCGAGTAGGGCGTGACATAGAGCGCCAGCCCGGTGATCGTGCCCTGCGTCGCGACGACCAGGATCGCGACGCAGTTGTTGGCGAAATGAAGCCCCCAGGCCGCGCCGAGGCTGCCGGTGACGCGGGTCAGGTCGGCCGCGGCGAGGCCGAACAGGCCCGCCGAGGCCACCACCAGCCAGGCATTCGCCGCCATCGTCAGGGGATCGAAATGCAGCACCCCGAACAGCACCGCCGGCAGGCCCATGTAGATCGCCGGGTGCGGGAACCGGGCGGCGAGCTGCTGCATCAGGTAGCCGCGGAACACCATCTCCTCGGCGCCGGTCTGGATCAGCACGAGAAGGAGGCCGAGCGGCAGGAGCAGGAGCCACAGGCCCGGCGCCAGGTTCCGCTCGGGGGCGAAACCGATGGTCCAGGCGAGGAGCGACACGGTGTAGAGCGCGACGACGAGGCCCGCCGCCAGGGCGAAATGCCGCGCCGTCCGCCGCGCCGGGCCGAACAGGGTCGCCGCGCCGCGGCCGTGCAGGAGCCGCGCCGCCGCCACCGGGGCCAGCGCCATGCCCACGAAGGTCGACAGGAGCAGGATCGTGCCCAGCGGCGTGACCGGGTCCAGCATCCGCCGCAGCATCGCCCCGGCCTCCGCCCGACCCAGGACCAAGACGAGGGCGCCGGCCGCCGCCCCCGCCACCAGGACGAAGACAGCCGCCATGAGCACAAGGCCCAGCACCAGCCGCCACAGCTGCGGCCGGGCGCGGGCGGGCGCGACGAAATTGTCGAAGGCGGGCGGCATCGGCATGGGGTCTCCTTCGGCGGGGCAGATGGGCCGGGGAACGGCCTTGTCGAACCGGGGGCGCTCTTCTATGCCGTTTCGCGCACCGATCGCGGAGGAGAGCGCCATGCTGAAGGGCAAACCGGACAAGTCCAGACTGCCGAGCCGGCACGTCACCGAGGGGCCCGCGCGGGCGCCGCACCGCTCCTATTATTACGCGATGGGGCTGTCGGAGGAGGAGATCCACCAGCCCTTCGTCGGCGTCGCCACCTGCTGGAACGAGGCCGCGCCCTGCAACATCGCGCTGAGCCGCCAGGCGCAGGCGGTGAAGCTGGGGGTGAAGGCCGCCTCCGGCACGCCGCGGGAGTTCACCACCATCACCGTCACCGACGGCATCGCCATGGGCCACGAGGGGATGCGTTCGAGCCTCGCCAGCCGCGAGGCCATCGCCGACACGGTGGAGCTGACCATGCGCGGCCACGGCTACGACGCGCTGGTGGGGCTGGCGGGCTGCGACAAGTCGCTGCCGGGGATGATGATGGCGATGGTGCGGCTGAACACGCCCTCGGTGTTCATCTACGGCGGCTCGATCCTGCCGGGCAAGGTGCCCGCCGGGTCCGACGTGCCCGAGGATTTCGCCACCCGCGACCTGACCGTGCAGGACATGTTCGAGGCCGTCGGCCGGCACCAGAGCGGCAACCTCTCCGACGCCGCCCTGGCGATCCTGGAGCGTGCCGCCTGCCCCTCGGCCGGGGCCTGCGGCGGCCAGTTCACCGCCAATACCATGGCCTGCGTCTCCGAGGCGATCGGGCTGGCGCTGTTCAACTCGTCGGGCGCGCCCGCGCCCTACGAGAGCCGCGACCAGTTCGCCACCGCCTCCGGCGCGGCGGTGATGACCCTGCTGGAGCGCGACATCCGCGCCCGCGACGTGGTCACCCGGCAGAGCCTGGAGAACGCCGCCCGCGTGGTGGCCTGCACCGGCGGCTCCACCAATGCCGGCCTGCACCTGCCGGCCATCGCGCACGAGGCGGGGATCGACTTCACGCTGCAGGATGTCTGCGAGATCTTCCGCGACACGCCCTATTTCGTCGATCTCAAGCCCGGCGGACAGTTCGTGGCCAAGGACCTCTACGACGCCGGCGGCATCCCCGTGGTGATGAAGGAGCTGCGCCGCGCCGGGCTCATCCACGAGGACTGCGTGACGGCCTCGGGGCGCTCCATCGGCGAGGAGCTCGACCGCATCGACCGCGGCCCCGACGGCCGCGTCATCCACCCCGTCGACACGCCGATCACGAAGACCGGCGGCGTCGTCGGCCTGACCGGCAATCTCGCCCCCGAGGGCGCCATCGTGAAGGTCGCCGGCATGCCGGCCGAGGACCAGGTCTTCACCGGCCCGGCGCGCGTCTTCGAGAGCGAGGAGGAGGCCTTCGCCGCGGTGAAGGACCGCGCCTACGCGGAGGGCGAGGTCATCGTCATCCGCAACGAGGGACCGGCCGGCGGCCCGGGGATGCGCGAGATGCTCTCCACCACCGCCGCCCTCTCGGGCCAGGGCATGGGCAAGAAGGTGGCGCTGATCACCGACGGCCGCTTCTCGGGCGCCACGCGCGGCTTCTGCGTGGGCCATGTGGGCCCCGAGGCGGCGCAGGGCGGCCCCATCGCCCTGATCGAGACCGGCGACGTCATCACCATCGACGCGGTGAAGGGCGAGATCTCGGTCGACCTGAGTGACGAGGAGCTCGACCGCCGCCGCCAGGCCTGGACCGGCGCGCGGCCCACCAACTACGCCTCGGGTGCCTTGTGGAAGTTCGCCCAGCTGGTCGGCCCGACCTATCTCGGCGCCGTCACCCATCCCGGCGCCCGCGCCGAGACGCACGTCTACATGGACCTGTGACGCGCTGCGGGGCGCCGTGGGCGCCCCGCCGCACCGCGTCTCCACCGGCCGGGGCATCGCGGCTGCCGCCCCTGCGCCGCTCCCGGCCCGGCGAGCGCCCGCGTGGCGGGACGCGACGGGCCCCTGCCCTCGACCTCGGTCATGCCGTCTGGCGGCGGAGGGGGACGTTCGAAGAACCGCGCGATCCCTCTCCGGCGCCCGTCCGGAGTGGCCGGAACCGCCGCCGCCAGCTATGTCCCTGGCGCATCGCGGCCCTGAGGCGAACGGCGTTGCGCCGCCCCGAGACGCGTCACAGATCTGGGGTGTAGCGTCACATCGCCTCGAAAGGATTTGCCCATGACCCCGACCGCCGTCACGCCGACCCGCCCCAACGCGATCCAGCGCCTGCTCGGCACGATCCATGCCTACCGTGCCCGCCGGGCCGCCTGCCTCCGGACGCGGACGGAGCTGGAGAGCATGTCGCGGCGCGAATTGGCCGAGCTGGGTCTCAGCCCGGCCGACATCCCCGAGATCGCCGCGCGGGCAACGGCCTGACACCCGCGCGGGGACGCCCGGCCGGATAGACCCGGTCGGGGCGGAGGCGCGACATCGCGCATCGAGGAACATCGGCCGGCCGGTGAGCCGCCCCGGCAGGTCGGCCCCGGCGCGGCTTGCCGGGCACCACCGGGCCGCGGCGGCATGGCCCGGCCCTGAAGGTTCGCGCGCCCTGCCCCCTCCGGGGCCGGAAGAGCGCCCGCACACCCCGTCCATCCGCCGCCGGAAACGATCGGCCGCTCCGGGGCGACCCTTCTCCCGAGCGTGCATAGACGTTTCCGCGAAGGCGACGATGGCGCCTGTCGTCCAAGATTCGTGCCACCGTCGGCCAATTCCTGCCACCTTCACCGTCCATGGTTCCGGGACAACGGAAGTCATCAGGCACGAGTGGTTCGCATGGACAGATTGACGGAGATGGAGGCGTTCGCCACGGTGGTGGACCAGGGCGGCTTCACAGATGCCGCGCGCAAGATGGGCATCTCGAAATCGGCGGTCTCGAAACACGTCTCCTCGCTGGAGGCGCGGCTGGGCGCGCGGCTCCTGAACCGCACCACCCGCCGCGTCAGCCCGACCGAGATCGGGCTGGCCTATTACGACCGCGCCCGCCGCGTCCTGAATGACGCGGGCGAGGCCGACAGCCTGGTCACCTCGATGCAGTCGGCGCCCTCGGGGCTTCTCCGGATCAGCGTGGCGACCGATTTCGGCGTCAACCTGCTCTCCCCCGTGATCGGGGAGTTCCTGCAGGAATATCCCGACATCACCATCAACATGATCCTCAACAACCGCTTCGTGGAGCTGATCTCCGAAGGGTTCGACATGGCCGTCCGGATCGGCGACCTGGAGGATTCCACCCTGCGCGCGCGCAAGCTGTGCGAGACGACGAAGCGCATGGTGGGCGCGCCGTCCTACTTCCAGAAGTTCGGCCGGCCGCAGAAGATCGACGACCTCAACGAGCACAAGCTGCTGCATTATTCCAGCCAGGCCAACGGCGCCGTGTGGAAGCTGACCGCCCCCTCGGGCGAGAAGCGGCAGGTCCGCACCTCCGGCTGGCTGTCCGTGAACGACGGCCAATCGCTGCTGAACGCGGCCGTCTCGGGGCTCGGCATCGCCTATCTGCCCTCGTTCCTCTATGCCGGCGCCATGAAGGCGGGCCAGGTGGAGGAGGCGATCCCCGGTCTGCCGGTGGATCACCAGGGGATCTACGCGGTCTATCCGCCGGGCCGCTTCACCCAGCCCAAGGTGCGCGCCTTCATCGACTTCCTCGCCCACCGCTTCGCAGATACCGGGCCGGACGCCTGGTGAGGGTCACTCCAGCAGGACCACCTCGACCCGGCGGTTCGCCTGCCGCCCCTCCGCCTCGCGGTTCGACGCCCGGGGCGCGAGGAATCCCACGCCCTCGGCGGTGATCCGGCCGGGATCGATGCCCTGCTGCGAGACGAGCGCCCGGCGCACCGCCTCCGCCCGCTGCCGCGACAGGGCGCGGTTGGCCGCCAGAGATCCGGCCGTGTCGGTATGGCCGACCAGCGCGATCCGCGCATCGGGGGCGCGGTCCAGCCCCGCGGCCAGCGCGTCGAGCGAGGGGAACGGACCACCCTCGAGCCGCGCCGACCCGGTCTCGAACGGCAGGTCGTCGAGCGCGACCCGGCCCTGCTCGGAGAGTTGCCGCCACAGGTCGCCCCTCGGCGCGGGACCGGATTTCGTCGAGGCGACGACCGCCGGCGGCGGCGCCTCGGCGCCGACCCGGGTGGCATGGACGAATCCCGTCCCCCGCGCGCGGCTGACCAGCAGCGCCAGCGCGCCGCCCTCCGGGCCGAGGGCGAGCATGTAGCGGTAGTCGCCCAGGTCCACGAACATCGCCGGGGCCGGAACCGTGTCCAGCGCGAAGCGGAAATCGAATCCGCCGCAGGTCGCGTCGCGGCAGTCGAACGCGATCTCCCACCCCGCGTCGCGCAGCTGCGCCTTCAGCGGCGCGGCGATCTGCGCCACGCTCAGGTCGCGGCCGTCGATCCGCCAGGCCTGCCGCGTCACCGCCCCCTCGAACCGGCGCCGGGGCACCTCGCCCGCGCGCCACGGCCCGGCGGGCAGATCCGCGCCCGCCCCGGCCGCCATCGCGGCCGTCTCCCGCGCGCCCTGCGGCAGGTCCAGCGGCGCCGCCGCGGCGGCCGGACCGGCGGCCAGCAGCGCGAGCGCGAGAAGCCGCATCACCGGGCCATGGAATGGTAGTCGTCGTTCGGCCGCATGTCGGTCGCGCTCGCCACCCGGTTGGTCATGTTGAAGAAGGCCGCGACGCTGGAAATGTCCCAGATGTCGCGGTCGCTGAAGCCCTGCGCGCGCAAGCCCTCGCGGTCGGCCTCGCCCATCTCGGGGCATCGCTCGGTCAGCTTGGTGGCGAAGGAGAGCATCGCCCGGTGCCGCTCCGACAGGTCGGCGACGCGCCAGTTCATCACCATCTGCTCGCCGAGGGCCGGGTCGCCCGAGAGCTGGCGCACCGCCGCGCCATGCGCCACCAGGCAGTAATAGCAGCGGTTCACCGCCGAGACCGCCACGGCGATCATCTCCCGCTCCAGCTTGCTCAGCCCCGAATCGCCCAGCATCAGGTCGTTGTAGAGCGCGGCGAAGGCGTTCAGCTTGTCGATGTCGAAGGCATAGGCGCGCAGGACGTTCGGCACCAGGCCCAGCTTCTCCTCGCAGATGGAGAAATACTTCGCCGTCGCCTCGGGCAGCGGGTCCACAGGGGGCAGGTCCAGGGCGGTGGGGTTACTCATCACGTCCTCACGGTCTGACCCGGTAATGATAGCAGCGCCCGCCGGCAAATCCGAGGCTGCGATAGAAGGCGATCGCGGCCTCGTTGGCCTCCGTGACCAGAACGACAACGTTCTCCGCCCCCTGCCGCGCCGCCCAGCGCGCGGCATGGGCCATCATGTGGCCCGCGAGGCCGCGGCGGCGCTGCGCGGGGCGCACCACCAGTGCATGCACCATGGCCGCGCCGTCGCTCGCGGCGACGAAGGCGGTGCCGGCGGGCCGGTCCTCGGCGCGGCCCAGGATCGAGGTC
The DNA here is from genome assembly GCA_963814835.1 of uncultured Alphaproteobacteria bacterium. GTDB lineage: Bacteria > Pseudomonadota > Alphaproteobacteria > Rhodobacterales > Rhodobacteraceae > Palleronia. The sequence goes on from CAWFEG010000003.1 coordinate 677,717, forward strand.
TTGGGATGATCCGCCCGCTCCATGATGGCCAGCCGGTCCGGGCCGATCCGCGCCGCGGCCCAGATGTCGCGCTGCACCCGCAGCGGCGGCCAGGCGAGGAACCCGCTGACCGGCGGCGGCGGGGAGTCGAGCCGCGCCACCGGCGCGGTGAGCGCCAGCGTGGGGTCCAGCGCCAGGTAGCCCCGCCGCGCCAGTTCCCGGTCGAGCGCGCCCTGCTCCGGGGTGACGGCGAACAGCGCCTGCCTTCCGGCCGCATCCATGGCCCGTTCGGCGGCGGTGATCTCCGCGGCATCGGGCACGCCCGAACACCAGGCGGCGGTGACGCGCTTGCCGCCCCCCGGCCCCCGCGGGATCGCGAAGGGGCCGCAGGGATCGGTGCCCTCGGGCGGCCAGCTCGCCCGCATCAGCGCCAGCGGATCGGTCATTCGCGGGCCTCGGGGAACTGCGCCCTGAGGGCGCTCGCCGCCTCGGCGAGTCGTTCGGGGTCGGGTCCGCGCAACACCACCGCCACCTGGTAACCCGCGCCGCTCCAGGCCGGATAGCTGCCGATCGACAGGGCCGGGAACCGCGCCGCGAGATCGGCGAGGGGCCCGGCGATGTCGCCCTCGCCCCGGTCGAGCACCAGCGTGCGCGACCCATGCGCCGTGCCGCCGGCGATCCGCGGCAGCAGTCCGTCGAGCATCGCCTCGAAGATCCGCGGCACCCCCGCCATCACGTGGATGTTGCGCAGGCTGAATCCCGGCGCGGCCGAGACCGGGTTGTCGATCAGCACCGCGCCCTCGGGGATCCGCGCCATCCGCAGGCGCGCGGCGTTCAGCTCCGTCCCCCGGTCGGCGTAATGCGCGGCCAGCACCGCGCGCGCGTCCTCGCGCACGTCGATGGGCGCGCCGAACACGGCGGCGATGCAATCGGCGGTGATGTCGTCATGGGTCGGCCCGATCCCGCCCGAGGTGAAGACGTGGTCGTGCCCGGCCGACAATTCCCGCGCGGCGGCGGTGATCGTGGCGGCGTCGTCGCCGATCACCCGCACCTGCCGCAGGTCGATCCCGTGCACCGCCAGCCGCCCGGCCAGGTGATGCGCGTTGGACTCCCGCGTCCGGCCGGACAGGATCTCGTCGCCGATGACCAGCATCGCGGCGGTGGGGTTGGGCATCGTCGTTCCTCCTTCAACGCGGCGGCCGGGGCGGGTATAGACCCGCCCATGCGCTTTGACACGCCGCTCCTGCGCGGCAAACTCCTCCGCCGCTGGAACAGGTTCCTCTGCGAGGCCGTGCTCGACACCGGCGAGACGGTGCGCGCCCATTGCCCCAATCCCGGCGCCATGCTGGGCCTGAACACCCCCGGCACCCCCGTCTGGGTGGAGCCCAACGACGATCCCCGGCGCAAGCTGCGCCACGCGTGGCGGCTGGTGGAGCTGCCCGGCGGCCACTGGGCGGGGATCGACACCGCCGTGCCGAACCGCGTCGCCGGCGAGGCGTTGCGCGCCGGGGCGATCCCCGCCCTCGCCGCCTATCCGCATGTACGACCGGAGGTCAGATACGGCCGGCGCAGCCGCGTCGACTTCCTGCTGGCCGGGCCGGGCCTGCCCGACGCCTATGTGGAGGTGAAGAACGTCCACCTGCGCCGCACGGGCGACTGGGCGGAGTTTCCCGACTGCGTCACCGCCCGCGGCGCGAAGCACCTCGACGAACTGGGCGACATGGCGGAACAGGGGCACCGCGCCGTCATGCTCTACCTCGTCCAGCGCACCGATTGCGCCCGGTTCCGCCTCGCCCGCGACCTCGACCCGGCCTATGGCGCGGCCTTCGACCGGGCGCGGGCCCGCGGCGTGGAGGCGATCTGCCACGACACCAACATCTCTCCCGCGGGCGTGTCCATGCGCGGGCCGCTGCCTCTGGCGCCCTGAGGCTGGCATTTCCGTGCCCCGATGGCTAGATTGCGCCGCGAGACACCCATGGAGCGCGATGTGGACGACAATGCGACAGGCCGGCTGACCCGCGACGGGATCCGCCTTCACGAACCGCGGGACTTCGCCGGCATGCACGCCGCCGGGCGGCTCGCGGCCGAGATCCTGGACCGCATCGCCGCCCATGTCGTCCCCGGACAGACCACGGGGGAACTCGACCGCCTGATCACCGAATGGGTCGGGGAGGCCGGCGCCACATCGGCCACGATCGGCTATCGCGGCTACCAGCACGCCAGCTGCATCAGCGTGAACCACGTCGTGTGCCACGGCATCCCCGGCGACAAGAAGCTGAAGGACGGCGACATCCTCAACATCGACGTCACCGTGATCGTCGACGGCTGGTACGGCGATACCAGCCGGATGTTCGTCGCCGGCAAGCTGAGCCGCAAGGCCGAGCGGCTGATCCAGGTCACCCACGACGCGCTGATGGTGGGGATCGAGGCGGTGAAGCCCGGCAACACCTTCGGCGATATCGGCGCCGCCATCCAGTCCTTCGTCGAGGGGCAGAAGATGAGCGTGGTGCGCGACTTCTGCGGCCACGGGCTGGGCCGGGTCTTCCACGCCCCGCCCAACGTGCTGCATTACGGCCGCCCCGGCACCGGACCGCGGCTGGAGGAGGGGATGTTCTTCACCATCGAGCCGATGGTCAATCTCGGCCGCCCCGAGACCAAGGTGCTGGCCGACGACTGGACGGCGGTGACCCGCGACAAGTCGCTCTCCGCCCAGTTCGAGCATTCCGTCGGCGTCACCCCCGACGGCGCCGAGATCTTCACCCTCTCGCCTGGCGGGCTGTTCCACCCCACCTATGGCTGACCCGTACCGGACGGTCGTCTGGACGCTCTCGGCCTCGAACTTCGTCATCGGCATGGGCGCCTTCGTCCTGATCGGGCTGGTCAGCCCGATGGCGGAGGGGCTGTCGCTTCCCGCGAGCCGGATCGGTGCGGCGATGACGACCTATGCCATCGCCTATGCCGTGCTCTCGCCGCTGCTCGTCGCCGCCACCGGGTCGCTCGGCCGGCGCCGGGTGCTGGCGATCGGGATGGTCGTCTTCGCTGTCGGCAACCTCGCCACCGCGCTGGCCGGCGGCGAATTGGCGCTGCATCTCAGCCGCGTCGTCGCCGCCGCGGGCGCGGGGATGTTCACCCCGGTCACCTCCTCGGTGGCCGCCGCGCTGGCCCCGCCCGATCGGCGCGGCGCGGCCCTCGCCGCGGTGATCGTCGGCCTCACGGTGGCGCAGGTCGCGGGCGTGCCGGCCGGCAGCTTCGTGGGCTACACCTTCGGCTGGCGCGCGGGCTTCGCCATGGTGGTCCTTCTCGCCCTGCCCTGCCTGTGGCTGATCTGGACCCGCGTCCCCAAGGGACTGGAGATCCCGCCCGCCTCGCTCGGCGATCTCGCCCGCACGCTGGGCAACCTGCCGGCGATGCTGGCGATCCTCATCACCGCCTCGTTCCTGGGCGCGATCTACGTGCTCTACACCTATCTCGCGCCGCTGCTGGAGCAGACCATGGGTTATGGCCGCAACGGGGTCACCGGGGTGCTCCTCGTCTTCGGCGCGGGCGCGGTTCTTGGCAACATCGCCGGCGGTCGCATGGCCGACCGGCTGGGGCCGCTTCGCACGCTCCTCCTCCTGTCGGGCGCGCAGGCGGGGATCATGCCGCTCTTCGCGCTCCTGCCGGCGCCCGACCTTCTGGCGATCGGACTCGTGGCGCTCTGGTCGGTCTTCGGCTGGTCCTTCATGGCCGGGCAGCAGATGCGCATCCTGTCGATCCTGCCAGAGCGGCCGGGCATCGTCCTGTCGCTCAACGCCGCGGCGATCTATGTGGGCGCGGCGGCCGGATCGGCGGTGGGTGCGGCCGTCATCGGAACGGGATCGGTCGGGTGGCTTGGTCCCGCGGCGGGGGCGGTCGCGGCGCTGGCCTTCGCCCATGTCTGCCTCAGCCGCTGGATCAGCGGGCGCTAGCCAGGGTCAGCCAGGTGTCGCCCGTGCGCCGCGCCTCCAGCCGGGTGAACCCCGGGGGCAGCGCCGGTTCGACCGCATCCTCCCACACGACCAGCGCATCGGGCGCGATCCATCCCCCGGCCAGCGCCGCCGCCAGCGCGCGGGCGCCCAGGTCGGTGCCGTAGGGCGGATCGAGGAACACCAGCCCGAAGGCCGCCTCGGCCGCGCCCAGCCTGGTCGCGTCGCGGCGCAGGATGCGCGCGCGCACCCCCTCGTCCAATGCGGCCACGTTCGCCTCCAGCAGCCCCAGCGCCTTGCGGCCCCGCTCCACGAAGGTGGCCGAGGCCGCCCCGCGCGACAGCGCCTCGAGCCCCAGCGCGCCCGTGCCGGCGAAGAGGTCGAGCACCGCCGCTCCCGCCACCGGATCGCCGAACCGGCCCCCTTCCAGCATCCCGAACAGCCGCTCGCGCACCCGGTCGGTGGTGGGGCGCAGATGGGCGCGCGGGTCGCCGCCGCCCAGCGCCGCGAGGCGCCGCCCGCGATGGGTGCCGCCGATGATCCTCACCGGGGCAGCAGGGCCCTGAGATTGGTGTCCGGGTCGGCGACCGCCGCCGGATCGGGCGCGGCCCCCGCCTCCAGCAGCCGCTTGCCGACCATGTAGGCCTTGGCGTCGCCGATCGAATCCACCGCCAGGAACTCGTCGCCGCGATAGTACCAGTGCGACACCGCCGGCAACTCGCCCCGCGTCACCACCCGGTCGTGGCCCGCCGACAGGCCCGCGATCTGCATCTTCACGTCGTACTGGTCCGACCAGAACCACGGCACCGGGATATAGGGCGCCTCCGCGCCCATCATGTTGCGCGCCACCGCCTCGCCCATGTCGATGGCGTTCTGCACCGATTCCAGCCGGATGCGCCCGCCCCGCCACGGGAAGGAGGCGCAATCGCCGGCCGCCCAGACATGCGGGTCGGAGGTGCGGCCCAGCGCGTCCACCGCCACGCCGTCGCTTGTCTCCAGCCCCGCCGCCTCGGCCAGCCGCACGCGCGGGTCGAGCCCGATTCCGACGATGGCGAGGTCGGCCTCGATCTCCTCGCCCCCCTCCAGTTCCGCGCCCACCACATGCGCCTCTCCCAGAAGGCGGGCCAGCGCGGTGCCCTCGCGGATCTCCACGCCGCGGTCGCGGTGGATGCGGCGCATCACCGCCGCCGTCTCTGCCGAGGCGACGCGACCCAGGATCCGCTCCCCCGCCTCGATCACCGTGACCTTCGCGCCGAGCTTGCGGGCAACCGACGCGGCCTCCAGCCCGATATAGCCGCCGCCCACGACGACGACCCGCCCCGCCGCGCGCAGGGCCGGCGCCAGCGCGTCGATATCGGCCAGCGTGCGGACGGTATGCGCCCCGTCGAGGTCGCCGCCGATCTCCGCCGGCAGCGTCCGCGCGGCAAGCCCGGTGGTCAGGGCCAGCCGGTCATAGGGGATCGCCTCACCGGCCACCCTCACGGTGCGGGCGGCGAGGTCGATCGCGCCGGCCGGCGCGCCCAGCCGCAACTCGATGCCGTGATCCGCGTACCACCCCTCGGGGCGCAGGAAGAGCCGCTCGCGCGCCATCTCGCCCAGAAGGTAGGCCTTCGACAGCGGCGGGCGCTGATAGGGCGGGTAGGGCTCGGCCCCGATCAGGGTGACGGGGCCGGTCTCCCCCTCCGCCCGGAGCGTGGCGCAGAGGCTCAAGCCCGCCTGCCCCGCCCCGACCACGACGATGCCGCTCATGTCCCGCGCCTCCTGCTGGCGATCCCGCGCCTCCCGGCTATAACCGGGGGCGAGAGCGCTTGAAAGGAGTGACCCGATGCCGATCCGCGAAGGCGACACGCTGCCCGACGCCACCCTGCACGAGACGGGGCCGGACGGCCGCCCCGTGCCCGTCTCCCTGTCCGACCGACTCGAGGGCCGCCGGGTGGTGATCTTCGGCCTGCCCGGCGCCTTCACCGGCACCTGCACCACCGCCCATGTGCCGAGCTTCATCCGCACGGCCGATGCCTTCCGCGACAAGGGCGTGGACGAGATCATCTGCCTCGCCGTGAACGACGCCTTCGTGATGCAGGCCTGGAGCGAGCAGACCGGCGCGGGAGAGGCCGGGATCACCCATCTCGCCGATCCCGGCGCGGAGTTCACCCGGGCCATCGGGATGAACTTCACCGCTCCGCCGGTAGGCTTCTACGACCGTTCCCAGCGCTACGCGATGGTGGTCGAGGACGGCACGGTCCGCACCCTGCAGATCGACGAGAACCCCGGTACATGCGACCTCTCGGGCGGCGAATCGCTTCTCGAGACTCTCTGAGCGCCGCGTCGCGCCGCCCGGCGCGTCAGGCGGTGCGGGCCTCCTCGGCGCGCACCGTGTCTTCCGAGGTGTCGCGCGACCGGCCGTGGTCGGGCGCGCCGCCCTCCTCGCGGGTCACGACCACCGTGCGGGTGGGGAACGGGATGTCGACGCCCGCCGCGTCCAGCGCCTCCTTCACGCTTGCGCTTGATATCGGCCTGGTAGGCGAAGAAGTCGTCCGCCGAGACCCAGGCCCGCACCAGGAAATCGACCGAGGAGTCGCCCAGGTTGTTGACCTGCAGGAACAGGTCCTCGGAGAGGTCGGTTCGCTCGTCGGCGGTGATCGTCTCGCGGATCACCCGCTCGGCCTCGGCCAGGTTGGCGCCGTAGCCCACGCCGATGGTCCATTCCGCCTGCCGCCGGTCATAGACCGAGTAGTTGACGATGGTGTTCCCCCAGACCTCAGAATTGGGGATGATGATCTGCACATTGCCGATCGAGGCCAGCTCGGTGAAGTTCAGCGTGATCTCCTTCACCGTGCCCATCTGGCCCGCGACCTCGACGAAGTCGCCCTCCTTGATCGGCCGGAAGAAGATGATCATCACGCCCGCCGCCACGTTCGCCAGCGTTCCCTGCAGCGCGAGGCCCACCGCGATGCCGGCGGCACCGATGGCGGCGACGATGGAGGTCGTCTGGATGCCGAAGGTGTTCAGCACGAACAGGAAGGTGAAGGCCAGCACCACGTAGCGCGCGATATTGCCCAGGAAGTTGAACAGCGTCGTGTCGAGCTGCGGCTTGCGCCCGCCGATGCCGCGGATCCGCCGCTTGACCCAGCCGGCGATGGTGTAGCCGATGAACAGGATGACGATGGCGGCCAGCACGTCGCCCAGGATCGCCATCAGGAATTCCAGCGTCAGCAGGTCGCCGATCGTGCGGTCGCCGATCGAGAAGTTCAGCACCGGGTCGAGGAAGGTCACGCCAGGTCCTCCATGATCCGCGCCAGCTTCACGTCGCGGTCGGTCAGCCCGCCGGCGTCATGGCTCGTCAGCGTCACCTCGACGCCGTTATAGGTATTCGCCCATTCCGGGTGGTGGTTCATCTTCTCGGCACGGATCGCGACCTTCGTCATCCAGCCGAAGGCGGCAACGAAATCCTTGAACTTGTAGGATTTCGCGATGGCGTCGCGCCCCTCCACCTCGGCCCATCCGGCGGCCTTCAAAGGCTCCAGCGCCTCGGCGCGGGCCTCTCCCGTCAACGTGTCGCTCATTCGCTCTCTCCCTTGGTCTTGCGGAACGGGCCGAAACTGGTCAGCACCTCGATCTCCTCGTCCACCGCGCGCCGCTCGGCTTCGACGAACTGCTCCACCGCGCGGCGGAAGCCCGGATCGGCGATCCAGTGCAGCGAGTGCACCGCCTGCGGCAGGTAGCCGCGCGCCAGCTTGTGCTCGCCCTGCGCCCCGGCCTCGACCCGGGTGAGCCCGTGCGCCAGCGCCCAGTCGATCGCCTGGTAGTAGCACAGCTCGAAATGCAGGAACGGCACCTCCCGCGTGCAGCCCCAGTAGCGGCCATAGAGCGCGTCGCGCCCGATCAGGTTCAGCGCCCCGGCGAAGGGCCGGTCGCCGGCGTCGAGCGCCAGGACGAGCAGGATGTCGTCGCGCAGATGCGCCTGGGCCTCGCGGAAGAAGTCCCGGGTGAGGTATGGCCGGCCCCATTTCCGCGCGCCCGTGTCCTGGTAGAAGGTCCAGAACGCGTCCCAGTGCTCGTCGCGGATCTCGTCGCCGGTCAGGTGCACGATGCGGCCGTCGAACTCCCGCGCGCCGCGCCGCTCCCGCCGGATGGTCTTGCGCTTGCGCGAGGAGAGCGAGGCGAGGAAGCCCTCGAAGTCGCCGTAGCCCTCGTCGAACCAGTGGAACTGCTGGCCGGTGCGGTGCAGCAGCCCGATCTCCGCCCCGGCCTCCGCCTCCTCCTCCGTGCAGAAGGTGACATGCAGCGAGGACAGGTCGTTGCCGTCCGCCAGCCGCACCGCCCCCTCGATCAGCGCGGCCGCGCCGATCTCCTCGAAGCCCGGACGGCACAGGAACCGCCGGCCCGTCGCGGGCGTGAAGGGCACCGCGACCTGCAGCTTGGGGTAGTACTCGCCCCCCGCCCGCTCCAGCGCATGGGCCCAGGCATGGTCGAAGACGTATTCGCCCTGGCTGTGCCCCTTGGCATAGAGCGGCGCGCAGGCCACCATCCGCCCGTCGAGGCTCGCGGTCAGGTAATGCGGCTCCCACCCGGTGCCGCGCCCCACCGAGCCCGAGGCCTCCAGCGCCATCAGGAAGCGGTGGGTGGTGAAGGGGTCGCGCGGGCGGCCGCCCTCGATCGCCTCGGGGCAGGCGCAGGCGTCCCAGTCCGCCGGGTCGATCTCCGACAGGGAGGCATGCGCCGTGATCTGGATCTGGGGAGCGTCGTTCATGCGCCGAGAGGTGGGCCGGGCGCCGGGCGGTTCAAGACGGGCAAAATCCCTCGAAGGTGATCTGGTCGGCCCGCGCCAGCGCCGCCCGCGCCTCCGCCGGCGATCGGATCGTCCAGCACAGGATCGCCGCCCCCGCCGCCTTCAGCTCCGCCACGCGCGGGCGTGCCAGGTCCGCCGCCTCGTGGCTGACGAACCCCGCCCCCACCGCCTCGAAATCGACGATCCCGCGCAGCCGCGCGCGCCGCGCGGAGGCCAGGTTCCAGTCCGGCCCGAAGGCGGCGGTGGTCAGGCCGCGCGGCACGGCCGGCGCGCGCGCCGCCATTTCGGCGACCATCTCCGGGTTGAACGACATCACCGCCACCGGCCCGGCATAGCCGGCAAGCGCGCGCGCCACCGCCGCCTCCAGCACGCCGTCGCTGCGCTCCAGCGGGCCCGAGCCGTCCTTCAGCTCGATCAGCAGCGGCACCGCCCCGGCCACCGCCTCCAGCGCCTGCGCCAGGGTGGGGATCGCGGCCCCGGTTCCACCAAGCCGCAGCGCCCCCAGCGCGCCCGCCGCGCGTTCGGCGACGCGTCCTTGAACCCCGGTCATCCGCTCCAGCCGGTCGTCGTGGAACACCATCGCCACGCCGTCGGCCGAGGGGCGCAGGTCGATCTCGATGCCATAGCCGCGCGCCACCGCGGCGCGGATCGCCGGCAGGCCGTTCTCCGCCCGCTCGGCCCCGTGCAGCCCGCGATGCGCGACCGGCCGGGCGAGGAAGCCCGGTGGCAGGGGCGGTGCCCCGCAGGCGGACCAGTCGCGCGCCGTCACGCGATCTCGAAGATGCCCTCGATCTCCACCGACACCCCCATGGGCAGCGCGGCGACGCCGACGGCCGAGCGGGTGTGCCGCCCCGCCTCGCCCAGCGCCTCGCCCAGAAGGTCGGAGGCGCCGTTGACCACGCCCGGCTGGTCGAAGAAGCCCGGCGCCGAGGCGACGAATCCGGTCAGCTTCACCACCTGCCGGAGACGGTCCAGATCGCCGTCGCAGGCCGCCTTCACCTGCGCCAACAGGGCGATGGCGCAGCACCGGGCCGCCTCGCGGCCGCGCTCCACGTCGCCCGCGCCCCCCAGCGTGCCGGTGATCAGGCCCTCGGGGCCCTTGCTGATCTGCCCGGACACGAACAGCAGGCCGCCCGCCCGCAGCCAGGGCACGTAGTTCGCCGCGGGTGCGGGCGCCTCCGGCAGGGTGATCCCCATCTCCGCGAGCTTCGTCTCGAACCGTCCGGCCATGTCCCGTCCCCGCTGCTGCCGCCCCAAGACAGACCGCGCCGCCGGGCGCGCGTCAACTGCCCATCGGCATGGCGCTTGCGTCCGCGCGCCGGCACCGTATCCTGCCGCCACAGCCGGGAGGACCCATGACCGCGCGCAGCCTCGTCACCGCCGCCCTGATCCTGGGGCCGAGCGCGCTCGCCGCGCAGGACATCTCCTTCGACGGCCTCTGGCGGTCCAATCCCAACACCGCCTGCACCGCCGAGAACGGCTCCGGTTCGGCCCTCCGGATCGAGGACGGGACGCTCCACGGCGTCGACAACGAGTGCCGCATGACCAGCCCCGTCCCCGTGCGCGACATGGAGGCGGTGCTCTACGACATGGAATGCGAGGGCGCGGATGGCTCCTTCACCGAGCGGGCGATGTTCCTCAGCGCCGCCGATGGCGGCCTCTACCTCGTCTGGAACGGCTACGCCTTCAAATACGAGCCCTGCGGCGACGATCCCGCCATCGGCACCGTCACCACGTCGGAGGAGATCGGCATCGCCGAGTGAGGCCTAGCGCCCCTTCAGCTCCTCGGTCAGCGCGATCTCCGATCCGCCCAGGCCCAGCCGCGCCCGATAGACGGGGAGCGATTCGGCCACCCGCATGACGTAGTTGCGGGTCTCGTCGAAGGGAATCAGCTCGATCCAGTCGATCACGTCCACCTCGTCGTCGCGCGGATCGCCCCGTTCCCGCATCCAGCGCAATGGCCGCCCCGGCCCGGCATTGTAGCCCGCGGCCACGAGAACAGGATTCTGGCCGAAGCGGCGCTCCAGCCCCGCCAGATAGGCGGTGCCGAGACGGGCATTGTAGGTCGGGTCGTCGTAGAGCCGCGCGCGCGAGAAGGCGATGCCCAGCGCCCGGGTCATGTCGAGCGCGGTGCCGGGCATCAGCTGCATCAGCCCGCCGGCCCCCACATGGGACGACACCACGGGATCGAACTCGCTCTCCCGCCGGGCGATCGACAGCGCCAGCTCGCGCGCGACCGGCATCGGCTCGATGCCGAGATCGACCACCGGGAAATAGGCCCGCGGCAGGACGATCCCCGCCTCGGCGGCGCGCTTGGCGATCATCAGCGCCACATGCGGCTCGCCGAGCGACAGGGCCAGGTCGGCCAGCGTGCCCGCCTCGTCGCGGTCGAGGCTCTCGGTCAGGTGGGTCAGGAACCGCTCGGCCAGGTCGCGCTCGCCCGCCGCCTGCAACAACAGCCCCGCCTCCAGAACCGACGAATCGCGGAAGGCCGAGTTCGCCAGCGGGGGAAAGCGCTCGTCGCCGGCCAGGGCCGGGTCGAGCGGCACCCGGGCCGCCTCCGCCGCCAGCAATCCGTAGAAACTGGTCTGGTGCGCCGCCCCCGCCGCGTAGGCCGCCTGCGCCGCCTGGCCGTCGCCGGCCGCGGCATGGGCCCGGCCCAGCCAGTAGCCCGCCCGGCCGAGCGAGATCGGCGTCTCCACCGCGTCGCGCAACCGCTCGAAATGGCGCACCGCATCCTCCGGCCGGTCGAGGAAGCGCAGCGCCAGGAACCCCGACAGCCATTCCAGGTCGGCGAAATCCGCCCCCTCCCGCAGCCCGTGCGGCGTGGCGGTGGCGTAGGCCTCGGCGTGATCCCCCGCCCGCATCAGGCGCCGCGCCAGCTCGCGCCGCTCCCCGGCCCAGGCCGCCGGATCGCCGAGGTCGGCGACCGGGTCGGACCGCTGCCGCAGCAGCCGCGCGGCCTCGTCGTGGCGGTCGGCCGCCACCAGCTGGCGGAAGCCGACGATGGGCCAGCAGCGGATCGCCCCGCAACGCCTCGGGCAAGGCCGCCGCCAGCCGCTGCGGATCGCCGCCGCGCAGAGCCGACACCCGCGCCTGCAGCAGCCGGGCCCCTGCGCCCTCGGCCCGCTCCGCCGACCGCGCCAGCGCCGAGGCCGCCCCGCTCCAGGCCAGCCGCTCGGCCCGCTCCGCCTCCAGCGGCGCGACGACCTCCGGGTAGAGGTCGAGGATCACCCGCTCCGCCTCCGGCGTCAAAGCGTGGTTCAGCCAGGCCAGCGCCGCCGTCGCGCGGGCGTCGCCGTCGCGGTCCAGCTCGCGCCACGCCGCGATCAGCGCCCGCGTGCCGTGCCCGGTGCGCGGCTCCGCGCCCGCGAAGAAGTCCACCACGGCCCGCGCCTGCTTCGGCCCGCGCGGCACCAGCGGCACATGACGCTCGGCGCGCCAGCGCAGAAGCGGCAGGCCCGGCCAGTCGCCGCGCCGCGCCAGGAAGGCGGCGGCGGTCTCGAAATCGCCCCTTCCCTCGCGCAGGGCCGCCCAGGTGACGATGTCCGCCGCGACCGGCCCGCCCCGCGCGGCCGCCTCCTGCGCCGGCAGCCAGCGGCCGCGGCGCATCTCCTCCATGGCCTCGGAGATGCCGAGGAACGCGGCGCCCGCCATCGGCGGCGCCTCCTGCGCCCGCGCGGCGAAGGTCAGCAGGGAGAGGCAGAGGACGAGGCGGAGCATGGCGGCACCATGGTTAGGACGGCTCCCCTCAATCGCCAATTCACGACCTTGGCAACCCGGTCCGGCGGGCATAGGGTCCGCGCCACGCCGGGCACCGCCCGGGCCGCGCGTTCAGGAGGGCAGCATGTTCACAGGGTCGATCGTCGCATTGGTGACGCCGTTCAGGCACGGCGAGCTGGACCTCGATTCCCTGAAACGCCTGGTCGAGTGGCACATCGCCGAAGGGTCGAGCGGCATCGTCCCCGTCGGCACGACCGGCGAGACGCCGACGCTCAGCCACGACGAGCACGACCGCGTCGTCGAGGAGGTGGTGCGCGCCGTCGATGGCCGCATCCCGGTGATCGCCGGCGCCGGGGCCAATTCCACCCGCGAGGCGATCCGCCTGACCGAGAACGCCCAGGCCGTGGGCGCCGATGCGGCGCTGGTCGTGACGCCCTACTACAACAAGCCGACGCAGGAGGGGCTCTACGCCCATTTCCGCGCCGTGCACGACGCCACCGACATCCCGATCGTCATCTACAACATCCCCGGACGGTCGGTGGTCGACATGTCCCCGGCGACGATGGGCGAGCTGGCCCGCCTGCCGCGCATCGTGGGCGTGAAGGATTCCACCGGCGACGTCGTGCGCGTCAGCGACCAGCGCGTCACCTGCGGCCCCGATTTCATTCAGCTGTCGGGCGAGGATGCCTCCGCCCTGGGCTTCAACTCCCATGGCGGCGTCGGCGCGATCAGCGTCACCGCCAATGTCGCGCCCCGGCTCTGCGCCGAGTTCCAGGCCGCGACCCTCGCCGGCGACTGGGCGAAGGCGCTGGAGATGCAGGACCGGCTGCTGCCGCTGCATCGGGCGATCTTCACCGAGCCGGGACTGGTGGCGGCCAAGTACGGCCTGTCCCTGCTCGGGCGCTGTTCCGAGGAGGTGCGCCTGCCCCTGGTCGGTCTCAGCGACGGCGCGAAGCTCCTGGTCAAGCAGGCGATGGAGCGCGTCGGCGTCATCGGCTGACGCGCTCCTCCCCGCCGCGGCGTCAGTCCCGGCGGCGACGCATGAGGCCCAGCGCGCCGAGGCCCAGCGCCAGCAGCGGCATGCCGGCCGGCAGCGGGATCGGCGCCATCCCGTTGTCTTCGGGGAACCCCGTGATGTTCAGCGTCGCGGTCCCCGCCGAGGCGGAATCGATTGCGAAGTTGTCGCTGATGGTAACCGACCAATCGCCATCAGACTGCTCGCCGTTGAAGACCGAGAGCGCGCCGGCGGAATAGCTACCCGAAGCCAGCACTTCCGTCGGCGAGAGCGCGTCGAGCGCCGCCGCGAAGCTCAACGACGCTTGGTCGTCGAAGGTGTAGGTCCCGCCCAGGTTCGAGCTGTCGGCCAGCCGGTCGATGACGTTGAGCGCGGTGCCCGAGGGGGAGACGAGGCGGATCGTGATGTCGCCCACGAAGGTCGTCTGCAGATCGGACACGGTCAGGTTCAGGTCGGTGATGGTCAGCTGCTCGGTCACCGAGATGGCCAGGGACACGCCGGCGGGATCGCCGTCCGGGATATCCCCGAATGTGCCGCTGGTCCCCGTCACCACGGCCGCGTTGGCGGCGCCTGCGGCGACGACGGCGAGAAACCCGGCAGTGATGCCGGCCTGAAGTACAGTCATGAAAAATCCGTTCTGCTGGGCATGTGAAAATGCGACCCTCGTGGGATATTCACATTTTGCGGAGAAGGAAAATTAATTCTTATCAATACCCCGTCTTCGGAACAGTCTGGCGACAATCGCAAAAATGATTACCGGGCGGCTACAATTCCCTCCTCTGAGCGCCGCAAAAGGTTGATCTCCTGCGCCAGATTTCGCATTTCGGTTGCGATTGAACTGGACCGACCCCCGAATCTCCGCGCCCGCCGTTCCACGCCGCCCCGGGGGTGACACTCGGCGCCGCGTCCCCTATCTCCCCCCCATGGCCAGGACCCCGGACAACCCGAATTACAAGGTGATCGCCGAGAACAGGCGGGCGCGCTACGACTACGCGATCCAGGACGAGCTGGAATGCGGCATCGAGCTGCGCGGATCGGAGGTGAAGTCGCTGCGCACCGGGCAATCCAACATCTCCGACAGCTATGCCTCGGTGGATGACGGGGAGTTGTGGCTGACGAACTGCTACATCGCGCCCTACGAGCAGGCCATGTTCGGCCACGAGGACCGGCGCAAGCGCAAGCTGCTGGTGACCAAGCGCGAACTCGCCCGGCTGTGGTCCGAGACCAGCCGCAAGGGCATGACGCTGGTACCGCTGGTGCTCTACTTCAACCACCGCGGCATCGCCAAGGTCAAGATCGGCATCGCCAAGGGCAAGAAGGCCCCCGACAAGCGCGCCACCGAGGCCAAGCGCGACTGGCAGCGCCAGAAGCAGAGGCTGCTCAAGGAACTGGGCTGATCCGCCCGGGATGGCGGGCGGCCCGAGGCATCGACATGCGGGCGCCGGGCCGCCATCGCATCCCTGCGGGCGCTAACGTCGCCGCGCCAGCTTGCCTTGGGCCAAGCGCTTGAGTAGGCGTGGAGGTCGATGCGCCTGGCCCCCGGAGATCCGTTCATGCACGACGATCCGAAGACCCTCGTCTCCACCGACTGGCTCGCGCGGCACCTGGACGATCCCGACCTGCGCATCCTCGACGCCTCGTGGCACATGCCGGATGCGGGCCGCGACGCCCGGGCCGAATACGAGGCCGGCCACATTCCCGGCGCGCGGTTCTTCGACATCGACGAGATCGCCGACCAGCGGTCGGACCTGCCGCACATGGCCCCGCCGACGGAGAAGTTCGTCAGCCGGATGCGGGCGATGGGCGTGGGCGACGGCCACCAGGTCGTGGTCTACGACAGCACCGGCATCTTTTCCGCCCCGCGGGTCTGGTGGCTGTTCAAGCTGATGGGCAAGGCCGACGTGGCCGTGCTCGACGGCGGGCTGCCGAAATGGCGCGCCGAGGGCCGCCCGCTGGAGGACATGGGCCCGGTCATCCGCGACCGCCACATGACCGTCAGCCTGCGCAACGACCTCGTGCGCGACGTCACCCAGGTCGCCAAGGCCTCCAAGCTGGGCGTGCCGCAGATCCTGGATGCCCGCGCGCCCGAGCGGTTCCGCGGCGACACGCCCGAGCCGCGCACCGGCCTGCGCGCCGGCCACATCCCCGGATCGCGCAACCTGCCCTTCGGCGACCTGCTGACGCCGGCAGGCACGATGAAGGCGCCCGACGCGCTGCGCGAGAACTTCCGGGCGGCGGGGATCGACCCCGACCGTCCCGTCATCACCACCTGCGGCTCTGGCGTCACCGCCGCGGTCCTGGCGCTGGCACTGGCGCGGATCGGGCGCGACGACTGGTCGCTTTACGACGGATCATGGACCGAATGGGGCGCCTACGAGGACCTCCCGGTCGAGAAGGGAGCCGAGTGATGCTCGACAGACTCAAGGACCAGCCCGCCGACAAGATCCTCATGCTCATGCAGAGCTTCAAGGAGGATCCGCGCGACGACAAGCTCGACCTCGGCGTCGGGGTCTACAAGGACGCGGACGGCAACACGCCCGTGATGCGCGCGGTCAAGGAGGCCGAGCGCCGCATCCTCGAGAGCCAGACCACCAAGGCCTATGTCGGCCTGGCGGGCGATCCGGCCTACGGCGCCGCCATGCGCGCGCTGGTCCTGGCAGGCCGCGTCGCCGACGACCGCGTGGCCGCGATCGCCACGCCCGGCGGCACCGGCGCCTTCCGCCAGGGGGTGGACCTCTCGCGCCTGGCCAATCCGGGCGTCACCTTCCACATTTCCGCGCCCACCTGGCCGAACCACGTCTCGATCCTGAAGACCACCGGCACGCCCTTCGCCGAATACCGCTACTTCGACTCCGCCACCGGCGAGGTCGATGTCGAGGGCATGATGGCCGACCTCGAGAAGGTTGCCGAGGGGGACGTGGTCCTGCTGCACGGCTGCTGCCACAATCCGACCGGCGCCAACCTGACCGACGACCAGTGGCGTGCCGTGGCCGATCTGCTGAAGTCGAAGGGCGCCCTGCCCTTCGTCGATCTCGCCTATCAGGGCTTCGGCGACGGGCTCGACGCCGATGCCGAGGGCACGCGCATCCTGGCCGAGAGCCAGCCCGAGATGCTGATCGGCGCCTCCTGCTCGAAGAATTTCGGCATCTACCGCGAACGCACCGGCATGCTCTTCGCCATCGGCGACGCGGGCGACACGAAGACCACGCAGGGCAACCTGAACCACCTCAACCGGCAGAACTACTCCTTCCCGCCGGATCACGGCGCGCGAGTCGTCTCCACCATCCTCGACGACGCGGAGCTGCGTGCCGACTGGCAGGCCGAACTGGAGGAGATGCGCACCGGCATGCTCGACCTGCGCCGCCAGCTCGCCGACGAGCTGCGCCAGCGCACAAATTCCGACACGTTCGACTTCATCGCCCGGCACCGCGGCATGTTCTCGCGCCTGGGCGTCGATTCGGACAAGGTCGAGACGATGCGGCGCGATTTCGGCGTCTACATGGTCGGCGACAGCCGCATCAACATCGCCGGTCTGAACGCGCGCACCGTGCCGCAGCTGGCCGAGGCGATCGCCAAGACCTGCGCTTGAGAGCGCCGGCCCGCGCCTTACCCTCCTCCGCGAGAGCGGAGGAGACCCCATGGATACCGAACGGATCGACACCGGCACCTTCGAGCGCTGGACGCCCGACGAGGTGGAGACGGGCCTGACCAAGGGCGAGATCGTCGTCATCGACGTGCGCAGCCCCGGCGAATACGCCACCGAGCATATCGAGGGCGCGATGCTGATGCCGATGCCCTTCTTCCGCGCCGATTGCCTGCCGACGCAGGACGGCAAGCGCGTGGTCCTGCACTGCGCCGGCGGGTTGCGCTCGGAACGGATGGCGAAGCTCGCCTCGGAGGCCGGCTACGACCCGATCGCCCATCTCGAGGGCGGCTTCGAGGCGTGGAAGAAGGCCCGCAAACCCTATATCGGCGTCGACTTCATGACCGGCGCGGCCAGGAAGGTCACCCCCGACTGACATTCGCGGCTCCTTGGGGATTTCCCGCGGGCGTCATTTCATGCAACGCTCCGGTCCACGAACAAGGGAAAGAAGCAGGGGGTACGGAATGGCTACGGGAATATGGATCTCGCTGGTCCTCTACTTCGTGTTGATGCTCGCGATCGGGCTCTACGCGTACATGAAATCGACCGACAGTTCCGAGGATTACGTCCTCGGCGGGCGCAACCTGCCACCCGCGGTCGCGGCCCTGTCGGCGGGCGCCTCGGACATGTCGGGCTGGCTGCTCCTCGGCCTGCCGGGCGCGCTCTACGCCGCGGGCCTGGTGGAGGCCTGGATCGGCATCGGCCTCTTCGTCGGCGCGCTGTTCAACTGGATCATCGTGGCCCCGCGCCTGCGCGAGCAGACCGAGCGCTATGACAATTCGCTGACGATCCCGGCCTTCCTGGCCAACCGTTTCCCCAGCCAGGCGACGCTGCTGCGCGTGATCTCGGCGGTGGTGATCGTGATCTTCTTCGCCGTCTATACGGCGAGCGGCCTCGTCGGCGGCGGCAAGCTGGTGCAATCGGCATTCGACGGCAATTACCAGTTCGGCGTCTGGCTCACCCTCGGCGTGGTGCTCTGCTATACCGTCGTGGGCGGCTTCCTCGCCGTCAGCCTGACCGATTTCGTGCAGGGCTGCATCATGATGCTGGCGCTGATCATCATGCCGCTCGTGGTACTCTATGCCGGCGAGGGCGGCGGGTTCGGCCAGGCCGCGCAGACGCTGTCCGAGGTCGATCCGAACTACCTGTCGATGTTCGAGGGGCTGACCCTGATCGGCTGGCTCTCGGCGGTGACCTGGGGGCTGGGCTATTTCGGACAGCCGCACATCATCGTCCGCTTCATGGCGGTCAAGAGCGTGCCCGCCGTCGCCACGGCGCGCAATATCGGCATGACCTGGATGTTCATTTCGCTCGTGGGCGCGATCGGCGTCGGCATCCTCGGCCGGGCCTACGTGCAGCGCAACGGCGTCGATGTCGGCGACAGCGAGACGATCTTCATCGTCCTGGCGAACCTGCTGTTCCACCCGCTGGTGACGGGCTTCCTCTATGCCGCGCTGCTGGCGGCGATCATGTCCACGGTGTCGAGCCAGCTTCTGGTCTCCTCGTCGTCGCTGGCCGAGGATTTCTACCGCCTGTTCGTCAATCGCGGCGCCAGCGAGACCGAGGTGGTGAATATCGGCCGCCTCGCCGTCGTGCTGGTGGGCGTGGTCGCGGCCTTCATCGCCCGCGACCCCGAGAGCAACGTGCTGAGCCTGGTCTCCAATGCCTGGGCCGGGTTCGGCGCCGCCTTCGGGCCGCTGATCATCCTGTCGCTGACCTGGTCGCGGATGACCGGCGCGGGCGCCGTCGCGGGCCTCGTCACCGGCGCCGCCACGGTCGGGATCTGGATCACGCTGGGCTGGAATTCCAGCTTCCTCGGCGGTCCGGGCATCTACGAGATCATCCCGGGCTTCATCGCGGCGATGGCGGCGATCTACATCGTCAGCATGATGACCGAGGCCTCGGGCGAGTTCCGCCCCTCGGAGAACCCCGCCGAGTGAGGCGACGGGGGCCGCGCTCCGGCGCGGCCCTGCTCCCGCGGATCAGTAGGGCCCGTCGTCCAGCACCCCGTCGGCCGACATCTGGGCATAGAGCAGCCCTTCGCGCAGACCCCGGTCCGCCACAGACAGCCGGTCGGTGGGCCAGACCCGCAAGAGCGCCTGCAGGATCGCCGATCCGCTCATGATCAGCGCGTGCCGGTCGCGCCCGATCCGCGGATCGCGGCGCCGACCCTCGGGCCCCAGGGCAAGGTATTCGCGGATCACCGCGTCGATCTGGTCCGAGGTCATCCTGAGCCCGTCGACCCGGTTGCGGTCATACCGCTTCAGCCCCAGGTGGCTCGCCGCCACGGTGGTGACCGTGCCGGAGGTGCCGATGATCTGGAACCCCTCGCGCGCCTGCTCGCGGGCATAGGGCGCGAAGTTCACCAGGTTCTCCTCGAAGAACCAGCTCATCAGCGCGAAGCGCGCCGCGTCGTTCTTCACGTCGTCGAACTGCTCGCGCAACGTCGCCACGCCCAGCGGCACGCTGATCCAGTCCACCACCCGCGCGGCCGGAAACGGCGATCCGTCCACCGGCTTGAACCCGGCATGGAGCCGCATGATCGCCCGCGGCCGGTCGTGCCGCGGCACCCGCGTCAGGTCGATCCAGACCAGCTCGGTCGATCCGCCGCCGATATCCACCACCAGCAGCTGCTCGGTCCGGGTGGAGACCAGCGGCGCGCAGGAGATCACCGCCAGCCGCGCCTCCTCCTCGGGCGCGATGATCTCCAGCGGCAGGCCGGTCTCGCCCCGCACCTTGGCGACGAACTGGCCCGCATTCACGGCCCGCCGGCAGGCCTCGGTCGCCACCAGCCGCATCCGGCTCACCCGTCGTCGCTCGATCTTGGAGCGGCAGATCTTCAGCGCGTGGATCGTGCGGTCCATCGAGGCGCGGCCAAGTCGGCCCGTCGCCTCCAGCCCGTATCCCAGCTGCACCGATTTCGAGAAGCTGTCCACGACGTGAAACTGATTGCCCTTGGGTTGGGCGATCAGCATGCGGCACGAATTCGTGCCGAGATCCAGCGCCGCATAGAGCGAGGCCGGATCGGGTGTCGAGGTGCCGGGTGGCTCGACCGGAATCGGGAACGCGCCCGCACCTGTGGGACGCCTGGGCGCCATCCTGTCGCCCTCCAGAAGGTTAGGGCAAGACTAGGCCCGCCCCCCCGCCGAGGCAAGCGCCGCGACGCCTCATCTCCATCATGAGAATTTCGACGATGCGCCCCGATGGCTGCCGCGCCCGCGATCGTCTAGGCCTCGCGTCGCGCGCAGGCGGCGATGGGTCGAAAACCGGCAAGGGGATCGCCATATCCACGCGTATGCGGAACGGGAACCGGAGGGATGGCCCATGGCCGAGATCACCATCGTCTACTGGCGGGACATCCCCGCCCAGGTGATCGCGGGCAAGGGCCGCCGGGGGGTCAAGCGCCCCCTGCCCGAACGGTTCGAGCAGGCGATCGACCGGGCCGCGATGAAATCGGGGGCCGCCGGGACCGACGACTACCTCGCCGAATGGCGCAAGGCGCCCATCGGCGCGGTGGAAGGGTCCGACACGGAGGCGGCCGAGCGGGCCGCGTCCCGGATCGATACCGAATACGACGACAGGCGCCTGAAGGCGCTCATCGCCAATGACGGGCGCGAGTGAAGCGCGTCCCGTCCCTCCGGAGGTTCCCGATGTCGATCCTGTCCTTCCGCCGCGCCCCCGCGCCGCAGCCCGCCGCCGCCGATGACACTGTCGCCCGGTTCCTCTCCGGCTACTCGATCGAGGTGATGCCCCGCACCGCCGCGAAGGTGGAGGATTTCCGCGCCCTCCTGCCCGCCGGCACCCGGGTCTACATCGCCCATATCGACGGCACGGCCGTAGAGGACATGGTCGCCACAGCCCGCCGCCTGAAGGGCGAGGGCTTCGAGCCCATGCCGCATTTCCCCGCCCGCATCATCCGGGATGCGCCCGAACTGTCCGACTGGATCCAGCGCTACGCGGGCGAGGCCGGCGTCTCCAGCGCCCTCCTCCTCGCCGGCGGCGTCACCGAGCCGCGCGGCGACTTCGACAATTCCATGCAGCTGATGGAGACGGGCCTGTTCGACCGCGCCGGCTTCACCCGCCTGCATGTGGCCGGCCACCCCGAGGGCAACCGCGACATCGACATCGACGGATCCGACGCCAACGTGTCGAAGGCCCTGGCCTGGAAGCAGGCCTTCTCCGAGCGCACCGACGCGGACATGGCCATCGCCACCCAGTTCTGCTTCGAATCCGCGCCCGTCATCGCCTGGGCCGAGGCCCTGCGCGCCAATGGCATCACCCTGCCGGTCCATATCGGCATCGCCGGCCCGGCCAAGCTGCAGACGATGATCAAGTTCGCCGTGGCCTGCGGCGTCGGCCCCAGCCTGCGGGTGCTGCAGCGCCGGGCGATGGACGTCACCAAGCTCCTGCTGCCCTACGCCCCCGACGACGTCGTGGCCGAGCTGGCCGCGCACAAGGCCGCCCATCCCGACTTCGCGGTCGAGGCCGCCCATATCTTCCCGCTGGGCGGGATCGGCCAGGCGGCGGACTGGGCCAACGCCCGCACCGCCCCCGGCCGGGCTCGCGCCAGCCTATGAGGCCGGCGCTCCTCCTCGATCTCGACGGCACGATGGTCCTGTCCGACGCGCTTCACGCGGAGGTCTTCGTCGCCATGTTCGCCGAGCGCGGGCGCGAGATCGACGAGGCCTTCTACACCGATCGCATCCAGGGCCGGCTGAACGGCGACATCTTCGCCGAGTTCTTCCCCGAGGGCGACGCCGAGGCCCTCGCGGAGGAGAAGGAGGCGCGCTTCCGCGCCCGCCTCGGCGCCACCACCGCGCCCGTCGCGGGCCTGCCCGCGCTCCTCGACCGGGCACGGGCGGCGCGCTGGGGCCTCGGCGTCGTCACCAATGCGCCGCGCGCCAACATGGAGGCGATGCTGGGCGCGGCCGGGCTTTCGGGCCGGTTCGACGCGGTGGTGCTGGCCGAGGAGCTGCCGCGCGGCAAGCCCGATCCCCTGCCCTATGCCACGGCACTTCAGCGGCTCGGCGCCGATCCCGCCCGCGCCCTCGCCTTCGAGGACAGCCGCTCAGGGGTCCGCTCCGCCGCTGCGGCCGGGATCGCCACCATCGGCCTGCGCTCGTCGCTGGGCCACGACGCGCTAGTCTCCGCCGGGGCGTCCGACAGCATCGCCGATTTCACCGATCCGGGGCTCGCGCCCTGGCTCGACCGACTGACCGAGGAGACCACATGACCCGCACCGTTCTGGAGTCGAAATCCAAGACCGTGACGATCGGCTTCGACGAACCCTTCTGCGTGATCGGCGAGCGCATCAATCCCACCGGCCGCAAGAAGCTCGCCGCCGAGCTGGAGCAGGACGACTTCTCCACCGTGGAGAAGGACGCGGTGGAGCAGGTCGCCTGCGGGGCCATGGTGCTCGACGTCAATTCGGGCGCGGTGTTCACCAACAAGATGGCCGAGGATCCGCGCTACGCCGACAACAATTTCGTCGAACCGCACGCTCATGCCCGAACTCGTCCGGCGCATCCAGGCGCTGGTGGACGTGCCGCTCTGCATCGACAGCTCCGTGCCGGGCGCGCTGGAGAACGGGCTCGAGGCGGCGGAGGGCCGGCCGCTTCTGAACTCCGTCACCGGCGAGGAGGAACGGCTGGAACTGGTCCTGCCCCTGGTGAAGAAATACAACGTGCCCGTGGTGGCGATCTCCAACGACGACACCGGGATCTCCGAGGACCCCGAGGTCCGTTTCGCGGTGGCGAAGAAGATCGTGGAACGCGCGGCGGATTTCGGCATCCCCGCCCACGACATCGTCGTGGACCCGCTGGTCATGCCGGTGGGCGCGATGGCCTCGGCCGGCCGGCAGGTCTTCACGCTGGTGCGGCGGCTCCGCGACGAGCTCGGCGTCAACACCACCTGCGGCGCGTCGAACATCTCCTTCGGGCTGCCGCAGCGCCACGGCATCAACGCCGCCTTCCTGCCCATGGCGATCGGGGCGGGGATGACCTCCGCCATCATGAACCCGGTCCGGCCCGTGGAGATGGAGGCGGTGCGCGCCGCCAACTTCCTGATGAACCACGATCCGAACGGGTCGGAATGGATCCGCTTCTCCCGCGTGCTCGACGCGGTCGCGGCGGGCGAGAGCTATCCCGAGGCCGCCAAGGCCTCGATGGAAGGCGGATCGGGGCGCGGCGGCCGGCGACGCCGCCGCGGGTAAGGCTTTGACAGGAGTTCCCGATCATAAACGCCGCCATGACCGTGCCGGACCATATCGCGTCGGAAAATCTGCGCGCGCTGTTTGCGGCGAAGGCAGTGGCGCGTGGCGGGGTCGTGCGCCGCAACATCCTCTGGGCCGACGCCCAGATCGGTCGCGAGAGACTTCTCGGCGAGGTGCGGCGGCGCGGGTTCCACATCCTGCGCTGCGGCGGACAATACGTGATCGTGTGCAATCCGGGCCCGATCGAACTGGTCTTCTGAGCCGATCTTCGTGCCGGATATCGGATCTCGGCAGATTTTCGGCACGAAAATCTGAATGATGCCATGACCGACACAGATCCCCTCGTCGTCTTCACCCCCTCGGGCAAGCGCGGCCGCGTCCCCGCCGGCACCAGCGTGCTGGAGGCTGCCCGTCGCCTCGGCGTCGATCTCGATTCCGTCTGCGGCGGCCGCGGCATCTGCTCCAAGTGCCAGGTCGCGCCGGGGCGGGGGCAGTTTCCCAAGCACGGGGTGGCCGTGTCCGAGGACGCGCTCACCCCGTGGAACGCGGTGGAGGAGCGCTACGACGAGAAGCGCGGCCTGAAACCCGGCCGCCGCCTCGGCTGCCAGGCCCGGATTCAGGGCGACCTGGTGGTCGACGTGCCGCCCGAGAGCCAGGTCCACCGCCAGGTCGTGCGCAAGGACGCCGCCGAGCGCACCATCGCCATGGACCCCGCCACCCGCCTCCACTTCGTCGTGGTGGAGGAGCCGGACATGCACCAGCCGGCGGGCGACCTGGAGCGGCTGAACCGGGCGCTGGCCGAACAATGGCAGGTCGGCCCCGTCACCGCCTCCCTGCCCCTTTTGGCCAAGCTGCAATCCACACTCCGCCGGGACGGGTTCCGCGTCACCGTGGCGATCCACGAGGATCATCGCGGCCGCCCGCGCCTGATCGACCTCTGGCCCGGCCTCTACGAGGACGGTCTCTACGGCCTCGCCGTCGATCTCGGCTCCACGACCATCGCCGCGCATCTCTGCGACCTCGACACCGGCCGCGTCGTCGCCTCCTCCGGCGTGATGAATCCCCAGATCCGCTTCGGCGAGGACCTGATGAGCCGGGTCAGCTATTCGATGATGAACGAGGGCGGCGCCGCCGAGATGACCGCCGCCGTGCGCGAGGCGATGGATACCCTCTCCGCCGCCATCGCCGCCGAGGCCGGGATCGACGCGTCGGCCATCGTCGAGGCGGTGATCGTGGGCAACCCGGTCATGCACCACCTGTTCCTGGGCATCGACCCGGTGGAGCTGGGCCAGGCGCCCTTCGCGCTCGCCACCTCCGACGCGGTGGATTGCGCCGCCGCCGATCTGGGCCTCGCCAGCCTCAACCCCGCCGCCCGCGCCTATATCCTGCCCTGCATCGCGGGGCATGTGGGCGCCGACGCCGCCGCCGTGGCCCTGTCCGAGGAGCCCTGGACCCGCGACGACCTGACCCTTGTGGTGGATGTGGGCACCAATGCCGAGATCCTGCTCGGCGACACCTCCCGCGTCCTCGCCTGCTCCTCGCCCACCGGCCCGGCCTTCGAGGGGGCGCAGATCAGCTCCGGCCAGCGCGCCGCGCCCGGCGCCATCGAGGCCGTCCGCATCGACCCCGAGACGAAGGAGCCCCGCTTCCGCGTCATCGGCGATCCCCGCTGGTCCGACGAGGCGGGCTTCGACGCCGAGGTCACCGGCATCTGCGGCTCCGGCATCATCGAGGCGGTGGCCGAGATGCGCATGGCCGGGATTCTCGACGCCTCGGGCCTGATCGGCTCGGCCGAGCAGGTCGGCACCGACCGGATCGAGGCCGAGGGGCGCACCCATGCCTATGTCCTGCACCGGGCGGGCGACCGCACCGTCTCGGTCACCCAGGGCGACATCCGCGCCATCCAGCTGGCCAAGTCCGCCCTCTATGCCGGCGCCCGCCTGCTGATGGACGAGCGCGGCGTCGACCGGGTCGACCGTGTAGTGCTGGCCGGCGCCTTCGGCGCCCATATCAGCCCGCTCCACGCCATGGTCCTGGGCATGATCCCCGATTGCGCGCTGGCCCACGTGACCAGCGCCGGCAACGCCGCCGGCACCGGTGCGCGGATCGCGCTCCTCAACCGCGCCGCACGGGGCGAGATCGAGGCCCGCGTGCGCGACATCCGCAAGGTGGAGACGGCGGTCGAACCCCGCTTCCAGGAGCATTTCGTCGCCGCCAACGCCCTGCCCCACGCCACCGATCCGTTCCCGACGCTGCGGCAAACGACACCCCTGCCCGAGGTTTCCTTCAAGCGCGGCGAGGATCGCTCCCGCCGCCGGAGGCGTGCCTCGCCGGGCACGGATGATCCGGCAAAACCGGCCTGATTGGCGACACATGCCGACACAATCAAGAGAAAACACGCCACGATATCGCGTAAACATTGTGAGGTGAGGTTTTCCTGTCCTAAGATCCGTCCGAGGTCGGAGGTCGGGGCAGTGACTGGTGCAGAGTTGCAATTCCGGCCCCGACAGGGTCGAAGGCGCGCGGCGGCGGCCAGACATTCGTCGATCGGCGACCACGGAACGCGATGGGGCAAGGCGGCCAGTTCATGATCCAGATCTCCCACAAGGCGAAGGCGACACTGGAAATCGAGGGCAGGCGCCAGCTCGATTTCTACGCCCTCTCGGCGGTCGTCGCCCGCTTTCTCGACCAGGCGGGGGCGAAAATCACCGCGCTGGATCTGGGGCTTGCGGGTGAATCCATCGCCTATCGCACCGATCTGGGGGATGTCTCGCTGCTGCGCTGCGAGAGCGGATCGCTGGTCCTGACCTGCGACACCCTGCGCCGCGGCGACAGGGAGACCGGCCGCCAGATCTGCTTCCAGTTGACTAGGCGCCTGCTCACGCGCTGCCCGGTCCGGGCCGTCAACTGGCATGCGACCCAGCAGCGGCTGGAGCCGCAGCGATTCTCCTGGGGGCGCCTGCAGGACCTGCCCCAGCGATTCGCCAGCCCCGAGATGCGCGTGGTTTTTCCCGCTCATGCCGGCCCCGCCGCCTGAGGCGCGAATGCCGGTTCGCGACATCTCGGTTTGCATTTACGTCAAATGACGCTAGGTGAGCCCCTCATCCCGCGCCAGACGGGACCAATCCGCAGAGGGGTATACCATGAGCACCAAGATCCCGCAGGAGCGCCTGTGGATCTTTCCGAAGGTCAACAAGCCCGTTTTCGCCACCTCGGCCATCCTCATCGCCAGCTTCATCGTCTTCGGCGCGATCTTCAGCGAGACCGCGAACACCGTCTTCAGCGGCCTGCAGGACCTCCTCGCCGGCAATCTCGGCTGGGCGCTGATCCTGCTCGTCAACGCGCTGATCCTGTTCGTGCTTTATCTCGGGCTGGGCCCGTTCGGTGACATCCGCCTCGGCCGGATGGACGAGAGCCCCGAATACGACCTGTTCAGCTGGACGGCGATGCTGTTCTCGGCCGGGATCGGGATCGGGCTGATCTACTGGGGCGTGGCCGAGCCCATGTACCACTTCTTCTCGCCACCCCGCGCCGAGCCCGAGAGCCTCGAGGCCGCGCGCGAGGCGATGGCGATCACCTTCCTGCACTGGGGCTTCCACGGCTGGGCGGTCTATGCGGTCGTGGCGCTCAGCCTCGCCTATTTCCACTTCCGCCTCGGCCTGCCGCTGTCGATCCGCTCGGCGCTCTACCCGCTCATCGGCGATCGCATCTACGGCTTCTGGGGCGACGTGGTCGACACGCTGGCGGTCTTCGGCACCATGTTCGGCATCGTCACCTCGCTCGGGCTCGGCGCGATCCAGATCAACGACGGGCTGGGCACCGTGTTCGGCATCGGCTCCTCGGTCACGGTGCAGATCCTCGTGATCGCCGGGATCACCTTCATGGCCACCATGTCCGTGGTCGCCGGCCTCGACGGCGGCATCAAGCGGCTGTCGAACCTCAACATCATCCTGTCGATGCTGCTCCTGGCCTTCATGCTCGTGGTCGGGCCGACCCTCTACATCTTCGACGGATTCGTGGAGAATTACGGCATCTACCTGTCGGGCTTCATCGACTGGTCCACCTGGACCCAGACCTGGACGCCCGAGGACGGCAACGAGAGCTGGCAGAACTCCTGGACCATCTTCTACTGGGCCTGGTGGATCAGCTGGTCGCCGTTCGTCGGTGTCTTCATCGCCCGGATCAGCCGCGGCCGCACGATCCGCCAATTCGTCTTCGGCGTCATGCTGCTGCCCTGCTCGATCATGTTCTTCTGGTTCTCCGCCTTCGGCGGCGTCGCGATCGACATCTCGCTCGGCGGCGACCGGGCCCTGATCGAGGCCACGCAGGAGAGCTACGGCAACACCATGTTCGCCCTGCTGGACTACTACCCGCTGGCGTCCCTCACGAGCCTCTTCGCCATCGTCCTGATCGTTCTGTGGTTCGTCACCTCGTCCAATTCGGGCAGCTTCGTCATCGACATGCTGACCGCGGGCGGCGATCCCGATCCGCCGACGATCCAGCGCGTGTTCTGGGCGGTGAGCGAGGGCGCGGTCGCCTCTGTGCTGTTGCTGGCGGGCGGACTCTCGGCGCTGCAGGCAGCGGCGGTGGTGGCCGGCTTCCCCTTCGCGGTGGTGGTCGTGCTGATCACGATCGGCCTTTACCGGGCCCTGAGATGGGATGCCCTGATGGTGCACCGCCACAACATGCGCTACCGCAACGATGTCGAGGCGGAGCACAATCTGCCGGGCGAGTTGCCCAATGACGGGTCGAGCGTGCTGGGCGAGCCGGAGGCGCCCTCTCCCGCCGGCGAGCGCACCCCCTCCCCGGCGGAGTGAGCGCACGGGCGGCGGCGCCCCCTGCCGCCGCCCGGCCGTCGCCGCGACGGTCCCGGCCCGGCCTCCGGCCCATCGAAGGTCGATCCTCGCCCTGGGGCCGATACCTCGCCCCCGGGGTTCAGGACCCGCCGGCCGTCTCCAGCGCGGGGCGGATCGTCCGCTCCAGAGTCCGCTCCGTCACCGGCCCGGCGACCCGGGCCAGGACCCGGCCCTCGCCGTCGATCACGAAGGTCTCGGGCACGCCATAGACGCCCCAGTCCCGCGCCGTGCGGCCGCCCTCGTCGGCCGAGACCGCGGCATAGGGGTTTCCCAGCTCGTCGAGGAAGGCCAGCGCCTTGCCCGGCTCGTCCTTGTAGTTGATGCCGTGGATCGGGATGCCCTCCTCCTCGGCCAGCGCCTCAAGGTTCGGGTGCTCGACCCGGCAGGGCGCGCACCAGGAGGCCCAGAAGTTCACCAGCTTGACGCCGGGGGCCCGCAGCGCCTCGGCCGTCACCGGGGTCAACCCGCCCAGGTCGGTCACCGTCAGCGCCGGCGCCTCCCGGCCCACGAAGGTCGAGGGCAGCGCGTCGGGATCCTCGCGCTGCATGCCGGCATAGAACAAGCCGGCCAGCGCGGCGAAGGCGACGGGGGGAAGGAGCGCGAGGACCGGCAGTCTAGCCATTGCGCCGCGCCTCCGCCCGGTTCAGGGCCCGCGCGACGCGGCCCGCGCGGATCACGCTCGCCGCGACCAGCGCGGCGATGAGCAGCGCCGAAAGCCCGTAGGCCAGCCCCACTTCCAATGCGTATTTCCCCAGGTCAGGCATCGGCCATCCTCTCGCGCAATCTCAGGACATGGAGCCGCCGCGCCCGGATCTCCGTCCGCGTCCGCAGGAGGACCAGCGCCGCGAACAGGGCGACGAAGCCGGCGATGCAGACCAGCAGCGGGTGATAGAAGACGTCGGCCACGTTGGTCTCGGCATCGAGCGACAGCGACGCGCCCTGATGCAGCCCCTGGTTCCAGAAGTTCACGGCATAGCGGCTCAGGACGGCGAAGACCGAACCGACCAGGCACAGCACCGAAGTCAGGTCCGCGGCGGCGTCGGGATCCTCCACCGCCTCCCACAGCGCGATGTAGCCCAGGTAGAACAGGAACAGGATCAGGAACGAGGTCAGCCGCGGATCCCAGGCCCACCACGTCCCCCACATCGGGCTGCCCCAGACCGCGCCGGTCACCAGCGCGATCAGGGTCATCGTGATCCCGACGGGTGCGGCGGCGCGGGCCGCCAGCGCGCTCACATGGTGCCGGCGGATCAGCCAGACCAGCGACGCCGCCAGCATCATGAACCAGGCGTTGATCGCCATCAGCGCCGCGGGCACGTGGAGATAGATGATCTTCACCGTCGATCCCTGGCGGTAATCGTCTGGCGTGAAGAAGAACCCCCAGGACAGCCCGACCACGAGGCAGAGCGCCGCCACGGCACCGAGGATCGGCACCAGGGGCCGCGTCGCGCCCATGAAGCGCACCGGATTGGCGTAGGACCACAGCGACATCGGGAATCCTCTAGCCCCTGGCGGGCGGGGCAACAAGACGGCCGGCGGTCACACCTTCGTCCGGCCGGGCGCCATGCGTATTTGGGCAAAGCAAAGACGGGCGGGCGCTCATCTCAGCGCCACCCGCAGCGCCGCGGCCGCCGCGAAGGGCAGCCCCGCGACGCAACCCAGCGTCACCGCGCCCAGAAGCGCCAGCGGCGTGGCGGGGTCGAGCCCCTCGGCCCCGCGACGCGCCGCGTCGGCGCCGAAAACCAGCGTGGGGATGTAGAGCGGCAGCACGAGGAGCGACAGGAGAAGCCCGCCGCGCCTGAGCCCCACCGTGAGCGCGGCGCCGAAAGTGCCGATCAGCGACAGCGCCGGCGTGCCGACGAGAAGCGACAGGGTGAGCCAGGCATGCCCCGGCCAGGGCAGGTTCAGCAGCACGCCCAGCGGCGCCGCGGCCAGCGACAGCGGCAGGCCCGTGGTCAGCCAGTGGGCGGCGGCCTTGGCCAGCGCGATCCCCTCCATCGGCAGCGGCGCGGTGGCCAGGAGGTCCAGCGCCCCGTCCTCCCGGTCGAGCGCGAAGACCCGGTCGAGCGACAGGAGGCAGGCGAGGAGCGCGCCGATCCACAGGATCCCCGGCGCGATGGGCCCCAGCCGGCCCGTATCCGGCCCCACCCCGAACGGCACCAGCACCGTGACCACGAGGAAGAAGGCGAGCCCCAGCCCGAAGCCGCCGCCCGCGCGCACCGCGAGCGCCAGGTCGCGGCCCACCAGCCGGATCACCCGAGCGCCCCGGCCGCGTCGTCGAGCCGCGCGCGATGGCGCGAGACGTCGAGCTCCTCCCCCGCGAGGCCCAGGTCGATATGCGTGGCCAGGATCGCCGTGCCGCCGCTTGCCAGGTGGCGCTCGACCATCGCGGCGAAGCGCGCCGTGGCGCCCGCGTCGAGCGAGACGGTGGGTTCGTCGAGGCACCAGACCGGCCGCCCGGTCACCAGGATCCGCGCCAGGCCCAGCCGCCGCCGCTGCCCGGCGGAGAGGTGCTGCGCCAGCCGGTCCTCCAGCGGGCGCAAGCCGAAGGCGTCGAGCGCCGCGTCGATCCCGCCCGTGCCGTGCAGCCCGGCCCAGAAGACGAGGTTCTCGGCCACGGTGAGCTGCCCCTTCATGCCGTCGGCATGGCCGCCATAGGCGACGGCGTCGCGATCCGGCGCGAGCGTCCCCGCCATCGGCGCCTGCAGGCCGGCCAGCGTGCGCAGCAGCGTCGTCTTGCCCGCCCCGTTCGGCCCCCGCAGGATCAGCGCGCGGCCGGGCTCCACCGCGAAGGTCAGCCCCGACAGGACCGGCAATCCGCCGCGGCCCACGGCCAGGTCGCGGGCCGAGACCCTCACGCCGCGGGCAGGAGTGCCGCCCCGACCCGGCGCCCCTCGCTCAGGAGCACGTTGTAGGTGCGGCAGGCCTGGGCCGAGGCCATCACCTCGACGCCGATATTGGCCTCTTCCAGCTCGGCGCGGAACGGGCGCGGCAGGTAGGCCATCTCGGGCCCGGTGCCCACGAGCAGGACGTCGATCTCGTCGGCCGCCGCCAGCACCCGCCGGCGGTCGTCGAACCCGCCCCAAGCGACCAGGGCCCGCGGCAGGAGCAGGATCGCCCCCTCGCGCAGTTCGCCGCCGACGCGGAAGAATCCCGGCCCGTAGCCGTCGATCGGGGTCGCGTCCTGGAAGTCGACTTCGCTGATCTGCATCTCTCGCCTCCTTTCGCCCCGATCTGGTCATCCCCGGCGGCTGGGAAAAGGGCCTCCTCAGGCGTCGATCTGGCCGAACTGGTTGCCCTCGGTCTTGTCCGGCTTCGACCAGTCGCGCTTCACGCCGAGATAGAGCACGATGTTCTTGGCCACGAAGACCGAGGAATAGGTGCCCACGATGACCCCCCAGGCGATGGCGAAGACGAAGCCGCGGATCACGTCGCCGCCCAGCACCAGAAGCGCGATCAGCGCCAGAAGCGTGGTGCCGGAGGTCATCACCGTCCGGCTCAGCGTCTCGTTGACGGAGAGGTTCATCACGTCGCGCAGGGCGCGGTTCTTGTACTTGATCAGGTTCTCGCGCAGCCGGTCGAAGATCACCACCGTGTCGTTGATCGAATAGCCGACGATGGTCAGGATCGCCGCGATCGTGGCCAGGTCGAACTGGATCCGCAGCAGCGAGAACAGGCCGATCGTCAGCAGCACGTCGTGGAACAGCGCCGCCACCGCGCCCACGGCGAACTGCCACTCGAAGCGCAGCCAGATATAGACCAGGATCGCGGCCAGCGAGGCCGCCACCGCCACGAAGGCGGTGCGGATCAGCTCTCCCGACACCTTGGGCCCGACCGATTCGACCGACGCGAACTGCACCGACGGATCGACGCCCTTCAGCGCCTCCTCGATCGCGGCGATGGTCTGGGCCGAGGCGCTGGCCTCCTCGCCCTGGGCGGCGACGCGGACCATGGCCACGTTCTCGTCGGGGCCGAAGGACGGGTCGAAGACCTCGGTGATCAGCACGTCGCCCAGGTCCAGCGGCTCCAGCGCCGCGCGATAGGCGCCCACCTCCACCGGCTGCTCCGACTCGGTGCGGATGGTCGTGCCGCCCTGGAAGTCGATGCCGAAATTCAGCCCCATGACCAGCCAGACCACGACCGACAGCACCACCGCCACGGCGGAGGCTCCCAGGGTGATCCGCGCGTTGCGGAACCAGTCGATGTTCACGTCGTCGGGGACGAGCTTGACGCGCATGGGATCAGACCTCGATCGTTTTCGGTCGGCGGCGGTCGTACCAGGCCACGATCATCACCCGGGTCACCCAGATCGAGGTGAAGACGGAGGTGACGATGCCCAGCGCCAGCGTCACCGCGAAGCCGCGCACCGGGCCGGAGCCCAGCATGAACAGGATCGCCGCGATGATGAAGGTGGTGATGTTGGCGTCGACGATGGCCGACAGCGCCCGCTCGTAGCCCTGGGCGATGGCCCGGCTGGGGCCCCGCGCCGTCTTCAGCTCCTCGCGGATGCGCTCGAAGACCAGCACGTTGGCGTCCACCGCCATGCCGATGGTCAGCACGATCCCGGCGATGCCCGGCAGGGTCAGCGTCGCCCCGATGAGGGAGAGGAGGCCGAAGATCAGGCCGACATTGATCAGGAGCGCGATATTGGCGAACAGGCCGAACAGCCCGTAGGAGGCGCCCATCAGCGCCATCACCGCGACGAAGGCGACGATGCAGGCGATCCGGCCCGCATCGATGGAATCCTGTCCCAGCTCGGGGCCCACCGTGCGCTCCTCCAGGAAGGACAGTTCCGCCGGCAGCGCCCCGGCGCGCAAGAGCACGGCCAGCTCGGTGGATTCCTCGATGGAGAAATCGCCGGTGATGATGCCGTTGCCCGACGGAATGTGGCTCTGGATCACCGGGGCGGAGATCACCTCCTCGTCCAGAACGATGGCGAAGGGCGAGCCGATATTCTCGGCGGTGTAGTCGCCGAACTGGCGCGCGCCCGTCGGGTTGAACCGGAACGAGACGGCGGGGCGGTTGTTCTCGTCGAAGGTGGGCTGGGCATCCGTCAGCGTCTCGCCCGAGACGACGGGCGTGCGCTCCAGCGCGTACCACATCCCCTCCTCGTCGATCGAGGGCAGCAGGATGTTGCCCGCGCCGGGATCGGCATCGGCGTCCTGGGTGCGGTTCACCACCGGGTGGAAGGTCAGCCGCGCGGTGGTGCCGATCAGCGATTTCAGCTCCTCGGCCGACCCGATTCCGGGCACCTGGATCAGGATCCGCTCGGCGCCCTGGCGCTGGATGTTGGGTTCGCGCGTGCCCACCTCGTCGATACGGCGGCGGATGATCTCCAGCGACTGCTGCACCGTCCGGTCGTCCGTCGCCGCCTTCTCGGCCTCCGACAGCGCCACGGTCAGGACCGCCCCGTCCTCGGTCTGCGATCCTTCCACGTCCAGGTTGCTCTGCCCCCCACCGGAGATGGAGCCGACGGATTGCGACAGGCCGCGGGCGATCTCCATCGCGCGGGCCAGCCCGCCGGGCTCGGACAGGCGCACCCGCAGCTCGGGGCCGCCCCCGTCGGTGCGGCGGATCGTGCCGACCTCGTCGCGGGCCTCGCGCAGCGCGTCCCTGAGCTCGGGCCAGAGCGAATCCATCCGCTGGGCATAGACCTCATCGACCTGCACCTCCGCCAGGAGATGCGCTCCGCCGCGCAGGTCGAGCCCGAGATTGACCAGCCCCGAGGGCAGCCAGGACGGCCAGCCGCCGGCCGCCGCCTCCCGGTCCGGCGTGGCGCCGGTCTCGACGATGGCGGCACGGGCGTCGTTGGCCTGCTCGACCCGCCCGTAGAACAGGTTCGGCATCGCCAGCAGCAAGCCGATCGCCACCACCGCCCAGATGACGACGCGCTTCCACAGCGGGATCTGCAGCATGGTCTCGGGCCCCTCGGTCCGGTGTGGCGGCGTCAGCCTTCGGCGGGTTCGGTCTTATTGCGGACGGTCGCGATGGTCGACTTCACCACGCGCACCTTCACGTTATCGGCCAGTTCCACCTCGACCTCGCCGTCCTCGCGCACCTTGGTCACCTTGCCGATCAGGCCGCCGGCGGTCACCACCTGGTCGCCGCGGCGCAGGGCCTCGACCATCTTCTGATGTTCCTTCACCTTCTTCTGCTGCGGGCGGATCAGCAGGAAGTACATGATGGCGAAGATCAGGATCAGCGGGATGAAGCTGGCGAAGGCGCTGCCGGCGCCGCCGCCGGCGGCCTGCGCGAATGCGGGCGTTGCGAACATCTCTCTTCCTTCGGGTCTGCCCGCGCGGGGCCGCGCGGTCCGTGAAAATCGGCCTCTCCCTAGCTTTGCCCCCGGGTCTTGTCCAGCGAGGCGCGTCCGGGCGACACTCCGTCCCATGCTGCGCGCCCTCGCCCTCGCCCTCCTCGCCGCCGCCCCCGCCGCCGCGGAGGACCTCTCCGGCGCCGTCCTTCGCCTGGGCGGCGCGGCCGACCGGCCCAACTGCACCGCCGTCCTGATCGCCCCCGGCGCGGCGCTCACCGCCGCCCATTGCGCGCGGGGCGCCCCCGTCACGCTCCAGGCGGGCTGGCGCGACGGCACGGCCGTGCAGACCCGGCGCGGCGCCGATCCCCGCCGCCCCCGGCTGGAGCCGCGGATGGAGAACCGCCACCACGCCGACCAGGCCCGCCTCGCGCTCGACGCCCCCTTCGCCGGCCTCGCCCCCGCGCGTCCCGGCCCGGCCCCGCCCGCCGGCGCCAGCGTCACCGTCATCTCCCACCCCCGCGGCGCGCCGGGGCCCGAGACCGCCACCTGCCGCGTCCTCGCCCGCCCGGGCACCGAGATCCTGCTCGACTGCCCGGCCCGCTCGGGCATGTCCGGTGCGCCCCTGTTCCGCGACGGCCGCCTCGTCGGCCTGCTCACCCACAGCGTCGACGGCGGCCGCTCCCTCGCCACCGCCCTCTCCCCCGACCTCATGGACTGACGCCCTTTTCCCCGCCCGCGCCTTGCGCCATACCCCGAGGCCAAAGGAGGGCCCTGCCATGCACGACATCCGCACGATCCGCGACGATCCCGAGGCCTTCGACGCCGCCATGGCCCGGCGCGGCATCGCCGGCGCCGCCGCCCCCCTCCTGGCGCTGGACGAGGCGCGCCGCGCCGCCATCCACGCCGCCGAGACCGCCCGCGCCCAGCAGAACGCCGCCTCGAAACAGGTCGGCCAGGCCAAGGCCAGCGGCGACGAGGCCGAATTCGAACGCCTGCGCGCCGAGGTCGCCGCCAAGAAGGCCGAGATCGCCGACCAGGAGCAACGCGCCCGCGAGCTGGACTCCCAGCTCCTCGACCAGCTCCTGTCCCTGCCCAACGTCCTCGCCCCCGACGTCCCCGAAGGCGCGGACGAGACCCACAATGTCGAGATCAAGCGCCACCTCGACCCGCCCGAGATGCCCGACGCGGCCGAGCACTTCGACCTCCCCGCCGCCGCGCCGGGGCTCGACTTCGAGACGGCGGCCCGCCTCTCCGGCTCCCGCTTCGCCCTCCTGTCGGGCCAGGTCGCCCGCCTGCACCGGGCGCTGGCCCAGTTCATGCTCGACGTGCACACCACCGAGAACGGGCTGACCGAGACGATCCCCCCCGTCCTCGTCCGCGACGAGGCGATGCAGGGCACCGGCCAGCTGCCGAAATTCGGGGAGGACAGCTACCGCACCACCAACGGCTGGTGGCTGATCCCCACCGCCGAGGTGCCGCTGACCAACATCGTCGCCGGCCACGTCCTCGACGAGGGCTACCTGCCCCGGCGCTACGTCGCCCACACGCTCTGCTTCCGCTCCGAGGCGGGCTCCGCCGGCAAGGACACCGCCGGCATGCTGCGCCAGCACCAGTTCGAGAAGGTGGAGATGGTCTCCGTCACCCACCCCGACGCCTCCGAGGACGAGCAGCTCCGCATGCTCACCTGCGCCGAAGGCATCCTCGAACGGCTGGACCTGCCCTACCGCGTGGTGAAGCTCTGCGACGGCGATACCGGCTTCGGCGCCCGCCGCACCTTCGACATCGAGGTCTGGCTGCCGGGGCAGAACCGCTACCGCGAGATCTCCTCCGTCTCCACCTGCGGCGACTTCCAGGCCCGCCGCATGAACGCCCGCTTCAAGCCCGCCGACGGCGGCAAGCCGCAATTCGTCCACACGCTGAACGGGTCGGGCCTCGCCGTCGGCCGCGCGCTGATCGCGGTGCTGGAGAACGGGCAGCTTCCGGACGGGACCATCGCGCTGCCGGAGGCGCTGGTGCCGTATATGGGGGGTGTCGACTCACTCAATTAAGGGGGGCCTTCCCAATACGGCCACTGCTTGATCCCTAACCTTTCGTACAATTGGCTCAGCCGATGCCCCGTAGCCATATCGGAAGAATGATAAGGGACCCAAGACAAGAATCCGCTGTCTCGAACAGTTGTAACAGCAGCTCGCTGCTTGTCTGTCATTTCCCGCTCCCCCCTCACAGAAACCGCCAGTACTGCAATTTGATGCTGATGAGGATCGGGCAATTGTCTTTTCAAGGCCTCGGACAGCTTAGTATCCTTCGTGCCAAAGGTTGTTAAAATTACCGCGGGCTCGCCCAAGTAGTCTATCGCAGAAATATCGGCGGCAATGAAAGTAGAACCTCGGATATTGGCAAAATTTACGCTCTCGACCATTCCGCCCACTTCAGGCTCAGGAAGATTTATCACAGCTTGATTAAACTTTGCACCTATCGCTTCCGCCTGAAAAAAACTTGAGAAATTGAGCAAAGATCCAGAGAATTTGCACCCGTGCAAATTAGCTCTGTCAAATATGCAGGCCTCTAGTCTACATGACGTAAAATCCGTTGCGTGAAAGTGACCCGAGGAAAAGTCTACCCCGGAAAGGTCGGATTTCCTCAAATCAACCCACCATCTCGACGGATCAGTTTCCCTAGCCGTAGGAAGTAGTTTGCCGATTGCCGAAACTGCTGCTTGGAGATCGATTCTGGGAGATGCCCTACTGAAGGGTGGCTCAGTAGGTTCCAAACTGTGCTGCGGGAAAGTGCCACGAACGTAGCGCGCGAGCAGCCTAATCACCCGCGGGCCTACCTCTGATCTTTCTTCTGCTAAAGCCTCTAGCCTATCAACCGCCGCAGTACGTACTACAAGATCATCTTCCCAAACAGTTTCCCAAGAGGAAACATTTTCCGACCGCCAACTCACCTCTCTCGCGCAGCCAAATCGCGGGCAGCGGCGTTCATCTTATCATTGAAGCAATTCTTCCGACAAAGCAACCTGTCTAGCCGCAATAATGGAACGCCAAGCCAAAAAAGGGGCGCCGAACAGTCCGACTAGCACCAACCCAATATTCCGAACTGACATGTCGGAGTTGCTGTCGTAGTACGAACCAATCTCCAATAATGCGGCGATGAACTTGATAAGCGCAACAAACCCGGAAACAACAAAAGCTAGAGCTATAAACGAAAGGAGATATCCAATAAAACGGCCTAGTTTCGGAGCGTTCTCATACCGAAAATTATCGAAACCTAGCCAGTCGATTAGCTTCACTGATTACCTCCTAAGTCGGTCGGCCGATTATATGATGTGTAACTTCAGATATTGATTGAAGAAATTAGTGAATTTCAACCTCCCGAGTGGTCACTTTGCTATCTTCTAGTCAAAGGCTACTGTGACCCGTGCCATAAAGGTAAGTGGAGCTTGTATGTCCTACCTCCCCCTCCTCGCGGCCCTCGCCTTCGCCCTGTCCCCGCTCGTCGCGGGCAGCTTCGGGGGATTCGCGCCCGGCGCCTTCCCGGTGCGCAGGACGATCCCCCGGTCCAGCCGGCGGGATACGCCTTCGCGATCTGGGGGCTGATCTATCTCTGGCTGATCGCCCACGCCGCCTTCGGCGCGTGGACCCGCCGCGACCATCCCGCCTGGGCGCCCACCCGCCTGCCCCTGACCGTCAGCCTCGCCGTGGGCGCTTTCTGGATCCCCGTCGCCAACGCCTCGCCGCTCTGGGCGACGGCGATGATCTGGGCCATGGCGCTGCCCGCCCTCGCCGCCCTCCTGCGGGCGGGGCGCGCGGACCCCTGGCTCCTCGCCGTGCCCCTCGGCCTCTATGCCGGCTGGCTGACGGCGGCCTCGTCCGTCTCCATCGGCCTCGTCCTCGCCGGCTGGGGGATCACCGGGCAACTCGCCGCCGCCTGGATCGCGCTGGCCCTCGCCGCCCTCGTCGGCGCGGCCACGCTCCTCGCGGGGGGCGGCCCGGCCTATGGCGCGGCGCTGGCCTGGGCGCTGGTCGCCGTCGCGGTGCAGAACTGGGGTGCCAATCCGGCCCTCGTCGCGGCCCCCCTGCTCCTCGCCGGCGCCGCGCTCTGGGCCGGGATCCGCCGGGCCTGAGGCGCAACGCCCGGTCCGGTCATCTTCGCCCGGGGCCTCGATCCGTCCTCCGCCGGGATTTCCGCCGGAAAACCGACGGGACTCCGACAATGCCCTATTTCAGATGCTTTCTGAGCCGGGACGGTGTGCTCTTCTTTTTGTCACGATAGGGATTCTGGTCCTTCTGCGACCGCATCCACAGCCGGATCGGCGTCCCCGGCATGTCGAAATCCGCCCTGAGCCCGTTGATCAGATAACGCGTGTAAGCGTCTGACATCTCTCCTGGATTGGAACACATTACCACGAATCCGGGCGGCCGCGTCTTGGCCTGCGTCATGTAGCGCAGCTTGATCCGCCGCCCCCCCGGCGCCGGCGGCGGATGCGCCGCCACCATGTCGGCCAGCCACTGGTTCAGCTTCGCCGTCGGCGACCCGCCGGTTCCAGACGTCCTGCGCCTTCATCACGGATGCGTGAAGCTTGTCCAGCCCCTTCCCCGTCAGCCCCGACACGGCGACCAGCTGCACCCCCTTCAGCTGCGGCAGGAGCCGGTCCACGTCCTCCCGCATCGCCTTGAGTTTCAATTGCTTTTCCGGCTCCGCGTCCCATTTGTTGACGGCGATGACCACCGCGCGCCCCTCGCGCTCCGCCAGGTCCGCGATTCGCAGGTCCTGGCTCTCGAACGGGATCGCCGCATCCAGCAGCACGATCACCACCTCGGCGAACTTCACCGCCCGCAACCCGTCGGAAACGCTGAGTTTTTCCAGCTTCTCCTGGACCTTGGCCTTCCGCCGCATCCCCGCCGTGTCGAAGATCCGCACGGGCACCCCGCCCCAGTCCATCCGCACCGAGATCGCGTCCCGCGTGATCCCCGCTTCCGGCCCCGTCAGCAGCCGGTCCTCCCCCAGCAAAGTGTTGATCAGCGTCGATTTTCCGGCGTTGGGCCGCCCCACCACGGCGATCTGCAGGGGCTTCTCCACCGTCGGCACCCGCGCCCCCTCCGGGTCCACGTCCACCTCCGGCGCGCTCTCCGCGATCTCGGCCTCCGCCGCCTCCGCGATCGGCTCAAGCACGCTGAAAAGCTCGGGCATTCCAATGCCATGCTCCGCCGACAACGCGATCGGCTCGCCCAGCCCCAGCCCCCAGGCCTCGATCAGCCCTCCCTCGGCCGCCCGACCCTCGCACTTGTTCGCCGCCAGGATCACGTGGCGGCCGCGCTTGCGCAGGATCTCGGCGAAGATCTCGTCCACCGGCGTCACCCCCGCCCGCGCGTCGATCAGGAACAGGCAGACATCGGCCATGTCCACGGCGCGCTCGGTCAGGCGGCGCATCCGCCCTTCCAGGCTGTCGTCGGTGCGATCCTCCAGCCCGGCCGTGTCGATCACGTTGAAGCGCAGCGCGCCCAGCTTGCCCTCGCCCTCGCGCAGGTCGCGAGTCACGCCGGGCCGGTCGTCGACCAGCGCCAGCCGCTTGCCCACGAGGCGGTTGAACAGGGTGGACTTGCCCACGTTGGGGCGTCCCACAATGGCGAGGGTAAAGCTCATCGGCCGCCTCCGGCTGGTTCCAGACCGCGGCTCCTACATGAGCGCTCAGCGGAAAGCCAGCAAGCGCCCGTCGGAACTGACCACGTAGAGCACGCCGCCCGAGACGGCCATGTTCGTCGCCGCCCCGCCCGGCAGCGCGATCTCGGCGGCGAGCGACCCGTCCACCGGGTCGAAGCCGCGCAGCCGCCCGTCGGTGGACGCGACCCACAACCGTCCGCCTGCCAAGACCGGGCCGTAATGCGCGAAGACGGCCTGCCGGCGACGCGCCTCGGCGGCCTCGTAGAACGGCAGGTCGACGCCCCAGACGCGCGCGCCGGTCCCTGCTTCCAGCCGGACCAGCTGGGCCCGGTCGGTGACGGCGAAGATCGACCCGCCGGCGGTGGCCACCGGCGACATCGCTCCCTCCTCCACCGACCAGATCCGCTCGCCAGAGGTGAGGTCGATGGCGTCGATCCGCCCCGAGGGCGATCCGGCATAGACCGTGCCGCCGTCGATCACCGGGTCGCCGGTGATGTCGGTGACCCCGGCATAGGCGCGACCGAGGCGGGTGCCCGCCACGGTCGTCGTCCAGAGCTCGGTGCCGCCGGAGAGGAGCCCGCGCAGCTCCCGCGAGGAATAGGGCAGGACGATCCGGTTGCCCGACACGGCCGGCGAGGCGCCGCCGATGACGCCGCTCTCGGCCGGGGTGCCCTGCACCGTCCAGGCGACGCGGCCATTCGCCGCCTCGAGCGCCCAGGCCGTTCCGTCCCGGCCGACGACATAGACCCGGCCGCCGGACACGGTGGGCGCGCCGGAGGCCGGCGCGCCGAGATCCTGGGTCCAGACCCGCCGCCCCGTATCGGCATCCAGCGCGACCACCTCGCCGAAGGCCGTCGCGGCATAGAGCCGGCCCTCGGCCACGGCGAGGCCGGCGCCGGAGGCGTCGTCGGTCGGCTCGGTCGCCGGCACGAGATCGGCGGACCACAGCGGCGCTCCGCCGGTCGAATGCGCCATCACGCGGGCCCGGCTGTCGACGGTGAAGACCCGCCCCCCGGCGACGACGGGATTGGCGGTGATGCGGTGGCGGCGGCCCTCGGCCTGGCCGATCGGGACGGCGAAGAGCAACCGGGGATTCGCCGCCAGCGCCGCATGGGGCATGTCGTGGTCTGGGCGTGCCGCGCTATGGGTCCAGTCGGTCGAGACGGCCGCCGGCAGGCTGATGGCACGGGCCACGGAGGCCGCGCCATCCGCGCTGCGCACGTCCTCGCGCTCGCCGACGAGAAGGCTCTCGCGCGTGCCGCAGGCGGCCAGCGCCGCCAGGGCGGCCGCCAGAAGGCCGATCCGGATCATGGGCGTCGTCCTCCTCATCCCTCGGCGGTCTCGAGCGAGCCACCGAGCGCGACGATCAACTGCCGGGCCCGCTGCCGCAAGTCCCGCGTGGCGGCGCCGTCCCGGAGGATGTCGCGCAGTGTCGTCAGGGCCGCATCGGTCTCGCCGCCCCGAATCCGCACCAGCGCCTGCTGCTCCAGCGCCAGGAGGCGGAACGGGCCGCCCGGGATCGTCAGCGGCTCCAGCCGGGCGAGCACGTCCCGGGGCTCGGCCCGATCCTGCGCGATCATCGCCGCCTTGAGCGCCGCGAGGTCGCGGTAGAGCGCCGGCAGGCTGCCGTCGCCGGCGACGGCGTCCAGCCGGTCGAGCGTCTCCTCGGCCGCGGCATCGGTGGCCAGCGTGTCGGCCGCCAGCATCGCCAGGAGGGCCCGACGGCCGTCCTCGGCCTCGATCTCCGACAGGGCGGCGCGGCGCGCCTCGGCGCTGTCGTTCTCGAGTGCGGCCAGGACCGCGTCGCCGAAGGCGCGCGCCTCGGTCTCGGCGGCGCGCCGCTGCCAGCCGATCCAGGCCGCCACGGCGACCATCACGACCACCGCGGTGACGGCGATCCAGCCGTATCGCCTGATGATGCCGAACAGGCGATCGCGCCGGACCTCCTCGGACACCTCGTCGATGAAACCGTCCCTGTCGCTCATCCCGCCTCCGCGCGTGTCGGTGCCTCTTACCTTGGCAGGCCGCCGGATGCCAAGACCGCGCCCGCGACGATTTCTTTCCGTGCGGCGGCCGCGGTGATATGAGACAGGCACGGGAGGCGCACGGCCCGAAGCGCGGGGCTTTCGCGGACGCGCGGGGCACCCTATCTGCATATCGTGGACAAGGCACGCCGGATGCGACTGGTCTCTATACTCATTGCCCTTCTCGTGGCGGCGACGCTCTATCTGCTGACCTTCGAGCGTCAGGCCGTGCTCGACTTCGCCGGTCGGCCCGCGCCGGAGGAGGCCGCGCCGTCCGCCGCCGCGGCGGCGCCCGAGGACCACGCGGGCGTCTCGGTCGTCGCGATCCGGTCGCGCTCGCGCATGGTCGACGGGGCGGTGGCGCTGCGCGGCCGGACGGAGGCCGCGCGGCAGGTGGATGTGCAGGCCGAGACGTCGGGCAAGATC
The DNA here is from genome assembly GCA_963814835.1 of uncultured Alphaproteobacteria bacterium. Taxonomy (GTDB): domain Bacteria; phylum Pseudomonadota; class Alphaproteobacteria; order Rhodobacterales; family Rhodobacteraceae; genus Palleronia. The sequence continues at coordinate 720,247 of CAWFEG010000003.1, forward strand.
GTCGGCGACCCCCTGCGCAAGGGCAGCTTCGTCGAGGCCGGCCAGATCCTGTGCCGGCTGGATCCGGGGACGCGGCAGGTGCAGCTGGCCGAGGCCGAGGCCGCCCTCGCCGAGGCCCGGGCGGCGCCCTCCGAGGCGCGGGCCCGCCTGGCGGAAGCCGAGGCGCTGCTGGCCGAGGCCCGGATCAACCAGAACGCCGCCGCCCGGCTGAGCGAGGGCGGCTTCGCCTCGCAGACCCGGCTCGCCTCGGCCGATGCGGCGGTCGAATCGGCCCGGGCCGGGGTCGAGGCGGCGCGATCCGGCCTGCAATCCGCCGAGGCCCGGATCCGCAGCGCCGAGGCCGCCCTCGCCGCCGCCGAGCGGGAGATCGAGCGCACCGAGATCCACGCCCCCTTCTCCGGCCTGCTGGAGACCGATACCGCCGAGCTGGGCGCGCTGCTGCAGCCCGGCGGTCTTTGCGCGACGGTGATCTCGCTCGATCCGATCACGCTTGTGGGCTTCGTGCCCGAAACCTCCGTCGCGGCGCTCGAGACCGGGGCCGAGGCCACCGCGCGCATCGCCTCGGGCGAACAGGTCACCGGGACGGTGACGTTCCTGTCGCGCGCCGCCGATCCCGAGACGCGGACCTTCCGCACCGAGATCGAGGTCCCGAACCCGGACCTGTCCATCCGCGACGGCCAGACCGCCGAGATTGCCATCCGCACGGAGGGACGCGCGGCGCATGTGCTGCCGCAATCGGCGCTGACGCTGAACGACGCGGGCTCCCTCGGCGTGCGGGTGGTGGCCGAGGACGGCACCGCGGCGTTCCGGCCCGTGGAGCTGCTGCGCGACAGCCCGGAGGGCGTCTATGTCACCGGGCTGGAGGAGGAGGCCGGCATCGTCGTCGTCGGGCAGGAATATGTCGGCGACGGCGTGGCGCTGGACGTGACCTGGCGGGAGGCCGGCGGATGACCGGCATCGTCGACTGGGCCGGCGCCCATGCCCGGATGGTGCTGGCCTTCATCGCTCTCTCGGTGGTGGCGGGCTGGCTGGCCTATACCGGCCTGCCCAAGGAGGGGGAGCCGGACATCGAGATTCCGGCGCTGTTCGTCTCCGTCCCCTTCCCCGGCATCTCGGCCGAGGACAGCGAGACGCTGCTGGTCAAGCCGATGGAGACCGAACTGTCGGATCTCGACGGGCTGAAGAGCATGTCGGCCACCGCCGCCGAGGGCTATGCCGGCATCGCGCTGGAATTCGAGTTCGGCTGGGACAAGACCCAGATCCTGGCCGATGTGCGCGACGCGATGAACAACGCCGAGGCCTCGTTTCCCGAGGGGGCCGAGCAGTACTCGATCAACGAGATCAACTTCTCGGAATTCCCGATCATCATCGTGAACCTCACCGGCGAGGTGCCCGAGCGTACGCTGCTGCGCGTCGCCAAGGATCTCCAGGATCGCCTGGAGGCGCTGGAACCGGTGCTGAAGGCCCCGCTGGCCGGGCACCGCGACGAAATGGTCGAGGTGGTGATCGACCCGCTGCGCCTGGAATCCTACAACGTCTCGGCGGCGGAGCTGATCGACGTCGTGCGCAACAACAACCGGCTGATCGCCGCCGGCGAGGTGCAGAGCGCGCAAGGCGCCTTTGCCGTCAAGATCCCGTCGAGCTTCGACGAGCCGCGGCGACATCATGGACCTGCCGGTGAAGGTGAACGGCGACCGGGTGGTCACCCTCGGCGACCTGGCCGATATCCGCCTGACCTTCGAGGACGCGGCGGGCACCGCCCGGTTCAACGGCGAGACCACGGTCGCCATCCAGGTGGTCAAGCGCAAGGGCTTCAACATCATCGACACCTCGCAGCTGATCCGCGAGGAGATCGCCGCCGCCCGCGGCGAATGGCCCCCCGTGCTGCGCGACGCGATCCGGGTGGGCACCTCGAACGACCAGTCCCGCCAGGTCGCCTCGATGGTCAGCCAGCTGGAGGGATCGGTGCTGACCGCGATCGCGCTGGTGATGATCGTGGTGCTGGGCTCGCTGGGCATCCGCTCGGCGCTGCTGGTGGGATTCGCGATCCCCACCTCGTTCCTGCTGTGCTTCATCTTCCTGGGGGTGATGGGGATCGCGGTGTCGAACATCGTCATGTTCGGGCTGATCCTGGCCGTGGGCATCCTCGTCGACGGCGCCATCGTGGTGGTGGAATACGCCGACCGCCGCATTTCGGAGGGCGCCGGCCCGATGACCGCCTTCACCGAGGCGGCAAAGCGGATGTTCTGGCCCATCGTCTCCTCCACGGCGACCACGCTCTGCGCCTTCCTGCCGATGCTGTTCTGGCCCGGCGTGGCCGGCGAGTTCATGGGCATGCTGCCGGTGACGCTGATCTTCGTCCTGTCGGCGAGCCTGGTGGTCGCCCTGATCTACCTGCCCGTGATGGGCGGCGTGGCGGGGCGGGCGTCGCGGCTGGTCGATCGCGGCGCGGCCGGTCTGCGCCGCGCCCTGCCCCGGGGGGTCCGCGTGCTGCTGGTCGTGCCGGCGGCGGGCCTCGTCTTCCTCGGGGCGATGCAGGCGCTGAACCCGGATTACCTGATCCCGGCAAGCGCACTCGGCCGGGTGGCGGTGCTGCCCGGGGCGCTGGTCTTCCTGGCCGGGGCGGTGCTGGCGGCGATGGCACTCGGCAGCGTCCGGGTGGACCGCGCGCCCCAGCGCATCCATGCCGGGCGCCGCCGCACCCCCTTCGGCCGGGCCATCGCCCTGATTGCCGGCAACCCGGTGATGCCGCTCGTCGCCATGGCGGGCGTGATCGGCTTCGTCGTCTTCACCTTCGTCCACTACGGGGCCAACAACAACGGCACGGAGTTCTTCGTCGAGAGCGAGCCGGAACAGGCGCTGATCTATGTCCGCGCCCGCGGCAACCTGAGCCTCGAGGAGAAGGACGCGCTGCTGGCCCGGGCCGAGGAGATCGCGCTTTCGACCCGAGGGGTCGAATCGGCCTTCGCCTTCGCCGGAGAGGGCGGGATCAACAACAACACGGGCGGCGGCCAGGCCCCGCTGGACACGGTCGGACAGGTGCAGATCGAGATGATCGCCTGGGAGGACCGGCCCGCCCACGCCGCGCGCACCGGCGCCGATCTGGCCGAGCTCGACGGCGACCGGGTGCTGGAACGACTGCGCGCGCGGCTCGACGCCCTGCCGGGGATCCGCACCGAGACGATGGACCTGGCCATGGGCCCTGCCTCGGGCAAGCCGGTGCATCTGCGGCTGATCGGCAACGACCGGGACGCGCTGCGGCAGGCCGCGCGCGACGTGCGCGCCCGCTTCGAGCGCACGCCCGGGCTGGTGGACGTGGGGGATTCGACGCCGCTGCCCGGCATCGATTTCGAGATCGCCGTGGATGTCGAGAAGGCGGGCCGGTTCGGCGCCGACGTCGCCACCGTGGGCGCCATGGTGCAGCTCGTCACCCGCGGCCTGCTGCTCGACACGATGCGGGTGGACAGTTCCGACGAGGAGATCGACATCCGCGTCCGCCTGCCCGAAAAGGACCGGGTTCTCTCTACCCTCGACACGATGCGGGTCCGCACCCCGGCCGGGTTGGTGCCGCTGTCGAATTTCATCACCCGGCAGCCGGTCCCGAGCCTGGGACAGATCGACCGCATCGACCAGGAGCGGTATTTCGACGTGATGGCCGACGTGGCGCCGGACCTGCGAAAGGCGGCCCGCGAGGGCGAGACGCTGGCCCTCCTGCGCCCTGTCGCGGAGGCGGGGGCCCCGTCGGACGGACCGCGCCTGTCCCGTGGCGGCGAGACCTTCGCGATCTACTGGCGCGCGCCCGGGGCCACCGACGCCGACATCGCCGCCGAAGGCGTCGCGCTTTCGCCGGTCAACCCGAACGAGCGGATCGCCACCCTGACCGAGTGGCTGGAGACCGAGACGCCCCTGCCGCCCGGCGTGAGTTGGGAATGGACCGGCGACCAGGAGGACCAGGCCGAGAGCCAGGCTTTCCTGCAGAGCGCGTTTCTGGGTGCCTTGGGGCTGATGTTCATCATCCTGCTGGCGCAGTTCAACTCGTTCTACAACGCGGCCCTCGTGCTCGTCGCGGTGGTCCTGTCCACCGCCGGGTGCCTGTGGGGCATGCTGATCCTGAACCAGCCCTTCTCGATCATCATGACCGGGACCGGCATCGTCGCGCTGGCCGGGATCGTGGTGAACAACAACATCGTCCTGATCGACACCTATCAGGATTACAGCCGGTACATGACCAAGATCGAGGCGATCATCCGCACCGCCGAAGACAGGATCCGCCCCGTCTTGTTGACCACGATCACCACGATCGCCGGGCTGTTGCCGATGGTGGCGGGTCTCAGCCTCGATTTCATCGGCGGCGGCTACTCCCTCGGCAGCCCCACCGCGCTGTGGTGGAAACAATTGGCGACGGCGGTGGTCTTCGGGCTCGCCACGGCAACGGTTCTCACGCTGATCTTCACGCCGGCCGCCCTCGCGTTCCGCGTGTGGCTGGGCCGCGGCGCCTATCGTGGATTGCTAAGGCTGCAATCCCTGGCCACCCGGCGGATTGCCGAGGACCTGCGGCTGTTGCGCAAGGCCCGAAAGGTGCGCAATCCGGAGATCCTGTGGGATGTGGATCCACCGGAAGTTGTGCCCGCCGCGCGGATGGCGGCGGAATAACGGCGGTCCTAGGCTGATCAGTCACGTCCAGCGCTTGCCGGCGATCAAGATGTCATTAACTCTTCTCAAATCTGACACAAATCTTCTGCATTTCGCGCTCTCGTGAGGTCTAATTGTCCAACGTCGCTGCCGAAACTGTTAGAATCGACCGGATTTCCAGGCTCTCGCTCGTCTTCATCCTGCTGGCGGATCTCGGCTTGGTCGCCATTTACCTCCTGTCGGTGCTCGTGGAGCGCCTGTTCGGAATTCCCGTCACCAGCACAGCGGATCTCAACCTGAGATACAGTCTCGCCAGCACCTACAATTACTCGAAATTCTTCATTGCCGCCGCCTTGTTGCTGGCCCTGGCATTCTTTCATCGGCGAGCGGGTTACGTATGGCTGGCGGCGCTGTTCCTGTTCTTCCTGGTCGATGACGCATTGGAGGTTCACGACAAACTCGCCCATTCCCTGGGCGACTGGATCGAGATCGGAATCATGAGTTCCTTGAGCCCGCAGAACCGGGGCGAGCCGCTCGTCTATCTGGGAATGCTCGCGATAACCGCTTCGCTACTCTTCGGGGCACGGCGGAGCATGAGGGGGGCCCACCACGGGGTTTGGCTCGCGTTCACCTTGGCGGTGGTTGCGCTGGCTCTGTTCGGCGCCGGAATCGACATGGTTCACGGCGTGATCAACGCGATGACGGGTGACGGCACCCTGGCCAGCCTTCTCGACACGGCATTCATCGTGCTGGAGGATGGCGGAGAGGGCATCGCCGCCTCGGTGATCGTCTGGCTCGCCTTGGACGGAATGTTGAACGCCGTTCGCGCCGGAGGAAAAGCGCGAGTGACCCCGATCATGGGGTCCTCGCCAGCGTAGACCAGACGCGCCGGCTCGATCCCGACCTATGCCGCGTCCTCGCTTTCCTGGCGATGCCAGAGCCGGGCATAGCGGCCGGCGCGCGCCAGAAGCGCCTCGTGGGTGCCGCGCTCCACGATGCGGCCGTCCTCGATCACCGCGATCTCGTCGGCGTCGGCGACCGTCGACAGGCGGTGGGCGATCACCAGCACGGTGCGGCCCCGGCCCATGGCGCGCAATTCGGACTGGATGCCCATCTCGGTCTCGGTGTCGAGAGCCGAGGTCGCCTCGTCCAGGAGCAGGATCGGCGGGTTCTTCAGCAGCGTGCGGGCGATGCCGACGCGCTGCTTCTCGCCGCCGGAAAGCTTCAGGCCCCGCTCGCCCACCTGCGTCTCGTAGCCCTGCGGCAGGCCGGCGACGAAATCGTGGATCTTGGCCGCGCGGGCCGCCGCCTCGACCTCCGCCCGCGAGGCCTCGGGGCGACCATAGGCGATGTTATAGCCGATGGTGTCGTTGAACAGCACGGTGTCCTGCGGCACGACGCCGATCGCGGCGTGCAGGCTTTCCTGCGTCACCGCGCGCAGATCCTGCCCGTCGATGCGAACCGCGCCCTCGGTGACGTCGTAGAAGCGGAACAGGAGCCGTCCGATCGTCGACTTGCCCGCGCCGGACGGGCCCACCAGCGCGAGCGTGCGGCCGGGCGGCACGGTGAAGGACAGGCCCTTCAGGATGTCCCGGTCACCGTAGCCGAAATGCACGTCCTCGAAGCGGATCTCCCCGCCATCGACCTGCAGGGGCCGGGCGTCGGGGGCGTCTTCGACCTCGGCGGGCTGCTCCAGCAGGCCGAACATGGCGCCCATGTCGACGAGCGCCTGGCGGATCTCGCGATAGACCGTGCCGAGGAAGTTCAGCGGCACGGTGATCTGGATCATGTAGGCGTTGACCATGACGAAATCGCCGGTGGTCAGGTCGCCCGCCGCCACGCCCATCGCCGCCATCACCATCACACCGACGAGCCCGGCGGTGATGATGATCGACTGCCCGGCATTCAGCGCGGCGAGGGAATAGGAGGTCTTGAGCGCGGCCTGCGCGTATTGGGCCATGGCGCCGTCGTAGCGCTCCGCCTCCCGGTCCTCGGCGCCGAAATACTTCACCGTCTCGAAGTTCAGGAGGCTGTCGATGCTCTTCTGCGCGGCATCCTGGTCCTGGCGGATCATCTCGCGCCGGATCTTCACCCGCCATTCGGTGACCGCGAAGGTGAAGCCCACATAGGCGAAGATCGTCGCCGCGACGACGACGAGATACCACGGGTCGAACACCACCGCGAGGATCACCCCGACCATCAGCAGCTCGAGTGCGAGCGGCCCGATGGAGAACAGCAGGAAACGCAGCAGGAACTCCACCCCCTTCACGCCGCGCTCCATGATCCGCTGCAGCGACCCGGTGCGGCGCTGGATGTGATAGCGCAGCGAAAGCGCATGGATGTGGCGGAAGGTCTCCAGCGCCAGGGCGCGCAGCGCGCGCTGGCCCACCGCGGCGAAGACCGCGTCCCGGACCTGCTGGAAGCCCACGTTCATCGCCCGCGCGACTCCGTAGGCGACCGTCAGCCCCACCGCGCCGGCCCCCAGCATCCAGGCGGCCTCGGCCCCCTCGCCGGCGAGCCGGTCTACCGCGGCCTTGTAGAAGAACGGCGTCACCACCGCGATCAGCTTGGACAGGAGGAGCGCCGCCATCGACAGGACCACGCGCCGCTTCACCCAGGGCTCGCCCGGGGGCCAAAGATAGGGCAGGACGCGCAGGACCACGCCGGCGCCGCCGGCCTCGGTCTCCGCATCGGCTGGCTGGGGCGCTGGCTTGCGGGATCTCATCGGGATCGATCTAGAGGTGCGCGCGCGGCTTGGCCAGCCGCCCCTTGCCGGGGCCGGGGCACGGGCGTAGCAGAACCCGGTCCCAGCCCGCCGGAGAGCCGCCATGAGCGCCACCCGTTCCGTCTGCATCTATTGCGGCTCCCGCGACGGGCGCGATCCGGCCGGGCCCGAGACGGCCGAGACCTTGGGTCGCACCCTCGCCGAGGCGGGATGGCGGCTGGTCTACGGGGCGGGCGATGTCGGCCTGATGGGCCGGGTGGCCCGCGCGGCGCAACTGGCGGGCGGCGAGACCTTCGGGGTGATCCCCTCGCACCTGCTGACGCGGGAGGTCGGCAAGCGCGACCTGACCCGCTTCGTCGTCACCGAGACCATGCACGAGCGCAAGAAGGTCATGTTCATGAACGCCGACGCGGTCGTGGTCCTGCCCGGCGGCGCGGGCACGCTCGACGAGTTCTTCGAGGTCCTGACCTGGCGGCAGCTGGGCCTGCACGACAAGCCGATCGTGGTGCTCGACGTCGGCGGCTACTGGGCGCCGCTCAGGTCGCTGATCGGGACGGTGATCGAGGGCGGCTTCGCCGACCGCAGCCTGGCCGACCTCGTCACGTGGGCGAGCGACGCGGAGGCGGCGATGGCGGCACTGCGGGAGCGATTGCGCGCCTGAGGCGGCGGCGCCGGGCCAGCGCCTCGGCCGAGAAGATCGCCAGCGCCGTCCAGGTGAGGGCGAAGGCAATGGCGTGCCAGGGCGTGAACACTTCGCCGAAGAGCACGGTGGCGCAGAAGAACTGCAGCGACGGGTTGAGGTAGCCGATCAGCCCGACGCTGGCCATCGACAGCCGCCGCGAGGCCATGGAGAACAGGATCAGCGGCAGGCCGGTCAGCGGCCCGGTGCCGAGGAGCAGGAGGGCGGTGGCGCCGTGGAAAGCGCCGATCCCCGGCACCGCCAGCCAGAGCCAGGCCAGCGCCAGCGGCGCCAGGATCAGGACCTCGGCGGTGACGCTGGCCATGGCGCCGAGCGGGATCACCTTCTTCGCCGCGCCATAGAAGCCGAAGGAGATCGCGAGCGCCAGGCTGATCCAGGGCCAGACTCCGAGCCCGAGGATCAGCACCGAGACCGCCAGCGCGGCTAGCGCGATGGCCGCGCCCTGCGCGCGCGTCGGGCGTTCGCCGAAGAGCATCGCGCCCAGGGCCACAGAGACCAGCGGAAAGATGTAGTAGCCGAGGCTCGTCTGCACCACGTGCCCGGTCTGCACCGCCGAGATGAAGAGAAGCCAGTTCAGCCCGATCACCAGCGCGGCACCCAGGACGAGGAGCGCGAGGCGCGGACGGTGGAGGGCGCCCAGCGTCCGCAACCGGCCCCGGGCTTGCAGGATCGCGGCGAAGAACACGGCCGACCAGATCGTTCGATGCGCCAGGACCTCCGCCGCGGGCACGTGGGAGAGCAGCTTGTAGTAGATCGCGGACAGGCCCCAGATCGCGCACGCGGCCACCATCGCCAGCACGCCCAAGAGCGCCTGCCGGGAATCCGCGGCGCCCGTCACGGCCGGTCCGGCTCCCAGGGGCCGTCGAACTCCCCCATCCTTGATCGCATCGCGCCCGCTCCCTGCTTGACGCCCGCCCGGGCGTTCCCCCATCTAGGGCCGTCGCCGGGGCGCCACCACCCGCGACGTCGCGCAATGGGAGACCGGCCGTGCTGCTTCTCGTCGATAATTACGACAGCTTCACCTGGAACCTCGTCCACTATGTCGGCGAGCTCGGCGCCGAGGTCGAGGTGGTGCGCAACGACGCGATGACGGTCGAGGCGGCGCTGGCGAAACGGCCGTCGGCGATCATGCTCTCCCCCGGCCCCTGCGATCCCGACCGGGCCGGGATCTGCCTGCCGCTGGTGGGTGCCGCGGCGGCGGCCGGCGTGCCGCTCCTGGGAGTCTGCCTCGGCCACCAGGCGATCGGGCAGGCCTTCGGCGGAAGGGTGATCCGCCATTCCGAGATCGTGCACGGCAAGCCCGGCATCGTGCACCATCGGGGATCGGGCGTCTTCGCCGACCTGCCCACGCCGCTCTCCGCCACCCGCTATCACAGCCTGGTGGTGGAGCGCGCGACGCTGCCCGCCGTGCTGGAGGTGACGGCCGAGCTGGAGGACGGCACGATCATGGGGCTCGCCCACCGCGAGCTGCCGATCCACGGGGTGCAGTTCCACCCCGAATCGATCCGTTCCGAGCATGGCCACGCGCTGCTGCGGAACTTCCTCGACATGAGCCTGGCACCGGCATGAGCACGGACCTCAAGCCGTTGATCGCCGCCGCCGTCGACCGCCCCCTGACCGAGGACGAGGCGCGTGCCGCTTTCGACCTGCTGTTCGACGGCGAGGCCACGCCCAGCCAGATCGGCGGCTTCCTGATGACCCTTCGGGTCCGCGGCGAGTCCGTTTCCGAATACGCCGCCGCGGCCGCGGCCATGCGCGCCCGCGCGCGCAAGGTTCGGGCACCCGCGGGCGCGATCGACATCGTCGGCACCGGCGGCGACGGCAAGGGCACGCTGAACATCTCCACCGCCGCGGCCTTCGTCGTCGCCGGCGCGGGCGTGCCCGTGGCCAAGCACGGCAACCGCAACCTGTCCTCGAAATCGGGCGCCGCCGACGTCATCGCGGCGCAGGGGATCGAGACCATGGTGGGCCCCGAGGTGGTCGAACGGGCGCTGGCCGAGGTCGGGATCGGTTTCATGATGGCGCCGATGCACCACCCCGCCATCGCCAACGTGATGCCGACCCGGGTGGAACTGGGCACCCGGACGATCTTCAACATCCTGGGACCCCTGACGAACCCCGCCGGGGTGACGCGGCAGCTCTCCGGCGCCTTCTCCACCGAGGTGCTGGCGCCCATGGCAGAGACGTTGGGCCGGCTCGGCTCCGAGCGGGCCTGGCTCGTCCATGGCGGCGACGGCACCGACGAGTTGTCAATCTCGGCGCCCAGCACGGTGGCGGTTCTGGAGGAGGGCCGGGTGACCATGCGCGAGGTGGCGCCCGAGGAGGCCGGCCTGCCCCGGCCATCCGTTCGAGGAGATCGTCGGCGGCAGCCCCGAGGACAACGGGCGCGCCTTCCGCGGGCTCCTCGCCGGGGAGCCCTCGGCCTATCGCGACGCGGTACTCTTGAACGCGGCGGCGGCGCTGGTGGTGGCCGGCGCCGCGGCGAACCTGGCCGAGGGGGCGGTGCGCGCTGCCGAGAGCATCGACAGCGGCGCGGCGCGCGCCAAGGTCGAGGGCCTGGCCCGGATCCAGCCGCGCAAGGCCGCCCCCTGAGCAGGTTCGAATATTCGCCGAGAATTCGCGCCCGGCCCCGACTGTCGGGGAAACAGTTTCAGCGGCGGGCGTCGATCGCGTGGATCGCCGCCGCGACGGCGGCGTCGATGTCGAGCGCGGTCGTGTCGATCACGGCCGCGTCCGGCGCCGGCTTCAGGGGCGCATCGGCGCGATCCATGTCGCGCGCGTCGCGGGCGCGGACATCGGCCAGAACCGCCTCGTAGCCGGTCCCGTCGGCCAGTTCCGCGTGACGGCGCCGGGCGCGTTCCTCCGCCGAGGCGGTGACGAAGAGCTTCACCTCCGCCTCCGGGCAGATCACGGTCCCGATATCCCGCCCGTCGAGTACGGCGCCCGCGCCCAGCCGTGCGAACTCCCTCTGGAACGCGACGAGGGCGGCCCGTACCTGCGGCATCGCGGCCACCCGGCTCGCCGCCTCCGCGACCTCGGCGCTCCGCAGGCCTTCCCGCTCGAGATCCTCCGGCAGGAGGCCCGTGGCGGCCGCGACCGGATCGGCGCCGTCCAGAACGCGTTGCCCGGTGGCCCGATAGAGAAGCCCCGTATCGAGGTGCCGGAAGCCGTAGTGCCGGGCGACCGCTTTCGAGATCGTCCCCTTGCCAGCCGCCGCCGGCCCGTCGATGGCGACGGTGAAGGGCATCAGCCGGTCTTCCGGGTCAGCCGGTCGTCGCCGCCCGCCACCTGCGGCAGGTCGTCTGAGATCCGGTAGTAATCGCCCTTGTCGGCGCAGTGGATATGCCCCTCCATCGTCACGCCCGTGGGCGCGTCGAGGCTGCCGGCGAAGATCGCGAGGCGGGCTCCACCGTCGTCCCAGAACAGGTTCGACCCGCATTCCGGGCAGAAGCCGCGCCGGGCGCGGGCGGAACTCTGGAACCAGCGCACCTCGCCCTCGATCTCCACGCTCTCCCGCGGGGCGGAGGTGGCGGCGGAATGGTGGCCGGAGGTGCGGCGACATTGCTGGCAATGGCAGGCGACGACCGGTCGAAGCGGTCCCGTGACCCGATACGAAACCTCGGCGCAGAGGCATCCGCCGGTGACGGACAGCGTGCTCGGATCGGCGTCGAAGATATCACTCAAGACGATGGCCTTTCGAACTGGGCACCGAGCCCCTGCATGAGCGGCTCGAAGATGGGGAAGGACGTAGAGATCGGCCCCGCATCGTCCACCGTCACCGGCCGCTCCGTCGCCATGCCGAGGACGAGCGCCGACATGGCGATCCTGTGATCGAGCCGCGCCGCCGCCGTCGCCCCGCCCCGCACGCCGCCCGGGCCGCGCCCGGTCACGCGCCACCAGTCGGGCCCCTCCGCCACCTCGACTCCCGCCGCCCGCAGGATCTGCGCCATGGCGTCGATCCGGTCGCTCTCCTTCACCCGCAGCTCGGCCACGCCGGGCATGTCGGTCACCCCTCGGGCGAAGGCCGCGACCACCGACAGGATGGGATATTCGTCGATCATCGACGCCGCCCGTTCCGGCGGGACGCGCACCCCCCGCATGTCGGGCGAGAACCGCGCCCGCAGGTCGGCCACGGGTTCGCCGCCCTCCTCGCGCGGGTCCTCGTAGGCGAGGTCGGCGCCCATCTCGCGCAATGTCTCGAACAGGCCCGCGCGGGTGGGGTTCAACCCGATATTCGGCACCAGCACGTCCGATCCCTCGACGATCAGCGCCGCGCAGACCGGGAAGGCCGCCGAAGAAGGGTCGCGCGGCACCGCGATCTCCTGCGCGGACAATTCCGGCCGCCCCCGCAGCGTGATCACGCGGCCATCGGCCGTGGCCTCGACCGAGATCTCGGCGCCGAAACCCGCCAGCATCCGCTCCGAATGGTCGCGGGTCGCCTCGCGCTCGATCACCACGGTCTCGCCCGGCGCGTTGAGCCCGGCGAGCAGCACCGCGGATTTCACCTGGGCCGAGGGCATCGGCGTGACATAGCGCACCGGCACCGGGTCGGTCGCGCCCACCAGGGTCAGTGGCAACCGCCCGCCCGAGCGGCCCACCGCACGGGTGCCGAACAGCGCCAGCGGGTCCGTCACCCGCCCCATGGGGCGGGCGCAGAGCGACGCGTCGCCGGTGAAGGTGGTGGCGAAGCCGTGGGTCGCGACCGCCCCCATCAGGAGCCGCGCGCCGGTGCCGGAATTGCCGCAATCGATGACCCCGGCAGGTTCACGGAAGCCGCCGACACCCACGCCGTGCACCGACCAGCGCCCCCCGCCATGGCCGATCACCTCGGCCCCAAGGGCGCGCATGGCCCGGCCGGTATCGAGCACGTCCTGCCCCTCCAGGAGCCCGGTGATCCGGGTCTCGCCCACCGCCATCGCGCCGAGGATCAGCGCCCGGTGACTGATCGACTTGTCCCCCGGCACCTCCGCCCGTCCGGCGAGGGCACCGCCTGCACGGGCGGTCACGGGGTCTGGGGCACCGTGGGCGGACATGGGCGATGTCTCCGATCCGGGATGGTCGGGATCGGAGGTGGCATGTGCCCCTGCCGCGCGCAAGCCGCAATCAGACCGCCGCGAGGATCGGCAGCAGGACGAAGATGAACATCATCAGCGGCAGGAAGCTCGGAGGGCGGGGAGATCTGGGTCGCATGGCAGGCACCGGAACACACGGGGGGAGCAGTCGCGATCCTACACACGCCCGGTTCGACCGGGCGCGAAAAAATCACGCAACTTCTCGGAAACTCGGCACAGATCCGCCCAACCTCGGCGGCGCCGGCCCCGTTCAGCCCGGGGACGTGGCGCCCCGGCGCCGGAAAGTCAGGTAATGGGGCCGCCGGCCCTCCCGGAGCGCCTTCTGCTCGTAGCGGGTGGAGAGCCAGTCGTCCCATGGCAGGCGCCAGTCGTCGGGCCGGTCGGCCAACCAGTCGAACCCCGCCCGCGGCACCTCCTCGAGTGTCTGGCGGGCGTAGTCCGGGATATCGGTGGCCACCCGCAGGGTCGCGCCCGGCGCCAGCACCCGCGCGAGCGGGGCGAGATGCTCCGGAGTGACGAAGCGGCGCCGATGGTGCCGCGCCTTGGGCCAGGGATCGGGATAGAGCAGGAAGGCCCGCGCGATCGACGCCGCGGGCAGGACGTCGAACAGGTCGCGCGCATCGCCGGCATGGACCCGCAGGTTGTCCACACCGGCGGCGCGGATCTTGCCGAGGAGCTGCGCGACGCCGTTCAGGTAGGGCTCCGCCCCGATGATCCCGACGCCCGGGTTCCTCGCGGCCTGGTGGATCATGTGTTCGCCGGCGCCGAAGCCGATCTCCAGCCAGACGGGCCGCGCGCCGAAGGTTGCGGCCAGGTCGAGCGGGCGCCGATCCGGGTTCGCCGCCCAGTCCACGGGCCCCGGGGAGAGACGCTCCAGGTCCTCGTCGAGATAGCGCTGCTGGCTCGGCTTGAGCGTGTGGCCCTTGCGCCGGCCGTAGAAGTTGCGCCAGGGGGCGCCGGGGGCTTTGCTCGTCATGGCCCGGCTCCGTAGCGCCCCGGGCCGCCGCTTGCAACGCGGGATCCGGGTCGCGGCGACCTCTCCCTATCGCGGGCTCAGCCGCGCCCGCGATAGGGAGGCACGCCCTGGTCCGGGATCCAGACACCTTCGGGCACCGGCCCGGTCTGCCAGAAGACGTCGATCGGGATCCCGCCGCGCGGATACCAGTAGCCCCCGATCCGCAGCCATTTCGGTTCCAGCAGATCGCGCAGCCGCGTCGCCACCGTCACCGTGCAATCCTCGTGAAAGGCGCCGTGGTTTCGAAAGCTGGTCAGGAACAGCTTCAGCGACTTCGATTCCACCAGCCAGTCCTGCGGCAGGTAGTCGATCACGAGATGCGCGAAGTCGGGCTGCCCCGTCATCGGGCAGAGCGAGGTGAACTCGGGACAGGTGAAGCGCACGACGTAATCGGCGCCGCGGTGCGGGGCCGGAACCCGCTCGAGCACGGCCTCCCCGGGGTCGGCCGGCTGCTCGGTGGCCTGGCCCAGCTGGGTCAGGTGGCTCGTCTCGGTACCCATCGGATCGTCCCTTCACCTTTTGCGACATACCCGGGGGTGAATTGGCCGCAAGGCCAAGAGGGTCGCAGCCCCCTGCCCCGCCCTCAGACCGCGCGGCGCAGCGCGTCGGCGAGGTCCGTGCGTTCCCAGGAGAAGCCGCCATCGGCCTCCGGCGGGCGGCCGAAATGGCCGTAGGCGGCCGTGCGCTCGAAGATCGGGCGGTTGAGGCCCAGATGGGTGCGGATGCCGCGGGGCGTCAGGTCGATGACCTGCCGGATCGCCTTCTCGATCTCTTCCTCGTGGACCTCGCCCGTGCCGTAGGTATCGGCATAGATCGACAGGGGCTGCGCCACGCCGATCGCGTAGGAGAGCTGGATCGCGCAGCGCTTGGCCATGCCGGCGGCGACCACGTTCTTGGCCAGATACCGCGCCGCATAGGCCGCCGATCGGTCGACCTTGGTGGGATCCTTCCCCGAGAACGCGCCGCCGCCATGCGGCGCCGAACCGCCATAGGTGTCGACGATGATCTTGCGGCCCGTCAGCCCGGCATCGCCGTCCGGCCCCCCGATGACGAAGACGCCGGTGGGGTTCACCCACCATTCGGTCGCGTCGGTGATCCACCCGTCGGGCAGGACCTCGAGGATATAGGGTTCGACGATCCCGCGGATATCGTCTGAGGTCTGGCTCTCGTGCTCGTGCTGGGTGGACAGCACGATGGAGGTGACCTCGACCGGCTTGCCGTTCTCGTAGCGCAGCGAGATCTGGCTCTTGGCGTCGGGGCGCAGGGTCGGCTCCGCGCCCGACTTGCGCGCGTCGGCCAGCCGCTTGAGGATCTGGTGGGCGTAGTGAATCGGCGCAGGCATCAGTTCGGGCGTGTCCTCCACGGCATAGCCGAACATGATCCCCTGGTCGCCCGCGCCCTCGCTCTGGTCGCCGTCGGCATCCACCCCTTGGGCGATATGCGCCGACTGGGCGTGCAGCAGGTTGGTGACCTCGCAGGTGTTCCAGTGGAACTTGTCCTGCTCGTAGCCGATGTCGCGGATGCAGTCGCGCGCGATCTGCTCCACATGGCCCAGATACTCGTCGAGCTTCGACTTGTCGGACAAACCGACCTCGCCGCCGATCACCACGCGGTTGGTGGTGGCGAAGGCCTCGCAGGCCACTCGCGCCTCCGGTTCCTGGGCCAGGAAGGCGTCCAGGACCGCGTCCGAGATCCGGTCGCAGACCTTGTCGGGATGGCCCTCGGAAACGGATTCGGAGGTGAAGATGTAGTTCTGACGCGGCATCGGGAGGTGCTCCATTGGTCTCGGTGAGGCGCACGCCAGGAAGCCGTTGTGCGCAGTCTGGAAGGGCGTAGCCGTCGCGAGGCGAGGCTTCAAGCGCTATCGCGCCGGGCCAGCGCCGCGGCCGCCAAGAGGCAGGCCAGGATCGCCGCTCCCGCCGGCCAGTCCCCGGTCCGCGCATAGGGCGTGGGCGCCGCGGCGGGCGGCAGCGGCGCGTCGATCTTGCCCGGCACGCCCAGGGGAAGCCGGGCCGTCACCCCGCCCCGCGGGTCGATCACCGCCGAGATGCCGGTATTGGCGGCACGGATCAGCGGCAGCCCCTGCTCGATCGCGCGCATCCGCGCCTGCGCGAGGTGCTGCTGGGGGCCGGCGAAGGTGCCGAACCAGGCGTCGTTGGTTATTTGCAACAGCCAGTCGGGGCGCCGCGGCGCGCCCACCTCCTCGGGGAAGATCGCCTCGTAGCAGATCAGCGGCAGCGCCGTGCCGAACCGGCCCAGATCCAGCGTGCGCGGACCGGGGCCGGCGGAATAGCCGGCGCCCTCGCGGCTGGCCAGGCCATGGATCCCCACCCGCGCGGCGAGATCGCCCAGGGGCACGTATTCGCCGAAGGGGACGAGGTGATGCTTGTCGTAGAAGTCGGCGATCCCGCCTCCGGGGCCGAGGACGAAGAGGGCGTTGTAGAACCGCGCGCCCGCGACCCGCTGCGCGCCGAAGATCACCGTCGCGCCCCGGGCGGCGCCGGCGAGGCGGTCGAGCGCCGGATGCCCCGGGGAGACGGCGTAGGGCACCGAGGTCTCGGGCCAGATCACCAGGGCCGGGTCGCCCGGCGCCGCCGTCAGGTCGAGCGCGCGGCCGAAGAAGGCGTCGGCCCGGCCCGGCTCCCATTTCTCGTCCTGGGGCGCGTTCGGCTGCACGATGCGCAGCGCCGGCGCGTCCCCGGGGATCGGCGGCGCGGCCGGGCGCAGCGCTCCCGCCCCGATGGGCAGGAGCCAGGCCGCGACCAGCGCCGCGGCCGTGCCGGGGCGCGGGCCGAGGGCCGCGATCCCCGCCGCGATGAGGCAGGTCAGGAGCGTCAGGCCGAACGGCCCGGTCCAGGCCGCCAGTTGCGCGCCCGGCCCCCCGGACCAGACATAGCCAAGGAGCGACCAAGGGAACCCGGTCAGGATCAGCGCGCGCAGCATCTCCATCCCGGCCAGTGCCGCCGCCGCTGCCGGCCAGAACGCCCGCCCGCCGGCTGTCGCGCGATAGGCGGCCCCGAGGGCCGCCGCCCAGAAAAGGGCCAGCCCCCCTGCCATCAGGACAAGGGCGAAGGGCGCCATCCAGCCATGCCGGGCCGCGTCGACGAGGAAGGGTTCGACGATCCAGTGCAGGGTGAGGGCGAAATAGGCCGCCCCGCCCCACCAGCCGATCCGCGCGGCGCGCCGCGCGGTGCCGGCACCCCGCGCGAGCCAGATCAGCGCCGCCAGCCCGGCCAGTGCCAGCGGCGTCAGGCTGAAGGGCACCTGCCCGGCCGCGGCGGCCAGGCCGGCGAGAAGGGCCGCCGCCCGGCGACGTCGGTCAGTCACGCGCAGGCAGGCGGACGCGCAGGCGCTTCAGGCGGCGGGGATCGGCATCGACGATCTCGAACTCGGCCCCGGTTGGATGGGGGATCACTTCGCCCCGAGCCGGGACGCGGCCGGTCAGGACCACGACGACACCGCCCAGCGTGTCGATCTCCTCGTCCTCCTCGGGGGTGGTGAGGTTGAGCTCCACCGCCGCCTCGAACTCGTCCAGCGGCGTGCGCGCCTGGGCCAGCCAGACGCCGGGCTTCTCCTCGACGAAGAGCCGGTCCTCGGTCTCGTCGTGCTCGTCCTCGATCTGGCCGATGACCTGTTCGATCAGGTCCTCGATGGTCACCAGTCCGTCGACGCCGCCGTATTCGTCGATCACCAGCGCCATGTGGGTGCGCTCGCTCTGCATCCGTTGCAGCAGCACGCCGATCGGCATCGAGGGCGGGGCATAGATGAGCGGCCGGAGCGTCTCGGCCAGGTCGAAATCCGTCTCCTGCCCGAAGCCGTGGCGCAGCGCGAAATCCTTCAGGTGGATCATCCCCCGGGGGTGGTCCAGCGTGCCGTCATATACCGGCAGGCGGGTCAGCCCGCTCGACCGGAACGTCTCCACGAGGTCGTCGAAGGCGATGTCGAGCGGCACCGAGACGATCTCCACGGACGGGATCGCCACGTCCTCGACGCGCATGCGCGACAGGTTCACCAGCCCAAGGGACGCGGTGGTGTCGGGCGCCTGCTCCCTGTCCTCCCCGTTCTCATCCGGTGCAGAGAATGCCTCGAAGATCCGTCCGAAAAAACTGCGGTCGGAACCGTCGGGATCCTCGGCCTCGGACTTCTGGTCCGGGACCGGGCGGGCGTCGTCACTGGACATGGTGCCTTTCTCAATTCGCGGGCCGGGCGCCCTCACCGCCTATATGGGTCGGGCAGCCCCATCTTGCCAAGTATTTCCACCTCGAGCCGCTCCATCAGCGCCGCATCGCCGTCGCGGACATGATCGTATCCGAGAAGGTGCAGGACGGCGTGCACGATCAGGTGCGTCACGTGGTCGGCGACGGGCACGCCGGCGGCCCGCGCCTCGGCGGAACAGGTCTCCCAGGCGATGGCGATGTCGCCCAGTTCGGGATCGCCCGGCGGGGCGGGGAGCCCACCCTCGCGCGCCGCTCCACGCTCCTCGGAAGGCCAGGACAGGACGTTGGTCGGCCGCGCGAGGCCGCGGAAATCGGCGTTCAGATCGGCGATGCGCGCGTCGTCACAGGCCAGGATCGCCAGGTCCGCCTCCGCCACATCGAGATGGGCGAGCGCCTCGCGCGCGGCCCTGTCCGCCAGGGCCTCGAGGTCGAGCGCCGTCCAGCCCGATGCCTCGATCACGACCTCGACCGTGGCGCTCATGCGCGGCCGTCAGGCATCGGCCTCGTAGGCCCCGATGATCTTCGCCACCAGCGGGTGGCGCACCACGTCCTTGGCGGTGAAGTAATTGAAGGCGATGTCGTCGATCCCCGCCAGAAGGCGCTCGGCGTCCGACAGGCCCGAGACCTGGCCCCGCGGCAGGTCCACCTGGCTGCGGTCCCCGGTGACGACCATGCGGCTGCCCTCGCCCAGGCGGGTGAGGAACATCTTCATCTGCATCGCGGTGGCGTTCTGCGCCTCGTCCAGCACCACGAAGGCGTTGGCCAGGGTCCGGCCGCGCATGAAGGCCAGCGGCGCGATCTCGATCCGCTTCTCCTCGCGCAGCTTGCCCAGCATCTTCGCCGGAAGGAAATCGTTCAGCGCGTCGTAGAGCGGCTGCATGTAGGGATCGACCTTCTCCTCCTGCGTGCCGGGCAGGAAGCCCAGCCGCTCGCCCGCCTCGACCGCGGGGCGGCACAGGATGATCCGGTCGACATCGCCCTGGATGAAGAGGTTCACGCCCACGGCCACGGCGAGATAGGTCTTGCCCGTGCCCGCCGGCCCGATGCCGAAGGCCAGTTCCTTGGCATAGAGCGACCGCACATAGGCGCGCTGCGCGTCGGTGCGCGGCTCGATCAGCTTCTTGCGGGTGCGGATCTCCACCCGGCCGCCCTGGAACAGTTCCATCTGGTCAGCGCCGCGCGCCGCCTCGCGGGCATCCTCGGCCCCCATCCGCATCTCGCCGTCCACATCGCCCGGCTCGATCTCCTTGCCCGATTCGAGCCGGGAGTAGAGCGCTTCCAGAACCTCGCGTGCGCGCGCCTGCGCATCGGGCTCGCCCATCACGACGAGGTGGTTGCCGCGCCGCAGGATCTGCACCTCCAGCGCGCGCTCGATCTGCACCAGATGGCTGTCGCCGATCCCGCAAAGGTCGATCAGGAGGCGGTTGTCGGGGAAGTCGAGATGGATTTCTGGGACGGTGGCCGTCCGCTCCAGCGGGGGAATGGGACTGGGGGTTTGGGCCAAGCGGTGCTCCCGTGCGCGATCTGCCTCGGGCCCTATCGTGGGGACGCGAGAGGGGCGAGACAAGTCCCACGGCGGGCACGGGGCGAAAAAGCTGCACCGCAGAAGGCAGCGCGGCCAAGGACGTGCATCCTCCGCACTTCGCGGCAGGAGGGGACGGGTTCGCCGAACGACGCCGGCAAAGCTCGGTCGCCGGGGCCGATCACCCGCGGAACCCTCGGGCCACGACGAATTTCTCGGAACTGTCCGACCGGCTTGCCGGCGGTTTGACGTTGGCGACGTTGGCGAAGCGGCGCTTGAGCTCGGATTGCAGGCCGGATTCGGCGCCGCCCTGCAGCACCTTGGCGACGAATGTCCCGTCCGGGGCAAGGATGTCGAAGGCCAGTTCCGCCGCCGCCTCGCAGAGCGCCACGATCCGCAGGTGGTCCGTCTGCCGGTGGCCCGAGGAGGCGGCCGCCATGTCCGACATCACCACGTCCACCGGCCCGTCCAGCCAGCCGCGAATCCGCTCCTCGGCATCCTCGGCCATGAAATCGAGCTGGTGGATCTCCGCCCCGGCGATCGGCTCGACCTGCTGCAGGTCGATGCCGAGCACCCGCCCCCTCGGCCGGGAGGGTTGATCCCCGAGCGCGTTGACCCGCGGCACGGCCACCTGGCACCAGCCGCCCGGGGCGCAGCCGAGATCGAGCACCCGCGCCCCCGGCACGAGGAAGCGATGGGTGTCGTCGAGTTCCATGATCTTGTAGGCGGCCCGGCCGCGAAACCCCTCGTCCCTGGCACGCTTGACGTAAGGGTCATTCAGCTGCCGTTGCAGCCAGCGCGTCGAGGAGGACTTGCGCCCGCGGGCGGTCTTCACCTTCACTGTCAGGTCGCGCTGCCCGCGACCGCTGCTCCGCCTGGTCATGGATCTCCCCGCGCCGCTGCCTGCCCCTGATCTAGGCGGTGGCGTGCCCGTTGTCATCGGCCGAAGTCCGGCGCCGGTGATACCGTCGCCCGCAACCGCGGTGGCAAGGCGGCTGACCACTCGACGCGGGCATTCCGCCCATGGCCCGCCACCTTCCCACGCCGGAGGCACTCTCCGGGCGGATGATGGTTGGCTGCTTCAGGCAGCGCGGTCGACGGTTTCGGCAGCGATGGGTTGGTCGAGCGTTTCCCATCCGTCGATCTTTCGCATGACGATCCGGCCGGACGCGGGCAGCGCCCGGAACGGCATGGGCGCGGTCCCGGCATCGGGCAGGAGGGTCTGGGTCTCGATGCGGCGCCGGAATTCCTCGTTCAGCCGCCCGATCGCGTTCGTCGTCCGGGCCGATATCCATTGCGAGGGATCGGGCCGCGTGAAGGCGAACAGCAGGTCCCCGGCTTCTTCCGGGCTGTCGGCCACCGCCTTGCATTTCAGCCGCCATGTCCGAAGGAAGGCCCGGCGGTGCTGCCCGACCTCGGCCTTCGTCCCGGCGCAGATCATGTCCCGGCAGGCCTCGGTCAGCTCGTCATGCAGGTGCTCGGGCGCATGGGCGAGCAGGTGGCGATGCTTGTGGACCGTGCAGCGCTGGATCGGCGGCTCCTCGCCCCGCAGGGTCACGAGCGCGGCTTCCAGGCCCGGGGCGCCGTCCAGGATCCCGAACTCGGGCCGCGTCAGACCTCGCGCATCGGGATCGTCGAGGAACCGGCGCCATGGTCGAGACCGGTCCGGCATCAGCCGGACGCAGGGGCCCCGATGGGGCGCTGCGAGGTCGACGACGTGCTCTCGCCGCCCATGTTGCGGATCGAGAGCAGCACCTTCTGACCGTCGCGGCGCACGCCGATGGCGGCCAGCACCGAGATGTTCACGGCCTTCCTGTCCGGCCGGGTCCCGATGACGGTCCCGTCCAGGATCGGGCGGACAATGTCCTCGTCGGCAGGGTTGCGGACGCACCGGGCGTCCCAGCCGACCTTCACCTGTGCTGCCCGCGCGCGGCTGACGACAACGAGCCGTGTCGCGCCATCGGTCCGGGCGACAATGGCGACTGCTCACGGCGCCTTCGAACAGCCCGAACAGCGCTCGCTTGACCCGGCGCGCGTTCGGGCCGGCGAGGCAGACCGCCGCGATCGGCGCCTCGGCCGTCTTCGTCAGCCGCCGGTAGCGCGGCAGGGCTTTCGACTGCCACTCGGTGGTCTGGCCGTGGCCATCGGCGCCCCGCGCCCAACTGCGTTCCCGCACGGTCTCGGTGCCGAAGGTCCCGGCGAGCTGCCGCTCTCGGTGCCCGTGGCGGTATCCCCTGGCATCGCCGCCCCCCTCGCCATCGCGCCCGTGGCGGAAGCGGCCGAGACAGGCGGCCAGCTCCTCCTCGAACATCGCCTCGATGGTGGCGCGCACGTTCGCCCGAAGCCGATACTCGATCGGGTCGTGGCTCGCCTCCTCGGGCGGCGGCGAAAAGACAGCGCTCTCGGTCAATCTCGGTCATGGCGCAATCTCCCTGGCGGTTGGCGCCGCCGGCTGGGTGGGGTCACATCACCCGGAGATCACGCCGCCTTCGAATTTCCACCACTTCCGAGACAGGACCCATATTACCGCAAAATCACGCTGTCCGCGCAAAAGCGGCCGATACCGGCGAAAAAGGCTGTGCCCTACATCTTGTGAGATCTCCGTTGATCGTCGTGTAAGCTCATGGTTCTCCTTAAATTGAGAGGGCGGGAGGGCTTGGCTACGATGGGACGGCTGGCGGTTCAGGAGGCACTGTTCTACCGGTTCCGGATCGAGGACCACATCCCGCCTGACCATCTGCTTCGGCGCATCGACCAGGTTCTGGATTTCGACGCCATCCGTTCGCAACTCGCCGCCCTCTACAGCCCGATCGGCAGGCCATCGATCGACCCGGAGCTGATGATCCGGATGCTGCTGGTGGGCTATCTCTATGGTATCCGGTCCGAGACGCGGCTCTGCGAGGAGGTTCACCTGAACCTCGCCTGAAGGTGGTTCTGTCGCCTTGGGCTCGAGGGACGCGTGCCGGATCGCTCGAGCTTCTCGAAGAACCGATACGGGCGCTTCGCTGATGGCGATGTTCTCCGTGCCGTCTTCGAGATGGTGGTCCAGCGCTGTGTCGAGGCCGGCCTCGTCGGCGGGACCGGTGCCCTGGTGGACGGCAGCACGGTCGAGGCCGATACCAACCGCGACAGGCGCGCTCCGCCCGCAGAGCGCGAGGCAGCCTGGGCCGAAGCCGAGGACATCGCGCGGCCCGTCCGCGCCTATCTCGAACAGCTGGACGCCGAGGCGGGCGTCGAGCGTGAAGGGCCGGTACACAAGCTGCCGAAGGGGATCTCGGAAACCGATCCGCAGGCGGCATGGTCGCCAAAGGACGGGCCCGGACGCTTCAGCTACGAGACCGACTACCTGGTCGACGACCGCCACGCGATCAGTGTGGACGTGGAGGATGAGGCGGATCAGCGAACGGTCCAGTGGACCGTTCACCCGACGAACCCTGCGCGCCTGAGCCAGGAGATCGTCGCGGCGAAGGCGATGCTCGAGCGGGGCAAGGCCAAGCTCGGATTTGCGCCGACATCGCTGGCGGCGGACAAGAGCTACGGCACCGCGCCGTTCCTGGCCTGGCTCCTGAAGCGGAAGGTGACGCCCTTCGTCCCGGTCCTCGACCGCAAGTCGCAGACCGACGGCAAGCTGACCCGGGACGCATTCGTTTACGAGCGGGAACGTGACTGCTTCATCTGTCCCGAGGGCCAGATCTGACCTTGCGCCGCATCACGGTCGAAACCGGCGTGAAGCGCTGGACGCCCGCGACCGCCGCGTGCCGGGCATGTTCGCGCAAGCCCGATTGCACCGACGCCTCGGTGCGGTCGGTCATCCGCCTGGTCGAGGAGGACGCCCGGGAGGCGGTCCGCGAACTGATGGGCACGGATGCCTACAATACGGCTCGGGCTCGGCGAAAGAAGGTCGAGATGCTCTTCGCTCACCTCAATAGGCACCTCAACTTGCGCCGCTTGCGCCTCCGAGGATTGACGGGAGCAACCGAAGAATTCCTCCTCGCCGCCACCGTCCAGAACCTCAGGCGCCTCGTGAAGCTCTCGTCCGCCTGAGGGGGTAGAGGCGAACTCGCAGATCGGCGCGGGGTCTATGAGCGCCTTCAGAAGCGTCCCAGCCGGCGGCCGAGCTACATTTAGCGATCGGAATTTTTAACCGATTTCGGCTCTTTTTGAATGGAAAATTTCAATGGCCATTTCCTTCAAGCACGCCTGCGCGCGGAAGCCGCGGCCTTGCTCCGCCCTCTTCATGGTGACACGCCGACCGACCGCGAGGCGTTTGTCCTTACCGGCATCGGCGGTGCTCTCATCTTGATCAACGTGGTCCTGCGCGCCCTCGACGAAAGCTCCGAGTTGGCGCGGCTGCTCCTCTTCGAACTCGATCTATCGGAAGAGGAGGCATTGGTGGACCATTATCGCCACGCATTGAGCTTTCCCACGAGCGGGCTGTTTTCCTTCGATTACATCGCCCGGAACACTCGGATCTCGATGTTCCTCTCGTCGCTTTACCAGTTCGTGTGGTTTGACGATGCCGCCATGTACCACGAACGCTTTGGTTCGGTTCTGGTCGACCTCATGTCACTTCCCGCCATGGCCCTCCTGAGGGCGCAGGACGCGGGAGAGATCCGCGCCCGGGCCCTCGCCGGGGCAGTTTTCGCCGCTCTTCTTCCATGGGTATGGCAACGTCGCGGTACCGGCGATCTGGGCTTGGTTGTGTTCGTCGCGGCAACTTTTGCCGCCCTGCTGATCGTCGGAATCGCGTTCGACATGGTGCATGTCATGCTCGGCAATCGCCTGTGAGGGCTGATCGGCATTCTCGAGGATGGCGGAGAAATCGTCGCGATTTCGGCAACGGGCGTCGTCGCCCTCGGCCTGAACCGGTTCGGCGACGACTACCGTGGGTCGGCGCAACCTCCCGTCCCGATGCCGCAGACAATTAGCCCGGAGACATGCCGCGCAGCCTTTCCGACCGGCGGCGCAGAAGCTCCACCGTGGTGAGCAGGAGGATCGAGACCGCCACGAGGATCGTGGCGACCGCCAGGATCGTCGGGCTGATCTGCTCGCGCAAGCCAATGAACATCTGCCACGGCAGCGTCTTCTGCCCCGCGCTGCCGACGAAGAGGACCACGACCACCTCGTCGAAGGAGGTGATGAAGGCGAACAGGCCACCCGAGATCACCCCCGGCAGGATCAGCGGCATCTGCACCTTGAAGAAGGTCCGTACCGGCCCCGCGCCGAGATTGGCCGAGGCGCGTGTCAGTGACTGGTCGAACCCCACGAGGGTCGCCGTCACGGTGATGATGACGAAGGGGATGCCCAGGGCCGCATGGGCCAGCACGATGCCCAGATAGGTGCCCTGCAGGCCGATCCGGCTGTAGAAGAAGTACATCCCCGCCGCCGAGATGATCAGCGGCACGATCATCGGCGAGATCAGGGTCGCCATGATCGCCCGGCGGAACGGCACGTGGGGCTGGCTCAGCCCGACCGCCGCGAGCGTTCCAAGGGCCACGGCGAAGAGCGTGGCGAGCGGCGCGATCTTGACCGAGTTCCACAGCGCCTGCTGCCATGAGGCGTTTGTGAAGAAGTCCCGGTAATGCTTCAGCGAATAGGCCTCCGCTTCGAGCGCGAGCATGCCGGGGGTGAACGTGAAGAAGTTCTCGGCGTTGAAGGACAGCGGAATGATGGTCAGGATCGGCGCGATCAGGAAGAAGAAGACGAGGCCGCAGATCACGCGGAACCCGTAATACCAGAGTCGCTCGCCGGTGGAGGCATAGGGGGGCAGGGTCATCTCCGTCTCCTTAGCCGAGGCTCACGTTGTCGATGCCCACGATCCGGTCGTAGAGGTAGTAGAGCACCAGCACCAGAGCGAGCAGGATCGAGCCCAGGGCCGCCGCGAGCCCCCAGTTCAGCGATGTCGAGATGTGATAGGCGATCCGGTTCGAGATGAACGTGCCGGTGGTGCCGCCGACCAGCTCGGGCGTGATGTAGTAGCCGATCGCGAGGATGAAGACGAGGATGCAGCCCGCACCGATTCCCGGCACCGATTGCGGGAAATAGACGCGCCAGAAGGCCGTCCACGGCGTTGCGCCCAGCGACCGGGCGGCGCGCACGTAATGCGGCGGGATCGTCTTCATCACCGAGTAGAGCGGCAGGATCATGAACGGCAACAGGATATGCGTCATGGCGATGATCGTGCCGGTCTGGTTGTTGATCAGTTGCAGTCGCGCATTGTCGGCCACGAGGCCGACCCAGACGAGGATGTCGTTGATCACCCCTTGCTGCTGGAGGAGAACCTTCCATGCGCTCGTCCGCACCAGGAGCGAGGTCCAGAACGGCAGCAGGACGAGGATCATCAAGAGGTTCGACGTCCGCAGCGGCAGGTTCGAGAGCAGGAACGCAATCGGATAGCCCAGCAGGATGCAGCTCGCCATGATGGTGAGCGACATGAACATCGTGCGCTGGAACAGCATCCCGTAGATGCGCTGGTCCTCGGGCTGCGGCTCGATCCCCTGCGGCGTCAGTTGCATGTCGATGGACGACAGGAAGTAGCCGGCGGTGTAGCGATCGGAGAAGGCCTCGATCGTGCCCCAGACGCGGGGATCGCCCCAATCCTCGTCGATCTCCTCGATGAAGAACGGCTTGACCGGCTGCTGCTCGAATCCGCCCACCGCCTTGCCCGCGGCGGCGAAGAGAGCGGCGGTCTCGTCCTCGTATGCCGGTACCTGCTCCGCCGAGAGATCCTCGTAGAGCGCCTGGTAGACGATGTTCCAGGGCTCTTCCTCGGTCGGGCTGTCGCCGTCCTCGGCCTGGATCACCTGGGCGAATTGCTGGTAGATCCGGGCTGTACGCGGCAGCGCCTCGCGCGCCTCGTCAGACAGGCGGAACCGCGGTTCGGCCTCCGTGAAGGCGAGGGCCCGAAGCTCTTCGACGGTCTCGGCCGCGTCTTGCTCGGCCTCCGCGGCGTCCCGCCGCGCGGCCCAGTCCGCCTGACGCTCGGTCCAGCCGGGATCGGCCATCAGCTTCACCCAGGTCGCCGGCGCTTCCCAGGCCTCGTCGAGTTCTATGAACTGGTCGGCGTAGACCTCGCCGATGTCGTCGACGCCACGGCCGGAGCGGCGGAACAGAGACGAGATGCCCGTCATCTCGTAGTTCAGGCGGGATCCGACCCGGGTGTGGTTCTTCAGTTCGGAGGCCACCATCAGGTCCGCCGCGAGCGCACGGTAAACTTCCTCGTCAGGGGCCCCTTCCCCGTCCCAGTCCTCCAGCGCCAGCACCGTGCGAGGCAGCGTCTCGGAGACGATCTCGTTCTCCACCGAGCGGAACAGCATGTCCGCGATGGGGGCGACAAAGGTCACGAGGATGAACACCAGAAGCGGTGCGATCAGGGCCAGGGCGCGCAATTTCTGGGCGCGGAGCGCCCGGTTGAGCGAGCGTTTCAGCGGCCTTCCATCCGCCGCCAGCACGGGGCCCTCCGCGCGGTCGAACTGATCGGCCTCGCGTAGCGCATTGTCCGGCGTGGGGCCGGTGAACCGGTCGGGGCCGCCCGTCGTGTCGCTCATCGCGCCGGTCCCATTCAGTCCGTCCCCTCGACGAGGATCATCGTGCTCTTGGCACAGCGGCGGCGGATCTCGGCGACCTCCTGGTATTCGGGATCCTCGTAGGCGGCCTTCGCGGCGTCGAAACTGTCGAACTCGATCACCACATGGCGGCCCATGTCGGCGCCCTCGGGAGTCTCCGAGCGGCCACCGCGGACGATGAACCGCCCGCCATGGGCCTCGAGGATCGGCGTGTCGCGGCGGACGTATTCCTGGTACCCGTCCGGGTCCGTCACGGTGATGTGGCCGATGATGTAGCCCTTCGGCATGGTGTTCTGCCCCTGTCGGTTTCCGGTCGGAATCCCGGCGGAATTCCGTAGCAGGGGAGGACGGGGGTGCCCTGCCCTCCCCCAGATCGGCCTATTGCGACAGCCAGGCCTGGAACTTGGCATCCAGGTCGTCACGGTAATCGGCCCACCACTCGAAGTTCTGCACGAAGGCGTTGCTCGAGTTCTCGGGGTTGGTCGGCATGTGCGGGCCCATCTCGATGCCGAGCTCGGCGTGCTTGCCGACGAGCGGCGCCGAGGAATCCCGCGCCGGGCCGTAGCTGATGTACTTGGCCTGGTCGGCCAGGCGCTGGGTATCGGTGGCGAACCAGAGGAAGTCCTTCACCCGGTTCAGCGTCGCCTCGTCCAGCCCATCGGGGATGACCCAGCCGTCGAGATCGTAGGCCTGGGCGTCCCACAGCATCGCGACGGGCTGATCCTGCTCGGCGATCACGCTGAACAGGCGGCCGTTGTAGGTGGAGCCGATGACCACCTCGCCATCCGCGAGAAGCTGCGGCGTGTCGGCGCCCGCGGTCCACCAGACGGTCTGGTCCTTGATCGTGTCGAGCTTGTCGAAGGCGCGCTGCTGGCCCTCCTCGGTCTCCAGCACGTCGTAGAGATCCTCCTGCGCGACCCCGTCGCAAAGCAGCGCCCATTCCACGTTGTTGTGAGGGCGCCGCTCCAGGCTGCGCTGGCCCGGGAAGGCCTCCAGATCGAAGATGTCGCAGATCTCGGAGGGCGTCTCGCCGTTCCATTCCTCCACGTCGGTGCGGTAGCCGAAGGTGTAGGAATAGGCGATCTGCGGGATGAAGCAGTCGCTGACCAGCATGTCCTCGCCGAAATCCTCCTCCGCCTCGGTCCCGTCGGGGGCCGGCGCGGCGATTTCGTTGATGTCGACCTCCATCGCCAGTCCCTCGTCGCACAGGCGCATGGCGTCGGCGGCGGTCACGTCCACGAGGTCCCAGGTGATGTTGTTGGCCTCGAACTGGGCGCGCATGCCCGCCACGGCCTCGGCGGAGCTTTCGTCCCAGGTGACCTGCAGGTCGGGATGCATTTCCTGGTAGGGTTCGACATAGGCCTTGAGCTGGCTCTCCTGATAGGCGCCGCCCCAGGAGACGACGGTCATCTCGTCGGCCATGGGCTGGCCGGCGACGGGGCTGTCGGGCGTCTCGCCCTCCTGGGCGAGCGCGCCGGAGGCGACCAGCGCCAGTGCGCCGGTTCCCATCAGAAATGCGTTCGGTTTCATGCGAAGACGTCTCCTTGTCGGTGCCCGTTATTCTGTCGGACCGCCGCCCGCGGGCTTCGGGCGAAATCCGGCCTTGCTCGCCCGACTCAGGGATCGAGGGCGCGGCAATCCTGCGGCAGCCAGCCGATGGTCACCGTTTCGCCGGGCACGAGGCGGCGCTGATCGGCGCGGTTGCGGGTCTTGACGATGAAGTCTTCCTGTCCGGCGACCCTCAGGCGGGTGCGGAAGACGTCGCCCATGTAGATGAATTCCAGCACTTCGGCCTGCAGCGTGTGAGCCGAGGCGCCCAGGGAGGGATCGATCTCCACCCGTTCGGGCCGGATCGAGACCAGGGTCTGGTCGCCCACGCCGGTAACGTTCACGGGCAGGGCGTCGATCTCCTCGCCGGTTCCGTCGAGCCGGACCACGCAGGCCTCCTCGGACAGGGCCGTCACCACCCCGCGCAGGGTGTTGTTCTCGCCGATGAACTGGGCGACGAAACTGTTCTCGGGGCGCTCGTAGAGCACGTCGGGCGCTGCGAGCTGCTGGATCCGGCCGTCGTCGAAGACCGCGACCCGGTCGGACATGGTCAGCGCCTCGGTCTGGTCGTGGGTGACATAGACCACCGTGATGCCGAGATCGTGGGCGAGGCGCGTGATCTCGAATTGCAGGGTCTCTCGCAACTGCTTGTCGAGCGCGCCGAGGGGCTCGTCCATCAGCACCAGCTCGGGCTCGAAGACCAGCGCGCGGGCCAGCGCGACGCGCTGCTGCTGGCCGCCCGACAGCTGCGCGGGGCGCCGCCCCCCGAAGGTGCCCATCTGCACCATGTCGAGGGCGCGGGAAATCTTCTCCTCCCGCGCGGATTTGCCGATCTTGCGGACCTCCAGCGGGAAGGCGAGATTTTCGGCCACCGTCATGTGCGGGAACAGGGCATAGTTCTGGAACACCATGCCGATGCCGCGCTTGTGCGGAGGAATGTCGTTGATCTCGCGCCCGTCGAGGCGGATCTGGCCATGGGTCGCCGTCTCGAACCCGGCGAGCATCATCAGGCAGGTCGTCTTGCCCGAGCCGGAGGGGCCGAGCATCGTGAGGAACTCCCCCTTGCCGATGGACAGGTTGAGATCCTTCACGACGAGGGTCTCGCCGTCATAGCTTTTCTGCACGCGGTCGAACTCGACGAACGCGTGGCCGGCCTGGGTGTCGAACACAGGCATCTCCCCGTTGGCAGCCGCGTTGTCGCGGTCATTGCCGCGAACAGAAGCAAAACCGGACCGGCAATGCAAGTTGGCCGAGGGGAGATCGTTCAAATGCCGCGATTCGCGCCTCGGTTCGGGACCGGATGCCGCCCGATGCGGAAGGATGCGGACACAATGACCGGCCGCATGCGGCCACTGTTGCCGCGGGCGCATGAACGCTGCGCTGTCGGATGGATGACCCGGCCGGAGAGTGGTGCGGTCGAGAGGACTTGAACCTCCACGGGTGTTACCCCACAGCGACCTCAACGCTGCGCGTCTACCATTCCGCCACGACCGCCAAGGCTCTCTCGGGCCGGGTGGCGGGGGTGTAGCGAAGCACGAGCTGGATGAAAAGCGGTTTTTTCTGTCGCGGCCGATGCCTGCGGGGCGGATATGCCCGGCGCCTGGCCTGCCGCCCGCGCCGCAGGCGCCGGCACGGTGGACCGGAGGGGAGGAGGACCCCGGCCCACCGCACGGGCCCGGCGCGGTTAGCGCCGATGGATCCATTAAACCCGGATCGGCGCCGATGCGAAGTTCCGGCCCTGCGCAACGGTGCGGCGCGGCATGATTTGCCGGTATTCTGGGCGGACCGGGCGGGCGTCGCCCGAGAGTTGGGCGCGGATCGTGCCGCGGTGCGGCAAGGCGCGATTCACCGCGGGTGCGCCAGGCGAGTCGGCCCGGCCCGGCGGGTCAGTCGATCACGCCGCTCCGGTGGAGATCGCGCGCATAGAGCCACAGCAGAACGGTGAACAGTGCCGCGATCCAGATCCCCAGCAGAGCCCCCCACCCGGCCACGGACAGGATCGACGGATCGGCGACCACGGTCAGCCAGACGGCGACGATCACGGTCGCGATCATCGAGATCGACAGGACCAGCGCCGTGAACCCGACCCGGAAGGCCAGAAGGACCGCGCCGAGCAGCCCGACCCAGGCCGAGACCGCCCAGGCGCCGTCGATCCAGGCGGGCATGTTCGCCACGAAGGCCTGCTGCCGGTCGCCCATGATGTTGTACCAGGGCCGGAAATCGATCTGCACCGCCGTGTAGTCCAGCACGCCGATCGCGTGCCAGGCGAGGGCGATGATGACGATCGGCCAGAAATGCCAGGGCGTGGGATTCATGAACGGTCTCCGCTGCGGCGTGTCGGCGGCAGCATGCCCCGCGCGACCGGCAAGGTCCAGACGGGCGGCACGGCCGCCATAGGGGGGCGTGGGGCGCGGGACACGGGCGCGATCAGGTCTTCATCTTCCGCAGCATCTCCTGCATCTCGGTCAGCTGGCGGCGGATGTCGTCGAGATCGGATTGCTGCGCCGGCGTGCGGGCCTCTGCTGCCCCCGCCGGGGTATCGTCCGGGGCGGCGCCCTCCGACTCCGCCCATTTGCCGGTGATCGCCTTCATGATGGCCTTCTGCTGCGCCTGCATCGCCTCGTAGCCCGGCATCGCCGACATCGGGTTCATCGCCGCGCCCATCATCTTGGACTGGCTCTCGCGCAGCATGTCGAAGCTCATCTGCAGGAACTGGGGCACGATCGAATGTGCCTGGGTGGTGTAGGATCGCACCAGGTCGGTGAGCACCTCGATCGGCAGGACGCTCTCGCCCTTCGACTCGTGCTCGGCGACGATCTGCAGCAGGTATTGCCGCGTCAGGTCGTCGCCCGATTTCAGGTCGACGATCTTCACGTCGCGGCCGGCGCGGATGAAGCCGGCGATGTCCTCAAGCGTGACGTAGTCGCTGGTCTCGGTGTTGTAGAGGCGGCGACTGGCGTAGCGCTTGATGAGGAGCGGCTTCTGGTCGTCTGTCATGGGCCCGTCTCCTGCGCCTTGGAATTGCAGGGAGCCTAGGCCCGTGGAAAACAAAAAGAAAGGGCGGGCCGAAGCCCGCCCCAGTCATATCACCGCCAGGGAGGAGAAGACGGCGATCCGGCGACCTTAGCGCGACGCGGCCTTCTTGGCGGCCGAGGAGGCTTCGCCCGAGGCCTTCTTGGCGGCGGCGGTGAAATCCTCGGACATGTCCTTGCCGGCGGCCAGCATCAGCTCGACGGTCTCCATCTGGACCTTCTTGGCGACCTCGGCGAAGGCGGCCATGGTCTCGGAGGTCATGTCGGCCTGGGCGGAGGCGAAATCGCTCATCGCCTTGCCGTAGTCGGAGGGCTCGTCGCGGACGGCGGCGGCGTCGTTCATGCGGGACAGGGTGTCCTTGGTCCACTTGGAGGAAATCTCGGTGGACTTCTCGGCGGCCTCGATGGCGACCTTCGACATCTTCTCGCCGAAGCTGGCATAGGATTTGAAGGCGTCCTGGAACGAGGACATGTCGGTGGGAACCGCCGACATCATTTCCTGCATCATCTTGGTGTAATCGGTACCGGTCTTGGTGGCCATAAAACGTTCCTTCAAGGTTGGATCGGGCGGTGCGCACCGCCCGCGAGTTCATCCACGCCCCGAAAATACTTGCCGCACTGCAGCGACGCAACGTTTTTCTGCATTGCAGCGCGTCCGTGGGAAGCCACGGGGGGCGCCGCGAAAAACCAGCCTCGTGACAGAGCCTTGCCTGTCACGATCGCGACCCGGGAGGCGCAGCCTCGGCAAGGATCCGCCGAGGCTGCGCGGGTGCGGGCGTCAGGTATCGGGCTTCTCGACCACGTAGGTGCCCGGCGCGTCGGCGAGGATCTCGGCCCCCTTGCCCTTGCCGGGCTCGCGGGCATTGACCTCGCGGCCGGAATGCTGGCGCAGCCATTCCTCCCAGCGCATCCACCAGGTCCCGGCGTGAAATTCGGCTGCCGACTGCCATTCCTCCGGCGTGCCGGACCAGTCGCCGTTCACGTAATGCCCGTATTTCTGCTTGGTGGGCGGATTGACGATGCCGGCGATATGGCCGGATTCGCTCAGGATGAAGGTCTTGTCCTTGGACCCCATCTTCTGGATCCCGCGGAAGGAGGAGCGCCAGGCGGCGATGTGGTCGGTCTCGCAGGCGATCGCGACCAGCGGCACGTCCACGTCCTCGAGGGTCACCGTCTCGCCGTGGACCTCGAACCCGTCCGTGGCCAGCTTGTTGCCCTGGCAGATCTCGCGCAGATACTCGATCGCCATGTCGCGCGGCAGGTTGGTGCCGTCGCCGTTCCAGTAGAGCAGGTCGAAGGCCGGCGGTGTCTCGCCCATCATGTAGTTGCGCACCGCCGGCCGGTAGACGAGGTCGTTGGAGCGCAGGAAGCTGAAGGTGCGGCTCATGTAGACCCGGTCGAGATAGCCGTGGCGCTTCACCTCGCCCTCGATGCCGGAGACGAAATCCTCGTCGAGGAAGACGCCGACCTCGCCCTTGTCGGAGAAATCGGTGAGCGTGGTGAAGAAGGTCGCCGACTTCACCGAAGTGTCGCCGCGCTTCTTCATCAGCCCCAGCGTCATCGACAGCGTGGTGCCGGCGATGCAGTAACCGACCGCGTTCACCTTCTTCTGGTTGGTGATCTTCTTCACCTGACCGATCGCCTCCAGGAATCCTTCCTCGACATATTCGTCCATGCCCACCTCGGCATAGGAGGCGTCGGGGTTCTTCCAGCTGACGACGAACAGGGTGTAGCCCTGCTCCACGATCCACTTGATCATGCTGTTCTTCTCGCGCAGGTCGAGAATGTAGAACTTGTTGATCCAAGGCGGGAAGATGATCAGCGGTGTGGCATGCACCTTCTCGGTCTGGGGAGAATACTGGATCAGCTCCATCAACCGGTTGCGGTAGACGACCTTGCCCGGCGTCGTGGCGAGGTTGCCGCCCACCTCGAAGGCATCCGGGTCTGCGAGGGTGACGACCAGCTCGCCGTCGTTGCGCTCCAGGTCGCGGACGAGGTTCTCCATGCCCTTGACGAGGCTCTGTCCCTCGGTCTCGACCGCGCGGGCCAGCGCCTCCGGGTTGGTGCCGAGGAAGTTCGCCGGGCTCATCATGTCGACGATCTGCTGGCTGAAATACTGCAGCCGCCGCTTGTCGCCGGGCTCCAGCCCCTCGATGTCAGCCACCGCCTTCTGCACCAGCTCGGCATTCAGGAGATACTGCTCCTTGAGGTAGCTGAACATCGGGTGCGCCTGCCAGGTCTCGCCCGAGAAGCGCGGATCGGAGGAGCCGTCGCCGGGCGGGGACAGGTCGCCGCGCATCAGCTTCTGCTGCGTTTCCACGTAGTGGCCGAGCGTCTTGCCCCAGTACTCGATCTGCGTCTGCATGATCTTGGTGGGGTTCTCCATCATCTCGCGCATCATCGCAGCGCCGGTCTTCATGTAAAGATCCTGCCCCGGCCCCTGCAGGGATGCCGGGGTGACGCGCTTGCGGGTGAGCGCCGAGGCGAGCCGCGTCGACAGTTCCTCCAGCCGCGCGATGTTTTGTGTCAACTGCTCCGAGTAATCCGCAACTTTAGTCGCATTGCCGTCTTCTTCAGTTGCCATTGACCTCTCCCGACCCATTATGCTGCAAGGCAGCGCCTGCATGCTGCGTGAGCAATCCGTCGGACCCCCCCTCGCGCTCATGTGACTGTAGCAGCGCAGGCAGCGAAGAAAACCCGAACGGGGCCGAAGGACAGACCAGCATGCACAACACGTTCGCCTACGACATGATGGAGACGTTCCGCGTCACCAACCAGTGGCTCGGCGCCTCCGCACAGGCCTTCGGCTCATATCCCGTCCACGGACTGGTCCCGAACCCGGTCTTCCAGATGATCTCGGCCTGGGGCGACGTGACCGAGCGCGCCTTCGACCGCATGGTCGCCCGCCCCGACTGGAACATCGACACCGTGGTGGCCGAGGACGGCCGCGACCATGTCGTGCAGATGGAGACGGCAATGAGCCGTCCCTTCGGCGACCTGATCCGGTTCCGCGTCGCCGGCCGCCCCGAGAAGGAGCGCCGTGTCCTGCTCGTCGCGCCCATGTCGGGGCACTACGCGACCCTGGTGCGCTCCACCGTGCAGTCGCTGCTGCCCGATTGCGAGGTCTGGATCACCGACTGGCACAATGCCCGGGACGTGGCGGTGTCGGAGGGCAAGTTCGACGTCGAGGACTATACCCGCTACCTGATCGACTTCCTGCGCGAACTGGGCCCCGAGACCAACGTGGTCGCGGTATGCCAGCCGGTTCCGCTGACCCTGGCCGCCACCGCCTGGCTGGCGCAGTACGAGCCGGAGAGCCAGCCCAAGTCGATGACGCTGATCGGCGGCCCGGTCGACCCCGACGCCGAGGCGACCGACGTCACAGATTTCGGCCGCCGGGTGACGATGGGCCAGCTGGAACGGATGGTGATCCAGCGCGTCGGCTTCAAGTATGCCGGCGCCGGGCGCTTGGTCTATCCCGGCCTCCTGCAGCTGGGCTCGTTCATCTCGATGAACCTCGAGACCCATTCCAACGCCTTCCGCGACCAGGTGATTCGCACCGCCAAGGGCGAGGCGGCCGATCACGACCGCCACAACCGGTTCTACGACGAGTATCTGGCGGTGATGGACATGACGGCGGAGTTCTACCTCTCCACCGTGGATCGCGTCTTCAAGCGGCGCGAGATCGCGACCAACAGCTTCTCCATCGACGGGCAGCCGGTGGACATCACCCGAATCAATTCGGTCGCGACGATGATCGTCGAGGGCGAGGACGACGACATCTCCGCGCCGGGGCAGTGCCTGGCGGCGCTCGACCTGCTGACCAACCTGCCCGAGGAAAAGAAGACGGTGCACCTGGAACCGGGCGCGGGGCATTACGGCATCTTCGCCGGCCGTTCCTGGCGCAACAACATCCGGCCGCTGGTGCTGGACTTCATCGACCAGAATGCGGGCCGGCCCGGGAACCGCCGGGCCGCCAATGCACGCTCCGCCCCCCGCGAGGGAGCGGCCAAGCGCGCCCGCACCGGACGCCATTCGACGCCTGTCTGATCCGCCGGGGGCCGGCGCGGACAGAAAAAGGCCCCGCCGGATCGCTCCGGCGGGGCCTTCTCGTGTCGATCGGCTGCGGGTCAGCGCTTGGAGAACTGGAAGCTGCGGCGAGCCTTGGCGCGGCCGTACTTCTTGCGCTCCACCACGCGGCTGTCGCGGGTCAGGAAGCCCGCGGCCTTCAGCGGGCCGCGCAGGCTGGGATCGTAGAGCTGCAGCGCCTGGGAAACGCCGTGCTTCACCGCGCCGGCCTGGCCGGACAGGCCGCCGCCCTTGACCGTCGCCATGACATCGAACTGCCCTTCGACATTGGCCACGCTGAACGGCTGTTTCAGGATCATCTGCAGCACCGGGCGGGCGAAATAGGTGTTCACGTCCTTGCCGTTCACGATCACCTTGCCGGAGCCGGGCCTGATCCAGACGCGGGCGGTGGCGTCCTTGCGGCGGCCGGTGGCGTAGGAGCGGCCGAACTCGTCCCGCTTGGGCTCCCGCGGGGCCTGGGCCTCGGCATCGGAGCCGGAAACGGCCTGGTTCAGCTCTTCGAGAGTGGTCACTTGCTCAGCCATCAAAGGGCCTCCCGGGTGTTCTTCCGGTTCAGGGACTTCACGTCCAGAACGTCGGGCTGCTGCGCGTCGTGGGGGTGATCGGCACCGGCATAGACGCGAAGGTGGGTCATCTGCTGGCGGCTGAGGGGGCCGCCGGGCAGCATCCGCTTGACGGCCTGCATCACCACGCGCTCGGGGTGCGCGCCCTCGAGGATCTCGCCGGTGGTACGCGACTTGATGCCGCCCGGATAGCCGGTATGCCAGTAGTTCGGCTTGTCACGCTTCTTGCCGGTCAGCTGGACCTTCTCGGCGTTGATGACGATGACGTTGTCGCCCATGTCCATGGACGGCGTGAAGGACGGCTTGTGCTTTCCGCGCAGCCGCATGGCGACGATCGAGGCGAGGCGGCCCAGAACGACACCCTCGGCGTCGATCACCACCCACTTCTTGTCGATATCCGCCGGTGTAGCGGTATAGGTTTTCATCTCGGATCCTGTCTGTCTCGCGGGCACGGGCGCCCGGTCGGGAATGGATTGCGGCCTTCTACGCGTTTCGGCGGCGCGGTCAATGGCGACCTTCTATATTTTACGGTGCGTTATCAGCGGCTTATTATTATGGTATCATATTACCCCACACCGCGCCGCCATGCGGCCGAGCGGTGGAGATCGGAGAAAATGCGCCCGGTCCCGGATTATCCCTTGCGCGGCAGGGTCATGCCCATTAGGTCGCCTTCACGACGGGGACGATCCCAACTTCGGGACATGGCACGCCATGCGATCCGGGGGGGCGCTAAGGACCCACCACATCAATCTACTGGCTGAAAGGGGGGGTCCCATGGACGGAACCAACCTCTTCCAACTGGGGATCGGTCTGGAGACAGGCGCCCAAGCGGAAGATTCCACCGCCCGCGATATCTTTGCCGAAGATCGCGACGACCATTTCATCCGCGAGGACGGCCACGTCTTCGCCGGACGGCATCTCATCATCGAGGTCGTGGACGGCCACGGGCTGGACGACGAGGCCCGCATCCAGCAGGCGTTCCGAGACTGCGTGGAGACCTGCGGCGCGACGCTGCTGCACATCCACACCCACAAGTTCTCGCCCCAGGGCGTGTCCGGCGTGGCCGTGCTGGCCGAGAGCCACATCTCGGTCCACACTTGGCCCGAGATCGGGTACGGTGCCTTCGACGTGTTCATGTGCGGCGACGCCAAGCCCTGGCTGGCCGTGGACGTGCTGAAATCCGCGTTCGGCACCGCCGATGTGCGGGTGAAGGAGCTTCTGCGCGGCGACGGCGTGGTCGCCGCGGCCGAAGCGGCCTGATCCGCCCGGAGACGAACCGGCCCTTCCCGCCCCCCGCGGGAAGGCACCGTGGCGAACGCCCGCTTCTCCCGTGCCCATGATCCTCACGCTCGGCTTCGACAGCGCCAGCTTCGCGCGCCTCGCGCCGCTGCGGGAGCGTCACTTCCCGCCCGCGCGCAATTTCATCCCCGTCCACGTCACGCTGTTCCAGCAGCTGCCGGATTCGGCGCTCGTCCGGATCACGGGCGACCTCGCCCGGGCGGCGGCGGAGACGCCCGCCCTGCCCTTCGAGGCCACGGGCATCCGCGATTTCGGCGGCGGCACCGCGATCGACATCGCCTGCCCGCCGGCGCGCGACCTGCAGGCGCGCCTGCGCCAAGGCTGGAGCGACATCCTGTCCCGCAGCGACGACCGCGCCCGGCAGTTGCACGTGACGGTGCAGAACAAGGTCGACCGCGCCACCGCGCGGGCCACCCAGGCCGAGCTGCGCGCCGGATTCGCGCCGTGGCGGGGCCTGTTCGACCGGCTCCTGCTCTGGCATTACCGGGGCGGGCCCTGGGAGCGGGCCGGAGACTTTCCCCTGAACGGAGGCCGCGCATGACGGACATGACGGGATGGAGCGTGGAGCGCCTGCACGAGGATCTCTCCCAGGCGTTGCGGATCGACCGGGTGCTCTATGACAGCGCCAGCGACCACCAGCGCATCGTCGTGTTCGAGAACGCCACCTTCGGCCGGGTGCTGACGCTGGACGGCGTGGTGCAGGTGACGGAGCGGGACAATTTCATCTATCACGAGACGCTGACCCATGTGCCGATGATCGCGCACGGGGCGGCCACCCGCGTGCTGATCATCGGCGGCGGCGACGGCGGCATGGCGAAGGAGGCTTTGCGCCACCCGGTCGAGCGCGTGACCATGGTGGAGATCGACGCGGGCGTCGTCGAGTTCTCCAGGGAATACCTGCCGATGGTCTCGGACGGGGCCTTCGACGATCCACGGCTCGACCTGCAGATCGCGGACGGGGCGGAGTTCGTGAAGAACCGCGAGGGCGAGTTCGACGTCATCATCGTCAACTCGACCGATCCGGTCGGGCCCGGGGAGGTGCTGTTCACCGACCATTTCTACGGCCATGCGAAGCGCGCGCTGCGCGAGGGCGGGATCCTGGTGACGCAGAACGGCGTGCCCTTCATGCAGGGCGACGAGCTGTCCGGCACGATGCGCGCCTTCCAGTCCCTGTTCCGCGACGCCACCGCCTTCGTGGCGCCTGTGCCGACCTATCAGGGCGGGTTCATGGCCTTCGGCTGGGGCAGCGACGGCGCGGCGCGGCAGGCCGACCGGGAGACCGTGGCGCGGCGGATCGCCGAGGCGGGGATCGAGGGCGCCTATTACAACGCCGAGATCCACCACGCCGCCTTCGCCCTGCCCGGCTATGTGCGGCGGCTCATTCCGGGTCGGTGATCTCGACGATGACCAGCTCGCGCTCGGCCGCGCCCTCGGCATGGGCGAGCGCGCGCTGGTAGGCCGCCGAGTTGTAGCAGGCCTCGGCCTGTTCGACGCCGGGGAACCGGACCACCACGTTGCGGGGGCGGTCGGGCCCCTCCATCGTCAGGTGGCGGCTGCCGCGGGCCAGGAACGTGCCGCCATGCGCCGCGATGGCCTCGGTGGCGCCCCGGGCGTAGCGGCGATAGGCCTCCTCGTCGGTCACGGTGACGCGGGCGATCCAGAGCGCGGGCATGTCAGGCCTCCTTCAGCACGCGCTCGGCGGCGGCGATGGCGGCGTCGGCGTTCGCCGCGTCCTTCGCGCCGCCCTGGGCCATGTCGGCGCGGCCGCCGCCGCCCTTGCCGCCCAGTTCGCCCACCGCGGCGCGGACGAGGTCCACCGCCGAGACGCGGCCGGTCAGGTCGTCGGTGACGCCGGCGGCCACGGCCGCCTTGTCGCCGGCATCGGCGATCAGCAAGACCGCCCCCGATCCGAGCCGCCCCTTCTGCGCGTCGATCAGCGCGGGGAGGTCCTTGCCGGTGACGCCGCGCAGGACCTGGGAATGAAAGGCGACGCCGCCGATCTCGCGCGGGGCCGCGGCCTCCCCCGACCCGCCGCCCATCGCCAGGTCGCGGCGCAGTTGGGCCATCTCGGCCTCCAGCCGCCGCCGCTCGTCGGCCAGCGCGCGGACCCGGTCCGGCAGGTCCGCGGGGGCAGCCTTGAGGATCGCCGCCGCCTCGGCGGCGCGGCGCGCGGCGGAGGTGAGGTGATCGAGGGCGGCCTGCCCCGTCAGCGCCTCGACCCGGCGCACGCCGGCCGAGGAGGCGGCATCGGAGGTCAGCACGCAGAGGCCGATCTCGCCGGTGCGCGCCACATGGGTGCCGCCGCAGAGCTCGATCGACCAGGTGGTGCCATCCGGGCCCTTGCCGGTCTCGGCCAGGCCCATGGAGACGACGCGCACCTCGTCGCCGTATTTCTCGCCGAAGAGCGCCTGCGCGCCGAGTTCGCGGGCGGTGTCGGGATCCATGATCCGCGTCTCGACGGGCGAATCCTGGCGGATGAACCGGTTGATCCGCTCCTGGGTGGCGGCGATCTCCTCGGGCGTGAGCGCCTTCTGGTGGCTGAAATCGAATCGCAGCCGGTCGGGCGCGTTGAGCGAGCCGCGCTGGGAGACGTGATCGCCCAGCACCTCGCGCAGCGCCTCGTTGAGGAGGTGGGTGGCGGAGTGGTTGGCGCGGACCTTCTGGCGCCGTTCGGGATCGACGGCGAGGCGGGCGGCGGCGCCCTCGCGCAGGGTGCCGTGCTCGACCGTGCCGAAATGGATGAAGACGCCGGCGACCTTGCGGCAATCGGTGACGCGGACAGTCGCCTCCTCGGTCTCGATCGTGCCGGTATCGCCGACCTGGCCGCCGGCCTCGGCATAGAACGGGGTCTGGTTCAGGACCACCTGCACCTCGGCGCCCTGTCCCGACTCGGCGACGCGGTCGGTTCCCTCGACGAGGGCCAGGATCTCTGCCTCGGCGGTCAGCTCGGTATAGCCCAGGAACTCGGTCGCCCCGTGGCGGTCGGCGATGTCGAACCAGATCGCGGCATCGGCCTGCTCGCCCGAGCCGACCCAGCTGGCGCGGGCCTGGGCCTTCTGCGCCTCCATGGCGCTGTCGAAGGCTTCGGTGTTCACGCCGCGGCCCTTCTCGCGCAGCGCGTCCTGGGTGAGGTCGAGCGGGAAGCCGTAGGTGTCGTAGAGCTTGAAGGCCGTCTCTCCGGGAAGGTCGGCATCCTCGGGCAGTTTCGCCAGTTCGTCGTCGAGCATCCTCAGGCCCCGGTCCAGCGTCTTGCGGAACCGGGTCTCCTCGGTCAGCAGCGTCTCCTCGATCAGCCGCTGGGCGTGACCGAGCTCGGGATAGGCCTGGCCCATCTGCCGCACGAGTTCGGGCACCAGCCGGTGCATCACCGGGTCGGCCGCACCGAGGAGGTGGGCGTGCCGCATGGCGCGGCGCATGATGCGGCGCAGGACGTAGCCGCGCCCCTCGTTCGCCGGCAGAACCCCGTCGGCGATGAGGAACGAGGTGGAGCGCAGGTGGTCGGCGATCACCCGGTGGTGGACATTGCCGGGGCCGTCGGGCTCGGTGCCCGTGGCGGTGGCGCTGGCCTCGATCAGGGCGCGGAACAGGTCGGTGTCGTAATTGTCGTGCTTGCCCTGCAGCAGCGCGCCGATCCGCTCCAGCCCCATGCCGGTGTCGATCGACTGCGCGTCGAGGTCGCGGCGGGTGCCGTCGGCGAACTGCTCGAACTGCATGAAGACGAGGTTCCAGATCTCGATGAAGCGGTCGCCGTCCTCCTCCGGGCTGCCCGGCGGGCCGCCCCAGATCTCGGGGCCGTGGTCGTAGAATATCTCGGTGCAGGGGCCGCAGGGGCCGGTGGGGCCGGCGGACCAGAAGTTGTCGTCGGTGGCGATGCGGATGATGCGGTCGTCGGGCAGGCCGGCGACCTCCTTCCAGATCCGCACCGCCTCCTCGTCGGTGTGGTAGACGGTGACCAGCAGGCGGTCGGGGTCGATGCCGAACTCCTCGGTCAGCAGGCCCCAGGCCAGCGCGATGGCCTCCTCCTTGAAGTAGTCGCCGAAGGAGAAGTTGCCGAGCATCTCGAAGAAGGTGTGGTGGCGCGCGGTGTAGCCCACGTTGTCGAGGTCGTTGTGCTTGCCGCCGGCGCGGACGCATTTCTGCGCCGTGACGGCGCGGCTGTAGTCGCGCGTCTCGACCCCGGTGAAGAGGTTCTTGAACTGCACCATGCCGGCGGCGGTGAACATCAGCGTGGGGTCGTTGCGCGGCACCAGCGGCGACGACGCGACCACTTCGTGCCCGTGCCGGGCGAAGTAGTCGAGGAAGGTGGCGCGGATGTCGTTCAGCGAGGGCATGGGCGGGGATTCCCGTGTCAAAATGGTCGGCTGTCCGCCCATCTATTCGCGCCGCGTGCGCGCAGCAAGCGCCACGGGACGCGGGCGTGAAAAGACCCGCCGCGCAGCGCGCGCGGCGGGCCGGTTCTTTGCGTTCCCGCGCGGGGCGGGCGGGTCAGGCGATCATTCGTCGTCGCGGTTCAGCGCGGCGCCGAGGATGTCGCCCAGCGAGGCGCCCGAGTCGGAGGAGCCGTACTGCTGCACCGCCTCCTTCTCCTCGGCGATCTCGCGCGCCTTGATCGACAGGCCGAGGCGGCGCGACTTCTGATCGAC
The DNA here is from genome assembly GCA_963814835.1 of uncultured Alphaproteobacteria bacterium. Classification (GTDB taxonomy): domain Bacteria; phylum Pseudomonadota; class Alphaproteobacteria; order Rhodobacterales; family Rhodobacteraceae; genus Palleronia. The sequence continues at coordinate 762,869 of CAWFEG010000003.1, forward strand.
GTTGGTGACGCGCACGTCCACCTTGTCGCCGACCTGGAACCGCTCGGGGCGCTGCTCGGAGCGCTCGCGGCTGAGGTCGGAGCGGCGGATGAAGGACTTCATGCCCTCGTATTCCACCTCGATGCCGCCATCCTCGATCGCGGTGACCTCGACGGTGATGATCGAGCCGCGCTTCACGCCGCCGACGACCTCGGTGAAGGTGTCGTCGAGCGCCTTCATGGACAGCGAGATGCGCTCCTTCTCCACGTCCGTCTCGGTCACCACGGCCTGCACCGTGTCGCCCTTGTGGAAGCGCTGGATGGCGTCCTCGCCGCGCTCGTCCCACGAGATGTCGGAGAGGTGAACCATGCCGTCGATGTCGTGCTCGAGACCGACGAAGAGACCGAACTCGGTGATGTTCTTGATCTCGCCCTCGACGCGGGTGCCCTCGGGGTGGGTCTCGGCGAAGACCTCCCAGGGGTTGCGCATGGTCTGCTTGAGGCCGAGCGACACCCGGCGCTTCTGGCTGTCGATCTCCAGCACCATGACCTCGACCTCCTGGGAGGTGGAGACGATCTTGCCGGGATGGACGTTCTTCTTGGTCCAGGACATCTCGGAGACGTGGACGAGCCCCTCGACCCCCGGCTCCAGCTCCACGAAGGCGCCGTAATCGGTGATGTTGGTGACGCGGCCGGCATGGACGGAGCCAAGCGGGAACTTGGCCTCGACCGTATCCCAGGGATCCTCCTGCAGCTGCTTCATGCCGAGGGAGATGCGGTGCGTCTCCTTGTTGATCTTGATCACCTGGACCTTGATGGTCTCGCCGATGTTCACGATCTCGGAGGGGTGGTTCACCCGGCGCCAGGCCATGTCGGTGACGTGCAGCAGGCCGTCGACGCCGCCGAGGTCCACGAAGGCACCGTATTCGGTGATGTTCTTCACCACGCCGTCGACCGCCTGTCCCTCTTCGAGATTGGCGATGACCTCGGCGCGCTGCTCGGCGCGGCTCTCCTCGAGGATGGCGCGGCGCGAGACCACGATGTTGCCGCGGCGGCGGTCCATCTTGAGGATCTGGAACGGCTGCTTGAGGCCCATGAGCGGACCGGCGTCGCGCACCGGGCGCACATCGACCTGGGAGCCGGGCAGGAACGCCACGGCGCCGCCGAGATCGACGGTGAAGCCGCCCTTGACGCGGCCGAAGATCGCGCCCTCGACGCGGTTCTCGTCGGCATAGGCCTTTTCGAGGCGGTCCCAGGCGGCCTCGCGGCGGGCCATCTCGTGGGAGATCACGGCCTCGCCGCGCGCGTTCTCGACCTGGCGGAGATAGACCTCGACCTCGTCGCCCACGTTGATCTCGGGCGCCTGCCCGGGCTGGGCGAATTCCTTGAGGTCGACGCGGCCTTCCATCTTGTAGCCGACATCGATGATGGCCTGTCCGGCCTCGACGGCGAGGACCCGGCCGCGGACGACGGAGCCTTCGGCGGGGGTGTCGATTTCGAAGCTTTCGTTGAGGAGGGCTTCGAATTCCTCCATGGACGTGTTCTGAGCCATGTGGCGCTTGGTTTCCTTCGGTTCTCTTATTCCGGCCGCGGGGTTGTCTCCCCGGGTCTCTCGGTGGATTGGCCTCTCGGGCGGCGTGCGATGCGAAAAGGGCCGGCAATGGCCGACCCTGCCTGCAACCGGGGTCGCTCCGCCCCTGTGACGCGCCTGCGGATACGCCACGCGCGCGCTCTTGGCAAGCCCCGGCGCCCCTTGCCGATCCCGACGGATTTCGTCAGGGTCGCGCGGGAGCCAAGAAGGATTCCGCCCCATGGCCAAGACCCAGAGCGCCTGCATCGGCGTCTGCAAGTTCAAGCGCCCCGGGCCCGCCGGGCAGCATTGCCTCGGCTGCTCGATGACCAAGGCGCAGAAGAAGATCGCCAAGAAGCAGAAATCGCCCAAGGCGGCCGAGGCGTTCCTGGCGCTGGTTGTGGCCCAGCAGGCCGGCATGGGGCGATACGGCCACTGGCGGGCCGCCTACCTGAAACGCTGCCTGAAGAAGGGCGCCGGCGTCCCGGCCCTGGTCCGCGACGCCGGCTGAGGGATCAGCGCAGATGGGCGCGCAGCATCCAGGCGAACTTGTCATGGATGCGGCCGCGCTCGATCGCGAGGTCCTCGGTGCGGATGTCGCCGTGCCGGGCGGCGATCTCGGACAGACCGGCAAGGGTCGCGCCGATCGTCTCCTGCGCCTCGGCGAGGTGGCGGATCATCTCCTTGTCGGTGGCGCTCTCCTCGCCCTCGCGCACCTTCGACCGCTCCAGATGCGTGGCCAGTTTACCCTCGGCCGTCTCGCCCAGCGCGCGGACCCGCTCGGCGAGGTCGTCCTGGCCGGTGAAGTGATCCTCGTAGATCCTCTGGAACAGGTCGTGCAGCGGCCCGAAGGCCATGCCGGTCACGTTCCAGTGGTAGTTCTGCGCGACCATCGTGGCGACGACGGTCTCGGCCAGCGTCTGGTTCAGCGCGGAGGCGATCTCGGCGCTGGCATCGGGGGAAAGGTCGGAAGCGGTTTCTGCCATGGGTCCTGTCCTCGTCTCGGGAAAGCGGCTGGCTGAGACTGGCTCGCCGATACCGGCCAAGCTAGCAGGTCCGGATCAGTCGTAAAGCCGTTCGGAGAGGCCGTTCAGCAGCAGGGTCAGGTAGGGCACCGCCTCGGGCCGGACCCGGCGCCGCAGCAGGAACCGGGCGCTGGAGCGGTCGCCCGAGGACAACGCGGCCTGAAGCGCGACGAGCCAGTCCTCGTCGAAGGAGCGCCGCGCGGCGCCCGGGCGACGCAAAACCGGCCGGCGCGTCAGCATCTGCGGCAGGCAGAGGGCGAGCGCGCGGGCGAACTCCTCCGCTGGCGCCTCCGGGTCGAGCAGCGCGCAGGCGGTGACCGAGGCCCGGGGCGCGGCGCGGCAGCCCAGCGCGGCCAGCCGCAGAGTGGCGACCAGTGCCGGCTGGCGCCCCGGTGGGGACGGGGCGGGATCCTGGAACTGCTTGCGGACGGTCTGGGTCATCGCGCACCTCGCTGCTATTCCGACCTTCGTAGTCGGATTTGGCGCGCGAGGGAAGACCGTCTGCGGGTCAGGCTTGATACCTCAGGGGTCAATCGCACCGTGCGGCCGATCACTCCGCCGCGTCGAGCGCCACCACGGCCTTGGGCAGGCGGATCTCGAAGCAGGTGCCCCCCGGCCCCGTGGAGCGCAGCGAGAGCGACCCGCCATGGCCGCGGACCAGCTCGTTGGCGATGGTCAGCCCCAGCCCCGTGCCCCGCTTGGAGGCCGACTGGAAGGGCTGGAACAGGTGGTCCTGCGCCCTCTTCGGCAGGCCGGGGCCGGTATCGGCGACGCGGATGCGCCAGTCGGCCTCGGTCTCGTCCGCCGAGACGGCGATCTCGCCCTCGTTGCCCGTGGCGACCATCGCCTGGCGGGCGTTGCGCACCAGGTTGCCCAGCACGCGGTAGAGTTGCTCGGGGTCGGCGCGCACCACCAGCGTGCCGGGAACGTCGGCGGCGAAGGAAATGCCGGCGTCGCCGGCGGCCAGCCGTTCGCCCTCCAGCACGTCCTCCACCAGGTCGGCCAGGGGGACCCGCGCCAGCTGCGGCGGCGGCTCCTCGGCGCGGCCGAAGGCGAGCGTCGATTCGCAGATCGAGATCGCACGGCTGATCGAGCCGAGAAGCTTCGGCGCCATGCGGGCCACGGCCGGGTCGGTGGAATCCTCGATCCGGTCGGCGAAGAGCTGCGCGGTGGTCAGCACGTTGCGCAGGTCATGGCTGATCTTGGCCACCGCGCCGCCGAGCTGGGCCAGCCGCTCCTTCTGCCGCAAGGCGCCGGTCAGCTGGGTCTGGAGGGTGCGCAGCGCCATCTCGGCATCGCGCAGTTCGACCACGCTGGCGCTGGGCTCGATGATGCGGCGGGCATCCTCGGGGGCGGCGGCGTAGCTCTGCATGGCGTCGACCACGCCGCGGATCGGCTTCACCATCAGCCGCCGCACGGCGAGGAACAGCAGGATCGCGGTGATCGCCGAGATCACCGCCGACAGGACGAGGATGCGCAACCCGTAATCGATCATCGCGCGGCGCAGCGGAGCGGCATCCATGGTGATCTCGATCAGCTCGCCGCCCTCGCGCACCGGCTCGCCGATGACCCGGATGATCCGGTCGTCACCCCGCAGAAGAGTGCGGAACGCCCCCGCCATCAGCTCCAGCGCCGAGGCGTCGCGCAGGTCGTAGGTGGCCGTGATCTGCTCGGGGATCGGCGAGGACAGCGCCAGGCTGCGCACCTGGTCGCGCACCAGGACGACGTTGTAGACCTCGGCGTTCTCAAGAAGCTCGCGCTCCAGTTCCTCGTCGATGGCGTCGTCCGCGAGGAGCGCCAGCGAGGCGATCTGCGCCCGCTCCAGGCGCGAGAGGAGATAGTCGGCGCGGAACCGCGCGACCGAGGGAACGAAGATCAGCACCTCGGCCAGCATGACGAAGCCGATGGTCAGGATCAGAAAACGCCCTGTGAGCGTGTTGGGCATGACCTCTCGCGCGGTTCGTCCTCAGGGAATGATCTTCTGCACCATTCGCACCACCGTCTTCACCATATCGCTGTCGAACAACCTAGGCGAAAAATAGGTGCCGGCGGCTCTCTTGTTGATTTCCGCCAGCGTCGGATAGGGCAGGACCGTATCCGAAAGCGCCTTCATCTTCAGCCCGTTCGCGATGGCCATCGCCCACATGGCGATCAGCTCGCCCGCCTCGGCGCCGACGATGGAGGCGCCCACCGGCTTGCCGCCGACGACGGAGACCTTGAGGAAGCCCTCGGTCCGGCCGGTGGCGCGGGCCCGGTCGTTTTCCGCATAGGACGCGCGCACGATCTCCACCTTGCCGCCGTGACGCGCGCGGGCCTGCGCCTCGGTCAGGCCGACATGGGCGAGTTCCGGATCGGCATAGGTGCACCACGGGATGTGGTCCTGCCGTGCCTTCGCGGGCAGGCCGAACAGGATGCGTTGGACCACGACGCCGGCGTGGTAGCCGGCGACATGGGTGAACTGCATCCGTCCCGCCGCATCGCCCACGGCATAGACCCGGCGGTTGGTCGTAGAGCGCAGGTCGTCCCCCACGGTCACGGCGCGGTCATGGGCCACGTTTCCGCGGTCGAGGTCGAGACGGTCGAGGTTCACCCGGCGCCCGACGGCCACCAGGAGGTGGCTGCCGACATGCCGCCCCTCCGCCGTCTCGACCGCGATGCCGTCACCCTCGCGCAGGACCCGCCGGGCCTGCTGGCCCTCGACGATGGCGACGCCCTCGCGCCGCAACTGGTCGAGCACGATGGCGGAAAGCTCGGGATCGTCGTTGCCCAGCGCCGTCGCGCCCTCGATCACGGTGACCTCGCAGCCGAGGCGGCGATGCGCCTGGGCCATCTCGATGCCGATATTGCCGCCACCGATGATCAGAAGGTGATCGGGCCGGGTGCGCAGGTCGAAGATCGTCTCGTTGGTAAGGTAGTCCACCTCCGCGATCCCCTCGATCGGCGGGACGAAGGGTCTCGATCCGGTGGCGACGACGAAGCGGCGTGCGGCGATGCGGTGGTCGCCGGCGATCACGGTGCGCTCGTCCTCGAACCGGGCCCAGTCGCGGATCACGCGCACGCCGAGGCCCTCGAACCGCTCCTGGCTGTCGGCGGGGGCGATGGCGGCGATGGCGCGGGCGACATGGTCCTGGGCGGCGGCGTAGTCCACCCGCGGCTCGGACGGGGCCACGCCGAGGTCGCCCGGATGGGCCATGCCATAGGCGGCGCGGGCGCTGGCGATCAGCGCCTTCGACGGCACGCAGCCGTAGTTCAGGCAGTCGCCGCCCATCCGGTGCCCCTCGATCAGCACGGTGCGGGCGCCCATCTGCGCCGCGCCGGCCGCGACCGAAAGGCCGCCGGAGCCGGCACCGATGATGCAGACGTCGCAGTCGATCCGCTCCATCTCAGACCCCCTTCTTTCCGCGCAGGGCCTTCAGGATCATCGGCAGGGCGGCCAGCAGGCACAGGCCGAGGATCGGCAGCAGGATCCCGGGCGTGAAGATGATGCCGAGATCGGGCCGCTCGCCCCGGGCGAAGACCTCGCCCAGCCCGGCGCCCACGGAAGTGTAGACGAGCGCGCCCGGGATGATGCCGAGGAAGGTCGTCACCGCGTAGCGCCACAGCGGCACGCCGACGAAGGCCGGCACCAGGTTGGCGACGAAGAAGGGCACCGCCGGGATCAGCCGGATCAGGAACAGCATCGACCACTGATTCTCGTCCAGCCCCCGCTTGATCCGCCTTACCATGCCCTCGCCCGCGTTCATCCTCTGGGCCAGCCGCTCGCCCAGCCCCCACTTTGCGGCGAGGAAGATGGCGATCGCCCCGAGCGTGGCCCCGGTGACGTTGTAGACCACGCCCGGGAAGGTGGCGAACAGGAAGCCGCCCGTCAGCGTCGCCAGCGCCGCCCCCGGCAGGGAGAAGGCGACGAGGGCCGCGTAGGCGAGGACGAAGGCGCCGACCGCGGCGGCGTAATGCGCGTCGCGAAAGGCCAGCAGGCGCTCGCGGTTCTGGGCCAGGGTCTCGAAGCTCAGCCAGTCCCGCAGGGTGAAGGCGCCGACGAGGGCGACGAGGGCGATCAGAGCGATCGGCAGGCGGCGCAGCCAGGGCGGCGCGGTGGTCTGAGTCTGGTCCGACATGGGAGCCCCCGGTTGACGTGCGGTCGACGTGGTCTGCAGGGTGGGCCGGACCGGAGCCTGCGGCGAGGCCCCTCACGCGCGATTGACCGTGCGAGCGGGCCTGAAACATTGGCCGGGCGCTGTTGACAGGTGCGCGGACCCGGCTTATCCGACCGGCCTTGACCCGAATTGACCGCGGCCCGGGCGGACCCGTTTCCCGCGCCCCCGACCGTGACCGACGGAGAGACCGATGACGAAGCGCACATTCCAACCCTCGAACCTCGTTCGCAAGCGCCGGCACGGCTTCCGCGCGCGCATGGCGACCAAGGCGGGGCGCAAGATCCTGAACGCCCGCCGCGTGCGTGGCCGCAAGAAGCTCAGCGCCTGAGACCCCGACCGTGACGGCGGATCGGCCCGCCGCGCCCTCGGGCGCGCGCGGGCATCCCTCGTTGGGGCGCATGGTTCAACGGGCGGATTTCCTGCGCGCAGCCCGCGCCCGGGTCGCCAGAATGCCGGGATTCGTCCTGCAGGCGCGATACCGCGGCGACGAGGGGCCGCCCCGCGCGGGATTCACCTGCTCCAAGAAGGTCGGCGGCGCCGTGGCGCGCAACCGGGCCAAGCGGCGGCTGCGCGAGATCGCCCGGCTGGATCTGTCCGTCGGCGCGCGGCCGGGATGGGACTATGTGCTGATCGGACTGCGGGACCGCACCGCCGGGCGCGACTTCACGGCGTTGCGGTCCGACCTGTCGCGAGCACTCGGCCGGGTGCACGGATGAGCCCGGCCGCCCGGCTGCTCGCTTTGCCGGTCCGCGCCTATCGGCTGCTGTTCTCTCCCTGGGTCGGGCATAATTGCCGCTACATGCCGACCTGCTCGGCCTATGCGCTGGAGGCACTGCGGCGCCACGGGGCGTTGCGCGGCGGTTGGCTGACGCTGCGCCGGATCGCGCGCTGCCATCCCTGGGGCGGATCGGGAATCGACGAGGTGCCCCCGGGCACGGTAGCCTCGGTCACGCGAGAGGAATGACCAGCGGCGTGGCATAGACCGCGTCGCCCAGATCCGCGAGGAGCCGCTCGTTGCGCCCGCGATAGGCCCGGCCGCCGAACAGGCGCACCGCCCGGTAGATGAGCTGGCGACGCAGGACGTCGATCCGCGCCGCCTCCATTGCGCGCAGCATCACCAGATCGGCGAAGGCGCGGTCGCGCTCGCGCGGCATCTTGCCGGGAACGAGCTGCCAGGCGACGTAGAGGTAGTCGTGCACGATCGCGGCCTCGAGCCAGGGACCGACCCGCCCGACGAACCAGCGCAGGAAGACCGGGACCGAGGTGAGATCGGTGATCAGCCCGCGCGGGACGGTGATGACGCGGACGTCGCCGTCGATCTTCAGCGAGATGTCGTAATCGTGCTGGACCACGTAATCGCCATCATCGGTCATCCGGTCGAGGAGAAGCGCAGGCGGACGGATCAGGCTGAGCGGGCGGAAATAGGAGACCTCCGACACGGTATCAAAGCTCTCGGGATAGGGATCGAGGAAGGTCATCGGCGGTCTCCGCAACTCCGTGGCGAGCCTAGCCGCGCCTCGCTCGCGGGCCAAGTCCCGCTTCCCTCGCAAGCCTCGATGGCGTATGGCCGCGGCCATGCTGGACGAGACCGACGAGATCCACCCGCTGTTCCACGGCGCGCCGAAGACCACGGAGTTCCGCAAGCTGCGGAAGCGGATCGTGCAGGGCGTGCGCGAGGCGGTGGAGCGCTACGGGATGCTGCGCGATACTCCGGAGCGGTGGCTGGTCTGCCTGTCGGGGGGCAAGGACAGCTACACGATGCTGGCGGTGCTGACCGAGTTGCAGTGGCGCGGCCTGCTGCCGGTGGAGATCCTGGCCTGCAACCTCGACCAGGGGCAGCCGGGGTTTCCGGCAACGGTCCTGCCGGACTTCCTGAGCCGGATGGGCGTACCGCACCGGATCGAATACCAGGACACCTATTCGATCGTCGTCGACAAGGTGCCGCAGGGGCGGACCTATTGCGCGCTCTGCTCGCGGCTCCGGCGCGGCAACCTCTACCGCATCGCGCGGGAGGAAGGCTGCTCGGCCGTGGTGCTGGGCCACCACCGCGACGACATCCTCGAGACCTTCTTCATGAACCTCTTCCACGGCGGGCGGCTGGCGACGATGCCGCCGAAGCTGGTGAACGAGGAGGGCGACCTGTTCGTACTTCGCCCGCTGGCCCACGTGGCCGAGGCCGATTGCGACCGTTTCGCCCGGGCCATGGACTACCCGATCATCCCCTGCGACCTGTGCGGATCGCAGGACGGGCTGCAGCGCCAGCAGGTGAAGCGGATCCTCGACGAGTGGGAGCGCAACAGCCCCGGACGGCGGCAGGTCATGTTCCGCGCGCTGACCAATGCCCGGCCCTCGCACCTGCTCGACCCCGACCTGTTCGATTTCGCCGGGCTGGGTATCGGGGCCTCCGGGGAGGAGTGACCCTGCGCCCGTGACACGGGCGTGGCGGCAGCCTAGATCGAGCGGCATGAAGGCATTGATCCAGAGAGTGCGCGAGGCGTCGGTCTCGGTCGAGGGAGTCTCGGTGGGCCGCACCGGCCCGGGGCTGCTGATCCTCGTCTGCGCCATGAAGGGCGACACCGAGGCCGAGGCCCGGGCGCTGGCTGCCCGGACGGCGAAACTGCGCATCTTCGGCGATGCCGAGGGGCGGATGAACCGTTCGCTGCTGGATATGGGCGGCGGCGCGCTGGTGGTCAGCCAGTTCACGCTGGCGGCGGATACCTCCCGGGGCAACCGGCCCGGCTTCTCCGCCGCCGCCCCGCCCGCCGAGGGGGAGCGGCTCTACGAGCGTTTCGCCGACGCGCTCGCCGAGTCCGGCGTGGCGGTGGAGACGGGGCGCTTCGGCGCCGACATGCAGGTCTCCCTCGTCAATGACGGGCCGGTGACGATCTGGCTGGAGAGCTAGGCCGCTTGCACCCCGTCCGCCGAGGGTCTATGGATCCGGCGAGCGCGGGCATGGTGAAATGGTATCACACGAGCCTTCCAAGCTCTTGGTGCGGGTTCGATTCCCGCTGCCCGCTCCATCTCCTCCCGCAGGCCTCCCCGAGACGGATTGGCGGGTTGCATCCCGGCCGGACCCGGTGAACAACCTCGACAGGTTCCGCAAGCCCGGAGGGTGCCCGTGCGCCAGCCCAGCCAGTCCGACGACCGCGCCCGATCGAAACGCCTCGGCGCGCTCGCGGCGCTGTGGCCGTTCCTCGCACGCTATCGGGGCATGCTGGCGGCGGCGATCGCGGCGCTGATCCTGACGGCCGCCACGACGCTGATCCTGCCCATCGCGGTGCGGCGCGTGGTCGATGCCTTCGAGACCTCGGCCGAGCGGCTGCTGGACAGCTACTTCCTCGCCGCGCTCGGGATCGCCTCGCTGATGGCCGTGGGCACGGGGCTGCGCTACTACCTCGTGACCCGGCTGGGCGAGCGGGTCGTGGCCGATATCCGCAAGGCGGTGTTCGACCGGGTGATCGGCCTGTCGCCGGCCTTCTACGAGCGGGTCATGACCGGTGAGGTCCTCAGCCGGATCACCACCGACACGACGCTGATCCTGTCGGTCATCGGGTCCTCCGTTTCGGTGGCGCTGCGCAACGCGCTGATCCTGGTGGGCGGGCTCGTGCTGCTGCTGCTGACCTCGGGCAAGCTGACGCTGCTCGTTCTGCTGCTGGTGCCGGTGGTCATCGTGCCGATCGTGGTGCTGGGCCGGCGGCTGCGCACCCTCAGCCGCGAGAACCAGGACTGGATCGCCGCCTCGTCGGGCAACGCCTCCGAGGCGCTCGGCGCGGTGCAGACGGTGCAGGCCTTCACCCACGAGGGTCGCTCCCAGCATCGCTTCTCGGAGGTGACCGAGAGTGCCTATCGCTCCGCCCGGACGCGGATCGGAGTGCGCGCGGTGATGACCGTCCTGGTGATCCTGCTCGTCTTCGTCGGCATCGTCGGCGTGCTGTGGGTCGGGGCCCGCGACGTCCGGGCCGAGGCGATGACGGTGGGTGAGCTCGTGCAGTTCGTGATCTACGCGGTCTTGGTGGCGGGCGCGGTGGGGGCCCTCAGCGAGATCTGGGGCGAATTGCAGCGCGCGGCGGGGGCCACCGAGCGGCTGGTGGAACTGATGGGGGCGACGGACACGGTCGCGGATCCGGCCGCGCCGGTCCCGCTGCCCGAGGCGCGGGGCGAGATCGCCTTCGAGCACGTCGGCTTCGCCTACCCGTCCCGGCCGGACGCGCACGCGCTCGACGATGTGAGCTTCGCGGTCAGGCCCGGGGAGACGGTGGCGCTCGTCGGGCCGTCGGGGGCGGGCAAGACCACGATCATCCAGCTGCTGCTGCGATTCTACGACCCGCAGAGCGGCATCGTGCGCCTCGACGGCCACGACCTCACCACGCTGTCGCGGTCGGATTTCCGCCGGCACATGGCGCTGGTGCCGCAGGACCCGGTGATCTTCGCCGCCTCGGCGCGGGAGAACATCCGCTTCGGCCGACCCGACGCCAGTGACGAAGAGGTCGAATCCGCCGCCCGGGCGGCGGCCGCGCACGAGTTCCTCACCGCCCTGCCCCGCGGCTACGAGACCTATGTGGGCGAGCGCGGCGTGATGCTGTCGGGCGGGCAGAAGCAGCGCATCGCCATCGCCCGGGCGATCCTGCGCGACGCGCCCGTGCTGCTCCTCGACGAGGCGACCTCGGCGCTCGACGCCGAATCGGAGGTTCTGGTGCAGCGGGCGGTGGACCGGCTGGCCCGGGGACGGACGACGCTGGTGGTCGCCCATCGCCTCGCCACGGTGAAGAAGGCCGACCGGATCCTCGTCTTCGACCACGGCCGGATCGTGGCCCGGGGGACGCACGACGAGCTCGTCTCGGAGGGCGGCCTCTATGCCCGGCTGGCCCGGCTGCAGTTCACCGCCGGGCTGGCGGCGGAATAGGGCTTTTCCCGCCTGCCGTGATGTCGCAGCGTCAGTCTTGGGAAGCCGCCGATCCTGGGCCACAAATGGGCGGAGAGCGAGATCCGGGGGAGGATACATGGGATACGCGACGCCGCAGGACCGCCGCAGGATCGAGGAGGAGGCGTCGTGGCCCGAGCGCGACGTGCCCGCCACGGTGTGGCGTCAGATCGAGCGCACGGCCACCCGCGTTCCCGACCGCCCCGCGATCACCTTCCAGCTCCTGTCGGGCCCGAAGGATCCCGCCGAGACGCTGGACTGGAAGACGCTGAAGGCGCGTGTCGCCCAGACGGCGAACCTGCTCCGTTCCCTCGGGGTGGGGCCGGAGGACCGGGTGGCGTATCTGCTTCCGAACTGCAACGAGGCGATCCTGACCTATCTCGGCGGGATGGTCGCGGGGGTGGTGAACCCGATCAATCCCCTGCTCGAAGCCGGCCAGATCGCCGCGATCCTGCGCGAGACCGACGCCAAGGTGCTGGTGACCTTGCGCGCCTTCCCGCGGACCGACGTGGCGCAGAAGGCCGCCGAGGCCGTGGCGGCGGCGCCGAACGTGCGCCACGTGGTCGAAGTCGACCTTACCCGCTACCTCACCGGGGCGAAGCGCTGGATCGTGCCGCTCGTCCGGCCCAAGGTGAAGGTCTCCCACGACGCCGAGATCCACGGTTTCGAGAGGGCGTTGGCGGCGCAGCCCGCCGAGTTGACCTTCGACGACTCCGAGATCGACCGCGTCTGCACCAATTTCCATACCGGCGGCACGACCGGCATGCCCAAGGTGGCGCAGCACCGTAATTCCGGCATCATCTACAACGGCTGGCTGGGACAGGAGCTGCTCTTCACCGAAGAGGACGCGCTGATCTGCCCCCTGCCCATGTTTCACGTCTTTGCCGCCGTCGTGGTGGTCGGCGCCTCGATCGCGAGCGGGGCGCATGTCGTCTTCCCGACGCCGCAGGGCTATCGCGGCGAGGGGGTATTCGACAATTTCTGGAAGCTCTGCGAGCGGTGGAAGATCACCTTCATGATCACCGTCCCGACGGCGGTCTCGGCGCTGATGCAGCGCAAGGTCGACGCCGACATCTCGCGGCTGCGGATCGCCTTCTGCGGCTCCTCTCCCCTGCCGGTGGAGCTTTATCGACGGTTCGAACAGGCGGCGGGGGTGACGATCTGCGAGGGATACGGGCTGACGGAGGCGACCTGCCTGGTGTCGATCAATCCGCCGGACGGTGAGAAGAAGATCGGCTCGGTCGGCCTGCCCTTCCCCTATACCGACGTGAAGATCTTCGACGCCACGATCGACGGCGCGGCGGAATGTCCCACCGGGGAGGTGGGGGAGATCTGCGTCTCCTCGCCGGGCGTTCTGGTCGGCGAGACGTATTCCGACCCCTCCAAGAACCGCGACCTCTATTACGGGCGCTACCTGCGGACGGGTGACCTGGGACGGATCGACGAGGACGGTTATGTCTGGATCACCGGGCGCGCGAAGGATCTGATCATCCGCGGCGGGCACAACATCGATCCCGCCGTGATCGAGGAGACGCTCTCGGGGCATGACGCCGTCGCGATGGTCGGCGCGGTGGGGCAACCGGACGCCCATGCGGGCGAGCTGCCCTGCGCTTATGTGGAACTGTGCGAGGGCGCCGAGGTAAGCGTCGAGGCACTGCTCTCCCATGCGCGGGAGGGGATTTCCGAGCGCGCCGCCTGGCCCAAGCACGTGGAGATCCTCGACGAGTTGCCGAAGACCGCCGTGGGCAAGGTGTTCAAACCGGACCTGCGCCGCCGCGCCATCTCAAGGGTCTACGACGCCGCCCTGGCCGATGCGGGACTGTCGGCCCGCGTGGCCGAGGTGGTCGAGGACCGCCAGCGCGGCCTGATCGCGCGGATCGACCCGCACGGCGAGGGCGACACCGAGGCGGTGGCCCGCGTGCTGGGCGACTTCACCCGGCCCTGGGAATGGAGCACGGGCTGACCCGGACCCGATCCGCCCTGCCCGCGTTTGCGGGCGGAAACGGAGGATCGGATGTCGAAATCGAGAGAACAGGTCTGGGACGAGTGGCGCGACCGCGTCAACATGACCGCCAGGGAACTGGAGCGGTGGCTGGAGACCGGGGAATCGCAGTCGGTCGGCGACAGCGACGACGGCGAGAGCACCGGGCACTATTCCGGGCGCCGCATCGTGGAGATCCAGCGCACCAGCAAGGAGGACCTGTCCGACGAGCAGTGGGAGTGGATGCGAAAAGTGGTCGGATACGTCAACCGGCACTGCGCGCAGCCGCCCGACGGCGATGTCGAGGACGCGACCTGGCGCTATTCGCTGATGAACTGGGGCCACGATCCGTTGAAGGAGGGGGGCTGCGCCGCGTGAGGCGCGTCCGGGGCCGAACTGGCAGGGGCTGAGGGACTCGAACCCACGACCTGCGGTTTTGGAGACCGCTGCTCTACCAACTGAGCTAAACCCCTAAGGCCGGCCCTTCGCCTAGATGAGGCGGCGCGGGCGGTCAAGCCCATTCCGGTGGCAGGAACCAGCCCCCGGCGCCCGCGTTGCCGCAGCGATCAACGGAACAATCCGAAGGACAAACCGCCATGGCCATGAACGATCTCAAAGACGTGTATCTGGACCAGATCCAGGACCTCTACAGCGCCTGCAAGCAGTCCATCGACGCGACGACGAAGCTGGGCCAGGCCGCCAAGAACGACGAGCTCGGCAAGGCGCTGGCCGCCGGCAGCAAGGGCATCGCGGAAGGCATGGAGAAGCTGGAGCGGATCTGCAGCGACCACGGCATCGATCCCGACGGCGAATTCTGCAAGGGCATGGAAGGGCTCGTGAAGGAGGCCCATGCGCATGGCCTCGACGAGGAGTTCGGATCGGATGATGCCCGCGACGCGATGATCGTCACCCAGTACCAGCGCATGGCGCATTACGCGATCGCCGGCTACGGCTGCTGCCTGGCCTTCGCCAACCGTCTCGGCCTCGACGGAGACGCGGCCCTGCTCAAGGAATGCCTCGATGAAACCCGCGAGGGCGACGAACGGATGAGCAAGATCGCCACGCAGGGTGTGAACGCCGCCGCGGCCTGACGGCGCCCCGCGGCCATCACGGCCGCCGGTCATCACGGGGCCCCGTCCGATCCAGACGGGGCCCTTCGCGTTTCTGCGCGCGACGGTCACGACACGGGGAAACGTCTTGACCTCGTCGGACGCCGCCTGTTCAACACGCCCGGATGCGAGACAGGGCCCGGGAGGCGGCGACACCATGGACGATCAGAACAGGAACCTGATCTTCGCGACGGTTCTGAGCTTCCTCGTCATCCTGGGCTGGATGGTGCTCTTCCCGCCCGAGGAGCAGGCGCCATCGACCCCCGAGACGGAACAGACCGATACCGCCCAGGCCCCCGAGGCTCCCGCCACGTCGCCCGAGGCCGGCCAGGGCGACGGCCCCGCGGCCGGAGCCACGGAGGCGCCGCGACTGGCCATCGATACCCCGGCGCTGTCGGGATCGATCCTTCTGGCCGGCGGCCGGATCGACGACCTCGCCCTCAAGCGTTATCACACGGAGGTCGATCCTTCCTCGCCGATCGTCGAACTCCTGAACCCGGTTGGAAGCGAGCGGCCATATTACGCCCTGTTCGGATGGGCGCCCGGCGGCGCGCTGGATTACGACGACGTGCCCGGGGCGGACACCCCGTGGGAAGTGGTCGAGGGTGAGACCCTGACCGTCGAGACGCCGGTCACCCTGCGCTGGGAGAACGAGCGCGGCCTGGTTTTCAGTCGCACGATCTCGGTCGACGAGGACTACATGTTCACGATCGACCAGACCGTGGAGAACACCGGCGAGGCCTCCGCGCGGATGGCGCCATACGGCACCGTGGCGCGCCAGGGCGAGCTGGACCTCGCCGGATTCTTCATCCTTCACGAGGGCGTCGTGCGGATGACCGACGGCGAGCTGCAGGAACTCGACTACGACGATTTGCCCGATCTCGACAGGGTCGACCGCGAGGGCGGTCCCGCCGACATCATCTCGGTGCAGCAGAACGGCTGGATCGGGTTCACCGACAAGTACTGGATGACGACGCTGATCCCCGATCCGGGCGGGGCCTTCACCTCGGTGGCCAAGTACGTGCCCTCCGCCGACATCTACCAGACCGAGACGCGGCTGCCGACGGTTGAGGTGGCACCGGGCGAGACGGAATCCACCTCGATGCAGCTGTTTGCAGGTGCCAAGGAGTGGGAGACGATCCTCGCCTACCAGAACCAGGGCGTGGAAGGATTCGTCGACTCGATCGACTGGGGCTGGTTCTTCTTCCTGACCAAGCCGATCTTCGTGCTGCTGCACTGGCTGAACGGCGTGATCGGCAACATGGGCTGGTCGATCATCGTCCTGACGCTGCTGATCAAGGGCGCGCTGCTGCCGCTCGCCTACAAGTCCTACGTCTCGATGGCGAAGATGAAGGAACTCCAGCCCGAGATGGAGAAGCTGAAGGAGAGCGCGGGGGACGACCGCCAGAAGCTTCAGCAGGGCATGATGGAGCTCTACAAGTCCAACAAGGTCAATCCGGCCTCGGGCTGTCTGCCGATCCTGCTGCAAATTCCGATCTTCTTCTCGCTCTACAAGGTGATCTTCGTCACCATCGAGCTGCGGCACGCCCCCTGGATCGCCTGGATCGACGACCTGTCGGCACCGGACCCCACCTCGATCCTGAACCTGTTCGGCCTCCTGCCCTGGGGCACGCCGGACCCGACCTCGATCCTCGCGATCCTGTCGCTTGGCGTGCTGCCGATCCTGCTCGGCATTTCCATGTGGCTGCAGCAGAAGCTGAACCCGGCCCCGGCCGATCCGACGCAGGCGATGATCTTCGCCTGGATGCCCTGGGTGTTCATGTTCATGCTGGGGCAGTTCGCCAGCGGGCTGGTGCTCTACTGGATCGCGAACAACACGATCACCTTCGCCCAGCAATACGCGATCATGCGCAGCCAGGGCTACAAGCCCGACCTCATGGGCAACATCCTGCGCTCGTTCCGGCGACAGAAGCAGGACGCGAAGTGACAGTGCGGGCCGGCGCCGAACCGGGCAGCCAAGCATGACCCCCCTGCCCTTTCCCGAGGCGTCGCCGTCAGAGGCGGCGATCGAGGCCGGCCGCCTTCTGTTCCGGCGCGAGACGCGCTTTCTGAAAGGCGTGGTCGCCCTCGACGGCCTGCCGCCGGACGATCGCGGCGAGGTCTGCTTCGCCGGCCGGTCGAATGTCGGCAAGTCGAGCCTCATCAATGCCCTGACCGGGCGGAAGGGTCTGGCCCGGGCGTCCAACACCCCCGGCCGGACACAGGAGATCAACTATTTCGTCCTTGAGGATCTCTACCTCGTGGACCTGCCCGGATACGGCTTCGCCAATGCGCCGGTGAAGGTGGTCGAGGGGTGGCAGGCGCTCATGCGGGCCTATCTGGGGGGCCGCGCGACGTTGCGCCGCGCCTTCCTCCTGATCGATCATCGGCACGGGCCGAAACCCGTTGACGAGGAGATCATGGCGCTTCTCGACCGGGCGGCCGTTCCCTTTCAGGCGGTGCTGACAAAGGCCGACAAGGTCAAGGAAAAGGACCGTCCGGGCGTGCTCGAGGCGCTCCGCGCCGCGCTGTCGAAACATCCCGCCGCCTATCCCGAGATCATCGTGACATCGTCGGAGACGGGCGGCGGCCTCGCCGATCTGCGCGCGGCCATCGCCGACCTGCGCTAGGTCGCGACCGGGCGTCACTTGCCTTTCGGGCCACCGGCTTAGCTTTTTACGGAGAGGCATAAGCCCAAGCGCGGGGGGCATCGCATGAGAATCTTCGGTCACACCATGAGGGGACTGGTTCCCGGGATCGTCGCAACGGTCCTGGCTTTGGGCGCGGTGGGCCTCGCGGTCTTCCTCTTCGTCCTATTCGGCGGCCTGAACCTCGCGGCCAAATGGGCGGATCCGAAACCGGTCTACTGGGTGGTGCACACCGCGTTCAAGAACTCGGTCTGGTGGCGGGCGCCAGACGAGGTGCCCGAGGATCTCGACGATGCCGGGCGCATCGCCCTCGGAGCGCAGCATTACGCGAATGCCTGCGCCAAGTGCCATGGCGGCCCTGGCCTTGGCCAGAACCCGCAGGCACTCGCCATGCGTCCCCGGCCCCAGCATCTGACGGCGGTGGTGGACCAGTTCTCCGACGCGGAACTGCACTATATCCTGGATGCCGGCGTACGGATGTCGGCCATGCCGGCCTGGCCGACGGTCGGCCGCGAGGACGAGATCTGGAACGTCGTCGCCTTCATCCGGCAGCTGCCGGAGATGACCTCCGCCGAATACGTCGCGCTGCTCGATCACGAGGACCTGCCGGGAGACCCGCAAATCCCCTACGGCAACCGGGGCGCGACATTCGACAACGGACTGGACGACGCCCCGTCTCAGGAAAGGTGGCCCGCGGATGAATACGGCTATTTCGCGCCGTCGACCGAGTGGCGCGATTTCGCCATCGAGGGCGAGGTCGTGCAGCGCTGTGCCGCCTGCCACGGCGCCGACGGTAGCGGCGCGGCGACGGGCGGTCGGGCGCCGAACCTGACACTGCTCGATGCCGGCTACATCGAGCGCCAACTGGAGCGGTACGCCTCCGGCGAGCGCCGTTCGGGCATCATGCAGGTGGTGGCAACCAACCTCTCCGCCGGTCAGCGCGAGGGCCTGGCGGCATATTACGATTCCCTGCCCGACATCCCCTCCCCCGTCCAGGGCGGGGCCGACATGGCCCTCGGCGAGCAGATCGCGACCGAGGGCAAGCTCGTGGAGGCGGTTCCCGCCTGCGTCACCTGCCACAACAGCGACGGCATCCAGGATGGTCGCGTGGCCGGTCTCGAGATCCCGAACCTCGCCGGGCAGAGCCCGATCTATATCGAGGAGCAGTTGAAGCTGTTCGCCCGGGACGCCCGCGAAGGCGGCGCCGTGTGGAAGCCCATGGGCTATATCGCGGCCAACCTCACCGAGGAGGAAATGGAAGCGCTCGCCGCCTGGTTCAGCGCGCAGGAGCCCAATGCCGAGATCGGGCGCCGGGACCTCCTTCTTCAGGCTGACCTCGAGGCGGGGGCCGGCGTCGTGGAGCGGGTCTGCAAGGAATGCCACACCGAGCGCGGTATTGGCAGCCAGTCCGGCGACGTGGCGAACCTGACCCTGCAGAACCCGCCTTACATCCACCAGCAACTGTGGAAATTCCGCCAGGACATCCGCCCGAACTCGCAGATGGGCCAGACCGCCAAGCAGATCAGCCCCGAGGAGATGGCCAATGTCGCCGCCTATTTCGGGGCCCAGACCCCGATCGCGGTAGAGCGCGAGGTCGGCCAGGATCTCGTGCTCGCCGGGCAGGGCATCGCGCAGGACGGCCTTCCCGATGCCGGGGTGCCGGCCTGCCTGACCTGCCACGGGGCCGAGCCGACCGGCACGCTCGACATCCTGCCCCGGCTTCTGGGCCAGAACCGCGTCTATCTCGAGAAGCGGCTCGACCAGTTCGCGGGCGATACCGGCGGAAATCTCTCCGATCTGGGCCCGATGCACCGGATCGCGTCGCGGCTGACCGCCGACCAGAGGGCCGAGGTGGCCGCCTGGTTCTCGGCGCAGGATCCTCTGGCGAAAGACTGATCCTTGGGGTAAGAAAGTTGCGCGCGGCCCTCGGGGGCCGCGCGCTTCGTCTGTCCCAGCCGGTCCGGAGATCCATGACCGATCCGCAGCCCGCTTCCGAGGACTGGCCGGCCACCGCCCGAACCCTCAGCCAGGCCCTTCCCTTTTTCCAGCGCTACGCCGGCGCGACCGTGGTGATCAAGCTCGGTGGCCACGCCATGGGCTCCGACGAGGCCATGCGCAGCTTCGCCCGCGACGTCGTGCTGATGAGCCATGTCGGCGTGAACCCCGTGATCGTCCATGGCGGCGGGCCGATGATCAACGCGACGCTCAAGGCGCAAGGGGTGGAGAGCCGGTTCGTCGACGGCAAGCGCGTCACCGATGCCGCGACGATCGAGGTCGTGGAGATGGTGCTGTCGGGTCTCGTCGGCAAGCGCATCGTCCAGGCGATCCAGGCCGAGGGCGGACAGGCGGTCGGGATCTCGGGCAAGGATGCCCGACTCATGATCTGCGAGGAGACCGACCCGGCGCTCGGCTTCGTCGGCACGCCGGTCGAGTGCAATCCGGGCTTCCTCGAACGGTTGAAGGATAGCCGGACCATCCCGGTAATCGCCCCGATCGGCACGGGGCGGGCGGGCGAGACCTTCAACGTCAATGGCGACACCGCCGCCGGGGCCATCGCCGCCTCCCTGAAGGCCGACCGCCTGCTCCTCCTGACCGACGTGGCGGGGGTCAAGGGGGCGGACGGGGCCGTCATCTCGGAGATCACCCCGGAGGCGATCCGGGACCTGACGCGCTCCGGCGTGATCGCCGGCGGGATGATTCCCAAGACGGAAACGGCGCTGGCCGCGATCGAGGGCGGAGTCCGGGCGGTGGTGATCCTCGACGGGCGGGCGCCCCATGCCTGCCTGCTCGAACTTTATACCCGGGCCGGCGCCGGCACGCTGATCCGGGGCGGGCGATGACCCTGCGCCTGATCCTCGTCCGGCACGCGAAATCGGATTGGGGCATGCCCGGGCTCGACGACCACGACCGCCCGCTGAATCCGCGCGGGCGGCGTGCGGCAGCGGCGATCGGCACCTGGCTGGCCGAGCGCGGCCACGTGCCGGATGGTGCGCTGCTGTCCACCGCCAAGCGGGTGGGGGAGACCTGGGACGGTCTCTCGCCCGCCTTGGGTGGCAAGGTGCCCGTGACCCGGCATCGCAGCCTCTATCTCGCCTCGCCCGAGGCGATGCTGGACGCCCTGCCCTCGCAATCGGCGGATCGGGTCATGCTGATCGCACACAATCCGGGCCTCGCCTCCCTCGCCCAGTGGCTGACCGAGGATCCGCCACAGCGCGACGAATTCGACAGGTTTCCCACCTGCGCCACGCTCGTCCTCGACTTCGACGCTGCCGACTGGGGCGCGATCCAGCCAATGACGGGGCAGGTTGTGGATTTCGTCGTGCCCCGGGATCTCCCCGGCTAGCGTTCCGGGGCCGGTCTGGCGATCAGTGGCCGAGGATCTGGCTCAGAAACAGCTTCGTGCGGTCATTCTGCGGATCCCGAAAGAACGGCTCTGGCGCATTCTGCTCCACGATCTGGCCCTGATCCATGAAGATGACTCGGTTCGCGACGGATCGGGCGAAGCCCATCTCGTGGGTGACGACGATCATCGTCATCCCCTCCTCGGCCAGCTCGATCATGGTGTCGAGCACCTCCTTGATCATTTCGGGATCGAGCGCCGAGGTCGGCTCGTCGAACAACATGATCTTGGGCCGCATGCAAAGGCTGCGGGCGATGGCGACGCGCTGCTGCTGGCCGCCTGAGAGCTGGCCGGGATACTTGTCGGCCTGTTCGGGAATCCTGACCTTTTCGAGGAAATGCATGGCCGTCTTCTCGGCCTCGCGCTTCGGGGTCCTGCGCACCCAGATCGGCGCGAGGGTACAGTTCTCGAGAATGGTCAGGTGCGGAAACAGGTTGAAGTGCTGGAATACCATGCCGACCTCGGAGCGGATCCGGTCGATATTCTTCAGGTCCGAGGACAGCCGCGTGCCGTCGACCTCGATCACGCCCTCCTGATGCTCCTCCAGCGCGTTGATACAGCGGATGAGCGTGGACTTGCCCGACCCGGACGGGCCGCAGATGACGATGCGCTCACCCTTGCGGACCGTCAGGTCGATGTCACGCAGCACGTGGAACGACCCGAACCACTTGTTCATCCCCGCGATGCGGATAGCGATCTCGTCGGCGACCTGCATCTGGCGGCGGTCGATCCCCGGGGGGTCGGACGTGTCGGGCATGGGCGGGCTCCTCAACGGGACTCGATGGCCAGCTTGCGCTCCAGCCACTGGGAATATTGCGAGATGCCGTAGCAGGTGACGAAGAACAGCAGGGCCGCGAAACCGTAGAGTTCCCAGTAAACCCCGTTCCACTCGGTGGAGGCCAGGATCGGCCCACGGATCATGCCGACCACGTCGAACATCGAGATGATCGAGACAAGCGTCGTATCCTTGAACAGGCCGACGGAGACATTGACGATGCCGGGGATGGAGATCTTCAGCGCCTGGGGCAGGACGACCAGCCGCATCGACTGCCAGTAGCCGAGGCCCAGCGCGCCGGCCGCCTCGTACTGCCCGCGCGGCAGGGCCGCCAAGCCGCCACGGATCACCTCGGCGATATAGGCCGAGGCGAACATGGTGATCATGATGATCACGCGGAGGATCAGGTCGAAGGTCGTGCCGGGGGGCAGGAAATAGGCCAGCACGACATTCGCGACGAAGAGGAGCGTGATCAGCGGCACGCCACGGATGAATTCGATGAAGCCGATGCAGATCATCTTGACGATCGGCAAACGGCTCTGCCGCCCCAGGGCGAGCGCTATGCCCAGCGGCAGCGACAGCGAGACGCAGACGGTCCCTAGGATCATGTTCAGCATGAACCCCCCGATATTGCGTGACTCCACCGCCGGCAGCGCCAGCGTTTCCGGCGCCGCCGCCGCGAGTTCGCCACCAACCCACCAGACCAGTGCAGCTGCCGCGACCCCGCCGGCCACCGCCGCTAAGGGACCGCGATGCGCGAGGATCCTGTAACCGCCCCAGCCCGCCGGCAGGGCCGCGAGGCCGGCCAGAGGGGCCAGTATGGTGCCGCCCCAGATCAGCCAATGGGCCGCGAAGGGGTAGAGCAACGTCGCCAGAAGGAGCCGCCGCGGCAAATCCGGGATCAGGACCGGGGCGGCGCAGGCGAAGAGGAGGGCGAAGGCGAGGCCCGGGCGCCAATAGGCGTCGGAGGGATAGGAGAAACCGAATAGCAGCTGGTTCCAGCGCTCTGTCAGCACCGCGAAACAGCCGCCCGTCGACCCGTCGAGGATCTGCCGGCATTCGCGGATGGAACTCGCCTGCCAGATCCCGTTCGCGACCCACGGCAGCACCGCCGAGACTAGCGCCCAGATGGCCCAGAGGGTCAGGAGCGTCAGGATCGCGTTGGGCGCGGAGGAGAAGAGGTTCTCGCGCAGCCATTTCGCGGCGCCCCTCTGCGTCGCGGGCGCGGCCCGTTCGGGGACGAAGCTGTCCCGCACGAAGGCGACCGACCGGGCGTGGGTGTCTGACATCCTAACGCTCCTTGAGCGCAACCGAGGCATTGTAGAGGTTCATCACCCCGGAGATCGCGAGGCTGATGACGAGGTAGAACAGCATCAGGAGCAGCACGCATTCGATCGCCCGACCGGTCTGGTTGAGGGTGATCCCGCCCAGGGTCGCGGTGATGTCGGCGTAGCCCACGGCGATCGCCAGGGAGCTGTTCTTGGTCAGGTTGAGGTATTGCGAGATCACCGGCGGGACGATGACCCGCAGGGCCTGCGGCAGGACGACAATGTTCATGATGCGCCCCGGCCGCAGGCCGAGGGCCGCGGCCGCTTCCGTCTGTCCGGGGGAAACCGACAGGATGCCGGCCCGCACGTTCTCTGCGATGAAGGCGCCGGTATAGATCGACAGGGCGAGCCACAGCGCGATCAGCGGCTTGCCCACCAACAGGCCACCCTGGATGTTGAAACGATTTGCCATCGTGTCGGGCATCGAGAACCCGATGGCCTCCGGCAGGAGAAGATGCGCGAGGATTGCCGGGACGAAGAGGATCGCCCAGGCCGGCCAGGCCGGCAGGAGCCGCCCGGAGGCGTAGAGGGTGCGCCGGACGTGCCGCCGCCAAACCAACGCGCCGGAGATCCCGAGCAGGATCGCAAGACCGACGATGGCCGCCCCCGCGCCGAGATCCACCGCCGGGGTGTAGAGACCGCGATTGGTGAAGGCGAAGGCGCCGAGGACCAGGCCGCGATCGGGCTCCTCGCCGAGGAAGGCGCGGGGATTCGCGCCGCTGATGGTAACGATAGCGCCGATGACCAGGATCCAGATCAGGACCGGAACGTTGCGGAACGCTTCGACATAGGCCGACATCAACCGCGCGACGAGCCAGTTCCGCGACAGCCGCAGGATACCGGCCGCGACGCCGATGACCGTGGCCGAGACGCAGCCCATGATCGCCACCAGGAGGGTGTTCAGCACCCCCACGAAGGCGGCGCGAAGATGGGTGTCGCGGCTCGTATACGCGACGAGGGACTGGTTGATGTCGTAGCCGGAAGGCTGATCGAGAAATCCGTAGCCGAAATTGAGGCCCGCGGCGGCGAGGTTGCGCACGAGGTTCATGCCCAGCCACGCCATCGCGGCGATGATCGCCACGAGGGCGATGAACTGGAACGTCAGCCCGCGATAGCGAGTGTCGTTCAGGAGCATGGCGGGGCGGAATGCGCCGTCGATGTCGGAGCGGGCACTCATGCGATGAATCTCGTCGGGACGGCCGGAGGGCGAAAGCGGCTTTGGCGATGAAACATCGTCCCGGCGAAGGGGCGCCGGCAGCGCCCCTTCGCCGCGCGGATCAGCGGAACGGGGGCGCGTAGAGGAGACCGCCCTCGGTCCATTGGGCGTTCAGGCCCCGGGCCAGGCCGATCGGAGTGCTCTCGCCGATGTGACGGGAGAAGATCTCTCCGTAATTTCCGTCGGCACTGATCGCGTTGACCGCCCAGTCATTGGACAATCCGATCATCTCGCCCAGATTGCCCTCAGTTCCGAGAAGGCGATTGATCTCGGGACTGTCCGTCGGCGCCGAGGCCATGTCCTGCACGTTGGCCGAGGTCACGCCGTATTCCTCGGCGGCGACCAGGGCGTTCAAGGTCCAGCGGACGATGTCGCCCCATTCGTTGTCGCCGTGGCGGACGAGCGGGCCCAGCGGCTCCTTGGAGATGATCTCGGGCAGGATGACATGATCGGACGGGTTCTCGAAGGTCGCGCGGCTGGCGGCGAGGCCGCTCGCATCGGTTGTATAGGCGTCGCAGGCACCGGCATTGTATTGCTGCAGCGCCTCGGCATTCGTCTCGATCGGCACCGGCTCGTACTCAATGTTGTTCTTGCGGAAGAAGTCGGCGAGGTTCAGCTCGGTCGTGGTACCGGTCTGCACGCAGATTGTTGCGCCATCGAGTTCCTTGGCCGAAGTCACGCCGATGGATTTCGGCACGATAAAGCCCTGACCGTCGTAATAGTTGATCCCCACGAATTCGAACTTGAGGTCGTTGTCGCGGCTGAAGGTCCAGGTGGTGTTGCGCGAGAGCATGTCGATCTCGCCCGAGGCGAGCGCGGTGAACCGGGTCTTGCCGGTCGTGGGGATGAATTCCACGGCGTCGGGATCGCCCAGCACCGCCCCGGCCACCGCCCGGCACAGGGCCACGTCGAAACCCTGCCAGTTGCCGTTGGCATCCGGCGCGGCGAAGCCCACGAGCCCGGTATTCACGCCGCAATTGAGCGCTCCGCGCTCCTGCACATCCGCGAGGGTCTGTGCGGTTGCGGCCCCGGCCCCCAGGACGGCGAAGGCCAGAGTGCCGAAGATTGCGGTGGTTTTCATGTCTACCTCTTCCTGATGGCGCATGGCCCGCGACGGGCCCTTGTTCGGCCGGTTGATCCGGCTTCGGCAAAAACCGGCCGATGGCCGGAACTCCGTGAGTTTGGTCGCAATGCCTGTCAGGCGTCAAGCCGCCGATCGGGCTGGCCGGACGGCAGGATCATGTCACACGGCCAGCGCCCAGAATCGCAGCGCGTCGCGAAAGTCGCGCCGCCGGGCCGCGGTGACTTCCTCCGCCTCGGCGTCGCGGCCCCAGGCCTCGATCTGCCACTCCTCGTCAATCCGGGAGTGCCGCCATATCTCCTCCGGGTCGAAGCCATCGTCGACCGCGGCGTGGGACAGGACGAGCGAACCCGTCAGGGCGACGAGATCGTGAAACGCGGCCAGACGGAAATCGGACATCGCCTCCATCGGGCGGGCCAAGCGCCCCACCGCGGCCGGATCCTGCTCCACCGGCATGACACCCCGCGTCACGGCGAGCCGGGCCCCGAAACGCCCGGCCGCCCAGTCGAGAAACGGATCCCATGCGTCGGCCTGCCGGGCGGCGAGACTTTCCGGCGCCTCGGCGCGGTAGCTCAGAAGGTCCGTCTCGCCGTAATCGGCCAGCATCGCGATGATGGCGCGCCGCTGCGGGACAACCTTGTCGATGCTCGAATTCGCCGTCCGCGTCATTGGCATGGTGGCGGGATCGACAAGGTCCTCCTGCGCATCCCATTCGGCGGCCACGGCCCGTGCCAGTGCCTCGCTGGGCAGGACGAGACCGGCCCCCGCGGGCGTTCGCACCGCGCGTCCGTCGAGCCGGATGCGCCATCCCTCCGGTATGTCCTCCACCCCGGCCGTGGTCCAGAACCGTTTTGCGGCCCAGTCAGGCATCGTTCCCCCAGCGTGCGTCCAGTATTCCGATCAGCTCCGCCGGTGTCGCTGCGATCGCGTCCGCACCGGCGGCGGCCAGCGTCCCGGCCGCCTGATAGCCCCAGCCGACGCCGAGCGCAAAGAGTCCGGCCGCGCGCGCCATGGCCATGTCATGCACGCTGTCACCGATCATCACCGCGTCGGCGGCGGCCACGGACGTCTCTTCTAGCGCGGCCCGGATCATCGCGGGGTCGGGTTTCGACGGATGGTCGTCGGCGCACTGGGCTGTCGCCAGATGAAGCCCGTGCACCGCGATCATCGCTTCCATACCCCGCCGCGAAGCGCCCGTGGCCAGCCCCACCCGCACGCCCGGGCGCCGTCCGAGCGCGGCAAGCGCGGCCACAATCCCGGGAAAAAGCGGCGCGGGCGCCAAGTCCCGCTCCGCACGGTAGGCGGCCATGTAGGCCTGCCGCATCCGCTCCCGCTCGGAAGGGCCGAGTTCGCCGGCCAGCCGTTCGAACACCACGGAAAGCGACAGCCCGACCGCGCCAAGGATCGCGCCTCGCGGCGGGACCGGCCGATCGAGCGCCGCGAAGGCGGCAGCCATGGCCGCAAGGATGTGGCGCTCGCTGTCGACAAGCGTGCCGTCGAGGTCGAACAGCGCCAGCCGCTGCCTCATGAGTCCGGCGCGAACGGATCCTCGGGCGCATCCTCCGGACTCCATTCCAGCGTCGCCCAGGTGCGGGCCATGTGATCCGGCAGCGGCGCGACGAGGCGCATCCGCGCGCCCGTCACCGGATGCTCGAAGGCCAGCGACCGGGCATGGAGGTGCAACTTGCGGCTGATCTCGCCACCCAGTTGCGCGCCCCATCCATCGCCGAGATTCTCCTGCCCCGACCCCCCGTACTTGCCGTCACCGACGATGGGATGGCCGAGCTCCGCCATATGCGCACGCAGCTGATGCGTGCGGCCCGTGACCGGCTCCAGCGCACACCAGGAGAGCCGCCCGCCCAGGGCCGACAGGACGGCGAAATCCGTCTCGGCGCGCTTGGCCCCCGGCGTCCGGGCGACCGCATCGGGCGACAGGCAGACCATCTTCTCGCCCTGCCCGGCCTTGCCGTGGCCGGGCGCCTTCACGAGCCCGAACCGGATCGTGCCCATGCGCGGCGTGGGTACGCCCGCCACCGCCGCCCAGTAGATCTTGCGCGTGGCGCGGTGGCGCATCGCCTCCGCGAGGCCCCGCGCCGCCGTCCCGGTCCGTGCCAGTAGAAGGAGGCCCGACGTATCCTTGTCCAGCCGGTGGACGAGTTTGGGGCGGTTCTCCGCGCCGAAGAGCAGCGCTTCGGACAGCCCGTCGACATGGCGCGACTGACCGCTGCCGCCTTGGGTCGGCAGGCCCGGGGGCTTGTTGAGCGCGATGATATGGTCGTCGCGGAAGATCACCGCTCGGCGCATCATCTCCGCATCGGCCTCGGTGATCCGGCTTTCGGGGGCGGGCGTGGGGGCGGTCGCGTCGGGCAGCGGAGGAATGCGGATCTCCTGCCCGTCGGCCAGCCGGGTAGCCCCCTTGGCCCGGGCGCCGTCGACGCGGATCTCGCCCTTGCGACACATCTTCTCGATCCGGCCCTGGGGCACATGGGGATATTGCTTGCGGAACCAGCGGTCGAGCCGCTGCCCGCCCTCGCCCGGCGCAACCTTGCGAAGATGCACGCCGCTCATGCCGGCCCCCGCGTCAGGTAGAGCCCGAGATAGAGCGCCCCGAGCCCCGCCCCCACGGAGAGTCCGGCGTAGAGCAGCGCGGTCCCGCCGCGCCCTGCCTGCATCAGTTCGATGGCCTCCAGAGAGAAGGTGGAGAAGGTGGTATAGCCGCCGAGCAGACCCGTCGCCACGAATGGGCCGAGCCAAGCGAGCCCCCTCTGGGCGGCGAGGCCGACGAAGAGCCCCATCGCGAGGCAGCCAAGAACATTCGCCGTCAGCACGCCGAGCGGCATGCCCGGCCCCGCGATCCGGGCGATGCCGATCCCGGTGAGATGGCGCATCACCGCGCCGATGGCACCGCCCGCGGCGACCTGGAGGATGGTTGCGATCATGCCCACCTCCTTGCGCCCGCCGCGGCCGGCGTCAATCCCTGTGGCGCTTCGCCCGCAGGTCCGTGAACCAGGCGAGCCGCTTTTTCAGCTCGCGCTCGAAGCCGCGCTCGACGGGCTGGTAATAGGCCGGCCGGGCCATGCCGTCGGGAAAGTAGTCCTGACCAGAGAAGGCATCCTCCGCGTCGTGGTCGTATTCGTAGCCCGCGCCATAGCCCTCCTCCTTCATCAGCCGGGTGGGGGCGTTGCGGATGATCTTGGGCGGAGGCTCGGATCCGGTGACCCGCGCCGCGGCCATCGCCGCCTTGAACCCGGCATAGCCGGCGTTGGATTTCGGCGCCAGCGCGAGATAGGTCACCGCCTGCCCCAGCGCCAACTCGCCCTCGGGCGATCCCAGCCGCTCGTAGGTCTCCCAGGCGTCGAGGCACACCCCCTGGGCCTGCGGGTCGGCCAGCCCGATATCCTCCACCGCCATGCGGGTGATGCGACGCGCGAGGTAGCGCGGATCCTCGCCCCCGGTCAGCATCCGCGCCAGCCAGTAGAGCGCGGCGTCGGGATCCGACCCCCGAACGGACTTGTGCAGGGCCGAGATCAGGTTGTAGTGTGCGTCGCCCGATTTGTCGTACTGGGCGGCGCGACGTTGCAGCCGCGCGGCCAGACCGGCAGTGTCGATCGCCCCCTCCTCCCGCCACGACAGGATCTGTTCGACGAGGTTGAGCAGCGCCCGCCCGTCGCCGTCGGCCATGCCGCGCAGCGCCGCACGCGCCGCCGGCGCAAGCGGCAGGTCGCGGCCGACCTCCGCCTCGGCCCGCAGGAGCAGCCGCTCAAGATCATCGTCGGCCAGCCGCTCCAGCACCAGAACCTGGGCGCGCGACAGCAGGGCGGCGTTGAGTTCGAAGGACGGGTTCTCCGTCGTGGCCCCTACGAGGAGGATCGTCCCGTCTTCCATGTGCGGCAGGAAACTGTCCTGCTGGGCACGGTTGAAGCGGTGGATCTCGTCGACGAAGAGCAGCGTCCCCCGCCCGTTCGCCCGCCGGTGGCGCGCGGCCTCGAAGACCTTCCGCAAATCGGCCACGCCGGTGAAGATGGCGCTGATCTGCACGAATGTCAGGTCGGTCTCGTCGGCGAGGAGCCGCGCGATCGTGGTCTTGCCCACGCCCGGCGGCCCCCACATCACGATCGACGACAGCGCGCCGGATGCGAGCATCACCCCGAGCGGTGCCTCGGGACCGAGCACCCGCTCCTGACCGATCACCTCATCGAGGCGTGTCGGCCGGAGACGGTCGGCGAGTGGCCTGGCGCCGGCCCCCGCCCGAGGCGGGGTATCCGGCGCCGTATCGAACAGATCGGACATGGCGCGGTTGTAGGCCCGTCCATCCGCGCGGTCAAAAGCCATTCACGCATGGTCTGCGAGGTTGATCCAGACGCAGCGGCTCGGCGTGGTGCCGTCCTCGAACTCGAGGACCGGCCCGGCGGGCGCGATGTCGAGCCCGACCCGGCGGCCCCATCGCGGCCCGTTGGCCGGGATCAGCCCCAGAACGCGCCGGGCGCCCATTCCCCGAGCGGCCGTCACCATTTCCGAGATCAGGCCTATCTGAACCCGCATCCTGTGGTTCGCGGCCACCTTGTCGGTGACGAAAATGCGCGAGCTTTCCACGATGTCGTCGGCCACGGGAGCCTCGTCGTAGAGAAGATCCGACGAGATGCTGTCGAGCAGCCCCCGCTGGGCATCCCTGATCATGTAGCTGTAGATGCCGCAGCGCGCCGTGGTCGGCGTCAGCCGAACACCCGCGAGCACTTCCTCTCCGTCGTGCACGGCGATCCAGCGGCTGGCAGGCGTGTCGTACTGATCGTACTCCATGCCCTCGTAGGCCGGCAAGTCCCACTTCGCCTTCTCGATGAAGGTCTCGTAGCGGGCCCGCAGGACATTGACGAGGAGCGGCCCGTGCTCGTGCATGTTCCGGAACGAAAGGGTGGTCGTTTTCATCTGTTGATCCTGCCAGTGCGAGTGATGTTTGATGCACCGCAGGACGATGACGCTAGATCAGCCGGAACTCCTTCGCCCTCTGGATTGCCTCGGGCAGCGTCCGAACCTCCAGTCGCTGCTTCGCCGAAGCGAGACGCGCCTTTACGGCGCTTTCCGAGATGCCCAGGCGAAAAGCCGCGGCTGCGAGACGGTCACCGTCCGCGATGCATCGAAGCGCCTCGCATTGCGCCTTGGTCAGCTCGGCGGGTGGCTGGGCCACCTCGTGCATCATGACGACCAGCTCGCTTGCCTGCCGGATCTCGGCATCGGTGAACTCCCTGTCGTGCCGGCCGATCCCGACGATGCTGCGGGACGCGAGGGGTCCGACCGACATGGCCGCCCCGAAGTTCAGGCCGTGCCTGCGGGCCTCGGCCCAGATTCCGAACGGATCGGGCAGGATCTCGGTGATCTCGGACCAGCGCGCCGTCCCAGTGGTGCTCAACCCCCATCCGATGAGCGGATCGCGCAGCGCATACCCGTTCTCGGTATAGATCCGCAGCCACTCCTCGGGATATGTATGGGCCGTGATCAGCGGCGCCGCGAAACGGATATGCAGGCCCACCGCGAACCCCTGCGGAGCGAGATCCCCCAGCCGATCGAGTGCCTCGTCGAGTTCCTTGATGCGCCAGTTCCGGCCCGCCCCTCCCAACACGTCAGCTGCCTCCCAATGTATCAACGCGAAATATCTCACAAACTTCCTCCCCACCCGGCCGGGGAGGTCGCGGCCGTCACCGCTTAATAATCACCCATAGTTTGAAAAAAAGAAAGCCGGCGCAACCTATGCTAAGGTCGGCGCCGGCATGACGTCACGTCAGAACTGACGTGATGGGCTCAGTCGGCCTCTTCGGCCGCGAGCCGCTCGCGGTCGGCCGCGCCCTTGGCATCGCGGTCGCGGTCGACGAATTCGATGATCGCCATCGGCGCCATGTCACCGTAGCGGAAGCCCGCCTTCAGGACCCGCAGATAGCCGCCCTGGCGCTCGGCGTAGCGCGGGCCGATCACCTCGAACAGCTTCGCGACATGGGCATCCTGGTTCAGTTGGGCTGCCGCCTGTCGCCGCGCATGAAGGTCGCCGCGCTTGCCGAGGGTGACCAGCTTCTCGACTACACGCCGCAGATCCTTTGCCTTTGGCAGGGTGGTCTTGATCTGCTCGTGCTCGATCAGCGAGCCGGCCATGTTGGCCCACAGCGCCTTGCGGTGCTCGTGGGTGCGGTTGAGCTTGCGGTAGCCGCTTCCATGTCGCATGTCATATCTCCTAATCTTATTGTGCTTTGTCCGGCCGGCGATGCGGGTCGCCGGCTCTCCTTGGGGGCGGGCGCGTCGCGCCGGCCCCGGTTGTTGCGAGGTTCAGTAGTTGTCCTCGTAGCGCTTGGCCAGATCCTCGATGTTCTCCGGCGGCCATTCCTCGACATCCATGCCGAGATGCAGCCCCATGCCGGACAGGACCTCCTTGATCTCGTTGAGCGACTTGCGGCCGAAGTTCGGCGTGCGCAGCATCTCCGCCTCGGTCTTCTGGATCAGGTCGCCGATATAGACGATGTTGTCGTTCTTGAGGCAGTTGGCGGAACGTACAGACAGTTCCAGCTCGTCCACCTTCTTGAGCAGGAGCGGGTTGAACTCCAGCCCGTCGTCCTCGTCGGAGCGGCCCGCCTGGTCCGGCTCGTCGAAGTTGACGAAGATCTGCAGCTGGTCCTGCAGGATCCGCGCGGCATAGGCCACGGCGTCCTCCGCGCCCACGGAACCGTCGGTCTCCAGCTTCAGGGTCAGCTTGTCGTAGTCCAGCACCTGGCCCTCGCGGGTCGGCTGCACGTCGTAGCTGACCTTGCGCACCGGCGAATAGATCGCGTCGATCGGGATGAGACCGATCGGCGCATCCTCGGGGCGATTCTTGTCGGCGGCGACGTAGCCCTTGCCGGTGCTGACGGACAGTTCCATGAACAGCTCCGCGCCGTCGTCGAGGTGACAGATGACGTGGTCCTTGTTGAGGACCTCTATCCCCTGGCTGACCGCGATGTCGCCCGCGGTGACCACCATCGGCCCTTTGGCCTGGATGGAGACGCGCTTCGGTCCCTCGACCTCCATCTTCAGCGCCACGCCCTTCAGGTTCAAGACGACGTCGGTCACGTCCTCGCGGACGCCGGCGATGGAGCTGAACTCGTGCAGGACATTGTCGATCTGCACCGAGGTGATGGCCGCGCCCTGGAGCGAGGACATCAGGACCCGGCGCAGCGCGTTGCCAAGGGTCAGGCCGAAGCCACGCTCCAGCGGCTCGGCGATGACGGTCGCCTGACGCTGGGGATCGTTGCCGGGCTTGACCTCGAGCTGCTGCGGCTTGATCAGTTCCTGCCAATTCTTGTGAAGCATGTATGTCTCCTCAATTCCCGTCGCGGGCCCATGCGAAGCCCGCAACACCCCGAGGTTATGACGACACGGGCAGGCCGCGCGACGGACGCGCGGCCTGCCCGGAAACAGGACGGATCAGACCCGGCGGCGCTTCGGCGGCCGGCAGCCGTTATGGGCCATCGGCGAGACATCGCGGATGGAGGTGATGTTGAAGCCCACCGCGGCGAGCGCCCGGAGCGCCGATTCGCGGCCCGATCCCGGCCCCTGAACCTCGACCTCGATGGTCCGCACGCCGTGTTCCTGCGCCTTGCGGCCGGCATCCTCGGCGGCCATCTGGGCGGCGTAGGGGGTGGATTTCCGCGACCCCTTGAAGCCCATCGTGCCGGCGGACGACCACGAGATCGCGTTGCCCTGCACGTCGGAAATCAGGATCTTGGTGTTGTTGAACGAGGAATTCACGTGAGCAACGCCGGCGGCGATGTTCTTGGAAACCTTCTTCTTCGCGGTAGCGCGACGATCGCGTGCCATATCGCTTGCCCTCCCTTACTTCTTCTTGCCGGCGATCGGCTTCGCGGGACCCTTGCGAGTGCGCGCGTTGGTGTGGGTGCGCTGACCGCGCACGGGGAGGTTGCGGCGGTGGCGCAGGCCGCGATAGGCGCCCAGGTCCATCAGGCGCTTGATGTTCATCTGCGTCTCGCGGCGCAGGTCGCCCTCGACGGTGTAGTTCTCGTCGATGTGCTCGCGCAGCTTGAGAACCTCGGAATCCGACAGTTCGTTGACGCGGCGGCCGGCGTCGATGCCGACGGCCTCACAGATCTGCTCGGCCGCGGAACGGCCGATGCCGGTGACGTAGGTGAGCGCGATGGGCACCCGTTTTGCGGTGGGGATGTTGATCCCGGCGATACGTGCCAAGTCTGGTCGTCCTCTCGTTGCGAGCCCGTAGCTCCAGGCCCTTTTTTCACAACGCGGGCCCCGGGCGGGCTGCCCGCGGGCCCATGTCATCTCGTTCGCCGGCGCCACGAGTTGCGCGTGCCCCGGCATTTCGGTCCGGTAGGGATGGCGCCCATTAGTCGCGAATTGGGCGGGCGTCAAGGGCGGACGACGCTGTCGCCCCTCCCATCGCGCCGGCACCTCCCGGGCGGCATAGTCGCCGGTCGCGTCAGTCCAGCGCGTCGGCGATTTCGGCGGCGACCTCGTCGATCTCCCCCAGCCCGTCGATGCGGCGCAGGCTTCCCTTGGCGTAATAGTAGCCGATCAGCGGAGAGGTTTTCTTGTAGTATTCGAGAAGGCGTTGCTTGAGGCTGTCCTCGTTGTCGTCCTCGCGCCGCTTGAACTCGGTCGAGCCGCAGGCCTCGCACTTCCCGTCCTGCGGGATCGGCCGGGTCTCGTCGTTGTAGACGGCGCCGCACTCCGCGCAGGTCGCCCGCGCCGGTGATCCGGCGCACCAGTGCCTCGTCGTCGACCTGCATCTCGATCACGGCATCCAGGTTCTCGCCATGCCGGTCGAGCAGGTCTGCCAAGGCGTCTGCCTGTGCCAGAGTGCGGGGGAAACCGTCGAAGATGAAGCCGTTGGTCTTATCCTCCTCCAGCTTCTCCTCGATCAGGCCGATGACGATATCGTCGGTGACGAGTTCCCCCCGGTCCATCACCTCGGCGACGCGGTTGCCCATCTCGGTTCCCGAGGTGCGCGCCTCGCGCAGCATGTCGCCGGTCGAGAGCTGGGTCATGCCCCGCTCGTCGACCAGTCGCCGCGCCTGGGTTCCCTTTCCCGCCCCCGGCGGTCCCAGAAGGATGATGTTGGTGGTCATCGGCGTGCCCCTCCCCGAGCTTTCCCTTGTCCCTTGCCGCCGCGCTTCTTGCCGCGCAGCTGCGATTTCTCGATCAGGCCCTCGTATTGATGGGCCAGCATGTGGCTCTGGATCTGCTGGATCGTGTCCATCGTCACCGAGACCACGATCAGGACGCTCGTCCCGCCGAAGTAGAACGGAATGGCGGCCTGGGCGCGGATGATCTCCGGCAGCAGGCAGACCAAGGCAAGATAGCCCGATCCAAGCACCAGGATCCGCGTGACGACGTAGTCGAGATATTCCTCGGTGCGCTTGCCCGGACGGATTCCGGGGATGAAGCCCGACTGGTTCTTCAGGTTCTCGGCCACGTCCTCGGACTTGAACGCCACATTGGCGGTATAGAAGTACGTGAAGAAAACGATCATGCCGCCAAAGAACAGCAGGTAGAGCGGCTGCCCCGGCCCGAAATAGGCGAGGATCGTCGACATCACCGGGCCGGTCTGGTTGCCCGAAAAGGTCCCCAAGGTCGTCGGTAGCAGGAGCAGTGACGAGGCGAAGATCGCCGGGATCACCCCCGCCGGGTTGACCTTGATCGGAAGGTGCGAGGACCCGCCGTCATAGACCTTCATTCCCACCTGACGGCGCGGATACTGGATGTGAATCTTGCGCAGGGATCGCTCCATGAAGACCACGAAAGCGATCACCGCGACCACCATGACCAAGATGCCGACGATCAGCGCCGGGCTGATCGCCCCGGACCGGCCGGAGGCGAAGAACTGCGCCAGCGCCGCGGGCACCTCGGCGATGATCCCGACGAAGATGATGAGCGAGATGCCGTTGCCGATGCCGCGCTGGGTGATCTGCTCGCCCAGCCACATCAGGAACATGGTGCCGCCGACGAGGGTGATCACGCAGGCGATGCGGAAGAACCAGCCCGGATCGGTGACGAGCCCCCCCGCCTCGAGGCTGACGGCAAGCCCGTAGGCCTGGAAGGTCGCCAGAAACACCGTGCCGTAGCGGGTGTACTGGTTGATCTTCTTGCGGCCCTGCTCGCCTTCCTTCTTCAGCTGCTCGAGCTGGGGGACCATCGCGGTCATCAGCTGGACGATGATCGAGGCCGAGATGTAGGGCATGATCCCGAGCGCGAAGATGCCCATTCGGCCGATCGCGCCGCCGGTGAACATGTTCAGGATTCCGCCCAGGCCAGCGGAGGCCTGGTCGATGAAATCCCTCAGGGCGGTGCCGTCGATGCCCGGAACGGGGATGTAGGTCCCGAGGCGATAGACGCAGAGAAGCGCGAGCGCGTAGAGGATGCGCGCGCGCAGCTCGGTCGCCTTGCCGAAGGCGGACCAGCTCATGTTGGCGGCCATCTGTTCGGCTGCTGATGCCATGGGGGCCTCTTGAAACTGAGAACGCCGCGCGATCCGGTTCCCCGGGCCGCGCGGCGTTTCTGGAAAACCTATTGGATCGTGTAACGGCGGCGCGCGCCGCCCACAACCAGCTTACGCCTCGGCGGCCGCGTCGGCAGGGCGGGTGCCGCCGGTCACGGTGACATTGCCTCCCGCCTTCTCCACCGCCTCGATGGCGCCTTTCGATGCCCCCGACACGGTTATTTCCACCTTCGAGGTGATCTCGCCCTTCGACAGCAGGCGGACGCCGTCCTTGCGGCGCCGGACCAGGCCCGAATCGAGAAGCTCCGTCTCGGTGATCTCGGTGCCGAGCTTGCCGGCATCAATAAATTTCTGGATCAGGCCCAGATTGACGATGGCGAAGCTCTTGCGGTTCGGCTTGTTGAAGCCGCGCTTGGGAAGGCGCTGATACAGCGGCATCTGGCCGCCCTCGTATCCGTTGATCGCCACGCCGGAACGCGATTTCTGGCCCTTGATGCCTCGGCCGGCAGTCTTGCCCTTGCCCGAGCCCGGCCCCCGGCCGACGCGCTTTGCCCGCTTGGCCGCGCCCTCGTTGTCGCGTAGTTCGTTCAGCTTCATGTCACGCTTCTCCTGTCTTGCCGGACGACCTCCCCGGGAAGCGGATGGGAGGGACACGGCCTTGCGAATGGATGGCCGGGATTAGCGCCGCATTGCGACGACATCAAGGGGCCGGGGGAGAATTGACCGGCAACCGGGTCCGGATCAGGGGCGGAGGGGCTCATCTTGCCGAAAGCCGGTCACGGCAAACGACCGCGAGGACGCGTCGTGGATCTTCGCCCTGTCCTTGGAGGTGACAAATGGCTTCTCCTGGCAACCCGCTTTCGCCCGTGTCCCGTGGACGTCGAAGGTGGGGCCAAGTTCGGTCACAAGAGTGGCGAGGTCTTCTATCAGGTACGCCTATCGCGGCACGCTGTCGGCAATGAGCGCCTCGCACCGGTGCAGGTACTTGTCTTGGCCAAGCGACGAGATCCCGCGGATGACGTAGTCCCTCCACGTCGCGTCACGGCTGTGTCCGCTGCGGTCGGGACTGTTTCGCGGCATGGAAAAATGCGAGGTGCATCGGCCCACGGCCTCGCGTTCGAAGATGAACTTGAAGAAGGGGCTCGAAGGCTTCCGCTACTAAATCCTCGGGTATCTCGACCGCTGCGTATGGTTCCTGAAAGTGTAGCCGGAACGTTTCACCTTTCGAGGCAGATGCTCCCTATGGGCCGGCGTGGCGACGTCCCTCTCCCCACGACTTTCGCTAATTCGATCGCCCCCGGCGTGTCTGCCGTCTTGCGCGTCTTGCCGGAAAAGCGCCGATAGCCGTGGTTGATAAGCCCGAATTTCTCTCTTGAGGCGGCATCGCTTAAGCACGGCTGCGGTGTGGCATATCGCCGAATGCGGCCGCAGAACAAATGCCACGGGCGACATTTCTGTACGCAGACGACGCGGAAAAGCCCGGGGTAAAAGGCGAGAACCCCGCCGGCGCGAACCGGCGGGGTTTGAAGGCGGGGTTCCAGCCGTGGCGGGCCGATCCCTCAGCCGCGCTCTTCCACGATCTGCACCAGGTGCGGAATCTTGTTCACCATCCCGCGGATCGCAGGGGTGTCCTCCAACTCGCGGGTCCGGTGCATCTTGTTGAGCCCCAGCCCGACCAGGGTCTTGCGCTGGTCCTTGGGGCGGCGGATCGGGCTGCCAATCTGCTTGACGACGATGGTCTTGGCCATGGGTCCCTCCTTACACCGTCGCCTTGGCGTCGGTGGTGTTGTGGGCAACGTCGCTCTGTTCGCTGACCGTGCTCTCGTCACGCTTGGGCAGGATGTCGGCGACCTTCTTGCCGCGGCGCTGCGCCACCGAGCGCGGGCTGGCCTGGTTGCGCAGCCCGTCGAGCGTGGCCCGGATCATGTTGTAGGGGTTCTGCGATCCGTGCGACTTGGCGACCACGTCCTGAACGCCCAGCATCTCGAACACGGCGCGCGTCGGGCCGCCGGCGATGATCCCGGTCCCGTTCGGGGCGGAGCGCAGCAGAACGCGGCCGGCCCCGTGATGGCCGTGAACATCGTGGTGCAGCGTCCGGCCGTCGCGCAGCGGCACGCGGATCATGCCGCGCTTGGCAGCCTCGGTGGCCTTGCGGATGGCCTCGGGGACCTCCTTGGCCTTGCCCTTGCCGAAGCCGACGCGACCGCGCTGGTCACCCACGACCACGAGCGCAGCGAAACCGAAGCGCTTGCCGCCCTTCACGGTCTTCGAGACACGATTGATCGCGACGAGGCGATCGGCGAATTCCGGGGTCTCATCGCGATCGCGACGTCCGCCCCGGCGGTCTTCTCTGGCCATATCGGGCTCCTGGTTCTGGGCGCTCGCGCCCGTTGGTTCCGATCCCGGTGGGCGCGACAGGCCCCCGGATCATCGAGGCGGCGGTGTCCCCGCCGCCTGCGCCGTCACAGTTTCAGTCCACCCTCGCGGGCGGCGTCGGCGAGGGCCTTGATCGTCCCGTGGTACAGGAATCCCCCACGGTCGAAATAGGCCTCTTCCACGCCGCTCGCCTTCGCCCGCTCCGCGATCGTGGCGCCGACCTTGGTGGCCGCCTCGACGTTGTTCTTGCCGGCCAGGCCCAGATCGGGCTCCAGCGTCGAGGCATGTGCGAGGGTATGGCCCCGGACGTCATCGATCAGCTGGACGTGGATGTTCTTGTTGGAGCGATGCACGGAAAGCCGCAACTTTCCGTCGTTCACCTTCCGAAGCTTGTTCCGGACGCGCAGACGGCGCTTCTGGAACAGCTCGAGCTTGCTCTTCGCCATTGTCTATGCGTCCCTTACTTCTTCTTGCCTTCCTTGCGGAAGATGAACTCGCCCTTGTAGCGGATGCCCTTGCCCTTGTAGGGCTCCGGCCGCCGCCAGTCGCGGATGTTCGAGGCGACCTGGCCGACATGCTGCTCGTTGATGCCCTCGACCACCACGTCCGTGGGCTTGGGCACGGTCACGGTCACGCCTTCGGGCACCTCGAAATCCACGTCGTGGGAGAGGCCGAGATTCAGCTTCAGCACGTTACCCTGCATCTGGGCGCGGTAGCCGACGCCCGAGATCTCCAGCTCCTTGCGGAAGCCGGTGGTCACGCCCGTCACGAGATTCGCGATGTTCGTGCGCGCCATGCCCCATTGCTGCCGCGCGCGCTTCGACGAGCCGCGGGGGACGACCCTGACGGCGTTCTCCTCCACCGACAGCGTGACGTCGTCGGTCGCGGTGAAGGACCGGGTTCCCTTCGGCCCCTTCACCTCGATGGTCTGGCCCGACAGGCTCGCCTCGACTCCCGAGGGCAGCTCGACGGGGCGCTTTCCGATACGAGACATATCTCCCTCCTCAGAATACGGTGCAGAGCACTTCGCCGCCGATATTGGCGGAGCGCGCCGACTGGTCGGACATGACGCCGTGCGAGGTCGAGACGATGGACACGCCCAGACCTTGACGGACGGATGGCAGGTCCGAAACGCTCATGTAGACCCGGCGGCCGGGCTTGGAGACGCGGCGCAGTTCCTTGATAACCGGCTGGCCCTCATAGTATTTCAGGCCGATCTCCAGCTGAGGGTGACCTTTCTCGTCGGTCACCTCCTCGTAGCCGCGGATGTAGCCCTCCTGCAGCAGCACGTCGAGCACCCATGAGCGCAGCTTCGAGGCCGGGGTGCGGACGGTGGACTTGTGGCGCATGCCCGCGTTGCGGATCCGGGTCAGCATATCGCCGAGAGGATCGTTCATCATCTAAACTCTCCTTACCAGCTCGACTTGACCATGCCCGGAACCTGCCCCTGGGACCCGAGGTCACGCAGGGCGATCCGGCTCATCTTCAGCTTGCGGTAATAGCCGTGGGGCCGGCCCGTCAGCTGGCAGCGATTGTGCAGGCGGGTGGCCGAGGAGTTGCGCGGCAGCTTGGCCAGCTTCAGCTGGGCCTTGAAGCGCTCTTCCATCGGCTTCGACTCGTCGCGCGCGATCTCCTTCAGCTCGGCCCGCTTGGCGGCGTACTGCTCCACCATCCGCTGCCGCTTCTTCTCGCGCTCGATCATTGCTTTCTTAGCCATGATTGAAATCCTTTCAGCTGCTGAACGGCATGTTGAGATGCTTCAACAGCGCCCTGGCTTCCGCGTCGGTCGCGGCGGTGGTGGTGATGATCACGTCCATGCCCCAGACTTCATCGACCTGGTCGTAGTTGATCTCGGGAAAGACGATGTGCTCCTTGATGCCCATCGCGAAGTTGCCGCGCCCGTCGAACGACGGCTTGACGCCGCGGAAGTCGCGGACACGGGGCAGCGCGATGGTCACGAGCCGGTCCATGAAATCGTACATCCGGTCGCCGCGGAGCGTGACCTTGGCGCCGATCGGCATGTCCTCGCGCACGCGGAAGCCGGCGATCGAACGCTTGGCCTTGGTCACGACCGCCTTCTGGCCGGCGATCTTGCCCAGGTCGTCGGCCGCCGAACGGGCCTTCTTGGAGTCCTTCACCGCCTCGGAGCCGGCACCGATGTTCAGCACGATCTTGTCGAGCCGCGGCACCTGCATGTCGTTCTTGTAGGCGAATTCCTCCTTGAGGAGGCCGCGGATCCGCTCCTGGTAATCCGCGCGGAGGCGCGGAACGTAATTGGTCGCGTCGAGCATCAGATCGCGTCTCCCGTGGTCTTGGCGAAGCGCACCTTCTTGCCGTCCTCCTCGCGGAAGCCGACGCGCGTGGCCTTGCCGTTCTTGTCCAGCATGGCGAGGTTCGACAGGTCGATCGGCATCGGAGTGGGCTGCCGGCCGCCCTGGTTGGTCTGGCTCTGGCGCTGGTGGCGGATGGCGATGTTCAGGCCGTCGACCACCGCCTTGCCTTCCTTGGGCAGCATCCGGGTGATCTCGCCCTGCTTGCCCTTGTCCTTGCCGGCCAGCACGACGACCTTGTCGCCCTTGCGAAGTTTGGCGGCCATCACAGCACCTCCGGCGCGAGCGAAATGATCTTCATGTAGTTCTTTGCGCGCAGCTCGCGCACGACCGGTCCGAAGATCCGCGTGCCGATCGGCTCGCCCGAGTTGTTGAGGATCACGGCCGCGTTCCGGTCGAAGCGGATCGCGGTGCCGTCCTCGCGGCGCACTTCCTTGGCGGTGCGCACGACGACGGCCTTGCGGACATCGCCCTTCTTGACGCGGCCGCGCGGGATCGCCTCCTTCACGGAGACGACGATGACGTCGCCCACCGAGGCGTATTTCCGCTTCGACCCGCCGAGGACCTTGATGCACTGAACCTTCCGGGCACCGGAATTGTCAGCGACATCCAGATTGGTCTGCATCTGGATCATGGGGTTGCTCCCGACCTTTGGGGGGTTGTTCTGTTGTCGCCCCCAGGGTTTCGTTCAAACCGGGATGTCAGTCCGCCGCGTTGTCCGCGTCGGCGGTCTCGCGGACCACGACTTCCCAGCGTTTCGTCTTGGACCGGGGCGCGCATTCCTGGATGCGCACCACGTCTCCGATGGAGAACCGGTTGGCCTCGTCGTGGGCCCGGTACTTCTTCGATTTCCGGACCGTCTTCTTGAGAACCGGGTGGGTGAAGCGGCGCTCCACCGACACGGTGACGGTCTGGGCGTTCTGGCTCGAGGTCACGACGCCTTTCAGGATACGCTTGGGCATTCTCAGGCCTCCGTGCTCTCGGTGGTAGCCGCACCGGCGGCCTTCTCGTTCAGGATCGTCTTCACCCGGGCGACGTCGCGCCGCACCAGCCGCATGCGGGCGGTGTTCTCGAGCTGGTTCGTCGCCTGCTGAAAGCGCAGGTTGAACTGCTCTTTCTTGAGGCTGGCGAGCTGGTCGCGCAGCTCGTCGGGCGTCTTGTTACGCAATTCGGTGGCGTCGAGCGCCATGCTTCTCTCCTTCGTCAACATCACCGGCGGGCCCCGTGGCGTGGGAGAGCGGGGTCACCCTGATTCCCGGTGGAGGTGGCTGAGGGCGCCGTCTAACGCCGCGCGGGGCCGCTGGCAACCCCTCACGTTTCTCTCAGCGCCAGGAGTAGTTGAAGCTGACGCTGATCCGGTCCTCCTCGGAGGTGTTCAGCGGCACCTCGTGGCGCAGCCAGCTCTCCCACAGCAGCACGTCCCCTACCCGCGGCCGGACATAGGCGAAAGTGCGCAGGTCGGCCGGCGCATCGCTGCGGCGCGGCGGCGCCGCCATCATCAGCCCCGACCGCGGATCCTCGAAGCGGATCGCCGAGGCGCCGTCCGGCATCGCCACGTAGGTGGTGCCCGAGATCACCGAATGGGGATGGATGTGGCCGGAATGGCTGCCGCCCTCGGGCAGGATGTTGATCCAGATATCCTCCAGTTCCAGCCGGCCCTCGCCCAGGTCGAAATGCAGCTCGTCGGCGAAGGTGGCCACATGAGCGTCCAGGATGCGCGTCAGCTCGGCGAAGATCGGAAAGCGCCAGCCCAGATCGGTCAGCGAGGCATAGCTGGTGTAGCCCGGGAAGTCGTTCTCGTCGCACCAGCGCTGGCCGGCCTCGTCATCCTCGGCGATGGACAAGCAGGAGGCGGCCAGCTCGCGCGGGTCGATCTCAGCCCGCCCCGCCAGCGCGGCGCGGTAGAGGCGGGT
The DNA here is from genome assembly GCA_963814835.1 of uncultured Alphaproteobacteria bacterium. Lineage (GTDB taxonomy): Bacteria > Pseudomonadota > Alphaproteobacteria > Rhodobacterales > Rhodobacteraceae > Palleronia. The sequence goes on from CAWFEG010000003.1 coordinate 805,157, forward strand.
CACGAAGAGCGAGGAGATGTCGGCCATGTCGGGCTCCGGCGGAAAACGGAAAAAAGGCGGCGCGAGGGGCGCCGCCTTCGGGATGGTCGTCGGCTGACGCGGAAACTACCAGTCCTCGCGCGCCACGATCCGGGTCTTGATCGGCAGCTTCATGGCCGCGAGGCGCAGCGCTTCCTGCGCCACCCCGTCCGAGACGCCGTCGAGCTCGAACATCACCCGGCCGGGCGCGACCTTAGCCACCCAGCGGTCGACCGAGCCCTTGCCCTTGCCCATGCGAACCTCGATCGGCTTCGCCGTCACCGGAATGTCCGGGAAGATCCGGATCCAGACCCGGCCCTGGCGCTTCATGTGGCGCGTCATGGCGCGGCGCGCAGCCTCGATCTGGCGCGCGGTGATGCGCTCGGGCTGCGTCGCCTTCAGGCCCCAGGTGCCGAAGTTCAGATCGGTGCCGCCCTTGGCCTCACCGTTGATCCGGCCCTTGTGAAACTTGCGGAATTTCGTGCGCTTCGGTTGAAGCATGGCTCAAACTCCCCTTAGCGACGGCCCGCGCCGCGCGGCGTCGGACCATCCTGCAGTTCCTGGGCGCGACGATCGCGGGCGGAGGGATCGTGCTCGAGAATCTCGCCCTTGAAGATCCACACCTTGATCCCGATAACCCCGTAGGCCGTCTTCGCCTCGACATTCGCGAAGTCGATATCGGCGCGCAGCGTGTGCAGCGGCACCCGGCCCTCGCGATACCATTCGGTCCGGGCGATCTCGGCACCACCGAGGCGACCCGACAGGTTCACCCGGATGCCGAGCGCTCCCATCCGCATCGCGTTCTGCACCGACCGCTTCATCGCGCGGCGGAACGACACCCGCCGCTCCAGCTGCTGGGCGATGGATTCACCCACCAACGCGGCATCGAGCTCCGGCTTGCGGACCTCGACGACGTTGAGGTGCAGTTCACTGTCGGTCATGTTCGACAGCTTGCGCCGCAGCGTCTCGATGTCGGCGCCCTTCTTGCCGATGATGACGCCCGGGCGCGCGGTGTGGATCGTCACCCGGCACTTCCGGTGCGGGCGCTCGATGATTACGCGGCTGACGCCGGCGGCCTTGCATTCCTGCTTGATGAACTCGCGGATCGCGACGTCCTCCAGAAGCAGGTCGCCGTAGTCCTTGGTGTCGGCATACCAGCGGCTGTCCCAGGTCCGGTTGACCTGAAGCCGCATGCCGATCGGGTTGACCTTGTTACCCATCAGGCTTGCTCCTCGACTTGGCGGACCTTGATCGTGATTTCCGAGAACGGCTTGATGATCCGGCCGAAGCGGCCGCGCGCCCGGGGGCGCCCGCGCTTCATCACGAGGTTCTTGCCGACATAGGCCTCGGCGACGATCAACTCGTCGACGTCGAGGTTATGGTTGTTCTCCGCGTTGGCGATCGCCGACTGCAGGCATTTCCGCACGTCCTGCGCGATGCGCTTCTTCGAAAAGGTGAGATCGGCCAGAGCCTTCTCTACCTTCTTGCCGCGGATGAGGCCGGCCACGAGGTTCAGCTTCTGCGGCGAGGTCCGGAGCATCCGGGTCTTCGCCATCGCCTCGTTTTCGGCCACGCGGCGGGGGTTCTTCTCCTGCGCCATGGCTTACTTCCTCTTGGCTTTCTTGTCCGCCGCGTGCCCGTAATAGGTGCGGGTGGGTGCGTATTCGCCGAACTTCTGTCCGATCATGTCCTCGGTGACGTTGACCGGCACATGCTTCTTGCCGTTGTAGACACCGAAGGTCAGGCCGACGAATTGCGGCAGGATCGTGGAGCGGCGCGACCAGATCTTGATGACCTCCTTGCGCCCGGATTCGCGGGATTTCTCGGCCTTCTTGAGGACGTAGCTGTCGACAAAAGGCCCTTTCCAGACGGAACGTGCCATGTGTTACCGGCCTTTCTTGCGGGCGTGACGCGAGCGGAGGATCAGCTTCTGCGACGCCTTGTTCGTGTTGCGGGTGCGCATGCCCTTGGTATCCTTGCCCCAGGGGGTGACCGGCGTGCGGCCACCGCTCGTGCGGCCCTCGCCGCCGCCCATCGGGTGGTCGATCGGGTTCATCGCGACGCCGCGGACCGAGGGGCGCTTGCCCTGGTGGCGCGACCGGCCGGCCTTGCCGAAATTCTGGTTCGAGTTGTCGGGGTTCGATACCGCGCCCACCGTCGCCAGGCATTCCTGGCGGACCATGCGCAACTCTCCCGAGGAGAGCCGGATCTGCGCGTAGCCGCCGTCGCGGCCGATGAACTGGGCATAGGTGCCCGCGGCCCGCGCGATCTGGCCGCCCTTGCCGGGCTTCAGTTCGATGTTGTGCACGATCGTCCCGATCGGCATCCCCTGGAACGGCATCGTGTTGCCGGGCTTCACGTCGACCTTGGCGCCGCTGACGATCTTGTCGCCCACCGCGAGGCGCTGCGGCGCGAGGATGTAGCGTTGCTCGCCGTCCTGGTACTGGATCAGGGCGATGAACGCGGTGCGGTTCGGATCGTATTCGATCCGGACGACGACCGCCTCGACATCGCGCTTCGCGCGCTTGAAGTCCACGATGCGGTAGAGCCGCTTCGCCCCGCCCCCGCGGCGGCGCTGGGTGATCCGTCCGGTATTGTTGCGGCCGCCGTTCTTGGTCAGTCCCTCGGTGAGGGATTTGACCGGGCGGCCCTTCCACAGTTCCGAACGGTCGATCAGCACCAGCCCGCGCTGGCCCGGCGTCGTCGGCTTGTACGACTTGAGTGCCATGCTTTCTGTCTTCCGTTGCTTGTGGCGGCGGAGACGTCCCGCCGCGGGTGAAGGGCCCCGAAGGTCCCGTGTGATCTCAAGACATGCCGGCCCCGGAAATCATCCGGGGCCGGCGAGTGGGGCCTGCTATTACAGCCCCGTGGTCACGTCAATCGTGTTCCCCTCCTCGAGGGTCACGTAGGCCTTCTTGACCGTGTTGCGGTAGCCGGTGATCCCGCGGAACCGCTTCTGCTTGCCCTTGGTGATCGTCGTGTTGACCGACTTCACCTTCACGCCGAACAGGCTCTCGACGGCTTCCTTGATCGCCGGCTTGGAGGCTTCGCGCGCCACCTCGAAGACGACGGCCCCCTGCTCGGAGGCCATGGTCGCCTTCTCCGTGATCACCGGCTTGCGGATCAGGTCGTAATGGTCTGTCTTCGCGCTCATTTCAGTCGAGCCTCCAGAGCTTCGATCCCCGCCCTGGTGATCACCAGGGTATCACGCTTGAGGATGTCGTAGACGTTCGCGCCGATGGAGGGCAGCACGTCGAGGCCCTCGATGTTGCGCGCGGCCCGGGCGAAGTTGTCATTCACCTCGGTCCCGTCGATGACGAGCGCGCGCTTCCAGCCGAGTTCCTTGACCTTGGACGACAGCGCCTTGGTCTTGGCTTCGGCCAGCTCGGCCGCCTCCAGCACGATGAGGTTACCCTCCCGCGCCTTGGCAGACAGCGCGTGCTTCAGACCCAGCCGGCGGAACTTCTTGGGCAGGTCGTGGCCGTGGCTGCGCGGCACCGGTCCCTTGTAGACGCCACCCTTGCGAAAGATCGGCGCGTTGCGGTCGCCGTGGCGCGCGCCGCCGGTGCCCTTCTGGCGGTAGATCTTCTTGGTCGAGTAGCTCGTCTCGCCGCGGGTCTTCACCGCGTGGGTGCCCTGCTGCGCCTTGTTGCGCTGCCAGCGCACGACGCGGTGGAGGATGTCGGCGCGCGGCTCCAGCCCGAAGATCTCGTCGTCGAGATCGACCGAGCCGTTCTTGCCGCCGTCGAGCGTCAGGACGTCGGTCTTCATTCGTCACCTTCCTTCTTCTCGGCGTCCGAGTTGTCGGTATCCGCCGACTCGTCCGCGATCTCGGCCTCGGCCTCCTTCAGCGCGGCTTCCTGCTCGGCGGCAAGACGCTCCTGCTCGGCGCGCTCGGCCTCGAGGCGCTCCGCTTCGGCGGCCTCGGCGGCCTCGCGGGCGGCCCGTTCGGCCTCCTCGGCGGCGGATTTCAGGGCCGCCGGGTAGATCGTGCCCTCGACGGCCGCCTTCTTGACCGCGTCCTTGATGGTGACCCAGCCGCCCTTGGCCCCGGGCACCGCGCCCTTGACCATGATCAGGCCGCGCTCGGCATCCGTCTTGACGACCTGCAGGTTCTGCGTGGTCACGCGGGCCGCGCCCATGTGGCCGGCCATCTTCTTGCCCTTGAACACCTTCCCGGGGTCCTGGCACTGGCCGGTGGAGCCGTGGGCACGGTGGCTGATCGACACGCCGTGCGTGGCCTCGAGGCCGCGGAAGTTGTGCCGCTTCATCGGGCCGGCGAAGCCCTTGCCGATGGAGGTGCCGCAGACGTCGACATACTGGCCCGCGAAATAGTGGTTCGCGGTGATCTCCTCGCCCACGTCGATCAGGTTCTCGGGGGCGACCCGGAACTCGGCGACCTTGCGCTTGGGGGCCACCTTCGCAACGGCGAAGTGGCCGCGCAGCGCGCGGGTCACGTTCTTGGGCTTGGCCGACCCGGCGCCGAGCTGGACCGCGGCATAGCCGTCCCGATCCGGCGTGCGCTGGGCCACGACCTGGAGCTTGTCGAGTTGAAGGACGGTGACGGGCACCTGCCGGCCGTCGTCCTGGAAGATCCGCGTCATGCCGATCTTCTTCGCGATTACGCCAGAGCGCAGCATGTCAGCCTCCCATCACCTTGATGTCGACGGCCACGCCGGCCGCGAGATCGAGCTTCATCAGCGCATCCACGGTCTGCGGGGTGGGATCGACGATGTCGAGCATCCGCTTGTGGGTGCGGATCTCGAACTGGTCGCGGGACTTCTTGTCCACGTGGGGGCCACGCAGGACGGTGAACTTCTCGATCTTGTTCGGCATCGGGATCGGCCCGCGAACGGATGCGCCGGTGCGCTTCGCGGTCGACACGATCTCCTGGGTGGAGCTGTCGAGCACCCGGTAGTCGAACGCCTTGAGGCGAATGCGGATATTCTGGCTGGCGGCCATGTGTCTCTTTCCCTTGCGGGTTTCAGTCGAGAGGTGGACCGGGGGTCATTCCCCTTCCCACGTCGGACCGGTTTGACGTCCCTCCGCGCACCGGCCCGCCAGGGCAGGCGCCTGGCGCGCGGAGGATCTCGAGGCGGCCCCTGTGCGGGGCGCGCCGGGCGTCACTCGATGATCTTGGAGACGACGCCGGCGCCGACGGTGCGGCCGCCCTCGCGGATGGCGAAGCGCAGCTTTTCCTCCATGGCGATCGGCGCGATCAGCTCCACGCCGAAGGAGACGTTGTCCCCCGGCATCACCATCTCGGTGCCCTCGGCCAGCTGCACCGTCCCGGTCACGTCCGTCGTGCGGAAGTAGAACTGCGGCCGGTAGTTGGCGAAGAACGGCGTGTGGCGTCCGCCCTCCTCCTTGGTGAGGATGTAGGCCTCGGCCTCGAACTTGGTGTGCGGCGTGATCGAGCCGGGCTTGCACAGAACCTGGCCGCGCTGCACCCCGTCGCGCTCGATCCCGCGCAGCAGCGCGCCGATGTTGTCGCCCGCCTCGCCCCGGTCGAGAAGCTTGCGGAACATCTCCACGCCCGTGCAGGTGGTCTTCTTGGTGTCCTTCAGGCCCACGATCTCGATCGCGTCGCCCACGTTGATCACGCCCCGCTCGACCCGGCCGGTCACAACCGTGCCGCGGCCCGAGATCGAGAACACGTCCTCGACCGGCATCAGGAACGGCTGGTCGATCGCCCGCTCCGGCGTCGGGATGTACTCGTCCACCGCCGCCATCAGCTCCTTGATCGAGTTCTCGCCGATCTCCGGGTTCTCGCCGTTCATCGCCGCCAGCGCCGAGCCCTTCACGATCGGGATGTCGTCGCCGGGGAAGTCGTAGGAGGACAGAAGCTCGCGGATCTCCATCTCCACGAGCTCGAGAAGCTCCTCGTCGTCCACCTGGTCGACCTTGTTCATGTAGACGACCATCGCCGGGATGCCCACCTGGCGGCCCAGCAGGATGTGCTCGCGCGTCTGCGGCATCGGACCGTCGGCCGCGTTCACCACCAGGATCGCGCCGTCCATCTGCGCCGCGCCCGTGATCATGTTCTTCACGTAGTCGGCATGGCCCGGGCAGTCCACGTGGGCGTAGTGCCGGTTCTCGGTCTCGTATTCCACGTGCGCCGTCGAGATCGTGATCCCCCGCGCCTTCTCCTCCGGCGCCCCGTCGATCTGGTCATAAGCCCGGAAATCGCCGAAATACTTCGTGATCGCCGCCGTCAGCGTCGTCTTGCCGTGGTCCACGTGACCGATCGTCCCGATGTTCACGTGCGGCTTGTTACGTTCGAATTTCGCCTTCGCCATGATGGCCTCCTGTCGTTCCTGGGGCGAACCGGTCACAGCCGGCCCGCCGAATCACTGTCTTCAGGCGTATTTCGCCTGGATCTCTTCCGAGATGTTCTGCGGCACCGGCTCGTAATGGTCGAACTGCATCGTGAACTGCGCGCGGCCCGAGGACATGGAGCGCAGGTTGTTGATGTAGCCGAACATGTTGGCCAGCGGCACGAAGGCGTCGATGACGATCGCGTTGCCGCGTGGCTCCTGCCCCTGCATCTGGCCGCGCCGCGAGGTCAGGTCCCCGATCACGTTGCCCGTGTATTCCTCAGGCGTCACGACCTCGACCTTCATGATCGGCTCCAGCAGCAGGGCACCGGCCTTCCGCAGGCCCTCGCGCATGCACATCCGGCTGGCGATCTCGAAGGCCAGGACGGAAGAGTCGACATCGTGATACTTGCCGTCGACCAGCGCGACCTTGAAGTCGATCACCGGGAACCCGGCGATCGGACCGGAATCCATCACCGACTTGATGCCCTTCTCCACGCCGGGGACGTATTCCCTCGGCACCGAGCCACCGACGATGCGGCTCTCGAAGGAGTAGCCCTCGCCCGGTTCGGTCGGAGAAATCTCGAGTTGCACCTCGGCGAACTGCCCCGAGCCACCCGACTGCTTCTTGTGGGTGTAGGTATGCGTGATCTGCTGCTTGATCGTCTCGCGATAGGCCACCTGCGGCGCGCCGATATTGGCCTCGACCTTGAACTCCCGCTTCAGGCGGTCGACCAGGATGTCGAGGTGCAATTCGCCCATGCCCTTCATGATGGTCTGGCCGGACTCGATGTCGGTCTCGACCTTGAAGGACGGATCCTCGGCCGCCAGGCGCTGCAGGCCGGCGGACATCTTCTCTTGGTCGGCCTTGGTCTTGGGTTCGACCGCGATCTCGATCACCGGGTCGGGGAAGGTCATCGTCTCCAGCACCACCTGCTTCTGCGAGTCGCAGAGCGTGTCGCCGGTGGTCGTCTCCTTCAGGCCGGCGAGCGCGATGATGTCGCCGGATCCCGCCCAGTCGATCTCCTCGCGCGAGTTGGAGTGCATCATCATCATCCGGCCGATGCGCTCGCGCTTGCCCTTGGTGGAGTTCATGACCGATCCGCCCTTCTCCAGCAGACCCGAGTAGATCCGGCAGAAGGTCAGCGAGCCCACGAAGGGGTCGTTCATGATCTTGAAGGCCAGGCCCGCGAAGGGCTGCTCGTCGCCGGGGCGGCGCTCGATGTTGCGCGTCTCGGTCTCGTCGTCCGGCGAGAAGCCCATGTAGGGCGGCACGTCGAGCGGACCGGGCAGGTAGTCGATGACCGCGTTGAGGAGCGGCTGGACGCCCTTGTTCTTGAACGCCGAGCCGGCCAGAACCGGCACGAAGGACAGCGACAGGGTCCCCTTGCGGATCAGCGCGCGCAGCGTCGGCAGGTCGGGCTCCTCGCCCTCCAGATACGCCTCCATCGCGGCGTCGTCCATCTCGACGGCGGCCTCGATGAGATTGGAGCGCCATTCCTCAGCCTGCTCGCGCATGTCCTCGCGGAGGTCCTGCACCACCCAGGACGCGCCCAGGTCTTCGCCCTTCCAGACCCATTCCTTCATGGTCACGAGGTCGACGATGCCCTCGAGCTTGTCCTCGGCCCCGATCGGCAGCTGGATCGGCACGGCGTTGGCACCGGTGCGGTCCTTGATCATCCTCACGCAGTTGAAGAAGTCGGCGCCGATCTTGTCCATCTTGTTGACGAAGACGATGCGCGGAACCTTGTAGCGGTCGGCTTGGCGCCAGACGGTCTCGGTCTGGGGCTCGACGCCCGCATTGGCGTCCAGCACGCAGATCGCCCCGTCGAGCACGGCGAGCGACCGCTCGACCTCGATGGTGAAGTCCACGTGGCCCGGCGTGTCGATGATGTTGAAGCGGAACTTCGCCTCCTGCGGCGTGTCGCCGTACAGGCCGGTCGGGTTCTCGCCGTCCTCGGTGCGGAACCAGAAAGTCGTGGTCGCGGCGGAGGTGATCGTGATGCCCCGCTCCTGCTCCTGCTCCATCCAGTCCATCGTCGCGGCCCCATCATGGACCTCGCCGATCTTGTGGGACTTGCCGGTGTAGAACAGGACGCGCTCGGTGCAGGTGGTCTTGCCGGCATCGATGTGGGCCATGATGCCGAAGTTGCGGTAGCGGTCGAGCGAATATTCGCGGGCCATCTGGAGAGATCCTCAGGCTAGAGTACGGTTACCAACGATAATGGCTGAACGCCTTGTTGGCGTCGGCCATCTTGTGGGTGTCTTCACGCTTCTTCACGGCGGTGCCGCGGCCATTGACGGCGTCGACCAGCTCGGCGGCGAGACGCTCTTCCATGGTGTTCTCGTTGCGCTTGCGGCAGGCGTCGATCAGCCAGCGCAATGCCAGCGCCTCGCGGCGCTCGGGGCGGACCTCGACGGGCACCTGGTAGGTCGCCCCGCCGACGCGGCGCGAGCGCACCTCGACCGACGGCTTGATGTTGTCGAGGCTCTCGTGGAACACCTCGATGGGCGACTTCTTCAGCTTGCCTTCGACGCGGTCGAACGCGTTGTAGACGATGGTCTCGGCGACGGACTTCTTCCCGTCGACCATCAGGTTGTTCATGAACTTGGTGACCACCCGGTCGCCGTATTTGGCGTCGGGCAGGATCTCGCGCTTTTCGGCGGCGTGACGACGGGACATCTCTTCGTATCCTCTTACTTCGGACGCTTGGCGCCGTATTTCGATCGGCGCTGACGCCGGTTCTTGACGCCCTGCGTGTCCAGCACGCCGCGCACGATGTGATAGCGGACGCCCGGAAGGTCCTTCACCCGGCCACCGCGGATCAGCACAACCGAGTGCTCCTGCAGGTTGTGGCTCTCGCCGGGGATGTAGCTGATGACCTCGTAACCGTTCGTCAGGCGCACCTTGGCGACCTTCCGCATGGCCGAGTTCGGCTTCTTCGGCGTGGTCGTGTAGACGCGCGTGCACACCCCGCGCTTCTGCGGGCAGGATTCGAGGTGCAGCGACTTCGAGCGTTTGACTTTCGGCTGCCGCGGCTTGCGGATCAGCTGCTGGATCGTTGGCATTCCGGTTTCATTCCCCGTGTTGCAACACTGTTCTGTTCCGTCTGGGGCGCGCGCACCCCGCTTCGTCGTTCCGGCGCCGCGCGCGTCCACGCAACGCAAAGACCGCGATGCGACCCCGGGGGCCCATGCGGCGGGTATCCAGAGGATCGAGGCCCTGCGGCCTGGATCGTGACCACTTCCATCAATTTGAGACCGGCCCGGAGAGACTCACCCGGTCGCGCGGTTGGGGCCGTATAGAAGCCGACCCCGAACCTGTCAACAGGCCGCTGTTCACGCCGCCGGGCCGCTTCGCGCCCGGCGTCCCAGGCGCCGCCCATCCCGGCGATGCGGCCCGACGGCGCCACGCGGACGGGCCAACGTCCCTCCCCGAATGCGCCATCCGCGCCACTGTGACGTCTCCGCCTGGGGCGTTTCCCTCCGCCTCGACCGTCAGAGTTCGACCAACGCACCCCGCCGGGCGATCACTCGCGCCGCCAGGCGGCAGCCCTCCCGCACCGCCTCCTCGGCACTCCGACCCGCGGCGAGGGCCACCAGAAAGGCCGCGTTGAAACTGTCCCCCGCCGCGGTCGTGTCGATCACCTCGCCGACAGGTTCGGGCACGATCTCGGCCACGCGATCGCCGCTGCGCAGGTGGGCGGGGCCGGCGCCGTTCTTGACCGCGACCATGCCGGCCCCGGCCGCCGCGTAACGCGCGGCCGTCTGGCCCGGATCACCGTCGCCGAAGACGTCCGCCTCGTCGTCGAACGAGGGCAGGACGATGTCGCTGACGCCGGCGGCCGCGGTCACCCACCGGCGCATGTCCTCCGCGCCGGACCACAGCCGCGGCCGCAGGTTGGTGTCGAAGACCACGCGCACGCCCCTGCCTCGCAGGTCTTCCAACGTGCCGAGCAGGGATCGCCGCCCCGCATCAGGCAGGATCGCCATGGTGATCCCCGAAAAATACACCATGTCGCCCGCCGCGAGATCCGGGATGCACGCCAGGCTCTCGTGAAGGTGCCGCGCCGCCGAGGCCTCGCGCCAATAGGAGAAGCTGCGCTCACCGTCGGCGAGGGAGATGAGGTAGAGGCCCACCGTCGAGTCCGTCCGCGCCTCCAGCCTCGGCACGATGCCGGCGTCGCGCATGAACGCCTCCATCCGTGCCGAGATCGGGTCCGACCCGATGGCGGAGAAATACGACACTTCGACCCGCTCCTCCACGAGGCGGCGCACGTACCACGCGGTGTTGAAGGTATCGCCGGCGAACCCCATGGCGTAGAGGTCGCCCTCGTCCGGCGCCATCTCGACCATGCATTCGCCGATGGACAGGAATCGCTGCAACGTTCACTTCCTTTCGCCGCGTCGGCCACGGACGGGTCTGCCACGGGTCGGGCGGCGAGGTCCAGCATCCGCCAGCTTGCAAAACCGCTTCGATCCACGTAGCCGACGAGGTGGAGCCGTGGCAGAGTGGTCGATTGCGACGGATTTGAAATCCGTTGAGCCTTCGCGGGTTCCGTGGGTTCGAATCCCACCGGCTCCGCCATGACGGTCACCAAGGAGATAAGCACCCTGCCGCGCGGTCATCGGCCATCCTCCCGCGCGCCTGCGCCGACCGCGAAGGATCCCGCGGATCAACTGGAATCATGCGGCGCGCGGGGTGCTGCAGCACGCCCGTGCGGCGGCAATCATCAGCTCCGTGAAACGGTGCCGGCAGAAGCGCATCACCTCAGAGCCCAACCCGAAAAGCGTCGAGCAGTTTCAGTGCCTTGTGATTCTGTCCGGTTGCCAGACTGGCCGGAGGGTCACATGCCTTGGACTGAAACCGCCCGGCTTGAGCATGATCGGCGCGGCGGCCGCTACGCAAGCGATCCGACAAATCGGGAACGGGCGCCGATCGGGCCCTCCATGCCCTCGCCGCGTCGCATCGGCCGGCCTCGAACGACCGATTTGCGCGAGGTGATGAACGCGATCCTCCACATGGCGTCGACCGGCTGCCAGTGGGCCTGTCTGCCGAAGGACGTTCCACCGCCCGCGACGGTGCAGCGCCATTTCCACGAATGGCGCGACAGCGGCCGGCCGAAGGCCGTCAACCAGTATCTGGTGAGGGCGGCGCGCGAGCGCGATGGTCGCGACGCCACGCCTTCAGCCGGCGTGATCGACTGCCAGAGCGCAAGAACCACGGAAAGCGGAGGGGTTAGCGGCTTCGATGCCGGCAGGAAGGTCAAGGGACGCAAGCGCCATAGCGTCCCTGACACGCTCGGCCTGATGGTCGGGCTGGTCGCGCACGCGGCCGACATCCAGGATCGCGACGGCGCGCCAGCGGTGCTCGGATCCATCCGCCATGCGTTTCCCCGGCTGCGGCACCTCTTCGCCGACGGCGGCTGCGCCGGGCCGAAGCTCCGCAGCGCGCTGGACAAGATCGGCGACCGGACGCTGGAAATCGTCAAGCGCTCCGACGCCGCCAAAGGCTTCGAGGTGCTCCCCCGCCGCTGGGTCGTCGAACGCGCCTTCGCCTGGCTCGGCCGATGCCGCCGGCGCGCGAAAGACCGGGAGAAAACCATCGCCAGTGCCGAGGCATGGATCACCATTGCCCCCATTCGCCGCGTCACCCGCCATCTCGCAAGGCATCGTCGAACATCATGGAGTTTCGAGTCGGGTTCTCGGGCCGGCCTCGCGGGGCAGGTCCGCTCAAGCCGCTTCCGAGCTTGCCTCGGGCGGGACCCCTTCGAGGTTGATACCGCGCCTTTTTGCACTCGTCCGAACCGCCTCCTGCAGCGCCTCGCTGCGTTTCAGGAGGCGGCGAAAACGCTCTTCGTCGAGCACGAGGAGCGTCGACGGGGCGATCACGCGCACCTCGGCGCGGCGCGGCGTACGGGTCAGGATGGACATCTGACCGAACATCTCGCCCCGACCGAGCCGCCAGGTACGCCCGCCACTTTCCAGCTCGACCGCGCCGGATGCGATGAAATACACGCTCTTCGCGGAGCTTTCCTTGCCGATCACGGTTTCTCCGGCATTGACGTGACGGGTTCGCAGTGCCCGGCTCAACCGTTTCAATTCGACATCACCAAGATCGGTGAACAGAGGGAAGTGTCGGACGAGCTCGGCGCGCTGAAGGACGATATCCAGTTGCGGGCGCTTCTCGGCCGCCCCTCGGCGCACGGCGAGATCCTGCAGGAGCTTCGTGTAGACCTCGGCGTCCATCAACCCGTCTTCCCGCATGGCGGTGTATTCCCGCTCCTCGAGCCGCAGGGCGGTGCGCCGGATGAAGCGGCGTTCCAGTTCCTCCGCGTATCCCGGGTACTGCAGGCGCAACCCCTCGAGCGCGGTCCCCACCATCTCGATCCGGCGGTCCAGCAACTCGTGCAACAGGTCCGAGACGCGGCGGCCGTGGATGCGCCGGATGCGCCGGTCGAGAAAGGCGCCCAGGTCGCGCAGGATGAGCTTCTGCGCCAGCAGGAACTCGAACCGGTCGGCGGTCATGCGCGCCAGCGGCTTCGATAGGCCCAGGCGGCCGTGGAGCACGACCGCCGCCCGGAACGCCGGTCCGTAGATGACGCTGTGTCGCGCGGCGCGCTGATAGCCGTTGCGCCCGTCGCTCCGGGCGCCCTCGATCAGCCGGTCCGCCTCCGACAGGATTTGCTCCGCCATCCGCGCTGAGATCGTCAGTTCCCGCACGCGCGAAAGGATCACGTCGCGCTCATGTCCGGCGAGAGCGATCAGGCCCAGCGTGATACGGTCCCGGTCGAGGATGTCCGACCGCGCCTCCGCGGTCTTCACGGCCCCTTCCAGCCGGTCGCCGAAGCGTTTCGCCTCCGAGCGAACCAGGTCATGTGTCAGTTCGTAGTTTTCCGCGGTCCGCGCCACATCCTCGCGGACGGTCTGCAGCGCGACGGCCACGATCTGCCGCGACAGCGCCTCGTCGAGTGGAGAGAGCCGGTCGAGCTTCAGCCCCCGGATCACGACCCGCAGCGTGGTGCCCTGCACGATGAGGGTGAAGAGCGCGAAGCCGGTGGCGAGGATGCCGACCACCCGCTTGGTCTCGACGGGGATGCTGAGGTTCTCGGTGACGGCCAGCGCCAGCGCGAGGGTGACCGCACCGCGCAAGCCCCCCCACAGGATCGCCGCGCGATAGGGGCGCTCGACGGGGGGTGAAACGCGCAGGCCGGTCAGCAGCGGCAACAACCCGAAGAGGACCACCGCCCGGGCCGCGATGGCGGCCAGGATCACCACGCCCAGCAGCGCGAAATCCTGCCCCCTGACCTCTTCGAGGAGGCGGGGTATCAGGAGCGCGGCCAGGATGAAGATGAGCGCCCCGGCCCAGTGGGCGAGCAGATCCCAGGTCTCGCGCATATTCGTCCAGGCCTGGGGGAGCAGCCGCCCCGGCCAGCTCAGGTTCAATGTCAACCCGGCGACGACGACGGCGATCACACCCGAGGCCGCGCCGCTCTGTTCGGCGCCGATATAGGCCAGGTAGGGCAGCGCCACCGATACCGAGATCTGTCCCCGGTCGTGCCGGGCGAAGATCGCCATCAGCCAGAGCGCGCCTCGGGCGGCGAGCCATCCGATCGCGGCGCCCCCCGCGACGAGTACCGGAAAGCGGAGAAGCGCCTCGCCGAGCGCGGGCTCCGGCGCGCCCATCATGACGAACCCCATGAACAGGCCGAACAGCGCGATGGCGGCGGCGTCGTTCAGGAGGCTCTCGCCCTCGATGATGCGGGCGAGGCGTCGCGGCGCCGAGATGGAGCGGAAGATCGAGACCACGGCCGAGGGGTCGGTGGTGGACACGATCGCGCCGACGAGCAGGCAGACCGCCAGCGGCAGCGTGCTGGCCCAGGCGAGCGCGTAGCCCACGCTGAGCGTCGCCACGACCACCGCCACCACCGCCAGCAGGAGGATCGGCACCCAGTCGTCGAGCATCCGCCGCAGGTTCATCCCCAGCGTGGCCTGGAACAGCAGCGTCGGCAGGAAGACGTAGAGGAAGACGTTGGACCGGATCGGCAGCCCGAGGATCGCCAGCGCGGCCGGGTTCAGCGCATCCGTCAACTCGGTGCGCAGGAAGAAGATCGCGCCGGACCCGATCAGCACCCCGAGGATCGCGAGGATCACGCTGTAGGGCACGCGCAGCCGCGCCGCGAGCGGTTCGGCAACCCCGATCACGAGGAACAGCGAGGCGATGACCGTGGTGACCAGAACGATGTCCATGATCCCGAAATAGCGGGCTCACCGGGTTTGGGAAACTGGAGACGCGGTCGCTCCGCGGCCCCGGGCGAACCGGCCGAGCGCAGCCCCTCCGCGCGGGGAAGGGCGGGATGGGCGGATCTCCACTCGATGCAGTTCCAAACGCCATCCCCGCCCCGCTGCACCTGCCGCGGATTCAGCGGGGCTGCGATGGCGTTGCCCGGCAGGATCGGCCCGGCACCGCAGGCGGGGTCCGCCTACCGCCCGGCGATCCTGATGGAGAAGTCGCGCCGTGCCCCCCGCGGCGGGGACGGGAACGGTGCCGCCCGGCGCACCATCCGCAACGCCGCCCGGTCCAGCTCCGCCGAGCCCGAGGACTGCGACAGGGCGGCGCGGGCAAGCCCGCCCCCCGAATCGACCGAGAAGGTCACGACGGCGGCCCCCCGCGCCCGGACCGAGGGCCGCGGCACCCGGCTCAGCCGAGCCATCACCTCCCCGGGATAGCTCGAGGCGTCGGCGTTGCCCGTGGTCTCCTGCGCCCCTTGTCCCGTGGCGGCCTGCCGTGCCGGCGCCTCTCGTTGCCCGGTCTCGGCGCCCGCACGTGCCGCTCGGTCGGCGTTGCCCCGCGCGGTGGGTTGCGGCTGCCGATCGGCGCGGCGTGCAACCTCGGGGTCGCGGGCGCTCGGCCGTCGGGAGCGGTCGACCACGCCCGGTTCGGGGTCGGGCGCCGCCGCGATCCGGTCCGCCGGTGGGGTGGTCTCGGCCGCCTGCGCCGGTGGTGCCGCGGCCGCCTTCGGCGCGGGCTTGGGCACCGCCGCCGTGGGTACGTCCGGCGCCAGTGGTTGCGGTGCGGTCCGCTCCGGGGCCGGCTCGGTCCGCGCCACGGGATCCGGCGGCGCGGCCGCGACCTTTTCCGTGGCCGGTTCGGGCGCGATCGTCTCCGACGGCGCCTCGCCGTCGAGCGTGCCCGCCGAGAGGTCTTCGAAGCTGGTGCCGAGCCGCGCCTCCACCGGGGCGTCGCCGCCGGCGATCTCCACCGGCGCGGGGGCGAGGCTCACCGCCATCGCCGCCCCCGTCGCGGCCAGCGACACCCCGGCGGCGAGCGCCTTCACGGATCGCGAGCGCGGGATCATTCCAGCCCCATTTCGGTCACGATCAGCACCCGCTCCGCCCCTGCGCCGCGCAGTTCCGCCGCCACCCTCACCAGACCGGCGGCCGGCAGGTCGCGGTCCGGCACCACCCGGATCGCGTCCCGCTCGCCCTCGGGGAGGGACCGGGCATGGGCGGCGGCCGAGGGCACCGGTTCGCCGCGATAGAAAAGGCGTCCGTCGGCCCGCACCACGAGCGCCTCGGGCGGCGCACGCCCCTCCAGCCCCTCGGTGCGGACCAGTGCCAGGTCCTGTTCCAGCGGCGGCGCGATCGTGCCGGCCACCATGAAGAAGACGAGCATCAGGAACACCACGTTGATCAGCGCAATGGTCGGCTCGCCCTTGGCGGAGCGGGGCCTGCGGCGAATCACGTTCCGCCCCCCAGCACCGTCGGCGCCACTCGCGGCACTGACCGCAATGCCCCGAGCAGGTCCGCCAGCCGTTGCGAGGAGACGCCGCCCGCGAGCGACACGAGCACCGGCCGCACCGCATCGCCCTCATGGGCCAGAGCGTCGCGCAGCCCCGCCATCTCGACCGCATCGCCGTTCACGCTGACGGTGTCGGACGACAGGCGCAGGAAGACCGGGCGCGTCTCAGCCGCCGCCCCTGCGGGCGCGGCGGCGGAAAGCTCCACTTCGGCAAAGCGCGAGAAGGTCGAGGTCAGCATGAAGAACAGCAAGAGCAGGAAGATCACGTCGATCAGCGACGTGAGCGAGAGCCGTCGCCTGCGCCGCGCCTCACGCATGGGCTGCGGCAGCCGGAGCCGCCTGCCTCGCCCCTCCGCGCAAGGGAGCACGGATCGTGGCGATGGCGCGCTCCGCCAGCACCCTTTCGGCATCCATCCGCCCCTCGAACCACGACAGGATCAGCGCCACGGGCATTGCCACCGCAAGGCCGGCGGCGGTGGTCAAGAGCGCCACCCAGATCCCGCCGGCCAGGATCGCCGGATCCACCTGGGCGCCCGCCTCCTGCAGCGACCGGAACGCCTCGATCATGCCCAGGACGGTGCCGAACAGACCCAGCAACGGGGCCAGCTGCGCCACGATGTCGAGGAAGCGCAGGCCCCGCTCCAACCCGGCGAAGCGCGCCTCCGCCTCCGCCGTCAGGCGGGTCTGCGCCTCAGGGGCGTCGGGGGCGGTCAGCGCCATGTCGACCACCGGCGCCAGGTAAGAGCGCGAGGCCGACAACTCCTCCCGCGCAGCCCTCCGGTCGCCCCGGTCCCAGGCGTCGATGGCCCGGCCGAGCGCCTTGTGCTGCCCGACGCCGGCGGCCGCGAACTGCCACAGCTTGTAGAGCACGACCGCCCCCGCCGCCACGGCGACGGCCACCAGCACCAGCACGACCGGCCCGCCCAGATCGGCGACCTCGGACAATGCGGAAAGGACCGCCTCGATCATCCGATCACCTCGATCTCCGTGCGGCTCGACAACGCGAGCCCCGCCATGCAGGCGTCTTCCCCGGCCGCCTCGCAGGTGCTGGCTCCGTTCACCAGGATGCGTCCGATCCCCGCGCAGGAGGTGTCGGGCAGGGTGAACTGCCGCACCCGCGGCCGGCCCGCCGGCAGTTCCCCGAAGTCGAACAGGGTCAGCCGCTCGACCTGGCCCGCGGTGTCGAACAGCACGGTCTCGTAGACGGCCGCCGCCACGTCCGCCTCGCGGCCGTTGGTCACGAGGAAGCTCAGGGTGCAGCCCGTCTCCGCGTCGCGGGCGGCGTTCAGCTCGATCGACACGCCGCCGGTCGCGGCCTCCTGCGCGGCAGCGGGCGGGACGAGAGACAGCGCGGCGCAAGCCGCGAAGACGGGAGTCAGGCGCATGGACACATCCTTCGAAGTTCCCGGCCCCGCCATCGGCCGGGCCGCCTCGCGTCTGACTTCCACCGGGCCCGTTAATAGTCAAGTGGTTTTGTCGGGATTGCGTGCCCCCCGATCCTCAGGCAGATCAGTGAGATAGCGATTCGCGATCAAATTAGTCGGATTACGTAGATGCCGTCACCCCCCGAGATCAACGCCCGACTTGTCACCACGCGCGCCGGCGCGGTCCTCGACGCCGTCGCCGCCGCCTGCGTCGAGATCGACTGCCCAATGCGCGACGACCGGCCCGCCCGCCTTTCGCTCGACACGGGGATCGGCCAGGTCTTTTACGCCGCCGCGCCGGGAGAACTCCGGGTGCATATCGCGGCGACCAGCCCGGCCAACGCCTTCATGCTGCGCGAATCGGTCGTGGCCCGGGTAGAGGCGGTCGACCCCGGTTTCGTCGCCGGACTGCGCTGGTCCGACGCACTGCCCGCCACGGCGCGGCCGCCCAATTTCCGCGCCGGGCGGGTGACCGTGATCGAGCGTCCCTGCCCGTCCTTCACCCGACTGGAGGTCGCGGCAGACGATCTCGGTGCCTTCGCGCGCGACGGTCTGCACCTGCGGCTCGCCCTGCCGCCGCGGGGCCGCGCGCCGGTCTGGCCCGGCCTAGACCCGGCCGGGCGCACGCTTTGGCCGCGGGGCGCGGATGCGCTCCACCTCGCAGTCTATACCATCCGGCGGATCGACCCCGAGGCCGGAACCCTCACGGTGGAGGCGTTCCGCCACGGCCGCGGCCCGACATGCGACTGGCTCGACGCCGCGCGGCCGGGCGACCCGCTCGGCCTCGTCGGCCCGGGCGGCGGCTGGCTGCCGCCCGGCCGCCACCTCACGCTGGCCGGGGACGAGACCGCCCTGCCCGCCATCGCCCGCATCCTCGAGTCCGCCGGGCCCGGCACCACCGGCACCGCCCTGGTCGAGACCGCCGCGGCGGAGCCCGGCCTGCCCATTGCCGCCCCCCCCCGGGGCATCGCGCTTCGCGTTTTGTCGCGGGCGCGGGGCGAACGGCTCGAGGCGGCGATGGACGATCTCGACCTCGGCGCGACGCCCGAGCGCCATGTCTGGTTCGCCGCCGAGAAGGCCCGCGCCGCGGCCATGCGCCGCGACCTGCGCGAGCGCCGTGGCCTGTCGCGCGGAGAGACGACGATTTCCGGCTACTGGGTCGATCGGTAGTTGACTCCTTTTATCGGGAAAAATACCCGACTGAAAAAGTTAACAATACGGGATACGGGACATGATCCTCCGCCGCCTTGCCGTCTCCGGCCTCGCCCTCGCCGCCGCCCAGCCCGGCCTTGCACAGGAGGCGTTCGACCTCGGCACGATCACCGTAGATGCCGGTGCCGGTGGCTTCGCCGGCCCTCTGGCCGACCTTTCGACGGGGCGGCTGATGAAGTCGGGCGCGCCCATCGCCGAGACTCCGCGTTCGATCAGCGTGGTCACATCGGAGGAGATCCGACAGCGCGGTGCCAGAAACGTGGAAGAGGCGCTGCGCTACACGCCCGGCGTCGCCTCCGGCGAGTTCGGCCTCGACGACCGCTCCGACTGGTACACGATCCGCGGCTTCCGCCCGGCCACCTTCCATGACGGCCTGCCGGCGCGCTACGGGTTCTACAACGACACCAAGCCAGAACCTTTCCTGCTCCACCGGATCCAGGTCCTGCGCGGCCCCGCCTCGGGCCTCTACGGCAACGGCGAGGTCGGCGGCGTCGTCAACACCGAGAGTAAGACCGCAGCCAACCTGACCGGCGACAACCTCGTGCAACTTTCCTTCGGCGACCAGGAGAGCGCAGAGCTTGGCATTGACGTGGGCGGGCCGCTCAACGCCGACGGCACCCTCTCCTACCGCTTCGTCGGTCTCCTCCGCGACGGCACCACGCAGGTCGACTTCTCCGACAAGGACGCGGTGGCCATCGCCCCCTCGATCACGTGGAGGCCCACGGCGGATACAGAACTAACCCTGCTCTATACCCGGCAGGAGAACGACGGCAGCCCACTGATCCAGTTCGCCTCGCTCTACGGCACGCTGCTGCCGGCGCCGAACGGCGACTACCTGCCCGACAGCCTGTTCGTCGGCGAGCCGGATTTCGACCGCTTCGACAGCCGGCAGGACAGCGTCACCCTCTTCGCCGACCACCGCATCTCGAAGGTGTGGTCGCTTTCGGTCCGCGCCCGCTGGCTGGAAGCCGAGGCGGATTACGACCATGCGTGGTGGGCCTTCACCAATGCCCCCACCCGCTACCGCGACGACGGCACCATCGACCGCACCTTCTACTCCGCTGACAACAGTCTGGAGACGCTGAGCTTCGACGCCTATGCGACCGCCGACTGGGACGCGGCCGGCTGGGACATGCAGACCATTCTCGGCGCGACCTGGGTCGATGCGGAATACGACAGCGATTTCGGCTACGGTGGCGAGACCCGGCCCATCGACCCGTTCGATCCGGACTATACCGGTGCCCCTGACATCGCCGTGACCGACACGCCGGCCAATACGGTGGAGGAACGCGGCCTCTACCTGCAGAACCGCGCCACCTGGAACGACCGCCTGCATCTCGACACCGGCCTGCGCTGGGGCCGGATCGAGACCGGCGAAGCGACCGCCACCTTCCGCACCGGCGCCGTCGATGCCAGCGACGAGGCGACCACCGTCAACGCCGCCATCCTCTACCGCTTCGACAACGGCATCGCCCCCTATCTCAGCTACGCCGAGAGCTTCCGTCAGGAAGTCGTGGGCCTCGACGCCCAGGGCGACCCGTTCGACCCGACCCGCGGCGAGCAGATCGAGATCGGGGTGAAATATCAGCCCGAGGACACGCAGGACCTCTATACCCTCGCCCTGTGGGACCTGGAGAAGTCGAACCTGACCCGGGCCGATACCGCCAACCCGGGCTTCCAGGTTCAGAGCGGCGAGGCCAGTTCGCGCGGCCTCGAGCTGGGCATGGAGCGGCAGTTCGGCGATTTCCGCATCGACGCCAGCGCCACCGTGCAGGAGACCGAGAACGTCGAGGGCTTCTCCATCGCCACGATCCCCGACCGGTTCGGCTCGATCTGGGCGACCTGGGCGCCGTCTTCCGGCGCGTTCGTCGGGCTGTCTACCGGGATCGGCCTGCGCCATGTGGGCGAGAAGTGGGACGGCACGGACACCCGGCGCACGCCCTCCTACACGCTGGTCGATGCCCGCCTCGCCTGGCAATGGGATCGCTACGAGGCGGCGCTCAACGTCTCCAATCTCGAGGACGAACGCCACCTCACCTTCTGCGACACCGCGACCTGCTATTTCGGCGCGGGCCGCGAAGTCGCCGCCTCCCTGTCGGCGCGGTTCTGATGTTCGAACTGGACGGGATCGCGGTCGATCACGACGGGCGGCGCGTCCTCGACGTGCCCGCTCTGGCGCTCGGCGATCGAGGCCTGACCGCGATCTTCGGCCATAACGGATCGGGCAAGTCCACGCTCCTCTCCTGCCTCGCCCGGCAGCGCCGTACCGGCCGGGGCACCATCGCCCTCGACGGCCGGGACCTCGCCGCCTGGCGCCAGCGCGACCTGGCCCGCGCGGTGGCCTACCTTCCGCAATCCCTGCCGCCCGTCGCCGGGCTGACGGTGCGCGAACTGGTGCGGCTGGGGCGCTTCCCCTGGCGTGGCGCCCTGGGCCGCTGGCGTGCGGGAGACCACGCCGCCGTCGACCGCGCGCTGTCCGAGACCGGCGCCGCGGACCTGGCCGACCAGCTCGCCGACGATACGTCGGGCGGCGAGCGGCAGCGCGCCTGGATCGCCATGCTCCTGGCTCAGGATGCCCCCATCCTACTGCTCGACGAGCCCACCTCCGCGCTCGACCTGCGTCACGCTGAGGAGGTCATGGCGCTGCTCGGCCGGCTGTCGCGGCAGGGGCGCCGGGTGGTCGCCGTCCTGCACGACCTGAACCTCGCCGCGCGTCACGCCGACCGGATCGTGGCGCTGGACGGAGGCCGGATCGCCTTCGACGGCGAGGCCCGCGCGCTCCTCCACCCCGACGTGCTCTCCCGCGTCACCGGGGTTCAGATGGACCTGCTCCCTCGCACGGCGCCGCACCCACCCCACGCCGTCATCGCCTGAGGCCCCATGTTCCGCATCCTGATCCTCGCCGCGCTGGCGGCTCTTCCCGCAGCCGCAGATCCTCCGCCGGGCGACGGCGATCCGCCAGCTGACGTCGCGGTCCTGTCCTGGGGCCTGGCCGAGATCGCGGTCGACCTCGACCTGCCGCTGACAGGCGTGGCCGATCCGCAGGGATACGCCACCTGGGTCGGTGCACCGGCCCTCCCCGCGGGCGTGACGGATCTGGGCCTGAGGGCCGAGCCCAACCTCGAGGCTCTGTCCCGGCTCTCGCCCGACCTGATCCTCGGCGCCGACCAGCAGGCGGACATGGCGCGCCGCCTCTCGACGATCGCGCCGACCCGGATCCTCGACCAGTTCTCCGCCGCGCACGACAATGCGGCCACGGCGCGCGCCACCTACCGCGAGATCGCCCGCCTCTTCGGCAAGGCGGACCTGGCCGAAGACCGGCTGGCGCGGATCGACGCCGCCATGGACGCCGCCGGCAACCGGGTCCGCGCCGCCTGGGGCGGAGCGGTCCCCCCGGTCCTGCCGGTGCGGATCCTGTCGACCACCAGCGTGCGGATCCACGGGCCGAACTCGCTCGCCACGGCCGCCCTGCGTGGCATGGGCCTGACCCCGGCCGCAGGGGGGCCGGCGACGGACTGGGGCTTCACCCTGGCGCCGGTCGCGGCGCTCGCCGAGTATCCCGACGCCGCCATCGTCCACTTCGATCCCTTCGAGGCGTCCGGCGACCTCTACGGCAGTCCGCTCTGGGCGGCGATCCCGGCCGTGGCCGCGGGTCGATTCGCCACCGCCGAACCGGCCTGGACCTTCGGCAGCGTGGTCTCGCTCGAAACCCTCGCCCTGCGCCTCGCGGATGCCCTCGTTGCCATGGCCCCGGCATGATCCGCCTGATCATCCTCCTGATCGGCCTCGCCACTCCTGCCGGGGCCGAGATCACCGTCGCCGACCGCGACGGGACGCGGCGCTTCGAGGCTCCGCCCGAACGGGTGGTCACGCTGGGCTGGGAAATTACCGAACAGGTACTCGATCTCGGGGTCACGCCCGTCGGCGCCCCCGAGATCGAGCTCTATGCCGACTGGGTGGGAGAGCCGGCGATCCCCGCCGGCGTCGCCGATGTGGGTCTCAGGACCGAACCCAACCTGGAACGCGTCGCGGCGCTGGAGCCGGACGTGATCCTGGCCGCCGACCTCGCCCCCAACCTGGCCCGGCGGTTGGAGCGCATCGCCCCGACCCTCGTCTTCGACGCGTGGTCGGCCGACCACGACAATCGTCGCCGCCGCGCGCGAGACCTTCCTGCGGCTCGGCACCCTCTTCGGCCGCCGCGATGCCGCCGAAGCCCGCCTGGCGAAGATGGCGGACCGGCTCGACAGGATCGCCGAGCGGGTCG
The DNA here is from genome assembly GCA_963814835.1 of uncultured Alphaproteobacteria bacterium. Classification (GTDB taxonomy): domain Bacteria; phylum Pseudomonadota; class Alphaproteobacteria; order Rhodobacterales; family Rhodobacteraceae; genus Palleronia. The sequence continues at coordinate 828,194 of CAWFEG010000003.1, forward strand.
CCGCCCTCGACCCGCCGGACCGCGCCACGCTGATCCGGCTGAACGACGCCTCCACCGTCTGGATCTACGGCGCCAACTCCATTCCCGACCACGCGCTGCGCCGGATCGGCCTCACGCCCGGGCTCGACCTGCCCGCGAACCGCTTCGGCGTGACCCAGCGCCCCCTCGAGGACCTGGCCCTGGTCGAGGACGGGTTGTTGCTCGCGATCCGGCCCCATATGGGCGGCGCGGCGGCGATGGAGGGGCCGCTCTGGCGGGCCCTGCCCGCGATCCGCGCGGATCGCTTCGCCGAGATACCGCGCGTCTGGAGCTACGGCGGCATCCTCTCGGTCGAACGCCATGCCGAGGCGATCCTGGCGGCGCTCGAGGATCTTCAGCAATGAACTCGCCCGCACCGGACGGCGGCCGTCCCTGCCGGTCATGGCCCGGACGGTGCGCAGCCGGTGCGATCCCCGCGACGCGCGACCCCACCGCAGCCTGCCGCGCGCCCGCCGCCGCCGGGGGGGCGTGACGATGACGGCGCCGCGCTGGCTTCCCCCCCGGATCGCGCTCGTGCTGCCTGCGATCCTCGCCGCCCATCTGGCGCTCGGCACCGATCTGGAGGCGGGGCGGATGCTGTCCCTCTCCCTCGGCGCCCCGCCCGAGGCCTTCGCCGAGATCCGCTTCCGTCACGCCACCCTGCCGCGCATCGTCATGGCGCTCCTCACGGGGGCGGCGCTCGGCCTGGCAGGCAGTCTCATGCAGCAGGTCACCCAGAACCGCTTGGCCTCGCCCCTGACCCTGGGCGCGGCCTCGGGGGCCTGGCTTGCCACGATCGCCGCCACTCTGGTCGCACCGGCCCTCGCCGCCGCGCACGGCGCCTGGTTCGCCATGGCCGGTGCGGGGGCCGCGTTCGGGCTCGTTGCCGCGATCACCGGGCTGCGCGGCCTGTCCGGGCTGCAGGCGGTGCTGGCCGGGATGGCTGTGAACCTCGTCCTGGGCGCGCTCGCCAGCGCGCTCGTCCTGCTGGAAAGCCCCTATTTCGCACATCTGTTCGTCTGGGGGGCGGGCGATCTGGGCCAGAACGGCTGGGACTGGGTGATCTGGTCCCTGCCCCGGCTGGGCGCCGGTTTCGCCGTCGCGCTTTGCCTCGGGCGCATCCTGTCGCTGCTTCGCCTCGGCACCGCCGCGGCGGAGGGGCGCGGCCTCGCCCTCGCCGGGGGGCTCGCGCTGGCCATGGGAACGGGGCTGTTCCTGACCGCCCTGGCCGTCACGGCATCGGGGCTGATCGGTTTCATCGGGCTCATCGCGCCGAACCTCGCCCGCCGCCTTGGCGCTCGACGGCCGGTGCACGAACTCCTCGCATCCGCCGGCGCGGGGGCCCTCCTGCTGCTGCTGGCCGACACGGCGGCGGTGGCACTGAACGAGGTCGCGCGCGACATGATCCCCACCGGCGCGGCGGCGGCCCTCATGGGGGCACCCGCGCTCATCCTGCTGCTGCGCGGGCGCCTCGCGGCCGCCGACCACGCCCGCTACGACCTGCCGGCCGGCCCCGCGCGCCCCTCGCGCGGCGCGTTTCTCGGCCTCGGCCTCACCCTGGGACTCTGCGTCCCCCTCGCGCTCGCCGCCGCTCCGGGCGATGACGGCTGGGGCCTCGCCTGGCCGGAGGGCCTCGTCTGGTCGCTGCGCTGGCCACGCCTGCTCATTGCCGCGGCAGCCGGGGCGGCGATGGCCCTGTCCGGGCTGGTCCTGCAGCGGCTGATCCGCAACCCGCTGGCCTCGCCCGACATCCTCGGCATGTCCTCGGGCGCCACCTTCGCGCTCGTCTGCACCGCGATGGTCTCCGGCAAGTCGATCTTCGAGGTCGGCGGCGTGATCGCCCTGTTCGGTTCCCTGCTGGTGCTGGGTCTCCTCCTCGCCCTTTCACGCCGGCACGGGCATGCGCCGGCGACCGTCGCCCTGATCGGGATCTGCCTCGCCGCGCTGCTCGATGCCCTGGTCAAGGTGGCGCTGGCCACGGGATCGCAGGACAGTTTCGCGATCCTGTCCTGGATGGGCGGCTCCACCTACCGCGCCACCCCGGTCGCCGCCCTGGCGCTGGCCGGCACGGTCGCCGCCGCGGCGGCCGCGCTGCTCGTGCTGCACCGCTGGCTCACCCTGATGGCGGCGGGCGATGCGGTGGCCCTCGCCAGGGGGCTGGCCGTCGGACCGACCCGCACTGCGCTCATGGCCCTGGCCGCCGCCCTGGCCGCGGCGGTCACCGCCGCGATGGGTCCGGTGGGTTTCCTCGGATTGCTTTCGCCCCATGCCGCCGCGATGCTGGGCGCGCGCCGGGCCCGGGAACAGATCGGGTTCTCGCTGGCCATCGGCGCGGGCCTGATGCTCGTTTCGGACTGGATCGGGCGAACCGCGCTCTACCCTATGCAGCTGCCGGCGGGACTCATCGCCTCGCTCCTCGGCGGCGTCTATTTCCTCCTGCTCGTGCTCCATCGCCGCCGCGGCTGAGGCACAGGCCCCGCGATCGTGCCACGGCCGCGCTCTATCGCACCCGCGTGGCCAATCAATCCTTGATCCGGATCAAGGCGTGGGCGGATCGTGGCCTGCAGGAGGGGCAAGGGACGAAGCGGCCTGCGGGTCCGCCGCGACGCCCCGCTCACGAGGGAGCACCGCCATGACGATCGCCATCATCTTCGCGACCCTTGAGGGGCACAGCGGCAAGCTCGCGCGCTTCGTCAAGACGGTCACGGATCAGGCCGGCCTCGAATCGACGGTCAGCGAGGTGACGGCAGGCAGCCCCGTCTCGCTCCGGGGGATCGACGCCGCGATCCTGATCGCCTCGGTCCACGAGCGCCGCCATCCGGACCTGTTCGAGGCCGCCGTGACAGCCCTCGCCGAAGACCTGTCGCGGATTCCGACGCTGATGCTCTCCGTCAGCCTCAGCGCCGCCTTCGAGGAGGGGCACGAGGATGCCCGGGATTACCTCGACGAGATGAAGATGCGCACGGGCCTCGCACCCACGCGGGAGGCGCTGGTGGCCGGGGCGGTGAAGCTCGACCGCTACGACTACTTCGCCACGCAGGTGGTGAAATGGGTTGTCCTGCGCGACCGTCACCACGACCCCGAGCAGGGCAACCACGAGTTCACCGACTGGGGGAAACTGCGTAGGGACGTCGAGGCGTTCCTCGAGATCGCGGGCGTCCGGGCCTGATCGTGGCCGGAACGGGCGTGAGGATGGAGGCGGACGCCGAGGACGGGAAGCGGCTCCTGCGCCTGTCCGGCGACGCGACCGTCCGGCAGGTGACCGACCTCGTCGATAGGCTGGACCGGATCGACGGGGGTGCCGGGGTGACGGTCGACCTCGGTGCGCTCGGCCGCCTCGATACCGCGGGGGCCTGGGCGCTGATGGATTTCGAACAGCGCCTCACGGCCGCCGGCGTCCCGGTCTGCATCGCACGGGCCCGCGACGAGGTCTCGCTCCTGCTCGACCGCGTGCGCGATGCCATGCCCAGGCCCGAATCCTTGCCCCCCGCTGCGACGGGGCTCGTCGCGGCGCTCGACCGGACCGGCCGCGCGGTCGTGGCGGCGCTGGGCTTTCTCGCCGACCTGGCCGGGTATCTGGGCCTGTTCCTCGCGCGCCTCGGCCGCTGTCTCCGTCACCCGCGGGAATTCCGCCTGACCGCGCTCGTAGCCCATGCCGAGGATGTGGGCCTGCGGGCCGTTCCCATCGTGGCGCTGATGGCCTTCCTCATCGGCGTCGTTCTCGCCTTCCAGGGCTCGACGCAGCTGCGTCAGTTCGGCGCCGAGGTCTTCGTCGTCGACCTGATCGCGATCTCGATCCTGCGCGAGCTGGGAATTCTGCTGACGGCGATCATCGTCGCCGGCCGGACCGCGTCGGCCTTCACCGCGGCGATCGGCTCGATGAAGATGCGCGAGGAGATCGACGCGATGCGCACGCTGGGTCTGGATCCGGCGACGGTCCTGTTCGTGCCGCGCATTCTGGCGCTGCTGATCACGCTGCCGATCCTGGGGCTGATCGCCAACCTGATGGGGCTTTTCGGTGGCGCGATGATGTCCTGGATCGAGCTGGGGATCTCGCCCTCCATGTTCCGCACCCGCCTGCTGGAAGGGGCCGACGTGTCGACCGTCTTCGCCGGGCTGGTCAAGGCGCCTGTCTTCGCGCTCGTCATCGGGGTGGTCGGCTGCCATGCCGGGATGCAGGTGAAGGGCACCGCCGAGTCGCTTGGCCGGATGACCTCGGGCGCCGTGGTCACGGCGATCTTCGCGGTGATCGCCGTCGACGCGCTGTTCTCGATCTTCTTCGCACAGGTCGGCGTGTGACCGGGGCGCGGGAAGTGGTCATCCGCGTGCGCGGCCTGGGCAACCGGTTCGGCGCCCATGTGGTGCACGATGGCCTCGATCTCGACGTCTATCGCGGCGAGATTCTCGGCATCGTGGGGGGCTCGGGCAGCGGCAAGTCCGTCCTGCTGCGCAGCATCGCGGGACTGCAGCGCCCGGTGGCCGGATCGATCGAGGTCCTGGGCGTGGATGTCTGGTCGGGAACGGGAGAGGCACGGGCGCGCCTCGACGACCATTGGGGAGTGATGTTCCAGGACGGCGCGCTGTTCTCCTCGCTGACCGTGCGCGAGAATGTCGAGGTGCCGATGCGTGCGGTGTCGGGCCTGGCGCCCCGGATCCGCGAAGCCCTCGCCCACCTGAAGATCTCGCTCGTCGGCCTGCCCTACCTCGCGGGGGACAGGTATCCCGCGGAGCTGTCGGGTGGCATGCGCAAGCGGGCCGGCCTCGCCCGCGCCCTGGCGCTCGATCCAGAGATCCTCTTTCTGGACGAGCCCACCGCCGGACTCGACCCGATCGGCGCTGCCGCCTTCGACGCGTTGATCGGCGGGTTGAGCCGCTCCCTCGGACTGACGGTGTTCCTCGTCACGCACGACCTCGACACGCTCTACGCCATCTGCGACCGGATCGCGGTGCTTGCCGAGAAGAAGGTCCTCGTCTCCGGAGTCCTGCGCGACATGCTTGCGGTGGATCACCCCTGGGTCCACGAATATTTCCATGGCCCACGGGCGCGGGCCGTGTTCGACGCACCGGCCGATCCTGGCACGGGGAACGAGTGATCATGGAAACCCGCGCCAACTACGTTCTGATCGGCGCCTTCGCCCTCGCCGGATTCATCGGTATCATCGGCTTCTTCCTCTGGTTCGCCCGGATCGAACTCGACCGGCAATTCGCCTATTACGACATCGACTTCGGTTCCGTCTCGGGCCTGGGCCAGGCCTCTGACGTGCGGTTCGCCGGCCTGCCCGTGGGCCAGGTGGTCGACGTGCGGCTCTCCCCCGCCGCTGACGGCCGCGTCCGCGTGCGTGTGGAGATAGACTCCGAGACCCCGGTCCGCACCGACAGCATCGCCACGATCGAGGCGCAGGGCGTCACCGGAGTGTCCTTTGTCGGGATCAGCGCGGGGTCGCCGGATGCGCCGCTGCTGGAAGCCGCCTCCGGCGAGGAGGTCCCGATGATCGAGGCGGGCCAGTCGGTCCTGCAATCCTTGTCGGAAGACGCGCCGCGCATCCTGTCGGAGACGCTGGGCGCCGTGCGCGACCTGCGGCAGCTTGTCGGGGGCGCCAACCAGAGGCGAATCGAGGCCATCCTGGGCAATGTCGAAAGCTCTTCCGCCGCCTTCGCCCTGGCGCTCGACGACTTCTCGCAGGTCAGCGCGTCGGTGGCGGACTTCGCAAGCGAGATCGGGCGGTTCAACACCACGCTGGATTCCGTGACCGGCGATGTCTCGGGCGTGCTCGCGGCCACCGGGACCACGCTCGCCAATGTGGATGCCCTGACTCTCGACGCCCGGGCGCTGATCGCAGAAGGGTCGGACACGCTCGACCGGGCCGAGGCCCCGCTCGCGGCGGCCGAACGCTACGTCTCGGAAAGCCTCGATCCGACCACCCGCCAGATCCGGGATTCGGTTGCGCGCATCGAGGCGCGCCTCGTCGCGCTGGGACAGTCCGCCGAGGGCCTGATGCAGACCTATGCCGGCGCCGGGGAAGCCGCGACCGCCCGCCTGACCGAGGCGCGGGAGACCCTGGCGGCCGTCGACGCGCTGATCGGCCGGATGGAGGCCGCGGTGGCCGGAATCGACGCCGCGGCGCGCGGCGTCGAAGGCCTCGTCGCCGACGGCGCGGCGCCTCTCGTCGCCGATCTCCGCACCGCCGCCTCGGAGGCCACCGCGGTGATCCGGACGATCGGCGAGAGCGCGGAAACCGACCTGCCCGCGATCCTCGCGGATGTCCGCGCCGCGGCCCGCTCCGTCGCGCAGGTCGTGGAGCAAGCCGGCGGCGACCTGACCGCGGCCACCGGCCGCCTCGACGGCCTCGCGAGCAGCGCGGAGCGGACCCTGGAGACCGCCGGGACGACCTTCGCCACCGCGAATGCCACCCTCGCCGCCATCGATGCCGCGCTGGAGACCGGCGGCCGCACGCTCGAAGCCGCCGAGCGAGCCTTTGCCGGTGCCGACCGGGTGATCACCGAGGAGGTGGCCGGGATCGCCGCCCGCCTGCGCGAGACGCTGGAGAGCCTGGAGGCCGCCGTCGGCACCGTGGCCGGCGAGATTCCGGCCGTGGCCGAGGAATTGCGTGCCACCAGCCGCTCCGCCGAGGCCGCCTTCTCCCGGATCGAGCGCACCGTGGCGGACAGCGCCCCGGCCGTCGACGACTTCGCCACGAATGCGCTTCCGCAATACGGCCGCCTGGCGGCGGAGAGCCGCGCGCTGATCGGGAGTCTCGACGCCCTCGTCGACCAGATCCGCCGCGATCCCAGCCGCTTCTTCCTCGATCCGCGCACCCCCGAATTCAGAAGGTGAGGACGTGACCATGCCGGCGACATCGCGGATTTTGGCGCTCTGTGCCCTCGTCCTGCTCGTTCCGGGCTGCGCGGCGATCTCGACCCTGACGCAATCGTCGCGCCCGCTGGAAATCTTCGAATTGCGCACCCCCGACCTGCCGCCGGTCGGATCGGCCGGACGCGGCGTGGAGGTGGTGATCGAGGAACCCGCCACGGGCGGCACCCTGGCGACCGACCGCATCATGATCCGGCCTGGCCCCCTGCAGGCGCAGTACCTTCCCGGTGCCCGCTGGGCCGATCCCGCCCCGGCGATGCTGCAGACGCTGATCCTGCGTAGCGTCCTCGAGTCCGGCGCTGTGGGCTCCGCCGGGCGGCGCTCGGTCGGCGGAGCGGCGGATTACGCGGTGTTGAGCGAGCTGACGGATTTCCAGGCCGAGATCGCGCCGGACTCTAGGAGCGGCGACGATCCGGCTCGGCCTGATCGTCCGGCTGGTGCGCGAGGGCGATGCCGAGGTCGTCGCCCTCCGCACCTTCTCGGTCACCCAACCGGCCACCGGGTCACAGACCGGGCCGGTCGTCGCCGCCTTCGACCTCGCCACCCGGCAGCTCCTGGTCGAGGCCGTGCCCTGGATCCTGGCCGCCATCCGGCGCGCCGGCCCGCCCGGCGGCACGTGATCCCGGGCGGCGCGGCGCCTTTCGGCCGGGCGGCCTCTCAGGCCTCGGCCGGGCGACGACCGGGCGGCCGGTTCGTCGCGCCCGCCGCCTCGGCCCGCCGCTCGCCGGGGAACATCAGGTAGTAGAGGACCGGCGCCGCGATCAGCGTCAGCACGCTGGCGAAGCCCAAGCCCCCCATGATCGTCACCGCCATCGAGGCGAAGAACGCGTCCCACAAGAGCGGTGTCATGCCCAGGATCGTCGTCGCCGCGGCCAGGACCACGGGCCTGAGGCGCGACGTGGAGGCCTCGACCACCGCGCGGGTGAAGGGCACGCCCTCGGCCCGGGTCAGGTCGATCTCCTCCACCAGGACGATGCCGTTCTTGATCAGCATTCCCGAAAGGCTGAGAAGCCCCAGGAGCGCGGTGAAGGAGAACGGCAGCCCCGTCGCCAGCAGGCCGATCGCCACCCCGTTCACCGCCATCGGCACGAGCAGCCAGATCACCAGCGGCTGGCGCAGCTTGCCGAACAGCAGCACCGAGATCAGCACCATCGTCAGCAGCGAGATCGGCAGCTGCCCGCCCAGGCTCTCCTGCGCTTCGGTCGAGGCCTCGTATTCGCCGCCCCATTCCATCGCATAGCCCTCGGGCAACTCCATCGCCTCGACCGGCGCCCGCACCTCCCGGAACACGGAATCGGCGTTCACCCCGGCCGGCACCCCCGCCTCCACGGTGATCGTCGGCACCCGGTCGCGGCGCTGGATCAGGGTGTCCTGCACCTCGTGGCCGAACCCGTCGATCAGCTGTTCGAGCGGGATGAAGGCGCCCGCCGCCTCGGACCAGACCGGCTGGTCGATCAGGTGCTCGCCTCCCTCGCTGTCCGCGCCGGGCATGCGCACGACGATTGGGATCAGCCGGCTGTCCTCGCGATAGACACCCGCCGTCGCGCCCTCTGTCGCCAGCCGCAGCGCCTGGGCCACGTCCTCGCGGTCGATCCCGGCGGTCTGCGCGCGGCCCTCGCTGTAGAGCGGCACGATCGCCAGCTCCCGCTCCCGCCAATCGGTCCGCAGGTCCATCAGGCGGTTCGAGGCCCCGCGCATCAGCGCCTCGGCCTCCGCCGCCAGCCGCCGCAGCACGTCCGCCTCGGGCCCCGAGAACCGCACCGCCACCGGTGCCCCGCCGCCCGGGCCGAAGGCCAGCCGCTCGGTGCGAAACTCGCCCTCGGGCAGGGTGGCACGGCCGAAGGCTTCCAGGTCGGCGCGCAGGTCCGGGATCGCGCCGATGTCGCGGGTGCGGATGATCAGGTGCCCGTAGGTCGCCAGGCTCTCCTCGGGCGCGTAGGTCAGCATGAAGCGCGAGGCGCCGCCGCCCACGAAAGTGTCCACGGCCACCACCTCGTCGCGCTCCAGCAGCCACTCCTCCAGTGCGCGCATGTCTCGCGAGGTGCTATGGATGTCGGCACCCTGAGGCAGCTTGTAGTGGACGTAGAAGAGCGGCGTGTTCGAATCCGGGAAGAACTGCTGCTGCACAAGCCCGAATCCCCAGTAGCACGCCGCCGTGATCCCGATCAGTCCGGCCACCACCAGCCACCGCAGGCGCAGCGCGGCGCTCAGCACCGCGGCATAGGCCCGGAACACCGGGCCGTCGTATTCCCCCGCCCCGCCGGCGCGGCCGCGCCGGAACACGTAATGCGCCAGAAGCGGCGTCGCGGTGACCGCCAGCACCCAGGACAGCAGCAGCGAGATCCCGATCACCGCGAAGAGTGAGAACAGGAACTCCCCCGTCGCATCGGGTGACAGGCCGATCCCCGCGAAGGCCATGATGCCGATGACGGTCGCGCCGAAAAGCGGAATCTGCGTCTTCGAGGCCACGTCGCCCGCCGCCTCGCGCGAGGATTTGCCCTGCGACATGTCGCTCTGCATCCCCTCGGCGACGACGATGGCATTGTCCACCAGCATCCCCATGGCGATGATCAGCGCCCCGAGCGAGATCCGCTCCATCTCGATGCCGAACACCGCCATGAAGAACACCGTGCCCACCACGGTGAGCAGAAGGGTCGTGCCCACCACCACGGAGGAGCGCCAGCCCATGAACAGCGCCAGCACCACCACCACGATCGCCACCGACATGGCGAGGTTCAGAAGGAACGCGTTCGACGCCTCGTCGACGACCTCGTGCTGCTGGTAGACCGGGTGCAGCTCCACCCCCACGGGGATGTCGGCCCGCAATTCGTCCAGACGCGCATCCACCCTTCGGCCCACATCGACGATGTTGAGCCCCTCCTTGCCCGAGATACCCAGCGTGAACGCCTCCTGCCCGTCGTGGCGGATGATCATCGACGGGCTCTCGACCCGCCCGCGGGAGACGGTGGCGAAATCGGTCAGGTCGACGATCTCGCCGCCCACGCCGATGGTCAGGTTGCGGATCGCCTCCACCGTGTCCGAGCCTTCCGGCGCGTCGATGCGGATCGACTGTCCGGCCTGCTGGACCCGGCCCGCGGGCACCACCGCGTTGGCGTTGGCGATCGCCTCGGCGATGGCGCCGGGCGGGACGCCCAGATTGGTCATGATCGCCCGGTCCGGCTCGACGAAGATGGCCTCCTCGGGCAAGCCCGCGACGGTGACGTCGGCCACGCCCTCCACGGCCAGCAGCTCTCGGCGCAGGAAATCGGCGATGTCGTGGGTCTCGGCGTCGTCGAAGCCCGGCGTGGTGACGGCGTGGAAGATCCCGTAGACATCGCCGAAACTGTCGTTGACGAGCGGCTGCCCGACATCCTGCGGCAGGTCGGGCCGCGCATCGTCGACACGGGCGCGCAGCTTGTCCCAGATCTGCGGCAGCTCGGTGCCGTCGTAGATGCTCTCGATCTCCACGTCGATGCGGCTCACGCCGGGCTTGTTCGACGAGGTTATCGTGTCCACCTCCGCCATCTGCTGGATCGCGGATTCCAGCGGCTCGGAGACCTCGCGGGCCACCTCCTCGGCGGTGGCACCCGGATATTGCGTGATGACGACAGCGTCCTTGATGGTGAAGGCCGGATCCTCCAGCCGCCCGATCGTGGCGAACCCCCACACGCCGCCCAGAAGGCAGCCCAGCATGAGCAACCAGGTCAGGAGCGAGCGGTCTATGGCGCCGCGGGCGATGGACATGGCCTAGCCTCCGATCGAGGTGAAACGGCGGACGCGCTGGCCGTCCTGCAACTGCGAGGCACCGGCGGCGACGATGGGCGTGCCCGGCGCCGGCCCCTCGGTCATCGCCACGCGGGCATCGGTACGCATTCCGATCTCGACGGCCACGCGGCGCACGGTGCCGGTGCCGGGGTCGTCCTGCGACGGCTCGAACACCATCACGCCCGGATCGCCCTCCGCATCGAAGACCAGCGACGTCTCCGGCAGCAGGATCGTGTCGCCCCCGCCGGGCCGCTGCGCGGTGGCCGTCACCGTCACCGAGGCGCCCGGCAGGACCCAGTCCGGCACCTCCCCGGTGAAGGCCAGCGTGAGCGAGAAGGTCTGCGCGACATCGGCCGTCTCGGCCTCGAACTCCCTCAACTTCAGGTCGAAGCTCTCGTCCAGGCCGGGAAAGATCGCCTCGAAGGTCACGTCGGCCGAGCCGCTGGCCCGCCTGAACAACACTTCCGGCACGTCGATATCCACGCGCAGTTCCGACATGTCGTGCAACCGCACCACCGGCTCGCCGGCGCCCACGGTCGTGTAGTTGGCGACTTCGCGCCGGGCGACCAGGGCGTCGAACCGGGCCTCCAGCGTGGCATCCTCCATCGCCTCCCGCGCCTCGTCGAGCGCGATCCGGGCCAGGTCGCGCTGAGTCCGGGCGTCGCGGATCTGCACCTCGCTGACAGCCGATCCCGACAGCTCCTGCAGACGCTTCAGGTCACGCTCGGCCTTGTCGAGGTTTACCTCGGCCCGGCGCAGTTCGCGCTCGAACCGGCTCGTGTCCAGCGCGGCAACCATTTCCCCGTGGGCCAGCTGGCTGCCCTCCTCCACCGGGAAATCGACGATCTGCCCACCCACCTGAAAGGCGAGATCCACGGTCTCCCGCGCCCGAACCCGGCCGAAGAACTGCCGCTCCATCCGGTCTGGCCCGGCGGTGATCTCGACAAGCTTGACCCGCCGAAGCGTGGTTGCGGTATCCTCCTGCGCGGCCGCAAGCGCGGGACAGATCGCGAGGAGCAGGACGAGGAGCAGACGGGTCATGTCGCCTCCCTGGAATCGGGGGCGCCACGGCGCCCGAATACGGTGAGATCGGCGAAGGCGCGGCCCAGCGCCGCCGCCGTCGGGCCGTCGGCGCCGCGCACCCACAGCCGCACGAGCCCGACGAAGGCGCCGGTGTGGTAATTGGCGCGGATCCGCCGCGCCTGCGGCGCCAGGCCCGCCTGCGGCACATCCATCAGCCGCTCGACGAGGTCGGCGAAACGAGCCTCGGGGGCCAGCCCCGGCACCCCCTCCAGCACCGCCCGGAGCCGCGGATCGGCCGGGTCGAGGTCGTTCAGCGCCCGTTCGGCCGCCCGCGCCAAGTGATCGCGGACGGCGATCTCGTCCTCGCAAAGGGTCGGCGGCGCGTGCCGCGCGGCGGTCTCGTCCAGGAGCCCGGAGATGTATTCGTCCAGCATGTCGGCGATCGCCGTGTAGTTGGCATAGAAGGTCGGGCGGGCGACGCCGGCGCGCCGGGTCAGCGCGCCGACGGAGATGTCGGCAAGCGGTCGCTCGGCCAGGAGCGACCGGAGCGCGACATGCAGGCGAAGACGGGAGCGGCGGCGGCGTGGGTCCATCGTCCCGATCTGGCATCTGGCTTACATGTGTCAAGAAGATCCACTCCGGGGCACATCGTCCTGCGCGCAGGCGCACACAGCGCGGGGTCCGATCCGGCGGGATCGGCGCAGGTTCACCCATATGATCATCTGGTCCTAGCTGGTGACGCCGCGGCCTGCCCTCCGCCGGGAACCCGGATGCCCGTTCAGCCATGCGCCTGGCGCATGGCCGGACTGAGAAGCCCCGCCCTTGCCGCATGGCCGCTGGCGGTCGAAATCAAGGCCGGGGCGCTCCATGCCGGGCAGGCCCAGTCGTCGCACGCCGGGGAGAACCGATGCCAGTCCTGTCCATGCCCGGCGGCCGCCGGTCGCCCGCCCAGCCGTCCTACCCGGAATTCGTCGGCATGATCGCACTGCTGATGGCGCTGAACGCCGCCGCGATCGACGTCTACATCCCCGCTCTCGGCGAGATCGGATCGGCGCTTGGCGTGGTCGAGGAGAACCGCCGCCAGTTCGTCATCACCGCCTACGTCCTCGGATTCGGCGGCGCCCAAGTCGTCTATGGCCCCCTCTCGGACCGGTTTGGCCGCCGCCCCGTGCTCTTCGCCGGGCTGGGCATCTACCTCGCCGGGGCGGTCGCCGCCGTCTTCGTGCCCAGCTTCGAGGCAATGCTCGCCGTCCGCCTGGTGCAGGGCATCGGCGCCGCGGCCACCCGCGTCGTCGCCACCTCGGTCGTGCGCGACCGCTTCCAGGGCGCCCAGATGGCCAGTGTCATGTCGCTGGTGATGATGGTGTTCATGGTGATGCCGGTCTTCGCGCCGAACCTGGGATCGCTCGTCCTGGTCTTCGGCAGTTGGCGCGAATTGTCGGCCGTGATGGGCCTGTTCGGCCTCGTCGCCCTGGCCTGGACCTGGGTTCGCCTGCCCGAGACGCTGGCCGAGACGAACCGTCGCCCGCTCACCGGGCGCCGCGTGACCGAGGCGTTCCGCATCGTCCTTACCAACCGGGTCGCCTTCGGCTACACGCTGGCCATGGCGTGCTTCTTCGGCGTGCTCTTCGCCTTCATCGCCCAAGCCGAGCAGATCTACACCGAAATCTACGGCATCGGCCCGGCCTTCACGCTCTACTTCTCGCTCACGGCGCTGTTCATGTCGGCCTCCTCCTTCGCCAATTCCCGGCTCGTCGCCCGGTACGGCACGCGTCGGATGTCGCGTATGGCGCTCTCGGCCTTCATCGCCATTTCGGCGCTGCACCTGGCGCTCGCCGTGGCCTTCGGCGGCGCCACCCCGTTCTGGCTCTTCCTGACGCTGCTCATCGCGATGATGTGCTTCTTCGGCTTCGTGCCGACGAACTTCAACGCGCTGGCGATGGAACCCCTTGGCCATGTCGCCGGCGTCGGCTCCGCCGTGCTCGGCGCCGCGCAGATGCTGCTGGGCGGCCTTCTCGGCACCGCGGTGGGCTACCTCTACGACGGCACGCTGATCCCGATGCTCGCCGGGTTCCTCGGCCTGGCCATGCTCTCGCTGGCGCTGGCCACCCATGCCGAGAGGGGCGCGCCCCCGCCTTCGCCCCGGCGGATTGACGCGGGCCGGTCCGCGACCGATCTGTGGTCGATGACAGAGACTTTTTGCCCCACCGAGGACGACCTCTCCGCCGCCCGCGACCTGCGTCGCGACCTGCACCGCCGCCCGGAACTGTCCTCCGACGAGGTCGAGACCGCGAAGCTCGTCGCCCGGAAGATGCGCGAGGCCGGCGCCGACGCGGTGATGACCGATCTCGGCGGCCACGGCGTCGCCGCGGTCTTCGACGGCGCCGAGAGCGGTCCGGCGATCATGCTGCGCGCCGAGCTCGACGCGCTGCCGATCCGCGAGGAGACCGGCGCCGACCATGCCTCGACCCGCGAGGGCGTCGGCCACCTGTGCGGCCATGACGGCCACATGGCGATCCTCTACGCTCTGGCGCGCCGGCTGGGCCGCGACCGGCCTCGCCGCGGCCGCGTCATCCTGCTGTTCCAGCCCGCCGAGGAGACCGGCGAGGGGGCCGCGGCGCTGCTGCGGGATCCCCGCTTCACGGCACTGCAGGCCGACCGGGTCCTCGCGCTGCACAACTATCCGGGCGTGGAGACGGGCCATGTCATCCTGGACGAGGGGCCCATGGCCACCGCCGCCACGGGAATGCTCGTGCGGCTCCACGGCCGCGCCGCCCATGCCTCCCAGCCCGAGGGCGGGATCTCTCCGCGCACAGCTCTCGTCCGGCTGATGCAGAGCCTGCCCGCGCTCGGCTCCGAGGAGCGGTTTCCCGACGACGACTTCGCTCTGGTCACCATCGCCCGGGTCCTGATGGGCGAGCCGGCCTTCGGCGTCGCCCCGGGAGAGGGCGAAATCCGCGCCACCCTTCGCACCATGCGCGACGACAGGATGCAGCACCTGATCGACCGCGCCGAGTCCGAGGTGCGCGACGCCGCCGAAGAGGCCGGGCTCGGGCACGACATTTCCTACCACGAGGTCTTCACCGCCTGCGACAATCACCCCGAGGCTGTGGCCGATCTGCGGGCCGCGCTCGACGACCTGGGCGTGCCGCATACGCCCGAGGGCCAGCCCTGGCGCCCGGCCGAGGATTTCGGCCGCCTCGGCCAGATCGCCCCGGCGGCGATGCTCTTCCTCGGCGCGGGCCGCGATCAGCCGCCGCTGCACGATCCGCGCTTCGACTTCCCCGACGAGCTGATCGACCACGGCGCGCGGATCTTCGCCCGCGTGCTGGACCGCGCCCTGGGATGAGCGCCGCGCCCCTGCCCGAGGCTTGCGACGTGCTGATCGTCGGCGCCGGCCTGTCCGGCATCGACGCCGCCGTGCGCCTCGCCCAGCGCTGCCCCGGCCTGTCGGTGGAGATGGTCGAGCGGCGCGACCGTCTCGGCGGGACGTGGGATCTGTTCCGCTATCCCGGCATCCGCTCGGATTCCGACGTCGCCACCCTCGGTTTTCCGTTCCGCCCCTGGAAGGGCGACGAGGCGATCACCGCGGGCGGCGACATCCACGCCTATATCGCCGACACCGCGCGCGAGCACGGCGTGGCCGACCGGATCCGCACCGGCCATGCCGTGACCTCGGCCGACTGGTCGTGGCAGACGGCCCGCTGGACCGTGGCGCTCGCAACGCCCGATGGCCCGCGCGAGATCGCCTGCCGCTTCCTCTATCTCTGTACCGGATACTACGCCTACGACCGCGCCCATCTGCCGGATTATCCCGGCGCAGAAGATTTCGCCGGCCGGATCGTCCAGCCCCAGTTCTGGCCCCAGGATCTCGACTGGCACGGCCGCCGCATCGCCGTGATCGGCTCCGGCGCGACGGCCGTCACGCTCGCTCCGACTCTCGCCGAGGCGGCGGAGGTGACGATGCTGCAACGCTCGCCCTCCTACGTCGTCACCCTGCCCGCGCGGGACAAATGGGCCCGCCGGCTGCAATCGGCGCTCCCCCCGCGCGCCGCCCATGCGCTCACCCGGGCAAAGAATATCGGCCTCGGCATGGTCTTCTACCAGCTTGCCCGCCGCCATCCCGAGCGGATGCGGGAGTTCTTCGTGCGCAACGTCACGAAACAGCTTCCGGAGGGCTACGACGTAGACCGGCACTTCCGCCCCGCCTACGACCCCTGGGACCAGCGGGTCTGCATCGTCCCCGACGGCGACCTGTTCCGCTCCATTCGCGCAGGCCGCACCCGCATGGTCACCGACCGGATCGAGAAGTTCGACGCGCACGGGATCCTGCTGCAATCGGGAAGCCGGATCGACGCCGACATCGTCGTTTCCGCCACCGGGCTGGAGGTGGAACTGTTCGGCGGCACCGCCCTCTCCGTCGAGGGCGAGCCGGTCGGCGCGGCGGGCCGGCTCAGCTACAAGGGCGCGATGCTCGACGGGTTGCCCAACCTCGCCATGGCCTTCGGCTACACCAATGCGTCATGGACGCTGAAATGCGACCTGATCGCCCGCTGGGTCGCCCGCCTGTTGTCCCACATGGAGGTGACGGGGGCCGACTGGGCCATGCCGAAGGCCGCTCCCGACGCGCCCCGGCGCAGCTTCGTGGCGCTTACCTCGGGCTATGTCGCCCGCGCCCGGCACCTGATCCCCGCGCAGGGAACCACGGCGCCGTGGCGGGCGCATCAGAACTACCTGCGCGACATCGGCGCCTTCCGCCTCGCGCCGATCCGTGACGGCGCGCTGCGCTTCGGCACCCGTCAGCCCTGACCGCGGCTCTCCAGCGCGTCGATCCGGGCCTTCAGCGCCTCGTTCTCCTCGCGGGCCTTCTGCGCCATGGCACGTACGGCATCGAACTCCTCGCGCGTCACGAAGTCGCGATCGGCAAGCCAGCGGTCGATCATGCCCTTCATCGCCGTCTCGGCCTCGGTGCGCGCGCCCTGCGCCACGCCCATCGCGTTGGTCATCAGCTGCGACAGGTCGTCGAACATCTTGTTGCGGGTCTGCATGGCTGTCTCCCTGAATGCGTCCCGTCGCATATGGCGCCGGGGCGGGCGCGTCTCAAGGCGGCATCCGGTTGACTTCCCCCGCGGGCCTCCGCTTTGTCCCGCCATGATCCTGGCCCTCCCCTTCCCCGACATCGCGCCCGAGATCTTCTCGGTCGAGATCGGCGGCATCACCCTCGCGCTGCGCTGGTATGCGCTGGCCTATATCGCCGGCATCCTCATCGGCTGGCGCCTCGCCGTCGCGGCGGTGCGCCGTCCCGCGCTCTGGCCCGCCGACCGCGCCCCGATGAGTGCCGGCGACGTCGACGACCTGCTCACCGCGGTGGTGCTGGGTATCCTTGTCGGCGGACGGCTGGGCTTCGTCCTGTTCTACCAGCCCGAGTATTACCTCGCGAACCCGATGCAGATCCCGGCGATCTGGCAGGGCGGCATGTCCTTCCACGGCGGCATGCTGGGCGTGGCGGTGGCCGGCGTGCTGGTGGCCGTGCGGCGCGGGATCAACATCATGGGCCTGCTCGACACGATGGCGCTGGCCACGCCGCCGGGGCTCCTGCTCGGCCGGATCGCCAATTTCATCAACGCCGAGCTCTGGGGCCGGCCGACGGATCTGCCCTGGGGCGTGATCTTCCCCGGCGCGGCGGCGCAGGACTGCCCCGGCGTCGCCGGTGCCTGCGCCCGCCACCCCTCGCAGCTCTACGAGGCCGGGCTGGAGGGGCTCCTGCTCGGCCTGCTGCTGGTCTGGCTCGCCTTCGCCCGCGGCTGGCTGAAGCGCCCCGGCGCGGTCACCGGCCTGTTCCTCATGGGCTACGCCGTCTCGCGGATGCTGGTCGAACTCGTCCGCCAGGCCGACCCGCAATTCATCACCCCCGACAACCCGATGGGCCACGTGGTGCAGATCGGCGGCGCGGGCCTCTCCATGGGACAGCTCCTGTCCCTGCCGATGCTGGCGATCGGCGCGGCCCTGGTCCTGGCGGCGCGGCGGGCGCCATGACGCCGCTGGCCGAGATCCTGATCCGCCAGATCCTCGCCACCGGGCCGATCACCGTGGCCGAATACATGGCCGCCTGCCTGTTCCATCCCCGTCACGGCTACTACACCACGCGCGATCCACTGGGCGCGGCGGGCGATTTCACCACCGCGCCCGAGATCAGCCAGATGTTCGGCGAGCTGGCGGGCCTCGCCCTCGCGCAGTCCTGGCTCGACCGCGGCTCCCCCGCCCCCTTCGCGCTGGCCGAGCTGGGGCCGGGCCGCGGCACGCTCATGGCCGACATCCTGCGCGCCACCGCCCGCGTGCCGGGCTTCCACGCCGCCATGCGCCCCGTGCTGGTGGAGGCTTCAACCCCGCTCCGCGCGCGACAACGCCAAGCGCTCGCCCGCCACGACGCCACCTGGATCGACGCGGTCGCCGACCTCCCCGACCTGCCGCTGTTCCTGATCGCCAACGAGTTCTTCGATGCCCTGCCGGTCCGTCAGTTCCTGCGCGACGGGGACGGCTGGCGCGAGCGCCTCGTCGGCGTGGTCGAGGATCGCCTCGCCTTTGCGCTCGGCCCGCCGGCACCGCTCGCCGCGCTCGAACATCGCCTCCCCGGCACCGAACGCGGCGACATGGTGGAGACCTCCACCGCCGCCGAGGCCGTCGCGGAGGAGATCGGCGCCCGCATCAAGTCCCGCGGCGGCGTCGCCCTGATCGTCGATTACGGCTCCGCGGAGTCCCTCGGGGACACGTTCCAGGCCGTGCGACGCCATGCCAAGGAAAACCCCCTTGCGCATCCCGGCGAGGCCGACCTGACCGCGCATGTGGATTTCGCCGCCCTCGCCCGCGCCGCGTCCTGCGCGGCGACCGGCCCGGTGGCCCAAGGCGTCTGGCTTGAGCGGCTGGGGATCGTCGAGCGGGCGCTGGCGCTGGCCGACCGGTTGGAGGGCGAGGCCCGCGCCGCCCATGTGGACGGTTTCCGCCGCTTGACCCACCCCGACCGGATGGGACAGCTTTTCCAGGTGCTGGCGCTCCATGACGGTGCCGGCCCGCCCCCCGGATTGCGGAGCGCGTGATGACGATCCCGTTCCTGACCTGCGATCTCCTCTCCCCCGTGCGGCACGGTTTCTTCACCCGTGTGGGCGGGGCCTCGTCGGGGGTCTTCGCGGGACTGAATTGCGGCTCCGGCTCCACGGACCAGGCGGAGATGGTGCGGATCAACCGGACCCGCGCCGCGGATGCGATGGGCGTCGCGCCCGCGCGGCTCAAGACGCCCCACCAGGTCCATTCCGCGACCGTCGCGGTGATCGGACCCGACGCCTCCGACCCGGACCACCCCGCCGACGGGCTGGTCACCGCCCAGCCGGGCGTGGCGCTGGGGGTCCTCACGGCCGATTGCATGCCGGTGCTTCTCGCCGATCCCGGGGCCGGCATTGTCGGCGCCGCCCATGCCGGCTGGCGCGGGGCGCTCGCCGGCGTGATCGAGGCCACGGTCGCGGCAATGGAGGATCTGGGCGCGCGCCGGTCCGAGATCGTCGCCGCGATCGGCCCGACGATCTCGCACGGCGCCTACGAGGTGGGTCCCGAGCTGCACCGCGAATTCCTCGCCGGCGACCCCGCCGCGGCGCGCCACTTCACCGGCGGCCCGGGCGACCGCCTGCATCTGGACCTGCCGGGATACGGGCTCGACCGGTTGCGCCGGGCCGGCGTGGCGCGGGCCGAGTGGATCCGGCATTGCACCTATCGCGACCCGGCCCAATTCTATTCCTACCGCCGCGCCACCCATCGCCGGGAGGCCGATTACGGCCGTCTGATCTCGGCCATCCGGGTGGATTGACCGACGTCTCCGAAACGCCCGCCCGGCGCCCCGGAATCGCCCCGATCCTTATGCAGCGTGATCTTCGCCGACCCCGCACGAGGAGATCATCATGCCGCCACGCATCCGCGCCGCCGCGCCCGACCGCATCGCGGACCCCCGCAGCGCGGGGGGCGTCTGATCCATGGCATCGCACGACCTCTCCCACGCCCGCGCCGTCGCCTCCCCCCGGCCTTGGACGGTGCGCTCGGCCCGCGCCTACCACGCCCCGCGTCCCGCCCAGCGCGCGCCGGCCAACGATACCCGTTACCACCTGTGGTGGCTGGGCGCCGATGGCATGATCGAGGACGCGGCGCGCCTCGGCCCCTCCGTCCCGCTCTTCACCGACAGTTTCGCCGCCCTGGCGCGGGGATGCCTGGTGCAGACGCCGGACGGCCCCGCGGCGGTCGAGGATCTGCTGCCCGGCGACATGGTCCAGACGGAGTCGGGCCCCGCCCCGCTCCTGTGGAAGGGCAGCCGCGTCATCGCGCCCGAGCATCACGCGCTGTCGCTCTACCGTGTCGCGGCGGATGCGTTCGGACCCGGCCGGCCGATGCCCGACCTGCTGCTCGGCCCCGCCGCGCGTCTGATCTCGCGCCGCACCGCCCTGCCCGAGTTGATCGGCTCCGACCGGGCGCTGGTGCCCGTGGCGGCGCTCTGCGACGGCGACGCCGTGGTGCAGGTCCGCCCGGTCTCCGGCGTCCAGGTCTTCCATCTCGGCTTCGCCCGGCACACGATCTTCACCGCCAACGGGGTGGAACTCGACAGCACGCATCCGGGCGAGCCCGACCCCGCCCTGCCGCCCGAGGCCTGGGGCCAGTATCTCGCCATGTTCCCCCATCTGGCCGGCGCGGCGGGGTTCGGCCCGCTCGCGGTGCCGCGGCTGTCTGGCGAGATCCTCGAAAGGGTGGCGCGGCCGGGCTGAGCCTCAGGCGGTCCGCGCCAGCCGCGCCTCGAGCACCTCGAAGGGCACGCCCGGCGCCTCCTTGGCGGCGCGGATCACCAGCGACGTCTTCACGCTCGCCACGTTGCGCGCCCTGAGCAGTTCGGATGTCAGGAAGTTCTGAAAGGTGGACAGGTCGGGGGCCACGCATTTGAGGACGAAATCGACCTCGCCGTTCAGCATGTGACACTCGCGCACCAGTGGCCAGTCGCGGCACTGCTCCTCGAACGTCGACAGGTCCGCCTCCGCCTGGCTCTGCAGCCCCACCATGGCGAAGACCTGCACCTCGAATCCCAGCCGCCGCACATCCACGCGGGCATGGTAGCCGCGGATGAACCCCGCCTCCTCCAGGGTGCGCACGCGGCGCAGGCACGGTGGCGCCGAGATCCCGACCCGGCGGGCCAGTTCCACGTTGGTCATCCGCCCGTCCTGCTGCAACTCGGCGAGGATCTTGCGGTCGATGGCGTCGAGCTTGTGTGCAGGCATGTCGGTCCTCGGATGCTCGGGCGAACCTTACGCCCGCATGGCGGCAGGCGCAATTATGTTTCGCCGCGCCGCGACAGGCGCCCCGGGGTTTCGGGGCGCCGGCGCAGGGCCTATATCGCCGCAAACGCCACGGAGGGAATCATGGCCGCCACCCGCCCCGAATCGCGTCACGTCAAGCTTCTGATCATCGGCTCCGGGCCGGCCGGCTACACAGCCGCGGTCTACGGCGCGCGCGCCATGCTGGAGCCGGTGCTGATCCAGGGCCTGCAGCCCGGCGGCCAGCTGACCATCACCACCGATGTCGAGAACTGGCCGGGCGACTCGTCGATCATGGGGCCCGACCTTATGGTGCGCATGGAGGCCCATGCCCGCGAGACCGGGGCCGAGATCGTCTCCGACATCGTCACCGGGCTCGACCTCTCCGCGCGCCCCTTCACCGCCACGACGGACAGCGGGGCGGTCTATACCGCCGACGCGGTGATCCTGGCCACCGGCGCCCAGGCCAAGTGGCTGGGCCTGCCCTCCGAGGAGCATTTCCAGGGTTTCGGCGTCTCGGCCTGCGCCACCTGCGACGGCTTCTTCTACCGCGGTCAGCCGGTCGCGGTGGTGGGCGGCGGCAACACCGCCGTCGAGGAGGCGCTGTTCCTGACCAATTTCGCCTCCAAGGTCACCCTGATCCACCGCCGCGGCGAACTCCGGGCCGAGAAGATCCTGCAGAAGCGCCTGCTCGAGCATCCCAAGGTCGAGGTGCTGTGGCACCACCGGCTGGAGGAGATCACCGGCACCGAGGATCCCAAGGGCGTGGAGGGCGTGCGCGTGGCCCATGTGGAGACGGGCGAGGTCACCGAGATCCCGGTCAAGGGCGTGTTCATCGCCATCGGTCACGCCCCGGCCTCCGAACTCGTCGCCGATCAGCTCGAGACGCATCTGGGCGGCTATGTGGTGACGAAGCCGGATTCCACCGCCACCTCGGTGCCGGGCGTCTTCGCCGCCGGCGACCTGACCGACCACGTCTACCGCCAGGCCGTGACCAGCGCCGGGATGGGCTGCATGGCCGCGCTGGAGGCGGAACGATTCCTGGCCGAGATCGGCGTCGACGAGGGAAAGGTGCAGACCGAGCCCCTGGGCTACGGCGCCGAGGTGCCGCAGGACGCGGCCGAATGACGGTGGGCCAGGGCTGTCCGTTCCGCCATCGCGACCGCGACGAAACGCCTGTCCCCGCACGGTGGATTGACCGCGACATCCGCCCGAATCCTCGGTCGACGTCGTGGGCGCCTTGAGCCGGGCGTCGGGACCCTGCTATGGCGCCCATGCCGCAGCGCGGCATCGCGCGTGACGAAAGGCCAGGACAGATGCAGCAACCCAATCTCGCTCCGATCCAGGAACTCTACGTTTCCTACGACAGCGCGCAGAAGCTGAAGGCCGAGGCGGGCGACCTGCCTAGCCACGACCTCACCGCGCGCCAGCTCTGCGACCTGGAGCTTCTGATGAACGGCGGCTTCTCGCCGCTCAAGGGCTTCCTCGGCAAGGCCGATTACGACAGCGTGGTCGAGACCATGCGCCTTGCCGACGGAGCGCTCTGGCCGATGCCGATCACGCTCGACGTCTCCGAGAGCTTCGCCGAGCGCATCGAGGAAGGCCA
This sequence comes from uncultured Alphaproteobacteria bacterium, assembly GCA_963814835.1. GTDB lineage: Bacteria > Pseudomonadota > Alphaproteobacteria > Rhodobacterales > Rhodobacteraceae > Palleronia. The sequence continues at coordinate 850,815 of CAWFEG010000003.1, forward strand.
GGACATCGCGCTTCGCGACGCCGAGGGCGTGATCCTCGGCACCATGACCGTCACCGACAAGTGGGTGCCCGACAAGTCGCGCGAGGCCGCGAAGGTCTTCGGCGCCGACGATGCCGCCCACCCGGCGGTGAACTACCTGCATCACCAGGCCGGCAAGGTCTATCTCGGCGGCCCCGTCACCGGCATCCAGCAGCCGGTCCACTACGACTACAAGGCCCGCCGCGACACGCCGAACGAGTTGCGCGCCTTCTTCCGCAAGATGGGCTGGCGCCGCATCGTCGCCTTCCAGACCCGCAATCCCCTGCACCGCGCGCACCAGGAACTGACCTTCCGCGCCGCCAAGGAGGCGCAGGCCAACCTGCTGCTCCATCCGGTCGTCGGCATGACCAAGCCCGGCGACGTCGATCACTTCACCCGCGTGCGCTGCTACGAGGCGGTGCTCGACAAGTACCCGGCCGCCACCACCCACATGTCGCTCCTGCCGCTGGCGATGCGCATGGGTGGCCCGCGCGAGGCGCTGTGGCACGGCCTCATCCGCCGCAATCACGGGGTGACGCACTTCATCGTCGGGCGCGACCACGCCGGCCCGGGCAAGAACAGCCAGGGCGAGGATTTTTACGGCCCCTACGATGCCCAGGAGCTGTTCCTGCAGCATCAGGAGGAGATGGGCATCACGATGATGCCCTTCAAACACATGGTCTACGTCCAGGAGCGCGCGCAATACGAGCCCGCCGACGAGATCGAGGAGGGCGCGACCGTTCTCAACATCTCCGGCACCGAGTTGCGCCGAAGGTTGCAGGAAGGACTCGACATTCCCGACTGGTTCTCCTTCCCCGAGGTGGTGAAGGAACTGCGCCGCACCCGCCCGCCGCGGGCGCAGCAGGGCTTCACGGTGTTCCTCACCGGCCTGTCGGGCTCGGGCAAGTCCACCATCGCCAATGCGCTCCGCGTCAAGCTGATGGAAATGGGCGGCCGCCCGGTGACGCTGCTCGACGGCGACATCGTGCGCAAGAACCTGTCCTCCGAGCTGGGCTTCTCCAAGGAGCATCGCGACCTCAACATCCGCCGCATCGGCTACGTCGCCTCCGAGATCTCCAAGAACGGCGGGATCGCGATCTGCGCCCCGATCGCGCCCTATGCCACGACCCGCCGCGCCGTGCGCGAGGAGATCGAGCAATACGGTGCCTTCTGCGAAGTCCATGTCGCCACCCCGCTGGAGGAATGCGAGAAACGCGACCGCAAGGGTCTCTACAAGCTCGCCCGCGAGGGCAAGATCAAGGAGTTCACCGGCATCTCGGACCCCTATGACGAGCCGCAGGATCCCGAGATCCGCCTCGACACCACCAATGTCGACGTGGACCATTGCGCGCACCAGATCCTGCTGAAGCTGGAAAGCATGGGTCTCATCGCCGCGTGAGGCCGCTGGCCTCGCGCCCGGCACTGGTCTAGGGATCCGCCATGGTCGAATGGCGGATCACAGACGCGCCCGTTCCCTACGAGGCGGCCCTGTCCGAGATGGAGGACCGCGCGGCGGCGATCCGCTCGGGCGCGGCCGACGAACTGGTCTGGCTGCTGGAGCATCCGCCGCTCTACACTGCGGGCACCTCGGCGCGGCCCGCGGACCTTCTGGAGCCGGACCGCTTCCCGGTCTTCCCGACCCGGCGCGGCGGGCAATACACCTATCACGGGCCGGGGCAGCGGGTGGTCTATCTCTGCCTCGACGTTGGCGCCCGCGGCAAGGATGTCCGCCGTTTCGTGGGCCAGCTCGAATCCTGGGTCATCGCCACGCTCGACCGCTTCAACGTGAAGGGCGAGATCCGCCCGGGCCGCGTCGGCGTCTGGGTCGCCCGGCCCGACCTGCCCCGCGCGGCCGACGGAACGGTGCGCGAGGACAAGATCGCCGCCATCGGCGTGCGGCTGAAGCGCTGGGTCTCGATGCACGGGATCTCCATCAACGTGGAGCCGGACCTGTCGCATTTCGCCGGCATCGTCCCTGCGGCATCGCGGATCACGGCGTGACCAGCCTCGTCGATCTGGGCCTCCCGGTCACCCTGGCCGATGTCGACACGGCCCTCCGCCAGACCTTCGCCGCCGCCTTCGCCGCCGATTTTTCGCCGAATAATCGCCCCTAGCGGCGCCCGGCGAAGAACGCCTTCAGCAAGTCCGCCGCCGCCTCCGCCCCGATCCCGTCATAGATCTGGGGCGCGTGGTGCGCCTGGGGATGTGAGAATACCCGCGCCCCATGCGCCACGCCGCCCGATTTCGGGTCCGCCGCGCCGTAGTAGAGCCGCGCGATCCGCGCCGCGGCGATCACCCCCGCGCAGGCCGCGCAGGGCTCCAGCGTGACATAGAGGTCGCAGCCCGGCAGCCGCTCCGAGCCCAGCGCCGCGCAGGCCGCCCGGATCGCCTGCATCTCGGCATGGGCCGAGGGGTCGCTGAGGCGCCGGGTCTCGTTCCCCGCCCGTCCCAGCACCGTGCCGCCGCGCACCACCACGGCGCCCACCGGCACCTCGCCGCGCGCGCCCGCCGCGCGCGCCTCGACGAGCGCAAGGTCCATGTAGGAGCGGAACGGGCTTTGCATGGCCCTCCCCTGCCCCTATGAGGACGGCCATGACAAGCCCCAGCCCAGACGGCGACCGCGTCGCCAAGGTGATCGCCCGGTCGGGCCGGGCCTCGCGCCGCGAGGCCGAGCGCCTCATTGCCGAGGGCCGCGTGCGCGTGAACGGCCGCGTCATCGACAGCCCCGCCCTGAACGTCACCGCCGCCGACCGGGTGGAGGTCGACGGCACCGAGATCGGACCGCCCGACACCCCGCGGCTGTGGCTGCATCACAAGCCCGCCGGCCTGGTGACCACCGCCAAGGACGAGAAGGGCCGCCCCACCGTCTTCGACAACCTGCCCGAGGGAATGCCGCGGGTGGTCTCGGTGGGCCGGCTCGACCTCAATTCCGAGGGGCTCTTGCTCCTGACCAACGACGGCGGGATCAAGCGCCGGCTGGAACTGCCGGCCACCGGCTGGCTCAGGAAGTATCGTGCCCGCGTGAACGGCACCCCCGAGGACGCCGACCTGGAACCGCTCCGCCGCGGCATCGCGGTCGGGGGCGAACGCTTCCGCCCGATGGAAGTGACGCTCGACCGCCAGCAGGGCGCCAATGCCTGGCTGACCATCGGCCTGCGCGAGGGCAAGAATCGCGAGATCCGCCGCGCGCTCGAAGCCATCGGCCTGCCGGTGAGCCGGCTGATCCGGGTCTCCTTCGGCCCGTTCCGGCTCGGCGACCTCAAGCCCGGCGCGGTGGAGGAGGTGAAGCCGCGCGTGGTGCGCGACCAGCTGGGCCTGTCCACCGAGGGCTTCGCCGAAAAGCGTGCCCCGCGGCGCACGCTCCGCCGCCGGCCTCGGTGACACGTCTGGCACGCCGGCCCGCGGACCCCTATATCGGACGGGACCTTACACCGCTCCGCCATGCTGCGCCTGCTCATCGCCGCCCTCGGCCTTTCCATCGCCCTCGCGCTCGCCGCCCTCGCGGTGGAGCGGCTGGTGCGGCTGGCCGGTGCGGTGCGGGCCGGTCCCCGGCTGGCCGCCCTGGGAGCCACGCCGATGCAACGCCTGTCCTTCGTCCTGCTCGTCGCCCTCGTCTTCTATGCCGCGCTCTGGGGGGCCGGCTGATGCCCGGACCCGCCACCGGCTGGTCGAAGCGACGGCCGATCCGCGCCGGCGCCCGGACCAACGCGCTCTATGTCGCGCCCGTCCCGCTCCTGTTCACCGGCTGGGGGGCGGGGCCCGCGGGGCTGGCGCTGGATCTGGCCGCCTTCTTCGTGCTGATCGCCGCCGCCCATTCCACGCGCGAGGGGATTCGCGCCGAGATGGCCTACGAGGAGCGCGCCGCGGCCCGCCGCCCCGCCCTGCCGCGCAAGCTGCTGGGCGCCGCCCTGACCGGGGCGGGGCTGGCGCTGGCCGGCCTTCCGGCGGTGGGCGGGGCGATCGTGCTGGCCGGCCTCGGCATCGCGCTCCATGTGGGCGCCTTCGGCATCGACCCGCTGCGCAACAAGCGCCCCGAGGGCGCGGAAGCCTGGCAGTCCGAGCGCGCCGCCGACGCCATAGACCTCGCCGAGGCGCATCTGGCCGAGATGCGCCGCCAGATCGAGCGCACCGGCGACCGCCCCCTGCTGGCGCGCGTCGAACAGTTCGCCGCCACCGCCCGCGGCCTCTTCCGCAAGGTGGAGCGCGATCCCCGAGACCTGCCCAAGGCGCGCGCCTGGCTCGGCGTCTATCTGCGCGGGGCGCGCGACGCCGCGGCGAAATACGCCGACCTGGCGCAGGACGGCGCCGGGCCCGAGGCGCGGGCGGAATTCGTTGCGCTCCTCGACGATCTGGAACAGGGCTTCGCCCGGCGGACCGACGCGATGCTGCTGGACGACCGCTCCGACCTCGACGTTGAGATCGAGGTGCTCCGCGACCGGCTGCGGCGCGACGACCTGGCCCCGGCGGCGAGAAGCGAGGTGTAGATGGCGGACCGGACCCCGAAACGACGCGGCGCGCCGGCGGACGACCTGCCGCGGATGCCGGATCCCGACCGCGCCGGCGGCGTGCCGGACTACGCCACCGCGCCCGCCGAGACCCGCGCGGCCATCGACGCGCGCATGGCCCGCCTCGATCCCTCCGATACCGGCTCGATCCTGCGCTTCGGCTCCGCCGCGCAGGAGGAGTTGCAGCGGATCAGCCAGTCGATGCTGGCCGACGTGCGCAACAAGGAGATCGGCCCGGCGGGCGATTCGCTGCGCGACATGGTCTCCGCCCTGCGCGGCTTCTCCGCCGCCGAGCTGGACATGCGGCGCAAGCGCAGCCTGTTCGACCGTCTGCTGCGCCGCGCCACGCCGGTCTCGCGCTTCCTGGCGAAATACGAGGACGTCCAGGCCCAGATCGACACCATCGCCGACGACCTTCTCGACCACGAGCACAAGCTGATGAAGGACATCAAGTCGCTCGACCTGCTCTACGACAAGACCCTCGCCTTCCACGACGAGCTGGTGCTGCACATCGCCGCCGGGCAGGAGATGCTGCGCCGGATCGACGAGGACGAGATCCCGGCGAAGGAGGCCGCCGGCGAAAACGTCGTCGCCGCGCAGGAGCTGCGCGACCTGCGCGCCATGCGCGACGACCTCGAACGCCGCGTCCACGACCTGCGCCTGACGCGCCAGGTCACGATGCAGTCCCTGCCCTCGATCCGCCTGGTGCAGGAGAACGACAAGGCGCTGGTGGCCAAGATCGACTCCACCCTCGTCAACACCGTCCCGCTGTGGGAGACGCAGCTGGCCCAGGCGATGACGATCCAGCGCTCCGAGGAGGCCGCCGACGCGGTCCGCGACGCCTCGGACCTCACCAACGAGCTTCTGGGCGCCAACGCGCGCAACCTGCGGCAGGCCAACGCCAAGATCCGCACCGAGGTGGAGCGTGGCGTCTTCGACATCGAGGCGGTGCGCGCCGCCAACGAGGATCTGATCGCCACGATCGAGGACAGCCTGTCCATCGCCGAGGAGGGCCGCGCCGCCCGCGCCGAGGCCGAGGCCGATCTCGACAGGATGGAATCCGACCTGCGCGATGCGCTGGCCGACGCGAAATCCCGCCCCGCCGGGCGTCGGGGCTGACGATGCGGCGCGCCCTCGCCCTCCTCGCGCTCGCGGTCGGCCTGACGGCCTGCACCCGGACGGGCCCGGTCGAGCCGGTGCCGCGGCCACCGGAACGGCCTGCCCGCGCCGAGCCGCAGCGCGCCCCCGACCCGCCCCCCTTCGACGTGTCCAGCCGCGAGCTCGAGGCCTATTACCGCGACATCGAGCGGAACTTCCTGATCCGCGGCCTGCTACGGCAGGACGGCGGCGGCCCCGACACGCCTTACGACGCCGACCGGCTGGCACGGACCTTCCTCGAACTGGCCTTCTACGAGGAATACGATTCCGCCCATGGCGTCGCCGTCGCCCGGCGCAGCGAGAGCCGCCTGCACCGCTGGGAGCGCCCGGTGCGGATCGAGCCGCGATTCGGCGCCTCCGTCGATCCCGCCCGGCGCACGCGCGACGGCAACGAGATCGCGTCCTTCGCCGGCCGCCTGTCGCGGGCCGCGCAGCATCCGATCTCGACCGTCTCCGCGAACGGCAACTTCGTCGTCTATGTTGTCGCCGAGGCGGAGCGCCGCGCCCTCGGCCCCGAGCTGCGCCGCCTGGTGCCGGGCCTCACCGATGCCGCGCTGCGATCGGTGCTGGACCTGCCGCGGTCCAGTTACTGCGTCGTCTTCGCGGTCGACCAGGGCGATACCGGCCGCTACGTCCGCGCCGTGGCGCTGATCCGGGCCGAGCATCCCGACCTCCTGCGCCGCAGCTGCTTCCACGAGGAGATCGCCCAGGGCCTGGGCCTCGCCAACGATTCGCCCCGCGCACGGCCCTCGATCTTCAACGACGACGAGGAGTTCGCCCTGCTCACCACGATGGACGAGCACCTGCTGCGCATCCTCTACGATCCCCGCCTCCGCCCCGGCATGACGCAGGACGAGGCGCGCCCGATCGTCCACACCATCGCCCGCGAGATCGTCCCCGGCGGGGTCTGATCCCGCCGGTCCGGTTGCACCCTTTCGGACCGCCGCGCAGTATCGCGGCAAACCACCTGGAGGGACGGACATGATCCTGTGCTGCGGCGAGGCCCTGATCGACATGCTGCCGCGCGAGACCGCGGCCGGCGAACCGGCCTTCACGCCCCATGTCGGCGGGGCGGTGCTCAACACCGCCGTGGCCCTGGCCCGGCTCGGCACGCCCACCGCCTTCTTCACCGGCCTCTCCACCGATCTCTTCGGCGCCCAGATCGAGCGGTCGCTCACCGCCGACGGGATCGACCTGTCGCTTGCCCACCGCGCCGACCGGCCCACCACGCTGGCCTTCGTCACGCTCACCGACGGCCAGGCCCGCTATGCCTTCTACGACGAGAACACCGCCGGACGGATGCTGTCACCGGCGGACCTGCCGGCGCAGGTCCCCGCCGCGGCCTGCTTCTTCGGGGGCATCTCGCTGGCGGTGGAACCCTGCGCCGAGGCCTATGACGCGCTCTCGGCGCGCCTCGCCCCCGACATGCCGATGATGCTCGACCCCAATGTGCGGCCCGGCTTCATCGCCGACCCGGAGGCCTACCGGGCGCGGATCTGGCGGATGATCGGCCGCGCCGATATCGTCAAGGTTTCAGACGAGGACCTGTCGTGGTTCATGGGCGAGGGTGGAATCGAGGACCGTGCCCGCGCCCTGCTCGATCGCGGGCCCGCGCTCGTCTGCGTCACCCGCGGGGCCGAGGGCGTAACCGCCTTCGGCGCCGACGCGCCGGTCACCGTGGCCTCGCGCCGGGTCGAGGTCGTTGATACGGTGGGCGCGGGCGACACCTTCAACGCCGGCGTCCTCGCATCGCTGTCCGACGACGGCGTGCTGACGAAACCCGGCCTGCGCGCGCTCGACGCCGCCGCGGTGGACCGGGCGCTCACCCTCGGGGCCCGCGCCGCCGCCGTCACGGTCTCCCGGGCCGGGGCCAATCCGCCGAGCCGCGCCGAGCTGGGCTAGAGCGCCTCGCGCGCGATCTCGGCGGCCAGCGCGTCGATCAGGCGCGCCTTGGCCGCCGCGATCGAGGCCATGTTCGCCCCGTCATAGGGGGCAGAGAGGTCGAACCGGCGCGCCACCTCGCGGCGCGCGCCGTCGGTCGAAGCCACGAAATACTGCCCCGACAGCCGGTAGATCCCGTCCCGTCCCGGCAATGCCCGCGCGATCCGCACGTCCAGCCGCGCATCCGGCCGTTCGAAGAACGGCCAGGGCTCGGCCGCCACCCGCGCCCGGGTCTGCGCCGCCAGCGACAGCGCCAGCCCCTCGGTGAAGCTGCGCTGCGGATCGTCGGCCCAGAGCAGATTGCTGTCGCTGGCCAGCGCCCCGTTCGGCCCCTCGAAGAAGATCACCTCCTGCCCGGCATAAAGCGGCAGCGACACGTCGCGCACCTCCACCGATCCGACCGAGACCGGGATCCGCCCCTCGGCGCGGCTCGCCGGCAGGTCGTAGCGCAGGGCCTGGCCCCCGCAGGCGACAAGCAGCGCCGCGCAGGCGGCCAGAAGCAGGGTTCGTGTCATCGTCACCGTCCGAACAGGAGTGAATTGGGATTGCGCTCCAGCTGCCGGGCCAGCGCGTCGACCGACGTCGCCGCGTCCTGGATGTCGCGCAGCGTGGCCTGTACCTCCGAGCCGAGCTGCCCATTGGCCTCGTAACCCGCCACGACCGTGCCGGTCCGGTCCAGCAGAAGCCCGACGTCGTTCAGGAGCACCGGCAGCCGGTCGGCGGCGCCGCGGACCGAGGCGAGCGTGGCATTGGCGTTCTCGATCAGCCCGCCCTCCTGGATCTGGATCAGCAATCGCTGAACCTCCTCCAGCGCGTCCGACAGTGCGCCGGGGACCCGCTGCGTGTCGGGCGAGGCGATCAGCGTGTTGGCGCTGTCGAGGAGGCTGGAGGTCCGTTCGCCGATCTCGCGCAGCGGCAGGTCGGCCGCCTCGTTGACCAGCAGCTCGATCTGATCGGCCACCCGCTTGGCGCGGTCGGCCACCTCCGGCGCGGTCTCGGCGGCCTCGGCCACCGATACCGCCGCCCTTTGCGCCTCCTGAAGGACGGGCCGCAGCGCGGTGCGGATCTCGACCACCGAGTTCTCGCTCGTCTCCACGAAAGCCGTGGCCCGGTCGATCAGGCCGCCCTCTTCCGAGAGCCCCTCCAGCACCTGCTGCGCCTCGGCCAGGGTCGCCTGCACCTCCGCCGGCAGGGTCTGCACCCCCGGGGCGCTCACCACCTCGTCAAGCGAGACGAGGAGCCCGTTCACGTTGGCCACCGCCTGGTCCAGCGGCAGCCGGCCGATATCGCCGGCCACCTCGTTCAGCGTCACCGTCAGCGACGTCGATGTTCTCCATCAGGCCCGGCACCCGGTCGATGGAGCCCTGCGCCGAGGCGATGGCCTCCTCCGCCTCCGACAGCACCGGCAACATCTCGGCGGCCACCTCGTTCACCGTGGCCTGCAATTCCAGCAGCGTGGCGTTCGCCGTCTCCACCAGGCCCGCCTCGCGTACATCGGCGACCAGCCCCTCCACCTCGGTCAGCAGGGTCGAGACGTCGCTCGTCAGCCCCTGCGTCGCCGGGGCGGCCAGCAATTCGCGCAAGGCGGCGATGGACCCCTCGGTCTCGGCCACGACCGAGGCCAGCGGCAGGTCGTTCGTGGTCGCGATCAGCTCGGTCAGCTCGTTCACCGCCTCGTTGATCTCGTCCAGCGTCTCGGGGCCGTCCTCCATCGTCACGAACACCGAATCCGCGGCCTCCTCGGCCGCCTCCAGCGCATCGACCAGCGCGGTCACCGCGCCGGCCTCGTTCAGCCGCGTGACCACGTCGTTCAACTGCCCCGCCGTGCTGGACAGCGCCGCCATGGTCTCGCCGGCCTGGTCGGGAATGTTGCGGATGCCGTCCGAATTGACGAAGGACCGCACGTCGCCCAGAAGCCCGAGCACCTCGTCCGGCGCCTCCCGCACGCCATCGGAGTTCAGCACCCGGCTGACCGACTGCATGACCAGGATCGCGTTATCCAGCAGCTCCTCGATCGGCAGGTTGTTGACCCGGTTGAACACGCCCTCGGCCGTGTCGGCGAAATCGGTCAGGTTCGCGGGCACTGACGGAATTCGCGGATAGGGTTCGGCCTCCAGGTCCAGCTCGGCCTCGGCCACCTCGTCCAGTTGCACCAGGCCGATCTGCAGCCCGCCCAGCAAGGAGGCCGACATCAGCTGGGCCCTCAGCCCGCTGTCGACGGCGAATTGCATGAAGTCGTAGATCTCCTCGGCCGTCGCGTCGGGGTCGAGCCCCATCTTGCCCGGCTGCAGTTCCAGCGTGGTCAGGAGCCGCACGCCCCTGTCGCCGAAGGTCTCCTCGTCCAGCACGCCGGTCAGGCCCGAGACCTGGCCGACGACGATGCCGCCCAGCTCCACGTCCGCACCCACCTCCAGGCCCGGCACGCTGTCGTCGAAGATCACGGTGAAGTTCACCGGCGTGCCGTCGGCGGCCGCGTCGAACACCGAGGAGCGCGCGGCCTCGGCATCGGGATAGAGCCGGAACACCGGATCCTCCTCCAGTGCCGCGCCGCCCGAGGCCGTAGTCTCGAAGGCGACGCCGCCGGTGACCAGCGAGGCGAGCGAGCTGACATTGAGCTGCGCGCCGCTGGCCCCGAACGAGAAATCGAAGCCCGACGTGTCCCAGAACCGGGTCGAGGAATTGATCAGCCGCGATTCGGGTGCGCGCACGAAGGCGTCGGCCAGCACCGACACCCCGTCATCGGCCAGCCGCAGGTTGCCGATCTGGCCGACCTGGATCCCGCGATAGAGGATCGGCGCGTTCTCGCCCAGGCCCGCGACCGAGGTGGAGCGCAGGGTGAACGTCACCCCGTCCTGGTTGTTGGTGACCAGCGGTGCCGTCCGCAGCCCGTCGAAGCGGTGCTTCTCCTCGTCGATGGTGCCGTTCCAGCTGCCCATCAGATAGACGCCGTTCAGCACGGTATCGAGCCCCGAGACCCCCTGGGCCGAGACCTCTGGCCGCACCACCCAGAACTGCGCATCGGTGTCCACGTAGGGGCCGACGTCCTTGTCGATGCGCACCTCGACGATGACCTGGCCCAGGTCCTCGGTGAACCGCACCGCCTCCACCAGCCCCACGACGACGTCGCGATACCGCAGTTGCGTCTCCTCGGCGCGGATGCCGGCGGCATTCTCGAACAGGATCTCGATCACGGGCCCGCGATCGGCATAGGTGCGCCAGACCACCGCCAGCGAGATGAGCAGCGCGAGGATCGGCACCGCCCAGACGATGGAGAACCGGTCCCGCCAGGACCGGCGCCCCTCCTCCATCTTCGGCTCGGGCGCGGGGGTGGGGCCGGCGTCGCTCATGGCGCGCCCCGCACGGGAACGTCCCGGTCCCAGATCAGCCGCGGATCGAAGCTGATCGCCGCCAGCATGGTGAAGATCACCGACAGCGCGAAGGTGATCGCCGCCGGGCCCGGCCGGATCGAGGCCGCGAAATTCAGCTGCACCAGCGCCGACAGGATCGCCACCACGAAGACGTCGATCATCGACCAGCGGCCGATGAACTCGACGATGTGATAGAGCCGGTGGCGCTGCGCGGGGCGCAGCCGCTCGGGCCGCCGCACCGACCAGGCCAGATAGCCGATGGCGACGAACTTGCCGACCGGGATCGCCACAGAGGCGATCAGGATGATCGCCGCGATCGGCAGGTTGCCGTGGGCGGCCAGATCCACGGCGCCCTCGATGATCGTCGCGTCAGAGGTGGTGAACAGCACCTGGGTCCTCAGCATCGGGAACACGTTCGCCGGGATGTAGCAGATGATACCGACCGCTAGCCACGCCCAGACGCGCTGCAGCGACCGCCAGTCGCGCGATTGCAACGGTGAGCCGCAGCGCGCGCAGATCTCCCGCTCCATCGGCCAGACCCTGGCGCAGCGGCGGCAGGCCACGAGGCCGCATTCCCGCGCGCTCAGGATTCCCGTTCCAGGGCTTTCCATATCGTCCACCTGTCCATCAGCCCGTCCTTCAGCACGATCACCACGACGAGTCCGGCGAACATCCAGAAGGCGGGTCCGAATTCAACCCTTGCGAGATCGGCGACCTTGGTGAGCGCCACCGCGCAGCCGATGATGAAGATCTCGGCCATCGACCACGGCCGCAGATCCTCGGCCCAGCGGAACACCTGCCGCGCCCGCGGCAGCGGCGGCCGCCCCACCACCAGCGGCGCCAGCACGTAGATGACGAAGGCCGCCCGCGCGACCGGGATCATCACGATGAAACCGGCCACCAGCACCGCCAGCGTCGCCATCCAGCCGCCGTCGAGGAAGGCGGTGGCCGCGTCCAGCACCGAGGCCTTGTTCGAGAAGCCGCCCACATTCACCCCGAGGAACGGGAACAGCGTCGCCCCGACCATCAGGATCACCACCGTCAGCGAGAGCGCGATCACCCGCAGATAGGCGTCGCGCTTCGGCGCGATCAGCACCGTGTGGCAGCGGTGGCACACCGCCCGCCGGCCGTTCTCCGGCATCCGCGCGCGATAGAGCGCGTCGCATTGCGGGCAGGCGATCAGCTCGTCCAGCGGCAGTTCCAGCGCGTCCTGCGGACCGGCGTCCAGCATGGTCTCGTTTCCCGTCAGCGTTGTGACAGTCTAGGCACGGGGGCGGGGGATGACAGCCGAAACTGCCGTGATCGCCGCGGCCTCACGTCACGCGCCCGTCCTGCAGCCGCACCATGCGGTCCATCCGCCCTGCCAGGTCGAGGTTGTGCGTGGCGATCAGCGCGGCCAGCCCGGTCTCGCGCACCAGGTCCATCAGCGCGGCGAAGACGGTGTCCGAGGTCTGCGGGTCGAGATTGCCCGTGGGCTCGTCGGCCAGGAGCACCTTCGGCCCGTTCGCCAGCGCGCGGCAGAAGGCCACCCGCTGCTGCTCGCCGCCCGACAGGGCCGAGGGCCGGTGATCGGCGCGGTGCCCGACGCCCACCGCCTCCAGCAACCGCCGCGCCCGCGCCGCCGCCGGTCCCGGGCCCGTGCCATGGGCGAGTTGCGGCAGGACGATGTTCTCTTCCGCTGTGAACTCGGGCAGCAGGTGATGGAACTGGTAGACGAATCCCACATCGGCCCGCCGCGCCCGGGTCCGCCGCCGGTCGCCCAGATCGGTCATGTCCTCGCCCCCCAGCCGCACCCGGCCCGCATCGGCCACGTCAAGGAGCCCGGCGATGTGCAAAAGCGTCGATTTACCCGCCCCCGAGGGCGCGACCATGGCCACCACCTCGCCCGGCGCCACCGACAGCGAGGCGCCGCGCAGCACGTTCACCTCCCGCGCGGTGCCCCGGTTGTAGTGCTTCTCGATCCCCTCCAGCTCCAGCGCCGCCTCACTCATAGCGCAACGCCTCCACCGGGTTCATCCGCGCCGCCCGCCGCGCGGGAAAGAGCGTGACCACGAAGGACAGCCCCAGCGACAGCGCCACCGCCGAGATCACGTCGCCCCATTGCAGCTTCGCCGGCAGGGCATAGAGCCCGCGGATCGACGGGTCCCACGCGTCTCCGCCCGACAGGTAGTTCACCGCCGAGAAGATCGGATCGACATAGAACGCGAAGAGCACGCCGAAGATCACCCCCAGCACCGTGCCGATCACCCCCGTGAGCGAGCCGCAGATGAAGAAGATCCGCAGGACCGACCCTTCCGTCAGGCCGATCGTGCGCAGGATGCCGATGTCGCGCCCCTTGTTCTTCACCAGCATGATGAGCCCCGAGACGATGTTCATCGACGCGATCAGCACCAGCACCGACAGGATCACGAACATCACGTTGTCCTCGATGTCGAGCGCGCGCAGGAACGACCCGCTGGCGTCCTGCCACGTCCACAGGATCACGCCGTCGCCGGCCGCGTCGAGGATCGGCAGCGTCAGCCGGTCCACCGCTTCGGGGTCCTCCACCATGATCTCCAGCTCGCTCGCCGTGCCTTCCGCGTTGAAGTAGCCCTGCGCCTCCTCGAAGGGCATGTAGACCCGCGTGCGGTCGATGTCGTAGCGCCCGGCGGTGAAGACATAGCCGATCTCGTAGTTCGACACCCGCGGCGTCGTCCCGAAGGCCGTCTTGGCCCCGTCGGGAGAGATCAGGCGCAGCACGTCGCCCACATCCGCGCCCAGCTCCCGCGCCACGCCCGAGCCGATGGCGATGGTCGCATCGCCGAAGGCCGAGAGGTCGCCGCGCGCCTCCTGCGGGGTCGCGACGCGCGGGATCGTGGCCAGGTCCTCGGGCGCGATGCCGAACACCTCCACCCCGCTCGACTGGCCGTCGAAGCTGGCCATCACCTGCCCCTTCACCAGCGGCGCCACCCGCGTCACGCCCTCGATCTCGGCCACCCGATCGGCGATGGCGCGGTAATCCTCCAGGTTGCGCTCCGCCCCGGTGCCGCCGGTATAGCTGGACGAATAGAGCGTCACATGGGCATTGGCGCCCAGGATCGTGTCCACGAACTCGGCGCGGAAGCCCGACCGCACCGCCAGCGTCGCGATCAGCGCGAAGACGGCCAAGGTGATGCCGACGAGGCTGATCCAGGTCATCACGCTGACACCGCCCTCGGCGCGCTTGGCGCGCAGGTAGCGCCAGGCGATCATCCACTCGAATCGCGAGAACGGGGCGGGGTTGGACAAGGAACGGGCCTCCGGCGGGACGGGCGGAGCCTTGGGACAGACCGCGCGGGGGGTCAAGCGCCGCCGCGCCGGATCGGGTCATCGTGAAGGCACCCGCGGCAGTGGTGGTTTGATCGCGTGCACCCGGCCCCTAGCTCTCTGGGCTAAGCCGCCGTGCCATCACAGGGATCCTCCCCATGCGCTCCATTCCCGCCACCGCCCGCACCCTCGTCCGCGAGCATCGCGCCGGGCTCCTCTCCCGCCGCGAGTTCCTCACCCGGTCCACCTCGCTCGGCCTCACCGCCACCGCCGCCTACGGCCTGCTCGGCCTCGTGCCCGACCCGGCCCGCGCCCAGGACCGGCAGGAGGGCGGCACCCTGCGCATCCAGCAGGACGTCCGCGCGCTGAAGGATCCGCGCAACTACGACTGGCCGCACCTGGCCAACGTCACCCGCGGCTGGCTGGAATACCTGGTGAAATACGAGCGCGACGGCACCCTTTCGCCGATGCTGCTCGAGGGATGGGAGATCAGCGACGATGCGCTGACCTACACGCTCCGGGTCCGCCCCGGCGTCACCTGGTCCGACGGCACCGACTTCACCGCCGAGGATGTCGCCTTCAACATCACCCGCTGGTGCGATTCGACGGCCGAGGGCAACGCCATGGCCTCGCGCTTCACCGCGCTCATCGACGAGGAGACGGGACAGGCCCGCGAGGGCGCGATCGAGGCCGGCGACGGCACCGTGACTCTCAGCCTCGACTTCCCCGACGTGACGCTGATCGCCAGCTTCTCCGATTTCCCCGCCGCCATCGTGCCGCAGGATTTCGGCGGCGACCCGCTGGAGACGAAGGGCACCGGCCCCTACCGCCCGGCGGAATACGAGGTCGGCGTGATGGCGGCGATCGAGAGGAACCCCGATCACGACTGGTGGGGCGCCCAGCTCTACGGCCCGGCAACGCTCGACCGGATCGAGTTCATCGATTACGGCACCGACCCCGCCTCGTGGTTCGCCGCCGCCGACGCGGGCGAGATCGACATGGTCTACGAGAGCGTTGGCGAGTTCATCGACCTGTTCGACACGCTGGGCTGGGAGATGTCCGAAACCAGCACCTCCGGTACCATCGTCATCCGCGCCAACCAGAATTCCGAGCCCTACGGCGACGTGCGGGTGCGCCGCGCCCTGCAGTTGGCCTCCGACAACGCCACCCTTCTGGAGCTGGGCTATTCGGGCCGTGGCGAGGTCGCGGCGAACCACCACGTCGCCCCGATCCACCCCGATTACGCCGATATCGGCCCCTCCACCTACGATCCCGATGCGGCCGTGGCGCTGCTGGAGGAAGCGGGCGTCGCCGATTTCGAACACGAGATCGTCTCGCTCGACGACGACTGGCGCCGCAACACCGCCGACGCGATGGCGGCGCTCCTGCGCGATGCCGGGATCAAGGCCAGCCGCTCGGTGGTCCCCGGATCGACCTTCTGGAACAACTGGACGCAGTATCCCCTCTCGGCGACCGACTGGGGGCACCGGCCCCTGGGCATCCAGATCCTGTCGCTCGCCTACCGCTCCGGCGTGCCCTGGAACGAGACCGGCTTCTCAAACGAGGAGTTCGACCGGATCCTGAACGAGGCCCAGGGCGTCGCCGATGCGGCCGAGCGCTCCGAGCTGATGGCCCGGCTGGAGACGATCCTGCGCGACGAGGGCGTCGTGGTGCAGCCCTACTGGCGCTCCACCTACCGCCACTACGATGCCTCGGTGGTCGGCGCCGAACAGCACCCCTCCTTCGAGATCCATCCCTACGAACTGGGATTCGTCGCCGCCTGACACGGGCGGGGCGCGGGCGGTCCGGCCGTTGCGCCCTGCCTCGCCTGGCGCCATCCTCGCCCCATGCTGTTCTTCGAACGTCTCGCCCGCGAGCGCATCGAGCGCGCCATGGAAGACGGCCAGTTCGACGACCTGCCCGGCGCCGGACGGCCGCTCGACCTCAGGCCGGACGAGCCGGCGGTGCCGAAATCCCTGCGCGAATCGGGCTACACGCCGCCCGTGGTGATCCTGATCCGGCGGCTGGAGGATCTTCGCCGGCGCCTCGCGGACGAACGCGACCGGACGAAGCGCCGCCTCCTGCTGGCCGAGATCGCCGAAACCGACATGCGCCGCCGGATGGAGATCGAGCGCGCCGTGGCCGAGGCCCGCCGCCCCGGCTGACCCTCACAACTCCTTGCGCATGGTCGCCATGCCGTTCGAGCGGCCGAGCTCCTCGTAGCCCGCCGAGAGATAGGTCGCATGCGCCTTCGGGTTGTCCAGCTCGACCTTGAGCGAGATCGCCGTGGCCCCGAGCCGCCGCGCCGCCCCCTCGGACAGGGCGGCCAACGCCTCGCCCGCGCCGCCGCGCATCTCGGGCGTCACATAGACATAGACGAGGTGGCGCACCTCCGGCCCGATTCCGATCCTGAGCGCGAAGAAGCCGACCACCTCGCCCTGTCCGTCGACCACGTAGAAGGCCCGGTCGTCGGGATCGCCCAGCCACTTCTCCCCCCATTCCGCCGGGTCGAAGGGCACCTTGGCCGCCGGGTTCACCCGGGCCAGGGCCTGCGGGTCGGACAGCAGGTCGGCCAGGGGCTCCAGGTCGCCGGGGCCGGTCGGGCGCAGGTCGAACTCGGTCATGGCCGCCGACCTAGGGCCGCGGCGCGCCGCCCGCAACCGGCCCCGCCGAAAGTCGGACAGACCGGCCCGCCCCGCGCGCGCTATCGTTGCGTCAACCGCGTGGAGGGGCCGAGCGGACGACCCCGCCGCGAGCGGGTCCGGGCGTCGCCGCGACACCCGAAAGAGCCACCGAGGGAGGAAACGCATGCTCGACACCACCGCAGCGGACCGGGTGCAGACGGTCCTGGACGATCTCGACCGGGCGCTGCGCGCGCGCGACATCGACGCCGCGACGGCGCTCTTCGCCGATACCTGCTACTGGCGCGACCTCGTCGCCTTCACCTGGAACCTGCGCACGGTCGAGGGCCGCGCCGGCGTGGCCGACATGCTGCGCGCCCAGCTCGACCGGGCCGATCCGTCGAACTGGCGTATCCAGGAGGGCGAGGCGCCGGGCGAGGCGGATGGCGTCACCACCGCCTGGATCACATTCGAAACGGCGCAGGGCCGCGGCTGGGGCCTGATGCGGCTCAAGGGCGACAGGATCTGGACCCTGCTGACCGCGCTGCAGGAGCTGAAGGGGTTCGAGGAACCCAAGGGCCGCGACCGCCCGATGGGGGCCGAACACGGCGCCGACCCCAACCGCAAGACCTGGGCCGAGACCATCGAGGAGGAACGCGAGACCCTCGGCCATACCCGCCAGCCCTACGCGCTCATCGTCGGCGGCGGACAGGGCGGCATCGCGCTCGGCGCGCGCCTGCGCCAGCTCGGCGTGCCCACCATCATCGTCGAGAAGAACGATCGCCCCGGCGACAGCTGGCGCAAGCGCTACAAGTCGCTCTGCCTGCACGATCCGGTATGGTACGACCACCTGCCCTACATCAAGTTCCCCGAGAACTGGCCCGTCTTCTCGCCCAAGGACAAGATCGGCGACTGGCTGGAAATGTACACGAAGGTCATGGAGCTGAACTACTGGACCCGCTCCGAGGTCACCTCCGCCGCCTGGGACGACGAGGCGAAGGAATGGACCGTCGAGGTGAACCGCGACGGCGAGACCGTCACGCTGCACCCAAAGCAGCTGGTCATGGCCACCGGCATGTCGGGCAAGCCAAACCGTCCCAGCTTCCCCGGCGAGGAGACCTTCAGAGGCGAGATCCAGCATTCCAGCGAGCATCCCGGCCCCGATGCCTACAAGGGCAGGAAGGTGGTGGTCGTCGGCTCCAACAACTCCGCCCACGACATCTGCGCCGCGCTCTGGGAGGGCGGCGCCGACGTCACCATGGTGCAGCGCTCCTCCACCCATATCGTCCGCTCCGACAGCCTGATGGAGATCGGCCTCGGCGCGCTTTACTCCGAGGAAGCGGTCGCCAGCGGCATGACCACCGAGAAGGCCGACATGACCTTCGCCTCGATCCCCTACCGGATCATGCACGAGTTCCAGATCCCGCTCTACGAGCAGATGAAGGAGCGCGACGCGGAGTTCTACGAGGGGCTGGAGAGGGCCGGCTTCGACCTCGACTGGGGCGCCGACGGATCGGGCCTGTTCATGAAGTATCTCCGCCGCGGCTCGGGCTACTACATCGACGTGGGCGCCAGCCAGCTCATCATCGACGGCAAGGTGAAGCTCGCCAAGGGCCAGGTCGCCAAGTTCGTGGAGGACGGCGTGATCCTCGACGACGGCACGAAGCTGGAGGCCGATCTGGTCGTGCTGGCCACCGGCTACGGCTCCATGAACGGCTGGGTCGCCGACATCGTGTCGAAGGAGATGGCCGACAAGGTGGGCAAGGTCTGGGGCCTGGGCTCCGACACGCCCAAGGATCCCGGGCCATGGGAGGGTGAGCAGCGCAACATGTGGAAGCCCACGGCGCAGGAGGGGCTGTGGTTCCACGGCGGCAACCTGCACCAGTCGCGGCACTACTCGCTGTTCCTGGCACTGCAGCTCAAGGCCCGCATGGAGGGGATCGACACCCCCGTCTACGGCCTGCAGGAGGTGCACCACACCGCGTGACCGATCTGCGGGGGCGGCCATTCGCGCCCCGCCACGGCACGGCGGTCCGGTCGGCCAGCCCGAGGTCCACCGGGTGACCGGATCGCCCGGCCCGGCGGCGCTCCCTCCGCCGGGCCTCCTTTTTTCCGGCCGGATCCCCTTCGCGCGCGCAGCGGAAATGGCCGAGACCGGCGGGCCCGGTCGGCGGCGGTCAGCCCGCGCCGGCCGCCGTTGCCCGGATCCGATCCACCATGGCGCGCAGCCCGTTGGAGCGCTGCGAGGACAGGTGCTCGTTGAGCCCCAGCCGCGCCAGCTCGCCGCCCGCGTCGATCCGCGGCACTTCCTCCACCGGCTCCCCGGCATAGAGCGCGTGCAGGATCGCGATCAGCCCCTTCACGATCATCGCGTCCGAGTCGCCCCGGAAGTCGAACCGCCCCGCCTCGACCCGCGGCACCAGCCAGACCTGGCTGGCGCAGCCCTCCACCTTGGTCGCCGGCACCTTCAGCGCCTCCTCGAGCGGCGGCATCGCCCGGCCCAGCTCGATCACGTGGCGATAGCGGTCCTCCCAGTCGTCGAGGAACTCGAACGTCTCGGCGATCTCTTCGAAGGCTTCGCTGGCCATGGGCGGGACTCCTCGGGGATTCGGCGCAGCAGGTAAGCGCTGCCGCGCCGCGGGACAACCGGCCCGCGCTTTTCAACGCCGCCGCAATCGGCTAGTGCGGGGGCGCGACGCAGCCCGGGGGCCCCATGCGCAACACCGCACTCGTTCTGGCATCCGCGCTGGCGCTGGCCGCCTGCGGCGGGCCGGCCGATTTCGATACAACCACCGCCACCCCTTCCGCCGCGACCGACCCGCGGCCACTGATCGACCGGGTCGAGACGGTCGAGATCGCGCCCTCCGGCGACGGCGCCATCCTGCGCGCCACCGGGGTCGCAAACCGTCAGGGCCACTGGAACGGCGCCCTCGTCCCGGTGGCGAGCGGCGATCCGTCGGTCCTCGCCTATACCTTCCGCGCCGCGCCGCCGGGCGACGCCGCCCGCGTCTCCACCGAGCGCTCGCGCGAGATCGCCGTGGCGCTGCAGCTCACCGCCGGCGACCTGGCCGGCATCCGCGAGATCCGCGTCGCCGGCGCCGAGAACGCCCGCGCCCTGCGTCCCTAGAGGTCGAACACGACGACCGACCGGCCCTCGGCCCTGAGCGCCACCCGGCCCTCGATCAGCCGCAGCGCGTCGCGTCCGAAGACCGACTTGCGCCACCCCTTCAGCGCCTGCACGTCCCGCTCCCCGGCGGCGATCTGGTCCAGGTCGGCCGAGGTCGCGATCAGCTTCTGCGCCACGCCCGCCGCGTCGGCCCTGGCCTTCAGCAGCACGCGCAGCAGGTCCGCCAGCGCCGGGTTCACCTGCAGCCGTTCGCGGCTCCGGTCGGGATCGGGATACTCCGCCGGATCGGTCTCCAGCCCCCGCTTCACCGCCGCCAGGATCCCGTCGGCGATCTCGCCCCGCCGCGCCTCGCGCAGCAACAGCCGCGACCGGCCCAGGTCCTTCTCGCTCTGCGGCTTGGTGGAGGCCAGCTCCACCAGCGCGTCGTCCTTGAACACCCGGCTGCGCGGAACGTCGCGCTCCTGGGCATAGGCCTCGCGGAACGCGGCCAGCTCGCGCACCAGCGCCAGGAACTTGCCCGAATGCGTGCGGGTCTTGACCCGCTTCCAGGCCTCCTCGGGCCGCACCACGTAGGTCTCGGGATCGGTGAGCAGGCTCAACTCCTCCTCGACCCAGGGGCGCCGCCCCGTGCGGTCCAGCTCGGCGGCGAGATGCTCGTAGACCACCCGCAGATGCGTCACGTCGGCCAGCGCATAGGCCTTCTGCGCATCGGTCAGCGGCCGCCGCGACCAGTCGGTGAAGCGCGACGACTTGTCGATCTGCGCTTTCGCGATCTTCTTCACCAGCGTCTCGTAGCCGACCTGCTCGCCGAAGCCGCAGACCATCGCCGCCACCTGCGTATCGAACAGCGGCTGCGGCATCACCCCGCCGTCATGGACGAAGATCTCCAGGTCCTGCCGCGCGGCGTGGAACACCTTCACCACGCCCTCGTCGCGGAACAGATCGTAAAGCGGTTCCAGCGACAGCCCGTCGGCCAGCGGATCGACGAGGACCGCGTCCTCCTCCGCGTCCCCCGGCACGGCCATCTGCACCAGGCACAGCTTGGAGTAATAGGTCCGCTCGCGCAGGAACTCGGTGTCGACGGTGACGTAAGCGTGCGACCGGGCCCGGTCGCAGAAGGCGGCCAGCGCGTCGGTGTCGGTGATGGTGATCATGCGGAGCGCGGGATCCCTGTCGGTTGCGGGGTCCGAGCCTCCTACGACGCGGGCCGGCCGAAGGGAACCCCGTCAGCGCAGGTAGAGCGGGCTGCGATCCCCCTCCGCCACACGGCGCAGCACCGCCGGATAGAGCCGGTGCTCCATCACCAGAACCCGCGCGGCGAGGCTCCGGGCCGTGTCGCCCGGCGCCACCGGCACCCGCGCCTGCCCCAGCACCGGCCCGTCATCCAGTTCCGGCGTCACCTCGTGCACGGTGCAGCCCGCCTCGCGGTCGCCCGCCGCGATCGCCCGGGCATGGGTGTCGAGGCCGCGGTATTTCGGCAGGAGCGAGGGATGGATGTTCAGGATCCGGCCCCTCCAGCGGTCGATGAAGTCGCCCGTCAGGATCCGCATGAAGCCGGCAAGGCAGATCAGGTCCGGCCGCGCCCCCTCCAGCGGTTCCGACAGCGCCGCCTCGAAGGCGGCCCGGTCGCCGCGGAACGGGCGATGATCAACCGCCGCCGACGGGATGCCCCGTTCGGCCGCCCGCGCCAGCCCCCCGGCCCCCGGATCGTTGGCCAGCACCAGGCAGGGCCGCGCCGGGTGATCGCCCGTCATGCTGTCGGCCAGCGCGACCATGTTGGACCCGCCGCCCGAGATCAGGATCGCCACCCGCATCAGGTCAGCGTGCCGGTATAGGCCACCCCGTCTCCCGGCGCCACGCGCCCGATCCGCTGCACCGCGTGGCCGGCCCCGGCGAAGGTTCCGGCGACGGCATCGGCGCGGTCCGGCGCCACCGCCGCGACCATGCCGATGCCGCAGTTGAAGGTCCGCAGCATCTCCTCGGGGGCCACGCCCCCCGCCTCCGCCAGCCAGCGAAAGACCGGCGGCAGGGCCCAGGCATCGAGGTCGATCTCCGCCCCCAGCCTCCCGGGCATGACGCGCGGCAGGTTCTCGGTCAGCCCGCCGCCGGTGATGTGGGCCAGCGCGTGGACGCCCCCTGCCCGCACCGCCGCCACCGCCGGCTTGACATAGAGCGCGGTCGGCGCCAGCAGCGCCGCGCCCAGCGGGCCGTCCGCGAAGGGCGCCGGATCGTCCCAGCCAAGCCCTGCCCGCTCCGCGATCCGCCGGACCAGCGAATAGCCGTTGGAATGGACCCCGGCCGACGCGATTCCCAGCAACACGTCTCCCTCGGCCACGCCGCGGGGCAGGTCCGCGCCGCGCTCCATCGCCCCCACGGCGAATCCCGCCAGGTCGAAATCCCCCGCGCCGTACATGCCCGGCATCTCCGCCGTCTCGCCGCCGATCAGCGCGCAGCCCGCCGCCTCGCAGCCCGCCGCGATTCCCTCCACGACCCGCGCGGCGGTCTCGGTCTCCAGCTTGCCGGTGGCGAAGTAGTCGAGGAAGAACAACGGCTCCGCCCCCTGGCAGACCAGGTCGTTGACGCACATCGCGACGAGGTCCACGCCCACGCCCGCGACCTCTCCGGTGTCGATGGCCAGGCGCAACTTGGTGCCCACCCCGTCGGTCGCCGCCACCAGGATCGGGTCGTCGTAGCCGGCCGCCTTCAGGTCGAACAACGCGCCGAACCCGCCCAGCCCCGCCATCGTGCCGGGCCGGTCGGTCCGCCTGGCCGCGGGCTTGATCCGGTCGACCAGCGCATTGCCCGCGGCGATGTCCACGCCGGCCTCGGCATAGGTCAGTCCGGTCTTTCGCGTCACGTCGGGCCCTCCGCTCAGGCGATGGCGCGGCCATACAGCACCCGCGCGGGGCCGACAATCCGGCTCAGCCGCCCCCCGCCCACGCCGCCCTCCGGGCGGCCGCCTTCAGTCCTGCCCGCGCGCCGAGGCCGAAAAGCCAGCGCGCAGGCGGCAGGAACAGCAGGACCATGGCCGCGGCGACGACCGCGACCGCCCCCACGGCATCGCCGTGAAGCTGTCCGGGTCCAGCGCCGCGCGCCAGGCCCGTCGCGGCCCGGGCAGCGCGCCGGTCCGCCGGGCCTGCACATCGCGGCAATGCATCGCGGCGACCAACGCCGGGGCCATCGCCATTCCGACGTTCCCCTCCAGCCCCAGCGTGACCTCCACCGCCCCCCGCGGCCATGGAGACCCTCACCAGGACGAACATCACCGCGAAGCGGACGGACAGCGCGCGAAGTGTCGTGGTTCGAAGCCCCCCTCTTTTCATTCCGGCGGGACGTCTCGGCATGCGCGACGTCTTACCCGGCGAACTGACGGTCGCGGTTTCCCGGACGGGGATTGGGCCGTCGGCCCTCGGGTTTCTCGGGGCCGGAGGAAAGCCGGGCCGGTCCCCGATTTCGGTCTGGGCCTGAACAGATGGACGGGAATCGTCGTTGTCCCGGACGAAAGGAAAGGCGAGTGCCGATCACGAGCAGCCGGACACGGCTGTCGCCGGCATCGACGTCAGCAAGGCGTCTCTCGACGTTTGCCTGCACCCCCCGGGGACCGGTTCAGGGTTCGCAACGATGCGGCGGGGCTGGAGGAACTGCGAGTTCGCTGTCTGGCGTCTTCGGCGGGCCTGATCGTGTTGGAAGCAACCGGACGCTACCACCGCGCGGCCCCTGCCTGCCGGCACGAGGCAGGCATTCCGGTTGCCGTCATCAACCCGTACCGCACCCGGCGCTTCGCCGATATCCTGGGTCAGCTCCCCAAGACGGACAAGATCGACGCGGAAGTCCTCGCAAAGCCCGCGGCCGTCATGAAGCCCGCGCCGGCGAAGCCGCCGTTCCAGCCGATGGCGCGGATCACCGAGAGCATCGTCGCCCGGCGCCAGGTGATCGATATGCGCCGGGCACTGGAGCACCGGCGCGCGCAAGCAATTCTGGACCTCGTCAAGGACCAACTCGATGAACGGATCGCGCTGTGCCGGCGACGGTGCAATACCCTCGATGCCACGCTGCTCGAGGCCATACGATCCGGGTCGGCGATCGCGCGGCGCCACGCGATCCTGACCTCGCTTCCCGGCATCGGGCCGACCACGGCGGCCGGGCTGCTGTCGGAGATGAAGGCGCTGGGGAGGGCGAACGCCGACGAGGTCGTCGCCTTGGCGGGTGTCGCGCCGAGGAACCGGGATTCCGGCGCCATTCGCGGGAGGAAGATGATCCGTGGTGGCCGGATCGCCGTCCGGAATTCCCTCTACATGGCGGCCGTGGTCTCGGTGCGCTGGATCCGGGATCTCGCGGCCTTCTACGGCCGGCTCCGAGAGGCGGGGAAACCGTTCAAGGTGGCGATCACCGCCGCCACGCGGGGGCTGCTGCTCCTCGCCGACATGTTGCCAAGGGAGGACCGGGCTTGGCCACCCGCGCCGCCTTGGACCGGGCATTCGCTACACCCTGACGGAAGGTCGGAAGCGAGGGCAAACTGCCGTTCGTCGCGTAGCCTCAAAGGTCCGCTTGCTCAGTATCGCCACACAGAAATGGAAACGAGCGCCGGAAGGCCCGTGTCCTGTCCTGACCTGATCCGCCGGGCATTGCGGCCGATCCAGCGAGGATGCACCCGTCGATCATCGCTCCGCGCCGGTCATGTAGGCTGCCTCGTCGGATGCCAGCATGAGAGCCGGTGTGGCCACCTCGGCTGCTTCGCCAAAGCGCCGCACGGACGCGTGCGCGACCGTCGCGGCCTTGCGTTCGGCCCGGTCCGGCCCATCGCCCGGCATCGGCCCCCACATCGGCGTCATGGTCGCCCCCGGATGGATCGAGTTGCAGCGGACCGCGCGGCCCTGGCACGCCTAGTACAGCGCGACTGACCTCGTGCGGTTGCGGATCGCAGCGTCGGTCCCCGGGGTGAGGGAGGAAAGAAGTCCTCCAGTGCCAGGGGGCGAACCGGAGGGCTGGAGCACGATGCGCCAAGGTGATGGCCTCGACCTTCCCGCGCCAAGTCGATGGCTTCCAGGCGTTCCCGGAAACCCGGCGCAGATCTGAACGAAGTCGTGCACGCGGGGTCGTGAGGGAGCGGGGACCTTCGCTGATCTACCGATAGTCGACCACCTCACGCTGCGGCAATGATCTTCTCCAGGCCCGGTCGATCCAGAATCCGGAACTGCCGGGGAGACGCGACCTCGATAAAGGCCATCCGACCGAACTCACCGAATTTACGACACACGGTTTCCGCCGACATGCAAAGGTAATCTGCCATGTCGTTCCGGCACATGGGCAGAGGAACAAGGCCGCCGGGTTGCGCGGCAACATTATCCAACCCGAGCAACAGGTCTGCAAGCTTCGCGGCCGCCGTCATTCGAGCGAGACGGACGGCGTGATGGCGAAAGGAGTGAAGTTCCCGCTGCAGCGCCATGCTTACGCGGTCGCGCAAGGCTCTATCGTTGGAAAGTCGCTCCTGAAGGCCGGCGGATCGGTACGGAAACACCTCGCAGCACTCCACCACTTCGGCCGAATATCCATGGCGGGCATTTCCGCCGAAGCCGACGAAGTCGCCGATTCCGGCGAACCTGATGATCTGGCGTTTGCCCTGAGAGGTCAGATGACAGCATCGCACGACACCCGCCCCGATCTCGTAAAAGTACGCGGCAGGGTCTTCGCCGGAAAAAATGGTATGGCCCGCGGGAAGGCAGCGCCCCACGGGCCTGATCACCGGGGAGCGACCGTTCTGCGCGCTACCGTTCGGAGTATCCGGCACGCTGGTCCACGCCGGGCGCAGTTGCGGGTTCTTGCGGTAGCCGGCCGCGCCATTCGGTGGTCCGGAAAGTATCCCCGTACCCGGCAGCATCATTGAGGAGACAGCTTCACAAAGGCCGCGGCGACCGCCTCGATCTCGTGTTCCTTCTGGTGGTAGTGGCCATGGAACCTGCCATAGACCTTCACTCCCCGGATGCCTCTCCTCTCCCGCGGCTGGACCCGATCCGCCTGCGCCCCCCGCTCAAGGGAGCGGTCCTCGACACCTCCGCATCCCGGCCGTCTCGGATGTTGATCGGTCACCTCGAGCTCCCTTTCGGTTGCCACGTGGAAATCCGGCAGGAAACGGATGGCATCACGTGGACCCTCGCGATCGGCCTGTGCGCGGCAATCCCCGCGGCACTCCCAAAATGTCCACCTCGCGCGAGGTATGCCGTTGCCGGGCGTCCCGATTGGAACGTGAAATGCCCGAACCGGGCCATCCGAAGGTGCTCGTATCCGTCTCTACGGAGACCGCACCGCTTCGCTGGCCTTGTCTTTCAGGGGATAGGCTCGGTCCCGGATCAACGCTTCCTGCAGATCGCGATCCGTTGTCCGACGCGTCTGGCTTCGGCCTCCCCGGCTGCCCTTGCCGGATGCCGTCAGATAGGTGGCGGTCCGCCGCCAGGCCACGAAGCTGAGACCTTCGAGAAGCACCTCCTCGACGAGGACCTCGTAGTCGCCGGCCGGTAGTTCGCCCGAATATCCCGCGAGGTAGAATGGGCGGGAAAAAGTCACCAACGAACGGGTCGACCGCGTGTTCATGTCTGGCCTCCGGGACTTTGTCACACCGCCGGGAGAGGGTCCGTGATTTCGGCTGCAGCGCAACGAACCATTCCCTTCAGAATATTCCGTACCTCCCTACCCGTACTGATCCAGGTTAGCGTGGATCGCCGATACGAGACTTCATGGGCTCTGGAGGCAAGACATGCACAGACCTGACCTTTTCACATCGGCCAAAGGTATCCGCCGAGCAAATGGCGGTTGGATGATGCGCGCGATGACCCGACGTGGTGATCCGGACTTCCGTCGCCAGGCGGAGCGTCGGATGACGGTCATCGTCCTTGGACTGCGCCGATCGGTGATGGAAGAAGAGCGGCAGGATGGTTCCCGAAACATCCTGGGACTTCCCGTTCTGAATCGATCGAATGCGCGCGGCAGCGACCGGAAGGGAATCCGACTGGCTGCCCTCTCGCATGACGGCCCTCAAGTTCATCAAAGATTGGAATAGTCTCCCAGGGCGGCGACATGTGCCCGGGCAAGGGCCGGAGCCCGAGATGCGGTGCGGGATGCCCTCGGCCATCGAGACCCAAGGGCCATCGAAATAAGTCGCTGGGCGCGATATGGTCGAGCTTCCCTGAAAAGGTCAGGGAACCATACTAGCCAGTGTTAGTGATCCGGGAGGCATCGTTGCGAAACTCGGTGTGTTGCGGATTCACTTCGCGAATCCATGCCGTTACATGGTCTGGATGAGCAAGCCACTTGCCGCCCGCCATCGCACGACGAACTGGTCCGGCTGCAACACGTCACTGCGGAAGCGTGGGTCTCTGCTGGTCTGGGTCGACGAGGGAATGACGTGGTTGGCGCCGCATGAGGCGCGCCCCGGACGGCCAGCGGTGTTTTCCGATGCGGCCATCAGTTCTGCCTGTCGAGCAAGGTTCTCTTCAAGTTGCCCTTGCGCCAGACCGCCGGCATGGTGGCCAGCCTCATCCGGCTGGCGGGGCTGGACTGGCCCGTGCCGGACTTTTCCACCCTCTGCCGGAGGCAGGAGATCCAGGCGGTTCAGGTTCCGTATCGCCGCTCGGAGGGCCCGCTGAACGTGCTGGTCGACGATGAGGCATTGTCCGCCATCGGTCCGAGGACGATGCCGAATGGGATCCGGTTCCTCGGCGACGGCGAATGGCAGGCGCGCAAGCATGGCCCGCAGGGGCGGCGTCGATGGCGCAAGGTGCATCTGGCCATGGACCGGCGACGTCCGACATCCGCGCCGTGGAATTCACGCCCAGCCGCGACGGCGACAGCCCCGTGCTGCCGGACCTCCTCGGGCAGATCCCGGACGGTGAGAAGATCGGCACCGCAACTGCCGACGGTGCCTGCGACACGCGCCGCTGCCACACGGCCATCACCGAGCGGCAAGCCACGCCGATCATCCCGGTCCGCAAGAACGGGCGGGCGTGGAAGGAAGACGGCCCCGCGGCACGCGCCGGAAACGAGACCCTGCGCGCCACCCGGCATTACCGCAGAGCGTTCGGCAAACGATGGACCGGATACCACGCCCGAAGCCGCATCGAGGCAAGGATGCGCTGCCTGACGGCCTTCGGCGAGCGCATCTCCGCGAGCCACCCCCACCGTCAGACCGCCGAAATCCACATCCGCATCGCCCTGGTGAACCGCTTCAACGCCCTCGGCATCGCCGAGATCGTCCGCGTGGCATGACCTCAGTGGGGTAAGGGGGAGTCGCGGCTTGAACCTGGGTATTGCAACAACGCCGATCCGGATGGGGATGGGGATGGGGAAAAATGAAGACGCGGTCGCCAAATACTTGGTGACGCGGGTTTCGGGCACCGAGAAGCGCGCGGGATGTTGGCCCGTAAAGGTCGTGGGCACCTGCGGATCACACAGTCTTGACTGTGCGATTGGCCGGCTGATCCCACACTATCGCCCCTGCGTCAGGTGACAGCGCAGGTGAGGCAAGGGTGGCCAAATCCCGAGATGCCGGACAAGGACCCAGAGGGGGATGGGCACTGTGCCGCCCGACGGCCCGCGTCTCGTCCGAGATCCTCCGGTGTACGGAAACTGCCAACATGAGCCAGAGGGGGGCTATCCTGTCGCTTTGACCTGCCCCCCCATGGGGCATCCGTTTACGTCGACTGGAGATCGATATCATGAAATGCAGATCCCCGACGCGGTATTCCGCAATAGCAGTTGCGACGGTTCTCGCAGCATCATCGCCAGGCGCCGCCCGGGCAGATCTGACATCAGCGTGCCGAGCGGACATCACCAGCTCATGTTCAGGTGTTCCCAGCGGTCGCGGCCGAATATCCGCGTGTCTGTTCAGCCATTCCTCGAAGCTGGACGCTGTATGCAGATCGGCGATAGAAACCGTGGCCAGGCAGGCCCAGAGCAACTGGTTGCTGCCCTCCTCTGTCAGGAGCCTGATGGGCTCGGGCAGCCCGCCCGCGGTGCCGGCAGCATGCTCCGCGGACACACGGGAAATCTGCTCGGACGTGGATTCCGGGCGCCATGCCGTACTGGCCTGTCTTTACGCGAACTCCGGAAAGGTCAGCACGGACTGCTCGAGCGGGGTCGAGGCGGCCCTGAAATAGCCCCTGCCTTGCGCGGCGCGGCCGGGCGGTGGCAGGGTTTCGAAGTTCGCCGGTCCGAAAGGAGCAGGTTCTGAGGCTGGAGGCGTGACATCTTGAAACCGGCGGAAGATACTTGCGAGCCACGCCGGGGATCCCGGGGATCGGCGCGGTGTGCTATTGGGCACCGCACAGGCGGTCCGTCGGAGCCGCCGTCCCTCCGACCAGCAGCATCGATGGAGACAGGCTCCGAGCAGCCGCTCGCCGCGGCGGAGGTGAACGGCTGCTGCCGCCCGGCGAGCCTATCGTCGACATCGACATCAGCGACGTGTCTCTCAACATTTACCTGCCCCCTCCGGGGCCCGCAACGCCGCGGCAGGGACGGAAGAGCTGCAAGGCCGCTGCCTCGGCCGTGGTCGTGATGGAGGCGTCGGGGCGCTACCACCGCGGGGCACATCGCCGTCCTGCACGAGGCGGGCCGTTCGGTCGCTTTCGTCAATCCCTACCGCATCCGGCGCTTCGCCGATGTTCCGGGCGCCTTGCCAAGACCGACCAGAGCGCCGCGGAAGTCCGCGCCGACTTCGCGGCCATCGTGAAGCCTGCACCCACGGCACCGCCTTCCGAAGCGATGACGCGGATCACGGAGATCATCGTCGACCGACGCCAGAGGATCGACGAGCGCCTGGCGGCGGGCAATAGCCGTTGCAGGCAACGTCGGATTTCCTGAAAGACCAGCCCGTGGAGCGGCTCGCGCACTGCAGGCGTCAGTGCAGGCTTCTCCGGGCCGACCACCGGGCAAGGCTGTTGCCGGAGACGAAGGAGACGGGGAGCGCCGACGCGGCCCAGGTGCATCCTTGGCGGGCGCAGCACCGATGAACCGGGATACCGGCGCCATGCGAGCGCGGAACATGATCCGCACTGGCAGGATCGGCGCTCGAACCGGTCTCTCTATGGCCGCGCCGGTCGCGGTTCGCCGAAACCGGGATCGCGCGCCCTTCCACGATCGGGTCCGGCAGGAGGGCGAACCGTTCAAGGTCGCGCTCGCCACAGCCATGAGCAATCTCCCGCTCCGCGCCGACACGTTGCTGAAGGAGAACCGGACCAGCTCGCCGACACCACCCTGCACCGCCCATTCGCTGCGTCGTGCCCGAGCGTCGGCAACGCGGACGAAAGAGGCTCTCGATGCAGCAGCCCGGATGCTCGCCCGCGTTGGCCCGAGGACACGCGCAAGCGATGCCTGTTGCCCCGCCGTTTTCCCGGCAAGTCCCCCCGAACACCAATACCGCCCCCATGAATATGCCGACCCCGATCCCGCAACCCGGGTTCGGCCAAGGTTCGCGCTTCACTGTCTTCAACGGCGGCGTGGACCCTCCGGGTTACGTCGATCAGGACGGGGAGGTCGCGAATCGTGAGGGCACCTGACGATCTCCGCCAAGACGGGAGAAAGTCGGAAATGACCCAGTTCTTCACCAAGATCACCGGCGTCGCCGCCGTTCTGGCGTCGCTCGCCGCGGTTCCGGCACTTCCTCAGGACCGTGTGAGCGACTGGAACAGCAATGGCGACGACGTCATCAACGAGGAAGAGTTCGGCACCGGCTGGGACGAGGCCGGCATCTGCGACAGCTGCGATTCCGACGACAGCGGTGCCATCGAGGAGCCGGAATTCGGCGACCTGAACGACGATATGGCCGAGGACGGTTTCCGGGACGTCCGAGCCCTGCGCCAGGCCGAACCGGTCCTCCGGTTCGGCCACCCCGATCCCCGGCCGCCCCGGTCAGGCCCCGGCGCCGCCGGGCGGCCGGAGGAGGATCGCGGCGATCGTCGCGCCTCCGCCCGGTCGGCCGCCATGCAACTCCGCGATGCGCTGCGCCACCGTCAATCCGAGCCCCGTAGCGCGTGTCCGCCGTTCGCTCCCCCGCCGGAACGGCTCGAAGATTGCATGCCGCTCCGCGTCCGGGATACCCGGAGCCCGATCCGGGACGGCCAGGCGAACGCCATCCTCCGCCTCTCCGATCTCCACCGTGACCGGACTGTCCGAGCGGGCATGGGCGGCATTGCGAACGAGGTTGCAAAGGAGCGACCGCAACAGGTCGGGATAGCCCGTGACCGCCCCACCCCATAGACGACGAGCCGCGACCCCAGATCCAGGTCGTTCCCCACCGACCGCGCCAGGGCCGCGAGGTCCATTCGCCCCGGACGATCGGAGGCGGCAATCGTGTCGCTGCGCGCCAGGAACAGAAGCTGGGTGACCGGCCGATCATATGCGACAGCGCCTCCCCCAACCGCTCCATCGCCGCCCGCCGCGGGACGTCGAGCTGGCTCAGCGCGCCGGCCAGGGTATGCGCAACTCATGGCTTGCAGCGGAGGCGAAGATGCGCTGGTCCGACAAGATGCGGGCCAGACGTTCCGCCAGGCTCCCGATCTCCCGCGGCATCCGGAGCCAGCGGTTCCGGTTCGCAAGGAGAAATCGCGGCCATGCGCCGCTCGATCCGCCGCAGCGGGCGCAGACCGACCCGGACCGATCCCGGCACCGCGATCGCGCAGACCGGAAACACGGTCGTCCGGGGACCGGAGAGATCGCTCCGCAGCATGCGCACCCGTTCCCGGCACGCGCTTTCGGACAGGGCCGCCCGGCGGGTCGTTCCCCTTTCCACGTCGACGATGGTGAGGACGCGCCGGGCTTCCGTAGCCGTCCGGACCGTGGCGAGGCCGGGCGGGGGCGGCGAGGAGAACCGCAGGAACGGCTCCCAGCGCCGCGCCGCGCCGTCCGTCTCCACCCGCTCGTAGGCCGGCTACCCCAGCGGGGTTCTCCGACGCTCCCGGGCCACACGAAGAAGGGCGCGCCGTGTTGGAAGGTTCAGACCCGCCGGCCCCGACACGGCCGCCAGCAGATCCGTCTTGGCGCGACGCTCGTCCAGCAGTTCCCTGCCGGCCTGGCTTTCGGCCGCCCGTCGGGCCGCGACCTCCAGTCCGGCCCTCAGCATTGCAGGGAGCGACGCCAGCACGAAAGGAAGCCGTGCGTGAAGGCTCGGCCGCCGGATCACGGGGACAGGCGCCAGACCACACCGCGCACGGTCTTGATCCGGTCGCGCCCGATCTTGCCGCGAATCTCGTGGATCAGGACCTCCAGCGCGTTGCCGCCGGGGCCCTCGTCCCAGCCATGGAGCCGATCCTCCAGCGTCGCGCGGGAGACGGGCTGCTCGCCCCGTTCCGCCATCGCCTCCAGCACGGTGTATCCGTGGTTGGTCAGGTCGAGCGGGCGGTCCGCGAACAGCCCGTTCGGGCCGTCAGGTCGAGCGTCAGCGGCCCCGCCACCAGCCGGCTGTCCGCCTCCGGAGAGAACGAAGGTTCGGCCTCCCGGGGCCCTTCGTCGGACAGCCGGTGACCGCCGACCATGCGGTCGGACAGATCCGGAACGGGGAGGAGCCTATCGGTCCCTCCCCGCGCAGAGGCAAACTCCCTCCGGCGGAGTGGCGCATCCGGACGGGCAGACCACAGGCCCGAGACCGATGGCGACGGTGGATCCGCCGTTGTTTGCCTCTTATGGCGACCAAGCGATCGAGCGATCGAGCGATCGAGCGATCGAGCGCCGTGCAGCCCGGTGCCGCTCGGTCGGCAAGCCCCCGCATCGCACCGGCACCGGGTGGGCAACGAGCATGCGGAAACTGGACGGGCCCGCCAATCCGAGCGCCGGGAAGGACCATGCCGTGGTCCTGGCCGGCAATGCGGGGGGCCTTCCCTTCGCCCTCTGCCCGGCGCTGCAGACCGCTCTGGGCCACCCGGACCGGACATTCGACCTGGTCATCGTCTGCTCGGAGCCTGTCGTCCTTCCCTCGCACCTTCCGGTGGAGGAGATGAGGATCGTCACGGCCGGCGGCGCGGGCCCGTCCGCGCATCTGACGCGGAAAAGCGCGCGACGTTCAAACGCGGCGTATCCCTGCCTGATGCCGCCGCAGCCGCCGCCGGACTGCGACCGGATCGCGTATCTCGATTGCGACATCGCTGTCGCCAGTCCGGGTACGGACGAGTTTCTCAAGCCCGACCTCCATGGCCGGGCTCTCACGCGGTGGAGGACATCGCGCAGTGTCGAACGCCGACCCGGCGCGCGAAAGAGTTCCAGGCGCCGAGCCCGCCCTCGGTGCCCTACTTCAAGTCCGGAGTCCTGCTCGTCGACGCCGCGCGCTGGCGGGCAAAGGACATCAGAGAGCGGTGCCATTCGGGAGGACAGGTCTAGGTCCTGCAAGCAGGCCTGGGGCGTGACGACCAGAGCGTGATCCACTTCGCGGTCAGGGGGCGGCGGCGCGAACGCTCCCTAGTCCGGACTGGCGGCGGACCTCTTCGTTGCGGACCTTCGCCATCACCGCCGGAGCCCGGTTGCTACATTTCATCGGGCCGCGGAAGCCGTGGATCTGCTCTACCGTTCCGGTGCGCTAGGCCCGTGGATGCCGGCCGCTCCACGATCAGTATTTCCCCGATCATCCTTGCGCAGACCTCGAGCCCAGCCTGCCGAACGTACGGCACCCAGGACGTGTGCTGTCGCGACATCGTCCGAGTCTGCACGCGACCCGGGCCCTTCTCGTTCGGTGTCCCGAGAGTGGCGTCACATTCGCTCATCGAGCCCGGATCGTTTAAGCGGATGTTGGATGGCCCTCGAACACTCTTCTGGCTCGACTGGCACACCCACCCACGCGCTGCGTGGAGGTCCTGACAGGACCTCCGATAGCTGGAGGTCCCGGGCCGGTCAGGCTCCCCGCAGGATTTCTGGTCTTGCGTTCAAGGTAGATGTTCTCGCCGCGCCTTCCGGCATTCCCGCATTGACGACCCCTTGAGCTTGACCGACGGCCCGGTTCTGATACGACCGGCGCGTTCAGGGCCTGTAGCTCAATCGGTCAGAGCAGAGCGCTCATAACGCTTTGGTTGGGGGTTCGAGTCCCTCCGGGCCTACCACCGCCCCGTCCCAGGCCTCGTGAAATGCGCCGCCGGGAGTCCGACGGGACTCTGCCGGTTCTCCGACAGCAAAGAAAAGCGCCTCCCGGTTTCCCGGAAAGCGCCGTTCCGATGGTCTGCGGGGCCCCGTCGCCGGGGCCCCTGCCATGTCACTCGATGATCTTGGAGACGACGCCGGCGCCGACGGTGCGGCCGCCTTCGCGGATGGCGAAGCGCAGCTTCTCCTCCATGGCGATCGGCGCGATCAGCTCGACGCCGAAGGACGACGTTGTCGCCCGGCATCACCATCTCGGTGCCCTCGGCCAGCTGCACCGTCCCGGTCACGTCCGTCGTGCGGAAGTAGAACTGCGGCCGGTAGTTGGCGAAGAACGGCGTGTGGCGTCCGCCCTCCTCCTTGGTCAGGATGTAGGCCTCGGCCTCGAACTTGGTGTGCGGCGTGACCGAGCCGGGCTTGCACAGCACCTGGCCGCGCTGCACGCCCTCGCGCTCGATGCCGCGCAGCAGCGCGCCGATGTTGTCGCCCGCCTCGCCGCGGTCGAGCAGCTTGCGGAACATCTCGACGCCCGTGCAGGTCGTCTTCTTGGTGTCGCTTCAGGCCCACGATCTCGATCTCGTCGCCCACGTTGATCACGCCCCGCTCGACCCGGCCGGTCACAACCGTGCCGCGGCCCGAGATCGAGAACACGTCCTCGACCGGCATCAGGAACGGCTGGTCGATCGCCCGCTCCGGCGTCGGGATGTACTCGTCCACCGCCGCCATCAGCTCGCGGATCGAGTTCTCGCCGATCTCCGGGTTCTCGCCGTTCATCGCCGCCAGCGCCGAGCCCTTCACGATCGGGATGTCGTCGCCGGGGAAGTCGTAGGAGGACAGAAGCTCGCGGATCTCCATCTCGACGAGCTCGAGAAGCTCCTCGTCGTCCACCTGGTCGACCTTGTTCATGTAGACGACCATCGCCGGGATGCCGACCTGGCGGCCCAGCAGGATGTGCTCGCGCGTCTGCGGCATCGGGCCGTCGGCCGCGTTCACCACCAGGATCGCGCCGTCCATCTGCGCCGCGCCCGTGATCATGTTCTTCACGTAGTCGGCATGGCCCGGGCAGTCCACGTGGGCGTAGTGCCGGTTCTCGGTCTCGTATTCCACGTGCGCCGTCGAGATCGTGATCCCGCGCGCCTTCTCCTCCGGCGCCGCCGTCGATCTGGTCATAGGCCCGGAAATCGCCGAAATACTTCGTGATCGCCGCCGTCAGCGTCGTCTTGCCGTGGTCCACGTGACCGATCGTCCCGATGTTCACGTGCGGCTTGTTACGTTCGAATTTGCCTTCGCCATGGCGTCTCAGCCTCATTCGTCTGGGGGCCGAAGCACCTGCCGGGCGGCCCGGTTCAACAACGCGCGCTCTCTATCGGCGGCCCGTGCGAAAGGCAAGCCTCACTCCGCCGGCGCGGCGGCCACGGCGTCCCGCGACGCGGGCGCGTCCCGCCGCGCGATCGAAGGCTCGACGCGCGGCGCCTCCGGGTCAGGCTCGAACCACTCGGGATGCTTGGCCAGCCAGTCCTCGACCGCCGCGCGCCCTCGGCGGCGAGGTTGGCCAGCTGCTCCTCTTTCGAGCGCGACGAGGCCCGAGCCGACCACCGGCGTGAGGTTGCGGATCCCCTCGAAGGCCATGATCCGCTCGGGCTCCGCGTTGAGGCGGCTCCGCGTGGCATTGTCGTAGAGGTTCACCTCGAAGATCAGCACCGATTTCGGGCGTATAGACGACCGGCAGGCCGGGCTGGGCCAGGACGTAGGCCGCCGACGCGATGCCGACATGGTAGAGGCCGTCGCCGTCGTAGCGGCCGAGCCGCGCCGCCACCGCCTCGCGCAGCGCGCCGGTCAGCTCCTCGGGCGTCGGCCCGCGCGCGAGAACGGCCCCTGCTCGACGTCGTTGGCCTGCACGATATTGTAGCCGAGACGGAAATCGCCCAGCTCGCTTCGGCGCATCGGCGCTCGGGCCCCACCCCGCAGGCGGCGAGGGCGAGCAGCAGGGCCGGGGCGGCGCGGCGGGCGAACATGGGCGAAACCTCCGTCGGGGATGCGGGCCCGGGATACCGGACGCGGCCGGGCCCGACCACGGCCGTGCCGGCGCCGCCGTGCGGGCGTGGCCGAAAGGCCGCGTCAGGGAAAGCGGTTGTCCCGCGGAAAGCCGCGCGGCGCCATGCGCCCGGCGCCCGCCGCGCTTGCCCACCCAGTCGGCCAGCTCGACCTCGCCGACGGTGCGCGTGCGCCCCGCCGGGTCCTGCCAGGACAAGCCGTCGGCGAGCGTGAAGCGCGATCGCGTCGCTCAGGCCCGCCATCCTTGAACTTCTGCAGCCGGACACCCTTGCCGCGGGCCATCTCGGGCAGTTCCGACAGCGGAAAGACCAGCAGCTTGCGGTTCTCCCCAACGGCGGCGACGTGATCGGCGCCGTCGGGCACGGGCCGGGCCAGATGCGCGGCCGCCGGCGCACGCACGTTCAGCACCTGCTTGCCGGCGCGGGTCTGCGCCACCGCCTCGTCCTCGGGCAGGAGGAAGCCGTCCCCCGCATCGGAGGCGACGAGCAGCCGACCGCCGGGCCGGTGGATGCGCAGCTCGACGATCCGCGCCTCGTTGGGCAGATCGACCATCAGGCGCACCGGCTCGCCCATGCCGCGCCCGCCGGGCAGGTTCGCGACGGGGATGGTGTAGAACCGCCCCGTCGAGCCCATCAGCAGCAGCCGGTCGGTCGTCTCGGCGTGGAAGGCGAAGGCGCGGGCCGTCGCCATCCTTGAACTTCAGCTCGGCCGAGAGGTCGACATGGCCCTTCATCGCCCGGATCCAGCCCATCTGGGAGCAGACCACGGTGACCGGCTCGCGGTCGATCATCGCCTCCAGCGGCACCTCCTCGACGTCGCGTCCGCCTCGGCGAAGCCGGTCAGCCGCCCGCCCCGCGGATGGGCCTTGCCGAACTGCCGCCTGGTCTCCTTCAGCTCGTCCGACGATCGCCGCCCATTGCCGCGCCGGATCGGCCAGCAGCGTCCTCGATCCCGGCACGCTCCTCGCAGCAGCGCGTCGCGCTCGCGCCGCAGCTCCATCTCCTCCAGCCGGCGCAGGGCGCGCAGCCGCATGTTCAGGATCGCCTCGGCCTGCACCTCGCTCAGCTCGCCCGGCCCCTCGGGCGGGGAGACATAGGCCGCCTCGTCCACGGCCCGGGGCGGCACCGCGCTCCAGTCCTGGCGCATCAGCGCGGGTTTCGGCTCCTCGTCGTAGCGGATGATCTCGATCACCCGGTCGAGGTTGAGGAAGGCGATGATGAACCCGTCGAGCACCTCCAGCCGGTGGTCGATCTTGCCCAGCCGGTGCCGCTTGCGGCGCAGCAGCACCTCCTGCCGGTGGTCGAGGAACGCGCGCAGCACCTCCTTCAGCGAGCAGACCTTCGGCGTGCGCCCGTCGATCAGCACGTTCATGTTCAGCGCGAAGCGCGTCTCCAGGTCGGTCTGCTTGAACAGCATGCCCATCAGCAGGTCGGGATCGACGGTGCGGGCGCGCGGCTCCAGCACCAGGCGCACGTCCTCGGCGCTCTCGTCGCGCACATCGGCCAGGATCGGCAGCTTCTTGGACTGGATCAGGTCGGCGATGCGCTCGATCAGCCTCGATTTCTGCACCTGGTAGGGGATCTCGGTGACGACGATCTGCCACTGGCCGCGGCCCAGGTCCTCGGTCTCCCAGCGCGCGCGGAGGCGGAACCCGCCGCGCCCGGTGCGATAGGCCTCGGCCATGCTCTCGGGGCTCTCGACGATGGTGCCGCCGGTGGGGAAGTCGGGCCCCTTCACATGGTTCAGCAGCGTGTCGTCGCGCGCCTCGGGAGAGCGGATCAGGTGCAGGCAGGCGTCGACCAGTTCGGCGATGTTGTGCGGCGGGATGTTCGTCGCCATCCCCACCGCGATCCCGGAGGAGCCGTTGGCCAGCAGGTTCGGGAACGCCGCCGGCAGAACCACGGGTTCGGTCAGGGTGCCGTCGTAGTTCGGCCGGAAATCGACCGCGTCCTCGTCCAGCCCCTCCAGCAGCGCCTCGGCGGCGGCGGTCATCCGGGCCTCGGTGTAGCGGGGGGCGGCGGGGTTGTCGCCGTCGATATTGCCGAAATTGCCCTGCCCGTCGACCAGCGGGTAGCGCACGGCGAATCCTGCGCCAGCCGGGCCATGGCGTCGTAGATCGCCGCGTCGCCGTGCGGGTGGTAGTTGCCCATCACGTCGCCGGAGATCTTGGCCGACTTGCGGAACCCGCCGGTCGAGCCGAGCCGCAGTTCGCGCATCGCATAGAGAATTCGCCGATGCACCGGCTTCAGCCCGTCGCGCGCATCCGGCAGGGCCCGGTTCATGATCGTGGAAAGCGCGTAGGTCAGGTACCTGTCGCCGATCGCGCGTCCCAGCGATTCGGACAGTTCGGCCCCGGGCGCGTCATTGTCGCTGTCATCGCTCATTTCGGGGCAGATACCGCCCCGCGCGGGGCCGGTAAACGGCAAATGCGCCCGATCGGCGAACCTTTCTTACCTCGCCGCGTTCTCACGGATGTATGATCAGTGACGCGAAGGGGACCATGCGCATGATTCGGCTGACCCTGACCCTGCTCGCCGCCATCGGCGTGACCCTGTCGATCGCGGGCGGCGACATTCCCGATGCTTCCGGCGCGGTGCCGGGAGCGGCCTCCGCGTCGGCGGGCGCCGCCGGAGCCGCGCAGGCCTCCCGCGCGCGCGCCACCCCGACGGACGACCTGCCCGCCCGGCTGGCGCTCGACGACGAGGCCGGCGCGATCGCCCGGGCCCTGTCGGCGGAGGCGGCCGCCCCGGCGCCGGGAGAGGACCTGCGGCTCTGGGCCGTCGCGGCCGAACAGGCGGGCGTGGAACCGGCGGACCCCGTCATTGCCGCCGAGCCGGAGCCCGCGCCGCGCCGCCTGGCGCGGGTGAACGCCACCCGCGTCAACCTGCGCGCGGGGCCGTCCACGGCGAACGCGGTCCTCGACCAGGTGGTCCTCGACCAGCGGGTCGAGGTGCTGGAGGCACGGTCGGACGGCTGGTCCCGCATCCGCCTGCCGGAAACCGGGCGCACGGCCTGGATCTTCGACCGGTTCCTGACACCGCTCGGCTGACGGCTTCGCATTCCCGCATCGACAGGCTAGGTAGGCGCGCAATCCGACTCGCACCGGAGCCTGCATGTTCACCGATCCCCTGTTCCTTCTCGTCCTCGTCGCGTGCCTCGCGGTCGCGGTGATCCTGCTGATGGGGATCGCCGGGTTCGGCCGCGGCGGCGAGGATGCCTCGAAGCGGTCGAACAAGTTCATGCGCTGGCGCATCTACGCCCAGGCGCTCGCGATCGTGCTGATCCTCGTCTTCGTCTTCTTCCGCCGCATGGGAGGCTGACCATGGTCGTCCTGTCCAAGATCTATACCCGCACCGGCGATGCCGGCGACACCGCGCTCGGCAACGGCACGGCGGGTGCCCAAGACCGATCCCCGCGTCGAGGCCTACGGCACCGTCGACGAGGCCAACGCGACCTTCGGCATGGCCCGCCTGCACGCCGAGGGCGATCTGGCCGACCGGATCAAGCGGATCCAGAACGACCTCTTCGATCTGGGCGCCGACCTGTGCAACCCGGACATCGACCGCGACGCCGAGGCCGAGCATCCGCCCCTGCGCATGGTGCCGGCGCAGACCGCCCGGCTGGAGGCCGAGATCGACGAGATGAACGCCGCGCTGACGCCGCTGCGCTCCTTCGTGCTGCCCGGCGGCTCGGCGCTGGCCGCGCATCTGCACCTGTGCCGCACCGTGACCCGGCGGGCGGAACGGTGCACGCAGGAGCTGGCCTCGGCCGAGCAGGTGAACGCCGCCGCGATCACCTATCTCAACCGCCTGTCGGACTGGTGCTTCTGCGCGGCGCGGCTGGCCAATGGCGGCGGCGAGGGCGACGTTCTCTGGACGCCGGGGGCGAACCGGTAGCGTTAAAAGGACGCGGCGTCCCGGAATGACGCCGCGTTTAGACCTGTCGCCCCGCGCCGGCCTGCGCTACGGCGAGGGCGACAAACGAGGAGGCTCAGCGATGAAGGTACTGGTCCCGGTCAAGCGCGTGATCGACTACAACGTGAAGGTGCGCGTGAAGGGCGACGGCAGCGGGGTGGACCTCGCCAACGTGAAGATGTCGATGAACCCCTTCGACGAGATCGCCTGCGAGGAGGCGATCCGCATGAAGGAGGCCGGCACCGTGGACGAGGTGGTTGCCGTGTCGATCGGCGTGAAGCAGGCGCAGGAGACGCTGAGGACCGCGCTGGCCATGGGTGCCGACCGCGCGATCCTGATCGTCGCCGCCGATGACGTGCACCAGGACATCGAGCCGCTCGCCGTGGCCAAGCTCCTGAAGGCGGTGGTCGACGAGGAACAGCCCGGCCTGGTGATCTGCGGCAAGCAGGCGATCGACAATGACATGAACGCCACCGGCCAGATGCTCTCCGCCCTGCTGGGCTGGAGCCAGGCGACCTTCGCCTCCAAGATCGACGTCGAGGGCGACCACGCGGTGGTCAAGCGCGAGGTCGATGGCGGGATGCAGTCGATCAAGGTGAAGATGCCGGCCGTCGTGTCGGTGGACCTGCGGCTGAACGAGCCGCGCTACGCCTCGCTGCCCAACATCATGAAGGCGAAGAAGAAGCCGCTGGAGCAGAAGACGCCCGAGGATTACGGCGTCGATGTCAGCCCCCGGCTGGAGATCGTGAAGACCACCGAGCCGCCCGAACGGGCCGCGGGGATCATCGTCGGCTCGGTCGACGAGCTGGTGGACAAGCTGAAGAACCAAGAGGGGGTGATCTGATGGCGGTTCTGCTTCTGGCCGAGGTGAACGACGGCACGCTGTCGATGGACGCCACCGCCAAGGCCGTCTCGGCGGTCAAGGATCTGGGCGAGGTCACGGTGCTCTGCGCTGGTGCCCATGCGGCCGATGCGGCGAAGGAAGCCGCGACGATCGAGGGCGTCGCCCGCGTGCTCTGCGCCGAGGATGCGCTCTACGGCCACCGGCTGGCCGAGCCCACGGCGGCGCTCATGGTGGGGCTCGCCGGCGACTACGACCATATCGCCGCGCCGGCCACGACGGATGCCAAGAACATCCTGCCGCGCGTCGCGGCGCTCCTGGACGTGATGGTGATCACCGACGTCTCCGGCGTGATCGACGCCGACACGTTCGAGCGCCCGGTCTATGCCGGCAACGCGGTGCAGACGGTGAAGTCCAAGGACGCGAAGAAGGTCCTGTCGATCCGCACCTCGACCTTCGACGCCGCGCCCACGGGCGGCGAGGCGCCGGTGGAGGAGATCGCCGCGGGCGAGGCGCCGGGCCTGAGCGAATGGGTCGAGGACCACGTCGCCGCGAGCGACCGGCCGGATCTGACCAGCGCCGGCATCGTCGTCTCCGGCGGCCGCGGCGTCGGCTCGCAGGAGGACTTCAAGATCATCGAGGAACTGGCCGACAAGCTCGGCGCCGCGATCGGTGCCAGCCGCGCGGCGGTGGATTCGGGCTATGCCCCGAACGACTGGCAGGTGGGCCAGACCGGCAAGGTGGTGGCGCCCGACCTCTACATCGCCTGCGGCATCTCCGGCGCGATCCAGCACCTCGCGGGCATGAAGGATTCCAAGGTGATCGTCGCGATCAACAAGGACGAGGAGGCGCCGATCTTCCAGGTCGCCGATTACG
Source organism: uncultured Alphaproteobacteria bacterium (assembly GCA_963814835.1). Taxonomy (GTDB): domain Bacteria; phylum Pseudomonadota; class Alphaproteobacteria; order Rhodobacterales; family Rhodobacteraceae; genus Palleronia. The sequence continues at coordinate 892,630 of CAWFEG010000003.1, forward strand.
GCCTCGTCGCCGACATCTTCGAGGCGGTGCCGGAGCTGACCAAGAAAGTCTGAACGCGCCCGCTGCGGCCCGCCGCCCGGCGGGCCGCAGCCTCGCGCGGGACGCGTCTTGCAACGGGGGCCGTGGCCTGCCTATGGTCGCCCGCCACGACAGGGACGAGGGAACGACGGATGGAGATCAAGACGATCGGCGTGATCGGCGCGGGCCAGATGGGGTCCGGCATCGCCCATGTCTGCGCGCTGGCAGGCTACGACGTCCTTCTGAACGACGTGAACCACGAAGCGCTGGAGCAGGCGGTCGAGACCATCCAGGCCAACATGGACCGTCAGGTCTCGCGCGAGAAGATCGCCGCGGCCGACCGCGACGCCGCGATGGACCGGATCTCCACCACCGGCACGCTGACCGATCTGGGCCGGGCCGACCTCGTCATCGAGGCCGCGACCGAGCGCGAGGAGGTCAAGGACGCCATCTTCCGCGAACTGGTGCCGGCGCTGAAGTCCGACACGATCCTGACCTCGAACACCTCCTCCATCTCGATCACCCGTCTCGCCTCGCGCACCGACCGGCCCGAGAAGTTCATGGGATTCCACTTCATGAACCCGGTCCCGGTGATGAGCCTGGTGGAGCTGATCCGCGGCATCGCCACGGACGAGGAGACCTTCGAGGCGATGCTCGGCGTGGTCGAGCGCCTCGGCAAGACCGCCTCGACCGCCGAGGATTTCCCGGCATTCATCGTCAACCGGATCCTGATGCCGATGATCAACGAGGCGGTCTACGTGCTCTACGAGGGCGTGGGCAACGTCTCCTCCATCGACAAGGCGATGCGGCTGGGGACGAACCATCCGATGGGCCCCCTGGCGCTGGCCGATTTCATCGGCCTCGATACCTGCCTCGCGATCATGAACGTGCTGCATGACGGGCTGGCCGACACCAAGTACCGGCCCTGCCCCCTTCTGACGAAATATGTCGAGGCCGGCTGGCTCGGTCGCAAGTCCGGGCGCGGCTTCTACGATTACCGCGGCGAGGAGCCGGTGCCGACCCGCTGATCCTCCCCGTCGGGTTCGGGAACCCGGCGGCGATAGGTGGCCACGCGCCACAGATAGGTCGCCACGAGCCCGACCACGACCGCGGTGGAGACCGGGTTGAGCCAGGCCTGCACCCGCTCGTACTGGCTCTCCAGGAAATAGCCCGCGGCGGTGAGGAAGGCCGTCCAGATCGTCGTGCCGACGGTGGTATAGGCGAGGAACCGGCCCATCGGCATCGGCAGGAATCCGGCGGGCACCGAGATGAAGGTGCGGATCGTCGGAATCAGGCGCCCGACGAAGACGGCCATGCCGCCGTGCCGGTCGAACCAGCCTTGCGCGCGGTCGAACTCCTCGGGGCTCACCGTCAGCCAGCGGCCGTGCCGGGCGGCCAGCCTGCGGATGCGGCGCGCCTTCACCTTGCGCCCGATCCAGTACCACAGCACGGCCCCGGCCAGCGAGCCGACGATCCCGGCCGCCAGCACCCCCCAGACATTCATCGGCCCGCGCGCCGCGTTGAACCCGGCCAGCGGCATGATGAGCTCCGACGGGATCGGCGGAAAGACGTTCTCGGCGAACATGAGGACCGCGATGCCGGCATAGCCCATCTGGTCGATCACGCCTGAGATCCAGTCGAACATGGGGGCTCCCGTCTTTCGCCCCACGCCAACCGGCCGGGGGCGGTATCGTTCCACGACCGTGTCGCGCGCGGTGCCCGCCTACATGTCCTCGCCGAAGCGGCTGGCCACGAGCGCCTCGAGCGCGTCGGACAGGGCCTCGGCCTCGGTGCCGGAGGTCTCGATCTCGATCGTGGTTCCGCGATGGGCGGCCAGCATCAAGAGGCCCATGATGCTGTCGCCCGAGGCCGACTGGCCGTCGTGGCGGATCTCGGCGCGGGCGTCATGCGCCTCCACCACCTCGACGAGCTTCGCCGAGGCGCGGGCATGAAGCCCCTTCTCGTTCACGATCTTCAGGCTCCGCACCGGCATGCCCTCAGTGCTGCCCGCTTGCGATCTTGAGGTCCGGGGCCGGTGTCGACATCGTCGCCGGATTCGACATCGTGTCGAGATACTTCCGCCCCGCCACCAGCCCGGAATTGACGGCCTCGCCGATCGGCAGGTGGCGCGACTTCGCCAGCTTGATCAGCAGCGGCAGATTGGCGCCGTAGACGATCCGCCGATTCTCGGCCGCGCTGGCGCGCAGGCTGAGATTCGAGGGCGAGCCGCCGAACATGTCGGTGGCCAGGATGACGCCCTCGCCCTCGTCCACCGCGTCGGCGGCGGCGCAGATCTCCGCCTGTTTCATCGCCCTGTTGCATTCGGGCTCTATCGAGACGGCACGAAGGCCCGCCTGCCGGCCGACCACATGCTCGACGGCCGCCAGGAATTCGCGGGCAAGGCCCCCATGGGCCACGATGACAATGCCGATCACGGCGCAGTACCCCCGCTTGTGGTCGACGGGCCGCTGCCAGCACGCCGCTCAAGCTCCCTGTGCCGAGTTGACACCCGCCATCCCCCGTCTGCAAGGGCCTTCGCGACATGCTCGGCCACGGCGACCGAGCGGTGTTGCCCTCCGGTACACCCGAAGGCGACGGCGAGATGCGTCTTGCCCTCGGCGCCGAAGGCGGGAAGGAGCGACAGCAGCAAATCGACCATCCGCCCGGTCGCCGCCGCATAGCGGTCGTCCCCGGCGACGAATCGGGCCACCCCCGGATCCTGCCCGGTGCGGCGGCGCAGCTCCGGCTCCCAATGCGGATTGCGCAAGAACCGCACGTCGAAAACCATGTCCGCGCCCAGCGGCAGGCCCCGCTTGTAGGAGAAGGACTGCACCGAGACGGCGAGCCCCTGCCCGCCCTCGCGCCCGAACAACCGGCCGATCTCGTCGCGCAGGTCGTGCGGGGACAGGCCCGAGGTGTCGATCAGGATGCCGGCCCGGTCGCGCACCGCCCTGAGAAGCTCGACCTCGCGCCGGATGCCGGCGCTGGGCGTGTCGGTGCCGGCGAGCGGGTGGCGCCGCCGGGTCTCCGAGAACCGGTTGACGAGGATGTCCACCCGCGCGTCGAGATACATCAGGTCCACGTCGATTTCGGGCTCGGCGGCCATCCGGTCCACCAGCCGCAGGATCGCATCGGTCGAGAAGTCGCGGTTGCGGGTGTCGAGGCCCAGCGCAAGCGGCCCCGCCCCGCCTTCCGCCAGCAGACGGCCGACAAGAGACAGGGGCAGGTTGTCGATCGCCTCGAAGCCCATGTCCTCCAGCGCGCGCAGGGCGGTCGTGCGTCCCGCGCCAGAGGGCCCGGTCACCAGCACCGTGTGGAGTTGCGAGCGGGTCGTCTGATTCATGGCGCGATCCTGCAGCCTGTCCTTGCCCACTGGACGATACTGTCGGCTAAGTTGGGGTTAGCGGCGCCGAGGACGAGGGGCAATCGCACGCCGAGAATGTCGCGGTCGCGCGGCGGCGGCAGCCGGTCCGGCTCCGCCGCGTCGAGGTCGACGACGGCGAAAAGCGCCGTGGGCGGGTCGGGATCGGCCCGCAGCAGCCCGACCCCCCGCGCCTCCACGAGCCCCAGGATCGGCGCCGGCGCCCAGGCCAGGATGCGCGCGCCCCGCCGCGCCAGGCAGGTCCGGTCGTCCGCCACGAGCCCCCCGCCCCGCGCCATCAGCGCCAGCGCCAGCGCCGACTTGCCGCGGCCCGAGGCGCCGCAGACGAGAACGCCGCGGCCCTGCAGGGCCACGGCGCTCGCATGCACGACGATGTCGGGATCGGACTCGGGATCGCTCATTCCGGCAAGTCTATCACGAAGCGGGCGCCGGTGGGATCGGCCTCCGGCCCGGCGCCGGGCGGCGTGACGTTTTCGGCCCAGATGGCCCCGCCATGCGCCTCCACGATCTGCTTCGAGATGGCGAGCCCCAGGCCGGAATTATCGCCGAACTGCGCCGCGGGACGCTCCGAATAGAACCTCTCGAAGATCCGGCCCAGGGCCGCGGGCGGGATTCCCGGCCCGCTGTCCTCGATCGCGATCCGGATCCGACCGCCCACGCGCCACGCGCCGAGCCGGATCGACCCACCCGGGCCGCAGAACGAGAGCGCGTTGCCGATGACGTTCACGAAAACCTGCGCCAGCCGGTTCTCCAGCCCGACGATCGCCAGCGGCTCCGCCGGCAGCTCGGCGCACAGCGCGATCCCCCGCGCCCTCGCCTCGGTTCCGAAATGCTCCGCCAGGCTGCCCAGCAGCGCGGTCAGGTCGACGCTCTCCTGCTCCTGCCGCACGAGGTCGCTGTCCAGCCGCGACGCGTTCGAAATGTCGCTGACCAGCCGGTCGAGGCGGCGGACGTCGTGCTCGATCACCTCGAGCATCCGGGCGCGCTGCTCCGTGCCCTCGACCCGGCGCAGCGATCCCACGGCCGAGCGCAGCGAGGCGAGCGGGTTCCTGATCTCGTGCGCGACGTCGGCGGCGAACTGTTCGTTCGCGTCGATCCTGTCGTAAAGCGCCGCGACCATGGCGCCCAGCGCCCCCGACAGGCGCCCGATCTCGTCACGCCGGGCCGACAGGTCGGGAATCTGCACCCGTCCCCGCCGCATCCCCCGGGCATCGCGCGCCCGACCCCGTTCGGCCGCCGCGGCGAGCGCGGCGAGCGGCCGGGCGATCGTCGCGGCGAGGACGAGGCCGAGCCCGATCGAGACCAGCGCCGCCACCGCCACCAGTTCCAGAAGCCGAGAGAGCTGGCCGCGCAGGAGCGCCTCGATCTCGCCCGCGCCCGAGGTCAGGGCGACCGCCCCGGCGATGCCACCGGCGTGGCGGATCGGCGTGGCGGCGGCGAAGACGGCGTCGCCGTCGCGCACGAGATCCGTCTCCACATGGGTGCCGCCGGCCAGACTGCGCGCGACGAGCCGGTCGGCGAGGCGCCGGGTCTGGGCCGGGCTGGCCCCGGGACGGGCCGGGAGCATCCCCGCGACCGCATCGAGGGCGCGGTCGGCCAGGTCGGCCAGCAGAGTGCGCCCGGGCCGCTGCATCGGGGGAGGAGCATCGGTCCGCCCGCTGCGGGGTCGGTCGCGGGTGGTCGCCAGAAGGTTTCCGGCGGGATCGAACACGAAGACCTCCGAGGGCCCCGGGAGGTCGAGGGCGGCAAGCGTCGCCGCGGGGTCGAGGCCCCGGCCGAGGACCGGGTCCGCGGCCCGGGCCAGCCCCGCCTCGAACACCCCGGCGACCAGCTCGGCCTCGGTGACGAGGCCGGCCTCACGCTGGGCGATCAGGGAGTCGCGGAACGGGTTCATCGCCACCATCCCCGCGGCGAGCAGGAGGATGGCCGCCAGGTTGCACGCGATGATCTTGCGGGCGAGCGGCGAGCCCTCGAACAGGACCGCCCGGCGGGCGCCGCGCCGGCCCGCTCCGCGGCCCCGCGCCGCCTCCTGCGATGCCAGGGTCATGGATTCACTCTTCGTTGTAGCGATAGCCGATGCCGTAGAGCGTCTCGATCGCGGCGAACTCGGCGTCGGCCGACCGCATCTTCTTGCGCAGCCGCTTGATGTGGCTGTCGATGGTGCGGTCGTCGACATAGACCTGATCGTCATAGGCCACGTCCATAAGCTGGTCGCGGCTCTTCACGAATCCCGGCCGCTGCGCCAGCGCCTGCAGAAGCAGGAACTCCGTCACGGTCAGCGACACGCCCTGCCCCTTCCACGTCACGGCATGGCGGGCGGGATCCATGGTCAGGTCGCCGCGCACCATGGTCTGCGCCGCCTCCGCCGTCCCCGGCTCCTCGCCCGACAGGACCTCTTGGCGGCGCAGCAGCGCGCGGATCCGCTCCACCAGCAGCCGTTGCGAGAACGGCTTGCGGACGTAATCGTCCGCGCCCATCCGCAGCCCGAGGACCTCGTCGATCTCGTCATCCTTGGAGGTCAGGAAGATGACCGGCATCGTCGTGCGCTGGCGCACCCTCTGGAGCAGGTCCATGCCGTCCATCCGCGGCATCTTGATATCGAAGACCGCCATGTCCGGCAGCCTGCGGCCGAAGGCATCGAGCGCCTGCTGGCCGTCGTTGTAGGTCTCCACCTCGAAACCTTCGGCCTGCAGGGTCATGGCGACCGAGGCCAGGATGTTCCGGTCGTCGTCGACGAGGGCAATTCTCGACATCTCGTTTTCCTTGCGGTTGCGCGACGTTGCGCTGCGCGGGGGCCGAATTCTTCGGCCCGACACCCGGTGCTGTTCCACCGGGCCGCAGCGGTCGCGGCGGGCACTCTCTACACGGTGGCCAGAAAACCCCCGAATCGTTTCCCCGGCCTTAAATCCGCCTGCCCCGCGACACTTGATTGCGTTAAAGTCGACTCGATTGCGCTAACCGGCCTAGGCCACGACGATCCCCGCGTGATAACAGGATACGCCGCGTTACCAGGCAGCGACGGAACCCGGCGCACACGAACAAGCACAGAGGACTGGACCGATATGGCCGAAGGACGCGTCAATCCCGATCGACCCCTCGAGGCGCAGGGGATCACCGGGCTCGGTTCGGTGCACTACAACCTGACCGAACCGCAGCTGATGGAGGCCGCCCTGTCGCGCGGCGAGGGCAAGCTGGGACTGGGCGGGGCGCTCCTCGTCACCACCGGCAAGCATACCGGCCGCTCTCCCAGCGACAAGTTCGTGGTGCGCACGCCCGAGGTGGAGCAGACGATCTGGTGGGAGAACAATCCGCCGATGGCGCCCGACGCCTTCGAGCGGCTGAAGGAGGACATGTACGCGCACATGCAGGGGCGCGACTACTTCGTGCAGGACCTCTACGGCGGCGCCGACCCCGCCCACCGGCTTGACGTTCGCGTGGTGACCGAACTCGCCTGGCACTCGCTGTTCATCCGCCACCTGCTGCGCCGGCCCGACCGCGCCGCGCTCGACGAGTTCGCGCCCGACTTCACCATCGTCAACTGCCCCAGCTTCGCCGCCGATCCAGAGCGCCACGGCTGCCGGTCCGAGACGGTGATCGCGCTGGACTTCACGCAGCGCATGATCCTGATCGGCGGCACGGAATATGCCGGCGAAAACAAGAAGTCGGTCTTCACCGTGCTGAACTACCTCTTGCCGGAGAAGGGCATCATGCCGATGCACTGCTCGGCCAACCACGCCCCCGGCAACCCGGTCGACACCGCCGTCTTCTTCGGCCTGTCGGGCACCGGCAAGACCACCCTGTCGGCCGATCCGTCGCGGATCCTGATCGGCGACGACGAGCACGGCTGGTCCGAGCGCGGCATCTTCAACTTCGAGGGCGGCTGCTACGCCAAGACCATCGGCCTCGACCCCAAGGCCGAGCCCGAGATCCACGCCACCACGCACCGGTTCGCGACGGTGATCGAGAACATGGTCCACGACGAGACCACGCGCGAGCTCGACTTCGACGACGACAGCCTGACGGCCAACATGCGCTGCGCCTATCCGCTCGACTACATCTCCAATGCCTCGGAGACGGCGCTGGGCGGCCACCCGAAGAACATCATCATGCTCACCTGCGACGCCTTCGGGGTACTGCCGCCGATCGCGCGGCTGACCCCGGCGCAGGCCATGTACCACTTCCTGTCCGGCTTCACCGCCAAGGTGGCGGGCACCGAACGCGGCGTGACCGAGCCGCAGCCGACCTTCTCCACCTGCTTCGGCGCCCCCTTCATGCCGCGACGCCCCGAGGTCTATGGCGAGCTTCTCAAGTCCAAGATCGCCAAGCACGGCGCGACCTGCTGGCTGGTCAACACCGGCTGGACCGGCGGTGCCTTCGGCGAGGGGTCGCGGATGCCGATCAAGGCGACTCGCGCGCTCCTGGCCGCCGCGCTGGAGGGCTCGCTCGACCGGGCGAAGTTCCGCAAGGATCCCAATTTCGGTTTCGAGGTGCCGGTCTCCGTGCCGGGGGTTCCGGACCTGCTGCTCAACCCGCGCCGGACCTGGGACGACGCCGCCGCCTACGACGCCCAGGCCGCCAAGCTGGTGGCCATGTTCTCGGAGAACTTCGCCCAGTACGAGGGTCATATCGACGACGACGTGCGCGCCATCGCGCTTGGGTGACCGCCCGCCCCGGAAACGGTCCGGGGCCGGCGCGAAACCGGAACATTCGGGGGCAGCCGCGTCTTTTGCCGATGGGCCCCCGAGCCCGAGCCAAGATCAGGGAGCATTCCGATGAAGCTGACCGCCACGACCCGTACGCTGCTGCTGTCCACTGCCCTCACGCTGCCGCTGGCGGCGCCGGCGGCGGCCCAGAGGATCGAGATCGTTCCCGATCTGCTGTCGGAGAAGAGTGCGGAATGCCAGGCGCTGGGGGAGGCGATCCAGTCCGCCGAGCAGCCGATCGAGGCGGTCGCGCCCCAGGATCTCGTCACCGCGATCAACGAGGACAATGCCGGGGATTGCGGCAGCTTTGCCGAGCAGCTGGGTGGCGCGGCAGCCGCCAGCTCCGAACAGGGCGGCGAGGCGGAGCAGGAAGAGTCGGCCGAAGGCTCCGACGATGCCGGACAATCGGCACCGGAGGAACAAGCCTCGGGCGATGGGGAACAGGCGCAGGCCGACAGCGGCGCGCAAGGCGGTGCGGAGGAGGCCCCTGACACCTCCGAAGGCGAGAGCGCCGACGCCGAAGCCGACGGAGCGAGCGCCCAGAGCGAGAGCGCCGATGCCTCCGCCGGCGGCGGCCAGGACGGGCAGGCCACGGCCGAAGGCGGGTCCGGCGACGACGCCGCGGGGGACTCCGGCTCGGGCGAGGGCCAGGCTTCGGGCGACACCGCTGCCTCCGAGCCCTCCGCCCAGGCGTCGGAGACGGGCGGGTCGCAGGACGGCGGCCAATCCGGGTCGGGAGGAGAAACGGAGGGCGATGCCTCTGCTTCCGGCGACACTGCCGGCTCCGACCCCTCGACGCAGGCGTCGCAGGACGGCGGACAGTCCGGATCCCAGGGGGAGACGGAGGACGCCACGCAGCAATCGGCCGAGGCGGAGTCCGGCGCCGAGGCCGATGCCGAGGCCACCACGACCCAGGACATCCCGGTCCAGGCCGAGGCCACGGTGCCCGATCCCGAGGTCTCCGTCGAGGTTCCCGGACCCACGGTCCGCGTCGCGCCGGCGCAGCCGCAGGTGAGCATCGAGGAATCCGCGCCCGATATCGAAGTGGTGCAGTCCCCCCCCGAGGTCACGGTCGAGATCCCCGAGATCGTCGTCCGCGTCGAGATTCCGGCGCCGAAGGTCTACGTTCTGGCCCAGGATCCGCAGGTCGAGGTTTCGACCGAGGACCCGCAGGTCGAGATCGAGCAGGGCGAGCCCAGCGTCGAGGTCACCCAGGGCGAGCCGACGGTCAGCGTGCAGATCGCCGGCAGCGACGCCGGCGAGGCCGCGTCGCAATCGGGCGGCTCCGGCAACGGCGGCTCGGGCCAGGGCGGCGGCGCGGGCTCCGGCGGCTCCGACGCGGGCGGCAACGTCACGACCAGCTCGGGCGAGCCCACGGTGGAAATCGCCAGCCCGGAGGGCGACCCGCAGATCGACGTCACGCGCGGCGAGCCGAGCGTCAGCTACGAGGGCGCCGACCCGACCATCTCGGTGACGATGCCGCAGCAGCCCTCGGTCGAGGTGACGCAATCCGGCGAGGCCAGCGTCACCTACGAAACCGCCGAGGAACGCGAGCAGCGCCGGTCGCAGCAGCAGTCGGGGGGCAACCAAGGCTCCGAAGGCCAGCAATCCGAGCCCGCGCAGGAGGGCCAGTCCGACGGGCAGCAATCCGGGCAACAGTCCGACGGGCAGCAATCCGGGGGCGGGTCCGGCGCGCAGTCGGGCGGCGGCTCCGGTGAGCAGGGCCAGAACGCGCAGGAGGGGCAATCCTCCGGGGGCCAGTCCGGCGGGCAATCCCAGCAATAGGCCGCGCCGGGGCCCGCCCGGTCACGGGCGGGCCCTCCCGTCGCGGCGGCCGGGGCGGCTTCGCGATCGCCCTCCTGCCCCGCCGCGCCGCGGGCCGGCGGACCTCCTCAGCCCCAGATGCCGCGGCGGATCAGGTTCAGCGCGGCGATGACGAGGACGGCCAGCGTGGCGGTGCGGAACCGCGCCGGGTCCATCCGGTCGCCCAGCCGGAACCCGGCCCACATCCCCAGCCCCGCCGGCACCAGCAGCAGCGCGGAAAACGGCACCGTCTCGCGGTTCATGAGGCCAGAGGCCGCGTGGCCCACGATGAGCATGACCGACCCCATGAAGTAGACCACGCCCTGGGCGGCCATCTGCCGCGCCCGGTCGACGCCCAGCGCCATGAGGTAGAGCACCGTCGGCGGCCCCCAGATGCCGCCGATTCCCCCGACCGTTCCGGCCAGCGCGCCGATCCCCAGATCCCAGGCCCGACGCCGGCCCGGCGCGACCGTGAATCGCGGCCCGGCCAGCTGCAGCAGGGCCAGGGCAAAGACCGGCAGCCCCACCGCCAGGTAGATCGCCCGCGTGGAGATCTCCGGCAGGATCTGCGTGACCACGAAGACCATGACGCAGACGGCGAGGACGAAGAACCGCAGGTCGCGCGCCGCCGCCCGCGCCTCCGTCCGGCCCGCGCGGACGATCTGCAAGAGGTTCGAGGCGAAGGTGGGGATCAGGAGCCCCGCGATCGCCAGCCGCGGATCCATCAACAGCGACAGCCCCGACAACAGGATCAGCGGCATGGCGAATCCCACCGCGCCCTTCACGAATCCGGCGAGCCAGGCCACCAGGCAGGAGGCGGCGAGCAGTCCGGGCGTCAGCATGTCCACTCCCATGGCGGCGCGCATACACCAGTCCGAAGCAGAGGACAGCCCAAGATCGCGCGCGCCACATTCGTGCCGTTTTCCGGCTTCGCGCGAAATCATCTTGCGCCCGGAACCGACAGGCTTTACCCCCGCCTTCGCAGATGCAGCAAAGGAGCCCCCGATGCCCCATGACGGACAGGATCTGAGCACGGCCCGCCCCGCGGCCGGGATGCTGCCCGACCTCCTTGCCCTGACTGCCGAAGCGGTTCCTGCCGTCGAGGCCGTGCAGGAGGAGGCCGCCGCGACCCTGCGCGCGCGGGTGGTGTCGGAGGGCCGGGTCTCGGGATCGGCGCTGGAGACGCATCAGCACGCCGCCCACGGGCTGGCCTGGCTGGCCACCTATACGCAGGCGCTGCGGCAGATGCAGGCCTGGGCCGAGCGGCTGCAGGGAGAGGGCAGTTTCGGCGAGGTCGAGCAACTTCTGCACCAGATCGCCTTCGGCGAATACCTGGCGCAGATCGCCGGCGGCCTGCCGATGAGCCAGACCGAATTCGTGCGCCTTGCCGATCTCGGGCTCGACCCGTCCGCCTTCGGCAATGCCGCGACCGCCACCCTGATCGCGGAGGGCAACAGCCCCGCCGCCCGCACCCGGCTCGTCGAGTTGATGCAGGAACGGCAGGCCGAGATCACCGTCGGCCGCAGCGGCCTCGACGACGAGTTGGAGATGGTGCGCGAACAGTTCCGCCGCTTCGCCCAGGACCGGGTCGAGCCCCATGCCCATGGCTGGCACCTGCGCGACGAGCTGATCCCGATGGAGATCATCTCGGAGATGGCGGATCTGGGCGTCTTCGGCCTGACGATCCCCGAGGAACATGGCGGGCTGGGGCTGACCAAGGCGGCCATGTGCGTGGTCTCCGAGGAACTCTCGCGCGGCTATATCGGCGTGGGCTCCCTCGGCACCCGGTCCGAGATCGCCGCCGAGCTGATCCTCTGCGGCGGCACCGAGGACCAGAAGGCGCACTGGCTGCCGCGCATCGCCAGCGGCGAGATCCTGCCCACCGCCGTCTTCACCGAGCCCAATACCGGCTCCGATCTCGGCGCCCTGCGCACCCGCGCCGTGCGCGACGGGGACGACTGGCGGATCACCGGCAACAAGACCTGGATCACCCACGCCGCCCGCACCCATGTGATGACCCTGCTGGCCCGCACCGACCCGGAGACCGCGGACTATTCGGGCCTGTCGATGTTCCTGGCCGAGAAGACCCCGGGCACCGACGAGGCCCCCTTCCCCGATGCCGGCATCAGCGGCGGCGAGATCGAGGTCCTGGGCTATCGCGGCATGAAGGAATACGAGCTGGCCTTCGACGGCTTCGCGGTGAAGGGCGAGAACCTCCTCGGCGGCGAGGAGGGGCGCGGCTTCAAGCAGCTGATGGAGACCTTCGAGAGCGCGCGGATCCAGACCGCCGCCCGTGCCATCGGCGTGGCCCAGTCGGCACTCGACGTGTCGATGCGTTACGCCCAGGATCGCAAGCAGTTCGGCAAGCCGCTGATCGCCTTCCCCCGGGTCGCCTCCAAGCTCGCCATGATGGCGGTGGAGATCACCGTGGCGCGCCAGCTCACCTACTTCTCCGCCTTCCAGAAGGACCACGGCCGCCGCTGCGACCTGGAGGCCGGGATGGCGAAGCTCCTGGGCGCGCGGGTGGCCTGGTCGGCGGCGGATAACGGGCTGCAGATCCACGGTGGCAACGGCTTCGCACTGGAATACGCGATCAGCCGGATCCTGTGCGACGCGCGCATCCTCAACATCTTCGAGGGCGCGGCCGAGATCCAGGCCCAGGTCATCGCCCGGCGGCTGCTGGGCTGAGGCCGCGGCGCGGGCCCCGGGGGGCGGTTATTCGATGATCTCGTCCGCGCCGACGCCCCAGAGGGCCGATTTCCGCGCCCAGCCGCTATGCCCGTCCTTGCGGATCCGGCACCAGTCCGGGGCGCAGCTGTCGATCCGTGCGACGACGCCGCGCCGGGCCACCGCCAGGGTCGGCGCCTCGGGGTCGGGGCGCAGCCGCAGCGGCGTCTCGGCGGCATCGACCAGCACCGTCCGCGTGCCCGAGAGGAGAGCGTAATGCACCCAGCCCCCCTGCCCGTCCCGGTCCTCGACCCGGCGCCAGTGGCCGTATTCCGCCGTCACCCTCAGCGGCAGGTCCCTGCGGCGATAGACCCAGTCGATCCGGTGCCCCAGCGACGGGCCGCGCCGGACATTGACCATAGCCGATTTCACCGAGACGAAGCGCGGCATCGGCAGGTTCGTCTCCGGCCCGCGCGCCGTGTCCGCCGCGTGGCCCGAGCCGCCGAGGCCCACCGCGAGGGCCAACGCCAGAAGTGCCGTCGATCGTGCCATGTCCCTGCCCGTTGCCGTCGGGCCCGCCTGCCGCGGGCCGGCGGGACACCGGCTTGTGCCGGGCCCCAATCCCCGCCAACTTGCGCCAAACGGCGCCCGAAGGAAACTACCCGAGGAGGACCAGATGCCGGCTGATCGCCTGAGTGTTGTCGTCACGCGACGCCTGCCCGCCGCCGTCGAGTCGCGGCTGAGCGACCTGTTCGACGCCGAGCTGCGCGACAGCGACGCGCCGATGACGCGCGACGAGCTGATCGACGCCGTCGGTCGGGCCGATGTCCTCGTCCCCAGCGTGACCGACCGGATCGACGCCGGCCTTCTGGCCCGCGCCGGCGAGCGGCTGAAACTGATCGCGCATTACGGCTCGGGCGTGGACAACATCGACGTGGCCACGGCGCGACAGCGCGGAATCCTGGTGTCGAACACGCCCGGCGTGACCGTCGACGACACCGCCGACATGACCATGGCGCTGATCCTCGCCGTGACCCGCCGGCTGCCCGAAGGGCTGGCCACCATGCAGGCCGAGGGCTGGACCGGCTGGTCGCCGACCGCCTTCCTCGGCGGGCGGATCGCCGGGCGCCGGATCGGCATCCTCGGGATGGGCCGGATCGGCCAGGCCGTCGCGCGCCGGGCGCGCGCCTTCGGCATGGAGGTGCATTACCACAACCGGCGCCGCGTGCGTCCCCAGGTCGAGGAGACGCTCGAGGCCACCTACCACGAGAGCCTCGACCGGATGGTCGCGCGCATGGACGTGATCAGCGTCAACTGCCCGCACACGCCCTCGACCTTTCACCTGTTGAACGCCCGCCGCCTGGCCCTCTTGAAGCCGAGCGCGGTGCTGGTGAACACGTCCCGCGGCGAGGTCATCGACGAGAACGCGCTGGCCCGCGCGCTCGACCAGGGCAAGATCGCCGGCGCGGGGCTCGACGTGTTCGAGCACGGGACCGAGATCAATCCGCGGCTGCGCGAATTGCCCAACGTGGTCCTGCTGCCGCATATGGGCTCCGCCACGGTGGAGGGGCGCCGGGAGATGGGCGAGAAGGTGATCATCAACATCAAGACCTTCGCCGACGGGCATCGCCCGCCGGACCAGGTCGTCCCCGCCGATCTCTGAGAGGTTACTCCGCCCCCTCCCCGACCTCCACGGCGGACCACAGCGCCGCATAGGGCAGGCCCGTGGGCGACATCACCCGGCGGACCCGGACACGCATCGGCCGCACCTCGGCGCCGCCGCGTCCGGCGGGGCTGACGTAATCCTGCGACCGGCCGGCCATCGCCAGCTCCAGGCGCTGGCATTCCCGGGTCTGGGAATGGCCGCAGCCGATCACCTCGAGCACATGCTTTCCCAGCATCTTGCCCGGGGTCGTGCGGTTGAACGCCGCCGTCGGGCCGCTCACCGCCAGGTAACGCTTCTCGCCGTCGAGGGCGGCAATCCGCGCCGAGCTGCGGGTGACGAACCGGGCCAGGTCGTCGATGCTGCTCTCCTCGGGCAGCGACGGGGCGTGACGGCGCAGCCGGAAGGTGGGCGCCTGCAGGACCGGCAGGCGGTCGCGCAGGGCGAGGAGTTCGGCCACCCGGCGCAGCGCCTCGGACGAGCCGATCGCCCCCTCCACCCGGCGCCGCGCGAAGAAGTCGAGCATCTCGTCGGCCTCGTTGCGACTGGCCGGGCGGTGCGCGTCGATCCGTTCCAGAAGGTCGTCGGACTTGCGGAACAGGGTCGCGTGCATCCGGGTGGATCCCTGCTCCCGCAGCGCCGCCTTCAACTGGGCCTCGCACATCCGGAATGCGGCGGCGAGTTCGGAAAAGGGAGTCGTATGCGGCATCCGTTCAAACCAATCGATTAAAATTCACTTCGCGGATGTTTCCCGCCCAAGGCGACGACCGCAACGGATT
This sequence comes from uncultured Alphaproteobacteria bacterium, assembly GCA_963814835.1. Lineage (GTDB taxonomy): Bacteria > Pseudomonadota > Alphaproteobacteria > Rhodobacterales > Rhodobacteraceae > Palleronia. The sequence goes on from CAWFEG010000003.1 coordinate 907,645, forward strand.
TTCGGCAAATTCAAACGGTTGGGCGGCGACACGGAAACAATGCCTCCCGCCCCGCGGCGGAAACCGCCGATCGGAGAACGTATGCGAAACATTATCGTGCCGGGCGGAATGAGCCCTCGGCTGCAAGGCCCGACCAGATCGACCCTTTCGTCCGGTATTGTGCACGGATTCCCGCACGATTCGACCGGCGCGGGCATTCCCGTCACGGCAGATCCGGCGCCGGCCGCGATCCGGGCTCGTTTCGGAGTGGTCAGCCCGGCTTGTAGACGTTCTGCTCGCCGGGGAAGCTGCGCGCGCGGACCTCGTCGGCATAGGATCGCACCGCCTGCTCGATCTCGGCCCCGAGGCGGCCATAGACCTTCACGAATTTCGGCGGCCGGTCGTTCAGGCCCAGCATGTCCTCCAGCACCAGGATCTGGCCGTCGCAGGCGGCCGAGGCGCCGATGCCGATGGTCGGGATGTCGACCGCCTCGGTGATCCGGCGCGCCAGCGGCTCCACGACCCCCTCCACCACCACGGCGAAGGCCCCCGCTTCGGCTACCGCCTGCGCGTCGGCCACATGGGCGTCCCAGGTCTCGGTGTCGCGTCCCTGGGTGCGGAACCCGCCCATGACGTGGGTCGACTGGGGCGTGAGGCCGATATGCGCCATCACCGGAACGCCGCGCTGGGTGAGGAAGCGGATCGTGTCGGCCATGCGCGCGCCGCCCTCCAGCTTCACCGCCCCGCACTGGGTCTCCTTCATGATGCGGGCGGCGCTGTGGAACGCGGCCGCGGGGCTCTCCTCGTAGCTGCCGAAGGGCATGTCGACGACGACGAGCGCCCGCCGGGTGCCGCGCACCACGGCGCGGCCGTGCATGATCATCAGGTCCAGCGACACGCCGACGGTCGATTCCATGCCGTGCATGACCATGCCGAGGCTGTCGCCCACCAGGATGAAATCGGCGTGCCGGTCGACGATCGCCGCCGTGTGCGCGTGGTAGGAGGTGAGCGACACGATCGGTTCGCCCCCCTTGCGCGCGGCGATCTGGGGCACCGTCACGCGACGGACGGGCTTCTCGGTGCTCATGCGGGCTCCCTCGGCGTGGCGATCATGTTGTCGATCAGTAGCACGTCGCCGAAACGGACCGCCAGCAGCATGACCACGGGCCGCGTGGCCACCCCGCGCAGGGGCTGCAGCGTCCCCGCGTCGCGCAGGTCGACGGAACCGATCTCGGCCGCCTCCGCCCCGGCCAGCCGGGCGCGGATCGCCTCGCCCGCGGCGGTCACGCCCTCGCCGGCCTCGATCGCCCGGCGTCCGTCCTCCAGCGCGGCGTGCAGGACCGGCGCGGCGCGGCGCTGCTCCTCCGTCAGGCGGACATTGCGCGAGGACATGGCCAGGCCGTCCTTCTCGCGCACGATCGGCACGCCCTCGACGCGCACGGGCATGTCGAGGTCGCGCACCATGCGCCGGATCACGCAGAGTTGCTGGTAATCCTTCTGCCCGAAATAGGCGGCGTCGGGCTGCACGATGTTGAACAGCTTGGTGACGATGGTCGCCACGCCGGCGAAATGCCCGGGGCGCAGCCGGCCGATCAGGATCCGCGACAGCCGCGCCGGTTCCACCACCGTCTCGGCGCCCTCGGGATAGACCTCTCCCGCCTCGGGCAGGAACACGGCATCGACCCCGGCGCGGCGCAGGACCTCCAGGTCCCGGTCGGTGTCGCGCGGATAGCTGTCGAAATCCTCGCCCGGTCCGAACTGCGTCGGGTTGACGAAGATCGACACCGCGACGCGGTCGCAGTCGCGCCGGGCCCGCTCCACGAGGGCCATGTGCCCGTCGTGCAGGAAGCCCATGGTCGGCACCAGCCCCAGCGTGGCCCCGTCGCGGCCCAGGTCGGACCGGGCGGCCCGCATCTCGGCCTTGGTGCGGTGGATGTCCATACCCTGATCCTCCGTCTGTGCCGGGCCGTCCTACCGTCCCGAACGCGCGGGGCCAAGCGGTTCGGCGCGGCCGGTTGACCGCCCCGGCGCGGGCCTGTAAGGGCGCGCCATTGGTGTTGGCGGCCCCCGCGAGGGGATGCCTGTCGGCCGCGGGAAATCCGTCCCAAGGCAAAGGACAACGCCCTTCCAACCTGCGAAGGAGACCAGACGGTGACCAAACGCACCTCTGCCAAGTACAAGATCGACCGCCGCATGGGCGAGAACATCTGGGGCCGCCCCAAGAGCCCCGTGAACCGCCGCGAATACGGCCCCGGCGAGCACGGCCAGCGCCGCAAGGGCAAGATGTCCGATTTCGGCCTGCAGCTGCGCGCCAAGCAGAAGCTGAAGGGCTACTACGGCGACCTGACCGAGAAGCAGTTCCGCCGCATCTTCGCCGAGGCCGAGCGCCGCCGCGGCGATACCGGCGAGATCCTGATCGGCCTGCTGGAAAAGCGCCTCGACGCCGTGGTCTACCGCGCCAAGTTCGTGCCCACCGTCTTCGCCGCGCGGCAATTCGTGAACCACGGCCATGTCCTGGTGAACGGCAAGCGGGTCAACATCCCCTCCTACACCGTGAAGGAGGGCGACGTGATCGAGGTGCGCCAGAAGTCCAAGCAGCTCGTCCAGGTGCTCGAGGCCGTGCAGCTGCCCGAGCGCGACGTGCCCGACTACCTCGACACCGATCATTCCAAGATGACCGCGACCTTCACCCGCACCCCGGGCCTGGGCGACGTGCCCTACCCGGTGCAGATGGAGCCGAACCTGGTCATCGAGTACTACGCCCAGAACTGATCCCCGCGGACAGGTTCCACGGCGACGCCCGGCCCCTCGCGGGGAGCCATTCCGACTTGCAGGACACGCGTCCTGCCAGCCTGCCGACCGAGAGGTCGGCAGGCTTTTGTTTTTCCGTCCTAATTTCGTCTGATTTTCCCGCCATCAGGGGCGAACTGGCGGGAAGTTAGAACTTCCCGCGGCGAGCGATCAATCGCGCCCGCTCGATTTCGTCATTGGCCGGATTGGCCAATCTTGGAGGTGCGCGAACTCTTGACCCAGAAACGGACAAAGGGGCCGAACAAGGTGAAGGGCTTGGACAACCTCACGCTCGCAAAAATATACCCCCCGCGTCTCGGGCGACGCAAATCTCAATTGTTGCGGTGATCCCGACTGTGGGAATTACGGGATCGAACCAGCTCCGACGAAGCACGCCTTCTTGGGGCGTGGTGCTGCCGAGAGGCGGCTGAAGGCCGCGATGGCCGACCCCACGATCGCGCGTGGTGTCGGTCGCTACAAGATCGAAGCTGAAAGCGGCGTCAACCTTCATCGAGAGACCGATGCGTTCGAGTTCGCAGGCGATCCGCGCGCCTGGAATGACGGTCGCGTCCTGATCTGTCAGCACCTTCGGGGCAACTCGGAATGCGGGGTTCGGACGAGGCTGATTTCGAACGAGGCCTATGAGGAGGAGCGACATCGACTATGGGTCCAGAACGGCACCTTGGAGGGCCCCTTCTGCGGCAACTGCGGCACCGCTTACCTGGAAAAGCCTGATGAGTTCATCTTCAACGGTGCCAACGGCAAGCCATCGAGAAAGGTCGGCCACAAGAAGGGATCTGTCCCGCGCGCGCTCCGTCCGGGCAACCCATAAGCCCTGCAAAGGTCTGCCCGGAGCCCGCTTCACGGTGTCGAGCGAGCATCGCCGCCAGAAGAAGCGCGACGAGAACATCGAGATCTTGTCCCTCCTGGCCAACGGCACCGGTCTTCACGACATCCGCCGCATCCTGCGCACGCCGAGAGGCGAAACGGAGCCGGGAATGTCGAGGCTCTACGATCGCATCTTCTGGCTGGAACGGACGCTCTTGGCTTACGAAAAGGCGCAACTCGCGGAATGGCGGAAGCGTGTCGAACGGCAGCGCATCAAGGACGGAAAGCCATACACCCACACCCGCATCGCCCACGACGACATCTCCGTCGGCGTGAACTGGCAGACGAAGATCGACCGAAAGATCACGCAACTGAACTGCTCGGTCAGCGCCGACATCCGGTCGGGCTATGTCTTCCGCTGCGATGTGGATTTCGATCCGACCATCGACCCGCTGGAAGTCATCGAGGAGGCCTATTTCAGCGTCGCTCGCGGATCGACGCTTCGCAAGCAGTATCGGAACTCGGAAGGCACCTTCACTGCGCCACTGCTGCACTTCCAACGACCGACCGCGCGGTTCGACGAGCCGGCGCTCTTCTCCGCGGCAGAGAAACGCTTGCGTCACTTCGTGGGGCGAACCGCCAAAGCATTCGAGGCTGCTGGAGAAGCGCTCTCATCCGAGGCCTACACAGCGGTCCAAGCCGCCAGCGCCCGGGCCGACGAGATCGAGCACCTGCGCGATCACTGGTTCAACTTCGTGAAGCACGAGCGCGACAGCCGGAACGCCTTCGATGGCGTGATGACGCGCGATACCTACACGAAAGCAGCGTCCCTTGCCTGCCTCAAGTGGATGATCCCCTGCGGCAAGCTCACCCTCGTTGGCGAGAGGGAGGGGCAGATGGCCCGGGTCGTGCCGCACATCTTTCGAGAAGAGATCCTGGCAGACAGGTTCGAATGGGCAGTCATCGGCTTCAAGAAGGATGCGCCGATCGACCGTATCCGGGAGAAGCAGGCGGAGTTTTCGGAGAGCCTTGCGGAGTGGCGCAAAATGCATCCGGACCTGAAGCCATGGGAAGCACTACAGAGCTGGACTTCAGCGAACCTGAGTCCTGCCTACCGCACCGACCCGAACGACCAGTCGAGAAGCTCGTGGGTGGGGCCGAACCTTGCCTCGGCCGCATTCCCGCGCCTCTGGGTCAAGAGCCCCATCCAGACGGCCAACGAGATCGACAAGGCCGTTGGCTTCCCGATCCTGTCGCCGCGCTATCGCGCCGCCTACCGACGGCTCGGCATCGACGACGAGATCGACGATCCAGAACTTCGCGCTGCCATCACCCGAAGGGTCATCCACGCGACGATCCAGCCAACCTCCACCTTCATGAACGCCATCCGCGAACGGGTCAGTATCATCCAGCGGGCGGGTGGCCGCAGCTCTCGTGTGGGCGCCACATACATCAATGGCGCCGGCTACAATCCGCGCGTTCTGATCGCCCTGATGAACATATGGCGCGTGCACTACAACTTCTTCGACCGGAGACCCTACAGAACGCCTCTGGAGGCGGACGAGCCACCTCCGGAAGGCGCGGAGGCGGAGGCAGCACCTGCGGAATGCACGGAGGCGAGTGGCGGGGAGAACGCTCCCGTGTCAGCTGAGAAAAACCCACCGATCAGGCGCATCGCGGTGCCAGGGACAGATAGGGCGATCCTCGTGCCGAAGAGGCGCGCGAACAAGATCGTCCGGACTACCCCGGCGATGCGGATGGGCGTCCAACAGCCATCGCACCGAAGGTCTCGGAGCCGGAAGCGGACAGTGCCAAACAGGAGGAAGCCTCCGGTGGAGTTCCCCAGAAGAAGCGAGACCGCCGGCGGGACGACCGTCCTTACCTGCCTGACCTATCCAGGATTCTCTACCAACCGTGGCTGTTCCACGGCACGCCGATGTGGGCAAAACTTCAGGGTCGATGACAGCCTGAAACGGAAAACGGGCAACAGCTTCCTGCCGCCCGTGTCCTGCAACTCGGAATGGCTCCCCCTCGCGGCCGGGCGTTTTCGTTTCGGGCCGCCTCCCGGGCTTGAGAACAAAAGGGGATCATCCTAGGATCGCCCCATGACGCCCCGCGCCGCCGCCACGCTCTCCTCCGCCCGTCCCGGCCCCGGCGCCGAACCGCTCGCGGTGGTGCCGGGGATGGCGCTCGCCCCGGGCCGCGCCCACGAGATCTGCGGCATCGCCCGCCGCCACCTGGCCCTGCGGGTGGCCGCCGCCACCGCCGGCCCGGTGCTCTGGATCGCGCCCGCCTGGGAGCCGGCCCGGCCCGGCCCTGCCGGGGCGCGGCGCTGGCTCGACCCCGGCCGGCTCCTCCACGTCTCCCCCTCCCGGCCCCGGGATCTCCTCTGGGCGGCCGAGGAATCACTGCGATCGGGGGCCGCGGCGCTGGTGGTGGCCGACCTGCCCGCGCCGCCGGGGCTGACGCCGGTGCGCCGGCTGCACCTCGCCGCCGAGACCGGGGGCGAGGGGGCGAGCCGCCCGCCCCTGGCCCTGATCCTGACGCCGGAGGGCGCCGCGCCGGGAATCGAGACGCGCTGGTCGGCCCGCCCCGCCGCCCGGCCGGGCGCGGAGGGCTGGCGCATCGCCCTCCTGCGCGCCCGCGGCCTGCCGCCCGCCGAGTGGTGGAGCGACCTGCCGCCCGCCGCGGAGGCCGGGGGGCGGCTGGAACTCGTGTCGCGGCCGGGCTAAGAGGCCGCCACACGGACAGGAAAGGGCCCGCCACATGGACCGCGTGCTGATCACCTCGGCGATCCCCTACATCAACGGCATCAAGCATCTGGGGAACCTGGTGGGCAGCCAGCTGCCGGCGGATCTCTATGCCCGCTACCGGCGCGGCCGCGGCGCCGAGGTCATGTTCCTCTGCGCCACCGACGAGCACGGCACCCCGGCGGAACTGGCCGCCGCCAAGGCCGGCAAGCCGGTCGCGGAATACTGCGCCGAGATGTGGCAGGTGCAAAAGGACCTCTCCGACGGGTTCCGCCTCTCCTTCGACCGGTTCGGCCGCTCCTCCTCGGCCCAGAACCGCAGCCTGACCCAGCATTTCGCCGGCCGGCTCGACGAGGCCGGACTGATCGAGGAACGCTCCGAGACGCAGATCTATTCCCGCGCCGACGGCCGCTTCCTGCCCGACCGCTACATCGAGGGGACCTGCCCCAATTGCGGCTACGAGCGGGCCCGCGGCGACCAGTGCGAGAACTGCACCAAGCAGCTCGACCCGACCGACCTGATCGACCCGCGCTCCGCCCTGTCGGGCTCGACCGACCTGGAGCCGCGCGAGACCAAGCATCTCTATCTGCTCCAGTCGAAGATGGCCGACCGCCTGCGCGAGTGGATCACCACCCGCGCCGACTGGCCGGCGCTGACCACCTCGATCGCGCTCAAGTGGCTCGACGAGGGGCTGCGCGACCGCGGCATCACCCGCGACCTCGACTGGGGCGTGCCGGTGAAGAAGGGCGACGCCCCCTGGCCCGGCATGGAGGGCAAGGTCTTCTATGTCTGGTTCGACGCGCCGATCGAATACATCGCCTGCGCCTGGGAATGGGCCGACGCCGAGGGCCGCCCCCAGGCCGACTGGTATCGCTGGTGGCGCACCGATCACGGCGCCGAGGACGTCCGCTACGTCCAGTTCATGGGCAAGGACAACGTGCCCTTCCACACCCTGTCCTTCCCCGTGACGATCATGGGGGCCAATTCCGTGGGCGGCGAGGCGTGGAAGCTCGTCGACTACATCAAGTCCTTCAACTACCTGAACTACCAGGGCGGCCAGTTCTCCACGAGCCAGGGCCGCGGCGTCTTCATGGACCAGGCGCTGGAGATCCTGCCGGCGGATTACTGGCGCTGGTATCTGCTTCGCAACGCGCCCGAGGGCAGCGACGCCGAGTTCACCTGGGAGACGTTCCAGGCCGCCTCCAACCGCGACCTGGCCGACGTGCTCGGCAATTTCGTCAGCCGCGTGACCAAGTTCTGCCGCTCCAAGTTCGGCGAGGCGGTGCCCGCGGGCGGCGCCTACGGCCCGGCCGAGGACGCGGTGATCGCCGATCTGGAGCGCCGCCTGCGCGCCTACGAGGCGCATATGGACGCGATCGAGATCCGCAAGGCGGCCGCCGAGTTGCGCGCGATCTGGGCCGTGGGCAACGAGTACCTGCAATCGGCCGCGCCCTGGGTCGCGGTCAAGGAGGACCCGGACCGCGCCGCGGCGATCATCCGCTTCTCGCTGAACCTCGTCCGCCTCTACGGGATCCTGTCGGCCCCCTTCATCCCCGACGCGGCCGCGGCGATGCGCGCGGCGCTCGACACCGATGCCGACTGGCCCGGCGACGTCGCCGCCGCGCTGGAACGCCTGCCCGCGGGCCACGCCTTCACCGTGCCCGACAACCTCTTCGCCAAGATCACCGACGACCAGCGCGAGGACTGGGCCGCCCGGTTCGCCGGCGCGCGGGACTGACGCCGCAAACGAAAAGGACCCGCCGCGGCGGGTCCCTCCGTCACCGGCCGCGCCACCGTAGGGCGCGGCCGTCTCTCGCCCGGCTCAGAGCTTCTGCAGCAGCGCGTTCACCGATTCCTTGGCATCGCCGTAGTACATCCGCGTGTTGTCCTTGAAGAACAGCGGATTCTCGATGCCGGAATAGCCGGTGCCCTGGCCGCGCTTCAGAACGATGACGGTCTGCGATTCCCAGACATGCAGCACCGGCATGCCGGCGATGGGAGAGCCCGGATCGTCGTTCGCCGCCGGGTTCACGATGTCGTTCGCGCCGATGACGATGGAGACGTCGGTCTGCGGGAAGTCGTCGTTGATCTCCTCCAGTTCGAGCACCAGGTCGTAGGGCACCTTGGCCTCGGCCAGGAGCACGTTCATGTGCCCGGGCATCCGGCCCGCGACCGGGTGGATGGCGAAGCGCACGGTCTTGCCCTTCTCGCGCAGCTTGCTCGTCAGCTCGCTGATCGCCTGCTGCGCCTGGGCCACCGCCATGCCGTAGCCCGGCGCGATGACCACGCTGTCGGCCTCGTCCAGAAGGTCGGCCACCTCGTCGGACTGGATCGGGGTCTGCTCGCCCTCGATCTCCTGCCCGCCGGATTGCTGCTGGCCGCCAAATCCGCCGAGGATCACGCTGATGAAGGAGCGGTTCATCCCCTTGCACATGATGTAGCTCAGGATCGCGCCGGAAGAGCCGACCAGCGCGCCGGTGACGATCAGCAGGTCGTTCGACAGGGTGAAGCCGATCGCGGCCGCGGCCCAGCCGGAATAGGAGTTCAGCATCGACACCACCACCGGCATGTCGGCGCCGCCGATACCGTTGATCAGGTGGTAGCCGATGAAGCCGGCGACGATCGCCACCAGGATCAGCGTCCAGATCCCCGCGCCGCCCAGGTAGAGCGCGCCGAGCAGGAGGCAGAGCGCCGCCGCACCCGCGTTCAGCATGTGCCCGCCGGGCAGCTGCGAGGGCTTGCCGTCCATCTTGCCCGACAGCTTTCCGAAGGCGACGATGGAGCCGGTGAAGGTCACCGCGCCGATGAAGATGCCGAGGAAGCTCTCCACCCGGAGGATGGTGATCTCCACCGGCGTCTTGTCCCACAGCGTCTCGCCGAACCCGGTGAGATCCACCTCCGCCAGGCTGGCCCCGGCCTCGCGCAGCGCGGTCACCGATCCCAGCATCAGCTCGGCGTTGAGGCCGATGAACACCGCGGCGAGGCCGACGAAGGAGTGCAGCGCCGCGACCAGCTGCGGCATCTCGGTCATCTGCACCTGGCCGGCGATGTAGATCCCGAGCCCCGCGCCGATGGCGATCGCCACGATCAGCACGAACAGGTTCTGGATGCCCGGTCCGAACACGGTGGCGCCGACGGCGAGCGCCATGCCGACGATCCCGTACCAGATGGAGCGTTTCGCGGTCTCCTGGTCCTTCAGCCCGCCGAGCGAGAGGATGAACAGGATCGTCGCGACGATGTAGGCGGCCGCCTGGAGGCCTTCTTCGATCAGCATGTCTGGCCCCTTACGACTTCACGAACATCGACAGCATGCGGCGAGTCACGAGGAAGCCGCCGACGATGTTGATGGATGCGATGGTGATGGCGATGAAGGACAGGATCACGACGAGCCAGTTGCCCGCCCCGACCTGCAACAGGGCGCCCAGGATGATGATGCCCGAGATCGCGTTGGTCACGGCCATCAGCGGCGTGTGCAGGCTGTGTGCCACGCCCCAGATCACCTGGAAGCCGACGAAGCAGGCCAGCGCGAAGACGATCAGGTGGCTCATCAGCGAGGCCGGCGCGACCGCGCCGATCGCCAGCATGACGACCGCGCCGAACGCCAGCAGGCCCACCTGGTTGCGCGTCTCGCGCTTGAAGGCGGCCATCTCCTCCTGCCGCTTCTCCTCGGCGGTCTTCTCCTTGGGCTTCTCGCTCTTCTTCTGCGGCTGCCTGGGAGAGGGTTCCTCCCGCTTCGGCGGCGGCCATGTCACGTCTCCGCCATGGGTGATGGTCGATCCGCGGATCACCACGTCGTCCATGTCGTGCTCGATCCGGCCGTCCTTCTCCGGCGTCAGGTCGGCGAGCATGTGGCGGATGTTGGAGGCATAGAGCGTCGAGGACTGTTTCGCCATCCGACTCGGGAAATCGGTGTAGCCGACGATCGTCACGCCGTTCTCGGTGACGAACCTGTCGTCCTTCCGCGTCATCTTGCAGTTGCCGCCCTTCTCGGCGGCGAGATCCACGATCACCGAGCCGGGCTTCATCGCCTGGACCATATCCTCGGTCCACAGTTCGGGCGCCTCCCGGTTGGGGATCAGTGCCGTGGTGATGACGATGTCGATATCCGGCGCCAGCTCGCGGAACTTGGCCAGCTGCGCCTCGCGGAACTCCGGCGAGGACGGCGCGGCATAGCCGCCCTCGCCCGATCCCTCGTCGCCCTCGAAATCGAGATAGACGAATTCGGCGCCCATGGATTCGACCTGCTCGGCCACTTCGGGCCGCACGTCGAAGGCATAGGTGATGGCGCCGAGGGAGGTCGCGGCGCCGATCGCGGCGAGGCCGGCGACGCCGGCGCCCACCACCAGCACCTTCGCGGGCGGCACCTTGCCGGCGGCGGTGACCTGGCCGGTCATGAAGCGGCCGAAATTGTTCGCCGCCTCGATCACCGCGCGGTAGCCGGCGATATTGGCCATCGACGACAGCGCGTCGAGCTTCTGGGCGCGGGAGATGCGCGGCACCATGTCCATGGCCATGAGCGTGGCGCCCTTGTCGGCCGCCTTCTTCATCAGCTCCTCGTTCTCGGCCGGGTAGAAGAAGCTGATCAGGGTCTGGCCCTCGCGCAGCTTGTCCACCTCGGCCTCGGTGGGGGGGCGGACCTTGGAGATCACGTCGGCCCGCTCGAAGACGGCATCGGCCGTCTCGACCACCTCGACCCCGGCCTCGCGATAGGCCTCGTCGGTGAAGTCGGCGCGCGCGCCGGCCCCGGCCTCGATCAGGCACTCATGGCCGAGTTTCTGGATCTGCTTCGCCGAGGCCGGGGTCAGCGCGACCCGCGCCTCGGATTCTTGGCTTTCCTTGACGACACCGAATTTCATCCGTCCCCCTCTCGTCTCCGCCAGATCGACCGCCTCGGTCTAGCGAGCGCAATTTTGTTTCGCAAGACGCCTCGGCCCGTTGCCGCGATCACCCTGATCGTGCAGGGATTCGCCGCGGATGCGTCGCCCCCGCCCGGCCCCTGCCGGCCAGAGGTAAGGCGCGCCGGGCGCAATGCCACCGCACGGCGCCGTCCGGCCGGCCGGCACGGCCGCCGCATGGGGCGCGTGGGAAACCGGTTCCGTCCCGGGGGGATTGGCGGCTATGGTGCGGCGGTGACCTCGCGCAGGAGGTGCGATACCGGCGAGCCGGACCAGCCACGAACGGACGGGATTCCATGCAGCACGCCAGCCACAGCGACACCGAGAGCCGCAAGCTGCTCAGGCGCCTGCGCGAAGCGCTCGCCGAGGAGAGCGAGGGCCAGGAGAGGCTCGACCACATCACCTCGATCATCGCGGATTCGATGCGCACCGAGGTCTGTTCGATCTATCTCTTCCGCGATTCCGACACGCTGGAGCTCTGCGCCACGGAAGGATTGAAGCTGGAGGCCGTGCACAAGACGCGGCTGCGCCTCGGCGAGGGCCTGGTGGGCCGCGTGGCCAAGCTGGGCCGCTACATCAACGCCCCCGACGCGCCGGCGACGCGGGGGTTCCGCTACATGCCCGAGACCGGGGAGGAGGCCTTCTCCTCCTTCCTGGGCGTTCCGGTCCAGCGCCTGGGCGAGAAGCTGGGCGTGCTGGTCGTGCAATCCCGCGAGGCGCGCACCTACACCGAGGACGAGATCTACGCGCTCGAAGTGGTGGCGATGGTGCTCGCCGAGATGACCGAGCTCGGCGCCTTCGTCGGCGAGGGCGCCGCCCTGTCGGCCCGGCACCAGAACCCGATCCTGTTCCGCGGCACGGTGGCCCAGGAGGGCACCGCCGAGGGCCATGTCTGGCTGCACGAGCCGCGCGTGGTGGTGACCAATCCGATCGCCGAGGACCCCGACCGCGAGAAGGCCCGGCTGACCGAGGCGATCGAGACCCTGCGCGTGTCGGTCGACGACATGCTGAACGGATCGGGCATGACCGCCGACAAGGACCAGCGCGAGGTGCTGGAGACCTATCGCATGTTCGCGCGCTCGCAGGGCTGGCTGCGCCGCATGTGCGAGGATATCGACCGCGGCCTGTCGGCCGAGGCGGCCGTGGAGAAGGAACAGTCGAACGCGCGCAACCGGCTGCAGCGCGCGCCGGATGCCTATATCCGCGAGCGGATGCACGACCTCGACGACCTGTCGCGGCGGCTGTTGCGGATCCTCACCGGGCAGGGCTCGGAGACCGGGGCCGAGATGCCCCCCGACCCGATCCTGGTGGCGCGCAATATCGGCCCCGGCGACCTTCTGGATTACGGGCGGTCGCTGAAGGGGATCGTGCTGGAACAGGGGGCGGTCGGCAGCCATGCCGCCATCGTCGCGCGGGCCCTCGCCGTGCCGCTGGTGATCCATGCCGAGGGCATCACGACGGAGGCCCTGAACGGCGATCCGATCCTCATCGACGGCGAGAACGGCGGCGTCCATCTGCGCCCCGAGGACAACATCACCAACGCCTTCCGCGACAAGATCGCGATGCAGGCCAAGGCGCAGGAACGCTATCAGGACCTGCGCACCCTGCCGGCGGAGACGCGCTGCGGCGCGCGGATCGCGCTCTACATGAATGCCGGGCTGATGGCCGACCTGCCCTCGCTCGGCGGGTCCGGCGCCGAGGGGGTGGGCCTGTTCCGCACCGAGCTGCAGTTCCTCGCCAACCGCTCGATGCCGCGGCGGGGCGATCTCGCCAGGCTCTACGGGCGGGTGATGGATGCCGCCGAGGGCAAGCCGGTGGTGTTCCGCACGCTCGATATCGGGTCCGACAAGATCCTGCCCTACATGAAGCGCCCCGAGGAGCCGAACCCGGCGCTCGGCTGGCGCGCGATCCGGGTCGGGCTCGACCGCAAGGGCGTCATGCGGATGCAGCTGCAGGCGCTGATCCGGGCGGCGGCGAACCGGCCGCTGCACGTGATGTTCCCGTTCATCGTCCAGCTCGACGAGTTCCGCTGCGCCCGCGCGATGGTCGATGACGAGATCGCCCGCGAGCGGCACCTGGGCCACGATCTGCCCTCGGAGGTGAAGGTCGGGGCGATGATCGAGACGCCGTCGATGGCGTTCTGCCCCCGCGCCTTCTACGAGGAGGCGGATTTCGTCTCCATCGGCGGCAACGACCTGAAGATGTTCTTCTTCGCCGCCGACCGCGAGAACGAGCGGGTGCGCCGGCGCTACGACACGCTGAACGTGAGCTTCCTCAACATCCTGTCGATGATCCTCGACCGCTGCGCCGAGGCCGGCACGCCGGTCAGCTTCTGCGGCGAGGATGCGGGCCGGCCGCTGGAGGCGCTGTGCCTTGCCGCGATCGGGCTGCGCAGCCTGTCGATGCGCGCCGCCTCGATCGGCCCGGTCAAGCACCTGTTGCGGCGGGTGGACCTGGGCGAGGCGCGGGCGATCATCGACGAGGCGCGCCGCTCCGACAGCCAGAGCGTGCGCGAGCCCGTGAACAAGTGGCTGGCCGATTGCCTCAGCCGCGGCTGAGGCGCGCCGACCTTATCCGCGGATAAGGTCCGGTCCGGCCCCATTCGCGGAGGCGGGTCAGCGCACCATCCGGGGCGGCGAGACGCGCAGGCGGAACTCCCGCAGCAGCGTCTCCACGTCGACGCCGCTGTCGCGGGCCAGCGCGCGCAGGCCGAAATAGACCCGCGCCATCTCCTGGTAGTAACTGGTGAAGGCATAGTTGGTCGCCGCCCCGGCCGCCGCGCCGATCAGCGGCACCGTCTGCGTGGCGAGCTTCTGGCCCAGCACGGTGGCCATGCGCGGAGCGATTCGCGCGATGATTCCGTGGATCGCCGATCCGGTCAGGGTGACGCGGGCCGACAGGAAGGCCATGTCGGTGCCGTCGTCGCGGGCGAGCGGCCCGGCGGCGGCGAAGATCTGCAGGCAATGCGCCCGGACCACCGGGTCCTCGGGATCGAATCCCATATCGGCGGCGATGCCCTGGATCGCGCGCAACAGGACGGTGGTGGTGACCGGCAGCTCGGCCAGCGCGGTGGGCAGGCCGCCGGCGCCGCCCATCGCGCCCATCGCCGTCGTGGCGGCGGAATTCAGCCAGTCGGGGCGGTCGGGCCAGCGCCCGCGGCTGTAGCGCGCGGCGTCGAAGGCGGTCTCCAGCGCCCGGCGCGTGGCCCGGTCGAGCCCCTCGCGGACGGAGATCGGCAGGCGCCCGAGGAGATCCTCGGCCTGGCCGCCGACGAGGCTGAGGATCTGCATGCCCACGCCGTCGGCCTGCGCGGAAGCGGACCGCGAGGCGGTCGAGTTCCCTGGCGACGTCGGGGGCGAGGTCTTCGTGGGGGATCGGATCGGTGCTCATGGTCCCTCAAATGGGGATGGCGGCCGGGGTTCCAAGGCCCGCGTCACGGCGCCGGCGACGCCGTCCCAGGCGCCGGCGACGAGCGCGGCGCCCAGCACCCGGTCGGGATTGGTGGGCGGCGGCATCCGCACCCCGTCGAGGCGGGAGAAGCCGAACCGGCCGTAATAGGGCGCGTCGCCCACCAGCATCACCCGCGCATGGCCCAGCGCCGCGGCCCGGGCGAGGCTGGTCTGGATCAGGAGCGCGCCCAGCCCCTCCCCCTGGCGCGTCGGGTGCACGGCGACGGGGCCGAGCAGCAGCGCCGGATGGCCGCCCACCCGCACCGGCCAGTAGCGGATCGCGCCGCCGACGATCCCGTCCTCCCGCGAGACGAGGCAGAGCGGGGCCACCGGCGCGACCCCCTCGCGCAGCCGGTAGGAGGAGAGGAGCTCGCGCCCGGGCGCGAAACTGAGGTCGAAGAGCTGCTCGACCTGCCAGCGATCCTCGGGCAGTTCATCCTCCAGCATCGGCGCGGCCCCCTCCCGGCTGGCGCGCCGCCTAGCACGGCCCTAGATCGCCGGCAAACGACACTAGGGACCCCGCCGATCCCCACCCCATGCCGGGCCCGGCAACCGGCAGCGATCCTTTCCGGCCGGCCCTCGACCTTCACAGGAGCCTTCACGATGTTCTACCGCCCCAAGGACGGCCACGGACTGCCGCACAATCCCTTCTCCGCCATCGTGGCGCCCCGGCCCATCGGCTGGATCTCCACCCGCGGGGCGGACGGGGGCGAGAACCTCGCGCCCTATTCCTTCTTCAACGCGGTGGCCTATACCCCGCCGCAGGTGATCTTCTCCTCGACCAGCACCAAGCCGGACCGGGACGGCACCAAGGACAGCGTCGCCAATATCCGCGAGACGGGGGTGTTCTGCTGCAACATCGTCTCCCGCGCGCTGGCCGGGCCGATGAACGACAGCTCCGGCGCCTATGACAGGGAGACCGACGAGTTCGACCTGACCGGGCTGGAGCGGGCCCCCTGCGAGACCATCGACTGCTCGCGGGTGGCGGCCGCGCCCGCCGTGCTGGAATGCCGGATGACGCGGATCATCGAGCTGGCGGGCCAAGCGAACCTGATGGTGCTGGGGGAGGTCACGGGCATCCATATCCGCGACGAGCACCTGGTGGACGGGCGCTTCGACGTGCTGACATTCAACCCGGTGGCGCGGCTCGGCTACCGCGACTTCGCCGCGGTGACCGAGCTGTTCCAGATGCATCGGCCGGGGGAGTAGCCCCCCGGCCGCGCGCGCCTCAGAGCCCGGCGGCGGAGACCGCCTTGACCGTGGCCTCGACGATGCGGTCGGCCTCCTCCCGCGTCAGGGAGAAGGGCGGCGCGAAGCCGAGGATGTCGCCGCCCGGCATGGCCCGGCCGATGACGTGCTGCTTGGCCAGTTCGGAGACGACCTTGGCGCCGACCTTCTTCGACGGATCGAAGAACTGGCGCCGGTCCTTGTCCTCGACGAATTCGACGGCGCAAAGCATCCCCTCGCCCCGGACCTCGCCCACATGGGGATGGTCGGCCAGCGCGTCGCGCATCCGCTCGTTGAGGTAGGCGCCGACCTCGCCGGCATTCTGCACCAGCTTCAGGTCGTCGATCAGCTTGAGGTTGGCCACGCCGGCGGCGGCGCCGATCGGGTGGGCCGAGTAGGTCCAGCCATGGCCGAGGACGCCGAACTCGTCGGCGCCCTGCTCCAGCACCTTCCACATCTTGTCGGAGACGATCGAGCCCGAGAGCGGCGCATAGGCCGAGGTCAGGCCCTTGGCGATGGTGATGAGGTCCGGCTTCAGCCCGTAATGCTCGGAGCCGAACATGGTGCCGAGGCGGCCGAAGCCGGTCACGACCTCGTCGGCGACGAGGAGGATGTCGTGTTTCTCCAGGATCGGCTGGATCGCCTCCCAGTAGCCCGCGGGCGGCGGCACGATGCCCCCCGTGCCCAGGAGCGGCTCGGCCCAGAAGGCGGCGATGGTGTCGGCGCCCTCGCGCTCGATCATCTCCTCCAGGTCCTGCGCGCACTGGGCGACGAACTCGGCCTCGGACTGGTCCGTGTTCTCGCGCCGGTAGTAGTAGGGCGCGGTGGTGTGCATGATCGGCGGCAGCGGCAGGTCGAACTTCTCGTGGAAGAGCGGCAGGCCGGTCAGCGAGCCGGTCATCAGGCCCGAGCCGTGATAGCCGCGCCAGCGCGAGATGATCTTCTTCTTCTTCGGCAGGCCGCGGACGTTGTTGTAGTACCACACGAGCTTGATGTTGGTCTCGTTCGCGTCCGACCCGCCGAGGCCGTAATAGACCTTGGACATGTGGCCCGGCGCCCGGTCGAGGATCATCTTCGACAGGGTGATCGAGGCCTCGGTGCCGTGGCCCACATAGGCGTGGTAATAGGCCAGCTCGTGCGCCTGCTTCGCGATCGCCTCGGAGATCTCGCGGCGGCCGTAGCCCACGTTCACGCAGTAGAGACCGGCGAAGCCGTCGAGCCAGCGCTGGCCGTCGCGATCCTCGATATGGACGCCCTCGGCGCGCTTGATGATGCGCGCGGTGGATTCGCCGCGGGCATGCTGCGCCGCATGGGTGGAGGGATGCAGGAAGGTCTCCCGGTCCCACTGGTCGAGCTGGTCGTTCCTCAGCTGTTCGTTCATCGCGTCCGTCCTTTCCGTCGCTCAGGCCCAGTCCCGGCAGACATACTTGATTTCCATGAATTCCTGCATCCCGAGCCTGGCGCCCTCGCGGCCCAGCCCCGACTGCTTGACGCCGCCGAAGGGGATCGGGGGGCCGGTGACCTTGGTGCGGTTCACCGCCACCATCCCGAACTGCAACGCCCGGCTGACCCGGTAGATCCGGCGCGGGTCGAGCGAGTGCAGGTAGGCCACCAGCCCGTATTCGGTCGCGTTGGCGCGCGCGATCACCTCCTCCTCGGTGTCGAAGGGGGTGATCGGGGCGACCGGCCCGAAGGTCTCCTCGGCCATGATCGCGGCCTCGTCGGCCACGTCCGTCAGCACGGTGGGGGCGTAGAACAGCGGGCCGAGATCCAGCCGCGCGCCGCCGCACGCCAAGGTCGCGCCCTTCTCCAGCGCGTCGGCGACGTGCTCCTCCTGCTTGGCCACCGCCTTCTCGTTCATCAGCGGGCCGATATCGGGATCGTCCATGCCGATGCCGACGGTCAGCGCCTTCGTCGCGGCCACGAACTTCTCGCAGAAGGCGTCGTAGACGTCGCGATGCACGTAGATGCGGTTGGCGCCCAGGCAGTCCTGGCCGGAGGTGGCGAACTTGGCCTTGATCGTCTCGGCCACCGCCTCGTCGAGGTCGCAGTTGGGAAAGACGATCACGGGGGCGTGGCCGCCCAGCTCCATCACCAGCTTCTTCACCGTCGCCGCGCTGTCGCGGTAGAGCAGCCGCCCGACCTCGGTCGAGCCGGTGAAGGACAGGGCGCGGACGCGCGAATCGGCGGTCCAGGGCGGCACGACGGTGGAGGCGCGGCCGGTCACCACGTTGAACACGCCCGCCGGCACGCCCGCGCGCTCGGCCAGCTCGGCCAGGGCGAGGGCGGAGAACGGCGTCTCGTGGCTGGGATGGGCGACGACGGTGCAGCCCGCGGCGATGGCGGCGGCCGCCTTGCGCGTCAGCATGGCGGAGGGGAAGTTCCACGGCGTGATCAGCGCGGCGACGCCCATGGGCTCCAGCCACAACTCCACCTCGGCGTCATGCATGTGCGAGGTGACGCCCTCGATGTTCGGGCGCTTGGCCTCCTCCGCGTAGTATTCGAGGAAGGAGGCGGCGTAGTCGATCTCGCCGCGCGCCTCGGAGATCGGCTTGCCCTGCTCCAGGACCATGATCTGCGCCAGGTCCTCCTTGTGGGCGATCATCAGGTCGAACCACTTGCGCAGGATCGCCGAACGCTCCTGCGGCAGCCGGTCGGACCAGCCGGGAAAGGCCGCCTGGGCCGCGTCGACGGCGGCGGCGCTCTCCTCGGCCGACAGGCTCGCCACGTCGCCCAGCCGGTCGCCGGTCGCCGGATCCGTCACCGCGACGGTCTTGCCGTCCGCGGCGGCCGTCCACTTGCCCCCCACATAGGAGAAGGAGCGCACGAGACGCTTGTCCTCGATGCCGCGGCGGGCCGAGAGTTCGGTCTCGGTCATCTGGTACACCTCCGATTCTGGTTTGCCCGCAGTCTGGCCGGTTCCGGCGCATGCCGGGTCCGTTTCTCGCGGGATGGCGACAGGAACCCTCTCCGGCGCGGCGCGATCGGAGAGGAATCCTCTTTTCACCCGTCCCCGACGAGGCGTTCGAAGGGCGGCGTCGAGGGCGGCTTCACCGCCTTGGTGACGATGTAGGTATAGTAGCGCGCCAGGCCCATGCGCGAATCCAGCATGTCGTCGACCAGCCGCTGATAGGCGTCGATGTCGCGCGTCACGATCTGGACGAGGTAGTCGAACCCGCCGCCCAGCGCCCAGCAGGCGGTGACCTCGTCATAGGCCCGCACCGCATGCTCGAAGGCCTGCATCCGTTCGGCGGTGTGATCGCGCAGCTCGGCGGCAAGGAAGACGGTCACGTGCGGGGCGACCTTCTTGAGGTCGACGCGGGCGTGGTAGCTCTCGATCAGGCCGGCATCCTCGAGCCGGCGGAGGCGGTTCCAGCAGGGGGTGGGCGACAGACCCACGCGCTCGGCCAGGGCGGTCTTGGAGATCCGCCCCTGTTCCGACAGGCAGCGCAGGATCGCGAGGTCGCGGGCGTCCAGCGCGATCATGCCTGCCCCTGCCGTTCGATGCGTGGCATTCCCGGACCGTCCCCCGCTGTGGCGTCCGCGCAGACTAGTCCCGGAGGCGACCCGATCCAAGGCTGGACGCGCCGGGCGACCGGACCACCTCTTGACCCGCCACCCGTTTCGCCTTCCCTTCGGTCCAGTATCCTTGGAGGTCCAGCATGGTCCAGAGCTTCTCCGACGCCGAATTCGCCCGCCGTCTCAGCCTCGCGCGGGCGGCGATGGAGGCGGAGGGTCTCGACGCCCTGTTCGTGACGAACCCGTCGAACATGAACTGGCTGACGGGCTATGACGGCTGGTCCTTCTACGTGCACCAGGGGGTGCTGATCCTGCCCGACCACGACCCGGTCTGGTGGGGCCGGCGGATGGACAGCTACGGCGCCCGGCGCACCGTCTGGATGGCGCGCGAGAACATCCGCCACTACACCGACGCCTATATCCAGGCCGACGACCTGCATCCGATGCAGACGCTGGCCGACATGCTGAAGGAGTTCGGCCTCGAATCCGCGCGGATCGGGGTGGAGAAGGAAAACTACTACTACACCGCCAAGGCGATGGAGGTGCTGTGGGAGGAGATGCCCAACGCCACCTTCCTCGACGCCACGAACACGGTGAACTGGCAGCGCCTCGTGAAGTCCGACGAGGAACTGGACGTGATGTTCAAGGCCGGCGCGATCTCGTCGAAGATGATCCACAACCTGATGGAGCGGATCGAGCCGGGGATGGCCAAGAACAAGCTCGTGGCGGAGATCTTCCGCGACGGGATCGAGGGCACCGAAGAGGCCTGGGGCGACTACCCGGCGATCGTGCCGCTGGTGCCGTCGGGCCCCGATGCCTCGGCCGCGCACCTGACCTGGGACGGCCGCCCGTTCAAGTCGGGGGAGGCGACGTTCTTCGAGCTCGCGGGCTGTCACCGCCGCTACCACGCGCCGTTCTGCCGGACGGTCTATCTGGGCCAGCCGCCGCAGGAGGTGCTGGACACGGAAAAGGCGCTCGTCGAGGGGATCGAGGCGGGGCTCGAGGCCGCGCGCCCCGGCAACGAGGCCGGTGACATCGCCCGCGCGCTGAAGGCGGTGCTCTACGAGCACGGGATCGAGCGCGAGGGCCGGGTCGGCTACGCGGTGGGCCTGTCCTATCCGCCCGACTGGGGCGAGCACACGGTCTCGCTGCGCGAGCGTGACCGCACCGAGCTGAAGCCCGGCATGACCTTCCACTTCATGCCGGCGCTGTGGATGGAGGATTGGGGACTGGAGATCACCGAGAGCATCGTGATCCGCGAGAACGGGCCGGCCCAGTGCCTGTGCGACTATCCCCGCCGGCTGGTGGTCAAGCCATGAGCCGCACCGACGAGGCGGTCGCGTTCCTGTCCGACCTGGTGGCCTTCCCCACCGTCTCGTCGGACCCGAACCGCGACCTCGTGGCCTATGCCGCCGATCGGCTGGAGAATCTGGGCGCCCGCGTCCGCGTCCAGGAGGCCGAGGAGGGGCGCAAGGCGAACGTCTTCGCCACCCTCGGGCCCGAGGGCGACGGCGGCATCGTCCTGTCGGGCCATACCGACGTGGTGCCGGTGGACGAGGCCGACTGGACCTCGGACCCGTTCGAGATGCGCGAGGAACACGGCCTCTATTACGGGCGCGGCACCTGCGACATGAAGGGGTTCATCGCCTGTGCGCTGGCCTGCGCGCCGATCTACGCCGAGGGCGCCCTCGCCCGGCCGCTGCACTTCGCCTTCACCTACGACGAGGAGGTGGGATGCTTCGGGGCACAGGACCTGGTGCGGCTGCTGAAGGAGGAGCGGCTGCGCCCCTCAGCAGCGATCATCGGCGAGCCGACCTCCATGCGCGCGATCGACGGCCACAAGGGCTGCTGCGAATATACCACCACCTTCCACGGGCTGGAGGGCCACGGTTCGGCGCCGGAGCGGGGCGTTTCGGCCACCGAATACGCCGCGCGGTTCATGATGCGGCTGCTGGAGATGCGCGAGGAGCTGAAGCGCCGGGCGCCCGCCTCGAGCCCGTTCGACCCGCCGCACAGCACGGTCCAGGTGGGCCGGATGGACGGCGGGGTGGCGCGCAACGTGATCGCCCGGCTGGCCAACGTGGACTGGGAGTTGCGGCCGATCAACGCTGCCGACAAGGATCACGTGGTGCGCACCATGCGCGATTACTGCAACGAGGTGCTGCTGCCGCAGATGCGGGCCGTCTCGGCCGAGGCGGCGATCGAGACCACCACGGTGGGCGACGTGGTGGGCCTGGAGCCGGTCACGGACAACGAGGCGCGCGACATCGTCACCCGCCTGACCGGGGATTTCACCGTGGGCACCGTGCCCTTCGGCACCGAGGCGGGACTGTTCCAGTCCATCGGCTGCTCGGCCGTGGTCTGCGGGCCCGGCTCGATCCAGCAGGCGCACAAGCCCGACGAATTCGTCGCCCGGGACCAGATCGCCGCCTGCGTGCGGATGCTGGAGCGGCTCGACCGCCGGCTGCGCTAGCCGCGAGGGCCGCCGCGCAACGGTGATCGCGTCGCAGACGACCCGTTTCCATTCATCGACCCGAGCGTCCGCCCCGGCAGGGCCGTCGCAACGGCATTCGTGCCTAGCGTAGCTTCGCATTGCCGCGGGGTCGGGCTCCGTGTATCTATCCATCCCTGAACGGCGATCCGGGGGGATCGCGGAACGACGACGGCCGGATGCGGGGACCGGACAGGATTGACGATTTGGAGGACGGTTTGAGAGTTTCATCTGCCGAAAGCCACCTGAAAGCGGGCCACACACCGGCCGGAGCGGCGTGATGTCCGAGGACGGAAAGAAGAAGATCCTGATCGTGGAGGACGACGTCCTGATCGCGATGGATCTGGCGCTGATCGTCGAGGAGGCCGGCGGGGCCGTCATCGGGCCGTTCCACACCGTGGAGGCGGCGCTGGAGGGGCTCGAGTCCGACCGGCTGGACCTGGCGATCCTCGATTTCAACATCGGCCCGCGCACCAGCGAGAAGATCGCCGTGCGGCTGGCCGAGATGGACGTGCCCACCGCCTTCCTCACGGGTCATTCCTCGCAATATGTCACCGGGGAGATCCCGGCCGCGACGGTGATCGAGAAGCCGGTCTCGCAAGCGAAGATCGCCCGCCTGCTCGCCGAACTCTGAGGGCGTTTCCGCTTTCACCCGCGGGTCGGGGCCGCTAGACAGGGCGCCGGTCCGGACAGGGAGACAGGCATGGCCAACGTCGCGGTGATCGGCGCGCAATGGGGCGACGAGGGCAAGGGCAAGATCGTCGACTGGCTGAGCGAGCGGGCGGACGTGATCGTGCGCTTCCAGGGCGGGCACAATGCCGGCCACACGCTGGTGATCGAGGGGGTGACCTACAAGCTGCACGCCCTGCCCTCCGGCGTCGTGCGACGGGGCAAGCTGTCGGTCATCGGCAACGGCGTGGTGCTCGATCCCTGGCACCTGATCCGGGAGATCGAGACGATCCGCGGACAGGGCGTGGAGATCACCCCCGAGACGCTGATGATCGCCGAGAACACGCCGCTGATCCTGCCGTTCCACGGCGAGCTGGACCGGGCGCGCGAGGGACAGGCCAGCGTGGCGCGGATCGGCACCACCGGGCGCGGCATCGGCCCCGCCTACGAGGACAAGGTCGGGCGCCGGGTGATCCGCGTCGCCGACCTGGCCGACCGCCGCACGCTGGAATTGCGGGTGGACCGGGCGCTGGTGCACCACAACGCGCTGCGGTCGGGGCTGGGGCTGGAGCCGATCGACCGCGAGCGGCTGATCGCGGACCTGGAGGCCATCGCGCCGCAGATCCTGCCCTATGCCAGGCCGGTCTGGCGCGAGCTGGACGCGGCGAAGCGGGCCGGCCGGCGCATCCTGTTCGAGGGGGCGCAGGGGGCGCTCCTCGACATCGATTTCGGCACCTATCCGTATGTCACCTCGTCCAACGTCATCGCCGGGCAGGCGGCCACCGGATCGGGGTTGGGGCCCGACGCGGTCCAGTTCACGCTCGGCATCGTCAAGGCCTACACGACGCGGGTCGGCGAGGGGCCGTTCCCGACCGAGCTGGACGATGCCGACGGCGAGCGACTGGGCGAGCGGGGCCACGAGTTCGGCACCACCACGGGGCGCAAGCGACGTTGCGGCTGGTTCGATGCCTGCCTCGTGCGGCAGAGCTGCGCGATCTCGGGCATGACCGGGATCGCCCTGACCAAGCTGGACGTGCTGGACGGGTTCGAGCGGCTGAAGATCTGCGTCGGCTACGAGCTGGACGGCGTGCGGCTCGACTACTTGCCCACCGCCTCGGATGCGCAGGCCCGGTGCACGCCCGTCTACGAGGAGATCGAGGGCTGGTCGGAATCCACCGAAGGCGCGCGCAGCTGGGCCGACTTGCCGGCAGGCGCGATCAAGTATGTCCGCCGGGTGGAAGAACTGATCGGCTGCCCGGTGGCGCTGCTGTCGACGAGCCCGAAGCGCGAGGACACGATCCTCGTCACCGACCCGTTCCGGAACTGAGCCGTGGCGCTGTCGCACGCCGCGAAAAAGCGCTGGGCGCTGGCGATCCTGCTGATCGGCCTGCCGATCTGGATCGTGCTGGCCTCCTCCGTGATGACCTGGTTCGGGCGGCCGCCGATCCTGGTGGAGCTGGTCGTCTACCTGGCCCTCGGCGTGGTCTGGGCGCTGCCGTTCCGCTCCGTCTTCCGCGGGGTGGGCCAGGCCCCGCCCGAGGACGATCGCGACTGATCCGGGAGCCGGCGCCGGTTTCCTGCCCCGGCAACGCGAGGGCGCGCCGCCTCGCGTTGAAGGGATCGTCAGAGAGGCGCAAAATGTGGGGCAGCTTGTTCCGGTCCGGTGTCAGATCCATGCCCGCTCCCGCCGCGTTCCCCCCTGCCCCCGGCTCGTTCCGCGACGGCCCCGCGCGATGGTGAGCCCGATCCGCCCCGTCCTCGCCTCGTCCGAGCCGGTCGTGCTGGTGGGCGCCGGTCCCGTGGCGGCAAGCGCGCTGGACTGGGCGCTGGCGGGCGGGCGGCACCTGGTGGCGGCCGATGGCGGGGCGGAACCGGCGATGGCCCGGGGCCTGTCGCCGGCGGCGGTGATCGGCGACCTGGACTCGATCTCGCGGCCGACCCGCGACCGCCTGCCGGGCCACCGCGTCCACCGCGTCACCGACCAGGACAGCACGGATTTCGAGAAATGCCTGGCGCGGATCGAGGCACCCCTGATCATCGGGCTCGGCTTTCTCGGCGGGCGGGTCGATCATACGCTCGCCGCCCTGTCCTGCATCGCCCGCGAGCGCCGCGCCTGCCTGCTGCTCGGGCCGGATTCGCTGGCCTTCGCGGCGCCGCGGGAGATCCGGCTCGACCTGGCGGGGGGATCGTGGCTGTCGCTGTTTCCGTTCGCCCGCGTCGCCGGGCGTTCGGAGGGCCTGCGCTGGCCGATCGACGGGATCGCGTTCCATCCCGCGGGCCGGATCGGGACCTCCAACGAGGTGACCGGCCCCGTCGGCCTGGCCTTCGACGGCCCCGGCATGGTCATCATCCTGCCCCCCGAGGCGCGGGACGCGGCGCTCGCCGCGCTCCTGCCCGCGGCCTGAGCCCTTTGCCCTCCCGCGGCGCATCGTGTAGCGCGTGACCGCAACAAGGAGATCCGACCATGACCGCGTCCCCCGCCCCCGCCGATATCGCCAAGTTCGCCGCGGCCCGCCGCGCCTGCGCCTTCGTGGAGAGCGGCATGTGCGTGGGGCTGGGAACCGGCTCCACCGCCGCCTGGCTGGTGCGCTGCCTCGGCCGCATGGTGGCGCAGGAGGGGTTGCGGATCACGGCGGTGCCGACCTCGCGCCGCACGGCCGAGCTGGCCTCCGCCGCGGGCATCCCGATCGTCGAACTCGACGGGGCGGGATGGCTCGACGTGACGATCGACGGGGCGGACGAACTGGACGCCGACTTCGCGCTGATCAAGGGCGGCGGCGGCGCCCTGTTGCGGGAGAAGATCGTGGCCACGGCCTCCGACCGCATGGTGGTGATCGCCGACGCCGCCAAGGAGGTGCCGACGCTCGGCGCCTTCCCGCTCCCCGTCGAGGTGGTTCCCTTCGGCCGCGGCGCCACGGAGCGGCTGATCGCGGCGGCGATCGCCGATATCGACCTGGGCGGCCGCGAGATAGCGCTGCGGATGGAGGGCGGCGCGCCCTTCGTCACCGACGAGGGCAATCACATCCTCGACCTGTCGCTGAACCGGATCGGCGATCCCCGCGGCCTCGCCGCCGCGCTGAACGCGATTCCGGGGGTCGTGGAGCACGGCCTGTTCCTCGACATCTGCGACCGCGTGGTGATCGGCGCCGAGGATGGCGGCGTCACCTTGCGCGACCGGCAGACGGGAGAGACGGTGCGCGATCGCATCGACCCGGCGGAGATCGAGGCGCTGCCCTGAAGCTTCGGGCACGGCCGGTTCCGGCCGGCCGGAACCGGCTCAGAAACCCAGCGTGATCTGGCGCGTGATGCCGACCCGCAGGCCGTACTGGTCCCGGTCGCCCCGCTCGACGATCGGGCTGTCCGCCGCGTCGCCGATCAGGCGATCGTAGGTGACGGCCCCCACGACCCCCCACGGACCGCTCAGATCGTACCGCGCCCCGAGTTCCACGCCCGCGCTGACGACACCGCCATTGGCGTCGTAGGCATCGAAGGCGCCGTTGCTTGCGGCCGCCTCGTCCGGGGAGATCCCGAAATAGGTGCTGGCGAAATCGTCCGAGCCGATCAGCATCCGCGGCCCGGCGGTCAGGGTGAGCTGGTCGCTCGGCTGCACCTTCAGGTCCGCGCCGAGTTCCCCGACCAGGCTTTCGTGCCCGCCGATTCCGTACCGCAGGTCGGCGAAGGCCTCGAAGTTGCGCGAGGAATAGCCCAGACCCAGACCCAGTTCGAGGGTCGCGTCCACGTCGTCGAGTCCCTCGAGTTCGGAGAAATCGTCGGCGTTCCGCTCGCCGATATACCGAAACGATCCGCGCAGGCCCCAGCCGTAGGTATTCTCCTCGTCGTCACCCCCGAAGTTCAGCATCCCGACATTGGCGCGGTTCAGCCGGAACCCGAGGTCGGGCCCGACCTGGTAGGAATCGGAGCCGAAATATTCCGGCGTCGTGGCAACGCCCCCGCGAAGGGTGAACACCAGGCCCGTGCCGACCGATGGCACCTCCGGCGCGGTATAGACCGGCTCCGGTTCCATGGCGGGCGCATCCGGCCCCGCCGCGTGGGCGGCGGAAGCGATCAGAAGGAGGCTGGCTGACAGGAGAAGGCGCTTCACGGCAGGTATCCCGGTTCGTGGTTGCCAGAGACTTAGCGCGTCCCGGCCCGGGAAAACAGGCGAAGTGTTGCCGACATCACGATTTCGGGCACTTCGCGGCGAGGATTTGCAGACATGCAACAGAAATCTATAACCCGGTCATGTTTGCCGATCTGTTCAGCCGCCTGACCGCATCCGAACCCGCGCCCCTGGCGGACGCGGATGCCCGCCTTGCCCTCACCGCGCTTCTGGTGCGGATCGCGCGGGCGGACCAGGATTACTCCGCCGCGGAGCGGACCCGCATCGAGCGGGTGCTGGCCGCGCGCTACGATCTCGCCCCCGAGGATGCCGCCGCGCTGCGCGGCGAGGGGGAGGACGCCGAGGCCGAGGCGCCCGACACGGTCCGCTTCACCCGCGCGATCAAGGATGCGGTCCCCTACGAGGAGCGCATCGGCGTGATCGAGGCGCTGTGGGAGGTGGTGATGGCCGACGGTCACCGCGACGAGGAGGAAAGTTCGCTGTTGCGGATGATCGCGCCTCTGCTCGGCGTCAACGACCGCGAATCCAACCTGGCGCGCCGGCGGGTGGAAGCGCGCCGCGCCTGAGGGGCGGGCGGCATTGCATTCCCGGGCCCGATCGGCCCTACTCTCCCGCATCCGCCGACCGGAGATGGCCCCTTGTCCGAACCCGTCCTGAAGGTCCGCGACCTGCACAAGAGCTTCGGGGCGACCGAGGTGCTGAAGGGCGTGGACCTGACCGCGCCCAGGGGGCACGTCGTCTCGCTCATCGGCTCGTCGGGGTCGGGGAAATCCACCTTCCTGCGCTGCTGCAACTTGCTCGAGAGCAGCCACCAGGGCGAGATCTCCTTCGAGGGCGAGCCGGTGCGCTGGACCGGCACGGGCGCCGACCGCCGCCCGGCCGATCCGCGCCAGGTCACCCGGATCCGCACGAACCTGTCGATGGTGTTCCAGCAGTTCAACCTGTGGGCGCACATGACGATCCTGCAGAACGTCATGGAGGCGCCCGTGCACGTGCTCGGGCGCCCGAAGCGCGAGGTGGAGGAGGCCGCGCGCGCCTATCTCGACAAGGTCGGGATCGGCGACAAGGCCGACCGGTATCCGGCGGAACTGTCCGGCGGGCAGCAGCAGCGCGCCGCCATCGCCCGGGCGCTGGCCATGGAGCCGCGCGCACTGCTGTTCGACGAGCCGACATCGGCGCTCGACCCCGAACTGGAGCAGGAGGTGGTGCGGGTGATCAAGGCGCTGGCCGAAGAGGGCCGCACGATGATCCTCGTCACCCACGACATGGACATGGCGCGGGACTGCTCGGACCACGTGATCTTCCTGCATCGCGGCCGGATCGAGGAGGAGGGGCCGCCGGAGCGGCTGTTCGACCGCCCCGACAGCGCCCGGCTGACGGGCTTCCTCTCGGCCGGGGCGGCGTGAGGGGCGCGCGCTTCTTGCCTTCCGCGCCGATTTCGCTTAACCCTCGCGGGCGTTCAATCGCGGCCCGCTGCGAACGAGGCCGCGCGATTCACCGGGAGACCTTCGTGACACGACTCATCCTTGCCGCCCCGCTCGCCCTCCTGGCCACGGCCGCCGCCGCGCAGGACACCGTCCGCCTCGGCACCGAGGGCGCCTACCCCCCCTACAACTTCCTCGACGATTCGGGCGATGTCGCCGGTTTCGAGCGCGAGCTCGGCGACGAGCTCTGCGCGCGGGCCGAACTGCAGTGCGAATGGGTGACGAACGACTGGGATTCGATCATCCCCAACCTCGTCTCGGGCAATTACGACGCCATCATCGCCGGCATGTCGATCACGCCCGAGCGCGACGAGGTGATCGACTTCAGCCAGAACTACACGCCGCCTTCCCCCTCGGCCTATATCGCCCCGAGCGCGGACGTGGACATCGAGGGCGGGGTCGTCGCCGCGCAGACCGGGACGATCCAGGCGGAGCACGTCACCTCGACCGGCGCAACGCTGCTGGAATTCCCAAGCCCCGAGGAAGTCGTGGCCGCCGTCGGCAACGGCGAGGCCGACGCGGCGATGGCCGACAAGGACTTCCTGACGCCCTATGTGGAGAATTCCGGCGAGCTGGTCTTCGTCGGCGAGGACATTCCGCTCGGCGGGGGGATCGGCATGGCCTTCCGCGAATCGGATGCCGAGCTGCGCGAGACCTTCGACACCGCGATCCAGTCGATGAAGGACGACGGGTCGCTGAACGAGCTGATCGTCAAGTGGCTGCCTGACAGCCAGCAGTTCTGAAGCGGGCGGGGCGGGCGCCCGGCCCGCCCCGGCATGACCCCGCAGCGCCGGAGATCCCGCGAGGGCCGGCCCCCGCCATCAGAGGAGCCCGGCCATCCTCCCCGCCTGCACCGACCCTTCCGGCCTGGACGGCCTCGCCTGGCTCGCCTGCTACCTGACGACGGGCAAGCACCTGGCCTTCTACGCCTCATTCGGGACGGTGCTCCTGCTGCTGGCGGTGACGGCGCCGGCCTCTCTTTTGTTCGGGCTGGGGGGTGCGGCGGCGGCGCGGGCCTCCTTCGCGCCGCTGCGCTGGCTCGGAAAGGGTTACATCGCGATCGTGCGCGGGGTGCCGGACATCGCCTTCTTCCTGTTTTTCGTCATCGCGCTCGACCAGGGGATCGAGTATCTGCGCCACCACGTCGCCTGCCCCGACTGGACCGAGCCGGTGCGCCGGGGATCGGATTTCGTGGTCTGCGCCGCCGCCAAGACGCCCTCGGGCAACGCCCCGCAATGGGTGCACGAGGTCTATGGCTTCGGCCTCGCCGTCTTGACCTTCGCCATCGTCTTCGGCGCCTTCTGCGCCAACGTGCTCTATGGCGCGATGCAGGCGGTGCCGAAGGCGCAACTGGAGACCGCGGCGGCCTATGGCATGACGCGCGCCCAGGCCTTCCGGCGCATCCTGGTGCCGCAGATGTGGATCTATGCCCTGCCCGGCCTGTCGAACCTGTGGATGATCCTGGTAAAGGCGACGCCGCTATTGTTCCTGCTCGGCGTGGAGGACATCGTCTACTGGGCGCGGGAACTGGGCGCGACGAAGACGCCGAACTTCACCGATTATCCCCATGGCGACTGGCGGATGTGGTACTTCCTCGCGCTGCTGGTGTTCTATCTCCTCCTCACCCGGGCCTCCGAGGCGGTCCTGGGCCGGCTCATGCGGCGACTCCGCCGCGGCCAGGCGCTCAGCCCATGAGTTGCTGGCAGACGGTTCAGGACTATGCGCTGCGCTCGGTGGGGATCGGCGAACGGCTCCTGCCGCGGAGCGACTTCACGCTGTGCCAGCAATTCACCCTGATCGGCTCGGGGATGATCTGGAACGTCTATTTCGGGGTGCTGGCGCTGGCCTTCGGCTTCGGCCTGGCGCTGGCGGTGGGCATGGGCAAGAGCGCCCGGTCGCGGATCGTCCGTGCCCTGTCGGGCTGGTTCGTCTTCGTCTTCCGCGGCTCGCCGCTCTTCATCCAGTTCTTCTTCGCCTATTTCGCCTTCCTCGCGCTGAAGGCGCAGGTGCCGGCACTCGATCCCCTGAGCACCGCCTGGCTCGGCGCGCTGATCGTGCTGTTCCTCAACACCTCGGCCTATGCGGGCGAGATCTTCCACGGCGCGCTCCGCGCGATTCCCCGGGGCGAGATGGAGGCGGCGGAGGCCTACGGCCTGACCGGCTGGACGAAGTTCCGCCGCATCACCTTCCCCACCATGCTGCGGCTGGCCTGGCCGGCCTACACCAACGAGGCGATCTTCCTGTTCCACGCCACGACGCTGGTCTTCTTCTCGGGCTTCCCGGCCTGGCAGCAGCGGGGTGACGCGCTCTATTACGCCAGCTACTTCGCCGACAAGACCTTCAACCCCTTCGTGCCCTACCCGATCCTGGCGGGCTATTTCATCCTGCTGACGCTCTGCATCATCGGGGTCTTCGGCATGGCCTCCCGGCGCCTGAACCGGCACCTGCCGGGCGAGGCGCGGCCGCGGCTGAAGCTGCGGCCCAACTTCCTGCGCTAGATCCCCGGGCCGAGGATCAGCCCCTGAGGACCGCGCCGGGGTTCATGATGCCCAACGGGTCGAGCGCCGCCTTGATCGCCCGCATGGCGTTCAGCTTCGCCGGATCGCCCCAGCGTTCCAGCTCGGCCACCTTCAGCCGCCCGATCCCGTGCTCGGCCGAGAAGGAGCCGCCGCGCGCCATCACCTCGGTGTCGACGATGCCGCGCAGATCCTCGGCGCGGTCGCTGTAGTCGGCGCGCGATCCGCCGCGCGGCGGGAACAGGTTGTAGTGCAGGTTGCCGTCGCCCAGGTGACCGAAGCAGTTGACGCGGAGGCCCGGCACCACCTCCGCCAGCCGGGCGCCGCAGGCCTCCAGGAAATCCGGGATCTCGGATTGCGGCAGGGAGATGTCGTTCGAGACGATGGCTCCGATGGCGCGGTTGGCCTCGGGGATCGTCTCGCGCACGGCCCAGAGCGCGTCGCGCTGCGCCTCGCTCTGCGCGATCACGCCGTCGGAGACGAGGCCCGCCTCCAAGGCCTCGCCGAAGAGCCGCTCCAGCCGGGCATCGGGGTCGTCCTCGGGGCCGAGGCCCAGATCGACCAGCACCGACCAGGCAGGCGCCTCGGCGAAGGGCTGGCGCACCGCGGCGGCCGTCTCCTGCAGGAAGGCGAGGCCCTGCCCCGAGATCAGTTCGAAGCCCGAGACGCCGCCCAGGTCGAGCGCCCGGGCG
This sequence comes from uncultured Alphaproteobacteria bacterium, assembly GCA_963814835.1. Classification (GTDB taxonomy): domain Bacteria; phylum Pseudomonadota; class Alphaproteobacteria; order Rhodobacterales; family Rhodobacteraceae; genus Palleronia. The sequence goes on from CAWFEG010000003.1 coordinate 939,054, forward strand.
AGCACCTCCAGCGCGGCGGCGGGATCGCGCACGACGAACAGCGCCGTGCCCTGCCGCGCCGGACGGGGAAAAAGCCGCATCGCCGCCGCGGTGATGACCCCGAGCGTGCCCTCGGAGCCGACGAGGAGGTTGCGGATATCGTAGCCGGTATTGTCCTTACGCACCCGCTTGAGCCCGTGCAGGATCTCGCCGGAGGGCAGCACGGCCTCGACCCCGAGGCAGACCTCCCGCGTGGTGCCGTAGCGGATGACGTTGAGGCCCCCGGCATTGGTGGCCAGCGCCCCGCCCAGCCGCACGCTGCCCTCCGCCGCCCAGGAGAGCGGGAACAGGCGTCCGGCGGCGGCGGCGGCGGATTGCAGGTCGGCGATTATGGCGCCGGCCTCGGCGATCAGGACGTTCTCGGCCGGATGGACGCCGCGCACCGCCTGCATGCGTTCCAGCGACAGGAGGATCGGCGCGGCCTCGGGCAGGGTCTGGCCACCGACGAGGCCGGTGCCGCCGCCGCGCGGCACGATCGGCACGCGGCGCTGGCCGGCGAAACGGACCACCTCGGCCACCTCCTCGGTGTTGCGCGGCAGGGCGACGATGCCGGCGCTGCCGCGCCATTGTCCGCGCGGCTCGGTCAGGTCCGCCTCGGTCGGCGGCGCGCAAGGTGCCGTCGGGCAGCCGCGCGCGCAGGTCCGGCAGCCAGTCCGGGCTCATCGCGCCCCCAGGAAGGCGGGTTCGAGGACCACGACAGTGGGCCGGTCCGGCAGGGTGCGCAGGCTGACCTCCAGCGAGCTCTCGCCCGGCCGCTCCACCTGGAAGGTTTCCGAGATCCCCGCCAGGAACCGCTCCAGCGTGTAGCTGCCGAACCAGTGCATCGGAATGACGACGGAGCTTTCCAGCCGCTCCAGCGTGCGGATCATGGTAGGCAGGTCCACCGTCATGCCGCCGTCGACGGCGGCCATGACCACGTCGAGCCGGCCGAGGGCCGCGTATTGCTGCGCGTCGGGTTCGTGGTGGAGGTGCCCCAGATGGCCGATGCAGAGCCCCGCGACCTCGAAGACGAAGATCGAGTTGCCGTAACGCTCCACCCCGCCATAGGAACGGATGTCGGTCGGCACGTTGCGCACGAAGACCTCGCCCACCTCCTCGGCGTGCAGGTTGGGGTTGCTGCCGTCGCCCCAGCCTTCGAGGAGGTGGGGAATCCGCGGATCGGGCGAGACCGTCCAGTGCGAGGAATGGGCGTGGTTCATCGTCGCGATGTCGGGCACGAAATCGGCGCTGCCGAGGAAGCCGTTGTAATCCGTCACCGCCGTCGTGCCGTCGGGGGCCTGCAGCAGGAACATGGAGTGATCCAGGTAGGACAGGCGGACGGTGAAATCCTCCAGAGGGGCGCGCCAGTCCGCCTGCCGCACATAGGCGATCCCCGGGGCGGAGCCGGCGATCGCGATGCAGTGGCTCTGCCGGACCTGCGCGGCGGCGGGCGCCGCAAGAAGGACGAGCAAGGCCAGAAGCGGACGGAACATGGCGGTACCTCCCCGGCCGAGGCTAGCGGCGGGCCCGGCGGCTTTCCAGTCGCGACGGCGTGAGGTCAGCCCGCATCCGTCCGCCCGCGCCGGTCGGGGCGCAGGTTGGCGTAGAGGACATGGTTGCGCCAGCGGCCGGCGATCTGGAGATAGGATTGCGCCACGCCCTCGTACTTGAAGCCGGACTTTTCCAGCACGCCGCGGGAGGCGGCGTTCTCGGGCAGGCAGGCGGCCTCCACCCGGCTGAGATCCAGCCGGTGGAAGGCGTGGTGCACCAGGCCCTCGATCGCCTCGCGCATGTAGCCCTGGCGCGCGAAGGGCTGGCCGATCCAGTAGCCCAGCGTGGCCGATTGCGCCGGGCCGCGGCGGATATTGTCGAGGGTGATCGCGCCGACCAGCTCGCCGCCCTCGCGGCGGAACAGGAACAGCGGCAGCGCGGTCTCGTTGCGGATCGAGCGATGCGCCCAGTAGACCCGGTTGGTGAAGCTGCGGCGCGACAGGTGGTCGCCGGCCCAGCTCGGCTCCCACGGGGACAGGAACCCGACGCTGTGCCGCCGCAATTCGCTCCAGCCGGAATAATCGACGTGCTGCGGCGGCCGGAGCGACAGGCGATCGGTCTCGATGCGGAGCCGCGGGCGCCCGAGCACGGTCACGCCGCCAGTCGGTCGCGCACCTCGTCCAGCGACGGCGCGCCGTCCACCGGGCCGTAGAGCGCCATGGCGGCCGATTCGGACCGCAGCTGCGCGGCGAAGGCCCGCACGTCGTCGCGGGTGACCGCGTCGATGCGCGCGACCGCCTCCTCGATCTCGGGAACGCGGTTCCAGATCGAGATCAGCCGGGCCAGGCGCTCGGCCCGGGCCGAGGCGCCCTCCAGCCCCATGAGCAGCCCGGCCTTGAGCTGGGCGCGGGCACGTTCCACCTCGGCCGTGCTCAGGTCCTCGGCGGCGCGTTTCATCTCGTCGACGATCACCCGGGTCAGGGCGCCCGCCTCCTCGCCGGAGGTGCCGGCATAGATCGTCAGCATGCCGGTATCGTCATAGGCCCCGGCCTGGGCGAAGATCGAGTAGCACAGGCCGCGCCGCTCGCGCAGCTCCTGGAACAGGCGCGAGGACATGCCGCCGCCGAGGGCGGTGGCATGGATCTGCGCGGTGAAGAAGTCGGGGTCGCGATAGGCCGGCGATTCAAGCGCCAGCGTGAGATGGGCCTGTTCGAGGTCGCGCCGCTCGCGCCGCTCGCCGCCGCGGAACTGCGCCGCCTCGGGGGCGCGGCGCGGCTGCGGCGCGAGGTGGCCGAAGGTCGTCTCGGCAAAGCGGCAGATTTCGTCGTGATCGACGGCGCCGGCGGCCGACAGGATCATCTCCCCGGGCCGGTAGCGCTCGCCCACGAAGGTGGAGAGGTCGTCGCGCCCGAATCCCGCGACCCGGTCGGACAGGCCGAGGATCGACCGGCCGAGCGGCTGGTCCGGGTAGGCGGCCTCCTGCAGCCAGTCGAAGACGATGTCGTCGGGCGTGTCGGCGACCTGGCCGATCTCCTGCAGGATCACGCCCCGCTCCACCTCGATCTCGCGCTGGTCGAAGGCGGGGTTGAGCACGATGTCCGAGATCACGTCGAGCGCGAGGCCCACATCGGGCTCCAGCACCCGGGCGTAATAGGCCGTCATCTCGCGGGAGGTGTAGGCGTTGATATAGCCGCCCACATCCTCGATCGCCTCGGCGATCTGCAAGGCGGAGCGCCGCGCCGTGCCCTTGAAGGCCATGTGTTCGAGGAAATGCGCGATCCCGTTCTGTTCCACCCGCTCGTGGCGCGCGCCGGCCTGGATCCACAGGCCGGCACTCGCCGACTTGAGGCCGGGCATGCGCTCGGTGACGATGCGCAGGCCGTTCGAAAGGGTGTGGATCTGGACGCTCATGCGATGCACTCGTCGATCAGGGACTGGATCTTCGAAAGGTCGTTCGGAACCTCGACCATCCGCTCGGGCCGGTCGAACAGGTCGGCCATCCGCGGCGGCAGGGCCGGCCGCCGCCCCGTGGCCGCCTCCACCGCGTCGGGGAACTTCGCAGGATGCGCGGTGGCCAGCGTGACCATGGGGCTGTCGGTCGCGATCTCGCCCGCGACCTTCACGCCCACTGCCGTATGAGGGCAGACCGTCTCTCCGGTGCGGGCATGGAGCTCGCGGATCGTCCCGGCGGTCTCCTCCTCGGAGGCCCGGCCGGAGGCATAGACCTCCCGCAGCGCCTCCATGGCGCCCTGGCTGACGCTGAATCCGCCGTCGCGCTTCAGCTCCTCCATCAGCTGGGCGACCGCGCGGCCGTCCCGGTCATAGGCCATGTAGAGCGCCCGCTCGAAGTTCGAGCTGACCTGAATGTCCATGGATGGGCTGATCGTGGGCTCAACGCCCTCCTTGCGGTGCTCGCCGGTGGCGAAGGTGCGGTGGAGGATGTCGTTGCGGTTCGTCGCGATCACCAGCCGCTCGATCGGCAGGCCCATGGCGCGCGCGATGTAGCCGGCGAAGACGTCGCCGAAATTCCCCGTGGGGACCGTGAAGCTGACGGACCGGTGCGGGGCGCCGAGCGCCACGGCGGCCGAGAAGTAGTACACGACCTGCGCCAGCACCCGCGCCCAGTTGATCGAGTTCACCGCCGTGAGGCCCACGCGGTCACGGAAGGCATGGTCGTTGAACATGTCCTTCACCGCGGCCTGGCAATCGTCGAAATCGCCCGCCACGGCCAGTGCATGCACGTTCGCCTCGGCCGGGGTGGTCATCTGGCGGCGCTGCACGTCGGACACGCGGCCCTGCGGATAGAGGATGAAGCACTCGACCTGGTCGAGCCCGCGGAACGCCTCGATCGCGGCCGAGCCGGTATCGCCGGAGGTGGCGCCGACGATGGTGATGCGCTCGCCCCGGCGCCGCATCGTGTCCTGGAACAGCTGACCGATCAGCTGCATGGCGAAATCCTTGAAGGCGAGCGTGGGGCCGTGGAACAGTTCCAGCAGGAAATGCCCCGGCCCGATCTGCACCAGCGGGGCGCGCACGTCGTGGCCGAACCCGGCATAGGCCCGGCCGATCAGGTCGCCCAGGTGTTCCTCGGCCATGCCGGTGAAGGGCTGCATGACCCGCAGCGCCACCTCCTCGTAGGGGCGCCCGGCCAGGTCGGCGATCGCGGAGCGGTCCATACGCGGGATCTCGGCGGGCACGTAGAGGCCGCCGTCCCGTGCCAGGCCGGCCAGCATCGCCCCCTCGAAGTCGAGCGCCGGGGCGGCCCCCCGGGTGGAATGATACAGCATCGTCACGCCCTTCGATCCGTCCGACGGGCCATACGCCAGCCGAGCAGCGCTGTCATCCCCGCCCAGAGCGCGGCGATGGAAAACCACGTGATCGCGTATTGCAGGTGGTTGTTCGGGATCCCCTCGGCGGAGACCGGAAGCGGCATCACCCCCGGCATCGGCGTCTCGACCGCGCGCGCGACCAGCAGGACAGGCTGCGTGCCGAGGGTGGCGGCCATCTCGGGGACGTCGCGGGCGAACCAGATGTTGCGCTCGCGCTCGGGCGCGGGGGTGAAGCGGTCGATCTCCCGCGGCCAGTGCAGGTTGCCCGTCACGGTCATCTGCCGGGCCGGGCGGGGCGCGTCCTTGTCCTCGGTGGGGACGATGCCGAGATCCACCAAGATGCGCCGGCCGCCGGCCTCGAACGGCGCGATCACGCGGTACCCGGCCCCGGTGCGGCGGGTCGAGACGAGGACGTGCAGCTCCTCCCCGGTGGTGCGGCCGGTGATCCGCACGGGGCGGTAGCGGTCGGCCACGGGGTCGGGATCCGCGGGAAGATCGGATGCCGGCGCGGCGATCCGGGCCTCGATATCCGCCAGGAGCGCGGTCTTCCAGTCCAGCCGGCGCAGCTGCCAGGTGCCCAGGGCGAGGAGGATCGCCACCCCGCCGAGGCCCAGCACCGCGAGCGAGAGCCAGCGCACGGGCTCAGCCCGCGTCGAAAAAGGGCGCCAGCGGCGCCCTTTCGCGGTGGCCGATCTTTCGGCGAAAGATCGTCACGAGCCCCAGATGTAGATCGCGGCGAAGAGGAACAGCCACACCACGTCGACGAAGTGCCAGTACCAGGCGGCGGCCTCGAAGCCGACATGCTTTTCCGGCGTGAAGTGCCCGGCGCGGACCCGCAGGTAGCACACGAAGAGGAAGATCGTGCCGATGATCACATGCGCGCCGTGGAAGCCCGTCGCCATGAAGAAGTTCGCGCCGTAGATGTTGCCCGAGAAGCCGAAGGCGGCGTGGCTGTACTCGTAGCCCTGGAAGAAGGTGAAGATCAGGCCCAGCAGGACGGCGATGATCAGGCCGTTGGCAAGGTCCTTGCGGTTGTTCTCATGCACCAGCGCGTGGTGCGCCCAGGTCGCCGCACAGCCCGAGCAGAGCAGGATCAGCGTGTTGATCAGCGGCAGGTGCCAGGGATCGAAGGTCTCGATCGACGGCGGCGGCCACTGCCCCTCGGAGAAGGTCTCCATCGGGTACATGGCGTGCTTGAAGAACGACCAGAACCACGCCGCGAAGAACATCACCTCGGACATGATGAACAGGATGAAGCCGTAGCGCAGGCCGATCCGCACCACCGGCGCGTGGTCGCCGGCCTTGGATTCGCGGATCACGTCCCACCACCAGGCGGTCATGGAATAGAGCACGATGACGAGCCCGACACCGAACATGAACGGCCCGGAGCCGTGCATCCACAGCACGGCGCCGAACAGCATGACGAAAGCTCCGACCGCGGCCACCAGCGGGTGCAGCGACGGGGCGAGGATATGGTAGTCGTGGTTTTTTTCGTGCGCCATTGCGTCCCTCGTGCGGCAGTCAGTTGGTCGACAGGCTGGCCTGCCGGTCGTCTTCGGGCAGGTCGATCTGGTAGAAGGTGTAGGACAGGGTGATGTGCTTCACATACTTGGCGTCCCGGTCCTCCACCAGCGCCGGATCGACATAGAACGAAACCGGCATCTGGACCCGCTCGCCCGGCTGCAGCACCTGCTCGGTGAAGCAGAAGCAGTCGATCTTGGAGAAGAACTCCCCGGCATAGAAGGGCGCCACGTTGTAGCTCGCCTGCCCGGCGATGGGCCGGTCGGTCGGGTTGTAGGCCTCGTAGAAGGCCAGCCCGGTCTCGCCGATCTTCAGCTCGATCTCGCGGTCGACGGGCTTGAACTCCCACGGCATCCCCTTCTCGGTGGTGCCGTCGAAGCGGACCTTGATCGTGCGGTCGAGAACCTCGTCCGACCCGGCCTCGGCCACGTTGGTGGTGCCGCCGTAACCGGTGACCCGGCAGAACCAGGAATAGAGCGGGATCGAGGCCCAGGCCATCGCGCCCATGAACACGACGACGCCGAGCGCGCCCAGAACGGTCTTCTTCTTGCCGTCGAGGTTCATTGCGGCATCTCCTCACCCGGCAGCAGTTCGGGACGGACGACGTGGTCGAAGCCTTGGGAGGCGCCGATCTGCTGCACCTTCACCACGGTCAGGCCGAAGACCACCGCGATGAGGCCGACCAGGACGAGGCCCAACCCGACATTGCGGGATCGGCGCCGGTGATGGATGTCGTGTTCGACCTGGATCGCCATCAGATCACCCCCGAGGCGCGCAAAGCCGCATCGGCCAGCAGCGCGCCGAAATGCAGGAACAGGTAGAGAAGCGAGAACTTGAAGACCTTCTTCTCCACCGCGTAGTTGTCCGCCTCCGCCATGGCCTCGTCGCGGGCCGCGATCTCCCAGGCTCCCTTGAGGAACCAGGCGTTGAGCGCCACCGCCGCGATCAGGTAGACCGGCCCGCCGACCGGGGTCGCGGCCAGCCAGACGGCGAAGGCCGCGAGCACGGCCGTATAGGCCAGGATGTGGCGCCGGGTGGCGCGGCGGCCGTGGGTGACGGTGAGCATCGGCACCCCGGCATCGTCGTAGTCCGACCGCATGAAGAGGGCGAGCGCCCAGAAATGCGGCGGCGTCCACAAGAAGATCAGCGCGAACATCAGCACCGCCTCGAGACCGACGGAGCCGGTCGCCGCCACCCAGCCGATCATCGGCGGGAAGGCGCCCGCGGCACCGCCGATGACGATGTTCTGCGGCGTCGTGCGCTTCAGCCACATGGAATAGACCACGGCATAGAAGAAGATCGTGAACGCCAGAAGCGCCGCCGCGGCCCAGTTGGTGGCGAGGCCCAGCATCACGACCGAGAAACCCGACAGCGCCAGCCCCACGGCCAGCGCCTCCCCGCCCGTGACCCGGCCCGAGGGAATCGGCCGGCGGGAGGTGCGCCGCATCACCGCGTCGATATCGGCGTCCCACCACATGTTCAGCGCGCCCGCCGCACCGCCCCCCACGGCGATGAACAGGATCGCGCAGAATCCCACGAAGGGGTGCATCTGCACCGGCGCGACCAGCATCCCCACCAGCGCGGTGAAGACCACGAGCGTCATCACGCGCGGCTTCAGCAGGGCGAAGTAGTCGCCGAACTGCGCCTCGTGCTCCTGCTCCAAGATGCTGATATCGCTCATGTGCCCTGTCCGCTCGGATCGATGGGTGGCGCGGCCCCGAAGGGGGCCGGGCCCGTGGATCACTCGGCGCCGGATCCGTCCTCGGCCTGACCGGCAGTCTCGCCCTCGACGATCCGCGCGGCCTGGCTCCCCTGCTGGCCCTCGGTCGTGTCGCCCTGCTGCGCGGCCGAGGCCTCGCGCGGCGTGCCGCCGTATTCCGCGATCGCCCAGTCGAGCCAGGCCACGTATTCCTCCTGGCTGACCACCTTCACAGTAATCGGCATGTAGGCATGCGCAATCCCGCAAAGCTCAGAGCATTGGCCGAAATAGACGCCTTCCTCCTCGGCCTCGAACCACAGCTCGGCGAGGCGGCCCGGAACGCCGTCCTGCTTCACGCCGAAGGCCGGGACGGTCCAGGAGTGGATCACGTCGGCGCCGGTCACCTGCACGACAACGGTGGTGTCCACGGGGACGACCATGGCGGTGTCGGTGGCGAGCCTGAACTCGTCCTCGGAATAGCCCGCCTCCTGCAGCTGCATGCGCACATCGTCGGTCAGGCGGTTGTCGCCGCCGGTCGCCGGCGAGCCGATCATGTAGCTGTCGAAGCCGAATTCGTGCTCGGGATATTCATAGCCCCAGTACCACTGGTAGCCCGTCGCCTTCACCGTCACCTCGCCCTCGGGAATGACCTGCTCCTCGAACAGGACCGGAAGGGAGAAGGCACCGATGAAGACCAGGATCAGGATCGGACCCAGGGTCCAGGCGATCTCCAGCGGGGTGTTGTGGGTGAAGGCCCTGGGCGTGCCGTTGCGCCGCTCGTTGTAGCGGAACAGCGCGATGCCGATCAGCGCCACCACGAACAGCGTGATCGCGGTGATGATGATCAGCACCATCCCGTCCAGCCATTGCAGGTCCGCCGCGATGTTCGTCGAGGCGGGCTGGAACCCGATGCCGCCGGGAGAGGGGCTCCCGATGATCGGCAAGTCGCCGATGGGATTGCCCTCCTGAGCGACGGCGGCCGACCCGGTGAAGAGCGTAAGGATTGCGGGGAGGAGGGTGCGAAGGCGCATCGGCTGATCCTGTTCGGCTCTGATCCGGGCGATGCGGCACGGCGCGCTGGCGCGGCCCGCCCGTTGGAAAGTCGCTGCTTAGAACCATATTAGCGCGGGGCAGGCAAGCGGCGCCATTGCGGCAAACGGACGCCAAGCCCGCGCGGCCCGCCCCCCGAGATCGCCCAGACCCCCGAGGTGCAGATGCCCGATACGCCTTTCCGCCCCCTTTCCGACCGCCTCGACGAGGCGGTGGCCCGGCGCGCGCTGGCCGCCGCGACCGACGGCGGCGAGGACGGAGAACTGTTTTTCGAACGCAAGCGGTCCGAGGCGATCACCTTCGACGACGGCCGCGTGCGCAACGCCGCCTACGATGCCACCGAGGGCTTCGGTCTGCGCGCGGTGAAGGGCGAGGTCTCGGGCTATGCCCATTCGTCGGAACTGAGCGAGGCCGCGCTATTGCGGGCCGCGGACACGGCGCGTCTCGCCGTGGGCGACGGCGGCGGAACGATGGCCGAGGGGCCGACGCCCACGAACCGCCGCCTCTATACCGACGCCGATCCGATGGCCGATGCCGCCTTCGGGGTGAAGCTGGAGACGCTGCGCGAGATCGACGCCTTCGCCCGCGACCTCGACCCCCGGGTGGTGCAGGTCACCGCGACGCTGGCCGCCTCGCTGCAGGAGGTCGAGATCCTGCGCCCAGACGGGCGGATCCTGCGCGACATCAGGCCGATGACGCGACTGAACGTCTCCGTCATCGTCGAGGAGGCCGGCCGCCGGGAGCAGGGGGGCTTCGGCGGCGGCGGGCGCGGCTCGCTGTCCCCGTTGATCGAGCGCCCCCACTGGGAGGGCGTCACGCGGGAGGCGCTGCGGATCGCGCTGGTCAACCTGCGCGCCGAACCGGCGCCCGCCGGGGTGATGGACGTGGTCCTCGGCCCCGGCTGGCCGGGGATCCTGCTGCACGAGGCGATCGGCCACGGGCTGGAGGGCGACTTCAACCGCAAGCGGTCCTCGGCCTTCTCGGGCCTGATGGGGCAGCGGATCGCCGCGCCCGGCGTCACAGTGCTGGACGACGGCACCCTGCCCGACCGGCGCGGCTCGATCACGATCGACGACGAGGGCACGCCCGGCGCGCGCAACGTGCTGATCGAGGACGGCGTGCTGGTGGGCTACATGCAGGACCGGCAGAACGCCCGCCTGATGGGGGTCGCGCCCACGGGCAACGGCCGCCGCGAGAGCTATGCCCACCCGCCGATGCCGCGGATGACCAACACCTACATGACCGCCGGGACCGAATCGCCCGCGAGCATCCTGGCGGGGCTGGAGGACGGCCTCTACGCCGTGGGATTCGGCGGCGGACAGGTGGACATCACCAACGGCAAGTTCGTCTTCTCCTGCACCGAGGCCTACCGGGTGAAGAACGGGGTCGTCGGCGCGCCGGTGAAGGGCGCCACGCTGATCGGCGACGGGGCCACCGCGCTGCAGAACATCCGCGCCGTGGGAGACGACATGGCGCTCGATCCGGGCATCGGCAATTGCGGCAAGGCCGGGCAATGGGTGCCGGTGGGCGTGGGCCAGCCGACGCTGCGGATCGGCGGCCTGACCGTGGGCGGATCGGCGACCTGACCGCGGCCCGCCGGGAATGATCGGCGGAAAATCGCGCGCCTTCACCTCCTGTTAACCCTGACCGCCCATGACTGGAGGGGCAGAGAGACGGAGCCGGCGGGTTGGAGCAGACCCCTTCCTCATCCCCCCTCATCCCACCCCGTACCGAGGAAGACTGGCTCGACTGGCTTCGTCTCCTGCGCTCCCGCCGGGTCGGACCCGGCACCTTCCATCGCCTGATGACCGCGCATGGCAGCGCCGCCGCGGCGCTGGAGGCGCTGCCCGGCGTGGCGCGCTCCGCCGGGGCCGGATCGTACCGCCCCTGCCCGCGCGAGGTGGTCGAGGCCGAATGGGCCCGCGCGCACCGGGCCGGCGCGATCCCCCTCGCCATCGGCTCGCCGGACTATCCGGCCGCCCTGGCCGAGATTCCCGACGCGCCGCCGCTCCTCTGGGCGTCGGGTGATCCGGCGGTGCTGCCCGGTGCGCTCGTCGCCCTCGTGGGGGCGCGCAACGCCTCGTCGCTCGGGCTGAGGATGGCGCGGTCTCTGGCCCGCGGCGTCGGCGAGGCCGGCTTCGTCACGGTTTCGGGGCTCGCCCGCGGCATCGACACCGCGGTGCACGAGGCGAGCCTGGACAGCGGCACGGTCGCGGTCATGGCGGGCGGGGTCGACGTGATCTATCCGGCCGAGAATGCCGCGCTGGCGCAGCGGATCGCGGAGGGCGGCCTGCGGCTCAGCGAACAGCCCATGGGGCTGCAGCCCCAGGCGCGCCACTTTCCGCGCCGAAACAGGATCATCTCCGGCCTCGCGCGGGCCGTGGTGGTGATCGAGGCGGCGGCGAAGTCGGGCTCGCTGATCACGGCGCGCGACGCGGCCGACCAGGGCCGGGAGGTGCTGGCCGTGCCGGGCCATCCCTTCGACGCCCGGGCCGCGGGGGGCAACATGCTGATCCGCGACGGCGCGACGCTGGTGCGCGGGCCGCAGGACGTGCTGGCGGCGATGGCCGATCCCGGCGCGGCGCCCCGACCCCGACCTGCCGCGCGGCCCGCCGCGCCGCCGTCCGCGCCCGAACCGCCGCGACCCGATCCGGGGCCCCTGCCCGGCCTGATCCTCGACCGGCTTGGCCCCTCGCCCACCGCCGAGGACCAGCTGATCCGCGACATGGGCCGGCCGGCCGCCGAGGTCGCCCGGGCGCTGACCCTGCTGGAGATCGAGGGACGGGTCGCGCGGCAGCCCGGCGGGCTGCTCTGCCGCCTCGACGGATGAGGCGCGCATCCCGTCCGATTGACAAGCCGGGCCCTGCCGACACATCTAGGCCGGTCCGCCCGAACCGATCCGAAGGGACAGCATGCCGGTCGTCGTCGTCGAATCTCCCGCCAAGGCCAAGACCATCAACAAGTATCTGGGCGACGACTACATCGTCCTCGCCTCCTACGGGCATGTCCGCGACCTCCCGCCAAAGGACGGGTCGGTGGACCCCGATAACGGCTTCGCGATGGAATGGGAGGTCGCGAGCGACAGCAAGAAGCACGTCAAGGCCATCGCCGACGCGCTGAAGGACGATCATCAGCTGATCCTCGCCACCGACCCCGACCGCGAGGGCGAGGCGATCTCGTGGCACCTCGAGGAGACCCTGCGCAAGCGCAAGGCGATCAGGAAGGATACCGAGGTCAGCCGGGTCGTGTTCAACGCGATCACGAAATCGGCCGTGACGGATGCCATGAAGGCCCCCCGCAAGGTCGATGCGCCGCTGGTGGAGGCCTATCTGGCCCGTCGCGCCCTCGACTACCTCGTGGGGTTCAACCTGTCGCCGGTGCTCTGGCGCAAGCTGCCCGGCGCGAAATCCGCCGGCCGGGTGCAATCGGTCTGCCTGCGCCTGATCGTCGAGCGCGAGATGGAGATCGAGGCGTTCCGGCCGCGCGAATACTGGTCGGTCAAGGCCCGGCTGGAGACGCCCCGCGGCCAGACCTTCGAGGCGCGGCTGACCACGCTTGGCGGCAAGAAGCTCGACCGCTACGATCTGGAGAACGCCACCCAGGCCGAGATGGCGGTGCAGGCCGTCGCCTCCCGCGACCTGACCGTCGAAAGCGTCGAGGCCAAGCCGGGCACGCGCAACCCCGCGCCGCCCTTCATGACCTCCACGCTTCAGCAGGAGGCCAGCCGCAAGTTCGGCATGGGCGCGCGCCAGGCGATGTCCACCGCCCAGCGCCTCTACGAGGCCGGGCACATCACCTATATGCGGACCGACGGGATCGACATGGCGCCCGAGGCGGTTCACGCCGCCCGCGACGCGATCAAGGACCGCTATGGCGCGGACTACGTCCCGAAAAGCCCGCGGATGTACAAGAACAAGGCCAAGAACGCGCAGGAGGCCCACGAATGCATCCGGCCCACCGACATGGGCAAGGATGCCGCGGCGCTGAGGATCTCCGACCCCGACCAGCGCAAGCTCTACGACCTGATCTGGAAGCGCACCATGGCCTGCCAGATGGAGGCCGCCCGGCTGGAGCGCACCACGGTCGAGATCCGCTCGGCCGACGGCCAGGTGGGCCTGCGCGCCACCGGCCAGGTGGTCCTGTTCGACGGCTTCATCCGGGTCTACGAGGAAGGGCCGCGACGAGCCCTCCGGCGAGGACGACGACGCCCGCCTGCCGCAGATCGCGCAGGGCGAGCCGGCGGCCTTCGCCCGGGACGGGCTGCGCGAGGAGCACGGCAAGGCCGATGTCGCGCAGATCTCCGACAACGGCGCCGTGTTGTCCCTGCAGCACCACACCCAGCCGCCGCCGCGCTATACCGAGGCGACGCTGGTCAAGAAGATGGAGGAGCTGGGCATCGGCCGCCCCTCCACCTATGCCTCCATCGTCACCACGATCCAGGACCGCGAATATGTCCGCAAGGACAAGAACCGCCTGATTCCCGAGGACAAGGGCCGGCTGGTGACCGCCTTTCTCACCAACTACTTCCGCCGCTACGTGGATTACGGCTTCACCGCCGACCTGGAGCAGGATCTCGACCACGTCTCGGCCGGGGAGGAGGACTGGAAGGAGCTGCTGGCGCGCTTCTGGCGCGACTTCTCCGCCGCCATCGCCGAGACATCGGAACTGCGCATCACCGACGTGCTGGAGAAGATCAACGAGGTGCTGGAGCCGCACCTGTTCCCGCCCAAGGAGGACGGCTCCGATCCGCGGCTCTGCCCCAATTGCGGGCAGGGGCGGCTGTCGATGCGCACCGCGCGGTCGGGCGGGGCCTTCATCGGCTGCTCGAACTACCCCGAATGCCGCTTCACCCGGCCCTTCGGCCCGCCGGTGGAGAACGAGGAGGCGCCCGTCATCCCGCCCGAGGGAAAGCTCCTCGGCGAGGATCAGGGCGATCCGATCTGGCTGCATGACGGCCGGTTCGGCCCTTATGTCCAGCGCGGCGAGGTCACCGAGGAGAACAAGAAGCCGCCGCGCCAGAGCGTCCCGCGCGATTGGCCGCTCGACGGGGTGGACCTGCAGAAGGCGCTTCTGCTCCTCAACCTGCCGCGAAAGGTGGGCGTGCATCCCGAGGACGAGGTGCCCGTCTGGGCCACGATCGGGCGTTACGGGCCCTATCTCAAGCATGCCGAGGACCCCGCCCAGCGCGGCGGCAAGACCGCGCCGCTGGGAGAGATCGACGACGTCTTCTCCATCGGCATGAACCACGCGGTGGAGATCCTGGCGCAGAAGGCCGCCCGCGGCCGCGGCCAGGCCGCAAAGGCGCTGCGCGAGCTGGGCGAGCATCCCGCGCGTGGCGGCCCGGTGAACGTGATGGAGGGGCGTTACGGACCCTACGTGAAATGGGACAAGGTCAACGCCACGATCCCCAAGGGCACCGATCCGCAATCGGTGACCATGGAGCAGGCGGTGGACCTGATCGCCGAACGCGAGGCGAAATCCGGCAAGGCCAAGAAGGCTCCCGCGAAGAAGCCGGCGGCCCGGAAGACCCCGGCCAAGAGCGCGGCGTCGAAGTCCGGCACCGGGGCGTCGACGAAGAAGACCCCGGCAAAAAAGTCGGGAACGAAGAAGTCCACCGGATAGCGCAGGACCACGGGGCCCGCCGGGGCCGCCTGCCCGCGGTTCAGGGGCGCGGCGCGGGCGGGCCCGGAATCGCGGAGGAAGGCCCGCGCCCGGCCCCGGCCACGCGGCGCGTTGACACTCCCCCGCGGGCCGACGGATAGAGGGGCGAACGACAAGGGAGACCTGCCGATGCAGAAGATCTACGACGACGCCGACGCCGCGCTGGAGGGGCTGCTCAGGGACGGCATGCTGATCGCCGCGGGAGGGTTCGGCCTCTGCGGGATCCCCGAGCTGCTGCTGGCCGCGATCGAGCGGTCCGGGGTCAAGGACCTGACCTTCGCCTCGAACAACGCGGGCGTGGACGATTTCGGCATCGGCATCCTCCTGGCCACGCGCCAGGTCAAGAAGATGATGTCGTCCTACGTGGGCGAGAACGCCGAGTTCATGCGCCAGTACCTGGCGGGCGAGCTGGAGGTGGAGTTCAACCCGCAGGGCACGCTGGCCGAGCGGATGCGCGCCGGCGGCGCCGGCATCCCGGGCTTCTACACCAAGACCGGCGTCGGCACCCAGATCGCCGAGGGCAAGGAGAACAAGGAGTTCGACGGCGAGACCTACATCCTGGAGCGCGGGATCATGGCCGACCTGGCCATCGTCAAGGCGTGGAAGGCCGACGACACCGGCAACCTCGTCTTCCGCAAGACCGCGCGCAACTTCAACCCGCCGGCGGCCATGTGCGGCAAGGTCTGCGTCGCGGAGGTCGAGGAGATCGTGCCGCGCGGCAGCCTCGACCCCGACAGCATCCACCTGCCCGGCGTCTTCGTCCACCGCCTGATCCAGGGCGAGCACGAGAAGCGCATCGAGAAGGTGACCACCCGCAAGAAGGAGGAGGCGTGATGCCCTGGGACCGCGAACAGATGGCCGAACGCGCCGCGCAGGAGCTGGAGGACGGCATGTACGTCAACCTCGGCATCGGCATCCCGACGCTGGTGGCGAACTATATCGGCGACAAGGACATCACCCTGCAATCCGAGAACGGCATGCTGGGCATGGGCCCCTTCCCCTATGAGGGCGAC
This sequence comes from uncultured Alphaproteobacteria bacterium, assembly GCA_963814835.1. Taxonomy (GTDB): domain Bacteria; phylum Pseudomonadota; class Alphaproteobacteria; order Rhodobacterales; family Rhodobacteraceae; genus Palleronia. The sequence goes on from CAWFEG010000003.1 coordinate 954,836, forward strand.
GAGGATCCCGACCTCATCAATGCCGGCAAGCAGACCATCACCGAGCTGAACCGCACCTCCTATTTCGACAGCGCGACCACCTTCGGCATGATCCGCGGCGGCAAGATCGCCTGCGCGATCCTCGGCGCGATGGAGGTGGCCGAGAACGGCGATCTCGCGAACTGGATGATCCCCGGCAAGCTGGTGAAGGGCATGGGCGGCGCGATGGACCTCGTCGCCGGCGTGCAGAAGGTGGTGGTCGTGATGGATCACCAGAACAAGAAGGGCGAGTCGAAGCTCCTCAAGGAATGCACCCTGCCGCTGACCGGCACCGGCGTGGTCAACCGGATCATCACCGATCTCGGCGTGCTCGACGTGGTCGAGGGCGGCCTGAAGATCGTCGAGACCGCCCCCGGCGTCACCGAGGAGGAGATCCGCGAGGCCACCGAGGCCAACATCGTCAACTGATCGCGCGCCCCGGGGCGGCTCAGCCCGCCCCGGACCGCCGCGCGGCGGCCAGGGCGCAGCCCCCGGTCGCCGCATCGGGCGGCATCACGCAAAGGCTCCGGGCGGCACGCACCGCCGCCAGGACCCTGGGAACGTAGCGACGCGTCTCGGCGTAGGGCGGCATCCCGCCATGATCGTCCACCGCGCCCTCCCCCGCATTGTAGCCCGCCAGCGCCAGAACCGGGTCGCCGTCGAACCGGCGCAGCAGCCAGTCGAGATATGCGACGCCGCCATGGATATTCTCCGATCCCGACAGGCTGTCGGTGACGCCGAACCGGCGCGCGGTGGCTGGCATCAACTGCATCAGCCCCTCGGCCCCCGCCGGCGAGACCGCCTGGACCCGCCCGCCCGACTCCACCGCGATCACCGCCAGGGCGAGCGTGGGCGACACCCGGGTGCCGTTCGTCGCCTGCAGGATCGCCGCGCCATGACGCTCCGCGATCCGGCGCAGGGCCGTCGCGCCCGCACCCGAGGCCCATGAGCCCCCATGCGGAATCGCGGCGAGGGCCGTGGCCATGTGGTCCCGGCCGGCGGCGCGGCTGGGCACGGACCCTTCGGCATCCCCCTCGGACCGGGGCGGACCGGTCGGCGCGAGCCACCGCGCCTGGGCCGCCGGGTCGATCTGCACCAGCGGCGGACGGTCCCCGGGGCCCGGGACGGGGACCCGCCGGAAGGTGAAGTCGCGATCCCCGCCAGCGGCCGGGGCCGCGGCAAGCGCGAGGGATACCAGGACGGCCCATCTCATCGCCGCGATCCTGGGCCGGGACGTCCGCGCCGGGAAGGGGGCCGGCATCGACGGCCTCATCGGTGTCGCGCCGCTGCCGCAGTGCCGCGCGATGTTTTCCCGCCGCTGCCTCAAAGCTGCCTAAAAGTCGTGGCACATTCGAACGACCATCCATCGAGCCAGGCGCGAGGCAGGATCACGAAATGCAAGAGTTGCGCTGTCACGATGCCGCCCCGCTTCGTCGCCGTGCGGCGTCGGGCGCCATCGTGGTCGACCCGGCCGTCGCGGCCACGGCCCTGCTCGGCCTGGTCCTGGCGGTGCTGATCGCCGTGCCGGCCCCGCCGGAAGGCGAGGAGACGGCACCGCGCCCCCGGATCGAGTCGGCCGCGCATTCCTTTCCCTGACCCGCCGGGAAATTGCCCGATGCGGGCCCGGATCCCGCCGGATTCGTATCGCATCATCCCCACTCGACCCTGCCGCCACACCAAGGAACCCCTCCGATGCCCTTCTCCCACATGCTCGCGCGCTTTTGCCAGGATGAGGACGGTGCCGTGACCATCGACTGGGTCGTTCTGACCTCCGCCTGCCTCGGCCTCGGAATGGCCGTCATCGCCGCGATGCCGGACGCGACCGGATCGGCCGCCGGCAGTGTTTCAGATCACCTGGAGGAAGCCGGCGCGTCCAGCGGCCCCGGCACCGCGCCCGGACGGACCGCAACGACCGACGGCGGCTGACGACCCGGTGGCGATCGCGGCGGCCGACCCGCCGCCGCCGATGCCGCGAGCCCGGGGGATTTCGCCCGTCCGACGCCTTTCCCGCTGGCTCCGTCCCACCGACGGGGGCGTTCGCGCGGGGCCTCCACGTGCCGCGTTCGGCGGAGGGAACAGGGACGCCTGGCGCGGATGCCGGGGTCGTCGCGGCGCGTGGCCGGGGCCGCGCTTCCGCGAGCAGTACCGGCACGTGTGTGTCCCGACGGAAACAATCGAAGGTTGCGTCCGAGGGCCCGTTGCCTTCCCCGGTCCTCCCACCCCATCCTGCCCCGCAGCGACGGGCGCGAGATCCGTCATTCCACGAGGCCGGACCGCATGCCCATCGCCAAGCTCCTGCGGATCGTCGCGCTCGGCCTCGCCCTGGCGGCGGGGCCCGCCGCGGCCCAGACGCTCAGGGTGGTCGATCCCGGCGTGTCCTCCGCCCTGCGCGTGTCGATGAACCGCGCCGTCGTGGTCGAGAGCGACACGACCTTCGCCGAAGTCTCCATCGCGAACCCCGCCATCGCCGACATCTCCACCCTGTCGGAGCGCACCGTCTATGTCCTGGGCAAGACGCCGGGCCGCACGACCCTGACCCTGCTCGACCCCGAGGGGCGGCTGATCGCCAATATCGAGGTGCAGGTCGTGCCCGACCTGGGCGAGTTCAAGGAGCGACTGCGCCAGATCCTGCCCGGGGAGCCGGTGGAGGTGCGCACCGCCAATGACGGCGTCGTGCTCTCGGGCACGGTGTCCAGCGTCACCGCGCTCGACCGGGCGCTGGAACTGGCGGAGCGCTACGCCCCCGGACGGGTGTCGAACCTGATGAATGTGGGCGGCACGCAGCAGGTGACGCTGAAGGTGCGGTTCGCCGAGATGTCCCGATCGGTCAGCAAGCGGCTCAGCACCTCGCTCGCCCTCGGCGGGGAGGACGTTCGGGGCGAGACCGGGACCTATCTCTCCGGCGACAACGGCCTCGGCCAGCCGATCAATGTCGACGGCAGCAGCCAGGGCGCCCTCGCGCTGGGCTTCGGGGCCAATTCCCTGCGCTTCGAGATCCTGCTCGAGGCACTGGAGAGCAAGGGCGTCGTCCGCACCCTCAGCGAACCGAACCTCACCGCCCTGTCGGGGCAGGAGGCGAATTTCCTCGCCGGCGGCGAGTATCCGATCCCGGTCCGGGGCGAGGACGGCACGGTCTCGATCGACTACAAGCCGTTCGGGGTCGAGTTGAACATCGTGCCCCGGGTGGTGGAGGGCGACCGCGTGAACGTTGAACTGAATGCCGCGGTGTCCAGCATCGACTCCTCGGTCGGGGTGACCCAGGGCGGATTTGCGGTGAACGGTTTCTCGCGGCGCGAGGCGGCCACCACGGTGGAGATGCGCGACGGCGAGAGCTTCGCCATCGCCGGCCTGCTGCAGGACGACTTCCGCGATCTCGCCGGCCAGGTGCCGTGGCTCGGCGACATACCCGTCCTCGGCACGCTGTTCCGGTCGGCCGATTACGAACGCGCCCAGACCGAGCTGGTCATCATCGTCACCGCGCATCTCGTCTCGCCCGTCCGCGGCGAGGCGCTGCCCCTGCCGACCGACCGGATCACGCCCCCGACCGAGCGCGAGCTGTTCCTCTATGGCCGGGTGGGCGGCGGCGAGCGCCCCGGCCGCCGCCTCCCCGGCGCCGCGGGCGAGATCGCGCGGCAGGATTTCTCGGGCTCCTACGGCTACGTGATGGAATGACACGGATGATCCCGCGCGGCATCGGCCTGCTCGTCCTCGCCCTCGGCGTCGCCGGCTGCGACGCGAGGCCCGATCGGCACGCGCCCGCCGGCGCCTCCGTCGACGAGGGCCGGTTCGGCGATCCGACACGCGACATCCTGCTCGTGCAATCGGGGCGGATCAGCCAGGTCGAAGGGCTGAACAACCGCTTCTCGACCGAGGTCGAACCGGTCGTGACCTTCTCCTTCGACAGTGCCGCGCTCTCCGGCACGGCGCGGGGGGCCATCGCCCGGCAGGCCGCCTGGATCCGCCGCTTCCCGGAGGCGACCTTCCGAATCTTCGGCCATACCGATCTCGTGGGATCCGACGCCTACAACCGCGCCCTCGGCCAGCGGCGCGCCGAGGCGGTCCTGGCAGAACTTGTGCGCAACGGAGTCGATCCCGGCCGTCTGGAGGCGCTCGTCTCCTACGGGGAGACGCGGCCGCTGATCGTCACCCAGGGCCGCGAGCGCGCGAACCGCCGCACGGTGACCGAGGTCTCTGGGTTCACGGGCGGGCGCGACAGCCTCCTGAACGGCAAGTATGCCGAAGTGATCTTCCGCGAATACGTCGACAGCGCGGTGCCCGCCCCGGGGCTCTATGGCGCCGCCGAGGGCGGGGCGCCCTGATACCAGCGCGTTCGCGCCACCCGATGCCGGGGCGAGGTCGGCGGCGGACAGGGTCGGGAGAGACCGAGCCCAATCCCGGAAAGACATGGGCCCCGCTCCGGTCTGGCCGATGACGCGACGCCGCAATTCCCTCTTCCGGTCCGGCGCCACGGTGGCCATGGCTCCGCGGGTCCGTGCCGCCCGAGGCGCCGAGGAAGAGGCCCCGTCTTGCCGACCGGGACGCCCCCCGCCACAATGGACCGGCGGTTCCGCCGCGCCGGATCACCCCGCTCGGGCCTGCGGTCTGCAACATCGCCGCCACGTCTGGCAGTATCGGACAACGAGGTGTCGTGCGCCTTGCACTTTTCCTGCTGATCGCCCTCTCGGCCTGCGCCCCCGGCGCACGGGCGCCGGTGGGGCCCGACCCCGCCCCGGCGGACGGCGACGCCCTGGCCGAGGGTCACCGCCTGATGGATGCCGGCGACCCCGACCGGGCGCGCCGGGCCTATCTGCGCGCCGCTTCCGCACGGGGCCTCGACGCCGATATCCTGGCCGGGCTCGGCGCCGCCGCCCTGCAGATGGGACGCCTGGGCCAGGCCGAGTCGCTGTTCCGGGCGGCGGTCGCGCGCGATCCGGCCTTCGTCCCGGCCCTCAACAATCTCGGCGTCGTACTGATGGAGCGCGGCGCGCCCGCGGAGGCGCATCGCCTGTTCCGCGTCGCCCTTCGCGCGGATGGGGGCGACAGCGACGAGATCCGCGCCAACCTCCAGCTTGCGCTATCCAAGCGCGACCGACCCGGCTACACTCACACGCAAAACGAGAGCTTCGCACTGATCAGGCGCGGAAACGGCGACTGGCGGCTTCTGTCGCGGACCCGGTAGCGAGGCGGGATCGAGCAGTCGAAAGGAGGCGCGCGCCATGCGCCATGTCATCCGTCTTTGCGTCGTTGCATGCCTGGGCCTGTCGGCCTGCGCCGGCCCGGGAGACCGGGCCGAGGTAGATCGCGCGCTGGCGGATCTGGACGCCGCCGACCGCGCCGCGCTCAACGACATCATGCTTGCCTCGGCCGATCCGGCCGAGGCCGTGGCCTATTTCGAGGACGCCCTGAACGACGATCCCGGCAACACCGCGCTGCGCCGCAGCCTCGCCGGCGCGCTGCTGCGGGCCGGGGATACGGGCCGGGCCGCCGGGATGTGGGCGCGCATCGTCGAGGCGCCGGATTCCCGCCCGGAGGACCGCGTCGCCCTCGCCGGCGCGCTGGTGCGGACGGGCGACTGGGCCGGGGCCGAGGCGCAGCTGGGCCGCGTTCCGGCCGGAATCCGCAGCTACGAGCGGTACCGGCTGGAGGCGATGATCGCCGACAGCAACGCGGACTGGGACCGGGCGGACACGTTCTACGAAAGCGCCTCGGAACTGACGACGCGCCCGGCCAACGTTCTGAACAACTGGGGGTATTCCCAGCTGACCCGTGGCGACCCGGCCGCGGCGGAGCGCCTGTTCACCCGGGCGCTGTCCCACGATCCGACCCTGTTCACCGCCAAGAACAACCTGGTCCTCGCCCGCAGCGCGCAGCGCGACTATTCCCTCCCCGTCCTGCCCACAAGCCAGACCGATCGGGCGCGACTGCTGCACACAATGGCACTCGGCGCGATCAAGCAGGGCGACGTGGCCATCGGCCGGGGCCTGCTGCGGGAATCCCTCGACACCCATCCGCAGCATTTCGAGCCCGCCGCGCGCGCGCTTGCGGCGCTGTCCTCGACCGTCACGAATTGACGCCTGAGCGGCGCGCCCCACTTGCCGCGGGCGCGCCGGCGACGCATCGGACGGGCCGCCCGCCAACCCGGCGGCGGCTGGCTTCCGGGCCGGGCCGGACGAACGGAACGGCAGGTTCCGATGGGACCGACGCCCCGGCCGACTCCCGCGGCTTGACGCGATCTGGGGGCCGTCGCCCCACCGCCGCCCCGCGACCGCCGCATTCTCGCCCGATTGCGGTCCGACACTTCGCATCGCGACCGTCCCAGCGCCAGGATGCAGCCGATGAACATCCCGCTCGCCACGCCGACCGCGCCCGCGCCGCCGCCCGCGCTCGATGCCGTCGGGCTTTCCTCGGCGGTGATGCAGGACATCCTGCTCAAGACGATGCACCGCACCGATGCCGCGACGGCGGGCGACATCGCCGGGCGCATCGCCCTGCCGCCGGCCGTGACGCAGGAATTGATCGATACCGCCCGCCAGCGAGAGTTGGTGGAGGCGACGGGCAGGCCGCACCCCAATTCCGGCGACGAAGCGGGCTTCCGGTTGTCCGAGTCGGGACGGGCACGCGCGATCGAGGCCCTGCGACAATCGCCCTATCACGGCGCCATGCCGGTCCCCCTGGCCGATCATGCCCGGCAGGTCCGGCAGCAATCGATCCGAAACCTCGCCATGACCCGCGACCGGCTGAACGTCGCGATGGGCGATCTGATCCTGCCGCCCTCGCTGATCGACCGGCTGGGCCCCGCGGTGGGGTCGGGCCGGTCGATCCTGCTCTACGGCCCGCCGGGGAACGGCAAATCCTCGATCTCGACCGCGATTTGCGCGGCGATCGGCGGTGCCGTGCATGTGCCCCGCGCGCTGGAATACGCCGGACAGGTCATCACTCTCTACGATCCCATCGTTCACACCGCCCTTGATGAGGAGGCCGAGGTGCCCGGGACGCTGCGGCTGCATCGGCATCACGACGCGCGCTACGTCCTGTGCCGCCGGCCCATCGTGGTTGCCGGCCGCGACCTGACGCTCGACATGCTGAGCCTGGTCCACGATCCCACCGCGGGGACCTACCGGGCGCCGCTGCAGTTGAAGGCGGCCGGGGGCGTCCTCGTCCTTGATGATCTCGGCCGGGAGGACGCGCCGCCCAGGGCGCTGATCGACCGATGGATCGTGCCGCTGGAGCAATCGAAGGACATCCTGGCGTTGCGATCAGGCGAGACGTTCGAGGTGCCGTTCGACACGCTGATGATCTTCTGCACCGGCGTTCATCCCGACAGGATCTTCGGCCAGGCGGCCCTGCGGCGGATCTTCTGCAAGATCCGGGTGGACGGGCCGGATCAGACCGATTTCCTTCGGATCTTCTCGATGGTGGCCAAGAGGACGGGCCTGCCGCCGGACGAAGGGGCGCTGCTGCACCTCATGCAGGGGAAGTATCCGCAGATCGGCAACGCCTATGCCGGGTATCACCCGGCCTTTCTGGTCGACCAGATCCTGTCGATCTGCGCCTTCGAGGGGATCGAGCCGCAGATGAGCCCCGTCCTCGTCGACCGCGCCTGGGCCAATCTCTTCGTGGACGAGGGCGAGGGAGCGGGCTAGGCGCGGCGGCGCTCGATCGCCTCCCAGATCATGCCCGCGACATTGCTGCCGTCGAAGCGCTCCATCTCCTGGATGCCGGTGGGCGAGGTCAGGTTGATCTCGGTCAGGTAGCCGCCGATCACGTCGATGCCGACGAAGATCTGGCCCTTGTCGCGCAGGAGCGGCCCGATCGCGGCGCAGATCTCGCGGTCGCGCTCGGTCATCTCGGCCTTCTCCGCCGCGCCGCCGGCATGCATGTTCGACCGGGTCTCGCCCTTCTGCGGCACCCGGTTGATCGCGCCCACCGCCTCGCCGTCCACGAGGATGATGCGCTTGTCGCCCTTCGACACGTCGGGGAGGTATTTCTGCGCGATGAGCGGCTCGGGGCTGAGGCCGACGAACATCTCGTGCAGGGCGGCGAGGTTGCCGTCCGCCTCGGGCAGGCGGAAGACGCCGGCACCGCCGTTGCCGTAGAGCGGTTTCAGGATCATGTCGCCGTGCTCGACCTTGAAGGCGCGCAGGGCGGCGAGGTCGCGGGCGATGAGCGTGGGCGGGATCAGGTCGGGGAATTGCAGGACGAGCAGCTTCTCGGGGTAGTTGCGCACCCAGAACGGATCGTTGACCACGAGCGTGGTGTCGCGAATCCGGTCCAGCAGGTGCGTGGTGGTGATGTAGCCCATGTCGAAGGGCGGGTCCTGGCGCAGCCACACCACGTCGAATTCCGAAAGGTCGATCCGGCGCTCCTCGCCCAGATCGGCGTGGTCGCCCTGCACGCGCCGCACCGTCAGCGACTGACCCGTGGCCCGCACCCGGCCATTGTCCCAGGCGAGCGTGTCGGGAGTGTAGTAGGTCAGCCGGTGGCCGCGCGCCTGCGCCTCCTCGGCCAGGCGGAAGGTGCTGTCGGCGTCGACCTTCACCGCGCCGATCGGGTCCATCTGGATGGCGACGTCGAGGGGCATGGGCGATCCTTTCTCTCCCGGCTGCGCCCCTATCTGGCGCGCGCCGGGGACCGGGGCAAGTCAGAGGAAGGCATCGCGCAGGATCTCCACCCGCCCGGCCCCGTCGACCAGGGCGGCGTCGAACCGGCTCTCGGTCAGCGTTCCCGCCGGCCGGGTGCCGAGAAACGCCTCCGCCGCGGCAAGGAGGCGCGCGGCCTGGGCCGGCGCGATCCGCGCCGCGGCGGCGGCATGGGTGGCCGCGCGCTTCACCTCGACGAAGACGACCGCGCCGCCCTCCTCCAGGATCAGGTCGATCTCGGCCCCGCCGCCGCGCCAGCGCCGGGCCAGGACCGTGGCCCCCCGCGCGGCATAGACTTCCGCGACCTGCTCCTCGGCCGCCAGCCCGCCGTGATGGGCCATGGCGCCGCGCGCGGCGCGGCCGCTCATTCCTCCCGCCCCAGGGCCAGCGCGATCTGATAGACCTCGCGCCGCGGCGCGCCCACCGCCTCGGAGACGACCTTGGCCGCGTCCTTGACGCTCATCCGGTCCAGCGCCTCCCGCAGGGCGGCGCGGATCTCCTCCGCGCCGGCCTCCGAGCGGTCGCGGTCCACGACCAGGACGATCTCGCCCCGGGGCGGATCGGCCGCGGCACCCGCGGCCAGGTCGGCGAGCGTCCCCCGCCGCACCTCCTCGAAGCGCTTGGTCAGCTCGCGGCAGAGCGCCGCGTCGCGGGTGCCGAGGACCTCGGCCATGTCGGACAGGGTCGCCGTCACGCGCTGCGGCGCCTCGAAGACGACGAGGCTGGCCGGCACGGTGCCCAGCTCGCGCAGCGCCGCCTGCCGCGCCGCCCGCGCCGGCGGCAGGAACCCCGCGAACAGGAAGCGATCCGTGGGCAGACCCGAAAGGCTCAGGGCGGCGAGCGCCGCCGAGGGGCCCGGCGCGGCGGTCACGGCGTGCCCCGCCTCGGCCGCCGCGCGGGCGAGGGCATAGCCCGGATCGGCCACCAGCGGCGTGCCGGCGTCGGAGGCATAGACGACGGATTTCCCCTCCCCCAGCATCGCCAGGAGACGCGGGCGGACCCGCTCGCCGTTGTGGTCGTGGTACGAGACGACGGGGCGCCCCCCGGCCGCGATGCCGTGGATCTCCATCAGTCGGCGCAGCGTGCGGGTGTCCTCCGCCACCAGCACGTCCGCCCCGGCCAGAAGGTCGAGCGCGCGCAGGGTAATGTCGCGCGCGTTGCCGATCGGCGTCGCCACGAGGTAGAGGCCGGGCGCCGGCGAGCTCATTGCCGCGGCGTCGATTTACAGGGCCCGTCCGCTTCACTAGAACGCGACATAGTCATCAAGCCTCCCAGCAAGGATCCGTCGATGTTCTCCCGACTGACCGCCCTTCGCAAGCCGGGCCTTCTGGCCGCGGCTCTCGGCGCCCTGGCGCTCGCGTCCTGCGGGCCGATGCCCATGATGGGACAGAACGCCTCCGGCGGTCCGCGCATCGACGCCGCCGCGCCCGTTCCCGTGGCGCTGCTGCTTCCGATGACGGATGCGGGCGGGGGCGGCGGTGTCGCCCGGTCGATGGAGAACGCCGCGCGCCTGGCGCTGGCCGAGGCCGGGGCCAGCCGCGTGGACCTGACCGTCTATGACACCAGCGGGACGCCGGCGGGGGCCCGCGCCGCCGCGACCGAGGCCCTGACCCAGGGCGCCCGGATCATCGTCGGCCCGCTCTACAGCCAGTCGATCAGCGCGGTCACGCCGATCGTGGCCGGGCAGGACGTGAACGTCCTGTCGCTGTCGAACAATGCCGCCGTGGCGGGGGGGAATGTCTATGTCCTGGGCCAGACCTTCGGCGACGTGGCCGAACGGCTGACCAGCTATGCCCGCCGCCAGGGCCGATCCTCCGTCGCGGTGGTGCACGGCGACGATGTCGGCGGCACGGCCGGCCGCGACGCCATCGTGCAGGCCGCGCAGGGGGCCGGGATGCGCGTCGCCACGGTCCAGGGGTATCCGCTGTCGCAGCAGGGCATCGCCGAGGCGGGGCCGCGGATCGCCGACGCGGTGCGATCCTCCGGCGCCGACTCGGTGTTCCTCACCGCGAGCGCCGATGCCGACCTGCCCTTCATCGCCCGGGCCCTGCCCGACAACGGGATCGACCCGGCCCAGACCCGGTTCATCGGCCTGACACGCTGGAACGCGAGCGGCGAGGCGATGCGCCTGCCGGGGCTGCAAGGGGGCCTGTTCGCGCTGCCGAACCAGCAGGCGGTCGCCGCCTTCGAGAGCCGCTACCAGGCGGCACATGGCAGCGCGCCGCACCCACTGGCCGGGGTCGCCTACGACGCCGTCACCGCCGTCGCGACCCTCGTGGGCGAGGGTCGGCGCGATGCGCTGACCGGCGGTGCGCTGACCCGCCGCGCCGGCTTCGCGGGCGCCTACGGGGCGTTCCGCCTGCTGCCCGACGGCACCAACGACCGCGCCCTCGCGGTGGCCCAGATCCAGAACAACCAGGTCGTCATCCTTGACCCAGCCCCGTCCAGCTTCGGCCGCGCCGGCTTCTAGGCCCGCGGGGCCGGACGACCGTCACCGCCTGCCGCCGGACCTGATCGTTCCGGCGGCGGAGCTGTTCGCGGTCCCCGGCCTGCGCGCGGACATCGAATCCGACATCGCCGCCGGCACCCCCCCGCGCGAGGCGGCGGTGGCGCGCCTGCGCGCCGCCAACCGGGCGGCGCGGGAGCGGATCGCCACGGCCTTCGCCCGGGCCCCGCGCGAGGCCCGGGCCACCGTCTCGGCCTATTCCTGGCTGACCGACCGGCTGGTGGAGACGGTCTTCGACGTCGTGGTGACCCATCTTCACCCGCGCCCCAACCCCACCGAGGGCGAGCACCTCGCGGTCTTCGCCGTGGGCGGCTACGGTCGGGCCGAGATGGCGCCGCATTCCGACGTGGACCTTCTGTTCCTCAGCCCGTGGAAACTGTCGGGCTGGGCCGAGAGCGTCATCGAATCGATGCTCTACATCCTGTGGGACCTCAAGCTGAAGGTCGGCCATGCCAGCCGCACGGTGCAGGACTGCATCCGGCTCGGGCGCGAGGATTACACGATCCGCACCGCGCTGCTCGAACACAGGTTCCTGTGCGGGCACGGCCAGCTCGCCGAGGAGCTGGAGCGGGCGCTGTGGTCGGACCTGTTCGAGGGCACCGGCGCCGACTTCATCGCCGCCAAGCTGGAGGAGCGCAGCGCACGCCACCGCAAGCAGGGCGGGCAGCGCTACATGGTCGAGCCCAACGTCAAGGAGGGCAAGGGGGGCCTGCGCGACCTGCAGACGCTGTTCTGGATCGCGAAATACGTCAATCACGTCCAGGACGCCGGCGACCTGGTCGACAAGGGCACCTTCACCCGCGAGGAATTCGACAGCTTCGTGCGCGCCGAGAGCTTCCTGCTCGCCGTGCGCTGCCACCTGCATCTGGTTACCGGGCACGCCATGGACCAGCTGACCTTCGATCTGCAGGTCGAGGTGGCGGCGCGGCTGGGCTACCGCGACCGGGCCGGGCGGCGCGCGGTCGAGGTCTTCATGCAGGACTATTTCCGCCACGCCACCCGCGTGGGCGAGCTGACGCGCATCCTGTTGACGGCGATGGAGGCCGACCACCAAAAGGCCGAACCACGCCTCGTCGGCTTCTTCCGACGCCGGCGCAAGGTGCGCCAGGGCTACGCCATAAAGCAGAACCGCCTGAGCTGCGCCGACCCGGCGATCTTCCTCTCCGACAAGCTGAACCTGCTGCGGATCTTCGACGAGGCACTCAGGACCGGCTACCTGTTGCACCCCATCGCCATGCGCACCATCGCCGCGAATCTGGACCTCATCGACGACGGAATGCGCCGCGACCCGGAAGCGGTGCGGATCTTCTGGGACCTGCTCCTGAAGCACGGCAATCCGGACCGGGCGCTGCGGCGGATGAACGAGATCGGGGTTCTGGGCGCCTTCATTCCCGAATTCGAGCCGATCGTGGCGATGATGCAGTTCAACATGTATCACAGCTACACGGTGGACGAGCACACCATCCAGTGCATGCGTCACCTGTCCGAGATCGAGTCCGGCGACCACGCCGAGGATCTCCCCGTCGCGACCGATATCATGAAGGGCCAGGTGAACCGCAAGGTGCTGTTCCTGGCGCTGTTCCTCCACGATATCGGCAAGGGCCGCGACGAGGACCACTCCATCGTCGGCGCCCGCATCGCGCGCAAGGTCGCCCCCCGGCTGGGACTGAACCGCGCCGATACCGAGACGGTGGAATGGCTGGTCCGCTATCACCTGCTGATGTCGGACATGGCGCAGAAGCGCGACCTCGCCGATCCGCGCACCGTGCGCGACTTCGCCAAGGCAGTGCGCACCGGCAAGCGGCTGGACCTGCTGACCGTGCTCACGATCTGCGACATCCGGGGCGTCGGCCCGCATGTCTGGAACAACTGGAAGGGACAGTTGCTGCGGACCCTCTATCGCGAGACGGCCTACGCGCTGGAGAACGGGCTGGAGGCGCTGAACCGCGAGAGCCGGGGCAACGAGGCACGCCGGCGCCTGCGCGAGGCGCTCTCGGACTGGGACCGCAAGGACCTGAAGACCGAGACCCAGCGCCATTACCCGCCCTACTGGCAGGGGCTGAGCGTGCAGAGCCACGTCGCCTTCGCCCATATGCTGCGCGACATCGAGGACGACCAGATCCGCATCGACATCGAGGATGACGAGGATCGCGACGCGACCCGGATCTGCTTCGCCCTCGTGGACCACCCCGGCATCTTCTCGCGCCTCGCCGGCGCGCTCGCCATGGTCGGCGCGAACGTGGTGGACGCGCGCACCTACACCTCCAAGGACGGCTATGCCACGGCGGTGTTCTGGGTACAGGACGGCGACGGACACCCCTACGACCCCATGCGGATCCCGCGGCTGAAGTCGACGATCGAGCGCACGCTGAAGGGCGAGATCATCGCCCGTGAGGGGCTGGAGAGCCGCGACAAGATCAAGAAGCGCGAGCGCGACTTCCGCGTGCCGACAGCCATCGCCTTCGACAACGAGGGCTCCGAGATCTACACGATCGTCGAGGTCGACACCCGCGACCGCCCCGGCCTGCTGCACGACCTCACGCGGGTCCTGGCGGTGAGCAACATCTCCATCGCCAGCGCGGTCATCGCCACCTACGGCGCCCAGGTGGTCGACACGTTCTACGTCAAGGACATGTTCGGCCTGAAGATCTATACCGAGGCGAAGCAGAAGGCGCTGGAGCGCAAGCTGCGAGAGGCGATCGAGACCGGGGCGCGCCGGGCGCGGTCCTGACCCCGCCGACCGGGTTCCGGCCGGACCGCACCGCCCTGGCGGGCGGCGATGCGTACCTGGACAAGCAAAGAGGCCCGGGCCCAGCCCTCTGCATTTCGTGCTGCACATAAACGATATTGAGGCGCGGAGCCGATGACCTCTTCGAGCCCAATTTGCCGAATGCTGCCAGGGATGTGCGTGTCGGCTTCACCGAACTGCGCCGTCCCTCGAGGCAGGCTGGCTTCAGAAACGGTGCGACATGGATCTTCCGGTGCTAAGCGTCAGTCCATGCGCTTACTGATCATCGACACTCTTGCAACGATCGTTTTCTTCACCCTGGTTGCGACTTTCTCGGAACTGATCATTGCAGGGATGGAGCCCTCGAAAGTCCTCACAACGCGGCTCCTCATGGTGCCGATCATGGTCTTGACCGGACGACCCTATACCGGGTGGCGCGATTGGCTCGTAAAGCAAGTTCGGCCCCAACATCAATGGAGTGCTGCTTTGGCAGACATCGCCGCATTCCTGTCATTTCAAGCTCCTGTCTACGCGGCGACGCTCTTGATCGCTGGCGCAAGCCTGGCGGAGGTCGGCGCCGCGATCGGGTCGGCCGCCATATTCATGATCCTTCTCGCCCGGCCGTTCGGACTCTTTGTCGATTGGGCCAGGCGCACTTTCGGCATCGTGTCGACCTAACGGCCCGAAGAGAGGGTAGCGCTCCGTTTCATGTGCAAAGCGCATCGAAGGAGACCTCTATATCCGAGGCAGCGAAATGACGCGTCGTCCGGCATCTCGACCATCCATCCTACAAGGGCTCCCGAAGATTCTCTCGCGAGCCCTGGCCCGACATGGCTTCGCAGCCGCAAAGCGTTTGAGCCAGGTGTGCACCACGAAGTGCAAAGGGCTGCCCCCCGGGCCGGGCGCTTGCCCTCGCGCCGTCACCGCCCCATAGATCGCCCGACTCCGAACAGGGGAACCGCCATGGCCGCCGGCGCGCCGCGTCTCGTCACCTCCTTCCTCACCGTCGGTACCTGGACGCTGGCGAGCCGGGTCCTCGGATTCCTGCGCGACATCATGATCGCGGCCTTCCTCGGCGCCGGACCGGTGGCCGAGGCCTTCCTGGTGGCCTTCTCGCTGCCCAACATGTTCCGCCGCTTCTTCGCCGAGGGCGCCTTCAACATGGCCTTCGTGCCGCTGTTCTCGAAGCGGCTCGAATCGGGCGAGGATCCGGGGGAGTTCGCGCGGGACGCCTTCTCCGGCCTCGCCACGGTGCTGATCGCCCTCACCCTGCTGGCGCAGCTCGCCATGCCGGCCCTCGTCCTGGCCATGGCCTCCGGCTTCGTCGAGGATGCGCGCTTCGACCTCGCCGTGCTCTACGGGCGGATCTGCTTTCCCTATATCCTGCTGATCTCGCTGGCGGCACTGCTGTCGGGGGTGCTGAACGCCACGGGCCGGTTCACGGCCGCCGCGGCCGCGCCGGTGCTCTTGAACGTGGCGCTGGTCGCGGCCCTCGTCGTGGGCGACCGGATGGGTTGGCCGCCGGGGCTGACTCTCGCCTGGACTGTCCCGGTGGGCGGGGTGCTGCAACTGGGCCTCGTCTGGCTCGCCGCCGCCAAGGCGGGGTTCCGGCTGGTGCCGCGCCGGCCACGGCTGACGCCGGGGATGCGGCGGCTCGCCTGGATCATGGGGCCGGCCGCGCTGTCGGGCGGCGTCGTGCAGGTCAACCTGCTGGTCGGGCGGCAGGTGGCGAGCTTCTTCGACGGCGCCATCGCCTGGCTCAGCTATGCCGACCGGCTCTACCAGCTGCCGCTGGGGGTGGTCGGCATCGCCATCGGGGTGGTCCTGCTGCCCGATCTGTCGCGGCGTCTGCGCGCCGGCGACGCGGCGGGCGGGCGGCACGCCCTGAGCCGGGCGGCGGAATTCGCCCTCGTCCTGACGGTGCCCAGCGCGGTCGCCTTCCTGGTGGTGCCCGGCCCCCTGGTGGCGGTGCTGTTCGAGCGCGGCGCCTTCGACGCCGCCGACACCGCCGCCACAGCGCTGGTCCTCTCGATCTACGGGCTCGGCCTGCCGGCCTTCGTGCTGCAGAAGGTCTGGCAGCCGCTCTATTTCGCGCGGGAGGACACGCGCACGCCGTTCCGCTACGCGCTGGTGGCGCTCGTCGTGAACGCCGCCATCGCCATCGGCCTGGCGCCGTTCATCGGCTTTGCCGCGGCGGCCCTCGGCACCACGGTGGCGGGCTGGGCAATGGCGATCCTTCTGATCCGCGGCGCCCGCGGCATGGGCGACGAGGCGCGGCCCGACGCGCGGTTCCGCCGCCGCCTGCCGCGGATCCTCGCGGCCTCCGCCGCCATGGGCGCGGCGCTGTGGGGGGCGGGGGCGCTGCTCGCCCGGGCCTTGACCGGGCCTTGGCAGGCGCTCGCCCTGGCGGCGCTGGTACTCGTCGGCGTCGTCGCCTTCTTCGGCGTGGCGCAGGCGATCGGCGCGACGGCCTTCCGCGAATTGCGCGGCGCGGTCCGCCGCTAGCGCTGGCGCAGCTTCGCCACCACGCGCGACCAGCCTCCCGGCGAGACGAGGAAGCTCAACCCGAATCCGGCGGCGAAGCCGGCCACATCCGCGATCCAGTCCAGCCCGCCGCCGAACAGCAGCCCGAAGACGAGCTGGATGCCGAGCAGGAACGCGATCAGCGTGAAGGCGCGCGCCCGGCTGCCGCCCGTCGCACCCAGTCCCACCCACAGGATGAAGGTGTAGGCCCCGATCAGCCCGTAGACCGCCGGGTAACCGCCCACCAGCGCCCGCTCGGCCCCCGGCACCAGCCCGTAGACCAGGGCGCCCGCGAGGGCCGATCCGAAGAACACCACCACCACCGCCCAGGAGGCGAAGGTCTCGGCCACCATCTTGCCCAGCGCGAGGAGGAAGACGACGACGAAGAGGACATGGGTGAAGCCCAGATGCACGAAGGAGTAGCTGACGAAGCGCAGGAGCGCCTGCGGCGAGACCTGCCCGAGTTCCACCATCCGGTCGAACAGGCGCGGCGAGAAGGCGAAGGCGTTGAGCCATTCGAGCCTCAGCCCCACGCCCTGCGCGCCCCCGATCAGCCCGATCCGGCCCGCCTGGAAGGCCAGTTCGGGGCCGATCACCAGAACGGCGAGCGCGATCACCACCGGGGGCAGCGCGTTGAAGGGGTTTTCCGAATGGGCGGGATGCATGGGCGCTTCCTTGACGGGTCCGGGGGGCATGGGTAAGCGGCGACGGCGAATTGTAAAGGCACAGCCATGTCGGACCAGCCGTCCCGCTTCACCCCCCGCGTCTTCTCGGGGATCCAGCCCTCGGGCAACCTGCACCTGGGCAACTACCTGGGCGCGGTGAAGCGGTTCGTGGACTGGCAGGCGCGCGATGTCGAGACGATCTTCTGCATGGTCGACCAGCACGCGATCACCGTCTGGCAGGACCCGGCCGACCTGGCGCGCTCCACCCGCGAGCTGGCGGCGGGCTTCATCGCCGCGGGCATCGACCCCGAACGCTCGATCCTGATCGCCCAGTCGCAGGTGCCCGAACATGCCCAGCTCGCCTGGATCTTCAACTGCGTCGCCCGGATGGGCTGGATGCGGCGGATGACCCAGTGGAAGGAGAAGGCCGGCAAGAATGCGGAAGAAGCTTCTCTGGGGCTCTTCGCCTATCCGGCGCTGATGGCGGCCGACATCCTCGTCTATCACGCCACCGACGTCCCCGTGGGCGAGGACCAGAAGCAGCATATCGAGCTGGCGCGCGACATCGCGGCGAAGTTCAACCACGATTACGGCGTGGACTTCTTCCCCGAGACCCGGCCGGTGATCGAGGGCGCGGCGACGCGGGTCATGTCGCTGCGCGACGGGTCGAAGAAGATGTCGAAATCCGATCCCTCCGACGCCGCGCGCATCAACATGACCGACGATGCCGACGCCATCGCGAAGAAGATCCGCCGCGCCCGCACCGATCCCGACCCCCTGCCCGAGACGGTCGAGGGGCTGGCGGAGCGGCCCGAGGCGCGCAACCTCGTCAACATCTACGCCGCCCTGAGCGAGGTCACGACTCGCCGAGGCCATCGCCGAGGTCGGCGGGCAGGGCTTCGGCCAGTTCAAGCCACTCCTGGCGGACCTGGCGGTGGACAAGCTCGCCCCCATCGCCACCGAGATGGCGCGGCTGATGGACGATCCCGCCCAGATCGACGCGATCCTGTCGCGCGGGGCCGAGCGCGCCCGCGACATCGCGGCGCCGATCCTCGCCGAGACCTATCGCATCGTCGGCTTCGTCCGCCCGGCCTGAGCCCGCGCCCTTTACGAGGCGCGCGTTTCATGCACAGTCGGCCTCCGACCAGTCCGGAACCATCATGAGCGTCGGCACAGAGATCCGCACCTATTTCGAGGGCCGCTGGCACGACGGCAATCCGGCCGTCATGCGCGCGGCCGATCACGGCGCCTGGCTCGGCTCCACCGTGTTCGACGGCGCGCGGTATGCCCGCGGCGTGGCGCCGGACCTCCTGGCGCATTGCGAGCGGGTGAACCGCTCGGCCCGCGCGCTGATGCTGACCCCCACGGTCCCGGCGGGCGAGATGGTCGAGATCGTGCGGGAGGGGCTGCGCCGCTACCCCGCCGACGCGGCCGTCTATATCCGGCCGATGTACTGGGGCATCGACGGCGACGTGGGCGCCATCGCCCCTGCCGCGGGCGCCACCGGGCTTCTGCATCTGCCTGGAGGCGATTCCGCTCGCCGACGACGCCGCGACCACCACGCTGACCACGACGCGGTTCCGCCGGCCCGTGCTGGAGGACGCGGTGGTCGATGCCAAGGCCGGCTGCCTCTATCCCAACAACGCCCGGATGCTGCGGGAGGCGCAGACGAAGGGCTTCGGCAACGCGCTCGTGGCCGACGCGCTCGGCAACGTGGCCGAGACGGCCACCGCCAACGTCTTCGTGGTGACCGACGGCGTGGTGCGCACGCCGATCGCCAATGGCTGCTTCCTGGCCGGGATCACCCGCAACCGGCACATGGCGCTCCTGCGCGCCGACGGGGTGGAAGTCGAGGAGGCGGTCCTGACCTTCGACGACGTGCGCGCCGCCGACGAGGTCTTCCTGTCGGGCAACATGAACAAGGTGACCCCCGTCACCGCCTTCGACGACGTCTCCTACCAGGTGGGCCCGCTCGCTCGGCGGGCCCGCGCGCTTTACTGGGACTGGGCGCTGTCGGCCTGAGGGGCGGTGGACAGCCCGGCGCGGCTGTCCCATCATCGCGGCCGGAGGAGGGTCGATGCGCAAGTTTCTGGTCGTTCTGGACGACACCCGCGAATGCCTGAACGCGATGCGCTACGCGGCGATGCGCGCGGCCAAGACCGGCGGCGGCGTCACCATCCTGTCGGTGATCCCGCCCGAGGAGTTCAACCACTGGCTGGGGGTCGGCGACATCATGCGCGAGGAGGCGCGGGAGCGCATCGTCGCCCATTACGAGGTCTTCGCCAAGTGGATGCGCGACCGGCAGGGAATCGACCCCGAGCTTGTAATCCGCGAGGGCGAGACGATGGCGCAGATCATCGACGTGATCCGCGAGGACCCCGAGATCGGCGTCCTCGTCCTCGGCGCCGGCGAGGGTAATGCCGGGCCCGGCCCCATCGTGACCCAGATGTCCAAGACCCTCGGAAGCCTGCCGGTGCCGCTCACCATCGTGCCCGGCACGCTCAGCAAGGACCAGCTGGAAGCGATCACGTGACGCAAGCCGGCGCGCTCGCCGCCGCCCCGCCGCAGCGCGTCGCCTGGATCGACCGGGCGCGCGGCGCGGCGCTCGTGGCGATGATCGTGTTCCACTTCTCCTACGACCTCGTCCTGCTGGACCTCGCGGCCTGGCCCGTGGGCGGCCACTGGGCCTGGCGCGGCTTCGCCATGGCGATCGCCGGCAGCTTCATCGCGCTCTCGGGCGTCTCGCTGCAGCTCGCCGCCGGCGGGGGGCTGAACCGCCGCGCCTTCCTGCGGCGGCTGGCGCTTCTGGCCGGCGCGGCCGCGCTGGTGACGCTGGGCACCTGGGCGGCGATGCCCTATCCGGTCACCTTCGGTATCCTGCATGCCATCGCGGTCTTCTCGGTGCTGGCCCTGCCCTTCCTGCGGGCGCCGACCTGGGCGATCCTTCTCGCAGCGGCCGCGGTTCTCGCCGCGCCGGGGCTCCTCACCGGACCGGCCTTCTCCCACCCGCTGCTCTATCCGCTGGGGCTCGATCCCGCGCCGCCGCCCTCCTTCGATTACGAGCCGGTCTTTCCCTGGTTCGCGCCGATGCTGCTGGGCCTCGCCGCCGCCCGCGTGTTGCCGGTGCCGCGCGGCCCGGCCGCCGGCGACCTGCTGGCGCGCATGGGGCGGAACAGCCTGGTGATCTACCTGCTGCACCAGCCGATCCTGCTGGGCCTCCTGGTCGCGCTCACGCGGGCGGGGCTAGTTTAGAATCCTTCCAAAGTCTTGACAGGAAGGGCCCCGCTCCGCATATCGGTGGCTCAATGTTGGGAGTGCGCGCCATGTTCATCCAGACCGAGTCGACGCCGAACCCGGCGACGCTGAAATTCCTGCCCGGCCAGACCGTGCTGGAGACCGGGACGGCCGACTTCCCCGCGCCCGAGACCGCCGACGCCTCTCCGCTGGCGACGCGCGTCTTCTCCGTCGAGGGCGTGACCGGGGTCTTCCTCGGCAACGATTTCGTCACCGTGACCAAGGCCGAAGGGGTGGAGTGGGATCACGTCAAGCCCGCCATCCTCGGCGCCATCATGGAGCATTTCCAGTCCGGTCAGCCGGTGATGTCCGGCCAGCCCGGCGAAGCGACGTCCGGCCATGCCGAGCATACCGGCCCCGACGGCGAGATCGTGGTGCAGATCAAGGAGCTTCTGGACACGCGGGTGCGCCCCGCCGTGGCCCAGGACGGGGGCGACATCACCTTCCACGGCTTCGAGCGCGGCGTCGTCTATCTCCACATGCAGGGCGCCTGCGCGGGATGCCCGTCCTCGACCCTCACGCTGAAGATGGGGATCGAGAACCTGCTGCGGCACTATATCCCCGAAGTGGTCGAGGTGCGCCCGGTTGCCTGACGCGCCGCTCACGCTCGCCTTCGACACATCGGCCGCGCATTGCGCGGCCGCTTTGCTGTCGGGCGAGCGGGTGCTGGCGGCGGCGCGGGAGGATATGGCCCGCGGGCAGGCCGAACGACTGATGCCGCTGCTGGAGGAGGTCCTGCGCGACGCAGGGACCGGCTGGCCCGATCTCGACCGGATCGGGGTGGGCGTCGGGCCCGGCAACTTCACCGGCATCCGCATCGCGGTCGCCGCCGCCCGGGGCCTGTCGATGGGCCTCGGCGTGTCGGCGATCGGGGTGAGCAGCCTCGACGCGCTCGCCCATGACACGCCCGGTCCGGTCGTCGCCAGCGTCGATGCCCGCGGCGGCAAGGTCTACCTCTCGCTCTCCGGCGCGCCGGTCCTGGCCGACCTGGACGCGCTGCCCGACCTGCCCGCCGGGGCGACCTGCATCGGTTACGCAGCCGAGACGCTGGCCGCGACCTGCGGCGGCCGGTCCGGCATCCCGGCGCGGCCGCTGGCGGAGGCGATCGGCCGGATCGCCGCGCGCCGGTCCCCCGAGGGCCGACCGGCACCGCTTTATGTCCGCGCGCCGGATGCCGCGCCCGCCCGGCCCGTCCCGCCGCTGGCATGACGAACGCGGAGCTCGCGGCCCTTCACGACGCGGCGATGACCCTGCCCCGTCCCTGGTCCGCCACCGAATTCGCCGCCCTGCGCTCCATGCCCGGGTCGGTCGAGATCGTCCGGCACGGGGGCATCGCCCTCGGCCGCGTCACGGCCGACGAGGCCGAATTGCTGACCATCGCGGTCCACCCCGACGCCCGCCGCCGGGGACTGGGCGCCGACCTGCTCGCGGCCTTCCACGACGCTGCGCGACGGCGCGGCGCGGGCACCGCCTTCCTCGAGGTGGCCGAGACGAACGCGGCTGCCCGCGCGCTCTATGCCCGGGCCGGTTACGCCGCCGTCGGCCGGCGGCCCGGCTACTACGCCGAAGCTCGGCCGCCCGTCGATGCGATCGTGATGTCGCGCGCCTTCTGACTGCGGGACCGCCGCGGCCCCGCGTCACGGTTTTTCCGCCCCGGCACCCTTGACCGCCCCGGGCCCGTCCGGCCTTATCGGCGCATCGCGACGGGCGCCCCGGCATCGGGCGGCCCCGGCCCGGCCATTCGAGGGAGTCACCCAACAGATGAGCGTCATGCACAAGACGATGTCCGCCGCCGCCATCATGGCAGTATCGGCCGGCGCCGCCCTGGCCGAGCCCGGGCTGATCATCGATCTCGGCGGCAAGTTCGACAAGTCCTTCAACGAGAGTGCCTATACCGGCGCCCAGCGCTGGGTGGAGGAGACCGGCGGCGACTACATGGAGACCGAGCTCGCCTCCGAGGCGCAGCGCGAGCAGACCATGCGCCGCATGGCCGAGCGCGGCGCCAACCCGGTCGTGGTGCTGGGTTTCGCCAATGCCTCCACGCTCGAGACCGTCGCCCCCGACTATCCCGAGACCACCTTCGTCATCGTCGACTCGGTGGTGGATCATCCCAACGTCCAGTCGATCATGTTCTCCGAGCACGAGGGCTCCTACCTCGTCGGCATGATGGCGGCGATGGCCTCGGAGAGCGGCACCGTCTCCTTCGTGGGCGGCATGGACGTACCCCTGATCCGCAAATTCGCCTGCGGCTACGCGCAGGGGGCCAAGGCCGCCGAGGAGGACGTGAACGTCATCGTGAACATGACCGGCACGACGCCGGCGGCCTGGAACGACCCGGTGAAGGGCGGCGAACTGACCCGCAGCCAGATCGGCCAGGGATCCGACGTGGTCTTCGCCGCCGCCGGCGGCACCGGCGTGGGCGTGCTGCAGGCCGCCGAGGACGAGGGAATCCTGGCGATCGGGGTGGACAGCAACCAGAACTACCTGCATCCGGGCACCATGCTCACCTCGATGGTCAAGCGCGTGGACAACGCCGTCTATGACGCCTTCGAGGCCGCGGAGGCAGGGAGCCTGGAGACCGGCGTGCAGGTCAAGGACCTGGAGAACCAGGGCGTGGGCTACGCGATGGACCAGTACAACGCCGACCTGGTGACCGACGAAATGGTCGAGGCGGTCGAACAGGCCAGGGACCGGATCATCGCGGGCGAGATCGACGTCCACGACTACACCGAGGACGACAGCTGCCCCGCGATCGACTTCTGATCCGGCGGCCCCTCGGGGGCCGCTCCTGACCCGGAGGCGCCCATGCCCGCACCCGCCATCGAGCTGAAGGGGATCTCCAAGTCCTTCGGCGCCGTCCGGGCGAACAGGGACATCTCGATCAGAGTGATGCCGGGCACGATCCACGGCATCATCGGCGAGAACGGCGCCGGCAAGTCGACGCTGATGTCGATCCTCTACGGTTTCTACAAGGCCGATTCGGGCGAGATCTTCATTCGCGGCGACCGCACCGAGATCCCCGACAGCGAGGCCGCGATCCGCGCCGGGATCGGCATGGTGTTCCAGCACTTCAAGCTGGTGCCGAACTTCACCGTGCTGGAGAACATCGTGCTGGGCGCCGAGGGGGGCGCGTTTCTCGCCACCTCGCTGGAAAGGGCGCGCCGACTTCTGAAGGAGCTGTCCGAGGAATACGAGCTGCATGTGAATCCCGATGCCCGGATCGAGGATCTGGGCGTGGGCATGCAGCAGCGTGTGGAGATCCTCAAGGCGCTCTACCGGCAGGCCGACATCCTGATCCTCGACGAGCCGACCGGCGTGCTGACCCCGGCCGAGGCCGATCACCTGTTCCGCATCCTCCAGGGGCTGAAGCGCGAGGGCAAGACGGTCATCCTCATCACCCACAAGCTGCGCGAGATCATGGATGTCACCGACACCGTGTCGGTGATGCGCCGCGGCGAAATGACCGCGACCGTCGCCACCGCAGGCACCAGCCCGGCCGAGCTGGCCGAGCTGATGGTGGGGCGGAAGGTGCTCCTGAAGGTGGACAAGGCCGCCGCGCGACCCGGTGAGACGGTTCTCTCCGTCGAGGATCTGAAGGTGGTCGATTCGGCCGGTGTCGAGCGGCTACGCGGCATCTCTCTCGCCGTGCGGCGGGGCGAGATACTCGGCCTCGCCGGAGTCGCCGGCAACGGCCAGTCCGAACTGCTGGAGGTGCTGGGCGGCATGCGCGTGGGCACCGGGCGCGCGACGGTGGGCGGCAAGCCCCTGGCGCTCTCCGGCGCGCGATCCGACGCCCGGACGCGGCGCCGTCGCGGCATCGGCCACGTCCCCGAGGACCGCCAGCGGGAGGGCCTGATCATGGATTTCCACGCCTGGGAGAACGTGGGCTTCGGCTACCACGACGATCCGCGCTACAATCGCGGCCCTCTGATGGACAACGACGCCCTGCGCGAGGACGCCGCGGCCAAGATGGCCCGGTTCGACATCCGCCCCGCCGATCCCTGGCAGACGGCGCGCAACTTCTCCGGCGGCAACCAGCAGAAGATCGTCATCGCCCGCGAACTGGAGCGCGAGCCGGACCTGCTGCTCGTGGGCCAGCCCACCCGCGGCGTCGATATCGGCGCCATCGAGTTCATCCACCAGCAGATCGTGGCGCTGCGCGACCAGGGCAAGGCGATCCTGCTCGTCTCTGTGGAGATCGACGAGATCATGGCGCTGTCGGACCGCATCGCGGTGATGTTCGACGGCCGCATCATGGGCGAGCGGCGACCCGAGGACACCTCCGAACGCGAGTTGGGCCTTTTGATGGCCGGGATCGCCGATACGCAGCGGGACCATCCGATCGAGGAGGTCGAGGCGAACCTGGCCGGCGGCGCGGGGATGCAGGGATGAGCGAGGCGCCGGCCAGCGAAGAACGAAAGATCGCGGAACTTGAGAACCGGATGACGCAAGTCGAAACCGCCATTCGGCATCGGAATCACGAGGCCCGGGCAGCAGGTGACCTTCGACCATGGGGGCCGAGCATCGCACAAGGGAAGGCGGAGGAGACGTGGGCACGGCGTATCGACCGTCTCACGGAGCTGACGGGCCTCCCCACCGCTCCACTCGTGATGCTGTTCGCCGTAGCCTTGGGAATCGCCATCCCCCTGCTGATCTTCATGATTTCCGCCCCGTTGACGTAACCACACCGCCCCCGAACCCCGGAGATTGAGCCCCGTGCAGAAACTCCCCCGCTGGGCCGACATCGTCCTGATCCCGGCGATCAACCTGGTCCTCGCGCTTGTCGTCTCCGGCGTGGTGGTCACCTTCATCGGCCAGGATCCGTTCGAGGCGCTGCGGATCATGGTCAACGGCGCGGTGGGGTCGACCTATGGCTGGGGCTACACGCTCTACTACGCCACGAACTTCGTCTTCACGGGCCTCGCTGTCGCGGTCGCCTTCCACGCCCGGCTGTTCAACATCGGCGGAGAAGGGCAGGCCCAGCTGGGCGCGCTGGGCGTGGCCCTCGTCTGCCTCGCCGTGCCCTGGCCGCACTGGAGCCTGGCCCTGCCCGCCGCCATCCTGGGGGGCGCGGCGTTCGGTGCCGCCTGGGCGGCGATCCCGGCCTGGCTGCAGGCGACCCGCGGCAGCCATATCGTCATCACGACGATCATGTTCAACTTCATCGCCTCGGCGCTGCTGGTCCATCTCCTCGTCGGCGCGTTGAAGGCCCCCGGCATGGCGCCCGAGACGGTGCGCTTCCCCGAGGGCGCGCGCCTGCCCACCGCGCTCGACCTGCTGGCGCTGATCGGCGTGCCGTTCTCGCGCACGCCGCTCAACGTGTCGTTCCTGGTCGCGCTTCTCGCCTGCTTCCTGGTCTGGCTGCTCCTGTGGCGCACGCGGATCGGCTACGAGATCCGCGCCTTCGGCCATTCCGAGCCGGCGGCGCGCTATGCCGGCATCTCGCCGGTGCGGATCACCATGATCGCCATGCTGATCTCCGGCGCGCTGGCGGGCCTGATGGCCGTCAACGCGGTGATGGGAGAGCAGGAGCGCCTGATCCAGGACAACGTGCTGGGCGCCGGCTTCGTCGGCATCGCCGTGGCGCTGATGGGCCGCTCGCATCCCGCGGGCGTGCTGATCGCCGCGATCCTGTTCGGCGCGCTCTACCAGGGCGGGGCGGAGCTGGAATTCGAGACCTCTGTGCCGCGCGAGATGGTGGTGGTGATCCAGGCGCTGGTGATCCTGTTCACCGGCGCGCTCGACGGCATGGTGCGCCGCCCGCTGGAGGGGGCCTTCCTGCGCTTCAACCGCAAGCCGGAGCCGGGAGTGCCCGCGGAATGACCCGATGAGTTTTCTCGACCTTGTCCAGATCCTCGATTCCACCGTCCGGCTGGCGACGCCGCTGCTGCTCGCCTGCCTCGCGGGGCTGTTCTCGGAACGCTCGGGCGTGTTCGATATCGGGCTCGAGGGAAAGATGCTGATCGCCGCCTTCTTCTCCGCCGCCGTCGCGGCGCTGACGGGGTCGGTCTGGCTCGGCCTCGG
This sequence comes from uncultured Alphaproteobacteria bacterium, assembly GCA_963814835.1. Taxonomy (GTDB): domain Bacteria; phylum Pseudomonadota; class Alphaproteobacteria; order Rhodobacterales; family Rhodobacteraceae; genus Palleronia. Next base: position 981,233 of record CAWFEG010000003.1, read on the forward strand.
CGCCGGGATCGCGGCCTCGATGGCCTTCTCCCTGATCCATGGCCTGGCCTCGATCACCTTCCGCGGCGACCAGCTGATCTCGGGCGTGGCGATCAACTTCCTCGCCGCTGGCATGACGGTCCTGATCGCGCAGGACTGGTTCCAGCAGGGATCGCGCACACCGGCGCTGAGCGGCGCGGCCAGGTTCTCGACCATCGACCTGCCCGGCGCGGAGGCGGTGGGCGGCGTGCCCGTCATCGGGCCGCTCTATGCGCAAGTGCTGTCGGGCCATACCGTCCTCGTCTATGCCGCACTCCTGGCCGTGCCGGCGACGTGGTACATCCTGTTCCGCACCCGCTTCGGCCTGCGCCTGCGCGCGGTGGGCGAGAACCCGGGCGCGGTCGATACCGCCGGCGTCTCGGTGGCGCGGCTGCGCTATTCGGCGGTGCTCATCTGCGGGCTGCTCTGCGGGCTGGCGGGCGCCTATCTCGCCACGGGCCTCGCCGCGGGCTTCACCAAGGACATGACGGCGGGGCGCGGCTTCATCGCGCTCGCGGCGCTGATCTTCGCCAAGTGGCGACCGTGGCACGCGCTCGGCTCCTGCCTGCTCTTCGGACTGCTGCAGGCCATCTCCAACCGCTACTCGACCCTGGATCTCGTCCTGTTCGAGGTTCCGAACGCATTCGTCCTGGCCCTGCCCTACATCCTGACCGTCGTCATCCTGGCCGGCTTCGTCGGCCGCGCCGTGCCGCCCCGCGCGGGCGGCGAACCCTATGTCAAGGAACGCTGATGGACCGCACCGCGTCCGACCTCGTCCGCTTCATCCACGACCGCGCCGGGACCGAGCCGGTGCGCATCGGCCTGATCCTCGGCTCGGGGCTCGGGCACCTGGCGCAGGCCGTCGACGGAATACCCGTCCCCTACGACCGGCTGCCGGGGTTCCCCCAGCCCGGCGTCTCGGGCCACTCGCCGCAGCTCACGGTCGGCACCTTCGCCGGACAGCGCGTCGCGGTCCTCGGTGGCCGCGCCCATTACTACGAGAGGGGCGACCCGGCGGCGATGCGCCTGCCGCTCGAGGTCCTCAAGGGCCTCGGCGCGGATACCCTCCTCCTCACCAACGCCGCCGGCTCGCTCGACCCCGACATGCCCACCGGATCGGTCATGGCGATCCGCGACCACATCAACTTCTCCGGCCTCAACCCGCTGATCGGCGAGCGCACCGACGACCGCTTCGTGCCGATGACAGACGCCTACGATCCCGGCCTTCGCCGCATCCTGCACGACGCGGCGCGCGCCACCGCCACGCCCTGCGCCGAGGGGGTCTATGCCTGGTATTCGGGCCCCTCCTTCGAGACCCCGGCCGAGATCCGCGCGATCCGCGTGCTGGGCGCCGACGCGGTCGGCATGTCCACGGTCCCGGAGGTCATCCTGGCGCGATTCCTCGGCCTGCGGGTGGCCGCGCTCTCGGCGATCACCAACATGGCGGCGGGGCTGTCCGACGAGGCGATCGGCCATGACCACACCAAGCGGATGGCCCCCCTCGGCGCCGCCAAGCTGGAGTCGATCCTACGCGCCGCTCTCCCCGCGATGTGAGGTTGCGATGCCTTTTCCGCAGGCGATGAGGACCCTGCGACGCCTTTTCCGCATCGCGGCCGTTGCCGCCCGCCAGAGCGACCGCGCATAGTACGACCACTCGCAGGGAATATCGAGGACAGCCGCGTGCAGATCTACCTTCCCATTGCCGAGGTCTCGGTGAACGCCCTTCTGCTTCTCGGGCTCGGCGGCCTGGTGGGCGTCCTGTCGGGGATGTTCGGGGTCGGCGGCGGCTTCCTGATCACGCCGCTTTTGTTCTTCGTCGGAATCCCGCCCGCGGTGGCGGTGGCGACCTCGGCCAACCAGATCGTCGCCTCCTCGATCTCGGGCGTGCTGGCGCATCTGAAACGGCGGACGGTGGACCTGCGCATGGGCACGGTCCTCTTGCTCGGCGGGCTCGTCGGCGCGGCGATCGGCGTCTGGGTCTTCAACATCCTGCGCGAGATGGGCCAGGTCGATCTGCTCGTGCGGCTCAGCTACGTCCTTTTCCTCGGCGTCATCGGCGCGCTGATGTTCATCGAGAGCGTCAAGGCGCTGCGTAGCTCCCGCTCCGGCAAGCCGCCCAAGCGGCGCAAGCACAACTGGGTCCACGCTCTGCCGATGAAGATGAAGTTCCGCACATCGGGGCTCTACATCTCGGTCGTCCCGCCGGCGATCGTGGGGATGCTGGTCGGGGTTCTGGCCGCGATCATGGGGGTCGGCGGCGGCTTCATCATGGTGCCCGCCATGATCTACCTGCTCGGGATGCCCACCAAGGTCGTCATCGGCACCTCGCTGTTCCAGATCATCTTCGTCACCGCCTTCACCACGCTGCTGCACGCGACGACGAACTACACCGTCGACCTGCTTCTCGCGGTCCTGCTTCTGGTGGGGGGCGTCGTCGGCGCCCAGTTCGGCACCCGGATCGGCAGCTTCCTGAAGGCCGAGCAGCTGCGCGTGCTGCTCGCCGCCCTCGTCCTCGCGGTCTGCGGCAAGCTCGCGCTCGATCTCCTGCTGCGACCCGCCGAGCTCTACTCGATATCCGGGGTCGGCTCGTGATCCGGCTCGCCCTGACTCTCCTGTGCCTGCTCGGGTCGCTGCCCGCCGCGGCCGAGGAGCTGGTGGCGGGGCTCAGCCGCAACCGCGTGGCGATCTCGGCCAATTTCGACGGGTCCGAGATCCTGATCTTCGGCGCGGTGAAGCGCGAGGCGCCGATCGAGCCCGGCCGCACCGGCATCATCGTGACCATCGAGGGGCCCAAGGTGCCGCTGACGATCCGGCGCAAGGACCGCGTCGGCCCGATCTGGATCAACGACGCCGCGATGGAGGTGGACGCCGCCCCCAGCTTCTATGCGGTCAACACCTCCGCGCCGTTCGACGAGGTGCTGAACCATGTCGACGACCTGCGCCACGCGATCACCGTGAACCGGGCGATCCGCGCCGTGGACGTGGCCGAATCGGTCCCCGACCCCTCGTCCTTCACCGATGCGCTGGTCCGCATCCGCGCCCGCGGCGATCTCTACCAGACCAATCTGGGCGCCGTGCACGTGCGCGAGGAGACGCTGTTCAACACCTCCGTCACCCTGCCCGCCAATCTGGTGGAGGGGATCTACACGGCGCGCATCTTCCTCACGCGGGAAGGCACCGTCGTTTCCTCGGCCTCCTCGGCGATCAATGTGCAGAAGGTGGGGCTGGAACGGTTCCTCTACACGCTGGCGCACGACGATCCGCTGGTCTACGGCGTCATGTCGCTCGCCATCGCCATAGCCGCCGGCTGGGCCGCCTCGGCCGCGTTCCGCTACTTCTAGCCGCCCTCGGCGGCGAGGGTCAGCTTCGCGGGTGCCGCCGGCAGATCCTCGGTGGTCAGCGCCTCCCCCGGCCGCGCCAGCCGGTTGCGCACCACCCAGTGCAGGCGCTCCTCGGCCCGGGTGATAGCGACATAGGCCAGCCGCTTCCACAGCGGCTGGCCCGCCTCCATCCGCCCCGTGCGCGCGGCGGCGAAGAGGTCGGGAGCAAAGACCTGCACCTCGGGCCATTGCGACCCTTGCGCCTTGTGGATGGTACAGGCCGCCCCGTGCAGGAAGGTCGCCCCCATGCGGGCAGCGAAGGGGATGAAGGGTTCCTCCTCGTCGGGCATCTCGATCTTCACGATCGAGGCCACGTTGACCTGCGGATCGGGCGCGCCCACCACGTGCATCTTGGAGAAGCCGGGCCGCGACCCCGGGCCGACATAGATCACCTGCGCGCCCTTGATCAGGCCGCGCGCTTCCAGGTCGATCCGCTTCTTGCGGTGCTTCAGCGGCAGCTCGATCCCGTCGCAGATCAGGGGCTCCCCCGGAAGGAGCGCGTCCGCCGGCGCGCCGTAGGCGGCGCGGAAGGCGTGGATCAGGCGGATCCGCGTGGCGTTGCGCCATACGAGCACCGGCGAGCGCGCCATCTTGCCCGCCTCGACCCGGCCCGAGACCACCACCCGGTGGTCCCGCGCCGCCGCCTCCTCCACCATGCGCTCGAAGTCGCGGAACTCCAGCTCCGGGTCGGCCAGCGCGTGGGCGAGGTCGAGGATCGGGTTGTCGGCCTCCTGCCGGTGCACCCGGTCCAGATGCGCGACGCGATCGGCTGGCAGGGTGTCGAAGACCATCTCGCCCGATTGCTGCACCGGGGCCAGCTGCGCGGGATCGCCGAACAGGATCAGGGTGGGGAAGATCTCGGTCAGATCCTCGAACTGTTTCGTGTCGAGCATCGAGCTTTCATCGATCATCCCGATATCCAGCGGCTCCTCGCGCCGCTTCCAGCCGGTGATGAAATCCGATCCCCTCAGCCCCGCCGCCGCCAGCGCCCCGGGGATCGAGCTGTTCTGGCCATAGAAGGCCTGCGCCCGGTCCAGCGCCGCCTCGCCGAGCCCCTCGATCTCGGGCCGGTCGCCCTGCCCCGCCAGCCATTCGGCGATCTTCTCGTATTCCGGGTCGTAGACGGGGGTGTAGAGGATGCGGTGGATCGTCGTGGCCGGCACACCCCGGTTGCGCAGCACGCTCGCCGCCTTGTTCGTCGGCGCCAGGATCGCGAGCGTCCGCCGCTCCTTCCGCCGCCGCGCCTCGTAGTCGCCCGAGACCACGTCCACACCCGCCGCCGCCAATGACCGGTGCAGGTCGGACAGCAGCAGCGTCTTGCCCGACCCCGCCTTGCCGGTGATCGCCATCACCTGCGACCGGCCCTCCTTCAGCGGCGCGCTCCGCCCCTCCTCCAGGGAGATGCCTGAGTTGGACAGCACCTCCGCCACCCTCTCGCGGGCGGCGGACTGGTCGGCGGACAGGGTGGGCAGGGAGTCGGTCATCGGAAACGATCCTTAGACCGCCCCCGGGGCGCGGTCGAGTCAGGCGGCCAGCAGCACCCGTTCCTCGCCGGCGCGGCGCGCAAGGCCTTCGCGCAGGGCCGGGTCGAAGTCGAAATAGCCCAGGCACAGCGCCTCTCGGCCCTCGCCCAGCCGCGACACCAGCCGCGCCGGCGTGCCGAGCCGCTCGTAGACCCGCATCATGCGCGCGTCGAACACCCCGTAGGACCCCGTCCAGCCCCGGTCGAGGCCCAGTTCCAGCACGCCCAGGAACAGCGCCGCGGAGACATGCGCAGGCGCCCCGGGGGCGATGCAGTAGCGGGTGCATTCCATCACCCCGGGGCGGCGGAAATCCTCGGGCGCGAGGCCGGGGAAGTTCTCGCCCATCATCGTCCGCCCCGTCGTCGGCAGCAGCCGCAGCGATCCCTGGTGGCGCCCGCCCGCATCGGTGCACACGACATAGGTCGGCCGCAGCGCGTCGTACTGGTCGATCTCGCGCCCCCGCGCGTCCAGCGCCAGCGGCCAGCCCAGCCGGCCGACGAACTGCGCCGCACGGTCGCGGAACATCTGGTCACGGAGCACCGGCGCGCGGTGGATTTCGAGGCCGTCGAGGATGCGGATCATTCTGTGGTCTCCCTGTCTCGGTCGAGACGAGGGAAGCCGGTGATCCGTTAGCTGGGAGAAAAGGCCGCGGCCGGGCCGTTAACCGTCGCTTAACGCGGGCGGGCGGTTCAGATTGCCACCAGCCCGAGGGAGAGGCCCTTGGCGACGGCATGGATGGTGTTCTTCGCGCCCAGCTTCAGCCGCGCGCTCTCGATATAGACCCTCAGCGTGTGCTCCGAGATACCGAGCGCGTCGGCCGCCTGCGGGCGGCTCTTGCCGAGGGCGAGTTGCACGAGCGCCTCCGATTCGCGCGGCGACAGCGACGGCAGGGCCGGCTCCTCGCGCGGCCCGTAGAGCTCCAGCGCCTTGCCGTTGATGAACTGGGTCAGGTATTGCAGGTCCTCGGTCATCGCCTCCACCCGCCGGTCCCAGGCGTCGGGATCTGCCGTGTGACTCACGGTGAGGATGGCGAACTGCCCCTGCGGGCCGCGGGCGGGCACGGACAGGCCCTGGCTGCCGACGCCGGCATCGGTGGCGTCCGACAGGAAGCCGCGCGCGGCCCTGGAGGACCAGTCGAGCTGGTTCCAGTTCACCGGGCGGATGGCGGTCCGGCTGGCCTTCACCACCGGATCGATCCGGGTCAGGTCTTCGGCGCGGTAATGTTCCTGCCACTCCTGGGAATAGGTGGCCGAGACATACTGGTCGCCGCTGTGGTTCACGGCGTGAAAGACGACGTGGTCAACCTCCAGCAACTCTTTCAAGCCGAGGACGCCACTGGATAACGCGTCCATGCTCTCGAGCCGGTTCAGCCTCTCCAGCGCGTTGTGCAGATCCTGTCGCATGAGAACGATCGCCCTCTTCGGCCGCCTGCGGCCCCTCGCGCCGGCTGTTCACCGCCACCTCGGCCGCCTCGTCCAGCTTCTCCGCCAGGTCCGTCATGCCGTTCAGTTCCGCAAAGACCCGCAGGTCGGAGATGACGCCGACGATCCAGTCGTTGTTCATTGGTCCGTCCCGTTCTGAAAGTATCACAACCTGAAAGGGAATCTAGCGATCTCTGTCACTTCGGTTCATTCACGAATTGAGCCTCCCCAGAAACCGCGAGTGAACGGAACGGGAACTCCGGACCAGGCGAAGCGCCTGAACGCGAAAACGGCGGGCCGCTTGCACGGCCCGCCGCGATGCGCGCGATCATGCGCCGGGCGTCAGCCTCCGGCGGGGCCGGCCTCGATGGCATCCTCCACCGTCCGCAGCCCGGTCTTGGGTGCGGAAATCAGACAGGCCATGTTGCCGGGCTTGTGCTGGTTCTTGCGCATCTTGGTATGCGCCGCCGGGATGTCCTGCCAGGTGAAGACCTCCGACATGCAGGGATCGAGCCGCCGCTCCACCATCAGCTTGTTGGCCGAGGCCGCCTGCTTGAGATGGGCGAAATGGCTGCCCTGGATGCGCTTCTGGTTCATCCAGACATAGCGCGCGTCCATGGTCAGGTTGTAGCCCGTGGTGCCGGCGCAGATCACCACCATGCCGCCCTTCTTGCACACGAAGGTGGAGACCGGGAAGGTCGCCTCCCCGGGATGCTCGAACACCATGTCGACGTTCACGCCCTTGCCGGTGATGTCCCAGATCGCCTTGCCGAACTTGCGGGCCTCGGCGAACCAGGTCTTGTATTCGGGCGAGTTCACCACCGGCAACTGGCCCCAGCACTTGAAGTCCTTGCGGTTGATGACGCCCTTGGCGCCCAGGCCGAGGACGAAGTCGCGCTTGTCCTCCTCCGAGATCACCGCGATCGCGTTGGCCCCGGCAGTGTTGATCAGCTGGATCGCGTAGGAGCCCAAGCCCCCGGACGCGCCCCAGACCAGCACGTTCTGCCCGGGCTTCAGCTCGTGCGGGTGATGGCCGAACAGCATCCGGTAGGCGGTCGCCAGCGTCAGCGTGTAGCAGGCCGATTCCTCCCAGGTCAGGTGTTTGGGCCGCGGCATCAGCTGCTGCGCCTGCACGCAGGTGAACTGGGCGAAGGAACCGCCCGGCGTCTCGTAGCCCCAGATCCGCTGGCTGGGCGAGAACATCGGGTCGCCCCCGTTGCACTCCTCGTCGTCGCCGTCGTCCTGGTTGCAGTGGATGACCACCTCGTCGCCGACCTTCCAGCGGGTGACCTTGTCGCCCACCGCCCACACGATGCCCGACGCGTCCGACCCTGCGATGTGATAGGGGGCCTTGTGCACGTCGAACATGCTGATCGGGATGCCCAGCCCGGCCCAGATCCCGTTGTAGTTCACGCCCGCCGCCATCACGAGGACCAGCACTTCGTGGCTGTCGGGCCGGGGCACGTCCACCACCTCCAGCTGGAATGCCTGCTCCGGCTCGCCCTGCCGGTCCCGCCGGATCGCCCAGGCATGCATCTGCGCGGGCACGTGGCCGAGCGGCGGGATCTCTCCCACCTCGTAGAGGTCCTTGACCTGCGTCTTGGTCATCGTGTCGGCATCCATCGCCATCCTCGCATCCTCCGTCTTTCGCCGCGCCGCGGCGCACGACCTTCATCCCGACCGGATTATGGGCCTGCGTGCAACAATGCAATAGAGGGGCGGGCGAATCGCGTAACTTTATGTCTCCTGCGTTGCAGCATCCAGGTCGCGCATCGAGGCCGCGTAATAGGCCAGAATCTCGTCCGCCCCGGGGTACAGATCCAGGCGGCCGTCCCGCTCCTCGACCAGGCGGCGCAGGCAAAGCGTGTCGATCACCGAATCGACCGAGGCCCGGGAATCGTCGCGCCGCAGATGAACCCAGACGTCGCGGCGGGTCAGTTCCGCCACCGCCCGCTCGATCCAGACCACCGCCTCCGCGCGGCTCCGCGCCCCGTCGAGCAGGGCGGCCGCCACCAACGGGCCGGGCAGCAGCGGCATGCCGCGCCGGATCCGCGCCATCAGTTCCCTGCCCAGATCGGCGACGTCCATGCCCCCCGCCGCGCGCAGCGACAGGGGCGGCCCGAAGGCGACCGCCGCATAGCCGAAACGGCGCGCCCGGCCGGTCGCCCGCCGCCACATCCAGCGTGCCGCGAAGGCCGCCCCGGTGGCGAAGGACCCCCGGAACCGTCTGTCGCCGGACCGCTGCGCCTCGACCAGCACCTTGTCCTCGATGACCCGGTCGTAGTTCAGCGACACCGGCACGAAGACGATGTCGCGTCCCTGCGGCGACCACCCTTCGACGATATAGCTCAGCAGTCCGAGCTTGGGCGCCCTCACCCGCCCTTCGAGCGACAATCCCCCCTCGGGAAAGATCGCCTGCGTCACCCCGCCTGCCACCGCCATCTGGACATAGCGGGCGAGCACCTTGCGATAGAGGTCGTTGCGCGAGCGGCGCCGGATGAAATAGGCCCCCATGCCTCGCAACAGCCGCGAGACCGGCCAGATCCGCGCCCATTCCCCCACCGCATAGGACAGCGCCGACCGCTCCGCCGCGAGATAGGTGACGAGCACGTAATCCATGTTGGAGCGGTGATTGATCACGAAGACCACCGTCGCGTCCGGCCCGATCGCCGACAGGTCGGCCTGGCCCTCGTGGGCCAGACGCACGTGGTAGAGCTGCGTCGACAGCCAGCGCGCCACTCGCGTGGCCACCCCGAAATAGGCGAAGGCGCTGAACGACGGCACGATCTCGCGGGCATAGCGCCGCGCCTCGGCGTGGACCACGTCCTCCCTGACCCCCGTGGCATGGGCCTGGTCCGACACCGCGGCCAGCACCTCTGGATCATAGGCCAGCCGCAGGATCATGTCCTGCCGCCGCATGAGCTTGAACGGTTCGATCGGCCGTTCCAGTCGCGCGTTGAGCCGCGCCACCGCCCGTTCCAGCCGGCGGCGCAGAAACCAGCGCACGGAAGGAAAGAACAGATGGCTCGCCGCCGTGACGCTGGCGAAGAGCAGGATGAGAACGAAGAGCCAGACGGGAAGCGTGATCGTATCGAGCATCCGCCAAGATGTGCCCGAAGCTGACCCGCTTGCCTAGCCGTCGCGGCGCAGCGGGCGCCCTGACCTTCGCGTTCGCAGCATCTGGACACGCAACAATGTTGCGCCTATCACATGCCAGATCGAAGTTTCGGAAAGGCGCCCCATGTCCGACCTGCCGCAGAAAGACCGCCCCTGGCTGTTTCGCACCTATGCGGGCCATTCCACCGCGCGGGCCTCCAACGCGCTCTATCGCGGCAACCTGGCGCGGGGGCAGACGGGGCTCTCCGTCGCCTTCGACCTGCCCACGCAGACCGGCTACGACAGCGACCACGAACTGGCCCGAGGCGAGGTCGGCAAGGTCGGCGTGCCGGTGGCGCATCTGGGCGACATGCGGATGCTGTTCGACCGGATCCCGCTCGAGCAGATGAACACCTCGATGACGATCAACGCCACCGCGCCCTGGCTCCTCGCCCTCTACATCGCGGTGGCCGAGGAGCAGGGCGCCGACGTGGCGAAGCTGCAGGGCACGGTGCAGAACGACATCATCAAGGAATACCTCTCCCGCGGCACCTATATCTGCCCGCCGAAGCCCTCCTTGCGGATGATCACGGACGTCGCCGCCTATACCCGCCGGCATCTGCCGAAATGGAACCCGATGAATGTGTGTTCCTACCACCTGCAGGAGGCCGGCGCGACGCCCGAGCAGGAGCTGGCCTTTGCGCTGGCCACCGCCACCGCGGTGCTGGACGATCTGAAGACGAAGGTCGCACCGGACGATTTCCCGGAGATGGTCGGCCGGATCTCGTTCTTCGTGAATGCGGGCATCCGGTTCGTGACCGAATTGTGCAAGATGCGCGCCTTCGTCGACCTCTGGGACGAGATCTGCCGCGACAGATACGGGGTGGAGGACGAGAAATTCCGCCGTTTCCGCTATGGCGTCCAGGTCAATTCCCTCGGCCTGACAGAGCAGCAGCCCGAAAACAACGTCTATCGAATCCTGATCGAGATGCTGGCCGTGACCCTGTCGAAGAAGGCCCGCGCACGCGCCGTGCAATTGCCCGCCTGGAACGAGGCGCTGGGCCTTCCCCGCCCCTGGGACCAGCAATGGTCCCTGCGCATGCAGCAGATCCTGGCCTACGAAACCGATCTTCTCGAATACGACGACCTGTTCGACGAAAACCCGGCAATCGACCGAAAGGTCGCTGCCCTCAAGGAGGGCGCGCGGGCCGAATTGCGCCAGATCGACGCGATGGGCGGTGCGGTCCACGCAATCGAATACATGAAATCCCGGTTGGTGGAGTCCAATGCCGAACGCATCGCCGGGATCGAAACCGGGGCGACGACCGTGATCGGCGTCAATCGCTACATCGAGGGCGAACCTTCGCCGCTCACCTCAGGCCCCGAGGCGATCATGGTCGCCGACCCGGAGGCGGAGGCCGACCAGGTGGAGCGCCTCCATGCCTGGCGGTCCGCCCGCGACGAGGCCCGCGTCCAGTCCGCGCTGGAGGATCTGCGCCGCGCCGCGCGGGAGGGCACGAACATCATGCCGGCCTCGCTGGCGGCCGCGCGCGCGGGGGCCACCACCGGGGAATGGGGCGACATGGTGCGCACGGCCTTCGGGGAGTATCGCGGCCCCACCGGCGTCTCGGCAGCCTCGTCGAACCGGGTCGGCGATCTGGACGAGCTGCGTGCCCGCGTCGACGACGTCTCCGCCCGGCTCGGCCGTCGCCTTGCCTTCATGGTGGGCAAGCCCGGCCTGGACGGCCATTCCAATGGCGCCGAACAGATCGCCGCGCGGGCCCGCGACTGCGGGATGGCGATCACATACGACGGCATTCGCCTCACCCCGGCCGAAATTGCCGAGCCGCGTTGCGGAACAAAAACCCCATGTCCTGGGCTTGTCGATCCTGTCGGGAAGCCACGTTTCCCTTGTCTGCGATCTTCTTGACCGCCTGAAGGCGGCGGGAATGGGCGATTTGCCCGTGGTCGTCGGCGGCATCATTCCGGAAAAGGATGCGGAGTTGCTGCTGGCAAACGGTGTCGCCCGCATTTACACGCCGAAGGATTTCGAGATGAACCGGATCATGTCCGACATCCTCGACCTGGCCGATCGTCAGGCGGTGGCAGCGGAGTGACGGTCGAATAACGGCCCGGCTTTCCGGATAATGCAATTCCGCGCCGATTGATCTATTGCACAGATGAAACTTTTCCGGCTATGCGGAATTCATACAGGCGAATTCCCGAAAGGCTGAAAAGATGGACGTCGATCTGGACCACATGTCCAAGGAAGAACTGACGAAACTGCGCAATGATGTCGACCGCGCCCTGGCCACGGTGGAGGAACGTCGCCGGGCCGAGGCGCGCGCCGCGGCCGAGCGCGCCGCGCGCGAGCACGGCTATTCCCTCGACGATGTCGTGGCCGCGCAGAAGAAGGCGGGAAAGAAAAACCCGCCGAAATACCGCAATCCCGCCAATCCGGTGCAGACCTGGTCGGGCCGCGGCCGCCAGCCCGCCTGGATCAAGGAAGCGTTGCAGGGCGGTGGCTCGCTGGATGACTTCGCGATCTGATCGCGGGACGTCCCGGCCCGGCGCCACTGGGGAGCGCGGTGCCCCCGATATGCCGACGCCCGGGCCTTCCCCGGGCGCCGACAGCCTCAGACGGCGCGTTCCACCATCAGCTTCTTGATCTCCATGATCGCTTCGGCCGGGTTCAGCCCCTTCGGGCAGGTCCGGGCGCAATTCATGATCGTGTGGCAGCGATAGAGCTTGAACGGATCTTCCAGGTCGTCGAGTCGCTCGCCCGTCGCCTCGTCGCGGCTGTCCACGATCCAGCGATAGGCATGCAGCAGCGCGGCCGGACCCAGATACCGGTCGCCGTTCCACCAGTAGGACGGGCACGAGGTCGAGCAGCAGGCGCACATCACGCATTCATAGAGGCCGTCGAGTTTCTTGCGATCCTCGATGGATTGCCGCCACTCCGTCTGCGGCGTGTTCGACTTGGTCTCCAGCCACGGCATCACCGCCTCGTGCTGCGCGTAGAAATGGGTCAGGTCCGGGATCAGGTCCTTCACCACCGGCATGTGCGGCAGCGGATAGATCTTCACGTCGCCCTTCACCTCGTCGATCCCGTAGATGCAGGCGAGCACGTTGACCCCGTCGATGTTCATCGAGCACGACCCGCAGATCCCCTCCCGGCAGGACCGGCGGAACGCGAGCGTGGGGTCGATCTCGTTCTTGATCTTGATCAGCGCGTCCAGCATCATCGGACCGCACTCGTTCAGGTCGATGAAATAGGTGTCGACGCGGGGGTTCTCACCGTCGTCCGGGTTCCAGCGATAGATGTCGAACCGCTTCAGATCGGTCGCGCCTTCCGGCTTCGGCCAGGTCTTGCCGGTGCGGATCTTGGAGTTCTTGGGAAGCGTCAGTTGTACCATGTCGGTCCTCCGGAGAGCGGATGGTCAGATGGGCATCGTCGCGCCGCTGGCGGCGAGGCAGTTCAGGGTTCGGGGCCGGGACGCGATCGCCAGGACCGTCTCGGTCGTCGCGGCGGTGGGCCCGGTCACGGTATCCGAGGCGAGGGCCAGCACCTCCTCGTTCGTGGCATTGTCGACCAGGCAGTCCACCGCCGGCTGGACCGGCAGGCCCGGAAACCGGGTCGCGACGGTGCGGCCGATCACCGACTTGGCCGCGTCGCGGGCGATCTCCTCGCCCGTGGCCGGCACGCAGGCCCCGGCAAGAAGCAAGGCCGCCGCCCAGCGCATGAGCGGCCGCCGGCCCCGGCCAGGAGCCTCGGGCGTCAATAGACCCTCGTCTTCGGCTTGATCTTGTCCAGGTCGATGCCGCCCTCGTTGTGGCCCAGGAGCGGGTTCAGGTGCACCGGCCGATAGTCCAGCTCCACCTTGCCGTTCACCCGCGCCAGGGTATGGACGCGCCAGTTCTCGTCGTCCCGGTCGGGGTGATCCTCGTGGGCATGGGCGCCGCGGGTCTCCTTGCGCGCCTCGGCCGAGACGATGGTGGCCAGCGCGTTCGGCATCAGGTTGGTCAGCTCCAGCGTCTCCATCAGGTCGGTGTTCCAGATCATCGACCGGTCCGACACGTGCAGGTCGTCCATCTTGCCCGCCACGGCGTTCATCTTCTCCACGCCCTGCGCCAGCGTCTCCTCGGTGCGGAAGACGGCGGCGTCGTCCTGCATCGCCTTCTGCATCTCGGCGCGCAGCTCGGCCGTGGGCACGTTCCCCTTCGCGTGGCGTAGCGCGTCGAACCTATCCAGCGCCTTGTCCACCTGGGCGGTGTTCACCGGCGCCGGCGGCGTGGCCGGATCGACCACCTCGCCCGCCTTGATCGAGGCGGCGCGGCCGAAGACCACGAGGTCGATCAGCGAGTTCGATCCCAGCCGGTTCGCCCCGTGGACGCTGGCGCAGCCCGCCTCGCCCACCGCCATCAGGCCGGGGACGATCCGGTCGGGATCCTCCTTGGTGGGGTTCAGCACCTCGCCCCAGTAGTTCGTGGGGATGCCGCCCATGTTGTAGTGCACCGTCGGCAGGACCGGGATCGGCTCCTTGGTCACGTCGACGCCGGCGAAGATCTTGGCCGTCTCCGAGATGCCGGGCAGACGGTCGTGCAGCGCCTCCTTGGGCAGGTGGTTGAGGTTGAGGTGGATGTGGTCGCCGTTCTTGCCGACGCCACGCCCCTCCCGGATCTCCATCGTCATGCAGCGCGAGACCACGTCGCGGGAGGCCAGGTCCTTGTAGGTGGGGGCATAGCGCTCCATGAACCGCTCGCCCTCGGAATTGGTCAGATAGCCACCCTCGCCGCGGGCGCCCTCGGTGATCAGGCAGCCGGCGCCGAAGACGCCGGTGGGGTGGAACTGCACGAATTCCATGTCCTGCAACGGCAGGCCGGCGCGCGCCACCATGCCGCCGCCGTCGCCGGTGCAGGTATGGGCCGAGGTCGCGTTGGCATAGGCGCGGCCGTAGCCGCCCGTGGCCAGCACCGTCGTCTTGGCGTTGAAGACGTGGATCGAACCGTCCTCCAGGCACCAGGCCACGACGCCCTGGCATCGGCCGTCCTCGCTCATCAAAAGGTCGATGGCGAAATACTCGATGTAGAACTCCGCCCCCTCCTTGAGGGACTGGCCGTACATCGTGTGCAGCATGGCATGGCCGGTGCGGTCGGCGGCGGCACAGGTGCGCTGCACCGGGGGGCCCTCGCCGAACTCGGTCGTGTGTCCGCCGAAGGGTCGCTGATAGATCTTGCCCTCCTCGGTGCGGCTGAAGGGCACGCCGTAATGCTCCAGTTCATAGACAGCCTCGGGCGCGTTCCGCGCGAGGTATTCCATCGCGTCCACGTCGCCCAGCCAGTCCGATCCCTTCACGGTGTCGTACATGTGCCACTGCCAGTGATCCTTGCCCATGTTGCCCAGGGACGCGGCGATGCCGCCCTGGGCGGCCACGGTATGGGAGCGGGTGGGGAACACCTTGGTCACGCAGGCGGTGCGCAGGCCCTGCTCGGCCAGGCCCAGCGTGGCGCGCAGGCCGGACCCGCCCGCGCCGACGACGATCGCGTCGTAATTGTGCGTCTGGTACTCGTAGGCAGCCATCGTCAGATCCTTCTCAAAGCGCCAGCCGCACCAGGGCGAACAGCCCCGCGGCCAGGGCGGCATAGGCGACGCAGTTCACCGCGATGATCGCGATCTTCATCGGCATGCCGCGCAGGTAGTCCTCGATCGCCGTCTGGGCGCCGTTCTTGAAATGCAGCCAGCTGACGGCGATCGTCAGTGCCGCGATCACGGCCGGGACCGGGTTGGAATAGTAGGCCAGCACCTCCTCGTACGAGGATCCCAGCACCGGCCCGAAGGTGAAGACGAACAGCGGCACCAGGATCAGCAGGCCGACGGAGGACTTGATCATCCCCCAGTAATGCGCGGTCCCCGACTTGGCGGAGCCCAGGCCCGTGGCGCGCTTGCGGCTGGTGAGGTAGGCGGAGCGGGACATCTCGGACATGATCGGTCTCCTCAGACGATGAGCGCGGTCAGGATCGTCAGCACGATCGACCCGCCGATGATGCCCCAGCCGAGCTTTGCCACCAGGTCGAGGCTGAAGCCGCGGCCGGTGTCCCAGTACAGGTGCCGCAGCCCCGCCAGCGTGTGGTACCACAGCGCCCAGACCGACAGGAACATCACGACGTCGCCGAACCACGAGGTCAGCACCCCGTCGGCCACGGCGAAGGCGCCAGGCCCGGCGGCGGCGGCAAGGAACCACCACGTGATCAGCAGCCCCCCCACGACCAGCGCGTTGCCGGTCACGCGCGTCAGGATCGAGGTCACGGAATTGAGCTGCGGACGATAGACCTGCAGATGGGGGCTGAGCGGTCGGGCGCCCCGGTTCACGTCGGCCATGGCTGTTCCTTCTCGTTGGCTCTGCGGACGCGCATGTATGAAGTCCTTCCGATACGTAGCGATTTCGCCGCGCGTGTCACGCCCCCACAGAGGTGGGCGGCCCCGGGTGCGACGATTGCCCGCCTGTTGCGATCACAGCGATTTTCGGCGTGATCACGTTCAGGCCGGCATCAGCGCCCAGTAGTCGAGATCGAGGAGAACGTGGTCGCGATAGCGGCCCTCCCCGTCCCGCAGGCCGGCATCGGGCCCTTCCCCGCGGGTCGCGACCAGCCGCAACCGGATCGCGCCCAGGCCGGGCACGGCCGTCGCGGCGGTGTCCAGCACCTCCGACCAGGCCCTGATCGTGTCCCCGGCGAAGCAGGGATTGGCGTGCGCCCCGCCGTTGAGGCCCGCGATCGTCTGGGCATTCGCCAGTCCGTTGAAGCTCAGCGCCCGGGCCATCGAGATCACGTGGCCGCCATAGACCAGCCGCCGCCCGTCCTCGCGCTGGGTCACGTCGAAATGCACCTTGGCGGTGTTCTGCCACAGTCGCGTGGCCATCATGTGCTCGGCTTCCTCTACGGTCACGCCGTCGACATGGTCGATCACCTCGCCCGCCGCGTAGTCCGCCATCCGGTGCGGCTCCCCGGCCCGGTCGAAATCGTATTCATCGAAGGTCAGGCCCGCGGGCACCGCCAGGTCGCCCGGCTCCAGCGCCGGCTTCAGGTCGGGCACCACCGTCTCCGGCGCCGGCGTCTCCGCGTCACGCTTCTTCACCATGACCCAGCGCACATAGCTCAGGATCTTCTGGCCCTCCTGGTTGCGCCCCGTGGTGCGCACCCAGACCACGCCGGTCCGGCCGTTGGAATTCTGCTTCAGCCCGATCACCTCGCTCTCGGCGGACAGGGTGTCGCCGGGCCATACGGGGGCGTGCCAGCGCCCCTCGGCATAACCCAGATTCGCCCGCGCGTTCAGCGAGATGTCGGGCACCGTCTTACCGAAGACGGTGTGGAAGGCGATCAGGTCGTCGAGCGGCGCGCTCGGCAGGCCGCAGGCCCGCGCGAAGACGTCGGAGGAATGCAACGCGTGCCGCGCCGGATAGAGCGCGTGATAGAGCGCCCGCTCCCCGGCCCCGACGGTTCGCGGCGCGGCGTGCCGGATCACCTGGCCGACCCGGTAATCCTCGAAAAAGTAGCCCGCATTGGTCTTCGACATCACTGCGCCCCCAGCTTCATGTCGGGCGCGTAGGGGGCGTGGTCGCGCTTCACCACCGCCTGGGCGCAGCGCATGACGTTGTTCTGCGCGTCGTAGGCATAGGCCGGCGCACCGTGCAGCTCCCAGCCCTTGTCCAGCGCCTCGGACACCTTGTGGCAAAAGGCGGACGTGTCGTCGCCCGTCAGCAATCGGTAGAGCATCGGATCATCCTGCGAAGGGCCATACGCCCAACCAGGCGTGGATGGCGGTGATCACGGCATAGAGCGCGGCCGCGATGAGGGCGAGCCGCAGCGTCCCCTTCCAGCTGCCGCCCTCGAACGGCTCGGGCCGCGCGGTGGTGGCGTTCAGCACCGGGATCTCGACCAGCGCCCAGACCAGCATCGTGCCGAACAGCACCAGCGAATGCAGGTCGCCGTTCACCAGCAGGTGCGCCGCCGCCCAGAGCGCGAAGCCGGTCAGCTGCGGGTGCCGCAGCGTTCCGCGCAGCTGCGACTTCGATGAGCCCAGCCCGAACAGCGCGATGGCGAAGAACATGGCCAGGTTGTTGAGATGTACCCCCCAGGCCGGAGGGGCATAGACCGGGATGAAGGGCGCCCCCCGATATCCGACCACGATCAGCAGCACCGACAGCGCCAGCACCGCCGCAAGGGCGCCCTTCGCGGCGCCGGCGCCCAACCGCGCCTCCAGCGCCGCCCGGGCCTCCGGCGCGGCGCGCTTGAACAGGTGCGCCGCCACCCACAGCGCGAGACCGGCGACCAGCAGCGCCACGGCTCAGGCCTCCGCCCGGGCCAGGGTCTTGCGCGCCGCGGCGACGTGCAGGTTCTCCACGATCCGGCCATCCAGCACGGCCACGCCCTGCCCCTCCGCCTCGGCCTGTTCGAAGGCGGCGATCTGGCGGCGGGCCAGTTCCACCTCCTCGCCCGAGGGGGTGAAGACCCGGTTGCAGGTCTCGATCTGGGCGGGATGGATCAGGCTCTTGCCGTCCATGCCAAGCGCCCGGCCCTGGCGGCACTCGGCCTCAAGCCCGGCCTCGTCCCTGAAGGCGTTGAAGACGCCGTCCACCACGGCGATCCGCCCGGCCCGCGCCGCCGCAACGCAGGTCTGCAGCGACATCATCAGGGGCATCCGGTCGCCCCCCGTCTCGCAGCCGATCTCGGCGGCCAGGTCGTTCGTGCCGATGACGAAACCCTCCATCCGCGGCGCCTGCGCGATGCCGGAGGCATTGAACACGCCGCGGGCGGTCTCCATCATCGCCCAGACCCGCGTGTTCTCCGCCCCCGGAAGGAGCGCCATGCGCTCGACCAGGCGGCGCACATCCGCCGCCTCGTTCACCTTCGGCAGCAGGATCGCGTGCGGGCTGGCGGCCACGACCGCCTCCAGGTCGGGCCAGCCCCAGACGGTGTCCAGCCCGTTGATCCGCACCAGCGTCGCCCGGTCGCCGTAGCCGCCCTGATGCAGCGCCGCCGCCAGCGTCTCGCGCGCCGCGGCCTTCTCACCCACCGCGACCGCGTCCTCGAGGTCGAAGATGATCGCGTCCACGGGCAGGTCGCGCGCCTTCTCCAGTGCCCGGGCCTTCGACCCGGGGATATAGAGGACCGATCTCCAGGGTCGCATCCGCTCGCTCATCCTCGCCTCCCTCGGGCAATATTGTGTCGCGACGTGCCACGGATCGGCACGATCGCGCAAGCCCCATCGCCGCGCCGCGGCACGGACCCGCCGCGACCGCGCCGCCGCCTCGCACGTCTCGGCCGGGCGGGTTCCTCCCTGCTTCACCATATCCGCATTCCACGGCACACGGTCTGGAACTCCCGCCGCACAAACGGATTGTGCAGCAAGACGCGGGCTGAACCGCGATATTCGGAGGACCAGTCATGAACCGTATTCTTTCCACCACCGCCATTACCGCCATGCTGCTCGGTGCACCGGCCCTCGCCCAGCAGGAAGGTGGCGACACCCCGTCCGGCCAGGGCGCCTCGGCCTCGGGCGACATCTTCGCCCAGGTGCCCTCCAATCCCGAGCTGCAGCTCGGCAGCGACATGATCGGCAGCACGATCTACTCGACCATGGCCGCCGCCCAGCAGGCATCCGAGAGTTCCTCGGAGAGCGGATCGTCGGAAAGCGGCTCCTCCGAAAGCGGCTCGTCGTCCGAGAGTGGCTCCTCCGAAGGCGGCACCGAGCGCCAGCAAATCGGCTCGATCAACGATCTTGTCGTCACCCAGGATGGTCAGATCGACTACGTGATCATCGGTGTCGGCGGCTTCCTCGGCATCGGCGAACGGAGTGTCGCGGTGAACATGGACGCCATCGAGTTCACCCAGGATCCCGAGAACCAGGGCGAGTTCATGATGACGATCCCCGCCACGCAGGATCAGATCGAGAACGCACCGCAATTCGATCCCGCGAGCCTGCGCGCCGGCTCCGAAGACGGCTCCGGCTCCTCCAGCGAGTCCGGTTCTTCCAGCAGCTCGAGCTCGTCGAGCTCCTCCGACGGGTCGGGCAGCGAGCAGTCCAGCAGTTCGGGCGGCGAGCAGTCCGGGGCCGAGCAGGCCGCGCAGGAGGCCGGCCAAGAGGCTCAAGAGGCCGGGCAGGCCGCCGAGGACGCGGCCCAGAATGCCGGGCAAGAGGCGCAGGACGCCGCCCAGCAGGCCGAGCAGGCCGCGCAGGACGCCGCCCAGCAGGCCGAACAGGCCGCGGAACAGGCTGGCCAGGAGGCCCAGGAGGAAACCTCCGGCAACTAAGACACCTTTCTTAACGAGTGACCGGGCCGCGTATCGGCCCTGCAGGCGGTCGCCCCCCGGGGCGGCCGTTTCGCGTCTGCGCCCGGCCCACGGCGGGCTTGTCACGGCCGGGGCGACCCCGTAACCCTCCGCCCGACCAAGCAAGCAACCAGCGGAGACCATCATGGCCAGACCCAAGATCGCGCTGATCGGCGCGGGGCAGATCGGCGGCACGCTCGCCCACCTCGCGGTGCTGAAGGAACTGGGCGACGTCGTGCTGTTCGACATCGCCGAGGGCACGCCGCAGGGCAAGGCGCTCGACATTGCCGAGTCCGGCCCGGCCGAGGGTTTCGACGCCAGGCTCAAGGGCACCCAGGACTACGCCGATATCGCCGGCGCCGATGTCTGCATCGTCACCGCCGGGGTGCCGCGCAAGCCCGGCATGAGCCGCGACGACCTGCTCGGCATCAACCTCAAGGTCATGAAGGCCGTCGGCGAGGGCATCCGCGACAACGCCCCCGACGCCTTCGTCATCTGCATCACCAACCCGCTCGACGCGATGGTCTGGGCCCTGCGCGAATTCTCCGGCCTGCCCCACCAGAAGGTCTGCGGCATGGCCGGCGTGCTCGACTCGGCCCGCTTCCGGCACTTCCTCAGCATCGAATTCGACGTCTCCATGAAGGACGTCACCGCCTTCGTTCTGGGCGGCCACGGGGACACGATGGTGCCGCTGACGCGCTACTCCACCATCGCCGGCATCCCGCTGCCCGACCTGGTGAAGATGGGCTGGACCACCCAGGAGCGGATCGACGCCATCGTCCAGCGCACCCGCGACGGCGGCGCCGAGATCGTCGGCCATCTCAAGACCGGCTCGGCCTTCTACGCCCCCGCCACCGCCGCAATCGAGATGGCCGAGGCCTACCTGAAGGACCAGCGCCGGCTCCTGCCCTGCGCGGCCTGGTGCGACGGTGAGTACGGCCTCGACGGGTTCTACGTGGGCGTGCCCACGATCATCGGCGAGAACGGCATCGAGAAGGTCGTCGACATCGACCTGAACAAGGACGAACAGGAGATGTTCAACTCCTCCGTCGAGGCGGTGAAGGGCCTCGTGAAGGCCTGCAAGGGGATCGACGAGAGCCTCGCCTGATCCACCCCGGCCCCATGCCGGGTACGGGCGCGTCCCCTTGGGGGCGCGCCTTTTTTTTGCGTTGCAGCACGATGCGATCACGGCCTGCCGGGGTGTGATCACATATGGCGCGATTGTGCATCGGGTGCGCGGATCCGCGCGGACAGGCGTTGGCAGCGACCTGAGCGCGTGGCAGAACGTCACGCAAAAGGTCCAGCCGCGGAGTCCGGAATGAACATCCACGAATACCAGGCCAAGGCGCTCCTGCGCGATTACGGTGCCCCCGTCTCCGACGGCCGCGTCGTCACCCGCGCCGAGGAGGCCAAGACCGCCGCCGGCGAACTCGACGGCCCGCTCTGGGTGGTGAAGGCGCAGATCCACGCCGGCGGCCGCGGCAAGGGATCGTTCAAGGAGGCCGATGCCGGCGAGAAGGGCGGCGTTCGGCTGGCCAAGTCGGTCGAGGAGGCCGCCGACGAGGCGCGCCGGATGCTCGGCCGCACCCTGGTCACCCACCAGACCGGCGAGGCCGGCAAGCAGGTAAACCGCGTCTATTTCGAGGACGGCTCCGACATCGCGCGCGAACTCTATCTCGCGCTGCTGGTTGACCGGCAGTCGAGCCGGATCTCCTTCGTCTGCTCCACCGAGGGCGGCATGGACATCGAGGAGGTCGCCGCCTCCACCCCCGACAAGATCCTAAGCTTCACCGTCGATCCGGTGACCGGCTACATGCCCTTCCACGGCCGCCGCATCGCCTTCGCCCTGGGGCTCGAGGGCCCGGCGCTGAAGCAATGCGTCAAGCTGATGGGCATCCTCTACCAGGCCTTCGTCGAGAAGGACATGGAACAGCTGGAGATCAACCCGCTCATCGTCACCGACAAGGGCGACCTGAAGGTGCTCGACGCCAAGGTCGGCTTCGATTCCAACGCGCTCTACCGCCACCAGGACATCGCCTCGCTCCGCGACGAGACCGAGGAGGATCCCAAGGAGCTGCAGGCCTCGAAATACGACCTGAACTACATCGCCCTCGACGGCGAGATCGGCTGCATGGTCAACGGTGCCGGCCTCGCCATGGCGACGATGGACATCATCAAGCTGAAGGGGGCCGAGCCTGCCAACTTCCTCGACGTGGGCGGCGGCGCCACCAAGGAGAAGGTGACCGAGGCGTTCAAGATCATCACGTCGGACAAGAACGTGAAGGGCATCCTCGTCAACATCTTCGGCGGCATCATGCGCTGCGACGTGATCGCCGAGGGCGTCGTCGCCGCGGTCAAGGAAGTGGGCCTCGAAGTGCCGCTGGTCGTGCGGCTCGAGGGCACGAATGTCGAGAAGGGCAAGGAGATCATCGAGAACTCCGACCTCAACGTCATCGCCGCCGACGACCTCTCCGACGCCGCCGAGAAGATCGTCAAGGCGGTGAAGGGGTGAGACGCGGCCCCGACGCACCCTCGGGGCGGATCGCTCCGGCGGAGCGGTCCGGGCGCCGAATGCCCGTCGGCCCGCGACGGGCCGGATCACCCCGGCCACCCGGATCCGGCAAGGAAGCCACGCCATGACCAAGCCCGTCACCGACGCCGCGCCGCTGATCATCGGCGCCGCCCTGATCGGCGGCGGCCTGCTCTTGCGGCGATGGCAGCCGAAGGCCCTCGCCCTGCCCGACCGGCCGGCGGTGGCCCATCGCGACAGCGGCGCCCGGCGCGCGGCGCGGCTGACCCGCGACGGCATCGCCCGGATCCTGCCGCGCAACCTCACCGGCTCGATCGGCCGGACCCTTCTCATCATGGGCGCGGGGCTCGTCCTCGTGCGCCTGCTCGATGCGGCGGTGGAGGACGGCGAAGAGCTGTTCCGACCCCGCCCCCACTGACAGACCAAGGAGCCGACATGGCCATTCTCGTCGACAAGGACACCAAGGTGATCTGCCAGGGCTTCACCGGCAGCCAGGGCACGTTCCACTCCGAACAGGCCATCGCCTACGGCACCCGGATGGTGGGCGGCGTCACCCCCGGCAAGGGCGGGCAGACGCATCTGGACCTGCCGGTGTTCAACTCCTGCCACGAGGCGGTGCAGACCACCGGCGCCGACGCCTCGGTGATCTACGTGCCGCCGCCCTTCGCCGCGGATTCCATCCTCGAGGCGATCGACGCGGGGATCGAGCTCGTGGTCTGCATCACCGAAGGCATCCCGGTGCTCGACATGATGAAGGTCAAGCGCGCGCTCGAGGGCACGAAGACCACGCTGATCGGCCCGAACTGCCCCGGCGTGATCACGCCCGACGCCTGCAAGATCGGCATCATGCCCGGCCACATACACAAGCGCGGCAAGGTGGGCGTGGTCTCGCGCTCCGGTACCCTGACCTACGAGGCGGTGAAGCAGACCACCGATGTCGGCTTGGGGCAGTCCACCTGCGTCGGCATCGGCGGCGACCCGATCAAGGGCAGCGAGCATATCGACGTGCTGGAGATGTTCCTCGCCGACGAGGAGACCCAAGCCATCATCATGATCGGCGAGATCGGCGGCCAGGCCGAGGAGGACGCCGCCCAGTTCCTCGCCGACGAGCGCAAGGCCGGGCGCTGGAAGCCCACGGCGGGCTTCATCGCCGGCCGCACCGCGCCCCCGGGCCGGCGCATGGGCCATGCCGGCGCCATCGTCGCCGGCGGCAAGGGCGGCGCCGAGGACAAGATCGCTGCCATGGAGGAAGCCGGCATCACCGTCGCGGACAGCCCCGCGGGGCTGGGCCAGGCGGTGCTGAAGGCGATCGGCTGAACTGCAACGGGCCGGCCCTGCGGCCGGCCCCCGCTTCGAGGCGCGGACGATGCGATCGACTGGCGACATTCGGGGGTGGTCGATGCCGGGGCTGGGGCCCCGGACGGCCGGGCATTGATGAGCTTCCACCGCGCGATCCGCACCTGCCTGTCGAAATACGTCACCTTCTCGGGCCGCGCCTCGCGCAGCGAGTACTGGTATTTCATCCTGTTCTTCATCCTGGGCAGCTTCCTCGCCGCCGCCATCGACCGGGCGATCTTCGGCACGCCGGTGGTCGAGGCGGCCGGCCATGACACGACCGGCCCGCTGGAGGCCCTGTTCGGCCTCGCCATGTTCCTGCCCATGCTCGCCGCCGGTTGGCGGCGCATGCACGATACCGGCCGCTCGGGTCTCTTCATGCTCTACCCGTTCCTGGTGATCGTCGGGATCGGCACATTCGCCGGCCTCCTCGGCGGCTTCGCGCCGCTCCTGGCGGGGGATTTCGCCGCGCTCTTCGCCGGCGGGGCCACCCTGGTCCTCGGCCTGGCGCTCGTCGTTCTTTTCCTTTCCCCGCTCGTGGTTATCTGGTGGCTAGCCAGCCCCTCCGAGCCCGGGCCGAACGCGCACGGCCCCAACCCCCATGAGGTGACATCATGACCGACCAGTCCCGCAACGACGTGTTCCGCGCCTCGAGCTTCATGGGCGGGCAGAACGCGGTCTATCTCGAGCAGCTCTATGCCCGCTATGCCGAGGACCGGGACGCGGTCGACGACAGCTGGCGCGCCTTCTTCGACCAGCTGGAGGAGCGAGGGCGACCCGAAGGCCGAGGCCGCCGGCCCCTCCTGGGCGCGCAAGGACTGGCCGCCGCAGCCCGACGACGAGTTGACCCACGCGCTCGACGGCCAGTGGCCCGCGGCGCCCGGCGCCGATGGCGGCGCCATCGCGCAGAAGATCACCGAGAAGGCCGCGGCCTCCGGCAAGTCCGCCACCACCGAGCAGATCCGCCACGCGGTGCTCGACTCGGTGCGCGCGCTGATGCTGATCCGCGCCTACCGGATCCGCGGCCACCTGAACGCCGATCTCGACCCGCTGGGCCTGCGCGAGAAATCCTACCAGGCCGAGCTCGACTACACCTCCTACGGCTTCGACGAGAGCGACCTCGACCGGCAGATCTTCCTCGACAACGTGCTGGGGCTGGAGGTCGCCTCCCTGCGCGAGATCCTGGATCTGGTGAAGCGCACCTATTGCGGCACCTTCGCGCTCCAGTACATGCACATCTCGGACCCCGAGCAGGCCGCCTGGCTCAAGGAGCGGATCGAGGGCTACGGCAAGGAGGTGAAGTTCACCGAACAGGGCCGCCGCGCCATCCTCAACAAGATGGTCGAGGCCGAGGGCTTCGAGAAGTTCCTTCACGTCAAGTACATGGGCACCAAGCGCTTCGGCCTCGACGGGGCCGAGGCGCTGATCCCGGCGATGGAGCAGCTGATCAAGCGCGGCGGCGCGCTCGGCGTGAAGGAGATCGTCATCGGCATGCCCCACCGTGGCCGCCTGTCGGTTCTGGCCAACGTGATGGGCAAGCCCTACCGGGCGATCTTCCACGAGTTCCAGGGCGGCAGCTTCAAGCCCGACGAGGTGGAGGGATCGGGCGACGTCAAGTACCACCTCGGCACCTCGTCGGACCGGGAGTTCGACGGCAACTCCGTGCACCTGTCGCTGACCGCCAACCCCTCGCACCTGGAGGCGGTGAACCCGGTCGTCCTGGGCAAGGCGCGGGCCAAGCAGGACCAGCTGAACGACAGCGACCGCGACGAGGTGCTGCCCGTGCTGCTGCACGGCGACGCGGCCTTCGCCGGCCAGGGCGTGGTGGCCGAATGCTTCCAGCTTTCGGGCATCCGCGGCCACCGCACAGGCGGCACGATCCACATCGTGGTCAACAACCAGATCGGTTTCACCACCACGCCGGCCTTCTCGCGCACCTCGCCCTACCCCACCGACATCGCGCTGACGGTCGAGGCGCCGATCTTCCACGTCAACGGCGACGACCCCGAGGCGGTGACCCATGCCGCCAAGGTCGCCACCGAGTTCCGGCAGAAGTTCCGCAAGGACGTGGTGATCGACATGATCTGCTACCGCCGGTTCGGGCACAACGAGGGCGACGAGCCCATGTTCACGAACCCCTCGATGTACAAGGTCATCAAGCAGAAGAAGACCACGCTCAGCCTGTATTCCGAGCGGCTCGCCCGCGAGGGGCTGATCCCAGAGGGCGAGATCGAGGACATGAAGTCCGAGTTCCAGTCCCGGCTGGGCGAGGAGTTCGAGGCCGGCAAGGACTACAGGCCCAACAAGGCCGACTGGCTCGACGGGCGCTGGTCCCATCTCGACCGGCAGGGCGACAAGTACCAGCGCGGCAAGACCGCCATCGCCCGCGAGACCTTCGACGCGGTCGGCAAGGCCCTGACCGGCGCGCCGGACAAGTTCAACCTGCACCGCACCGTGGGACGCCTCCTCGACTCCAAGAAGCAGATGTTCGAGAGCGGCGAGGGATTCGACTGGGCCACGGCCGAGGCGATCGCCTTCGGTTCGCTGCTGCTCGAAGGCTATCCGGTGCGGCTCTCGGGCCAGGATTCGGGCCGCGGCACCTTCTCGCAGCGCCATTCCGCCCTGGTCGACCAGGACACCGAGGAGCGCTACTACCCCCTCAACCACATCCGCGAGGGCCAGCGCGCAATACGAGGTCATCGATTCGATGCTCTCGGAATACGCCGTGCTGGGCTTCGAATACGGCTATTCCCTGTCCGAGCCCAATGCGCTGACCCTGTGGGAGGCGCAGTTCGGCGATTTCGCCAACGGCGCCCAGATCATGTTCGACCAGTTCATCAGTTCCGGCGAATCGAAGTGGCTGAGGATGTCGGGCCTCGTCTGCCTGCTGCCCCACGGCTACGAGGGACAGGGGCCCGAGCATTCCTCCGCCCGGCTGGAGCGCTTCCTGCAGCAATGCGGCCAGGACAACTGGATCGTGGCGAACTGCACCACGCCGGCGAACTACTTCCACATCCTGCGCCGGCAATTGCACCGCTCGTTCCGCAAGCCGCTGATCCTGATGACGCCCAAGTCGCTCCTGCGCCACAAGCTGGCGGTGTCGAAGGCCGAGCACTTCCTCGAAGGCTCCTCCTTCCACCGGGTGCTGTGGGACGACGCCGAGAAGGGGCTCTCCGACATCGAGCTGAAGCCCGACGATGAGATCAAGCGCGTCGTCCTGTGCTCGGGCAAGGTCTATTACGATCTGCTGGAGAAGCGCGACGCCGAGGGGCTCGACGACGTCTACCTGATGCGGCTGGAGCAGTTCTATCCCTTCCCCGCCCATGCCATGGTCAAGGAGCTCAAGCGCTTCACCCGGGCGAAGATCGTCTGGTGCCAGGAGGAACCCAAGAACCAGGGCGGCTGGACCTTCGTGGAGCCCAACATCGAATGGGTTCTGACCCGCATCCAGGCCGACAACACCCGGCCCGAATACCACGGCCGCCCTGCCATGGCCTCGCCGGCCACGGGGCTCGCCTCCACCCACAAGGCACAACAGGCGGCGCTGGTGAGCGCCGCGCTCGGAATCGAAGGATAAGACCATGACCGAAGTCCGCGTCCCAACCCTGGGCGAATCCGTCTCCGAGGCGACCATCGCCACCTGGTTCAAGAAGCCGGGCGACCGGGTCGAGGCCGACGAGATGCTCTGCGAGCTGGAGACCGACAAGGTGACGGTGGAGGTTCCCTCCCCCGCCGCCGGAACGCTCGACGAGATCGTGGCCCAGGAGGGCGAGACGGTGGGGGTCGACGCGCTCCTGGCCCATATCGCCGAGGCCGGAAATGCCGGACCCGAGAAGACCGAGCCGCGCAAGGACGAGGACAAGCAGGGCGGCTATTCCGGCGCCGATGCCGAGAAGGGCGAAAAGGCGGACAAGAAGGCCGACGCGGAGGAGTCCTCCTCCGGCGGCGAGGATGCAGGCGGCTCCGGCGAGGAGGTCGAGGTCAAGGTTCCCACGCTGGGCGAGAGCGTCTCGGAGGCGACCATCGCCACCTGGTTCAAGAAGGAGGGCGATACCGTCGAGGCCGACGAGATGCTGGCCGAGCTGGAAACCGACAAGGTCTCCGTCGAGGTGCCCGCCCCGGCCGCCGGCACGCTGTCGAAGATCCTCAAGCAGGAGGGCGAGACGGTGGAGCCCGGCGGCGTGCTCGCCATGCTGACCGAAGGCGCCGGCGGCGGCGCGAGGAAGGCCTCCGGCGAGGCGAAATCGGACGATTCGGACTCCGACGGGAAACCGACGCGAAAACCGCCGGGGTTCCGATGCCCCCTCGGCGAAGAAGATGATGGAGGAGAAGGGCCTCTCCGAGAAGGACGTGAAGGGGTCCGGCAAGGACGGCCGCATCATGAAGGAGGACGTCCTCAAGGCCCTGGAACAGGGTGGATCGGGCCCCAAGGCCGACGCGCCCAAGTCCGAGCCGCCCAAGCGCGCGCCGTCGCCTGCCGAGGATGCCGACCGCGAGGAGCGGGTCAAGATGACCCGACTGCGCCAGACCATCGCCAAGCGCCTCGAAAGACGCCCAGAACACCGCCGCGATGCTGACCACCTACAACGAGGTGGACATGACCGAGGTCATGGCATTGCGCAACGAATACAAGGAGTTGTTCGAGAAGAAGCACGGCGTCCGGCTGGGCTTCATGTCCTTCTTCACCAAGGCCTGCTGCCATGCGTTGAAGGAGGTTCCCGAGGTCAATGCCGAGATCGACGGGACGGAGGTCGTCTACAAGAACTTCGTCCATATGGGCATCGCCACCGGCACGCCGCAGGGCCTCGTCGTGCCCGTGATCCGCGACGTGGATTCCATGGGCTTCGCCGCGATCGAGAAGGCGATCGGCGAAAAGGGCAAGAAGGCCCGCGACGGCAAGCTGTCGATGGAGGAGATGCAGGGCGGCACCTTCACCATCTCCAACGGCGGCGTCTACGGCTCGCTGATGTCCTCGCCCATCCTGAACCCGCCGCAATCGGGCATCCTCGGCATGCACAAGATCCAGCAGCGTCCGATGGTCGTGGACGGACAGATCGTCGCCCGGCCAATGATGTATCTCGCACTGAGCTACGATCACCGTATCGTCGACGGCAAGGGCGCGGTGACCTTCCTCGTCCGCGTCAAGGAAGCGCTCGAGGATCCCCGGCGGCTGCTGATGGACCTGTGATGCGGCGACCCATGTGGCTCTGGATCGTGATCGCGCTCTACGCCCTCGCCGGGCTGACCAACCTGCGCACCGCGATCCACACCGCACTCGGCACGGAAACGGGCGTCATGGCGACCGAGACGCGGGGCGTGCTTGTCGCCACGGCGCTGGTCTCCGGGCTGGCGGGGTGCCTCGCCGCCTTCTGGAGCCTGCGCGGCGACGCGCGGGCCATCGCGGCCTCGCTCGTCTTCCTCGCCGCTTTCATCGCCATCGCCGTGTGGAGCACCGCCATCATGGGCTTCGATACCCGCTGGGGCTCCCTCCTGGGCTGGGCGGCGCTGTTCTCGACCATGTCAGGCTTCCTGCATGTGGCGCGGCAGCGGGGCCACCTCGCATGAGGCTGCGCCCTGCCCTCGCCCTCCTGCCGCTCGTCGCGGCCTGCGCCGCGCCGGTGCCGCGCGACGTCTCGGTCCGTCACGTCGAGTCGACCGAAACCGCTGGAGGCGGGGCGCGCTGGCACCTGTTCCTGTTTGATCCCGCCGAGCCGCGCGACCTCGACACGCGGATCGCGTTGGCCCGCCGCGAGGTCTCGCGGGAGGGCCGCTGCCGCTGGGCCGACCGCCCGCGATCCGAGATTGTCGCCCGCACCGACGAGCAGGGCCTGACATATGCCGACACGGTCCTGGCCGCGGCCCTGATCTGCGAGGCCTGAGGCGCTGGACAGGGCCCGCGACCCCGTGGTTCAGTGGTTGCCCGCCCCTTGGGAAGGACCGGCCCCATGCAACTCCTGATCCGTTTCGACGCCCACGACCGCTCGGCATTTCGCGAGGCCTACGACTCCGCCCGCGAGGATCGGGACCAGGCCGGCCTGACCCAACTGCAACTGTGGGAGGAGGCCGATGCGCCGGACCGGATCTGGGCGCTCTACGGGGTGGCGGATCGGGACAAGGCCCAGGCCTGGCTGGCCAGGACCTCGGCTCTTTCCTCTCACCTCAAGGGCCACGACGCGCATTTCCTGGCCACTGCGTGACGACGGAGCGCTTCACGCCGGTCCGGCGCGCGGACCCCCAGATCCACGACTGGTCCGACGCGACCCGCGGCGATGTAGGCTTCCGGACGCCGATCGACGGGGCCGCGCAGCCGACCCGCGGGATCGTCCAGTGCATCGGCTTCCTCGCCCGGGGCGGCGAGGAGAAGCCGCACCGCCACGATATCTCCGAGGCGCTGCACGGGAGCGCCGGGATCGGCGTGGCGGTTCTCGATGGTGAAAGCGTCGATCTCGCGCCGGGAAACATGATCCACGTTCTCCCGGGCCTCGTCCATGCCTTGACCGCTCCAGAGAAGCCGATGCGCTTTCTCCACACGTTCCCGGCCGACCGCTTCGAGGACGTGGCCTACTATTTCGAGGAAAATGATGACGCCTGAACTGACCGTCCTGACGCTGGCCGCGCTCCTGCAGGGAATGCAGCTCCTCCTCTATGCCGTGCCGGCCAATCTCGAACTGGGGCCCGGCAAGACCATGAGCCCGCGCGATCCGCAGCGCCTGTCGGAGCCCCTGGCCGAGCAGCTCTCGGTCCGCACCGGGCGCCTGGCGCGGGCCTACCAGAACCACAACGAGGCGCTCCTCCTGTTCGGCGTTGCCAGTCTGGTGGTCGCCGTCTCGGAGCAGTCGAGCTGGTTCACCGCCACTTGCGCCCTTGCCTATCTGGGCGCGCGCATCCTCTATGTGCCCGCCTATGCCTTCGGCTGGGTGCCGGGCCGGTCGATCATCTTCGGGGTGGGTTGGATCGCCACGCTGTTGATGCTGCTCGCCGCGCTGCTATGACCTTTCCTCAAGCGTTCGAGGGAGAGGTCCAATGTCCAGCTACGACGTCATCATCATCGGCTCCGGCCCCGGCGGCTATGTCTGCGCCATCCGCTGCGCGCAGCTGGGCCTGAAGACCGCCTGCGTCGAGGGGCGCGAGACGCTTGGCGGGACCTGCCTCAATATCGGCTGCATCCCGTCCAAGGCGCTCCTGCACTGCCACCGAAATGCTGCACGAGGCGCAGGCCAATTTCGAGAAGATGGGCCTGATGGGCGAGACGCCATCGGTCGACTGGTCGAAGATGCAGTCCTACAAGGACACGACGATCGAGCAGAACACCAAGGGCATCGAGTTCCTGTTCAAGAAGAACAAGGTCGACTGGCTGAAGGGCTGGGGCTCGATCCCCGAGGCCGGCAAGGTCAAGGTCGGCGACGAGACGCACGAGGCCAAGCACATCGTCATCGCCACCGGCTCGGTACCCGCCTCCATCCCGGGCGTGGAGATCGACGAGGAGCGCGTCGTCTCCTCCACCGGCGCGCTGCTCCCTCGACGAGATCCCGGGCAAGATGGTGGTGATCGGCGCCGGCGTCATCGGCCTGGAGATGGGGTCGGTCTATGCCCGCCTCGGCACCGAGGTGACGGTGGTCGAGTATCTCGACACGATCACCCCCGCCATGGACGGCGAGGTGCAGAAGCAGTTCCAGAAGATCCTGGCAAGCAGGGGATGGAATTCGTCCTCGGCGCCGCGGTGCAGCGGGTCGAGACCACCGACGACGGCTGCACGGTCACCTACAAGCTGCGAAGGACGACGAGGAAACGACGGTCGAGGCCGATATCGTGCTGGTCTCCACCGGCCGCAAGCCGTTCACCGACGGGCTGGGCCTCTCCGACCTCGGCGTCGAGATGACCGACAAGCGGCCAGGTGAAGACCGACGGGCACTGGGCCACGAATGTCGAGGGCATCTATGCCATCGGCGACGCGATCACCGGCCCGATGCTGGCCCACAAGGCCGAGGACGAGGGCATGGCCGTGGCCGAGGTCGCTGGCCGGCAAGGCCGGCCACGTGAACTACGGGGTGATCCCCTCGGTGATCTACACCCACCCCGAGGTCGGCGAGCGTCGGGCGAGACCGAGGACGAGCTGAAGGACGAGGGCGCGCCCTACAAGGCCGGCAAGTTCTCCTTCATGGGCAACGGCCGCGCCAAGGCGAACTTCGCCGCCGACGGCTTCGTCAAGATCCTCGCCCACAAGGAGACCGACCGCATCCTCGGCGCGCATATCATCGGCCCGATGGCGGGCGACCTGATCCACGAGATCTGCGTGGCGATGGAGTTCGGCGCCGCGGCCGAGGACCTGGCGCTGACCTGCCACGCCCACCCGACCTATTCCGAGGCGGTGCGCGAGGCGGCGCTGGCCTGCGGCGACGGGCCGATCCACTCCTGAGCCGCGCCGGGGCCTCTCAGCCCGGCCCCACCTCTCCCGTGAGGATCATCCGCAGGGCGTTGGTGACGTCGCCGCGCATGGCGAGCCGCAGCCCCGGCTCGTCCCCCGCCCGCAGCGCCGCCAGGATCTGCCGGTGCCCCGCCGGTGGCGAGGCCCGCTCCAGCCGGGCATAGAGCGCACGCATGGTCGGCCCGAGTTGCAGCCAGACCGTCTCGGCCATGGCGAGCATGGCCGGGGCCTGGGCCCGCAGGTAGAGCATCCGGTGAAAATCGAGGTTGCGGCGCAGATAGGCCACCGCGTCGCGCTTCACCACCGCCTCCGAGATCGACATGTTCTGCGCCTCCATCCGGTCGATCAGCGCCAGATGCGCCCGCGGCAGGGCCCGGCTGGCCAGCTCCACCTCGATCAGGGCCCGCAGCGCGGCCAGTTCCTCGATGCGCTCGGGGGTGAGCTCGGGCGTGGTCACCCGGCCCGAACCGCTGAGCGAGAGGGCGCCTTCGGCGGCGAGGCGGCGGACCGCCTCGCGTGCGGGCGTCATCGACACGCCGAAATCCCGCCCGATCCCGCGCAGGGTCAGCGCCTGGCCGGGTGCCATCTCTCCGTACATGATCCGGCTGCGAAGGGCGCGGTAGACCCGGTCGTGGACCGGCGCCGCCACCGGATCCGGTCGGGGCTGGGTGAGCATGGGCCGCATGCTGCGCGGCGGCGCCGGTCGCGTCAATCCTCGCCGTCGAATCGCCAGGCATGAAGGTCCGCCCCCCGGTGCCGCAGCCAATCGCGCTGGGCGCGCCAGCCGGGGCAGAGATCGGCGCAGACCGCCCAGAAGGCGGGGGAATGGTCCATGCGCACCAAGTGGGCGACCTCGTGCGCGGCGACGTAGTCCAGCACCTCGGCCGGGGCCATCACCAGGCGCCAGGAGAACATGAGATCCCCCCTCCCGCTGCACGACCCCCAGCGCGACCGCGTATCGCGCAGGGTGATCCGGCGCGGCGCGACGTCGAGCGCGGCGGCGTGGCGGCCCACCGCTCCGGCCAGCCGCGCCCGCGCGGCCTGCTTCAGGACCGCCGCCACCTGCGGGCCGACCGGCCGGTCGGCCCGCACGGCCAGCTGGCCGGCACCCAGCCCGGGCCGCCCCGCCACGATCGCATGCGCCTCCCCCGCCACCGGGATCGCCTGCCCCAGCGCCGGCCACCGGGGCGCGCGCCGCCCCGCGATCTGGGCGCGCAGCCAGTCGGCCTTCTCCGTGGCGAAGGCGAGCGCCTCGCGCGCAGGCGTGCCCGCCGGCCGGGTCAGGGTGACCCGCCCGTCCAGGGCCGAGACCCGCAGCGTGATCCGCCGCGCCCGGGCCGAAGCCCGCAGCCGGATCGGAACCGGCGGATCGCCGGGCAGGGTCGTGGTGGTCGGCGGCGGAATACCCATGGCCCGACCGTATCGGGCGTTGGTATCGGACGGAAGGTTTGACAGCCCCCCGGCCCTGTGGCACGGGGTTGCGATCCCGGACACTGGCATCACGAAGAGGGTATCCATGCCCAAGGAAGAATGGGGAACGAAGCGGGTCTGCCCCACGACGGGCAAGCGTTTCTACGACCTCAACCGCGACCCGGTCGTCTCGCCCTACACGGGCGAGGTCGTGCCCCTCGACACGGGCAAGAGCAACCGGACCATGCTGGCCGACAAGGCCGACAAACGGTCGAAGAAGGAAGACAAGACCGAGGACGACGAGGAAGTCGTTCTGGACGATGGCGACAACAAGGACTCCGACGTCGACCTTGGCGACGACGTGCTTGAGGATGACGAGGACGACAATGTCTCCCTCGAGGAACTGACCGACGTCTCCGACGAGAAAAACGACGACTGAGAACCCGGGCGGAGGCGCCGATTTTCGACTTGAACCGCCTCCGCTCCTTCTCTATGGACTGCCGCACACCGTCGGAAACGGTGCTGGATTGGGGCCTTAGCTCAGCTGGGAGAGCGCCTGCATGGCATGCAGGAGGTCAGCGGTTCGATCCCGCTAGGCTCCACCATACTTAGCGCGTGGAAGATGCCGCGACGGGGTTTCTCCTCTAGAAGAGATCCTGTTGTCTCGGCGAAGTTGCGGACCTCTTGGGCCTGCTGGATGGCCGCCTATCGGTACGCGGAACGGCTACGACTCGTTCTTTCCCCCTGCCTCGACGTTCACGGGTCGCGGGGCAAGGCCGCTCTGCCTTTTTCCAAGCCTCTGACAAGTATATGTTCGGACTGCCTATCGGAGCGTGGAAGGAACCCCTCCGACGCCATCGCGAGTGATCGGCCAAGCTGCAGAATGATCGATGGCCAAAGGCCGGCGATGACGGCCGCGGCGAGGGCGATGGCGGACAGCAGGAGCTCTGGGCACCGGTCGACGCGCCTTGCGATCCGCCGCCGTTATCTCAGGCCACTGAACACGATCTCGATGCGGTTGCACCGGTCATGGCGGCGCCTGTCGTAGTTCGCCGCCAAGTCGCGGGAACTCGGCCCGGGATGCAAGCGTGTATACCCTTGTCATGCAAAGTTCCCCGCATTCAGTCGGCGTCGCAGCCGCAATCGGCGATCAGAAGTCGACTGCATGCGTGTTCGGAACAGGATGAATGGGTCCCGACCATAGGCGAACCATCATCAGCGGCCGCCGAAATTGTTCCTGATCATGGTCGTGATCTGTTCGAGGATGTTGGGGCCGCCGGACCCGCCCCGCCCGCGCCCCGATGGGGTCCCCTCGCCGGACAGCCACAATTCCAGAAGGCCCTCGTCCGGAGAGGGGGCGTAGCCGGTGAAATCCCGTGCCCCGGCGTCGAACAGCGCGGCCAGTTCCTCGGCGGCCCCGCGGTCATGGTCGTGGTAGTAGCGAACATGCGTATCGCTGATGGTGAAAGACGTCGTGACCATCCGGTCGGCAGACCAGGGGCTAACCGCCAGCCGCGCCAGCGCCCGCTCGCGACCCTCCGATGCCAGATTCCGGGGCGCGTGCACCACGACGCGAGCAGCGGGATTCCGAAAGGGCAGATCGTCCTGGACCGCGAAGGCGCTTCCCGGCGGAATGCGGGCCAGGGCGAGGGGGTGCACCGGGGCCGGGAACGGGTAGATGTTTCGGTCGGGTACTGCGCCGAAGGCAAGCGAGCTTCCATCGGGCCGCGAGGCTTCTTGGCCATGCGAGGCGACGGCGGCCGCGACGAAAGCCGGGCGCACACTGGCGCGCCCTTCGGGCGAGGAGCGCCCGGCCGAGGTGCCTTCGGAGGACGGCGCCGAGCCGGTGCCCGGGGGCGCCCCCGTGCCCGGCGGTGGGGACTGCTTTCCGGCCGGGGCTGGGGGGATCGCGACAGTCCCGTCCGCGGCATCTACGGCGGGCGCGGCCTCGCGCGATAGGAGGCCCGCGATCCGATTCTCCAGCCGGGACAGGCCGTCGGAAACGTCGGTGAGGCTCGTCACGGCCCCCCCGGCGACGCAACCCACCACCAGCGCGACGAGGATCGGACGCAAACGTTCAGCTTGCCGGTGCCGGAAACGCGATGAGGCCAGACGCTCCTGCGTTCCCTCCGCGCGCAACCCCGCCGAAGCCGGGCGAAGAGACACAACACGGGGGGCAACGGTCCGGGCCGGCAAGTGCGTGCCGGTTTCACGCGCGGCGGAAGGCGGGGCGTCCTCCACCGCGCTCTCATCCATGTCCGGCCGCGGCAACGGAGCGGAGGTCAGCAACGGGTCCGACCGGGAGCGGCCGGCGGCCGGCGTATCGCTCTCCAGCCGACGATCATCTTCGGCGCGCCGCTGCAGGGCCTTTGCCCGCTCTGCCCGTGCGGCCGCCAGCCGCCGCTGCCAGGTATCGGCGTCGAAGGGCGACTCGTCGGCCGACCGGCCGCCAGGTCGCTCACTCGTCCGGTTCGGTGCGGGCTTGACCACAGAAGCGCGACCCCACATCAGGTGTTGTCTGCCCCGCCGGGCCCCGGCCGATGCCGCGCCTCCACGCGACCGAGGCGGGGCCAGCAAGCGGCCGCGGACATTGACCATTTGTCGGCCTTCGCGAGGAACCAGTCAACCTGTCGCCGAGGCGCCGGGCGCGACATCCGGCCTTGCCCCGCCAGGTTCGATGGCCAGCAACACGACGCCTGCCCTCCACCCGGCTTGAGATCCGCAGTATACAGGCGCCTCCGTTCGCGCTAAGGGCCACCTTTCCCACCCTGCCGACGATCCGCGAGACGTGACGTCGCCCGCCTTTCCCAGATCGGTTCCCAGATGATCCAGACCCTGTCCGATGCGCTCGCCGAGCGTGGCTACGACGTGCTGACCCCCGTTCAGGAGGCGGTCACGGACCCCGCACTCGATACCGCCGACCTACTCGTTTCCGCTCAGACCGGATCGGGCAAGACCGTGGGATTCGGCCTCGCCATTGGCCCCACGATCCTTTCTGCCGATGGCGCGTTCGGGCCCGCCGCGGCGCCGCTGGCGCTGATCGTCGCACCGACGCGGGAGCTTGCCTTTCAGGTCACGCGTGAACTCGACTGGCTCTATGCAAGGGCCGGTGCGCGCGTGGTGTCCTGCGTGGGCGGGATGGACATGCGCGACGAGCGCCGTGCCCTCGACCGCGGCGCCCATGTGGTCGTCGGCACGCCGGGGCGGCTGCGCGACCACATCCAGCGCGGATCGCTCGACATGGGGGCCCTGCGCGCGGTGGTGCTGGATGAGGCGGACGAAATGCTGGACCTCGGATTTCGCGAGGATCTGGAGTTCATGCTCGGCCAGGCCCCGGCCGAACGGCGCACGCTGATGTTCTCTGCCACCGTACCACCGGTGATCGCCACGTTGGCGGCGAACTACCAGCGCGAGGCGGTGCGGGTGACGACCCTCTCGGACCGCGCGCAGCACGCCGACATTGCCTATCAGGCGCTGCGGGTCGCGCAGACGGACACGGAAAACGCCATCATCAACGTGCTGCGCTACCACGAGGCAGGCAACGCCATCGTCTTCGCCAATACCCGCGCCACGGTGAACCGGCTGACGGCGCGATTCGCCAATCGTGGCTTCGCGGTCGTGTGCCTGTCGGGCGAGTTGAGCCAGGCCGAGCGCAGCCACGCCCTCCAGGCGATGCGGGACGGGCGCGCCCGGGTCTGCGTGGCGACCGACGTGGCCGCGCGCGGCATCGATCTGCCCAACCTGGAGCTGGTGATCCACGCCGAGCTGCCCTCGAACGCCGAGGGGCTGCTGCACCGCTCGGGCCGGACCGGACGGGCGGGCCGCAAAGGGATCTCGGCCCTCGTGGTGCCGCCGAAAGCCCTGAAGCGCGCCGAGCGCCTGCTGCAAAGCGCCCGCGTCACCGCAGAATGGACCACCGCGCCCGGCGCCGAGGAGATTCGGCGCCGGGACGAGGACCGCCTCCTGTCCGACCCCGCCTGGGCCGCGGATGTCACCGAGGCGGAGGCGGCCTTCGCGGAGCGGCTTCTGGCGGCGCACGCGCCGCGCGCGATCGCGGCGGCCTGCCTGCGCCTCTACCGCAGGCCAGCATTCGGCGCCGGAGGAACTGAGCGCACCCGATTCCCGCCCCGCGCGGACAACGCGCGCGCCCTTCGGCGACAGCGCCTGGGTCAGCCTGTCGGTAGGCCGCGACGACCGCGCGGAGCCGCGGTGGCTCTTGCCGATGCTCTGCCGGGCGGGAAATCTCGACAAGGACGCGATCGGCGCCATCCGCGTGCAACGCGCCGAGACGCTGGTGGAACTCTCCGCCGCCTGCCTGCCCGCCTTCCTCGCCGCACTTGGGCCTGGCGGCCTTCTGGAGAAGGGGGTGACCGCCCGCCCGGCCGATGGCCCGCCCCAGGCCGAGCAGGCCACCCCGCACGACAGGCCGGCAACCCCGCGGCCCGCCGCCACCCCGACGCCTCGGCCCGGCCCGGATCGCACCGGCCCCGAGGACGAACGCCCCGTGGCAAAGGCGCCGCGCGGCATCGGCCAGCCCAAGAGGGATGTTTCCGGCCCCACGGCGACGGCTCTCGCCAACGGGTCCGGCAAGGCCAAGGGGAACCGTGCCGCAGCCGCGCCGGATCGCAAGGCCGGAAAACCGGCGGCACACTCCGCGCGGAAGAAACCGGGCAAGGGCGCGGCCCCCGGCCGCGCCGGGGCCTCGGACACCTCGAAACGGTATGCCCCCCCTGCCCGCGCCGGGCGGCCGGGCGCCCCGCGGGATGCCACCGCCCGGCCGCGGCCCGGCGGCGCGCAGCCGCCGAAGCGCGGCAAGCGATAGAAGCCACCTCCATCAGGGCGGCGACGGGACGGACGCGAATCGCCCAACCGTCCTAGCGGACCGCGTCCGTCACGTCGTGCAACTCGTACAATCTCCGCTCCGTCGGGAAGGCGTAGATCCGGTCGGGCAGGATCGGAAACGAGGTCCCGAACACGGCATTGAAGAGCACCCGGTAGGTGTTCACCGGCGTGATCTCCGGGGAGAGCTCTGCCGGATTGCCGTTCGGGAAATAGAACGCGTTGAGGATGCCGGTCTTGACCCGCAGCGCCCCGGGCGGAGCCTCGTGCCAGGGGATGCGGCCGTCGCGCTCCGGGAACGGGCCCTCGTCGGCCTGGATCACGACGATGGGCGCGGGATCGCGGGCAAGGAGCGTGGAGACGAGATCCGCGATGATTCGGTCGGCATAGGCAATCTGGTCGATATAGCCTTGCCGGCCGCCGCGCTCGCGCGCCTGGGCGGGCGTCAGGCACTCGCCCTCGGCGGTGAAGATGTAGGGGCCGTGAGGCACCAGAAAATGCGCGAAGACGTGGAGCGGTTGCTCGCCCGGCTCGATCGCCTTGATCCGCTCGACCTTGCGCGGCACCCGCTGGCATTGCGCGTTGTCCCAGTCGAGCCGCATCGTCAATGGCGTGTCGGGCAAGGCATGGAAGGCCGGCCTGAGCATCGTGCGGCGCAGGTACAGCATCCCGAACTCGCTGAACCCGAAGGGGTGGTTCTCGTCCGCGATGCGGCTGTCGAAGGTGCCGACCCACCATGACCCGAACTGCAGGCGCCGGTAACCCCGCGCCCCGAGGAAACGGCCGACGCGGTGATCGTCGAGCATCTCGAACATCGGATGCCAGCTGTCGGGCGGCACCCGGCCATCCCGCGCCAGCGCGTCGAGATAGTCCATGTGGAAGGTCGAGGCGAGCGACGGCGCGGTCTTGAGATAGTTGGAATGGCTTTCCCCCGCGACGTAGAATCCCCGATCCTCGAGCCGGTCGCCGATCCATGTCTCGATGCCGTAAACGTCGCGGAGAGTGCTGGCCGAACCGTAACGGTCGAAGACCAGATGGTAGATGTCGGGCGGACGGCCCGCATCCCGGCCCGCGGCACCGGCGGGCGGCGGGGGCAGGATTTCGGCCGCCTGGTCGGCGTCGTAGGCCGCGCGAGCGTCCCCGTGGCGCCATTCATAGGAGACCGTGGCCCAGAGCGGAGGCGCCAGCAGCGACACCGCGACGGCGCTCGCGACCACATGCAGGGCCCCGGCCAGCGCCCGCGGCAGGACCCAGGCCGCCAGCGTCGCCAGTGTCAGAAGACCGAGGGCCACCGGCAGCGAGCGCACCATCGGGTAGCCGCCCTCGAGCCAAGCGT
This sequence comes from uncultured Alphaproteobacteria bacterium, assembly GCA_963814835.1. Taxonomy (GTDB): domain Bacteria; phylum Pseudomonadota; class Alphaproteobacteria; order Rhodobacterales; family Rhodobacteraceae; genus Palleronia. Next base: position 1,020,875 of record CAWFEG010000003.1, read on the forward strand.
TGATGCCGCCGAAGAGCCCGAGATAGAATACCGCCCCCGCCGTCCAGATCGCGGCCGCGAGCGCGGCGTTGGCATCGAACCGCCGCCGTAGCGCGGCGAAGGCGAGCCAGAGGAACGCGGCGAACAGAATCGTTCCGGCGAGCCAAGGTGCGGCGTCCCGAAACGAGGTCTGGTTGAGGTTCCGCGCCATCAGCGCGAGGACCGAGGCCGGCCCGAGCAGCACCGCCGCGACCGGCGCCGTCAGACGCCGCGCCTCCACCCGGTCCGCTCCGCGCGCGACCTTCGCGTGGTCGCGGACGCCGTCCGTTGAAACGTCGTCGTGGCTCATCGGCGAAGCTCCGCACGGTCACATGCAGAACATGACAGATTTATGACGAGGTGCTAGTTTACGATTTATAAATGTTCTCTCTCAGGGAAATTAACGATGTTGCTGCGCGTCTCTCCGGTCGGATTTCCGCTCGTCCTGTCCACCCTTCTCGTCGGGGCGTTCTCGACCCCGGCCCACGCCTATCTCGATCCGGGGACCGGCAGCATGATCCTTCAGGTCGTGCTGGGCGGTGTCGCGGGCGCCGCCGTCGCCGGCCGGTTCTACTGGGATCGCCTCCTCACCATGCTCGGGATCAGATCCCGCACGCGGGAGACCGAATCGCCGCGCGACGCGGCCGCCTCCACCAATCGCTCGGCGAAATAGATGAACGAGCGCGCGGCCCCGCGCGGGGCCGAGACAGGCACCCCGGTCGCAGGGGCTTACGGAACCTGCGCCGAGCGGGAACCCGGATCCTTCCGCGACCGGAACGGGACGGTATTCTACCGCGACGGGCGCGTGTTCCGGAGCCTCAGCCCGCGCGCCTTCGCCAACTGGCGGCAGTTGGCGAAGGCGCCCTTCTTCGAGGCGCGCCGGGCAGAGGGAACGATCGTGGATACCCGCCTCGCCGATCCCGCCGGCCTGGCCGGGATGCCCGAGGCGGCCGGCATCCTCGAACATGCGCGCGTTCCCTTCGTGTCCTATCCCTATGAATGGACCTTCGGGATGCTGAAGGATGCGGCCCTTCTGCAGCTCGATTTGCTGAAGGACGCGCTGGAGGAGGGGATGATCCTCAAGGACTCCACCCCCTACAACATCCAGTGGCAGGGGGCCCGGCCGGTCTTCATCGACATCCCGTCCTTCGAGCCCCTCGCGCCGGGGCAGGCCTGGGTGGGCTACCGGCAGTTCTGCGAACTCTACCTCTATCCGCTGATGCTGCGTGCCTACAAGGACGTGGATTATCGCCCGTGGCTGCGGGGCCGGATCGACGGCATCCCCGCCGAGGAGATGCGCGGGCTGATGTCCGCGCGCGACATGCTGCGGCCGGGCGTGCTGCTGCACGTCGCCGCCCAGAGCGCGCTGCAGCGCCGGTATTCCGGCAACGGCACGCGGGATGTCCGCGGCTCGCTGGCCCAGGCCGGCTTCGACAAGTCGCTGATCGAGGCCAATGTCGCGAAACTCTCCCGGTTGGTTTCCGGCCTGTCGCCGCCGAGCGGCCGCAGCGCCTGGTCGGGCTATGAGACCAACCATTCCTACGCGCCCGAGGAGGCCGAGCAGAAGGCCGACTTCGTGCGCCGCGCGGCGGCCAGCGGCCATTGGCGATTGGCCTGGGATCTCGGCTGCAATACCGGAACCTATTCCCGGATCGCGGCCAAACATTCCGATTGCGTGGTCGCCATGGACGGCGACTGGCGCGCGGTCGAAACGCTTTACCAGCGCCAGAGGGCCGACGGGTCGGACGCGATCCTGCCGCTCGTGGTGAACCTCGCCGATGCCTCGCCAGGCCAGGGCTGGCAGGGGCGGGAACGCAAGAGCCTCGCCGATCGGGGGCGCCCGGATCTCACCCTCTGCCTCGCGCTGATCCACCACGTGGTGATCTCGGCGAACATCCCGCTCGCCGAGTTCCTGGGCTGGCTGGCCGATCTCGACACGGCGGTCGTCATCGAATTCGTCGACCGGGACGACGAGATGGTGAAGACGTTGCTGGCAAACCGGGAGGATCAATACGACGACTACCGGCCGGACGTCTTCCGCGCGCTTCTTGAAAGCCGTTTCCGGATCGAGGACGAGGCATCGTTGAAAGGTGGCAAGCGCCACATCTACTTCGCCCGACCACGGCCGGTCAGCCCCTAGTCCCCGCACGGGAAAATGGCGGTGCAGATCGCGCCGGTCCCGCGAGGCTCAGTGCGCAGGGTTCCGGCCGGAGGTCCCGGCCACCTCTCCGCCGCCGTCCGACGTCCGGGGTCCGGCGCGCTCTTCGAGCCCGGGCTTCCGGTCGCCGGCACTATGCGATTGCCCGAACCCAGCGCATCGACGCGGCCGAACGCGCGCCCAGGACCTCGGGCGGCGCAAGCGGAGCCGGGCGCACTGGCGGCCGGCGGAACAGGCCCTGCCAAGCCCACGTTGCGGCCCTATGCTTTACCCGTAGATTGCAGTGGGAGAGTCTTCGGCATGTCGCAACGAGAAATGGCCCGGTCCGTGGACCTCGACGCGCTCGCACGACATCGGCTCGTTATCGAATCGGTCTCTCCCGAGATCGATGGCGGGCGCTTCGCGGCAAAGGCAGTGGCCGGCTGGCCGATGCGCGTCACGGCCGACGTTTTCGGTGACGGGCACGAGGTGATCGGCGCGGCCGTCATGCGCGCCGACGGCACAGAAGAGCGGATGGCCTTCATCGAGAATGATCGCTGGGGCGCCGAGATCGTCTTCGACGAGACCGGCCCGGCGACGTTCTCCCTCGTGGCCTGGCGCGATCTCTGGGGCACCTGGGCGCGCGATACGCGCAAGAAGGTCGATGCGGGGCAGGATGTCTCGGTCGAGATCCGGGAGGCACGACAGATCCTGGAGAGGACGGAGGCGCCTCGCGCGCTCGCTGTGGAGTTGAAGGCGCTGAAAGCGGCGGCAGAGGCGGGCGATATCGAGATGTTGCTGGCACCAGCCGGCACCCGCCTGATGGCGCAGGTGGGGCCGCGGGCCGACATGACGCGCTACGACCGAGACATTCCCGTCTGGGTCGATCGGGAGCGGGCCGCCTTCTCGGCTTGGTACGAATTGTTCCCCCGCTCCACCGGGCCCGCGGATCGGCATGGAACCTTCCACGACGTGATCGACCGCCTTCCCTATGTGCGCGACCTGGGCTTCGACGTGCTGTATTTCCCGCCGATCCACCCGATCGGAACGACGAACCGCAAGGGCCGGAACAATGCCCTGCGGGCCGGGCCGGACGATATCGGCTCTCCCTACGCCATCGGGTCGCCCGAGGGAGGCATGGATGCCGTCCATCCCGACCTCGGCACGCTGGACGATTTCGACGCGCTGGTGGCAGCCGCGGCGGAGCACGATCTGGAAATCGCGCTCGACATCGCGCTGAACGCCTCGCCGGACCACCCCTGGATCGCAGAGCATCCCGACTGGTTCGAATGGCGTCCGGACGGGACGATGAAATACGCCGAGAACCCGCCGAAGAAATACGAGGATATCGTCAACTTCCGCTACTACAACGACGACGGCACGCCGAACACGCCGCTCTGGAAGGCTGTCCGTGACCTGTTCCTGTTCTGGGCCGGACACGGCGTGCTTTCCTTCCGGGTCGACAACCCGCACACCAAGCCCTTCCCGTTCTGGGAGTGGATCATCGCCGATGTTCGCAAGACCCATCCCGGGACGATCTTCCTCAGCGAGGCCTTCACGCGGCCCAAGGTGATGAAGCGGCTCGCCAAGATCGGCTTCAACCAGAGCTACACCTATTACACCTGGCGCAACACCAAGGCGGAGCTGACTGAATATCTCACCGAACTGACCACCGAGGAGTGCCGGGACTACATGCGGCCGAACTTCTTCACCAACACGCCCGACATCAATCCGATCTTCCTTCAGCATTCCGGCCGAGCCGGCTTTCGCACCCGGTTCCTGATGGCGGCGACCCTGTCGGGCAATTACGGCCTGTATTCGGGCTTCGAGATCTGCGAGAGCGAGCCGCTGCCCGGCCGCGAGGAATACCTCGATTCCGAGAAATACGAGCTGCGCCACCGCGATTTCGACGCGCCCGGCCACATCAAGGACGACATCCGCCTGATCAACCGCATCCGGCGGGCCGAACCCGCGATGCGCGATTTCCGCAACCTCCGCTTTTACAACGCCTCCGACGACCGGGTGCTGTATTATGGCCGGTTCGACAAGGTGACCGGCAGCTACCTGCTGTTCCACGTGCTGATCGATCCGCACAACCCCGCGGAGTTCGAGTTCGAGGTGCCGCTGTGGGAGTTCGACCTACCCGACGACGGCGCGGTGGGCGTCATCGACATGCTGCACGGAAACGGCTTCGAATGGCGGGGCAAGACCCATACCCTGGGCCTCGATCCGCATGTGCGGCCCTACGCGATCTGGAAACTGACGCCGGGAGACGCGGCCTGATGACCGACACGGAAAGGGGCCATGCCGCCCCGACGACGCAAGACGCCCAGGACTGGTACAAGGACGCGGTCATCTACCAGCTGCATATCAAGGCCTACCAGGATTCCGACAATGACGGGATCGGCGATTTCCGCGGGCTGATGCAGCGGCTCGACCACATCGAGGAGTTGGGCGCGACGGCGATCTGGCTGTTGCCCTTCTACCCCTCGCCGCTGCGCGACGACGGCTACGACATCGCGGAATACAAGGCGATCAACCCGTCCTACGGCACGATGGAAGATTTCGAGCGTCTTGTGGAGGAAGCGCATCGTCGCGGACTGAAGGTCATCACCGAACTGGTGATCAACCACACCTCCGACCAGCACGAATGGTTTCAGCGCGCCCGCAGCGCGCCCAAGGGCAGCCCCGAGCGGGATTTCTACGTCTGGTCCGACGATCCGCAGAAGTGGATGGACAAGACGCGGGTGATCTTCAACGACACCCACAACAGCAACTGGACCTGGGATCCGGTGGCCGAGCAGTTCTTCTGGCACCGCTTCTTCGACCACCAGCCGGACCTGAACTTCGACAATCCGGCGGTGCTGGAGGCGGTTCTCGACGTCATGCATTTCTGGCTGGACAAGGGGGTCGACGGGCTGCGGCTCGACGCGATTCCCTACCTGGTCGAGCGCGACGGCACCAATAACGAGAACCTGCCCGAGACCCACGACGTCCTGAAGGCGATCCGCGCCGATCTCGACAAGCATTACCATGGCCGCATGCTTCTGGCCGAAGCCAACCAGTGGCCCGAGGACACCCGCCCCTACTTCGGGGAGGGCGACGAATGCCACATGGGATTCCACTTCCCGCTGATGCCACGCATGTACATGGCCGTGGCGCAGGAGGACCGCTATCCGATCTCCGACATCATCCGCCAGACGCCGGCGATCCCCCCCGATTGCCAATGGGCGATCTTCCTGCGCAACCACGACGAGTTGACGCTGGAAATGGTGACGGACCGGGAGCGCGACTATCTCTGGGAGGTCTATGCCTCCGACAAGCGGGCGCGGATCAACATGGGCATCCGCCGCCGCCTCGCCCCGCTCCTGCAGAACGACAGGCGCAAGATCGAGCTCCTGAACTCGCTCCTCTTGTCCATGCGCGGCACCCCCATCGTCTATTACGGCGACGAGATCGGCATGGGCGACAACTACTATCTGGGCGATCGAGACGGCGTGCGCACGCCCATGCAGTGGTCGGCCGACAGGAACGCGGGCTTTTCCCGTGCGATGCCGCAGGAACTGTATCTGCCGACGATCCAGGATCCGGTTCACGGCTACGAGGCGATCAATGTCGAGGCGCAGAATTCCTCGCCGACCTCGCTACTGAACTGGGTCAAGCGGATGATCGGCGTGCGCCAGCGGCACTCCGTCTTCGGACGGGGCGAGATCGAGCTGCTCTATCCCGCCAACCGCAAGGTGCTCGCCTATCTGCGCCGCAGCGAGGACGAGGTCGTGCTGTGCGTCGCCAACCTGTCGCGGCAGGCCCAGGCGGCCGAGATCGACCTGTCCGACTTCCGGGGCCGGGTGCCGATCGAGATGACCGGCCAGTCCCCCTTCCCGCCGGTGGGGTCGGCACCCTATCTTCTGACCCTGCCGGGCTACGGGTTCTACTGGTTCCTCCTGGCGGATGCCGAGGAAGCGCCCGCCTGGTATTCCGCGCCGGCCGAGACGCTGCCCGACTTCCTGACCCTGACCACCCGTGACGGCACGCTGGCCGGAGCCCTTGCCGACCGGTCCGCCGCGCATTTCGAGTCCGATACCTTGCGCGCCTATCTCCCGCTGCAGCGCTGGTTCGCCGCCAAGCAGAACCGCATCAGGGGCGTCACGCTGCGCCAGCTCGTGCAGCTGGCGGAGGGGCGGTTCATGCTGGCCGTGGCGGATGTCTCCGTCGGCGGGGGAACGCAGCGGTATTTCATGCCGTTCTCGGCCGTCTGGGGCGAGGAGGCGCTGACGATGTCGCCGCGTCTGCCGGCGACGCTCGCCAAGCTGCGCCGGGCCAACCGCGTCGGTGCCGTGCTCGACGGCGTGGTCGACGAGGCCATGGCCACCGAATTGCTCTCGGTCCTGCGTCGGGGGCAATCGCTGCAGGCCGCCGAGGGGCGGATCGAGTTCACGCCGACGGAAGCCCTGGGCGCCATGCCCGACGATCTGGGCGAGCCGCGGCTCTTGTCCGGCGAGCAGTCCAACGCCTCGATCGTGTTCTCCGACAAGCTGATCCTGAAGCTCTATCGTCGGCTGCAGGAGGGCGTCCAGCCGGATATCGAGGTGGCGCGGTTCCTGACCCAGGAGACCGAGTTCACGGCCAGCCCGGCGCTTCTGGGCACGATCGACTGGGTCAAGCCGGACGGCGCGATCACCACGCTGGCCGCGGCCTCGGAATTCGTTCGCAACCAGGGCGATGCCTGGACCTACGTGACCGAGGCGCTCGACCGCGATCTGGAGCGGCGCGAACTGGCCGGATCGGAGGCCGACGCTGCGGAGCGTGACGAGGCACCGGCGATCGGCGGGCCGCTCGATATCGGCAGCGTCCTCGGGCGCCGGACGGCGGAACTGCACCTGGCCCTGGCCAGTGGTGGCGAGGGAAGCGCCTTTTCGCGGGAACCCCTGACGCCCGAGGGCTTGGCCACCCTCGTCGATACCGTCGAGGGCGAAGTGTCGGCGACGTTGGACCGCCTCGCCGGTCATGCCGCGTCGCTGCCGGAGGGCAGCCGCGACCTGGCGCACGAGGTCCTTGACAGGCGGCAGGGAATTCAGAAGCGGCTGGAGGCGTTGCGCGGGCGGACGCCCTCCGGCGGGATCTGTCGGATCCACGGCGATTATCACCTCGGTCAGGTGCTCGTGGTGGAAACCGACGTGCTGATCATCGACTTCGAGGGCGAACCGGCGCGGTCGCTGGCCGAGCGCACGGCGAAGACCTCGCCCCTGCGGGACGTGGCGGGCATGCTGCGCAGCTTCGATTACGCCCTGTGGACGATCCTGCGCCGGCGCATCGAGTTCGGCGCCGATCCCAGCCGGACCATGGCCCATGTCTCGTCCTGGCGCCGGGCCACGCAGGGCGTCTTTCTCGATGCCTACCGGGCGACGGCGGAGGGCAGCACCCTGCATCCGTCGGACCCGGAGTTCGAGCGGGATCTCCTGGATCTGTTCCTGATCCAGAAAGCCGCCTACGAAGTCGGCTACGAGATGGCCATGCGGCCCGACTGGATCGACATCCCGCTTCGGGGGCTTTTGGACTTTCTGGAGTAAAGCCCGGGCCGCCCCCCAGACCGGCCAACGACGCCTAGCCGTGGGCGTGGCCGGTCGGCGGGCCGCCCACCCGTGACACCGGGAAGTTCCTCCATGTCGATTGCGCCGTGCGGAAGCGCGCCTCGCTCCGATTCGCGACGCTGGGGAGTGGCCCCCGCCCATCACGCACACGGGGCGCGCCGGAAATCGCCGCCCCGGCGAAAGGCAAGGAACCGCGCGCTTCTCCGCAGATTGGGTTGCCAGACCGTGAACGGTCGCCTGTTGAGGAGTGCCAAGTATGAACCAGCTGATTTATCTGGTTGGTCTCGTGGTCATCGTCCTCGTCGTGATCAACGTCGTGGCATGAGGGATGACAACGAGATGACCGACCAGAACACCAACACACGCAATGTCGGCCGCGAGGCCGGCGAGGACGTGAAACGGTCGGCGGAGCGCCTCGCCGAGGATGCCCGCCACACCGCCGAGGATCTCGGTGGCCGGGCCCGCGACGAGGCCTGGTCCCAGGCCGAGCGTGCCCGCAGCGGCGTCGCCACCGAGATGTCCGGCATCGCCGACGCGCTGCGCCGGGCGGCCGAGGAGATGCGCAGCGGTTCACCGCAGGAGAGGACCTTCGGGCAAATCGCCGAGAGCCTCGCCGACGCCTCCGAGACGATCCGGGACCGCGACGTGGGCGAACTCGCCGGCGATGTCAGCCGGTTCGCTCGGCGCAACCCCCTGGCCTTCCTCGGTGGCGCGGCGCTGGCCGGGTTCGCCGTCACGCGCTTCGCCAAGGCCTCCGCCGGCACGCCGCGCGGTAGTGGCGCAATCGGAGCCCCGGGCAGCCGGCAGTCCGCCGCGACCGCGGGAACGGAGCGCTCGCCCGCCGACGACCGCCCCGACCGCGACCGGATTCCCGGCCCGGCCACCACGCCCGCCGGAACCGTTCCCGGAACCGGCGCCGCCGCGACCGCGACCCCGTCGCCCACCGCAACCACGACGCGGGGAGGAGAACAATGATGCCCGAGACCGAACGCCATGAGGCCGGAACCGGGACGCGCCGCCAGCTGCGTGACACCGGGGGATTGCTGGGCGAGGCCCTGAACCAGATCATCGCGCTCCTGCGGGGCGAGATGAATCTGTTCCGGGCCGAAATGGACCAGAACGTCCGCCAGGCCGGAACCGCCATCGGCCTGATCGTGGCCGGCGTAGTCATCATGCTGGTGGCACTCAACGTGCTGGCCAGTGCCCTCGTCGCCGCGATCACCGAACTGGGCCTCGAACCCGGCTGGTCGGCCCTGATCGTGGGCGTGGTGTTCGCGGTGATCGCCGCGATCCTCGCCAGGAAGGGCACGAACGATCTGAAACTGACGTCCCTCGCGCCCACGCGGACCACGCGGAACGTGGAGCGGGACAGCGAAGCCGTCAAAAAGGCAGTGTGATATGAGTGACGCCAGGACACCCGACGAGATCGAGAAGGATCTCGAACAGAACCGCGAGGGTCTGCAACATACCCTCGTCGCGCTGCAGGAGACGTTCACGCCCGACGCGATCTTCCGCAGCATCTCCGACAATGTCGGCCGCCACGGCGGCGAATTCGGCAAGTCCGTCTCCGACGCGGCCAAGGGCAATCCGCTGGCCCTCGCCGTGACCGGCATCGGTCTGGGCTGGCTGATCTTCGGCCGGGGACCTAGCGCCGACCGGATCGAGGACGGGGCGCGACGCACCCGTGACGGCACGCCCCTGTTCGGCGGGGGCCGGTCGCGGGACTATGGCGAGGGCGCCGATGCGCATATCGGCACGCGCGGTCCGGTCCCCGAGGGCAGCGGGCCGAACTGGTTCTCGGACAACCGGGGGCCCAGCACCGGGCAACGGATGCGCGCCGGCCTGCACAACGCCCAGAGGGACGCTTCCGACCGGGCCGGACGGGTCCGCGACCGTTCCGCCGACATGGCGCGGCGCCTTTCGGAAGGCACCGAGACCATGAGCGAACAGGCGCGGGAACGGATCGTCTCCGCGCGGGAGCGCGCAATCCTGGCCAGCGAAGACGCCAATCGCGGCCTGCGGCAGGGCGCCGACCGGGCGACCGACTTCTTCGAGGAGCACCCGCTGGTGGCGGGCGCGCTGGCCTTCGCCGTGGGCGCGGCGATCGCCGGCTCCCTCCCCCGGTCCCGCTACGAAGACGAGCAGTTCGGCGCCGAGAGTGACCGGCTCTACGAAGAGGCGGAGCGCATCTTAGCCGAGGAGCGCGGCAAGGCCGAACGCGTTGCAGGCGCCGCGCTGGACGAGGCGCGGTCCGTGGGCGAGGAGGTGCGCGCCGACGCGGACGAGGTCGCGCGCGCGGCGAAGGACCGGGCCGACCGGGACACCCGAACTGAGGGCCGGGCTGCCGACGCCGCCGTGGAGCGCACCGAGGACGCCGCCCGCCGCGTCACCCGAGCCGCCGAGCGTCAGGCGGACCACGAGGATCTCGGCCCCTCCCGGAGCTGACACCCCCGGCAGAAAGCAGGAGGCGCCCGCATGCCACATGCGGGCGCCTTTCTTGCCGTACTGGCCTTCGCGCTGGGGATTGACTTGCCCTGACGTGGGCTTTCGCTGCGCAGCGAGGTCGAGGAATGCTCCGAGAATCTACCGAACCGGAGTGCGCCCCTGGGGTTGGACAGGATCAGCCGCTCGTTTTGACCCCGCATGGCAGTTGATCTCCTCGAACCGCACCGGGCTGAGATCGTCAGGCGCGGAATGAAGCCATTTTTTCGTTGTAGAGGTCCTCGATGGATCCGGGAAAGTCGGCGGCGACGTCTTCGAAGGTTTCGTAGTACATTCGTTAGACCGCCTCCACTTTGAGGATCTTCATGAAACTCTCGCCCTGCGGATTTTCGTACGGATTACCGCCGCGGCTCATCGATCCGAAGAAGCCTTCTCCGCCGAGCGACGCCCGGTGCGGCCCGGATGCAGGTCGTGAACCGCGATCCGAATGGAACACGCAGCCGGGCATTGGACGCCGGAAGACGATCGCCTTCCGGCGTCGGTGGCGCATCGATCTTGCGGTCGAGGGCGTAGCCGACGACCCGCCGAGACCAGGCGTCGAGAAGGACGGCGAGATAGACGAAGCCGGTCGCGATGGCGACATAGGTGATGCCCGACATCCACAGCTGGTCTCGCCCGTGAACCTCAGATCCTCTGGCGATGTGCGGGAGCATCGGAGCGTCGTGGCCACGCCGCGTTGCCGTCGCTTGGGGTTCAGGCCGTTCTCGGCCATGATCCGGCGGACTTTCTGGGAGTTCATCACCAGGCCCCGATGGCGCAGCTCGGCATCGACAGGTCTGTAGCCACAGGCAGGACAAGCCTCGCAGCTGACCGTGATCTGCGCCGGGATCGCCTCGTCTGCGGGCCTCGGCCCCGGTTTTGCGTCGAAGCGGGAGCGCGCGACCTGCATCGGCTCGCCCCCCCCGTTCGATCAGAGTGCTGAAATCCGGCACCGTCCAAGCGAGGCCGACCAGCCGCAGCAGGCTCTCGACGAAGCCTGTGGTCTGCCTGGTCGACATCGTGCTCGACCCGATGGCACATCGATGTCGATCATGCCGAAGAGCACCATCATTGTCAGGCATGTCTGGATCGCGGCATCGCCATACTGCGGCTGACTGCCGGTCGGCGGCGGCACCCACACCATCTCCGGGTCGAACCAGATAGTCTGGGAGCCACGCTGCCTCGGCGCTTCGTTGTGGCCCGGCCGGTTCCTGGTCTTGCAACTCGGCGGGATGGGTCCGCTCATGCAGACCAGCTACCACGCCAAATTCACGGGATGAATCATCTGCTCGGCCATTGCGCAACAAAGTCTGGCGAACCCTCGAGCATGGCAGAAAAGCCCAATCTGCTTGAGCTACAACCGCGCATTTGGTATTTTGGTGCCCCGAAACCCAAAGTGGTATACTGCCCCATTCCGACGAACGTCGCCTGCCACCCCAATTCGTGATATGATGCCAGGGCGCCGGCATACCGACCGACGTCGTCTGACCGGTCGGCACCCCGACGAGCATCTGCGGGGAGGTTTGCGATGGCTAAACCGATCAAGACAATTGGCAATCCCGCCGCTTGGGTTCTGGAGATCCTAACCGGTTCGCTAGGATTCGCCCAGGAGGCTATTCACGACATAAGGGGCGATCACTCGGCTCCGCCCGAAGTGGCAAGGCTCGAACTCGACGATCTGCGCCTCGCCCTTCGCAAGGGATGGGAGGATTTCGGGGCGCTTCGAACGGATGTGATCTTCATCGTCGTTCTGTACCCGATCGTCGGATTGGTCCTGTCGGCGTTCGCGTTCCAGCGCGACCTGCTGCCGCTGCTGTTTCCGTTGATGTCGGGGTTCGCGCTTCTCGGGCCGATCGCGGCTGTGGGGCTGTACGAGATGAGCCGGCGGCGCGAGCGCGGCGAACCCTCCGGATACGTGGCCGCGATCGGGGCCATGGGCTCTCCGGCTATCGGCGCGATCCTGACGATCGGACTGGGCCTGTTCCTGGTCTTCGTGATCTGGGTCCTGGCGGCCTACCTGATCTTCACCCTCACCCTGGGGCCGGAGTCCCCGGCATCGGCCCTGGCGTTCGTCTCCGAGATCTTCACCACGGGCGCCGGCTGGACGATGCTGATCCTCGGCTGCGGTATCGGGTTCCTCTTCGCGGCCGTCACACTGGCCACGACGGTCGTTTCCATCCCGCTGCTCCTCGACCGGCATGTGGGGGTGGCGGTCGCGGTGGCGACCTCGCTGGAGGTGACCCGACGGAACCCGCTGGTGGTCGCGACCTGGGGCCTGATCGTCGCCGCGTCGCTGATCGTCGCGACGATCCCTGTCTTTCTGGGGCTGATCCTCGTCTTCCCGATCCTCGGGCACGCCACGTGGCACCTGTACCGGCGCGCCGTGAAGCCGCCGGCATGGTCCGGGAACGGAGGACCGCAGGGGGAGGCGTGACGCCCTCCCTGCGCGTCTTTCGCGGGGGATGCTTGCCGTCGCGCGCGCACCGGAAATCTACGCAGGCGTCCGGAAATGTGCTAGGATCAGCCATGTTGGTTCCGGGCCGGGGCCGCCGGTCTCGGTCGGGATGCGGAAAGGCGAACCCATGGTCGTCGCGGTTGCACTCGTCGCCATCGTTGCGGGATCCCTTCTCTTCCACGTGCTGAGCCCGTGGTGGTGGACGCCGATCGCGTCGAACTGGGGCTATATCGACACCACGCTGGTCATCACCTTCTGGATCACGGGCACCGTCTTCGTCGCGGTGATCCTGTTCATGGCCTATTGCGTCTGGCGGTTCCGCCACCGTCCCGGCCGGAAGGCCGCGTTCGATCCCGAGAACCGCCGCCTGGAGCTCGGACTTACCGTCGCCACCGCCCTCGGCGTGGCGGCGATGCTGGCGCCGGGGCTCATTGTCTGGAAGGATTTCGTCACCGTTCCCGACGATGCCACCGAGGTCGAGGTCTTCGCGCAGCAATGGTCCTGGAGCTTCCGGCTGCCGGGCGAGGACGGCCGGCTGGGCACGTCCAGCGCCCGGCTTGTCGGACCGGACAATCCGCTGGGGATAAATCCGCATGACCGGGCCGGGCAGGACGACGTGATCGTGGAACTCGCCGACCTCTACCTGCCGGTCGACCGGCCGGTGAAGATGCTGCTCCGCTCGATCGACGTGGTGCACGATTTCTACGTCCCCGAATTCAGGGCCAAGATGGACATGGTTCCGGGGATGGTCACCTATTTCTGGTTCACCCCGACCCGGACCGGCGAGTTCGAGATCCTCTGCGCCGAGCTCTGCGGGGTGGGACACGCCTTCATGCGCGGCTTCGTCCAGGTGGTGGAGGAGAGCGATTACGAGACCTGGCTGGACGAGCAGCCGACCTATGCGGACCTGGCGACGGACCGGAGGGTGAGGACCGCCAGCGCCGGCCGGTGACCCCGTCCGGCGTGGCCGGGACCGTTCCGCCGGGCGTCAGGTCCACGCCGGGAGTTGGGCAAGGAGGAGCACTGGATGGTCAACGTCACCGATCGGCCCGACATGCATGTCCCGCCCGCCGAGGTTCCGGACATTCCCCCGCCGCATCCCCACAGCTGGTGGTCCAGGTGGGTCTTCTCTCAGGATGCCAAGTATATCGCGATCCAGTATTCCGGCACCGCCGTGGCTATCGGATTGGTGGCCCTCGTGCTGTCCTGGCTGATGCGGCTGCAACTCGGATTCCCGGAGACCTTCGCCTTCGCGCCCGAGGCCTATTACCAGTTCATCACCATGCATGGCATGATCATGGTGGTGTACCTGCTCACCGCGATCTTCCTCGGCGGCTTCGGCAACTACCTGATCCCGCTCATGGTGGGCGCGCGGGACATGGTGTTCCCCTTCGTCAACATGCTCAGCTACTGGATCTACCTCCTTGCCGTGCTGGTCCTCGTCGCGAGCTTCTTCGCGCCGGGCGGGCCGACGGGGGCGGGGTGGACGCTCTACCCGCCGCAAGCGATCCTCTCGGGCACGCCGGGCGGGCAGGATGCCGGCATAATCCTCATGCTCGTATCGCTCCTCCTGTTCATCGTCGGCTTCACCATGGGCGGGTTGAACTACGCCGTGACCGTCCTTCAGGCGCGGACCCGCGGCATGACGCTGATGCGGATGCCGCTGACCGTCTGGGGCATCTTCGTCGCCACGGTGATGGCGCTCCTGGCGTTTCCCGCGCTGTTCGTGGCCTGCGTGATGATGCTGTTCGACCGGCTGCTCGGCACCTCGTTCTTCATGCCGGCGCTGGTGGAGATGGGGCAGCAGCTGGAATACGGCGGCGGCAGCCCGATCGTGTTCCAGCACCTGTTCTGGTTCTTCGGCCACCCGGAGGTCTACATCGTCGCGCTGCCCGCCTTCGGCATCGTCTCCGACCTGATCGCGGTCCATGCGCGCAAGAACGTCTTCGGCTACCGGATGATGGTCTGGGCGATCGTGATCATCGGGGCGCTGAGCTTCATCGTCTGGGCGCACCACATGTACGTCTCGGGGATGCACCCCTATTTCGGATTCTTCTTCGCCACCACGACGCTCATCATCGCGGTGCCCACGGCGATCAAGGTCTACAACTGGGTGCTGACGCTCTGGCGCGGCGACATCCACCTGACGCTGCCGATGCTCTTCTCGCTCGCCTTCATCGTGACCTTCGTGAACGGCGGCCTGACCGGGCTCTTCCTTGGCAATGTCGTCGTCGATGTGCCGCTCTCGGACACGATGTTCGTGGTGGCGCATTTCCACATGGTGATGGGGGTGGCGCCGCTGATGGTGATCTTCGGCGCGATCTACCACTGGTATCCCAAGATCACCGGGCGCATGCTCGACGAGACGATGGGCCAGATCCATTTCTGGGTCACCTTCCTCGGCGCCTACGCGATCTTCTTCCCGATGCACTATGTCGGTCTCGTCGGCGTGCCGCGCCGCTACCCCGAGATCGGCGATCCCGCCTTCATCACGGCCCCGGTCGACGGGCTGAACGCCTTCATCAGTATCGCGGCTTTCGTCGTCGGCGCTGCGCAGATCCTGTTCCTGTTCAACATCTTCCGGAGCCTGCGGCGGGGGCGCGAGGCGGGGCCCAATCCATGGCGCGCGGCCTCCCTCGAATGGCAGACCCCGCACACCCCGCCACATCACGGCAACTGGGGGCACGACCTGCCGGTAGTGTATCGGTGGGCCTACGATTACAGCGTGCCCGGCGCACCCGAAGACTATGTCGCCCAGACCGATCCCTGGATGCCGCGGAGGACCCCGTCGTGACGCTCGTCCTCGTCTTCCTGCTGGCCGTCGCCACGGTGGCGCTGGTCTGGCTCTGGCGCAACGGAGTGATGTCGAAGCCCTGGCTCGAGAGCGGCGTGGTCGCGGTCCAAGGGCCCGGTTTCGACGCGCCGCGCCTCGGGCTCGGTGTCTTCCTCCTGGTGATCGGGGCTCTTTTCGTGCTGTTCGGCAGCGCCTTCGTCATGCGGATGGAACTGGAAGCGTGGAGCGGCTTTGCGCTGCCGCCGCTGGTCTGGATCAACACCGCGCTGCTGGCGGCGGCGAGCCTCCTTCTCCACGGCGTCGGACGGGGCGCCCGGACAGGGGCGGGGCATGACTGGCGCCGCGACGCCGCGCTCGCCGCCCTGCTCACGGTCGCCTTCCTCGCCGGGCAGGTGCTGGCCTGGCGTCAGCTCTCGCTCGGCGGAGGCGGTCTCACCACGGGACCGGCCGCGAGCTTCTTTTATCTTCTGAGCGGCCTGCACGGACTTCACATCCTCGGCGGCCTCACGGCTCTCTGCGCGGCGCTGGCGCGCGGCCGCGGCGGGCGCCCGGGCCCCGGCATCGGCCTCTGCACGACCTACTGGGACTTCATGCTGGTGGTCTGGATCGGCCTGCTCGTCCTGTTCATGGGCTGGGCGAACCAGATCGCCGCGATCTGTCGGGGGGTTCTGACATGAGCGAGACCGTGACCGAAGATGCCCTGCGGAGGGATCGTCCGACGGGGATGGAGGGCCTTCTCGCGGACTGGTCGTCGGACCAGCGCGCCTTCAAGGGCGTGTCCTGGGGCAAGGCGATGATGTGGATCTTCCTGCTGAGCGACACCTTCGTCTTCAGCATCTTCCTCCTCGCCTACATGTCGGCGCGCATGTC
Organism: uncultured Alphaproteobacteria bacterium; assembly: GCA_963814835.1. Classification (GTDB taxonomy): domain Bacteria; phylum Pseudomonadota; class Alphaproteobacteria; order Rhodobacterales; family Rhodobacteraceae; genus Palleronia. The sequence continues at coordinate 1,037,221 of CAWFEG010000003.1, forward strand.
GACGGAGGCGAGTTGGCCGAATGCCAGCGAGGTCTTCGCCCTGCATGTGGGCGGAGCCGACCTGCCGCTCCTCCTCATCGCGATCATGACCTTCGTGCTGATCTCCTCCTCCGGCACGATGGCGATGGCCGTCCGCTGCGGCTACGCCCGCGCCCGCCGGGCGACGGCCGCCCTGATGTTCGCCACCGCCGCGCTCGGGGCGGCCTTCGTCGGCATGCAGGCCTTCGAGTGGACCAAGCTGATCCAGGAGGGCGTCCGGCCCTGGTCCAACCCGTTCGGCGCAGAGCAGTTCGGGGCCAGCTTCTTCATGATCACCGGGTTCCACGGCACGCATGTCTCGATCGGGGTGCTGTTCCTGATCCTCATCGCCGCGAAGGTCTGGCGCGGCGAGTTCGACCGGCCCGGCCGGACCTGGCTCAAGTCCGGAGCCGGCGACTACGAGGCGGTCGAGATCATGGGTCTCTACTGGCACTTCGTCGACCTCGTCTGGGTCTTCATCTTCGCGTTCTTCTATCTCTGGTGAGGGATTGTCATGGCCACTCCCGCGACCGATCCTGCGGCAACCGCGGCCCCCGACGGGGGCCAGCAGCACCCCCTGAAACTCTACCTGCTCGCGTGGGGTCTTCTCTTCATGCTCAGCGCGGGGTCCTACTGGGTGGATTACGCTGCCCTGCAGGGCCCGCTGCGCTGGACATTGATCCTGACCTTCATGCTGTTGAAGGCCGGTCTGATCGTCGCCGTCTTCATGCATGTCGCCTACGAGAGGTTGGCGCTGGCTTGTGCGGTGCTGTTGCCGCCGGTCTCGGTGCTCGTGTTCCTCGCCATCATGGCGGCCGAGGCGAACTATACCCTCGCCACTCGTGCCGCGCTCTTCGACGGCCCCTAAGAATATCCCGTGCGGTGATCGGTCCCACGTGGAAACGGGCATCGGCACCGCCTTGAGCGGGGACGCCGAGGGTGGCCTTCGTGCCGGCGGCCCCATGAGACCAAACGGCCTGTTCCGTGGGGGTGCAATATCCCTGGGTATGGTGGCACTGCATAGTACAGGATGGACGTGGGCAAGTCGATCGCATCCGGGCCCGAGCGCCCGTGGAGGCAAGCGCCGGAATCCGAGAGCGGCGAAGTGGAAGAGGGTCGTGGAGATTCCGATCGACGCGACGACGGGCGGGAAGGCGCTGCGGCTTTCCGGGAGGTGGAGCAGCCTCGTGAAAATGGATCTGCAGAAGCCGCGACGTGATCCGACAGACGGGGTCGCGAAGCCGAGGTGAGAGGCGAGGCCGTGGGCGGAGCGGTCCAGGGTGCTGGAACGCCCGGCCTCGGCGTTTCGGAGAACGTCGGCATGACCATGGACCAGAAGGTCATCCGCGCGAAGAGCGGGGCTCCTCGAACTGGCCAGGCAGCCCGGGAACGTCAGCCAGGCCTGCAGGATAATGGGCTAGGGCCGCGACAGCTTCTCTCGGTTCAGGGAACTCTACGGCGAGGCGGACGGGCGATCGATCCGGTGAATCGATCGCCCCCCGAACGGGGCGAGACGGCCTTCCAGAAGCTGTCGCGCCGCAAGCCGCTCCCGGCGAACGGGACGTCCCCCGAGGTGGAGGCGCCGGGAGTCGAGCTTTCGTTGGAGCTGCCGGCCCATGGCCAGGCTCGGATCGCCAACGAGCCGCGCCAGCGCCGCCATGCCCTGGCGCCGGCGGGCGTGCGCGGCGTCTGGCGGCGCAACGGGGCGGAGACCACGAAGAAGCGGCCGGAGGCGCTCGAGGCCCGGATGGCGTGAGGCACGGCATCATCCTGACCGAGACCCGGCTCGCCGCCCTGGAGAAGGCCAGCGCCGAGACGGGTGAGGAGGACAGGACAGGCGTCCAGGGGACGGCTGTCCCGACGAAGGATGGCGAGTTCGAGAGCGATTGCCCGGGCCACGGCGATGCTCGAGGCACATGTTTTCCGTCGGCAAGAGGAAGGGGGTGGGCCGGATCTACCAGCAGACCTTCGTGGCCACCTGTTCGAAGCTCGCCTTCGCCAGGCTCCACGAGCGCAAGACGCCGATCGCCGCGGCCGATCTCCTGAACGATCGCGTGGTGCCGTTCTTCCACGAGCAGGAGGGGAAGCTCTGCAGCATGCCCACCGATCGGGGCACGGAGTATTGCGGCAATCCCGAGCGGCACGAATCCGAACTCGCGAACCTCATGGCGCAGGGGAAGATGATCGCCGCCTGACAACGATCCGCCAGTCGCCACCTGACCGACATCCGGATGCCAACGGCCCGACGAAGTCTGAACTCATACCGGCGGCATCATCCGCTGACCTGCGCCCCGTTGCGCGAGGTGATGGAGGCGACGCGTTCCGGGGTTGCGATGAGTGCGTTCCAGGCATCGCAGCAGGCGGCGACGATGGTGTCGCAGCTGTCGAAACGCCGGTTCGCGAGGCGGTTCTGGCGGAGGCGCAAGCGCCAGATGTCTTCGATCGGGTTCAGTTCCGGGCTGTAGGGCGGGAGCGCCAGCAAGGTGACGTTCGCCGGCACGGCGAGGTCCCTGGAACTGTGCCAGCCGGCGCCGTCGAGGACGAGGATGGCGTCTGCGCCAGGCGAGACTCGCCGGCCGATCTCGGCGAGGTGCGCGCTCATCGCGTCCGTGTTCGCACAGGGCATGACGAGGGCAGCGCCGGTTGCGCGGGCGGGACAGACGGCTCCGAAAATGTCGGCCCAGGCGTAGCGACAGTCCTTCGGGGCCGAGGGGCGCGTCCCCTTGCGCGCCCGTCGAACATACATGTTCGACCGTGTGGGCGTCCCCTGCCGGCCTCTTGATCAGGTCACCTACCTGCTCCTCGACGCCCGCTACGAAAAGGGGCGTCAGGGCGGGATCGTGCGCGATGCGGCCGTGCTCCCGGCCATCGGCATCGGCCCGGACGAGCGCCGCCGGGTCCTGGGCGTCTCCGTCGCCCTGTCGGAGGCCGAGCCGCATTGGCGGGCCTTTCCGGAGAGCCTCCAGGCTCGCGGGATGCGCGGCGTCGAGTACGTCGTCTCCGACGATCACGCCGGGCTGCGGGCCGCCCGCAGGGCCGTCCTCGGCGGCGCGACATGGCAACGCTGCCAATTCCATCTCGCCCGGAACGCCGGCTCGCTGGCCAGGGCCGAAACCGCCCTGGCCGAGCTGGTCGCGGACTACCGGGACACCGCTCCGGCTCTCGCCGCATGGCTGGAAGAGGCCGCGCCCGAGGGTTTGGCCGTCTTCTCTCTGCCCAGCCCTCACCGCCGCCGGCTGCGCACCTCCACCCCCATGGAGCGGGCCGGCCAGCAGGAGCTCAAACGCCGCACGGCCAAGGTGAGGGTCTTTCCGAACGAGGCGTCACTCGAACGTCTCGTCAGCGCCGTGCTGGTCGAGGTCGACGACAAACGGGCCGCCGCCGGCAAGGCCTACATCAAATGGAAATGCCAGGATGCGTGACCAGAGCCTCGCACAATTTCCAGACCTTGGATTGCTCAATCCCCCTGCTGGCCGACGCGCGCGTCCGCCATGGGCCTCGGACCGATGGCGGCACCTGGCGAACTCCCGGAACCACGTCTCGAGGGGCTTGTCCTTCGCCGCCTCAGGCAGCGCCGCGCAGGCCGGTTCGGCGAAATTCCTTGTATGGCTCTTGGGCTTCCGGATCGCTCTGGGGAGGACGCGGCCGCGCCGACAGCTTTGCGACACCGAGCCGGCGGAGGATCGACCCCATCGCCCGCTCCGCCACGCGGATGCCGAAGCGCCGCTCGACGACGTGGCAGAGGTCGATGCGCCGCCAGCGGATCACCCGGTCCGCCTCCGGGTCGGGCCCCGCCTCGACGAGCTCCGCCAACTCGCCCGTCTGCTCCGCACTGAGCATCGGCGCCCGCCCCGGAAGGGAGCGGTCGACCAGCCCGACCAGGCCGTCCTCGCTGTAGCGATGGACCCGATCGCGCAGCGTCTGCCGGTCCATCCCGCAGTTCTGCGCCGCCTCAATCCGGCTCCGCCCGTCGAGCCGAACGCCAGCGCCGGCATCCGACGAGACGCCTCCGCATCCTCCGCCCGCGCAGCTACTCCGACGCCGACAGCTCTCTTCGCGTGATCTCCACCGCCATGCTGATCCTCCCCCACCTCGGAGGCGGGTGAATCAGCAATCCGGTCCCAAGGGAATCTCCTCGGAGTCAGTGCCTGACGTCGCTGGTATCAGCTGATCAGACGGTGGGGTCCGCCCATGATCGTTCCACACATCGTCCTGACAGTTCTGCTGCTCCATATCGCATCTTGGCCTGCCCAGGTCCCAACTCAGCCCCTGACTGGACTCCCTCGACCACCTCCCCTCCCCGGCTTTTTCGTCGCACGGATAATCTCTTCCCATTGGGGACGATCCAACGGAATTCGATACAAGGGCCATTGGCTTCGGACTCGCCTAGTTCGAGGGCACGCCGTCGCGCCACTGGTCCCAGTTGGTCACGACCTCGTCGACGACGGCCGATCCCACCGCATGGATGTTCCCGATCGTCTCGGCGAAGCCGCCGGCCGTCTCGCCGGGGGCGGGGTCGAGGTGCTCAAGCGTTGTCTCGTCCGGATGGCCTTGGTCGAAGTTCACCGCGCCGCGCAGGCTCAGGAGCCGGTCCGTTCCATGCAGGCGGTCGATCACCTGGGCGATGGCAGTCGCCTCCATCTCGGTGATGACGTAGTCGTCCGCGCCGTAGAGCCCGGTCATGTACTGCGCCTGCTCGGACAGGCCGGGCCCGTGGAAGAAGGTGTCGCCGGTCATGTGCGTGCCGGTGAAGACGAAGGGCGTCCGCCGGGCGGTTTCCTGCGGGTAGCGTTCCCGGTAGCTCTGCGCGTCCTCCGAGTCGGCCAGTTCCACGTCCGCGCTGATCTGGACGGCCCGATCGACCAGGTCGGCGTTCAGCGGGTAGACGCGGATATCCTCGTAGCCGGCGCGCGGCATGAAGAGCGGCTCCCCCTCCGGCACCTCGTCCGCGGCCCAGCGATGGCCGAGATCGTAGTCGACCAACCAGGTCGCCCAGCTGACCGCGCCGATCGTGCCCTCGTCCGGCGGCGTGCCCGCGACCCCGGTCAGCAGGAAATAGGCGTTCGAGAAATCGAGCGCGGGATCGAGGAGGATCGCCATCATCGACGACGACGAGGCGACCTTGCCCATGCCGAGGATCGATCCGCAGACCCCGTCGTCATTGCACCAGACGGGATGCGGCGCGCCCCGCACCTCGCGGGGCTCCGCCTGCGCGAAGTAGTCCCCGTACCATGCCTGGAACTCGCCGGCCCGGTCGCCCTCCAGCTCGCCAATCTCGAACATGGAGCCGACGAAGACCTTGACCTCCTGCGGCTCCTGCGCGGCCACCGCGGCGGGCGATGTCAGCGCCAGGGAAAGGACGAGGGGGGCATGTATCCGCATGGGAGGGTCTCCTTTTCGCGACGCGACCAAAAGTGCCGGGTTGCCCCGGCATAGCGGTTCTGCACGCGGGGGGAATGGTCCGCACGAAGAACCGGCGGGACTGTGCTTCCAGGCGCGCGGATTGCCTCTCGATTGTGCCGGACGGCCCGGAGAAACTGCATCGACGGGCCCCAGACGCGGCTTGGCCGACCTCCGGTACCAGCGCTGCCCCCCCGGCATCGACCAGGCTCCGGCGCTCGGTCGCGAGCGTCTCCCGCGCGGTATCAGTGTGCCCGGGATAATCAGCCGTGCGATCACCCAGGCTTCATGCTCTGGAGTGCCCCCCATCTCACCGGCCAGTCCGGCTGGGGCTGAGCGCGGCGCAGAACTCGGCCGGCGAGCGCATACGCAGCGCGGAATGTGGGTGGACCGTATTGTGGTCAGTGATCCCCCCGTCGACCAGGCCGAGCACCGTTCGGGCGTCGGGCAAGGGCGTGACGCGGGCGTAGTCGCGCTTGAGGGTCTTCACGAAGGGTGAACGGCTTGCGCCATCGGTCCGAGCAAGTCCGTGAACCTCATGCCATTGCTCTCCGGTGACCGGACGGGCGTGAAGCAGGGAACGAGGCCAAGGGCGACGGCGAAGTCACGCGTGTCCTTGGCGGTGTAGCAGCTGCCGTTGTCGGAAAGATGCTCGTCCGGGTGCGGGGCACGATCGGCCCCGAAACGTCGCTCGACGGTAGCCAGCACCAGGTCGCGGACATCCGAGCCGGAGATTCCCGTTCCCGCGACGGCCATGTGAGTGATGACCTCGCGATCGAAGGCATCGATGAACGAGACCTTGTTCGCCCTTGGTTCAAGAACAGTGGTCGAGTGCGATACGGACCTTCTCGCCGTTCCGGCAGACGATCTCCAGGCCGTCCGAACACCAGCCCAGGTTCGAGGCCATGACCGCCACCTTGCCGTCATGGGTCCGACCCTCCCGGCGGCCGGTGCAGCGCTCCAGCGCCAGGCCGTGCTGGCCGGGAATGCGCAGAACCCGCTTTCGGTTGACCGGGGCCAGCCCCGCCGCCCGGCGGTCCCTGTTCAGAAGCGCGGCGATGCGCCGGTAGCCGTAGGTCGGCCGGGCATCGACGAGACGGCGCAGGGCGGGCAGCAGCTCGGCATCGGATGACTTCGCATACGGGCCCCGAGGCTTCGACCGCCCCGAGGCCCGCGCATGGAGCCGGGACCGGCTCACGCCCGGCACCTCGGCCACCCGGCTCATCGGGAACCGTCCTTCGGCGGCGACGGCAGATGCCACGCCTGTTCCTTAGCCTGCGCCTTGGCCGGCGCCTCGCGGAGGATCTCGTTCTCCATCGTCTCGGGACGCCGAGGAGACGCTCGAGGTCGCGGACGCGGTCCTCGAGCTTGCGGACCTCGGAGGCGCCGACCACCGGCTCGTTCGACCCCACGGCCATGGCGCCACCTTCATCCATCAACCGGCGCCACCGGAACGGGAGGTTCGCTGCCCCGCCGTTCCGCCTGGCCACGGCAGAGACGGCCTCCCCCGGCAACAGGCTCTCCCCGATGATGCGCAGCTTCTCGCGGTCGGGCCAATATCGGCGCCGTGCAACGCCGGTGATCACCTCGACCCGGCGGATGTCGTCGTCGGGCATGAGCATGTCCCCAAGCACAGGCTTGAGCCTTCCATGGTCATGCCGGACTGTCCGGGCGAAACGGGGGGCAGTTCATGCTCCCACCTCACGCCGTGCCGGGGCCGTGCGCCCGGGCCCGGCCGCACTCGATGACAGTGCCGGCGGGCACGAAAACGCGGAGTTTGCGGGCAATGACCTCGGTGAAGTGCCTCTCGATCTTAAGTCGCGGCAGCGCATCGGACGCGCCCCTTCCACTTCCAGCCGCCTTGCCCTGGCGAGCCGGCAGGTGTGCTGCGTCAGGCCAAGGTTCGCCGTCGAAGACTGGCGGATCCCGGCGTCGGCAAGCCTCATTGGCCGCGTCCGTGCGCGACCGGAGCCTTGGGGAATGAGACCGGGAATGCTCCTCGCGAATGCCAGGATTCCTAGGCTCCAGACTCATTGATCTTCAGAGCCAGAAGATCACGGTTGCGGCGAGGGCGACGGTGGAGAGGAAGACCTTCGGGCACCTGTCGTAACGGGTGGCGACGCGCCGCCAATCCTTGAGACGACCGAACATGATCTCGATGCGGTTGCGGCGCTTGTAGCGACGTTTGTCGTATCGCACCGGCTTGTCACGCGACTTCCGGCCCGGGATGCAAGCTCGTATCCCTTTGTCTCGCAACGCCTCCCGGAACCAGTCGGCGTCGTAACCACGGTCGGCGATCAGCCACTCGGCCATGGGAAGGCTGCTCATCATCGCGCGCGCACCGGTGTAGTCGCTGACCTGGCCGGCACTCATGAAGAAGCGGATGGGTCGGCCTTGGGCGTCGGTGACGGCGTGAAGCTTGGTGTTCATCCCGCCCTTGGTGCGCCCAATCAGCCGTCCGCGCCCCCCTTTTTCACGCACAGACTCGAGGCCGTGCGGTGCGCCTCCAGGTAGGTCGCGTCCACCATGATCGTTGTCTGCGCGCCGCTCTCCGCCGCCAGCCCCTGCATCATCCGCGCGAAGACCCCCATGTCGCACCACCGCTTCCATCGATTGTACAGGGTCTTGTGCGGCCCATATGCCTCCGGTGCGTCGCTCCACCGCAAGCCATTGCGATTGATGAAGATAATCCCGCTCAGAACGCGACGATCATCGACCCGAGGCTTGCCATGGCTCTTGGGGAAGTAGGGCCGAAGCCGCGCCATCTGATCGTCGGTCAGCCAGAAAAGATTGCCCATGATGCCCCCGTGAGTTCGGGAGCATGAAGCATCCGGACGGCCTAGCTACAAGCTGATCAATGGGTCCTGAGCCTAGACTTCCGTTGGGAGGAACTATCCGCGGACGATCATTCATCGCGATGCTTCTTATGGAGCGTCTGATCGAACCCGATGGTCAGCCTTGTCCCTGCGGTTTCGGGGACAAAGGCTCATTCGCGCAGGAGGGACTGCATGGCCTGAATATCCAGAATGTCGATCCGGCCATAGATGCACGCGATGTAGCCCTCTTTCTTCAGGCTGGTGAGGTTCTGCGCAACGACGGTCCGGGACAGTCCAACCAGCTGAGCGAGCTCGGTCTGCGTCACATCCACCGAGGCGCGTGAGGGCTGCTCGATCGACGGTCGCCGCGCGTTGGCCAGCCGCAGGATCGCCGCTACGATCCGTTCCCGACCGGAGCGCAGCAGCCGATCGTCGAGGGCACCCATCGCCTCCTGCCAATGGCTCGCGGAGAGCCTGCCGAGCGCCCGCCACAGGGACGGTGATCGGGCGCCGATGCGTTCCAACTCGACAAGCGGCAGGTGCACGAGCGTGCTGCTCCGGGAGGTGGTCATCGTGGTGCGGCGAGGCCGTGGCCCGAATAGCGATGAGACGCCGAACCAGGATCCGGGCTGGTGGATGTTGAACATGATCGGGCCCCGCTCGTTCGGGGCGGCCATCTGGGCAACCGCTCCGGAGACGACGCCCCAGAGACCGTCCGGCTCGTCGCCGATCCAGAAGATCGTCTTCTTCTTGGCGACAGACTTCAGCACCCCGCGCGCGATCAACGCCTCGCGGTCATCGGGATCGAGGGAATCCGACCAAGAGGCTGACCAGAGCCGAGTTACTGAGCGGCTGGCGAATTTTACGCGAAAGTCGAGCATGATATCGGCCTGGGACACAATCCGAGAAGACCATCCAGCGTGGCGAGCCGTCTGAAGAGACTTGAAGGGCACCGGGAGCCACGGGCCCGGCAGCGTCGCAGCCACAGCACCCTTTGCGGGCTCACGGCGCGCGCGCGCCTCACTGCTGACTGGCCTGGACCTGCCCGGTGACCGCGGCACCGTTCGCCGTCAGGACCGTCACGTCCTGCGGCTCGTCGAAGGTCGAGGCGTCCACGTCGGCGAAAGCGGCGCAGATCGCCTGGCTGAGGTCGATCGCGCTTTCGCCCGATCCGGCGAGGAGCGCGTTGGCCTGATCGCGCGACATGATGATGTCGGTGTCGCCGCAATCGACGCGAACCGGCATCTGGCCGGGGTCTTCCTCGCCGGCACAGGCCGTAAGGGTCATGAATAGCGCGCCGATTGCGATCGTGCGGGGGTGGAACATTGGTTCTCTCCGAATCTGTCGCGTGGGGCCTGGCCCGCTTTCGCCGAAGCTGCCCCGACCCGGTGGGCCGGGGCGGCGGATGTTCACTGCGCGCCGCCGGGCTGCGACAGTTTCTCGAGCACCTTGTCGAGGCTGAAGCTCGCCGCTTCCTGACGCGGCGGGTACTCTTGGAACGTCTCGAGGAAGTTCGCCACGTATCGTTGCGCCGGTACCAGCATGTAAGCCCGGCTGATCATCCAGTCGTAGTAGGTGTTCGACGTCCGGTAGGCTCGCTCGTAGGGATCGCGCCGGAGGTTGAAGACGAGCGGCGTCCGCAGCGGTGTCAGCGGCTCGATCCACGCGCGCAACGTGGCCCATTCCTTCTGCTCGAGGAAAGTGATCTTCCAGTCCCGGTAGCGCAGCGCCATCAGGTCGCCGTCATCCGAGAAGTAGAAGATCTCGTTACGCGGGCTCTCCTCGGTCTCGCCGGTCAGCAGCGGCAGGATGTTGTAGCCGTCAAGATGTACGCGGTACTCGCGTCCGAGCGACTGGTTGGTCACGCCTTCCAGCAGGTCTTCCTTGATGGTCTCGTTGCCGGCGATTGCAAGAAAGGTCGGCAACCAGTCCATGTGGTGAACGACTTCGTTCGAGACCGTGCCGGGCTCGATGTTGCCGGGCCATTTCACCATCGCGGGCACCCGCCACGCGCCTTCCCAGTTGGTGTTCTTCTCGCCCCAGAATGGGGTCATCGCTCCATCCGGCCAGGTGTTCATGTGCGGGCCGTTGTCGGTCGAGTAGAAGACTATGGTATTGTCCTCGATCCCGAGTTCCTCGAGCTTGTCGAGGAACTGGCCGATGTGCATGTCGTGCTGCACCATGCCGGCCTGGTACTCGTCAAGCTGGCGACCGGCCATCTCGGAGGCCTGTGCCTGGAAATCGTCCGACACATGGGTGCGGAAGTGCATCCGGGTGCCCGACCACCAGACGAACCACGGCACGCCCTCCTCCTCCTTGCGCTCGATGAAGTCGAGCGCGGCGGCCACGGTCTCGTCGTCCACCGTCTCCATGCGCTGGCGGCTCAGCGGGCCGGTATCCTCGATCTCGCCGTCCGCCGAGGCGCGGATCACGCCGCGCGGCCCGAAGGCTTCTCGGAAGGTTTCGCCTCCGGGCAGCACGAGATCGCCCGGATAATCTTCGTTCTCGGGCTCTTCCTCGGCGTTGAGGTGGTAGAGATTGCCGAAGAACTCGTCGAAGCCGTGGTTGGTCGGCAGGTGCTCGTCGCGGTCGCCGAGGTGATTCTTGCCGAACTGGCCGGTATCGTAGCCCTCGTCCTTGAGGAGCCCCGCGATCGTCGGATCCTCGATCTGCATCCCCTCCTCGGCGCCGGGCAGGCCGACCTTGGACAGGCCCGTGCGGAAGACCGACTGGCCCATGATGAAGGATGACCGGCCCGCGGTGCAGGACTGCTCGCCGTAGTAATCGGTGAACAACATGCCCTCCCGGGCGATGCGGTCGATGTTCGGCGTCTCGTAGCCCATCATGCCCATCGTGTAGGCCGAAATGTTGGACTGACCGATATCATCGCCCCAGATCACGAGGATGTTCGGCTTGTCCGAGGGTTGGTCTCCGGACGGCTCTGTCGCACTCTCCTCCTGCGCGCGGAGCGGCCCTGTCATCGCGACGGCCAGGACGGCCCAGGCGACGAGTGCCCTTCTGGATCTCATGGTCTTCCCTCCTTGTTTGCGCCCCGCAGGCGGTCTCGGCGCGGTGTGAAAAGACTGCTCGCGTCATGGGAGGAGATTGGGTGCCGCTCGGTCCCGGTCGGGCTAGGGGCGCCCGCCATGATGCGCGCTGAGATGCGCCTGGATCTCGGCCGCGAGCTCCTCGAGCAGGTTCCTGTAGTTCTCGACGTGGCGGACGCCCGGAAGACCTTTCTTGCCCCAGTGCTCCAGCGCGCGGGAGGCTTCCTCGAAATCCGCGCAGATGGCTGCGAAGGCCGGATCGTGCGCGCATTTCCGGTGAATCTCGAATTCACGGTCTGCCCATCTCTCAATGACGAAGCGGAAACGCTCCATTTGAATCACTCACGCCCGACACAGGTTTAAGTGACGCAATCGTGTTTGCGCGCCCCGGACACGTGCAGCTTGTAAACGGACCATTTCCCCTTACACTCCCCTCCGGGAGGGGCGAACATGTTCGAACCCCCGGATTGTGGGTATTAACGCTTTGATTCCTTGTGACGAGTTGGCGCTATAATTTCTGACGATCTAGAGAGTTCTGAAGTCTCATTCTTGCCAGATTGCCGAACGGCGATATTCAACAGGATCGGCTCTATGTCGGACCTCGCTTCCCTATCGGACGAGCCCGGACCGGATATCAGGTCTGACGAAGCGCGTGCGGCGTTGGCCCGGCTTCTGGATCACTCCGATTTCGGCGCGAGCCAGAAACGGCGCGCGTTTCTTGCCTTCGTGGTCGAGGAGACGCTGGCGGGGCGCGGCGGGGCGCTGAAGGGCTTCACGATTGCCGAGGCCGTATTCGGCCGCGACGAGACCTTCGACCCCAGGTCCGATCCGGTCGTGCGGCTCGAGGCGCGGCGGCTGCGCCGCGATCTCGACAGCTTCTACATGGGGCCGGGCGCGGACGAGCCGCTGCGGATCACCATTCCCAAGGGTGCCTACACGCCCCGCTTCGAACGGCGGGTCGAAGTCGTAGCCGAGACGCCGGCCACGCCGGAGCCGGGTGCGGCGCAACCGGCCCGACATGTACCGCATGCGACGCGAATTGGCTCGTGGGGAGCGAGAGGCCTCTTGGGAGCCATGCTGATCCTCGCATTCGGGGCTGTCGCGGCGCTTTCCGTCTGGCTTGTGCGAGGGTCAGCAGCGGCGCCGGTCGGGCCGCCGCATGTCGCCATCCTGCCGTTCCAGGCTCTGGACGCGTCCGAGACCTCGCGCGTCCTGGCTCACGGGCTCGGCACGCAGCTCGTTCGCGACCTCGGACGTTTCCAGTGGCTGAAACTCTACCAGCCGCCTGCGGGCGCGGACACTCCCCAGGTGATCGCCACCCTGGCGCGCAGTGAACCGCTCGCCTTCGTCGTCCGCGGCGAGGTTGTCTCGGACGGCGAGACGCGCATGTCCGCCTCGGTCCAGATCCTCGATGCGCGCAGCAATGAGGTGGTCTGGACAGAAAGCTATGCAGGGCGCCCCCGGGGCCTCGGGTTGATCGATGCACGCGCCGATCTGGCCGGACGACTGGCCAGCGCGATCGGCCAGCCCTACGGTCCGCTCTTCGACGAAACGCGGGCGCGCCTGCAACTTGAAGACCCCAGGAGAGCCAATCCCTATACCTGCCTGATCGAAGCATATCACTACAGACGCAGCTTTTCGGCAGAAGCGCGTCCGCAGGTCATGGACTGCCTTGGCGAGGCGGTCCGGGCCGACCCCGAGGATGCGGAGGCATGGGCCATGCTCGGTTGGATACATGTTGACGAGGCACGCTACGAGGAAACCGACCGCTCTGCGACCGACATCAGCTTCGACCGGGCCGTCGCTGCTGCCGAGCGAGCGGTGAGACTTTCTCCCAACAGCCTTCTCGCGCTGAAGGCGCTCGCCGCGGTTCGGCATCATTCGGGCGACATGGAAGGGGCGGTTCGGCTCATGCGCAGGGCGCGCGCGGTCAATCCGAACGATCCGGGCACGATGGCACAGCTTGGCTGGCGCCTGGCGATACGAGGGGATTTCGAGGCGGGAATTCCCCTCCTGGAAGAAGCGATCGGACGTTCGATCAATCCGCCGGGCTGGTACTTCGACCTGATCTGCCTCCATCACCTGATGCGCGGCGAGTATCTCGCGATGCGGGCGGCGGCCGACCGAGCTGCACAGACAGGGCCGGGCTTCTCGGATCTGCTTCTCGCGATCTCGTCTGCGGGCATCGCGGACCTCGACGCGACGCGGGAAGCTCTGGAGCGGCTCGCAGACTGGCCGGATGCGTCCGCTCCCGGGCATTTCCTCTATCGACATGGAGCGACCGACGAAATTGTCACGGTCGTCGAGGCAGGGCTGGCGGAGGCGCGCCGCTTCGTTGCAGCCTCGGGTGGATGACGCACGCAGCCGGCTGGAAGGTGCGGTCCAGCGCGATCTCTCGCTCGAATTCTGAGGTGGTCCCCATCTCCCCGGATCCGGGGAGAGATTCACTCTCTCGCTTGCGCGACCTCATCGGCGAGGGTCCGGAGCACCTCGTTGCCCGGGTTCGCCGCGAGCGCCTCGTCGAGCGCCGCCGCTGCCGCCTCGGCGCCGCCCGTGGCAGCGGCGATGCGGGCGATCATCACCCAGGCCTCGATGCGCTGCGGGTCCATGCGCACCACCTCGCGGAACGCGCCGTCCGCCGCGTCGGGGTTGCGCATGGCGAGCGCCAATCCGCCGAGCTGCAGGTGCGTTTCGGGAAAGTCGAGCCGGCTCGCCATCGCCGCGCGCCACTCGCTCATCGCGGCGTCGAGATCAGTCTGCATCGCGCCGGGCAGCCGCGCGACCGGTGCGTTCAGCATCGCCCGCGCCGCCGCCATCCTGACCGAACGGGACGGGTCGTCGAGGCTCTCCACCAGCCGGATGACGCGGTCCCTCGGTGGCGCAACGACCTGCAGGCCGACGGCCGCTGCGCGGATGAGCGGGTCGCGATCTGACATGAGCGGCGCGAGCCGCTCGGCCATCTCGGCGCTTTCCGAACCTTCGAGTATCCAGAGCGCCGTGGCGCGGACGATGCCGGGCGCGCCTTCGTCCTCGGCCAGCGCGGCCAGATCGGTGGCGGCTGCCGCCGCATCCTCCCGGCCCTGCGCCAGCGTCTGACCGTAATGCGGGCCGCGATTGGCACTGTCCGGGAAGCGCCGCGCTATTTCCGTCGCAGCCCAGCCGGCGCTCCGGTCAGCATGGCAGGTGGTGCAGGCATCCGGCGCCCCGGTCTCCACCGACAGATCGGGGCGCGGCACGCGGAAGGAATGGTCGGCGCGCCAGTCGTTGCCCATGTAGACCCGTTCGGGCGCGTGGCAGGATGTGCACTCGGCCCCGGCTGTGCCGGGGTCGTGGAAATGGTGCGCGGGATCGTCGTATATCCCCGCCTGCAGCGTCGGGTAGTCGGCGTTTCCGGCGGGCGAGTGACACTGGGTGCAAACGCCGTTCCCCTCCGCGACAAGCTGCGCGCCATGCGCGTCGTGGCAGTCCAGGCAGCCGACGCCCTTGGCATACATCCTGGACTGGTAGAACGAGCCCGCGACGTAGACCTCGTCGAGGATCTGCCCGTCGGCGTGGTAGAGGCCGGGGCGCAAAAGGGCGAGCGCATAGGCGTCATCATACTTCGTTCCGGGAACCGGCGAGGCGGCGGTGTGCGCCTCGCGTCGCGAATGACAGGTCGCGCATTGCGCGATGACGGTGTCGGTGGTGGCGAAGGACTGGCTGAATCCATAGCCGTCGAGAGCCTCGTCCTCGGGCGGAATCTGCGTCGTCGCCCATGCCAGATGTGCCTCCCCCGGGCCGTGGCAGGCCTCGCAGCCCACACCCATCTCGGCCTGCGTGGAGGCGTAGCCTTGCGTCGAGGGGTCGTAGTTCTTCTCGAAGCCGGTGGCGTGGCATTCGGCGCAGCGGGCGTTCCAGGTCTTGTAGGGGCCGGTCCAGTGCAGGCCGTCGCCAGGGGGAAGGTCCTGGTCGGGATAGAGGTGAAACCACGAACCCCGCTCGACGTCCCACACGACGTCGAAGCTCTGCACCTTTCCCGGTTCCGTCTCGAGCAGGTATTGCTGCAACGGCTCGATCCCCGCCACCGAGTGCACGGGATAGTCGGTCGTCACCCCGTCCTTCTCGGTGACGGTGACCTTGTATCCGTCGTCCGAGACGCTGAACCGCGCGATCATGCCGTCATGGGCAAACTCCGTACCGTCGAAATCCGCGACCA
Organism: uncultured Alphaproteobacteria bacterium; assembly: GCA_963814835.1. GTDB lineage: Bacteria > Pseudomonadota > Alphaproteobacteria > Rhodobacterales > Rhodobacteraceae > Palleronia. The sequence goes on from CAWFEG010000003.1 coordinate 1,052,697, forward strand.
CCGTCTCGGGCGAGGGCATGGTCCAGGCGAGCGCGTGATGAGAGCCCTTCCAGGCCTCCGCCGCGTCCGCGTGGCAGCCGGTGCAGGCCTCGGAACCGACGTAATCCGGCTCGGCGCTCGCGACGGCGGCGAAAAGGACGAGGCCGAATCCGAAGGTGAAGCGGAGCATGACGGGTCCCTATCTGAACATCACTGGGCCGGATTGAGCGGCGGGAGGATGGAGCCGGCAGAGTGGCGGCGAGATCGGCTCCGGACATCGGGGAGAACGCGGGCCAGCGTGCGCCAGCCCTCCTCCCCGTTGCCGGTGTGTTCACCATAGCGTGCCACCCCGATCCGTGTCAGCGCCGACGCGATACGCGAATCGTTTCGCGGGTCCGGCCCACGGCATCGTCGTGCCCAGGCGTCGAGCGAAGGTCGCAGGCGAGCATGATCCCGGGCGCGGACCGCGGTTCGCAGGTCGCGCCATGCCTTCGGCTCCGATGCCATCCAGGCGGAGCGGCGCTCGCGCCTCCACGCGACGAGGGGCGGCAGGGCGTAGCGGGCGGCAAGGGCTCCCACGCAGAGGATCAGGACGCCGGAGAGCATGACGACAGCGGCGCCGCGACGGTCGATTCCCGCTAGAGGAAAGGCGGCGTCGGCGTCCGGGCCATCAATGACAACCTCGATTCCCGGCAGTTCGGCGACCTCCACCGCGCCGGAGACGAGGTTGTACCAGCGCAGCGCGATTGGGGGCGCGGCGCCGCTCCCGCCACCTTCGGCCACGAGCGTGACCTCTTCGACCCGCGTGCCGCCGATCACCCCGCGCTCCCCGGTCTCCGTCAGGACCGGCTCCTCGGGATAGGCGCGCAGGCCCGGCACCTCGTGCACGGGCATCAGAGGGGGGAGGAACATCGGGGCGGTACCGGTGATCGTTGCGGTGACCGTTCGGGTGAGACTGTCGCCGGGAGTCATTGCGGTCGGCTCGCCGATGATCTCCTGCTCCAGGGTCAGGCTTTCGGCGGCGATGAACGGGTCGAGATCCCCGGCCCCGGGGGGCACGATCCCGGTGATTTCGAGCGGCTTCAGCGGCAGTGCGGCGGTCTGGGTCTCTGTCGTTTCGGGATCGACCCAGGTCACGCCGATCTCGCGCGGCGGGATCGCGACGGTGCCGGGGATCATCGGGGACAGGAGATAGCGGCGGGAGATGCCGGACCACGTCGCGCCCTCGACGCGATCGCTCGTCGGGCCGGACGCGCCGAGGCGGACCTGCAGGTTGGGGGCCTCCATGCTCGGCCAGTCCGGCGGGTCGGGCATGTAGCTCGGCACGAGCACCGTCAGGCGGAGCGAGACCGGCTGGCCCGGGATCGCCTCGGCGCCGTCCATTTCGGCGCGCAGGACCGGGTCCTGCGCGAGGGCAGGCAAGGCAAACAGGAGTAAAAGCGCGCGCAGGACCCGGATCATTCGGCGCCCCTGCCCGCGGCTTCGAGCGCGAAGCGGAGGCGGAGGAAATCACCCGTCCGGGTATCGACTGTCGCCATCCACGTTTCGGCCGTGAGCAGTCCGGCGCCGTCCTCCTCCGGGCCTTCGATCCGCGTCTCGGCCCCGCGGCCGGCTTCGTTGTCGTAAACGACCTCGTCGGCGCCGATGCCCCTGTCCTCGCCGGTGTCGGAGGACTCCTGCAACTCCTCTATGTAGGAGACGATCTCGCGGGCTGTGGCGAGGTTCTCGGCCGCGCCGGGGTGGTCGGGGTCTCGCGAGAGAACGGTTTCGAAGGCGCGCACCCCGTCGCGATAGGCCCGCCCCTTGAGATGCGCCAGGCCGGCGATGAAGTCCGCCTCGGCGGTCTCGACGCGCGACAGGATCTGTGCCGCGGCCTCGTACTGGCCGTCGCGATAGAGCGCGTAGCCGCGCCAGAGCGGATCGACGAAGAGGTCCGCGGCCGCCTCGAAATCGCCGCGCCGCACGGCGAGGCGGCCCTGCTGGTCTGGGGTGAAGAACCAGTCGGCGATGCCCTCGGCGCGGGTCTCTCCGGCGGAGAACGAGACGGCGAGGGCCACCGCAGTCCAGCGCATGGTCCAGCCGCGGCGGAACCACAACAACGTCAGAAGTGCGGCGGGCCAGGCGAGCCACGGGCCCCGGTCCAGCCAGGGCCGGTCGCGGTCCTCGAGGGCCGCCCGGGCCTGCGCCGCGTCGAGCATCCGGTCGATCCGGGCGACGTCGGCCCGGTCGGCCGAGACCCCGATCACGCCCGGAAGAGCGTCGAGGCCGCGGTCGGGTGCGCCCTCTGGCCGGACGGCAAGGACGATCGCGCCCGCCTCGGACAGCGCTGGCGCATCGGCGGGATCGAGCCCGCCGGTCACGTACAGCATCGCGCCCGGTCCGTCCTCTCGTGCGAGCAGGTCCCGCGCGAGGGGCAGGGCCTCGGCGGCGCGGTTGCCCGGCTCCGGCATGACCTCGGGAGAGAGACCGGCGAGATAGGGCAGCATGACCCCCGGGTCCTCGGTCATCGGCACCACGACGTGGGCGCTTCCGGCATAGGCGACGAGCGCGGTGCGCGCGCCCGCGCGCAGGTCGAGAAGGTCGCGGATCTTCTGCTTGCCCCGCGCGAGGCGGCTGGGGGCGACGTCGTCTCCCTCCATTGCGGCGCTCACGTCTAGGGCGATGACGAGCGGGGCGGACTGCGCGACGAAGGGATCCGGCTGGCGCGACCATGTCGGCCCCGCCGCGCCGAGCGCGAGCAGGGCGAGGGCGAGCGCGACGCCGTCGATGGGCAAAAGCCAGGAGCGGGACTGCCTGCCCACGGTCAGCGCGCGGCGCAGATGCGGGGCAATGCCGCTCCCCGGCGGCGCACGGCGCGTCTGTCCCGAGCGGACGAGCCACCATAGCGCGCCTATGGGAACGAGCGTGAGGGCCCAGAGCGGGCGCAGAAGGTGCAGGGCATCGAGGGCGACCGCGAGACTGCTCATGGCGCCACTCCCCGCGGATGCGCGACGCGTCGACGACGCGCCAGGTGCAGGGCGGCGGCGGTGCCGAGGCCGACGAGAAGCGCAAGGCCCATCGGCCAATGCGCGAGCGGGCGGCGCGGTCGGTAGGATAGCGTCTCGGTCTCGCGCGGGGCGAGAGTGTCGATGCGGTCGTAGACAGCTGTCAGCGCTTCGGCGTCGGAAGCGTAGAAGTACGCCCCGCCAGTTCGCGAAGCAATCTCCTGCAGCGCGGTGAGGTCGACCACGTCTTCGCCGTCTCCATCCGGGTCGCCGACACCGATGGTGAAGATCTCTACACCGTCGCCCGCGGCGATTTCGGCGGCGTTGACGGGCGACATGGCGGATGCGGTGTCGGCGCCGTCCGACAGCAGGATCATCAGCCGCTGGTCGATATCCGACGCCTCGAAGGTGCGGATGGCGAGCCCGATCGCGTCGCCGAGCGCCGTGTGCGGGCCCGCCATGCCGACCTCGGTCCGGTCCAGCAGAGTGACGAGCGTCTCCAGATCCTCCGTCAGCGGGGCCTGCAGGTAGGCCCTGGAGCCGAAAACGATGAGCGCCATGCGGTCTCCGTCGCGTCTGGCGACGAAATCCGCGACCACCGACTTGACGGCGGCGAGGCGCTGCAGGCGCGCGCCGCTCGCATCCTCGAAATCGGCGGCGTCCATGGAGCCCGAGATATCGATGGCGAGAACCACGTCGCGGGCGGCTTTAACCTGCTCGACCGGCGCGCCGACGCGCTGGGGCTGGGTGAGCGACAGGACGATCAGGATCCAGACGGCGACGGCTGCGGCCATCTGCGGCGTGGTGCGTCGCAGGATCACCGCGCCGGGCCGCGCGTCCGCCCCCGCCGCCTCGGTCACGCGGCGGAAGAAGGGAAGGCGCAGCGCCTCCACCTGTTCCCGCCGGGGCGGGACAAGCCACCAGACGAGGAACGGCAGCGGCACAAATGCGAACGCCCAAGGCGACGCGAGCTGGATCATGACGGCCGCCGGTGGCGGCGGATCCATGCGGAGGCCGCCTCTCGCAGGCCCGGCGCCGTGCCACCGGGCACGTAGGGGGCGCGGGAAAGCGCCTCGCCCGCGGCATCGGGGAACGGGCCGGTGCGCCGGAGGAAAGCGGTCCAGTCGGGACCGGAGAGGCTCGCGACCTCGCGGCGGGGAAAGGCGGCGAGCGCAGCGCGGCGGAGGACGGCGGCGATCTCGGCGGGCGCTTCTGCACGCGAGAGATCCGCGAGCGCGGCGCGGCGGTAGGCGTTGGCCCGGCGATGCAGCCAGACCCGCCGGAGCGCGTAGCCGAGCGCGGCGAGGGTCAGCGCCCCGACCACCCACCAGCCGGCGGTCTGCGGGGTCAAGGGCACGGGCTCGGGCACCGGCGGCTCGATCAGCTGGTCCATCAGGTCCACGAGGGAGACGATCCGGTCCTCTGCACTCATCGCGGGTCACACCCCATGAGGCGGCGGAGCTGCGGCAGCGTCTCCTCACCCGAGGACAGCGGCAGGATCGGCACGCCGAAGCGGCGCTGCCAGTCGAGTACCTCTGCAAGGCGGCCGCGCGTCAGATCCTGCAGGGCGCGGCGGGTTTCGGCCCGCCCGGTGTCGATCTCGGCCTGCAGCACGCCGTCCGAGACCACGAGACGGGTGTCGGCGGGAATCTCGTCGGCCGTGGGGTCCATCACCGGGACGAGGACCAGGTCGTTGTGGCGGGCGATGGCGGAGACCAGAAGCGCGCATTCCGAATCGATCCCGTCGAAATCCGACAGCACGATCACGAGGTGATCCTTTGCCGCGATCCGGTGCACGGACCGCAAGACGCGGGAAAGGCGGAGCGGATCGCGGACGGGCGCCTCCGCCGACAGCTGCGCGTTGGCCCCAGTGATCGCGGTTAGCAGGCGACGGAGCGCGGCACGGCTGCGCCGGGGGCGGATCTCGGCGATGGTTTCGTCGCCGAAGACGATGCCGCCGATCCGGTCGCCCTGATCGAGGATGCGGAACGCCGCCAGTGTCGCGGCCTCCGCGGCGGTCACCGACTTCATGGCGTGGCGCGACCCGAAGAACATCGACATGCGCTGGTCCACGACGAGAAGCGCGGGGCGATCGCGCTCCTCGGTCATCACGCGCACATGGGGGCTGCCGGTGCGGGCCGTGACCTTCCAGTCGATGGCGCGCACGTCGTCGCCAGGCAGGTAGCCGCGCAGTTCCTCGAAGTCGAGGCCCCGGCCGCGCAGCCGCGAGGCGTGGCGGCCGTTCAGCACCGAACGGGCCGGCTGGCGCGGCAGGAAGCTGAGACCGCGGACCTGCCCCTCGAGGGATAACAGGTGCGGAAGCGTCGCATGTATGCGCGGGTCCGCCGCCGGTGCGTGGCGGACCGGCAACGTGCCGGTCCGGGCGCGGGCGACAGCGTTGCGCATCAGGGCAGCGCCACTTGAGCGACGAGCTCGGCCACCACGTTGTCGGCCGAAACGCCCTCGCCCTGCGCCTCGTAGGTCAGCGTGAGCCGGTGGCGCAGGACGTCCGCCACCACGGCACGCACGTCCTCGGGATCGACGTAGTCGCGGCTCCGGAGCCAGGCATGGGTGCGTCCGCACTTGTCGAGTGCGAGGGAAGCGCGGGGGCTCGCCCCGATCTCGATCCAGCGCTTCAGGTCGTCGCCGTATCCGTCTCGGTGGCGCGTGGCGTTCACCAGGTCGGCCATGTAGCGTTCCATGGCCGGGGCGACGTGCACCTGGCCGATCTCGGCTCGGGCGGCGAAGATGGCCTCCTGCGGGATCTGGTCGGGCTTTTCACCGGCATCCGAATGATGGGGGGCGACCTCCTCGGCGCGGACCAGCCGTATGACCTCCACCTCGTCCTCGACAGGCGGATAATCGATGAGGACGTGCATCAGGAACCTGTCCATCTGCGCCTCGGGCAGCGGGTAGGTTCCCTCCTGTTCCACCGGGTTCTGGGTCGCCATGACGATGAACAGCGGTGGCATCTTGTGGGTCTTGCCCGCCACCGTGACCTGCCGTTCCTCCATCGCCTCGAGCAGAGCGGCCTGAACCTTGGCGGGGGCGCGGTTTATCTCGTCGGCCAGGACGCAGTTGGCGAAGATCGGCCCGGGCTGGAAACGGAACTCTCCCCTCTCCTGATAGATCTCGGTGCCGGTCACGTCAGATGGCAGGAGATCCGGCGTGAACTGGATGCGCGAAAAGTCGCAATCGAGGTTCCGCGCAAGCGCCTTGATCGCACGGGTCTTGGCAAGACCGGGCAGGCCCTCCACCAGCAGGTTGCCATTGGCGAGAAGGCCGATCAGCAGCCGCTCGATCACGCCGCGCTGGCCTATGATCGCCGTGCCCATGCGCTCGCGCAGCGCGTCGATCTGGCCACGGGGTCGGCTCTCGCGGTCGAGCGGGCTCATTCCGGGAACACCTGATCCCAGTCCTTTGCCATGTCGACGATGAGCCAGCCCTTGTCCGGCCCCTCCTCAAGGCCGCGCACGAGTTGCCCGACATGGCTCTCGCGGTCGTAGGCGAATTCGCGCTCGGCGTCGGTGTGATGCACGATGAGGCCGAGGCGCGGTCCCTCCCCCGAGGTCGCCCAGTCGAGCATCTCGAAATCGCCGTCGGAATTGCCACCGACGAAGATGGGACGGCGCCCGATACGCCCCTCGATGGCGACGGGCTTGCCCGCCTTGTCGTCGATGAAGGCGATGCCGGGATCCTTCAAGACCGTCGGCGTACCGTCCACGTCGGTGTAGCTGGCATTGCCGGTGGAGCCGATCACCTGCTCGGGGGGAATATTGTAGGCGTCCTCGGCGAAGGCGCGGATGAAGTGAAGCCCGCCGCCCGAGGTGATGTAGGTCGTGAAGCCCTCGTCGCGGAGATAGGACAGCAGTTCCAGCATCGGCTGATAGATCATGGCGTCATAGGCCATGCCGGTCTCCGGGTGGCGCGCCTCGGCCAGCCAGTCCCGGACTTCGGCAATGAACTCGTCGACCGACAGGCCCGAATGGGTCGTGCTGACGATTTCGAGAAGGCCCTCGGTGCCGGAGGCGGCGACCGTCTCCATGTCGCTCTCCGCGGCGGCGCGCAGGACGTCCGAGGAGAGGATGCCCTCGTCCTCCTCGGCCATCTCGCGCAGCCGATCGATCGCGAAGAGAAGCTGGAAATAGATCGGCTGCTCGGCCCAGAGAGTGCCGTCGTTGTCGAAGGTGGCGATCCGCGCGGCCTCGGGCACGAAAGTCTCCGACGCCGGATCGGTCACGGCCTCGACGAAGTCGATGATCCGGGTCTTCGTCTCGCCCGCCGCCCAAGACGGCAGGGGATCGGCGGCGAGCGGGGAGGCAAGTCCGACGACGCAGTAGATCGGAAGAGCAAGGCGCATCGGGAGATCCTTGTCTGTCGGGCGTGGCCGCGGTCCTTCCGCGGTTATCCCGTTGATGATGGGGTGGAGCGCGCTGACCTTCCCTCACCCGGCGGCGAAGGCGACGCGCCCTCGTCGCGGATTAGTGACAGCGGCGATCCGGGATCACCTTGACCTCGTGCTCCTTTTTGCTCCGGCTGGCCTCGCTGCGGTTGAGGATCGAATTGATCTGGACCGCATCGTTGACTGTCAGGTTTCCCATGCACTGCCTGGAGACGCCGTTGTTCTCCAGAATCGTCGCAATGTGCATTTCCATGTTGGAGATATTTCCGAGACCCACGCCTTGAACAATCTCGTCGTAGGACTCTTGCGCGATCGCCGCGTTTCCGGAAAATAAAGAGTGATGCAGTTCTTGCGAATGGGTTTTTCACGTTCTCTTCCCATGAGTTCGTCCGCATCAAGTTCGGGCGCCGAGAAGAAATGCAGCACTTCGAAAACCGAAATAACTCAGGCTTCAGCAGGGATACACCTGCAATGCCGGACGCCGAGCATGAGGCTAGCAATAGCACCCAAGGAGAATGTCCAGATTCTTACAAACTGGAGTCTGAACTGACCGGGATGTATCAAGAATTTGATTTGGGACCAGAAAGTCTCACCCTATCTGCCCGGATTATTCGTGCGCATGGGCCTTGTTGCACGAAGGATTCACATCGGGGTTCCAGCGGCATGGCCGGGCGGCATGTCCAGGCCCGCACTGACCCGCTACCGCATCCTGAACTGGTCTTCCTGCGACGCGCCGCTGCGTGAGCGCGGGTCGCTGACCGTCTGGTTCGATCCGTCGACGCCTTGGCGCGCGGCACGGTCGGGCAAGCGTGGCGGGCAGCCGGTCCATGGCGATGCCGCCATTCAGGCCTGCCCGACGATCAGGGTGCTCCCTGGCCTGCCTCTTCGGCAGACGACCGTTCGGCAAGCCTCACCGGGGCCAGCCTGCTGAAGCTCGCGGAACTCGACTGGCCGGTCCCGGACTGCTCCCCGCCCTGCCGGCGTCAAAAGACCGTAGCGGTGCGGCTGCCCTGCCGGGGCGGTGGCCGCCCGCCACAGCTGCTGGTCGACAGCCCCGGCATCGAGGTCCGCGGCGAGGGCGAATGGCACGCCCGCAAGCATGGCGGGGCGCGCAGGCGGGTTTGGCGCAAGGTCCACCTCGCCGTCGATGAGAGCACGCTCGAGCTCCGCGCTGTCGAGAGTTCACTGGCGATCGGTCGACGTATACGTCGACGGTCCGAAAGAGCCGGTGGACGGCAGCGGCGTCGGCGATGCGCCTGTGCTGCCCGATCTGCCCGGTCAGATCCCCGAGCGCGAGGAGATCGCATCGGTCACCGCCGACGGCGCCTGCGGCACCCGCGGCTGTCGCGACGCCGTCGCGAACCGAGGCGCGGACGCGCTCGTCATCGTGCTTGAACCAATGGCGCACAAGGCTCGCTCCCGCCCCGACGCAATGCCAGGCCGTGGAAGGAGGACAGCCCCGGCGCAGAGGCGAGGAACGAGGCCCTGCGCGCCGTGAAGCACCTCGGCCGGACCATCTGGCGCCGATGGAGCGGATACCACCGCCGAAGCCGCGCCGAGACCGGGATGAACCGCATGAAGCTGCTCGGCCAGACGCTCATGGCACGAGACTTCGAACGCCAGACCGCCGAACTCCAGGTCCGCATCGCCGTCCTCAATCGCTATACCGCGATCGGCCCCCCCGTCACGCGGCCCGTCGGCCGACCTTCGTACGGGAAAGGGGAAGCCTGGCTATCAGCCGTTTCGTGCAACAAGGCCGTGCGCATGAAATCCGGGTCATACGAGAAGGCTGCGGTCGGGATCCATGACCTCGCTTGATGCGCCCTTGTTCGAGTTGTTCAAGCTCTCAGACGCAGTGGGCACGATGGTCGGGCATTGCCGGTTGGCCGATGAGCAGTCAGATCGGCTGCAGCCCGTTCTTTCCGAGACCCTGCGGCAACCACGCATTGATGATCGACCGGTATCGAGCGGATTGATCCATACCCGGAAGAACGGCTTGCAGTGAAGGGACGCGATCGGCGCGTACGGCTCCTCATACCTTACGGTTCCCAGCTGTTCCGTCCCGGCATTTGGTGGATCGGGTCGCGGATGAATCGATCCGGCTCCGAGGTCGGGATCTTGCGGCTGCAGTCACAGGGCGTGAGGGGCGACCATTGTGCGCCATCGGTCCGGGCGACACGGGTCGACGAGGGTCTCGAGCCGAAATGCGAAGGTGCAGGCTGCCATGAAGTCGCCGAGCCGGGTGCGCCGCCGATCCTGGCTGTCGCAGGGGAAGCGTTTCACGGTCGGCCGCCGCCGATCTCCCGGATCGGCTGTGGCCTCCCCTTCCCTGATCGTGCGGTGCATCCGTTCGACCTGACCGTCGGTCCAGGGGGGTGCGGCTTCGTCAGGCGGTGCCCGATCCCGCGCGCCATCGTCCCCGGACCGATGGCGGACCATGGCTCGCCGTCGCGGATCATGTCGAAGCGCATCGGCCGGGAGAGGGTCGCGTTCCGGTTCCGCGGCGGCCCGGCGCACCGGATGCCGCTGTCGGTCAGGATGGCGCGAACCCGGCAGGACGAGCCGCCGGGCGGCGCAGGCCGCGGGACCTCCCGGGCGGTGCGCCTGTCCGCCTTCTCCGCGGACCGGGCGACGGCGGACTTGCGGGTTCGGTCGATGCCGACGACGGGATGGAGCCTGCCCGCGGCGGTCTGCATCTCGGCGATGTCGATGTGAAGGAAGCCGATCGGGCAGCGCTCGAACCGCCGCCGTTTCGGCTTGTCGGCGGAACGGACGACGGGCAAGCGATGAGCCTGGTCCTGGCCTTCGATGAATGGCCTGCCGCCGACCGGCCGCTCTGGGAAAGCCTGTTCACGGAAAGCGACCCGCGCGAGGACAGAGTTGGCTCGGGAAATCTGAACACGGGGTATGAGTGGATGATCCGCGCGACACCGGCATGATGCCGAGGAGCGAGGAGAGATCATGAGCAGACGACCGCGCCGGAACCACAGCCCGGCTTTCAAGGCGAAGGTGGAGCTTGCCGCCATCAAGGGAGAACGGACGCTTTCCGAGTTGGCCGGACAGTTCGACGTCCATCCGAACCAGATCACGCGGGTGGCGCGCCCAGCTTCTCCAGGGTCGTCCCGCGTGTTCGGGCCGAGGCTGTGTGGAAACTCCCTGCCGGCGTGCCCCGAAGGTGCTGTGGTCGCCCTATTCCCGATCGTTCCGCTGCTTGGCCGGGATGATCGGCTCTTCTCAGGTCGACAGCGCCGTCATCGGCCCCCGGGTGCCGAGTATCGAGAGCATCCGCTTCATGTTGTAGGCCAGGACTTGAAGCGCCATCTCGGTTCGGACCTTCGGCAATCGACGCGTCGGGACGTGGGTTGCTCCCATCCAGCTCTTGATAGGGCCGAATGGGTGCTCGACGGTCGAGCGGCGCAACCGCATCCATCCCTCTCGACCTGCGATGCGTTCGGTCATCTCGTCGACCAGGTGCTCGTGCTCCCACCTTGTTACCCGGCGCTCCCTGGCCGTCGTGCAACGGGACTTGAACGGGCAGTCCCGGCAGGCGGTCGTCCAGTATCGCCGCATCCCGAGGCCGTCCTCCTCGCGGGTGTGGCGGCAGGTCGGCTCCTCGCCGGCCGGGCAACGGTAGACGTCGGCCTCGGCGTCGCAGGCAAGGTCGGCCTTCACGTAGAGGCCCGTCTTGCGGTTGCCGGAGGTCTCGGGCCGCGGAACGGTCGGGACGATCCCGGCCTCGTGGCAGGCCGGGATCTGGCGTCCGCTGACGTAGCCCTTGTCCGCGACGACGCTCGTCCCGTCATGGTCCAGGGCCACCTGCGCTGCGACCGCCATCAAATTCAGCTGGTCGCGGTCATGACCGGCATTGGTGACTTCGTGCGCGACGATCAGATGGGTTTCGGTATCGACCGCCGCTTGGACGTTGCAACCCACGAGCCCGCTGCGCCTCGCACTGGTCGCCATGGAGCGAGCGTCCGGATCGGTCAGCGAGACCTGTCCGTCGGACGCTTTCTCTACACGTCCCTCCATGGCTTGCAGACGCTGTATCTCCCTCTTCACGCGAGCGTGGCGCCGGCCGGGGTTGTCGACCTTCCCGGTCCGCGCCTCGCCTTCCTCTTGGCGGTCGATCCGGACCATCTCGTCGATGTATCGCGCGACACTGGCCTCCAGGTGAGCGAGCCGGCTCGCTATCTTGCCCTTCGGGAAGTTCCGATCCCGGTTGTCGACCGCCTTGAACTTGCTGCCATCGACCGCAACGCAGTCGCCCTTCAGCACGCCCGCCCGGCGGCCGAGTTCGACGAAGAGGGCGCGGGTCCGGCGGATGGCGGGGCCGTTGTCGCGCCGGAAGTCGGCAATCGTCTCGTGGTCCGGCACCAACCGTCCGGTCAGCCCCATCACCTCGACATTCCGCCCAGCCTCGCGCTCGAGCCGCCGGCTGGACGGAACGCGGTTCAGGTAACCGCAGATGAAGAGCTTCGGCAGGACGGCGGGATGGTAGCCCGGCCGGCCCGTTCGCGCAGCGGCGACACGCTCGAAGCCAAGGTCTCCAAGCTCGAGATCATCGACGAAGAGGTCGATCACCCGGACCGGATCGTCTGCGTCCATCCAGTCCTCAAGCCGCTCGGGAAACAGCGTCGACCGGCTTCGCCCGACACCTTCGATGAACCTGCCCATGCCTGCTCCTGCCGTTCCCAGCAGCATGCATCAGCGGAGTGTTCTCACACAGCCTCGGCCGGTTCATGTCGCAGCACCGGACCGATGCGAATGGTCCTAGGGTGTCGCAGACTGGGTTTAAGGCCTTCGGTCGGCAGTTCGGAAGAAGTCGCCAGACAATCTCACAATGTAGCGGGGGCCGAGGCACACCCAATCGCTGCGGTCCAACCTCTTAGGAAGGGCCGTCGATCCCCCCGAGCCACGACGCTATGGTGCGCCCAGGAAGTCGAGCATAGCAGAGGTCGCTGCCTCCGTGGTTCCGGGGTCGAAGTCCAGCGTGCTCAGGACCGAATGCTCCTCGGCGTCGAAGCTGTGCGTAACCCCCTCGTAGACGGTCACCGCCACATCGGCCCGCACCGACAGCAACCGCCCGGCGATTTCGAGGCAGTGACGCTCGTTCGCGATCGTGTCGCCCTCCACCAGCAGGAACAGGTAGGAGGGTTCGGACGGCAAGACATAGACGGAAGCCAAGCTCGCCGGGCCGCAATAGGGGTAGAAGAAGACCGCTTCCCGGATCTCGGCGACGGGGTCCGCGGCGATGGCGTCTGGCCAGGAGGTCAGCAGCGGCGGAAGGGTCCCGGCCCGGGACATGGCGAGATAGTCGAGGATCGCCCAGCCGCCGTGGGACAGGCCGACGAGCGCGACCCGCCTGCGGTCGATCTCCGGACGGTTGCGCAATTCGGCCAGGGTGACGGCGATGTCGGCCGCGCGCTCGGCGCCGTTCAGAAGCTGCCCCGCACAGACCAGCCGCCAGAGCTGCACGTCGTCGAGCCCGCGTGGCCCGTGGCTGTCGATGATGACGGAAGCCCAGCCTGCGTCTTCAAGCCCCGCGGCCAGCCGGTCCAGATTGGGTTGCGGCCCGTCGCAGCCCGACAGCAGCAGCGCGACTGGATGGGGGCCCTCTCCCTCGGGCAGCGTCCAGCGCATGGCGGGAACGATCAGGGACGCGATCGTCTCGGGCGATTGCGGTGTCGCCGTCCAGCCGAGGCGGCCACGCAAGGCGTTGATGGCGAGAATGGTCGCGACGAGCACCGCCGCGCCGCCGATCCACAGGAGCCAGCGCCTCACGCCGCGCTCCCGTCAGTCATTGCTGCACCCGTTCTGGAACCCGTTGTCGCAATGGGCCTTCAACCGGGCGGTGTCCGCCTCGGCCCAGTCGTCGGGCGCGCTCACCTCGACCCAGGGGACGATGTAGTCCTGCGCGAAATAGGCATGGCCATGCCCCGGCGGGGCGCCGAAGGACAGCGCCATGTCGAGGGCCAGCTGAAACTGGGTCACGATGGGCATGAAGGTCATATGGGCCGAGGCGTCCGGCGCCGGCGGGTCCCGCATCCAGGGCGGCGCGCGCCACAGCGAGCGTGGGTCGTAGAAGACGATCGGATCGCTGGAATATTGCAGGAAGACGATGCGCATGTCGCCCCAGGGCGCACCGCCCGAGGCGTGCTCGAAATGGTTGGCGTAGCGGATGAAGGATCCGTCGCCGATCCGGGGCAAAACCCAGGGACTGCCCTCTTCCCGGGCGTTCTGGACATATTGCCAGAACCCCGAGGGAAACGGCGGTCCGGCCCAGAGGGCGCCGTCGATCGGGTCGTTGACCAGCCGGAATAGGTTGGTGGCGTACATCGACGACCAGGCCCCGAGGCTGAGCCCGTGGACGTAGAGCCGCGGGCGATCCTCCGCAGGCAGCTCCTGCCAGTGATTATGGACGGTCTCGAGAAGCGCCGTGGCCTGTTCGAGCCCCGTGTCGGTTTCCAGGATCAGGGCGAGGGGCGATTGGAGGTAGGAATACTGCGCGGCGACCGTCGCGATGTCCCCTCCGTGCATGTATTCCAGAGGATCGTGGCTGCCGGGATCGAGCCAGCCGGTGCCCGTCGGGCTGGCCACCACCAGCACCTCGCGCTCGAAGGCGTCGAGGCGGATAAGTTCGGCCAGGGCGAGATCCGCGCGGGCCTGTGCCGTGGCCGCGTTGGCCCTGCCCACATAGACGCGGATGGGATCGAGCGCCGGAGCGCCGGTAAAGGCGGCAATGGCCGCGGCATCGGGGCCTCCGAGCACGAAGTCGCGCCCGGGTGTGCCAAGGCCGGCCCAGTCGATCAGGGAGCTCCTGCCGCCCGGAAGGTCCGGATCATTCGGCGGGGGCGGCGCGGAATCGAAAAGCTCCTGGGCCGCCTCGTAACTCGTGTCGAGGCCCGACACGATCTGGTCGTACAACCCCTCCCGCGTGAGGACGAAGAGGGCAACGCCCACGAGGAGGAGAGCGAGGACATTGGCGCGGCGCTCTGGCATCACCCGCAAAAGTCGACTGCGGACGCGACGGAACAGCCAGGCAACCAGCGTGCCGATCGCGAAGCAGAACGCGAAGGTCAGGGAGGCCGCGAGCATCAGCGGAACGAGATCGAGCCCCTCGGCGAGCGGCATGTCCATCTTCGCGCGCAGGTCGTTCTGCCATGTGAGGCTCGACCCGAGGGTCCACCCGAAGAGCGCAAGCGCGCCGAGGATGAGCGCACCGAGGAGCCAGCGTCTTGGCCTGCCCTGCAGTTCCGGCATCGCCGCGGATCGCCAGACGAACCAAAGGATCCACCAGGACAGGTACCCAAGGGCCGTGACCAGTCCGCCGAGGACGCCCTGCACGAGAGGTCCGCGCGGAATCAGGGAGGGCGTAAGCGAGACGGCGAAGAAGAGAAGGCCGAGCAGCAGCCCCATTGTCGAGATCCTGTCGAGCCTGCTCACGCCCCGCCTCCTGACATCCTGTCCTCGCGAACCGAGACGCGCAGCGGCGGAGGCCAATCCATCCACGACACCGCTCTACTCCGGCCCGTGGGAAGCGTAGGCTACGAATAGTTGCTGGCCAAAGGTCCTTTTCGGTAGGATCACCCTTGTGGGACGCTGTGTGATTTGGCTTCGCTCCGAAAGCCCGTCGGCGTCTTGCCGGTCCATCGCCTGAATGCCCGGTCGAGGGCGGCCGGGCCGGAGAGCCCCACCTGAACGGCGACGTCCGCGATGGGTAGCGTCGTGTTCGACAGCAGGTCTTCGGTGATGCTCTGCCGCACGTCGTCCTTCACCTGACTGTAGGAAGTGCCCTGTGCCTCGAGGATGCGCTGCACGCGGCGCGGATGCAGACCGCATATGTTGGCGAAGCGCTCAAGCGACAGATCATCGTGACCGACGTTTTCCATCAGCACCCTGTGAAGATAAGATAGTGTCGCTTCGCCGGCGCTGTCGGGACCGAATTCCCCTCGTGACGCTTCCACCAGGTCCCAGTCCAGCGAGAATGGCGCCCAAAGCCATTGCGGCGGAAATGAAATCCGCAAGCCGTTGATATGGGACGTGACAAGCGCATGTTTCGGCAGAAAGCCCGGCGGAAGACCCGCAGTGGTCGGTACAGTGACGAGGATGTCTTTTGGATCGAACGTTTCACCGATCCCTTTCTTTATCACCGCTACATAAAATGCGACGCCGACGGCATCCAACTGCGTCGACGGCTTCGACACGCTGATCGTGCGCTGTATCTCCAAGCTTGCAACGTTGGGTGCAACGAATACAGAATACCGAACATTATCGACTTGCTTCGAGACTTCCACGACCACGCGGGAGAGGAAATCTCCCAAGGTGAGCGCATGGCTCGCCGCTTCCCGAAGCCCTGGCGTTCCTTTCATGGCAGTTTCGATCGCCACCTTTGCGCCAAAATACGGATCGCCGAGGGTTTCCGCCATATCCTCCATGGCAGAATAACAGGCGCGCGCCTCAACCAGCATCCCAGGGTCGGTGAGCGCGCCGAGGGGAATCCCGTTCCGGGCAAGGACAGCTTCAACATCGCCGCCCCGCGAGGTGAAAGCCTTTGCGAGCGGGAATAAAACCATCATTGCTCGCGTGAATTTCGGGGCAGATCGCTTGCTCATCCGTCCTGTTCTCTCAACTGCCGAAGTTAACCTCGTGGACCTAGATTATGTCACCACTGGCATGAGGTGCAAACATCTGACCTCCTGGGCAGGTTAGTTTTCAGGCCGCAGATGAAGAGAATCGGGCGACGTCCACACGACGCTGACGACTTCCGAGTGGCAAGAGCCTGAAAATGTCGCAAACAAGAACGCTGGGAGCCGCCACGATGGTGGCTTTGCTGTTGTCGACCACGGCCGTGCTGGCAAATGACATTGTCATCTCGGGTGGTCGAGTGATCGACCCCGAAACCGGGCTCGACGCCATACGCAACGTCGCCATCGAGGGCGACAAGATCGTGGCGATCAGTGAGTTCCCGCTGGAGGGCGATGTGCTGATAGACGCCACCGGCCGGGCCATCGCCCTGAGTTTCGGTCAAGATTGAGGTCGGCGCGCGGGGCAGTACTGGGCAGGATCATGGACGCTTTGCGTAATTGGATGGAGAGGATGAAGACCTATGGTGCGCAATGCTCATTTGATTAGCGCGGTGATGGCGGCGCTGCCGCTGAATGCCGCGGCGCAATCGACTGATCTGACGGGGCTCGCCAGTGGCCAGCGGCTTTCGTTTGCGCCTCAGGTCACGCAGGACCCGGCATCACCTCTGGATCCCGACGATCTCTCCCCGGCACCATCTCTGGACCCGGACGCGCTTTCGAGGCAGCTCTCGAACCCGAATTCGCCACTGTCGACACTGGTGTTCAAACACACCTACACGCAGTTCGACGGCACCCTTCCCGGGGCAAGCGATCAGAGCAGCAACGTCACGATCTTTCAGCCCGTGTTCCCGTTCCCGATCGGCGATGGCACCAATCTCTTCATTCGCCCGGGGATCGCCTATGTCTGGGATCAACCGGTCTTCGATCCGAACTCGGGCAATTGGGACAGCGTCAGCGGCTGGGCCGATGTCGGATTTGATGTCGCGGTGGGCAAGACCTTCGGCGGTGGATGGGTGGCCGTCGGCGGCGTGCAAGGAACAATACCGACCTATTCGGACGTCTCTGGCGAACAGTGGCGCCTCGGCCCGGAAGCTCTCATCGCGAATATCGGCGAGAAAGCATACTGGGCCGTCTTTCCATCCCATCAATGGGATATCGATGGCGACTACGACTATTCAACCTCGGGACTTGAGATCTTTGCCGGCTACTACCTGCCGAACGCCTGGACGATCTATACCGACTCGCAGCTGACCTACGATTGGGTGGCCGATCAAGCGACAGTGCCTGTCAACCTCACGTTGCGAAAGGTTACGAAGATCGGGAATACGCCGATCCAGTTCAACTTGGGCGTCGACTACTTTGTCGAGTCCAACGATGAGTTCGGCCAGGATTGGGCGATCAAGTTCTCGATGGCTCCTGTGGTTGAGAACTTCATCTACAATGCGTTTCAACGTTGACCCGTATCCGGATGCCGCATTGCCGCGGTCGCGGAGCGGAGCTTCGGCTGTCTTCGCCCACTTACTGTCCTGAAGGAGGCTCCAATTGAGACTTGGAGAAGTCATCGCGTGTTCCTCGGCGCTCGCTCGGGGCGTATTCGAGAATGCCAATCAACTGACTGTGGGCGTGCAAACCGTTTTCGTGAGCGATGGTGAACTGGTGCTGGACGCGCCTTTTGGTCGGCCGATCCGGAATGCCCAGATTGATTGATGGGATTACTAAGCCTGGCCCTCTCGGAGAGGGCAGTCATGGGAGGTCGAAGACATGAGCAACAGTGAGATGACCCGCCGGGAGTTCAATGCGGCGGCGGCGGGGGCGGGGGTGGTCGCGCTCAGCGGCGCGGGAAGCGCGGTCGCGCAGGTGACGGAGAGGTTCGACCTCGTGATTCGCGGGGGCCGCGTGATGGACCCGGAGACGGGGTTCGATCAGATCTCCAATGTCGGCATTAAGGACGGCCGGATCCTCGCCATCACGACCGACCCCCTCGAGGGCGGCCGACAGATCGACGCGAGCGGCCATGTCGTCGCACCCGGCTTCATTGACACGCATTTTCACTGGCCCCGGCCCATGGGCAACAAGCTCGCGCTGCTCGATGGGCGCACGACCGTCATGGATCTCGAGATCGGCACGCACGGGCCGCTGGTGGACGACTGGTACGCCGCACGCGCCGGTGCCAACCAGATCAACTATGGCTGCGCCACCTCGCACGAATTCGCGCGGGCGCAGGTTCTCGACGGCATCACGACGGAAGATGCACCCGAGGCGTTGAACCACCGGGGCTCGGACAAGACCGGCTGGTCCCTAGCCCGTCCGGACCTCGAACAGGGCAACGAGATCCTGCGCTTGCTCGACGCCGGCCTCGCCGCGGGGGCCGCCGGCATCGGCTCGACGCTCGGCTACATGCGCGACGGCGCCTCGGCGCGCGAGGTGTACGAGATCCAGCGCGTCGCCGGGCGCTACGGCCGGCCCTGCGGGTTCCACTTCCGCTACACGCCCGGCACCGACACCAGTGAGGCGAACGGCATCCAGGAGATGCTGGCGAACGCCGCCGCGGTCGGCGCCCCTGCCATCGCCTGCCACTTCAACAACCCCGGCTACAACCTCGTGCACGAGCTGCTCGTGGGTATGCGGCGGCAGGGCATGAACGTCTGGGGCGAGCTCTACCCTTACGCTGCGGGCTCCACGGCGCTCAACGCCGTCTTCCTCGAGCCGGAGGTCTGGGTCGACCAGCTCGGCTACGAATACGAGACGACCATCCAGGACGCACTCACCGGTGAGTGGTACACGCGAGAGAGCCGCGCCGAGATGATCGCCCGCGAGCCCGCACGGCTCGTACTGGTCTACAAGATGCCAAAGAGCGCCATCGTCGACTGGCTGCGAATGCCGGACGTGGCGATCGCGTCGGACGGCATGCCGATCCTCGACGACGGCATCACTTGGGACACGCCGTTCGAAGATCTGCCCAACAGTCACCCGCGCGGGGCCGGCTCCTGCGCGCGGACGCTGCGCATGGGGCGCGAAAACGCGATCCCCCTGATGCAGAGCCTCGCGCAGCTCGGCTGGAACTCCGCGCGGCCGCTCGGCCTGACGGGGCTGCAGGCGATGCAGGAGCGCGGTCGGATGCAGGAGGGGATGGTCGCTGACATCACGGTGTTCGACCCCGGGACGGTCACCGACAACGCGACCTATGCTCAGGGCAACCTGCCGTCCTCGGGCATTCCCTTCGTGATCGTGAACGGCACGGTGGTCGTAGATGGCGGCGCGGTCTTGCGCGACGTCAATCCGGGTCAGCCGATCCGCCACGAGCCGCGGGAAAGCCTGTTCGAGCCGCTGGACGTCGAGGCGTGGACGCAGGCCTTCTACGCCGTCCCACAGGATTTCGGCGGCGGCATTCCGAACTCGCAGCCGGCCTACGACCCCCAAGTCATCCCCTGCTGCGAGTGACGAGGAGCGTCGGCATGGCGTGTTGGCAGGTTTTGGCGTGGTGAGGACCCTGCAGAAGAGAAAGAGCAAGGAACGCAACAAGGAACAGGGAACGCAAGCCTAGGCTCCAGACTCATTGATCTTCAGAGCCAGAAGATCACGGTTGCGGCGAGGGCGACGGTGGAGAGGAAGACCTTCGGGCACCTGTCGTAACGGGTGGCGACGCGCCGCCAATCCTTGAGACGACCGAAGATGATCTCGATGCGGTTGCGGCGCTTGTAGCGACGTTTGTCGTATCGCACCGGCTTGTCACGCGACTTCCGGCCCGGGATGCAAGCTCGTATCCCTTTGTCTCGCAACGCCTCCCGGAACCAGTCGGCGTCGTAACCACGGTCGGCGATCAGCCACTCGGCCATGGGAAGGCTGCTCATCATCGCGCGCGCACCGGTGTAGTCGCTGACCTGGCCGGCACTCATGAAGAAGCGGATGGGTCGGCCTTGGGCGTCGGTGACGGCGTGAAGCTTGGTGTTCATCCCGCCCTTGGTGCGCCCAATCAGCCGTCCGCGCCCCCCTTTTTCACGCACAGCCTCGAGGCCGTGCGGTGCGCCTCCAGGTAGGTCGCGTCCACCATGATCGTTGTCTGCGCGCCGCTCTCCGCCGCCAGCCCCTGCATCATCCGCGCGAAGACCCCTATGTCGCACCACCGCTTCCATCGATTGTACAGGGTCTTGTGCGGCCCATATGCCTCCGGTGCGTCGCTCCACCGCAAGCCATTGCGATTGATGAAGATAACCCCGCTCAGAACGCGACGATCATCGACCCGAGGCTTGCCATGGCTCTTGGGGAAGTAGGGCCGAAGCCGCGCCATCTGATCGTCGGTCAGCCAGAAAAGATTGCCCATGATGCCCCCGTGAGTTCGGGAGCATGAAGCATCCGGACGGCCCAGCTACAAGCTGATCAATGGGTCCTGAGCCTAATGGCTCGGCCCTTACCCGTCAGCTTGGATGTTGCCGGCGAAGCCGGGCGACCGATCTTGTTTAACATTGAACGGCACAATTACGATGCGCATTCCGCAAAAGGTGCGACGAAATATGAACTTTCGGCACGTTATTACCGCCGCAGCAGTTTCCGCGGCGGTTCTCTTCGGCCCGGCTTACGGACAGACAGCTGAAGGACAGTCCGTTGGATCTTCGATTGAGCGGGTCGTGACAGGACCTGCCGGACGAATAGGCTTCGCGGCGCAGGAAATCGGCGGCGACGAGGTCATCGCGTTCAAGGGTGATGAGACCTTCGCCATGGCCAGTACGTACAAGGTGGCGATCGCTGCTGCCGTGCTGGATCGCGTGGACAGGGAGGAACTCAGTCTCGACCAACTGGTCGAGTCCCGCCCGACATGTTCGTCACCGGCGTATTTGCGCTTGCCGAGACATTCCCCCACCCCGGGATCCAGCTCTCGGTGGCTGGTCTGCCCCCTGAAGAGTGGTCTTCCCTGAAGTAGGCTTTTGAGCCGGATGGAGGACGAAGGAATGGCGCAGAAGAAACACAAGCCGGAGGAGATCGTCGCGAAGCTACGGCAGGTCGACGTGCTGGTATCGCAGGGCCGTCCGGTGGCCGAGGGTCGACGTATACGTCGAGCGGTCCATCGGTGTGACGCAGTTCACCTACTACCGGTGGCGCAAGGAGTTCGGAGGGCTGAAGACCGACCAGGTGAAGCGGCTGAAGGAGCTCGAGAAGGAGAACGAGCGGCTTCGCAAGGCGGTCTCCGATCTGACGCTTGAGAAGCTCATCCTGCGAGAGGCTGCCTCGGGAAACTACTGAGCCCCGCCCGCCGTCGAGCCTGCATCGACCATGTCAGGCAGAAGTTCCGGGTCTCGGAACGGCTTGCCTGTCGCGTGCTCGGCCAGCATCGCTCCACCCAGCGGAAGGCACCGCGTGGGCGGGCCGACGAGGAGGCACTGACCGCGGACATCGTCGCGCTGGCGCGCCAGTATGGGCGCTACGGCTATCGCCGGATCGCGGCTCTTCTCCGAGATGCCGGGTGGACGGTGAACGTGAAACGGGTCGAACGGATCTGGCGACGGGAGGGGCTGAAGGTGCCACAGAAGCAACCCGGGAAAGGCAGGCTCTGGCGGAACGACGGATCATGCATCCGCCTGCGGCCGGGGCGTCCGAACCACGTCTGGTCCTGCGATTTCGTGGAGAGCCGGACTCACGACGGAAGGACGTTCCGGATGCTCAATGTCATCGACGAGTTCACGCGGGAATGCCTGGCCATTCGGGTCGACAGGAAGCTGAACTCGACCGCGGTGATCGACGTGCTGACCGATCTGTTCATCCTTCGAGGCGTGCCCGGCCATGTTCGTTCGGAGTTGCCCATCGCGGCGCCATCGGTCCGAGCCCGATGGGCGACGGCCCTGAGTCCATCGCCAGGGCCGTGCGGGACTGGATCGCCGCGGTGGGGGCGACGACGGCGTTCATCGAGCCCGGCAGCCCCTGGGAGAACGGCCATTGCGAGAGCTTCAACTCGAAGCTCCGCGACGAGCTGCTGAACGGGGAGATCTTCTACTCGCTGGCCGAGGCCCGCGTGATCATCGTGGCGTGGCGGGTCCACTACAATACCGCCCGCCCCCACTCGCCGCTGGGCTATCGACCACCCGCGCCGGAAGCCGTTCACTGGCCATCCCGCGATGGCGGATCAGCACCTTCCCAGGCATCCGCCTTGGCGCAGAGACCGGTCATGCAATAAGATTGAAACTGGACCACCCGATAGGGGCAGGCCAGGAGGGCTTCCCCTCCCCCTCCGTCGGCTCGAAGCGCAGGTCGTCGGGACACTGGAAGCAGAACACGATCAACGGCAACCGCGAGCGCGGCACCGGCATCCTGAACAACGAACTCTATGTCGGCCGCCGCATCTGGAACCGGCTGACCTACGCCAAGGACCAGGTCACGGAGAAGCGACGCTCGAAGCTCAATTCCGAGAGCGCGTGGCAGGTCGTCGAGGTGCCCGACCTGCGCATCGTCGACGACGAACTCTGGGACGCGGTGAAGGCACGGCAGGACATGCAGGCGCGTCGTCGGGCGAAGGTCGCGGCCGACCGACCGCAACCGGCTCTCGTCGGGGCAGACCCTGCGGCGGCGGAAGTACCTGCTGTCGGGGCTACTGCATTGTGGTCTCTGCGGCGGGCGGATGGCCGTCGCCGGTGCGGGCAAGTACAAGACCTATTACTGCGCCGAGGCCAAGGAGAAGGGCGCCAGCGTCTGCCCGGGCTTCCGCGGCCTCCGGGAGAGCGTCGCCCTGCCCCCGGTGCTGTCGGCCCTGCGGGACGACCTGATGGCCCCCGAGGCCTACGCGCACTTCCGCGACCGCGTCCATCATCAGCTGAAAGCTGACCAGGGCACTGCCGAGGATACGCTGCGCCTCCATGATGCACGGGTACGGCAGCTGGAAACGGAACGCCGCAATCTCGCTGCATGCGAAGCAGGGATTGGGGTCGCAGTCTCTCGTCGACGAGCTGAGGCAGATCGAGGCGAACTCGCCGGCATGGGCGGAGACCCGCGCCGAGATCGTCTCGCCGGAGATCGAGCTGCCCGAGGGGCTGCCGGACCTCTACCGCGAGATGGTGGACGATCTGGCCGGGTCACTGTCCGAGGAGAGCGTCGCAAGCCGGGCCGCCGACGAACTGCATGATCTCGTGGATCGGATCGTCGTCGATTGGGACGACAAGGCGAAGGGCCATCGCCTCATGATCGAGGGCAATCTGTTGGAGATGCTACGCAAAACGGCGCCGGAGTGAGACCGGCGCCGCTGGCGCTGAAAGCGATTTTCGCGGAAGTTGGTTGCGGGAGTAGGATTTGAACCTACGACCTTCAGGTTATGAGCCTGACGAGCTACCGGACTGCTCCATCCCGCGCCATTTTGGGCCATCGCGTTTTGCGGTTCTGGCCCCTGGTCATCTGAAGAGAGATACGCTTTGGATGTTGCTCGCTAGGTTTGGCGGCGACCTACTCTCCCACGTCTTGGGACGCAGTACCATCGGCGCTACGGCACTTAACGGCCGAGTTCGGAATGGGATCGGGTGTTTTGCTCGCGCTATGGCCACCAAACCGAGGGAGCAACATCGTGATCCAAGCCAAGCGGGATGCATGCGTTCTGATCGGAGCCAGTCTTCTGCTGGATCAGATCAAGCCTGTCGGACGATTAGTACCGGTCAACTGAGCGCGTTGCCGCGCTTACATCTCCGGCCTATCGACGTGGTGGTCTACCACGGTCCTCAAGGGATACCTTGTTTTGAGGGGGGCTTCCCGCTTAGATGCCTTCAGCGGTTATCCTGTCCGATCATAGCTACCCTGCACTGCGGCTGGCGCCACAACAGGTCCACCAGTGGATCGTTCACCCCGGTCCTCTCGTACTAGGGGCAACTCCTCTCAAGTATCCTACACCCACGGCAGATAGGGACCGAACTGTCTCACGACGTTCTAAACCCAGCTCACGTACCTCTTTAAACGGCGAACAGCCGTACCCTTGGGACCTGCTCCAGCCCCAGGATGAGATGAGCCGACATCGAGGTGCCAAACGGTGCCGTCGATATGGACTCTTGGGCACCATCAGCCTGTTATCCCCGGCGTACCTTTTATCCGTTGAGCGATGGCCCTTCCACGCGGGACCACCGGATCACTATGGCCGTCTTTCGACTCTGCTCGACTTGTCAGTCTCGCAGTCAGGCTGGCTTCTGCCATTGCACTCAACGAGCGATTTCCGACCGCTCTGAGCCAACCTTCGCGCGCCTCCGTTACTCTTTGGGAGGCGACCGCCCCAGTCAAACTACCCGCCACACAGGGTCCCGGATCCGGATGACGGACCGCGGTTAGACATCAAGCGAGGCAAGGGTGGTATCTCAAGGATGGCTCCACCGGGGCTGGCGCCCTGGCTTCGAAGCCTACCACCTATCCTGCACATGCCTGGCCTGATGCCAGTGTGAAGCTGTAGTAAAGGTGCACGGGGTCTTTCCGTCTAACCGCGGGAAGCCTGCATCTTGACAGGCAATTCAATTTCGCTGAGTCGATGTCGGAGACAGCGGGGAAGTCGTTACGCCATTCGTGCAGGTCGGAACTTACCCGACAAGGAATTTCGCTACCTTAGGACCGTTATAGTTACGGCCGCCGTTTACCGGGGCTTCAATTCAAGGCTTGCACCTCTCCTTTTAACCTTCCGGCACCGGGCAGGCGTCAGACCCTATACGTCGTCTTGCGACTTCGCAGAGCCCTGTGTTTTTAGTAAACAGTCGCCACCCCCTGGTCTGTGCCCCCGGACCCTGGTTGCCCAGGACCCGGGCCTCCTTCTCGCGAACTTACGGAGGCATTTTGCCGAGTTCCTTCGACATCGTTCTCTCAAGCGCCTTGGTATTCTCTACCAGTCCACCTGTGTCGGTTTCGG
>CAWFEG010000003.1:1082500-2426661 GCA_963814835.1 uncultured Alphaproteobacteria bacterium
GACGAGACGCGGCCCCGGAACCAGGGTGCCCTGACGGCGTGGGAACTGGCTGCGCACGGCGTGCCGCACACTTATGTGGTAGATAATGCCGGCGGTCTGCTGATGCAGCGCGGGCAGGTCGACCTCGTCCTGACGGGAACCGACCGGACCACCCGGCGCGGCGATGTCTGCAACAAGATCGGCACCTACCTGAAGGCGCTGGCGGCTCACGATTCGGGCGTGCCCTTCCACGTCGCCCTCCCCTCCCCCACGATCGACTGGTCTGTCGCCGAGGGCGACCGGATCGTCATCGAGGAACGCGATGGCCGCGAGGTCAGCCATGTGGCGGGCCAGTCGCCCGACGGCGTGGCGGAGGTCGCGGTGTCCCCCGCCGGCAGCCCGGTGGGCAACTGGGCCTTCGACGTGACCCCGGCGCGGCTCGTCACCGGCCTCATCACCGAGCGGGGCCTGTGCCCGGCCACCGAGGCGGGGCTGGCGGCGCTGTTCCCCGAACGGGCCGGCCAGGCCGCGTGAGGCCGGCCGCCGCGCAGGGGAGCCCCTGCGCGGCGAGCCGATCAATGCCTATCGCGGCAAGGAGAGCGTCGCGTCCGCGCCCCGGAGGGGACGGTGATCGTTGCCGGTCAGAACGATGCGCACCTGGCCCAATTCGCGATCCAGGTGAATCCAGCGGCCATAGATCCGCCCCACCTTCTCGCCGTCGACATAGAGATGGGCGTGGCCCTCACCGGCCACGGCCGGTTGGCCCGCCGCCTCGGGCGCGAAGGCGAACCGCTCCGTATCGAGGCGCAGGTTCCAGCCCGAGACCGGGTCGGGAAAGGCCGCGATGCGCAGGGAGGGCGACGCGGTGCCGAGGTCCCGCGGCGCCGCATCATGAGACGCATGGGCGGTGCCCTGCCCGTGCTGGGCGGGATCGCCGTGATCGTGCCCCTGAAGGGTCAGGCCGCGATCCGCGGCCACGACCACGCCGATCCCCACTCCGGCCACCAGCCCGATGACGAGGAGAAGCAGCGCCCGCACCGTCAGGCCTGCACGGGACCGAGCGCAACCCGCTCGCGCGACCACAGGGCCCCGGCGAGCCCGCCGAGGATCGTCCACGCCACGAAGCCCACCCCCAGCGCCCGCGCCGCGAAGAGGGACGCGATCTCCGGCGGGGTGGGTCCGGCGAAGGCGGAAGGCTGCGGGGCGCCGATGGCGTGCGGCGCGGCGACGAGAATCACGGCGGCCCCCCAGGCCGACCAGCTTCGTCCGAATCCGAGCAGCGCGCAGCCTGCCCCCGTGGCCACCACCGTCGCCGCCCACCAGGTCTGCCGGGCGCCGAGATCGGCGGCCGACATTCCGGGCAGTTCCGGAGGAAGGCCGAGCGCCGGCGCAAGCTGCACCGTCACGAAACCGGCGATCCCCCAGACGAGGCCGCGACGGCCGTCGATCCGGTCCGGGCGACGCTCGGCCGCAAGCGCCATCAAGGCCACCAGCACGAGGCCGTAGCCGGTATAGACGAGCCCGGAGAAGACGAGGCTCAGCCCGTCGCGCAGAAGATCGACCCCCCCGACGAGCCCGGTCGGCGCGGCGGGATCGCCGTGGATCGCCGCGCCGCTTTCATAGAGCTCCGCCGTCAGCAGCACCGGCTGGACGAACACGAACTGCAAGCCGGCCGCGCAGAGCCCGGCAAGGAATCCGGCGATCACGCCGGTCGTCAGCAACCTGGGAAACATGGCTCAGTGACAGGGAAAGCCGGTGGCATGGCGGACGTCGTGCGCCGCGGCGTGCAGGGCATCGGCCTGGACATGCCCGGACAGCACGATCAGGCCGAGCCCGATCAGTGCGGTCATCAGTGCGGCACCGGCGAGGGATGCGGAGGGGCGGGCGGCAGTGGTCGCAATCATCTGTTCTCTCCTTGCCGTCCTTCCCGACGGCCGTTGATGGTCCGGCCCGACAGGTCTCCTGGCTCGCGGGTCGCTGCGCCGGCATCCGCCTTCCCCGGACCCGTCCGAGTGGCTGCACTGGATGCCCGCTCGCCGCTTACAGTCGCGGGGGCGGCTCCGGACTTGCACGGCATCCTGCCGCGCGCACCGGATTCCCTCGATGGTCCCCTCCTCGGACGGGACACCGGGCCCCCCAAGCCGTAGAGGCTTTCGACGGCCGGCGAAAGAGAAGACTGCCCCGATACCGCCCGGGCGCACAGGGGAAGGGCATGGCGCCCCCCACCCGCGCATCGCCCTTGCCCGACTCGGGCTTTTGGTGTTGGCTTGACGCATGAGTGTCAATCTGGACTTACACGCACCCCGCCGCCTGCCGGACCCGGCCGCGCTCCTGCGGCTGATCAAGCCGGTGACGTGGTTCCCCCCGATGTGGGCGTATCTCTGCGGCGCGGTCTCGGCGGGGGCCTGGCCCGAGGGATCGGGCGCCGTGGTCCTGCTCGGCCTCCTGCTCGCCGGCCCGATCGTCTGCGGGATGAGCCAGGCCGCCAACGACTGGTGCGATCGGCATGTCGACGCCATCAACGAACCCGACCGGCCGATTCCCTCGGGGCGCGTGCCCGGCCGCTGGGGTCTGTGGATCGCCCTCGCGATGACCGCCCTGGCGCTCGCCGTGGGCTGGCTGCTGGGTCCATGGGGCTTCGGCGCGACCTGCGTCGCCGTGATCGCGGCCTGGATCTACTCGGCGCCCCCCGTCCGGCTGAAGCGCTCCGGCTGGTGGGGGCCGATGCTGGTCGCCTTCGCCTATGAGGGGTTGCCGTGGTTCACCGGCGCCGCGATCCTCAGCCAGGGCGCCCCCTCCTTCTTTGTCGTCACCGTGGCCCTCCTCTATGCCATCGGGGCGCAGGGCATCATGCAACTCAACGATTTCAAGGCCGTGGCGGGGGACCGCGCAACGGGCATCCGTTCGATGGTCGTCCTCAAGGGGCCGGAGATCGCCGCCCGGATCGCCTGTTCGGTGATGATCCTGCCGCAGGCGCTGGTGGTGGCGATGCTGCTGGTCTGGGGCCTGCCGATCTACGCGGCCGCCATCCTCGCGCTGATCCTCGGTCAGATCGCCCTCATGCGCCGCTTCCTGGCCGCCCCGACGGAGCGGGCGCTGTGGTACTCCGCGGCGGGCGTGCCGCTCTATGTGGCGGGCATGATGGTGGCGGCGGTGGCGATCCGCGGTCTCGCCCTGTGACGCTGTCCTGGATCTCCATCTTCCGCCTGGGGCTGGTGCAGATGTGCCTGGGCGCGGTGGTGGTGCTCACGACATCGACCCTGAATCGGCTCATGGTGGTGGAACTGGGCCTGCCGGCGATCCTGCCGGGGCTGCTTGTCGGGCTCCATTACGGGGTCCAGATCACCCGCCCGAACTGGGGCTTCCTGAGCGATACCGGTGGCAACCGGAGCCGCTGGATCGTCGGCGGCGTCGCCATCCTGGGGGTCGGCGCCTTCGGGGCCGCGCTCGGCATCATGGCGCTGGAGCGGTCCCTGCTCCTCGGCCTCCTCGTCTCGGCGGGCGCCTACACGCTGATCGGGCTGGGGGTCGGAGCGGCGGGCACGTCGCTCCTCGCGCTCTTGGCCACCGCCACGGCACCCCGCCGGCGTCCGGCGGCCGCCACGATCACCTGGCTGATGATGATCGCCGGGATCGCCGCGACCGCAGGCGTGGTCGGCGCGCTGATCGATCCCTATTCCCACCTGCGACTCCTGACGATCGTCGGGGCGGTCGGGCTCGGCGCGTTGACGCTCTCCATCCTCGCCACATGGGGGATCGAGCGCACCGTCGCCGTCCGCCCGGCCCCGGAGGCGATGCCGCTGCGCCAGGGATTGTCCGAGATCTGGGCCGAGCCCGCCGCGCGCCGCTTCACGCTCTTCGTCGGCCTGTCGATGACCGCCTATTTCATGCAGGAGCTGATCCTCGAACCCTATGCCGGGCTCGTCTTCGGCTTCACGCCGGGCCAGTCGACCAGCCTGTCGGGCGCCCAGAACGGCGGCGTCTTCCTCGGCATGCTGACCGTCGGGATCGTGGCGACCGGGCTGCGGCGCGGCGCGCTGCGGGGCTGGGTGATCGCCGGCTGCGTCGGATCGGCGGCGGCGCTCCTTCTCATCGCGGCCATCGGCCTGGCGGATCTGCCGCTGCTGCTGCCCGCCGTTGTGGCGCTGGGCTTCTTCAACGGCGTCTTCGCCGTCGCCGCCATCGGGTCGATGATGACCCTGGCCGGCGAGGGGCGGGGCGAGCGCGAGGGAACGCGGATGGGAATGTGGGGCGCGGCCCAGGCCCTCGCGGCGGGATTCGGGGGGCTGCTCGGGGCGGCGGCGGTCGATGCCCTGCGCCTCGGCCTCGAGGCGGCGCCGGCCTTCGGGCTCGTCTTCGCGGCCGAGGCGGGGCTGTTCCTCGCCGCCGCGACGATGGCGGCCCGGATCATGGACGGGGCCCCATCGGCGCCGCAGATCGGAGGGAACGTGCATGTTTGATGTCGTGGTGGTCGGAGGCGGCCCCTCGGGCGCCGTCGCGGCGGAGGACCTGGCCCGGGCCGGGGCCCGCGTCGCCCTGCTCGACAAGGCAGGGCGGATCAAGCCCTGCGGCGGCGCGATCCCGCCCCGCCTGATCGAGGATTTCGCGATCCCCGACGACCAGCTCGTCGCGCGGATCTCGACCGCGCGGATGGTCTCTCCCACCGGTCGCGCGGTCGACATCCCGATCGAGAACGGCTTCGTCGGCATGGTCGATCGCGGCCCGTTCGACGAGTATCTGCGCGACCGCGCCGCCGCGCGGGGTGCCGACCGCCGCGCCGGCCAGTTCCTGCGGATCGAGCGCGGCGACACCACCGCCGTCGTCTACCGCGACAAGGCGACGGGCGAGGAAAAGTGGCTGCCCACGCGCCTGGTGATCGGTGCCGACGGCGCCCGGTCCCGGGTGGCGAAGGTCGAGGTGCCCGGCGGAGAGGACATTCCCTATGTCATCGCCTACCACGAGATCATCGCCGCCCCGCCGGATTCGGGGAACGCGGGCCGCAGGCAGGGCTACGACCCGCGCCGCTGCGACGTGATCTACGACGGGGCAGTCAGCCCCGACTTTTACGGCTGGGTGTTCCCGCACGGTGCCCATGCAAGCGTCGGAATGGGCACGGGGATCGACGGGATCGACCTGAAGGCGGCGACCAGATCGCTCCGCGCCGCCGCCGGCCTGTCCGAATGCGAGACCATCCGGCGCGAAGGCGCGCCGATCCCCCTGAAACCGCTCGACCGCTGGGACAACGGCCGCGACGTGGTGCTCGCCGGCGATGCCGCCGGCGTGGTGGCGCCCTCCTCCGGCGAGGGGATCTACTATGCCATGGTCGGCGGCCGGGTCGCGGCCACGGCGGCGCTCGCCGCGCTGGAATCGGGCCGGGCGGCCGAGTTGCGCCTCGCCCGCAAGCTCTTCATGCGCGAGCACAAGACCGTGTTCCGGGTGCTGCGCACGATGCAGGACGCCTATTACCGATCCGACGAGCGGCGGGAGCGATTCGTCTCGCTCTGCCATGATGTCGACGTCCAGCGCCTGACCTTCGAGGCCTACATGAACAAGCGCCTGGTCCGCGCCCGGCCGATGGCGCACCTGCAAATCGGCCTTAAGAACATGGCGCACCTGTTGCGCCTGGTCCCGGAAACCTACGCATGACGATTCGGATTCCCGCCTGGATCGACGGCCGGCTGGCCCCGGTCGAGAAGCTCGCGGTGCATCGCGCCGGCCTGCGGCACAAGGCGGTCTCCGTCTTCGTGCTTTCGGGCGGGCACACGCTGCTGCAGCGCCGCGCCGCGGGCAAGTACCACACGCCGGGATTGTGGGCGAATACCTGCTGCACCCATCCCGCCTGGGGGGAGCGTGCCGCCGACACGGCGACCCGCCGCCTCCGCGAGGAGCTGGGAATCGCGTCCCTCCCCCTCTCCTGGCGCGACCGTATCGAGTATCGCGCGGAAGTCGGCGGCGGCCTGATCGAGCACGAGGTGGTGGATCTCTTCACCGCCGAGGCCCCCGCCGAGATCGCCTTGGCCCCCGATCCGGACGAGGTCGCCGAAACGCGCTGGATCGGCTATCACGATCTGGTCAGGGACGTTCTCCGGCACCCGGAATCGTATACACCTTGGCTCAGGATCTACCTCAGGGATCATACCCCCCGGATCTTCGGCGCGATGGAGCGGGCCTGACCGCACGCCGCCCGGATTGAACCGGTCGACCGGTCCGGGCGTTCGCCCGGGTGCGGCGGCGGAAATCCGCCGCCGGTCCGCCGCTGCCACGGAGTGAACCGCCCATGCTGACCCGCCGCCATTTCATCGCCACCGGCCTCGCCGTCCTGTCGCCCACTGCCGTTCTGGGTCATGCCGGTCTGCCGCATTCCTCCCGCGCGACCATGGGCGCCCGCGACGTGGATATCCGCACCGATGTCGAAGTCGACACGATCCACGTCTTTCCATCCTACTTCGCGCTCTACCACGTCCGCAGTCCCGGCCGCGCGCGGGAATACCATATCGCGGTCGGCGACGAGGGCCGGAACATGGCCGGAACCACGGTGATCCGCCGCAAGGAGGAATGGCCGTCCTGGACGCCGACGCGGAACATGATCCGGCGCGAGCCCGAGGTCTATGCCCGTTTCGCCGATGGCATGCCGGGCGGTGCCGACAACCCTCTGGGCGCCCGGGCGCTCTATCTCTACCGGGGCGGTCGCGACACCCTGTATCGCATCCACGGCACGCCGCAGCCATGGACGATCGGGCAGGCCGTCAGTTCCGGCTGCATCCGCCTCACGAACGACGACGTGATGGAATTGTATCCGCGGGTGGAGATCGGAACGAAGGTGATCTCCTACCGCTGATCCCGCCCCCGCTACCGGGCGAAGGCCACGATCCGCCCCAGTTCGGTGTCGCTGACCCGGTCGCGGTGGCGCAGGATGCCTCCGGCGACATAGAGGGCCGGAATCGCGAACAGGCGCGGACCCTGCGGAGTTTCGAGGCGCAGCGCATCGCCGTCGAACGTCCTCAGGATGGAAACGGTGACATCCCCCGCCGCGACATTCTCCAGCATGTCCACGACGTCGATGCCAGCGTCCACCCTCCCGATTCGTCCTCCACACACGCTGCCACCGGAGGTTTCGGCGCCACCTCCGCAGCAATTCGCGGCCGCCGGGCCCAGTGGCGCGGCGGCGCCATCCGTCGAACCGGCCGGCCAGAGGGATGCCCCGGGGGCCTTGGCGTCGGCGCCCTCGGGCGCGCCGGAAAACGGGAATCCGAACCTCGCCAGCCCCGAACCGGCATGGAGGAGGGCATAGGAAACAAGGGCCCCGGCCCTTCGCGCCGCTGGGCTCGCCTCCCCCGCGGCGCAGGCCGCCATCGGCAGGCGCGTCGGGGCGGTCGCATCGAGACCGATGCCCTCGGCATGCGCCGTCGTGCTCGCTGCGAGAAGGAACGTGAAAGATCGGAAAAAACTGAAATAATTCATCGTGATCGCATCCTGAAAGGCGGTGGATCTGCGTATCACGGAACCGCAAAAAGAAAAGGCGGCCCGGGCGGGCCGCCTTCCCCGAAAGCATCGCGCGGGGGCGATTACATCATGCCGCCCATGCCGCCCATGGCGTCCATGCCGGCACCGGCGCCACCGCCGCTGCCTTCCTTCTGCGGCTTGTCGGCCACCATCGCCTCGGTGGTGATCAGCAGGCCGGCCACCGACGAGGCGTCCTGAAGCGCGGTCCGCACGACCTTGGCCGGGTCGATCACGCCGAACTTGAACATGTCGCCGTATTCCTCGGTCTGGGCGTTGAAGCCGAACTTGAGGTCGTCCGAACTCGCGGATCTTGCCCGCGACGACCGACCCGTCGACACCCGAGTTCTCGGCGATCTGGCGCAGCGGCGCCTCCAGCGCCTTGCGGACGATCGAGATACCCACGTTCTGGTCGGAGTTCGCACCCTGCAGGCCTTCGAGCGCCTGGATACCGTGCACCAGGGCAACACCGCCACCGACGACCACGCCTTCCTGCACCGCGGCGCGGGTCGCGTTCAGCGCGTCGTCGACGCGATCCTTGCGCTCCTTGACCTCGATCTCGGTCATGCCGCCGACGCGGATGACGGCGACGCCGCCGGCCAGCTTGGCAACCCGCTCCTGCAGCTTCTCGCGATCGTAGTCCGAGGTGGTCTCCTCGATCTGGCCGCGGATCTGGTTCACGCGGGACTCGATCTCGGCCTTGTCGCCATGGCCGTCGACGATGGTCGTCTCGTCCTTGGTGATCGAGACCTTCTTGGCCTCGCCCAGCATGTCCATGGTGACGTTCTCGAGCTTCATGCCGAGATCTTCCGAGATCACCTGCCCGCCGGTCAGGATCGCGATGTCCTGCAGCATGGCCTTGCGGCGGTCACCGAAGCCGGGCGCCTTGACGGCCGCGATCTTCAGGCCGCCGCGCAGCTTGTTGACGACGAGCGTGGCGAGCGCCTCGCCCTCGACATCCTCGGCGATGATGAGGAGCGGCTTCTGGCTCTGGATCACCTGCTCGAGCAGCGGCACCATCGGCTGCAGCGACGAGAGCTTCTTCTCGTGCAGCAGGATCATGCAATCGTCGAGGTCGGCGATCATCTTCTCGGAGTTGGTCACGAAGTAGGGGCTGAGGTAGCCGCGGTCGAACTGCATGCCCTCGACGACCTCGGTCTCGGTCTCCAGGCCCTTGTTCTCCTCGACGGTGATCACACCCTCGTTGCCGACCTTCTGCATCGCGTCGGCGATCATCTGGCCGATGGCGGCTTCGCCGTTCGCGGAGACGGTGCCGACCTGGGCGACCTCGTCGGAATTCTCGACCTTGCGGGCCGAGGCCTTGATCGCCTCGACGACCTTGGTGGTGGCCAGGTCGATGCCGCGCTTGAGGTCCATCGGGTTGAGGCCCGCGGCCACCGACTTCACGCCCTCGCGGATGATGGCCTGGGCCAGCACGGTCGCGGTGGTGGTGCCGTCGCCGGCCTCGTCATTGGTGCGCTGGGCCACTTCCTTGACCATTTGCGCGCCCATGTTCTCGAACTTGTCCTCGAGTTCGATCTCCTTGGCGACCGTCACACCGTCCTTGGTGATCCGCGGCGCGCCGAAGCTCTTCTCGATGACGACGTTGCGGCCCTTCGGCCCCAGCGTGACCTTCACGGCATCGGCAAGGGTGTTGACGCCCTTCAGCATCTTGTCCCGTGCATGCGTGTGGAACTTGACGTCTTTCGCAGCCATCTGCGTGCTCCTCGTCAGTGTTGTCTGTTGGTGGGGTGTTTCGCGGCGGTCGGGGCGATCAGGCGGCCTTGGCTTCGGCCTTGCCGGAGATCACGCCCAGGATGTCCGATTCCTTCATGATCAGAAGATCCTCGCCGTCGATCGTCACCTCGGTGCCGGACCACTTGCCGAACAGGATGTGGTCGTCGGCCTTCACGGCCATCGGGATCAGTTCGCCCGATTCCTTGCGGGCGCCTTCGCCCACGGCCACCACGACGCCTTCCTGCGGCTTTTCCTTCGCGCTGTCGGGAATGATCAGACCGCCCTTGGTCTTGTCGTCGGATTCGACGCGGCGGACCAGGACACGGTCGTGCAGGGGGGTGAAAGCCATCGTTGAACGCTCCTCGGTTCAATGTTTCTCGCGAGTGTTGGCACTCTCTCCCGGTGAGTGCCAATGTTGCGCAGATAAGAACCCGCCCCGACGCTGTCAACGCGGCGCCTCCCGAAAGATCACGGGCGCGTGATCGACCTGGAGCCCTGGTTGCTACGCCCGCGAATCCGGGCCTCGCCCGGTACCGGGGCGGCCATCCGCCCTCGGCCGAAGAGGCCGGCTCTGCACGGTCCACGATGCGCGCCGGCCGCGATCACGGCCGGCGTGACATCCCCGGGCGGGATCCATATACACCGCCCGAACGATCTCCCACGAAGGATCCCGGCATGACGACGCTCGTCTTCGGACACAAATCGCCCGACACCAATTCCACCGGCTCGCCGATCATCTGGGCCTGGTATCTGAACGAGGTGATGGGCCACACCGCCGAAGCCCGCCCTCCTGGGGGAACCCAACACCGAGGCGGCCTGGATGCTGAAGCGCTGGGAGCTCGACCAGCCCCGCATCCTCGACGGCATCGAGGACGGACAGGAGGTCGTGGTGGTCGACACCAACAACCCCTCCGAGCTGCCCGAGAACATCGGCAAGGCCGATATCCGGCAGATCATCGACCACCATCGCCTCGCCGGCGGCCTGCAGACCAAGGGGCCGATCGACATCCGGATCGAGCCGCTGGCCTGCACCGCGACGATCATGCACGACATGATCGGCGCGGACGCGGCCAAGATGCCCGACGCCGTGAAGGGCGCCATGCTGTCCTGCATCCTGTCCGACACGCTGGAATTCCGCTCGCCCACCACGACGGACCACGACCGCAAGGTGGCCGAGACGCTGGCCTCCGAACTGGGCATCCAGATCCCCGCCTACGCGGCCGAGATGTTCGCCGCCAAGTCCGACGTCTCGTCTTTCTCGGACGAGGAACTGCTGCGCATGGATTCCAAGCAGCACGAGGTCGACGGCACCAGCTTCCGCGTCTCCGTGCTGGAGACGACCACGCCGGACACGGTGCTGAAGCGCAAGGACGGCCTGATGCAGGCCATGGACAAGGTGGCGAAGGAGGACGGCGTCGACCACGTCCTGTTCTTCCTCATCGACATCCTCGAGAGCGAGGCGACGCTGCTGATCCCGAACGACGAGGTCCGCGCCATCGCCGAGAAGAGCTTCTCCACGGTCTGCGGCGACAAGGACCACGTGTCCCTGCCCGGCATCGTCAGCCGCAAGAAGCAGATCATCCCCAACATCACGGTCTGATCGACCGGCGGCGCGCCCGACGCCGCGTCGTCTTCCCAGCCGCAATCACGGACCAGCCATGACCCGGATCGTCTCGGCCCTCGCCGACATCTCCGACGCCTACGACGCGCTCTACTGCGACCTGTGGGGATGCATCCACGACGGTCTCCGCGCCCTGCCGGAGGCCGTCGAGGCGCTGCGCGCCTACCGCGCCCGGGGCGGCATGGTGGTCCTGCTGACGAACGCGCCGCGCCCGCGCGCCGAGGTGGCCGAGCAGATCGCGCGCTTCGGCGTGCCCGAGGATGCCTGGGACACGATCGCCACCTCGGGCGATGCCGCCCGGCAGGCGATGTTCACCGGCGCGGTGGGACGCCGGGTCTATCACATCGGCGAGCCGCGCGACGAGGGCTTCTTCGAGCCGCTGGCCATCGTCGAGAACCCGGTCGAGATCCGGCGCGTGGCGCTGGAGGAGGCGGAGGGCATCGTCTGCACCGGCCCGTTCGATCCGGCCGCCGAGATCGCGGCGCTGCGTCCCGACCTCCTGTCGGCCAAGGCGCGCAGCCTGCCCATGCTGAACGCCAATCCCGACATCGTCGTCGATCGCGGCGACCGGCGGGAATTCTGCGGCGGCGCGGTCGCGCAGCTCTACGAACAGATGGGCGGCCGAGTGATGGCCTTCGGCAAGCCGCATCCGCCGATCTACGACATGGCACGCCGCCGCCTGACCGAGGCCGGAGGCGAATGGGTGGAGACCGACCGCATCCTCGCGGTGGGCGACGGCGTGTTGACGGATGTACGGGGCGCCACCGGCGAGGGGATCGACTGTTTGTTCGTGACCGGCGGCCTCGCCGCGGCCGAGACTCGCACCCGCGCCGATCCGGACCCCGACGCGCTGGCGACCTTCCTCGCCGAGGCCGGGCACGACCCGCTCTACAGCATCGGCTTCCTGCGCTGAGCAGCACCGCTTCTGCGGCTGCAAAGCAATTTCCTTGCATATCGGCGCGCCGCACGGTACATATCTTGCGTGCAGGATCGTGTGCGCGGAGGCCCCATGCTCGACGTCACCCCGGGATCGGCGACGGTCTTCATCGAGGACATGGTGGTGGGCCAGTCGCGACATCTGGAAAAAACCGTCACCGACCGCGACATCGAGCTCTTTGCCGAGGTCTCGACCGACCGCAATCCGGTCCACCTCGACGACGACTATGCCGGGGCGACCATGTTCGGCGGCCGGATTGCCCACGGCATGCTCACCGCCGCGCTGATCTCGGCGGTGATCGGCGAGCGGCTGCCCGGCCACGGCACCGTCTACCTGCGCCAGAGCATGGCCTTCCTCGCCCCCGTCCGCCCCGGCGACACGGTCCGGGCCGAGGTCGAGGTCACGCAGATCGACCTGCGCAAGCGGCGCGTGACCCTTGCCACCCGCTGCCTCGTCGGCGACACGCCGGTCCTGCGCGGCGAGGCGCTGGTCCTCGCCCCCTCCCGCGGGGCGGCCTGACGCTTGCGCCGCTCCCGGGCGGCGGATAAGCGGCGCCCATGCGGATCCTGCGGCGGTATCACGACCTCGACGACGATGCGCGCGGTGCCGCCGCCGCCATCGGCAATTTCGACGGCGTGCATCTGGGCCACCAGGCCGTGCTCGACATCGCCCGCGCCGAGGCCGCGCGGCGCGGCGCGCCCCTGGGCGTGCTCACCTTCGAGCCGCATCCCCGCCAGGTCTTCGCGCCAGACGCGCCCCCCTTCCGGCTGATGAACGCCGACACGCGCGCCCACCGGCTGGACCGGCTCGGGGTCGAGCGGCTCTACG
Source organism: uncultured Alphaproteobacteria bacterium (assembly GCA_963814835.1). Classification (GTDB taxonomy): domain Bacteria; phylum Pseudomonadota; class Alphaproteobacteria; order Rhodobacterales; family Rhodobacteraceae; genus Palleronia. The sequence continues at coordinate 1,095,103 of CAWFEG010000003.1, forward strand.
AGATTCCCTTCGGCCGCGACCTGATCGCGCTGTCGCCGCGCGACTTCGCCGCCGACGTGATCGCGGCGGGCCTCGGCCTGGTGCACGTGGTCGTGGGCCGCGACTTCCGCTTCGGCAAGGGCCGCGCGGGCGGCGGCGAGGATCTCGCGGCCTATGGCGAGGAAATGGGCTTCGGCGTCACCATCGCCGATCTCGTCCGCACCGGCGGGCAGGAGATTTCCTCCACCCGCATCCGCGAGGCCCTCTCGGCCGGCGATCCGGGGCACGCCGCCGCCATGCTGGGCCATCTCCACAGGGTCGACGGCCCGGTCATCGCGGGCGAGCGGCGGGGCCGGACGCTGGGCTACCCGACCGCCAACATGGCCTTGGAGGGGCTGCACCTGCCCCGTTTCGGTGTCTACGCCGTGACCGTCGACATCCTCACGGGCCCCCACGCCGGCACCGCCAAGGGCGTCGCCTCGCTCGGCGTCCGGCCGATGTTCGGCGAGAACCGCCCCAATCTGGAGACCCACCTGTTCGACTTCTCCGGCGACCTCTACGGTGCCGAGCTGTCCGTCGGCCTGGTGGAATTCCTGCGGCCCGAGGAGCGGTTCGACGGGGTCGAGGCGTTGATCCGGCAGATGGACGCCGACAGCGCCCGCGCCCGCGCGGTGCTGGCATGAGCCGCGACCCGATCCGCCGGCAGGTGGGGCGGCCGCGCTTCTGGGAGCGCGTGCCCCTGGAGGAGATGACCAGCGCCGAATGGGAGGCGCTCTGCGACGGTTGCGGCAAGTGCTGCCTGAACAAGCTGGAGGACGAGGAGACCGGCGAGATCGCGCTGACCCGCGTCGCCTGCCGGCTGTTCGACGACGCGACCTGCCGCTGCGCGCAATACGAGATCCGCCGCCAGTTCGTCCCCGAATGCGTCGTCCTGACGGCCCGGACCCTGCCGAAGGTCGCCTACTGGCTGCCGCAGACCTGCGCCTACCGGCTCCTGCACGAGGGGCGGCCGCTCTATCCGTGGCATCCCCTGATCTCCGGCGATCCCGAGACGGTGCATGACGCCGGTGTTTCGGCCCGCGACCTCACCGTGCCCGAATTCGAGGTCGACGAGGAGGACTGGGAGGAGCACATCATCGAGGAACCGACCTGAGATGCATTTCGCCTCCGACAATACCGGCCCGGCCCATCCGAAGGTGATGGAGGCGCTCCTCCGCGCCAACGAGGGCTACGCCATGCCCTACGGGGCGGAGTCGGCGATGGAGCGGGTCCGCGCGCGGATCCGCGACCTGTTCGAGGCGCCGCAGGCCGCCGTCCATCTCGTCGCTACCGGCACCGCGGCGAACACGCTCCTGCTCGCCACCCTCTGCCAGCCCTGGCAGGCGATCTACTGCTCCGAGGTCGCCCATATCGAGGAGGACGAGAACAGCGCGCCGGAGTTCTTCACCGGCGGGGCTCGGCTCGCCCCCGTCGCGGCGCCCGACGGCCTGATCGACCCGGTCGCGCTCCGGGCGCGGATCGCGCGCACCGGCGAGGGGCGCGTCCACGGGGTGCAGCGCGGCCCGGTCTCGATCACCACCGTCAGCGAGCGCGGCACCGTCTATCCGCTCGACCGGCTGCACGAACTGACCGGGATCGCGAAGGAATACGGCCTGCCGGTCCACCTCGACGGCGCCCGGTTCGCCAACGCGACGGTCGCGCTCGGGTGCCGGCCGGCCGATCTCGCCCGCGACGTCGATGCGATCAGCTTCGGCGGCACCAAGAACGGCCTCCTGGGCGTCGAGGCGGCGGTGATCCTCGATCCCGACCTCGCCTGGGAGTTCGAGCTGCGCCGCAAGCGCGCCGGCCACCTGTTCTCCAAGCACCGCTTCCTCAGCGCGCAGATGGAGGCCTACCTGGCGGACGATCTGTGGCTCGACATGGCGCGCCGCGCCAATGCCGCGGCGGCCCGGCTGGCCGAGGGCCTGTCGCGGATCGACCATGCCGAGATCCTCCACCCCGTCGACGCGAACACGATCTACGCCGCCTTCCCCCGCGCCGCCCACCTTCGGCTCCGCGCGGCGGGAGCGGAGTTCTACTCGCTCGGACCCCTCGATGGCCCGGAGGAGGAGCCCCTGCGTGCGCGTCTGGTCTGCGACTGGTCGGCCGACCCGGCCGGCACGGATCGGTTCCTGGACATCCTCGCCAACTGACAGGCGCTCAGGCCGCCGCGGGAGCCAAATGCGCGCGAATCGCTCCCGCCACCGCCTCCGGGTGGGTCAGCGGCGCCATGTGCGCCGCCCCCGGCAGAACCTGCTCCCGCGCGTCGGGCAGGCGGCGGAGCAATCCCTGCGCGATCTCGGGCACCACCGGATGGCTCTCCGCCCCCCGCAAGAGGAGGACCGGCGCGCCGACCCGGTCGAGCCGCCCCTTCGCCAGGATGCCCGTGCTGTCCTCCGACAGGCCCGGCGCGGAGGCCTCGACGAGGTGGATGCGATCGGCCATCGCCCGCCTCTGCGCCTCGGGGATCGCGGACCAGTCCTGCCCCGTGCCCCAGGCCCCGGTGAAGAGGGCGGTGGCCCGCTCCCGATCGCCGGCCGCCAGGGCGCGCCGAATCGCGCCGTGTCCCTGCCGATGCGCCTCGAAGGCCTCCGTCCCGGCCGCCGCGGCGAAGAGCACCGGCTCGATCAGCACCGCGCTGCGAACGAGATCGGGCCGTCGCGCCATCAGCGCCAGCGCCACGACCGCACCGAAGGAATGGCCGACGAGGACGCGCCCGCCGTCGCAGAAGCTCTCCGCGACGTCCGTGCACCGCGCGAGGTAGTCGCCCTCCCCCGTCCAGGGATCGCTGCGCCCGTGCCCCGGCAGGTCGATGGCGGTCATCGACAGGACATCGCCGAGCCGGTCCATCAGCGGCACGAGCGACCGGGCCGAGGCCAGCGAGCAATGCAGCAGCAGCGCCGGCCGCGCGCCCTCCCCCCGGGTGATCGCGGCCGTCGCGATCCCCGCCCGGGTCTCCGACTGCCTCATGCGCGCCGCGACAGGTGCCAGTCCAGGTGGTCGAGCCGGTCCTGCCCCCAGAACCGCTGATCGTCGTCGGTGATGTAGAAGGGCGCGCCGAAGGCCCCCGCAGCCACTGCATCCTCCAGGTTCCGCCCGTATTGCTCGGCGCCGGCGAACATGGCCGCCTGGGCTATATCCCGGTCGAAACCGGCCGCCTCCAGCACATCGGCGATCACCTCGTCCTCGGCGATGTCGCGTTCCCCCGCCCAGCAGGCGCGGCAGAGCCCGTGCACCAGCGCGCCGAGGTCGCCGCCACCCGCTGCCTGCGCGGCGATGATCGCGAAGGCCGAAGGCGCGGGATTGGTCGGCCAGTGGGCGGGGCGCAGGGTGATGGGAACGCCGGCGATTTCGGCCGAACGCGCCAGGTCCTGCAGCCGGTAGGCCTGCCGGTTGGGATGCCGCTCGCCCGGGGGCACACCGCCCGTGCGGGCGAAAAGTTGCTGCACGTCGAGCGGCTTGTAGTCGATCTCCGCCCCGTGGCGCGCCGCGATCTCTTCCAGCCGGGTGCCGGCCAGATAGGTGTAGGGCGAGATGGCGGAGAAATAGTAGGCGATCCGGGTCATCTGCGGGCCTGTATCCCCGTTCAGGTTTTCGCGACAGCTATCGCCGTGTAAGGCGAAGTCAACGCGCCGAATCCCCCGCGGCGCGGCGACCGGAACCGCCCGAGGATCCCCTTTCCATGCCCAGCACCTCCGAACCCAAGCTGATCGCCGGCAATGCAAATCCGCCGCTCGCCAAGGCCATCGCCCGCCGCATGTCGATGCATCGCGGCATGAATGTCGGCCTCGTCGACACGCGGGTGGAACGGTTCGCCGACGCCGAGATCTTCGTGGAGGTCTACGAGAACGTGCGCGGCGAGGACATGTTCGTCATCCAGCCGACCTCGAACCCGGCCAACGACAACCTGATGGAACTGCTGATCATCTCCGATGCGCTGCGCCGGTCCTCGGCCAAGCGCATCACCGCGGTGATTCCCTATTTCGGCTATGCCCGCCAGGACCGTCGCACCAAGGCGCGCACCCCGATCACCGCCAAGCTGGTCGCCAACATGCTGACCGAGGCGGGGATCGAGCGGATCCTGACGATGGATCTGCACGCGGCCCAGATCCAGGGCTTCTTCGACATACCGGTGGACAACCTCTACGCCTCGCCGGTCTTCGCGCTCGACCTCAAATCGGCCTTCCGCGACCGGATGGACGAGGTGATGGTGGTCTCCCCCGACGTGGGCGGCGTGGCGCGGGCGCGCGAGCTGGCCAAGCGGGTGAACGCCCCCCTCGCCATCGTCGACAAGCGCCGCGAGCGGCCCGGCGAGATCGCCGAGATGACGGTGATCGGCGACGTGACCGGCAAGACCTGCGTCATCGTCGACGACATCTGCGACACCGCCGGGACGCTCTGCAAGGCGGCCGAGACGCTGATGCGCGCCGGCGCGGCCGAGGTGCATGCCTACATCTCGCACGGGGTCCTGTCCGGCCCGGCGGTGGAGCGGATCGAGAACTCGGTGATGAAGGGCCTCGTCACCACCGATTCGATCGAACCCAACGGCTCGGTGACGGGCTGCGACCGGATCCGCGTCGTCCCCACGGCGCCGATGTTCGCCCAGGCGATCATGAACATCTGGAACGGCACCTCGGTCAGTTCCCTGTTCGAGCCCGAGACCCTGGAGCCGATCTACGAGGGCCTCTATTCCAAGAGCTGAGAGCCGCTCAGCCGCGCCAGGATCGTCTCGGTATGTTCCCCCGTCCGCGGCGGGGCGAGGTCGTAGCGTACCGGCGTGCGGGAGAGCTTCAGCGGATTGCCCAGGAGCCGCACCGCTCCGCGCCCGGTGCCCGGCCGGGCCATCTCGATCACCATCTCCCGCGCCCGGGCCTGCTCCGACCCCAGCGCCTCGCCCACGCTCTGCACCGGCGAGGCGGTGACCTTGCGCGCCTCCAGCCCGGCGACCACGTCGGCGACGCTCCGCGCCCGGATCGCGGGGATCAGGTGCACCATCAACGCCTCCCGGTTCCGGGTCCGCGCGGGATTGGTGGCGTATCGCGGATCGTCCGCCAGGTCGGGCAGCCCGAGGAAATCGCAGAACCGCACGAATTGCCGGTCGTTGCCCACCGCGACGACCACGTGCCCGTCCGCCGCCTCGAACACCTGGTAGGGCACGATGGCCGGATGGGCGTTGCCGTGGCGCGCGGGCTCCACCCCGGTCTCCAGGTAGGTCGTGCCGACATTGATCAGCCAGGCCAGTTGCGTGTCGATCAGGGCCAGGTCGATATGCTGCCCCTCGCCCGTCGCCTCGCGGTGGCGCAGCGCCGCCAGGATCCCGACCGTCGCGTAGAGCCCGCAGACCACGTCGGCCACCGCCACCCCGACCTTCATCGGCTGTCCCTCGGGATCGCCGGTCAGGCTCATGATCCCGCCATAGGCCTGCGCCATCAGGTCGTAACCGGGCTTGTCCCGGTTCGGTCCGGTCTGACCGTAGCCGGAGATCGAGCAATAGATCAGGCCGGGACGGCCGGCCATCAAGCTCTCCGCGTCGAGCCCGTATTTCGCAAGCCCGCCGGGCTTGAAGTTCTCCACCACAACGTCGGCCGCGTCGGCCAGCCGGCGCACCGCGGCCTGTCCCTCGGGCGTGGCGATGTCGATGGCGACAGAATACTTGTTGCGGTTGGCGGACAGGAAATAGGCCGAGAGGTCGGTCTCCCCGCCCCCCGCGTCCTTCACCGAGACGGGCCCCCAGGACCGCGTGTCGTCGCCGCCGGCGGGGTTCTCAACCTTCCAGACTTCCGCGCCGAGATCGCCCAGGAGTTGCGTGCAGGTCGGCCCCGCCAGGATTCGCGACAGGTCCAGAACCTTCAATCCGTCGAGTGCGCCCGCCATCTGTCCCTCCAGCATCGGTCGGCGCACCCTGATCCGCCGCCCGGCGACAGTCCAGCCCCGGCGGGAACGCTTGCGCCGGGGGCCGAGTTTTCCCATAACCCCGCCAGCCCGCGTGAAGGAGGCCGCCATGACCGCCCGGATCTACCAGCCCTGCAAGACCGCGATGTCCTCGGGCATGGCGCGGACCAAGTACTGGATTCTGGAGTTCACGGCCGACGAACCCCGCCGGATCGACCCGCTGATGGGCTGGACCAGCTCCAGCGACACGCAGGCCCAGGTGCGCATGCGATTCGAGACCAAGGCGGAGGCGCTGGAATTCGCCAAGGACCACGGCATCGACGCGGTCGTGACCCAGCCCAAGAAGCGCTCGACCAATATCCGGCCGGGCGGTTACGGAGAGAACTTCGCCACCAACCGCCGCGGCTCCTGGACGCATTGAGCGCCTAGCCCGGCCGGCGGATTGGAGCCGGGCACTTGCCATGAGGATGGGTGGGGATACGTGCGCCCGGCTCCGGGCTGCTTGAGTGTTCTCATCTTGGCAACAATTTTCTCCGGATTGCAAGTTCTTTCTTCTACTGCCGGTTGTTCCGGGCGCCGCGCCCGGGGGCGTCGCGCCGCCGCCCCTTGCACGGCGCGGCACTGAGGACACATCTAGGCGCAGCCGCGAGGAACCCCGCCCATGCACAACAACCGCCCAGACCAGATGCCGGTGCTGACCCACGCGCCCGACCCCGATGCGCGGACGCGGGAGAAGCTTCAGGGCGGCATCGCCTTCCGCATGAACACCGAGTTCCAGCCCGCCGGAGACCAGCCAGCGGCGATCGCGGAACTGTCCGGCGGCGTCCGCGACGGGGAGCGCGACCAGGTCCTGCTCGGCGCCACCGGGACGGGCAAGACCTACACGATGGCCAAGGTGATCGAGGAGACGCAGCGCCCCGCCATCATCCTCGCCCCGAACAAGACGCTCGCGGCGCAACTCTACGGCGAATTCAAGGGCTTCTTCCCCGACAACGCGGTGGAGTACTTCGTCTCCTACTACGACTACTACCAGCCGGAGGCCTACGTCCCGCGGTCGGACACCTATATCGAGAAGGAATCCCAGATCAACGAGCAGATCGACCGGATGCGCCACTCGGCCACCCGCGCCCTGCTCGAACGCGACGACGTGATCATCGTGGCCTCGGTCTCCTGCATCTACGGCATCGGCTCGGTGGAGACCTACGGCGCGATGACCGTCGACCTGCATGCCGGGCGCGAATACGACCAGCGCAAGGTCATGGCCGACCTCGTCGCCCAGCAGTACAAGCGCAACGACCAGGCGTTCCAGCGCGGCTCCTTCCGCGTCCGCGGCGACGTGCTGGAGGTCTGGCCCGCGCACCTTGAGGACCGCGCCTGGCGGTTCAGCTTCTTCGGCGAGGAGCTGGAGGCGATCGTCGAGTTCGACCCCCTCACCGGCGAGAAGACCACCTCCTTCGACCGGGTCCGGATCTACGCCAATTCGCACTACGTCACGCCGCGCCCGACTCTGCAGCAGGCGATGATCCAGATCCGCAAGGAGCTGCGCCAGCGTCTCGACCAGCTGGTGAACGAGGGCAAGCTCTTGGAGGCGCAGCGGCTGGAGCAGCGCACCAATTTCGATCTGGAGATGATGGAGGCGACCGGCGCCTGCAACGGCATCGAGAACTATTCGCGCTACCTCACCGGCCGCGCGCCGGGCGAGCCGCCCCCGACGCTGTTCGAGTTCATCCCCGACAGCGCCATCGTCTTCGCCGACGAGAGCCATGTCAGCGTGCCGCAGATCGGCGGCATGTACAAAGGCGACTACCGCCGCAAGTTCACCCTGGCCGAGCACGGCTTCCGCCTGCCCTCCTGCATGGACAACCGTCCGCTGAAGTTCGAGGAATGGGACGCGATGCGGCCGCAATCGGTCTTCGTCTCCGCCACGCCCGGCGCGTGGGAGATGGAGCAGTCGGGCGGCGTCTTCACCGAGCAGGTGATCCGCCCCACCGGCCTTCTCGACCCGCAGGTGGAGATCCGGCCCGTGGAGACCCAGGTCGACGACCTCCTGGACGAGATCCGCCGCGTCTCGGCCGCGGGCTACCGCACGCTCTGCACCACGCTGACCAAGCGCATGGCCGAGGACCTGACGGAATACCTGCACGAGCAGGGCATCAAGGTCCGCTACATGCATTCCGACATCGACACGATCGAACGGATCGAGATCCTGCGCGACCTCCGCCTCGGCGCCTTCGACGTGCTGGTGGGGATCAACCTGCTGCGCGAGGGGCTCGACATTCCAGAATGCGGCCTCGTCGCCATCCTCGACGCCGACAAGGAGGGGTTCCTGCGCTCGGAAACCTCGCTGATCCAGACCATCGGCCGCGCCGCGCGCAACGCCGACGGGCGCGTGATCATGTATGCCGACCGCATCACCGGCTCGATGGAGCGCGCCATGCGCGAGACCGATCGCCGCCGCGAGAAGCAGATCGCCTACAACGAGGCCCACGGCATCACCCCCGCCACCATCAAGAAGAACGTCGACGACATCCTCGCCGGCCTCTACCAGGGCGATGTCGACATGAACCGCGTCACCGCCAAGATCGACGACAAGGCGTCGGGGTCGAACCTGCAGGCGGTGCTCGAGGGGCTCAGGACCGACATGCGCAAGGCGGCCGAGAACCTCGAATTCGAGGAGGCCGCCCGCCTGCGCGACGAGGTCAAGCGGCTGGAGGCGGTGGATCTCGCCGTCTCGGACGATCCGCTCGCCCGGCAATCGGCTGTCGAGGCCGCCTCCGATGCGGCGACCAAGGCCTCCGGCCGGTCGAGCGCGGGCCGCCCCGGACAGCGCGGCGGCAACGTCAAGCGCAAGCGCTGAGATCGCATCGCGGTTAACAGGGCGTTAACCCACGCCCGGCCAGTGTCGCGCCATGCGCGCCCTGCTCCTCTCCGCCGCGATCGCGGCCCTTCCGGCGGCGGGATCGGCCGGCGCCTGGGCGCGCGGCGACGGCGAGGCCTTCGTCTCGGTCAAGGCCTCCGCGGTGCCCGGGCCGACCCCGGCGCTGGACCCGACCTTCGCGCTCTACGGCGAATACGGCCTCACGCCCCGGCTGACCCTCGGCGCCAGCTGGGACAAGCTGACCCCGCCCTATTCGCTGGCCAAGGGATTCGCCCGCTGGAACGTCACCCCGGCGGAGGCCACCTGGCAGATCGCGCTGGAGGCCGGGGGGAGCGTGGAATTCGACGATACCGGGCTGGGTTTCGGCCGCTTCTCGTTCTGGACCCCCTATCCCGAATATCTCGGCGCCGACGCCGTGCGGCGTTTCGACCCCACCGTCCTGCGCAACGGGCTGACCTATTACGACGCCGCCACCGGGCAGTTCGTGACCCTGCCCGCCAGCATCGAGGACGTGCCCGACAGCTACCGCCTGGCCACCACGCGCTACGAGGAGCCGGAAACCCGCACCGGCCTGATCGCGGCGCTGCATCTGGGGCGCGGCTTCGACACGCCCTTGGGAAACGCCTGGATCGATGCCCGGCTCGGCGTCGGCATCCGCCTGGACGACCGTCCCCTCTTGGCGAAGCTGGACGTGGTCGCCGGCCTCTCCGTCACCGATCGCAGCTTCGTCAGCCTGGAGATGCGCGGCGCCCGCACGGAAGACTATCGCGGCCTCCTGGCCGTGCCGACGCTGGGCTACGAGATCGGTGGCGGCCTCACCGCCACGCTCGGCGCGATCATCGATGCCCGCGACGTCGAACCCGCCCGGATGGAGGTCGGCGCCTGGCTGACCTTCTGACCCTCAGCCCGGCCGGCCGCAGCCCAGGACCACGGTGACCGTCCCTGCCACCGGCTCGCCGAATCGCAGGCGCAGGCCGCCGCCCTCGGCCAGATCGACCGCCGGCACCGCGCGGCTCTCCCTCCCGCCCGCACCGGTCAGCGCGCCCGCCGGCAGTGCCGAGACGGCATGGCCCGGCGGCGCACCGAAGGGCAGCCGCCCGTCCGCGTCCAGACGCCAGATCCGCTGCGCCACCGGCAGGCGGAACTGCAGCGTGGCCGGGCACTCCGCCGCCCGCGCCACCCCGCGGCAGACATTGCCGGCAAAGCTCACCCGCCGCATCCGCGCGGGATCGAGGGGCCGCTCGGCCCCCTCGAATCGCTCGACCACGCCGCCGCCCCCGGCGAACAGGTTGCCGGTCACCGACAGGTCGCGCACCGACCGGCCCGGCCCGGCCGGCGCGATCTCGATCCAGCGCGCGTGGCGGGGCAGGTCCCGGCCGGTGAACCGGCTGCCGGTCACCGACAGCCCGGCGAAATCGTCCCGCGCCTGGGCGAAGGGCGGCCCGGCCGCCTCCTCCCACCGGATCGAGGCGCCGTCGAAATCGCAGTCGCTTACCTGGCTCTCGGTGTCCCGCCGCAGGACCACGAGGCCCGGGCGCAGGCCCGCCCCGCCCGGCGCGAAGCGGCAGCCGGAGATCCGGTTGCCCCGCCCGGCCAACCGCAACGCGGCACCGGCTCCCTCGAACCGGCATCGGGCGGCGAGCACGCCGAGGCCCGCCGCCTCGACAGGGCCGCCCCGGATCGCGCAGCCCTCCAGTGCCAGCGGCGCCTCCGAATGTCCCGAGACGCGGATCGCCGCGCCCGCCGCCGCCTCGACCTCGCAATCGCGCAGATCGACCGCCCCACCCGACAAGCTGGCCGCGATCCCGCCCGCGCAGCCGCCGAGCCGCAGCCGGACCCCCTGGAGCAACAGCCGCGCCCCGGGCCCCCAGTCCGCGACCGACAGGGCGAAGATGTCCGCCCCCGTCCAGCCCGCCCCCGGGCGGGCCGCCAGCGCGCCGCCCCGGATCGTCACGGTCCCGGCCCGGCCCGCCGCCGCCACGCGGATCGGTGCGTCGAGCGTCACCTCGCGGCCGCAGAGATCCAGAACCGCCGCCCCCTCCACGGCGAACAGCGCCGCCACCGCCCTGCGCAGCGCCACATCCTCGGCGCCGAAGGCGTCGAGGAAATCGGTCAGCCGCAGATCCGGCCCGAGCGCCAGGATCCTGCCCTCGGGCTGCAGCAGCCGGCCCTCGAACCGGACCGGGTGGCGGCAGGACAGATCGCGCGACACCCGGTAGAGCCCCGGCGGCACGCGGACGCCCGCCGGCCCCGCCGCGGCGAAGGCGGTGGCGAAGGCCGGCCCGTCCTCGGCCACGCCGTCGCCGACCGCCCCCGTCTGCCGCACGTCGATGATGCCCGCCGCCATGCCCTCGCCTCCGCCAGTCGCGGATCACGCTGGCGGAAAGCTGGCTAAGGAATGGCGAGGGCAGCGCGCGCCCGGGCTAGGCCGCGGCCAGCTCCCCGGCCAGCGCCCGGTCGATCAGCGCCACGGTCTCCTCCGGGCCGTAGAGGGCGACGAACCCGCCGAAGCGCGGCCCCTGGCTCTGGCCCAGCAGCACCTCGTAGAGCGAGCGGAACCAGTCGCGCAGCGGCTCGAACCCGTGCGCCTTGCCCACGGCGAAGACCTCCGATTGCAGCGCCTCCGCGTCCGGCTCGCCCTGCCACCCGGCCAGCCGCTCGCGCAGCTCGGTGATCGCCGCCCGCTCCCGCGGGTCGGGCAGGCGGAACACCTTCCGCGGCTTCACGAAGTCGGTGTAATAGCGGATCGCGAACCCCGCCGCGCGGTCGAGCTGCGGATTGGCCTCGGGCGAGGCGTCGGGGGCGTAGCGCCGGATGAAGCCCCACAGGGTCCCCGTCTCCTCGGCGCCCGAGACGGAGGCGAGGTTCAGCAGCATGGCGAAGGACACGACCATGTCCGAGTGCGGCACATCCTCCGCCCCGTGGATGTGAAACACCGGGTTGTTCAGCCGCTGCGCCGCGTCCTGCCCGGGATAGGCGCGCAACTGCTGGTGATACTCGTCCACCGCCTTGGGGATCACGTCGAAATGCAGCCGCTTCGCCGTGCGCGGCTTCTGGTACATGAAATAGGCGAGGCTCTCGGGCGCGGCATAGGTCAGCCAGTCCTCCATCGACAGGCCGTTGCCCTTCGACTTGGAGATCTTCTGGCCGTGTTCGTCGTTGAACAGCTCGTAGGTCAGCGTCTGCGGCCCCGGCCCGCCCAGCGCCCGGCAGATCTTGCCCGCCTGGGTCACCGAATCGATCAGGTCCTTGCCCGACATCTCGTAATCGACGCCCAGCGCGTACCAGCGCATCGCCCAGTCGGGCTTCCACTGCATCTTCACGTTGCCGCCCGTCACCGGGATCTCGACGCGCTCGCCGTCGGGCTCCCGATAGACGATGGTCCCCTTCTCCACGTTCCGCTCCAGCGTCGGCACTTGCAGGACCTGCCCGGTCTTCGGGCTCACCGGCAGGAACGGCGAATAGGTCTCCCGCCGCTCGGGGCCCAGCGTCGGCAGCATGATCTCCATGATCGCGTCGAACCGGTCCAGCGCGGTCAGCAGCGCCGCGTCGAACCGCCCGGAGGTGTAATACTCGGTCGAGGAGGCGAACTCGTACTCGAACCCGAACCCGTCCAGAAACGCGCGCAGGCGGGCATTGTTGTGCGCGCCGAAACTCTCATGCGTGCCGAACGGGTCGCGCACCCGGCTCAGCGGCAGGTGCAGATCCTCGGCCACCCGCTCGCGGTCGGGCACATTGGTCGGCACCTTGCGCAGCCCGTCCATGTCATCGGAGAAGCAGATCAGCTTGGTGGGCACGTCCGACAGCACCTCGAAGGCGCGCCGCACCATGGTCGTCCGCGCAACCTCGCCGAAGGTGCCGATATGGGGCAGCCCGGAGGGGCCGTAGCCGGTCTCGAACAGGACGTAGCCCTTCTCCGGCGGCCGCGCCTCGATCCGCTTGACCAGCTTGCGCGCCTCCTCGAACGGCCAGGCCTTGGACGTCGCGGCGATCTCCCGCAGATCGGTCATGGTCGCACTCCCGCTTGTCTCGGAACCGCGCCTGCCTATTGCCGCCGCGCCGCGCCGTCAATTAACGTACCGCCATCGTAGCTCCCAGCAGGATCGCGCCGCAGATGTCCGACTTCAGCCATTCCATGACTCCCCCGGACTGCCTGGTGGCGCTGATGATCGCCGTCTCGGCCTCCGACGAGAACCTGCGCACGACCGAGCTGGTCACGATCGAGCGGATCGTGAACCACCTGCCCGTCTTCGCCGGATTCGACCAGGACCGAATCGCCACCATCGCCGAGACGGTGTTCGACCTCTTCGCCGAGGAGGACGGGCTCGACGCGCTGTTCGGCCTGGTGCGGGAGAACCTGCCCGCCCACCTGTTCGAGACCGCCTATGCGCTGGCCTGCGACGTCGCCGCCGCCGACGGGGCGCTGGGCGACGTGGAGATGCGCCTGCTGGAGGAGATGCGCTGGGAACTGGAGATCCCGCGGCTCAACGCGGCGGCGATCGAGCGCGGCGCCCGCGCCCGCCACATGACCCTCTGATCACACGGTATAGAGCGCGCCCCACCGCTCCAGCAGCGCCCGTTGCAGCCACCGCGACGCGCCGATCCAGCGCCGTCCGCCGGCGGGCCGCTCGCGCTCGGCCACGCTCAGCGCGTCGCGGCGGGGAATGTCCCCGGTCAGGATCGCGAAGGCGAGCGGGCGATCCTTCGGCCCCGTGACGAATCCGGTCAGGGCACTGACGAAGTTCAGCGTCCCGGTCTTGGCCGCCACCTCGAAGCGGCGATCCTCCACCCGGAACGGCTTCAGCAGCGGCCGCAGCCGGCCCGTCTCCTGGCTCGCCAGCATCGCCCGGACCATGTCCCGCGCGGTCACCACGCTGTCGTCGCCCAGGCCCGAATGGTCCTCCAGCCGCGTCGCCTCCAGCCCGTGCCGCGCCGCCAGCCAATCCGACATCCGCCCCGCCGATGCCGCCAGCGTGCCGACCGGCGGCCCCTCGGCGAGGGCCGCGCCCAGCCCCGCCACTTCGGCGGTCAGGTTGGTGGAATGGGTCAGCATCCCCTCCAGGATCGGCTCCAGGGCCGCGCTCCGGCGCGAGACGAGTTCCTCGCCCTCGGCCGCGTCGGCGATCTCCACCGCGCCGCGGCTCATGATCCCCTGCGAGCGGGCCAGCACCTGGAACACCTCCCCGGCATAGAGGCCCGGATGCCGCACCGGCAGCCACCGCGCCCCCTCCTGGCCCAGCGCGAAGCGCGCCACGGTCCAGTCGTCGCGGTTCTCGGCCTGCTCGTAGGTATAGACCGGGCCCTTGCGGTCCACCACGCGCATCCGCGCCACCTCGACCCCGGGAATGTAGCGGCCCGACCGCGCGTCCATCGACACCCGGTAGTCCGATCCCTGCCGGGTCCAGCCGAAATGCACCCGGTTGAAGTTCAGGTTCAGCCCGCAGATCGAGGGGTTGTAGCCGACGTGATCGGGCTGCTCGCCGTCGATCTCGTAGATCCGCGGCAGCGCCCCGATCCACACCTTCAGCTTGCCGCCGACCTCGCGGATCCCCCGCTCCTTCAGCGCGGCGGCCATCTCCATCAGGTCGCGGGTGTCGAGCACCGGATCGCCGCCCCCTGCCAGGATCAGGTCGCCGTGGATCCGTCCGTTCCGCACCGGGCCGCCGGCCAGGAGGCGGGTCTGGAACCGGTGCGCCGGCCCCAGCCGCTCCAGCGCGTAGAGGGTGGTCAACGTCTTCACCGTGCTGGCCGGCGGCAGTGCAAGGCCGGGTTGCCGCGCTTCCAGAATCTCGCCGGTCGCCGCATCCGCCACCGCATAGGCCACCGCGCCGGTCAGGCCGGAGCGCGCGACCAGCTCACCGCCCGCATCCACGGGTTGTGCGGCGACCCCCTCGCCACGGGCCGGGGGGCGCGGCGTGCGCACCGGCGCGCCGGCCCCGGCGGGCAGCGCCGCCGTGGCGCCCAGCCCGGCCAGAATGTCGCGTCGAGTCAGGCGCATCGCGTCCCTTCGATCCTGTCCGCCCCGAATTAGTCGAGGGGGGGAGCCGCTTCAACAGGCAAGCGCGCGACCTGCCATCACGTCACTGTTCCCAGGCCCCCGCCCGGCGCAGCCCCGACGAGCTTTCCGCGCGGAGCGGGATCGTGGCGAAGGCCCAGGCCGGCGCCTGCGCCCGCGCCAGCGCCCGCGGCGCCGCGACCCTGCGGCGCGCCATGATCCGCGCGGCCGGGGCCGACAGCGCCGCCAGCCGGTGGCCGGGCCGGGCCAGCACGCCGATGGGCACCCGCCCGGCGATCTCGCGCCAGCGGTCCCACCGATGGAACGCGACCAGATTGTCCGACCCCATGAGCCAGACGAAGCGGACCCCGGGATAGGCCGCCACCAGCGTCTCGACGGTGTCGGCGGTGAACCGGCTGCCGAGCCGGGCCTCCAGCGCGGTGACATCGACGCGCGGATGGTGCATGACGCGCCGGGCCTGCGCCACGCGCCGGTCGAGGGCGGCTGGCCCCGCGCGCTTCAGCGGGTTGGCGGGGCTGACCAGCCACCAGACCCGGTCCAGCCCGAAGCGGCGCAGCGCCTCCGCCGTGATCGCGGCATGGCCCGCATGGGCCGGGTCGAAGGAGCCGCCCAGCAATCCCACGGCCATGCCCGGCCGGGCGAGCGGCCAGCCGGGGCCGGGGGCGGATCGTGGCGACATGACCCCTCCTGTCCCGCGCGGGCGCCGATGGCAAGCCTCAGCCGGCCCGCGCCGCCAGCGCCAGCCCCGCCACCGCGGCGCCCGATATCGCCAGTTCGATCCCCAGCAGCAGGCCCAGCGTCGTCATCGCAGCCCCCGGCAGCGCGGCGAAGATGATCACGGCAAGCAGGATCGACAGCCCGCCCGACAGCGCCACCCACAGCCACCGCGCCCGGTGCGTCATCCGGGAGGCCAGCCAGATGCGGAACACGCCGATCGCCAGGAACAGCGCCGCGACCAGCAGCGTCAGGGTCAGCATCCCCGCCAGGGGGTCGAACCACAGCGACAGCGCGAGGATGACCATCAACGCTCCCAGGATCGCGGCGGCGAGGCGTCCGCCGGAGGATCCCTCCTCGGCGCGGATCGCGAGCCACAGCTGCATGCCCCCCGCCACCAGGAACGCGGCCCCCGCGAAGACCGTCATCGCCAGCGAGGCCGCGAACGGATTCACGAGCGAGGTCACCCCCCCGAGGATCAGCACGACCCCCATCGCCAGCATCCATTTCCAGTTCATCCCCTCGGCGGGGATCATTCCGGGGCGGTTGTCGGGCTCCATCCAGAGTCTCCGGGTGCTGGCTCTCGCCGGCCCAACCGCCGCGCCTGCCTCCGCGTTCCGAGAAACTGCCCCGCTGGCGCCCGGCGCGCCAAATAGTATCATTGCGGCGAGGGCGCGCCCGGCCTAGAAACCCGCCAACGCGTGTCGGCGAGGGCTGCGCGCGGCACAGTCAGAGAGAACCCAGGAGGCGACACATGGCTGACGCGACAGTCCAAGGCCATGGCGGGCACGAGGATCAGCGGGGCTTCTTCACCCGCTGGTTCATGTCCACGAACCACAAGGACATCGGCATCCTCTACCTGTTCACCGCGGGCGTGACCGGATTCATCTCCGTCGCCTTCACGGTCTACATGCGCATGGAGCTGATGGAGCCCGGCGTCCAGTTCATGTGCATGGAGGGCGCGCGGCTCTGGCCCGCCGCCACCGAGAACTGCACCCCGAACGGCCACCTGTGGAACGTGATGATCACCGCCCACGGCATCCTGATGATGTTCTTCGTGGTCATTCCCGCGCTCTTCGGGGGCTTCGGCAACTACCTGATGCCGCTGCAGATCGGCGCGCCGGACATGGCCTTCCCGCGCCTCAACAACCTCTCCTACTGGCTGTTCGTGGCCGGCTCCACGCTCGCGGTCTGCTCGGTCTTCGCCCCGGGGGGCAACGGCCAGCCCGGCTCCGGCATCGGCTGGGTGCTCTATCCGCCGCTGTCGACGACCGAGGGCGGCTATTCCACCGACCTCGCGATCTTCGCGGTGCACGTCTCCGGCGCCTCGTCGATCCTGGGCGCGATCAACATCATCACCACCTTCCTCAACATGCGCGCGCCGGGGATGAGCCTGTTCAAGGTGCCGCTGTTCTCGTGGTCGATCTTCGTCACCGCCTGGCTGATCCTGCTGGCCCTGCCGGTGCTCGCCGGCGCCATCACCATGCTGCTGACCGACCGCAATTTCGGCACCACGTTCTTCGATCCCTCGGGCGGCGGCGACCCGGTGCTCTACCAGCATATCCTGTGGTTCTTCGGGCATCCCGAGGTCTATATCGTGATCCTGCCCGGCTTCGGCATCATCTCCCACGTGATCTCGACCTTCTCGCGCAAGCCGATCTTCGGCTACCTGCCGATGGTCTGGGCGCTGATCGCCATCGGCGTGCTGGGCTTCGTGGTCTGGGCGCACCACATGTACACCGTGGGCATGTCGCTGACCCAGCAGAGCTACTTCATGCTGGCCACGATGGTCATCGCGGTGCCCACCGGCATCAAGATCTTCTCCTGGATCGCCACCATGTGGGGCGGCTCCATCGAGATGAAGGTGCCGATGCTCTGGGCGATGGGGTTCCTGACCGTGTTCACCATGGGCGGCGTCACCGGCATCGTCCTCAGCCAGGCCGCCATCGACCGTGCCTATCACGACACCTACTACGTCGTGGCCCACTTCCACTACGTGATGAGCCTCGGTGCCGTCTTCGCCATCTTCGCGGGGATCTACTTCTACTTCCCGAAGATGACCGGCAAGATCATCCCGGAATGGATCGGCAAGGTGCATTTCTGGTCGTTCTTCGTCGGCACCAACCTGACCTTCTTCCCGCAGCACTTCCTCGGGCGTCAGGGCATGCCGCGCCGCTACATCGACTATCCCGAGGCCTTCGGCCTGTGGCACCACGTCTCGTCCTGGGGCGCCTTCATCTCCTTCGCGTCGTTCCTGTTCTTCATCGGCGCGGTCTTCTGGGCGCTGTTCAAGCTGCCGCGCACGGCCGCGGCCAATCCCTGGACGCCCTGGGCCGACACGCTGGAATGGACCCTTCCCTCCCCGCCGCCTGAGCACACCTTCGAGACGCTGCCCAAGCGCGAGGACTGGGACCGGGCCTCCGCGCACTGAGGACGCCGACCCCGTGCCGGTCCAATGGCAGACGGTCACCGAGGGGGCCCCGGCAGAGCCCGGGGCCTTTTCGCATCGCACCGGGCGCCCCTTTGCCCGCGCGCGGATCTGGCCGCACCGCTCCCTGCCCCCGCGCGGCTTCGCGGTGGTGATCGGCGCCACCTTCTGCATGATCCTGATCCCGACGATCCCCGCCCTGGGCACGCCGGTCTTCTGGGGGCTCCTGCCTTTCGTGATGGGGGCGGTGGCGCTGCTCTACGCGCTGATCATGCGCAACTACCGCGACGGCGAACTGGTCGAGGAACTGACCGTCTGGTCCGACCGGGTGGCGCTGGTGCGCCACAACCCGCGCGCGCCCGACCAGACATGGGAGGCCAATCCGCACTGGATCCGCCTCTCCCTGCACCCCGATCGCGGGCCGGTGCGCAACTACCTCACCCTCGGCGGCGGCCCCCGCGAGGTGGAACTCGGCGCCTTTCTCAGCCCCGAGGAGCGCGCGGCGCTGCACGACGATCTCGACCGGCTGCTCAAGCGCCTGCCGGCCTGACCGGCGCCGCCCGGGCACATGCCGGACGGCGCCGCCGCCGTCAGCTGAGCCGGTCCTTCACCTTCGGGCCGACCTGGCCGAAATCCATCTGCCCGGTGTAGCGGCCCTTCAGCTCGCCCATCACCCGGCCCATGTCGCGGATGCCGGTCGCCCCGGTGCTCGCGATCGCCTCCGCCACCGCCTCGTCGATCTCCTTGTCCGACAGGCGGCGCGGCAGGAACTCCTCGATCACCTCGATCTCGGCCCGCTCGGTCTCGGCCAGCTCCAGACGCCCGCCCTCCTCGTAGGCGCGCACGCTTTCCTGGCGCTGGCGCACCATGCGCGACAGGATCTGGCGCACCTCCTCGTCGGACACGCCGCCGGGCGCGTCGTCCGATCCCCGCGCGGCGATGTCGCGATCCTTGATCGCGGCACTGATCAGCCGCAAGGTCGACAGGCGTTCGGAGCGTTTCTCCTTCATCGCGGTCTTCAGCGCGGCGTTGATGCGTTCGCGCAGTTCCATGGGATCGCTCCTCGGTTACGGCGGCGCGGGCATAAGCCCATCGGGGCCACGCGGCAAGCGACCTTGACCGTCCACCGGCCTATGCCTACCTAGCGCGGGATTTGCCCGGAAGGAGAGCGTCGATGCCCCGCAGGATGCCCACGGCCTGCCTCGCCCTGGCGGATGGAACGGTCTTTCACGGCCGCGGATTCGGCGCCACCGGCCAGACCACGGCCGAGTTGTGCTTCAACACCGCCATGACCGGCTATCAGGAGATCATGACCGATCCCTCCTATGCCGGCCAGATCGTCACCTTCACCTTCCCCCATATCGGCAATACCGGCACCAATCCCGAGGACGAGGAGACCGCCGCCCCCTTCGCCGAGGGCATGGTCGTGAAATGGGATCCCACCGCGGCCTCGAACTGGCGCTCGGCCGAGGAACTCGACGCCTGGCTGGCCCGCAACGGCAAGATCGGCATCGGCGGCGTCGACACCCGGCGGCTGACCCGCGCCATCCGACAGCAGGGCGCGCCCCATGTGGCGCTCTCCCACGACCCCGAGGGGCGGTTCGACATCGAGGCGCTGGTCGCCGCCGCCCGCGGCTATCCCGGTCTCGTCGGGCGCGACCTGGCGCGCGACGTGTCCTGCCTGCAATCCTACCGCTGGTCCGGCATGCGCTGGGACTGGCCGCACGGTTATCTGGAGCGCGAGGGCGCGGGCCACCGCGTCGTGGCGATCGACTACGGGGCGAAGCGCAACATCCTGCGCTGCCTCGCCAGCGCCGGCTGCGACGTCACCGTGATGCCGGCCACCGCCACCGCCGAGGACGTTCTGGCGCAGAACCCGGCGGGCCTGTTCCTGTCCAACGGCCCCGGCGACCCGGCGGCGACCGGGAAATACGCCGTGCCGATGATCCAGGAGGTCATGGCGAAATCCGACATGCCGATCTTCGGCATCTGCCTCGGCCACCAGCTCCTCGGTCTCGCCCTCGGCGCCGAGACGCAGAAGATGGGCCATGGCCATCACGGCGCGAATCACCCGGTCAAGGAACTGGCCACCGGCAAGGTCGAGATCACCTCGATGAACCACGGCTTCACCGTGAACAGCCAGACCCTGCCCAAGGGGGTGGAGGAGACGCATATCTCCCTCTTCGACGGGTCGAACTGCGGCATCCGGCTCGCCGACCGCCCCGTCTGGGGGGTCCAGCACCACCCCGAGGCCAGCCCCGGGCCGCAGGACAGCTATTACCTCTTCGACCGATTCGCCCGGGCGATGGACGACGCGGCCTGACCGGCGCCGCTTAAACGCGTCTTAACGTTTCGGCCTCACCATCGTGCCGCATGATGGCGCGGTGTTCGCGATGATCCAGACCAAGACCTCCGGCGGGCCGGCGCTCCGCGCCGTCCCCGCGGCACGGCCCCGCTCGCTCGGCGCGCAGCTGGTGCGCCGGGGGCTCGTCCCGGCCCGGACTCTCGCCTGGGCCGAGGACCGGGAGCGCCGCAACGCCGCCGGGCTCGTCGACATCCTGCTGCGCCACGGGCTGGTCTCCGAGCCCGAGCTGGTGCGCGCCCAGGCCGAAATCGCGGGGTTGGAGACGGTGGATCTCGCCCGCCGCTGCGTCGATCCGGTGGCCCTGCGGCGCCTCGGCACCCGGTTCTGCGCGGCGCACCAGATCGTTCCGCTGCGCCGGGCCGGCGCGCTGACCCCGATCGCCACCTTCCGCCCCGACCGGTTCGAGGCGGTGCGCGCCGAGATCGAGGCTCGGATCGGCCCCGCCGCCCCCGTCGCCGCTGCCGGAACGCAGATCGAGACGGAGATCCAGCGCCATGCCGGTCGCGAGCTGGCCGCTCTCGCCGAAACCCGCTGCCCCGCCGAGGCCAGCTGCCGCAGCCTGACCGGCCGCCGCGGCCGGTTCCTCGCCGCCGCGGCGGCCCTCGCCCTCGCCCTCGCCGGGGCCACCTTCGCCCGTCCCGACCTCGTGGCACCCGCGATCTGCCTTGCGGCCTTCCTCGTGGCCCTGGTGAACGCGGCCCTGCTCGGCACCGCCTTCGCCGTCACCCTGCGCCGCCCGTCCCTCGCCGCGGCCACCTCGGCCCCGGTCCTCGCGCGGGAGCCGCGGGTGTCGATCCTCGTCCCGCTCCACCGGGAAAGCGACATCACCGCGGATCTCGTGGGCCGGCTTTCGGCGCTGGATTACCCGCGCGAGCTCCTCGACGTGATCCTGATCACCGAATCGGACGACCGCGTCACCGAGCGGGCCATCGCGGCGGCCGACCTGCCGCCCTGGATCCGGCGCCTCAGCGTCGGGCCGGGCCGGATTCGCACCAAGCCACGGGCCATGAACATGGCGCTCGATTTCTGCCGTGGATCCATCGTCGGGATCTACGACGCCGAGGATGCGCCCCATCCGCGCCAGATCCGCGACGTGGTCGACCGCTTCTCCCGCTCCGCGCCCCGTGTCGCCTGCCTCCAGGGGCGGCTGAACTTCTACAATGCCCGGTTCAGCTGGATCACGCGCTGCTTCGCCATCGACTACGCCACCTGGTTCTGGGTCGTCCTGCCCACGCTGCGCCGCCTCGGCTGGCCGGTCCCGCTGGGCGGCACCACCGTCTTCTTCCGTCGCGACGCGCTGGAGACGGTCGGCGCCTGGGACGCCCACAACGTGACCGAGGACGCCGATCTGGGCATCCGCCTGGCGCGGGCCGGCTATGTCACCGACCTGATCGACACCGTCACGCTGGAGGAGGCCTCCGCCTCCCCCGGCGCCTGGATCCGCCAGCGCTCGCGCTGGCAGAAGGGTTACGCCATCACCTGGGCCAGCCAGATGCGCGACCCTCGCGCGACCTGGCGCGATCTCGGCCCCTGGGGCTTCCTCGGCCTTCAGGTGCTGATCCTCGGCAGCCTCGCCGGCGCGCTGGTGGCGCCGATCCTGTGGTCGTTCTGGCTGATCCCGCTGGGCCTGGCCCACCCCTTCGCGGCGATGACGACGCCGCTGGGGCAGCTCGCCGCCGCGCTGGGCTTCGGCGCGATCTTCTGCCTCAACGCCGCCGCCGGCGTGCTGGCGCTGTGGCGGCAGGGGCGGATCGACCTCGTCCACTGGCTTCCCGCCATGCACCTCTACTACCCGATGGCGACCGTCTCGCTCCTCAAGGCGCTGTGGGAGGTCGGCCGCCGGCCCTTCTACTGGGACAAGACCGCCCACGGCGTCACCCGCCCCGACGCCTAGATCCCGCCCGCGTCGCGGCCCGAATCATGCCGCAGCCGCGTCTCGTAGGCCTTGGAAATATGCGTCGACAGCGCCTTGCGCGCCCCGGCCCCGTCGCGCCGCTCCAGCGCCGCGACGATCCGCCCGTGCTCGGCCAAGGCGTCGCTCCCCCGCCCCCGCACCGCCAGCGAGGTCGTCGCCAGAAGCGCCATCGACCGGTGCACCAGGTCCAGCTGCCGGACCAGGAACATGTTGTGCGAGGCCAGGTGGATCTGCTTGTGGAACCGGCGGTTGGCCCGGCTCAGGGCCTGCGGGTCGTCCAGCAGGTCGCGATCCGCCTCGACCATCTGGCGCAGCACCCGCACCTCCTCGTCGGTGGCGTGGCGCGCGGCCAGGTCGGCGGCCAGCCCCTCCAGCTCGGTGCGCACCACATAGAGCTCGGCCATCTGGTTGTGGTCGAGCGAGGACACGATAAGGCTGCGCCCGTCGCGGGCCAGCAGCGACTGCGTCTCCAGCCGCTGCAGCGCCTCGCGGATCGGCGTGCGGCTGACCCCGAACCGCTCGGCCAGCTCGCTCTCCACCAGCCGGTCGCCGGGGCGATAGACCCCGCTGTCGATCGCCTCCAGGATAAGGCTGTAGGCATCCCGGTTCGGCCGTTGCTCCGCCATCGCGTCCTCCTCCCCGACCGGGCGAGCATAGACAGCGCCCCCGGCGCCCGCTACCCCGCCCCCATGGCCGACCTGTCCTCCGTCCGCACCTGGATCTTCGACCTCGACAACACCCTCTATCCGCCCGAGGCGCGCCTCCTCGACCAGATGGAGGGCCGCATGACCGGCTGGATCATGCGCGAGCTGGGCCTCGACCGGGCCGCGGCCGACCGCTTGCGGCGCCGCTACTGGCACCGCCACGGCGCCACCCTGCCCGGCCTGATGGCCGAGCACCGGATCTCGGCCCGGGACTGGCTCGACCACGTCCACGACATCGACCTCGGCGCGCTCGTCCCCGATCCGGTCCTGGCGGACCGCATCGCCCGACTGCCGGGCCGCCGCATCGTCTTCACCAACGGCGCGGCGGCGCCCTATGCCGCCCGCGTCCTCGCCGCCTGCGGGCTGGCCCATGTCTTCGACGCGGTCTACGGGATCGAGCAGGCCGGCTTCCGCCCCAAGCCCGACCCCGCCGCCTACCGCGCCGTGATCCGGGCCGACGGGCACGATCCCGCCCGCGCCGCGATGTTCGAGGATACGCCCGCGAACCTGCGCGCGCCCCACGCCATGGGCATGGCCACGGTGCACGTGGCCCCCCGGCGCGCCACGGGCGACCATGTCCACCACCATGCCCCCGACCTCGCGGCCTTTCTGTCGCAGCTCGCCTGACCCCGCTTTCCCCGCCGCGCGCCGCGGCTAGATCCCCCGCATGGCCGATACCGACATCTTCATCTCGGGCGCCGGAATCGCCGGCATGGTGCTCGCCGCGCTGATGGCCCGGCGCGGCCACCGCGTCACGATCTGCGATCCCGCCCCGCCGCCGCAGGACCAGGAGGACGAGGGATCGGACCTGCGCTCCACCGCCTATCTCGCCCCCTCCGTGGCCCTCCTGCAGGAGGCCGGGTTGTGGGAGGGGCTCGCCCCCGACGCCACCCCGCTCGCGGGTCTGCGGGTCATGGATTCCACCGGCTGGCCGCCGCGACAGACGGCCACGCGCACCTTCACGCCCGATGATCTCGGCCTCGAGGCCTTCGGCCTGAACGTGATGAACTGGCGCGCCCGCCGAACGCTGGCGCAGGCCCTGCGCGACGACCCGGCGATCGACCTGCGGTTCGGCACCGGCTTTCGCGACCTCGTGGCGCGCGACGACGTGGCGAAGGTCACGCTGACCGACGGCACCCGCCTCGATGCCCGCCTCGTGGTCGGCGCCGACGGCCGCGCCTCGCCGGTCCGGGAGACGCTGGGCATCGCCACGCGCGGCCACCGCTACGGCCAGAAGGCCCTGGCCTTCGCCTGCACCCACCGCGACCCGCATGACGGCATCTCGACCGAGATCTACAACGAGGGCGGCGCCTTCGTGACCGTGCCGCTGGCCGAGCGCGATGGCCGCCCCGCCTCCTCCATCGTCTGGATGGAGACCGGCCCGCGCGCCACCGAACTGGCGCAGGCGCCCGAGTTCGACCGCCTGCTGACCGAACGCGCGCTCCACGTCCTCGGCCCCATGGAACGGGTCACGCCGATCCGCCTCTGGCCCATCGTCACCCAGACCGCCCGGCGCATGACGGCGAAGCGCGCGGCCCTGGTCGCCGAGGCCGCCCATGTGATGCCGCCGATCGGCGCGCAGGGGCTCAACACCTCGCTGGCCGATATCCGCGCCCTGGCCGCGGCCATCGACCCCGCCGATCCCGGCGCTCCGGCGGGCCTGGCCGCCTATGCGCGCCGGCGCGAGGCCGACATGCGCGCCCGCGCCACCGCCATAGACCTCTACAACCGGCTCTGCCGAACCGGCTTCGCACCCGTCCAGGCGCTGCGCCGCACCGGGCTGAAGGCCGTGCACGACATCGCCCCCCTGCGCCGCCGGATCATGGGGCTGGGCATGGGTGGCGGCTGAGGCTTCACCCTTTGCCAAATACCCCGGGGGAGCGCCCCCGGGCGCGCGGGGGCGGAGCCCCCGTCCCACCCTTCAGATCGGCCCCGGCCGCCGCTCCTCGCTCAGCAGCACGTTGGCCTCGACATTGCCGACGCCGGGCAGGGTCAGGATCCGCCGCCGCAGCACCCGCTCGAAATCGCCCAGGTCCCGCGCCACCACCCGCAGGCGATAATCGTAGAGGCCCAGCACATGCTCGACGGTCTGCACCTCGGGGATCGCGGTGATCGCGCGCTCGAACTCCTCCAGCGCCAGCCGCCCGCGCGCGGCCAGCTTCACGCCGAGGAACACCGTCACCCCGAAACCGAGCGCGGCGAGGTCCAGGTCCAGCCGCCGCCCGGCCAGGATTCCCGCCGCCTCCAGACGCCGCAGCCGCCGCCAGGCCACCGGCTGCGACAGGCCCAGCGCCGCGCCCAGCGCGGCCGATGTCAGCGTCGCATCCGCCGCCAGCAGGCGCAGGATCTCCCGGTCGGTGGCGTCGATCCCGCTCACAGCGGCAGCCGCTCGTCGGTCTTCAGCACCGCCACCTGCATCAGCGCCTCGATCTCGGCGATATGCGGCAGGGTCAGGATGCGGGTCCGATAGATGTGGTGGTAATGGGCCAGGTCCCGCGCCACCAGGCTCAGCCGCACGTCGACCCGGCCGAGGAAGGTCTGGATCTCCACCACCTCGGGCACCTCGCGCGCCGCGGCGATGAAGGCGTCGAAGGCGCGCGGATCGGTCTTGTCGATGGTGAAGCGCAGGCTGACCGCCACCTCGAAGCCCAGCGCCCGCCAGTCGATCCGCGCCCGTTGCCCCTTCAGCACCCCCGCGGCGCGCAGCTTCTCGAACCGCCGCGCGGCCAGCGCCGGGGTCACGCCGGCCCGTGCGGCCAGCGCCGCCAGCGTCGCCGAGGGCTCGTTCTGAAGCTGCCGCAGCAGCCGGCGGTCCGTATCGTCGAGCATGGATCTGGCCGAAATCGGTACTTCCCTCCGCGAATGGATACATGCATCGAGAGGCTCTCGGCAACGCATATCATGGCTTTCGCCCCGCGCCCGGTCGCCTATGCTCCGCGCCATCAATTGCCAGAGGAGACTTCGGATGCGGGTGTTCTACGACCGCGACTGCGACATCAACCTGATCAAGGACAAGAAGGTGGCGATCCTGGGCTACGGCTCCCAGGGCCATGCCCATGCCCTGAACCTGCGCGATTCGGGCGCCCGGAACGTCGCCGTCGCCCTGCGCGAGGGCTCGCCCAGCCGCGCCAAGGCCGAGGGCGAGGGCCTGCAGGTCATGGGCATCGAGGAGGCCGCCGCCTGGTGCGACCTGATCATGTTCACCATGCCCGACGAGTTGCAGGCCAAGACCTACCGCGACCACGTCCACGACCACCTGAAGGACGGCGCCGCCATCGCCTTCGCCCACGGGCTGAACGTCCATTTCGGCCTGATCGAGCCGAAGCCGGGCGTCGACGTGGTGATGATGGCGCCCAAGGGCCCCGGCCACACCGTGCGCGGCGAATACCAGAAGGGCGGCGGCGTGCCCTGCCTCGTGGCGGTGAACCAGGACGCCACCGGCAACGCCAAGGAACTGGCGCTGAGCTATTGCGCGGCGATCGGCGGCGGCCGCTCGGGCATCATCGAGACCGATTTCCGCCAGGAATGCGAGACCGACCTCTTCGGCGAGCAGGCGGTGCTCTGCGGCGGCCTGGTGGAGCTGATCCGCATGGGCTTCGAGACGCTGGTCGAGGCCGGCTACGAGCCCGAGATGGCCTATTTCGAGTGCCTGCACGAGGTGAAGCTGATCGTGGACCTGATCTACGAGGGCGGCATCGCCAACATGAACTACTCGATCTCCAACACCGCCGAATACGGCGAATACGTCTCGGGCCCCCGCATCCTGCCCTACGAGGAGACCAAGAAGCGCATGAAGGCGGTGCTGACCGATATCCAGTCGGGCAAGTTCGTGCGCGACTTCATGGTCGAGAACGCGGTCGGGCAGCCCAGCTTCAAGGCCACGCGCCGGCTCAACGACGAGCACCAGATCGAGCAGGTGGGCGAGAAGCTGCGCGGCATGATGCCGTGGATCTCGGCCGGCCGGATGGTCGACAAGAGCAAGAACTGACGAACGGGTCCGCACCGGTTAGGTCCGGTGCGGACCTTATCCGCGGATAAGGTCCGCGGCCGATTCCTGGAGATTTCCCGCTCATGCAGCCGCACCGGACCCGGCCGTGACCGACCGGCCCAGCATCGAGAACTGGCTGTCGGTCCTGGCGCTGGGGCTGATCTGGGGCGGCACCTTCATGGTCGTGACGGTCGCGCTCGAGGGGCACGGTCCGGTCACCGTGGCCTGCGCGCGCACCGCGCTCGGGGCGCTCGCCCTCCTGGGGTTGATGGCGGCGCTGGGCCGGCGGCTGCCGCGTGAGGCGCGGCGCTGGGCCTTCGCCGTGCCGATCGGCCTGTTCTCCACCGCCCTGCCCTTCTTCCTCCTCGCCTGGGGGCAGCAATATGTCCCCTCCGCCTTTGCCGGCCTCTCGATGGCGGCGCTGCCGCTCTTCGTGCTGCCCTTGGCGCATCTCTTCTCCGACGAACCGATGTCGCTGCGCCGCGCGACCGGCGTCGCCCTGGGCTTCGCCGGGGCGGCGGTCCTGCTCGGCCCCGGCCTCGGGCAGATGGGCGTCGATCCGCGCTCCGCCCTGGGGCAGCTGTCCTGCCTCTCGGCGGCCCTGTCCTACGCGGTGGCCTCGGTCCTGACCCGCCGCTGTCCACCGATCGACGCGATCACGCTCGGCGCGATGACGCTGGCCGTGGGGGCCGTGGCCCTGATCCCCGCGATGCTGGCGGTGGAGGGGGTGCCGCGTCCCGCCGGCGGCCGGGCCGACCTGGCCATCGTCTTTCTCGGCCTCGTGCCCACGGCGCTGGCGGTGCTGATCCGGGTCCGGGTGATCCAGACCGCGGGATCGGTCTTCATGACGCTGGTGAACTACCAGGTGCCGGTCTGGTCCATGGTCTTCGGCGCCGCGCTCCTGGGCGAGGTGCTCCCCTGGCGCTTCTTCGCGGCGCTGGCGCTGATCTTGGCCGGCCTCGCCACCAGCCAGTGGACGAGCCTGCGCGCCTTGGGCCGGCGCCCGTTCTAGGCGGCGTCGCCGCTGCGGACCAGATCGGGACGACGGATCCAGTCAGAGAATTTCGGCGGCCGGAACAGGAGGCGCGGCCCGGCCGTGCTCGTGATCCACGCCAGGGATATGGCCGTGGCGCAGGTCGCCGCCGTGATCGCCACGAAGGACAGCGACGGCGACACCCCCGCTCTCAGGCAGGCCAGCGTCGCCAATCCGACGATGAACTGATGGCAGACAAAGATCTCCAGGGTCCGTTGGCCGACCCACTGGAGGGGCTGCCGGACGGATCGGACCCGTGAAATGATCGAAGCGAACGCCAGCGCCGCGACGACACCGCAAGCGGCCTCGAGCTTCGCCGGCACCTGGATCGACATGGCCTCTTCGGTCAGGTAGATGGCCGTCCACAGGCCGAGCCCCGCCAGAAGTCCGATCACCGAACGCCGGTCGTCGTTGAACATGCGCAGGACCGTTCCCGCGAGCCAGAGTCCGAGCATGAAGAAGACAAGGCCGTAAGACGCCATGATCGCCACCAGATGTTCGATGTTCGTGGTGTATCCTTCAAATCGCGGCGACCAGAGACTCAGGCCGAGCTGGGCCGCGCCGACGAGCGCGATCTGCGCCGCAAGCGACAGATGGAACATTGCACGGGCGAACAGGGTGACGAGGATCAGCGCGTAGACGAACCACTGATTGCCATAGGGCAACCACAGGAAACCGGAAAGCCGCTGCGGCTCCGCATGCCAGGGTGAAGTCGCGTAGAACTGGTCCATGACCAGGGTCAGGGTGCTCCACACGAGATATATCCAGATCATCGTCCAGACGCGGCCGGAGAGGACGGTTTTCCAGCTACGATTGAGCCCCCAGAAGGCGAGGATCCCGGAGCAGAAGAAGAACAGCGGCATCCGCACCGTGGTGAGCTTCTGGTTCAGGATCTGGATTGCCGGTTGGACCGGTCCGATCGTGTCGGCGGCAAGGTAGGAATGCCACACGATCACCAGCAGAATCGCCCCTCCCCGCGCGACGTCGAGCCACGCGATCCGCGTTCTGATTTCAGACATGCAATCCCCACCGTCGTCCCTCGTGTGGCAAGGCGGTTAATGGCCGAACGGGCATGTTTCCAGCGATCGTGGATCACATCGGGAGCGTCGGCGGCATTCCGCATGGAGAACCGGCAGCGACAGCGGAGTCAGCCCAGGCATGGCGCCCGAGTATGGCGCCGGGGCCATGCACCTGACATTTGCACCTGAGGGCTGGAACTGACAGGCGGCGCCCCGAAACTGCGGCGAGACCCGGGACCGGACATGGAGCGGTTCGGGATGGTTGAGCGCCCGGCCTCGCCGATTGACAGAGCGTCGCCGATACCAGGGACCGGAAGACCATCCGGGCGAAGGTCATGTCCCGTGTCGTGGTGTAGCTCATGGCTGCCGCGACGTGTCGGCGTGGCCGAACTGATCAGTCCGTCTGCGCGGCAGGCAGGCTGACGATGGCCTCGTCGCAGACCGGCGCGAGCGTTTCCAGAATCATGTGGCGGCCTCGCGGGACGGTCCATTCCTCGGCCTGCGCCATCAGGATCGCACCGACCCATCGGCGGATCGGAGCTTCGTTCGGGAGTGAGGCGGATCGGCAAACCGTCCAGTGGACGGTTGCCCGCCGACCCCCACCACATCGGTGCGCCGCTTGATCTCCCCGTCCAGGCGCTCGATCGGCTTCGTCGAGTGAAACTTCGCCGGGTGTTGCCGGGGAAAGGTCATGCAGGCGAGGACATCCTTCTCGTTCCGGCTAGGATCGATCGCTTCACGCCGTCACCATCCACGAGGGCCGCCAGCTTCGACAGCTTGCCCCGCATCCGGCCGGCCACGAGCCGCCATTGGGCGCTGGCTGCGGTGTGGTCGGGCTGGGCGAAGGCCGTGGCGATGAAGGCGGACACCACCCGCCGGCTGCTCTTGCCGGCACGGGCCAGGGCATTCCTTTGAAAAGGCACCCGACAGCGCTGACATGTGGTGGAGAGCACGCGAGCAACGGCCGCCTTGATGCCCTCGTGCGGTCTGCCGGAAAAACAGTGCCCCACGCTGTTTTTCTTCGGCAGACCTGGCCACCAGCTTCACGCCGACAGACCCCGGCGCAGGAACTCCCGGAGAAAGTCGGTCCAGAACGGCGAGGCCAAGCCGAACGCTTCCGAGGGACCGATTGCCATGCCGAGCACCTCGCGGCGGCCGTCGGTGATCACGCCGACCGCGATGGTGACGGCGACAGACACGATGCGCCCGCTTTGGCGGACCTTCAGGCAGGTGGCGTCGATCCAGAGGGAGGGCCGTCGGCGTGGACGCCGCCCCCTCGATCGGCCGGGTGAGAAAGGCATCGTCCCGTTCGTCGAACTCCTCGCACAGCCGGCTTCCCTTGGCTCTTGGAGATCCCCGCCGCCCATGGCTCGCACCAGATCACCCATGGCCCGGGTCGAGACGCCGTGAACGTAGGCTTTCCGGAGCGCGACATCGTCCGCCATTGATGGGGCGGATGGCTCCATGCCCGGGGCCTCCATGATGCAGATCGCCTGCTCGCCCCGATCGCTGGAGCGCCAGACGCGACGCGCCCGGCCCTGACCCCCCTCGCCGAACAGCTCCGCGAGGCCCGGAATCGCCTCAACGCCCTCACCGATCGGATCGCCGCGGCCCAGAAGGACGACCCGCTCGCCCGGCGGCTGGCGACGATCCCGGGGATCGGCACGCCGTCCTCCGGCGCCTTCGCGGCGACGAGCCAGAGGTCGAGAACTTCAAGAGGGAGCGAGATCACGCGGCCTGGCTTGGCCTCAATCCGCGGCCCCATTCGAAGGCGGCAAACAGCGGCTCGGCCGGATCTCCAAGGCGGGCGACCGGTATCTTCGGCGGCTGCTCTGTCTCGGCGCCATGATGAGCCATCGCGTCGCCATCCGTCGAGACCGATGGCGAATGATCAGCACGAGGCGAGCCGGAACACCCGGCACGGACCGGCTCTGGCGCATGCGGGAACGCAAGCCAGCGAAGGGGCTCGCGATCGCCATGGCGGATCGTTTGGCCCGGATGATCCGGGCGCTGATCGGGCCAG
Organism: uncultured Alphaproteobacteria bacterium; assembly: GCA_963814835.1. Lineage (GTDB taxonomy): Bacteria > Pseudomonadota > Alphaproteobacteria > Rhodobacterales > Rhodobacteraceae > Palleronia. The sequence continues at coordinate 1,126,096 of CAWFEG010000003.1, forward strand.
GGGACTGGCTGCCGGGCGACGGCAGCGGGACTGGAACAGCCGGGCTCCGCCCGGCCCCGAGACGGTGAGGTGATGGCAAAGGACGGTGACACGGCATTCGGGATCCCCGGTTCGGACCGACGCGCCCTTGAGCGCATGCCCGTGATCTGGACCCGATCGCAAACGGATTTCATCAGGGCGCGCAGGTGAGGGCATCGCCCGAACGCGCTGCATCTCCGACGCCGCAGACATGGCCGCGACCGACCGGGTGCCGGACCCGAGCATCGCCCTTGCCACGCGGGCGCCATCCACACACGGTCCGGGCGCCGTCAGGGCCTTCTCCACCGCCCGGCGGGGTTCCGGAAATGAGGGGAAGTGGCTGCCCGTGCGGAGCTTCGGGATGCGCAGCTCCACGTTCCCGGCCCGGATCTGCCAATCCCTGTCGCGACAGCCATTCCTCTGCGCCAGCCGCGCGGGAGACTTCTGGCCATAGCCGGCACCCGTCCGGCCGCCCCCCTCGATCTCCATCAGGCGATCGGCGACAAAGCCGATCGTCTCGCGGAGCAGATCCGCGGCGCCGCTCTTCTCCACGAACTCTCCCAGGTCCGTCAGGGGCCTGATCATCGGGGTCGTCCCTCGGTTCAGGTTGGCGTTCCTGGCCCGATCCTACCGAGCAACCCGATGACCGCCTCAGCTACACCACCCCCGGAGCATGACCCGGGCGAAGGGGAGGCTTCCAGAGCGTCCGAGGCGGCTCGGAGAGTCGGTCAAGCCTGCAAGGTTACGGGTGAGGGGCCAGTCCGCCACCGGTTCGAGGCCGCGCCGGACACCGCGATGACTTCCCTCGGTCCAAGGATCTTGGAGAGACCGGGGCGGCATGGCCTTGTCGAAGCTGTCGAGCCGCCAGCCGATGCCGAAGCGCTGGCAATCGACCCTTCGTCGGACCCGCCCGCAAGTGGCGGGGTTCGGATCGCCGGCGACCTGCGCAGGCGCGGCCCTTCGGTGTCGCTTGCGCGCGAGAATACCGAACATTCCCCCGCTGGGACGGAGCAGAAGCTCATTCAGCCGGGGGTGGTGCCTGATCCGCGCCGCCCATCCCGAAAGATGGCCCAGCCCATGCCGGCGAGCGGAGGCTCATGGCGTGGTTTGCAACCGGCCGATCAAGGTCGCGCGGCCTCCAGGCTGGAGAGGAAGCCACTTGCAGACTGCGATCTGCGGTCGAGAATCTCGAAATGTGTGACCGCCCCTGATCGGATCGGCCCTTCCGATACATGGGGTGAGCGATGGCCCTGCCCCACCGCCCGGCGACGCCGATGTCGCGCCGCGTCGGAGCACAACCCTAGGCCGCGGCGCGCGCGATCCGGTCGGCCAGGGCCTCGACGATCTCCGACAGGAGCGCCTCGTCCTCGCATTCGGCCATAACCCGGATCAGCGGCTCGGTCCCCGACTTGCGGATCAGAAGCCGCCCGGCCCCGCCCAGCCGCTCCTCGGCGGCGCGGATCTCGGTCTGCACGTCCCGGTCCTCCAGCGGCAGCTGCCCGGCGGCGTAGCGCACGTTGCGCAGCTTTTGCGGCACCCGGTCGAACTGGCGCGCCAGTTCGCTGGCCCGGCGCCCCGTCGCGGCCATGGCGGCGAGGAATTGCAGCCCCGCGACCAGCCCGTCGCCGGTGGTGGCATGGTCGGTCATCACGATATGGCCCGACTGCTCGCCGCCCAGGTTGAACCCGCCCTTCCGCATCGCCTCGACCACGTAGCGGTCGCCCACCTGGGTGCGGTGCAGCGCCAGACCCCGCGCGGCGAGGAACCGCTCCAGCCCCAGGTTGCTCATCACCGTGGCGACCAGGGTGCCGTGGGCCAACCGTCCGGCATCGGCCCAGTCCCGCGCGAAAAGCGCCATCACCTGGTCGCCGTCGGCCAGCGCGCCGGTCTCGTCGATGATCATCACCCGGTCGGCGTCGCCGTCGAGACAGATGCCCATATCCGCGCGGCGCTCGCGCACCAGCCGCTGCGCCGCCGCGGGGCTGGTGGAGCCGCAATCGCGGTTGATATTGGTGCCGTCGGGCGCGTCGCCCATGGCGATGACCTCGGCGCCGAGCTCCCACAGCACCTCCGGCGCCACCCGGTGCGCGGCGCCGTTGGCGCAGTCGATCACCACCCGCATCCCGTCCAGCCGGTGCCCCGCCGGCAGCGTGGACTTGACCCGCTCGGCATAACGGAACCGGCCGTCGTCGATCCGCCGGGCGCGGCCGATATTGACCGGACGGGCGGGTTCCACCCCCTCCTCCAGGAGCCGCTCGATCTCGGCCTCGTCGGCATCCGACAGCTTGAACCCGTCGGGGCCGAAGAACTTGATCCCGTTATCCTCGTGCGGGTTGTGACTGGCCGAGATCATCACCCCCGCATCGGCCCGCATCGAGGGCGTCAGCATTCCCACGGCGGGCGTCGGCACCGGGCCCAGCAGCAGCACGTTCATGCCGGTGGAGGTGAACCCGGCGGTCAGCGCGTTCTCGAACATGTAGCCCGACAGCCGGGTATCCTTGCCGATCACGACCCGGTTGGCGCCCCGGGCCTCGCGACGGAAGAATCGCCCGGCGGCGGCGCCGAGGCGCAGGGCGGTCTCGGCGGTCATCGGGGGGGTGTTGGCGGTGCCCCGCACCCCGTCGGTGCCGAAGAGCCTGCGCGTCATCGCTCGTCTCCCTCGATCGCGGCGCGCCACAGCCGCACGGCCTGCCGCGTGGCGCCCATGTCGTGAACGCGGACTATCTGCACGCCTTGGGCCAGACCTGCAAGGGCCACGGCCAGCGATCCCGGCATCCGGTCGCGTGCCTCGGGTGCCGCGCCCAGCGCGCCGATGAAACGCTTGCGCGAGGCGCCGAGCAGGACCGGACAGCCCAGCGCGTGGAACAGCGACAGCCCCTCGAGAAGCGCGAGATTGTGCGCGACGGTCTTGCCGAAGCCGATTCCCGGATCGACCACGATCCGGTCGCGGGCGATGCCCGCCGCCTCGGCCGCCGCGATCCGCGCGGCGAGGAAGTCGTAGACGTCGAGCAGCACGTCGTCATATTCGGGCGCGTCCTGCATGGTCTGCGGATCGCCCCGGGCATGCATCAGGCAGACCGGCAGGCCGCTCTCTGCCACGAGGCCCGCCATGCCCGCATCGTAGGTCAGGGCGGAGACGTCGTTCACGAGGCCGGCGCCGGCCTCCACCGCCCGCTCCGCCACCTCCGCCTTGCGGGTGTCGATCGAGATCGGACCGTCCCACTCCGCCGCCATGGCGCGGATCACCGGCACCACGCGCGCGGCCTCCTCCCCGGCGGGGACGGGTGCGGCACCGGGGCGGGTGCTCTCGCCGCCCATGTCGAGCAGGTCCGCCCCCTCCGCGATCAGCCGGCGGGCCCCGTCCAGAGCGGCCTGCGGCGCGGCGTGCAGGCCGCCGTCGGAGAAGCTGTCGGGCGTGGCATTCAGGATCGCCATGATCCGCGGCCGGTCGAGGGCCAGTCTTGCGACGGGGGCCCTCGGCGCCGAGATCCGGATCAGAACCTCGTGCGGCACCTCTGCAACGGGCAGGACGCGGGGTGCCGCGCCCCGCTCCAGCCGTGCGGCATGGGTGAACCAGGTCCAGCCCCCGGCGATCGGGAGGGCGCCCTCCGGCCGGAGCCGCCCCGCCTGCGCCAACGGCCGCCAGTAGCTCACGTCGTCTCCATTCTTTGCTTTCCCAAATACGCCCGGTGCGCCATCCCATAGGGGCGGGACGCCCATCTCATGGCGCCCAGACCTCCACCGGCAGGTCGGTCTGGGGCCCCTCGGCGCCGAGAATCACCAGCTGCCGTGCCCGCATCTGGCTTGCGAACCACGCCGCGAGCGCCACCGTGTCGCGCGGCTCCACCGATGGCGGCTCCACCGCGTCGAGCACCAGCTTCGGCGGCGCCCAGACGGTCATGCGGTTGTGGCGCATCGACCAGTCGAGCTCGGTGCGGGTGCCCACCACCACGCAGCGCGGATCGCGCGCCGCCAGACGCCAGCAATTCTGCTCGATCGCGAGCAGGTCGACCCGCCGCTGGGTGGCGGGGTGCCCGGTCCGGGGCGCGGGCTCGGGCGGCGGCCCGACGCAGAGGATCGCGGGGCCCATCGCCTCGATCCGGTCCAGGCGCGCGGCGAGATCCGCCGAGTCGATCGTCGCGTTCGACAGGAAGGCCACGACCGGACGCGGCGCCTCCGGGTCGGGGGCGCGGCGCGCCCCGGTCGCGGCCCGCACGATCTCCACCCCGAGCGCGCCCGGACCGCGGTCGAGCTTCTCGATCCGCACGAAGGCGCGCAGCGCCAGCGGCTCGGCCAGGATCCGCGCCGCGACCTGCTCGGCCAGGGTCTCCAGGAGGTTCAGCCGCTCCTCTCCGAGCGCCGCGGCGATGGCCTCGGTGATGGTGTCGTAGGACAGGATCCGGTCCACGTCGTCACCCAGCGCCGCCTCGGGGGGGCGCACCTCGACGACCACGTTGAACAGGAGCCGCTGGCGGCGGCCCCGCTCGGGCTGGAAGGCGCCGATATCGGCCTCCACCACATGGTCGCGCAGCGAGATCCGGTCGGCCACCCCCGCGGAGGGGAATTCGGCCGCCCGCGCCTCGGGGTGGTCGAAGGCGAGGCTCGTCTCGTTGGGCATGGCCGCGCTCCCTCTCTTCCGCCCCGCGATAGCGAATCGCCGGGCGCCGCGAAAGGGGGTCAGCCCTTGGCGTAGAAGTGATGCGCGCCGATCGTGGTGGTGCGATCGAAGACCCGCGACCAGCGCGGGCTGACCGCCTTGGTGTGGTAGAACATGGCCCCCCCGGTCAGCGTGCGCGGCGCCTTCTCGATCATCAGCGCCGCGATCTTGCCCATCCGGGTCCAGGCGCCGCGCTCGTTCACCGTCTCGGCGCGGCCGTCGCAATTGTAGGAGAACTGGCAGCCGTGGAGACGCCCGGTGCCCTGGTTGACCACGCCGCAGATCGTGTCCGGGAAGGCGGCGCTGTCGACGCGGTTCAGGATCACCTCGGCCACGGCGAAGACGCCCTTCACCGTCTCGCCGCGCGCCTCGAAATAGAGCGCCTCGGTCAGGCAGGTCCACTGGGCATCGCCATCCGCCTCGGGGCGGGCATCGACGAAGTCCAGGGTGTACGCGATCTCCGGCCCCGCCGCGTCCGGCGCCCGGCTCAGGCCCAGGGCGGATCGCAGACCGGCGCCGCGCCGGGTGCGCACCTCGGGGGCATCGGGGCCGAGCAATCCGCCCAGCCGGGCGCCCAGGTCGGACTTGGCCGCGGACAGCTCCTCCGTCGCCGGCATCGCCTTGGAGGAATAGGTGACATCGGCCGCTGCCGGCGCGATCGACAGGGCGGCGGCGAACACAAGCGCGATCGCGCGCCGCACGGCGCGCGCCGTAAGACCATCGGTCATGGAACATCCCCAAGCGTATCGGGCGCCGATGCCGGGGGCGCTCGCACGCCCGCGGCGGCACCGGCCGCATCGCGCGAGGAGTTAACGTGCGGTTAAGATGAGATCAAATGCTGTGCTGCAGCGCGGCGAGAACTTGCCGAAAGTCAGCGCTCGGGCGGCGCCATCGTGCTGATCCCGCGATCCCGGATCGCCAGATGCGCCGCGGCCATGCGCGCCACCGGCACGCGGAACGGCGAGCAGGAGACATAGTCGAACCCCGCCGCCCGGCAGAAGGCGATGGAGTCCGGGTCGCCACCATGCTCGCCGCAGATCGACAGGGTGATGTCGGGCCGCCCCCGGCGCCCCCGTTCCGCGCCGATGGTCAGCAGCTCGCCCACCCCTTCGGTATCGAGCTGCAGGAACGGATCCTCGGCGAAGACCCGCTCGCGCAGATAGGCGGACATGAACCGCCCGGCATCGTCGCGCGACAGGCCGTAGGTCATCTGGGTCAGGTCGTTGGTGCCGAAGGAGAGGAAGGTGGCGTATTCGGCGATCTCGTCGGCGCGCAGGGCGGCGCGCGGCGTCTCGACCATGACGCCCAGGGCGTAGTCGAACTCGACCCCCGATTCGGTGCGCACGCGGGCCGCCACGGCGTCGATCCGGCTCTTGACCAGCTCCACCTCGCGGCGGGCCGAGACCAGCGGGATCATCACCTCGGGCGTCACCCGCGGGCTGGTGCGCACGGCGGCCTCGAAGATCGCGCGGGCCTGCATCTCGTAGATCTCGGGGATGGCGATGCCGAGCCGCACGCCGCGCATCCCCAGCATCGGGTTGAACTCCGACAGCGCCTGGATGCGCGCCTCCACCTCGTCGAGCGGCAGGCCGAGGCTGGCGGCCAGGTCGGTCTTGCCGCGGCGGTCGGCGGGCAGGAACTCGTGCAGCGGCGGATCGAGCAGCCGGATGCAGACCGGCCGCCCCTCCATGATCTGGAAGATCCGCATGAAGTCGTCGCGCTGCATCGGCAGGAGCTGGTCCAGCGCCAGCGCCCGGTCGGCGGCCTCCTGCGCGAAGATCATCTCGCGCATCACCGTCAGCCGGCTCTCGTCGAAGAACATGTGCTCGGTGCGGCACAGGCCGATCCCCTCGGCCTCGAAGCGGCGGGCGATCTCGGCCTCGTCGGGGGTGTCGCAATTGGCGCGCACGCCGATGTCGCGGCGCTCGTCGGCCCAGGTCAGCAGCGTTTCCAGCGCGTCGTCGAAGACCGGCTCCAGCAGCCGCGGCGCGCCGGCCACGACCCGGCCGGAGGAGCCGTCGATCGTCACCATGTCGCCCTCGCGGTGCACGGCGCCATCGGGGGTGCGGAACAGCCGCCCCTTGCGGTCGATGGCGATCTCGGAGGCGCCGACCACGCAGGGCAGGCCGAGGCCGCGGGCGATCACCGCGGCGTGGGAGGTGGCGCCGCCCCGCTCGGTGAGGATGCCGCGGGCGGCGTGCATGCCCAGCACGTCGCCGGGCGTGGTCTCGCGCCGCACCAGGATCACGTCCTCCTCGCGGGCGGCGGCGGCCTGGGCATCGGCCGAGGTGAAGACCAGCCGCCCGGTGGCCGCGCCGGGGCTGGCCGCGATGCCGGTGGCGATCAGCGGCAGCCGCGCCTCGGGGTCGACCTGGCGGTGCAGCACGTCGAGCAGCGTGCGCGGGCGCACCCGGAGCACCGCCTCGGCCTCGGGGATGATGCCGTCGGTCGCCAGCGCCACGGCGATGGCGATCTCGGCCCGGGCGGCGCGCCGCACTCGCACCGCGTCGAGGATGTGGAGCCGCCCGTGGCTGAGCGTGAACTCGATCTGCATCTCCTCGCGCAGGCGGTTGCGGCACAGCGCGCCATGGCCCTGCAGCTCGGCCAGCAGGTCGGGATGCAGCTCCTCCAGCGAGGGGCCGCGCGGATCGCGCGCGAGATAGAGCGCCGGCGCCTCCCGCACCAGCGCCTCGCGGCCCTGGCTCTGGCTCAGGTAGCGGCCCGTCAGCTGCGGCAGGCCGGTCTCGGAGCTGACGAACTGGATCACGCCGGAGCCCGATTCGCCACGCGCGGGATCGCCCACGCCCAGCACCATCTGCTGCACCACGAGGCCGAGGCCCGCATCCTCGGGCGCACCCTGCGCGCGGCGCAGGAGCCGCGCCGTGGTCCCTTCCCAGGCGCGGGCCATGGAGGTCAGCACGGCGGACAGCTGCACCGCCGGGTCCTGGGGGAAGGGCTCGTCGGCCTGTTCCTCGTAGGCGGCGAGCATGGCGGGGATGTCGGTGCCGCCGGCGAAGCGGTCGGGGTTGAGCCGCGCCACATGGGTCGCGAAGGACTGGATGAAGCGGGCATAGAGCGCGTCGGCCGCCCGGGGCCCGAGGCTCTCCGACAGGACGCGGTGGCGCGCCCCGGTCATGCCGATGTTCAGGATCGAGGGCGGGCCGCCCCAGTCGCCCGCCCCCGAGGAGGGGCGGACGGAAACCAGCGGATCGGGGCCGAACCGGGCCAGGATCGCCGCCGCCTCGGGCGGCTGGCCGTGGGCGATGCGGTGCACGAGGCCGACCTCCAGCGCCTCGGTGCGCGGCACCGGCAGGCCGAGCCGGACAAGGCGCTGCAGGCACTTGGCGCGGCCGCCATGGGCGCGGGCGCGGATATTGGCGGTGGCGGTGACGGCGGTCACGCCGTCGATGCGGATCTCGTCGTGCTGCACTGCGGCGCTCCTTCGCTCCGGCAGCATAGGGGCGCGCGCCGCCGGGGCAAGCGGCGCGATGGTCGGAGCCTCAGCCCTCGATCCGGGTGAGGTCGGCCACGCCGAGGCACAGCGCGCGGATCTGGTGCAGCAGGTTCAGCCGGTTGCGGCGCAGGATCTGGTTGTCGGTATTGATCTGCACCGCCTCGAAGAAGGCGTCGATGGGCGCGCGGAGATGTGCCAGCGCCGACATGGCGGTGGCGAAGTCCTCGTCCCGCATCGCCTGTTCGATCACCGGCTCCTGGCGCTCCAGCGCGGCGAAGAGCGCGGTTTCCTCGTCGGTCCGGGCGTGTTTCGCATCCGCGCCGAAGGAATATTCCACGCCGTCGGCTTCTTCCGCCTGGGCGAGGATGTTGTTGGCGCGGCGGAAGCCGAGGAGCAGGTTCTCGCCGTCGTCGGTCTTCAGGAAATCCGCCAGCGCCCGGGCGCGGTGGACGAGCAGGGTCAGGTCGTCGGTGCCCGGCATGGCGAGGCAGGCGTCGATCACGTCGTGAGGGATGCCCTCGTCGCGGAGATGGACCTTCAGGCGGTCGTGGAGGAAGGCGAGGAGGTCAGTTCGTGAGAACGCTGTTCGAACACTCCCATTGCGTACTGCGACTTTTTCCATATGACGTCTGATCGCCATCGACCGCTTTAGACAACGTCTTGCTTCTCGATTATCGCTGAACGCAGTCTACGGAAGATGCTCAAATCAGCTCCTTGCCAGATCTTCGTTCTTGGATCCGCGTCAACTGCAGATGCCATTGAGCGCGACCATCTGTCCATCTGATTCTTCCGACGAAACGTCTGTATCGGTCCCTGCGAATGTACGAAGCACTTCTGAGATATGAGCTTCTGAGCCAGCTTGATAGCTCAATGCCGATTTCTACGTAAGCATCAAGCCGGATCACCCCCAGCGCCGCCCGCCTGAGCGCGTAGGGGTCCTTCGATCCGGTGGGCTTCTCGTCGATGGCCCAGAAGCCGGTCAGCTTGTCGATCTTCTCGGCCAGGCTCACCGCGACCGAGACCGGCGCGGTCGGCACCGCGTCCGACGGGCCCAGCGGCGCGTAGTGCTCGGCCACGGCGATCGCGACCTCCTCGGGATAGCCGGCGGCCTGCGCGTAGTAGCGGCCCATCACGCCCTGCAGCTCGGGGAACTCGTAGACCATCTCGGAGACGAGGTCGGCCTTGGCCAGTTTCGCGGCCTGTTCGGCGGCGTCGGGGTCGGCGCCGACGGCGGGGGCAAGGTCGCGGGCGAGCGCGGCGATGCGGGCCACCCGGTCGGCCTCGCTGCCCAGTTTCGCGTGGAAGGTCACCGCGCCCAGCGCCTCCTGCCAGGGGCCCATCCCGGCCTTCGCCACGGCGAGGTCGTTCTGCCAGAAGAAGTCGGCATCGGCGAGGCGGGCGGCCAGCACGCGCTGGTTGCCGGCCAGGATCGTCGCGCCGTGATCCTCCGTCTCGCGGTTGGCGACGGTGACGAAGCGCACGATGCGGCCCGTGCCGGGATCGCGGAGCGAAAGGAACTTCTGGTGCTCGCGCATGGAGGTCTGCAGCACCTCGGGCGGCAGGTCGAGGAAGCGGGGGTCGATCTCGCCCATCAGCACCACGGGCCATTCCACCAGCCCCGCCACCTCGGCCAGCAGCGCCTCGTCGGGCACCACCTCCAGCCCGGTGGAGAAGGCCATGTTCTGCGCCTCGGCCCGGATCGTTTCGGCGCGCTCCTCGGCGTCGAGCATGACATGGGCGCGCTTCAGCCTGGCCTGGTAATCCTCGAAGGAGGAGACGCGGATCTCGCCGGGGGACATGAAGCGGTGGCCCTCGGTCACGTCGCCGGCGCGGATGCCGTCGACCTCCAGCGGCACGACCTCGGCGCCCTCGGGGCCGGTGAGGATGCAGACGATCCGGTGCAGCGGGCGCACCCAGCGCAGGGAGCCCGCGCCCCAGCGCATGGATTTCGGCCAGGGAAAGCCGCGGATCGCCGCCTCCAGCACCTCGGCCACGATCTCGGCGGCCGGGCGGCCGGGGTGGTGGATCTTCGCGAACCAGACCTCGCCCTTCTTGTCGGCCCGCGCCTCCAGGTCCTCGCGCGCCACGCCGGCGCCGCGCAGGAAACCCTCCATCGCCTTGTCCGGCGCGCCGACCTTGGGGCCCCGCCGCTCCTCCACCCGGTCGGGCGAACGGTCGGCCACGCCCTCCAGCGCCAGCGTGAGCCGGCGCGGGGTGACATGGGCGCCGGCATGGGCATAGGTCAGCCCCGCCTCGACGATCCCGTCGGTCACCAGCCGCTTCAGGTCGGCGGCGGCGCGGGCCTGCATCCGCGCCGGGATCTCCTCGGAGAACAGTTCGATCAGAAGGTCGGGCATCTACTCGAAATCCTCTCTCGGCGGACATTCCTCGCCGATGCGCGTGCCGTCATAGGCCAGTTCGCCGCAATCGTTCAGCTGGTGCCAGACATAGCCGCGGCCGTCATCGGTGATCGCCACGATCCGGTCGACGCCGAAGGCCACGTTCTTCTGGCCGAGGAAGGCGCGGGCGGAGCCGTCGGCCAGCTGCGCGCCGATCCCGGCCGCGTCGAAACAGTCGAACCAGAACGGCGCGTTGAGCGGCACCGCACCCTCGTAGGGGATCGCGGCCACGTCCGGGGCGAGCGGGGTGTCGAAGCAGGCGCGGAACCGGATCGGCGAGGAATTGGCGTCGATCGCCTCGATCCCGGTCGCCTCGGCGGAGCGCTCGCCGCTCTCGGTCTGCAGCGCGAAGCCGTCGGGCGAGACCCGGTCGTAGTAGTGGAAGACCTGCAGGTACCACATGCCGGCGGCGCCGATCACGGCGAGTGCGGCCACGGAGATCCCGATGACCTTGCCGTTCATACGAATTCCATATCTTCGTGGCCGCCCGCATCCGTCAGGAGGAAAGCGTCGGCGCAGGCCTTCGCCAGGGTGCGGACGCGGCCGATATAGGCCTGCCGCTCGGTCACGGAGATGACGCCGCGCGCGTCGAGCAGGTTGAAGATGTGGCTGGCCTTGATGCACTGGTCGTAGGCCGGCAGCGCCATGACGATGCGCCGCCCGGTGCGGGGATCGACCTCCGGCTGGGCCAGGAGCGCGGCGCATTCCGCCTCCGCCTCCTCGAAGTGGCGCAGCAGCACGCCAGTGTCGGCGTGGTCGAAATTGTAGCGGGCGTACTGCGCCTCGGCCTCGCGGAACACCTCGCCATAGGTCAGCGGCTGCGGGCTGTCGGGCCGGTTGAAGGGCATGTCCATGACGTGATCGACGCCCAGCACATACATCGCCAGCCGTTCCAGCCCGTAGGTCAGCTCGCCCGAGACGGGGTGGCAGTCGTGCCCGCCGACCTGCTGGAAATAGGTGAACTGGCTCACCTCCATGCCGTCGCACCAGACCTCCCAGCCGAGGCCCCAGGCGCCGAGCGTCGGGCTCTCCCAGTCGTCCTCGACGAAGCGGATGTCGTGCAGGCCCGCGTCGATGCCGATGGCCGCGAGGGAGCCCAGATAGAGCGCCTGCAGGTCGGGCGGCGAGGGTTTGATGATCACCTGGTACTGGTAGTAGTGCTGCAGCCGGTTGGGGCTGTCGCCGTAGCGCCCGTCGGTCGGCCGGCGGGAGGGCTGGACATAGGCCGCCGCCCAGGGGCGCGGCCCCAGCGCCCGCAGCGTGGTGGCCGGGTGGAACGTGCCGGCGCCGACCTCCATGTCGTAGGGTTGCAGCACGGCGCAGCCCTGCCCGGCCCAATAGGACTGCAGCGCCATGATGACGTCCTGGAAACAGGTGGGCTGTGGCATGCTGGTCCCTTCGGGGGCGAAAAGGCGCGGCCTGCATAGGCACCCGCGCCACGCGGGTCAATCGCACGCGGCCCCTGGGGCCGGCGCCGCTTGACGCGGGGGGCGATGGCCCTCCTTCTGCGCGGACCGGGGGGCGGGGGTTCTTGCGGCTTTCGAACGGATTGCACCGATGACCAAGCGACTGATGACGATTCTCGCGGCGATCTGCCTGGCCACGGGCGCGGCGGCGCAGGAGGCCTGGCTGCAGATCGCCGCCCGGCCCGGTGCCGCCGAGACGGTGGCGACCGCCCGCGACTATGCCCGCCGGCTCGACTCGGTCAGCGCCTTCGCGCTGGAGGGCTCGCGGTTCGGCGCCATCGTGCTCGGCCCCTACCCCGAGGCGGAGATCGACGCCCGGCGCCGGACGCTGCGTTCGCAGGGTCTGATCCCCGCCGACAGCTACGCCACCGACGGCGCCCGGTTCGGCGACCGGCTGTTCCCCGAGATGGGCGGCGAGGCGACCGCGCCCGCAGCCGAACCGGAGACCGGGGCCGAGGCGGCGGGGGAGACCGGGGCCGAGGCCGCGCCCACCGACCAGACCCCGGCCGAGGCGCGCCGCGCCGAACGGCGCCTGACCGGAGCGGAGCGACGCGACCTGCAGCGCGCCCTGCGCTGGGCGGGGCATTACGACGGCCCGATCGACGGCGCCATCGGGCCGGGCACCCGGGCGGCCATGTCCGCCTGGCAGCGGGCGGCCGGCGACCCGGCCACCGGCGTGATGACCACCGCCCAGCGGCGCGAACTGCGCGCCGCCTACGAGGCCGTGCTCGACGGGCTGGAGATGCGCCCGGTGACCGACGCCCGGGCCGGGATCACGGTGGAGATGCCCACCGCGCTGGTGGCCTTCGATCGCCACGCCCCGCCCTTCGCGCATTACCCGGCGCGGCAGGGCGCGGAGATCCCGGCGCGGGTGATCCTGATCTCGATGGAAGGCGGGCGCGCCGAGCTGCGCGGCCTCTACGACGTGATGCAGAGCCTCGAGATCGTGCCGGAGGCGGGCGAGCGCTCCCGCTCCGCCGACGCCTTCGCCATCACCGGCCGCGGGGCGGAGATCGTCAGCCGCACCGAGGTCCGGCTGTCGCAAGGCCGCATCAAGGGATTCACGCTGGTCTGGCCGGCCGGCGACGAACGCCGCCGCGCCCGCGTGGTGGCGCAGATGCGGGACAGCTTCGCCACCGATCCGGGCCGGGTCCTGCCCGAGGCCATGGGGCCGCCCGACGACCCGCAGGGCGCCGACCTGCTGGCCGGGCTGGAGATCCGCCGCCCGGACGTGACGCGCTCGGGCTTCTACGTCTCGCCGCAGGGCGCGGTTCTGACCACCGCCGGGGCGGTCGAGAGCTGCGACCGGATCACCCTCGACCACGACATCGCGGCCCGTGTGACCACGCGCGATCCCGCGACCGGCCTCGCCCTCGTGACCCCCGAGGCCGATCTGGCGCCGCGCGCCCATGCCGAACTGGCCGCGGGCGTGCCGCGGCTCGGCGCGGAGGCGATCCTGGCGGGCTTCTCCTATGGCGGCCGGCTCGGCGCGCCGTCGCTGACCCGCGGCCGCCTCGCCGCGATTTGGGGGCTCGACGGCGCCGGGCATCTGCGCCGCTACGAGCTGCCCGGGCGGGAGAGCGACGCGGGCGGGCCGCTGCTCGCCCCCTCGGGCGCCGTTCTGGGCATGGCGGCGGAGCCACCCGGCGGCGCGCGATCGCTGCCGGCGGAGACGACGCTGGCGGTGGGCGCCGCGGCGATCAACGACCTGCTGGCCGGGGCGGGCCTGCCGGCGACCAGCGAGCCGGCGGGAGAGCCCCTGCCCGCGGCCCGGCTGGAGCGGCTGGCACGGGACATGACCGTTCTGGTCCAGTGCTGGCGCTGATCGGCGGCGCGGCGCCGAACGTCTAAAATGCGTCGGAAAGAGATGATTGCAGTGGCGACCGATCGGGTCTAGCTGCGCGCGACTCCGCCCCCGTGGTACCACCCATGCTCCTGCGCCAGCTCTTTCCGGTCAGCGCGCTCCTGATCGGCTCCGCCTGCCTCCTCTTCGCCGGGGGCATCAACGCGCTCCTGCTGCCGATCCGGGGCGGCGCGGAGGGGTTCACCGCCTTCTCGCTGGGCCTTCTGGGGACCGGCTGGGCGGTGGGCTACATCCTGGGCTGCGTGCTGACCTCCGGGCTGGTGGCGCGGGTCGGCCATATCCGCTCCTTCAGCGCGCTGGCCTCGCTGGCGGCGATCTCGATCCTGGCGAGCGCCATCGCGATCCACCCCGTGGCCTGGATCGCGCTGCGCGCCCTCTGCGGCTTCTGCTTCGCCGGGGCGGCGATGATCGTCGAAAGCTGGCTGACCGAGCACACCCGCCCCGACAGCCGCGGCCGGATCTTCGGCATCTACACGATGGTGAACCTGATCGCGACGACCGCCGGGCAGCTGGTGCTGGTGGTGGGCGATCCGGCGGGGTTCGTGCTGTTCGCGCTGGCCGGGATCTTCTACGCGCTGTCGCTGGTGCCCACCTCGATCTCCAGCTCGTCGAACCCGCCGCCGCTGGTGGCGGTGCGACTGGACCTGCCGGGGCTGTGGCGCAACTCGCCCGTCGCGGTCTTCGCGGTGTTCTGCGTGGGCGTCTCCAACGCCGCCTTCGCGGCGATGGCGCCGGTCTTCGCCGACCGGATCGGGCTGGGGACGGGCACGATCGCGGTCTTCGCCTCGATCCCGATCCTGGCCGGGGCGGCGGCGCAGATCCCGGTGGGGATCCTCTCGGACCGGATGGACCGCCGGATCGTGCTGACCGGGATCGCGCTCCTGGCACTGGTCGCGGACGCGGCGTTCCTGTTCTGGCGGCCCGAGGGGGCGGCGGCGAACCTGGCGCTGGCGGCGTTCCTCGGCGCCGCGATCTTCGCCATGTATCCGGTGATCGTGGCCCATGCCAACGACCATGCCGGAGAGGGTGCCGCGATCCGCATCTCGGGGGGGATCCTCTTGGTCTTCGGCATCGGCTCGATCGTCGGCCCGCTGGTCACCGGCTGGGGCATGACCGCCTTCGGGCAGCGGGCGCTGTTCGTCGTCACCTCGGCGGCGCATATCATGATCATCGGCTTCGCGCTGGTTCGGATCCTCGCCAACAGCGCCCCGGCGGAGGCCGACAAGACCGCCTTCGTCGCCGTCGGCAGCACGCGGGCGGTGACGCCGCAGACCGCCGCCCTGACCGAGGACAGGATGGCCGCCTGAGAGGATTTCGGCGGAATGTTATTTCCCGACGGGGCCGGATCGCGGCAGACCGGGCCCGACCTGTCCTTCCCGATTCGCGGTACCTGCATGATCCGATCCGCCCTGCGGCCCCTGCTCCTCCTCGCCCTGTCCGCCGCGCTCAGCGCCCCCGCCGCGCGGGCCCAGGACGCCCTGTCGCGGGCGCGGGCGGACTACGGCGCACTGGCCGGCGACTGGGTCGCGCCGGGCGGCAGCTGCGCGGCGCGGCGCGACACCTGGTCCTTCGGGCCCGGGACCGTCCGCGCGGGGACGACCGAGTTCGAGCTGCTGGGGGTCGGGGCCGGCCCGGGGACGATCCGGCTGGACCTCCTCGCCCGGGCGGGCGGCGGGCGCCGGGCGCTCGGCCTGTCGGTCTCGGGGGAGCGGTTGATCGTGCGCGGGCAAGGGGTGAACGTGATGCTCGTGCCCTGCCGTGAGGCGCCCGAGCCGGTGCGCCCGCCGGAGGTCATCACCCTGGAGCCGCTCGACCGGCTGCCCTCGGAGGACGCGCTGCGGGAGCGCCTCGGCGGGGGGGCGCCCGAGCCGTCCGCCCCCGCCGATCCCGATCTCTCGGCCGAGGAGGCCTACGGCACCCGGCTGACGGGGGCGTGGCGGGGCGGTGACGGCAGCTGCGGCTGGCGGCTCGACCGGAACCGGATCACCACCGGGGGCGTGGCCTACGACCTGGTCAACTTCTCGGGCAGCGCCGAGAGGATCGGCATCCAGGCGCTGCGCGAGGACGGCACGCCGGCGACCTTCACCCTCACGCCCGGCGCGGGCGGGACGGCCGGGGTTTCGTGGGCGGCCGCCGGGGAGGCGCGGTCCTCGGACAGCCTGACCCGGTGCTGAGCCGCGGCAACCATTGGGCAACCATTGGCCGCCATGCTGGGCGGCGCGCCGGACCTTCCCTGGATTGCCGCCCCGGCGCGGGACGAGACCGATGATCCGATGGACGATTCCGCTCCTCGCGCTGGGCCTCGCGCCGCTCTCGGCCGGCGCGGGCGGGCTCTGCGACCCGGCGACGGGGGCGGGATGCGCCACGGCGACGCCGCCGGGATTCGCGCGCCCCGCCCCCGCCGCCCCGGCACCCGCGCCGGCGCCCGGCGCCGGGCTGTCGGTGGATACCGGCGCCGAGGCGCGGGCCTATTATCGCGACCGGCTGACCGATCTGTGGAAGGCGGAGACCAACGGCACCTGCCTCGGCGTGGAGGGGGCCTGGCACCTGACCCCCACGCATATGGTCGCCGAGGGCATCCTCTACGAGATATTGGGGTTCGCGGGGCCGGCGGCACGGTTCCAGATCGCCGCGCGCCGGGTCTCGGACTATGCGCCGGCGGCCTTCACGATGACGCCGCTGGGCCGCAGCCGGCTCGACATCCTGGGCGACGTGGCCGGGGACTACACGCATTACAACGTGGCCCTGCGGCGCTGCTGACCGGCGGCCGGACCGGCCGATCGGGCGCGCGGGGCGCCGGTTTGCGCCAGCGGCGTGCGGCCGGTGAACGAAGCTGCCGATCCCGGCGGCCGGCCCGGGCCGCGACCGCCGAAATCCACTGTCGGTTTCCCGTCGGAGTCCCGGCGGAGTCCCGGAGGCGAATCGTTTCGCCTCCGGAGAGGCCGGCTCACATCCCAGACATGGCGATGCGGCCCTCGGTGCGGGGCTCGTAGGGGCCGACCTCGGCGAGATACTCCGCCGTGACATCGGCCAGGTCGGGGCCGTAATCGTAGGCGTCGCGCGCCTCGAGGAACATGGCATAGCCGTCGCCGCCATTGCGGACATAGTTGTTCGACACCACGCCGTAGCTCGCCTCGGGGTCCAGCGGTTCGCCGCCCACCATGACGTCGGAGATGCGGGAGCCGGGTTCGGCGGCGGCATCCACCGCGAAGCTCATGCCCGCGACCTGGGGGAAGCGGCCGGCCTGCTCCTCGATCTGGCTGACGCCGTTCTCCAGCGCGGCCAGAAGCGTGGCGCCGTCGACCCGGAAGGTGGAGAGCGTGTTCTGGAACGGCAGCACGGTGAGCACCTCGCCCATCGTCACCGGGCCCGCGTCGATCGAGGCACGCAGGCCGCCGCCATTGGTCAGCGCCACGTCGATCCCCTGCCCCGCGACACGGGCCAGCATGGCATCGGCCACCAGGTTGCCCATCTCGCATTCGCCGGCGCGGCAGGCCTCGCGACTGCCGTCGATGGCCGAGGCGGTCTCGGCCACGACGCGCTGGCGGATCTCGTCCAGCGGCCGGGCGGCCTCGTCGATCCGGGCCACGATCCCGGCATCCTCGCCGACCGCGGCGTCGAGCAGGATCGGCTGGCCCGAGGCCTCGGCGAGGGCGCCGGCATCGTCGAAGGTGACGGTGAGGGCGCCCAGATACTTGCCGTAGGCATAGGCCTGCACGATGGCCACGCCGTTCACCATGGTCGGATAGGGGCCCGCCGCCCCCTCCATCTGGCCCAGCAGGGTGTTGGTGTGCCCGCCCACGATGACGTCGACGCCGGTGGTCCCCCTCGCGAGGCGCTGGTCGATGCCGTAGCCGGAATGGGACAGGACGACGATCTTGTTCACGCCCTCGTCCGCCAGCCGGTCGACCTCGGCCTGCACCGCCGCGACCGGGTCGGAGAAGGTGACGTTCGGGCCGGGGCTGGCCAGCTCGTCGGTATCCTCGGGCGTGAGGCCGATCAGGCCGATCCGCTCGCCCGCCACCTCGACCACGGTGGATTTCTCGATCGCACCGGCGATCTCGGACGCGGCGGAGATGTCGGCGTTGGACATCAGGATCGGGAAGTCGATGGCGCGGGCGAACTGCCCCAGCACCTCGGGCCCGTCGTCGAATTCGTGGTTGCCCACGGTCATCGCGTCATAGCCCAGCCGGTTCATCATCTCGGCGGCGAGCTGGCCCTTGTAGTGGGTGTAGAACAGCGTGCCCTGGAACTGGTCGCCGCCATCCACCAGGAGCGTGGGGCCGAACCGCTCCCGCGCGGCCTCGATGGCGGTGATCAGGCGGGCGGTGCCGCCGAAGCACTCGCCGGCGGCGTTGTCCTCGTCCGAACAGGTGGAATCGGTGCCGCTGATCGGCTCGAACCGCGCGTGGAAATCGTTGGTGTGCAGGATCGTCATGGTGAACTCCGCCTGCGCGGCGCCCGCCGTCAGCGCCAGCGCTGCCGCGGCCGCGGCCGGGACGAGTCGTGCGATCATCTGGTGTCTCCCGTTGCTCCGGGCGCGAGAGTGCGCCGGGCCGGGGGGCCTGTCAAAGCGCGACGGCGCCTTGCCGTCTCGCCCGCGCGACGCTGCGGGCTAGGTTCGCGCGCACGGCGATCCGGAGAGGCGAGCGATGCGAATCTACAAGGTATTCCGCGGCAGCGAATGGACCGAGCTGGACCGGGCGGGAGAGACCGAGGGGTCGCCCGACGACCGGCGCGACGGCTTCGTGCACCTGTCGACCAAGGATCAGCTGGGCGGCACGCTGGCGAAGCATTTCAAGGGCGAGGAAGGGCTGGTGCTGGCCGCCTGCGAGGCCGACGATCTGGGCGAGGCGCTGAAATGGGAGGAGGGGCGCGACGGCGAGAGCTTTCCGCACCTGCACCGGCCGATGACGCGGGACGACGTGGTGTGGCATACCGAGTTGCCGCGCGACGGGATCGACGCGCTGGCCCTCGGCAACGAATGAGCCTGTCCGAGCGGCTGGGACTGGCGGCGCTGCGCCGGCTCGACCCGGAGCGGGCCCATGGGCTGGCCATCGCGGCCCTGCGCGCCGGGCTGGCGCCCGCCTCGGGGCCGGTCACGGGGCGGCGGCTGGCGGTGCGGATCGCCGGGCTCGACCTGCCCAACCCGGTGGGGCTGGCGGCCGGGTTCGACAAGAACGCGCAAGCCGTGGACCGGCTGTCGCTGGCGGGGTTCGGCTTTCTTGAGGTGGGGGCGGCGACACCCCTGCCCCAGCCGGGCAATCCGCGGCCGCGGCTGTTCCGCCTGACCGAGGACCGGGCGGCGATAAACCGCTTCGGCTTCAACAACGACGGGATGGAGGCGATCGCGGCGCGGCTGGAGGTGGCGGACCCCGCGGTGCCGGTGGGGCTGAACCTCGGGGCCAACAAGGACAGCGCCGACCGGGCGGCGGATTACGCCGCGGTGCTGCGCCGGGTGGGGCCCTTCGTGGATTTCGCCACCGTCAACGTCTCCTCGCCCAATACCGAGCGGCTGCGCGACCTGCAGGGGGCGGCGGCCCTGCGCGGGCTGCTGGACGGGGTGATGGCGGCGAATGCGCGCGACCTGCCGGTGTTCCTGAAGATCGCCCCGGATCTCGACGACGCCGCTTTGGAGGACGTGGCGCGGGTGGCCGAGGCGGCGGGCGTGGCGGGGATCGTGGCCACCAACACGACGCTGGCGCGCGAGGGTTTGCGCTCGGCCCATGCGGGCGAGGCCGGGGGGCTGTCGGGGGCGCCGCTCTTCGACCGCTCGACGCGGGTGCTGGCGCGGCTGTCGGGGCTGACCGCGTTGCCGCTGATCGGGGTGGGCGGCGTCTCCACCGGGGCCGAGGCCTATGCCAAGATCCGCGCGGGGGCGTCGGCGGTGCAGCTCTATACCGCGCTGGTCTATGGCGGGCTGGGGCTGGTCGCGCGGATCTTGCGCGATCTGGACACGGCGCTGGAGGCGGACGGGCTGACGGCGGCGCAGGCCGTGGGGCTGGACCGGGACCGCTGGACCTAGCCCACGCTGCGCTCCAGCGCGGGGTAGCGGGCGCCCAGCGTCAGGCCGCGGGCGACGAAGCTGAGCAGGAAGGCCAGCCAGAGGCCGTGATTGGCGAGATACGGCACCAGGAGCGGCACGGCGGCGGCATAGGCCGCGAGCGACAGCGCCATCATGTTGCGCATGTCGCCCGTGCGGGTGGCGCCGATGAAGATCCCGTCGAGCATCCAGGCGGCGCAGCCCACCAAGGGGGCCAGCACCATCCAGGGCAGATAGGCGCGCGCCTCCACCCGGACCTGCGGCGCGGTGGTCATCACGTCGATGATGGTGCCGCCGAGGGTGGCGAAGGCCAGCGCCAGGAGAAGGCCCGAGACCCCGCCCCAGACGGAGGACAGGACCGCGCCGCGGCGGAACAGGTCGCGCCGGCCGCGGCCCAGCGCGGAGCCGACGATGGCCTCGGCCGCGAAGGCGAATCCGTCCATCGCGAAGGCGGTGATCTGCAGGAACTGCAGCAGGATCTGGTTGGCCGCCAGCGTCACGTCGCCGAACCGGGCGCCGAGGAACAGGAAGCTGACGAAGATCCCCTGCAGCATCATGGACCGCAGCAGGATGTCGGTGTTGACCCGCGCGAAACGCTTCAGCCGGGCGGGATCGAGCACGCGGGCGCGGTCGCGCCAGGCGGGGGTGGAGAAGGCCGCGCGGCACAGCCAGAGGCCGAGGGCGGCGCCGGAGAGCTCGGCGATGACGGTGGCGGCGGCAACCCCCTGCACGCCCCAGCCGAGGCCCAGGACGAAGACGAGATCGAGGACGATGTTGAGCGCGTTCATCACCAGCTGGATGGCCAGCACGCCGCGGGTGCGCTCGGCGGCGATGAGCCAGCCGGTGAGCGCGTAGACCGAGATCAGCGCCGGGGCGGAAAACACCCGGATCGCCATGTAGTCGCGGGCGAGCGCCTCGACCTCGGCCGAGGCGGGGGAGAGCCGGAAGGCGGCCCAGAACAGCGGGATCTGCAACGCGATGATCGCGCCGCCGCCCAGCGCGGCGATGGCGAGGCCGCGCGACAGGATCGCCGCCGCCTCGTCGAGATCGTCGCGACCCAGCGCCTGGGCGGCCATGCCGGTGGTGCCCATGCGCAGGAAGCCGAAGATCCAGTAGATCGCGGTGAGCACGATGGCGCCGATGCCCACGGCGCCGATCGGCGCGGGCAGGCCCATCTGCCCCACCACGCCGGTATCCACGGCGCCGAGGATCGGCACGGTGGCGTTCGACAGGACGATGGGCAGGGCGACGGCCAGCACGCGGCGGTGCGTCACCGCGCGGGGGTCAGCCATCGCGGACGGCGGGCATGACGAAATGGCAGGTCGCCATGGCATGGGGCCGCTGGTGATTGTCCTGCCAGCCTTCGGCGATCACCGAGGCATAGCGGCGGCCCGAGCGCACGATCCGGGCGCGGGCATAGGAATCGCGCGGCAGGCCGGAGCGCAGGAAGTCGAGCGTGACGTCGATGGTCTTGGGCAGGCGCGGCATCGTGGCGGGCGAGAGGGATTCGGGGTCGATCCGGCCCTCCTCGATCTCCACCCAGAGCCGCGACCAGGCCAGCGCGATGGCGGCCGTCGTCTCCAGGAATGCCGCGGTGACGCCGCCGTGCAGCGCGGGCAGCATCGGGTTGCCGACCAGCCGCTCGGCATAGGGCAGGATCGCGGTCAGCTCGTCGCCGCGCCGCTCGAAGCGGATGCCGAGATGGCGGATATAGGGGATGCCGCCGACCAGCGCCTCCAGCGCGGCGTCGCGGCGCTGCTTGATGACCTGGACGGGTTCGGGGGCGGGCCGGCTCATGCGCTCTTACCCCGCTCCAGGGTGAAGGCGCCCGAGGCGGTGGCCACGGGCCGGTCGCCGTCCTCGTCGAGCGCGCGGGCGCGCACGAAGGCGACCGAGCGGGTGACGTGGTAGCATTCCGCCCGCGCCCGCACCGTCTGCCCCGGCGTGGCGGCGCGCATGTAGTCGATCCGCAGGTCGAGCGTCGCGGTGCTGCTGGGCGCGGTGGGGTGGCACATCACCGCCGCGCCGGCGCAGGTATCCATCAGGGCCGAGACCGCGCCGCCATGGATCACGCCGGTGGCCGGGTCGCCGATCAGCTTCTCGTCGTAGGGCATGGCGATCTCGCACAGCCCGTCGCCCAGCTCGACGATCTCCATGCCGAGATCGCGCGCATGCGGGATCGCCTCCATGAAGTGGCGCGCGATCTGTTCCCTGCGGTCGTCCATGCCGGCCCCCGTCTGTCCGTCGATCCGGTTGTGTCGCAGCCCGGCCCCGGTCACAAGCGCGACGTGGCGCGCGGCCCTCGGGGAACAAGCCCGGCGGATGCGCCGTTCCGCGACCATGACGGATATACAGCGCATCGCGATCTTCGGCGCCGGCGGCGCCACCGGGCGGCAGGCGGTGCGGCAGGCCGTGCAGGCGGGACTGACCGTGCGGGCGGTAGAGCCGGACTGGCCCGACGATCCGGGCCTGCCCGACGGCGTCGAGATCCGCACCGCCGACGTGATGAAGGACGACCTCGCCCCCGTGGTCGAGGGCTGCGACGCGATCCTGTCCTGCATCGGCCTGCCGCTGACGGCGAAGACCGCGGTCGATCCGCCGCCGCTCTATACCGCCAGCGCCGAGGCCTACCTGAAGGCGATGGCCGCGACGGGCATCCGCCGCCTGGTCGTCATCTCGGCCAGCTTCGTCGCCACGCGCGACCGGGGGCCGTGGCTGTTCCGCATCGCCGCCACCGCGGCCTTGGAGCCGATCTTCACCCAGATGGGCGAGATGGAGCGCATCCTGCGCGCCTCGGACACCGACTGGACCGCGGTGCGGCCCGGCTGGCTGATGGCGGGGGAGGCGACGGGCGACTACACGGTGACGCCCGACGTCATCGCGCCGGGGCTGATCCGCACCCGGCAGGGCGACCTGGCCCATTTCATGCTGCACTGCCTGCGCGAAGGGGAGTGGATCCGCCGCATGCCGGCCCCGGCCCGGGCCGAGGCGCGGCGCGACGAATCGGGCCACCGGTTGCTGGCGGAGGCGCTGGGCCGCGCGCCGGACTGAGCGGAGGAGATCCGATCCGCACAACTTCCAGTTGCCGCCACGTCGCGCTATAGAGATCCGGCTGGAGGACGATCGATGCCCGATTTCGAGGAACGCCTGACGTTCAAGGAGATGTGCGCGCGGTTCGACGTGACGCCGCGAACGCTGCGCTATTACGAGTATATCGAGCTGTTGTCGCCGGACCGGGAGGGGCGCGCGCGCCACTACCGGCCGCGCGACGTGGCGCGGATGACGCTGATCCTGCGCGGCCGCCGCTGGGGGTTCAGCCTGGAGGAAATCCGCCAGTGGCTGCTGATCTACGACAAGCTGGGCACCGAGGCGCAGGGCCGTGCCTGGGTCGAGGCCGCCGACCGCCAGCTGGTGACCCTGCGCGCCGAGGCCGACGCGCTGGAAGAGGCGATCGAGAGCCTGCGGCGCACCCGGGACGAGGTCGCCGCCAGCCTGCCAGACAAGTGACGTGACGTCCTGCCTGCGTCAACCTTTGCAACGCTTGCGGGCGCGGTGCGCGATCCGCAAATACATGACCAGACGAGTGATCGAGGTTCGTTCATGACCGAAGAGACCCTGACCATCCGCCAGATGTGCGACGCGTTCGGCGTCACCCCCCGGACGTTGCGCTTCTACGAATCCAAGGAGTTGCTGGCGCCGATCCGCGAGGGCCAGAAGCGCCTGTTCACCCGCCGCGACCGCGCCCGGCTGACGCTGATCCTGCGTGGCAAGCGGTTCGGATTCAGCCTCGAGGAGATCCGCCAGCTCCTCGACCTCTACGGCCGCGGCCGGGAGCAGGAGACGCAGCTGGCGCGCAGCTTCGAGGTGGCGCAGGCCCGCCTGTCCGAGCTGAAGGCGCAGCGCGCCGAGCTTGATGCGGCGATCGGCGACCTGGAGGACCAGATGGATTTCGTCGCCCGCGCGCTGTCCGACATTCGCAAGACATCCGCCGCCTGACGGCGGCCCGGGGAGGAACCCAAGAGACATGACCACCTATCGCGCCCCCGTCGAGGACATCCGCTTCGTCCTCCACGAGGTCCTCGACGCCGCCCGTGCGGACGTGCCGGGATACGACGAGCTGGAGCCGGATTTCACCGGCGCCGTTCTGGAGGAGGCCGGCAAGCTGGCCGAGAACGTGCTGCACCCGCTGAACGCCACGGGCGACCGGCAGGGCTGCCGGCTGGAGAACGGCGTGGTGCGCACGCCCGAGGGCTTCAAGGATGCCTATGACCGGATGCGCGAGGGCGGCTGGATCGGGCTCGACTGCGATCCCGACTACGGCGGACAGGGCATGCCGCACCTGCTGAACTCGGCGGTGGGGGAGATCTTCGTCTCCGCCAACATGGCCTTCAACATGTATCAGGGGCTCTCCCACGGCGCCTACAACGCGATCCACGCGCACGGGTCGGAGCAGCAGAAGGCGACCTGGCTGCCCAAGATGGTGGAGGGCTCGTGGTCGGGCACCATGAACCTGACCGAGCCGCAATGCGGCACCGATCTGGGCCTGATCCGCACCAGGGCCGAGCCGCAGGACGACGGAACCTACGCCGTGACCGGGCAGAAGATCTGGATCTCGGCCGGCGAGCACGACCTCACGGACAACATCGTGCACCTCGTCCTCGCCCGGCTGCCCGGCGCGCCGGAGGGGGTGAAGGGAATCTCGCTCTTCATCGTGCCGAAATTCCTGGTGAACGAGGACGGATCGCTCGGCAGCCGCAACGCGGTGAGCTGCGGCGGGCTGGAATCGAAGATGGGCATCCACGGCAACGCCACCTGCGTGATGAACTACGACGGCGCCACGGGCTATCTCATCGGCGAGCCGCACAAGGGCATGCGGGCGATGTTCACGATGATGAACGAGGCCCGGCTCGGCGTCGGCGTGCAGGGCTACGCGCTGGCCTCGGTCGCCTACCAGAACGCCGCGGCCTTCGCCAAGGACCGCCTGCAGGGCCGCGACGTGACCGGGCCGCAGAACGAGGCCGGCCCGGCCGATCCGATCATCGTCCACCCCGACGTGCGCCGAAACCTGCTGGACCAGAAGAGCTTCGTGGAGGGGGCGCGGGCCTTCGCGCTGTGGGGCGCGCACCTGATCGACCGCTCCCGGCGGGCGGGCGACGCGGAGGCCGAGGCGCTGGTCTCGCTGCTGACGCCGGTCCTGAAGGGGTTCCTGACCGACAAGGGGTTCGAGACCACGGTGCTGGCCCAGCAGACGCTGGGCGGCTCGGGCTTCACCACCGAATGGGGGCTGGAGCAGTTCGTCCGCGACGCGCGCATCACCATGATCTACGAGGGCACCAACGGCGTGCAGTCGCTGGACCTGGTGGGGCGCAAGCTGGGGCTCAACGGCGGCAAGACGGTGATGGGCTTCTTCGAGATGGTGAAGGCCTTCGCCAAGGAGAACGAGGAGGACGCGCGGCTGAAGGCGAACTTCCTCGATCCCTTGAAGGCGGCGTCGAAGGACCTGCAGGGCGCGGCCATGTTCTTCATGCAGCAGGGTGTGAAATCTCCCCAGGAGGCGCTGTCGGGCTCCTACGACTTCATGCACCTGTTCGGCCATGTCTGCCTCGGGCTGATGTGGGCGCGGATGGCGAAGGCCGCCTATGCCGCCCTCGATGCCGGGGCCGGCAATGCCGCCTTCTACGAGGCCAAGATCGCCACCGGGCGCTACTACATGGCCCGCCAGCTGCCGGCGACGGCGATGCACCGCGCCCGGATCGAGAGCGGCGCCGAGCCGGTGATGACGCTCGAGGCGGCGAACTTCTGACCACCGCCCCGGCCCGCGCGCGAGGACGGCGGGCCGGGCGCCGGGGTATTTGAAAAAGGGTGAAGGGGCTCGGGCATCCACCCCGCCCCGGCCGGGCGGGCAAGGCCGCAGGCGTCCGGGACGGGGCTTCACCCTTTGCGGTCATCGGCTCCCCAGCCTGTACCGCGCCCCAGACCTCGCATCGAAGGATTGACGGCGGGTTAGCGCCTTCATCCTTTTCCAAGTACCCCACGGGGGTCCGGGGGCGTGAAGCCCCCGGCGACGGCCAGAGGGAGGCACATCGATGACCATCCGACTGCACTGCTTCGGCGAGAGCGGCAACGCCTACAAGGCGGCGCTGGCCTTCGAACTGGCCGGGCTCGACTGGGAGCCCATCTTCGTCGACTTCTTCAACGGCGCGGCGCGCAGCGAGTCGTATCGGCGCGAGATCAACGAGATGGGCGAGGTGCCGGTGATGGAGGCCGAGGGCCTGCGGCTGAGCCAGTCCGGCGTGATCCAGGCCTGGGTGGTGGAGCGCACGGGCCGGCTCGGCGGCGCCGACCGGGACGAGGCGCGCGAGGTCCTGCGCTGGCAGTTCTGGGACAACCACAAGCTGTCGGGCCAGGCCGGGGCCTGCCGGTTCCTGGCCAATTTCCTGCCCGAGGAGAAGCGCCCGCAGCCGGTGATCGACTTCCTGCAGGGGCGGCTCCGCGCCACCTATGCGGTGCTGGAGCGCCACCTGGAGGGGCGCGACTGGATCGTGGGACGGGACGTCACCATCGCGGACCTCTCCTGCTGCTCGTATCTCTACTACCCGGAACCCTTCGGCTTCGACCGGGCGGACTGGCCCGGGATCGACCGCTGGCTGACCAACATCCAGTCCCTTCCGGGCTGGGCGCACCCCTACGATCTGATGCCGCGCGCGGCATGAAGGAGGAGACGATGACCGACGCCTACATCTACGACGCCGTGCGCACCCCGCGCGGCAAGGGCCGCAAGGATGGCGCGCTGCACGAGGTCACCGCCGTGCGGCTGTCGGCGCTGGTGCTGAATGCGCTGAAGGCCCGGTCGGGGCTCGACGGTCACGCGATCGAGGACGTGATCTGGGGCAATGTCACCCAGGTCAAGGAGCAGGGCGGCTGCCTGGCGCGGACCGCCGTGCTGGCCTCGGATCTCGACGAGGCGGTGCCGGGCCTGTCGATCAACCGGTTCTGCGCCTCCGGCCTGGAGGCGGCGAACCTGGCCGCGAACCAGGTTCGCGCCGGGGCGGGAGAGGCCTATATCGCCGGCGGCGTGGAGATGATGGGCCGGGTGCCCATGGGATCGGACGGGGCGGCCATCGCCGTCGACCCCTCCGTCGCGATGAACAGCTATTTCGTGCCCCAGGGGATCGCGGCGGACATCATCGCCACCGAATACGGCTTCACCCGCGACGATGCCGACGCCTTCGCGGTGGAGAGCCAGCGCCGTGCCGCCGCGGCCTGGGAGGAGGGCCGCTTCGCCCGCTCGATCCTGGAGGTGACGGACCGCAACGGCCTGCCGATCCTCGACCGCGACGAGCATCTGCGGCCGGGCACCGACATGCAGTCGCTGGGATCGCTCGCCCCCTCGTTCAAGGAGATGGGCGAGACGATGCCCGGCTTCGACCAGGTGGCGCTGATGAAGTATCCGCACCTGGAGCGGATCGAGCATATCCACCATGCCGGCAATTCCAGCGGCATCGTCGACGGGGCGGCGGGAATCCTGATCGGCTCGAAGGCGTTCGGCGAACGCGCGGGCCTGAAGCCGCGGGCACGGATCCGGGCCACGGCGAAGATCGGCACCGACCCGACGATCATGCTGACCGGCCCGGTGCCGGCGACCGAGAAGATCCTGCGCGAGAGCGGCATGACGGTGGGCGACATCGACCTCTTCGAGGTGAACGAGGCGTTCTCCTCGGTGGTGCTGCGCTTCCTGCAGGCCTTCGACGTGGATCCCGCGAAACTGAACCCGAACGGCGGGGCCATCGCCATGGGCCATCCGCTGGGCGCCACGGGGGCGATCATCCTCGGCACGCTGCTGGACGAGATGGAGCGGACGGACAAGGAGACCGGGCTCGCCACGCTCTGCGTCGCCTCTGGCATGGGCGCGGCCACGATCCTCGAGCGGGTCTGATGGGGGCCGCGGGGAGGGAAGTCCGCGCGGGGGACGGTTTCGGCCTCGACATCGTTCTCGTTAACGAAATAATGATAGGCGATGCCGTCGATCGTTCAGCAATTCTTCACCAACCAGGCCCTGCACCTGCGCTATGGGCGCTTCGACCTGCTGGCGAAGCCCTATGCGGTGCCGCTGGTGGTGATGCTGCCGGGCGAGGAGCGGGGCACCTCGATCCTGCCCAGCCGGTCCGCGGTGGAGAATTTCTTCCGTGCCAAGTTCGACGGGCTGCAGACCGCCGGAATCGACTATCTGCGGGCGCGGGTCTCGGAGATCGAGACGCTGTCGGAGCGGCGCCACGTCGCCACGGTGACCTGGTACTACGTCGATCCCTACGGTCGCGGACAGGGCGAGACCTGGGCGCGCTACTTCATGGGCAAGCGCTCCGGCGGCCTCAGCGTGGAGATGATCGAGTTCCGGGAACTCGCCTTCGACGCCATCGCCGACTGGGTGGTGCAGAACGAGCGGCGTGCCCGCCACGACGCGGACCGCCGGCGCGACTGACACCAGATTCCGTCCTCGCCTTCCGCCCCGCCGGTGATCTCCGGCGGGCGGCTTCCGCATGCCAGGAGACAACGACATGAGCGATTTCACACTCGACAAGCACGACGACGGCGTCGCGGTCCTGACCTGGGACATGCCCGACCGGTCGATGAACGTGATGACCCGGGCGGCCTTCGCCGAGGTCGAGGCGATGATCGACGACGCGCTGGCCGACACGGGCGTGAAGGGCATCGTGATCACCAGCGGCAAGACCGACTTCGCCGGCGGCATGGACCTGAACGTGCTGGCGCGGATCCGCGAGGAATCCGGCGCCGACCCGGCGCAGGGCCTGTTCGACTTCACGATGGAGGGGCACCGGATCCTGCGCAAGCTGGAGCGCGCGGGGATGGATGACAAGAACCGCGGCGGCAAGCCGGTGGCCTGCGCCATCCCCGGCACCTGCGCGGGCATCGGCACCGAGATCGCGCTGGCCTGCCACCGCCGCTTCATGGCCGAGGGCAAGGGCAAGATCGGCCTGCCCGAGATCATGGTGGGCATCTTCCCCGGCGGCGGGGGGACGACGCGCTATTCCCGCATGGTGGGGGCGATGGCGGCCTCTCCGGTCCTCCTGGAGGGCAAGATGCTGGAGCCCGGCAAGGCGAAGGGGGCGAGCCTCGTCGACGAGGTGGTGGCGCCCGGAGAGCTGCTGGCACGGGCGAAGGACTGGGTGCTGTCCGCGGGCGACGCCGACATCGTGAAGCCCTGGGACCAGAAGGGCTGGAAGATGCCGGGGGGCGAACCCTATCACCCCGCGGGCTTCATGACCTTCGTCGGCGCCTCTGCCATGGTGAACGGCAAGACCAAGGGCGTCTTTCCGGCGGCCAAGGCGCTGCTGTCGGCGATCTACGAGGGCGCTCTGGTGCCCTTCGACACGGCGCTGAGGATCGAGGCGCGGTGGTTCGTGCATGTGCTGATGAACCCGTCCTCCTCGGCGATGATCCGGTCGCTGTTCCTCAACAAGCAGGCCCTGGAGAAGGGCGCGAACCGGCCCGCCGGCGTGGACGACCAGCGGGTGCGCAAGCTGGGCGTGATGGGCGCCGGCATGATGGGCGCGGGCATCGCCCATGTCGCCGCGAATGCCGGGATCGAGGTGGTTCTGATCGACCAGGAACAGGCGGCCGCGGATCGCGGCAAGGCCTATTCGGAAAGCCTTCTCGACAAGGGGATGGCGCGCAAGAAGGTGACGCAGGAGAAGAAGGCCGAGGTGCTGGGCCGGATCACCGCGACGACGGACTATGCCGCGCTGTCGGGATGCGACCTGGTGGTGGAGGCCGTCTTCGAGGATCCGAAGATCAAGGCCGAGGTGACGCGGAAGGTGGAGTCGGCCGTGGGGCCGGACTGCATCTTCGCCACCAATACCTCGACCCTGCCGATCACCGATCTCGCGCAGGCGAGCCAGCGGCCGGAGCAGTTCATCGGCATCCACTTCTTCTCCCCCGTGGACAAGATGATGCTGGTGGAGATCATCAAGGGCGAGAGGACCGGCGACCGCGCCGTGGCCAAGGCGCTCGACTTCGTGCGCCAGATCCGCAAGACGCCGATCGTGGTGAACGACGCGCGCTTCTTCTACGCCAACCGCTGCATCATCCCCTATATCAACGAGGGTGTCCGCATGGTCGGCGAGGGGGTGACCCCCGCGCTGGTCGAGAACGCGGCGAAGATGCTGGGCTTCCCGCTGGGGCCGTTGCAGCTGGTGGATGAGACCTCGATCGATCTCGGCGTGAAGATCGCCAAGGCGACGCGCGCCGCGCTGGGCGAGGATTATCCCGACGGGGCGGTGGACGAGGTGCTGTTCGCCATGGCCGACGAGGGGCGGCTGGGGCGCAAGTCCAAGGCCGGGTTCTATGCCTATGGCGAGGACGGCAAGCGGCTGGGCCTGTGGGAGGGGCTGGCCGAGCGCCATCCGCGCGCACCCGAGCAGCCCGAGCTGACCCGGGTGCAGCAGCGGCTGATGATGGCGCAGGTGCTGGAGGCGGTGCGCGCCTTCGAAGAGGGCGTGCTGGAGGACATCCGCGAGGGCGATGTGGGCGCGATCCTGGGCTGGGGCTTCGCGCCCTGGTCGGGGGGGCCGTTCTCCTGGCTCGACATGATGGGGCCGGCGCGGGCCGTGGAGATCTGCGAGCGGCTGGAGGCGACGGAGGGCGCGCGGTTCGCCGCCCCGAAGCTCTTGCGCGAGATCGCCGAGAGCGGCGGGACCTTTTATGGCCGGTTCGGCGAGGGCGCCGCAGCCGCGGCGGCCTGAGGGTCGGCGGGGCCGCGGCGGCGGCCCCTGCCCCGCGCTTCAGGCGTCCAGTTTCCGCTCGCGGTGGAAGACGTAGAGGCCGGAGCCGAGGATGATCGCGATCCCGGCCCAGGTGAGCGTGTCGGGGAAGTCGCCGAAGACGAGGTAGCCCATCGCGGTGGCGCCGACGATCTCCAGATACTGGAACGGGGCGAGCGCGCCGGCCTCGGCCCGGCGGAACGCCTCGGCGATGAGGACGAAGCTGGCCGCCCCGAGCGCGCCCGCGCCCAGGATCGCGGCCCAGACCCAGCCGGGATGGGCGGCGGGCGTCACCTGGATCGACCCGGACGCGTGGAGCAACGCGACAAGGGCCACCATGCCCAGCGCCGCGTAGATCGTCGCCCCGCACTGCACCGTGAGGCCGGATCGGGTGCGGCAGGCGATCCGGAGCAGGATCATGTTGAGGGCGTAGGCCGTCGCCGCCAGGAGCGGCAGGAGCGTGGCGGCGCCGTAGATCGAGAAGCCGGGGCGGATCACCAGGAGCGCGCCCGCGAGGCCCACGGCGACGGCGGCGAGGCGGCGCGGCCCCACCCGCTCGCCCAGGAGCGGGCCGGTCAGGAGGGTGAGGATCAGGGGTTCCACGAAGAAGATCGCGATGGCCGTGGCGATCGGCATGGCCGCGAAGGCGGAGACGAGGCTGGTGAGCGTCACCATGAAGAGCCCGCCCGACAGCGCGACGATGGGCGAGAACATGCCCCCCTGCGCCCGGGCGCGCAGGGCGAAGGCGACGGGCGCGAGGCACAGCGCCTGGGCGAGGAAGCGCCACATGGTCACCTCCACCGGGGCGAGCGGCCCGGTCAGGAGCTTGGACAGGGTGTCGCCCACGGGCAGCAGGCCCATGGCGACGATCATCGCGACCATGCCGATCGCGGTTTCGGGAACGGTGAGGCGGGCAGTTGTCATCGGCGACCTCGCGACGTTTGGCGCCCTTGCGGGGGGCGGGACGTCCGGGCGTGCAGGACGGGACGGGAACGGGGAGGCCCGCGACGCCATCGCGGACAGGCCCGGAATAGGGGCCGACGGGCTGCCCGGTCAAGCGGGAGGGCGGCGCGGCTGTTCATCGCCCCGATCCGCGTTATCCTCCCCCCGGGAGACACGAGGGAGGTGCGCCATGGGCTGGATGGACGACGAGACCGGGCTGGAGAAGACGGCGGCCAACCACGTGCCGCTGACGCCGCTGTCCTACCTGGAGCGGGCGCGCATCGTCTATCGCGACCGGGAGGCGCTGGTCGACGGCGACCGCAGCTGGACCTATGCCGAGCTGCATGCCGATTGCTCGCGGCTCGCCTCGGCACTGGCGGGGCGGGGCGTGACGCCCGGACAGGTGGTGGCGACGGTGATGCCGAATGTCGCCGCCCACGCCATCGCCACGCTGGGCGTGCCGGCGGGCGGGTTCGTGCTGAACACGATCAACATGCGGCTGGAGCCGGACACGCTGGCCTATATCCTCGACCACGGGCAGGCGAAGGTCGTGCTGGTCGATTCCGCGTTCCTCGGCCTCCTCGAGCAGGCGATGGAGCGGATGGAGGGAGAGCGGCCGCTGGTCGTGGAGGCGGCGGACCCCAATCCCGGCCATGACGCGAGCGGGCGGCATGCCACCTTCGAGGACCTGCTGGCCGAGGGCGACCCGGAGGCGCCCTGGGTCATGCCGGAGGACGAGTGGGAGAGCCTGTCGCTGAACTACACCTCGGGCACGACGGGGCGGCCCAAGGGCGTGGTCTATTCGCATCGCGGCGCGTATCTGTCGACGGTCGGCAACATGGTCGCCTGGCGCATGACCATCGGCGCGCGGCTGCTGACCATCGTGCCGATGTTCCACTGCAACTGCTGGACCCATGTCTGGATGATGCCGGCCTTGGGCGGCGCGGTGATCTGCTGCCGCGACATCACCGCAAAGAACATCTTCGACGCCATCGCCGACCGCGGCGCCACCCATTTCGGCGGCGCGCCGATCATTCTCAACTCGCTCGTCAACGCCAAGGCCGAAGAGCGGCGCGAGCTGCCCACGAGGGTGCAGGTCTTCGTCGCCGCGGCGCCGCCGCCGCCCTCGGTGCTGCGGCGGATCGAGGAGATCGGCTTCGACGTCACCCATGTCTACGGGCTGACGGAGTGCTACGGGCCGGGCACGGAATGCACCTGGAACCCGGACTGGAACGACCTGGACGCCGAGGCGCGGGCCACCCGCAAGGCGCGGCAGGGCGTGCCGATGCTGATGCTGGAGGAGGCCGTGGTGCTCGACGATCAGAACAACCGCCTGCCCTGGGACGGCGCGGCGCAGGGCGAGATCGCCATGCGCGGCAACGGCATCATGAAGGGGTATTACCGCAACCCGGAGGCCACCGCGGAGGCCTTCGCCGGGGGCTGGTACCATACGGGCGACCTGGCCGTGCAGCATCCCGACGGGTATCTGAAGATCGCCGACCGGGCCAAGGACATCATCATCTCGGGCGGCGAGAACATCTCCTCCATCGAGGTGGAGAACTGCCTCGCCGCGCATCCGGCGGTGTCGCTGGCCGCGGTGGTGGCCAAGCCCGACGAGAAGTGGGGCGAGGTGCCCTGCGCCTTCGTGGAACTGGTGGAGGGCGGCGAGGCCACCGAGGAGGAGCTGATCGCCTGGACGAAGGAGCGGCTGGCCGGGTTCAAGCGGCCCAAGCAGGTGATCTTCGCCGAGCTGCCCAAGACCTCCACCGGCAAGGTGCAGAAGTTCGAGCTGCGGAAGCGGTTCGACGACTGAGGCGGCCGCTCACTTGGTGCCGAACATCCGGTCGCCCGCATCGCCAAGGCCCGGCAGGATGTAGCCGCGCTCGTCCAGCCGCTCGTCGAGCGCGGCGGTGGTGATCGGCACGTCCGGATGCGCCTGCCGCATCCGTTCCACCCCCTCTGGCGCGGCGAGGAGGCAGAGGAAGCGGATGTCCTTGGCCCCCGCCTGCTTCAGCCGGGTGATGGCGGCGGCGGAGGAATTGCCGGTGGCCAGCATCGGATCGACCGCGATCACCACCCGCCGGTCGAGCCCGGCGGGGACCTTGAAGTAGTATTCCACCGGCTCCAGCGTGGTCTCGTCGCGGTAGAGGCCGATGAAGCCGACGCGGGCCGAGGGGATCAGGTCCAGCATCCCGTCGAGGAGGCCGTTGCCGGCGCGCAGGATCGACACCAGCGCCAGCTTGCGCCCGGCGAGGCGCGGCGCTTCCATCTCCGCGAGCGGCGTCTCGATGGTGGTGGTGGTGAGCTTCAGGTCGCGGGTGACCTCGTAGGCGAGGAGCTGGCTGATCTCGCGCAAAAGCTGGCGGAACACGGCGGTGGAAGTGTCGCGCTCGCGCATGATGGTCAGCTTGTGCTGCACCAGCGGGTGCGTGACGACGTGGCAATGGTCGCTCATGCGCCGATCCTTTCCTTGAGCCGGGTCCGGGTGGCCTCGTCGCAGAAGGCGGCCTCGGCGGCAATGGCGGCGATCCGTGCGAACACCGCCGCGTCCCAGCCGAAGGTGCGTTCCAGCGCCGCGTATTCCGCGCCCATGTCGGTGTGGAAGAAGGGCGGGTCGTCGGAGGAGACGGTGAACCTGACGCCCGCGAGGCGCAGCTTCTCCACCGGGTGCCGGTCCCAGCGGTAGAGGCCGAGGGCGACGTTGGAGCCCGGGCAGAGCTCCAGCACGATGCCGTCCTCCACCAGCCGCTCCACCAGGCCCGGATCCTCGATGGCGCGCACGCCGTGGCCGATGCGCGAGACGCGCAGGTGGTCGAGCGTCTCGGAGACGCTGTGGGGGCCGAGCCATTCCCCGGCATGGCAGGTCAGGCCCAGCCCCG
This sequence comes from uncultured Alphaproteobacteria bacterium, assembly GCA_963814835.1. Lineage (GTDB taxonomy): Bacteria > Pseudomonadota > Alphaproteobacteria > Rhodobacterales > Rhodobacteraceae > Palleronia. The sequence goes on from CAWFEG010000003.1 coordinate 1,160,596, forward strand.
CCTCCCGCGCCATGTCGAAGGAATACGCGAAGTCGCGGGCGCGATAGGCGTTCTCGTCGCCGCCCATGCCGAAGCCGGTGACGAAACCGCCCGCCGTCTCGGCGGCGCAGCGCGCGGCGCGCCGCGCGCGGTCGGGGCCGAAATGGCGGATGCAGGTGACGACACCGCGCATGGTGATGCCGTGGTCGCGCTCGGCCGCGCGGGCGGCCTCCTCGATCGCGCCGATATAGTCCGTCCAGGCCGAGAGGTCGCCGCCGCCGCAGAAATCCGGGGACAGGAATATCTCGGAATAGATCACGCCGTGACGGGCCTGGCTCTCCAGCACGGCGGCGGTCAGGCGGGCGAAGTCGGCGGGGGTCTCGAACACCGCCGTCGCCGCCTCGTAGACCCGGAGGAAGTCGCGGAACCCGGCGTAGCGATAGGCACCGTCCGCGCCGAAGATGCACGAGACATCGACCCGCTTCTCGGCGGCGAGCGCGCGGACCAGATCGGGCGGCGCCCCGCCCTCGAGGTGGAGATGCAGTTCCAGCTTGGGAATGTCGGTCACAGAAAGCTTCTCCCCGGTCCCCGGTCGGGGAGGTGAAGGTGATGGGCCAGGCTGGCGGCCACGTCGGCGAAGGCGACCCGGCCCAGGGGGCCGGCGCCGCGGCCCGCGGCGAGGACCGGGACACGTTCCCGCGTGTGGTCGGTGCCGCGGAAGGTGGGATCGTTGCCGTGGTCGGCGGTGACGATCAGGAGGTCGCCGTCGCGCAGGCCCTCCAGCAGCCCCGGCAGGGCGGCATCGAACCATTCCAGGTGGCGGGCATAGCCCTCGGCGTCGCGGCGGTGGCCGTAGAGGCTGTCGAACTCGACGAAGTTGGCGAAGGTCAGCGACCCCTCCCCCGCGGTGGCGATCCGCTCGCCGAGCGCGGCGAGAAGGTCGGCGTCGGCCCCCTTCGCCTGGGTGTCGATGCCGCGCATGGAGAAGATGTCGCCGATCTTGCCCACGGCGTGGACCTCGCCGCCCGCGGTCTGCACCCAGTCGCAGAGGGTGGGCGCGGGCGGGGCGATGGCAAAGTCCCGGCGGTTCTTCGTGCGGGTCCAGCCGGTGGCCGCGTCGCCGGTGAAGGGCCGGGCGATGACGCGGCCGACGCGGCGCGCATGGAGTTCGGGGGCGAGATCGGCGCAGAGTTTCAGCAGCCGGTCGAGGCCGAAGGCCTCTTCATGGGCGGCGATCTGGAACACGCTGTCGGTGGAGGTGTAGCAGATCGGCCAGAGGGTGCGGAGATGCGCCGCGCCCTCCTCCTCGATGATGTTGGTCCCCGAGGCGTGGCGGTTGCCGAGGATGCCCTCGGTGCCGGCGAGGCGGCAGACCGTCGCCACCAGATCGGCCTCGAAGCAGGGATCGGTGGCGGGGAAATAGGTCCAGTCCCACGGCACCGGCAGGCCGGCCAGTTCCCAGTGCCCCGAGGGCGTGTCCTTGCCCGGGGAGACCTCGGTGGCCGCGCCCCAGAGGCCCTGCGGCTCGGCGCCGAGGCCCGGCACTTCCATGCCGGAGGCGAGCGTGAGGGCGCGGCCGAGGCCGAGGCGGTCGAGATTGGGCAGGTGGAGGGGCCGGTCGCCGCCGGCGAGACGTTCCGCGATGTGACCCACGGTGTTGGCGCCCTCGTCACCGAAGGCGGCGGCGTCCGGGGCGCCGCCGATGCCGACGCTGTCGAGCACGATCAGGATGGCGCGGCTCATGCGACACGCTCCAGCACCAGGGGCGTGTCGGGCGCGGCATCGCCCAGCGTGACGGCGGCCAGGATGCGCGCCGCGGCGGCCGCGGCATCGGCCTCGGTGGCGGCGTGGAGGCGGCAGAGCGGATCGCCGGCGGCGAGCCGCGTGCCGATCCGGGCGATACGGTCGAGGCCCACGGCGGGGTCGATCGGCGCGCCCTCGCGCGCGCGGCCGCCGCCGAGGGCCACCACCGCCTCGCCCAGCGCGGTGCCGTCGATGGCGGCGAGGATGCCGGGCGCGGGCGCGGGCAGGTCGCGGATGACGGGCGCGGCGGGGAGGTAACGGCCCGGCCGGTCCAGCAGATCGGCCGGGCCGCCCTGGGCCGCGATCATGGCGGCGAACCGCTCCGCCGCCTGGCCGCCGGCCAGCACGTCCTCCATGTGCCGCCGCCCGGCCGCGATGTCGCTGACGAGGCCGCCGAGCGCCAGGAGTTCGGCGCCCAGGTCCACGGTGACGCGGGCCAGCCGGTCGTCCGCCGCCTCGCCGCGGAAGGTGGCGATCACCTCGGCCACCTCGACGGCGTTGCCGCAGGCCGGGGCGAGCGGCTGGTCCATGTCGGTGACCAGTGCCGCGGCGGCGCAGCCGGCGGCGCGCGCCGTCTCGACCAGGGCGCGGGCGAGGTCGCGCGCCGCCCGCCCCTCGCGCATGAAGGCCCCGGAGCCGCATTTCACGTCGAGCACCAGCGCGTCGAGGCCGGCCGCGAGCTTCTTGGACAGGATCGAGGCGGTGATGAGATCGGCCTGGTCGACCGTGCCGGTGACGTCGCGGATCGCGTAGAGGCGCCGGTCGGCCGGGGCGAGGTCGCCGGAGGCCGCGGCGATGGCGCAGCCCGTCTCGCCCACCACGGCGCGGAAGCGGTCCTCGGAAAGGTCCACCGAGACGCCGGGGATCGCCTCCAGCTTGTCGAGCGTGCCGCCGGTATGGCCCAGCCCGCGGCCCGAGACCATCGGCACCCGCGCGCCGAGCGCGGCGAGCGCGGGGGCGAGGAGGAGCGACACCGGGTCCCCCATCCCGCCGGTGGAATGCTTGTCGAGGACCGGCGCGCCAGCCCCCCAGGACAGGCGGTGGCCGCTCTCGGTCATCGCCCGGGTCAGCGCCGCGCGGCCCGCCGCGCCGAGGCCCGGCCCGGTGCAGACGCCCATGGCGAAGGCGCCGGCCTGGGCGTCGCTGACCGTGCCGTCGGCCAGGCCGCGGGCGAAGGCCGCCACCGCGCGCGCATCGGGCACGGCGCCGCGGCGCAGGACGGTGAGCAGGTCGCGGACGCTCACGCCCCCTCCATATGGCCGGGGCCGAAGGCGCCGGGCAGGAGCGCCGCGACGCGGGTGGCGTGCGTCGCCCCGGCGGTGGTGGCCAGCGTGACGGGCGTGTCGGGGGCGGCGAATTCGGCGATCTTCTGGCGGCAGCCGCCGCAGGGCGGCACCGGCGTCGGGCTGTCGGCGATGACGGCGAGTTCGGCGATCTCGCGCGCGCCGGCGGCGACCATGGCGGCGATGGCGCCGGCCTCGGCACAGGTGCCCTCGGGATAGGCCACGTTCTCGACGTTGCAGCCGACGAAGATCCGCCCGTCGGCGCTGCGCAGCGCGGCGCCGACCTTGAAGCCGGAATAGGGCGCGTGGGCGTTGCCGCGCACGGCGGCGGCGGCGGCGATGAGGTCCTCCATGGCGGCATCGTGATCGGGGCGGCCCCCCTTGGCAAGCGGAACCCGGCCGATGCCCGGGACATTGATCCGGTGAAGCGAGGGAGGACGCGATGGCCCGAAACCCGAAGAGCCAGACCGGGGACGAGCGCCGGGAGTCGCTCGACGCGGCGGAATTCCCCATCGGCGGCGCGGTCCTGTCAGGCCGGCGCGAGGATGCCGACGACCCCATGACCGACGCCCAGGCGGCCGAGTTGCGCGACCTGTGCGAGCGGACCGGCGAGCCGTTCGACACCGGCCTGACGCGGGAGCAGGCGGACGCCCGGATCGAGGCGCTGAAGGGCTGAGGAACCGGGGACCGCCCGGCGCGTTCCCGGCAGGAACATAATGGGAACGACCACCATGACCGACGACGACCTGAGCCGGCCCAAGGCCGAGGCGCCCTCCAATGCCGACAAGCCGGTGGAGGAATGGACCACCGGCGACGAGGGGATGACCGGGGCGCAGGCCTCCTATCTCAAGACGCTGTGCGAGGAATGCGACCAGGAGTTCGATCCCGACCTGACCAAGGCCGAGGCCTCCAAGCTGATCGACGCGCTGCAGGAACGGACCGGCCGCGGCTGACACGGCGGAAAGCGGATCGCGCCGCCGAGCGCGATCCGGAGACCGGGGAACATACCTGCCGCAGATGCCGGACTTTCGCCTTCCCCCGACAGGCCCCGCGCGACCATAGGGCGCCGCGCGGCGGCCAGAGGCCGCCCGATCCGGGTTCGAGCGGGCCGCCGAAGGGGGGCAAGGTCTCGCGCCTTGGCGACATCCATGTCGCTTACGGGTCGCGGGCCAGCCGGGTGGCCAGGCGCGCCCGGGCGGCCGGGAGCGGTCGGTGGCCGGGCGCGGCGAGGCGCCGCTCGAGGAAGTGGCCGGTGACGCGCAGGCCGGCGACGATCCCTGCGGGGTCCGACGGGGCCTCGCCCCGCAGGGCGGGCGGCAGCGGCAGCAGCCGGTCGCGCCACTCCCCGGCGCCCGCGCGCGAGACCGCCCGCCCGGTGCGCGGCGAGACATAGGCGAGATCCTCCGCCGCCCCGGTCACGGCGCAGCGCGACAGGTCGAGCCCGTAGCCGAGGCGCTCCAGCAGGCCCATCTCCCAGCGCAGATAGGCGAGCGGCCAGGGGGCGCCCGACTCCATCAGGTCGATGACGGCGAGGCTGGCCTCGTAGACGCCGGGCATCGCCTCCCGCTCGGGCAGGGCGAAGGAGAGAAGCGCGGTCATCGCGGTCAGCCCGGCCAGCGCATCCGGGTCGGAGAGGAGCGCGGCGCGGCTGTGCAGCGGCTCCACGGTGAAATGGCCCAGATGGTCCTCCAGCCGCGCGCGCCAGGCGAGGGCGAGCCCCGCGCCGGGCTGCAGGAGCGGCGCCAGGCGGCGGCCGCCGCCGCCCCGGACAACGCCGGCATGGCGGCCGTGGCCGGGGGTCAGCACCTCCAGGATGGCGTCGGATTCGCCGTGCCGCCGGACCGACAGGGCGAGCCCCTCCTCGCGCCACTCGATCACCGGCCGGCCCTCACTCGAAACCGGGCAGGTCGAGGAAGTTGCGGCCCTGCCGGTCCTCCACCTCCAGCACCCACAGATCGGGATCGGTGCGGCGCTGCGCGGCGATGGCGCGGTCGACCTCGGCCTCCAGCCCACGCGCCAGCTCCATCCAGATCCGCGCGTCGCGCTCGAAATCGTAGCTGCGCTGCCAGGCGGCGGCCTGCCCGTCGAGGGTCGCGACCTTGACCAGCACCGCCCCGGCGGTGGCGTCGCCCCGGGCGGCGACATAGACCGGCACCGTCTCGGCGGAAAGGCGGCGCAGGTAGGCGCCGACCCAGACATGGGTCGCGAGTCGGGCCATCAGGGGGCGATCTTTCGACGAAGGATCGCGGCCCGGGGCCGGGCGGGGCGCTCAGCCGCCATCGTCGTAGTCGAGCCCGATCTCGTTGTAGCGCGCCGCCTCGTCGAGCCAGCCGGGCCGGACCTTGACCTGAAGGAACAGGTGGACGGGCCGGCCGAGCATCTCCGACAGATCCTCGCGCGCGGCCTTCGACACCGCCTTGATCGTCTCGCCGCCCTTGCCCAGCACGATCCCCTTGTGGCCATCGCGGAGCACGTAGATCATCTGGTCGATCCGGGCGGAGCCGTCCTTGCGCTCCTCCCAGGCTTCCGTCTCCACCGTCAGCTGGTAGGGCAGTTCCTGATGCAGGCGCAGGGTCAGCTTCTCGCGGGTGATCTCGGCGGCGATCATGCGCATCGGCAGGTCGGCGATCTGGTCCTCGGGGTAGAGCCAGGGCCCCTCGGGCAGGCGGGCGGCCAGGTGGCGGCGCAGGTCCTCGACGCCGCGCCCCTTCTCGGCCGAGATCATGAAGGTCTCGGCGAAGGCGAAGCGGTCGTTAAGCTCCTTGGCGAGGCCGAGGAGCGCCTTGGGGTCCACCCGGTCGATCTTGTTGATGGCGAGGATCACCGGCGCGGCGATCCCGCGCTCCTCCAGCGTGGCGAGGATCGTCTCGACCCCTTCGGTCAGGCCGCGATGGGCCTCCACCAGCAGGACCACGGCATCGGCGTCGGCGGCCCCGCCCCAGGCGGCGGCGACCATGGCGCGGTCGAGCCGGCGGCGCGGGGCGAAGAGGCCGGGCGTGTCGACGAAGACGATCTGCGCCTCGCCCTCGATCGCCACGCCACGGATGCGGGCGCGGGTGGTCTGCACCTTGTGGGTGACGATCGAGACCTTGGCCCCGACCATGCGGTTCAGGAGCGTGGACTTGCCCGCATTCGGCTCTCCGATCAGGGCGACGAAACCGGCGCGCGTGGTCATGTCGTGTTCTCCAGTCTGTCGAGAAGGGACCGGGCGGCGGCCTGTTCGGCCTGGCGCTTGGCCCGGGCGGTGGCCCGCGCGCTCTCGCCCGTGGCGAGCCGCACCTCGATGGTGAATTCGGGGGCGTGGTCGGGGCCCGACCGGGCGACCTCCACGTAGCGGGGCGGCGGCTGGCGGCGGGCCTGGGCCCATTCCTGCAGCGCGGTCTTGGGATCGCGGGCATCCGCCTCGACGCTCGCGATCCGGCCCGACCAGAGCGACAGGATCGCGGCCCGCGCCGCCTCCAGCCCGCCGTCGAGATAGACCGCGGCGATCACCGCCTCCATCGCGTCGCCGAGGAGCGCCTCCTTGCGCCGTCCGCCGGTCATCATCTCGGACCGGCCGAGCCGCAGCACGTCGCCCAGACCCGCCTCACGAGCCACCTCGGCGCAGGTCTCCTTGCGCACGAGCGCATTGTAGCGCGGCGCCAGCTGCCCCTCGACGGCCTCCCTGTCGGCGGCCAGCAGCGCCTCGGCCATGACGAGGCCCAGTACGCGGTCGCCGAGGAACTCCAGCCGCTGGTTGTCGGCGCGGCCGGGCGTCGCGACGGAGCCGTGGGTCAGCGCGCGGACGAGGAGGTCGGGCCGGGCGAAGTCGTGCCCGAGCCTGGCGGCGAAGGCGCTCTGCCCGGCGGTCAGCTTCACACGATCTTCTCGTAGAAGCGGTCGGCCCGCCAGGTCCAGAAGAACAGCATCGACTTGCCGGCGGAAGAGAAGATCACCCGGTCGGCGCGGCCGATCAGGTTCTCGAACGGCACGAAACCCACCCCCATCGCGTTCTGCGACACCCGGCTGTCGGTGGAATTGTCGCGGTTGTCGCCCATGAAGAAGTAGTGTCCCTCGGGGACGGTATAGACGGGCGTGTCATCGAGCCGCGAAGTGCGGACGTTCAGGACGTGGTGCGACCGCCCGCCCGGCAGCGTCTCGGTGAAGCGGGACTTGAGGCACTCGCCGCCGATCCGCACGCCGGCATTCTCGCATTGCGGCAGGTTGCCCACGGGGCCCTGCTTCTCGAAGGTCTCCACGAAGGTGCCGTCAGGCTCCTGCGGGGCCTCCTCGTCGTTGATGTAGAGCGTGCCGTCCCGTACCTGGATGCGGTCGCCGGGCAGGCCGATCACCCGCTTGATGAAGTCCGACCCCGTGACCGGGTGGCGGAACACGACCACGTCGCCGCGCTCGGGCTGGGAGCCGAACCAGCGCCCGTCGATGAAGGTGCAGAGCGCGAAGGGGCAGGAATACTGCGAATAGCCGTAGGCCATCTTGTTGACGAACAGGAAGTCGCCGACCAGCAGCGTGTCCTTCATCGAGCCCGAGGGGATCCAGAACGGCTGGAAGAACAGGGTCCGGAAGATGCCGGCGATCAGCAGCGCGGAAACGACGGTCTTCACCGTTTCCCACACGCCGCCCTTGTGCTTGTCGTCGGCCATCGCCATCGCCCGTCCCCGCGCAGAAATGCCGCGCCTCAATGGGCGGGCGGCCCGCAAGTGTCAATCCTGCGCCGCGGGGGCATAGAGGCGCAGGACATCGGCCTCCATCACCGGGCCGGCACAGCCGAAGGGATGTTTCGCCGCCGCGGCGAAATCGGACAGCTCGAGCCCGGGATAGACGAAATAGCGCTCGTCCACGCCGCCGCGCCCGGCGGCGAAGACCACGCGCTCGATCCCGGCCATGCCGATGGCACCGAGGCACATCTCGCAGGGTTGAAGGGTGGTGACGAGCGCCGCACCGCGCAGCCCCTCTTCGGGGCGGTCGGCGGCGGCATTGGCCAGGGCGACGATCTCGGCGTGGCGGGAGGGATCGTTCGCCACATGGACCTCGTTGTCGCCCCAGGCGACCACGTGGTCGTCCATCAGGACGGCGGCGACGATCGGGGCGCGGTCGTCGTGGGTCTCGGAAATCTCCAGCGCGCGCCGGATGGCGTGGCCGAGGGCGCCGAGCTCGGCCTCGGTGGGCTCGATCCGGTGGTCGTCTGGCATGGGGGCGGCTCCTGTGTTCGTGGCCGCCAACGTGGATGCCGGGGGGCGGTTCCGGGATCGCGCCGCCGGCGGGGGGCGGCGCCCCGCCCTCCCCTCGAAGCGGGGGTCGGCGCGCCGCAGGATCGCCGGATCCGAAATCGAGGAAGAGCGACCATGAAGATCGACAAGGCCATTGCCGTCCTGCTGGCCGGAACGGGAACGCTCCAGGCGCAGGGCGCCGAGCAGGGCCCGGTGATATTCGAGGGCGGCTTCGACACGCTCCAGCCCATGCGGGACGGTCCCGGCGAGACCGAGACCCCCGCGGGGGCGGGCTACTACGTTCCCTCCACGCCCGAGACGGTGCTGTGGGGCTATCTTCCCGATGCCGGGAGCGAGCCGGTCCTGACGGTGCCCTCCGGGTCGGTCGTGACCTTCGACACCGTCTCGCACGAGGGCATCCTGGAGGATCAGGGCCGCGACCCGGTCGCCTGTTTCGAGCGGTTCGGCGTCACCGGGGCCGACGTGATCGAGGATGCCGTGACCATCGCCGCGGAGATGGAGCACGATTTCGCCGGGGACGGGCCCAATGTGGTGGCGGGCCCCATCGCCATCGAGGGCGCGGAGCCCGGCGACGTGCTGAAGGTCGCGGTCCTGTCGATCGAATTGCGCACGGGCTACGGGGTGGTGTCGAACCGGCACGGCAAGGGCGGCCCGGACAACCCCGAGGCGTATCACAACGTGTCGATCTTCTCGCCGCTGGTGGAGCGGGACGGCGAATGGGTCGGGCTGTTCCACAACCTTCCGGAAGAGCTGGTGGAATACCCGATCCGCCCCTTCATGGGGCTGATGGGCGTCGCGCCCGACACCGCGGATGCGGTCAACTCCGTCCCGCCCGCGGCCTATGGCGGCAACATGGACATCAACATGCTGGGGGCGGGATCGACGGTCTATTAACCCGATCGCGGTCGCGGTCGCGCTGTTCTATACTGGCGACCCCCATGCGGCGCAGGGCGACGGCGAGGTGGCGCTGACCGCGCTCGAACATTCCATGCGGCCGACCTTCCGCCTCACGCTGCTGGAGGCGGAGAGCGAGGAGATCCCGGTCACCGGCGGACTGTCCAGTCCCGTGGGGGAGACCGACGAGTACTGGATCGCCGTCGGCCTGGACGAGGATCTCGACGAGGCAATGAAGGAGGCCGTGCGGCAGGCCATCGGCCTGCTGACCCCCCGGCACGACATGGACCGGGCGACCGCGCTGGCCTATCTCAGCGCGGCGACGGATTTCGAGGTCAGCCAGGTGGTGGACATCACCAAGGGCGTGCACGGCCTGATCGACAAGTCGCATTTCGCCAACGTCTCGGCCGAGTGAGCGGGCGTGGCGCGGCCCTCACTCCGTGGGTCGCGCCTCGATCACGACGAAGGCCTGGGCCCAGGGATGGTCGTCGGTCAGGGTGACGTGGATGATCGCGGCATGGCCCGCGGGCGTCATCTCGGCCAGCCGGTCGGCGGCCCAGCCGGTGACGGACATGACCGGCTGCCCGGTGGGCAGATTGGTCACGGCCATGTCCTTCCAGGCGATCCCCATGCGCAGGCCGGTGCCCAGCGCCTTGGAACAGGCCTCCTTGGCCGCCCAGCGCTTGGCGTAGGTGCCGGCGACATCGGCGCGGGATTCGGCCTTGTGCCGCTCGGTCTCGGTGAAGACGCGGTTGCGGAAGCGGTCGCCGAAGCGGTCGAGCACGCCCTGCATGCGGTCGATATTGGCCAGGTCGGTGCCGATGCCGAGGATCATCGCCTGGGTCGGAACGGGCGGCACGGGCGGTCTCCTTCGCGGCGGGAAGCGGCGGGGCCCCGACGGACGGGGCTGCCGGGATCAGCGGTCCTCGCCGTCCTCCTGCTCGTCGTTGGGCAGGTTGAAGAAGCTGTCGGCGTCGGCGACGTCGCGGTCGTCCTGCTCCTCCAGCTCCTCGCCGGTATCGGACAGGGTGAAGGTCTCCAGCCCCGAGATCGCGGAGGGCATCTTGGGCTCGGGCTGGCCCGACAGGCTCTGCTCGGTGGAGACCAGCTTGCGCCGCTCGTCGTCGGACATGACCTGGCCCTCGCGGGCCCGCTTCTGGGCCGCCTTCTGGACGGCGAGGTCCAGCTCGGACTGCTTGCACAGGCCCAGCGCCACCGGATCGACGGGCTCGAGCTGGTTGATGTTCCAGTGCGTGCGCTCGCGGATCGACTGGATCGTCGGCTTGGTGGTGCCGACCAGCTTGGCGATCTGGTTGTCCATCAATTCGGGGTGGAACTTCACCAGCCACAGGATCGCCGCGGGGCGGTCCTGGCGCTTGGAGAGGGGCGTGTAGCGGGGGCCGCGGCGCTTCTCCTCGCCGACGGCGGCGGGGTTGAACTTCAGCTTGAGGCGGTGGGCGGGATCGGCCTCGCCCTTGTGGATCTCCTCCTGGGTCAGCTGGTTGTTGGCCACGGGGTCGAAGCCCTTGACGCCGGCGGCCACGTCGCCGTCGGCGATGCCCTGCACCTCCAGCTCGTGCAGGCCGCAGAACTCGGCCACCTGGCGGAAGGTGAGCGTGGTGTTGTCCACCAGCCAGACCGCGGTGGCCTTGGCCATGATCGGTTTGTCAGCCATTCGTCGTCTCCTTCTCGGCCATGGCACGGCTGTCCCGGGGCCCGGGATCCGGGCCGGCCCCGGATGGGGCCAAGTTCGCGTTGTGGGGGAACTCCAGTTCGATATAATGCCCGGTGGACCTCATGAAAAGGGACAAATGCGCGGTCTTCTCGCGATCCTTCTCTGCCTCGGCCAGCCCCTCGGGGCCGAGGAAGCGGGCAATTTCGACTACTGGGTCCTGTCGCTCAGCTGGTCGCCGACCTGGTGCGCGCTGGAGGGGGAGGCGCGCGGGGCGGAGCAGTGCGAGCGCGACCTGGGCTGGTCGCTGCACGGGCTCTGGCCGCAATACGAGCGCGGATATCCCGAATATTGCGACACGGCCGCCCGCGATCCGTCGCGGGCCGAGACCGGCGCGATGACCGACATCATGGGATCGGGCGGGCTGGCCTGGCACCAGTGGAAGAAGCACGGGCGGTGCAGCGGCCTGGCGCCCCAGGACTACTTCGCCGCCTCGCGCCGGGCCTACGGGGCGGTGGCGCGGCCGGAGGTGCTGCGACGGGTGGCGGACCCGGTGCGCCTGCCCGCGCGGGTGGTGGAGGAGGCCTTCCTGGAGGCCGACCCCGACCTCTTCGCCGACGCGATCACGATCACCTGCCGGTCGGGGCGGATCCAGGAGGCGCGGATCTGCCTGACCCGCGACGACCTCGCGCCGCGGCGCTGCGGGGCGGACGTGATCCGGGATTGCACGCTGGAGGACGCGCTGCTCGCGCCGGTGCGGTGAACCCCTCACGCCGCGGCGAGGCGCATCCCCGCGCGCACGACCTCCATCAGGTCGCCGAAATAGCCTTCCGAGCGGGCAGGCTGCGTCGGATCGGAGGTAATCGCCATCACGAGGCGCGGACCAACCGCGATCAGCTGGCCGCCATAGCCCCGCGCCAGGGCGAAGTCGTGCCCGCCCTCCGCCCCGAGGAACCAGCCGAGGCCGTAGCCGAGGCCCGACCAGGGCGAGCGGGTGCGGGTGGTCCAGGCCTGCTCGATCCAGCTCGTGGGCAGCACGCGGGCGCCGTCCCAGGTGCCGCCCCGGCGGTGCATCTCGCCGAAGCGGAGCATCGCCTCCAGCGTCATCCCCATCTGGTTGCCGCCGAGATAGTAGCCCTGCGGGTCGCGCACCCAGGGCGGGATCTCGACGCCGAGGGGCCGCCCGAGATAGCGGCGCATCTGCTGCAGGAGCGTGAGGCCCGTGGCCTCGGCCAGCACGGCGCCCAGGACATGGGTGGAGCCGGTGGAATAGAGCATACGCCCGCCCGGATCGGCGACCATCTCGCGGCCGAGCGCATGGGCGACCCAGTTCGGCGAGGAGATCCAGGCGCCGTAATTGCCGCCCGAGGTCCGATCGAGACCGGCCTGCATGGCGGCGAGATTCTCCACCGTGATCCCCGCCACGGCCGGATCGGCGCCGGGCGGGACCAGACCGGGGGCGAGTTCGCCGATCGTGGCGCCGAGGCCGGGCACCTCGCCTGCCTCGATCGCCGCGCCGAGGCAGGCCGCGACCCAGGTCTTGGCCACCGACTTGACGTTGACGACCTCGCCGAGGCCGGGTCCGCGCACGCGGCGGCGCAGGACCTCCTCGCCCTCGACCCGGGCGGCGATGGCGTGGATCTGGTCGAACCGGCCGGCGCGGTCGGCCAGCGCCGCCCAGTCGCCCGGTTCCGCGGCGCGGAGGGCGGGGGCCGCGAGGGTCGCGGCGCCGGCGAGGCAGAATGTGCGGCGGTCCGGCATCGGCGGTCTCCTTCCCCGCGCGAGATGGGCGGCGGACCGCCCCCGGCAGGGGCGGATCGCGCCATCGTGAGCGCGCGTCAGCCGCCCGCGACCTCGAGGACGATCTTGCCGATATGGTCGGACGATTTCCATCCGGGCATGGGCCGCGGCCGCGTCGGTCAGCGGGAAGGTCCGGTCCATCACCGGGCCGATCCGGCCGGCGGCGATCAGCGGCCAGACCTCGCGCAAGAGCGCCCCGGCGATCCGGGCCTTGGCCGGGATGGATTGCGGCCGCAGGGTGGAGCCGGTGATGGTCAGCCGCTTGACCATGACGGGGGCGAAGTTCAGCTCCGCCTTCGGCCCGCCGAGGAAGGCGATCATCACCAGCCGCCCCTCGGTCTTCAGGCATTTCACGTTGCGGGGAATGTAGTCGCCGCCGACCATGTCGAGCACCAGGTCGGCGCCGCCCGCCTCCTTCAGCACCGCGACGAAATCCTCCTCGCGGTAGTTGATGGCGCGCTCGGCGCCCAGCTCCTCGCAGGCCGCGCATTTCTCCGCCGTCCCGGCGGTGGCGAAGACGCGCGCGCCCCGGGCGGCCGCGATCTGGATCGCGGTGGTGCCGATGCCGGAGGAGCCGCCGTGGATCAGCAGCGTCTCGCCGCCCTCCAGCCGACCGCGCTCGATCACGTTGGTCCAGACCGTGAAATGGGTCTCCGGCAAGGCGGCGGCCTGCCGCAGCGACAGACCGTCGGGCACGGGCAGGCAATGGTCGGCGGGGGCCACGGCGTATTCGGCATAGCCGCCGCCGGGCAGGAGCGCGCAGACCGTCTCGCCCACGCGGGCCCCGGCGCCCTCCCCGGCGGCGACGATCTCGCCCGAACATTCCAGGCCCGGCAGGTCGGAGGCGTCGGGCGGCGGGTCGTAGGCGCCGGCCCGCTGCAGCGCATCGGGGCGGTTCACCCCGGCCCAGGCGAGGCGGATCAGCACTTCCCCCGGCCCCGGTACGGGCACCGGGCGGCGGGTGGGCCGCAGCACCTCCGGCCCGCCGGGTTCTGCGATCTCCACGGCCGTCATCGTCTCGGGCAGGCTCATGGGCGGCCTCCGAACGAACCGGGATAGCCCCTGGGCCGGGTCGGTTTGCGCAGCCGCGACATCAGGAAGTTCGGCCCCGCCATCACCGCCCGGCCGAGCGGGATTGCCGGCGAGCGCCGCCTTGGTGCGTTCCATCCGCATGACGTCGTCGATGCGCCGGTCGATGAACTCGCGCGTCTCCTCGTGATCGACCGATTCGTCGCCCAGCCAGTAGAGCACGACGCTGGCATAGACCGTGGAGAGGGTGGCGCGCTTGGAATACCAGTTGCCGTCCTCGGAGGTGTCGCCGAGCGCGGTCCAGATCGCGTCGGCCGTCTCCCACAGGGCGCGGGCGCCATCGGCGGCGTGATGCGGCAGGGCGAAGAGCGTGGCCGCGCGGCGCACCGCCTCCTTGTCCACCGCGTCGAGCCTGAGCCAGATCGCCCGCGCCACCCGGTCGCGGTAGCGCATCGCGCCGAGATCCTCCGCGGCGACGCGACGCGCCATCTCGGCGTCACCGCGGCGGTGGAAGGCCAGCGCCAGGTCGACGGGCCCGCGCGGGAACAGCGCCCGCGCCTCGGCCAGCGGCATGTCGACGTCACGGGCGGCGCGCTTCAGCGTCTCGTCGGACCAGCCGTCGAAGGGCACATGGGCCATCGCGGCGTCGAGGACGCGGTCTCGGGGATCGTCCATCGCGAAAACCTCCTGGAGTCTGTCGCTGGACAGGTAGGCCGATCTCTGCTATCGACACGGTTCCTGCACGAAATCGCAACTCCAGACTTAGAAAGGTGGTGAAAACCACATGCAGGTCAGCGTTCGCGACAACAATGTCGACCAGGCGCTCCGTGCCCTGAAGAAGAAGCTCCAGCGTGAGGGCGTCTTTCGCGAGATGAAGCTCAAGCAGCATTTCGAGAAGCCCTCGGAGAAGAAGGCGCGCGAGAAGGCCGAGGCCATCCGCCGGCAGCGCAAGCTCGCCCGGAAGAAGGCCCAGCGAGAAGGCCTCCTCTGAGCCCACCGGCATTGACCGGACAGACGAGCCCCCGGACATCCGTTCGGGGGTTTCTCTTTGCCGCACCGGCACCGCACCGCCCGGCGGCTTGCCCTTCACCCTTTGCCGAAATACCCCCCCGCCGGAGGCGTGCGTCCGGCCGGGGGCCGGACGCGATGATGGCGCGCGGCGCGGCCGCACCGCTCGGGAAGGCGAACCGATGGATCATTTTCTCTACCGCGACGGCCAGCTGATGGCCGAGGAGGTCGACCTCTCCCATGTGGCGGCCAGCGTCGGCACGCCCTTCTACTGCTATTCCGCCGCCACCCTGACCCGGCACTACCAGCTCTTCGCCGAGGCGCTGGCGGGGATGGATCACCTGGTCTGCTTCGCCATGAAGTCCTGTTCCAACGTCGCCGTGCTGAAGCTGCTGGGCGATCTCGGGGCGGGGATGGACGTGGTCTCGCTCGGCGAATACGCCCGCGCCCGCGCCGCCGGCATCCCGCCGGAGCGGCTGGTCTTCTCGGGCGTGGGCAAGACCAGGGCGGAGATGGCCGAGACGCTGGCGGCCGGCATCCGCCAGTTCAACGTGGAATCCGAGCCCGAACTCGAGGCCCTGTCCGAGGTCGCCGCGGGGCTGGGGCTGGTGGCGCCGGTGGCGCTGCGGGTGAACCCGGACGTGGATGCCGGCACCCACGACAAGATCGCCACCGGCCGCAAGCAGGACAAGTTCGGCGTGCCCATCGACCGGGCGGAGGCGATCTATGCCCGCGCCGGGGCCCTGCCGGGGATCGAGGTGGTGGGGATCGACGTCCATATCGGCTCGCAGCTCACCTCCCTCGCCCCGTTCGAGGCGGCCTACGGCAAGGTCGCCGACCTGACCCGTCGCCTGCGCGAGCAGGGCCACGACATCCGCCGGCTCGATCTCGGCGGCGGCCTGGGCATTCCCTACGCGCGCGGCAACGACGCGCCGCCCCTGCCCCGCGACTATGGCGAGCTGATCCGCCGCACGGTGGGCAATCTCGGCTGCGAGATCGAGATCGAACCGGGCCGCCTGATCGCCGGCAACGCGGGCGTGCTGGTGACGCAGGTTGTCTATGTCAAGGAAGAGGCCGACCGGCGCTGGCTGATCCTCGATGCGGGCATGAACGACCTGATCCGCCCCGCCATGTACGGCGCCCATCACGACATCGTGCCGCTGGTGGAACCCGATCCCGGCGTCGAGATGGCCGAGATCGACGTGGTCGGCCCGGTCTGCGAGAGTGGCGACACCTTCGCCCGCGCCCGGCCGCTGCCGCCGCTGGAGAGCGGCGACCTGGTGGCGATCCGCTCGGCCGGGGCCTACGGGGCGGTGATGGCCTCGGAATACAATTCCCGCCCGCTGGTGCCCGAGGTGCTGGTGAAGAGGGATCACTTCGCCGTCATCCGGCCGCGGCCGTCGATTGACGAGATGATCGCCCGCGATAGGGTTCCCGCATGGCTCTAACGCGGCATCCTCCGCATCGGGCCGCTTGATCGGGCCCGCGCCCGGAGGTCCATGACCGCGAGACGACCCCTTCCCGCGGCGACGCGCGCCGGGATCGGCCGACCGCTCCGTCTTACCCGCGCCGGGATGGCGGCGGAACGCCTGATCCGCGCCTTCTGGCCCTTGTGGTCGATCCTCCTCGCCGCGCTCGCCGCCGCCATGATGGGAGTGCACGAGGCGCTGCCGCTGGAGGCGGTCTGGGCGCTGGCGCTGTTGATACTCGGCGGGGCGGTCTGGGGGGCGGCGCATGGCTTTCGCCGGATGCGCTGGCCGGTGGAGGCCGAGGCGCTGGAGCGGCTCGACCGCACCCTGCCGGGGCGGCCGATCGCGACCCTGTCGGACGAGCAGGCGGTGGGCGCTGGCGACAGCGGGTCGCGCGCGGTATGGGAGGCCCATGTCGGCCGCATGGCCGAGCGCATCCGCGCCGCGCGGCCCGTGCGCCCCGACCTGCGGCTGGCGGCGCGCGATCCCTTCGCGCTGCGCTACGCGGCGCTGCTGGCCTTTGCCATGGCGCTTCTGTTCGGCTCCGTCTGGCGGGTGGGCACGGTGACCCAGATCGCCCCGGGCGGCGGACAGGCGGTGGCCGGCGGCCCCGCCTGGGAGGGCTGGATCGAGCCGCCGGCCTATACCGGGCGGCCCTCGCTCTATCTCGCCGACCTGCCCGCGGGGGAAGTGGCGGTGCCCGAGGGCAGCCGGGTGACGCTGCGGCTCTATGGCCCGGCCGGTGCGCTCAGCGTCAGCGAATCGGTCTCGCCGGGCGCCGATGCCACGCGCGAGGAGCCGCAGCAGAGTTTCGAGGTGGCCCGGTCGGGAGAGATCGCGGTGGAGGGCGCGGGCGGGCGCGACTGGCGCATCGCCATGACCCCGGATTCGCCGCCGGTGGTGGAGGTCACCGGCCCGCCCGAGCGGGCCATGGGCGGCGAGTTCCGCCAGCCGTTCCGCGCCAGCGACGATTTCGGCGTCACCGACGGCCGGGTGCGGATCGCGCTCGACCTCGACCGGATCGACCGGCGCCACGGCCTGGCCGCCGCGCCCGACCCGCGCGAGCCGCTGGTGGTGGACCTGCCGCTGCCGGTCTCGGGCGACCGGGCGGAGTTCACCGGCACGCTGGTGGAGACCTTCTCGGAGCACCCCTGGGCCAACCTGCCGGTGCGGCTGACCTACGAGGTCGGCGACGCGATGGGGCAGACAGGGTCCAGCGGCGCGGTGGAGGCGACCCTGGCGGGGCAGCGATTCTTCGACCCCCTCGCGCAGGCCATCGTCGAGCAGCGGCGCGACCTGCTCTGGAGCCGGGACAATGCCGGCCGGGTGGCCGCGCTCCTGCGCGCGACCTCGTGGCGGCCCGAGGGCCTGTTCCCCTCCGAGACGCTGTACCTGCGGCTGCGGGTGGCGATCCGCCGGCTGGAGGCGGGGCTCGACACCGTGGCGCTGTCACAGGAGCGTCAGCAGGAGATCGCGGACGAGCTGTGGGCGATCGCCACCGAGATCGAGTTCGGCGACCTCGACGATGCCCGCGAGCGGCTGGAGCGCGCACAGGAGCGGCTTTCGGAGGCGATGGAGAACGGCGCCGATCCCGCCGAGATCGCCGAGCTGATGCAGGAGCTGCGCGAGGCGATGAACGACTACATCCGCCAGCTGGCCGAGCAGGACCAGGGCGAGGGCGGCCAGCAGCAGGCGCAGGGCGAGAGCCGGCAGATCACCGGCGATCAGCTGCAGCAGATGATGGACGAGATCCAGCGCCTGATGGAGGAAGGCCGGATGGCCGAGGCGCAGGCGCTGATGGAGCAGCTGAACCGGATGCTGGAGAACATGCGCGTGACGCAGGGCCAGCCGGGACAGGGACAGGGCGACCAGGCGATGCAGGATCTTCAGGAGACCCTGCGCGACCAGCAGGACCTGTCCGACGAATCGTTCCGCGGGATGCAGGAGGGGCCGCCGGGACAGGGGCAGCCCGGCCAGCGCGGCGGGCAACCCGGCCAGCCGGGCGACGGGAGCCGGCCCGGAGCCGGGCAGGATGGCGGGCAGAGCCTGGCCGACCGGCAGCGGGCGCTGCGCGACGAGCTGAACCGCCAGCGCGGCGCGCTGCCCGGCGCCGGCACCGAGGGCGGCGCCGCCGCGCGGGAGTCGCTCGACCGGGCAGAACGCGCGATGGAGGGCGCCGAGGACGCCCTGCGCGACGGCGACACCCCCCGCGCCCTGGACCGGCAGGCCGAGGCGATGGACGCGCTGCGCGAGGGGATGCGCGAACTGGGCGAGGCCCTGGCCGAGGAGCGCGGCCAGGGCCAGGGAGAGGGTCAGGCCCAGGGCGATCCGGGCGCGCGGGATCGCGATCCGCTGGGCCGCGAGACGGGGCGCGACGGGCGGTCGGGATCCGACCGGTCGGTGCTGGGCGGCGAGGATGTGCGGCGCCGGGCCGAGGAACTGCTCGACGAGATCCGCCGCCGCTCGGGCGATCAGGCCCGGCCGGAGGCGGAACTCGACTATCTCAGGCGGCTGCTGGACCGGTTCTGATCCGCGCGGCTCGAAGCCGCGGCGCCCTCAGCCGAAGGTGCCGAGGCTGCGACCGACGAGGGCGAAGGCGCGCGCGCTGCGGGTCGCGGCGAGGGCGCGAAGATCCTCGTCCGACAGGTCCGGCGCGCGGTCGGCGAGCAGCCGGTCGAACAGCCGCACGAAATGGTGCGCGGCATCGCGGAAGATCGGGTCGGCGCGCAGCCGCTCGGTCACCCGCGCCTCGGTCTCGGGGGTCGCGGCGCCGCCGATCCCGGCCACCGCCGCGCCGCGCTCGCCGGCGGCGAAGCGGCGCCAGACCGCCGCGTCGGCCGGGGCGGGCGCGACATCGTCCATGTAGAGATCGACCTCGCTCAGCAGGGTCAGGAGATCCTGCGCGGCGGTGACCACCGGCTTCGCGGCCGGGTCGCGCATCGCCCGGCGCAGGGCATGGAAGCCGGCCTCGTCCGAGGCGTCGGCGGGAAACTGCAGCGCCGCGATCAGGGTGGCGGGTTCGAGCGGCCGGTCGGCCGCACCGCCCGGCAGGTCGAGCCGCGGTGCCGGCTCGGGCGGCGGATTGTCCCCGGCGGCCGCCGCCTGCCCGGCCGGGGGGCGCGGGGCGGCGCGCTCCGACGCGGACGCGTCGGCCGGAGGCGCGGTGGCGGCGGAGGCCCGCCCGGAGGTCGCGGCCCGCGCCGGTGCGCTGGCCTTTTCGGCCGGCGCGGGATCCGGCGCAACTGGGGCCGCGTCCGGCGATCCGTCACGTTCGGACGGACCGGGATCGCCGAGGGCGGCGCGAAGCCGCTCCTGTCCACGGGCCAGCGCGTCGAGACGGCGCGAGAGATCGCCCCCTGCCCCGCCCTGCTCGAGCCGGTCGACGGCGCGGGTCAGGGCGCTGACCCGGCGGGTGAGGAAGGCGGCGATCCAGATCAGGGCGACCGGGCCGAACACGGCCACGGGCACCATCATCACCCGCAGCGGGTCGAGGCCGGCCTCGCCGCCGGCCATGCCGAAGAAGACGAGCGCCGAGATCAGGAGCCACGCCACGGTGGCGCCCCAGGCGGCGAGGGTCACGGGCGTGTCGGCCGCGGGGCGGTCGGTGGAGGGGGTCCGGGCCATGGATCAGATATAGGCGACGGAGAGGATTTCGTAGGCCTTCTCGCCGCCGGGGGTGCGCACCTCGATGGAATCGCCCTCCTCCTTGCCGATCAGGGCGCGGGCCAGGGGCGATTTCAGGTTGAGGCGGCCCTGCTCCAGGTTGGCCTCGGGCTCGCCGACGATCTGGAACGTCTTCTCCTCGTCGGTATCCTCGTCCACCAGCTTCACCGTGGCGCCGAACTTGATCGGACCCGAAAGCTTGGCGGTGTCGATGACCTCGGCCCGGCCGAGGATCCCCTCGACCTCCTTGATGCGGCCCTCGATGAAGGACTGCTTCTCCTTGGCGGAGTGGTATTCCGCGTTCTCGCTGAGATCGCCATGCGCGCGCGCCTCGGCGATCGCCGCGATGATCTCGGGGCGGTCCTTCGACTTCAGGCGCTTCAATTCGTCGTTCAGCGCGGCGTATCCCGCGCGGGTCAGCGGTATCTTGTCCATCGCGTCCCTCGCTCGTGCCCCGCACCGGGGCGCCCTGGTCACGTATCCTGTCGGGGCATGCTTACACGGCCCCCTTGGTGACAGAAAGTCGCTTACCCCGCCCCGTTCCAGCCCCCGGGCGCATTTTTTCGCGGCGCTCCCCGCCACTCCGGCGGTATCGCGCGGCTAACGCGGTGTCGCAATTGACCACGGGGGAAGGACGCCGATATTCACCGCAGCGACCCAGCAGCCAATTCCAGGAGCCAGCATGACCGAGATCGAACGCGACGCGATGGAGTACGACGTGGTCATCGTCGGCGGCGGCCCCGCCGGCCTGTCCGCGGCGATCCGTCTGAAACAGCTCGATCCCGCGCGCGAGGTCGTGGTGCTGGAGAAGGGCTCCGAGATCGGCGCCCACATCCTGTCGGGCGCGGTGCTGGACCCGGTGGGGCTGGACGCGCTGATCCCCGACTGGAAGGAGAAGGGCGCACCGCTCGACGTGCCGGTCAAGACCGACAAGTTCTTCTATCTCGGCGAGTCGGGCAAGGTGTCGGTGCCGACCTGGGCGATGCCGCCGCTGATGCACAACGACGGCAACTACATCGTCTCGATGGGCAATGTCTGCCGCTGGCTGGCCGAGCAGGCCGAGGAGCTGGGGGTGGAGATCTTCCCCGGCATGGCCTGTTCCGAGCTGGTCTATGACGCGGATGGCCACGTGAAGGGCGTGGTCGCCGGCGAGTTCGGCCTGAACCCCGACGGCACGCCCGGCGACGGCTACGAGCCGGGCATGGAGCTGCACGGCAAGTACGTCATGCTGGGCGAGGGGGTGCGCGGGTCGCTGTCCAAGCAGGTGATCGCGAAATACGAGCTCGATGCCGGGTCGGACGTGCAGAAATACGGCCTCGGCATGAAGGAGCTGTGGGAAATCGATCCGGCGAAGTCCAAGCCCGGCAGCGTGGTCCACACGATGGGCTGGCCGCTTGGAAATTCCGCCGGCGGCGGGTCGTTCATCTATCACCTGAACGACAACCAGGTCTATGTCGGCTTCGTCGTGCATCTGGGCTATGCCAATCCGCACGTGAACCCCTACCTGGCGTTCCAGCAGTTCAAGCACCACCCCTACGTCAAGGAGCTGCTGACCGGGGGCAAGCGGCTTTCCTACGGGGCGCGGGCGATCACCGAGGGCGGCTGGCAATCGCTGCCCAGGACGGCGTTCCCGGGGGGGGTCCTTCTGGGCTGCGCGGCGGGGATGGTCAACGTGCCGCGCATCAAGGGCAACCACAACGCGATGCTCTCGGGCAAGTCCGCGGCCGAGGCGGCCCATGCCGCGATCGAGGACGACCGGTCGGGCGACGTGCTGAAGGAATACGACGCCGAGGTGCGCGAGGGCCCGATCGGCCGCGACCTCAAGCCGGTGCGCAACGTCAAGCCGCTGTGGTCCAAATACGGCCTTCAGGCGAGCCTCGCGCTCGGCGGGCTCGACATGTGGACGAACACGCTCGGCTTCTCGGTCTTCGGCACGCTGAAGCACGGCAAGACCGACGCGGCGGCCACGGAGGAAGCGTCGAAGCACAAGCCGATCGACTATCCCAAGCCCGACGGCAAGATCAGCTTCGACCGGCTGACCAATGTCAGCTTCTCCAATACCAACCATTCGGAGTCCCAGCCCGCGCACCTGAAGCTGAAGGACCCGGACGTGCCGGTGCAGGTCAACCTGCCGAAATACGCCGGCCTGTCCCAGCGCTACTGCCCGGCGGGCGTCTACGAGTTCGTGAAGGACGAAGCCACGGGCGAGGACCGTTTCGTCATCAACTTCCAGAACTGCGTCCACTGCAAGACCTGCGACATCAAGGATCCCGGCCAGAACATCGTCTGGACCACGCCGCAGGGGGGCGACGGGCCGAACTACCCGAACATGTGACCGCGCGGCCCCGCCGACGGGGGCCCGCGCGAGTTGCCCCGCGGCCCGCGGGGCCTTAGCCTCCGGGCGACCATACGGAAAGGACGCCCTTCATGCTCCGCAGCCTTCTCCTCGTCACGGCGCTGGCCGCGCCGGCCCTTCCGGCCGCGTCGCAGGACCTGGCAGGGCCGTATCTGGCCGGGCGCGCGGCGCAGATGCAGGACGATTTCGACGCCGCCTCGCGCTATCTGGCGCGGGCGGTGACCCGCGACCCCGACAATCCGCGACTGCTCGAGGCGCTGACCGGCGCCTACATGTCGCTGAACGCCTTCGAGCGGGCCGACGACGTGGCGGACCGGCTGCTGGATGCCGGCGGGACGAGCCAGGTGGCGAGCCTAGCGCAGCTGGTGAGCCTCGCGAAGGAGGGGGACTGGAAGGGGCTGCTGTCGCAGATCGAGGGCGGCACCAGCGTCGGGCCGCTCTTCGACGACCTGGCCCGGGCCTGGGCGCTGATGGGGGTCAATCGCGTGGATGCGGCCCTGAAGGCCTTCGACTCGGTGGGCGAGGAGAGCACGGTGCGCGCCTTCGGCCTCTATCACAAGGCGCTCGCCCTCGCCTCCGTGAGCCGTTTCGATGAGGCCGAGGCGATCCTCTCGGAGGCCGAGGATCTGCGGCTGACCCGGCGCGGACTGGAGGCGCGGCTGCAGATCCTGTCGCAGATGGGCCGGACGGAGGATGCCCTGGAGCTGCTTTCGGCCCGCACCTCGGGAGTGCTGGACCAGACCCTCTCGGAGACGCGGTCCCGGCTCGAGGCCGGCGAGACGCTCGCCTTCGACGTGGCGCCGAACCCGCGCGCCGGGCTGGCCGAGGTGGGCTACGACGTGGCCAATGCCGTGGTCGGGCAGACCGCGCCCTCCTACGCGCTGCTCTATGCGCGGGCGGCGGAGCACCTGCGCCCCGGCCACGTGGAGGCCACGCTGCTCTCCGCCGCGCTGCTGGAGGAAATGGAGCAGTACGAACTGGCGCTGCAGACCTATGCCTCGGTGCCCGAAGACTCGCCGATGCGGCTGACCGCCGAGCTGGGCCGCGCCCAGTGCATGGCCTCGGCGGGCGACGAGGCCGCCGCCATCGAGGCCATCGCCGCCCTGGCCGAGGAATACCCCCGGGAGCTGAACGTGCTCGTCTCGCTGGGCGACTCGCTGCGCTCGGCGCAGCGGTTCGAGGAGGCGCGGGATGTCTATGACGACGCCGTCGCCCTGTTCGACGAGGACCGGCCCGACCAGTGGATCGTCTATTTCGCCCGCGCCATCGCCGAGGAGCGGATCGGCGAATGGGAGGCGGCGGAGGCCGATTTCCGCAAGGCGCTGGAATTGAACCCCGACCAGCCGCAGGTGCTGAACTATCTCGGCTATTCGATGCTGGAACGGCGCGAGAACCTCGAAGACGCGCTGAAGCTGATCGAGCGCGCCGTCGCCGAGGCGCCGGAATCGGGCTACATCGCCGATTCGCTCGGCTGGGGGCTCTATCGCCTTGGCCGCTACGAGGAGGCGGTGGCGCCGATGGAGCGCGCGGTGGAGCTGATGCCGGTGGACCCGGTGGTGAACGACCATTTGGGCGACGTGCTGTGGGCCGTGGGACGGCAGCTGGAGGCGCGCTTCCAGTGGCAGCGCGCCTTGAGCTTCGTGGAGAACGACCAGGGCGACGAGGTCGACCCCGAACGCATCCGGCGCAAGCTGGAGGTGGGGCTGGACAAGGTGTTGCGGGAGGAGGGGGAGACCCCGCCGCGGGTCGCCGATGGCGGCTGAGGCCCGCGCGCCCGCCAAGATCAACCTGACCCTGCATGTCACCGGCCGCCGGCCGGACGGCTATCACCTGATCAGATTCGCTGGTCGTCTTCGCCGATGCGGGCGAGGCGGTCGCCGTGGAACCGGCGGCGGCGTGGCGGCTCGACATCACCGGCCCCTTCGCCGCGGGCCTGTCGGCCGAGGACAACCTGGTGCTGCGCGCGGCGCGGATGACGCAAGGTCCGCCGGCGCGGATCACCTTGGACAAGCGGTTGCCGGTGGCGGCGGGGCTCGGCGGCGGCTCGGCGGACGCGGCAGCGACCCTGCGGGCGCTGCACCGGATGGACGGGCGGGCGGTGCCGGACGGGATCGCGGCGCTGGGCGCGGATGTGCCGGTCTGCCTCGAGCCGCGGCCGCGCCGGATGCGGGGCATCGGCGAGGTGCTGTCGGACGTGCCGCCCCCGCCCCCGCTGCATCTGTGCCTCGTCAATCCGGGCCGCCCGCTCGCCACCCCGGCGGTCTTCGCCGCGCTCGCGGCCCGTCAGAACGCGCCGATGCCCGACCTGCCCGCGGCCCGCGACGCGGCCGAACTGGCGGCGTGGCTGTCCCGGCAACGCAATGACCTGGAGGCCCCGGCCCGCACGGTGGAGCCGGCGGTGGGGGTGGCGCTGGCGCTGATCGCGGACACGGAGGGGTGCCTGCTGGCGCGGATGTCCGGCTCGGGGGCGACCTGTTTCGGGCTCTATGCAACGCAGGCGGAGGCGCGGGCGGCCGCCCGCGCGCTGGCCGCGCGGCGGCCCGGCTGGTGGGTCATGCCGGCGGCGGCCCTCTAGCGGATGCGCTCCACCACGTAATCGGCAAGATCGGCGAGCATGTCGCGCAGCTCGTGGTCGGGCAACTGCTCCAGCGCCTCTCGAGCCGTCGCGGACCAGGCCAGAGCGGTCCGGCGGACCGAGTCCAGCGCCTCGGTACGGCGCAGGAGGTCGGCGGCATGGTCCAGATCGCCCGGCTCCTGCCGGCCGCGGCCGATCGTGCGCTCCCAGAAGGCGCGGCCCTCGGCATCGGCGCGGGCCACCGCGCGGATGATCGGCAGGGTCATCTTGCGCTCGCGGAAGTCGTCGCCCCGACCCTTGCCGGTCTCGTCCAGCCAGTCGATCAGGTCGTCGGCCATCTGGAAGGCCACGCCCAGCGCGTCGCCATAGGTCCACAGCGCCCGGATCTCGGCCTCTGAGGCGCCGGCGACCACGCCGCCGACCTCGGTGGCGGCCGAGAACAGTGCCGCCGTCTTGCCGCGCACAATGCTGAGATAGACTTCCTCGGCGGTGGCCAGGTCGCTCATCGCGGTGAGCTGCAGCACCTCGCCCTCGGCGATGGTGGCCGCGGCATTCGACAGGATGTCGAGCACGCGGAGCGATCCCGTCTCGACCATCAGCTGGAAGGCGCGGGCGAAGAGATAGTCGCCGACCAGCACGCTCGACTTGTTGTCCCAGAGCAGGTTGGCGGTGGGGCGGCCGCGGCGCTGGCCGCTCTCGTCGACCACGTCGTCGTGCAGCAGCGTCGCGGTATGGATGAACTCCACCGCCGCGGCGAGGTTGATCGCCTGGGTGCCGCGATGGCCCATCAGGCGGGCGCTGGCCACGGTCAGCATCGGCCGGATGCGCTTGCCGCCCGCCCCCACCAGGTGGGCGGTGACCTCGGGGATGCGGGGCGCGTTCTCGGAGGCCATGCGCGCGCGGATCACCGCGTCGATCTGGGTCAGCTCGTCGGCGAGCACGCCGGCCATCCGTTCCTGCGGTTTCACGCCGGCGTCCATGTTGCCCCCTTTCCCCGACCCATGCGGCCGCTAGGTCGCCGGCGATGAAGGAACTCATGCGCTCGAACGATCCCACGGCCATCGCCTTTGCCAAGGCGCTGTTGTCCGGCGAGGGGATAGAGGTGTTCGAACTGGACGTCCATACGAGCGTGATCGAGGGATCGATCGGCATCCTGCCGCGGCGCCTGATGGTGGCCGACCGGGACCATTTCCTGGCCCGCGCGGTGCTGCGCGACAACGATGTCGACCCCGGACGATGACCTGACGCGCGACGCCTTCCTCGGCGGGCGCCTGCATCTGTGGCAACCCCGGCGCGGCTACCGGGCGGGGATCGACCCGGTGCTGCTGGCCGCGGCTGTGGAGGTCCGGGCCGGGCAATCGGTGCTGGACCTGGGCTGCGGGGCGGGCACGGCACTGTTGTGCCTCGCGGCACGGGTGCCGGAGCTGGACCTGGCCGGGATCGAACTGCAACCGCGCTATGCCGCGCTGGCCCGACGCAACGCCGCCGAGAACGGGGCGGCGGCCCTGATCGTGGAGGGCGACATCGCCCGGATGCCCGCGGAGATGAAGGTGCGGCGCTTCGACCGGGTGATCGCCAATCCGCCCTATTTCGACCGCCGCCGCGGCACCGCCGCCCGGGCGGCGGAGCGCGAGACGGCGCTGGGCGAGACACTGGACCTGGCCGAGTGGATCGCGGCGGGGAGCCGGCGCCTGACCCCCCGGGGGCGGATGACCGTCATCCAGCGCGCCGACCGCCTGCCGGACCTGATGACGGCGATGGCGGCGCATCTCGGCAGCCTGCGACTGCGCGCGATCCAGCCACGAGAGGGGCGCGATGCGACGCTGATCCTGGTGCAGGGGGTGAAGGAGGGCCGCAGCCCGGCGCGGATCGACCCGCCCTTCGTCCTGCACGGCGATTCCGCCGGCGGGGGCTATACCGGACCGGCGCACGCGGTGCTGCGCGAAGCGGCAGCCCTGCGGTAACGATCGGCAAGTTTGGCAGCGTTCCGCCGAATATTCGTGACCGGCAGATGACAGGTCGCGCAACGCGGCATACATTCTTTCAATCAGCAACATGGAGGTGACGCATGTCGGTGAGTTCGCACGTTCAGGAACTGCGGAAGAAGCATCAGGCCTTGTCCGAACAGGTCGAGGCGGCGCAGCGCAGCCCCTCCTTCGACGAGATCGAGATCAAGCAGATGAAACGGCAGAAGCTTCGCCTGAAGGAGCAGATCGAGCGTCTGACCCACTAGACGGAAGAGCGATACCTGACACGCGAGGCCGGCCGGCTTGAGAAAGGCGGCCGGTTCGCTTTCGCGGATGCGCCCCCCGGGCCCGCCGATTCGGTTGGCGTGCCCGTGTCATCCCCGGAGCAGCCATGGCGGCGGATCCATCGCTGCCGCGAGGCAGACGGGCGGCGGAGAGCCCGCCGCCCGGAGGGTCGGGATGGCGCCGGGCCGCACGAGGCCCGGCGCCGCCGCGTTCAGTCGAAGTGCTGCCCGCCATTGGCCGAGATCGTCGCCCCGGTGATGAAGCCGGCATCGTCGGAGGCCAGGAAGGTAACGCAGCGCGCGATCTCCTCGGGCTCGCCCAGGCGGCCGACCGGGATCTGCGCGACGATCTGCTCGCGCACCTTCTCGGGCACGGCCATGACCATGTCGGTGGCGATGTAGCCGGGGCAGACCGCGTTGGCGGTGATGCCCTTGCCCGCCCCCTCGGCGGCCAGCGTCTTGGTGAAGCCCAGATCGCCCGCCTTGGAGGCGGCGTAGTTGGCCTGGCCGAACTGGCCCTTCTGGCCGTTGATCGAGCTGATCGTCACGATCCGGCCGAAGCCGCGCTCGCGCATCCCCTTCCAGACGTTGTGGGTCATGTTGAAGACGCCGGTGAGGTTGGTGTTGATCACCGCGTTCCACTGGTCGGGCGTCATCTTGTGGAACGGCGCGTCCTTGGTGATGCCGGCATTGTTCACCAGGATCTCGACCGGGCCCATCTTCTCCTCGACCTCGGCGATGCCGGACTTGCAGGCCTCGTAATCGCCGACGTCGAACTTGAAGGTCTGGATCCCGGTCTCGTCGGTGAACTTCTTCGCCGCCTCGTCATTGCCGCCATAGGTGGCGGCGACCTCGTGGCCCTCGGCCTTCAGCGCCTTGGCGATGGCGGCGCCGATCCCGCGGCTGCCTCCCGTCACGATAGCTACACGTCCCATCAGTTCCTCCTCTTAACTGGATGCGATGTTGTCGATGTCCGCCAGGAAGCGGCGGGCATCCTCTTCGCCCAGATCCCACGTGTCCCGCAGTTTCTGGGGGTCGGTGAAGTCGATCTTGTCGGCCGGAACCGCCTCGGACGGCATGACGTAGGTCCGTCCCGGCAGGTCGGGGATGTCGCGGAACCTCTTGGTCAAGAGGATCAGGGTCGTGCCCTCGCCGTTCGGGGGCATCGGGGCCTGATCCACCATGCCGGCATCCACGGCCGGCTCGCCATCCCAGATCGGGGGATCGAAGGCCGGCGGAATCGTCGCGGCGCCGCAGATGAGATCGATCAGGCGCCCGTCCCGGGTCGCCTGGCGGGCGTCGATCAGCTCGCCCCGCATCCCCGCGGCCTCGGCCCATTTCAGGTGCGGGTTCGAGCGGATGATCGTGTCGGCCTCGTAGACAATCGTCATCGCCGCGCCCGAAAGCGTGGGCCAGTTGCCGTCGGGCGGCCGGGCAATGAGGATGCAGAATTCCGGCCCCTCCATGATCGCCCGTTTCGCCTCCTCGTCGTCGAAGCAGGTGCGGATCACGTCGCGATAGATCAGCTGGTGCGGCGAGTTTCCCGGCTCCCCGTCGAAGGGCTCGTGCAGGGGCAGGTTGCGGTCGTGCTCGGCGAACTTCTCTATGAAGATGTCGCGCACCCGGGTCCCGCGATGGGTGATGAAGCCGCATCCGGTGCAGGCCCCGCCGGAGACCCCGGTGATGCGGGCCGGTTGAACCGGGATCGCCTGTTCGAGGACGTGCATGAATCCGCCCTGCCACATGCAGCGCGTGCCCCCGCCCGAGAAGACGATCTGGTCGAAATAGGTCTTGGCCATCGGGAACGGACCGCGCCGCCAGGGCGCGGCCCTTTGCCTTCAGGGCCGCTCGACGCACATCGCGACGCCCATGCCGCCGCCGATGCACAACGTGGCGAGGCCCTTCTTCGCCCCGCGGCGCTTCATCTCGAACAGCAGGGTGTTGAAGATCCGGGCCCCGGACGCTCCGATCGGATGCCCGATGGCGATGGCGCCGCCGTTGACGTTCACGATCTCGGGGTCCCAGCCCATGTCCTTGTTCACGGCGCAGGCCTGGGCGGCGAAGGCCTCGTTGGCCTCGACGAGGTCGAGGTCGCCGGGCTTCCAGCCCGCCATCTCCAGCGCCTTGCGGCTGGCGCCGATCGGGCCGGTGCCCATGATCGAGGGGTCGAGGCCGACGGTGGCGTAGCTGACGATCCGGGCCATCGGCTCGATGCCGCGCTTCTCGGCCTCCTCGGCCGACATCAGCAGCACGCCCGCGGCGCCGTCGTTGATGCCGCTCGCGTTGCCCGCGGTGACCGAGCCGTCCTTGGTGAAGGCCGGGCGCAGCTTGCCCATGCCCTCGGGCGAGGCACCCTCACGGATATGCTCGTCCTTGTCGACGGTCACGTCGCCCTTCTTCGTCGAATAGGTATAGGGGACGATCTCGTCCTGGAAGCGACCATCGGCGCGGGCCTTCTCGGCGTTGTTGTGCGAGCGCGCGGCGAACTTGTCCTGCTCCTCGCGGCTGATCTGCCACTTCTCGGCCACGTTCTCGGCAGTCTGGCCCATGTGGTAGCCGTTGAAGGCGTCCCAGAGGCCGTCGCGGATCATCGAATCGACGAACTTCAGGTCGCCCATCTTGTGGCCCTTGCGCAGGTTCGCCACGTGCGGGGCCATCGACATGTTCTCCTGCCCGCCGGCGGCGATGATCTTGGCGTCGCCGAGCTGGATGTGCTGGGCGCCGAGCGCCACGGCGCGCAGGCCCGACCCGCAGACCTGGTTGATGCCCCAGGCGGCCGACTCGATCGGCAGGCCGGCATTGATATGGGCCTGGCGGGCGGGGTTCTGGCCCTGCCCCGCGGTCAGGACCTGGCCCAGGATCGTCTCGCTCACCTCCGACTTGTCGATCCCGGCGCGCTCCACCAGCGCCTCCAGCACCTTCGTGCCCAGATCGTGCGCCGGGATGTCGGCGAAGGACCCCGCGAAGGTGCCCACGGCGGTACGCGCGGCCGATGCGATTACGACATTCGTCATTCTATCCCCTCCATTTGCCCGGGCGCCGCGGCTCGCCGCCGCACCCCTGCGGTCGCCACGACTATAATGCGCGTGTCGGGCAAGGCCAGCCGATGCCGGCGATCGGGGTCAGGCGCTGCGGCGCAGGTCGCAATCCTGCCAGTCCGGGCTGAGGTCGGGCGCGGCGAACAGGTAGCCCTGCAGGCAGTCGACGCCGATCCCGGTGAGCGCGTCGGCGTCCTCGGTCCGCTCGATCCGCTCGGCCACGGTCATCATCTCGAAATGCCGGGCGATGGAGACGATGGCCATGACCAGGGCGCGATTGTCGGGGTTGCGCGCGACGTCGCCGCAAATCGCGCCGTCGATCTTGAGGATGTCGAAGCGGAATTCCCGAAGATGGCGCATCGCGGTGCAGCCGGCGCCGAAATCGTCCACCGCGACGGCAACTCCGCAACCGTGCAGGCGGGCGATGAACGCCCCCACGCGGTCCGGCATGGTGATCGCGATCCGCTCGGTCAGTTCCAGGATCAGGCGCTCCGCGGCGGTGGGATCGCGGGCGATGCCGCGCTCCAGTTCGGCCATCCAGTCCGGGTGGCCGATGGTCAGCGGCGAGAGATTCACCGACAGCCGCAGCTGCGGCCGCTCCCGCAGCGCCGCGAAGCCGTGCCGCAGGGCGAGCACGTCGAGACGGCGGCCCAGCTCGGTCGCCTCGACGGCGCCGATGAAGGCGCTGGCGGGAATCGGCCGGCCGGCGTGGTCGAGGAGACGGATCAACCCCTCGTAGAAGGCCGGGGATCGCGCCGGCCCCGCGACGACGACGGGCTGGAAGGCAAGCCGGACCCGGCCGGCCGCCAACGCGGCCTCGACCATGGCATGGACCGCCGCACCGCCGGGCGCGGGCATGTCGCACGCCGGGGCGCCCTGGGGCAGTCCGATCTTGCGCTTGTCCATGGCCATCTCCGTTCTGCGCGCCAAGGTTGTGGACCGGGGGCGCTAAGAACCAGTAAAACCGTCAAATGGAATGAAAGGAAGGGTGGAGTGATGAACGGCCGATGCCCGTGGTGCGGGAACGACCCGCTCTATGTCGCCTACCACGACACCGAGTGGGGCGTGCCCGAGCGCGACCCGCGCGCCCTGTGGGAGAAGCTGGTCCTCGACGGGTTCCAGGCCGGGCTGTCCTGGATCACGATCCTGCGCAAGCGCGAGGCGTTCCGCGCCGCCTTCGCCGGGTTCGATCCCGAGGTGGTGGCGGGCTGGGGCACGGCCGAGGTGGAGCGGCTCCTGGCCGATCCGGGCATCGTGCGCCACCGCGGCAAGATCGAGGCCACCATCGGCAACGCCCGTGCCTTTCTCGAGATCGAGGCGCGGGAGGGATTCGCGCCCTTCGTCTGGGCCGCGGTGGACCACGAGCCGCGATCGCCCGGCTATGCGCGGATGGAGGAGGTGCCGACCCGCTCTGCCGAATCGCAGGCCCTCTCGGCGGCGCTGAAGGGGCGCGGCTTCCGGTTCTGCGGGCCGACGATCGTGCAGGCCTGGATGGAGGCCTGCGGGCTGCTCAACCATCACCTGACCGGGTGTTTCCGGCACGATCCGGTGGCCGCGCTGCGCTGACGGAACGAGGCCCGCCGGGGGGGCGTTCCTCCGGGGAAGCGCCGCAAGAGGGACCCCGCGATGGCCGAGACGAACAAGGCGAAGAAGGCAAGACAGGCCGGGCGCGCACAGTCCGCAGAGGCCGCGCAGGCATCCGGCGCGGACCCGGTGGCGAAGTCGCAGGGGCGGCGGGAATCGTTTCGCGAACTGGCGCGCCGCATCGCCGAGGGCGAGCAGATCGTACCGCCGCGCGGGCTTGCCGGGCTCGACCGGCGCCACCACGTCCGCTCCACCCTGCGCGAGGATCACCAGACACGGATCGAGGAACAGGCCCACGGCACCCGGATGAAGTTCGAGAAGCTGGCCAAGTCCCGCTACAAGTTCTTCCGCGGCACGGCGCTGCTGTTCTACCGCGACATGGTGGGGATGGACTCGCACATGCCGACGGTGCTGGCGCTGGGCGACGTGCATCCGGAGAATTTCGGCGTCATGCCGAACCGGGACGGGGTGCCGATCTTCTCGGTCAACGATTTCGACGAGGCGACCTATGCCCCCTTCACCTGGGACATGAAGCGCGCCGCCGTGGGCTTCTGGGTCGCCGCCCAGGAGGAGGGGCTGAATCGCAAGCAGCGCCGCAAGATCGTGCGCGCCTTCGTGCGGGGCTACCTGGAGGCGATGCAGGGCTATGCCGACCACGAGACCGAGAAGGCGGACGCGTTCCGCATGGACAATTCGCCCAAGGTGATCCGCCGCCTGTTCGAGGAGGCCTGGGAGGAGCGGAAGGACTGGCTGTGGGACGATTACCTCAAGCCCTCGGGCAAGGGATTCCGCGCCGATGACGAGTTGCAGCCGATCTCGTCCGAGATCGAGACCTTCCAGACGGCGGTGAACGACCTGGCCAAGGCCAACGGGCTCGACGTGCCCGACCGCTCGCCCGAACTGAAGGTCAAGGATGTCTGCGTGCGCCATGGACAGGGCACCGCCTCGCTGGGCCTGCCGCGCTACTACGTGCTGCTGGAGGGCCCGTCGAAGGACGCCACCGACGACATCATCGTGGAATTCAAGAAGGCGCGGCGCTCGGCGCTGGACGGGCTCACCCCGCCCTCCGACTTCGACGCGGGCGAGAAGGGCGAGCGCATCGCCCACGGGCAAAAGGTGCAGCTGGCCCATGGCGACGTGTTCTACGGCGCGGTGCAGATCTGGGACGAGAGCTACATGAGCCGGGAGCGCGCCCCGTTCCGGGACGATATCGACCTCGACGAGCTGTCGAAGAAGACCTGGCGCAACTATGCCCATGTCTGCGGCGAGGCGCTGGCCCAGGCCCATGCCCTGTCCGACGACCTGGGCCAGGTGGATTACGACGTGGAACCGTCGATCATCGCCGCCTGCGAGCCGCGGGAGCTGTTCGTGGAGGATCTGCTGCGCTTCACCGTCGAGACGGCGGACCGCCTGAAGCGGGACCACCTGGACTTCATCGAGGACTTCGAGGTGGGGGCCTTCGACAGCGTCGACATGGTCTATCGCTGAGCGGCGCCGCGATCCGCCCCGTTGCGGTAATCGGGGCTGCGCAGGATCGCCCGGGCGCGGCGGCGCACGACCAGATAGTCGCTCTCCCGCGACAAAAAGTTGTGCAGCGCTGCGGCCTGCGCCGTGGTCAGCGCCTCGGGCGCGACGATGATCCCGTAGCGTTCGAGGTTGAGCGAGACCTGCAGGGCCAGCTGCGGATGCGGATCCGCCGCCGAAGGGGCAGCCGCCAGCGCCAGCGCGAGGGCAAGGACAGGTCTTTGCATCGCGGTTTCCCTTCCGGTCAGGTCCGGTCCGCGTCCTGCCGCAGATCCCGGCGGTAGTAGAGCAGCACCGCCGCCGCGGCGGAAGCCAGGATCGCCGCCTTGAGCGCCAGTTCCGCCCCCAGCCCCCCCGTCAGACCCACGGCGAGGACGCCGACCAGGGTGAAAAGGAGCACCAGCGTGGCGAAGAAAAAAGCCGCGTAGGCGAAGGTCTTGCGGACCGGGTTCTCCCGCTCGGCCCGCAGATCGAGGGCGAGGAACAGCGGAAAGAAGACGCAGAGCGCGGCGATCCGCCACGCCGCCGCCTGGCCGAACGGGTCGCCGGTGCCCAGCGCCCGCTCGACCACGGCGAAGAGCTCGGCCACCGCGTTGACCACGACCACGCCGAGCGCGAAGAAGCCCAGCGCATAGACGGCCGCGTCGCGCGCCGAGGCGAAGGGGCGCGGCCGCGGCACCGGCGGCAGGAACCCGTCGTCGGCGAAGGCGCCGAGCCCCCGGGCGATGTCGCGCTCGCGCCAGCCGGCGCGGGCCAGCGCCTCGCGGATCTCCTCGCGCGAGCGGCCGCGGTCGAGCGCGTCGCGGACGAACTCGGCGACGTCGTGGCGCGCGGCCATGGGCTCAGTGATCCTTCGGCGCGGCGTCGAAGGCGGCTTTCTGCGTGTCGCTCGCCTCGGTCTGGTAACGGGCGCGCCACTCCTCGTAGGGCATGCCGTAGACGATCTCGCGCGCGGCCTCCTTGGACAGGTCCAGATCGCGCTCGGCCGCTTCCTCCTGGTACCAGCGGCTCAGGCAGTTGCGGCAGAAGCCGGCGAGGTTCATCAGGTCGATGTTCTGGACGTCGGTGCGACTGCGCAGATGGTCGCGCAGGCGGCGGAAGGTGGCGGCCTCCAGTTCGAGGCGGGTCTGGTCGTCCATCGGGTCGCTCCCAGTCTGTGTGCTGCCGCATAGCTGTGCGGTGCGTGGCGCGGGATCAACCTTTGACCCCGGCCGCGGCCGTGCTCTGTTGTCAGCCCGGGGGTCTTCGCCCATAGGTGTGACCGACGCTAACGGGGAGCTATCCATGCGCCGTCTTCGCAAGATAAAGATCGTCGCCACGCTGGGCCCCGCCTCCAGCGACTATGCCACCATCCGCAAGCTGTTCGAGGCCGGCGCCGACGTGTTCCGCCTGAACATGAGCCATGGCAGCCACGAGGAAATCGGCGAGCGCCACCGGATCATCCGCCAGATCGAGAAGGACACGGGCCGTCCGATCGCCATCCTGGCGGACCTGCAGGGGCCCAAGCTGCGCCTGGGCGTGTTCGCGAAGGGCGAGGAGGAGATCGAGGACGGGCAGGATTTCCGGCTCGACCTCGACGAGGCCGAGGGCGACGCGACCCGCGTGCAGCTGCCGCACCGGGAAATCTTCGAAGCGCTGGAGCCGGGGGCGACGCTCCTTGTCAACGACGGCAAGATCCGGCTGCGGGTGAAGGATCACGGGCCGGACTATGCGAATTGCGAGGTGATGGTCGGCGGCACGATCTCCAACCGCAAGGGCGTGAACGTGCCCGACGTGGAACTGCCGCTGGCCGCGCTGTCCGAGAAGGACCGCAAGGACCTGGACTTCGTCTGCGCGCTGGGCGTGGACTGGCTGGCCCTGTCCTTCGTGCAGCGGCCCCGCGACGTGGAGGAGGCGCGCGAACTGTGCCAGGGCCGCGCCGCGATCCTGTCGAAGATCGAGAAGCCGATGGGGGTCAAGAACTTCCCCGAGATCCTCGAGGCCTCGGACGGGATCATGGTGGCGCGCGGCGATCTCGGCGTCGAGCTTCCCGTACAGAACGTGCCGCCGATCCAGAAACGGCTGATCCGCAAGTGCCGCGCGGCGGCCAAGCCGGTGATCGTCGCCACGCAGATGCTCGAATCGATGATCGAGAGCCCGATGCCCACCCGGGCCGAGGTGTCGGACGTGGCCAACGCGATCTACGAGGGCGCCGACGCGGTGATGCTGTCGGCCGAATCGGCCGCCGGCGCCTATCCGGTAGAGGCGGTGGAGACGATGAACAACGTCGCCATGGAGGTGGAGAGCGACCCGACCTACCTCGACGTGATCAATGCCAGCCGCGGCGGCGACAAGGACACGGTGGCCGATGCCATCGTCTCGGCCGCCCGCGAGATCGCCGAGACCACGGACATCAAGGCGATCTGCTGCTATACCCAGTCGGGGAACACGGCGCTTCTGGTCGCGCGGGAGCGGCCGCAGGTGCCGATCATCGCGCTCACCTCGATGACCGGGACGGCGCGGCGGCTCTGCCTCTCCTGGGGGATGCATTGCGTCACGACGGGCGAGGTCGGCCGGTTCAAGGAGGCGGTGATCAACGCCGCCCGCGCCGCCCGCACGGAAGGGTTCGCCGAGGCGGAGGACCAGATCGTGGTCACCGCAGGCGTTCCCTTCGGCCAGTCGGGCACGACGAACATCCTGCGCGTCGCCCCCTGCGAGGAGCGGCT
Organism: uncultured Alphaproteobacteria bacterium; assembly: GCA_963814835.1. Taxonomy (GTDB): domain Bacteria; phylum Pseudomonadota; class Alphaproteobacteria; order Rhodobacterales; family Rhodobacteraceae; genus Palleronia. The sequence continues at coordinate 1,196,457 of CAWFEG010000003.1, forward strand.
GATCTATTCCACCGATCCCGGCTGACCCCTTGCGCAGGCGGAGCGCCCCGTGTAAGGGGCGCGCTCACGTCCCGCGCGGGCCGGCCGGTGTGGCATGCCGAGTCCGCGCGTTTCCACCGACCCCCGACAAGGAGACGGAAATGCCCAAGATGAAGACCAAGTCGAGCGCCAAGAAGCGCTTCAAGGTCACCGCCACCGGCAAGGTCGTCGGCGGCCAGGCCGGCAAGCGGCACGGCATGATCAAGCGGTCCAACGACTTCATCCGCGATCAGCGCGGAACCCAAGTGCTCAGCAAGCCCGACCAGAAGCTTGCCAAGCAGTTCATGCCCTACGACCGCTAAGGAGATCCGACCATGGCACGAGTGAAAGGCGGAACCACCTCCCACGCCCGTCATCGCAAGGTCGTCAAGGCCGCGAAAGGCTATTACGGCCGGCGCAAGAACGCCTTCCGCACCGCCACGCAGGCGGTCGACAAGGCCAACCAGTACGCCACCCGCGACCGCAAGAACCGCAAGCGCAATTTCCGCGCGCTGTGGATCCAGCGGATCAACGCCGCGGTGCGTGCGCATGACGAGACGCTGACCTATTCGCGCTTCATCAACGGGCTGGCGCTGGCCGGCATCGAGGTCGACCGCAAGGTGCTGGCCGATCTCGCCGTGCACGAGCCCGACGCCTTCGGCGCCATCGTCGACCAGGCGAAGGCGAAGCTGGCGGCCTGACGCGGCCGCCTCGGCACCCCGTTCGGGGCCGTCCCTTGCGGGGCGGCCTTTTTTTCGGCCCGCGGTCAGGGGCGACCGACGACCTGGGTAACGAAGATGCCGCAGACGATCAGCGCCAGACCCAGCGCTCGGACCGGCGCCAGCGGCACCACCCGGGCGCCGAACAGGCCGAAATGGTCGATCGCCGCCGCCGCGACCAGTTGCCCGAGCAGGACGAAGAAGATCGCGTTGCCGACGCCGAAGCGCGGCGCGACCCAAGTGATCGACAGCACGTAGAAGGCCACAAGCCCGCCGGCGAGGAACAGGTGCCGCGGCGCGGCGCCGAGCCGGGCCACCGATCCCCCGATCAGAAGGTAGGCCGCGAGCGCCGTGCCGAAGGCCACCGCGAAGAGCACGACGCTCGCCGCCGTGGACGAGCCCAGATGCACGCCGAGGGCGGCGTTGAGCGCCGCCAGGACCGGGATGCCGATCCCGGCCAGGCACATGATCGCCGCGTAGCCTGCCGCTTCCGCCATGGGGAACCTCCGTCCGGCCTGCCGGGCGCCTAGCACGGCGGCCTCTCCCTGTCACCGCCCTGCGCTGCCGTCACGATTGCGCGGGAGATCGCGCATACGCGGAACGCAGCGGCCGGCAAACCGCTTTCCCCACCGATCCGGACGAAAGGCGCGCGGCCCATGAGCTATTCCTTCACCCGAGACGATGCGGACGTGGCCCAAGGCCTGCGCCGCATCGCGCTCGACCAGATCGACCGCGCGATGGCCGAGAGCGCGGACCCGGATCTGCCCATGGCCGAGCGCATCCACCAGCTGCGCAAGCGATGCAAGAAGCTGCGCGGACTGATCCGGCTGGTGCGCCCCGTCTTCGACGATTACGGCGCCGAGAACGCCGCCTTCCGCGAGGCCGCGCGACGCCTGTCGGACGTGCGCGACGCCGCCGCCCTGGTGGAGACCTGCGACGCGCTGACCGCGCGGTTCGCGGACCGCCTGTCGGACGGCGCCTTCGATGACCTGCGCCGGCGGCTGGTCGCGGAGGCCCGCGCGCGGGAGAAGGCCGGGGACGTGGAGGACCGCATGGAGCAAAGCCGCGCCGACCTGCGGGCCGCACGCGAGCGAGCCGCGGGCTGGATCCTTGACCGCGATGGCGCCCCGGCCGTGGCCCGCGGCGCGACGAAGACGGTCCGCCGTGCCCGGAAGGCGATGCGGGCGGCCCGGCGGGATCCGGGCGAGGAGACGTTCCACGAATGGCGCAAGCGGGTGAAGTATCACTGGTACCACATGCGGCTTCTGAAGAATGTCTCGCCGCTGATCGCCGCCCAGGCGGAGGTTGCCGGCCGGCTGGCAGAGGATCTGGGCGACCATCACGACACCCACGTGATGGCGGCGGCGCTGGACCGCCTGTCCGGGGACATCCCTGCCGAGGGGGCCGAGGCGCTGCGGGGATTGCTGCTGGCGCGGCGCGCGGCCCTGGCCGAGGCGGCCCTGCGGACGGGCGGCGCGCTGTTCGCCGAGACGCCCAAGGGGTACGGGCGCCGGATCGCGGGCTACTGGAAGGCGCGCGAGGCCGAAGCGCCATGAGCGACCGGTGCGTGCTTGCCCCGGAACGGTGGCGGCGGAATACTGATCGTTGACTGGGGAGCCCCTGCCGTGACCTATGCCTTTCGCCCGGACGATCCGACGGTCGAGGCGGGACTGCGCCGCATCGCGGATGCGGTCCTGTCCGAGGCTTTGGCCGAGCTGGCCGGCGAGGGGCCCGTGGGCGGGGTCGTCGCCGGAGTCCGGGCACGTCTCCGCGGCCTGCGCGGCCTCTTGAAGATCGTGCGGCCGGTCTTTCCGGCCTACGGGGTGGAGGCAGCGACGCTGCGCGATGCCGGCCGTGCCGTGAGCGACCTGCACGACAGCGCCACGATGGCCGGCATCGCCGATCGGGCGCGGCCCTGGCTGTCCACCCTCCTGTCGCCGGGACTGGCCGAAGACCTGCACGCGCTGCTGGAGCGGGATCGGGAGGAAGTCGAGGCGCGGGAGGACGTGCCGGTTCGGCTGCACCGGGTGAAGGTGGCGCTTCTCTCGGTCTCGGAACGGTCCGGGTCCTGGGCGCTGGCCGCCGAGGAGGGCACGGCGCTCTCGGGCGGTCTGTCGCAGACCTGTTGCCGCGCGCAATCCGCCCTGGCCATCGCAGGGCGCCGCCGCGGTGCGGAGGATTTCGCGGCGCTGCGCAGGCAGGTCCGGTATCACCGCTGTCACGCCGAGCTGCTCCGGCCGATGATGGAGGGGCCGATCGCGGCGCATCTGGCGCTGGCCGATGCGGCGCTGGAAACGCTCGCCGCCCATCGCGACCTTGCGATTCTTCCGGCGCTCCTGAACCGGCTTCAGGGCCGGCTGTCGCCGCAGGCCCAGTCCGGGGCGGCGCGGGCCATCGCCGCGCGGCGGGCCGCGATGGAGCCGGTGATCCTCGGCCTGGCGCGGGCGCTTCTGGCGGAGGAGCCGGAAGCCCTCGCCGGCCGCTTCGTCACCTACTGGGAGGTGCGGCGCAGCGGATCGCTCGACCCGGGGGCCGACGCGCCGCCGAGGGCCATCGCGGCGTTGTAGTAGCGCGGATCGCCGGTCACCTCGGTGCCGATCCAGCCCGGGCGGTCGAAGGCGACCTCCTCGGAGGGCAGCTCGATCTCGGCCAGGACGAGACCGTGCTCGAAGACGTCCACCTCCCATGTCAGCTCCCCGGTCGGGACCAGATGGCGCGTCTTGACGATGGTGCGGCCCGTGCGCAGAGCCTCCATCGCGCGGGCCTCGGCGAGGGGGATGTCCCATTCGTATTCGTCGCGCGAAGCGCCGGAGCCGGTACCCTTCACCGTGAACCGCGCCGCGGCATCGTCGGTGATCCGCACCCGTACCGTCGCGTCGTCGGTGCGGGCGAGGTAGAACTGGCGGATCCGGCGCGACGCCGTCACCGCCTCGCGCCAGCCCTCGCCCGTCACGAGGAACTTGCGCTCGATCTCACGCGCCAAGGCGCTCGGCCAGGAAGTCGGAGAAGGCCGCCCAGCTCTCGGTGGCGGCGCGTTCCTGGTAGCGGTCGGAGCCCTCCACGGTGAAGGCGTGGGGCGCGCCCGAATAGATCTCGGCGGTATAGGTTGCGCCGACCTCCTCCAGCTCCCGCATCAGCGCGGAAAGATCGTCCAGCGTCACCGAGTTGTCGGCGCCGCCATGCAGGATCAGGATCGGCGGCACGGCTTCGGCATAGCCCTGCCCGTCCGGCGTGCCGAGCGAGCCGTGGAAGGTGGCGTAGCCCGCCGCCTCTCCGGCCATGTCGGAGCGCGCCATCTCCAGCGCGACGCCGCCGCCGAAGCAGTAGCCGGCAACCACCAGGTCCCCGGCGTCGGACCGGCCGCGCGCCGCCTCGATCCCGGCCTGCACCAGCGCCCGCATCTTCTCGCGATCTTCGCGCAATTCGCCTGTGGCGGCGCGGTTCTGCTCGGTGGTGCCGGCCTCGGTATCCGCGCCGTACATGTCGAGCGCGAAGGCATCGTAGCCCATCTCGGCCAGCTGGTCGGCGCGGCCGCGCTCGTAGGCGTCGAGCCCGTCCCAGTCGTGGACGAGGATCACCAGGCCCTGCGGTTCCTCGGCGGCGGCGAAGTAGCCGGTATGCTCGACGCCGCCCGCGTCGTAGGTCACCTCCTCGGCCCAGGCGGCAGTGGCGGCGAGGCCGGCGGTGGCGAGCGTTGCGATGCGGATCATGGATACCTCCCTGTTGTCGCGTCGAATGGTGGGGCGGATGCGCCCCGGGACAATTTCACTCGTCGGTGAAGCCCAGCGCGTCGCCTTCGAGGATCTCGCCCGATCCCATGTCCTCCCCGTCCTGCGACCAGGTGAGCGTGTCGCCCTCGATCGTCGCCTGGTAGCAGCCGTAGTCCGTCTCAGGGTAGCACACGCCGTCCTCCGTGATCTCAAAGCGGCCGCTGCCGGCATCGTCGTGATAGGTGCCGTCGGGGCCGAAATAGCTGGCATAGCCGCCGCCGCCCATGTCGCCCTGGAAGGTGTTGCCGACGAGGCGGTCCTCCAGCGTCCCGGGACCTGCGGTCTGGGCCAGGGCGGGCGCGGCGGCGAGCGCCAAGGCGGCGAGGAACGGGATCTTCATCGGGTCACTCCTGTCTGCGTCGGCCGGGAAGCTAGCGCGCGCCGGCCGTCCGCCCCCGGGCGGATTGCCGCGCGCTTGCCCTCGGGCAGGCGGCGCGCTAGCACGCGGCCGTCACTTTCCGGGGGCCGGCCATGGACGATCTGCGCGACACCTACCTGACCCGCATCGACGCGGCCCGGGACGAGGCCGAGCTGGAGCAGGTGCGCCTGGCCGCCATCGGCAAGAAGGGCGAGGTGAGCCTCGCCATGCGCCAGCTCGGCGGCATGAGCGCGGAGGAGCGCAAGGAGGCCGGGCCCCGGCTCAACGCGCTGAAGGACGAGATCACCTCGGCGCTGGCGGCCCGCAAGGCGGCGCTGGAGGACGCGGCGCTGGAGGCGCGGCTGTCGGAGGAATGGCTCGACGTGACCCTGCCCGCCCGGCGCGGCGCGCGGGACGTGACGCAAGGATCGGTCCACCCGGTGAGCCAGGTCTGGGAGGAATGCACCGCGATCTTCGCCGATATGGGCTTCGCCGTGGCCGAGGGGCCGCAGGTGGAGAGCGACTGGTACAATTTCGACGCGCTGAACATCCCCGGCCACCACCCGTCCCGCGCCGAGATGGACACGTTCTACATGCACCGCAGCGAGGGGGACGACCGCCCGCCCCACGTGTTGCGCACCCACACCTCGCCGGTGCAGATCCGCTCGATGCAGGAGCAGGGCGCGCCCCTGCGCGTGATCTGCCCCGGCCGGGTCTATCGCGCCGATTACGACCAGACCCATACGCCGATGTTCCACCAGATCGAGGGGCTGGCGATCGACCGCGACATCTCGATGGCGAACCTGAAATGGGTGCTGGAGGAATTCTTCGCCGCCTATTTCGGCCGCACGGTGCGGACCCGGTTCCGCGCCTCGCATTTCCCCTTCACCGAGCCCTCGGCCGAGGTCGACATCCAGTGCAGCTTCGAGGGCGGCACGGTGAAGGTCGGCGAGGGCGACGGCTGGCTGGAGGTGCTGGGCTCGGGCATGGTGCACCCGCATGTGCTGCGCTCGGGCGGGGTGGACCCGGACGACTGGCAGGGCTTCGCCTTCGGCATGGGGATCGACCGGATCGCGATGCTGAAATACGGGATCCCGGACCTGCGCGCGTTCTTCGACTCCGACCTGCGCTGGCTGCGGCATTACGGGTTTTCCGCGTTGCAGGTGCCGACGTTGCGGGGTGGGGTGTGAGACTTGATCGCTGCGAGCCATTACATTTTATCTGGCCTTGTAAATGGCTCGTTACTGGTGCGTTGACCATGGCAGGATTTTGTACGGCGCTACGACTACGCAGATACGCTGCGTCGTACTGATCGATAATGTTCGGAAAAAATGGAGAGACGATCGAATTGACCGCTCTTGCACGTCGAAGACTGCAGAAGCGATCCGAGATAAATGCATCTTCGTAACATTAGTGATGGGGCGGAGTTGGCGCGTCGACATTGTATCTAAGCTTCCAAACCAGTAGCGACGACCGAATATCATCTATGTGTGACCAATGCATCTTGCAATGGCGATCACGAATTGCGTCCGCTATCAGATCCTGCGATATCAAGTGACATCGAAGAATTTCCAAGAGATGCTTGGAAGGAGATCTAAAGTTACGCGAACGCTTGGAACGTATCACATTCAGAGATGCAGCTGAGATCTCGTCGTCCTCGCCGATCTCTCTATACAATTCGACGAGATGACTTACTAAGAAGACTTTCAGCTCACATGAATGGCCGCATGACATGAACCTCTTCCGCCACGAGAACCGCCAGAGATCCGAACGCTCGCGCCGCTTCTACGCCGCCGTCGAACTTGTCTACACGGTGGTCGATTTCGGGGCGGCGCTGTCCTTCGTCGTGGGCTCGGTGCTGTTCTTCTGGAACAGCCTGGAGACGGCGGCGATCTGGTTCTTCGTGGTCGGCTCCGTGCTCTTCGCCATGAAACCGACGATCCGGCTTTACCGCGAGGTCAGGCTGGCCATGATGGGCGATACCGAGGACCTGGCCAAGCGCGACTGACGCGCGGGAGATCGACATGACGCCCTTCGCCCGCTGGCTCGCCGCCGCCGCCGTGCTGATCCTCGCCGGGATCGCGGTGCCCTATGGCCTCATGTCGGGCCCGCCGCACGGGCTGGGTGTGACGGCGTTCTGGGTCGCCTTCGGCGTGGCGGTGGTGGCGCTGATCCTCTGGGGCGTCCGGGGCTGGAGGCGCTGATGTCGGCCGCGCTGGTCTGGACCGCCGTCGCGCTCTTCGCGCTCCTCGGCATCGGCATCGCGGTGGCCGCGGCGCGGGGCAATACCGGCTCGGCCGTGGACTACTACCTCGGCGGGCGAGCCTTCGGCGGCATGGTCTCGGGCCTGTCCTACGCCGCGACGACCTATTCGGCCTTCATGCTGATCGTGCTGACGGGGCTGACCTATCGCGGCGGGGTGGGCGCGCTCGGGTTCGAACTGATCTACTTCTCGGGGCTGACGCTCCTCGTGGTGTTCGGGCCGCGATTCTGGCTGGCGGCGCAGCGCTGGGGCTTCGTCACCCCCGCCGAGATGCTGGGCCGCCGCTACGGCTCGCCCTGGGTGGCGCGGGCGGCGGCGGGGCTCTCCCTCGTGTTCCTCATGCCCTATTGCACGACGCAGATGGCGGGGATCGGCCTCCTGCTGTCGGAAATCACCGGGGGCGCGATTTCGCTCGCGGCGGCGGTGGCCACCGGCGCGGTGCTGGCGATGCTGTGGACCGTGGTGGCCGGGCTGCGCTCCGTCGCCTGGACGGACGCGGTGCAGGCGGCGATCATGGTGGTCTCGGCCCTCCTCGCCATCGGCTTCGTGGTGGCGGCGATCGGCGGACCCGGCGCCTTCGCCACCCGGCTGGCCGAGGAGCGCGGCCCTTGGCTCGACGTGCCGGGGCCGGGCCTGTGGTCGATCGGCACCTTCCTCGCGCTGTCGCTGCCCTGGTTCTTCTTTCCGCTGTCGAACCCGCAGGTCAGCCAGCGCCTGTTCGTGGTGCGCGACATCGCGGCGATGCGCTCGATGATCCTGTGGGTGCTGGGATTCGGGCTGACCTTCACGCTGGTGGCGGTGATCTGGGGCTTCGCCGCGCTGATCCTGGCGCCGGACCTGGAGAACAGCTCCGCCGCGACGCCGGCGCTGCTGGCCACCGGCGCGGTGCCCACGGTCGTGGCGCTGTTCCTGACGGTGGGGATCCTGTCAGCGGCGATCTCGACCCTCGATTCCATCGCGCTGACGCTCGGCTCCATGGTGGCGCGCGACCTGGGCGACGCGCAGGCACGGGATGCGCGGCAGGTGCTGGTGGGCCGGATCGTCGTGGTGCTGGTGATCCTGTTCGCCAGCGCCTTCGCCCTGCGCAACGCGCCCATCGTGGACCAGCTGGCGGCGCTTTCGGCGGCGGGGCTGGTCGTGTCGGTGCCGGCCACGATCGGCGCCTTCTTCTGGCGGGGCGGCACCGCGGCGGGGGCGCTGGCCTCGCTGGCGGGGGGCGCGCTGGTCGCGATCTGGTTGGCCTTCGTCGCCGGCGTCAGCGTCTTCGACCCGCTCCTGCCGGGGGTCGTGATGGCGGTGTCGCTGGCGCTGTTCGTGGGCGTCAGCCTGGTGTCGCGGCCGCGCCCGGAGGCGCTCGACTTCAAGGGCGAGCTGGCGGCGGAGCTGGCGCGACACGGTGTCTGGTAGGATCGGCGCCGCCCGCGCCGCATCCTGCGAGGCATGAAACGGGTGAAGACCGTCGCGATAGTCGCCCTGGTCGGGCTTGTCGTCCTTGCGCATGCCGGCCTCTGGACGTCCGAGATGTGGACTGCGGAGGCCAAGCTTCGCCTTACCGTCCTGAACGCGCTGGGCTGGGCCGTCGTGGTGCTGCCGGCGCTCGCCGTGCGGCGCTGGGCGGCCGCGCACCGTGACCCGGATGCGACATCCGCCGGCCCCGATGCGACACCGCCGCGGAACGGTTCCCCCTGACTGGCGTTGCCTCACGGTCACGCGACCCGACGTTACCTGGAACAGGATCCACCCCCATGCCGCCCAAGAACCGATTCGGCCTGCGCATCGAGCCGGCCGTCTTCGTCCCCTCTGCGGTCATCATCATCGGGCTGGTCGCCCTGATATCGCTGTTCCCCGACCGGGCCGGGGCGATCCTGGCGGCGATGCAGGACTGGATCACCGCCAATGCGGGCTGGTTCTACATCTCCACGGTAACGGCGTTCCTCGCCTTCGTGGTCTGGCTCGGCTTCTCGCGCTACGGCAGCGTGAAGCTCGGCCGGGACGACGAGGAGCCGGAATTCTCCACTGCCGGCTGGTTCGCGATGCTGTTCTCGGCCGGCATGGGGATCGGCCTGCTCTACAACGGGGTGGGCGAGCCGCTGACCCACTTCACCGGCCCGCCCACGGCCGAGCCGCGCACGCCCGAGGCGGCGGACCAGGCGATGCTGTTCACCTTCTACCACTGGGGCCTGCACCCCTGGGCGATCTATTCCATCGTCGGGTTGTCGATCGCCTATTTCGGCTATCGCCGGGACATGCCGATCTCGCTCCGCTCGGGGTTCTACCCGATCTTCGGCGAGCGAATCTACGGCCCCATCGGGCACGTCATCGACACCTTCGCCGTGGTCGGCACGATGTTCGGGGTCGCCGCCTCGCTCGCGCTCGGGGCCAAGCAGATCGGCGCGGGCGTCGAACGGGTCTTCGGGATCGAGACGGGCCTGACCGTCCAGATCGCGGTGATCGCCGTGGTGACGGCGACGGCGACGGCCTCGGTCGTCTCGGGGCTGTCGCGCGGCATCCAGAGGCTGAGCCAGGCGAACCTGATCCTGTCCGGCGCGCTTCTGCTCTTCATCTTCCTGACCGGCGCCACGGTCTTCATGCTCAACAGCTTCGTGCAGAACATGGGCTACTACCTGGAGATCCTGGCGCGGACGAGCTTCTGGACCGACCCGGAGAACCGCGCCGGCGACTGGATGGCGTCCTGGACGCTGGGCTACTGGGGCTGGTGGCTGGCCTGGGCGCCCTTCGTGGGAATCTTCGTGGCCCGCGTGAGCCGCGGCCGCACGATCCGGCAATTCGTCCTGGCCGTGCTGATCGTGCCGACGGTGGTCAGCTTCTTCTGGTTCTCCATCGCCGGGGACACCGCGATCCGGATGGTGCAGGAGGGCGCGGAATTGATCGTGGAGGTGCTGAACGGCCCGAACGGGCTCGACATCGTGTTCTACGAGTATCTCTCCTACTTCCCGCTCACCTCGATCACCTCGCTGGTGGTGATGCTCGCCGTCTTCATCTTCTTCGTCACCTCGTCGGATTCGGGCTCACTCGTCATCGACATGCTGACGGCGGGGGGCGACGACAATCCGCCCACCGTGCAGCGGATCTTCTGGGCGGTGACGGAAGGGTTCGTGGCGGCGGCACTCCTCCTTGCCGGCGGGCTGGCGGCGGTGCGCTCCGCGGTGGCGGCGGCGGGCCTGCCGGTGGCGATCCTGCTGATCGGGCTGGCCATCGGCCTCGTGCGGGCGCTGAAACAGGAGAAGCACGGCGTCTTCGCCGAGCGGATGAGCGACGCGGAGGACTACGTCGAAGAGCACGGGGCTGGGGCGCCGACGCGCAAACCGGACCCGATGATCGGCTGACGCTTTCCATCGCCACCGCCCTGCGCTAGTCCGGCGCGCGTGATGCGAAGGGGGCCGCGATGAAGTTCACGATGTCCTGGCTGAAGGACCACCTCGAGACCGAGGCGGGCCCGCGCGAGATCGCCGAGGCGCTGACCGATCTGGGCCTCGAGGTCGAGGCGGTCACCGATCCGGCGGAGCGGCTGGCCGGCTTCACCCTCGGCCGGGTGGAGGCCGCCGAGCCGCATCCCGATGCCGACCGGCTGAAGGTCTGCCGGGTGGCGACCGACGAGGGCGTGAAGCAGATCATCTGCGGTGCGCCCAATGCGCGCGAGGGGATCATCGTGGTGGTCGCCAGGCCCGGCACTTACGTGCCCGGCATCGACACGACGATCCAGGTCGGCAAGATCCGTGGCGTCGAGAGCCACGGCATGATGGCCTCGGAACGCGAGATGGAGCTCTCGGAGGAACATTCCGGCATCATCGAACTGCCCTCGGGAGAAATCGGGGAGGAGTTCGCCGACTGGCTGCGCGCGCACGATCCGGCCAAGGTTGACCCGGTGATCGAGATCGCCATCACCCCGAACCGGCCCGACGCGCTGGGCGTGCGCGGCATCGCCCGCGACCTCGCGGCGCGGGGCCTCGGCTCGCTGAAGCCGGCCGAGGTCGCGCCGGTGGCGGGCCGCTTCCCCTGCCCCATCGGCATCAGCATCGACGCCGAGGCGCTGCCCCAGGCCCCGCATTTCACCGGCCGGCTGATCCGGGGCGTGACCAATGGCCCCTCGCCGCGCTGGCTGCAGGACCGCCTCACGCGCCATCGGCCTGCGGCCGATCTCGGCGCTGGTGGACATCACCAATTTCCTGACCTTCGACCGCAACCGCCCGCTCCACGTCTTCGACGCCGCCCGGGTCTCGGGCGACCTCCGGGTGCATCTGGCGGCGGGCGGCGAGACGCTGGAGGCGCTGGACGAGCGCAGCTATACCTTCGCCCCCGGCATGGTCGCCATCTCGGACGCCTCCGGGGTGGAGAGCATCGCCGGGATCATGGGCGGCGCCCCCACCGGCGTCGAGGCGGACACGGTGGATGTGTTCGTGGAATCGGCCTGGTGGGACCCGGTCGCCATTGCCCGGACCGGCCGCACGCTGAAGGTCAACTCCGATGCCCGCTACCGCTTCGAGCGCGGGGTGGACCCGGCCTTCACCCGCCCGGGGCTGGAGGCCGCCACGCGCGCTGATCCTGGAGATCTGCGGCGGCGAGCCGTCGGAGGTGGTCGAGGCCGGCGCGGCCCCGGACCATGCCCGCGCCTACAGGCTCGACACCGGCCGCGCCGTCTCCCTGGTGGGCATGGACATCCCCGCCGCCGAGCAGCGCGAGACGCTGGAGCGGCTGGGTTTCCGGCTGGAGGGGGACCTGGCGCATGTGCCCTCATGGCGCCCCGACGTGAGGGGGGAGGCCGACCTGGTGGAGGAGGTCGCCCGCGTGGCCTCGCTGACCGGGCTGGCCCCCCGGCCGATGCCGCGCGCCCGTCCCGGCGTGCCGCGCCCGATCCTGACCGCCGCGCAGCGCCGCGAGCAGGCCGCGCGGCGCGCCTGTGCGGCGCTGGGGCTGAACGAGGCCGTCACCTATTCCTTCGTCGACAGCACCTCGGCGGCCCTGTTCGGGGGTGGCACCGACGCGACCATGCTGGAAAACCCGATCTCGTCCGAGATGAGCCATCTTCGGCCCGACCTCCTGCCGGGGCTGCTCCAGGCCGCGGCGCGGAACCAGGCGCGGGGCATGGGCGACCTTGGCCTGTTCGAGGTCGGCGCCGCCTTCACAGGCGGCGAGCCGGGCGAGCAGCATATCCAGGTCGCGGGGCTCCTGACCGGCCGGACCGGGCCGAAGGACGTGCACGGCGATGCGCGGCCCGTCGATCTCTTCGACGCCAAGGCGGCGGCCGAGGCGGTGCTGGCCGCCCTTGGCGCGCCCGCCGGCACCCAGATCCTGCGCGAAGGGGCGCAGTGGTGGCATCCGGGGCGGCACGGCCGGATCTGCCTCGGCCCGCAGAAGGTGCTGGCGGCCTTTGGCGAGATCCATCCCCGCACCCTGCGCGCCATGGGCGTGAAGGGGCCGGCGGTGGGCTTCACGGTCTGGCCCGAGGCGGTGCCCGAGCCGCGCCGCTCCGGCGCCGCGCGCCCGGCCCTGCATCTCAGCGGATTGCAGGCGGTGGAGCGCGATTTCGCCTTCGTCCTCGACGCCCGGGTGGAGGCGCAGCAGGTCGTCTCCGCGGCGAAGGGGGCCGACAAGCGGCTGATCGAGGAGGTGCGCGTCTTCGACCAGTTCGTGGGCGGCGCGCTCGGCGAGGGGCGCAAGTCGCTCGCGATCACCGTGCGGCTGCAGCCCAGCGAGGAGACGCTGACCGATGCCGATATCGACGGCGTGGCGGCGAAGGTCGTGCAGAAGGTCGAAAGCGCCACGGGCGGCCGGCTGCGCGGCTGAGCCGGGCCCATGGCGAAGCTGCATTTCCACTACTCGACGATGAATGCGGGGAAATCGACCCTGCTCCTGCAGGCATCGCACAATTACAACGAGCGCGGCATGGCCACGCGGCTGCTGACCGCGCGGTTCGACGACCGCGCCGGGCCGCGCCGCATCGCCAGCCGGATCGGCATCGGGGCCGAGGCCGAGACCTACAGGCCCGAGGACGACCTGTTCGCCCTGGCCGCCGGGTGGCGCGACGAGGACGTGGCCTGCCTCTTCGTCGACGAGGCGCAGTTCCTCACCGAGGACCAGGTCTGGCAGCTGGCTTGCGTCGTCGACGACCTTGACCTGCCGGTCATGTGCTACGGGCTGCGCGTGGATTTCCGCGGCCATCTCTTCCCCGGATCGGCCGCGCTGCTGGCCTGGGCCGACGAGATGCGCGAGGTGCGCACCATCTGCCATTGTGGCCGCAAGGCGACGATGGTGGTGCGCCGGGGCCCGGACGGGCGCGCGCTGCGCGAGGGCGCGCAGGTGCAGGTGGGCGGCAACGAGACCTATTCCTCGCTCTGCCGGCGGCACTGGCGCGCCGAGACCGGTCAGTAGAGGCGGCCGCCCTCCGGCACCTCCCGGTCCGGCCCGACAAGCACCACCGCACCCTCCGCGTCGGGCACGCCGAGGACCAGAACCTCGGACAGGGCAGGACCGATCTGGCGCGGCGGAAAGTTCACCACCGCCAGCACCTGCCGCCCGATCAGCTCGTCGGGCGCATAGTGCCGGGTGACCTGCGCGGTGGATCGCTTCTCCCCCAACTCACCGCCGAAATCGACGCGCAGCTTCACGGCCGGCTTCTTCGCTTCGGGAAAGGGTTCGGCGGCGACCACGCGGCCGACCCGGATGTCGAGCGCGAGGAAGTCCTCGATGCTGGCCGTCACGTGCCCAGTTCCCGCGACCGCTCCGCCGCGGCGCAGACGGTGCGCCGCATGAGGTCGGACAGCTCCTCCATCAGCACGTCGAGCCCGGCCTCGGTGGTACCGCCGGGGGAGGTCACGTCGGTGCGCAGCTCCGAGGGCGGCTTGTCGCTGTCCTCGGCCAGCTGTCCCGCGCCGCCCACGGTGGCCTTGGCCAGCGCCATCGCCAGCTCGCGCGACAGGCCCTGCCCCTCGGCGGCGCGGGCGAGGCACTCGATCATGTGGAAGACATAGGCCGGACCCGAACCGGAGACGGCGGTGACGGCGTCCATCTGCTCCTCGCCGTCCAGCCGGACGGTCTGGCCGATCGCCGACAGCAGTTCCTCGGCGAGGGCCAGCGCCCCCTGCCCCTCGTCGTTCGCGGCGAGCGCGGTCACGCCGCGGCCGATCGCGGCCGGGGTGTTCGGCATCGCCCGGATCACCGGCGTGCCGGCGCCGAACACGGTCTCGAAATGCCGGATCGTGACCCCGGCGGCGATCGACAGGACCACCGTTCCGCCGCCGCCGAAGCGGGTGATCTGCGGCAGGGCCTCGCCCATCATCTGCGGCTTGACCGCGACCATCAGCAGGCCGGGATCCTCCGGCAGACCCTTGTTCAGGTGCAGCCCGTCGATCCCCTGCAGCCATTCGGACGGGTTCGGGTCGATCACCCAGACATCGCCGGGATCGAGCGCGCCCTTGAGCCAGCCCTCGAGCATCGCCGAGCCCATCTTGCCGCATCCGAGCATGACCAGCCCGCGGCGCTTCAGCGTTTCCATGTCCATGGCTTTCCCCCTGCCGTTCGACGGCAGGGGATCACGTCCCCGGCCCCGGTTCAACGGGGGAGGCGGTCAGGCCCGGCCATAGGCCTCGGCGATGGCGACCTGCAGCGCGTCGGCGGGACCGCGGTTGCCCCAGCAGACGAGCTGGAAGGCGGGGTAGAACCGCTCGGCGTTGCGGATCGCGGCGTCGACGATGCGGTCGATCTGCTCCGGTGCGGCGACCTGCCCGCCCGACAGCGACAGCGCGTAGCGATACACCATCAGCTTGGCCTCGTCCCAATAGGTGAAGGCGCCCAGCCAGCAACGGTCGTTGGCGCCGTTCAGCAACTCGTAGAGGGCCGGGTGGCGCTCCTCGGGCGGGTCCATGTCGAAGGTGCAGATGAGCCTCAGGGTCTCGTCGGCGGCCGACCAGGCGAGGGTCAGCGAGTAGGTCCGCCACTGGCCCTCGACCGCCATGGCGATCTGGTCGTCGGCGACGCGGTCGAACTCCCAGTCGCGGAATTCGGCCAGGTGCTCGACCAGGTCGATCGGGTCGAGCGTGTCGGTCGCGTGGAAATGCTCGCTCAGCGACATGGGTTCCTCGCTGGTTGGCCCCGGGCGCCGAGCCCGGATGGCGTGTGCCTCGGTCGGGCGGCGCGTTGTCTCCGTCCCGGCCCTGACCCTATCGTGTTGGGGCGTCTCCCCCCTGTAAAGTGATTATTTTGCAGGATCAGGCGATAAGTTGTGGATACAGCCCGGCAGGGTACAAGATCGGCGAGGCTCAATCGGACAGTTTCGTGACACCGGCTCAGAACGGCTTGCGCGCCCGAAGCGCGGCCCCGATCGTCCCGTCATCGAGGTAATCGAGTTCGCCGCCCACGGGCACGCCCTGCGCCAGGCTGGTCACCCGAACGCCCTCGCGGCCCTCCAGGAGGTCGGCGATGTAATGGGCCGTGGTCTGACCGTCGACGGTGGCGCCCAGCGCCAGGATGATCTCGCGCGCGCCCTCCTCGGCGATGCGCTCCTCCAGCCGCGGGATGCGCAGATCCTCGGGCGTCACGGCGTCGAGCGCCGATAGCGTGCCGCCCAGAACGTGGTAGCGGCCGCGAAACACGCCCGCCCGTTCCATCGCCCAGAGGTCGGCGACATCCTCGACGACGCAGATCTCGCCGGTGGCGCGCTTCTCCGAGCGGCAGATGACGCAGACGTCCTCGGTGGCGATATTGCCGCAGACCAGGCAGTCGCGGGCGCTGTCCGAGACATCGAGCAGCGCCTGGGCCAGCGGCCGCATGACCTGGGCGCGGCGCGCCAGCAGGTGCAGCACCGCCCGCCGCGCCGAGCGGGGCCCGAGCCCCGGCAGCCGCGCCATCAGGTCGATCAGCGCCTGGATGTCCTCGCGCGGTCCGCTCACCCGATCAGAAGGGGAGGTTCATGCCCGGCGGCAGGCCGAGCCCCTCGGTCAGCTTGCGCATCTCCTCCTGGGCGCGGTCGGAGGCCTTCTGCTGGGCGTCCTTGATCGCGGCGAGGATCAGGTCCTCGACCACTTCCTTCTCCTCGGGGTTGAAGATCGACGGGTCGACGTCCAGCCCGACCAGTTCGCCCTTGGCGGTGGAGGTCGCCTTGACCATCCCGGCGCCGGATTCGCCGGTGACGGTGATCGCGCGCAACTCCTCCTGCAGGGATTCCATCTTGCCCTGCATCTCCTGCGCGGCCTTCATCATCTTGCTCATGTCGCCGAGGCCGCCCAATCCCTTGAACATATCCATCTCCAGATCCGTCGGGTTCACTTGCAGATACGAAGGCCGCGCAGGTGCTTCAAGGAGCGCCCCGCCTCAGACCACGCCGAGAAGCGACAGGATGAGGATGACGATGACGACAAGGCCGACGAGATAGATGATGCGGTTCACTGGGACGTTCCTCCGTTTTACCCGCCGGACCGGTCCGGCCCCGTACCAGATCGGTCGATTTGTCGCGGAAGAAAGGGCCTAGACGCAGAACTTGCGGGCTCCCGCCCGTCGCCTCAATCCTCGGCGAAGGGATCCCATTCGTCGTCGACCTCCGGCAAGGCTTGCGCGGCGGCCTCGGCGGCGACCTCCTCGGGGGTGCGGATGCCGGTGATCCGCGCCGCGGGAAAGGCCGCGATGACGGCCTGCATCATCGGGTGGGCCAGCGCCGCCCGGCGCAGCGCCTCCTGTTCGGCATCGCGCTCCTCGGCGATGGTGGCGCCGCCGCCCTCGGAGACGACCGAGACCGCCCAGCGCACGCCGGTCCAGCGGCCCAGGGCGCCCGACAGCCGCGCGGCGAGGTCCGGCGGCGCATCCTCGGTGGGCTGGAACTCGATGCGGCCGGGGACATAGGAAACCGGACGCAGGCAGGTTTCCACGTCGATCAGCAGCTTGGCGTCGCGATTGGCCCGGATCAACTCCACCACATGGTCGAGCCGGGCATAGCGATCCAACGCCGCCTCCGGCTGGTGGGCGAGGGCCGTGGCCCCGGCCGTGCCGGACCCGGCGGACGGCGATGACGGCCGGCTCCGGGCGGTGGGCGCCGGGGCGGCCTCGGGCGCCGCTGTGGCCGGCGCCCCGGCGGCGGAGGTCGGCGCGGGGGGGCCGTCCTTGAGCTTCTTCACCAGGTCTCCCGGCGGGGGCAGTTCGGCGACGTGGGTCAGGCGGATCACCGCCATCTCGGCCGCCATCATCGCGTTCGGGGCCTGCGCGACCTCCTCCAGAGCCTTCAGGAGCATCTGCCACATCCGGGTCAGGCTCCGCATCGACAGGCGCTCGGCCATGTCCCGGCCGCGGCTGCGTTCGTCCGGGCCGATGGTGGGGTCGTCCACCGCCTCGGGCGTGATCTTGGCGACGCTGATCCAGTGCGTGACCTCGGCCAGGTCGCGCAGGATCGCCAGCGGGTCGGCGCCGTCGGCATACTGTCCGGCGATCTCGGCCAGCGCGCCCGCCGCGTCTCCGCGCATGATCGCGTCGAACAGGTCGAGCACCCGCCCTCGATCCGCGAGGCCCAGCATCGCGCGGACCTCGTCGGCGCCGGTCTCGCCCTGCCCGTGGGCGATGGCCTGGTCCAGAAGCGACAGGGCATCGCGCACCGATCCTTCGGCCGCGCGGGCGAGGAGCGCCAGCGCATCGCCCGAGACCCGCGCCCCCTCGCGGCCGGCGATCCCTTCCAGATGGGCGATCATCACCTCCGGCTCGACCCGCCGCAGGTCGAACCGCTGGCAGCGCGACAGCACCGTCACCGGCACCTTGCGGATCTCGGTGGTGGCGAAGATGAACTTCACGTGGGCGGGCGGTTCCTCCAGCGTCTTGAGGAGCGCGTTGAACGCGCTCGTCGACAGCATGTGAACCTCGTCGATGATGTAGATCTTGTAGCGCGCCGAGGCGGGCGCGTACTGGACAGATCCGATGATGCTCTCGCGGATGTCGCCCACGCCGGTCTGGCTGGCGCCATCCATCTCCAGCACGTCCACATGGCGTCCCTCGGCGATGGCGCGGCAGGGCTCGCATTCCCCGCAGGGCGCGACGGTCGGCCCGCCCTGCCCGTCCGGGCCGACGCAGTTCATCCCCTTGGCGATGATCCGCGCGGTGGTGGTCTTGCCCGTCCCCCGGATGCCCGTGAGGATGAAGGCCTGCGCGATGCGGTCGGCGGCGAAGGCGTTCTTCAGCACGCGCACCATCGCCTCCTGCCCGATCAGGTCGTCGAAGGTCTGGGGCCGGTATTTCCGGGCGAGGACCTGGTAGGGGGCATCGCTCATGGCACCTCCGAGAGCCGGGAATCGCCGGCACACTAGCCGGTCGGCGTCACGGCAGCCAGTGCGTCGCGCCGATCCCGAGCCGCCGGACGCCGGATATCCGGCCGGCCAGGTGTTCCGCCACAGCGGCACTGCATCGGCGTCATGGTTGCGCAGGGGCCGGACACGGCCCGCGCCACCGCGTCGAGTTCCCGGGGCGAGCCTGGTCGCTCGGGCCGGCCGGAGCGCCGCCGCGCGGCCTTCTCAGGTCAGGCGCCGCGGCGCGGCCATGCCACGCAGCGCCTCCTCCGCGGTCTGCGGCCGCCGCCCTTCGCGCTGCAACTCCGTCACCTCCACCGCGCCCTCGCCACACGCCACGACCAGCCCGCGCAGCACCTCCCCCGGCGCGCCGTCCCCGGACGCCGGACGCGACCGCAGGAGCTTCAGCCGCGCGCCCTCCGCCAGGCACCAGGCGCCGGGAAAGGGGGACAGGCCGCGGATCTGCCGGTCGACCTCGGCGGCCGGGCGCGTCCAGTCGATCCGCGCCTCGGCCTTGGTCACCTTGTCGGCATAGGTCACGCCGATCTCGGGCTGCACCGTCTCGGGCAGCGCGCCGAGCCGGTCGAGCGCGCCCACGATCAGCTCCGCGCCAAGGCCCGCCAGCCGGTCGTGCAGGTCGCCCGCCGTGTCCTCCGCCCCGATCGGCGTCGTGGCGCGCAACAGCACCGGCCCGGTATCGAGCCCCGCCTCCATCCGCATGATGCACACGCCGGTCTCGGCATCCCCCGCCATCACGGCACGCTGGATCGGCGCCGCCCCGCGCCAGCGCGGCAACAGAGAGGCGTGGATGTTGAGGCAGCCCCGGCGCGGCGCGTCGAGCACCGCCTGCGGCAGGATCAACCCATAGGCGACCACCACCGCCAGGTCGGCGTCGAGCGCGGCCAGCGCGGCCTGCTCCTCCGTTCCTCGCAGCGAGGACGGGTGGCGCACCTCGATCCCCAAGGCCTCCGCCGCGACCTGGACCGGCGAGGGCCGCGCGCGATGGCCACGGCCGGCCGGCCGCGGCGGCTGGGTATAGGCACAGACGATCTCGTGTCCCGCGGCATGGAGCGCGCGCAGCGCCGGCACCGAGAAATCGGGCGTCCCCATGAAGATCACGCGCATCGGCCCCTCCCCGCTCCGGCCGCGACCTAGGCCGGGGGGCGGGACGGCGCAAGGTCAGCGGCGCCGCCGCGACCGCCGCAGCAGCATGTCGCGCTTCACCCGGCTCAGCCGGTCGACATAGAGGCGGCCGTCAAGATGGTCGATCTGGTGCTGCACGCTGGTCGCCCAGAGGTGGACGAAGTCGCGCTCCTCGGCCTCGCCCGCGGCGTTCAGGAACCGCACCGTCACGGCACGGGGCCGGGTCACCCGCGCCGAGACGCCCGGCAGGTTCGGGCTCGCCTCCTCGTGGTCGCGCGGCTCGACACTCGCGTGCAGGATCTCGGGATTGGCCATGCGGATCGCCTGCCCCCGCCCTTCGGAGGCGTCGACCACGGCAAGGCGCAGCATCGCCCCGATCTGCGGGGCCAGCGAGCCCCAGGCCGGGCATCGCCTCCATGGTCTCCACCATGTCGTCCCAGATCCGGCGGATCTCGTCGGTGATCTCCGCGACCGGCGCGGCGGGTGTCCTGAGGCGCCGGTCGGGCCACATCACGAAGGGCCGGACCGTCACGCGCCCGCGCCCTTCTTTGCTTTCTGAAATACGCAGCCCTGCGGCCCGCCCGGGGCGCGCCGGTTCCCCCCGCTCACGCCCGCGCCTTTTCACGCTTGAGCTTCTGCATCTTGCGGGTGATCATCTGACGCCGCATCGGCTTGAGATAGTCGATGAACAGCTGCCCTCCAGGTGGTCGATCTCGTGCTGCACGCAGGTCGCCCAGAGCGCCGTCGAACCGCTCCCGCCGCCGCGCCCCGTCGAGGTCGGTCCAGCTCACCTCCACATCGGCGGGGCGCTCGACATCGGCGTATTGCTCGGGGATCGACAGGCAGCCCTCCTCGTAGGTCGATCGGTCCTCCGAGGCGCCATTCACCACCGGGTCGAACAGCGCCATGGGACGCGGCGCGGCGCCCTCCTCCTTCACGCAATCCATCACGAGCAGGCGCTTCAGCACGCCGACCTGGGGCGCGGCGAGGCCGATCCCCGGCGCGTCGTACATGGTTTCGAACATGTCCTCGGCCAGCCGCGCGGATCTCGGCGTCGGGCGCGCCGATCTCCTCGGCGCGGGTCTTCAGGCGCGGGTCGGGATGGATGAGGATGGGGCGGATCGTCATGGGGGTCCATGTAGGGCGGAGGACACCGCCCGCGCAATCGCCTTGCAGCCGCACCGGGCGGCGCTAGCCTGCGCGGCGACATCGCACCGCCGGAAGGCGGCATGAATTTCGACGAGATCATCGACCGGCGCGGCACCCAGTCCGCCAAATGGGACAAGATGGAGGCGATCTACGGCGTCCCCGCCGGGGACGGCATGCCGATGTGGGTCGCCGACATGGATTTCCGCCCGCCCGAGTGCGTGCAGGACGCGCTGACAGGCCATGCTGGAGCATGGCGTCTACGGCTATTTCGGCGACGACGGCGGCTATCGCGACGCGATCCGCTGGTGGATGAAGCCACGCGCCACGGCTGGGAGGTCGAGCCCGACGCACATCTTGACCACCCACGGGCTGGTCAACGGCACGGCGCTGTGCGTCGACACCTGGACCGCGCCTGGCGACGGCGGTGGTGCTCTTCACCCCCGTCTACCACGCCTTCGCCCGCGTCATCCGCGCCGCGGGCCGCGAGGTCCGAGAGCTGGAAATGCCCGCTGGTGGACGGGCCGCTACGCGCTGGATTTCGACGGCTGGGACGCGCAGATGACCGGCCGCGAGCGGATGCTCGTCCTCTGCTCGCCGCACAATCCCGGCGGGCGGGTCTGGACCCGGGCGGAGCTGGAGCGCGTGGCCGAGTTCGCCCGGCGCCACGACCTGATCCTGGTCTCGGACGAGATCCACCACGACCTCGTCCTGCCCGGCCATCACCACACTCCCATGGCGCTGATCGAGGGCGGTTCGCGACAGGCTGGTGATGATGACCGCCACCACCAAGACCTTCAACATCGCCGGCGCCCATACCGGCAACGTCATCATCGCCGACGAGGCGCTCCGCGACGCGCTTCAGCAGCCGGCTGGCCGCGCTCGGCCTGTCGCCCAATTCCTTCGGGCTCGAGATGGCCGCGCGCCGCCTATTCTCCCGACGGGCGCCGCCTGGGTCGACGCGCTGGTGGCCTATCTCGACGGGAACCGGCGGCTCTTCGACGCCGCGATCGCGACGATCCCGGGGGTCGCGTCGATGCCGCTGGAGGCGACCTATCTGGCCTGGGTCGATTTCTCCGGCACCGGCATGGAGCGGGACGAGTTCACCGCGCCGGGTGGAACGCGACGCCCGGATCGCGGCGAATCACGGGCCGACCTTCGGCAAGGGCGGCGAGAGCTTCCTGCGCTTCAACATCGCCACGCCGCGGGCCCGGATCGAGGAGGCCTGCGACCGGCTGCGCGCGGCCTTCGCCGATCTGCAATAGGGCGCCGGACAACCGATATACCTTGGGCCTGCCGCCCCGGGTGGGGCGGCGGGCCGGTAGCGCGATCAGGCGCCCCGGAATCCCCCCGGGCGCGCCAGCCCAGTCCATGGACGCGGATAGGCGAATGGATACCGCGCCGCCTCGGGGCGGCGCGGATCGGCCCGGCTCAGTTCTCGCCGGGCGTCATCTTGTGGATCATGCCCTCGTCCACCGCGGCATAGAGGCTGCCGTCCGGACCCTGGACCAGCGAGCGGAAGCGGCCCGCCTCCATCGGCAGGGTCATCTCGGTCACGTCCTCGACCGAGATCCCGTCATCCTCGGCAAGCTGGATCACGTCGATGCGCTGGCCGATCGGCGTGCCGCCGAAGCCGATGCCCATGATGCCGACAACCAGGGCGCCGTCCCATTCGCCCCACTGCTCGCCGGTCGAGGAACGCGGCCGAGGATGTGCCCTGCGACCAGCCGTTGTTGGTCCAGATCGGCGGCATGGCGTCGGGATAGGTCTCGAAGTCGGTCATCGGCATGAAGGCGGCGCGCTCGTAGCGGTTCATGCCCTCCGCCTGGTTCGGCATGTAGCCGCAATAGTCGTCCGGGCAGTCGCCGCGGCCGGCCATGTTCGGGCGCGGGTCCCAGCCGCCGTTGCCGCCGTTCTCCAGCACCGTGATCTCGTCGGAATGCCACGGTCCGTGCTCCGAGATGATCGGCGTGCCGGACCCCGGGTGGAAGGCGAGGCCCTGCACGTTGCGGTGCCCGTAGGTGTAGGTCCGCGGATCGAAGCCCTCGGGCGGGCTGTTCTCGGGATGGGCGTTGCCGTCGGTGTCGATCCTGAGCACCTTCGACCCCATCAGGGTCGGGCTCTGGGGGATCTCCTCGTTGTGGTTGTCGCCCGTCGTCAGGTACAGCGCCCCGTCCGGACCGAACCGGACGCGGCCGCCGTTATGGGCGCCGGGGCCGCCGAACGGGTGGTCGCTGGCCTCGACCTTGTAGGGCACGTCATCGACGATGTCGGTCCGGTCCGAGACTTCGGTGAAATCCTCGTTCACCGTGAAACGCATCAGGCGGTTGGTCGGCGGGTCGGACATCTCCGAGGTGGAATAGACGTAGATCCGCCGGTTCTCCTCGAAATCGGGATCGACGGCGACGCCCATCATGCCCGCCTGCCCTTCGCAGAACAGGTCGTCGGCGGTGCCGGCATAGCCCTCCGCCTCGCCCATGCCCAGCAGCGCGTTCACGTCCCCCGACGGCATCCGCACCGACAGGCCCTCGCACTTCTCGGTGAAGAACATCGTGCCGTCGTCGAGGAAGGCCATGTCCCAGGGGTTGTCCAGATCGGACAGGACCACCTCGTGGTTCAGGCTCGTCGTGTTCGCCCCGCTCTGCGCCAGCGCCGGCAAGGCCGCCGTCGCGGCGACGATTGCGGCCAGCGACAGCCCGATTCGATGATGCGTCCGATTCGGCATCGTGGATCCTCCCTCCAGAACAACGGTCGCGCCGGACGGATGCGCGGCGCGCCGGGTGCGATCGTAGGCATCGCCGCCGCGGCGTATCAACTGCTTTTTCGCGCCCGCCCAAGGCGTTCCGCCCCGCCCCCTCCGGCGGCCGTCTTCCCGGACTATTCGAGTGTCGCGATATAGGCGGCGAGGTTCGCGATCTCGGAATCGGTCAGATCCGCCGCATTGGGCCGCATCAGCGCGGTATTGGCGCCGACCTGTTCGCCGGCCCGGTATTGCTCCAGCCGCATGGCCAGGTAGTCGGCCTCCCGCCCGGCCAGTTGGGGGAAGCTGGCCATGCCCCCGGCCTCGGGCCCGTGGCAACTCCTGCACGCCTTCTGGTAGAGGGCTTCGCCCTCCGACACGTCCTGTGCCGCAGCCGCCGTCGCGCCCAGCGCCAGGGCCGCCGCGACGATCATCCGAAAACCCATGCCAACTCTCCCGATCGTGGTCGCCGGACCGTTGCGCAGCGCGCGGGCGCGATCAAGCCCGCTCGCCGCGGGCCCGGACCGATCCGCCCCGGCCCGGCACGCCCCGATCCGGGGCGGAAACGTGGACAATTCCCGTAAAATGCCCCGGTTTTGGTGCGAGTTCGTACCCGCGCCCGCCGTTCGGTCCCTGGCCGATTTACACGCGCGACCGCGCGATGTTTTCTGCGGGGGATTTCGCGCAACGGGTGACGTCATCTCCTGGGACAAGAAAATCTCCTGGGACAAGGGCAATTCCCACAACGGCGCCCCGCAGCCCGTCCCGCGGCGCGGCTTCCACGAATGCGCCAGACGCGCCGAGCAATGTGAGAGGGTGATTTCTTGACCGAGTTCCGTTTTATCCACTCCTCCGACCTGCATCTGGGCCGACATTTCGGCTCGATCCCCGAACCGTCGGACGGCAATATCCGCGGCCGCCTGATGGAGGCGCGCCACGGCGCCATCGGCCGCCTCGCCGCGGCCGCGAGGGGCCACGGCGCGGGCCACGTCCTGCTGGCGGGCGACACGTTCGACACGCCGACACCCTCCCCCCCGGTGCTGCGCCAGGCGCTGGCCGCGATGGCGGAGGCCCCGGACCTGACCTGGTGGCTGCTGCCCGGCAATCACGACAACCTGCGCGAGGCCGAGCCGCTCTGGGATGCGGTGCGCGAGGGGCCCGGCAATGTCCGCGGCCTGACGGCGGCGGAACCGGTGGACATGGCGCCGGGCGCCACGCTCCTGCCCTGCCCGGTGGAGTGGCGCTCCGCCGGACGCGATCCCAGCGCGCCGCTGGTCGAGATGCCGAGTGACACGGGCAGCCTGCGGATCGGCCTCGCCCACGGCGGCATCACCGATTTCACCGAGAGCGGCGACAGCATCCCGCCCGACCGGGACCGGACCGCCCGGCTCGACTATCTCGGCCTGGGCGACTGGCACGGGCGCATGGAGGTGGGCGCGCGCGTGCAGTATTCCGGCACGCCGGAACAGGACCGGTTCAAGCACGGCCGGCGCGGCACCTGCCTCGCGGTGACGCTGCCCGGCCCCGGGGCGGCGCCCCGGGTCACTGAGGCCGAGACCGGGACCTTCCTGTGGGCCGAGGAAGAGCTGCCACTCTCGCCCCGGCAGGACACGGCGGCCGCCCTCGGGGCGCTGCTGCCGGAGACGGGCCGGCGCGACACGCTGATCCGCGTTCGCGCCATGGGCTGGACCGGCCTGCCGGAACAGGCGGATCTCGCCCGTGCCGCGGAACGGGTCGGGCCGGACTTCGCCCATTTCGAGCTGCTGACGCATCACCTCGGCACCCATTACGAGCGCGCAGATCTCGACGAGATCGACCGCGCGGGCGCCCTGCGCCTCGCCGCCGAAAGCCTCCTGCAGGAGGCCGAGGACACGAACCGGGGCGCGGGGGAGCGCGCGGTGGCGGGCGACGCGTTGGCCCGGCTCTACGCCTATGTCCGGGAGGCGGGGCAGTGAGGATCCGCAGCATCACCCTCACCAATGTCCGCCGCTTCACGCGGCAGACCCGGGTGGACGGGATCGGCGACGGGCTGAACGTCCTCTGCCAGCCCAACGAGGTCGGCAAGTCGACGCTGTTCGACGCCCTGCAGGCGCTGTTCTTCAAGCCGCACGGCTCGAAGGACAAGGAGGTCAAGGCGCTGCAGCCCCATGCCGGCGGCGCGCCCGGCATCGCGGTGGAGATCGACACCGACGAGGGGCGTCTCAAGCTGACCAAGCGCTGGCTGTCGAAGCCCGAGGCGCGGGTGGAGCGGGACGGACGCCTTCTGGCCCAGGCCGATGCGGCCGAGGCACGGATCGCGGAGCTTCTCGGCGGCGGCGAGGGGCCCTCGGGGCTCCTCTGGGTGCGCCAGGGCCTGACCGGCCTCGCGGGCGGCAGTTCGAAGGAGGATCGCGCGGCGCTGGAGGCGCGGCGCGACCTGATGTCCTCGGTCGGCCACGAGGTCGAGGCGATGACCGGGGGGCGGCGCATGGACGCCGCCCTCGCCCGCTGCCGCGCCGAACTGGCCGAATATGCCACCGGCACCGGGCGGCCCCGGACGGGCGGCCCCTGGAAGGCGGCCGAGGCACGGGTCGAATCGCTGACGGCGGAGCGCGACAGGCTCGCCGCCACGGCGGGGGAGCTGCACGAGGCCCTCGATGCACGGCGCCGACACCGCCGCGAGCTTGCCGAGCTGGAGGCGCCGGCGGCGGTGGAGGACCGCCAGCAGCGGCTCCGCGCGGCGACGGCCGCCTGCACGGCAGCCACTCGCCATGCCGAGGCGGTGGAGGAGGCGCGGGGCCGGCTCGATGCCGCCCGCCTCGCCGCCGACCGCGCGCGCGAGCGACGCGACGCGCTGCGCGCCCTGTTCGCCGAGCGCGACGCGGCCTCCGGGGCGGCCGCGGCCGCGCGCCGGGACGCCGCGGTGGCCATGGCCGCGCGCGACGCCGCCGCGGCGGCGTTGGAGACCGCGCGGACCGCCCTGTCCGAGGCCGAGGCCCGCGAGACGGCGGCCACAACCGCGCGGACGGCCGCCGAGCGGCGGCGCCTCGCCCGCGAGGGCGCCGCCCGCCGCGCCGACCTTGATCGCCGGATCGCCCGTGCGGAGGCCGCGCGCACGCAGATGGAGGAGGCCGGAGCCACGGCCGCGCAGGGGCCCGACGACGCGGCCCTGCGGCGCCTCGAAACGCTCGCCGCCCGGCTTTCGACGGCAATCGCCACGCGGGACGCGACCGCCACGCAGGTCGTCGTGCATTATGCCGGGGGCGCTGCGGGGGTCGTGCGCCTCGACGGCCGAGCGCTCGAGGAGGGCCGGGCGATCCCCGTCGCCCACCGCACCCGACTCGAGATCGACGGCATCGGCACGCTCGAGGTGCGGCCGTCCGCCGACGCGCAGGACGACGCCGACGTCGCGGTCGCCGAGACGACGCTGGCGGACGCACTGGCCATGCATGGCGCTGCGGATCTGGCCCAGGCCCGCGCCGCCGCCGCGGCCTGCGCCGAGGCGACCCGGCGCCTGGGCGAGGCCCGCGCCGTGTTCGAGAGCCTCGCCCCCGACGGGCTCGACCCGCTTCGGGCGGCACTCGCCGCCATCCCGAAGATCGAGGACGTCGCGGACGGCCCCGATCCCGCCGAGGCCGAACGCGCGGTCGCCGAGGCCGAGGCGGCCCGGATCGCCGCGCAATCGCTGCAGGGCGCGGCCGCCGAGCGCCACGCCGACGCGCGCCTGGAGGCGGCCCGCGCAGAGGCCGCCGCCACCGCCGCCGAGGACCGGCGCGCCCGCGCCGCCGACGCCGTGGCCGGCGCCGGTCCGGACGGCCCGGAGACGCTGGAGGAGGCCGTGACCGCCACGTTCGCCGCGCGCGAGGCCGCCGCCGCGCGCCTCGACGAGATCGCGCGCGACGCCCCGGACCTCGCCGCCGCGGAGGCCGCGCTGGCCCGCGCCCGCTCCGTCGATCAGGCGGCGCGCGAGGCGGTCGGGCACCTGCGGCCGGAGATCGCCCGCCTCGACGAGCGCATCTCCCGCGGCTCCGGCGAGGCGGTCGAGGAACGTCTCGCCGCCACGGCACAGGAGCTAGACGCGGCCGAGGCCGACTTGGCGCGCATCGGCCACGACGTGGCCGTGCTGCAACGTCTGGAAACCGCCCTCGATGCCGCGAAGCAGCAGGCCCGGGATCGCTATTTCGCCCCGGTGGCCGCTGAGCTGCGTCCGCTTCTGTCGCTTCTGTGGCCCGATGCCGAACTGACCTGGGAGGCCGAGACGATCCTGCCAACGGCCCTCGTCCGCAACGGCACGACGGAGCCCGTGGGCATCCTGTCGGGCGGCACCCAGGAACAGGTGGCGCTGCTCGTCCGCCTGGCCTTCGCGCGGATGCTGGCCAGGGCCGGGCGGCATGCGCCGGTGATCCTCGACGACGCGCTGGTCTTCACCGACGACGACCGGATCGAGCGCATGTTCGACGCGCTCCACCGGCAGGCGGGCGACCTGCAGATCATCGTCCTGTCCTGCCGGCAGCGCGCGTTCCGCGCCCTTGGCGGACGGAGCTTGCAGTTCGAGACCGACGGGGCCGAGGCGGAGGACGCCGCATGAGGCGTCGATGGGGGTGGAGGCCGGCGGTGCGCGCCGAAGCCCATGCCCCCTGCCCTGCGCCATGACGCCGGCCGCCGACGCCGTGCGCAGGCCGATGAAGACCGGCGGCCTTGCGCCTCGGCTCCGCCGGGTCCGGAGCGACCGTCACCGGGGCGGCGGTGAGGTCCGGCCATGAGCCTCCACGCGGCCGGGGCCGCGCCCCGCTTATCCGAATCGACACTGCGGGGCGGGGGTGCGGTGCCATTCGCGACCTTTCCCCCGGCGTCCGACGATGATACCCACCCGGGCCACACCGGGCCCCTTTCGGGATCCGGCAAGGCAAATCCTCCGGCGCGCACCGTCCGCGCCCGCAGTTCGATTTCGGGCCCCGCCCGGCGAAGCCGACCCCCCAAGATCGGGGACAGGGGGCGGTGCTGCGTCCTGTTGCACGCCCCGCGAAACAGCAGGGCCGAGCGGCCCCGAAAGCGACGATGACCGGCCAGGTGACCATGCACGCAGAGCAAGAAGGACAGAGGCAATCGCAGGTCCGGAGGGCATCGCGCCTCTCGGTGGCCCCGATGATGGACTGGACCGACCGGCAT
The DNA here is from genome assembly GCA_963814835.1 of uncultured Alphaproteobacteria bacterium. Classification (GTDB taxonomy): domain Bacteria; phylum Pseudomonadota; class Alphaproteobacteria; order Rhodobacterales; family Rhodobacteraceae; genus Palleronia. The sequence continues at coordinate 1,225,038 of CAWFEG010000003.1, forward strand.
TGCCGGGTCTTTCACCGGACGCTCAGCCGCCGCGCCCTTCTCTACACCGAAATGGTGACCGCGCCCGCCCTCGTGCGGGGCGGGGCGCATCACCTGCTCGACCACGATCCCGCGGAACATCCGCTGGCGCTGCAGCTCGGCGGGTCCGACCCGGCGGAACTGGCCGAGGCGGCACGGATCGGCGCCGATGCGGGATACGACGAGATCAACCTCAATGTCGGCTGCCCGTCGGACCGCGTGCAGTCGGGCACTTTCGGCGCGGTACTGATGCGCCAGCCGGAGCTGGTGGCGGAATGCTGCGCGGCGATGATCGCCGCGCAGCCCCGGGAGGTGACGGTGAAGTGCCGCCTCGGGGTCGACGACCAGCTGTTGGCAGAGACCCTGCCCGGCTTCCTCGACACGGTGCGCCGGTCGGGGGTGGCCCGCGTCATCGTCCATGCCCGGCCGGCCTGGCTCCAGGGGCTGAGCCCGAAGCAGAACCGCACGGTTCCGCCGCTGGACTACGGCCTGGTGCGCGCGATGACGGCCGCCTTCCCCGACCTGCACCTGTCTGTGAACGGCGGGGTTGCGGATCTGGACGCGGTGGAGGCGCATCTGGCCGCCGGCCTCGACGGGGTAATGGTCGGGCGGGCGGCCTATCACGACCCGGCCGCGATCCTGCTCGACGCCGACCGGCGGATCTTCGGCGCGGACAATCCCGCGGCCGGGCGGGCGGAGGCGGCCCGGGCGATGATCCCCCATGCCGCCCGCCATGTCGCCGCCGGCGGCCGGGTCCACCAGGTCACCCGCCACATGCTGGGCCTGTTCTCCGGCTGCCCCGGAGCGCGGCGCTGGCGACAGGTCCTGTCCGAGGGCGCCGCGCGTCCCGGCGCGGGGGCCGAACTGATCCACGACGCCCTGGCCGAGGTCGAGCACGCGGCGGCCTGACCCCGCGCGCCCAAATCCCGCCGCCGCGCCCCGGCGGATCGCATGGCGCGGGGCGCGTCGCGCCTCACCGGCGCGGGCGCGTCCGGTCTTCCGAGGGGCCCCCGGCGAAGCTTTCCAGGATCGGGCAATCGGGCCGGTCATCGCCGGCGCATTGGCCGATCAGGTGATCCAGCGTCTCGCGCATCTCGCGCAGGGCGGCGATCTTGGCGTCAATCTCGGCCAGGTGCTCGCGCGCCAGCGTCTTCACCTCGGCACTCGCCCGGTGGGTGTCCTCCCACAGGGACAGCAGCTTGCGGCAATCCTCGATCGTGAATCCCAGCGACCGCGCCCGGCCGAGGAAGACCAGCTTGGCCACGTCGGCCGCGCGGAAGGCGCGATAGCCGTTGCCGTCGCGGGGCGGCCGGACCAGGCCGATTTCCTCGTAATAGCGGATCGTCTTGGCGGGCAGGCCCGACCGGGCCCCGGCCTCTCCGATATTCATCGCATTCGTCCTCTCATTCGGCGGGCTGCGCGGTGGCGGCGGGGACCACCGCGGGGTCGGAACGCTCGGGCGAATGCGGCGTCATCCGGCGCAGCCTGAGCGCGTTGCTCAGCACGAAGACGCTCGACAGCGCCATCGCCGCGGCGGCCAGCATCGGCGACAGCAGATGGCCCGTCAGCGGCCACAGCGCCCCCGCCGCCACGGGGACCAGCGCGACGTTGTAGCCGAAGGCCCAGACCAGGTTCTGGCGGATGTTGCGCATGGTGCGGCGGCTGATCTCGACCGCCCGCGTCACTCCCGCGGGATCGCCCGACATCAGCACCACGTCCGCCGTCTCGATCGCCACATCCGTGCCGCCACCCATGGCCACCCCCACATCGGCGGCGGCCAGGGCCGGGGCGTCGTTGATCCCGTCGCCGACGAAGGCCACCGGGCTGCGGAAGCGCGCGAGGGCGGCCACCTTGCCATCGGGCATCACCTCGGCCACCACCTCGTCGATGCCCAGTTCGGCGCCGACCGCTTCGGCGGTGGCACGGGCGTCGCCCGACACCATCGCCACGCGGAATCCCTGCGCCTTGAGCCCTTCCACGGCGGCGGCGGCCCCGCGCTTCACCGGGTCGGCCACGCCCATCACGGCCACGGCCCTGCCCGCCACGGCAACATAGAGTGGCGTGCGCCCGGCGGCGGCGATCCGCTCCGCCGCCGCGTCCAGGGCCGCGGTCTCGACGCGCTCCCGCGCCATCAGGCGCCGCGCGCCGACGAGGACCTCCCGGCCCTCGACACGGGCGCAGGCGCCGAGGCCGGTCCGGCTCTCGAACCGGTCCGCCGCCGGCACCGCGAGCCCGCGCGCCGCCGCGCCGCGGCGGATCGCCGCGGCGATCGGGTGCTCGGAGGCATGCTCCACCGCGGCCGCCGCAGAGAGGACCTGCGCTTCGGTCGCGCCCTCGGCGGGGACGATGTCGGTCAGGTCGGGGCACCCCTCGGTCAGCGTTCCGGTCTTGTCGAACACCACCGTCGCGACCTCCTGCAGGCGTTGCAGCGCGTCGCCCTTGCGGAACAGGATTCCCAGCTCGGCGGCGCGGCCCGTGCCCACCATCACCGAAGTCGGCGTGGCCAGCCCCATGGCGCAGGGGCAGGCGATGATCAGCACCGAAACGCCCGCGACCAGCGCCAGGCCCAGCGCCGGGTCGGGGCCGAACAGCAGCCATACCGCCACCGCCAGCGCCGCCACCGCCAGGATCGCCGGGACGAACCAGGTCACCACCCGGTCGACCAGCCCCTGGATCGGCAGCTTGGCGCCCTGCGCCTCGGCGACCATGCGCACGATGCCGGCCAGCACCGTGGCTTCGCCCACCGCCGTGGCGCGGATCGTCAGCGCCCCGGTGCCGTTCACCGTGCCGCCGGTGACGACGGCGCCACGGGTCTTCTCGACCGGCGCGGGCTCTCCGGTCATCATCGCCTCGTCGACGAAGGAGCGCCCCTCGGTCACCTCCCCGTCCACGGCCACGCGTTCGCCGGGGCGGACCTGCACCCTGTCGCCCACGGCCAGATCGGCCACCGGCACCTCGACGATACCGCCGCCGCGCTCGACCCGCGCGGTGCGCGGGCGCAAATCGAGGAGCGAGCGGATCGCGGCCCCGGTGCGGCCGCGGGCGCGCGCCTCCATCCAGCGGCCCAGCAGGATCAGGGTGACGATCACCCCCGCCGCCTCGAAATAGACCGCGACGCTGCCCGCCGGAAGGCGGTCCGGCGCAAAGGTGGCGACGGTGGAATAGCCCCAGGCGGCCAGCGTGCCGAGCGCCACGAGCGAATCCATGTCGGGCGCCCCGCGCGCCAGCGCCGGCAGCCCACGCACCAGGAACCGGCGCCCCGGCCAGGCCAGGACGAGGCTTACGAGCAGGAACTGCACGATCCACAGCGCCTCGCGCCCGATCGCGCGATCGAGCGCATCCGCCAGCCCCGGCACCGCGTGGCCGCCCATCTCCACCAGGACCACCGGCAGGGTCAGCGCCCCGGCGATCGCCGCGTGGCGTGCGGTGCGCCGGGCGCTCTCGACCTCTGCCTGCGCAGGATCTGCGGGGGTGACCTCGTCCCGGGGTCGCGCCGGATAGCCCGCCTCTGTCGCCACGCGGGCCAGCTCCTCGCGGCCTGCGATGCCGTCGATCCGGTCGATGGCGACGGTTCCCGCGGCCAGGTTGGCGCGCGCCTCGATCACGCCGGGCACGGCGGCCAGCGCCCGCTCCACCCGTCCCGTGCAGGAGGCGCAGCGCATCCCCTCGACCACGAAAGTGTCGGTGCGGACGGCGGCAGGATAGCCGGCCGCCTCCAGCGCTCGGACGATATCGACCGCCGCGGCCGTCCCCGGATCCACCCGGGCGGTCCCGGTTGCAAGGTTCACCGCCGCGCCCTCGACCCCCGGGATGGCCCGGATCGCCCGCTCGGCGCGCCCCGCGCAGGAGGCGCAGGACAGGCCCGTCACCCCGATCGTCAAGCTGTCGCCGGCCATCGCAGTCCCCTCCTGCCGTGTTCCCGCTCAGTATGTAAGGGTTCCAGTCACTGGAGGGTCAAGGGAATCCTCCCCGTGTTCCCTTCGCCGGCCCCGGCCGGGTCCGGAGGAACCAGGCGCCGTGAATCTCGCCATTGCGCCCGGACGCCCGGGATGGAATGCTCCGCCCCGCGCGGCCCCGTGGCTCAATTGGATAGAGCAGCCCCCTCCTAAGGGGCAGGTTGCAGGTTCGAATCCTGCCGGGGTCACCACGCGCCCGCGGCGCGGCCGTCGCTGTCGCATTCCGGCATCGCGCAGGCCCCATGGCGAGAGACCCCTAGGCCGCCGCGACGGTTTCACGCTATCGTCCCCGAAAACGACGACCGAGCAGGTTCCAGCATGACCAACCATCCACTCGCGGATCCCCGCATCCGCGACAGCATCCTGTCCGAACCCGGCCCCATCCTCGAGGATGCCGAGCTGATGCGCGCGCTGGTCGCCGCCGCGGACGGCCGGCGCGGCGCCAACGTCATCGACATGCGTGCCCTCGCCATGGACCGGCTGGAGGCCCGGCTCGACCGCCTGGAGGACACCCATCGCACGGTGGTCGCCGCCGCCTACGAGAACCTCGCGGGGACCAACATGATCCACCGGGCGATCCTGTCCCTGCTGGAACCGTGCACACCGGAGGAATTCCTCGCCGCGCTGACCGGCCCGGTGGCCGCCGCGCTGCGGGTCGATACGGTGAACGTGATCCTGGAAACCGAGGGCGAACCGCCGGCGATCGCGGCCCCGCCCGAGGTGATCGGGTTCGCCGAGCCCGGCTATGTCAGCCTCTATGTCGCAACCGGCCGTGGCGGCGCGCCGCGCCGCGTCACCCTGCGCCGGGTGCGTGGCTCCGCCGCGATCCACGGCCCGGGCGGCCCCGTCCAGTCCGAGGCCTGCCTGACGCTCGATCTGGGGCCCGGACGACTGCCCGGCGTGCTCGTGCTCGGCGCCGCGGACCCGCAGCAATTCGCCCCCGGGCAGGGCACGGATCTCCTCGCCTTCTTCGGCAGCGTCTTCGAACGCGCGCTGCGGCGGCTCCTGTGATCTCCCCCGGCCTCGCCGACGCGCTGGAGCGGCGGCTCGCCCATCTCGCGGGGGTCGAGGGCGCTGCCCCGGCCACGGTCGAGGCCTATCGGGCCGATCTCGTGGGCTTTCTCGCCTTCCAGCAGCAGCACCTGGGAGAGGAGACGGGACTGGCGCTGATCCGGCGGATCCGACTGTCCGACATGCGCGCCTGGATGGCGGCGGAGCGGGCCGACGGCCTGTCGGCGCGGTCTCTGGCGCGGGCCTTGTCGGCGGTGAAAGGGTTCGCCCTGTGGATCGCCGAGAGGGAGGATATCGACGTCACCGCGATCCTGTCGGCGCGCGCGCCCCGGTTCCAGCGCCGCCTGCCCCGTCCCGTGGCGCCCGATGCGGCGCGCGACCTGATCGCGGCCGTGGAGTCGCAGGCCCGTTTCCCCTGGATCGCCGCCCGCGACGTGGCCGTGCTGACGCTGCTCTGGGGCTGCGGGCTCAGGATCTCTGAGGCGCTCGGCCTCGATGCCGGGGACGCGCCCCTTCCCGAGACGCTGCGCATCACCGGCAAGGGCGGGCGCGAACGGGTCGTCCCGGTCCTGCCGGCGGCCCGCACGGCGGTGGAGGCCTACCGGGCGATCTGCCCGTTCCCGTCGGCGGCGGCGGATCCGCTGTTCCGCGGCGCCCGGGGCGGCCGCCTGGGCGCGCGCACCGTGGCCAAGGCGATGGAGACGGCGCGGATGCAGCTCGGCCTGCCGGCCACGGCGACGCCGCACGCGCTGCGCCACTCCTTCGCCACCCACCTGCTCGACGCCGGCGGCGACCTGCGCGCGATCCAGGAGCTTCTCGGCCACGCATCGCTCTCCACGACCCAGGCCTATACCGGCGTGGACAGCGCGCGGTTGATGGCGGTCTACGACAAGGCCCATCCGCGCGGCTGAGGCGCGGCCCGCGCGCCTCGGGCGTAATCGTCGCAATCCGGGACGCTTGCAGTTCGCGCGCCAATGCGGCTAGAGAGTGCGCGATCAGAGACGCGAGGCGCCACCCCATGTTCGACACCATGACCCTCACCAAGATCGTGGCCGGCTTCTGCGGAACGCTGCTGGTGTTCCTGCTTGGCGTCTGGGGGGGAGAGCTCATCTACCATGTGGGCGGCGGCCACGGCGAGGAGGAGCAGGCCTACGTCATCGAGGTTCCCGAGGGCGAGGGCGGCGGCGAGGAGGAAGCCGAGGAGGCGCCCTTCGAGGAGGTCTTCGCCTCGGCCGATCCGGGCGCCGGCGAACGGGTCTTCGGCAAGTGCCGCGCCTGCCACAACCTCGACGGCTCGAACGCGGTCGGGCCGCATCTCGACGGCGTGGTCGGCCGCGAGGTCGGCTCGGTCTCCGGCTTCAGCTATTCCGGCGCGCTCTCGGAGAACTTCGAGACCTGGGACGCGGCCAGCCTCAACACCTTCCTCGAGGATCCGCAGAACGCCGCTTCGGGCACGACCATGTCCTTCAACGGCCTGCCCTCGGTCGAGGACCGCGCCAACCTGATCGCCTATCTCGAGACGACCGGCGGCTGATCCCGGCACGCCCCCCTCGGGACGTCTTTCGCGGCCGCCCCGCCCGGGGCGGCCGTTCGCGTGTCGGGGGCGGGGGGCCGATCACGGGAGGTTCAAGACGATTCGACTTGCGGATGCCGCGCCCCGGCTCTTAGCCTCGCCGCGCCACCGCCCGCGCCCGTGACGGAGTTGCCATGACGCCCCCCCGCCCCGCGAACCGCACGCGTCCATTCCCTCTGGCCGCAGCGACCGGCGCCGCGATCCTCGCCCTGGCCGCAGCCGCCACCGCGCAGGAGGAGGCGGCGGAGGCGGATGTCACCACCACGCACGCCTATTCCAACCTGGCCGATCCGGTCTATGGGCCCGATGCCCCCCATCTGGACTACGTCAACCCCGACGCACCCAAGGGCGGGGCCTGGAGCACCGCGACCGAGATGGTCTTCGACAGCTTCAACCCTTATACACGCAAGGGCGTGGCCGAGTTCACCGCGGCGGAGCTGATCTACGAGTCGATCCTGCAGCAGACGGCCGACGACCCCTACGCCGCCTACTGCTACCTCTGCACGACGATGGAATATCCCGAGAGCCGGGACTGGGTGATCTTCAACCTGCGCGACGACGTCACCTTCTCCGACGGCACACCGCTGACGGCCGAGGATCTCGCCTTCTCCTTCAACATGGTGCTGGAGCAGGGAATCGCGGAATACCGCAACGTGGTCGAGGGCTATATCGAGAATGTCGAGGTGCTGGGCCCGCACCGGATTCGCTTCGACTTCACCGACGAGGCGCCGGTGCGCGACCGCGTCGCCTTCGCCGGCGGCACCAACGCCTGGTCGAAGGACTGGTTCGAGGAAAACGGGGTGCGCCTGGACGAGAGCCAGTCCCGCCCCTTCCTCGGCACCGGGCCTTTCGTCCTCGGCTCCGTCGACATGGGCCGGTCGGTCTCCTACACCCGCAACGAGAACTGGTGGGGCGCGGACCACTGGCTGAATGTCGGCCGCTGGAACTTCGACACGATCGGGATCGAGGTCTTCGCCGACAGCGCCGCCGCGCTCGAAGGGTTCAAGGCCGGCGAATATACCTTCCGGGAGGAGACCTCGTCGAAGGAATGGGCCACCTCCTACGACTTCCCCGCCGTCCAGCAGGGCCGGGTGAAGGTGGAGGAGCTGCCCGACGGCTCCATCGGCGACGCGCAGGGCTTCGTCTTCAACCTGCGCCGCGACACGTGGCAGGATCCGGCCGTGCGCGAGGCCGTGGGCATGGTGCTGAACTTCGAATGGGCCAACGACACGCTGTTCTACGGCCTCTACGACCGTCCCCAGTCCTTCTGGCAGAACACCGACCTGATGGCCGAGGGCGCGCCGGGCGAGGACGAGGTCGCCCTCCTGCGCCCGCTGGTGGAGGAGGGGCTGCTGCCCGAGGCGATCCTGACCGACGAGGCGGTCGTGCCGCAGGAGAACGATCCCGCCTCGAACACGCCCGACCGCCGCGTCCTGCGCCAGGCCGGGCGCCTGCTGGAGGAGGCGGGCTGGACCTTCGACCAGGGGGCGCGCTTCCGCACCAAGGATGGCGAGCGGCTGACCCTGACGATCCTGCAGACCTCCCCCGCCTTCGACCGGATCGTGAACCCCTATGTCGAGAACCTGCGCCAGATCGGCGTCGACGCCCGGCTGGAACGGGTCGACAGCGCGCAATACGTCGAGCAGCGCCGCGCGGGCAGCTGGGATCTCGCGAACCACACCCTGACACAGGGCTACGAGCCGGGCATAGGGCTGAAGCAGTGGTTCGACAGCTCCACCGCCGCGGACAGTTCGCGCAACCTCATGGCGCTGGAGAACCCGGCCGTCGACGCCCTGATCGAGACGGTGATCGCCGCCGACACCATGGAGGAGGTCGAGGCCGCCTCCCGCGCGCTCGACCGGGTGCTGCGCTCGCTGCGGTTCTGGATCCCGCAATGGTACAAGGACGTCCATACCGTCGCCTACTGGGACCAGTACGACTACCCCACGCCGCTGCCGCCGCTCTCCATGGGGGCGATGGACTTCTGGTGGTACGACGCCGAGGGGGCCGAGGCGCTGCGCGAGGCCGGGGCGCTCTGAACCCATGGGATCCTACATCCTCCGGCGGCTGCTGCTGATCGTTCCGACCCTGTTCGGGATCATGGTGGTCAACTTCGTGCTGACGCAGTTCGTCCCCGGCGGCCCGATCGAGCAGGTCATCGCCCGGATGGAGGGCGGCGGCGACGTGTTCCAGAACTTCTCCGGCGGCGGCTCCGAGATCGCCGCGGGCGGGGCCAGCGACTATGCCGGCGCGCGCGGCCTGCCGGCCGAGTTCATCGCCGAGCTGGAGCGCGAGTTCGGCTTCGACAAGCCGCCGCTGGAACGTTTCGTCACGATGATCTGGAACTATGTCCGGTTCGATTTCGGAGAGAGCTATTTCCGCTCCATCGGCGTCATCGACCTGGTGATCGAGAAGCTGCCCGTCTCCATCACGCTGGGGCTCTGGTCCACCGTGATCGCCTATCTCGTCTCGATCCCGCTGGGCATCCGCAAGGCGGTGAAGGACGGCTCCTCCTTCGACACCTGGACGAGCGCGCTGATCATCGTTGCCTATGCGATCCCGGGATTCCTGTTCGCGATCCTGCTGCTGGTGCTCTTCGCCGGGGGGTCCTACTTCCAGATCTTCCCGCTCCGCGGCCTGACCTCCGACAACTGGGAGCAGCTCTCGCTTCTGGGCAAGATCGCCGACTACATCTGGCACATCACGCTGCCGGTGATGGCCTCCACGATCTCGGCCTTCGCCACGCTGACGCTGCTGACGAAGAACTCCTTCCTCGACGAGATCAAGAAGCAGTACGTGGTCACCGCCCGCGCCAAGGGCCTGAAGGAGAGCCGGGTCCTCTATGGCCACGTCTTCCGTAACGCGATGCTGATCGTGATCGCCGGCTTCCCGTCGGTCTTCATCGGCGTGTTCTTCGGCGGCTCGCTCATCATCGAGACGATCTTCTCGCTTGACGGGCTCGGTCGGCTCGGCTTCGAGGCGGCGGTGGCGCGCGACTACCCGGTGATCTTCGGCACGCTGTTCTTCTTCGGGTTGATCGGCCTCGTTGTGGGCATCCTGTCGGACCTGATGTACGTCTTCGTCGACCCCCGGATCGACTTCGAGACGCGCGAGGGCTGAGGTGACGCATCTGGAGACCTATTCCGAGCACGGGCCGACCCAGCCCGGAATCGAGAGCCCCCCGCCCCACCCTTCGGGCGGTGGCCACGACGCGCCGCCCCCCGTGGCCCCGCGCCGGCAGCGGCGCTATCTCAGCCCGCTGAACGAGCGGCGCTGGCGCAACTTCCGCCGCAACGGCCGCGCCTTCTGGTCGCTCATCATCTTCTCGGTCCTGTTCGGGTTGAGCCTGTTCGCCGAGTTCATCGCCAACGACAAGCCGATCGTCGTGAGCTACCAGGGCGAGCTTCACTGGCCGGTCTTCTCCTTCTACCCCGAGACGGCCTTCGGCGGCGATTTCCGCACCGAGGCGGTCTATTCCGACGTGGTCGTGCGCTGCCTGATCGAGAGCGGTGGCATGGAGGCCTGCTTCGATACCCCTGAGGAGTTGATCGAACAGGGCGCCACTGCCGAGGGCGCGGAGCCCGGCTGGCTGCTCTGGCCGCCGATCCCCTACAGCTACGACACGATCAACGACATCTCGGGCGCTGCGCCCTCGGCGCCGGACGGCAACCACTGGCTGGGCACCGACGACACCGCGCGCGACGTCGCCGCGCGAGTGATCTACGGCTTTCGCCTGTCGATCCTGTTCACGCTGATCGTCACCGTCGCCACCTCGCTGATCGGCATCGTCGCGGGCGCCGTGCAGGGTTTCTTCGGCGGCTGGACCGACCTGATCTTCCAGCGCATCATCGAGATCTGGGTCTCCACGCCCTCGCTCTACGTCATCATCATCCTGTTCGCGATCCTCGGGCGAAGTTTCTGGCTCCTGGTCTTCGTCACCGTCCTGTTCGGCTGGCCCGCGCTCGTCGGCGTGGTGCGCGCGGAGTTCCTGCGCGCGCGGAACTTCGAATACATCCGCGCCGCCCGCGCGCTGGGGGTGGGCAACTGGACGATCATGTTCCGCCACATGCTGCCGAACGCCATGGTCGCCACGGTGACGATGCTGCCCTTCATCATCACCGGCACGATCTCGACGCTGGCGAGCCTCGATTTCCTTGGCTTCGGCCTGCCCTCCTCGTCCCCCTCGCTGGGGGAGCTGACGCTCCAGGCCAAGCAGAACCTGCAGGCGCCCTGGCTCGGCTTCACCGCCTTCTTCACCTTCGCCATCATGCTGTCGCTCCTCGTCTTCATCTTCGAGGGGATCCGCGACGCCTTCGACCCGCGCAAGACGTTCCAGTGATCCAAGACCGGGGCCCTTCCGAATGACCGAACCCGTTCTCAAGGTCCGCGACCTCAGCGTCTCCTTCCGGCAGGACGGCGCCGTCACGCAGGCCGTGCGCGGCGTCTCCTTCGACGTCGGTCCGGGAGAGACGGTGGCGCTGGTGGGCGAGTCGGGGTCGGGCAAGTCCGTCACCGCGCTCTCCACCGTCGAATTGCTGCCCGGTGGGGCCGAGATCGCCGGATCGGCCCTGTTCCAGGGGGAGGAAATGGTCGGCGCGCCGGAGAAGCGCCTGCGCCGGATCCGGGGCAATTCGATCAGCTTCATCTTCCAGGAGCCGATGACCTCGCTCAATCCGCTCCACACGATCGAGAAGCAGCTGGGCGAGAGTCTGGCGCTGCACCAGGGGATCAGCGGCCCGAAGGCCCGCGCTCGCATCGTGGCACTGCTGGACCAGGTCGGCATCCACGACCCCGAAAGCCGCCTCGGCGCCTATCCCCACCAGCTCTCGGGCGGGCAGCGGCAGCGGGTGATGATCGCCATGGCGCTGGCCAACCGCCCCGCCCTTCTCATCGCCGACGAGCCGACCACGGCGCTCGACGTGACCATCCAGGCGCAGATCCTCGACCTGCTGCAGGAGCTGAAGGAGCGCGAGAACCTGTCGCTGCTGTTCATCACCCACGACCTGACCATCGTGCGCCGGATCGCCGACCGGGTCTGCGTGATGAAGGACGGCGAGATCGTCGAGCACGGCCCCACCGCGCGCATCTTCGACCGCCCCCAGCACCCCTATACCCGGATGCTGCTGGAGGCGGAATCCACCGGCGCGCCCACCCCCGTGCCCCAGGGGGCGAAGACCATCGCCGAGACCCGCGACCTGCGCATCTGGTTCCCGATCCAGCGCGGCCTGATGCGCCGGACCGTCGGCCACGTGAAGGCGGTGAACGCCGCCACCCTGTCCGTGCGCGAGGGCGAGACCGTCGGGATCGTGGGCGAGTCCGGTTCGGGCAAGACCACCCTGGCGCTGGCCATCATGCGGCTGATCCCGTCCGAGGGGCCCGTCGTCTTCATGGGCCACGACATCCAGGGGTTGCGCGGCCGGGCGATCCGGCCGCTCCGCGCCGACATGCAGATCGTCTTCCAGGACCCGTTCGGCTCCCTTTCCCCCCGCATGACGGTGGAGGAGATCATCGCCGAGGGGCTGGGCATCCACGGCAACCACGGCGCGGCCGAGAAGACCCGCCTGGTGGCCGAGATCATGGCCGAGGTGGGGCTCGACCCCGCCACCATGCACCGCTACCCGCACGAATTCTCCGGCGGTCAGCGCCAGCGCATCGCCATCGCCCGGGCCATGATCCTGCGGCCCAAGCTCCTGGTCCTCGACGAGCCGACCTCGGCCCTCGACATGACCGTGCAGGTGCAGATCGTGGCGCTCCTGCGCGACCTGCAGCGGAAATACCGGCTCGCCTACCTGTTCATCAGCCACGACCTGAAGGTGGTGCGCGCCCTGAGCCACCATGTGATGGTGATGCAGAACGGCGACGTGGTGGAGTCCGGCCCGGTGGACGAGGTCTTCGACCGGCCCTCCACCGACTATACCCGCCAGCTGATGCGCGCGGCGTTCGGCGACCGCGCCGGATCGGCGGCCTGAGGCGCGCAACAAATCGACGGCATGCGCGTTGGCCCGCGATCCAAGGACGCATCACATGACCCGCCGCATCTGCCTCGTCGCCAACAAGAAATCGGGACAGAACAGCCGAGACTCCGAGGCGATCGACCGCGCCATGCGCGCCCTCGGTCCCGGCGCCTGGCGGCTGGACTGGGATTCCGCCACCCCGATCGGCGACACGATCGACCGCGCCCTCGCCGACAATCCCGAGATCGTGGTGGCCGCGGGCGGCGACGGGACGGTGATGGCGGTCGCCGGCGCATTGCTCGGCCGCGGGGTGCCGATGGCCGTCTTGCCGCTGGGCACGTTCAACTACTTCGCCCGGGGTCTGGGCCTGTCGGAAACTCCCGAGGAGGCCGCGCGGGAGATCCTCCAAGGCCGCCCCCACGACATCCGTATCGGCCAGGTCAACGAGCGCGCCTTCCTCAACAACGCCTCCTTGGGCATCTACCCCGCGATCCTGCGGGAGCGCGAGACGGTCTATTCCCGCTGGGGCCGGTTCCGCGCCGCCGCGCACTGGTCGGTGATCAAGACCTTCCTGAGGTTCCGCAAGCCGATGCGGATGACGATCACCGCCGACGGCGAGAGCGAGACCCGTCGCTCGGCGCTGGTCTTCGTGGCCCGCTCCGCCTTCCAGCTGGAGCGGTTCGGCATCGAGGGCTCGGAAGCCATCGACAACGACCGATTCGCCGTGCTGATCGCCCGCGCGGCGACCCGGTGGGAGTTGTTCGCGATGTCCTTCCGGCTGGCCATCGGCAAGCCGCTCAGGGGCCGCGACTACGATCTGCTCACGCCGCGCGAGCTGACCATCGACGCCGGCCGCAAGCGCCGCCTGGTCGCCTTCGACGGCGAGAAGGCGCGGATCCGGGGCCCGTTCCGCTTCCGCATGACCGACGAGCCCCTCACCATCATCCTTCCCGACACCGAAGGCGAATGACCCGCATACTGCATCTCAGCGACCTGCATTTCGGCCGCGACCGGCCCGAGCTGGAGGATCCCCTGGTCGAGATCGTGAACGATCTTTCCCCCGACCTGGTGGCCATCTCGGGCGACTTCACCCAGCGCGCCCGGCGCCGCCAGTTCGCCCGCGCCCGCGCCTTCCTCGACCGGCTGGAGCCGCCGACCCTGTCGGTGCCGGGCAACCACGACACGCCGCTCGACAATCTCTACCTGCGCCTCGTGCGGCCCTTCCACCGCTACAAGCGCGCCATCGACCGCGATCTGGAGCCGCGGCTGGAAACCTCGCGCATGGTCGTCGCCGGGGTGAACACGGTGAACCGCTTCTCGTGGCAGCGCGGGCGCCTGTCGCGGCGCACGGTGCGCCACATCCGCCATGCCTTCGCCGACGCCGGGGACCGGCTGCGCGTCGTCGTGCTGCACCACCCGCTCGAACACGGCCCCGAGGTCGACAAGCGGTTGATGCGGGGCGCGCGGGACGCGCTCGGCGCGATGCGCGAGGGCGGCGCCGACGTGGTCCTGTCGGGCCATCTGCACAACACGGTGACGATGCCCTTCACCGTCGCGCCGGGATGCCTGTTCGTGCAGGCCGGAACCGGGCTGTCCGACCGCCATCGCGGCGAGCCCAACACCTTCAACCTGCTTTCGGCCACGCGCGACCGAATCGTCATCGACACGTTCGGCGCGGGCGACAGCGCCGACTTCGGCCGCCGGGCGACGGCCACCTTCAACCGCGGCGCCGACGATGCGTGGGAACGCGGCGAGCGGGCGCCCGGCTGATCAGCCGGGCCCGAGGGTGGAACAATCCACGTCCCGCGCCGTCAGCCGGCGGCAGGCCAGCGCGGCGCGATCCTCGCTCATGCCCACGAAGTTCGCCTCCCAGCCTCGCGGGCTGCGCACCACCTTGCGCAGCGCGTCGTCCAGCGTGCCGAGCTCGGTCAGCGCCGTCTTCAGAAGGATCTGCTCGGCCTGGTAACGGGTGGTGTAACGGCCCACGTTGATGCCCCAGTGCCGCCCGCCGGAGCTCGACATGCGCGCCACGACGCGGGTCTCCTCCACCGCAGCACTCGCGATCGCCTCCTCGACGGCCGCCTCGGTCCGCGGCCGGGCCAGGGGCGCGATCACCTCGGTCAGCGCCGCATCGTGCAACGCCCGTGTCACGTCCGCCGGGTCCGGCGCCGCGGCGGCCACGACCACGGCATCGACCGGATCGAGCGCCGGGCCGGGTCTCTGCGCGGGGCGCAGCGACCGGGCCAGCACGATCGTTCCACCCGTCTCGCCATAGACCGGCACCGGCGGCTTGCGCACCGCCACCCGAGAGGGCGCGGCGGCGAACCCCTTGTCCAGGAGCGCCTGCACCTTGCGATTCCGGTCGGCCGAGGACCGCCCCCCGAACAGCGTGGCGATGATCCGCTCTTGCCCGCGATGGGCCGAGGCGACCAGGTTGAACCCGGCGGCGCGGGTATAGCCGGTCTTGATCCCGTCCGCCCCGGCATAGGAGCCGAGGAACCGGCGGTTGGTGTTGTGGACGGTACGGATCTGGGTGTCGGCGCTGCTGCGCGAGAACAGGTTGTAGTATTCGGGATGGTCGTAGAACAGGTGCCGCCCCAGCACGGTCATGTCCCGCGCGGTGGAGAGGTGCCCGCTCTGGGTCAGGCCATGGGCGTTCTTGAAGGTGGTGCGCGTCATCCCCATGGCCCTCGCGGTGCGCGTCATCCGCGCCGCGAAGGCCGCCTCGGAGCCCTCGATCGCCTCGGCCAGGGCGGTGGCCGCGTCGTTGGCCGATTTCACCGCCGCGGCGCGGATCAGGTAGCGCAGGGCGATCTTCTGCCCCGAGCGCAGGCCGATCTTCGACGGCGGCTCGGACGCCGCGTGGCGCGAGATCGTCACCTTGTCGTCGAGGCCGATCTCCCCCTTCTTCACCGCCTCGAAAACGACGTAGAGCGTCATCATCTTGGTCAGCGAGGCCGGGTGCAGACGCGTATCGGCATTCTCGGAATGGATGATCTGACCTGATCGTGCATCCACCACCATGGCGGCGTGGGGAGCCGCCGCCGCCACGGTGGCAAACAGGAAGGTCGCGATGAGGAACGGGAGCGCCCGCAACGGGGCGTCAAGCCGGGGGGGTGCCACGGAATCACTGCCTATCTTGCCTCTCGCGGCCGACTCTTTGCCGGTCGGTCCGCTTCGAGTCCAACGCTACCACGATTTTCGCGTCGGAAAAGGGCGTATTGTCAGGCCGTTCCGCGCGGCTCCTCATCCAGACCCAGATCTTGCGCCACGCGTGCCGTTTTCAACTAGATAGCGCGGGATTTGGGGCAAAAATGTCACCCTAGCCGCGCAACCAGGCCGGGAAGTTCTCCCAGATGGGCCAGTTCGTGGAACAGCGGCTCGGCCTCGGGCGGCTCGGCATGCTCCAGTTCCCAGGCTTCCCCGTGCGGCACGAACGCGCCATGGCCGCCGGCGGCGATCATCGGCAGCACGTCGGACCGGAGCGAGTTGCCGGCCATCACCGCCGCGGGCGCCCCGTGCCCATGCGCGGCGAAGATCCTCGCATAGGTCTCGGGCCGCTTGTCCGACACGATCTCGACCCCGTCGAACCACTCCCCCAGCCCCGATTGCGCCAGCTTGCGCTCCTGGTCCAGAAGGTCGCCCTTGGTGACCAGAACCAGCCGGTAGCGCCCGTGCAGCGCGGCGATGGCCTCGGCGGCGTGGGGCAGCAGCTCGACCGGATGGGACAGCATCTCCTGCCCCAATTCGAGGATCGCGCGCAGGACCGGCGCCGGCACCCGGTCCTCGGTCACGTCCATCGCCGTCTCCATCATCGACAGGACGAACCCCTTGATCCCGAACCCGTAGCGGCCGAGGTTGCGGCGTTCCGCCGCGAGCAGCCGCTCGGCCAGGTGATCGGGGTCCGCATGATCGGTCAGAAGCTCGGCGAAGCGCGCCTGCGTCAGCTTGAAGAAGCGCTCGTTATGCCACAACGTGTCGTCGGCATCGAACCCGACCGTGGTGATCGCGACCATCCGCGCCTCTTTCCTGTTCCGGCTGCCATCATATATTACGGCACCGAACTTCACGAGTAACGGCGAAGGGCGACACGTGTTGGAACCCGAACGGATGATGGCGCAGAAACCCGGGCGGGACGGCGACGGCACCAGCGATGCCGACGTGGTGCTGGAGACGAAGCCCAAGACCAAGCGCCCGCCCCTCTACAAGGTCATGCTGCTCAATGACGACTACACGCCCATGGAATTCGTGGTCCACGTGCTGGAGCGTTTCTTCGGCCTGAGCCACGCCCAGGCCTTCGAGATCATGCTCACGGTGCACAAGAAGGGGCTCGCCGTGGTCGGCGTCTTCTCCTTCGAGGTGGCGGAAACCAAGGTGACCCAGGTGATGGATTTCGCCCGCCGCCACCAGCATCCGCTGCAATGCACGATGGAAAAGGAATAACGCGCTGCTCCCGCGTCGCCTGCCACTGGCCGCGGAGCAGGGTCTGCTCGCGCCGCCGCTGCTCCTCGTCTGCCCGCCCGCGGGCACCGACCTGTCCGCCCTGCCCGGCCCGGTCGCCGTGCATCACGACCGCCAGCCCGAGCACGCGGCCTTCGCCGCCCGCGCCGAAATGCGCGACCGGATCGAGGGGCCGGCCGGCACCGTGATCGTCTCCCTGCCCCGGGGGCGGATCGCCGCGCGCGACCGGATAGCGCGCGCCGCCGCGCTCGGCGCCCCCCTCCTCGTCGACGGGCAAAAGACCGACGGCGTCGATTCGATGCTGAAGGAGCTGCGCCGGCGCACGCCCGTGGGCGAGGTCATCGCCAAGGCCCACGGCAAGCTCTTCGCCGTTCCGCCCGCTGACCTCTCCGACTGGATCGTGGAGCCGGGGCGGACGGCCGAGGGCTGGCTGACGCCGCCCTCCGGCTTCTCCCCCGACGGGGTGGATGCCGGCACGCGGCTGCTGATCGCCGCGCTGCCGCCGCTCTCAGGCCGGGTCGTCGATCTCGGCGCCGGCTGGGGCGCCCTCTCGGCCGCGGTTCTGGCCAGTGCCAAGGTCGAGCGGCTGGACCTGGTGGAGGCGCACCGCCCCTCGCTCGACTGCGCGCGGGAGAACATCGCCGATCCCCGCGCCGTCTTCCACTGGGCCGACGCGACCGACTGGCGCCCCGAGGCGCCGGCCGATCACGTGGTGACGAACCCGCCCTTCCACCAGGGCCGCGCCGCCGATCCCGCGCTCGGTCGTGCCTTCCTGGCCACGGCGGCGGCCGCGCTGAAGCCCCAGGGCATGCTCTGGCTGGTGGCCAACCGGCATCTTCCCTACGAATCCGCCCTCGAGTCCCTGTTCGCCGAGGTCGAGGAGCGGCCCGGCAGCACCGCGTTCAAGCTCTATCGCGCCGCGCGACCCCGCCGGCGCCGCTGAGGTCCCACCATGTCGCTTTCCATCGCCGGCAAGACCGCCATCGTCACCGGCGCCGCGAACGGCGTCGGCCTCGCCGTGGCGCGCCATTTCCTCGACAAGGGCGCCAACGTCATGATGACCGATATCGACAAATCGGTCCTGCGCGACGAGATCGGCGAGATGGACGACGACGGCGGCACCGCGCGCTACTTCGCCGGCGACCTGCGCGAGAAGCTGACCGTGGCGAACCTGCTGTCGGCCACAGTCGACGCCTTCGACCGGATCGACATCCTGGTGAACGCCGCGCGGCAGATGGACCTGTCCGACCCGCTCGACCCCGAGGACCGGATGGTCGAGACGCTGATCGAACAGAACCTCATGGTCTCGCTGCGGCTCAGCCAGCACGTCGCCCGCCGCATGATCCGCCAGGCCGAGGAGGAGGGGCGCGAGAACGGCCCCGTCGGCGCGATCATCAACCTCTCCTCCATCGCCGCCCGGCGGACGCAGCCGAACCTGCTGGCCTATTCGATCTCCACCGCCGCGCTCGACCAGGCCACCCGCAGCCTCGCGGTGGCCCTCGCCCCGCACCGCGTCCGGGTCAACGCCATCGCCTTCGGGTCGGTGATGTCGGCCTCGCTGAAAGGCGCGATCAAGCAGGATGCCGACCTGCGGGAGGAGATCATCGACGCCACGCCGCTGCACCGGATCGCCGCCGCCTCCGAGGTCGCCGAGGCGGTGCAGTTCCTGGCCTCCGACGGCGCGAACTTCGTCACCGGAGAGATCCTGACGGTGGATGGCGGCCGGTCGCTGATCGACGTCGTCGAAGCCTCGGCGCACTAGGCTGAACGTCGTCGAGGCCTCGGCGCACTAGGGCGCGCTCATCCCTCGGGATAAGCCTGCCGGCACGCAGCCACGCCCAGTTCGACCTCCTGCGCCAGGTCCACCCGCTTGGCCTTCAGGCTCGCCAGCCTGGCACGGATCTCCTCGAGGTTCACCGCCACCGGCACCGTGCGGGTGCGCGGCTCGGGCCGGATGCAGGTGCCGGTGCCTCCGTAGAGATCCCGATACCCGCCCCAGTACCCGATCCCGGAACAGAGCGTCAGGCTTGGCGCGTATTCGGTCCGCCGGTCGAGCGCATACCCCCGCGCCAAGGTCGCCTCGTCCTGCGCGATGAGCGAGTCCAGCACCCGCAATTCCTCGGTCTGATCTGCGATGCAGGCCTCGCGCGGGGTGGCGCAGGCCGCGGCAAGCAGCACCAGAGGGAGGAGGGCGAAGCGCGTCATGCCCCGATCCTATGCTCCTCCGCCAGCTCCGCGCAATCGCCGCTTCCGGCCCGGATTGCCACCTGCTAGGGACGGGCCCATGACGGCATCCGACACCGAAGAGCTCCTGCCCGAGCGGGCCCGGGCCGCGGCCTGGTTCCGCGAATTGCGCGACCGCATCGTCGCCGCCTTCGAGGCGCTGGAGGACGACCACCGCGACGGCCCCCTGGCCGAGGTCGCGCCGGGCCGGTTCGAGGTCACGCCCACCACCCGCACCGCCGAGGACGGCTCCGATGCCGGCGGCGGACTGATGAGCGTGATGCGCGGCGGCCGCGTCTTCGAGAAGGTGGGCGTCAACGTCTCCGAGGTCTACGGCATCCTGGGCGAGCGCGCGCAGGCGGCGATGGCCGCGCGCAAGGGCATTCCCGGCATGGCCGCGGATCCGCGCTTTTGGGCCTCCGGCATCTCCCTCGTCGCTCACATGCAGAACCCCCACGCTCCGGCCGTGCACATGAACACCCGGATGTTCTGGACGCCCCATGCCTGGTGGTTCGGCGGCGGGTCGGATCTCAATCCCTGCATCGAATACGTCGAGGACACGGCGCATTTCCACGCCACGCAGAAGGCGCATCTCGATCCCCACGGGGCCGAGGTCTATCCCCGGCTCAAGGAGTGGGCCGACGAGTATTTCTACATTCCCCATCGCCGCCGCGCCCGCGGCGTGGGCGGTATCTTCATGGACGACCGCAATACCGGCGACTGGGCCGCCGACTTCGCCCTCACGCGCAGCATCGGGGAGGCCTTCCTGCCCGCCTACCTCCCGCTGGTGGAGCGGCGGCGCGCCACGCCCTTCGACGCCGCCGACCGCGAGACCCAGCTCGTCCATCGCGGCCTCTATGCCGAGTACAACCTGGTCTACGACCGGGGCACGAAGTTCGGGCTGGAGACCGGGCACGACCCGAACGCCGTCCTGATGAGCCTGCCGCCGCTGGCGAAGTGGGTCTGACCGGCCACAACGTCGTGTCTTGCGTGCCGCAGGTCGAAATACCGCATCCCGCCCGCGGACGCCTGTCGTATGGATGACCCCGGGTCATTCAACTCGAGGACGTATTCGCATGCCCAGGTTCCTTCCCAGGTCTCTCGCCGCCGCCGGCGCGGCTCTCTCTCTCACGGCGCTGCCCGCCCTCGCCGGCGGCATGACCCCCGAGCCCGCCCCGGTGCCGGTGATGGCACCCATGGCGCCCACCTATGACTGGACCGGCTTCTCGCTCGGTGTCCAGCTCGGCTACGGCGACGTCGACACCAATGTCGATATCGACGACGACGGGGTCGACGGCGACGGCGCGCTCTACGGTCTGCGCGCCTATTACGACTACGCCTTCGACAATTTCGTTCTCGGCGCCGGCATCCAGTACGACTGGTCGAACATAGATCTGGACGCGGGAGATCTGGACACGGGGATCGACCTCGACGAGGTGGTGCGCGTCGGCGCTCGCGCCGGTATCACCAGCAACCGCAACTGGTACTACCTGACCGGCGGCTGGACGATGGCCTCGATCGACATCGAGGGGGCCGACGACGACGACAGCGACGGCTGGTTCGTCGGCGCCGGCTACGAGGTTTACCTGACCCAGGCGATCACCGCCGGGGCCGAGCTGCTCTATCACGAGTTCGACGAGTTCGACGACGAGGACCTGGAGGCGGACGCGACCACCTTCACCCTCTCGGTCAACTACCGGTTCTGACGATCCCCGGCGCGCCCGGGGCTGCCCCGGGCGCGCCGGGCCCTATTTCAGCCGCCATGGCCGGCGATCCCCCCACCGAAGACCGAGTCTTCGTCTACGGCACGTTGCGGCGCGGCTTGGCCGAGAATGCCACGGCGCGCACGTTCCGCGCCGGCGCGACCTTCCTCGACAGGGGCTGGCTCCCCGGCGCGCTCTATTCCCTCGGCTGGTATCCCGCGCTCGTGGAAGAGGGCGCCGACCGCGTCGAGGGCGAGGTCTGGGCGCTCGCGGCGCCCGGCCTGCTGCATGTGCTCGATACCTACGAGGGCCTGTTCGACCCCGGCCCGCCGGAGTACCGCCGCCTGCGCCGCAGGGTCCGCACCCCGGCAGGCCCGATCGCGGCCTGGGCCTACATCTACGCGGGCGCGGTCACCCCCCGGCGGCGGATCCCCTCCGGCGACTGGGCCCGCGCGATCACCCCTCCCTGAGCGTCTCCAGCATCAGGGCCACGTTGTCGGGATCGGCATCGGGCGTGATCCCGTGGCCGAGGTTGAACACGTGCGGCCCGCCGCGGAACGCCTCGCGGATACGCCGCACCTCGTCGATCAGCGCCTGCCCGCCGGTGACCATGTGCCCGGGCGCCAGGTTGCCCTGGACGCAGCCGCCCACCTGCACGTTCTCCGCCGCCCAAGCCGCGTCCGTGTCCTGGTCGATGGCCACGCAATCGGCGCCCGTGGCGGCGTGGAACCCGACATAGTGCTCGCCCGCCCCGCGCGGAAAGGCGATGACCGGCAGCCCGGGATGGCGCGCCTTCAGCGCCGCGGTGATCTTCTTCGCCGGCTCCAGCGCGTAGCGGGTGAAGTCATTCCCTGTCAGCGACCCCGCCCAGCTGTCGAAAATCTTCACCACCTGCGCGCCGGCCTCGACCTGGGCCGACAGGTATTCGATCGTGGCATCCGTCACCCGCGCCATCAGCATCTCGAAGGCCGCCGAGTCGCCATTCTTGAAGGCATGCGCCGGCCCCTGATCGGGCGTGCCGCGCCCGGCGATCATGTAGGTCGCCACCGTCCAGGGCGCCCCGGCGAAGCCGATCAGCGGCACGTCCTGGGGCAGTTCCCGCGCCAGGATCCGCACCGTCTCGTAGATCGGCGCCAGGGTCTCGTGGATCTCCTCGGCGGGCTTCAGCAGCGCCGCCTTGCGGTGGTCGTCCACCGGCTCCAGCCGCGGCCCCTCACCGGTCACGAACCACAGATCCATGCCCAGCGCCTGCGGCACCAGCAGGATGTCGGCGAACAGGATCGCGGCGTCGAAGCCGAAGCGCCGGATCGGCTGCAACGTCACCTCGGCGGCGAGGTCCGGAGTGTAGCACAGCGACAGGAAATCGCCCGCCTTCTCCCGCGTGGCGCGGTATTCCGGCAGGTAGCGGCCGGCCTGGCGCATCATCCAGGCCGGGGGCACGTCCTGGACCTCGCCCCTGAGCGCCCGATGCAGCTTCGTGTCGGCCATTCCCGTCCTCCCTGTCGGCCCCGGTGTGGTCACGGCGCAGGTGCCGGGTGTCAAGCCGCTTTCCGCCCGCCTCGCCCCGCGCTACAGGGGGGCCATGACATGGCCCGCCCCCGACACCCCGCTGAAGATCGGCACCCGCGGCTCGCCCCTGGCGCTCGCCCAGGCCAACGAGACCCGCGATCGCCTGGCCGAGGCCTTCGGCCTGCCGCACGAGGCGTTCCAGGTCGTCGTCATCAAGACCACCGGCGACCGCATCATCGACCGTCCGTTGAAGGAGATCGGCGGCAAGGGCCTGTTCACCCGCGAGATCGAGGAGGCTCTCACCTCCGGCGGGATCGACATCGCCGTCCACTCGATGAAGGACATGCCGACCGAGCAGCCCGCGGGACTCGTCCTCGACACCTACCTGCCGCGAGAGGACCCGCGCGACGCCTTCGTCTCGCCCGGCGGCGGCACCTTGGCCGACCTGGCGCAGGGCCGCACCGTGGGCACCTCGTCCCTGCGTCGCCGTGCCCAGCTCCTGTTCCGCCGGCCCGACCTCAACGTGGTGGAGTTCCGCGGCAACGTGCAGACCCGGATGCGGAAACTGCAGGACGGCGTGGCCGATGCCACCTTCCTCGCCGTCGCGGGGCTCAACCGGCTCGGCGCCGCCGAGATCCCGCGCCGCCCGATTCCCGTGGACGACATGCTGCCCGCCGTGGCTCAGGGCGCCATCGGCATCGAACGGCGCGGTGACGACGCGCGGACGGCCGAGATGCTCGCGGCGATCCACGACGCGGCGACGGGCGACCTCTTGGCCGCCGAACGCGCCTATCTGGCCCGGCTCGACGGCTCCTGCGAGACGCCCATCGCCGGCCTGGCCGAGATCGCGGGCGACCGCCTGCGACTGCGCGGCGAGATCCTGCGCCCCGACGGGTCCGAGGCCCATGCGAGCGAGGTCGAGGGCGACGTCGCCGAGGGCGCCGACCTGGGCCGCCGCCTCGCGGAGGAGCTCCTCTCCCGCGTCGACGAGCACTTCTTCGACTGGCGCACCGCCTGAGCGGCGCGCCCGGATTTTCGCCTCAGGGGGTCGAGGTCAGCCCCAGCAGCGCGTTGTTCAGAACGTCGTCGAGCCGGCCGATCCATTGCCGGATCGCCTCTTCGGGGCGCGCCCCGTCGATGTCGATCACGATCACGTCGCGGCTGTTGGCCACCCGCATGACGAAGGCGCCGCCATAGACCGACTGGCTGACCACATCGGTGCTCTCGTCCGTCCCGGCGCGGAACTTGGCGAAGAACGGGTTCGACACCTCCGCCGTCAGCCCCTGGTCCTCGGCGAAGGCGGCCGAGCGCACCGCCAGCATGGTCTCGGCCTTGCGCTGGGTCGATCCGGCATCGGCGAATTCCGACGAGGTCATGAAATCCGACAGGTCGCTCAGCTCGTCGCGCAGCCGGTCCGAGACGGTCACGATATCCTTCAGCGCCGTCACCCAGGCATCGAAATTGTCGAGCTGGGTGTAATCCTCCATCAGGAAGTAGCGCAGCGCGTTGGTCATCGGGAACAGCCGCTCGCGCTCGGTCCCCTGCATGTCGAGGATCACCAGCTTGGCGATCCGCCTCTGCGCCCGGCTCATCAGCAAGAGGTTGGTGATCAGGTAGGCCGCGGCCAGAGGCTCGGCCGCGGCGCCGGCGCTTTCGGCATTGCGCACCGCCAGGACCAGCTTGCCCAGATCGGCGAGCTTGCGCCCGCGGGCGAAGGTGTCGAACTTGGCCTGTTCCTCGGGGATGAAGAAGGCGATGTCGTCGTATTTCGGATTGCCCATGGCGGCCTCCCTCACGGCTTCAGGAACCCGTTGCGGCCCGACCGGCGCGGATCGGACCGGTAGGAGCCCAGGAACTTGGAATAGGAGATGTGCGGCTGGATGTCCCGCATCGCCGCGATCAGGTTCTCCGCCTCGCCGCCGCAGCCGATGTCGAGATAGAAGGTCGGCAGCTCCGTGCGCTCCGAGATCATGTAGGTCTCGAGCTTGGTGATGTTCACGTCGTGGCTGCCGAAGACCGACAGCGCCTTCACCAGGCTTCCGGGCTTGTGGCCGACCTGGATCACCAGCGACGACATGTCGTGGGCGTCGTCGGTCACCGCCTCGCGGCCGACGATCACGAAGCGGGTGATGTTGTCCTCCCGGTTCGAGATGTTGCGATGCAGGACCGTGGCGCCGTAATGCTTCGCCGCGAACTCGGAGCCGATCGCGGCCATGTGCCGGTCGCCGGTCTCCACCACGTCGGCCACGGCCGTGGCGGTGTCTGGCCGGGTGCGCCGCTGGGCGTCGGGGAACCGCTCCTTGAGGAAGCGCGAGCTCTGCAGGAATCCCTGCGGATGCGAGAAGATCGAGTGGATCTCCGCCTCCACCGCCGGCCCCGGCGTCACCAGGCAATGGGAGACGTCCAGCAGGAGCTCGCCGCCGATGAACAGCTCCATCGACACGACCAGCCGGTGCACGTCGGGGATGCGGCCCGATTCGGAGTTCTCCAGCGGCAGCACCGCCTCGGCCACGTCGCCCGCCTCGGTCGCCTGAACCAGGTCGTCGAAGCTGGGATAGGGCACATGCTCGCCCTCCGGGCGCAACGTCGTGGCGGCCTGGTGGGAATAGCTTCCCGGCCGGCCGAGATAGCCGATCTTAGTCATCTTGAGGGCTCCCGTTCAGGATCTGCGCGGTTGCGGCGGCAGTGGCGAGGCGACCGGCGAGCGGCGCGCCGCCGGCCCCGGCGAAGGCATTGCGCAGGGTCATCAGTTCCAGGATCAGGTCGTCCAGCGCCGCGGACACCGCCTGTCCGTTCTGGTCGAGGATCTCGGACCACATGCGGGTGTTGGCGCTGGCGAAGCGCGCGATATCCCGGGTGGAGCGCGAGGCGAAGGCCGCGAGCTCGTCCTCGTCCATGCCCGACAGGGTGCCGGCAAAGCCGTAGGCCAGCAGGTGCGGCAGGTGCGAAGTCCGCGCCAGCACCGCGTCATGCGCCTCCGGATCGACCCGCAGCACGGTGAATCCCAGCCGCGCCAGGACCGACTCGGCGCGCGCCAGGTCCGCCTCGGCATTGCCCGCATGGGGCGTGAGGACGAACCGCGCGGTGGTCAGGGCGTCGGGCTCGGCGGTGAACGGGCCGATCCGGTTGCCCCCCGCCAGCGGGTGCCCGCCGACGAAGCGCGGCGCATCCGCCATCTCGGCGCAGATCCGCCCCTTCACCGACGCGGTGTCGACGACCAGCGCCTCTCCCGCCTCCAGGATCTCGCGGGCGATCGGCACCACCGCCCCGGGCGGACAGGCCAGCAGCACCAGGTCGCAATCGGCCAGTTCGGCCGCGCAATGGGCCCAGTCGACCTTTGGCAGGCGGGCGGCCACGGCGGCGCGGTGGGTGCCCTGCGGCTCGACCGCGCGGAGCCGCGTCCCGGGCAGTCGGCGCACCACGAGGCCGGCGAGCGCCGTGCCCACCAGGCCGGTGCCGACGATGCCGATGCTCTCGGGCGCGTCCATCTTCCCTCCCGTCATTCGGGGCCTGTCTTACAGGGCAACGCCCGGAGCACAATCCATTATGCCGCCCCGCGCCGGTCGATCAGGGCGAGCGCGAGCCCGCCGCCCGCCACCGCCGCCGCGCCCAGCCAGGCGGCGAATGCATAGCCGCCCAGCGCGGTCCCCGCCCAGAACACCGCCGCGCCCATCAGCTGCGCCACGAGGTTGCACAGCGCGATCAGCGATCCGCCCGCGCCGGGCCGGTCGGCCATCAGTTCCTGCAGGTAGTGCATCGGCACGGTCAGGATCACCGCCGCCGCCATCGCCGCCACCAGCGGCAGGACCCAGACCACCGGGAAAGGCCCCAGCACCGGGAACAGCGCGAGGAACCCGGCATAGACCACCGCCGCCGCCGCGATCAGCCGCACCGGCCCGAGGCGGCGCAGCGGCCAGCCCATGGCCAGCATGAACGGGATCTCCAGCCCCGCCACCGCCCCGGCGAAGATCGCCACGTCGCCCGCGTCGCGGCCGTCGATATCGGTCAGGATCAGCCCGGTCAGGATCAGGTAGAGCTGGACCCCCGCCAGCACGCCGGCCAGGCATCCCGTGCGCAGCATCACCGGCGGCGCGCCCAGTTCCTTCAGCGCCGCGCCGAGCCTCAGCCCCGATCCCGGATCGCGCCAGCGCGTCTGCCCGTCCCGGGGCCAGGCCAGCACGAAGACCGCCAGCGTCGCCGCCTCGGCCACCGCGCAGGCGCCGTAGATCCACAGAAGCGGCGCACCCGCCGACAGCACCACCGACCAGACCGGCAGGATCACCACGAAGGGCACGGCGAAAACGGCGCGGATTGCCGACTGGATCGCGGCCCGCTCCTCGGCCGGATGGGTCGAGGCCGCCAGCCGCGCCAGCGTGAAGAGTTGCGAGAACAGCGTCATCCCCACCGGCAGGAACAGCACATGCACCACCACGAAGGCCCAGCGCGCATCGGCCAGGAACACCAGTCCCGCCCCGCTCGCGCCCGCGAAGGCGGCCAGCCGCGCGGCGTTGCGCCGCCGCCCCGTGCGGTCGGTCAGCACCCCCACGCCGATGGCGCAGAGGAGCGACAGCGCCGAGCCGGAGGCATAGATCGCCGCGAACTGCCCGTCGGTGAAGCCGAACCACTCCACGCCGAGAAGCGAGCGATAGGGCACCAGCGACGCCGCGAAGGCGCCGTGGGTCAGGAAGGCGAGCGCGATCAGCGACAGCGCCCGGTCGCTCAGGATGGCCCGGATGGCGTGCATGGCGCCGCTGTTCCACGCCGCGGCCGAGGCCGCAAGTCTCGCGCCCTGCGCTCAGGCGCCGTCCTCGGCCCGCTCCACCAGGTCGAGCACCTCCGGCCCCAGCGCCTCGACGATCAGCGCCACGCCCGCGGCATTCGGGTGGATGCCGTCGGGCTGCATGTAGTCGCGCATCGCCCCCTCCCGGTCGGGCAACTCGGTCAGCGCGCCGAGGAAGCTGCCGGCCAGGTCCACGTCCCATTTCTCGGCCAGCTCTCCATACATCCCGTCGAAGGCGGCCTTGTAGTCGGCGCCGTAATTGCCCGGCGCCTCCATCCCCACCATGAGCACCTCCACTCCGGCCGCGTCGGCGGCGGCGAGGATGCCGTCGAGGTTGCGCCGCGACTCGGCCGGGTCGACGCCCCGCAGCAGGTCGTTGCCGCCCAGCGCCACGATCATCGCGTCCACCTCGGGCGTCAGCGTCCAGCCGACCCGGCTCAGACCGCCCGCCGTGGTGTCCCCCGAGACGCCGGCATTGATCACCTCCACCTCGGCGCCCCGTTCCGTCAGCCAGGCCTCCAGCTGCGGCACGAAGCCCTCCCGTTGCGGCAAGCCATACCCCTGGGTCAGCGAATCGCCCAGTGCCGCAACCGTGACCTCCGCCGCCACCGGCCCGGCGAGACAGATCGCCACCGCCGCCTTTCCCATGGCCGCCCCGGCCCCATATGCGACCCGCAGCACGGAGCGCATCATGGCCGACACGATCCTCAGCCTCGACCGGGCCCGCCTCACGCTGGACGGCAATGCCGGCCCGGTCGAGATCCTGAAGGGCATCACCCTCGCCGTCGGGCGCGGCGAGACGGTGGGGCTGGTCGGTCCGAGCGGATCGGGCAAGTCGTCTCTCCTCATGGTCATGGGCGGGCTGGAGCGCGCCACCGGCGGCCGCGTCGAGGCGCTCGGCCACGACCTCACGGCGATGGGCGAGGACGCGCTCGCCCGCTTCCGCCGCTCCCATATGGGCGTGGTGTTCCAGTCCTTCCACCTGATCCCCACCATGACCGCGCTGGAGAACGTCGCCACGCCCCTGGAACTGGCCGGCCATGCCGACGCCTTCGAGCGCGCGGCCGCCGAGCTCGACGCGATGGGCCTCGCCCACCGCTTCGACCACTACCCGTCGGAACTCTCGGGCGGCGAGCAGCAGCGCGTGGCGCTGGCCCGCGCCGCCGCGCCGCGCCCGCACATCCTGCTGGCCGACGAGCCCACCGGCAATCTCGACGGACCCACCGGCGCCGAGATCATGGAGCTGCTGTTCGATCTCAACGCGCGCCACGGCGCGACGCTGATCCTCGTCACCCACGCGCCGGACCTCGCGGCCCGCTGCGGCCGCACGATCCGGCTCGAGGACGGGCGCCTCGCCCGCACCCGGCAGGCCGCCGAATGATCCGTCACCCTATCCCGAAGGCCCAGGCCCGGTCCGCCGCCCGCGCCGGGGCCCGGGCATGAGCGCCGCCCGTCGCATCGCCAGGCGCGAGCTGCGCAACGGCTTCCGCGGCGGCCTGCGCGGCTTCCGGGTCTTCCTCGCCTGCCTGGCACTCGGCATCGCCGCCATCGCCGCCGTGGGATCGGTGCGCGAGGCGATCACCGAAGGGCTGGCGCGGGAGGGCGCGACGCTGCTGGGCGGCGACGCCTCGGTGGAGTTCACCTATCGCTTCGCCAGCGCAGAGGAGCGCGCCGCACTGGAGGATCTGGGCCGGGTCTCCGAGATCGTGGAGTTCCGCTCCATGGTCACGGTCCCGCGCGACGGCGGCGAGACCGACCGCGCCCTCACGGAAGTGAAGGGAGTGGACCGCGCCTATCCGATCTACGGCGACCTCGGCCTCGACCCTCCCGGCGCGCTCTCCGAGGCGCTTGCCGGCGACCCGCCCGGCGCCGCCATGGACCCGGTCCTGGCCGACCGGCTGGGCCTCGCCACGGGCGACACGTTCCGCCTAGGGTCGAAGACCTTCCGCCTCGCCGCGCGGATCGAGAGGGAGCCGGACGAGGCCGGCGGCGGCTTCGATCTCGGCCCCCGCACCCTGGTGCGCACCGCCGATCTCGACGGCGCCGGCCTGCTGCAACCCGGCACGATCTACGAGACCGAGTATCGCCTGCGCCTCCCCGAGGGCGCCGATCTCGACGCCGCGCGCGCCAGGCTCGAGGCCGCCCTGCCCGAGGGCGGCTACCGCTGGCGCGACTCGCGCGAGGGGGCGCCGGGCATCCAGCGCTTCGTCGACCGGCTGTCGGCCTTCCTCGTCCTCGTCGGCCTCGCCGGCCTCGCCGTGGGCGGGGTCGGCGTCGCCTCCGCCGTGCGCGCCCACATGGTCGAAAAGACCGCCACCATCGCCACGCTGAAGACGCTGGGCGCCGAGGGGCGCACGATCTTCGCCATCTTCGCGCTGCAGATCGGGGCGGTCACGGCGCTCGCGCTGGTCCTCGGCCTCGCGCTCGGCGCCGGCCTGCCGCTGGCCTTCGCGCCGCTGCTGGCCGACCGTCTGCCGGTCCCGGCGGCTATCGGCCTCTATCCCGGCGCGCTGGCGGAGGCGGCACTCTACGGCACGCTGGCCGCCGCGCTCTTCACGCTCTGGCCCCTGGCCAAGGCGCAGGACATCCGCGCCGCCGCCCTGTTCCGCGAGGCCGGGGGCCTGCCCCCGGGCCTGCCCCGCCGCACCTTCCTCGCCGCCACCGCCGGGATCCTGGCGCTGCTCGTGGCCGCCGCGACGCTTCTCTCGGGCATCCCGATGCTCACCCTCTACACCGCCGGCGGCCTCCTGGCCGCCTTCGGCGCGCTCCTGGCGACGGCCTGGGGGGTCCGGCGTTTGGCCCGCCGGATCGCGCGGGCCCCCGCCCTGCGCGGGCGCACGGCGATCCGCACCGCCTTCGGCGCGGTTGGCGGCCCGGGGGGCGAGGCCGCCTCGGTGGTCCTGTCGCTCGGCCTCGGCCTCACCGTCCTCGCCGCGGTAGGCCAGATCGACGCCAACCTGCGCTCGGCGATCGAGCGCGACCTGCCCGAGGTCGCCCCCTCCTACTTCATGGTCGACATTCAGCCCGACCAGATCGACGCGATCCGGGCGCTGGGCGACGACCCACAGGTCGAGAGCGTCGAGGCCGCGCCCATGCTCCGCGGCATCGTCACCGAGATCAACGGTCGCGACGCGGTTGCGGCCGCGGGCGACCACTGGGTGCTGCGCGGCGACCGGGGCGTGACCTATTCCGCCACCCCGCCGCCCGATACGCGCGTCACCGCCGGCGAATGGTGGCGCGCAGACCACGCGGGGCCCAACGAGATCAGCTTCGCCGCCGAGGAGGCCGAGGAACTGGGTCTTTCGCTCGGTGACCGGCTGACCCTCAACATCCTTGGCCGCGACATCGAGGGCGAGATCACCTCCTTCCGGGAGGTCGACTTCTCCACCGCCGGGATCGGCTTCGTCATGGCCATGAACCCCGCCGCGCTGCAGGGCGCGCCCCATACCTGGATCGCCACGATCTACGCCGAGGCGGAGGCCGAGGCGCGGATCCTGCGCGAGGTCGCCGACGCCTTCCCCAACATCACCGCGATCCGTGTCCGCGACGCCATCGAGCGGGTGTCGGAAATCCTGTCCGGCGTCGCCGCCGCGGTGACCTACGGCGCGGGCGCCACGCTCGTCACCGGCGCGGTGGTCCTGATCGGCGCCGCCTCGGCCGGAACGCGCGGACGGGTCTACGAGGCGGCGATCCTCAAGACGGTGGGCGCCGGGCGCGCCACGATCCTGGCCAGTTTCGCCCTGCGCTGGGCGATCCTCGGCTTCGCGGCCGGGCTGGTGGCGGCACTGGCCGGCGCGGCCTCCGCCTGGGGCGTCACAACCTTCATCATGGAGACCGATTTCGTCGTCGCCCCCGGTTCGGCGCTGGTGGTGATCCTGGGCGGGATCGTCCTCACCCTGCTGGCCGGTCTCGCCTTCGCCTGGGCGCCGCTCGCCGCCCGCCCCGCCCGGACGCTGCGCGCCCATGACTGAGCGCACCTTCGAACTTTCGCCGAAAACTCGCCCCCGCGGCGGTGACGCATTCCTTGCGGTGGGAGGTTCATCCGGTGCTCCGCATCAAGCGGGCGAAGGTCGTGGACCGTAGGGCAAGTCTCACACAGGAGGTGTTCAGCCTTCCCGTGGAAGGCTGACCCTGACAGGGCGCTGAAGAGGTCGTGCAGGCAGCAGGTTGTCCCCTGCCGTTGAAGACGGCTGAGATCATCGCGCGATGGTGTGAGTGCCGCGCTCGCGATCTCTCCCGTTCAGGCCGCCAAGAGCTTCGGCAACCGCGCGAGATTGCAGGCCGCCATGGCCATCGTGAACTGAGCGGCGACCCTTTCGAGCCCATGGTGGACGGTCTGGGCCATGCCGCCGACGGTCCTGGCCCAGCCGAAGGTTTCCTCGATCTTCTTGCGACGACGCTGTGACATGGCGTAGCCGGAACGCTGGGTGGTTCGGCCATCAATGGCGGAACGCCGGGCTTTCTGGGCGATGTGCGGGGTCACGACCATCCGCCTCAGCGCGGCCACAAAGGTCGCGCTGTCGTATCCCTTGTCCGGGCCCGGCGTCAGACGCCTGGACGATCCCGGAGATTGCCGCTCGATCATCTCCAGCGCCGCCTTGCGCTCGCCGTAGCCCTCGGCGTGGGTCAGCTCTGCCTGCACGACCAGCCCGCTGCGGTTCTCCATCAGCGCATGCCCCATGAAGCACAGCATCGCGGAGGCGCCCGGTGACTTCTTGTAGAGACGCGCGTCAGGGTCCGTCACCGACGCGTGGGTCGCGTTCGAGCGCTTCCCGCCCCGGAAGTTCACCTCGGCATTGCGGTTCTGGCGGGGCGTGTCGGGCATCGGCTGGCTCTTGGTGTCTCGGGATTGAGCGGACTGGGGGGACGTGTCGGCAGGTGGTGAAGGCGGGCCGCCGGGATCGTCCCCCTCGGGCGGCGCCTCCCCCTCCTTCGGCTGGAAGCTCTTCATGTCGGCCCAGGCCTTCACCAGAGTGCCATCCACCGAGAAGTGCTCGTCCGACAGGAGCGGCCGGACATCCGGGTGCGCCAGGATCGCGGCCATCACCTTGCGCGAAATGTCCGTCGTCAGCAGTCGGTCACGGTTCTTGCTAGGGTCAGGACCCATTGATCTCGATTAGGTGGCGTGATTCACGGCCTGGAAACGAGCGGTGAACATGTCTGATCTTTACTGGCTGAGCGACGCTCAGATGGCGCGTTTAGAGCCTTACTTCCCGAAGTCCCACGGCAAGCCGCGCGTCGATGACAGACGGGTTCTGAGCGGCATTATCTTCATCAACCGCAACGGGTTAAGGTGGCGCGACGCACCGAAGGAATACGGGCCCCACAAGACGCTTTACAACCGTTGGAAACGCTGGAGCGATAAGGGCGTCTTTGCCCGGATGATGGCCGGTCTGGCTGCCGAGCACGGCGAGAAGAAGACCGTCATGATTGATGCGACCTATTTCAAGGCGCACAGAACAGCGACCAGCATGGCCGCGAAAAAGGGGGGCGTGGCCGCCTGATCGGCCGAACAAAGGGCGGTATGAACACCAAGCTGCACGCCATCTGCGACAGCCAGGGGCGTCCGCTGGATCTGTTCGTGACCGCTGGGCAGGTCAGCGATTACATTGGTGCACGGGCGCCGATACGTGGCCTGCCCAAGGTCGAATGGCTGCTCGGGGACCGAGGCTACGACGCCGACCGGTTCAGAGAAGCATTGGAAGACAAAGGGGTAAGCGCCTGCATTCCGGGCCGGAAGCAGCGCAAGACACCGGTCAAATATGACAAACGCCGATACAGGCGCCGCAACCGTATCGAAATTATGTTCGGAAAACTTAAGGACTGGAGGCGCGTTGCTACCCGCTACGAAAGATGTCCAAAGGCCTTCCTCTCGGCGATCGCGCTCGCCGCAACCGTCATCTACTGGCTCTGAAACTCGATGAGTCCAGACCCTAGCCCCCTCGGCAAAGGCCGGAACTGCGGGTGGGACTCGAGGCGGGCAAGCGTCTTTCTGATGATCGCGACCCCTCTTGCGACGCGATCATCGACACACCTGATAGGGAACTTGAACTTATGAGGATGTGGTCGTAGCCGCCCTGGCGCTTCCCCGAGATCGCTCGAACCGCGCTCCGAGCTTGGTGCCCATGTAGAGCCACGGGCGACACAGCATCCGGTAGATGTCGGGAGGGGTCCTGCGTGCCATCCTTGCGCTTCGTGAAGGCGTCCATGCCATGGCGCATGGCCGGCGTCATGCGCGCGCGAGAGCGTCGCGCCCGCGGGGGCAGATCAACGAACTCCTCCGTTCCCGGTATGCGCAGCGCGCGCGGTGTCAGTTTCGGATAATCGACAAGATCGTCGATTTCCTCGTAGGGGCAGACGGAGGGTCGGGGCTCGAAGAAGTTGTAGTGAACGCGATAGATGTTCAGGAGCGCGATCAGGGTTCTGGGATTGAAGATCGCGCCCTGGATGTAAGGGCCACCGACGCGGGCGCCTCCACTGCCGGCTCGGGCGGCGACGCTCATCCTCTCGCGCAGGGAGTTCATGCAGGAGCTGACCGTTTGAAGCGTCGCCTTGTAGACCCAAGGCGCGAGCTCTTCATCCAGAACTCGTTTGCCACAGGCGCCGCAGGAGGGCCCTTCGAGAACGTCGTTGAAGTTCCGGAGCCTTTCGATCTCCTCGTCGAGGTGATCCGGCGACAGGATCGAGAACCCGGAGTCGCATATGCGTCCCTCGTGGGTTTGACCAAGACCCCGGATCGTGCGTTGGTCGGACCAGGCATGGGGATCATTCTGGTAGGCGAATACGCGGGAGATGCGGCGATGCCTCTTGTCCGCGCCGTCGAGCGTGTAGGCACCCGGCCCATGCGTCTCGACCGGCTCCAGCTGCTCCGGTTTCAGGTCCGGCCGTTTTTCCTGCCGTATGGATTTGCGCGAGGCACGATCGGTCAACGGCTGTCCGAAGTTCGAACAGTCCGGGTCGCCTCATGTAGTGACGCGATGTTCTCCCGTGCCCGGGTAGAGTTGCGAGAGCTTGAAGTTGAAGGTCGCCAAGCCTGCCATCGGAACCTCGGATCTCCGCGGTTCTGCCCCGAGTCGTTTTTCGACCAGAGACCAGAATATCCGCATGGATTGAAGGTGTTGCGGACATTTGTCCGCAGATCCGCAACCGCGCGGGGGTCAAGCTTGTGGTCGAAGAATCTTGGCTGTCTGCTCCGAAGACGAAGCGGAAAAGTGCTCCGAACTGGGCATTATTTCTCGCGCGAGGCTGCCGCTTTGCTCCGAGAAAAAGGTCTCGGATTTCCGGTCCTTTTCTTCTGCCCGGACCCTGGCTGAATCGGCTTGGAATACAATGACCCGCCGCGCGATGCGCGACAGGTCAGCTTGATCAGGCCTCCCACCGGAGGGAATGCGTCACCGCGGCGGGCGCGGATCTTCGACCCGAGGAACCGCGCTCAGCCCCGCGCCGCGTCCATGATCCGCCGCATCTCCCCGATCGCCGCCTCCAACCCGCGAAAGATCGCCTCGCCGATCAGGAAATGGCCGATATTCAGCTCCCGCACCTCGGCCAGCGCGGCCACCGGCGGCACGCTCTCGTAGGTCAGGCCGTGCCCGGCATGGACTTCCAGGCCCAGCTCGTGGGCATAGGCCGCCATCTCCGTCAGCCGGGCCAGCTCGGCATCGCGCTCGTCCCACCGGCCCTCGGCATGGGCGTCGCAATAGGCCCCGGTATGCAGCTCCACCACCGCCGCGCCGATCCGCGCCGCCGCCTCGATCTGCGGCCGGTCGGCGGCGATGAAGATCGACACCCGGCACCCGGCCTCGGCCAGCGGCGCGATGAAATGCGCCAGCCGGTTCTCTTCCCGCGCCACTTCCAGCCCGCCCTCGGTGGTGCGCTCCTCGCGCCGCTCGGGCACCAGGCACACCGCATGCGGCGCGTGGCGCAGCGCGATCGCCTGCATCTCCTCGGTCGCCGCCATCTCCAGGTTCAGCGGCAGCGTCAGTTCCCGCATCAGCCCCGCGATGTCCGCGTCCGAGATGTGGCGCCGATCCTCGCGCAGATGGGCGGTGATCCCGTCGGCCCCCGCCGCCTCGGCCAGCCGCGCGGCGCGCAAGGGGTCGGGCACGGCGCCGCCGCGCGCGTTGCGCACCGTCGCCACGTGGTCGATGTTCACCCCCAGACGCAGCCTCTCCGTCATCCCTGTCCCTCCCTGTCGGCGATGCCTGCCCCGGCCGCGCCACGGCGCTGGGCGACCTTGTCCCTCAGCCGGGCGATCCGCGCGTTCTGATACGCGTTTATGATCGGCCGCGACACCGCATAGACGGTGACCGCGGCGACGAGGCCCGGCCCGATCCCGCCCACCAGGTAGGGCAGGAAGACCTGGTCGAAGAAGCTGATCATGTGCGGCCAGTGCACCGGCGCGCCGGTCACCGTTGCCTTGAGATTGAACCACAATTCCAGCGAGACCCGGCTGGAGGAGCCGAACACGTCGTCCAGCGGCACCGTCGTCGGCTCGCCGAGCATCCGGCTGCCCAGATGCACCGACAGCCCGGCGATGATCGGAAAGGTGAGCGGGTTGCCGGTAAAGGTGGCCAGGATCGCGGCCAGGACGTTGCCGCCGATCAGCCAGGCGATCGCGGCCGAGATCAGGAAATGCAGCCCGAAGAACGGCGTGAAGGAGACGAAGACCCCCGCCGCGATGCCGCGGCTGATCTTGTAGGCCGGGTCCGGCAGGCGGCGGATGCGATAGACGACGTAGCGCACCGCGCGCAGCCAGCCGCCGCGCGGCCACAGGGACCGGCCGACGCTGGCCCAGGTGCTGCGCGGCGTGCGACGCTTGAACATGGCCTCAGGGCGTCAATGTGGGGTCGCGGTGCCGCGCGATGGTCGCGACGTCGGGCTCGGCGTCCAGCGCCAGCCGCACCGCATGCATGTGCTCGGCGCTCCTCAGTTCCAGCGAGATGCTGAGGCGATAGAAATCCTGCCGCCGCTCGACGAAGACGAGGTCCGAGATATTGGCCTCCTGCTGCCCGATCAGGGTGCAGATCCGCCCCAGCACGCCCGCGTCGTTCGAGATCGTCAGGTCGAAGGTCACGTCGTGCACGGGCGGATGCACGCCGGAATGCCAGGCCAGGTCGATCCACCTTTCGGGCTGGTCGTCGTATTCGATCAGCGCCTCGCAGTCGATGGCGTGGATAAGCACCCCCTGCCCCCGATAGGAGATGCCGACGATCCGCTCCCCCGGAAGCGGCTGGCAGCAGCGCGCCCGGCGGAAGGTCTGGTCGGGCTGCAACCCGACCACCGCGACGCGGGCGTCGATCTCCTCGCCGCGATGCTGCGGCAGGCCGGGATAGAGCAGCTCCACCACCGTCCGCGTCTCCAGCTCGGCCGAGCCGATCCGTGCCAGCAACTCGTCCGAGGAGGGCAGGCCCAGCTGCCGCGCCGCGGTGGTCAGCGCCTTGTCGCTGAGCCGCTTGCCCACCTGGTCGAAGGCCACGCGCGACAGTTCCGTGCCCAGCCGGATGAAGCGGTCCCGGTCGGCCTCGCGCAGCGAGCGGCGGATCGCGGACTTGGCCCGGCCGGTCACCACCAGGTCGAGCCAGGCGGCCTGCGGGCTCTGGCCCTCGGCGGTCAGGATCTCCACCGACTGCCCGTTCCTCAGCTTGTGCCACAGGGGCACGCGGATCGTATCGACCTTGGCGCCCACCGCCCGTTCGCCGATCCGGGTATGGATCGCATAGGCGAAGTCCAGCGGCGTCGCCCCCTTGGGCAGCTTCACCACCTCCCCCTTGGGCGTGAAGCAGAACACCTGGTCGGAATACATCTCCAGCTTGACGGCCTCGAGGAACTCGTCGTGGTCGTCGGCGGCGTCGAACTGCTCGGTCAGGGCGCTGATCCAGCCGGCGGGATCGACGGCGAACGGATTCTCCACCCGCACCCCGTCGCGATAGGCCCAGTGCGCGGCCACCCCCGCCTCGGCCACCTCGTGCATCTCGCGGGTGCGGATCTGCACCTCCACCCGCTTGCCGTCGCGCCCCGAGACGGTGGTGTGGATCGAGCGGTAGCCGTTCGACTTGGGCTGCGAGACGTAGTCCTTGAACCGCCCCGGCACCGCCCGCCAGCGCCGGTGGATCGCCCCCAGCACGGCGTAGCACTCGGGCTCGGTCTCCACGATCACCCGGAACCCGTAGATGTCGGAGAGGCGGGAGAAGCCGATCTTCTTCTCCTCCATCTTGCGCCAGATGGAGAAGGGGCGCTTGGCCCGGCCCTGCACCTCGCCCTGCACGCCGGCGCGCGCCAGCTCGACCTTGATGTCCGAGGTGATCTTGTCGATCACGTCGCCGGCCTCGCGCTGCAGCGTGATGAAGCGGCGGATGATCGAGGTGCGCCCTTCAGGGTTCAGCACGCCGAAGGCCAGGTCCTCCAGCTCCTCGCGCATCCACTGCATGCCCATCCGGCCGGCCAGCGGCGCGTAGATGTCCATGGTCTCGCGCGCCTTCTGCTGCTGCTTCTCGGCGCGCATCGACTTGATCGTGCGCATGTTGTGCAGCCGGTCGGCGAGCTTCACCAGGATCACCCGCATGTCCCGGCTCATCGCCATGAACAGCTTGCGGAAGTTCTCGGCCTGCTTGGTCTCGGTCGAGGTCAGCTGCAGCTTGGTCAGCTTGGTGACGCCGTCGACGAGGTCGGCGATCTCGGTGCCGAATCGTGCCGCCACCTCGCCATAGGTGGACCGCGTGTCCTCGATCGTGTCGTGCAGGAGCGCGGTGACGATGGTGGCGTCGTCCAGCCGCTGCTCGGCGAGGATCATCGCCACCGACAGCGGATGCGTCATGTAGGGCTCGCCGGAATGCCGGGTCTGGCCGGCATGCATCTCGGCGCCGTAGCGATAGGCCGCCCGGATCCGCTCGATGTCGGCGCGCGGATTGTAGGCGCGGACCCGGGCCGTCAGCCGGTCCGCGTCCTCCATCCATATCGTGCCGTCATCCATGGCCCCCTGCGCGACCGGCGCGCCCCCGTCACTGGCTCTTCTGAGCTTCCATCAGCGCGCGCAGCAGCTTCTCCTCGGACATGTCGTCCTCGACCGGCTTGTCCTGCTCGGCGCCGCCGCCGCCCATGAGGAGGGACATGGCGTCCTCCTCCGGCTCGTCGACCTCGATCTGGGTCTGGTGGCTCTCGATCATGCGCTCGCGCAGGTCGTCGGCCTGCTGGGTCTCCTCGGCGATCTCGCGCAGGCTGACCACGGGGTTCTTGTCGTTGTCCCGGTCCACGGTCGGCGCCGACCCGGCGGCGATCTCGCGGGCGCGATGTGCCGCGAGCAGCACCAGCTCGAAGCGGTTCGGAACCTTGTCGACGCAGTCTTCGACGGTCACGCGGGCCATGGGACACCTCCGGAATGGGTCACGTCTGGCGGCCGGGGAGTCGCTCCCCCGGTTGCCGGAGAGAGTGGCCATACGCCAGACAGGGGGCATTGACAACCCGCCGCGGGTCCGCCCGGCGGTCACTCCAGCGTGCGGATGCCCTCCGTCGCCCCGTCCGGCAGCCGCGACAGCATCTCCCGCACGGTGAGCCCCGTGAGCGGATGGCGCCAGTCCGGCGCCACCTCGGCCATCGGAACTAGAACGAACGGACGATCCTGCATCCGCGGATGCGGCAGGATCAGCGCGCCCGGCGCCTCGCGCGCCTGCCGCTCTGGGGGCAGATCGCGCCAGAGGGCCTGCGTCGCCCGGTCGGGGCGCACCGCGTCGCCCATGGCGATCAGGTCGATGTCCAGCCGCCGCGGCGCCCAGCGTCCCGCCCGGTCGCGGCCGAACGCGGCCTCGATCCGGTGCAGCGCCGCCAAGGCCGACTCGGCGATCAAGATCGGTCACGCAAAGGACAATTCCATTCACGAATTCCGGACCCGATCCGGGCGGATGCGCCGGCGTGGCATGGAGCCGCGACCGCCGGACCGGGGCGAAACCCGCTGCCGGCAGGGACTTGACCGCGGCCCGCACCGTCTCCAGAGCCGAACCGGCCGCAGACGGCAGATTCGCGCCTAGCGCGAGTACACAGTTGAAATTGGCGCTATCCCTTAGGATATCTTGTTTCTCCATCTTTCCGGGATGACCTTGGAGACAGGGCAGCAAGAACAACAAGTCGCGCCGACAGCGCGTCGACCGCAAAGGACTACTTTATGTTTTACCGCGACGAAAGGCTGGCCCTCTTCATCGACGGATCGAACCTTTATGCTGCCGCCAAGTCGCTCGGGTTCGACATCGACTACAAGCTCCTGCGGCAGGAATTCATGCGCCGCGGCAAGCTCTTGCGCGCCTTCTACTACACCGCCCTGCTGGAGAGCGAGGAATATTCGCCGATCCGGCCGCTGGTAGACTGGCTGCACTACAACGGTTTCACGATGGTGACCAAGCCGGCCAAGGAATACATCGACAACCAGGGCCGCCGGAAGGTGAAGGGAAACATGGACATCGAGCTGACGGTCGATGCCATGGAGCTGGCGCCTCGCATGGATCACATGGTCCTGTTTTCCGGCGACGGCGATTTTCGCCCTCTGGTCGAGTCCCTGCAACGCCAGGGCGTGCGGGTGTCGGTAGTCTCGACGATCCGCTCGCAACCGCCCATGATCGCGGACGAATTGCGCCGTCAGGCCGACAACTTCATCGAGCTGGCGGAGCTGCGCGAGGTGATCGGCCGCCTGCCACGCGAGGAACAGGACGCCGCGGCGCGGAGCGCCGCCAATACCTGACGCGGCCGGGCCATGACGACGGCCCTGTCGCTCCTCGGCATGTTCGCGGCGGCCTTCGGCGCCGCGACGATCCTGCCGTTCCAGTCCGAGATCGTCTTCGTCGGCCTGCAGGCCGGCGCCACGGTGTCGCTGTGGCTGCTCCTGGCGGTGGCCAGCCTCGGCAACGTCCTGGGCTCGGTGGTGAACTACGCCATGGGCCTCGGCATCGAGCGGTTCCGCGACCGCCGCTGGTTCCCCGTCACACCCGCCCAACTCGACCGGGCGCAGGACTGGTATGCCCGCTGGGGCCTGTGGAGCCTGCTTCTGAGCTGGGCGCCCTTCGGCGACGCGATCACCGTGGTGGCCGGGATCCTGCGCACGCCGCTCTGGGCCTTCCTCGCCCTCGTCACCCTCGCCAAGGCCGGCCGCTACGCCGTGCTCGCCGCGGCCACAGCGGGCATCCTCGCCTGACCCGGCATCCGGGCGCGCGCCCGCCCATCCCGGCCGGGCCGATCACGGCCGCGTCACGCGCCCCGTCTGGACGGCCCCGGCGCAGGTCCCTAGGTGTCGGGGCAGGAGGCACGCCATGACCAGAGAGCCGCTCACGCTCCACCTCGCCGCGCCGCGCGGCTTCTGCGCCGGGGTCGACCGCGCGATCAAGATCGTCGAGATGGCGCTCCAGAAATGGGGCGCCCCGGTCTATGTCCGCCACGAGATCGTCCACAACCGGTACGTCGTCGACGAATTGCGCGCCAAGGGCGCCGTCTTCGTCGAGGAGCTGGACGACGCGCCGACCGACCGCCCGGTGATCTTCTCCGCCCACGGCGTGCCCAAATCCGTCCCGGCCGAGGCCCGCGCGCGCGAGATGGTCTATGTGGACGCCACCTGCCCGCTGGTCTCCAAGGTCCATATCGAGGCCGAGCGCCACCACCAGAACGGCCTGCAGATGGTGATGATCGGCCATGCCGGCCATCCCGAGACGCTGGGCACCATGGGCCAGCTGCCCGAGGGCGAGGTGCTGCTGGTCGAGA
Organism: uncultured Alphaproteobacteria bacterium; assembly: GCA_963814835.1. GTDB lineage: Bacteria > Pseudomonadota > Alphaproteobacteria > Rhodobacterales > Rhodobacteraceae > Palleronia. The sequence continues at coordinate 1,265,960 of CAWFEG010000003.1, forward strand.
CCCCCGCCGACGTGGCCGATCTCCGGGTGCGCGACCCCGAAAAGCTCGCCTTCATCACCCAGACGACCCTGTCGGTCGACGACACCGCCGAGATCGTGGCGGCCCTGAAGCGACCGCTTCCCGGCCATCGTCGGCCCCCACAAGGAAGACATCTGCTACGCCACCACCAACCGCCAGGAGGCGGTGAAGGCGATGGCGCCGGCGATCGACGCGCATGCTGGTGGTGGGCGCGCCGAACTCCTCGAACTCCCAGCGGCTGGTCGAGGTCGGGCGCAAGGCCGGCTGCGCCTATGCCCAGCTGGTGCAGCGCGCCGCCGATATCGACTGGCGCGCGCTGGACGGGATCCGCCGCGTCGGGCTGACCGCCGGCGCCTCCGCGCCCGAGGTGCTGATCGACGAGGTGATCGACGCCTTCCGCGCCCGCTACGACGTCACCGTCGAGCTGGTCGAGACCGCCACCGAGAACGTCGAGTTCAAGGTGCCCCGCGCCCTGCGCGAACCGGCGTGAGCGGTCTTTCGCGCGCTTGACAGGGGCGCGGCCATCCGCTCCTCCTGACGCCGGCAGATGCGCAGGAGGGGATACGGGATGCTGAACGAGTTCAAGGACTTCATCGCCAAGGGCAACGTCATGGACCTTGCCGTCGGCATCATCATCGGCGCCGCCTTCACGGCGATCGTCACCTCCCTGGTGCAGGATCTGATCAACCCGCTGATCGGCCTCTTCGTCGGCGGGCTCGACTTCTCGGGCCTGTCCGTGGGGGTGGGCGAGGCGCGGTTCATGTACGGCAACTTCATCACCGCGGTGATCAACTTCCTCATCATCGCCGTCGTGGTCTTCCTCCTCGTCAAGGCGGTGAACCGCATCAAGTCCGTCGCCGAGAAGCCCGACGACGTCGCCCCCGAGGTCCCGACCGGCCCGTCCCAGCTCGACGTGCTGATCGAGATCCGCGACGCCCTGCGCAAGGGCTAGCCCCGTCATACCGTCGCGGCCGGGTTGATTGTCCGGCCGCGCGGTATAAGCCTCCCCCGACCGAGACACCGGCCCCGGAAGGCGCGCCCCGATGACCCGCATCCCCGCCACCCCCCTCGCGCTCGGCCTGGCCGGGCTCCTCCCCTTCCTCTGGGGCGTGCTGACGATGTGGAGCCCGACCATGGCGCAATGGACGGCGTCGGCCCTGGGGCCGCGCTTCGTCGGACCCTACATCCAGCTCGCCTATGGCACGGTGATCCTCAGTCTTCATGTCCGGGGCGCTCTGGGGCTTCGCCAGCCGCGGCACCGGGGCGGTCGCCGCCTCGGGCTACGCGCTGTCGGTGCTGCCGGCGCTCTGGGCGTTCTTCTTCGTCGGCGGCGGTCCGGTCTCGGCGGCGATGTGGCTGGCGCTCGGCTTCGTCGGCATCCTCGGTCTCGACTGGATGTTCCAGCGCCAGGGCCTCGCGCCGCCCTGGTGGATGGGCCTGCGGGTGGTGCTCACCTCGATCGTGGTCCTGACCTTCCTGCCCGTGATCTTCTGACGCCCCGGGGCTCGACATCGCGCCGCCCCTGCGCCAAGGGAGGCCGCGCGCACAGCATCGGACCGATCGACCATGCCGGACGTCTTCGCCTATACCGACGGGGCCTGCTCGGGCAATCCGGGCCCGGGCGGCTGGGGCGCGCTCCTCGTGGCGCGCGACGGCGAGGCCGTGGTGAAGGAGCGCGAGCTGAAGGGCGGCGAGGCGCGCACCACCAACAACCGCATGGAGCTTCTCGCCGCGATCTCGGCGCTCGAAAGCCTCGCGCGCCCCTCCCGCATCACGCTCGTCACCGACAGCCAGTACGTGAAGAACGGCGTCACCGGCTGGATTCACGGCTGGAAGCGCAACGGCTGGAAGACGGCGGCGAAGAAGCCGGTGAAGAACGTCGACCTCTGGCAGCGCCTCGACGAGGCCCAGTCCCGCCACGACGTGACCTGGGAATGGGTCAAGGGCCATGCCGGCCATCCCGAGAACGAGCGCGCCGACGAACTGGCCCGCGCCGGCATGGCCGCGTTCAAGACGGGCTGAGCGCATGGACGCCATCGTCCTCCTCGACCACGCCGCCGTCTTCGTCTTCGCCCTCACCGGCGCGCTGACCGCGAGCCGCGCCCGGCTCGACCTGGTGGGCTTCGCCTTCCTCGCCACGCTGACGGCGGTGGGCGGCGGCACCCTGCGCGATCTCCTCCTCGACCGGGCGATCTTCTGGATCGCCAGCCCCAGCTATCTGGGCCTCGCCGCCGCGGCGGCGGTGATCGTCTTCTTCACCGCGCATCTGCTGGAAAGCCGCCTCGCCGCGCTCCTCTGGCTCGACGCCGCGGCGCTGTCGGCGGCGGTCGCGGCCGGCACCGGCGTGGCCCTCTCCGGCGGCCATCCCTGGCCCATCGTGCTGTTCATGGGCGTCGCCACCGGCACCTTCGGCGGCCTGATGCGCGACGTGGTCGCCAACGAGGTGCCGCTGATCCTGCGCCATGGCGAGCTCTACGCAACCGCCGCGCTGGCCGGCGCGGCCACGGCGATGCTGGCCTCCGCCATCGGCGCGACGCTCTGGCTCGCGGCGGGGATCGCCGCCGCCGCCGCCTTCACCCTGCGCGCCGGATCGCTGGCCCTGGGCTGGCGCCTGCCGGTCTACCGGCCGCGCCCGCCGCGGCCTCCGAAATGAGGGGATCGGGTGAGAGACTGAACGCGACCCAGACGGGGCTCGTTACGGCTGCTTCCTTCCGGATCTGACCGGGTTGGCGAGGCGCCTGCCCGCGCCAGCCTCTCACCCTTCCAGTTACGCGACCGCCCCGGCCGTTTCAAGGGGACCGGGAAAGTGCACCAGATAGGTGCGAAAACCCTCCGCGTCCCAGCCCAGCCGCTCGAGCGGCAGATCGGCCACCAGGTCGTGATGCCGCGCCGCGCCCGGCCCCGTCTCCACCAGCGCGGTGGCATGGGCCAGCGCGTGAAAGTCGAAGATCCGCGGGCCGGGGGGCTCCAGCCCCTCCTCCAGCGCGGCGACCACCGCCTCCCGCGCCGTCAGGCCGGTTTCGACGAGGACCGGCCCGCCCGGCAGGGGAAAGCCGCCGCCCCCGCGCATGCGGAAATCGGTGACGGCGAGGATCAGCGGCGCCTCCGCCTCCAGCGGCCGGCCGTCCAGCCTCAGGTCGTGCACCCGCCCCGGCCCGTCGCGCAGCCGGCGCCCCCGCGGGTCGAACAGCGGCGGCCGGCCGGCATCCACCCCGAACCGCACCCGGTCGGGCAGGTCGAAATCCATCGGCGGAAAGCGCGGATCGACCAGCCGCGGGGCGAACCGGCCCGCGGCCTGGGTCGCGAAGGCGCTCACGCTGCGCTCCAGCCAGTCCTTCAACTCCGCGCCGGACGCCGCCACCGCCACGATCCGGTCCGAGAACGGACAGAGCCGATGCAGGTCGGCGGACAGGACCGGCCCCGCGGCGATATCGACGAAATGCAGCGGACCGCCGCGCCCGCCGCACCATTTCGGCGCCGACAGGCCCACGATCGGGATGTTCCCCGCCCGGCCCAGGGCGCGTTCCACCGCCCGTCCCTTGGCCATCGCCACGAAGCGGGTGGCCCGGCAGCGTCCGACCCGCGCGAAATGGGTGGCCAGCGGCACGCCGATCCGCCCCGCCACCCGTCCGCCCGCGGCCAGCGCCTCGCGGTGCAGGCCCCGGCTGGCCCCCAGCACCGCCGGGTCGCAGGGCACCATCGGCTCCACCCGCCCGGCCTCGCCGCGCCGCGACACGGCGTGCAGCGCCACCGCCTTGCGCACGGTTCGCCAGCGTCCGCCGGACCGCTCCAGATGCAGGTCGATGCGCCCCACATAGCGCCCGTAGACCCCCGGCATTACCGTCGGCACGCCGTCCACGGTTCCCGCCACGGGGTCCACGCCGGGCTCGCGCCGCGCCCCCGGCGCGGGGAAGATGCCGTGACTGTGGCCCAGCACCAGCGCGTCGAAGAGCCCGCCACGGGCCAGGGCCCGGGCGGTGGCGTCGCCGCCCCCGTCGAGCCCGGCATGGCACAGCCCCACCACGATGTCGCAGCCGCCGCGCCGCATCTCCGGCACCAGCCGGGCGCAGATCTCCGCCGCATCCGTGACCTGCAGGCTTTCCAGGTTGACCCGCCCCGCCGGTCCGATCGCCGCGCCGGGCAGCACGGCCACGACGCCGATCCGCAGCGGGTGCAGCCGCCCGTCCGGTCCCCGGGCCCGGCGCTCGATCACCGCGTGGCTGGCGGCATAGGCCGTGCCGTCCGCCCGCACCACGTTGGCGCACAGGACCGGGAACCGCGCCAGCCCCATCGCCTGGTCGAGCAGGCCGACGCCCGCGTCGAATTCGTGGTTGCCCAGGGCCGCGGCGTCGAACCCGGCGGCGTTCATCGCCGCCATGATGCCCGCCACGCCCGACCCGGCGATCGCCCCGTTCGATTCCCCGTGCAGGAAATCGCCGTTATCCAGCAGCACGGCGCAATCGGCCGCGTCGCCCAGCTGCCGCGCCAGGCTCGCCGCCAGGCTCAGCCCCCGCGACGGGTCCGGCCGCCGGCTGCCGTAATCGTAGTCGCGGATCGCGGCATGCAGGTCCGTGGTCGCCAACAGCCGCAGGACCGCCGTCGCGCGATCCTCCGTCGGACGCACCCCCCTGCCTGTCATCGCGGTCATGCTGCTCCCCGGCTGTGCAGAAAGCGTGACGGCTCGCTTTTGGGTTGTAAACTGGTTTCAACCCGGCGCTTGCCTTCGCCGCGCCCGCGTCGCACCTAGGCATCGGCAGGGAGGAAAGGACGCGCGGTGCGGCTTGCGGAAACGGTGACCTTCGGCGGATCGGGCCTCGACCGCGCGGCGCATCTGCGCGCCGACGCCGCCGCACTGGCCGGCGACCCCGCCGCGCTCTGGACCCCGGTGTGGCGCGGCAAGCCGCTGATGGCGCCCGATGCCGAGAGCGGCGGCCTGACGCTGACCGGGCTGGTCGCCGACCACCCGGTGCTGGCCGAGGGCGGCGAGCGGGTGTTCCTCGGCCTCGACGGCGGCGTGCCGCGCTTCGCCCTCGACCTGCCCCGCTGGGAGCCGGAGGAGGCGCCCGACACGCTCGGCGCCTTCCACGACCCCTCGCGCCAGGTCCACCCCGCCATTTCCGGCGCCGCCTTCACCGAGCTGCGCTCGGCCATGACGGCGCTCTCGGCCCGCGACGCGGAGCTTGCCGCCACGGCCCGGGGCCTGCTGGAATGGCACCGCACCCATTCCTTCTGCGCCCGCTGCGGCGCCCGCAGCGACCCCGCCCAGGCCGGCTGGCAGCGGCTCTGCCCCGCCTGCGGGCGGCACCACTTCCCGCGCACCGATCCGGTGGTGATCATGCTGGTCCTCCACGGCAACTCGGTGCTGATGGGTCGCGCCCCGGGCTGGCCCGAGGGGATGTATTCCCTGCTCGCCGGCTTCGTCGAACCGGGCGAGACGATCGAGGCCGCCGTGCGCCGCGAGACCCGGGAGGAGAGCGGCATCCATGTCGGCGCGGTCGACTATCTCGCCAGCCAGCCCTGGCCCTTCCCGGCCAGCCTGATGATCGGCTGCCGCGCCGAGGCCGCCTCGCGCGAGATCGCCGCCGACCGCGACGAGATCGAGCATGCCCGCTGGATGACCCGCGAGGAGGTGATGGACTCCTTCGCCGGCGCGCATCCCGTCACCCCGGCGCGTCCCGGCGCCATCGCCCATTTCCTGCTGTCGGCCTGGATCGCCGACCGGCTCGACTGACCCCGGAGGCGCCGTGAAACTGACCGCCCGAACCGATGTGGAGGCGCCTCAGGCCCGCGTCTTCGACCGCCTGTCCGACATCCCCACGCTCGAGGATCTCGCCCGCGCCCGCGGCGCCGAGCTGGCGCGGATCGACGACGGAACGCGCGGCGCCGCCGGCGCCGCCTGGCGGCTGTCGGTGCCGCTCAACGGGCGACCCCGCGCCGCCACCGCCCGGGTCACCGCCTTCGACCCCGCCGACCGGATCGCGGTCGCCGCCGATCTGGAGGGGGTCGAGGCCTGGCTAGACCTGGTGCTGGCGCCGCTCTCGCCCGGGCGCACCGCCCTGCGCACCGAACTCCTGCTGCGCCCCCGGACGATGGCCGGGCGGCTGCTCGTCCAGCCCCTGAAACTCGCCCGCGCCCAGATCGAGGCGCGGCTGCGGGACCGCATCGAGGCCATCGCCCGCCGGATCGAGGCCGAACAGGCCTGAGCGCGCATTGCGCTTGCCCACCGGCCCTGTCACTTTGCGCGGATGCAGGATCGCCCCAAGGCCTTCGCCGTCCATTTCCTCACCGCCACGGGCGCCGTCTTCGCGATGCTGGCGATGCTCGCGGCGATCGAACACGCCTGGGGCCTGATGTGGCTGTGGCTGGTCGTGGCCTTCGCGGTGGACGGGATCGACGGCCCGCTGGCCCGCAGATACGCGGTGGGCACGAACGCGCCGGAATATGACGGGGTCCTGATGGACCTCATCATCGACTACCTCACCTATGTCTTCATCCCGGCCTTCGCGCTCTTCTCCTCGGGCCTCCTGCCGGGCTGGACGGGGTGGATCGCGATCATCGTCATCACCTACACCTCGGTCCTCTACTTCTCCGACACCCGGATGAAGACGCGGGACTATTCCTTCGCCGGCTTCCCCGGCTGCTGGAACATGGCGGTCCTCGTCTTCTTCGCGGTGGAGCCGCCCTGGGTCCTGACCATGGCCCTCGTCATCCTCTTCGCGGTGTCGATGTTCCTGAACCTGAAATTCGTCCACCCGTTCCGCACCGAGCGCTGGCGCTGGCTCACGCTGCCGATGGCCTTCCTGTGGACGGCCATGGCCGGCTGGGCGGCCTGGCTCGATTTCGAGCCGTTCCGCACGCTGGAGATCGGCCTGATCGTGACCTCGCTCTACCTCGCCTTCGCCGGCATCGCCCAGCAGCTTCTCTACGGCCCCGACGGCTGATCCGCCGCCAGCGCCAGCCGGATCGGCCCCCGCGCCGCCACCGGATCGACCGGCACGCCGCCCTGCGTGGCCGTCAGCGGCAGGTCGCGCGCCACCCGGCGCACCGCCGCCATCAGCGGCCGCCAGTCGCGGCCCAGGCGCCGCGCCGCCTCCGAGGGGCAGAACGTCCTGTCCGCCCCCCGCGCGCGGGCCAGCGCCATCAGCGCGGCGGCGATCTTCGCGTCATCCGTCCCGGGCATCCGCCAGCATCCGGCGCAGGATCTTGCCCGAGGCCGATTTCGGGATCTCCTCCACGAAGGTCACGCCATGCAGCCGCTTGTAGGGCGAGAGCCGCCCGGCGAGCCAGTCGATCACGCCCGCCTCGTCCAGATCCGCGCCCTCGGCCCGCACCACGAAGGCCACCGGCACCTCGCCCGCCTCCGGGTCGGGGCGGCCCAGAACCGCGGCGTCCCGGATGCCCTCGTGAGCCACCAGCTCCGCCTCCAGCTCGGCCGGCGCCACCTGGAACCCCTTGACCTTGATCAGCTCCTTCACCCGCTCGCGCACGAACATGTAGCCGTCCGCGTCGATCACGCAGAGGTCGCCGGTCCTGAGCCAGCCGTCCCCGGTCAGGGTCTCCCGGGTGGCCGCCTCGTTGTTCAGGTAGCCCTTCATCACGTTCGGCCCCCGCACCCACAATTCGCCCTCGGCACCCGGCGCGGCATCCTCGCCCGTCTCCGGGTCGACCACCCGGCTCTCGCAGCCCGGCGCGGTCACGCCCGAGGCGCCGGGCCGCGGCGCCTCGATGGGCGTGGCATGGCTCACCGGCGACAGTTCGGTCATGCCGTAGGCCTGGGTCATCACGGCACCCAGCCGCCGCGCACAGGCCTCGCCCAGCTCGCCCCCCAGGGGCGCCGCCCCGCAGGTGATCCGCTCCACCGACGAGGTGTCGTACTGCTCCACCAGCGGATGCTTGGCCAGCGCCAGCACCACCGGCGGCACGAGGTAGAGCCGCGACGGCTTGTGATCCGCCACCAGCCGCAGGAACGCCTCCAGGTCGAACCGCGGCAGGGTGACGAGCGATGCCCCCGTGCTCAGATAGGCGTTCATCAGCACCGTCATGCCGTAGATGTGGAAGAATGGCAGGAAGGCGATGGTGGTGTCGCCCGGCCGGATGCCCTGCGTCATCCGGCACTGCACCACGTTCGCCACGAGGTTGCGATGGGTCAGCATCACCCCCTTGGGCAGCCCCGTCGTGCCCGAGGAATAGGGCAGCACCACCACGTCCTCCGCCGGATCGACCGGCGCCTGCGCCTCCTGCGGCGCGCCCAGCAGATCCTCGAAGGGGATCGCCCCCCCGCCCGCGCCGATCACGGCGATCTCCTCCACCCCGGTGCCTTTCGCGGCCTCGATCCCCGTCTGGAGGAACGGCGCCGCCACGATCAGCAGCAGCGCGCCGGAATCCCGCAGCTGCTTGCGGACCTCGTGGGCGGTATAGCTCGGATTGATGGTGGTGACCGTCCCCCCGGCGAAGGCGGTGCCGTGGAACACGGTCGCGTAGTCGGGGATGTTCGGCGCCATCAGCGCGACCACCGTTCCCGGCCCCATGCCGCGGGCGGCAAGGCCCCCGGCCAGCCGCCGGATCCGCGTCTCCAGGGCGCGGCCGGTCAGCGTCTCGCCGGTCATCCCGTCGGTCACCGCCACGCCGTCGCCGATCCGCTCCAGCCCGACAAGGAGTTGCTCGGTGACGGAGATGTCGGGAATCTCGGGCTCCGGCAGCGGGCTGCGATAGATCGTCATGGCGCTCCTCCCTCGCAGCCCCCCGGGGCCGCCTGAGGGAGAAAGCCTAGCGCGCTCGGCCCCGTGAGAAAGCCGCCCGCCGCCGGCGCGGGCGGCGGACCCGCGGCGTCACGACAAAGCCGCGTCGCAGCGCCCGCAAACGCCCGGATGCCCGTGCGCGCCCACGTCGGGCAGCACCTTCCAGCAGCGCTGGCATTTCTGCCCCCGCGCCTCGGTGAAGACGACGGCCACGCCCGCCACCTCCGGCAGGCGGAACGCCTCGGCCGGCGCCGGATCGGTGGTGACCGAGACGTCGCTGGTGATGCAGATATCGGCGAAGGCCAGCCCCTTCAGCGTCTCGGCCAGCCCGGCATCCTCCACATGCACGATGGGCGCCGCTTCCAGCGAGGCGCCGATCGCCTTGTCGCGCCGCGCCACTTCCAGCGCCGCCGTGACCACGCGCCGCACCCGGCGCACCTCGGCCCAGGTCCCGGCCAGCTCCGCGTCGCACCAGTCTCCGGGCGTTTCCGGCATGTCGGCCAGGTGCACCGAGGACTCCTCCCCCGGATACCGCTCCAGCCAGACCTCCTCCATGGTGAAGACGAGGATCGGCGCCAGCCAGGTGGTCAGCCGCTGGAACAGGAGATCCAGCACCGCCTCCGCCGCGCGGCGGCGGGCCGAGTCCGGCCCGTCGCAATAGAGCGCGTCCTTGCGGATGTCGAAATAGAACGCCGACAGGTCCACCGTGGCGAAGGTGAACACCGCCTGGAACACCTCCTGGAAGTCGAAGGCGCGGTAGCGGGCGCGGACATGCGCATCCAGCTCCGCCATCCGGTGCAGCACCCAGCGCTCCAGTTCCGGCATCTCGGCGGGGTCCACCTCCGGCACCGTCTCGGGCAGGTTGCCCAGCAGGAACCGCAGCGTGTTCCGCAGGCGACGATAGCTGTCCGCCACCCCCTTCAGGATCTCGTCGCCGATCCGCAGGTCGCCGGTATAGTCCGACTGCGCCACCCAGAGCCGCAGGATGTCGGCGCCGTACTGGTCCACCACCTTCTGCGGCGCCACCGTGTTGCCCAGGGACTTGGACATCTTGTTGCCCTTGGCATCCAGCGTGAAGCCATGGGTCACAACATTGCGGTAGGGCGCCCGCCCGATCGTCCCGCAGGCCTGCAGCAGCGAGGAATGGAACCAGCCACGGTGCTGGTCGGTGCCCTCCAGATAGACGTCCGCGATCCCGTCCGCCGTGCCGTCCTCCCGGTCGCGCAGCACGAAGGCATGGGTGGAGCCGGAATCGAACCAGACGTCGAGGATGTCGAAGACCTGCTCCCACGCCCCGGGATCGTACTCGTTCCCCAGGAACCGCGCCTTGGCGCCGTCCTGATACCAGGCATCCGCCCCCTCGGCCTCGAAGGCCTCCAGGATGCGCGCATTGACGCCCTCGTCGCGCAGCAGGAACTCCGGGTCGTCGGGCGTCGCCCCCTTCTTCACGAAGCAGGTCAGCGGCACGCCCCAGGCCCGCTGCCGCGACAGCACCCAGTCGGGCCGGCTCTCGATCATCGAGAACAGCCTGTTGCGCCCCGTCCTCGGCGTCCAGGTCACCAGCTCGTCGATGGAGCGCAGCGCGCGCTCGCGGATCGTGCGACCGTGATCGTCCTGCCCGTCGCCCACCTCCCGGTCGATGGCGGCGAACCATTGCGGCGTGTTGCGATAGATCAGCGGCGCCTTCGACCGCCAGCTGTGGGGATAGGAGTGGGTGATCTTGCCCCGCGCCAGCAGGCCGCCGACCTCCACCAGCTTGTCGATGATGGCCTTGTTGGCGTCGCCCTCCTTGCCGTTCTCCTTGAGGATGCGGGTCCCGCCGAAGAACGGCAGGTCCTCGCGGAAGGAACCATCCTCCAGCACGTTGTAGGTGATGACCTCGCCCAGCATCCCCAACTCGCGGTAGAGCTCGAACTCGTCCATCCCGTGGCTGGGCGCGCAATGGACGAAGCCGGTCCCCTCCTCGTCGGTGACGAAATCGGCGGCCCGGAAATCGCGCGGCGCGTCCCATTCGCCCCGCGCGCCCTCGGCCCCGGCCAGCGGGTGCGCCAGCCGCATCGCGGCCAGCTGCATCGGCGTCACATCGCGCAGCCGCCGCCACTGCCCGTCGCTCAGCCGCGCGCGCGCGAAGGTGTCGGCGGCCAGCTTGTCGGCCAGGATGAACCGCTCGCCGGGGCTGGCCCAGCATTCCTCCGGCGTCTCCACCACCTCGTAGAGGCCGTAATCGATCCCCTCCCCGAAGGTGACGCCCCGGTTCGACGGGATCGTCCAGGGCGTGGTGGTCCAGATCACCACATGCGCCCCCTCGAAGGCCTCCCGCGCCGCCTCCTGGGCCTCGGCGATGGCCTCGCGCTCGTCGTCGGACAGTTCCTCGTCCGACATCTGCGCGCCGCGCAGGTCGAAATCGGCCACCCGGAACTTCACCCAGATGGTGAAGCTGTCCTTGTCGTGGTATTCCACCTCCGCCTCGGCCAGCGCGGTCTTCTCGATCGGCGACCACATCACCGGCTTCGACCCCTGGTAGAGGGTGCCGTTCATCAGGAAGGTCTGGAATTCCTCCGCGATCACCCGCTCGGCGTGGTAATCCATCGTCAGGTAGGGCCGGTCCCAGCACCCGGTCACGCCCAGCCGCTTGAACTCGGCCCGCTGCACGTCGATCCAGCGGCTGGCGAAGTCGCGGCATTCGCGGCGGAATTCCACCACGTCGACGGCATCCTTGTCCCGTCCCTTGGCGCGGTACTGCTCCTCGATCTTCCACTCGATGGGCAGGCCGTGGCAGTCCCAGCCGGGGATGTAGCGCGCGTCATGCCCCATCATCTGGTGGGAGCGCACCACCATGTCCTTGATCGCCTTGTTCAGCGCGTGGCCGATATGCAGGTTGCCGTTGGCATAGGGCGGCCCGTCATGCAGCGTGAAGGGCGGCCGGCCCTCCGCCCGCTCCCGCAGCCGGTCGTAGATCCCGATCCGCTCCCACCGCTCCAGCCAGCCGGGCTCCCTCTTGGGCAGGCCGGCCCGCATGGGGAAATCGGTCCGCGGCAGGTTCAGCGTGTCCTTGTAGTCGCGCTGGTCGGCATCGGTCGTGTCGGCGCACATGGTCGGCGTCCTCGGTCATCGGTCGGAAGCTGGAAAGGTCGAACAGGAAAGCCCGGCGCGGTCAGCGCGCCGGGCCGGTAATTCGCCGTATGGGTGCGACCTTCGGTGACATGGGGGGCCTTATACGCATGCGCCGGGGCCCGGTAAAGCGGCCCTGCCGCCCTGCGAGCCCAACCCGAAAAGCGTCGAGCAGTTTCAGGGCCCTGTGATTCTGTCCGGTTGCCAGACTGGCCGGAGGGTCACATGCCTTGGACTGAAACCGCCCGGCTTGAGCATGATCGGCGCGGCGGCCGCTACGCGAGCGATCCGACAAATCGGGAACGGGCGCTGATCGGGCCCTCCATGCCCTCGCCGCGTCGCATCGGCCGGCCTCGAACGACCGATTTGCGCGAGGTGATGAACGCGATCCTCCACATGGCGTCGACCGGCTGCCAGTGGGCCTGTCTGCCGAAGGACGTTCCACCGCCCGCGACGGTGCAGCGCCATTTCCACGAATGGCGCGACAGCGGCCGGCCGAAGGCCGTCAACCAGTATCTGGTGAGGGCGGCGCGCGAGCGCGATGGTCGCGACGCCACGCCTTCAGCCGGCGTGATCGACTGCCAGAGCGCAAGAACCACGGAAGGCGGAGGGGTTAGCGGCTTCGATGCCGGCAGGAAGGTCAAGGGACGCAAGCGCCATAGCGTCCCTGACACGCTCGGCCTGATGGTCGGGCTGGTCGCGCGCGCGGCCGACATCCAGGATCGCGACGGCGCGCCAGCGGTGCTCGGATCCATCCGCCATGCGTTTCCCCGGCTGCGGCACGTCTTCGCCGACGGCGGCTGCGCCGGGCCGAAGCTCCGCAGCGCGCTGGACAAGATCGGCGACCGGACGCTGGAAATCGTCAAGCGCTCCGACGCCGCCAAAGGCTTCGAGGTGCTCCCCCGCCGCTGGGTCGTCGAACGCGCCTTCGCCTGGCTCGGCCGATGCCGCCGGCGCGCGAAAGACCGGGAGAAAACCATCGCCAGTGCCGAGGCATGGATCACCATTGCCCCCATTCGCCGCGTCACCCGCCATCTCGCAAGGCATCGTCGAACATCATGGAGTTTCGAGTCGGGTTCTCAGGCCGGATCCGCCTCGGCCCGCGCCGCCACGCTGGTATCGGCCGCGCCGAGGAAGTTGCCCAGCGTCCTCAGCCCGTCGACATTGTCGCAGATCACCTTCACGATCACCAGGAACGGCACCGCCATCAGCGCCCCCGCGATCCCCCACAGCCAGCCCCAGAACACCACTGTGACGAAGACCGAGACCGTGTTCAGCTTCAGCCGCCGGCCCAGCACGGTCGGCGTCACCAGCTGCCCCTCCACCGCGGTCGCCGCGAAGTAGAGCGCCGGCGCCAGCAGCGCCTGGCCCAGCGGTTCCAGCGAGATGACGGCATACAGCGTCACCAGCACCACGCCGACGGCCGCCCCGATGAACGGCAGGAAGTTGAAGGCGAAGGCGATGAATCCCCACACGAAGGCGTTGGGCAGGCCCACCGCCCACATCAGCAGGAACACCGTCACGCCCAGCCCCGCATTGATCAGGGTGATCGTCAGCAGGTAGCGCGAGATCGCCCGCTCCACCCCGTGCACGATCCTGAGCGCGCGCTTCTTCTCCGACAGCCGCGGATAGGTCTCCACGATCTTGGAATAGAACATGTCGCCCGAGGCGAGGATGAACAGCGCCAGGACCAGCGCCACCGACGCCGTCGTGGCGACGCTCATCGCGTGGCTGGCCGCCGAGTTCAGGATGCCGGGCTGCTCCACCGCGACCCGCTGCACGGCGGCGTCCCCGCCCTGCGCGGCGAGTTCCTCGACCTGTTGCGAGGCTTCCTTCACCTGCTCCACCGAATCCATCAGGCCGGCGAGCTTGAGCCGCAGTTCCCAGCCCAGTTCCGGCGCCTCCGCCACCCAGGTGGAGACCGGGCCGCTCATCGCGTATCCGCCCGCCCCGAGCCCCCCGGCCAGCGCCACGATCAGCAGCGCGGCGGACAGCGGCGGCGGCAGGCCGGCCCGTCCCATCGCCCGGATCACCGGCGACAGGGTCAGCGCCAGCATCGCGCCCAGGATCAGCGGCAGCATCACCTCCCGCGCGAAGAACAGCGCCATGACCACCCCGATCAGCACCGCGCAGGTCAGAAGCACCCGGATGCGCTGCAATTCCCGCGCCGAGGTCGCGGTCGGGTCCGCCTCCGACGGGTCGGGGGCGGCGGAACCGGCTGCGGCGGCGAACTGGGGCGCGGGCGAGGACATGGGGGACAACCGACACAAGAGGAGCAGCGTCACAATACCGCAGAAGACCCCCGGTTCCCAAGCGCATCCTCGTCGCGGGTGCCCTCCGGCCCGCCCACCGCTCCGCGGCCCGGACAATCGCCATGCCCGCGCGGATCGTCGCGCGGCGGGAAACCCGCCCGCCTCACTCGGCCCGGGATTTCGGGAACAGGTTCGACAGCGCGCCGCCGATCAGCTTGTGCACCTGCGGCCGCGGCTCGGCCACGAAAGGCAGCGGCCGGCAGACCTCGATCGCGGCCACGCCCACCCGCGCGGTCAGCGCGCCGTTCACGATCCCCTCGCCGAACCGGCGGCTGACCCGCGTCAGGACCGATCCGCCCGCGACCGACCCGATCAGGTCGTCGCCCACCGCCACCGCCCCCGTGGCGACCAGGTGCGCGAAGACCGCCCGGGTCAGCCGCCAGGCCCCCAGGGTGCCGGCCCGCCCGCCATAGATCTCGGCGATCCGCCGGATCATCCGCAGGTTCGACACGAAGGCCGCCGCGACATCGGCGAAGGCCAGCGGCACAACCGCCGTCACCGCCGCCACCTGCCGCGCGGCGGCCTCCACCTCGGCCCGCGCCGCCATGTCGAGCGGCCGCAGCAGCTCCGCCTCCGCCAGCCCGAGCAGCGCGTCGGCGTCGAACACCTCGTCGCGCCGCTCGGCCAGCCGCCCGCGCCCCCAGTCCAGCTCCGGCCGCCCGGCATAGAGATCGGTCAGCCGGTCCACCACCGCCCGCGCCGGCCCCATCTCGGCCGCCTTCAGCGCCGCCGCCGCCTCCGCCTGCAACTCCCCCACCCGGGTCAGCCGCATCAGCGCCCGCGCCTCGCGCAGCGCAAGGCCCAGCGCCGTCAGCAGAACCGCCGCGATCAGCGCCAGCCCGACCCAGCCCAGCGCCGCGCTGCGCTCGATCAGCGTGCCGATCCAGGCCCAGGCCGCGGTACCGACGAGAAAGGCCACCAGCGCGGCCAGCGACCGCCGGAACCACCGCCCCAGCCGCGAGGGCTTGCGCGCCGCCAGCGCCGCCATGGTCCGCATCGCCTGCCCCGATGGGGCGGGATCGGAGTCGGGCACCGGGGCTGCATCGAGCGGCGTGGCGCCCGCCTTCTCCTCCCCCTCCTCGAACAGGATCGGCCCCGATCGGCGGCTCATCGCGCTGCCCCTTCTTTGCTTTCCCAAATACGCACGGCCCGGCCGCGCCACCCGCGCGCCGCCCGGGCGCTGCCCGCGCTCACAGCCGGTCCCCGATCAGGAACTCCGCCGCCCGGTCGAGCCGGATATGCGGCGGCCCCTCGCCCGAGCGGCTGCCGCCCTGGGGCACGAAACCCATCACCCCGAAATCGGCGTCGAGCCATCCTTCCGCCCCGCGCCGCCCCTGGCTCAGGAGACGTTGCGGATCCTCCGGCAACTCGCCCGGATAGAAGGCCGCGCGTTTGCCCTCGGCGGTCAGGCCCCGCACCACGTCGAGCCCCTCGCCCTCGTGCTCGATCCGGTCCTCGGTGGTGGCGCGGAGCGAGGCCAGCGACATCGCCGCCGTCCGCGCGCCGGCGAAATCGGCGCGCCTGCGCGCCTCGTCCACCAGCGCCTCCATGATACGCGTCAGCCGCCCGTGCTGGCTGTGGTGCAGGTGGTCGGCCTTGGTGGCGGCGAACAGGATGCGCTCCACCCGCCGCCCGCGGAAGATCTCGGCCAGGAAGGCGTTCCGTCCGGGGCGGAACGCCGTCAGGATGTCCGCCATGGTCGCGCGCAGGTCGTCGAGCGCCCGCGGCCCGGCATGGATCGCGCCCAGCGCGTCGACCAGCACCACCTGCCGGTCGATGCGCGCGAAATGCGCGCGAAAGAAGGGCTGCACCACCTCGCGCTTGTAGGCCTCGAAGCGCCGCGCGAACTCCCGCGCGAGCGTCCCGCGCCCCGCCTCGCCGGGCAGCGGCGCGAAGGTCAGCACCGGCGATCCCGCCAGCTCCCCGGGCAGCAGGAACCGCCCCGGCGTGCAGTCGGAATAGCCCTCCTCCCGCGCCCGGGCGAGGTAGCCCGTCCAGGCCGCGGCCAGCCCCTGCGCCACCACCTCGTCGAAGGGCTGCGCCGGGTCCACCGCCTCCACCGCCGCCACCGCCTCGGCGGCGAAGGGCCGGGCGCGGGCCCGCTCCAGCGCCTCGGCCGACCATTGCGCGTAATCCTTCTCCAGGAGCGCCAGGTCCAGGAGCCACTCGCCCGGATAATCCACGATATCGAGATGCACGGTCCGCGGCCCCGACAGCCCCGCCAGCAGCCCCGTCGGCTGGACGCGGAAGGACAGGCGCAGCTGGCTGATCGCCCGCGTGCTCTCGGGCCAGCGAGGGCTCGCCCCGGTCATCGCGTCCAGATGCGTCTCGTAGTCGAACCGCGGCAGCGTGTCGTCGGGCTGCGGCTCCAGGTAGGCCGCCCGGATCGACCCGTCCGAGGCGGCCCGCAGCCCCCCCATCCGGCCCCGCTCCAAGAGGTTCGCCACCAGCGAGGTGATGAACACCGTCTTGCCCGCCCGGCTCAGCCCGGTCACGCCCAGCCGGACCGTAGGCGCGCCGAACCGCCCCGTCACGGCCCCGGCCCGCGCCGCGATCTCCCTGCCGATATCGCCGATCATGCCTGCTCCCGCCCCGGTCGGGGATGCAGATAATGGCTCCCGCCCGGGCCTTCCACCTGTCCCAGATACGCGGCCAGCGCCGGCGGCGGATCGGCCAGCAGCGCCGCGGTCTCCACCGGCGGCGCGGCGCTGCCCCCGGCCACCAGCACCGTCTGCCCGCCCAGCCGTTCCGCGTCGGCCGGATCGTGGGTCACCATCATCACCATGCGCCCCGCCGCCCCGGCCAGCTCGACCACCAGGTCGATCATCTCCGCCTTCAGCGCCGGCCCCAGCGCCGCGAAGGGCTCGTCGAGCAGGATCACCGGGCGCTCCTGCAGCACGGCGCGAGCCAGCGCCACCCGGCTCTGCTGCCCGCCCGACAGGGCACCGGGCTTGCGGCCCTCGAACCCTTCGAGGCCGACGCGGCCCAGCATCGCCGCGACCCGCTCGCGCTCCGCATGGCCCAGCCGCCGGTTCGGCGCAACGCCCAGCCCGACATTGTCGAAGGCCGTCAGGTGCGGAAACAGGTTGTTGTCCTGAAAGATCGTCGCCACCGGCCGCGCCGCCGGGGCCAGCCGGTCGATCCGCTCAGGCCCCCACAGGATACGACCCTCCGCCAGGTCCACAAAGCCGCCGATCGCGGCCAGCAGCGTCGATTTCCCCGCCCCCGACGGGCCCATCACCGCCACCCGCGCGCCTTCCGCCACGGCGAGGTCGGCGCGAAGCTCCCAATCCGCCTGACGCACCACCACCCCCTCAAGCGTCAGCATCCACCCGGCCTCCCCGGTCGAAGATCCAGAACGCCGCGAGGCTCAAGGAAAGCAGCAGCATCGCCGCCCCCGCCGCCTCGTCCATCCGGTAGGCCCCCATCAGCCGATAGAGTTGCAGCGGCAGCGTCGCGCTCTCGGCATCGGCGAACAGCGCCACCACGCCCAGATCCCCCATCGACAGGGCCGCCGCCAGCCCGGCGGCGAACCCCAGCGGCCGCCGCACCCGCGGCAGCACCAGCCGCCGCATCCGCGCCAGCCCGGTCAGCCCCAGCGAATCGGCCAGCCGCCCGTAGTCTCCCTCCACCCGCGCCACCGCCGGCACCAGCGCCCGCAGCGCGAAAGGCAGCGCCATCACCGCGTTCACCAGCGCGGTCACCGGCAGCGCCGCGTCCTGCGGCCGCACGAAGGGATAGGTCACGATGAACAGCCCCGTGCCCAGCACCAGCGGCGAGGCCGCCAGCCCCAGCATGCCGGCCAGCTCCACCCCGGTCGCCCGCACGCCCCCGATCCGCAGCGCCGCGACCGCGATGGCCAGCGCCAGCGCGA
Source organism: uncultured Alphaproteobacteria bacterium (assembly GCA_963814835.1). Classification (GTDB taxonomy): domain Bacteria; phylum Pseudomonadota; class Alphaproteobacteria; order Rhodobacterales; family Rhodobacteraceae; genus Palleronia. Next base: position 1,284,013 of record CAWFEG010000003.1, read on the forward strand.
CGCACAACCCCGCCGAGACCAGCGCCACCCGGATCGACCGCCCCGCCGCGGCCCAGACCGGCGCGGGCAGGTCCGGCACCGCCGGCAGCCCCCTGAGGGCCAGCGCCGCGAGCGGCAAAAGCAGGAACGTCGCCGCCGCGCCGATCCAGGCCGCATCGCCCCAGCCGCGCGCCCCGTCCCAGCGCCGCACCGGCCGGTCCATCCCCGCGCCCAGCGCCTCGGGCACGGTGAGCCGCAGCGCCAGAAGCCCCGCGCCGCAGGTCACCGCCAGTTGCAGCAGCGCCAGCATCGCCGCCCGGCCGAGGTCGAAGTCGAACCGGAACGCCTGGTAGATCGCCAGCTCGATCGTCGTCGCCGCCGGCCCGCCCCCCAGCGCCAGCGCCACGGCGAAGCTCGTGGTGCAGATGAGGAAGATCACCAGCCCCGCACCGGGCAGCACCGCGCGCAGCATCGGCCATTCGATCAGCCGGAAGACCCGCCCCCGCGACAGGCCGAGATTGGCCGCCAGCCGGAACCGCTCCGCCGGGATCTCCTGCCAGCCCTGCAGGATCAGCCGCGTGGCCAGCGGCAGGTTGAAGAAGACATGCGCCAAGACCACCCCGTGCGCGCCATAGATGCTCACCGGCGACAGGCCCAGCGCCCCGAGCCCCCCGTTCACCCAGCCCGAGCGCCCGAACACCATCAGCAGGCCGAGGATCGCCACGATCACCGGCAGGATGAAGGGCGCCCCCAGCAGCGTCACCAGCAGGCCCCGGCCCGGAAACCGCCGCCGCGCCAGCGCGCGGGCCACCGGCACGGCGAGCGCCACCGACAGCAGCGCCGACAGCGCTGCCTGCCACAGGGTGAACCGCACCGCGCCCCAGTCCGACGGGCGCAGCCCCGCGACCCCCTCGGCCCGGGTCAGGATCGCCGCGATGGAGCCGAGGACGAGGATCGCCACCAGCCCGGCGGCGCCGATCCCCGCCAGCGTCAGCGGCCGAGGGCGGAAAGCCACGTCTCCAGCGCCTCCTCGCTGACTGCCGGCACGTCCGGCACCGGCACCATCAGCGTCTCCTCCACCTCGATCAGCGTCTCGAATCCCTGCGGCAGGCCCCCGGGCGGCACCTTCGCCGGATACATCCAGTTCGTGGTGGGCAGGACCGACTGCACCGCCGGCTCCGACAGGAAGGCCAGGAAGTCCCGCGCCAGGTCGATCCGCGGCGAGTCGTCGATGGCCGCGGCCACCTCCACCTGCAGGTAATGCCCCTCCTCGAACTTCGCCGCGGCGAAGCCGTCGTCGTCCTCCGCGATCAGGTGATAGGCCGGCGAGGTGGTATAGCTCAGCACCATGTCCGCCTCGCCCTCCAGGAACAGGTTGTAGGCCTCGCTCCAGCCGGGCGTCACGGTGACGATGTTGTCCCGCAACCCCTCCCATATCTCGGCGGCCCCCTCCCCGTGGGCCTCCCGCACCCACAGCAGAAGCCCCAGCCCGGGCGTGGAGGAGCGCGGATCCTCGATCAGGATCGAGGCGTCGCTCGCCGCGAGGTCGGTAAACGAGCGCGGCGCCTCGAAATCCTCGCGATGGACGAAGGCGAACCAGCCCCAGTCATAGGGCACGAAGACCGGGTCGTCCCACGCGATCGGCAGGTCCCAGTCCGCATCCGCCAGCTCCGACCGGGCGAAGAGGCCGGTGGCCGAGGCCTCCGCCATCAGGTTGGTGTCGAGCCCCAGAACCACGTCCGCCCCGGTCCGCGCCCCTTCCAGCCTGAGCTGCGACAGGAGCGCCGCGCCGTCGCCCTGCGCCTCGAACCGAAGGTCGCAGCCGCAGGTCTCCTCGAAGGCCGCCTCGACCTGCGGCCCCGGCCCGTACTCCGAGACGAAGCTGTCATAGGTATAGACCGTCAGCACGGGACGCTCCTGCGCCGCCGCCGGAAGGCTGGCCAGCAGGCCCATCGCCAGGAAGATCCGTCGCATCGCGCCTCCGATCTGGCCCGGGCGGGCGGGGGACGGCCTGTCGCGCGACCTTCCCTCCGCCGGTGCGAGCCGGTTCAGGTTCGACGGGTCCGCAAGCCCTGCGTCTCAGCCCCGCGCGGGGCGCCCCGAGTCGGGGGCAACCTAACCGCCCCGCCCCCGCCGGCAAGCCCGCGCCATTGCCGGGGGGCGGCGCATGCCCTAACCAGCGACCGATCCCCGACCCAGGAGCGCGCGCCATGAGCCACAACACCTACGGCCACCTCTTCCGCGTCACCACCTGGGGCGAGAGCCACGGCCCCGCCCTCGGCGCCACGGTGGACGGCTGCCCGCCGGGCGTGCCGCTCGCGGAGGCGGACATCCAGACCTGGCTCGACCGCCGCAAGCCGGGGCAGAACAAGTACACCACCCAGCGCCGCGAGGCCGACGCGGTGGAGATCCTGTCAGGGGTCTACGAGGGAGAGACCACCGGCACGCCGATCCAGCTGATGATCCGCAACACCGACCAGCGGTCCAAGGACTATTCCGAGATCGCCGAGAAATTCCGCCCCGGCCATGCCGACATCACCTACTGGCAGAAATACGGCATCCGCGACCCCCGCGGCGGCGGCCGCTCCTCGGCCCGCGAGACGGCCGCCCGCGTCGCCGCCGGCGGCGTCGCCCGCGCCGCGCTGGCCGCCCTCGCCCCCGACCTCGCCATCACCGCCTACATGGTGCAGATGGGCCCCCACGCCATCGACCGGGCCCGGCTTCGACATGGCCGAGATCGACCGCAACCCGTTCTGGACCCCCGACGCCGCCGCCGCCGAGACCTGGGCCGCCTATCTCGACGAGCTGCGCAAATCCGGCAATTCGGTCGGCGCCGCGATCGAGATCCGCATCGCCGGGGCGCCGCCGGGCCTCGGCGCCCCGGTCTATGCCAAGCTCGACACCGACCTCGCCGCCGCCTGCATGTCGATCAACGCGGTGAAGGGGGTGGAGATCGGCGAGGGCATGGCCGCCGCCGCCCTAACCGGCAGCGCGAACGCCGACGAGATCTTCATGGGGGAACACGGCCCCGAATACGGCTCGAACCACGCCGGCGGCATCCTCGGCGGCATCTCCACGGGCCAGGACATCGTCGTGCGCTTCGCGGTGAAGCCGACCTCCTCGATCCTCACCACCCGCCGCACCATCACCCGCTCCGGCGAGGCGGCCGAGATCGTCACCAAGGGCCGCCACGACCCCTGCGTCGGCATCCGCGCGGTGCCCGTGGCCGAGGCGATGGCCGCGGCGGTGATGCTCGACCACCTGCTCCTGCACCGCGCCCAGGTCGGCCCCGGCCCGCGCGGGCGCATCGGCTGATTGACCCGCACGCCCCGGACGGCATAGCCTGACCCAGCGTCATCCCGCGCCGGAAATCCGCCCATGACCCGCCTGTTCCCCGTCCTCCTCCTCGCGCTGGCCACCGGCCCCGCGACGGCCCAGCCGGTCGAGGTTCCGGTGATCGAGATGGAAGGTGACGGCCACGCCGCCACCTGCTCGGGCAGCGTCGTGGCCGGGCTCGACCCGCAGGGCGACGGCTTCCTGGCCGTGCGCTCCGGGCCCGGCACCGGCTACGCGATGATCGACCGCCTGCACAACGGCGACCGGGTCGCGGTGTTCGGTGCCCGCGGCGACTGGGTCGGCATCGCCTATGGCACGCGGCCCGACGACTGGCCCGACCTCTGCGCCAATGCCGGCCCCGCCCGAGCGCTCCGGGGCAGCCAGCAGGGCTGGGTCCACCGCAACTGGCTGCGCCACGTGGCGGGCTGACGCCTCAGCCGGGCCTGAGCGAGCGCAGGATCCTGAGCGAGGCATAACCGTCGGGCACCATGCCGCTGGCCCGCTGATAGGCGCGCACCGCCGCCACGGTCAGCGGCCCGATCCGGCCGTCCACCCCTTGCGTGTCGAACCCCGCCCGCGTCAGCCGGCGCTGCAGCTCCTCGCGCTCCTCGCGGCTCAGCGCCCGGTCCTCCCGCGGCCACTCGGCGGCGATCTCCGGCCCGCCGGCGATCCGGTCGGCGAGGTGCCCCACCCCGATCACATAGGCGTCTGCGGTGTTGTAGCGTTCCAGCACGGCGAAATTCGGAAAGATCAGGAATGCCGCGCCCTGTGCCCCGGCCGGCAGCAGCAGCGAGGCCTCGGCGTGATCCGGCACCGGCCGGCCGTCCACGCCGACCACGCCCAGATCGGCCCAGTCCGACGGCATCCGCGTCTCGGCGCGCCGCGCCAGCGTATAGTCGAAACCGCGCGGCACCCGTACCTCCACGCCCCAGGGCTGTCCTTCGGTCCAGCCATGGCGCGCCAGGTAGGCGGCGGTGGAGGCCAGCGCGTCGGTCGGGTCCTCGCCCCAGATGTCGCGCCGGCCGTCGCCGGTGAAATCCACCGCATGCACCAGATAGGAGGTCGGGATGAACTGGGTGTGCCCCATGGCCCCGGCCCAGCTGCCGGTCATCCCCGCCCGGTCCACGTCGCCCGATTCGAGGATCTTCAGCGCCGCGACCAGCTGCGTCTCGAAGAAGCGGCCGCGCCGCCCGTCATAGGCCAGCGTCGCCAGCGCCTCGACGATGTCGGTCTGTCCCTTGAACGTGCCATAGGCCGATTCGAGCCCCCAGACCGCGACCACCACCTCCCGGTCGACGCCGTAGCGCGCCTCGATCGCGGCCAGCACGTCCTCGTGGCCGGTCAGCGCGGCGCGGCCGTCGGCCACCCGCGTCTCCGACACGGCGGTGTCGAGATAGTCCCAGATCGTCTTGGTGAACTCGCTCTGGTTGCGGTCGCGCGCGATGACATCGGTGTCGTACTCCACGCCCTGCAGCGCCGCGTCCACCACCCGCGCCGGCAGGCCCTGGGTCAGCGCCCGGCCGCGGAACCCCGACAGCCACGCCTCCAGCCCGGCCTGGTCGGGGCTGACCTGCGGCAGGTCGTCGGGCCGGGCGCGGGGCGCGGCGGCCGCCGGCATGAGCGGCGCGGCCGTGGCCTGGCGCGGCGCGGGCCGGGGAGAGACCTCGCGCGCCGCCGCCCCCGCGGCGCACAGGGAGAGGCAGAGCGACACGGCGATAAGGCGCGACATCTCGATTTCCGTTCTGAACGTCATCGCGCGCCACTCTAGGAAAAACGGCCCCCGTAAAGGAAGCGCCGAGACGCCGGCGGCGGCTCCGATCCCGATCTCGTGATCGACGGATCACGGATTGCCGCCCCCAGCCTCAGGGGGCATCGTGGCCCGGCAATCACGAGGGAGGATCCAATGCTCGACGATATCGTCATCCTGTCCGGCGTCCGCACGGCGATCGGCACCTTCGGCGGCGGCCTCTCGGGCACGCCGCCCATCGACCTCGCCGCCACCGTCGCCCGCGCCGCGCTCGACCGCGCCGGGGCGGAGGGCGGGCAGATCGGCCATGTCGCCTTCGGCCATGTCATCAACACCGAGCCGCGCGACATGTATCTCTCCCGCGTCGGCGCGATGCAGGCCGGCATCCCCGAGACGGTGCCGGCGATGAACGTCAACCGGCTCTGCGGCTCCGGCGCCCAGGCCATCGTCAGCGCGGTGCAGAGCCTCGCCATGGGCGACGCCGATCTCGCCCTCGCCGGCGGGGCGGAGAGCATGAGCCGCTCCCCCTATGCCCTGACCGAGGCGCGCTGGGGCCACAAGATGGGCGACGTGGCCCCGAAGGACATGATGCTCGGCGCGCTGAACTGCCCCTTCGGCACCGGCCACATGGGCGTCACCGCCGAGAACGTGGCCGAGGAGCACGGCATCTCCCGCGAGGACCAGGACGCCTTCGCGCTGACCTCCCAGAGCCGCGCCGCCCGCGCCATGGCCGAGGACCGCTTCCAGCGCGAGATCGTGCCCGTCGAGGTCAAGGTGAAGCGCGACACAGTCGCCTTCGCCAAGGACGAACACCCCAAGGAGACCTCGGCCGAGAAGCTCGCCGGCCTGCGCCCCGCCTTCCGCAAGGACGGCAGCGTCACCGCCGGCAATGCCAGCGGCATCAACGACGGCGCCGCGGCCCTCGTGCTGGCGCGCGGCCGCGCGGCCGAGGCGGCGGGGCTGAAACCGGCCTTCCGGGTGCTGGGCTACGCCCATTCCGGCGTCCGCCCCGAGGTGATGGGGATCGGCCCCGTCCCGGCGGTGCGGTCGCTGCTGGAGCGCACCGGCCTCTCGGTCGAGGATTTCGACGTGATCGAATCGAACGAGGCCTTCGCCGCCCAGGCCATCGCCGTCACCCGCGAGCTGGGCCTCGACCCCGAGCGCGTGAACCCCAATGGCGGCGCCATCGCCCTCGGCCACCCGGTCGGCGCCACCGGCGCGATCCTGACGGTGAAGGCGATGCACGAGCTGGAGCGGTCGGGCGGCAGCCGGGCGCTGATCACCATGTGCATCGGCGGCGGCCAGGGCATCGCCCTGGCGATCGAGCGGATCTGACACGATCCCGCCGCGCGGCGGCCACAGGCGTTAACCACGCCTTCACCCGCCGCGCGCCACGATGCGGGCCGATCCTCACAAGGCCCGCCGCATGTCCTCCCCCCGTCCCGTCGACGTCATCGCCGAGCGGCGCGCCCGCCTCGCCGCCGAGCGCCTGCAGGCGATGCAGGAGCGCCGCCTGCGCGCCGAGGCCGAGCGGCTGGAGCGGCTCTCCCGCGGCCTCTCCGCCCGAATCGCCGAGAAGCGCGACGAGATCGACCGGTTGACGCGCGAGGCCGAGGCGCTGCGCCGCGACAACCGCGCCCTGACCGAGGGCGCCGCCCGGCGCGAGGCCGAGATCCAGGCCGGCGAGCGCACCGTCTGGTCGGCGCTGCAGACCCTGCGCGACGGATTCGCCATCTTCGATGCCGACCGCCGCCTGGTGGTCGCCAACCACGCCTATCTGTCGATCTTCGACGGCCTGGAGGAGATGCGCGCCGGCATCCCCTCCCGCCGCGTGGCCGAACTGCTGTGGGAGGAGGGGATCATCGACCCCGCCCCCCATGGCGCGGGCTGGGTCGATCACATGGCCGCCCGCTGGGACGCCGACCCGATCCCGCCCGAGCTTCTGCGCCTGTGGAACGGCCAGGTGGTCAAGCTGATCGACCGCCACCTCCCCGACGGCGGCGTGGTCACGCTGGCGGTGAACCAGACGGCCATGCTGCGCGTCCTCTCCGCGATCGAGGCGATCCCCGACGGCTTCGTCCTGTTCGACCGCGACGACCGGCTGGTGATGTGCAACCAGTCCTACCGCGACCTCTTCCCCGGCGATGCCGCCGCCGCCATCGTCCCCGGCGTCAGCTATGCCGAAATCCTGCGCGGCGGCCTCGCCCGCGGCCAGTACCCGGAGGCCGCGGGCCGCGAGGAGGACTGGATCGAGGAGCGCCTGGAGCACCGCGCCGCGCCCGACGGGGCGGCCTTCGAGCAGCAGATGTCCGACGGCCGCTGGCTGCGGGTGCTGGAGCGCGAGACGCCGGATGGCGGCCGCGCCGGCTTGCGCATCGACATCACCGCGCTGAAGCGCCAGCAGCAGGAGCTCTGCCGCCTGCACGAGACCGCCGCGGCCGGCATCCGGGCCAAGTCCGCCTTCCTGTCGAACATGAGCCACGAGATCCGCACCCCGGTGAACGGCATCGTCGGCATGGCCGAGCTCCTGCTCGACGGCCCGCTCGACGAGGGACAGCGCGACGACGCCGCGACCCTGCGCGCCTCGGCCACCGCCCTGCTGACCCTCGTCGACGACGTGCTCGACTTCTCGCGCAGCGAATCGGGCCTGATGTCGCTGGCGCCCGCGCCGTTCGATCCCGCCCGCCTGGTCGGCGGCGTGGTCGCCTCCTTCGCCGCCGCCGCCCGGCAGAAGGGGCTCGCGATCCGGCTCGACGGCGGGGCCGACCTGCCCGCGCGGCTTCTGGGCGATGCCCGCCGGATCCGCCAGATCGTCACCAACCTCGTCGCCAACGCGGTGAAGTTCACCGAGGCGGGCCATGTCGCGCTCGCCGTCCGCGCCGCGCCCGCCGGCCCCGGCCGGGTGCGCCTGACGGTCGAGGTCGCCGATACCGGCCCCGGCATCGCGCCCGAGGCCGCGCCGCACCTCTTCGCGGGATTCGCCCCGGCCGAACGCGGCCCCGACCGTCCCCATGACGGCGCCGGGCTGGGCCTGGCCATCTGCCGCCGCCTCACCGACCTGATGGCGGGCGAGATCGCCCATGCCCCGCGGCCCGGCGGCGGCTCGGTCTTCACCCTGTCGCTGGACCTTCCGTCGGCCGAGGCGGAGCGCCCCGACACCTCGCCGGCCGGCCCCGCCGCCCCCTGCGCCGCCGCCCCGCTCGCCGTCCTCGCCGCCGAGGACAACCGCACCAACCGTCTGGTCCTGGAGAAGCTGCTGGCGCCGCTCGGCATCGAACTGACGCTGGCCTCCAACGGCGCCGAGGCGGTCGCGGCCGTCACCGCCGCGCCGCCCGATCTGGTGCTGATGGATATCTCGATGCCCGACATGGACGGTTGCGAGGCCGCCCGCCGGATTCGCGCCTGGGAGCGGGAGACCGGCCGCCCGCCGGTGTCGATCGTCGCCATGACGGCGCATGCCCTGCCCGACGACATCGCCCGGATCCGTGCCGCCGGCATCGACGAAGTGCTGACCAAGCCGCTGTCCCGCGCCGCGCTGGCCGAGCGGATCGAGGCGGTCCGTCAGGCCGCCGCGGCCGCCGCCTCGGAGCGGTAGAAGGCGGGCGCGTCGGGCTCCGACCAGTCCGGCGCGAAGGCGTATCCGCCGGCGTCGAAGTCCCTCAGGTCATCGGAATCGGTGATCCGGTTCTCGCAGACGAAGCGCGCCATCGCCCCCCGCGCCCGCTTGGCATGGAACGAGATCACCTTCGCCTCGCCCTTCTTCTCGTCGAGGAACCGCGGCGTGATCACCCGGCAGCCCAGCGCGTCCCGGTCCACCGCGCCGAAATATTCCTGGCTGGCACAGTTCACCAGCACCTCGGTCCCGGCCGCCTCCGCATCCGCGGCGAGGGCGCGGGCGATCCGGTCGCCCCAGAAGTCATAGAGGTTGCGCCCGCGCTCGGTGGCCAGCCGGCTGCCCATCTCCAGCCGGTAGGGCTGGATCGCGTCGCGGGGACGCAGCACACCGTAGAGTCCCGACAGGATGCGCAGGTGGCCGTCGGCGAAATCCACCGCCGGCGCATCCAGCGTCGCCATCTCCAGCCCCTGGAAGGTGTCGCCGGCGAAGGCCCAGGCGGCGGGCCGCGTGGCCTCCGGCGCCGGATCGGCGCGCCAGTCGCGGAACCGCCCCGCGTTCAGCCGCGCCAGGTCGTCGCTGATCTTCATCAGCCGCGCCAGCTCCGCGGCCGACAACCGCTTCGCCCGGTCCGCGAGGATCGCCGCCTGGTCGGACATCCGGGGCGCGGTCTCCGCCACCTCCCTCTCGGTCCAGTCGAGCTTCTTGGCGGGCGAGACGACGATCAGCATGGGCAACCTCCGGTCAGGGCCGGGGACATAGCCCCCCGGCCCGCCCGCCTCAACCCTCGCGGCAGACCTCGAGAAAGGCATCCCCGAACCGCTCCAGCTTCGCCGCCGACAGGCCCGGCGCCCGCGACAGCGCGTCCGCCGTCTCGGGCCGCCGCTCGGCGATCCAGCGCAGGGTGGACGCGGTGCAGGACATCGGCTTGCCGGTCCCGTCCTCCCCCCGCGCCAGGTCCGCCTGCACCTCCGAGAGCCGGTCGAAGACCTCGCCCGCCGGGCGCCCCGCGATCTTCCGCCGCGCCGGATGGGTCTCCTCCTGCGGCCCGGCGATCACCTCCAGGAAGTCCCGGCCATAGCGCTCCAGCTTGGTCGCCCCCACGCCCGAGATCCCGGCCATCGCGTCGAGGCTCCCGGGCCGACGCTCGGCCATCTCGATCAGCGTCCGGTCGGTGAAGATCACATAGGCCGGCACCCGCGCCGCCTCGGCCAGCGCCCGCCGCTTGGCCTTCAACGCCGACAGCATCGGCGCGTCCTCCTCCGCCACCATCTGCTTCGGCGCGGGCCGGTCGGGCGCCGCCAGCACGTCGCGCCTCAGTTCGATGCTCTCCTCGCCGCGCAGGATCGGGCGGGCGGCCGCCGTCATCCTGAGCGCCCCGAACCGCTCCGGGTCGGGCCGCACCAGGTCGTGCCCCATCATCTGGCGAAAGATCGCCTGCCATTGCCGCGGCTGGTAGGCCTTCCCCACGCCGAAGGTCGGCAACCCGTCGTGCCCCTTTTCCCGCACCTTGGCCGTCGCCTTGCCCACCAGGATGTCGATCAGGTGCCCGGTCCCGAACCGTTCCTCCGTCCTCAGACAGGCCGACAGCGCCATCCGCACCGCCTCCGTCCCGTCGAAGGTCTCGGGCGCCCGGTCGCACAGGTCGCAATTGCCGCAGGGCTCCCCCACCTCGTCGCCGAAATAGCCCAGAAGCTTGCGCCGCCGGCAGCCCAGCGCCTCGGCCAGCCCCAGAAGCGCGTTCAGCCGGCCGTGATCCGCCGCCTTGCGCTCGGCCGGCGCGGTCCCCTCGTCGATCTGGGACCGGCGCAGGCGGATGTCGTCGGGGCCGTAGAGGGTCATCGTCTCCGCCGGCGCCCCGTCGCGCCCTGCCCGGCCGATCTCCTGGTAATAGGCCTCGATCGACTTCGGCAGGTCGGCATGGGCGACCCAGCGGATATCGGGCTTGTCCACCCCCATGCCGAAGGCCACCGTGGCGCAGACGATCAGCCCGTCCTCGATGGCGAAGCGCTCCTCGACCGCGCGCCGGTCCGCCGCCTCCATGCCGCCGTGATAGGCCGCCACCGCGTGCCCCTCCCGGCCCAGCGCCTGCGCCAGGCTCTCGGTCTTGGCCCGCGTGCCGCAATAGACGATGCCGGGCTGGCCCTTGCGCGCGCCGGCGAAGGACAGGATCTGCTCGCGCGGCTTGTCCTTGGGGCGGAAGGCGAGGTGGATGTTCGGCCGGTCGAACCCTTGCAGGAACATCCGCGGCTCCGCCCCGTCGAACAGCCGGGTGACGATCTCGGCCCGCGTCTCGGCGTCCGCGGTGGCGGTGAAGGCCGCGAGCGGCACACCGAGCGAGCGGCGCAGCTCGCCGATCCGCAGGTAGTCGGGGCGGAAATCGTGGCCCCACTGGCTGACGCAATGGGCCTCGTCCACCGCGATCAGGCCCACCTCGGCGCGGCGCAGCACCCCCGCCGCCGATCCCAGCCGCTCGGGCGCGAGATAGAGGATCTTCAGGCTCCGCTCCTCGATCCCGCGGAACACGGCGGCCGTCTCCTCGTCCGTGTTGGCGCTGGTCAGCGCGCCGGCCGCCACCCCCGCCTCGCGCAGGCTCCGCACCTGGTCCCGCATCAGCGCGATCAGCGGCGACACCACCAGCGTCAATCCGTCGCGCATCAGCGCGGGCAACTGGTAGCACAGCGACTTGCCGCCGCCGGTGGGCATGATCGCCAGCACCGGCGCGCCTTCGGCCACCGCCTCCACGATCTCCGCCTGCCCGGGTCGGAACCCGTCGAAGCCGAACACGGTGCGGAGGAGCGGCTGGGCCTCCCTCATCGGCGCTGTCTCCCCGATTCCGCGCTGCTCCGGGACTCTGCCGGGAAACCGACGCAGGTCCGACAAGGCCCTCCGGGCGGTCTCAGACGAAGGCCGGGGCGTTGTTGATCAGGACGATCCGCAGCGCATAGACCGCGATCAGCGCCACCAGCGGCGCCAGGTCCAGCCCCCCCATCGGCGGCAGGATCCGCCGGATCGGCGCATAGAGCGGCTCCAAGAGCCGGCTCAACCCGTCCCAGATCTGCGCCACCAGCGGCTGGCGCAGGTTCAGTACCTGGAAATTTATGAGCCAGGACATGATGATATGCGCGATCATGATGAACCAGACCACGTCGAGGATCAAAAGCAGGATCTGGATGATCGACAGCATCGGGCGCTCCGTTGGATCGGCGTTCCGCCGCTAGGTAACGACACCCGGGGGGCCCGGCAAGTCTTGACCCCGCGCGCCGGAGGCGTCACGCCGCAGCGCCGAAAGGACCGCCCATGTATCCCGTTCTGCGCTTCGCCAAGGAGATCCTCGCCCACCGCAAGGCGCCGCCCCTCGGCCCCTTCGACACCCATGTCAGCCGGCACCTGATCTGGCCCATCGACATCGACATGTGGACCGAGCTGAACAACGGCCGCACCCTGACGCTCTACGATCTGGGCCGGTTCGTCCTGCTGCAGCGCACCGGGATCGTCGCCGCGATGCGCCGGCAGCGCTGGGCCGGCACCGTCGCGGGCGCCACGATCCGCTACCGCCGCCGGGTGCAGATGTTCCAGCGGGTGGAGATGCGCAGCCGCATCCTCGGCTGGGACGCGAAATTCGTCTATATCGAGCAGGGCATGTTCCGCGGCGAGACCTGCGTCAGCCACGTCCTGATGCGCGTCGCCCTGACCGACCGCACCCGCCTCATCCCCACCTCGGAGGCCGCGCCGGCGCTGGGGCTGGGGCTGGGCGACAGCCCCGCCCTGCCCGGATGGGTGCTGGCCTGGTCGGAGGCCGAGGATCGCCGCGTCTGGCCACCCGAGCTCTGAGGATCGCGCTTGCCGCCCCGCGCCCACCCTGTTTCATGCGGTCGTGGCTAGGGAACGGCAGATGAGCGACATTCCGGCGCGGCGGCGCATCTGGGGCTGGTTCTTCTTCGACTGGGCCAGCCAGCCCTATAACACGCTGCTGATCACCTTCGTCTTCGGGCCCTATGTGGCGCAGGTGCTGGGCGACGGCACCGCGGCGCAGGCCGCCTGGGGCTACGGGATCGGCGCCGCTGGCCTCGTCATGGCGCTGCTCGCCCCGCTCCTCGGCGCGGTGGCCGACCGCACCGGCCGGCGCCGGCCCTGGATCTGGGGCTTCTCGCTCCTCTACGTGGTCGGATCGGCGGGGCTGTGGTTCGCCGCGCCGCAGGATTTCGACCTCACCCGCACCATGATCCTGTTCGGCATCGGCCTGATCGGCATGGAGCTCGCCACCATCTTCACCAATGCCATGCTGCCCGATCTCGCCCCGCCCGAGGCTCTGGGCCGGCTCTCGGGCTCGGGCTGGGCCTTCGGCTATCTCGGCGGCCTCGTCTCGCTGGTGGCGATGCTGCTGTTCTTCGCCGAGGACGCGGTGACCGGGCGGACCCTGCTCGGCATCCCGCCGCTCTTCGGCCTCGACCCGGAGGCGCGGGAGGGCACGCGCCTCGTCGGCCCCTTCACCGCGATCTGGTACCTCGTCTTCATGGTGCCCTTCGTGCTCTGGGCGCGCGACGATCCGCACCCCGCCCCGGGGACCGTGCGGGACGCCCTGCGCGGCCTTCTCGGCACGCTCCGGTCCCTGCCGCGCACGCCCAGCCGGTTCGCCTTCCTCGCCGCCTCTATGCTCTATCGCGACGGGCTGGCGGGGGCCTATGCGCTGGGTGCGATCTTCGCCGCCGGCGTGCTCGACTGGTCGGTGGTGGAGACCGGCACGTTCGGCATCCTGGCGGTGATCTCGGGGGCGCTCTTCGCCTGGCTCGGCGGCCGCGCGGACCAGAAATTCGGCCCCCTGCCGGTGATCGTCGCCTGCGTCACGCTGCTGCTCCTGGCGGTGGCGCTGTCGATGACCGTCTCGCGCGAAAACGTCCTCGGCCTACCGGTCGGCGCCACCTCGCAACTGCCCGACATGGTCTTCCTCGGCATCGGCGCGACCATCGGCGGCGCCGGCGGCGCGCTGCAATCGGCCAGCCGCACGATGATGGTCCGCCAGGCCGATCCCGACCGCATGACGGAAGGGTTCGGCCTCTACGCGCTCTCGGGCAAGGCCACCGCCTTCATCGCGCCCCTGTCCGTCGGCGCGGTCACCGCGATGACCGGCTCGCAACACCTGGGGGTGGCGCCGCTGATGGTTCTTTTCGCGACGGGGTTGTTGTTGCTACTCTGGGTCAAACCAGAGGGAGACCCGGCCGCATGAAGCTCCTCCGTCCCGGCGCCCTCGCGGTGCTGCTCGCCCTCGCCGCCTGCGGGGAGGGCGACGTTCCCGCCCCCGGCCTCGACGGCGTCGAAGTGTCGCAAGCGGCCTCGGCCAAGCAGCTCTTCGGCACCAAGGGCCGCCCCGCCGCCCTGCCCGCCGCGCCTTACGGCGACTACTCCAGGGGCTGCCTCGCCGGCGGCGTGCAACTGCCCGAGACGGGGCCGACCTGGCAGGCGATGCGGCTCAGCCGCAACCGCAACTGGGCGCATCCCCAGACCGTCGACCTGGTGCAGGACCTGTCCCGCCGGGCCGCGGCGCAGCCCGGATCGAACGGGATCTATGTCGGCGACATGAGCCAGCCCTCGGGCGGGCCGATGCTCACCGGCCATGCCAGCCACCAGAGCGGGCTCGACGCCGATATCTGGCTGATGCCCGCCACGCTGGGCCTGAGCCCGGGCGAGCGGGAGCGGATCTCGGCCGTCTCGATGCAGCGCGCGCGGGGCGCCTACGTCAATTCCCGCTGGTCGCGCTTCCAGCACGAGCTGGTGAAGGCCGCCGCGCAGGATCCCCGCACCGCGCGCATCTTTATCTTTCCCGGCGCCAAGGTGCAGATGTGCGCCGACGCGACCGGCGACCGGTCGTGGCTGAGAAAGGTCAGGCCCTGGTGGGGACATCACTATCACATGCATGTGCGGCTCACCTGCCCGGACAACGCGCCCGGCTGCACGAACCAGACCCCGCCGCCGCCGGGGGATGGCTGCGACGATGCCGCGGCCTGGGTCGCCAACATCCTGAACCCGCCGCCGCCCGATCCCGACGCCCCCGCCCCGACGCCCAAGCGGGAGCTGAGGATGGCGGACCTGCCGCGCGCCTGCCAGGCGGTCCTGGCGCGCTGATCCGGCGCGCCGCGCTCGCCGCGGCGCTGGCCTTTCCCGGTCCCGTCTTCGCCGCCGAGCTCCTCGGCGCCCATACCTGGGAGCCGCCGCGCGACTGGCTCGGCGGCTTGTCGGGAATCGAAATGGCGCCGGACGGCGGCTCGGCCGTGGCCCTGGGCGACCGGGCCGGCTTCGTGAGCCTGCGATTCGCGCGCGCGGACGGGCTGATCTCGGCCGTCGAATACCGCGACGCGCGCCCGATCAAGGTGATCGGTCCCGATGCGGAGGGGCTGGCGATCGCCCCGGACGGCACGATCTATGCCACGCTGGAGATCCATCCCCGGCTCCTGCGCTGGCGCCCGGGGCAGGCCGCGCCGGCCACCCTGCCCCTGCCCTCCGCGGTGAAGGACCTGTCCGGCAATGCCGGGCTCGAGGGGCTGGCGATCGCCCCGGACGGGGCGCTCTGGACCCTGCCCGAGGCGGCGGACTGGTCGGGCGACTATCCGCTCTGGCGACGGGGCAGCGACGAATGGGAGCGGGTCGGGGGGATCCCCGGCGGCGGCCGGTTGCCCGTCCTGGGATACCGCGCCGTGGGTCTCGACTTCGACGACCGCGGGCGGCTCTACCTGCTGGAGCGGCGGGTCTCGCTGAAGATCGGCTTCCAGTCCCGCATCCGCCGCCTCACCCTCGATGCCGGGAACCGGATCGACGGGATCGAGACGCTGATCGAGACCGAGCCGCGCCAGCACGACAACCTCGAAGGGATCAGCGCCTGGCGCGACCCGGCGGGGCGGCTGCGGCTGACCCTCGTCTCGGACGACAACTACCTTTTCTTCCAGGCCACCCAGTTCGTGGAATACGCCGTTCCCGATTGAGCCTTGCCAGGACCCGGCGCCGGCGCTACCCAGCCGCCGGCCCCGCGCCCAAGTCTCCGGTCACCTTGCCAAAACGGAATGAACGCCCATGCCCCGCCTCCTTCCCGGCATCCTCGCCATGGCCACGATCGTCGTGGCCTCCAACATCCTCGTGCAGCACCTCCTCGGCCAGTGGCTGACCTGGGGGGCGATCACCTATCCCCTCGCCTTCCTCGTGACGGACGTGATGAACCGCCTTTACGGCCCCGCCACGGCGCGGCGGGTGGTGCTGGTCGGCTTCGTCACCGGCGTGGCCTGCTCGCTCGTCGGCACGCAGATCCAGGGCGAGTTCGGGCCGCTCGTCACGCTGCGGGTGGCCATCGCCTCCGGCACCGCCTTCCTGGTGGCGCAGCTCGCCGACATTGCCGTTTTCGACCGCATCCGCGGCGGGCGCTGGTGGTCGGCGCCGCTGGCCTCCTCGGTGGTCGGCTCGGCCCTCGACACGGCGCTGTTCTTCTCCATCGCCTTCTCGGCGCGGCTCGCCTTCCTCCACCCGTCCGAGGACGTGGCCTGGGCGAACGAGTCGCTGCCGCTGATCGGGATCGGCCCGGCGGTGCCCCTGTGGATGTCGCTGGCGCTGGCCGACTGGCTGGTCAAGCTGTCGCTGGCGATGGTCTCGCTGGCACCGTTCCGCCTCATCACCGGCAGGTTCGCGCCGCGCCCGGCCTGATTTCGTTTGACAGCGGCGGAATCCGTGCCACCGTCCCCTGCATCGGCAATCAAAGAAAGGAGGTGGTCCAGTGTCTAGAATGATGTTGGAGTATGAGGTCGGAACAGTCACGGAGGCCGACGCCTGAGGGCAGTCCCTCTGGCAGAACATCCGTGATTGGGCGCCCGCTCTAACCGGGCCCATCTCCGAGACATTCGAGGGGCCACCGACATCCGGTGGTCCCTTTTCCGTTTTCGGCGCGTTCGCGACCGTAGCGCAGCAACGGAGGCGACGTGCCCGAACTTCTTCAGATCTCCGCCTACCCGCTCTGGGGATTGATCGCCACCTTCGTCCTGACCGCGGCCGTGATCGGCTTCGCCGGCGTCCGGCTGAGCGAGGTCGCCGACGAGCTGGCCGACCGCACCGGCCTGGGCGAGGTGATCGCCGGCGCGCTCTTCGTCGGCCTCACCACCTCGCTTCCGGGGGCCATCACCTCGGTCTCCACCGCGTTCCAGGACCAGCCCGAACTGGCCGTCGGCAACGCCTTCGGCTCGCTGACCGCGCAGACCATGTTCATCGCCGTGGCCGACCTGTTCTACCGCCGCGCCAATCTCGAACATGCCGCCGCCAGCGTCACCGGCCTCGCGCAGGGGGTGCTGATGGTGGTCACCCTGTCGATCCCGCTCCTCGCCGCCACCGCGCCGGGGGTGACCCTGGGCTGGATCCACCCCGCGACGATCGCCATCCCGCTGTGCTACATCTTCGGCCTGCGGCTCCTGTGGCAGATCGAGCAGAGTCCGATGTGGAACCCCGTCGAGACCAGCGAGACCGAGGAGGAGATCTCCGATGTGGAGCATGTGGAGGGGCGGCTGACGACGCTCTGGATCCGCTTCGGCGTGCTGGCCGTGGTCACCGCCGCCGCCGGCCTGACCATCGCCCAGGCCTCCATCGGCCTGGTGGACAAGACCCCGCTCGGCGCCGGTCCGGTCGGCACCCTGTTCAGCGGGGTCGCCACCTCCCTGCCCGAGCTGGTCACCGCCGTCGCCGCGGTGCGCGCCGGCGCCGTCAGCCTGGCCATCGGCAACATCCTCGGCGGCAACGCCTTCGACGTGATGTTCCTGGCCGCCGCCGACGTGGCCTATCCGGAATCGATCTACGCCTCGATCACGCCGCAGAACATGGGCACCGGGATCATCGCCATGCTGATGACCGGCATCCTGCTCCTCGGCCTGCTGAAGCGCGACCGCGAGGGCCCCGGCGGCGTCGGCTTCGAGAGCGTCACGGTGCTTGCCCTCTATGCCCTTTCGGTGATCCTTCTGTTCGTATGAGCCTGCGGATCACCGACCGGATCGCCCTCGAGGACTGGGAACTGACCGAGCAATTCGTTCAGTCCGGCGGGCCGGGCGGGCAGAACGTCAACAAGGTGGCCACCGCGGTGGAGCTGCGCTTCGAGGCCGAGCGTTCGCCCCACCTGCCCGGGGCGGTGAAGGCCCGCCTGCGCCGCCTCGCCGGGCGCCGCTGGACCAAGGAGGGCGCGGTGATCATCCAGGTGGCCGAGACCCGCCACCAGGCGCGCAACCGCGAGATCGCCCGCGAGCGGCTGGCCGAGCTGGTCCGCCGCGCCACCGAGACGCCCAAGCGGCGGATTCCCACCCGCCCCACGCTGGGGTCCAAGAAGCGGCGCCTGAAGGCCAAGAAGACCCGCGGCGAGGTGAAATCGCTGCGCGGCCCGGTCGATCCCGATGCGTGACGCCCGCCTTGCCCCCAACCGGCCCGGCTGCGCATAAGCGGACAACACGACGGCTCTGACGGAGATATCCATGGTCGACATCGCCGCCCGCGTCTGGAACCACAAGTGGAAGATCGACCCGATCGTCCGGTCGCTGATCGACACCGATTTCTACAAGCTCCTGATGTGCCAGACGGTGCTGCGGCGCCATCCGCAGACCCGGGTCACCTTCTCGCTGATCAATCGCTCGAAATCCGTGCCGCTGGCGAAGCTCGTGGACGAGGGCGAGCTGCGCGAGCAGCTCGACCATATCCGCTCCCTGTCGCTCAGCCGCGGCGAGAGCACCTGGATGCGCGGCAACACCTTCTACGGCAAGCGGCAGATGTTCACGCCGGGCTTCATGGACTGGTTCGAGGGGCTGCGCCTGCCGCCCTATCACCTGGAACGCGTGGGCGACCAGTACGAGCTGACCTTCGAGGGGTCCTGGCCCGAGGTCATGCTGTGGGAGATCCCGGCGCTGGCCGTGCTGATGGAACTGCGCGGCCGCGCGGTGCTGCACGATCTGGGCCGGTTCGAGCTGCAGGTTCTCTACGCCCGCGCCATGACCAAGCTCTGGGAGAAGGTCGAGCGGTTGCAGCGCCTCGATGCGCTCCGGATCGCCGATTTCGGGACCCGGCGGCGCCACTCCTTCCTGTGGCAGGACTGGGCCGTGCAGGCCATGCAGGAGGGGCTGGGGCCGGCCTTCACCGGCACCTCGAACTGTCTGATCGCCAAGAACCGCGACCTGGAGGCGATCGGCACCAACGCGCACGAGCTGCCCATGGTCTATGCCGCCCTGGCCGAGACCGACGCGGATCTGCGCCGCGCCCCCTACGACGTGCTGTCGGACTGGCACGAGGAGCACGAGGGCAACCTGCGCATCATCCTGCCCGACACCTACGGCACCGAAGGCTTCCTGAAGAACGCGCCCGACTGGCTGGCCGGCTGGACCGGCATCCGCGTCGATTCGGGCGACCCCGCCGAGGGGGCCGAGACCGCCATCCGCTGGTGGCGGGAGCGCGGCGAGGACCCGCGCGAGAAGCTGGTGATCTTCTCCGACGGGCTCGACGTGGAGGTGATCGAGGATCTCCATGCCCGCTTCCACGGCCGGGTGCGGATCAGCTTCGGCTGGGGCACGCTGCTGACCAACGATTTCCGCGGGCTGACGCGGGACGACCGGCTCGCGCCCTTCAGCCTGGTCTGCAAGGCCCGTGCGGCGAACGGCCGACCCACGGTCAAGCTCTCCGACAACCCCGCCAAGGCCACCGGGCCCGCGGCGGAGGTGGAGCGCTATCGCCGGGTCTTCAAGGTCGGCGAGCAGCAGCGGCGCGCCGTGTTCGTCTAGGCGCCCGGATCGAGCGGAGGGGCCGCGGCCACGTCGTCGTCCACCGTCGTTCCGAAGCTCTTCACCACGAAGGCGAGCGTGGAATACATCCCCACCGTCGCCATCAGGTCGAGCACGCCCTCCCGCCCATGCGCGGCGGCGAGGTCGGACAGCCGCGCGGGCGACAGCGCGGCACCCTCGACCAGCTCGTCCACCGCCCCGGCCAGCAGGGCATCGCCGGGGTCCATCTCCGACAACGGGCCGCGCAGGGCGGCGATCCGGGCATCCGACAGGCCCGCCGCGCGGCCGCGCACCACGTGATGCGCCCACTCGTAATCCGCGCCCAGCCGGTGGCCCGCGCGCAGGATCACCACCTCGCTCGCCGCCGCACCCAGCGCGGTGCGGCGCACCACGTGGTCGCGCAGGTCGCTCCAGGCCCGGAGCAGCGCGGGGTGATGCGCCATCGCCCGATAGACGTTGAGCCGGCCCGCGAATCCCTCGCGCAGATCGGCGATCTCCTCGGGCCAGTCGGCGTCGGACAGGGGGGCGAAGGACGGTCGGTCGGTCATCGGGGTCCAGTCGGATGAGGGGCTATGTCGGCGACTTCCGGCGGCCGCGGAGGATCGTGTGCTGGCTGACGATCTCGTAGCCGCGCTCGGCCGCCAGTCGCCGCAGGAGCGCGATGATCTCCTCGGACGGGATCTCGACCAGATCGCCGGTCTCCACGTCGATCAGGTGGTCGTGCTCGCTCTGCGGCATCATCTCGTAGCGGGCGGGCGCATCGTCGAAGGGCAGCTTGCGGACCAGCCCCGCCTCCTCCAGCGCCGACAACGTGCGGTAGACAGTGGCCGAGGACACGCTGTCGTCGATCTCCCGCGCCTTGAGGAACACCTCGTCGGCACTCGGATGGTCCGCCGTCGCGGCGAGGACCGCCACGATCGTCGTGCGCTGCTGGGTCACGCGCAGGCCCGCGCCCCGCAGGATCTCTGAATGCTCGGTCATCGCTCGGGTCCGGATCGTTCGGCCCGCCGACGATAGCGCAGGCGCGGGCGGCGGGAAAGCACGCTTTTGCGAATGGGTCGCATTCGCGTTTGACTTCTGCGACTGGATCGCATCTTCTCCTCCGCGACACCCGAACCGGATCGCCCATGCCCCGCCTCTCCCGCCCCGCAACCGCCCTTGCCGCGGCCCTCTCCCTCCTCGCGACGGGCGCGGCGGCACAGGACCGCCCCAAGGTGGTCACCACCTTCACCGTGCTGGCCGACATGGCCCGCAACGTCGCCGGCGACGCGGCCGAGGTGGTCTCGGTCACCAAGCCGGGGGCCGAGATCCACGGCTACCAGCCCACGCCGCAGGACATCGTGCGCGCGCTGGACGCCGACCTGGTGCTGTGGAACGGGCTGAACCTGGAGCTGTGGTTCGAGCAGTTCCTGTCGAACCTGCGCGACGTGCCCTCGGCCACCCTGACCGAGGGGATCGACCCGATCCCGATCGCCGAGGGCGC
Organism: uncultured Alphaproteobacteria bacterium; assembly: GCA_963814835.1. Taxonomy (GTDB): domain Bacteria; phylum Pseudomonadota; class Alphaproteobacteria; order Rhodobacterales; family Rhodobacteraceae; genus Palleronia. The sequence continues at coordinate 1,304,949 of CAWFEG010000003.1, forward strand.
CTACGAGGGCCAGTCGAACCCCCATGCCTGGATGGGGGTCGAGAACGCGATGGTCTATGTCGACAACATCGCCGACGCCCTGTCGCGGATCGACCCCGGACAGCGCCGCGACCTACGCGGCCAATGCCGAGGGCTACAAGGCCGAGATCCGCGGCGACCATCGAGCCCCTGCGCGACCGCATCGCCGAGATCCCCGAGGACGAGCGCTGGCTCGTCACCTGCGAGGGCGCCTTCAGCTACCTGGCGCGGGATTTCGGCATGAAGGAGCTCTATCTCTGGCCCATGAACGCCGACCAGACCGGCACGCCGCAACAGGTCCGCGCCGTCATCGACGGCGTGCGCGAGAACGACGTGCCGGCGGTGTTCTGCGAAAGCACCGTCCCCTCCGACCCGGCCGAACAGGTCGCGCGCGAGACCGGCGCGGCGTTCGGCGGCATCCTCCACGTCGACATTCGCTCTCGCGGCCGCGCGACGGGCCCGGTGCCGACCTATCTCGACCTGCTTGCGCGTCACCTCCGAGACCATCGCCGAGGGGCTGGCAGGGGGACTGCGCGATGAGTGACGGCATCGCGGTCCGCGACCTGACGGTCACCTACCGCAACGGCCATACCGCGCTGCGCGACGCCACCTTCACCGTGCCCGAGGGCACGATCACCGCGCTGGTCGGCGTCAACGGCGCCGGGAAATCGACGCTGTTCAAGGCGATGATGGGCTTCGTCCCCGCCGCCACCGGCACGATCCGGCTCATGGGCCAGCCCGTGCGCGAGGCGCTGCGGGCCAACCTGTCGCCTATGTCCCGCAGTCCGAGGAGGTCGACTGGGCCTTCCCGGTCCTGGTCGAGGACGTGGTGATGATGGGCCGCTACGGCCATATGGGCTTCCTGCGCCGCCCGCGCGCGGCCGACCGCGCCGCCGTCGACGCCGCGCTCGACCGGGTCGGACATGACCGAGTTCCGCCACCGCCAGATCGGCGAACTGTCCGGCGGGCAGAGGAAGCGCGTCTTCCTCGCCCGCGCGCTGGCGCAGGACGGGCGGGTGATCCTGCTCGACGAGCCCTTCACCGGCGTCGACGTCACAGACGAGGAGCAGATCGTCGCCCTCCTGCGCGAGATGCGCGACGAGGGCCGGGTGATGCTGGTCTCGACCCACAATCTCGGCTCGGTGCCCGAGTTCTGCGACCGCACCGTGCTGGTCAAGGGCACGGTGCTGGCCCACGGCCCCACCGAGGAGGTCTTCACCCGCGCCAATCTCGAGGCGCGCCTTCGGCGGCGTGCTGCGCCATTTCACCCTCGGCGGCACCGACCTGCACGACGACGACGACGAGCGCCACGTCACGATCCTCACCGACGACGAGCGCCCGCTGGTGCGCTACGGCGGCGAGACCCGCACCTCGGGAAGCGGCAACGTGACCCTCGCTGGAGCCCTTCGCCTACGGCTACATGGTCAACGCGATCTGGGTCTCGGCCCTCGTCGGCGGGGTCTGCGCGTTCCTCTCGGCCTACCTGATGCTCAAGGGCTGGAGCCTGATCGGCGACGCGCTGTCCCATTCCGTCGTCCCCGGCGTGGCGGGCGCCTACATGCTCGGCCTGCCCTTCGCGCTCGGCGCCTTCCTCGCCGGCGGGCTGGCGGCCGGCGCGATGCTCCTGCTGTCGGAGCGGTCGGGGCTGAAGATCGACGTGGTGATCGGGCTGATCTTCACCGCCTTCTTCGGGCTGGGGCTGTTCATGGTCTCGCTCAACCCGATGTCGGTCTCGGTGCAGACGATCACCATGGGCAACATCCTCGCCATCTCGCCCGGCGACACCCTGCAGCTCGCGCTGATCGGCGGCGTGTCGCTCGTGATCCTCGGCCTGAAATGGACCGACCTGATGGTGGTCTTCTTCGACGAGACCCATGCCCGTTCCGTCGGCCTGAACCCCGGCCGGCTCAAGCTGTTGTTCTTCACCCTGCTCTCGGCCTCGGTCGTGGCCGCGATGCAGACCGTGGGCGCCTTCCTCGTCGTCGCGATGGTGGTGACGCCCGGCGCCACCGCCTACCTGCTGTGCGACCGCTTCGGCCGCCTGATCCTGACCTCCGTGGCGATCGGCGCCGCGACCAGCGCAACGGGCGCCTATGCCTCCTACTTCCTCGACGGGGCCACGGGCGGGATCATCGTCTGCCTGCAGACGCTGGTGTTCCTCGCCGCCTTCGTCTTCGCGCCGAAGCACGGCCGCCTCGCCGCCCGCGCCCGGGCGAGGGCCGCATGAGCCTCGACATGGCCCTCCTGCCCTTCCAGCTGCCGTTCATGCAGAACGCCTTCCTGATCGGCGCGCTGGTGGCGGTGCCGACGGCGCTCCTGTCCTGCTTCCTGGTGCTGAAGGGCTGGGCGCTGATGGGCGACGCGGTCAGCCACGCGATCCTGCCCGGCGTGGTGCTGGCCTATCTCCTCGGCCTGCCGCTGATCCTCGGCGCCTTCGCCGCCGGGATGACCTGCGCGCTGGCCACCGGCTACCTGACCGCCGGCAGCCGGGTGAAGGAGGACACGGTGATGGGCGTCGTCTTCTCGGGCATGTTCGCCGCCGGCCTCGTGCTCTACGTCGCGACTCCCTCCAACATGCATCTCGACCATATCCTGTTCGGCAACATGCTGGGCGTGGGCGCCGACGACCTGCGCACCGCCGGCCTCGTCTCGGCGGTGGTCACCGCCGCGCTCCTGCTGAAATGGCGCGATTTCCTGCTCCACGCCTTCGACCCCGCCCAGGCCCAGGCCAGCGGGCTGCGGGTGAACTGGCTGCATTACGGCCTGCTGGCGCTCCTGTCGCTGACCATCGTGGCGACGCTCTCGGCGACTGGCCTGATCCTCGCCGTGGGCCTCCTGATCGCGCCGGGGGCCATCGCCTTCCTCACCGTGCGCCGGTTCGGGCCGATGCTGGCGGTGGCGGTGGCGGCCTGCCTCGCCTCGATGTGGGCGGGGGCCTATGCCAGCTTCTGGATCGACGCGGCCCCGGCGCCGACCATCGTGCTGATCCTCACCGCCCTGTTCCTCGCCGCCCTCGCCCGCCGCATGGCCCTCACCCGGAAAGCGTCGCGAGCGTGACCCAGGCCGCGACCTCGGCGCCCAGCTGCACCGCGCCGAGGACGTCGCCGGTCTGCCCGCCGATCCGCCGCCGCGCGAGCCCGGCGAGCAGCGCCGCGGCGCCCCCCCCCGCCGCCGCCATCGCCAGCGCGACCGGCCCGACCGCGAGGCCCAGCACCGCCGCCGCCGCCGCGCCGGGCCAGAGGCCCCCGGCCCCCGCCGCCAGCCGGCCGAGGCCGTCCTCCCGCGCCGGCGGCAGCCCGACCATCACCGCCAGCATCGCCCACCGGCTGCCCACCGCCACGAACAGGAACTCCCACAGCCGCGGCTCGGCCGCCGCGATGGCGCTCGCCATCGCCCCCACGCCGAGGACCAGCGCCAGCACCCCGTAGCTCCCCACCCGGCTGTCGCGCATGATCTCCAGCGCGTGCGCCCGGTCGCGGCCGCCGCCGATCCCGTCGGCGAAATCCGCCAGCCCGTCATGGTGCAGCGCGCCCGTCGCCAGCGCGCCCGCGAGACAGGCCGCCCAGGCCCCCGGTCCGCCGCCCAGCGCGGCGAAGACCGCCCACATGGCCACCCCCGGCGCCAGCCCCGCCAGAGGAAAGGCCCAGGCCGCGCGGGAGAGCGGCGGCGCCGGGTCGATCCGCCCCACCGGCAGCCGGGTCAGCATCGCCACGGCAAGACGCAGCTCGTCGCGCCGGCGGGCGAGGGTCACGGCGTCTCGATTCCCGCCTCGGCAAAGGTCGCCATGCCCGAATGGCAGGCGACGGCCCCCTTCACGATGCCCAGCGCCAGCGCCGCGCCGGACCCCTCGCCCAGCGACATCTCCAGCCGCAGCAGCGGCTCCTTGCCGATCAGCTCCAGCATCCGCACATGGCCGGGCTCGGCGCTGCGATGCCCGGCCAGGCAATGGTCCAGCAGTCCCCGGTCCAGGACGAACAGCGGCAGCACCGCGGCGGTGCAGATGAACCCGTCGAGGATCACCGGGATGCGGTGCGTCCGCGCGGCCAGCACCGCGCCGCACGAGCGCCGCCTGTTCCCGCCCGCCCAGCGCCGCGAGGATGGACAGCGGGTCGAGCCCGTAATGCAGGTCCACGGCCTTGCGCACCGCCAGCGTCTTGACCCGGATCCGGTCCTCGTCGGCCCCCGCGCCCGGCCCGGTCCAGTCCCGCGCGGTGCCGCCGAGGCAGGCGCAGGCCAGCGCCGCGGCGACGGTGGAATTGCCGATCCCCATCTCGCCCAGCACGAGGATGTCGGCCTCCGGGTCCACGGCCGCCGCGCCGCGCTTGATCGCGGCGAGGCACTCCGCCTCGCTCATCGCGGGGCTTTCGGTGAAATCCGCCGTCGGCCGGTCGAGGTCGAGCGCCAGGGCCGTCAGCTCGGCGCCGGCGGTGCGGCAGAGCTGGTTGATCGCCGCGCCGCCGGCCTCGAAATTGGCGACCATCGCCGCCGTCACCGCCTGCGGGAACGGGTTCACCCCCTGCGCGCAGACCCCGTGATTGCCGGCAAAGACGAGCGCCTGCGCCCGGTCGATCCGCGGCCGCGGATCGGCTCGCCACCCGGCGACGAAGACGGCGACCTCCTCCAGCCGGCCGAGCGACTCCGGCGGCTTGGTAAGGGCCCCCTGCCGCTCGCGCGCCGCTTCGGCCGCCCCCTCGTCGAACCCGGGCAGGTCGGAGAGCGCGTCCGGCAGGGCCGCGAGGTCGTCGATATCGTCAAGGCGCATGGGGAGGTTTCACTTTCAGGGCTTGTCCGGCGACGCAGAGATGGACTTCGTCCGCCGCCTCGGCGACGATCTGGTTGACCTTCCCCGCCGCGTCGCGGAACCGGCGGGCCAGGGCATTGTCCGGCACGATGCCCGATCCGACCTCGTTCGTCACGAAGATCACCGGATGCGCCTGCGCGGCCGGCCGCCGCGCGAGATCCCGCGCCGCCGCCTCCCAGTCGGCGCCCGCGGCCATCAGGTTCGACAGCCACAGCGTCAGGCAATCCACCAGCCGCGGCCCGGTATCCGAACGGTCGAGCGCTTCGGCGAGGTCCGTGGGCGCCTCGACCAGCGCCCATTCGTTCCCGCGCCGGTCGCGATGGGCGGCGATGCGCGCCGCCATCTCGGCGTCGCGCGCCTCGGCGGTCGCCACATAGATCGGCCGCGCCCCCAGCGACAGCGCCATCCGCTCCGCCAGGGCCGATTTTCCCGACCGGGCACCGCCGGTTATGAGGATCGACTTTCCCATCTTCCGCTGACAGACCATAAGGCGGAGGATTTGAGAAGCCCGAGGCCGATGCAAGCCGACGCCGCGACCGATCTTCTGCTGATCCGCCACGCCCCCGTGGCCGAACCCGGACGCCTCGTCGGCCGCACCGATGTCGCCGCGCGCATCGACGGTCTCGCCCCCCTGCCCGGTCCCGCCCCCGACCGGGTGCTGTCCAGCCCGGCCCGGCGCTGCACCGCCACCGCCGCCGCCCTGTTCCCCGGCCGCGAGGTCGAGACCGATCCGCGCCTCCGGGAGCAGGATTTCGGCCGCTTCGACGGCGCGGAATTCGCCGACATCCCCGATCTCGGCCCCCTTCCCCCCGCCGCCCTCGCCGCCCATGCCTGGGAGGGGGAGAGAGCTTCGCCGACCTCGCCGCCCGTCTCGCCCCGGCGCTCGAGGGGCTGTCGGGCCGGGTCGCGGTGGTCGCCCATGCCGGCACCGTGCGCGCCGCGCTCGGCCTCGCCCTTGGCCACCTGCCCGGGGGCCTGGCCTTCCAGGTCGCCGCGCCCTCGCTCACCCGCCTCGTCCGCCATCCCGGCGGCTGGGCCATCGCCTTCGTCAACCGGGCGCCGGCGTGACGATCACGGTCGCCGGGCATTTCGGCGAATGGCTGCAGGGCCGGCTCGGCCCCGACGGCCCGCTGGTCCTCGTCACGCTGGCCTGCCCGGCGCTCGCCGTGCGCACCGATCCCGCCGCCCCGCCGCTCCTCGACGCGGGCGCGCTGGACCGCTTCGCCGCCGCGCTCGGGCGGCCGCTGGCCCGGACGGGCCTGTCGGCCGACATGCCCCCGGGCGGCGGCGCGGGCGCCTCCACGGCCGGCCTCCTGGCCCTCGCCCGCGCCTCCGGCGCGCCCGACGACCCCGACGCGCTGGCCCGTGCCTGCCTCGCCGCCGAGGGTGCCACCGATCCGCTGATGCACCCCCATCCCGACCGGCTGCTCTGGGCGCCGCGACAGGCGCGGGCGCTCCGCCGCCTGTCCCCCGTCCCCCCGATGGAGATCGCGGGCGGCTTCTGGGGCCCGCCCCAGCGCACCGACCCGGCCGACACCGCCTTCCCCGACATCGCCGATCTCGTCGCCGCCTGGGAGGGCCCCGGCCCCGCCGCCGACCGCGCCGCCCTCGCTACCGAATCGGCCGCGCGGACCGACGCGCTCCGCGGCCCGGCGGGCGATCCCACCCCGGACCTTGCGCGGGAGACCGGCGCGCTCGGCCGGGTGCGGGCGCATACCGGATCGGCCCGCGGCCTCGTCTTCGCCCCCGGCACCCTGCCCCGCGACATGCGTGCGCGGCTGGCCGAGGCCGGGCTGGCGGGCGCGATCACCTTCCGCACCGGGGAGTGGCCGTGATCTGGTCGCTGCTCATCGCCCTGGCGCTGGAGGCGGCGCTGGGCTGGCCCGACCGGCTCCATGCCCGGATCGGCCACCCGGTGGGCTGGCTGGGGCGGCTGATCGCCACGCTCGACCGGCGCCTGAACCGCGAGAGCGCCCCCCCGGAGCGGCGGCGCCTGATGGGCCGGGTCACCGTCGCCGCCGTGGCGCTGGCCGCCCTCCTGCCGGCCTGGCTGGCGCAGGGGGCGCTGGGCGACGGGCTCCTCGGCACCGTCCTTCTCGGCCTCCTCGCCTGGCCGCTGGTGGCCACGCGGTCGCTCCACGACCACGTCGCCGCCGTCGCCGACCCGCTCGCCCGGGACGACGTTCCGGGCGCGCGCCGCGCCGTCGCCATGATCGTCGGCCGCGACCCCGCGCGGCTCGACCGCGCCGGGATCGCCCGCGCCGCCATCGAGAGCCTGGCCGAGAACGCCTCCGACGGGGTCGTCGCCCCCGTCTTCTGGGGCGTGCTGCTGGGCCTGCCCGGCATCGCCGCCTACAAGGCGATCAACACCATGGATTCGATGATCGGTCACCGCACCCCCCGCCACCGCGATTTCGGCCGCGCCGCCGCGCGGCTCGACGACCTCGCGAACCTCGCCCCCGCCCGGCTCACCGGCGGGCTCGTCGCGCTGGTCGCGCCCGCGCCCGGGGCCACCCTCGCCGCCATGCGCCGCGACGCGCCCCGTCACCGCTCGCCCAATGCCGGCTGGCCCGAGGCGGCGATGGCCACGGCGCTCGGCGTGCGCCTCTCCGGCCCCCGCGCCTATGCCGAGGGCGCGGCGGAGGAGCCCTGGCTCAACGCCGGCGCGCGCGATCCGGGGGCCGCCGATATCGGCGCGGCGCTCGGCCTCTACCGCCGCGCGCTCTGGGTGATGGGGGGCGCGCTCCTGGCGCTGGCCTGGCTGTGAGGCGCGACCACGGCGGCAATCTCGACGAGGCCGTGGCGCGCTGGGGGCCGGGCGACTGGATCGACCTCTCCACCGGCATCAACCCCGTTCCCTACCCCCTGCCCGCGATCCCCGCCCGCGCCTGGGCCGCCCTGCCCACCGGCGCCGACATGGAAAGCCTTTCGGCGGCCGCGCAGGCCGCCTATCGCACGGCGGCGGAGGCGGTGCCGCTCGCCGGGGCCCAGGCGGCGATCCAGATCCTGCCGCGCCTCGCGCCGCCCGGCCCGGTGCGGGTGCTCGCCCCCACCTACAACGAGCACGCCGCCGCCTTCCGCGCCGCGGGCCGCCCCGTGGAGGAGGTGGACGACCCCGCCGCGCTCGCCGGGGCCGCCGCGGCGGTGGTGGTGAACCCCAACAATCCCGACGGCCGCCGCCACGCGCCCGGGGCCCTCGCCGCGCTCGCCGCCCGCGTGGACCTCCTGATCGTCGACGAGAGCTTCGGGGAGGCCGACCCGCAGCTCTCGCTCGCCCCCGCGCTGGGCGGGTGCCCGAACGCCGTCGTCCTGCGCTCCTTCGGCAAGTTCTACGGGCTGGCCGGGCTGCGCCTCGGCTTCGCCCTCGCCGCCCCGGACCTGGCGGCGCGGCTGCGCGAGGCCGCCGGCCCCTGGCCCGTCTCCGGCCCGGCGATCCATGTCGGCGCGACGGCGCTCGGCGACACGGAGTGGCAGGACCGGACCCGGCACCGCCTGCGCGCCGGGGCCGACCGGCTCGACACCCTCGCCCTCGGCGCCGGCTGGTCCCTCGTGGGCGGCACCGACCTGTTCCGCACCTATGCCGCGCCCGACGCCACCCGCGCGCAGCAGCGCCTCGCGCGGCACCATGTATGGTCGAGGATCTTCCCCCATGCGCCCGGCTGGATCCGCCTCGGCCTGCCGACGCCCGAGGGCTGGACCCGCCTCGCGGTCGCGCTCGGGGCCGGCTAGCGGGCGGCGGCGATCAGGCCGGCCACGTCCAGATGCGCCTCCAGGTGCTCGGCCAGCGCGTCGAGCACCTGCTCCACCCCCGCATCGTAGGCCACGCCCGAGGCGGTGCCGAACCCGGCGAGCCAGGCGGCGCGGAACCCGTCGTCGCGAAACATGCCGTGCAGGTAGCTTCCCGCCACCCGCCCGTCGGCCGAGACGGCCCCTTCCGGCCGGCCCGCCACCCGCGCGAAGGGCCGCGCCAGATCGGCGCCGCGGCTGCGCCCGATATGGATCTCGTAGCCGCGAAACGCCTGCCCGGTGGCCGCGTGCACCGCCGCCACCTCGGTCAGCCGCTTGTCGCCCGTCATCACCGTGGCGAGATCCAGCAGGCCCAGCCCCGGATCCTCCCCCGGCGCGCCCTCGATCCCCTCCGGGATCCGAGACCACGCGCCCCAGCATCTGGAACCCGCCGCAGATGCCCAGCACATGCCCGCCGCGCCGCACATGGGCGGCGAGGTCCACGTCCCATCCCTGCGCACGCAGATAGGCCAGATCGCCGCGGGTCGATTTCGACCCCGGCAGGATCACCACGTCGGCGTCGCCGGGCACCGCCTGCCCCGGAGCCAGCATGGTCAGCCGCACGCCCGGCTCCTGCGCCAGCGGGTCCAGGTCGTCGAAATTGGCGATCCGGCTGAGCCTGGGGCAGACCACGTGCAGCCCCCTGTCGCGAACGGGCGACACCACGTCCAGCGCGTCCTCCGCCGGCAGCCGCCAGGCCTCGGCGAACCAGGGGCAGACGCCATAGCCGCGCCATCCCGTCCGGTCCTCGATCAGCCGGTAGCCGTCCGCGAACAGCGTCGGATCGCCCCGGAACCGGTTCACCAGGAACCCGGCGACCTGGCCCGCGTCGCCCGCCTCCATCACGGCCTGCGTGCCGACGATCTGCGCGATCACCCCGCCCCGGTCGATATCCCCGGCCAGCACCACCGGCACATCCGCCGCCCGCGCGAAGCCCATATTGGCGATGTCCCCCGCGCGCAGGTTCACCTCCGCCGGGCTGCCCGCCCCCTCCACCAGCACGAGGTCGTGCGCGGCGCGCAGCCGGGCGAAGCTCTCCAGCACCCGGTCGAGAAGCTGCGGCTTGAGCGCGGCGTAGTCCCGCGCCTTGACCGTGGCCTGGCGCCGCCCCTGCACCACCACCTGCGCCCCCACATCGGTCTCGGGCTTCAGCAGGACGGGGTTCATGTCCGTCACCGGCGCCAGCCCGGCGGCCAGTGCCTGCAGTGCCTGCGCCCGCCCGATCTCGCCCCCGTCCGCGGTCACGGCGGCGTTGTTCGACATGTTCTGCGGCTTGAACGGCGCCACCGACAGGCCCCGCGCCCGCGCGGCGCGGCACAGCCCCGCCACCAGCATCGACTTGCCCACGTTCGAGCCGGTGCCCTGGATCATCAGCGCCCGGCTCATCCCAGCTCCACCAGCGTGATCTCCGGCGGCGCGCCGAGGCGCAGCGGCGGCCCGGAACAGCCCAGCCCCTGCGAGACGACCATCTGCCGCGTCCCCTCCCGGAAATGCCCCCTGTCGTAACGCGTTCCATAGCGCGAGGGGCAGACCCAGGCCCGCCCGAACAGCCGGATCTGCCCGCCATGCAGGTGCCCTGCCAGCGTCAGGTCCACGTGCTCGGGCAGGTCGGCAAAGATGTCGGGCTCGTGCGCCAGCAGGATCGTGAACCGCCCCGGATCGATCCGCCCGGCCACGGCGGGCCAGTCGTCCGCGCCCTGCCCCGGCCGGCGGCCATGCGCGCGCTGCGAATCGAGCCCGGCCAGCGTGATCCCCACGCCCCCCGCCTCCAGCGGGCGAACCGCGTTCACCAGCGTCTCGATCCCGGCCGCGGCGAAGGCCCGGTGCCAATGCGTCTCGGCGGACCTGCCCCGCCGGGCCGTCCCGTCGTCGACCCAGTCGTGGTTGCCGAAGACCGCGACCACGCCCAGCGGCGCCGACAGCCGCAGGAGCGGCGGGATCACCTCCGCGGGGCGCAGCGTCCGGTTGCCCCAGGCATGGCCCGCGTAATCCCCCAGAAGGCAGATCAGGTCGGGCGCGAGGGCGTTCACCCGGTCCACGATCGCCGCGATCCGGCGCGCGCCCATCGCCGGCCGGCAGGCATGCAGGTCGGCCACCATCGCGATCCGCATCCGCGGCACCGCCACCCCGCGCAGGGAGGCGACCCGGTGCGTCGCGACCTGCAGCCTCACAGCCCCAGCGCCCGGGGCAGCAGGCCACGCGTCTCCGGGCCGAACCGGAACACCGACCAGCCCCGCCGCGCCGCCGCGGCGCAGTTCTCCGCGCTGTCGTCGATCAAGAGGATCGCCCCCGGCGCCAGGCCCGACCAGTCCTCGATGGCGCGGAAGAAACCCGGATCGGGCTTGGCGGCGCCGATCTCGCCGCTGGCGAAGACCGCCTCGGCCAGCCGCCCCGCCGCCGTGCGCTCGCGGATGTAGCGGGCCCGCGCCGGCGGGTTGTTGGTGCCCACCACCTTGCGCCCCGAATGCGCGGCGAGCCAGGCCGCGGCCTCCTCGTCGGGCCGGTCGTCGGCCCTGAGCCAATGTTCCAGGAACGCCTGCGCGGTGATCGCGTGCCCCTCCCGCGCGATCCAGGCGTCGAGCCGCGCGAGCAGGTCGGCCTCGCCCTTCAGCACCTCGCGCGCCTGCCCCGGCGCCCGCAGGAAGGCGCGGAACGAGTCGGGCGGGACACCCACATCCCGGTCGAGCCGCCGCACCCAGGGAAAGATCTCGCCGCCCGGATTGACGTTCAGCACGCCGTCGAAATCCCAGACCGCGAGATCGAAGCCGGGCGGACGGTCCACGGCGCGGAACCCGGCCACGCTCAGAACTCCACGCCCTTCTGCGCCCGCACCCCGTCGCGGAACGGGTGCTTCACCAGGTCGAACTCGGTCACCAGGTCCGCCGCCGCCACCAGCTCCTCCTTCGCGTTGCGCCCGGTCAGCACCACATGGGTCATCTCCGGCTTCTCGTCCTGCAGGAACCCCACCACCTCGTCGATGTCGAGGTAATCGTAGCGCAGCGCGATGTTGATCTCGTCGAGCAGGACGAAGCGGATCTCCGGGTCGCGGATCATCTCCCTGCGCCGCCGCCCAGCCCCGGCGCGCCGCGGCGATGTCGCGGTCGCGGTCCTGCGTCTCCCAGGTGAATCCCTCCCCCGCGACCACCAGGCGCACCTCGGGGAAGCGCTCGGCCAGCACCCGCTTCTCGCCGGTCTCCCAGTCGCCCTTCACGAACTGCACGACGCCGGCGGGAATCCCCCATCCGACGCAGCGCATCACCATGCCGAAGGCCGAGGAGGACTTCCCCTTGCCCTTGCCGGTATGGACGATGATCAGGCCGCGCTCCTCGGTCTTGGCGGCCATCATGCGCTCCCGCGCGGCGCGGATCTTCTCCATCTTGGCCTTGTGGCGCTCGGCATCGTCCATCGGGTCTCTCGCTTGACAAGGGGGCGGGGGCCGGGCCAAGTCGCACCATGCTGGTGCCCGTGTCAAACGGGTGAAAAGGGAATGAGGACCGCCTCAGCCGCCCCCGCGACCGTGACCGGAGAGGTCGCCCCGAACGCCACTGGCCCCGCTCCCCCGCGGACGGGCCGGGAAGGTCGGGCGACCGCAGGGCCGACAGGCCCGCATCCGCAAGCCGGGAGACCTGCCAGCGCGACGAGTGACGAACCGGACGGGGTGTGCCGGGATCGGATGACGGGGCGACGGCGCCCCCGGTCCGTGCTGCCCCGGCCAGAAAGGACCGAACCGATGGCCGCCCCGGATACGGAAGCCGAACTCCTCGTCTGCGTGAAGTGCCGCCGCGGCATCGACATGCCCGGCGAGCCCCGCCGCCCCGGCAAGGTGCTGGCCGACCGCGTGGCCGAGGACCTGCCGCAGGGCGTCCGCCTGCGCGAGGTCGAATGCCTGTCGAACTGCGACCGGGGCTGCTCGGTCGCGCTGCGCGGGCCCGGCCGCTGGACCTTCGTCTACGGCAACTTCACCGAGGACGACGCGGCCCTCGTCGCCGAGGGCGCCGGCCGCTATGCCGGCGCCGCCGACGGCCTCGTCCCCTGGCGCGAGCGCTCCGAGCATTTCAAGCGCAACTGCATCGCCCGCATTCCCCCCATGGAGGCCCGCAATGGCTGACCTGTCGAAGCTGCCCGTCACCGTGATCACCGGCTTCCTGGGATCGGGCAAGACGACCCTGATCCGCCACCTGATGCAGAACCCGGGCGGCAAGCGCCTCGCCGTCGTCGTCAACGAGTTCGGCGATGTCGGCGTCGACGGCGAGATCCTGAAGGGCTGCGCCATCCCCGACTGCCCGGAGGAGAACATCCTCGAACTGGCCAACGGCTGCATCTGCTGCACCGTGGCCGACGATTTCATCCCCACGATCGAGGGGCTGATGGCGCTCGATCCCCGCCCCGACCACATCCTGATCGAGACCTCCGGCCTGGCCCTGCCGAAGCCGCTCCTGAAGGCCTTCGACTGGCCCGACATCCGCTCCCGCATCACCGTCGACGGCGTCATCGCGCTGGCCGATGCCGAGGCGGTGGCCGCCGGCCGCTTCGCCCCCGACGTGGCGCGGGTCGACGCCCAGCGGCTGGCCGACGACAGCCTCGATCACGAGACGCCCCTGTCCGAGGTCTTCGAGGACCAGATCTCCTGCGCCGACATCGTGCTCCTGACCAAGCCCGACCTCGCCGGCCCCGAGGGCGTCGCCCGCGCCCGCGAGGTCATCGCCGCCGAGTCGCCCCGCCCCCTGCCGGTGGTCGAGGTCGCCGAGGGCGCGGTGGACCCGCGCGTGATCCTCGGCCTCGGCGCCGCGGCCGAGGACGACATGGAAGCCCGCCCCTCGCACCACGACGACGCCGCCGATCACGACCACGACGATTTCGAGAGCGTGGTGGTGGATCTCCCCGAGATCGACACCCCCGCCGATCTCGTGGCCCGGATCGAGGATCTGGCGCGGGAGCGCAACATCCTGCGGATCAAGGGCTACGCCGCCGTGCGCGGCAAGCCGATGCGCCTCCTCGTGCAGGCGGTCGGCGCCCGCGTCCGGCACCAGTTCGACCGGCCCTGGAAGCCGGACGAGGCCCGCGCCGGCCGGCTGGTGGTCATCGCCGAGCACGACGACGTGGACGAAACCGCGATCCGCGCCGCCCTCGGCGCGCTCGAACCGGCGGAATAACATGCCGGCGCGGTCCCCGATGCCGGAGGCCCGATACCGGCACCCGGCCGACGGCACGGCCCCGGCCGGGCGCGTCCGCATCGCTCGCCGCGCCCGACCCGCCAGCCGCCGCCGGGACGCCTCGCCAGGGGGCCCGGCCCCGATTCGGCGCATCGGACCGGCCCGCCGCGCGCGGCACGCCCCCCCCCGCTCTCGCGCCGCCGCCACGACCTTCGGGCCCGGTCGGGCCAACGGCATCGGCACCGCACGCGGCGCGCGCCGGTTCTTTGCTTTGCCAAATACGCCGGCGACCGGCCGCCCGTGCTCGGAAGGCCGGATCGGCGCGCCGACGGGAGGGCAGGCCTGATGCACGTCGTCTTCCGCGAGAGCCACGGCCTGGAGGAGGGCGACGCGCCGCGCGACCTCGGCCAGGCGCCGGCGGATCTCGTGGTGCTGTCCTTCTCCGACAGCGATCTCGGCGCCTTCGCCGCCGGCTGGCACCGGGGCGGCGGACGGGAGACGATGCCGTCCCTGCGGCTGGCCAATCTGGGTCAGCTCACGCACCCGCTCTCCGTCGACACCTATCTCGACCAGACGCTGGAGGGGGCGAGCGGAATCCTGATCCGGCTGATCGGCGGCGCGCCCTACTGGTCCTACGGGCTCGACCAGGTGGAGCGGCTGGCCCGGCGCAAGGGCCTCGCGCTGGCGGTCCTGCCCGCCGACGGGCGGCCCGACGACCGGCTCGACGCGGCTTCGACGCTGCCGGTCTCCACCCTGCGCCGGCTGCAGCATCTCTGCGACGCGGGCGGCGCGGTGGCCGCCCAGGCCGCGCTGCAGCAGATGGCGCTGGGCTCGGGCCTCTACGCGCCCCCGGTGCGCGGCCAGAAGGCGCTGCCCCAGGTCGGCGCCTGGCTGCCCGAGACGGGGATCGCCTGCCCCGCGCTGATGGCCACCGGCGGAGGGGGGCTGTCCGCCCCCCGCGCTCCGCGCCCCCCCGAGGGTATTTGCCAAAGGGTGACCGGGCCGATCCTCGTGGTCTTCTACCGCTCCTACCTCGCCGCCGCCGACACCGCGCCCGTCGAGGCGCTGATCGCGGCGTTCCGGGCGCGCGGCCACGACGCGATCGGGCTCTTCGTCCCGTCGCTGAAGGCGCCCGGCGCGGCCGGCTGGCTGGCCCGGCAGGTGCGGCACATGGCCCCCGCCGCCATCGTCAACGCCACCGCCTTCTCCGGGATCGGCGAGGATGGCGCCTCGCCGCTCGACGCCGCCGGCGTGCCGGTCTTCCAGGTGGCGCTGTCCACGGCCCGGCGCGAGGCCTGGGCCGGGTCCGAGCGCGGCCTGTCGCCGGCGGATCTGGCCATGCACGTGGTGCTGCCCGAGATCGACGGCCGGATCCTGGCCGGGGTGGCCAGCTTCAAGGAGGAGGGCGGGCGCGACGACGATCTCCAGTTCGCCCGCACCGAGCACCGCCCCGACCGCGCGCGCATCGCCGCCATCGCCGACCGGGTGGCCGGCTGGAGCCGGCTGGCCGCGACCCCGGCGGCGGAGCGGCGTCCGGCGCTGGTCCTGTCCACCTATCCCGGCCAGGGCTGGAACCGCGCCCATGCGGTCGGGCTCGACGCCCCGGCCTCGGCCGAGGCGATCCTGTCCGACCTGGCCGCCGCGGGCTACGACACCGCCCCCGGCGGCGACCTGGCCGCCGCGCTGGCCGGGCGGCAGGCCGCCTGGCCGCTGGCGGACTACGAGGCCGCGCTTGCCGGGCTTCCCCAGGCCCTTCGCGCGGATCTCGCCGCCGCCTGGGGCGATCCCGGATCGGACCCCGACATCGTCGACGGCGCCTTCCGTTTCGCCGCCGTGGCCCGCGGCCGCGCCCTCGTCGCGCTCCAGCCCGAGCGGGGCACGCCCGAGGCGAAGGCGGAGGAGTATCACGACCTCGCGCGCGTGCCGCGCCACGCCTATGTCGCCTTCTATCTCTGGCTGCGCGCCCGCGCCGACGCGCTGGTGCATGTGGGGGCGCATGGCACGCTGGAATGGCTGCCGGGCAAGGCGGTGGCCCTGTCGGACGATTGCTGGCCCGAGGCGCTGACGGGCGACCTGCCGGTGATCTATCCCTTCATCGTCAACGATCCCGGCGAGGCGGCGCAGGCCAAGCGCCGGATCGGCGCGGTGACGCTGGGCCATGTGCCACCGCCGCTGAAACCCTCGGGAAGCCCCGCCCGGCTGGCGCATCTGGAGGCCCTGCTGGACGAGTTCTCCAATGCCGACGGGCTCGACCCCAGGCGCCGCGACCGGCTGGTGGGCGATATCCGCGCCGAGGCGCAGGCGCTGGGGGTGGAGGCGGATCTGGGCCTCGACACCGCCGGCTGCGCGGCGGAGGCGGTGACCCGGATCGACCGCTTCGTCTGCGACGTGAAGGAGGGGCAGTTCGGCGACGGCCTCCATGTCTGGGGCCGGCCCTCGGAATTCGGCGACGGCGCGGCGGAGCGGCAGGGCCTGCTCGACGCGCTGGCCGGGGCCCGCGTCGCGCCCGGCCCCTCCGGCTCGCCCCATCGCGGGCGCCGCGACGTGCTGCCCGCGGGGCGCAACCTCTACACCGTCGACGCCCGCGCCGTGCCCACCCGCAGCGCCCATGCCCAGGGGGTCCGGCTGGCCGCGGATTTCGTGCGCCGCCACCTGCAGGACGAGGGCGACTGGCCGCGCGCGCTGGTGCTCGACCTCTGGGGTTCCTCCACCATGCGCACCGCGGGGGAGGATTTCGCCATGGGGCTGGCGCTGATGGGCGTGCGGCCGGTCTGGGACGAGGGCTCGGAACGGGTCTCGGGGCTGGAGATCCTGCCCCTGGCCGAGCTGGAGCACCCGCGGGTGGACGTGACGCTCCGCATCTCGGGGCTGTTCCGCGACACCTTCCCGGGCCTCGCCCGGCTCCACGGGCAGGCGGTCGCGGCCCTGTCGCGGCGCGACGAGGCGGCGGACTGGAACCCCTATGTCGCGGCCGCCGGCGCGCGGGTCTACGGCCCCGCGCCGGGCCGCTACGGCCTGGGCATGGCGGTGGAGGACTATTCCGAGGCCGGGCGCCGGGCGGCCGGCGAGGCCTGGCTCGCCGCCGCCGCCTGGGCCCATGACGGGGCGGAACCGGTGGCCGATCCGGGCGGCCTGCGCGCCCGCGTCGCCGGGGCGGGGGCCTTCCTGCACGCCCAGGACCTGCCGGAATCGGACCTGCTTCTGGCGGCCGACTACGCCACCCACGAGGCCGGCTTCGCCGCGGCGCAATCCGTCACCGGGGGCGCGGCGCGGCTCTACCACCTGGACAACACCGATCCCGCCCGCCCCCGCACCCGGGCCCTGACCGAGGAGATCGCCCGCGTCGTGCGCGGCCGCGCCACCCATCCGGGCTGGATCGCGGGCATGATGCGCCACGGCTTCCGCGGCGCGGCCGAGATCGCCGCCACGCTGGAGCACATGGCGGCCTTCGCGCATCTGGCCGGGCGGTGCCGGCGCATCTCTTCGACGCCTATCACGACGCCACCCTGGGCGATCCGGAGGTGGCGGCCTTCCTGGAGCGCGAGAACGCGGGCGCGGCGGCGGCGATGCGCGACCGCTTCGCCGCGCTGCACGCCGCCGGGCTGTGGCGGACCCGGCGCAACTCGATCCTGGCCGGCCTGGAGGCGGCGGAATGAGCGCCCCGGCCGACGGACGCGCGGGCGGCGAACCGGCCGCCGGCGTATTTGGGAAAGCAAAGACCGGCGCGGTGCGCGGCTGGTGCCCCGGCGCCTGGACGCCGATGATGTCGGGCGACGGGCTGGTGGTGCGGATCCGCCCGCCGCTCGGCCGCCTGACGCGCGATCAGGTGCACGGGCTGGCCGATCTGGCCGGGCGGTTCGGCTCGGGGCTGGTGGACCTGACTCGGCGGGCCAACCTGCAGATCCGGGGCGTAAGGCCCGAGGGCCATCCGGGCCTGCTCGACGGGCTGGCGGCGCTGGATCTGCTCGACGCCGATCCGGGCCTCGAGGCGCGGCGCAACCTGATCGTGGCGCCGTTTTGGCGCCCGGGCGACGCGACCGACCGGCTGGGCCGCGCCCTTGGCGCCATCCTCCCCGATCTGCCCGACCTGCCGGCCAAGTTCGGGCTGGCCCTCGATACCGGGGCGGCACCGGTGCTGCGCGACGCCCCGGCCGACATCCGCGTCGAGCGGTGCGCGGACGGAGTCGTGGTCGCCGCAGACGGGGCGGCGACCGGGCGCCGCGTCGCCGAGGCGGAGGTGGGGGCCGCGGTGCGCGACCTCGCGTGCTGGTTCGCCGCGGAGCGCGGGCCACATCGGCGCATGGCGGCGCTGCTCCCCGTCCTCCCGTTGCCCGCCCGGTTCGGGGGCGCCCCCCGTCCCGCCCCCGCCGCGCCGCCCCGTCCGGGGCCCTGCCCGGGCGGTGTGCTCGCCGGCCTTCCCTTCGGCCGGATCGGGGCGGGTGACCTCGCCGCGGCCATGGGGGAGGCCCCGGCGATCCGCCTGACCCCCTGGCGCATGGTCCTGATCGAGGACGCCGGGCGGGTGCCCGAGGGTCTCATCGCCGATCCGGACGACCCGCTTTTGCGCGTCGATGCCTGCCCGGGCGCGCCGGCCTGCGCGCAAGCCAGCGTCGCCACGCGCGAGGTGGCGCGGCGCCTCGCCGGCCGCCTGGCGGGCCGGCTCCACGTCTCGGGCTGCGCCAAGGGCTGCGCCCGCTCCGCCCCGGCTGCGGTCACGCTGGTCGGCCGCGACGGCCGGTTCGACCTTGTCAGGGACGGCCGGGCAGGCGACACACCGGTGCGGCGCGGGCTGGCGCCGGACGAGCTTCCCTCATTCATCGGCTGACCCATGCCCTACGACTACGAAAAGGACGGCGCGGCGATCTATCGCCAGAGCTTCGCCACGATCCGGGCCGAGGCCGACCTCGCCCGGTTCGCGCCGGACGAGGAACAGGTGGTGGTGCGCATGATCCACGCCGCCGGGATGGTCGGGCTGGAGCGGCAGGTGAACCTGTCGCCCGGCGCGGTGGCCGCGGCCCGCGCGGCGCTGGAGGCCGGCGCGCCGATCCTGTGCGACGCCCGCATGGTCAGCGAGGGGGTGACGAGGCCCCGCCTGCCCGCCGCCAACGAGGTGATCTGCACGCTGCAGGATGCGCGCGTGCCGGACCTGGCGCGGCGGATGGGCAACACCCGCTCGGCCGCCGCGCTGGAACTCTGGCGCCCGCACCTGGCCGGCGCGGTGGTCGCCATCGGCAACGCGCCGACGGCGCTGTTCCACCTCCTGAACATGCTGGAGGATCCCGCCTGCCCGCGCCCGGCGGCCATCATCGGCTGCCCCGTGGGATTCGTCGGCGCGGCGGAATCGAAGGCCGCGCTGTGGGAGGAGCAGCCCGTTCCGGCGATCGTCGTCGACGGGCGGCTCGGCGGCTCGGCGATCACCGTGGCCGCCGTCAACGCGCTCGCGAGCCGGGCGGAATGACCGGGCGGGTGATCGGCGTCGGCCTCGGACCCGGCGACCCGGAGCTGATGAGCGTCCGGGCCGACCGGCTGATCCGGGGCGCGGGCCATGTCGCCTATTTCCGCAAGAAGGGCCGGGCGGGCCGCGCCCGCACCCTGATCGACGGGATGCTGCCCGCGGGCGTCACCGAGATCGCGCTGGAATACCCCGTCACCACCGAGATCCCGCTCGACGATCCGGCCTATAACGGCTGCCTCTCCGCCTTCTACGCCGAGTGCCGCGACCGGCTGCTCGCGGTGGCGCGGGCGGGCCACGACGTGGTCGTGCCCTGCGAGGGCGACCCGTTCTTCTACGGCTCCTTCATGCATCTCTACGAGCGGCTGCGCCACGACCTCGCGGTCGAGGTGGTGCCCGGCATCACCGGCATGTCGGCGGCCTGGACGGCCAGTGGCGCGCCGATCACCTGGGGCGACGACGTGATGACCGTGCTGATGGCGACCCTGCCCGAGGACGTGCTGGCGGCGCGGATGGCCGAGGCCGACGCGCTGGTGGTGATGAAGATCGGCCGCAACATGGACAAGGTGCGGCGCGCGCTGGACCGGGCGGGGCTCTTCGACCGCGCCTGGCTGGTGGAATGCGCCGCCATGGCCGAGGAGCGGGTCATGCCGCTGGCCCAGGCGGAGGGCCGCAGCGTGCCCTATTTCTCCATCGTCCTCGTCCACGGGCAGGGGCGGCGGCCATGACCGGCTGGGTGCGGATCGTCGGGCTCGGCCCCGGCTGCGACGGCATGATCACGCCCGAGGCGCAGGCCGCGCTCGCCCAGGCGACCGACCTCGTGGGCTATCATCCCTATGTCGCGCGGATCCCCGAATTCCCCGGGCAGTCCCGGCACGCCAGCGACAACCGGGTGGAGCTCGACCGCGCCCGCCACGCCCTCGACCTGGCGCGGCAGGGGCGCGCGCGTCGCCGTCGTCTCCTCCGGCGATCCGGGCGTCTTCGCCATGGCCAGCGCCGTCTTCGAGGCGGTGGAGGCCGATCCCGCCACGCGCGACCTCGACATCCAGGTGCTCCCCGGCATCACCGCCATGCTCGCCGCCGCCGCCCGGGCCGGCGCGCCCGCTGGGCCACGATTTCTGCGCCATCAACCTCTCCGACAACCTCAAGCCCTGGGCGCTGATCGAGCGCCGCCTGCGGCTCGCCGCCGAGGCCGATTTCGCCATGGCCTTCTACAATCCCCGCTCGAAATCCCGCCCCGAGGGCTTCGCCCGCGCGCTCGAGGTGCTGCGCGAGGCCTGCGGCGATGCCCGGCCGATGATCTTCGCCCGCGCCGTGACCACCGAGGCGGAGGAGATCCGCACCGTCCCCCTGCCCGAGGCGCGGCCCGAGATGGCCGACATGCGCACCGTCGTGCTGCTGGGCTCCTCGCGCCACCCGCGTCGTCGGCCGCTTCGTCTACACGCCCCGGTCGGCGGAATGAATCCAGTCCAGCACATCCTCCACCCGTGCAGCTCCGCCCGCGGCGGCAGGGCGGGCCGGTCGATCATCACCACCTCCAGTCCCAGCGCGCGGGCCGCGTCGATCTTGGCCCGCGCCCCCGCCCCGCCCGCGTTCTTCGACACCACGAGGGCGATCCCGTGCCGGGACAGCAACGCCCGGTCCTCCGCCTCGGTGAAGGGTCCGCGCGCCACCTCGACATGCGCCTCGCGCAGCGGCAGCGGCCCCGCGGGCGGATCGACCAGCCGCAGCAGGTAGCGGTGCTGCTCCTGCGCCTTGAATTCCGCCAGGTGCATCCGCCCCACGGCCAGGAAGACGCGCCGCGCCGGCCCGGCGAGCGCCGCCACCGCGCCGGCCATGTCGGGCACCCGGCGCCAGCGATCCCCCGGCCCGGGGCGCCAGGGCGGCCGGGTCAGCGCGACCAGCGGCACGCCCGTCCGCGCCGCTGCCGTCACCGCGTTGCGGCTCATCTGCGCGGCGAAGGGGTGCGTCGCGTCCACCAGATGGGTGATCCCCTGCCGCTCCAGATGCGCGACCAGCCCCTCGGCCCCGCCGAAGCCGCCGATCCGCACCGGCAGGGGCAGCGCGGCGGGCCGCGCCACCCGGCCTGCCAGAGACACCGTCGCGCGGATCCCCTGTCCGGCCACCGCGCGCGCCAGCGCCGCGGCCTCGGTCGTGCCGCCGAGAATCAGCAGATGGGACGCGCGGGTCATGGCGCCGCAGGTTGGACCGGCCCGGCACCCGCCGGCAAGCCGATCCCCCGCGCCGGGAGCAAGCGGCCGCGATGACCGCCCCCTGGCTCACCATCCTCGGCCTGGGCGAGGACGGCGCCGAGGGCCTTTCCCCCGCCGCCCGCGCCGCCCTCGCCGCGGCCGAGGTGGTGATCGGCCCGCCGCGCCACCTCGCCCTCGTCCCCGGCGGGGCCGAGCGGATCGAATGGCCCGCCCCCTTCGCCGAGGGCCTGCCGCTCCTCCTCGCCCGACGCGGCCGGGCCACCGTCGCCCTCGCCTCGGGCGACCCGTTCTGGTTCGGCGCCGGGTCGGTGCTCGCCCGCGCGCTCGATCCCGGCGAATGGCGCGCGATCCCCGGGCCCTCGGTCTTCTCCCTCGCCGCCGCCCGGCTCGGCTGGCCGCTCGAGACGACCCCCTGCCTCGGCCTGCACGCCGCCCCCCTGTCGCGGCTGCGCCCGCATCTCCATCCCGGCGCCCGGATCCTCGCCACCCTGCGCGACGGCGCGGCGGTGGCGGCTCTCGTCGGATATCTCGACGGCGCCGGCTTCGGCGCCAGCCGGGTGACCGCGCTCGAGGCCCTCGGCGGCCCGCGCGAGCGCATCGTCCCCGCCGGGCGCCACCCATGCCGCGCCGGTGGCGGCCGCGATCGAGGTCGCGGGCGAGGGCGCGCCCCTCCCCCTTGTCCCCGGCCGCCCCGAATCGCTCTTCGAGCATGACGGCCAGATCACCAAGGCGCCGATCCGCGCCCTGACGCTGGCCGCCCTCGCCCCGCGCCCGGGCGAGCGCCTGTGGGATATCGGCGGTGGCTCCGGCGCCGTGGCGCTGGAATGGCTCCTGTCCCACCCCTCCCTCGCCGCCACCGCGGTGGAGCGCCGCCCCGACCGCGCCGCCCGCATCCGCCGCAACGCCGAAGGTCTCGGCCAGGACCGGCTCGCGGTGGTCGAGGGCGAGGCCCCCGCCGCGCTGGTACGGCCTGCCCCGCCCCGATGCCGTCTTCGTCGGCGGCGGGCTCACCGCCGCCCTGCTCGACCGGCTGGCCGTGCATCGCCCCGGGCGCCCGGCTCGTCGCCAACGCCGTGACGCTGGAGACCGAATCGCTCCTCCTCGACCGGCAGGCGCGGCATCGGCGGCGACCTGCTCCGCGTCGAGACCGCGCGCCCCGAACCGCTGGGCGGCTTTCGCGGCTGGTCCGGCGGCCCGCCCGATCCTGCAATGGAGCGTCACGCTGTGATCGTCGCCGGGTTCGGCTTCCGCGCCGCGTCGACCGGCGACAGCCTGCTCGACGCGCTGCGCCGCACCGGCCACACACCGGATGTCGTCGCCACCGCCGCGGCCAAGGCCGAGGCCCCCGCCTTCCGCGCCGTCGCGCGCCGGCTCGGACTGCCCCGCCGCGCCGTCGCCGCGCCCGACCTCGCCGCGCAGCCCACCGCCACGCGCTCCGCCGCCTCCCGCGCCGCCCACGGCACCGGCTCCGTGGCCGAGGCCGCGGCGCTGGCCGCCGCCGGCCCCGGCGCGCGGCTCCTGGTTTCGCGTTGCATCTCCGCCGACCGCATGGCCACCTGCGCGCTGGCCGAAGGACCCGACCCATGACCGTGCACTTCATCGGCGCCGGCCCCGGCGCCCCCGACCTCCTGACACTGCGCGGCCGCGACCTGATCGCCGCCTGCCCGGTCTGCCTCTATGCCGGCAGCCTCGTGCCCGAGGCGGTGCTGGCCCATTGCCCGCCCGGCGCCCGCGTCGTGAACACCGCGCCGCTCGACCTCGACGCCATCATGGCCGAGATCGAGACCGCTCATGCCGCCGGCCACGACGTCGCCCGGCTCCATTCCGGCGACCTCTCCGTCTGGTCGGCCATGGGCGAGCAGATCCGCCGACTGGAGGCGGAGGGCATCCCCTACAGCGTCACCCCCGGCGTCCCCTCCTTCTCCGCCGCGGCCGCCGCGCTCGGCTCGGAACTGACCCTGCCCGGCGTGGCGCAATCGGTGGTCCTGACCCGCACGCCCGGCCGCGCCTCCTCCATGCCCGGGGGCGAGAGCCTCGCGAACTTCGCCGCCACCGGCGCCACGCTCGCCATCCACCTCTCCATCGCCAACCTGGCGCAGGTGGTGACCGACCTCACCCCCGCCTACGGACCCGAGTGTCCGGTGGCGGTGGTCTTCCGCGCCTCATGGCCGGACGAGTCGATCCTCCGCGCCACCCTCGCCACGGTGGAGGCGCGGCTCGACCCCGCCGTGACCCGCACCGCACTGATCCTCGTCGGCCCCGCGCTCGGCAGGCGGGACTTCACGGAATCGCGCCTCTACGCTGCCGACTACGACCGCCGCTACCGGCCCCAGTCCGCCGACAGCCCCTGGGCCGGCTGGTCCCCCGGGGACGACTGACACGTCTTTGCTTTCCCCAAATACGCCGGCGCGTCGCCCGCCTGCCCAGACCCGACCCGAAAGATTCGCGCCCATGCTCCCCCCCGGCCTCCTCGTCTCCGCGCCCGCCTCCGGCACCGGCAAGACCACGGTCATGCTGGGCCTCCTGCGGGCGCTCGCCGATGACGGACTGACGGTCCAGCCCTTCAAGTCCGGCCCCGACTACATAGACCCCGCCTTCCACCTCGCCGCCACCGGGCGGCCCTCCTTCAACCTCGACACCTGGGCCATGGGCGACGACCTCCTCGCCGCCATCGCCGGACAGGCATCGGGCGCCGACATCTGCCTGGCCGAGGGCTCGATGGGCCTCTACGACGGCGTGGCGACCCGCGGCCGCGCCGGCTTCGGCGCCTCGGCCGAGACGGCGGCCCGCATGGGCTGGCCCGTGGTCCTGGTGATCGACGCGGGCGGCCAGGCCCAGTCCGCCGCCGCCACCGCCATGGGCTTCGCGGCCTACCGCCCCGACCTTCCCATCGCCGGCGTGATCCTGAACCGGGTCGCCTCGCCCCGGCACGAGCGGCTGATCCGCCTCGGCATGGAGCATGCGGGCCTCGCCGTCCTCGGCGTCCTGCCCCGGCGCGGCGACCTCGCCCTGCCCGAACGGCACCTTGGCCTGGTCCAGGCGGTCGAGCATCCGGACCTCGACGCCGCCATCGCCGGCTATGCCGCCTTCCTGCGCGCGCATGTGGACCTCGCCGCGATCCGCGCCGCCGCGCGTGCCGCGCCGCAGCCCCGGGGCGGTGCCCTCCCCGCGCCCCCGGCCCAGCGCATCGCGCTCGCCCGCGACGCGGCCTTCTCCTTCACCTACCCGCATCTCCTCGAAGGCTGGCGCGCGGCGGGGGCCGAGATCCTGCCCTTCTCGCCCCTGGCCGACGAGGCCCCCGACCCGCGGGCCGACCTCGTCTGGCTCCCGGGCGGCTACCCCGAGCTGCATGCCGGCCGCCTCGCCGCGGCGGAAACCTTCCGCGCCGGCCTGCACGCCCATGCCGGGACGAGGCCCGTCCACGGCGAATGCGGCGGCTACATGGCCCTGGGCGAAAGCCTCACCGACAAGGAGGGCACGGCACATCGCATGGCCGGTCTCCTCGGCCTGCGCACCAGCTACGAGAAGCGCAAGTTCCACCTCGGCTACCGCCGCGCCACGCTGCTGGAGCCGATGCCCGGCTTCGACGCCGGATCGGCGCTGCGCGGTCACGAATACCACTATTCCACGATCGTGGAGATGCCCGACCCGCCGCTCGCCCGGGTCGCCGATGCCGACGGCAACCCGGTGCCCGAGACGGGGTCGCGCCGCGGCCGGGTCACCGGCACCTTCTTCCACCTCATCTCGGGCGACTAGCCCGGCCCGGCCCCGACCGCCGGCGGCCGGGCCGCCGCCTCAGCGCCCCGCGATCATCTCGGCCTGCCGGACGATCACCTCGGCCTGCCGGATCGAGGCCAGGTCCACCAGCCGCCCCTTGTAGGTCGCGGCCCCCTGCCCGTCGCGCTTGGCCTGCTCCATCGCCTCCAGGATCTCCCGCGCCTCGGTCACCGCCGCCTCCGTGGGCGTGAAGACCTCGTTGGCCAGCGCCACCTGCTTGGGGTGGATCGCCCATTTGCCGACCATGCCCAGCGTGGCCGAGCGCAGCGCCTGCGCGCGAAAGCCTTCCTCGTCGGAGAAATCCCCGAACGGCCCGTCCACCGGCAGAACCCCATGCGTGCGGCAGGCGGCGACGATGGCCGTCTGCACCCAGTGCCAGGGATCGCCCCAGTATTTCTGCCCCTCGTGGAGCATGTAGTAGTTCTCCTGCGTGCCCCCGATGCCGGTGGTCGCCATGCCCATCGACGCGGCGTAATCCGCCGCGCCGAGGCTCATCGCCTGCAACCGCGGCGTGGCCCCCGCGATCCCGTCCACGTTCGACAGGCCCGCCGCCGTCTCGATGATCACCTCGAAGGCGATCGGCTTCCGCCGCCCCTTCGCCGCCTCCACCGCCGTCACCAGCGCGTCCACGGCATAGAGGTCGGCGGCATTGCCGACCTTGGGGATCATGATCTGGTCGAGCCGGTCCGAGGCGCTCTCCAGCAGGTCCACCACGTCGCGGTACCAGTAGGGCGTGTCGAGGCCGTTGATCCGCACCGACAGGTGCTTGTCGCCCCAGTCCACGTCGCCGATCGCCTGCACGATGTTCTTGCGCGCCTCGCCCTTGTCGTCGGGGGAGACGCTGTCCTCCAGGTCCAGGTTGATGACGTCGGCGGCCGACCCGGCCATCTTCTCGAAGATCTGCGGCCGCGAGCCGGGGCCGAACAGCTGGCACCGGTTCGGACGCGCGGGCGGCATGGGCTGGATCCGGAAGGACATGGATTTCCTCGCAACAATGTTTCTTCTGCGTCGCGGCAATCGCTAGATAGTTTCCGCACCCCGCGCAACACGTCTTCTTTGCTTTCCCGAATACGCACCCCTCCACCCGCGCCGCGCCCCGCCCCGGCTTGACCGGGCCGCCGCTCTGGACGACACCCACGCGGACCCGGCCGAAAGGAGCGCGCCCCATGCCCCGCACCGTCTATGTCAACGGCGAGTTCCTCCCCGAGGAGGCCGCGACGGTCTCGGTCTTCGACCGCGGCTTCCTGTTCGCGGACGGCGTCTACGAGGTCACGAGCGTGCTCGGCGGCCGGCTGATCGATTTCGACGGCCACGCCGCGCGGCTCGAACGCTCCCTGGGCGAGCTGGACATGCCGGTGCCGCTCAGCCGCGACGCCCTGCTGGAGGTGCACCGCCGGCTGGTGGCCGAGAACGACATCGAGGACGGGCTGATCTATCTCCAGGTCACCCGGGGGGCTGCCGACCGCGACTTCGCCTGGCCCGATATCGACACGCCTCAGACCGTGGTGCTCTTCACCCAGTCGAAGCCCGGCCTCGCCGACAATCCCCAGGCCGAAACGGGGCTCAAGGTCGTCACCCTGCCCGACCTGCGCTGGGGCCGGCGCGACATCAAGACGGTGCAACTGCTCTACCCCTCCATGGCCAAGATGCAGGCCAAGGCCCAGGGCGCCGACGACGCCTGGATGGTCGAGGAGGGGCAGGTGACCGAGGGCACCTCGAACAACGCCTACATCGTCAGGGACGGCGTGATCGTCACCCGGCATCTGGGCACCGAGATCCTGCACGGCATCACCCGCGCCGCGGTCCTGCGCTGCGCCCGCGAGGCGCAGATGCGGGTCGAGGAGCGCGCCTTCACGGTGGAGGAGGCGCAATCCGCCGACGAGGCCTTCGTCACCTCCGCCTCCGCCTTCGTCATGCCGGTGGTGGAGATCGACGGCCGCGGCATCGGCGACGGCACCCCCGGCCCGGTCGCCCGCCGCCTGCGCGAGATCTATCTAGAGGAAAGCCGACGGACGGCGCTCTGAGGGCTTTCGCGCGGCAGTTGACCGAATCGTCGCAGCGCGCGTAAATGGTTTACCTTTGGTAAACATTCATTCGACCCGGTCATGTCCATGCCGATTTCCCCAAGGACGGCGGCATTTCTCTTCGCCGGCCTCCTCGCGCTTCCCCAGATCGCCGCCGCGCAATCGGTTCCGCGGGGCGCCTGCCTGTTGCCGAGCGGGCAATGGTGCTGGCCGATCGATCCGGTGCGCTACGGCGAGCCCTGCATCTGCCCGACTCCTGAAGGCCCGAAAGATGGCACCGGGCGCTGAGACGGCCGATCCGTCCCAGGCGGCGGACCCGCAGGAGACCTTCGCGGACACGCTCGAACAGGCCCGGCGGCTGAGGAACTACCTGCTGCGCAGCAAGGCGCCGACCAATGCGAAGCTGGTGGCGGCGATCCTGCCCTTCGACGACCCCGACCGGTCCACTCCGGAAGATCGGCAGCGGCTCTACGTCGCCTTCCAGACCGCCTATGACGAGGCGCAATCCATCACCGATCCCCAGACCCTGTCGGAGGTTCTCGCCGGCCGGTCCCCCTATCTGCCGAAGACCCGGGCGGAGAAGGCCGGCGATGCCATCCTGGTCTGTCTCGGCATCGTTCTGACCGTCATGGCCCTGTCCTATTCCTACTGGGCCAACCGCGCGGTCGCCACGCTCGACAAGGTCGAGGCCTATCTCGAGTTCGACCACCCGGCCACCGTCCTGCGGCTCATGGAGATGGAAAGCTTCTTCGAGGCCTCGGTCGACGACGAACCGCCCTACGGCTCGGACGAGCCGATCATCGTCTACAACGAAGTCCGCGACTCCCTCCGCAACTTCTACAATCTCGAGATCCAGTTGCCCGGCGAACTCAACAACCTCACCGAGTTCAACACGCCCTTCGACATCATCTGGAGCGCCAATATCGAGCGATACTGCTTTTTCGTCCCGGATATCGGCCCCCGGAACTGGCTCCAGTCGGTCCTCTGCGCGCGGCAGGCCGCCGACCACGCGGCACGGCAGGAGGCCGCGGCCAGGGCGGCGCGGCCGGGCGTCGACGGACCGAAGCCGGATCGCGCACCCGCGGTGGCGGATGCCGATCCCGGCGCCGACCCGGAGACCAGTCAGGCACGCCTGCGCGCCGCGGCCAGCCGGTTCCTCGATCGGCGCAACGATGCCATGGCCTTTGCCGGGCGCCGGCAGGACCTGTTCAGCGATGTCCACGAGCAGCGCTACGTGCTCGCGCAGCGGGCCGAACTGCTGCGCGGGATCCTCGCCAATGTCCAGAACTGGTGGCTGCCGACGATCTACGGCGCGTTGGGGGCCGTGGTCTATTGCATGTGGCGGACCCTGAACCCGCACCTGGCGCCGCTGGGCTATCTCGACGGCGGGATGCGGATCGCCTTCGCGGCGCTGGCGGGGCTGACGCTTTCGCTGCTGTTCGTCCCCTCGCAGATGACCGGACTCGCCGCCACGCCGCAGCGCCCGCTGGTCTATCTGATCGCCTTCGTCTTCGGCTACTCGATCGAGGCCTTCGTGGCGACGCTGAACCGGCTCAATGCGGCGGTCTCCAAGGCCATGTCCGGCGGCAGGGCATAACGGATCACTCCCGCTCGATCCGCTCCTGCCACAGCGCCGCCGCACCAGGCTCCAGCGCCAGGTGGATCCGGGGAGGGTCGAGGTCCGGCAGGCGGATCAGCAGCCCGCCGGAGTCGAGTTCGGCCTCGGCGCCGTCGAGCCGCCGCGCGACGGTGCCGCCCCGGCAGACGAGCCCGGCGCCCCAGGACGTCTCCACCAGCCCCGCGCGCCCGTCGGTCGAGACGACGCTGTCCCGGATCTCGTCGCCGGGATAGCTGGCCCGCCAGGCCGCCTCGACCGTGGGCGCGTCGTTCAGCCGGCGGCGCTTGCGAAAGAAGCCGACATAGCCGCCGAAGGCGGCGGCCGCGACCAGAAGGGGGGCGACAGGGTCCATCCGGACCTCCCGTGAAAAGGACCGCCGGTAGATGGCCCCGCCGGCCCCGCGGTCAAGACCCCGAGGCGAGGGCCTCCAGCACGGTCGCGGCATCCGCATCGGCCCAGTCGGCGCCGCCGGTCAGCCGGGCCACCTCGCGGCCCCCGGCGTCGATCAGCACGGTGACCGGCAGGCCGAGGACCAACATCGCCCGTGCCGCCTCCTGCGAGGGGTCGAGCAGGATCGGCAGCTCCTCGATCCCCTCCTCCGCGAAGAATCGCTCGATCCCGTCGATCGTGTTCCGCCCGGTGGCCAGCGTGACCACCGCCACCTCGCCCTCGGCGGCCACCGCGTCGAGCGCCGGCATCTCCTCGCGGCAGGGGGCGCACCAGGTGGCCCAGAAGTTCAGGATCACCGGCCGCCCGGCGAAATCGTCCAGCGTGACGGTACGCCCGTCCGGCGTCGTCATGGCGATGTCGGGCACCTCGCGGGACGACTGATGGACCGAGAGCTTGCGCATGTCCCCCTCCAGCGGGACGCCGGCCAGGCCCCCTTGCGCGTTTGCGCCGGTCACGAGCGCCAGATAAAGAGCGGCGGCCAAGGCTTTCATCGATCCCTCCGAAAGGTCGTTCCCAATGTCCGACAGCTCCTCGAACGCCATGTGGGGCGGCCGCTTCGCCGGCGGCCCCGACGCGATCATGGAGGCGATCAACGCCTCGATCGGGTATGACCGCCGCCTCGCGCCCCAGGATATCGAGGGCTCTCGCGCCCATGCCGCGATGCTCGCCGCGCAGGGCATCCTGACGGATAAGGACGCCGAGGAGATCCGGAAAGGCCTTCTCACCGTCTTGTCAGAGATCGAGGCGGGCACGTTCCGCTTCTCCGCCGCGCTCGAGGACATCCACATGAACGTGGAGAGCCGCCTGCGCGAGCTGATCGGCGATGCCGCGGGGCGTTTGCATACCGCGCGGTCGCGCAACGACCAGGTGGCGACCGATTTCCGCCTCTGGACGCGGGAGCGCTGCGACGAGGCCGTGGCGGGGATCGCCGCCCTGCAGAAGGCCCTGCTCGAC
This sequence comes from uncultured Alphaproteobacteria bacterium, assembly GCA_963814835.1. GTDB lineage: Bacteria > Pseudomonadota > Alphaproteobacteria > Rhodobacterales > Rhodobacteraceae > Palleronia. The sequence continues at coordinate 1,335,195 of CAWFEG010000003.1, forward strand.
CAGGCCGAGCAGGGCGCCGACTGGGTGATGCCCGGCTTCACCCACCTGCAGACCGCCCAGCCGGTGACCTGGGGCCACCACATGCTGGCCTATGTGGAGATGCTGTCGCGCGACGTCTCGCGACTCGAAGATGCCCGCCGTCGGATGAACGAGTGTCCGCTGGGCGCCGCCGCGCTGGCCGGCACGTCCTTTCCCATCGACCGTGAGGCGACCGCCGCGGCCCTCGGCTTCGACCGGCCCTGCGCCAATTCGCTCGACGCGGTGTCGGACCGGGACTTCGCGCTCGACTTCCTGTCGGCGGCCTCGATCTGCGCCATGCACCTGAGCCGCCTGGCCGAGGAGCTGGTGATCTGGTCCTCGGCGCAGTTCCGGTTCGTGGCCATGTCGGACCGGTTCTCCACCGGCTCCTCGATCATGCCGCAGAAGAAGAACCCCGATGCCGCCGAGCTGATCCGGGCCAAGATCGGGCGCATCTTCGGCGCGCAATCGGCGCTCCTGATGGTGATGAAGGGTCTGCCGCTGGCCTATTCCAAGGACATGCAGGAGGACAAGGAGCAGGTCTTCGACGCCGCCGACACGCTGATGCTGTCGCTCGCCGCGATGACCGGGATGGTCGCCGACATGGCCGCGAACCCGGAGGCGCTGCGCGCCGCCGCCGGGCACGGCTTCTCCACCGCCACGGATCTCGCCGACTGGCTGGTGCGCGAGGCCGGCCTGCCCTTCCGGGAGGCGCACCACGCCACCGGCACGCTCGTCGCCCTGGCGGAGCGGACCGGACGCGACCTGCCGGACCTGACGCTGGCGGAGATGCGCGAGGTGAACGGCGCCATCACCGAGGGCGTCTTCGATGTGCTGGGCGTGGACAATTCCGTCGCCAGCCGCAGATCCTATGGCGGAACCGCGCCGGAGAACGTGCGCGACCAGATCGACCGGTGGAGGACCCGCCTGCCATGAGAATCGCCGCCCTCGCGCTGCTGCTGCTGTCGGCCTGCGGGCAGGCGGCGCCGCCCGCTCCGGTCACGCCGGGGATCGAGACCAGGGGGACGGGCGTGTCGATCGACGTGTCCGGCGCGGCCGAGTTCGGCGTCACGGGCGGATCGTGACCGCACGCCGCGCCCGGAGCCTGCTGTTCCTGGTGCTCGCCGCCTGGGGCGCGGTGCACCCGATGTACTGGTTCCTGAGCTACATGGCCGAGGGCAACGACCTGTGGGCGCTGATCGACGCCTGGTACGTCAACGCCTCGACCACGGGCCTCGTCTGGGACCTCACGATCGCGGCGGTGGCCTTGACCGCGTGGATCCTGCTCGACCCGGAAACGTGGCGAGACAGGATCAGGCTGCTGGCGATCCCCGCGACCTTCTGCATCGGGGTCAGTTGCGGCCTGCCCCTGTACCTCTTCTTGAGGCACAGGGGCGAAGGCGAGGAAAATTAATTGGTGATCAAAAGTACGTACCCCGCCCGGCGCCATTGGCGCGAGTTGAAGCTACCAGATCCGGGCTTTCCGATGGGTGAATTTTTGCTCACGCTGACCTGTCTTTTTGGACAGGTCGGAGGGACGCCCCGAGAGAGGGACGGGGCCCATGTCGGCCGATTTGTCCGCTAGGCCGCCCGACCGCGCCGCGCTCGTCGCGCGAATCGAGGGGACCGGGATCGCCGGGTCGCCCGCCGAGATGCGGGCCGCCTTCGAGAGCCTGTTCGCGCCCGTCACCCCCCTGCCCCGGATCACCGTGGCGGGGATCCCCTGCGGCGTCGCCGGCCCGGCGGAGGCCGCGCCGGTGCTGTGGCTGCACGGGGGCGGGCTGGTCCTAGGATCGCCCGATACCCACGCCGCCGCGATCCGCCACGTCGCCGCCGCCACGGGGCGCCGGGTGGTCGCGCCGGACTACCCGCTGGCGCCCGAACAGGCCTGGCCGGCCCAGCGCGAGGCCTGCCTGGCCGTGCTCGATTCGCTGGCGGGCGAGGTTCCGGTCGTGGGCGACAGCGTCGGGGGGCAACTGGCGCTGATCCTCGCCTTCCACCGGCCCGGACGCGTGGCGAGCCTGTCGCTGATCTCACCCAACACCGACCGCAGTGGCCGGTCGGAGACGCGGGGCCGGACGACCGACATCATGAACGACGATGCCGGCGACCGGGGCTTCGCGCGCATGGCCTTCGGCGAGGTCGATCCGCACGATCCCGAGGTCTCTCCGCTGCTCGGGGACCTTGCGCGCCTGCCGCCGACCCTGATCCTGACCGCCGGGGCGGAGATCCTGCAGGATGACGGGCTGCTCCTCGCCCGGGCGGCCAGCCTGCAGGGCGCCGAGGTCACCCTGCGCAGCTGGCCCGGCCTGTGGCATCTATGGCCGCTCTGGCCCTCCATCCTGCCCGAGGCGCGGGAGGCCCTCGACGCCGTGGCGGCGCGTATCGCCGCGGGCTAGAGCGGGATCTGCGTGCTTTCGCGCACGCGCTTCAGCGCGAAGCTGGAGGTCATCCGGGCCACGCCGGGCAGGCGGGCGAGCGTCCGGCGGTGCAGGCCGGCGAAATCCTCGGCATCGGCGGCCACGACCTTCAGCAGGTAATCCGCCGTCCCCGCCATCAGGTGGCATTCCAGCACCTCGGGGATCCGCGCGACCGCGACCTCGAAGGCGTCGAAGGCCCCGTCGGACTGTCCGGCCAGCGTGATCTCGACGAAGACGGTGGTGCCCCGGGCCAGCGCCGACCGGTCGAGCAGCGCGACATAGCGGTCGATCACCCCCGCCGCCTCGAGCCGTGCCACCCGCCGGTGGCAGGCCGAGGGCGACAGCGCGACCGCCTCGCTCAGCTCCGCGTTGGAGAGCCGGCCGTGGCGCTGGAGCCGGCGCAGGATGCGGCGATCCGTCTCGTCGATGGAGGTCATGGGCAGGATCTTCGACCGAAAGCGGAAACGGCGCAAGAACCTCCCCGTCGCGCCGATCCGATCCCCGGTCTTTGCACTCGCCTTCGGGCCGCCGCGGCATATGATTCACGGGATTGCGAGCCACAGGAGGTATCCATGAGGATCGGCTGCCCGACCGAGATCAAGGCGCAGGAATACCGCGTCGGACTGACGCCCACCGCCGCCGCCGAAGCGGTGACCCACGGCCACGAGGTGACGATCCAGTCCGGCGCCGGCGAGGGGGCCGGATACCCGGACGCCGATTACGAGGCCGCCGGCGCGCGGATCGCCGGATCGGCCGAGGAGATCTTCGACAGCGCCGAGATGATCGTGAAGGTGAAGGAACCCCAGTCCGGCGAGCGCAAGATGCTCTCCGAGGGGCAGATCCTGTTCACCTACCTGCATCTCGCCCCCGACCGCGCGCAGACCGACGACCTGCTGGCCTCGGGCGCGACCTGCATCGCCTACGAGACGGTGACGGACCGCCAGGGCGGCCTGCCGCTGCTGGCGCCGATGTCCGAGGTCGCCGGGCGGCTGGCGCCGCAGGCGGGCGCCTATACCCTGCAGAAGGCCAATGGCGGCCGCGGCGTCCTGATGGGCGGCGTGCCGGGCGTGTTCCCGGCCCGCGTGGTGGTGATCGGCGGCGGCGTCGTGGGGCTGAACGCGGCGCGCGTGGCCGCGGGCATGGGGGCCAACGTCATCGTGCTCGACCGGTCGCTGCCGCGGCTGCGCTACATCGACGACGTCTACGGCTCGACCTTCAAGACCGCCTATGCCTCGGCCACCGGCACGGCGGAACTGGTCGCCGCCGCCGACATGGTGATCGGCGCGGTGCTGATCCCCGGCGCCGCCGCGCCCAAGCTGGTCAGCCGCGACCAGCTCTCCTCGATGCAGCCGGGCGCGGTGCTGGTGGATGTGGCGATCGACCAGGGCGGCTGCTTCGAGACGTCGAAGCCGACGACCCACCAGGATCCCAGCTTCGAGGTCGACGGGATCATGCATTACTGCGTCGCCAACATGCCCGGCGCGGTACCGCGCACCTCGACCCAGGCGCTGAGCCACGCGACCATGCCCTTCATGCTCGCGATCGCCGACAAGGGCTGGAAGAAGGCCTGCCAGGACGATCCGCACCTGGCGGCGGGGCTGAACGTCCACGCCGGGACCCTGACCAACCTGCCCGTGGGCCAGGCCCAGGACCGCGAGGCAGTGGAGCCGCAATCGGTCCTCTGACGGAGGCCGGCCGCGCGGAGGGTGCCGCCCCGGGACGATCCCGGGGCGGGCGGCGGGTCATTCCTCGATCATGCTCTTGCGCACGGCGTCCATGAGCGGCGAGGCCAGATAGTCGACCACCCGGCGCTCGCCGGTGACGATCACCGCCTCGACCGGCATGCCCGCGGCGATGTCCTCGCGGACCTGTGCCGGCAGATCGACGTCGGACACGTCGATCCGTGCGAGGAAATACGGCTCCTCGTTGGGGCTCTCGGGCGTGATCACGTCGTTGGAGACCGAATCGACCTCGCCCAGCATGATCGGGGTCAGCCGGCCCTGGATCGCCGGGAACCGGATCTCGGTGGTCAGGCCGGGAGAGACGTTGTCGATGTCGACGGGCGGCACGCGGGCATTGATCACGAGGTTCTCGTTCTCGGGCACGAGCTCCATCAGGTCCTCGCCCGGGCGCACCACGGAGCCGACGGTGTGAACCTGCAGGTTCTGGATCGTACCCGGCCCGGGGGCGCGGATATTGGTGCGCTCCAGAACGTCGCCCGCGACCTTGTTGCGTTCGCTCAACTCGCTGATTTCGGAGCGCAGTTCCTCGAGCTCGTCGCTGGCCCGCTGGCGGTATTCCTGGCGTCCCTGCAGGATCTCCAGCTCGGTTCCGCCGATCTCGCCCTTCGCCTGGGCGATCTGCGACAGCACGCTCCCCAGATCCGCCTCGATCTGGATCAGCTCGTCCTCGCGCTGGCTGATGGTGTTCTTCTGCACGAGGCCCCGGTCGCCACCATCCCGCATCCGCTCCAGCATGTCGCCGTAATTGGCCAGGCGTTTCTCCAGCGCCGCGCGCTGCTGATCCAGCCCCTCGATCTGGCCTTCGGTCTGCGTCATGCGCGCGTTGAGGATGTCGATCCGCGACTGCAGCAGCGAGCGGCGGTCCTCGAACATGTCGATCTGGTCGTCGAGCGCATGGGCCACCGTTCCGTTCGCCTCGGGGTCGATCCCCTGCGGCGGCTCGAATGTCTCCGACATGTCGCGCTCGGCCAGGAGGCGGGCCTCGGTGATCCGCGCTACGGCGAGGCGCGTCGAGATCATGTCGAGATTGGAGCCGGCCTCGATGGACCGCAGCCGCAGGAGGACGTCGCCCGCCTCGACGCGGTCGGCCTCGTCGACGAGGATCTCGTCGACGATTCCGCCCTCGAGGTGCTGGATCACCTTCCGGTTGCCCTCGAGAGACACGACTCCGGGCGCGACCACGGCACTGTCCAGCCGGGCAACGGTTGCCCAGCCCCCGAAGACGCCGAAGGTGAGGAAGATGATGGTGAAACCCGCCAGGATAATCGGTCGGGTCGATCGGAACGCCGCCATGGCAGTCGCCTCCTGTCTCGTCAGTTTGCCGAGGTCTTCGGCAGGGTCATGGATCGCATCTCCGCCACACGGCCGCCCTCGCCATCGCCCCTGGGCGCGGCGTTGATCTTCTGGCCGGCCGGGGCCGGTTTCGGCTCGGCCACGGATTTGGGCGCGGGGGCGAAGACTTCGCGGGTCGGGCCGAACTTCTCGACCGCGCCGTCGCGCAGCATCAGGGTCTTGTCGCTGAGCGTCAGCAGGTTGGCGCGGTGGGTGACGAGAAGGACGGTGCAGCCCGCCTCCTTCAGCGCCTTGATGCAGGCGACGAGCGCCTGCTCGCCGACCGAATCGAGGTTCGAGTTGGGCTCGTCGAGAACGACGAGGGTCGGCTTGCGGAACACCGCCCGGGCCAGTCCGATGCGCTGCCGCTGCCCGCCGGACAGGCCGGCGCCGCCGTCGCCGATCTCGGTCGCGTAGCCCTGCGGCAGGGCCTGGATCATCTCGTGCGCGCCGGCCAGTTGCGCGGCCGCGACGATTTCGGCATCGGTCGCCGCGTCGTCGAACCGCGCGATGTTCTCGGCCACGCTGCCGCGGAACAGGTTCACGTCCTGCGACAGATAGCCGATGTGCCGGCCGAGCTGCTCGGCGCGCCAGTGGCGCATGTCGGTGCCGTCGAGCCGCACGGTGCCGCTGGCCGGCTGCCCCGCGCCGACCAGATGGCGCACCAGGGTGGACTTGCCACAGCCGCTGGGCCCGATGATCGCCAAGGTCTCGCCCGCTGAGATGCCGAAATCGACGTTCTTGAGCAGGACGTCGCGCGTGCCCGGCACCGTGGCGACCAGCTTCGAGCTGGACAGGGCACCCATCGGCGCGGGCAGCTCGATGCGGTCGGCCTCGTCCGGCACGGTGGCGAAGAGCTGCTTGAGCCGGTGATGCGCGGCGCGGGCGGCGACGAAATGCTTCCACTGGCCGACCGCCTGCTCGACCGGGGCGAGTGCCCGGCCCATGACGATGGAGGCCGCGATCATGATGCCCGGCGAGATCTGCCGCTGCAGCGCCAGGTAGGCGCCGACGCCGAGGATCGAGATCTGCACGGTGGAGCGGATGAACTTCGACGCCGACAGGATCGCCCCGGCCCGGCCCGAGGCCTTGGCCTGGTGGCCCAGCATCTCGTCGTGGCGGCCGAGCCAGCGCTTGCTCAGGTGCCGCTCCATCCCCATGGCGCGAATCACCTCGACGTTCTGGAGGGTGGAGTGGAACATCTGGCTGGCCCCCTGGGAGGCCTGCGCGCTGTTCTGCAGATCCTTGCGCGTGATCAGTTCGTTGGTCAGAGCGAGGCCGAAGATCAGCACCGCGCCGCCGGCCGCGACGAGCCCGAGCAGGGGGTGGAACAGGAAGCACAGCGCCAGGAACAGCGGCACCCAGGGGGCGTCGAAGAAGGCGATGATCCCCTGGCCGGTGATGAACTCGCGCAGCTTGTCCACGTCGGTCACGCTGAGCGGCGGCCGGCCCCCCGGCTGGGCCGCCTGGTAGCGCAGGATCCGGCGATAGACGTCCTCGCTGAGCGCCTCGTCGAAGTGCATTCCCGCCCGCACCAGCAGGCGTGAGCGGACGAATTCCAGCAGGCCGTAGGAGATCAGCAGCACGACGGCGATGCCGGTGATCGCGATGAGCGTGTTCTCGTTCCGGCTCGACAGGATCCGGTCGTAGACCTGCAGCATGTAGAGCGGGCCGACGAACAGCAGCAGGTTGATGCAGAAGCTGAAGACGACGGTGGACAGCAGCACCGTCCGGAACCGGCGGTAGGCCTCTGCAAGGGGGGTCTGGGCGCTCACGGGTAACGAGCCTCTTTTCGAAGAAGTTTAATTTCGCAGGAGTTACCGTTCGGTTACCACGCGCCAGGTTCCCGAACCAATCCGACGCCCGTTAAGTCGGCGGATTTCCACGAATGTCCGCGGGAACCCGCGCATTGCCGACATTCTACCCTGACACGAAAAAAGCCCCGATGCCGGGGCATCGGGGCGCGGTCTTCGAACCCGTCGGGACGGGTCAGCCCTGGCGTGCCTTGAACCGGCGCTGCGTCTTGTTGATGACGTAGACGCGGCCCTTGCGGCGCACCACGCGGCAATCCCGGTGGCGGGCTTTCAGCGAGCGGAGCGAGTTGCGCACCTTCATGTCGCTCTCTCCCATCTGTCGCGGCGCGGGGCTCGCGCCTTGCGTTGCGGTTCTGCCGGCGCGCGGGGCCCCGGCGGCGAAATCCTGTCCGGCGATGGTGGGCGGTACTGGGATCGAACCAGTGACCCCTTCGATGTCAACGAAGTGCTCTACCGCTGAGCTAACCGCCCGGTCGCCACGACACCCTGCCGCGGGCGACGCCCCCGGCACGGTGCGCGGTCTATAAAAGGTCGTGCCGGGCTGTTCAAGGGCTTTCCGAACCCCATTTTTGCGCCCATGATCCCGCCCGTTGCCATGCCTCCGCGCGCCTACGATCTCCATGCCCCGACGGGCCCGGCGACTCCGGTCGTCTTCGCCTCGCCCCATTCGGGCCGGCATTACGATGCCGCGTTCCTGGGGCGGAGCGTCCTGACGCCGCGACAGCTGCGCTCCTCGGAGGATGCCTTCATCGACCGGCTCTTCGGCGCCGCGCCCGACCACGGCGCGCCGCTTCTGGCGGCGCATCTGCCGCGGGCCTGGCTCGACGTGAATCGCAGCGCCGACGAACTCGATCCGGCGCTGATCGAGGGGGTGCCTCGTGGCGTCAGCAATCCCCGCGTGGCCTCGGGGCTGGGCGTGGTGCCCCGCGTGGTCTCGGGCGGGCGGGCGATCTATCGCGGCAAGATTCCCGCCGACGAGGCACAGGCCCGCATCCGCGAGGTCTGGGGGCCCTACCACGCCACGCTCGCGCGGCTCCTGCGCGACAGCCGCGACCGATTCGGCCACGCCATCCTCGTCGACTGCCACTCCATGCCGCACGAGGCGCTGCAAGGTCTGCCCAAGGGGCGCCGCCCCGACGTGGTGCTGGGGGATCGCTACGGCGCGGCGGCGGCGCCGGGAATCGTCGACCGGGTCGAGGCCGCCTTCGCCGAGGCCGGCTTCGCGGTCTCGCGCAACGCCCCCTTCGCCGGTGCCTATACCGCGCGGCAATACGGCCGCCCGGCCGAGGGCCGGCACGTGATCCAGGTGGAGATCGACCGGGCGCTCTACATGGACGAGCCCTCCGTCACCCCCCATTCGGGGTTCGAGCTCGCTGAAGGCGCGGATCGACCGGGTCGTGGCGCGGATCTGCGACGAGGCCCGGGGCGCCGCCATCCCCCTCGCCGCCGAGTAGGCCGGCCGCCGGGCACGGCGTCGAATGGCCCTGTCGCGCGGGCCCCGCCTCGCCTAGATTGCGCCCATGCCCGCGATGTGCCGCGACTGCCTGGCGACCTTCGACGGCGGGGTCCGCTGCCCCGCCTGCCGGTCGCCGCGCACGGTGTCCCATCCCGAACTGTTCGACCTCTCCATCGCGCACATGGATTGCGACGCCTTCTATGCCAGCGTCGAGAAGCGCGACGACCCCGCCCTGCGCGACAAGCCCGTGATCGTCGGCGGCGGGCGGCGGGGTGTGGTGACGACGGCCTGCTACATCGCCCGGATCAAGGGCGTGCGCTCGGCCATGCCGATGTTCCAGGCGCTGCGGCTCTGCCCCGAGGCGACCATCGTGAAGCCCCGGTTCGAGGTCTATTCCGCCGTGTCGCGCCAGATCCGCGCCATGATGGAGGAGATGACCCCCGTGGTGGAGCCCCTGTCGCTGGACGAGGCCTTTCTCGACCTCACGGGCACCGCGCGGCTGCACGGCGCGCCGCCGGCGGTGATGCTCGCGCGCCTGATCCGCCGGATGCAGGACGAGCTGGGCATCGGCGGCTCGATCGGGCTCAGCCACAACAAGTTCCTCGCCAAGATCGCCTCGGACATCGAGAAGCCGCGCGGATTCTCGGTGATCGGTCGGGCCGAGACGGCGGAGTTCCTGGCCCCGAAACCGGTCTCGCTGATCTCGGGCGTGGGCGAGGTCGGGGCCTCGTCGCTGGAGCGGGCGGGGATTCGCAGCTTCGCCGACCTGCGCCGCTGGGACCGGCGCGACCTCGAGGCCCGCTTCGGCGGCATGGGCGGGCGGCTGTGGCACCTGGCGCGGGGCGAGGACCTGCGCCGGGTCGCGGCCGACGCGCCGGTGAAGGGCCTGTCGAACGAGACGACCTTTCCCGAGGACACCGCCGACCCGGACCTGCTCGACGGACATCTCTGGCGCCTGGCGGAGAAGGTTTCCGCCCGGCTGAAGGCCAAGGGGCTGGCCGGGCGGGTGGTGGTGCTGAAGCTCAAGCGCGCCGATCACCGCCTTCTGTCGCGCCGCCACGCCCTGACCGATCCGACGCAGATCGCCGACCGGATCTACCGCGAGGCGCGCGCCCTGCTCGATCCCGTGGCAGGCGCCGGCCCGTTCCGGCTTCTGGGGGTCGGCCTGTCGGAAATCGCTCCGGCGCCGGGCGAGGACGCCTATCGGCGACCTGCTCGATCCACAGGCGGCGGCGCGCGCCCGCGCCGAACGCGCCACCGATACGATCCGGGCGCGCTGGGGCCGCGACGCCATCGTCAAGGGACGCACCCTGCGCTAGGCCCGGCCGCCCCGGGGCAGGCAGGCCTCGAGCCGGAACGGCGCGGGCACCTCGGCCCCCTCCAGCACCAGATCGGCGGCCAGACGCGCCACGCCCGCCGCGACGCCAAAGCCGATCTTGAAGCCGCCGTTGATCACGACATGGCCCGGCCGCCCCGGCCAGGCCCCGATCACGGGCTGCCGCGTCCGGGACCGCGGCCTGAGGCCGGCCCAGCGGCGCAGGATCGGCGCCTCGGCGAGGGCGGGCACCGCCGCGCGGGCGCGGGCGATCACGTCGTCGAGGCCGGCATCCGTGGCATGGGGCTCGTCGAACTCCCGCTCGGTCGTCGATCCCACCGCCACGGTCCCGTCGCCATGCGGCACGACATGCAGCCGGTCGGCATAGATCTGCGGGCTCGCCGGCACGGCGAGACGCAGCACCGCGGCCTGCCCCTTGATCGCGCGACCGACCTCCTGACCGAGATCCGCCGACAGCGCGGCGAGCCCCGCCGCGCCGGTGGCCCAGACCACGGTGCCGCGATCCCGCGCCTCTTCCGTCACCGCACCCCCGCGGGAGCGGATCGCGGCGACCAGCGCCGCCATCGCCCGGCCCGGGTCGAGCCGGGCGCTCAGCGTGTCGTGGACGACCAGACCGGTGGGCGTGACCGGGCCCCACCCGTCGGGCGCCGGGATCACCGCCCAGGACGCGCGATCCTGCCAGTGCGCCACTGCCCCCGCCACGCGCGCCCGCGCGCGCGCCACCGCCTCGTCATCGGTCAGCGGTTGCAAACGGCCCGTGCGCGCATAGCCCGGATCGACGCCCCCCGCCTCCGTCACCCCGGCCCAGAACGCCTGCGCGCCGATCAGGCTCTCGAATTGCAGCGCCTTCACCGCATCCCAGTTTTCAGGCACATGCGGCGCAAGCGCGCCCACCACCCCGCCGGAGGCCCCGGCCCCCGGGCCGGCCGGATCCACCACGGTCACGGCCGCGCCCCGGCCCAGCATCTCCCAGGCCAGCGTCAGGCCGAAGATCCCCGCGCCCCGGATCGTCACCTCGCTTGCCATGGCCCTCGCCCCGTGGTTCCGAGGCCGCAAATGGACCGGGACGGGGCGCGATGGAAGAGCAGGATCTCGACTGGCGGGAGGGAATCCCCGTCTCCCGCCGCTACGGCGATCCCTACTATTCGCTGCAGGACGGCCTGGCCGAGTCGCGCCACACCTTCCTCGCCGGCAACGACCTGCCCGCCCGCTTCCGCGACGGCTTCCACGTCGCCGAACTGGGATTCGGCACCGGGCTGAACGCGCTCGCCGCGCTGGCCGCCTTCCGCGCGGCCGGCGTGCCGGGCCGGCTGCGGTTCACCTCCTTCGAGGCGCATCCGCTGGCGCCGCGCGACATGGCCAGTGCCCATGCCGCCTTTCCCGGTATTGCGGCTCTCTCGGCCGAACTGCTCGCCGGCTGGACGGGAGCGGGCGCGCGCCTGGCCGACCTCGACCTCGCCGTCGTTCCCGGCGACGCAGGCGCCACCCTGCCCCGCTGGACCGGCCGGGCCGAGGCGTGGTTCCTCGACGGCTTCGCCCCGTCGCGGAATCCCGCCCTCTGGGCGCCCGACCTGATGGCGCAGGTCGCGCGCCACACCGCGCCGGGCGGCACCTTCGCCACCTATACCGCGGCCGGCCATGTCCGCCGCGCGCTGGCGGCGGCGGGATTCGACGTCACCCGCGTTCCGGGCTACGGCGCCAAGCGACACATGACCCGCGGACGCCTTCTGCCATGACCGAACAGAATACCCGCACCGGCATCCTGCTGATGGTGCTGACGACCTTCATCTTCGCCGTGCAGGACGCGATCTCGCGCCACCTGGCGGCGGAATACAACACGATCATGGTGATCATGATCCGCTACTGGTTCTTCGCCGCCTTCGTGATCACGGTCGCCGCCCGCCATGCCGGCGGCATCCGCGCCGCCGCGCGGACCGCGCAACCGGCGGTGCAGATCTTTCGCGGCGTGCTTCTGGCGGGGGAGGTCTGCATCATGGTGCTGGGCTTCGTCCTGCTGGGCCTCGTCCATGCCCATGCGGTCTTCGCCTGCTATCCGCTGCTGATCGCCGCGCTGTCGGGGCCGGTGCTGGGCGAACGCGTCGGCTGGCGGCGGTGGACGGCGATCGGTATCGGCTTCGCGGGCATCCTGGTGATCCTGCAACCCGGCACCGGCGTCTTCACCCCCGCCGCGCTGGTGGCGCTGGCCGCGGCGCTCTGCTTCGCGCTCTACGGCCTGTTGACCCGCTACGTCGCCCACAAGGACAGCGCGGCGACGTCCTTCTTCTGGACCGGCGTGGCCGGAGCGGTGGTGCTGACCCCGCCGGGCCTGTGGCTGTGGGAGCCGATGGCCGGAACCGACTGGATCTGGATGGCGACGCTCTGCGTCACGGCGGCGGTGGGGCATTTCTGCCTGATCAAGGCCTACGAGGTCGCCGAGGCCAGCGCGGTGCAGCCCTTCGCCTACCTGCAACTGGTCTTCGCGTCCTTCATCGGGGTCTACATCCTCGGCGAGACGCTGGAGCCCAACGTGGCCCTCGGCGCCGCGATCGTGGTCTCGGCGGGGATCTTCACGCTGATCCGCACGCGGCGGAAGGCCACCTCCGCCGCGCGGTGACCGGGGCCCCGGGCAGGCAGCGGCACGGCAGCCGCGGGGCGGCGAACCGCGATCAGGGCCGCCGACGGGGCTCCACGAACCGGGGGGCACCGTCCTCCGCGGACTCGCAGCATCTGGATGCCGTCTGCCAAGGGGCACCATGATAACAGGTCAGCAGCGACATGCAGCGCGCTGTCCACTTTTCTTGCCGAAGCAGATTGCCTCGCCGGGGCCCGGCGATCGGATCGTCGAAACGCGGCTCCTTGCCGAGAACCGACAGACGCGACGGGCAGTTTACGTCGGCAGTGCGGGACAAGGACTAAGCCGCTCTCGCGGCAGGGCGCCCGGTTCTAACGTCCGAGACCAAACCTCACGCCGCGCTTCTCCGATCGGGCTCCTCGAACCGACGCTTGGGACCGTCTCAATCGTCAGATCGGAGGTTCCCACGGAGGAGAGGATTACACCGCTGCGCAAGCGGATGATCGAAGATATGAACCTCCGCGGGATGGGCGCCAAAGCCCAGAAGGCCCACATCCGGGCGATCAAGGATTGCACCCGGTTTCTCGGGCGATCTCCCGACACCGCCACGCCGGACGATCTCCGCGCCCATCAGCTCCACATGACCGAGACCGGCGTCACGCCGTCCACATTCAACGCCCGCATCATGGCGCTTCGGTTCCTCTTCGGCACCACGTGCAAGAAGGAGGAGATGCACAAGCACATGCAGTTCCGCCGCCAACCACGGCGGCTGCCTGTCGTCCCGAGTATGGGGGATGTGTCCGAGATCCCGGCGGCCGCACCGGGGCCGGGGCTCAAGTACCGCGCGGCGCTCAGCATCTCCTACGGAGCCGGATTGCGGTCCTCGGAGGTCTGCATGCTCAAGGTCAGCGACATCGACAGCGCCCGGATGCTGATCCATGTCGAGCAGGGCAAGGGGCGCACGGATCGCCAGGTCATGCTCTCGCCCGGACTTCCCGAGCTTCTCAGGGCGTTCCGGCGCGAGGCGCGTCCGGCGGGCCGGCTCTTCCCGGGCAAGCCGAAGATCAATCCGATCTCGCCGCGACAGCTGAGCCGGGCCTTCCTGACGGCCAAACAGCTGGCGGCCATCACCGGGCCCTCCACGCTGCATGCGCTCCGCCACAGCTTCGCCACGCATCTGCTGGAGGCCAACACCGATGTCCGGGTGATCCAGGTCCTGCTGGGCCATGCCAAGGTGACCACGACCCAGCGTACGCCCATGTCGCCACCAGGACGATCCGCGACATCGTCAGCCCGTTCGAAGCGCTGGCTCGGATCGGGGGACGGGGTGAACCACCGCGACCGGGACCGGAGTAGACCGCGTCGGGGATGCCCCGGCCGACGCTGGAACTCGCCGACATCTTCCGCACCCATGGCCCCGCGTGGCGGCGAGCCAAGAAAGGGCATGTCAGCCTCGCCCAGCTCAAGGTGATGTCGGCGATCGAGGCCTGCCGCATGGAAGCGCCCGGCGGGCACGTGGCTGCCTGCGCCAAGTGCGGGCACCCGCACGTGGCCTACAATTCTTGCAAGAACCGCCATTGCCCGAAGTGCCAGGGACCGGCGGCTCGGGACTGGATGGCGGCGCGGGCCGAGGATCTGCTGCCCGTAGAGTACTTCCACGTGGTCTTCACCCTGCCGGCGAAGGTCGCGCGGCTCGCCTATGCGAACAAGAAGGCGCTCTACGGGTTGCTGTTCGAGGCGGCGGCCGAGACGGTGACCACCATCGCCGCCGATCCCCGGCATCTCGGCGCCCGGATCGGCATGACCAGCGTGCTCTCCACCTGGGGATCGGCGATGGCCCATCATCCGCACATCCACATGATCGTCCCGGGCGGTGGGCTGTCCCACGACGGCACCCGGTGGGTGTCCTGCCGTCCGGGGTCCTTTCTCCCTGTCCGGGTTCTATCCAGGCTGTTCCGGCGCCTCTTTGTGGAAGAACTGTCGGGGCTGCACCGCGCCGGCAAGCTGGCTTTCTTCGGCGAGTTGGCGCGCCTGGCGAACCCCGATGCCTTCACCGCCTGGCTCGCGCCGCTGCGCAAGGTCGAGTGGGTGGTCTACGCCAAGCCTCCCTTCGGCGGGCCGGAGGCGGTGCTGGCCTATCTCGGCCGCTACACCCACCGCGTCGCCGTCTCGAACACCCGCCTCGTCAGCGCCGATGCCCAAACCGTCGAGTTTCGCTGGAAGGACCACCGCACCAAGCGCGGCGACAGGATGAAGGTCATGCGGCTGGCGACGGGAGAGTTCATCCGCCGCTTCCTGATCCACGTCCTGCCCGATGGCTTCCACCGCATCCGGAGCGACGGACACCGCTCCGGCCCCGCCGCTCACCCTCAGGGAGCCATGCCCCGATTGCGGCGGGGTGATGCGCATCGTCGAAACCTTCCGGCGCGGCGAGCGACCCGTGACCCGTGCTCCGCCCCGAAAGACCGCCGCATGATGACAGGGCCACCCATTCGGCCGACCTCGATCCGGAGCGAGCCGTCATCCCGGAAACAGGCAGGGCGTGTGCCGACCGCTTTCCATGGGAGAAACTCCCCCCTCGTCGTGTCGTCGCGCGCCCTCCACCGAGGCTTGCCACCTCCCGCGGATCGCGCAGAGGGCACCGGAGATTGCCTGAAGACCACGCACCCCGCTTCCGCCGCCAACGACGCGGTCCCGCTTTCCCCATAGGCCACGGCCAGACCCCCGCGGCTTCCTCCTTGTCAGGATTCCCAATCCTGGGCCGCCACCGCGTGGAATGCCACCCTCCTCGCGTAGAATGCCACCCTCCTACCGCGGCCGACGTCGAAAACCTCCGACTACCTCCGACTTTCCGGACCTTCGGGGCCTTGTTGCACGAAGGAGTCACATCGGGGTTCCAGCGGCATGGCCGGGCGGCATGTCCAGGCCCGCACCGACCCGCCACCGCATCCTGAACTGGTCTTCCTGCAACGCGCCGCTGCGTGAGCGCGGGTCGCTGACCGTCTGGTTCGATCCGTCGACGCCTTGGCACGCGGCACGGTCGGGCAAGCGTGGCGGGCAGCCGGTCCATGGCGATGCCGCCATTCAGGCCTGCCCGACGATCAGGGTGCTCCCTGGCCTGCCTCTTCGGCAGACGACCGTTCGGCAAGCCTCACCGTGGCCAGCCTGCTGAAGCTCGCGGAACTCGACTGGCCGGTCCCGGACTGCTCCCCGCCCTGCCGGCGTCAAAAGACCGTAGCGGTGCGGCTGCCCTGCCGGGGCGGTGGCCGCCCGCCACAGCTGCCGGTCGACAGCCCCGGCATCGAGGTCCGCGGCGAGGGCGAATGGCACGCCCGCAAGCATGGCGGGGCGCGCAGGCGGGTTTGGCGCAAGGTCCACCTCGCCGTCGATGAGAGCACGCTCGAGCTCCGCGCTGTCGAGAGTTCACTGGCGATCGGTCGACGTATACGTCGACGGTCCGAAAGAGCCGGTGGACGGCAGCGGCGTCGGCGATGCGCCTGTGCTGCCCGATCTGCCCGGTCAGATCCCCGAGCGCGAGGAGATCGCATCGGTCACCGCCGACGGCGCCTGCGGCACCCGCGGCTGTCGCGACGCCGTCGCGAACCGAGGCGCGGACGCGCTCGCCATCGTGCTTGAACCAATGGCGCACAAGGCTCGCTCCCGCCCCGACGCAATGCCAGGCCGTGGAAGGAGGACAGCCCCGGCGCAGAGGCGAGGAACGAGGCCCTGCGCGCCGTGAAGCACCTCGGCCGGACCATCTGGCGCCGATGGAGCGGATACCACCGCCGAAGCCGCGCCGAGACCGGGATGAACCGCATGAAGCTGCTCGGCCAGACGCTCATGGCACGAGACTTCGAACGCCAGACCGCCGAACTCCAGGTCCGCATCGCCGTCCCCAATCGCTATACCGCGATCGGCACCCCCGTCACGCGGCCCGTCGGCCGACCTTCGTACGGGAAAGGGGAAGCCCGGCTATCAGCCGTTTCGTGCAACAAGGCCCGTATGATTGGTAGAAAGTTCGTTCTCCTGCTCAATTAAACGGATCAACTTGAATTCACGACAATCGATCGATAAGGCACGGCACGAGAGTCGTTTCCCAAGCCGGGTGATCTTCATCGAGAAGATCAAATATCCGGTCGAGCATCGCACCGACATCCTGCTGGACCATGCCGACATTACCAGGCAGGAGCGCGGCGAACGGATCCCAGCCAAAGCAGCCGAAACGGATCGATCCATCAATAAGACGACCCCGGGCCGTCAGCCAGCGGATCACTCCCTCGAGAGTGATGGTCGAATTCACGAAGATCCCGGATGGCAGCGGTCCCTCGAAGGCTTCGAGGGCGGCTTGTGCCTTCTCTCCCGCATAGCCGCACGCCAGGGCCAGGCTCTCGGGCACGTCGATGCCGAGTTCCGAATGCGCGTCGAGAAAGCCATCGATCCGGGCCGCGGTGTTGTGGTCGGTCGCGCGTCCGCCGATGAAAAGACGCGGGTCGGTCGGTCCGAACGCGGCATCGCATCTATTCAGCAGAAGCCGTGCCAGATCGCGCGCGCCGCCGCGATTGTCCGATACTACGGAGGGCGCCATGCGGCCGGGGAGGTCGAGATTTGTCGTTCCGACCCCGGATGCCCGACAAATTCTCGCGATTTGGTCGGGGTCGGTCGCGCCAGTCGCGATGACGGTATCGACTTGCTAGGAGACGAGCTCGCGCGCCGCGTCGCCTTCAAGCGCGGGATCGCGTTGCGCGCCGGTGATGACGGGAAACAGCCCTCTGGCGCGGGCGAGGACTTCGAACCGCTCGGCGGTCGCTCCGAAGTAGCGGGTGTCGTATTTCGGGATGATCATGCCCGGGATGTTCGATCGCGTACTGCGCAACAGGCTCGACTGAATGTTGCGCGCGTATCCCTGTTCCTCAGCCAGCGCGAGCGATCATCCGCGCCCGCAGCGGCGAAATCCTCTCCTCCGTCATGGAACCCTCCTGTCTGTCGATTGAGAGATCCCAATCGTCAGGCAGGCGCGCCCATTCCCGAATGCGCTGAGATCACATCAGTGCCGGACGCCCGCCAGCAGCGCCAATGCCGCGGAGCGGCTTCGTCCCAGGGTCGAATGCGACGGGCACGTGGATGAAATTCCCCATACATAGCATGCTGCTACAGGTCCATGGGGAGTCTACGCGTTGGGCAAAGGCAACTCAGGAGGTAGTCCGCGCGCGCCTCGACATCGACCTTCGGCAAGATGACCGGATCATACCCCAGCCGCACATAGGCGTGGTGCAGTCGATGGTACTCCGCGATCCCCTCTTGCATACTCGATTGCCGTTCCCGGTCCGCCCGGTAGATCTCCGGCCATGGCGGGGTCAGGAAAACCTGGTCGTGAAAGCGGTTCACTCTGGCCAGGGTCTCCGAGGCGGCCACTCCGGCCGCGTGCTCGAGCGCCACCGCCGCATCGACGAGGCCCCGATCGAAGAAGATCCACCCGTCCGCCGCCGCGACGCGGTTCCGGCCAGCGGCGGACATCTCGATGGCGCGCCTTGCAAAGGCTTCGAGATCGACCCAAGGCAGTGCCGTTCCGTCCCCGCGCATCTCCTCCGCCACGATCCTGCGGCCCGGCTCCTCGACCGTCTGGAACCCTCGTCGTCCAAGTTCGGATAGAAGCGTCGACTTACCCCCGCCAGAGCATCCCGACAGGACCACATGCTTTTTGGCGGCATTGCTCAGCACATCGCGTTCCTTGGACATTTATCGCGCAGGATAGTCTGGAGGGTCGATTTGCCCGTGCTGTCACCGTTCAGCCATCGGTCTTTGCAGCCTGCTGTCGATCCGAACGCGCAGGGACGCCGCCGCCGAACGGTCCGCCTGATCCCGCTACGGCATCATCCTGGGAGGGGCTGGTCGGTCTTTCCGTGTCGCGCTTCGCATGGCGCGGACAGGTCAGCATCGCTGCTACAAAGGCAAGTTTCGCCTTCGAAAGGCAAAACATCCCTGCAATCGACAACTGGAAAATCTGGTCGGAGTGGCAGGATTCGAACCTACGACCCCTGCCTCCCGAAGACAGTGCTCTACCAGGCTGAGCTACACTCCGACCGTGTCGGCGCCTCTAACGGCTCTTACGGGGCTTGGCAAGGGCCTCGTGACCGGGCGGGATGCGGGCGGCGCGATTCCTCAGGGCCTGCGCGATCCGCGGGCCCGGAACGCCCTCCGATCGCGGGCGCGCGGAGATCACGGGACGGTGCACGGAGCGTCCGCCCGCCTCGCGCAGGACGGTGAAGAGGCCGCTGGCGATGATGATCGCGGCCCCGATCCAGGTCGCCGCGTCGCCCCGCTCGTCGAAGAAGACCCAGCCGTAGACGGCGGCCCAGATGATCTGGGAATAGTGCATCGGCGCGATCACCGCCGCATCGGCGTGCCGGAACGCGGCGATGATCGAGAGCGCGGCGAGGAAGCCCAGAATGGAGATTCCCGCCGTCAGCCCCAGATCGGCGAGCGGCATCGGCACATAGACCTGCGGCAGCAGGCAGGCTGTCAGGATGACGTTGACCATCATCGGATAGAGCATCAGCACCACGCTCCGCTCCGCCCGGCCGATGCGGCGCGACACGACAGACACCGTGGCCGAGCAGCAGGCCGCCCCGAGCGCGGCCAGATGGCCCAGTTCGGGAGTCGCGCCGGCGGGCCGCAGCACCACCAGCACGCCCAGGAGCCCGACGATCACCGCGCCCCAGCGCCACGGCCCGACCGCCTCGCCCAGGACCGGGATCGCCAGGACCGTGACGATCAGCGGGGCGGCGAAGATCAGCGCATAGGCCTGCGCCAGCGGCAGGACCGAGAAGGCATAGAACCCGCACAGGCCCGTGCCCACCACCGCGAAGGTGCGCAGGGCGGTCCACCACGGATGCACCGGGTGCAGCGTTCCCGCCTCGTGGTCGCGCATCAAGAGATAGGTCGCCATCGGGAAGCTGAAGACGACCGAAAAGAACAGGATCTGCACCGGGGAATATGTGCTCCCCAGGACCTTCACCATCACGTCGTGCGTGGCGTAGAGGCCGAAGGAGAGCAGGGCGAGGGCCGGGCCGACGATTCGCGCGTTCATGGCGTTCACTCACAAGCGGCCGGACCGGCTCCCGGGGTCGATCCAGTCAGGCGCGGCCGTCCATCGCGGCGACGATCGCGTCGCCCATCTCGGCGGTGGAGACGGGACTCGTGCCTGCCCCCCCAAGAGATCGGCGGTGCGCACGCCCTGGGCCAGCACGTCCTGGACCGCGCCCTCGACGAGGTCCGCGTCCGCCCCCCGGTCGAAGCTGTAGCGCAGGGCCATGGCGAAACTGAGAATGCAGGCGATCGGATTGGCCTTGCCCGTCCCCGCGATGTCCGGGGCCGATCCGTGCACCGGCTCGTATAGGGCCTTGGGCCGGCCGTTATCCATCGGCGCGCCGAGCGAGGCCGAGGGCAGCATTCCCAGCGACCCGGTGAGCATCGCCGCGGCGTCGGACAGGAGATCGCCGAACAGGTTGTCGGTGACGATCACGTCGAACTGGTTCGGCGCCCGGACAAGCTGCATGGCGCCGGCATCGGCATACATGTGGCTGAGCTCGACATCGGGGTATTCGTGGTCGTGGACCCATTGCACCTCCTCGCGCCAGAGGATGCCGGATTCCATGACATTGGCCTTTTCCATCGAGCAGACGCGGTTCGACCGCTTGCGCGCCAGGTCGAAGGCGGCGCGCGCCACGCGGCGGATCTCGTTCGTGGTGTAGCGCTGGGTGTTGACGCCGACGCGACCGCCCTCGTTGTCCTCGGTGATGCCGCGCGGCTCGCCGAAATAGATGCCGGAGGTCAGCTCGCGGACGATCATGATGTCGAGTCCGGCGATGATGTCGCGCTTCAGCGAGGAGAAGTCGGCGAGCGCGTCGAAGCATTGCGCGGGGCGCAGATTGGCGAAGAGGTCCATCTCCTTGCGCAGGCGCAAGAGGCCGCGCTCGGGCTTCACCGAGAAATCCAGATCGTCGTATTTCGGGCCGCCGACCGCGCCGAGCAGGACCGCGTCGACCGATTGCGCCAGCGCCATCGTGTCGTCGGCGAGCGGCGTGCCATGGGCGTCATAGGCGGCGCCGCCGACCAGGTCCTCGGCCACGTCGAAGGTGAGATCCCTGTTCGCGGCGAACCAGTCGACGACCTTGCGGACCTCGGCCATGACCTCGGGGCCGATGCCGTCGCCCGGCAGGATCAGGAGGGACGGGTTCGGCATGGGGCGGGCTCCTCTGGCGCGGACTGCATCTGGGGCGGCGTAGTGACGCCGTCCGGGCGCGTCAATATTCGCCCGGGCCGGGAAGGTCCAGATCGACCCAGACGAGGCGGTGGGCGGGCCAGTGCGCCCGCGGGCCGAACCGCGCGGCCGCCGGATCGTCCGGCGCGGGCCAGACGACGCCGGCATCCGCGACCTCCAGATCGGCCGAGGGAAGGATGTAGGAGACCCGCAGGTTTCCCGGCGGAGTCCCGTAGTCGGCCGTGTCGAGGCCGGGATCGCCCGCATGGCCGGGATCGGCGGCGGCCTCCGCCCCGGCGCTGCGGGGCCGGGGATCCTGCAGGCGCGGGTCCGACAGGAGCGCGGCCAGCGCGTCGCGCCGCCCCTCCCCGTCCGCCGGATCGAGATTGGCGACGCCGACGAGAACGAGGGGCGCCTCGGGCGCGGGCACGTCCAGTTCGCCGTCGAGGAGGTGCGTCCAGAGCGCGGCCTCGTCGCGGTTGCGGCGGCCGTTGCGATCCTCGGGGCCGTCGAAGACCGGCGGCGTGGCCTCCCAGGTCAGAAGCGTGAGCCGCGTGCGCCCGATCTTCACCGGCACGATCCAGTGGGCCACGGAGGAGAGTCGCTGGATCGCGGCCACGTCCCCGGGCAGGGGCGGCGGGATCGCGCCGGGGAGATCCGCCCAGAGCAGCTGCGACAGGTCGCGGGCTTCGCCCCCCAGGATCGGGTGGCGCGACAGGATCGCCATGCCGTTCGCGCCGCTGTAATCGCCGTAGCCCTGGCGGTCGCGCGGGCCGCCGCGCCAGCCGTCGCCGTCGAGGTCGAAGGGTGTCGGGATGCCGGTATTGGGCCGCAGGGCGAAGCGGTGGGGATAGTCGGGCCCGGCCTCGGCGATGCGCCGCGCCAGGGCCGACAGGGTGGCGCCGCCGGCATCCCAGTCGATCCCCTGCAGGACGAGGATGTCCGGCGCCGCCTCGGCGATCATGGCGATCACCGGCCCGATCCGCTCGTCCTCCCCGCGGTGGAGGTCGCGCAGAAGCAGACCGGGCCCCTCGCCGCCGAGCCCGGCCTTGAAGGTGGCGACCCGGACCGGCTCGGCCCACGCCCAGTGACCCGCCGCCCAGAGGGAAAGGGCGAAGGCGAGGGCCAATCGCCATGGAGTGGAGCGGGTCATTCTCTGCTCTTCCTGTAGCTGCGCGATCAGCCGTCGCATGTCGCGGGCCGGCAGGCTATGGCCCGGCCATGATCTTCGACCTGCATTGCGTGACCCGTGGCTGGACCCCCACGATCGGCGATCCCGATCCCTGGGGCTGGTCGGTGGTGGCGGCCTATGCCGGGGCCGCGGCCCTGTGCCTCCGGGCGTCTGGGCGGCAGCCGGGCCGCGAGCGCGCCTTCTGGATCTGCGCCGCGCTCTTGATGGCCGCGCTGGGGGCGAACAAGCAGCTCGACCTGCAGACGCTCCTGACCGTGACGGGACGCTGCCTTGCCCGGGCCCAAGGGTGGTACGATGAGCGGGGCGAGGTCCAGACGGCCTTCGTGGGGGCTGTGGCGGTGATCGCCGTGATCGCGACCCTCACCGTCGCGGTGGTGATGCGACGCCATCTCGGCCGGCTCTGGCCCGCCCTTCTGGGGCTGACCGCGATCCTGGCCTATGTCGCCGTCCGGGCCGCGAGCTTCCACCATGTGGACCAGCTTCTGTATCGGCCCGCCGTCGCTGGGATCAGGGCCGACCCGGTCCTGGAACTGGCGGGCGCGGCCCTGATCGGGATCAACGCCGCGGCGCGGGGACGCCGCGGCGGGCGCTAGAGCCCTGCCCCGGCCCCGCGCGTCACACCCAAGGGCGCGACTGCGCGGCCTGACTCTCGAAGCTCTCGATGGCGGCGGCCTTCTCCAGTGTCAGGCCGATATCGTCAAGGCCGTTCAGCAGGCAGTGCTTGCGGAACGGATCGACCTCGAAGGCGATCTTCTCGCCCGCGGAGGTGGTGATCTCCTGAGCCTCCAGATCCACGGTCATGCGGGCGTTCGACCCCTTGCGCGCGTCATCCATCAGGAGGTCCACCTGCTCCTGCGGCAGGGCGATGGGCAGGATGCCGTTCTTGAAGCAGTTGTTGAAGAAGATGTCGGCGAAGGAGGGGGCGATGACGCAGCGCAGGCCGAAATCCTTGATCGCCCAGGGGGCGTGCTCGCGGCTGGAGCCGCAGCCGAAATTCTCTCCCGCGACGAGGATCTCGGCGTCGCGCCAGGCGGGCTGGTTCAGGACGAAATCCGGGATCTCGTTGCCGTCGTCGTCGTAGCGCATCTCGTCGAAGAGATTCACGCCCAGCCCCTCGCGCTTGATCGTCTTCAGGAACTGCTTGGGGATGATCATGTCGGTATCGACATTGATCAGCGGCAGGGGCGCGGCGATGCCGTGCAGGGTGGTGAACTTTTCCATGTCTCAGGCACTCCGGGTCAGGGGGATGAAGTCGGGGCCGATCCCGAGCCGCGCGAGCGATCCGGGATTGGCCAGGCGCCGCCAGAGATCGGCGGCGCGGGTCAGATCGCCGTTGCGCGGATCGGCGCGGGGCCGGTCCAGCGCGGTGCCGCGCTGGCTGTGGCGCGAGAGGCAGGCGCGGATCGCGGCGTGCCGGCCGGACGGCACGGGCCGGCCGAGGCAGAGTTCCGCCGCGTCCACCGGATCGGCGAGCAGGCGATCGTAGTCGAGCACGCGGGGCGGATGCGGCAGGGCCGCCATGTCCTCGATCCCCCGCGCCGTGGCGTCGATGCGCCCCTCCACCGGGTCGGCGGGGAAGTGCCGCGCGTGGGAGGTCGCCCAGTCGTCGAAGCGGCGCACCAGAAGGACGGGACGCACACCCGTCGCGGCGATCGCCTGCGCCGCCTGCATCGCCTGGCTGCGGAACTTCAGCACCAGGTCGCCCGGGGCCACCGCCGCGCCGAGATGGGCGAGTGTGCCGCGGGCGAGCGCCGTCAGCCGCGCCTGCACCGCCGGGTCCGACGGCCAGCGGCGGGAGATCTGCCCGAGCGCGGTGAAGGCGTCGAGCTCGTTGAGGACCTGCGCGCCCGCCGCGGCGAGGATCCGCGACAGCAGCGTCGAGCCGCAGCGGCCGATGGAGAACAGGCCGATGGCCGGACGGACGGCTCCGGCCGGGAGGGCATCGGCGGGCAGGCGCGCGATCAGCCGCGCCCGGCGCGCCTGCACCGCGTAGGCGAAGGGCTCCCCCACGAGATCGGCATAGGGCACGTCGCAAAGCCACGCGGTCCCCGCCACCGGGTCGAGCGCGTAGATCGAGCCATGGATCGGCATCGCCGCCGGCTCGCCCGGCACGAAATCGTCCGGCACTGCGAAGCCGGCGGGGTCCGCGCGCCGCAGGCCCGCCACCCGCCAGGCGCGGGGGGCGGGCCGGCCGCGCCGATCAGGCGGGCGCGGTCGGCATCCGGGGCGGGCGCGGTCGCATCCACGCGGCCGTCACGCCGGCTCGGGCGTGGGCTGGGTCAGCTCGCGCACGTCGGTCAGCCGGCCGGTGACCGCCGCCGCCGCCGCCATGGCCGGCGACATCAGGTGCGTGCGGCCGCCCCGGCCCTGGCGCCCCTCGAAGTTGCGGTTCGAGGTGGCCGCGCAGCGTTCGCCGGGGGCGAGCTGGTCGGGGTTCATCGCCAGGCACATGGAACAGCCCGCCATGCGCCATTCGAACCCGGCCGCCTTGAAGATGTCCGCGAGTCCCTCCTCCTCGGCCTGGGCGCGCACGAGGCCGGAGCCGGGCACGACCATGGCGCGCAGGCCCTCCTTCTTCTTGCGGCCCTTGAGGATCTCGGCGGCGGCGCGCAGGTCCTCGATCCGGCCATTGGTGCAGGAGCCGATGAAGACCGTGTCGATCTCGATATCCGCCAGCTTCGTGCCCGGCGTCAGGTCCATGTACTGCAGCGCGCGCTTGGCCGCGTCGCGCTTGCCGCCCTGGAAGCTGTCGGGGTCGGGAACGGTCCCGGTGATCGGCAGCACGTCCTCGGGCGAGGTGCCCCAGGTGACCACGGGGGCGATCTCCTCGCCCTTGAGCGTGACGACCTTGTCCCAGTGGGCGTCCTCGTCGGATTTCAGCGTCTTCCACCAGGCGAGCGCGGCCTCCCATTGCGCGCCCTTGGGCGCGTGGGGGCGGCCCTTCACGTAGTCGAAGGTGGTCTCGTCGGGGGCGATCAGGCCCGCCCGCGCCCCGCCCTCGATGGCCATGTTGCAGACCGTCATCCGGCCCTCCATCGACAGCGCGCGAATCGCCTCGCCGCAATACTCGATGACGTAGCCGGTGCCGCCGGCGGTGCCGGTATGGCCGATGATCGACAGGGTGACGTCCTTGGCGGTGACGCCGGGCGCGAGCTGGCCCGTGATCTCCACCTTCATGTTCTTCGACTTCTGCTGGATCAGCGTCTGGGTCGCCAGCACGTGCTCGACTTCCGACGTGCCGATGCCGTGCGCCAGCGCGCCGAAGGCGCCGTGGGTCGCGGTATGGCTGTCGCCGCAGACCACCGTCATGCCCGGCAGGGTCCAGCCCTGTTCCGGACCGATGATGTGGACGATGCCCTGGCGAATGTCGGTGACGGGGTAATAGTTGATCCCGAACTCGGTCGCGTTGGTGTCCAGCGCCTCGACCTGGATGCGGCTCTCGGGGTTCTCGATCCCCTTGGCGCGGTCCTCGAAGGTGGGGACGTTGTGGTCGGGCACGGCGATGGTGTTCTGCGGCTTGCGCACCGTGCGGCCCGCCATCCGCAGCCCCTCGAAGGCCTGCGGGCTGGTCACCTCGTGGACCAGGTGGCGGTCGATGTAGAGCAGAGAGGTGCCGTCCTCGTCCTCGTGGACCAGGTGGGCATCCCAGATCTTGTCGTAGAGCGTCTTGCCGGCCATGGCGGTCTCCGTCAGTCGGAGGGAATCGGGATCGGTGGAGCGGGGAGGGGCGCTCAGAGGCGCGCGAGCACAGAGCGGCTGTCGCCCTCGAATCGCTCGGCGAGTCGCGTATGATCGCCCATGTCGAATACCCGGTCCATGACAGGGTACATAACCCAACCCTCCGCCGATTTGAAGCGCCGCCGCAACGGGGACGTGGATGCGGAAACTTCGGGGAGGCGCGTGCGGGATGGCGCGCAGATCGTGTCATCTCTGTTCGCCCCAGCCGGGCCGCGAAAAGCGACCGCAGAGGTCGAGCGAGCTTGCGCCGCAATGCTACGGAGGCCCGTCTTCGAGGATTCGGAAGAGCATCGATTCCGCTCTCGTGTCAGCCGCCTCCATCGACCGGGCCCCGCTGCCCGCGCAATACCACGTGCAGCTGATCGGGGGCCAGGTGCTGGTATCGGAGCGCGCCATTCGCCTCGGCGCGGAGGAGGCTTCACCGACGGCATCGTCTATGGGAATGGCGGAGAACACTCACCCGCGCCGCATACACGCTCCAGACCATCGAGAGGCTGTTTCCGGCGCCGAGCGCCTTCCCCCTCGCCGACAGGCCGGGGGCGCCGGGTTTCGGGCGCGACAGCCCGTTCGGGAGATGCCGGGAGAAGGCGGGGCCGGGCCGCCCCGGAATGGTGAACGCAACCCCGCTGGGTGTGGTGAGGGCGGAGGCGAACCACATGGCGCTGGAGTAGGACCTCGCCCGTGCCGATGCGGTCGAGCCCTTGCTCGGCCGGGCGCGGAGGCGCGAGATGCTCGAACGGTTGCCGGCCTTCCGCAGATCGGCCTCCTCGTCGCTGCCGTTCCCGCGCTCACGGGATGACGGGGGCGCGGCGGTCAGTGGCGGCGGTCCGCCAGGGCGTCGGCCGCTGCGCGCCCCGCCCATCTTCCCGTCGCCAGGCAGGCGGTGAGCAGGTAGCCGCCCGTGGGGGCCTCCCAGTCCAGCATCTCGCCGCAGGCGAAGATGCCGGGACGGTCGCGCAGCATGAGGGTTTCGTCCAGTGCGTCCCAGGAGAGGCCGCCGGCCGTGGAGATCGCCTCGTCGAGGGGGCGCAGGCCGTCATGGGCGACGGGCAGATGCTTGACGAGGGACGCAGGGTCGGGCGGCAGCGGCCGCGCGAATTCCATCAGGAGCGCGATGGCGGCGGGGTCGAGCCGCAGCGCCTTGCGCAGCCGATTGGAGGTCGAGCCCTTCGCCGATGCCAGCCGCCGCGAGACCGTCGCGAGGTCGAGGTCCGGCTTGAGGTCGAGGGCGAGCGCCGCGCCCTCGCGCACCGCCCGGGAGACGGCGTAGATCCCGCCGCCCTCCAGCCCGCGTTCGGAGATCACGAACTCGCCGCGATGGGGGCGCCCATCGACAAGGAGCGCGGCGTTCTTGACCGGCGCCCCGAGATGCGGCGCCATGGGCGGCGTCCAGCACACCGCGAGCCCCGCATTGGCCGGGGCGAAGGGCGCGACGGGGAGTCCCTGCCCTGTCAGGATATCCGCCCAGCGCCCGTCCGATCCCAGCCGCGACCACGACGCCCCGCCCATGGCCAGCACGATGGCGCGGGCGGAGACGGTGACCGGACCCTCCGGGGTCGCGAACCCGGTGCCGCCCGTCCAGTCCCACCGGGGGCGCAGGACGACGCCGAGGCGATCGAGCCGGGCGAGCCAGGCGCGCAGGAGCGGCGAGGCCTTCATCGTGCGGGGGAAGACGCGGCCGGTGGAGCCGGTGAAGAGCGGCTGGCCCAGCCCCTCGGCCCAGGCGATGACCGCCTCCGGGCCGAAGGCGTCGAGCATCGGATCGAGGCGGGGGCAGCGACAGGCCGCGCGGATCGCGGCCGGTTCCTCCCGCTTCGTCAGGTTCAGCCCGGACTTGCCGGCCATCAGCAGCTTGCGCGCCGGCGACGGCATCCGGTCCGCGACGAGGACGCGCGCGCCGGCGCGGCCGAGTTCCTCGGCCGCCATGAGGCCGGCCGGACCGGCGCCGATGACGAGGGCGTCGCAGCTCTCCATGCAGGGTGGATAGCGCGCGAGGCACCGGGCGCAAGGCGGCCCGCGCGCAGGGGGGTGTGCGCGCGGGACCTGCCGGAAGGGGTGGTGCCATCGCCGCTTCGCGCGATAGGTAAGCCCCGCCAGACGGAGGACGCCCGATGACCGCCATCGTGACGGTGGAGAAGCTGACCAAGCGCTACGCGGGCGGCGTGCACGCGCTGAAGGATGTCGACCTGGGCATCGAGGAGGGCGAGATCCTGGCGCTTCTCGGTCCCAACGGCGCCGGCAAGACCACGTTGATCTCCTGCATCTGCGGCATCGCCTCGATCACCTCCGGCCGGGTGCTGGTCGGCGGGCACGACAACGTGGCCGAATACCGCGCCGCGCGGTCGCAGATCGGCCTGGTGCCACAGGAGGTGAACCTGGAACCCTTCGAGCGGGTGATCAACACGGTGCGGTTCTCGCGCGGGCTGTTCGGCAAGGGGCGCGACGACGCCTATCTGGAGCGGATCCTGCGGCAGCTGTCGCTGTGGGACAAGAAGGACGCCCAGGTGCGGGAACTGTCCGGCGGCATGAAACGGCGGGTGCTGATCGCCAAGGCGCTGAGCCACGAGCCGCGAATCCTGTTCCTCGACGAGCCGACGGCGGGCGTGGACGTGGGCCTGAGGAAGGAGATGTGGCAGACGGTGGCAGACCTGAAGCGCAATGGCGTCACCATCATCCTGACCACGCATTACATCGAGGAGGCCGAGGCCATGGCCGACCGGATCGGCATCATCTCGGCCGGGCAGATCCGGCTGGTGCGCGACAAGGCCGCGCTGATGCGGGAGTTGGGGCGCAAGTTGTTCGTCATCGAGCTGATGGAGCCGGCCGAGCGGGTGCCCGCGGGGCTGGAGGATTACGAGCTGGACCTGTCGGGCGACGGGCGCGAGCTGACCTATACCTACGACAGCACGGGCGACGGCACCGGCATCACCCGGCTGCTGAACGCGCTGGCCGAGAAGGGGCTGCGGGCGCGGGACGTGCGCACCGAGCAGTCGTCGCTGGAGGACATCTTCGTGGACCTAATGGGGGAGGACGCGGCATGAACCTTCACGCCATCGTCGCCATCTACCGGTTCGAGATGGCGCGGACCTTCCGCACGCTGCTGCAGTCGATCGTCTCGCCGGTGATCTCCACCTCGCTCTATTTCGTGGTGTTCGGCGCCGCGATCGGCAGCCGGATCGACGAGGTGGAGGGGGTGAGCTACGGCGCCTTCATCGTCCCGGGGCTGATCATGCTGTCGGTGATCACGCAATCGATCTCCAACGCCTCGTTCGGAATCTACTTTCCGAAGTTCATCGGCTCGATCTACGAGCATCTCTCGGCGCCGGCCTCGTTCCTGGAGATCACCGCCGGCTACGTGCTGGCGGCGGCGACCAAATCGCTGGCGATCGGGCTGATCATCCTCGGCACCGCGTTCTTCTTCGTGGATCTGGGCATCCAGCATCCGCTGTGGATGCTGGTGTTCCTGGTGCTGACCTGCCTCAGCTTCTCGCTGTTCGGCTTCATCGTAGGGATCTGGGCGCAGAACTTCGAGCAGCTGCAGCTGGTGCCGCTCTTGCTGGTGCAACCGCTGATCTTCCTCGGGGGGGCGTTCTACTCGGCCTCGATGCTGCCGCCGTTCTGGCAGGGTGTGAGCCTGTTCAACCCGGTGGTCTATCTCGTCTCGGGGTTCCGCTGGTCGTTCTACGGGCTGGCGGACGTGGCGGTGGGCTGGAGCCTCTTGGCGATCCTGGGCTTCACCGGGCTGTGCCTCGCCATCGTCGGCTGGATCTTCCGCACCGGCTGGCGGCTGCGCGAGTGACCGGCCGGTCCGCCACGGGAGCGGACCGGTCCCCGGGGACGCCCTACTTGTCGGCGTTGGGGGTGTCCTTCTCGGCCTCGGGGGCGGCCTTGGCGCGGGGCGTGTAGCCGCGGCGGGTGTCCTTCGTCTTGGAGCGCGGTCCCTTGCGGGCCGATTCCGCCAGGAACTCGGCCAGGTCGAATTTCGGCTTCATCGAAAACATGGTCATCTATGGGTGCCTTTCGTTCGACCCGGGCGCCGGGCCGATATCCTTACATGGCGCTTCCGGCGGGGAATTGTAAGCTGCCGCGGGGCTCAGGACGCGCCGGCGAGAAGCCACAGCACCACAGGCAACGTCGCGGCCGAGGCCAGCGTCTGCGCGGTGACGAGGCCCGCCATCAGGCGGCCGTCGCCGCCGAGCTGGGTGGTCAGCACATAGGCGGTGGGCGCGGTGGGGATCGCGGCGAACACGACCACCACCAGCGTCTCTGTCGCCCCCAGCCCGAGGAGCCGCGCCGCCGCCCAGGCCAGGGCCGGGACCGCCAGCAGGCGCAGCGCCGAGAGGGCCGCAAGCGTCGGGAATTCGGCCCCGAGCGCCCGCGGCTTGAGCGCCGCGCCGACGCAGAGGAGGCCCAGCGGCAGGCTTGCCTGCGCCAGGAGGTCGAGGAACCGCCCCGTACCCCCGGGCAGGCCCAGCCCGGTGAGGGAGAGCGCGATGCCGCCCGCGCAGCCGAGGATCAGCGGGTTGGTGGCAATCGGCGCGAGGAGCGCGGCCGGACCGCGCCGATCCCCCGATCCGGTGAGCGCCAGCACCGAGAGCACATTGACCAGCGGCACCGCCACGGCCAGCAGGACGGCGGCGCGCGCCAGACCGTCCGGGCCGGCCAGGCTCGCGGTGAGGGCGAGCCCCAGATAGGTGTTGAACCGGATCGCCCCCTGCAGCACCGGGCCGAACCGGGCGGCCGGCATGGCCCGGACCCGGCGCAGGGCGGCCAGCGCCGCCGCCGCGACGCCGATCGTGACCACGACGGCCGCGCCCATCCGCAGGAGCGCCGGATCGTCCAGCGGCGCCTTGGACAGGTTGACGACCAGGAGCGCGGGAAAGAGCAGCACGTAGTTGACCCGCTCGGCCGCGGGCCAGAAGCCGGGATCGGGCCAGCCCGCCCGCGCCAGCGCGAATCCCGCGCAGATCAACGCGAAGAGCGGCCAGATCGTCAGGAGCAGCATGGCGCCCGGCACAAGGAGGGGTGGGATCGTCGCACGCCGCGAGCCCTAGCGCGAGGCCGCCCCGGACTGGAAGCCGATTCGGTCCCCCGGGGGAACCCGGGCGGCATGGCCGGGCGGGGCGCGGCGCGGCGCGGCCATTTGGCACCGGCGGCGCGCCCCGGCGCATTCCGCCCTTGGCCACCGGGGCGGGCGCGCCTAGATCGACCGCCATGGTACCTCGTCTCCCCCGCCTCGCGAGAGGCCCGCTCGTGTCGGTCCTGCGGCTGCAGGGCGTCATTGCCACGGGAAGCCCCGCGCGGCTGAACGACGCCGTCCTGGCGCCCATGATCGAGAAGGCGTTCCGGCGCGGCCGACCGAAGGCGGTGGCATTGCTGCTGAACTCGCCGGGCGGATCGCCGGTGCAATCCTCGCTGATCGCGGCGCGGATCCGGCGGCTGAGCGAGGAGAAGGGCGTGCCGGTCGTGGCCTTCGTGGAGGATGTCGCGGCCTCGGGGGGGTATTGGCTGGCCACCGCCGCCGACGAGATATATGCCGACGCGAATTCCATCGTCGGCTCGATCGGGGTGATCTCGGCCGGGTTCGGCTTCAACAAGTTCATCTCGCGCTACGGCATCGACCGGCGCGTCTACACCGCCGGGGAGTCGAAGAGCATGCTGGACCCGTTCCGCCCCGAGAAGGAGGAGGACGTGGCCCGGCTGAAACATCTGCAGGAGCAGATCCACGACGCCTTCAAGGCGCATGTCCGCTCCCGCCGGGGTGCGCGGCTGAAGGACGATCCGCGGCTGTTCACCGGCGAGGTCTGGGTCGGCGAGGGCGCGCGCGAGACGGGACTGATCGACGGGCTGGGCCACCTCGTGCCGGTGATGCGCGAACGGTTCGGCGAGAACGTCCGGTTCGCCACCTACAAGCAGCGGCGCCCGTTCCTGTCGCGGTTCGGCTCCGCCCTGGCGGAGAGCGCCGCGGCGGGGATCGAGGACCGCGCCCATTACGCCCGGTTCGGCCTGTCTTGATCAAGATCGTCACGCTCTTTCTCGCCTTCATGGCGGTGATGGCATTGTTCGGTCGCCTGCGGTTTCCGGGGCAGAAGCGCGTTCAATCACTGAAATGCCCCGCCTGCGGCCGCTACAGGATCGGCCGGGGCCCCTGCCCCTGCGGCAAGGGGTCGGCATGAGCTGGGCGCTGGCGATCCTGGGGCTGGCGATCCTGCTGGTGGCGGGCGACGCCCTGGTCAAGGGCGCGGTGAACCTGGCGCTGCGGCTGGGCGTTCCGGCGCTCCTCGTCAGCCTGACCGTGGTCGCTTTCGGCACCTCGGCGCCCGAGATGCTGATCTCCGTCGATGCGGTCCTGTCGAATCTGCCCGGGATCGCGCTGGGCAACGTGGTGGGCTCCAACATCGCCAACGTGCTGATGGTGCTGGGCGTGCCGGCGCTGATCTTCGGGCTCGACACGCGCGACAACGGCACGATCAAGAGCTTCGTCGTGATGCTGGCGGCGACGGCGCTGTTCATCGCGCTGGCCTTCACCGGGACCTTCGGGGCGGGGTCGGGCCTGATCCTGCTGGCGGCGCTGGCGCTGGTGCTGGCCGACCAGTTCCGCGAGGGGATGCGCAAGCGCATCCCGGCGGAATCGCTGGAGGGCGCCGATCTTCACATGAGCTGGTGGAAGATCTCCGCCTTCCTCGCGGCCGGGCTGATCGGCCTGCCGGTGGGCGCGCGGGTGCTGATCGAGAACGCGCAGGTGATCGCGGAATCGCTGGGCGTACCGGATTCGGTGATCGGCCTGACCATGGTGGCCATCGGCACGTCGCTGCCGGAACTGGCCACCACGCTGGCGGCGGCGAAGAACAGGCAGGCCGACGTCGCGATCGGCAACGTGATCGGGTCGAACATCTTCAACCTGCTGGCCATCATCGGCGTCGCGGCGCTGGTGGGGGAGATCCCGGTGGGCCCGTCCTTCCTCAGCGTGGACCTGTGGGTGATGGCGGCCAGTTCGGTGCTGCTGGCGCCGTTCGTCTTCGTCTCCATGCCGATGAGCCGGGCGGTGGGGGCGGCGTTCCTGGTGGCCTATATCGGCTATCTGTGGGTGGTGGTCGCGGGATGAGCGCGGCGCTGGTCACCGGCGGGGGCGCGCGGCTGGGCCGGGCCATGGCGCTCTATCTGGGCCGCCGCGGCCATCGACGTGGCGGTGCATTACAATTCCTCCGCCGAAGATGCCGAGGCGGTGGCGGCCGAGATCCGGGCCATGGGCCGCCGCGCCGCGGCGATGCGGGCCGACCTGCTTGATGCGGAGGAGACCGGCACGCTGGTCGGCCGCGCATCCGAGGCGCTGGGAACGCCGCTGGACGTGCTGGTCAACAATGCCTCGATCTTCGAGCACGACACGATCGAGACGCTGACGGCGGCAAGCTGGGACCGGCATGTCGGCTCGAACCTGCGCGCGCCGGTGTTCCTGACGCAGGCCTTCGCCGCGCAGGCGCCCCAGGCGGGCGTGGACGCCGCCGGCGAGCCGGTGGCGCGGGCGCTGATCGTCAACATGCTGGACCAGCGGGTGCACAAGCTGACGCCGCATTTCGCGACCTACACGATCGCCAAGATGGGATTGTGGGCCTTCACCCGCACCGCGGCGCAGGCCTTGGCACCCGCGATACGTGTGAACGCCATCGGTCCGGGGCCCACGCTTCAGGGGTCGCGGCAATCGGCGGAGCATTTCGCCGCCCAGCGCGCCGCCACGATCCTGGAGCGGGGCGCGAACCCCCAGGACATCTGCGCCGCGCTGGGATACTTCCTGGACGCCCCCGCGGTGACCGGGCAGCTGCTGTGCATCGACGGCGGCCAGCACCTCGCCTGGCAGACGCCGGACGTCTCCGGACCCGAGTGAGGCGCCGAGCGCCTCCATTCATCCACGCTGTCGCAAAATCGTTGCGAAACCGGCCCGGTTTCGGCACCCAATCGTGCGCGCATAAAAATATCTTTTGTTTTCAACTACCTGAGGCGTCGCTTAAAAATGCGGCAGATCAATCAACCCCGTCTGGAGAAACGAAAAATCCATCCTGTCTGACCTTTGCCCCCAACCTTGTCCACAGGTTCGGTGGAGGTCTTCCCTCTTGTGGCCGGGGCCCATATTTTGCAGCCCCGACCCGGAATCACGGATCCCCGCGATGAGCGACGAGACCGCGCCCAGCGGCCATGCCCGCATCCAGTCCTACCTGAAGACGCTCGATTCCAGCCCGGGCGTCTATCGGATGCTCGATGCCGCCCAGGCGGTCCTCTACGTGGGCAAGGCGCGCAACCTGAAGGCGAGGGTCGCGAATTATGCGCGGCCATCGGGCCACAGCCCGCGGATCGCCCGGATGATCCGCGAGACCGCGTCGATGATGTTCCTGACGACGAAAACGGAGACCGAGGCGCTGCTTCTGGAGCAGAACCTCATCAAGCAGCTCAAGCCGCGCTACAACGTGCTGCTGCGCGACGACAAGTCGTTTCCGAACATCCTCGTCACCGGCGACCATGCCTATCCGATGATCCGCAAGCATCGCGGCGCGCGGTCGGACAAGGGATCCTATTACGGTCCCTTCGCCAGCGCCGGGGCGGTGAACCGGACGCTGAACCAGCTGCAGAAGGTGTTCCTGCTGCGCAGTTGCACGGACAGCCAGTTCGAGGGGCGCACGCGGCCTTGCCTGCTCTATCAGATCCGGCGCTGTTCGGGGCCCTGCGTGGGACATGTCTCGGAAGACGACTATGCCGCCAGCGTGCGCGACGCGGAGCAGTTCCTGCAGGGCAAGACCACGAAGGTGCAAAGCCAGCTCGCCGCCGAGATGGAGCGCGCGGCCGAGGCGATGGAGTTCGAGCGCGCCGCGGCCCTGCGCGACCGGATCCGGGCGCTGACCCATGTGCAGGGCAGCCAGGGGATCAACCCGGCGGGCGTGTCGGAGGCGGACGTGATCGCGCTGCATACGGAGGGGGGGCAGGCCTGCGTGCAGGTCTTCTTCATCCGGGCGAACCAGAACTGGGGCAACCGGGATTATTATCCCAAGACGGGGTCGGGGGCGGAGCCCGCGGAGATTCTCGCCGGGTTCATCGGCCAGTTCTACGAGAACAAGGAGCCGCCGCGGCAACTTCTGCTGTCGGACGACATCGAGGAGCGGGAACTGCTGGAGGAGGCGCTGGGACAGAAGGCGGGGCGCCGGGTGCAGATCCTGGTGCCGCAGCGGGGCGAGAAGAAGGACCTGGTGGCCGGCGCGCTCAGGAACGCGCGGGAGAGCCTGGCGCGGAAGATGAGCGAGACGGCGACCCAGGGGCGCCTGCTGGACGGTCTGGCCGAGGCGCTGGATCTGGAGGCGCGGCCCGAGCGGATCGAGGTCTACGACAACAGCCATATCCAGGGGACGAACGCGGTGGGCGCGATGATCGTGGCCGGGCCCGAGGGCTTCGTGAAGTCGCAATACCGCAAGTTCAACATCCGGGGCGAGGAGCTGAGCCCGGGCGACGATTTCGGGATGATGAAGGAGGTGCTCAAGCGGCGCTTCAAGCGGCTGATCAGCGAGGACCCCGACCGCGAGCGCGGCATGTGGCCGGACCTGTTGCTGATCGACGGCGGCGCGGGACAGGTGTCGGCCGTGCACGAGATCATGGCGGAGATGGGCGTGGACGACATCGCCATGGCGGGGGTGGCCAAGGGGATCGACCGCGACGCCGGCAAGGAGGAGTTCCACCGGGTGGGGCAGCGGCCCTTCGCGCTGCGCCACAACGACCCCGTCCTCTACTTCGTGCAGCGGATGCGCGACGAGGCGCACCGCTTCGCCATCGGCACCCACCGGGCGAAGCGGTCGAAGGCGATCGGCGCGACGCCGCTCGACGAGATCGCGGGGGTGGGCGCGACGCGCAAGCGGGCGCTCTTGTCGCATTTCGGCTCGGCCAAGGCGGTGAGCCGCGCGGCGCTGGCCGACCTGAAGGCGGTGAAGGGGATCAGCGCGGGGCTGGCCGAGAAGATTTACGACCATTTCCACGAAAAGGGGTGAGCCGGCGCGGTCGGACGATGTGCACCGACCGGTCGCGCGACCGGGGCGGGCATCACGGCGGAGCGCGATATCCCGGGCCGGCGCTGTGCGCGGCCGCTCAGGGCGCGGGCACCCGCCCGACGAGACAGTGGCGCAGCCGGCCGCAGGGGCGGGCATCCTCGATCCAGCCACGCGGCGCCGCCTGCCAGGCGCGGACGGTCGCGACGATGTCGCCGCGGTCGGCCTCGGGGTCGATCCCCGAGAACAGGCAGGTGGCCCGCCCCGGCCCCTGCAGCGACAGCGCGACAGGGGCGGAGCAGACGTTCAGACAGGGCTGGGCGCGGATCTCGGCCTCGATCCCGTCGGCGGCGAAAGCGGCGGCGAGGGAGTCGAGCGGCAGCGGATCGGGGCGGCAGGTGGAACAGAGGTGCAGGATCGCCACGGTCATTCCGCCCCCGGCGCGCGCAGGAGATAGGTGTCCATGATCCAGCCGTGGCGGGCACGGGCCTCGGCGCGCGTCGCGGCGATGCGGGGGCCGGCCTCGGGCAGCGGGCCGTGGTCGAGGATCTCCTCCGCCATGCCCAGATAGGCCCCCCACCAGATCCACAGGTCCGGCCGGTCGAGTGCCAGGAAGCTGCATTCGCCGTCGAGCATGACCACGACCGTCCCGCCCCCCCCGGGCCAGCCGTGGTCGCGCAGGCGGCGGCCGGTGGTGACGGTGACGGCGCCGTTCACCGTGTTGAACGGGATGGCGTGGGCGGCGGTCAGGGCCTGCAGCGCGGTGATGCCGGGGATCACCCGCAGGTCGGGCACCGGATCGAGGCGGCGGGCGATCCGCAGGGTGGAATCGTAGAGCCCCGGATCGCCCCAGACGAGGAGCGCCACGGGGCCGGGCTCGTCGCCGATGGCCGCGGCCCAGCGCGCGGCGATGGCGTCGTGCCAGCGGGCGACGCGGGTGGCATAGGGCAGGCTTTCGTCGCGGGTGGGATAGTCGAACTCCACCACCCGGGCCGTGGCGCCGGCCTCGGCCAGTATGGCGTGGCGGAGATGGGCCAGATCCTCCTTGCCCGTCCCCTTGCGCGGGATCAGGACGCGCGCCGCCGCACGCAGGGCGCGCTGGCCGTCGAGCGTGACGTGCCCCGGATGGCCGGTGCCGATGCCGACGAGGTCGATCCGGGTCATGCGCCCTCGGCCAGAGGGCCGTAGAGGATCAGGGCGGCCTGGGTGCCGGGATCCGCGGCGAGCCGGTCGGCGAGCCGCGAGACGGTCGAGCGATCCAGCCGCTGGTCGGGGGTGGAGACCGCCTCAGCCAGGATCGCCGGCTGATTCCCGGGCAGACCGCGCGCGATCAGCGCCGCCGCGAGCGCGGGAAAGGTGCGCCGCCCCATGAAGACCACGGTGGAGGCCGCCGGATCGGCGAGCGCGTCGAGGTCGATGTCGGCCGGAAGGGCGCCGGTGGCATCGTGGCCGGTGACGAACTGCACCCGGCGCGCGGTCAGCCGGCGGGTGAGCGGGATGCCGGCGGCGGCGGCGGCGGCGATGGCCGACGGCACGCCCGGGACGATCTCGTGCGCGATGCCGGCGACGCGCAGGGCGACCAACTCCTCCTCCAGCCGGCCGAAGATGCCGGGATCGCCGGATTTCAGCCGCACGATCCGCCCGCCCCCCGCGGCATAGTCCACCAGGAGGCGGCTGACGTGATCCTGGCGCGGCGAGGCGCGGCCGGCGCGCTTGCCCACGCCGACGAGATCGGCGCCGGGGCGGGCATGGGAGAGGATCGGGCCCGAGGACAGGTCGTCGAACAGCACCGCGTCGGCGCGGCGCAGCCGGTCGACGGCCTTCAGGGTCAGAAGCTCCGGGTCGCCGGGGCCGGACCCCACGAAACTGACGAAGCCTGTCATGGACGGATCCGGGTATGGGACGAGACGGCGCCTCTCTGCCATCTCGTCGCAGGGCGGGAAAGCCCTCGCGCGGCCGCGGCAGGGCGGCCGGCGCGCGGCCTTCAGCCGTTCACGCTGTCCTTCAGCGCCTTGGCGACGGTCACCTTGACCACCTTGTCGGCGTCCTTCTTCATCTGCTCGCCGGTGGCGGGGTTGCGCACCATGCGCTCGGGCCGCTCCCGGCAGTAGATCTTGCCGATCCCGGGCAGCGTCACGGCGCCGCCATTCGAGACCTCGTCGGTGATGATCGCGGTGATCGCATCCAGCGCCTCGTTCGCGCTTTTCTTGTCGCTGTCCATCCGGTCGGCCAGCGCCGCCACGAGTTGCGTCTTCGTCATCGGTTTGTTTGCCAAGTCACTGTCTCCTCACTATCGGTCTCGCGGTCTTTCCGCCGGTTCGGCTGTTTCGGGACTAAACTCCAGAAGATCGGGGCGCACAACCGCCTGAGCGTAGGAAAGCCCCTTTTACAAGGGATGGCCGGATCACAGGAACGCCGTCTCCTCGAAGGAGCGCAACTTGCGGCTGTGTATCCGTTCCAGTGGCATGCCGCGGATCGCCTCCATGGCGCGGACGCCGATCAGAAGGTGGCGGGCAACCTGGGTGCGGTAGAAATCCGTCGCCATGCCGGGAAGCTTCAGCTCGCCGTGCAGGGGCTTGTCGGAAACGCAGAGCAGCGTGCCGTAGGGGACGCGGAAGCGGAACCCGTTGGCGGCGATGGTCGCGCTCTCCATGTCGAGGGCGACGGCGCGGGACTGGGACAGCCGCTGGACCGGGCCGGACTGGTCGCGCAGCTCCCAGTTGCGGTTGTCGATGGTGGCCACCGTCCCGGTGCGCATGATCCGCTTGAGCTCGTAGCCCTTCAGCTCGGTCACCTCGGCCACGGCATCCTCGAGCGCGACCTGGATCTCGGCAAGGGCCGGGATCGGCACCCAGACGGGCAGGTCGTCGTCGAGCACGTTGTCCTCGCGCAAGTAGGCATGGGCCAGGACGAAATCGCCCAGCCGCTGGGAATTCCGCAGGCCCGCGCAATGGCCCACCATCAGCCAGGCATGGGGCCGCAGGACCGCGATGTGGTCGGTCGCCGTCTTGGCGTTGGAGGGGCCGATGCCGATATTCACCAGCGTGATCCCCTGCCCGCCCGGGCGCTGCAGGTGGTAGGTGGGCATCTGCGGCATCTTGGCCACCGGCTCCATCAGGCCGTCGTCGCGGTCGATGGACTGGTTCCCGGGGCCGACGAAGGCGGTGTAGCCGCTGTCGGGATCGGCCAGGGCCTGGCGGGCATAGGCCTCGAATTCCTCGACGTAGAACTGGTAGTTGGTGAACAGGACGTGGTTCTGGAAATGCACCGGGTCGGTGGCAGTGTAATGCGCCAGCCGCGACAGGGAATAGTCGATCCTCTGCGCGGTGAAGGGGGCCAGCGGGCGGGAGCCGTCCTCGAAGACGAAGCCCTCGCCGTTGACGATGGCGTCGTGGGTCGTGGACAGGTCGGGCGTGTCGAAGATGTCGCGGAGCGAGAAGTTCATCGCCCCGGCCTCGGGGACGCGCAGGTCAGGATCGCTGGCCACGGCGAAGTGCAGCGGGATCGGCGTATGCGAGACCCCGACATAGATGGTGGCGTTCTGCGTCTCGAGCAGCAGCGAGAGCTGTTGCTCGAGGTAATCGGCGAAGAGGTCCGGCCGGGTGATCGTGGTCGAGTAGCGCCCGGGCCGGGTGACATGGCCGAAGGAGAGGCGGCTGTCGGAGGGCGTGTAGGTGGCGGCCGTCATCCGGATCTCGGGGTAGAAGGCGCGGTAGCGGACCCGCGGCGCATCGCCGTCGAGGGCGGAGAGAAACCGCTCGGTCAGGAAACCGACGCCCGCCTCGTAGAGCTCCTGCAACCGGCGAACGGCCGCGACGGCATCCGAGAACGCCTCAGGGGCGGGCAGGTCCGGCGTTTCGATGGGCAGGCTCTCGGTCATGGGCGATCCCCCTTCTGTTGCCGGCACTATGGCCGATGCGCGCGCGCGCACAACCCGCAGAGGGGCTGGCCGGCAGCGGCGCCCGAGGCCCCCAGGCCGGAGAAACGGCGACATCGGCGGCGACCGGAGCGCCGCTCGCATGGGTGCCGCCGGCCCCCTGACGCCGCTTGCACCCGGCGCGCCCCTCTGACCAGATGCGGGGCATGACCGATTACGACCTCGACCGCTTTCTCGTCGCCCAGTCGCGCGACTACGACAAGGCCCGCGCCGAGATCGCCGCGGGGCGCAAGACGACGCACTGGATCTGGTACGTCTATCCGCAGCTGCGCGGGCTCGGCCGGTCCGAGCGGTCGGAGCATTTCGGGCTCGACGGGCTGGCGGAGGCCGATGCCTATCTGCGGCACCCGGTGCTCGGCCGGCGGCTGGTGGAGATGTGCGAGTTGCTGCTGGCCCATGCCGACCGGCCGGCCGAGGAGATCCTCGGCGGAATCGACGCGGCGAAGGTGCGCTCCTGCGCGACGCTGTTCGAGCGGGTGACGGTGGCACCGGACGTCTTCGGACGGGTGCTGGAAACCTTCTTCGGCGGAGAGCGCGATCCCCGCACGCTGGCGCGGCTATGAGGCTGTTGTCCATCGGCCACGGCTACTCGGCGCGGGCGCTGGCGCCGCGCCTGATCGCGCGCGGCTGGGAGGTGGCCGGCACGACCCGCTCGGCCGAGAAGGCGCGGGCGATCGCCACGACCGGCGTGCGGCCGGTGATCTGGCCCGGGGCGGACCTGGGCGCAGAGATCGCCCGCGCGACCCATATCCTGCATTCCGTTTCTCCCGACGACGGCGACCCGGTGCTGAGGGCGCATGGGGGCGACATCGCGGCGACGGATCTCGACTGGTTCGGCTACCTTTCGACCACCGGAGTCTATGGCGACCACGGCGGCGACTGGGTGGACGAGGACACGCCGCTGGCGCCGTCCACCGCCCGCGGCGCGGCCCGCGTGCGCGCCGAGGCGGGATGGCAGGCCCTGGCCGCCCGGTCGGGCTTGCCGCTGCACATCTTCCGGCTGGCGGGAATCTACGGCCCGGGGCGGGGCCCCTTCGCCAAGGTGCGGGAGGGCCGCGCGCGACGGATCGTGAAGGCGGGCCAGGTCTTTTCGCGCATCCACGTGGAGGACATCGCGACCGTGTGCCTCGCCTCCATCGACCATCCGCGCCCGGGCGCGATCTACAATGTCTGCGACGACGACCCGGCCCCGCCGCAGGACGTCATCGCCCATGCCGCCGACCTCCTGGGCCTGGAGCGGCCGCCGGAGATTTCCTTCGAGGAGGCGGACCTGTCGCCGATGGCGCGCAGCTTCTACGCCGAATCGAAGCGGGTGCGGAACGGCCGCATCAAGCGGGAGTTGGGGGTCACGCTGGCCTATCCGAGCTATCGGGACGGGCTCGCCGCGCTTCTGGACGGGGATGCCTGACATGGGGAAGCATCCGACGAACTTCGTGGTCATCGGGCTGGGCAATTTCGGCTCGACCGTCGCCACCGAGCTGAAGCGGTTCGGCAACTACGTCATCGGCATCGACAAGGACGAGGGCAAGGTGTCGCGCCACGCCGACGCGCTCGACCAGACGCTGATCGTCGACGCGCGCTCCGACGCCGCCCTGCGAGACGCGGGCGTCGACGAATGCGAGGCCGGCGTGGTGGCGCTCGGCCACGATTTCGAGGCCAGCGTGCTCGCCACCATGAACCTGCGGCTGCTCGGGATCGACAAGATCTGGGCCAAGGCGGTGTCCAAGACCCATCACCGGATCCTGAACCATATCGGCGCCGAGCGGGTGATCCACCCCGAGGTGCGGATGGGCGAGCAGGTCGCGCAGATGCTGCACAACCCCCTGATCCGCGACCATGTGAGCCTGGGCAATACCCTGCACGTGGTGAACATGCGGGTGCCGGATACGCTCGAGGGAAAGTGCCTCGACGACCTCGACCTTGCCCGGTTCGACCTGCGCGGCCTGGGCGTGATGCGGGGGACCGACTTCATCGGCCGGGACGGCGACCGCTGCGCCCTGAAGGAGGATGACATGCTGCTCCTGCTGGGGCGGCGCAAGGATCTCCGCGCCTTCACGCAATCCCTGTGATGAGCCTCGGCGCCTGGCTGAAGCGCCTGCCGCCGCCGGGGATGCTGGCGCTGATGTACCTCGTCCTGGTCGCGCTGGGGGCCGCGGGGCTGAAACTTCCGGGGTCGCTGCACCACCCGATCAGCTGGTCGGACGCGATCTTCACCTCGACTTCGGCGGTGACGGTGACGGGACTCACCGTGGTCTCCACCGGGGAGACGTTCACCCATCTTGGCCAGGGCATCATCATGGTGCTGATGCAGATGGGCGGGCTGGGGCTGATGACCTTCGCGGTGCTGCTGCTGTCGGCGCTCGGCGTGCCGATCGGCATCCCGCAGCGGATCGTGCTGCGGGAGGATCTGAACCAGACCTCGATGCGCAACCTCACCGCGCTGGTGGGCATCATCCTGCGGCTGGCGGTGATGTTCGAACTGGGCGCCTTCGCGCTGCTGTCGGTCGCCTTCGTGCCCGATCACGGATACGCGCAGGGCATGTGGCACGCCGGGTTCCACGCCGTCTCGGCCTGGAACAATGCCGGATTCTCCACCTTCACCGATTCGCTGAGCGATTATGCCGGCGATCCGCTGGTGACCTTCACCGTCACGACGCTGTTCATCGTGTCGGGGCTCGGCTTCGTGGTGCTGGCGGAATTGTGGCAGAAGCGTGCCTGGAAGCCGCTCTCGCTGCATTCCAAGCTGATGCTGACGGGAACGCCGGTGCTGATCCTGTCGGCCTTCGTCCTTTTCGCCGCGCTGGAATGGCGCAATCCA
This sequence comes from uncultured Alphaproteobacteria bacterium, assembly GCA_963814835.1. Lineage (GTDB taxonomy): Bacteria > Pseudomonadota > Alphaproteobacteria > Rhodobacterales > Rhodobacteraceae > Palleronia. The sequence goes on from CAWFEG010000003.1 coordinate 1,377,849, forward strand.
GGCACGCTGGGCGCGATCGAGGGAATCTGGGTCAAGCTGCAGGCCGCCTATTTCCAGGCGGTCACGCCGCGCACGGCCGGGTTCAATACCGTCGACACCACGGCCATGCGCGAGAGCACGGCGCTGATGACGATCGGCCTGATGATCGTCGGCGGCGGATCGACCTCCACCGCGGGCGGAATCAAGGTCACCACGGCCTTCGTCCTGATACTGGCCACCCTCGCCTTCTTCCGCCGGCAGCGCCAGCTCAACGCCTTCGGGCGCGCGCTGGGCACCGAGGAGGTGCACAAGGTCATGGCGTTGACCACGCTGTCGACCCTGATCCTGTTCACCGGGCTGTTCCTGCTCACGCTGTCCAATCCGACGGAGTTCCTGCCCCTGGCCTTCGAGGTCGCCTCGGCCTTCGGCACGGTGGGGCTGACCATGGGCGCGACGGAGACGCTCGACGGGATCGGGCGCACGGTGATCGTGCTGATCATGTTCCTCGGCCGCGTCGGCCCGTTGGTGCTGGGCTTCTTCCTGGCCACGCAGGTGCGCCCGCGCGTGGGATATCCCAAGGGGCAGGTCTATCTGGGTTGAGCCTTGCCGCACCGCGGGGTGATGCCCGTGACGGATACGAGATGCTCCCGATCCAAGGTCCGGGACGGTCGCCGCCGGCTGGCCGCGCCGGTCGATGCGGGGATGGCGCGACCCTACCCGCCTCCCTCACCGCATCGGGACGCTTTCCGATGCACAGGCGGATGGCCGCGTCCGGTGACGCCGGTGCCTCAGGCCCGCTTGCCGATGGAGCCCACGCCGAGGACCGACAGGACCTTCGCCTCGATATCCTCGGCGTTCAGCGCGGCGACGGCATACATGTCGCGGGGGCTGGCCTGGTCGATGAAGATGTCGGGCAGGACCATCGAGCGATAGGCGAGGCCGGCATCGAACACCCCCTCCTCGGCCAGAAGCTGCGCGACATGGCTGCCGAAGCCGCCCACGGCGCCCTCCTCGACGGTGATCAGCGCCTCGTGGCGCCGGGCGAGATCGAGGATCAGCTCGCGGTCGAGCGGCTTGGAGAAGCGGGCATCGGCCACGGTGGGCGAGATGCCCCGGCCCCCGAGGGACTCGCAGGCCTCCATGATCTCCTTCAGCCGGGCGCCGAAGTTGAGGATGGCGATGCCGGAACCCTCGCGGATCATGCGACCCTTGCCGATCTGCAGAACCTCGCCGCGCTCGGGCATCTCGACGCCGGTGCCCTCGCCGCGGGGGAAGCGGAAGGCGATGGGGCCCTCGTCATGCGCCGCGGCGGTGGCGACCATGTGCTTCAGCTCGGCCTCGTCGGCGGCGGCCATGACGGTGAAGCCCGGCAGGTTCGACAGATAGGCGACGTCGTAGCTGCCGGCATGGGTGGCGCCGTCGGCGCCGACGAGGCCGGCCCGGTCGATGGCGAATCGCACCGGCAGGCGCTGGATCGCCACGTCGTGCACGACCTGATCGTAACCGCGTTGCAGGAAGGTGGAATAAATCGCGCAGAAGGGCCGCATCCCCCCCGCGGCGAGCCCGGCGGAGAAGGTTACGCCGTGCTGCTCCGCAATGCCCACGTCGAAGCAGCGCGACGGATAGCGTTCGGCGAAGAGGTTGAGGCCGGTGCCGTCGGGCATGGCGGCGGTGACGGCGCAGATGCGCTCGTCGCGGGCCGCCTCCTCCAGCAGGGCGTCGGCGAAGACCTTGGTGTAGGAGGGCGCGTTCGACGCGGCCTTCTTCTGCTCGCCGGTGACCACGTCGAACTTCGACACGCCGTGGCCCTTGTCGGTGGCGCCCTCGGCGGGGGCGTAGCCCTTGCCCTTGCGGGTGATGGCGTGGATCAGCACCGGCCCGTCGGCGCGGGTGCGCACGGTGCGCAGGATCGGCAGGATCTGGTCGAGGTCGTGGCCGTCGATCGGGCCGATATAGGAGAAACCCAGCTCCTCGAAGAGGGTGCCGCCGATTGTCATGCCCTTGAGCAGGTGCTGGGCCCGGCGGGCGCCCTCGCGCAGCGGCGGCGGCAGCATCGAGACGGCGCCCTTGGCCGCGGCCTTCAACTCCTGAAACGGCGCGCCCGCGTATAGCCGCGACAGGTAGGAGGACATGGCCCCCACGGGCGGCGCGATGGACATCTCGTTATCGTTCAGGATCACGATCATGCGCTTGCCCAGCGCCCCGATATTGTTCATCGCCTCGTAGGCCATGCCCGCCGACATTGCCCCGTCGCCGATCACGGCGATGGCGTCGCCCAGCGCGGGATCGGGTGCGCCGCCCAGGTCGCGCGCCACCGCGAAGCCCAGCGCGGCGGACATCGAGGTGGAGGAATGCGCCGCGCCGAACGGGTCGTAGGGCGATTCGCTGCGCTTGGTGAAGCCCGACAAGCCGTCCTTCTGGCGCAGGGTGCGGATCCGGTCGCGTCGTCCGGTGAGGATCTTGTGCGGGTAGCACTGGTGCGAGACGTCCCAGATCAGCCGGTCGCGCGGCGTGTCGAAGACGGCGTGGAGCGCGACGGTCAGCTCCACCACGCCGAGGCCTGCGCCCAGATGCCCGCCGGTCTGGCTGACGGCCGAGATCGTCTCGGCCCGAAGCTCGTCGGCGACGCGGTGCAGATCGGCGTCGCTCATCGCCCGCAGGTCGGCGGGCGAGGCGATGCGGTCGAGGGTGGGGGTATCGGGTCGGTCGGTCATGGGCCTGCCTCGCGCGGATCTGTGCGTGTTTAACGGCCCCCGCGCCGCACTGCAAACGCGGGTGTCAGCGGTCGCGGTCGATGACATAGCGCGCGCAGTCGCGCAGGGTTTCGGCCCGGGGCCCGTAGGGGGAGAGCGCGTCGCAGGCCTCGGCCGCCAGATCGCGCGCCCGGTTGCGGGCGCCGTCGAGCCCGAGGAGCGAGACGAAGGTGGCCTTGCCTGCGCCGGCATCCTTGCCCACGGCCTTGCCGGTGGCGCCGACATCGCCCTCCACGTCGAGGATGTCGTCGGCAATCTGGAAGGCGCGGCCCAGCGCGCGGGCATAGGCCCCCAGGGGCCCGGGATCGCCCCGTCCCAGGATGGCGCCGGCGCGGCCCGCCCATTCGATCAGCGCGCCGGTCTTGCCCGCCTGCAGCGCCTCGACCTGGGCGAGGTCGAGCGGCCTGCCCGCGCTCTCGGCGGCGATGTCGAGCGCCTGGCCCAGGACCATGCCGCGCATGCCCGCGGCATGGGCGAGATCCAGCGCAAGCGTGGCGCGCACGCCCGGATCCGGGTGGCAGGCGGGATCGCAGAGCAGTTCGAAGGCCAGCGACTGCAGCGCGTCGCCGGCCAGTATCGCGGTCGCCTCGTCCCATTTCACATGGACCGTGGGGCGGCCGCGGCGCAGGGAATCGTCGTCCATGGCCGGCAGGTCGTCATGGACGAGGGAATAGGCGTGCAGCGCCTCGATCGCCGCGCCCGCCTCCGCCGCATCGGTGACATCGTGCAGCCGCGCGCCCTCGATCACCAGGAAGCCGCGCAGCCGCTTGCCCCCGTCGAGCGCATGGCGAATCGCGTCATGGACCGGCGCCGTGCCCTCCACCGCGCGGGCGAGACGGGCATCCAGCGCCGCCTGCGCCGCGGCGAGCCGTTCCTCGAAGCTCACGGGTCGAGCGGCTCGGTGCCCGTCGCCTGGCCGGTCTGGTCGGTGGTGATCTTGGCCACCTTCTGCTCGGCGGCGTCGAGCGTGCGCTGGCAGCGCTCCTTCAGCTTCGCGCCGCGCTCGTAGAGCCGGATCGACTCCTCCAGCGCCACCTCGCCGGATTCGAGCTGCCCCACCACGGTTTCGAGCTCGCGCATCGCCTCCTCGAAGGACATCTCCTCGATGGGTGTCTCGCTCATGCGGATCTCTCCTTCAGAACCTCCACGTGGGCGGCGACCGACGTGGCGAGCGCGTCCAGATCATATCCCCCCTCCAGTGTCGAGACGAGGCGGCCGCCGCAATGCTCCTCGGCCACGTCGCAGAGCCAGTCGGTGATCCAGGCGAAATCCTCCGGCTGCCAGCGCAGGTTGGCCAGCGGGTCGGAGATGTGGGCATCGAAGCCGGCGGAGACGACGATCAGTTCGGGTGCGAACTCGCGCAGGCGCGGGAATACGATATCCCGGTAGGCCCGGCGCATCTCGCCCCCCCCGGTCTCCGGCGCCAGGGGCACGTTCAGGATCTGGCCGTGGGCGCCCTGCTCGGAGGCCGCACCGGTGCCGGGATAGAGCGGCCACTGGTGAGAGGAGACGAAGAGCGCGCGGTCCTCCTTCCACAGCAGATCCTGGGTGCCGTTGCCGTGATGGACGTCGAAATCCACCACCGCCACGCGGGACAGGCCGCGGCGGTCGAGCGCATGCTTCGCCGCGATCGCGGCGGTGCCGAGGAGGCAGAAGCCCATGGCAATCTCGGTCTCGGCGTGGTGGCCGGGCGGACGGCAGCCGACGAAGGCCGCCGGGGCCGCACCGTCGAGTACCGCGTCGACCGCGGCGATCGCGCCGCCGGCCGCCGCCAGCGCCGCCTCGAGCGAGCCCGCCGAGACATGGGTGTCGGCGTCAAGCCCGACGCTGCCCGAGCCCGGCAGCGCGGCCCGGATCCGGTCGAGATAGCGCCGCGGGTGGCACAGAAGCACGTCCTCCTCCGTCGCGAGCGGCGCCTCGCGCCGTTCCAGGCGCAAAGGCGCGAGGGCGTCCTCCACGGCATCGAGGCGCGCGACGCGCTCCGGATGGCCGCTCGGGGTCAGATGGCGGCGCCCGGCCGGGTGGGAATACCAGATCACGCTCATGGGGGCGTCGTCCTTCTGCTTGGCCCTGCCCATCGTAGCGGGCAGCGCGGTGGGGGGAAACGGGCCCGGACGGCGGTGCGTCGCAAGACGCCCGGGACCGCATCGCCGCGCGGCGAGTTGGGGCGTGCAACGAGTGAAAGGGACCATGACATGGCTGACGTCAAGGATGCGCTGCAGGTGCTGCATACCCGCGTGATCGACAGTCGCGAGGGCTACGAGCAGGCGCAGGAGAACATCGACGGGAACGGCAGCTTCGTGGAGCGCTGCATCGAGGAGCGGGCGAGCTTTCACGAGGCGATCCACCGGCAGATGACCGCCGAGGGGATCGACGTGGACGAGAGCGGCTCCACCGCCGCCATGGCGCATCGCGGCCTCTTCAGGATCCGCGACGCGCTGTCCTCGGGCGATTCCGGGATCTACGCGGAATGCGCGCGCGGCGACGAACACCTGAAATCCGCCTATGACGACGCCATCGAGGCCACCCGGGGCGATGCGATCTGGGACTTCCTGGTGGAGCAGCGCGCCAAGGTGGATGCGGCGATCAAGGAGGCGAAGGCACTTTCCTGACGGGCGGCCGCCGCCCGCATCCCGCCGCATCCGTCCGCGCACGGATGGCGGCGGCGGGACCGGCGTATTTGAGAAAGCAAAGACCGGGCCGGGCGGCCCCGATCCGCCCGGGGGCGCGGGAGATCAGTCCGGAGAGAACATGTAGCCCGCGCCGCGCACCGTCTGAAGGTAGCGGGGATTCTTCGGGTCCGGCTCGATCTTGCGGCGCAGGCGGGTGATCTGGACGTCGACGGCGCGGTCCTGCGCACCCTCTCCCTCGGGGCCGGCGCGACCGAGATCCTCGACCAGGCGGGCGCGCTTGATCACCTCGCCGGGATCGCTGGCGAAGATCCGCATCAGCGCGGCCTCGGTAGCGGTGAGCCGGACGGGATCGTCGCCGCGCCACAACTCGCCCCGGTTCACGTCATAGCGCATCGGCCCGAGGGTCAACATCCGGGGCCGCGCGCTGTCGGGCATTGGCGACGGCATCCGCCGCAGGATCGCGTTCATCCGCAGGAGCAGTTCCTTCGGCTCGAACGGCTTGGGCAGGTAGTCGTCGGCCCCGGCCTCGAGCCCGGCGATGCGGTCCCGGGTCTCGCCCCGGGCGGTGAGCAGCAGCGTCGGCAGGGACCGCCGCTCGGTCAGCCAGCGGCAGAGCGAGATCCCGTCCTCTCCCGGCATCATCACGTCGACCACGGCGAGGTCGAAGTCGAGGCCGCGGAGGATGCCCCGGGCATGGCCGGCGTCGCGTGCGGTGGTGACGTAGAAGCCGTGGCGGACCAGGAACTTGCCGAGAAGGCCGCGGATCCGCTCGTCGTCGTCGACAATGAGGATGTGGGGCCTGTCGGTCATGCGGCGTCCTCGAACAGGCGCCGCATGTCCTCGTCCATCATCTCCTCCAGCACGCGGCGGAACCCGGCGACCGCATCCGGGCCGGCGCGGCGGAACGCGTCGCGCATCCGCGCGGTCTGCGCGTCCGACAGCTTGGCCTCCAGCGCGCGGCCCGCCGCGGTGAGGGAGAGGTGGCGTTCCCGCCGGTCGCGGGTGCCCACGCGGCTTTCGACGAGACCGTCCTCGATCAGAGTGCGCAACACCCGGTTCAACGATTGCTTGGTGACGCCCAGGATCGTGAGCAGATTGTTGACCGTCGTCCCCGGCCACCGGTTGATGAAATGGATCGCCCGGTGATGGGCGCGGCCGTAGCCGTATTCGACGAGGATCCGGTCGGGATCGGCGGTGAAGCCGCGATAGGCGAAGAACATCGCCTCGATCCCGCGCCTCAGCTGCGCGTCGGTCAGGAACAGCAGGCTTTCCTGGCCCTGTACCCGCTTCTCGGTCATCCTCGCCTCCGCACCAAGTCTCCGATCACAGTTTATGTCAGCAGAGTTGACATTCCAAGGGGGGATGAGTAGCGCTCTTCTGGCATTTTCGGACAGATTGTGTCCCGGGCGGCCGGGAACGGGAAACTTCGGGAAGGATGAGGGATGTCGGCTGGCTACGACGATCGCGACGGCAAGATCTGGATGGACGGCGAGCTGGTCGAGTGGCGCGACGCGAAGGTGCATATCCTGACCCACGCGCTGCACTACGCGTCCTCGGTGTTCGAGGGCGAGCGTTGCTATGGCGGGACGATCTTCAAGGGGCGGGAGCATTCCGAGCGGCTGCGCCGGTCCGCCGAGCTGATCGATTTCGAGATCCCCTATTCCGTCGACGAGATCGAGGCCGCCAAGGCGGCGGTGCTGCAGGCCAACGGGCTGTCGGACGCCTATGTCCGGGCCGTGGCCTGGCGCGGGGCGGGGCCCGACATGGGAGTGGCGAGCGCGCGCAACCCGGTGCGCATGGCGGTCGCCGCCTGGGAATGGGGCGCCTATTACGGCGACGCCAAGACCAGCGGCGCGAAACTGGACCTGTCGAAATGGAAGCGGCCCTCGCCGGAAACGATCCCCTCGGCGGCGAAGGCGGCGGGCCTCTACATGATCTGCACCATGTCGAAGCACGCCGCCGAGGCGAAGGGCTGTGCGGATTCACTGATGCTGGATTACCGCGGCTACGTGGCGGAGGCGACGGGAGCCAACGTGTTCTTCGTCAAGGACGGGGAGGTCCATACCCCCCTGCCTGACTGCTTCCTGAACGGGATTACCCGGCAGACGGTGCTGCAGATGCTGCGCGAGAAGGGCGTGGCGGTGCACGAGCGGCACATCATGCCCGAGGAGCTGGAGGGCTTCCAGCAATGCTGGCTCACCGGGACGGCCGCCGAGGTGACCCCGGTGGGCCAGATCGGCGACTTCAGCTTCGAGGTGGGGGCGCTCGCGCTCGACATCACGGAGAGCTACGAGCGCCTGGTGCGCAGCTAGGCCCGCCTATACCTGCCGGCCGCGCTCGATCGCGGCGAACTGGCTGAGCGTCCGACCCGGCGGATCGTGCCGGCGCCGCATCGCCATCGCCGCGCGCGCCCAGGAGCGGCGCGGGCCGCGCTCGATCTTGAGGTAGTGCAGGAAGCGTCCGGCCGGCAGCGGGGCCGCGCGCCTGTCGATCAGATGTCGTGCCATGAGATCCTCCCGAGTCCGTGGGCAGACGTTAACGGGAAACGCCCCGGACCCGGCACCGGGTTCCCGCCCGCCGGGAGATGCGCGGCCGGTCGCCGGAGGGGCGGGCAAAGGAACGCCGCCGGCCCGGGGGCCGACGGCGGATCGCAAACCTGGGCGGGCGGCCCTCAGCCCTTGGAGAAGTCGGGATAGGCCTCCATCCCCAGCTCGGTCACGTCGAGCCCGTTGATCTCGGCTTCCTCGCTGACGCGGATGCCGACGGTGGCCTTCAGGACCATCCACAGCACCAGGCTGACCGCGAAGACGAAGGCGCCGATCGCCACGATGCCCACGAGCTGGGTGACGAGGGAGGCGTCGGGGTTCGACAGGACCACCGCCAGCGTGCCCCAGATGCCGGCGATCAGGTGCACCGGGATGGCGCCCACCACGTCGTCGATCTTCATCTTGTCCAGCATCGGCACCGTGAAGACCACGATCGCGCCGCCGATCGCGCCGATCAGTGTCGCGCCGCCGAGGCTGGGCATCAGCGGCTCGGCCGTGATCGAGACGAGACCGGCCAGCGCGCCGTTGAGCACCATCGTCAGGTCCGGCTTGCCATACATCACCTGTGTCAGGATCAGCGCCGCCACCGCGCCGCCGGCCGCGGCAGTGTTGGTGTTGGCGAAGATCCGGCCGACATCGGTGATGTCGCCCACGGTTCCGGCGGCGAGCTGCGAGCCGCCGTTGAAGCCGAACCAGCCGAGCCAGAGGATGAAGGTGCCGAGCGTGGCGAAGCCCAGGTTCGAGCCCGGGATCGGGTGGATGCGTCCGTCGCCGCCGAACTTGCCGATCCGCGGCCCGAGGATCAGCGCTCCGGCGAGCGCCGCCCAGCCGCCGGCGGAGTGCACCAGCGTGGAGCCGGCGAAATCGGCGAAGCCGCGCTCGCTGAGCCAGCCGCCACCCCACTGCCACGAGGCCTCGATCGGGTAGATGAGGCCGGTGAGCACGACCACGAAGATCAGGAAGGGCCAGAGCTTGATCCGCTCGGCCAGCGCGCCCGAGACGATCGAGGCCGTGGTGGCGCAGAACATGAGCTGGAAGAAGAAGTCCGACGCCACGGAGGCATAGCCCAGATCGGCGCTGCCTGCGTCCAGCCCCACGGGTTCCAACTGCGCGGTGCCGATGGCGCCGAACCAGCCCTGGATCAGCCAGCCGTCGCCGGGATACATGACCGAATAGCCGATCAGCCAGTACATGATCGCGGCGATCGAAAAGAGCGCGATGTTCTTCGTCAGCTGCATGGTGACGTTCTTGGACCGCACGAGCCCCGCCTCGAGCATGGCGAAGCCCGCGGCCATCCACATGACGAGGAAGCCGCCGATCAGGAACAGCAGCGTCGTCATGATGTAGGGGCCGATCTGGTCGAAGCCCGGGGCCGCGGCCCCGGCGGCCTCCTGGGCGAGCGCGGCCGCGGGCATCAGGCCGAGACCTGCGGCAATGAGAATGCGTGTCATCGTCTTCATCGGGTTGGAATCCTTTGGCCGGCCGTGTCAGATGGCGTCCTGGTCGGTCTCGCCGGTGCGCACGCGGGTGGCGCTGTCGACGTCGAGAACGAAGATCTTGCCGTCGCCGATCTTGCCGGTCTTGGCGGTCCGGGCGACGGTCTCGACCACCTGCTCGGCCATTGCGGCCGTCACCACGATCTCCAGCTTGATCTTCGGCACGAAGTTCACCGCGTATTCTGCGCCGCGATAGATCTCGGTATGGCCCGACTGGGCGCCGAAACCCTTGATTTCCGTTACCATCATGCCGCGCACGCCGATGGAGGTCAGCGCCTCGCGGACCTCCTCGAGCTTGAACGGCTTGATCGCTGCAATGATCAGTTTCACTTTGCAGATCCCCTGTTGAGAGCGGGCGATCCCGTTCCGGGACCTCGCGGGCATGTCCGGGCTTTCGCGGCGTCGAGACAAGCGCGGGTGGGGGTGCGGGAATACGATGCGCACGCCATTCTGCACAATTTGTGCGCATATACCGTAGTTCGATTAATTTATGAGCTTCACGGAATCGCGGTCACGATCTTGCATCCTCGGTTCTAAGCGCTGATCTGGGCCTGTAAGCTGCACCGCAGAGCAGACGGACAAGGACGGGACGACAGGCATGGCACGATCCCCGCTGGTCGCGCCGCGGCGCGCGCAGAAGCGCCGGGCGCCGGCGAGCAAGACGCGAAAGCCGCGCGGGCGCCGGACCGGACCGGCCCGGCGGCGCCGTGGTCTCCTCGGCTGGCTGGTCCTGCCCTTCGCGTGGATCTTCCGGCTGAGCTTCCGGCTGGTCTGGCGGGGGGCGCTGGTCCTGGCGCTGATCGTCGGGCTCGGGGTCGGCTACGTCTACACCACCCTGCCCTCGCCCGAGGCCCTGCTCGACGGGCGGGCGCGGGGATCGGTCACGCTGCTCGACCGCGACGGGGACATCTTCGCCTGGCGCGGCGAGCAGTTCGGCGGACAGATCAACGCGGAAACGGTCTCGCCCTACCTGAAAAACGCGATCGTCGCGACCGAGGATCGTCGGTTCTACCTGCATCCCGGCGTGGACCCGATCGGCGTCGCCAGCGCGGTGAAGATCAACCTGCAGGAGGGACGCGGGCCGCTTTCTGGCCATGGCGGTTCGACCATCTCGCAGCAGACGGCGAAGCTGTTGTGCCTCGGCGTGCCCTACGACCCCGACACCTGGGAGAGCGAGAGCGCCTACGAGGAGGATTGCCGGCAGACGACGCTGTGGCGGAAGATCAAGGAGGCGATCTACGCGCTGGCGATGGAGGCGCGCTACTCCAAGGACGAGATCCTGACCATCTACATGAACCGCGTCTTCCTGGGCGCGGGCTCGCGGGGATTCGAGGCTGCCGCCCAGCGCTATTTCGGAAAGTCCGCCAACGAGGTCGATCCGGCCGAGGCGGCGATGCTGGCCGGTCTTCTGGTGGCGCCGACGCGCTATGCGCCGACGGCCAACCTGGAGCGTAGCCAGGAGCGGGCCTCGGTGATCGTCCGCCTGATGGAGCAACAGGGATACTTGAGCGGGGCGGAAGCGCAGTTCGCGCTCGATAATCCGGCCCAACTGTCGGAGGCCGCCGAGGCCCGGGCGGGCGGCTATTTCGCCGACTGGGTGATGGGGGCGGCGCCCGACTTCCTGACCCGCAAGACCACCGAGGACGTCATCATGCGGACGACGTTCGACCCCGGCCTCCAGCGGGCGGCGGAAGAGGCGCTGGACCACGTCTTCTCCACCAAGGTGCGCGACAGTTCCGAGGCGCAGGCCGCGATCGTCGTCATGTCCTCGGACGGGGCGGTGCGAGCCATGGTCGGCGGGCGCAAGTTCAAGGGCGTCGCCGGCCAGTTCAACCGCGCGATCCAGGCCCGCCGGCAGACCGGATCGGCATTCAAGCCCTTCGTCTACGCGGCCGCGCTGGAGGTGGGGTATTCGCCGCTGGACACGGTCACGGACGAGCCTCTGACAATGCAGATCCCCGGATCGGGATCATGGTCGCCGGAAAACTACGACCGCCAGTTTCACGGCACCGTGACGCTGGCCCAGTCGCTGGAGAACTCGCTGAACATCCCGGCGGTGAAGGTCTCCGAAGCGGTGGGACGCGAGGCGGTGCGCAAGGTCGCGGCGGATTTCGGCATCGAGTCCGACCTCGCCGACGGGCCGGCGCTGGCGCTCGGGGCGTCGGAATCGACGCTCATGGAGATGACCGGAGCCTATGCCGGCATCCTGAACGGCGGCACCTCGGTGGAGCCCTACGGCATCCGCGACCTGCGCATCCAGGGCGAGGATACGGCCCTGATCGGGCAGGAGGGGGGACTGGGCGAACGGGTGATCTCGGAACGGGCGGCCCGACAGCTCACCTACATGATGAATCGCGTGGTTGCCGAAGGCACAGGCGAGCGCGCCGCCCTGGGCGAGCGTCCGGCGGCGGGCAAGACGGGAACGACCTCGGCGGCACGGGACGCGTGGTTCATCGGCTTTACCGCCGATTACGTGACCGGCGTCTGGATGGGCTACGACGACAACACGCCGCTGACCGGCGTGACCGGCGGCGGGCTGCCGGCCGAGATCTGGCGCGAGACGATGATCCGGGTGCACGAGGGCCTGCCGGTGCGGAACCTGCCCATGTCCGGGCCGGGGCCGGCCACGCGGATGGCGGACGGCACGACCGCGCCGCAATCCGATGGGCGGATCGTCCGATCGGACAGCGACCGCCTGATCGGGCGGGCGCCGGCTGGTCAGCAACCGAACATGGCCGAGCGCATCATCGACGACGTGCTCGGCATCTTCGGCCGCTGAGCCTCAGTCGAATACGGCGTGGCCCTGATCGGCAAGGCGGCGCAGCCGGTCCAGGGGGATCCGGGTCTCGTCCGCTAGGATCACGGCCGTGAGGACGCCGTCCTCCACCACCACGTCCTCGACGGGGCCCAACTCGCCCTCGGGGCCGAACGCCGCGCGGCCGAGCCAGTCGGTACTACGCTCGATCCCGGCAAGGCGGCCATGGGCCCGGGTCTCCGGCGGGCGGCCCTCGGTTTCGGGATCTCCGGACGGCTCCGGGGCGGCCGTGGCCTCCACGCTCGCGGCCATCATCAGGGGCGAGAAGGTGTAGCCGAACGGGCCGACCACGAGCGGTGGCAAGGCGTCGATCGTGCCCGAGTCCCCGTCCTCGAGGACCGGCGCATCCTCCAGATCGGTCCGGCCGAGCGCGACCGGCCACTCGCCGTCGTCCGGCCTGCCGAACCGCTCGATCTCCACCAGAACCTCGCGCCGGTCGAGCCAGCCGCCGACATCGATGGCGACATAGGCCAGTTCGCGGGTGCCGGCGCGGTGAAACAGTGCGCGGACCGGGAAACGATCGTCCTCGGTGCAGGCCTTGAGGTCGAGAAGCGTTCTGATCGTCGTCTGCATGCGATCCTCCTTGCCGGGCCAAAGCGTCGCAGGCGGCCCGGGTTCCGGAACGCGCCCACCGCCCCCTCGTTACCGAGGGCAGCGGAAGACGCGGTGCGCCGGATTCCGACCGGCGGATCGGTTGTCGCGCGCACCGCCATCCACCGGGCGGGCAGATGCATTGCCGCCAGAGCAGCCGAGCGCACGGCGCCCAATCCCCGTCGCCATCGCGAAATCGTCGCCGACCAGACCAGGGCGGCGACAGGCAGGATTCGGCAGCCTGACGCACCGGAGGCCGCCATTCCTGATCGTGGCGCTGCCGTACGCCCTCCGCGCCGGAACCTTCGCCCGCACGCCGCATTGAGCCCGTGATTTTCGAGGCTAGGGAGCACCCCCATGGAAAACGATCCGTCCAACGGCAAGACAGGCACTGCGAAGGAGCCCTCCTACGACGACCTGTCCCGCCAGGTCGACGCGCTGAAATCCGACATCAAGCGCTTGACGGAGAGCTTGGGTGATTACGGCCGCGCCAAGGGGCGCTACTATCAGGGCGAGGCGCAGCGCCGCGCGGACCACATGCGGGACGAGGCGCAAGAGAAAGCCGACGAGATCGAGGCATATGTGCACGAAAACCCCGCTCGGGCGCTCGGAATTGCGGCGGGGATCGGGCTGTTGATCGGCCTTCTGAGCCGCCGTTGACGCCCATGTTCGGACCGCAATTCAACGCGCTGCGCTTCGCGGCAAAGAGCTTCGCGCGGCGGGCCAAATGGGGAACTGTGGCCGCGATCCTGATCGTGATCGGACTTGGCTTCCTTCTGAGTGCGGGCTGGATCTTGCTGTCCGAGCAGTTCGGGGCGATCCCGACGGCGCTGGTCGCCGGTATCGTCTTCATCGTGCTGGGGCTGCTGGCCTATGCCTTCTCGCGCTATCCGCCGCGGGCGGTGCCGAAGGAGGTGGCACGGGAAATGCAGAACCCCTTGAACAGCCCTGCCTTGAGCACCGCGGGCCTCGTCAATGCGTTGATTCTCGGCATCTTTGCGGGAAGAGCGGCGCGCCGCCGACGGTGATCGCCCGCAGGTCCCGTCGCAGACTGGCCGCCGTGAAGGACGTGCGCGTCACGCGCGCGTGCGGGCAAGCCGTCAGCCATTCATCCTCCGCGTCGCTCAGAACCATCAGCGACCGCGCCGACCGAACCAATGCGACGAATCCGGGCTTGGCAGAGAAATTGCTGGCCCGGTCCGAAACGATGAGCAGGTCGAGCCGCGCGATCCCGCCCATGCGAGAGAGGGCCTCGGCCACCGTGGTAACCTGATGTACCACCGCCTCGGCATCGAGCGCGGAGATCTCCTCGCGCATGTCGCTGGCGACGAGGGGCTCGCGGTCCAGGACGATCACGGTCCTGCGGCTCATGTCCAAGAAGAAAATACGACTTTGCTCATCGAGCATCTCTAGTGTTACTTGAGGTCGCTGTCATTTAACTGAGACATAGGATTCACGTAGCAAGTCATGGCTGTCGATTGCGCAGACTGTCCGCTCAGGCCGCTGGATTGCTTCGACGACATGAGCGCCGACGAGGTCGCGTTCATGCAGCGGTTCAAGATGGGCGAGCTGAACATCGGGCCGGGCACGCCGATCCTGGTGGAAGGCGCGAAATCTCCCCAGCTCTTTACCGTCCTGTCGGGTATGGGCCTGCGCTACAAGACGCTCGAGGACGGGCGGCGCCAGGTGATCAATATCGTGATGCCCGGCGATTTCCTCGGGCTGCAGGCCGCCGTCAACGGCGAGATGGGCCATTCAGTAGAGGCCACGACCGAGATGACCCTCTGCGTGTTCAAGCGGTCCGAATTCTGGTCGGTGTTCAAGAACCACCCCGACCGCGCCTACGACATCACCTGGATCGCCGCCACGGAAGAGCATTTCCTGGGCGAGGCATTGTCGAGCATAGGCCAGCGCTCGGCGATCGAGCGCATCGCCTGGGGGCTGCTGCATGTCTGGGAGCGGGCCCGGCAGCTTGACCTGATCCGCAACGACATGCTGGATTTTCCGTTCCGGCAGCAGGACCTCGCGGATACGCTCGGCCTTTCGCTGGTCCACACCAACAAGACCCTGGCGAAGCTGCGCGAGCGTGGCCTCGCCACCTGGATCGATTCCAAGCTGCGGATCCACGACCGTCCGGGGCTGGAACGCCTGGCCGTGGTGGACGGAATGAAGACGAACCGGTCGCGGCCGCTGTTGTGATCACTCCCCCAGGTAGGTGTCGGCCGCCGCGGCGCGCCGCTCTCCCATCGGCCGCGGATCGCCGACGGTGGAATCCTCGCGGGTGCGCAATTCCAGCTCGGCATTCAGCGCCGCGCCCAGGAGGACCGAATAGGCGCTGAGATAGAGCCACATCAACAGCGCGATGACGGCGCCCAGCGCCCCATAGACCTCGTTGTAGCTGCCGAAGTTCGACAGGTAGTAGGAAAAGCCGTAGGAGATCGCGCCCCAGATCGTCACGGCAACGAGGGCCCCCGGCGTCAGCCATGGCATCCGCGCCTTGCGCCGGTTGGGGCCGAACCGGTAGAGAACGCCGATCCCGACGATGACGACGGCCAGCGCCACCACCCAGCGGACCGAGGCCACGAGGAACGCGGTGATCGGCCCGAGCGGCAGGATCGCCAGCAGGATCGGCAACACCACCACCGACATCAACGCCACGAGGGCGACCGCGATGAGCAGGAATGTGACCCCGAAGGCGGCGGCGATCTGGCGCAGGCCGACCCGGTTCTTCTCGCGGTAGATGGCGTTCAGCCCGCGGATCAGCGCCGCCACCCCCGCCCGCGAGGACCAGACTGCCGCGCCGAGCGAGATCGCCGTGGCCCAGCCCAGGGTCGAGTTGTTGGCGTTCACCAGCGAGGTGATCTGGGCGTCGAGGATCGCGTAGGCGTCCTCGGGGACAAGTCTCTGCAGAGTTTCGAGCTGTTCGTAGACGTCGATCGGATCGGCGACGAAACCCCACAGGGCGATGATTGCCGCCACGGTCGGAAAGATCGCGAGCATCCCGTAGAAGGCGATCCCGGCCGAGATCAGGCCGATATTGCTGTCGTTCATGCCCGTGACGAGGGCACGGATCGCCGACCACCAGACCCGCCAACCGAGATCCGGTCCGAAGGCCAACCGCCGGATCGACCCGGTTCGGCCGGCAGAGTTTCGCGCAATGCCCATCGGCAGGCATTAACGACCCTGCCGTCCGCGCGCGCAAGGGCGTTGTGCCAGTCGTCGTCGCGTCCCGCACCGGACGCAGATCCGCAGGGTGCGACGTCCGGTCGCGGAATTCTTGGAATCGGCACCGAAAACCGTTATCGTCTTGTCAGCCCGGCGCCGGGGCGCGACGGCGCATCCACAAGGAGGACGATGTCCTGTCTTTTGCAGATCTTGCGGCCCCAGTCAGTGCCGCAGCCGGGTCGCGCGAGATGACCGCAGCGACCGAAACCGCACCGGGCAGCGATGCGCTGCTGGCGCATATCCTCGATTCTCTCGACACCGACAAGGCGCTCGACATCGTGCAGATCGATCTGCGCGGCAAGTCCGAGATCGCCGACCACATGGTGGTCTGTACGGGCCGGTCTTCCCGTCAGGTCGTGTCGATCAGCGAGAAGCTGACGCAGCGGCTGAAGCAGGATTACGGCCTTACCTCCAAGGTCGAGGGCAAGGAGGCCGGCGACTGGGTGCTGATCGACGCCGGCGACGTGATCGTCCACGTCTTCCGCCCGGAAGTCCGCGACTTCTACCAGTTGGAGAAGATGTGGCTGAGCCCGGAACAGGCCGCCGCCCGCTACTGACGTGCGGTTGACCCTCTGTGCGGTGGGCCGGCTGCGCGCCGGCCCCGAGCGCGACCTGATCGACGATTACGCCGCCCGGTTCGACCGGGCGGGACGGCCTCTGGGCCTCGGACCGCTCCGCGAGACCGAGATCGAGAGCCGCAAGGTCTCGGGCCCCGCCGCCGAGAACGACGCATTGTCGCGCGCGATTCCAGCGGGCGACGTGCTGGTGGCCCTCGACGAGCGTGGCCGCACCCTCTCCTCGCCCGATCTCGCGAACCGGCTGGCGGGCTGGCGCGACGAGGGGCGCCCCGGCGTGGCCTTCGTGATCGGCGGTGCCGACGGGTTGGCGCGCGACCTGCGGCACAGGGCAGATCTGGCGCTGAGTTTCGGCCCCATGGTCTGGCCGCACATGCTGGCGCGGGTGATGCTGGCCGAACAACTTTATCGCGCGGCGTCGATCCTGTCCGGCTCACCTTACCATCGCGCGTGAGACCGGTTTCCCCGCCCCGCGGACCGCGCTAGGACTGGTGTGACAGCAGAGAAGGACCGCCAATGGCCGCGCCGAAACCCGTCGTCCTGTGCATCCTCGATGGCTGGGGCGACCGGGCCGAGACCGAGGCGAACGCCCCGGCGCTTGCCCGGACGCCCAATTTCGACCGGATCCGCGCCGCCGGGCCCGCCTCGCAGCTCACGACCCACGGACCCGATGTGGGGCTTCCGACCGGACAGATGGGCAATTCCGAGGTCGGCCACACGAATATCGGCGCCGGCCGGGTCGTCGCCATGGACCTCGGCCAGATCGATCTGGCGATTGAGGACGGCAGCTTCTTCGACAATGCCGCGCTGAAGAACTTCATCGCCGCCCTGAAGGATTCAGGCGGGGTAGCGCACCTGCTGGGCGTGGTCTCCGACGGAGGCGTTCATGGGCATCTGGACCACATCGCCGCGGCGGCCGGAACGATCGCCCGGGCGGGCGTGCCGGTGGTGATCCATGCCATCACCGACGGCCGGGACGTGGCCCCGCGCTCGGCCGAAGGCTATCTCGCCGACCTTCAGGCCAAGCTGCCCCGGGGCGCGACAATCGGCACCGTGACGGGGCGCTACTACGCGATGGACCGGGACAATCGCTGGGAGCGCGTGGAGGACGCCTATCGCGCGATGGTCGAAGGGCGCGGCCGGGCCACGGCCTCCGATGCCGGTTCGGCGGTGCGCAATTCCTACGCCCGGGACAAGACCGACGAGTTCGTCGCCGCGACCGTGGTCGGCTCGTACGAGGGGATGCGCGACGGCGACGGCGTCTTCTGCCTCAACTTCCGCGCCGACCGCGCGCGCGAGATCCTGCGCGCCATGGGACAGCCGGATTTCGACGCCTTCGACATCTCCGGCCGGCCCGACTTCGCCGCGAAGCTCGGCATGGTCGAATACAGCACCGCCCACAGCGACTGGTTCGCCACCGTCTTTCCCAAGCGGGTCCTGAAGAATACGCTGGGCGAGTGGGTCGCCGACCACGGCCTGCGCCAGTTCCGCCTGGCGGAGACCGAAAAGTATCCCCACGTCACCTTCTTTCTCAACGGCGGCCGCGAGGAGCCGGAGGCCGGCGAGGATCGCACGATGCCGTCCTCGCCCAAGGTCGCAACCTACGACATGGCCCCCGAAATGAGCGCCGAGGAGGTCACCGACCGTTTCGTGGAGGCGATCGGCGCCGGCTACGACCTGATCGTGTGCAACTACGCCAACCCGGACATGGTGGGCCATACCGGCGATCTCGACGCCGCCATCGCCGCCTGCGAGGCGGTGGATCGCGGCCTGGGGCGCGTCCTGGAAGCGCTGGAGGTGGCCGGGGGGGCGATGATCGTCACCGCGGATCACGGCAACTGCGAGACCATGGTCGACCCGGAGACGGGGGGGCCGCACACGTCCCACACGCTGAACCCGGTGCCCTGCATCCTGGTGGGCGGCCCTGCGGGGGCCGCGCTGGCCGATGGCCGCCTGGCCGACCTCGCGCCGAGTCTGCTGGAGCTGATGGGACTCGACCAGCCGCCCGAGATGACCGGACGGAGCCTGATCCGGCAATGATCCGCCCCCGGCGACGGGAATGTGAAGGATCGGGAGTGCGGGAGACATCTTCTCTTGTGTTCGCCGACAGGCGTGGGGTCTATGATCGCATCCCGGTGGGGATGCACCGTCCCGGTCGATGCGCCGGCCCCCGAGGGCCGGCAGGCGCCAGAGCAAGGATGAGGCAGAGATGAGGAAATTCGCGACGGCCGCCCTGGGCGGCACATTGGCCGGGGTCCTGCTGACCACGCAGGTCGCGGGGCCGCTGATCGCCCAGGAGAATGCCGACCGCTCCTCGATCTACGAGCAGCTCGACCTCTTCGGCGACATCTTCGAGCGGATCCGCGCGCAATATGTCGAGGAGGTCGACGAGAAGGAGCTGATCGAGGCCGCAATCGACGGGATGCTGACATCTCTCGACCCGCATTCGAGCTATCTGTCGCCCGACGACGCCGAGGAGATGCGCACCCAGACCCGGGGCGAGTTCGGCGGCCTCGGCATCGAGGTCACCCAGGAGGACGGTTTCGTCAAGGTGGTCTCGCCGATGGACGGCACCCCCGCCGCCGAGGCCGGGATCGAATCCGGCGATTACATCACCCATGTCGACGGTGAGAGCCTGCTCGGCCTGACCCTCGACGAGGCGGTGGACATGATGCGTGGACCGGTCGGCTCCGACATCAACCTGACCATCGTGCGCGAGAGCCGCGAGGAGCCCTTCGACGTCGACATCACCCGCGACACGATCGAACTGACCGCGGTGCGCGCCCGGACCGTGGGCGATACCGTGGTGCTGCGCCTGATCACCTTCTCCGACCAGACCTACTCGAAGATGGAGGAGTTGCTGAACGAGGAGGTCGAGAAGGCCGGCGGGATCGAGAACGTGAACGGCTTCGTGCTCGATCTGCGCAACAACCCCGGCGGCCTCTTGACCCAGGCGATCGAGGTCTCGGACGCCTTTCTCGACGAGGGCGAGATCGTCTCGACCCGCGGTCGCGAGCAGGTCGACAGCGACCGCGTGAACGCCACCGAGGGCGATCTGGCCCAGGGCAAGCCGATCGTGGCGCTGATAAACGGCGGATCGGCCTCCGCCTCCGAGATCGTCGCGGGGGCGCTGCAGGACCACCGGCGCGCCATCGTCGTGGGCACCAAGTCCTTCGGGAAGGGGTCGGTGCAGACGGTCATGCCGCTGCGCGGCGAGGGGGCGATGCGGCTGACCACTGCGCGCTACTACACGCCGTCCGGCCGGTCGATCCAAGCCCTCGGCGTGTCGCCCGACATCGTCGTGCAACAGCCGGTGCGCGAACCCCCCGAGGAGACCGGCGAGGAGGAGGAACCCTTCCGCCCCAGCCGCTCCGAAGCGGATCTGCGCGGCGCGCTCGACAACGATTCCCTGACCGAGGACGAGCAGGACATCATCCGCGAGGAGCAGGAGGCCGCCGAGGAAGCCGCCCGCCTGCGCGACGAGGATTACCAGCTCGCCTACGCCATCGACATGCTCAAGGGCATGGTCGCCCTGCGCCCCGAGGCGGTGCGCGCGGGACAGGAGCAACAGGAGGCCCGCGCTCCGTCGGAGTGAACCCCGCCGGGGGTGGCGGCGCGGCGGGGGCGGCATAGGTTGCCCCGCGACCGGCCAAGAGGAGCGGCGCCGATGACCCTGCGAGAGGACCTGCCCTATCGCCCCTGCGCCGGGGTGGTCCTTGTCAATGCGGACGGGCACGTCTTCGCCGGGCGACGGCTCGACCACCATTCAGGTGCCTGGCAGATGCCCCAGGGCGGGATCGACACTGGCGAGGAACCGCGCGAAGCGGCTCTTCGGGAACTGGAGGAGGAGACCGGCCTGTCCCCCGACCTGGTCGAGGTCGAGGCCGAGACGGAGGACTGGATCCTCTACGACCTGCCCGACGACCTGCTGGGCAAGGTCTGGCGCGGCCGGTATCGCGGGCAGAAGCAGAAATGGGTCCTGTGCCGGTTCCGCGGGCGGGATTCGGACGTGAACATCCATACTGCCCATCCCGAATTCGGCGCCTGGACCTGGATGACTCCGGCGGAACTCACCCGGCAGATCGTTGCCTTCAAACGCGGGGTCTACGAGGCGGTGTTCGCGGCCTTCCGCGACCGGATCTGATCCTTCTTTGCTTTTCGGAAATACGCATGGCGCCCGGCCGCGGGGAGCGCGACGACTCCACAAAGGAACAAAAAGCGAACATACTGCTGGCATGCCCAGCCCGCCACCCGCAGAACTCTCCGTCACGTCGAACTTTACCTTCCTGACCGGGGCCGCGCATCCGGAGGAATACATCGACCGCGCCGGACTTCTCGGGATCGGCGCCCTGGCCATCGCCGACGAGAACAGCGTGGCCGGGATCGTTCGCGCCCATGCCCGCGCGGCGGAACTGCGCCGGCTGGTGGCCCTGCGCGACGCCGCCGCCCCGATCGGCCCCCCTCGTCCCGCGCATTGCCCTGTCCCGCCCTCGGCCGACATCCGCACCGTCCCGCGGCTCCTTCCGGCGGCGCGGATCGTCACCGATAGCGGGTTTTCCGCCACCTGGATCCCCCGCGACCGCGCCGCCTGGGGGCGGCTCTGCCGGCTGCTCTCCACCGGGCGGCGGCGGGCGCGGAAAGGGAAATGCCGGCTGCACCTGTCCGACCTTCTCGACTGGGGGGAGGGGGCCGAGATGATCGTCCACCCGGGCGGCCCGGCGGACTGGCTGGCCCGGGCGCGGGAACTGGCCCGGCGCTTCCCCGGGCAGGTGAACCTGGCACTGGCGCCCCGCTATGACGGACAGGACCGGGAGCGGTTCGACCGGGCGGCGGCGGTCGCGGCGGATCTGGGCGTGCCCACCGTGGCCACCGCCCGCCCGCTGATGCATCACGGAACGCGCCGGCGCCTGGCCGATGTGCTGACCGCGATCCGGCGGGGCGTTCCGGTGGACGGGCTGGGCCGGGGGGCACTCTCCAATGCCGAGCAGCGCCTGCGCGCCCCCCGCGAGATGCGGCGGATCCTCGGCGATCATGCCGAGGCGCTCGACCGGGCGGCCGCGCTGGCCGCGCGCTGTACCTTCTCCCTGGACGAACTGCGCTACGAGTATCCCTCCGAGGCGAGCGCCACCGAGAGTGCGGATGAGAGGCTGTCGCGGCTGGCGCGGGAGGGGCTCGTCTGGCGCTATCCCCACGGCGCGCCCCCGGAGGTCGCGCGGCTTCTGGATCACGAACTGACGCTGATCGCGAAGCTCGGCTACGCGCCCTACTTCCTCACCGTCAGCGACATCGTCGCCTTCGCGCGGTCGCGCGGTATCCTGTGCCAGGGGCGGGGATCGGCGGCCAATTCGGTGACCTGCTACGCCTTGGGCGTCACCTCCGTGAGCCCCGAGATCGGCACCATGGTCTTCGAGCGATTCGTCTCGGAGGCCCGGAACGAGCCCCCCGACATCGACGTGGATTTCGAGCACGAGCGCCGCGAGGAGGTGATCCAGCACATCTACGACCGCTACGGGCGGCACCGCGCCGGGCTCTGTGCCACCGTGATCCACTACCGCGGCAAGCGCGCGGTGCGCGAGGTGGGGCGCGCCATGGGGTTGGGAGAGGCGGTGGTGGCCGCGCTCGCCTCGCAGATCTGGGGATACTCGGCCCGCGGGATCGACCCCGCCCGGCTGGCCGAGATCGGGCTCGACCCGGCCGACCGGCGGCTCGGCCTGACGATGGAACTGGTGGACCAGATCATCGGCTTTCCGCGGCACCTCAGCCAGCACGTGGGCGGCTTCGTCATCACCGCGGGGCGGCTGGACGAGTTGGCGCCGGTGGAGAACGCCGCGATGGAGGACCGCACCATCATCCCCTGGGACAAGGACGACATCGACGCCCTGGGCATCCTGAAGGTGGACGTGCTGGCGCTGGGGATGCTGACCTGCCTGCGCAAGGCCTTCGCCCTGATCCGGCAGCATCACGGGCCCGATTACACGCTGGCCTCCCTGCCGCCCGAGGATCCCGGAACCTACCGGATGCTGAGCCGGGCCGACAGCCTGGGCGTGTTCCAGGTGGAGAGCCGGGCGCAGATGAACTTCCTGCCGCGGATGAAGCCGCGGGAATTCTACGACCTGGTGATCGAGGTGGCGATCATCCGCCCCGGCCCGATCCAGGGCGACATGCTGCATCCCTATCTGCGCCGGCGGGCGGGGGAGGAGGACGTGACCTTCCCTTCCGACGCGCTGGGCAAGGTCCTCCGCAGGACGCTGGGCGTGCCGCTGTTCCAGGAGCAGGCGATGCAGATCGCCATCGTCGGCGCCGGCTTCACCCCCGAGGAAGCCGACCGGCTGCGCCGGGCGCTGGCGACCTTCAAGAAGCTGGGCAATGTCAGCGAGTTCCGCACCCGGTTCCTGCGGGGCATGCGCGCCAACGGCTACGACATGGACTTCGCCAGGCGCTGCTTCTCCCAGATCGAAGGCTTCGGCTCCTACGGCTTCCCCGAGAGCCACGCGGCGAGCTTCGCACTCCTGGTCTATGCCTCGGCCTGGATCAAGCGGCACCACCCCGGCATCTTCGCCTGCGCGCTCCTGAACGCGCAGCCGATGGGCTTCTACGCCCCCGCCCAGATCGTCCGCGACGCGCGCGAGCACGGGGTCGAGGTGCGCCCCGTCTGCGTGAACGCGAGCTACTGGGATACCGCGATGGAGCCCGACGGGCGCGGTGGGCTGGCGCTTCGGCTGGGATTCCGCCAAGTGCGCGCCCTGCGCGAGGACGAGGCGATCTGGATCGCCGCCGCGCGCGGCAACGGCTACCGCGAGGTGGGCGACCTGTGGCGCCGCGCCGGGTTGGCGCCCAAATCGCTGCGCGCGCTGGCCGAAGCGGATGCCTTCGCCGGGCTGGGCCTGTCGCGGCGCGAGGCGATCTGGGCGGCGAAGGCCATCGCCGGCACCCGCCCCCTGCCCCTGTTCGACGGCGATCTCGACGGCGAAGGGATCGTGGAACCGGCCGCCCGCCTGCCCGCCATGGGTGCGGGCGAGGAGGTGATCCATGACTACGCCGCGACGCGCCTGACGCTGCGCGCCCATCCGATGTCGTTCCTGCGGCCCCGGCTGAGCCCCGGGGTCGCGCTCGTCCCTCCGGGGGGCTGATCGCCGGGATCGGTGCTCGATCCACCCCCGCGGCAGGCACCACATCTTGATCGCTTACGGCCCGCCCCCCATTTCCTTGATCACAGGCCCCGGGAGATCGTGCCGAGGATCGGGCGATCCGGATCGGGGCGCTTGGAAGGAGAGACAGGCCATGAACTTGGAGAAATTCACCGAACGGTCGCGCGGATTCATCCAGGCGGCGCAGACCATCGCGATGCGCGAAAATCACCAGCGGCTGGTGCCGGAGCACCTTCTGAAGGCGCTGCTCGACGACGAGGAGGGGCTGGCCGCGAACCTCATCACCCGCGCGGGCGGCGCGCCCAAGCGCGTGGCCGAGCAGGTCGAGCTGGCGCTGGCCAAGCAGCCCCAGGTATCGGGCGATGCCGGGCAGGTCTATCTCGACCAGCAGACGGGACGGGTGCTCGACGAGGCGGAGAAGCTGGCGCAGAAGGCCGGGGACAGCTTCGTGCCGGTGGAGCGGATCCTGACGGCGCTCGCCATGGTGCGTTCGAAGGCCAAGGAGGCGCTGGATGCCGGCGCGGTCAACGCTCAGAGCCTGAACGCGGCGATCAACGACCTGAGGAAGGGGCGCACCGCCGACACGGCCTCGGCCGAGGAGGGCTACGAGGCGCTGAAGAAGTTCTCCATCGACCTGACGGCGCGCGCCCGCGAGGGCAAGATCGACCCGATCATCGGCCGCGACGACGAGATCCGGCGCACCATGCAGGTGCTGAGCCGGCGGACGAAGAACAACCCCGTCCTGATCGGCGAGCCCGGCGTCGGCAAGACCGCCATCGCGGAAGGCCTGGCACTCCGCATCATCAACGGTGACGTGCCCGAGAGCCTGCGCAACAAGCGGCTTCTGGCGCTCGACATGGGCAGCCTGATCGCGGGGGCGAAGTATCGCGGCGAGTTCGAGGAGCGGCTGAAGTCGATCCTGAAGGAGATCGAGGCCGCCGCCGGCGAGATCATCCTGTTCATCGACGAGATGCACACGCTGGTGGGCGCGGGCAAGGCCGACGGGGCGATGGATGCCTCGAACCTGCTGAAGCCGGCCCTGGCGCGCGGCGAATTGCACTGCGTCGGCGCGACCACGCTGGACGAATACCGCAAGCACGTGGAGAAGGACGCGGCGCTGGCCCGGCGGTTCCAGCCGCTGATGGTGGAGGAGCCGACGGTCGAGGATACCGTGTCGATCCTGCGCGGCATCAAGGAGAAGTACGAGCTGCACCACGGCGTGCGGATCTCCGACTCCGCCCTGGTGGCGGCGGCGCAGCTGAGCCATCGCTACATCACCGACCGGTTCCTGCCCGACAAGGCGATCGACCTGATGGACGAGGCCGCCTCGCGCCTGCGCATGGAGGTGGACAGCAAGCCCGAGGAGTTGGACGCGCTCGACCGAGATATCCTGCAGAAGCAGATCGAGGCCGAGGCGCTCCGCAAGGAGGACGACCAGCCCTCGAAGGACCGGCTGGAGCGGATCGAGAAGGAGCTGGCCGAGCTGCAGGAACAGGCGTCGGAGATGACCGCCAAGTGGCAGGCGGAGCGCGACAAGCTGAACGCGGCGCGCGACCTGAAGGAGGAACTGGACCGGGCCCGGGCCGACCTGGACAAGGCCAAGCGGGAGGGCAACCTCGCCCGCGCCGGTGAGCTGTCCTACGGCATCATCCCGGACCTGCAGCGCAAGCTGGGCGAGGCCGAGGAGCGCGAGGACGACCTGATGGTCGAGGAGGCCGTGCGCCCCGAGCAGATCGCCCAGGTGGTCGAGCGCTGGACCGGCATTCCCACATCCAAGATGCTGGAGGGGGAACGCGAGAAGCTCCTGCGCATGGAGGAGGAACTCGGTCGCCGCGTGATCGGCCAAGAGACCGCCGTGCAGGCCGTGGCGAACGCCGTGAGGCGGGCGCGGGCGGGGCTGAACGACGAGAACCGCCCGCTGGGCTCGTTCCTGTTCCTCGGCCCCACCGGCGTCGGCAAGACCGAGCTGACCAAGGCCGTCGCGGAATATCTCTTCGACGACGACCAGGCGATGGTCCGCATCGACATGTCCGAGTTCATGGAGAAGCATTCGGTCGCCCGCCTGATCGGCGCGCCGCCGGGCTATGTCGGCTATGACGAGGGCGGTGTCCTGACCGAGGCAGTGCGGCGCCGGCCCTACCAGGTTCTCTTGTTCGACGAGGTGGAGAAGGCCCACCCGGACGTGTTCAACGTGCTGTTGCAGGTGCTCGACGACGGGGTGCTGACCGACGGCCAGGGACGCACCGTGGACTTCAAGCAGACGCTGATCGTGCTGACCTCGAACCTGGGCAGCCAGGCCCTGTCGCGCCTGCCCGACGGCGCCGACGCGGGCGAGGCCAAGCGCGACGTGATGGACGCGGTGCGCGCCCATTTCCGGCCCGAGTTCCTGAACCGGCTGGACGAGACGGTGATCTTCGATCGCCTGACGCGGGCCGACATGGACGGGATCGTGGCCATCCAGCTGAAGCGGCTGGAAAAGCGGCTGGCCGGGCGCAAGATCGCGCTGGAACTGACCGATGCCGCGAAATCGTGGCTGGCCGACGAGGGCTACGACCCGGTCTACGGCGCGCGGCCGCTGAAGCGCGTGATCCAGAGGGCGCTGCAGGACCAGCTGGCCGAGATGATCCTCGCCGGCGACATCGAGGACGGGGCGACGGTGAAGGTCGATGCGGGGGCCGACGGCCTGCTGGTCGGCGACCGGGTGTCATCCTCGAACCGGCAGCCCCCCGAACACGCGGTCATGCACTGACCGCCCCGGACCCCGCCGCGCCACGCGGCGGGGTCGTTCCTCCCGCGCCCCGGAGATGCGCCGGGCGCCTAGGGCTTGTAGCGCCGCAAGGTCTCGCCGAATTCGATCTTGGCCTCGATCTCGACCCGCTGCGGATCGGTGATCGAGCCGTCCACCCGCCCGGCGATGATGCGCGCCGCCTCCCGCCCGGTGGCGGCGCGTCCGGCATCCATGGTCGCCAGCTTCTTCGGCAATCCATCCAGCAGTTCCGTGCCGTTGAAACCCGCGAGGCCCAGCCGTCCTGGGATGTCGTAACCGGCCTCGAGGCAGTAGAGCAGCCCTCCGGCACCGATCATGTCGTTGGAATAATATAGAAAGTCCAGATCCGGGTCGCGTGAGAGGATGGCATGGGTCATCTCGCGCCCCTTCTTCAACGCCGAACCGCCGGAATAGAATTCCTGGTCCGCCACCTCGAGCCCCGCGCGGGCCAGAGCCTCGGTGAACCCCTCGAACCGCTTGCGCGCCCGGTGGTCGAGCGGCATCTGCGTCCCGAGAAAGCCGATCCGCTCGAAACCCTGTTTCAGGATCGCCTCGGCCATCATCCGCCCCGCCCGGCGCTGCGAGATGCCGACGACGGAATCCACCGGCTCGCCGTCCACGTCCATGATCTCCACCACCGGGACGTCGGCGGCGCGCAGCATCTTGCGGCAGCTTTCGTTGTGCTCGATCCCGGCGATGATGATGCCCGAGGGCCGCCAGGACAGCATCTCGTAGATCACCTTCTCTTCGCGCTCGGGGCGATAGTTGGTGACGCCGACCACCGGCTGCAGACGGGTCTGGTCCAGCACCTCGGTCACGCCGCTCAGCACCTCGGGAAAGACCATGTTCGACAGGCTGGGGATGATCACCGCCACCAGGTTCACCCGCGAGGAGGCGAGCGCGCCGGCGATCTTGTTGGGCACGTAGCCCAGCTCCTTCGCCGCCTCCAGCACCCGCTGCCGGGTCGCGTCGCTCACGTCGCCCCGATTGCGCAGGACGCGGCTGACCGTCATCTCGCTTACCCCCGACGCCTCGGAGACGTCGCGAAGGGTCATGGGGCGGCGGGGCGGAATGGGCTGATCGGTCATCGCTGTCTCCTCCGATGTCGCCCGGATTAGCGCACCGGCGGATCGGGGGAAGCCGCGCGGCTACTGCAGGACGCCCCGGATCGTGTCGGACAGAAGCCGGACCGCCGTGATCTGGTTGACGTAGCCGGTGACCGGAAGGCCCGCCGATTGCTGGTAGCGGCGCAGCGCCGCCCGGGTCTGGCTGTCGAAGCTGCCGTCCACCTGGCCCGGGTTCAGCCCCATCGCGTCGAGCCGCTGCTCCACCGCCCGGCGGGTCGCGCGGGTCAGGCCCAGCGCCGCCTCGTCGCCCGCCGCCGCGGTATCGCGCGGCCCGCGATTTTCCAGCTCACCGATGGCCGCCCGGGCCTCGTTCGCGAACTCGCCTTCGGGAAAGGCCCGGAGATACGTGCGGTAGCCCTGCTCCGTGTTCTGCTGCCGGGTGACCTGCCAGATCTGCCGCTCCCGCTCGCTCGCCCCCTCGTTGACGGCACGGCTGTCGCGGATGGCGGCCAGGCGGCGGCGCGCCTCGCCGGCATACGCGCCGTCGGGGAACCTGTCGAGATAGGTCGCCAACTCCGACTCGCTGCGTTCGGCGCCCATGCCGGACCAGAGCGCTTCGCTCTCCCGGCGCCGTTCCTCCCGCTGGCGGCGCTCCTCTTCCTCCAGCACGGCTGCCCGCTCCGCTCCCGTCTCGTCGAGCCGCGCGACCTGATCGCGGGTCAGGTAGCCGGTGCTCTCCAATTCGTTGTCCGCCTGCCAGCCACTGATCGCCGCGCGGGTACCGGGGCCGAAGATCCCGTCAACGCCCCGCGTGTCGTATCCAAGCACGGAGAGGTCGCGCTGAACGTCCTGTCGCTCCTCGCGGTTGAGGTCCATCCGCTCCTCAGCCTCGGCGGGTGTCTCCTCGGACGACCCCGTCAGCCGGGCAATGCGGTCGCGGGCCTCCTGCGCGTTGGCACCTTCGGGGTATCGGTCGAGATAGGCGCGATAGGCGCTGGCCTCGCCGCGCAGCAACGCGAGACGCCAGTAATCGCTCTCCGAGTCGGTCTCCGGCTCGGGCGCCGCGCCGGCCTCGGGGAGAAAGGACAGGCCGGTGGGGAGGAAGCCGCCGGTTCGCGCGTCTTCCGGCAGGCCGGAGGCCAGGGCGGCACCGGGCACCGCCAGGGTCCTCTCGACGAAGTCCGCCGCCGTTGCGGGGTCGGTCACGGCCAGCGTCACGCCCTGGGGCAGATCGACCTCGCCCACGGCCTCGGGCTCGGCCGCGCCGAGCAGCAGGATCGCACGCCCCGGCGCGGTGGCCAGGATCTGAGCCAAGAGAGCCACCGGGACGCCATGCTCGGCCGTGTCGATCCGGTCGCGCCCCGGGGCCTCGACCGGCAGGAACCAGGCATCGCCGTCCACCTCGCCGAACCGGCCGATCAGCACCGCGGCCTGGCCCTGCGCCTCGCGGCCGAACTGTGCGAATTCCCGGATCGCGGCGATCGTGCCGGCCCGGTCGGCGTCCTGCGCCGAGACCACCTCGACCCCCGCCTCCGAGAGCGCCTCGGCGGCCGTGCCGGCACCGGCGGCGGGCTCGACCCGGTCGAGCGTCCGGTAGGCGTCGTTGCCGATCACCAGCGCCACGTCCTGCGCCAGGGCAGGCTGCGCCAGAAGGCCGAGGCCAATGGCCAGGAGGAGGGATCGCATCGTGTCTCCGTCAGCTCTCGTAGCGTCTCTGGTCGTCGATGACCTTGCCGTCTCGGGGCAGGCTTCCGGGCGCGACCGCCTCGACGGTGCCCCGCAACTTCAGCACCTCGCGGACCGCGACGTCGAGCGTGCCGGCATCCCCGGGCGATTCGGCCTCGACCGCGACATGCATCATGTCGGCCTCGCCGTCCCGTGTCACCGTCACCCGGGCGCGGTCGGCATTCAGTCGCCGGACCAGTTCGGCGACCTGTTCGGGGCGCACGAACATGCCCTTGATCTTGGCCGTCTGGTCGGCCCGCCCCATCCAGCCGCGAACCCGGGCGTTGGTGCGACCGCAGGGCGAGATCCCCGGCAGGATGGCCGACAGGTCGCCGGTGGCGAAGCGGATCAGCGGATAATCGGGGGTGAGCGCGGTGACCACCACCTCGCCCACCTCGCCATCGGCGACGGGATCGCCGGTGCCCGGGGTAACGATCTCCACCACCACGCCCTCGTCGACGATCAGGCCCTCCATCGCCTCCGATTCGTAGGCGATGTTTCCGAGGTCGGCGGTGGCGTAGCATTGCCGGCAGGCGATGCCGCGCTCGGCATACCAGTCCCGCAGCGAGGGAAAGAGCGCCCCGCCCGACACCGCGGCGCGTACGATTCCCAGCTTCAGATCGAGTTCGTCGGCTTTTTCGATGATGACCTTGAGGTAGTCCGGCGTGCCGGCATAGGCCGTGGCCCCCAGATGGGCCGCGGCGCGGGCCTGCAACTCAGTCTGGCCGGTGCCGGCGGGGATCACGGCGGCGCCGACGGCCCGCGCGGCAGTATCGAACATCATGCCGGCAGGCGTGAGATGATAGCCGAAGCAGTTCTGCACCACGTCCCCGGCGCCGATCCCGCAGGCGCGCAGGAACCGCCCGAGGCGGAACCAGTCGCCCTCGACCCGCCCGGGCTCGTAGATCGGACCGGGGGACTGGAAGAGATGGGTGAAGGCGGCTTGGGGGGATGTCAGCCCGCCGAAGGGCGGACGTTCCGCCTGCGCGGCGACGAGGTCCGACTTTCGCAGGACCGGCAACCGGGCCAGGTCGGCGGGTGTCCGGATCGCCGCGGGGTCGAGCCCGGCCAGATCGGCGCGGCCGGGCAGCGCCTGCGCACGCGCGACCTGTTGCGGCAGCGCCTCGGCCAGGGCGGCGGCGCGCTCCTCACGGGTGCGGGTCTCCAGTTCGGCTTTCTCGGTCATGCTCATCCTCCGCAATCTGAACCGGGCGACAATGCCGGGCCATGCCGACCGGTGGTCATCCGATAACCGCCGGGCCGGCATTCCGCCAGCGCGCATGGAAATGGCGCGGGGAAGGTCTCCCCGCGCCGGAACGCCGCGATCGCGACCGATCAGTTGGCGGTGCCGCTCCCGGTGGAACCGCCGTCCATTCCAGAGCCGCCCCCCATGCCGGAGGAATTCTCGCAGATCGTCACCAGCGCGACGACCGTCGGCGATTGCTGCATCATGGATCCGTCATCCATCGAACCGCCACCCGATTCACCGGACGCCATCGAGCCGCTGGTGTCGCCGGACATGTCGCCCTCGGCGCTGTCCGATTCCGTGCCCATCACGTCGGAGGAGGCGGTGCCGCCGCTTTCGGACGACATCGAGGACGATCCGCTCGTGTCCGAGGACATCGAATCCGTGGAGCTGCCGGTCGCGGAGGACGCGTCGGACTCCGAGGACATGCCGCTCTCCGGGGAGATCGCACCCGAACTCTCGTCACCGCTCTGCATGTCGGCGGTGGTGAGGGCGGTCGCGTAGATCTCCTGCTCCTCGGAGGAGAGGCCCAGGAACTCTTCGCAGGTCACGCTGGTCATGTCGCCGGAGCCCGGGGCGTTCCCGGTTTCCGCCTGCGCGAAGGCGGCCTGCGTACCGAGGGTCAGCGCCGCGGCGCTCAGCGATCCGAGGAAAATCCGTTTCATACTCTTCACTCCCTTGTCGAGGACCGGAACTGCCGGTCCGTCATGGGCAGTCAACAGAAGAAGCTGGGAGAAAGTTGCGCAATCGCACGGTACAGCGGCAAAATCCTGCACAGCGGCGGCTATACGGCAGGCATGTCGCCGCGAAGGCGCAGGCCGCTTCGCCCGGAAGGCGCAGCCGCCGCGTCCCGGGGCAGTCACCGCCTCCGGACGATCCAAGGGGCTCGGCCGGCGCCGTTCAGGCAAGCCAGCGTTTGCGCCGCCGGTAATGCTTGACCGCGTGGTAATCGACCTTGCCGCCGCCGCCGAGGTAGAATTCCTGCACGTCGGGGTTCTCGGCCAGGGTCGCGGCCTCTCCGGACATGACGATCTGCCCGTTCTCGATCAGATAGGCGCGGTCGACGATCCGGAGCGTGGCCGCGGCATTCTGCTCCACCAGGAGGACGGTCAGCTTCTTCTCGGCGTTGATGTGCTGGATGATGCCGAAGATCTCCTCCACCAGCACCGGGGCGAGGCCGAGGCTCGGCTCGTCGAGCATGATGAGCCGCGGCTCGGTCATCAGGGCGCGGCCGATCGCCAGCATCTGCTGCTCTCCGCCCGAGAGGTAGCCCGCCTTCGACCGGGCCCGCTCCTTCAGGCGCGGGAAATAGTCGTAGACCTGGCCGCGCAGCTCGTCGAAGGAGCGCGAGCCGCGGCCGGACTTGTACGCGGCGACGAGATTCTCGTCCGGCGTCAGGTGGCCGAAGACACGCCGCCCCTCCAGCACGTGAACGATCCCGTGGTCGACCCGGTCCGGCGCCCCCTTCCGCAACAGGTCGGTGCCGTTCCAGGTGATCGTCCCGCGGGTGACCTCGCCTCGCTCGGGGCCGAGAAGGCCGCTCACCGCTTTCAGCGTGGTGCTCTTGCCGGCGCCGTTCGATCCCAGGAGGGCGACCATCTCGCCCTCCCCGACCTCGAGGGACACGCCCTTAATGGCGAGGAACACCTTGTCATAGATCACCTCGACGCTCGATAGGGCGAGTCCCGACATGTCAGTTCCCCCCCGAATACTCGGCGGCGCCGGCGTCGATCTCTTCCTGCACGATCTCCTGGTAGGCGGTCGTCCAGTCGCTGACCGGTTCCCATTCCTCGCCGGTCCACTGCGCAACCCGGCCATAGCCGCCGCCCTGGTGATCCTGCGGAGTGATCGTGATCGGCGGCATCAGCCCCTCGGCGTCGAAGTTCTCGATCATCTCGAAACCGTTCTTGAGCTTGGTGCCGTCGAGCGGGGCGCCTTCGCTTTCCAGCGCCAGGCGCGCGGCTTCGACCGCCACCGCCATCGTCGCCACGCCGATATTGTAGTAGCTCGACCCGACATTCTCCTCGGCGCCGGCGCCGAGGCCGGGCTCGATCACCGTCTCCGTGATGCGGCTCAGGATCGGGTTGTCGGTGCCGGTGGCCACGGCCTCGTAGCGCTTCACGCCCTGCATGGCCTCGCCGACATTCTCGGCATCGGTCTCCGCCAGCCAGACGACCGAGTAGATGTTCTCGGCCGAGATGCCGTTGCGGATCGCCTCGCGCACCGAGACGGATTGCCCGCCGCCCGCGCCCCAGATGAACACCGCGTCGGGGCGGTAGCGGCGTACCTCGGACCAGACCGCGGATTGCTCGTTGCCGGGGCTGGGATAGCCGAAGGCGCGGAACTCGAAGTTTTCCTGCTCCGCCAGATCCTCCAGGATCGGCGCAGGTTCGCGGCCGAACGGGCTGTCGATATGGACCAGGGCGATCTTCTTGCCCTCGAGCCCGCCCTCGTTCTGGTTGATGTAGTCGGCCAGGATCGCCGCCTGCGACCAATAGGTGGCCATCACCGGAAAGACGTAGGGGAAGGTCTCGCCCTTGGCGGCATCGCCGCGGCCATGGAGCGGCGTGATCAGCACGACCTCGTCCTGCATCGCCCGGTCGACCACGGCCCGCGACACCGGCGTGGACAGGAAGTCGAACAGGATCGCCCCCTCCTCCCGCGCGCGGTTGTAGGCCTCGATCCCGCGCTGGGGCTCGTTGCCGGTGTCGCGGACGATGGCCTCGAACATGTGGCCGTCGATGCCGCCTTCCTCGTTCACCAGCGTCAGGTAATCCTGCTGGCCCTGGTTATATTCGCCCGAGACGAAGGTGTAGACGGCGGTGAAGTCCTGCAGGAGGCCGAACTTGATCGGCTCGTTCTCCTGCGCGGCCACCGCGCCGGGGCCGAGCGCAAGCGCCGCGGCAATGCCCAGTTTGGCAAGAAATCTCATGGTCTTCCTCCCTTGATGGTCGTTCAGCTTCTGGAATGGCGGAATGGCCAGACCAGGAAGTATTTCCGTACGTTGTCGTAAATCTTGGCCAGTCCGAGCGGCTCGAACAGCAGGAACCCGATGATCATCGCGCCGTAGAAGATCAGCGGCAGGTGCGACATCAGATTCTGCGAGATGTCGATCCAGCCCGACGCACCCAGACCGGCGATGACGTTCGTGAGGATGATCGGCAGCAACAGGACGAACCCCGCGCCGAGGAAGCCGCCGATCGTGCTGCCGAGGCCGCCCACCAGAACCATCGCCACCAGCTGGATCGAGACGTTGAAGCTGAACTGCTCCGGCGTGACCGCGCGGTAGTAGCAGAAGGCCAGGATCGCGCCCGTGACGCCGCCCACGAAGGACGAGGTCAGGAAGGCCATCAGCTTGTAGCGGAACGGATCGACGCCGATCACCGCGGCGGCGAAATCCTTGTCCCGGATCGCGATCAGCGCGCGTCCGAAGCTCGTCCGCTTCACGTTCATGAAGAACAGCGCCAGCAGCACCACCCAGGCGAGCGCGAGGTAATACCGCTGCGTCAGGGTCTCCACCGGCAGGCCGAGGAAGGTCACGCTGGGCGTGCGGAGCGTGGCCTGCGCCCCGCCGGAAATGGCGGGCACGTTGATGATCACCCAGTCCACGAGATACTGCATCGCCAGTGTTGCCATGACGAGATAGAGGCCCTTCACCCGCAGCGCGGCCGCCCCGAAGATCGTGCCGACGAGGGCGGAGACCAGTCCGGCGCCGAACAGCGCGAGGACGAAGGGCACGCCCGCCCGGGCCAGGTGGATCGAGGTATAGGCCCCGATCGCCATCACCGCCGCGTAACCGAAGTGAAGCTGCCCCGCGAGCCCCATGAGCAGCGACAGAGACAGGGCGGCCGCCGACCAGATCAGCCAGGGAAGGACATAGCTGCCCAGGTAGAGGTTCGAGATCAGCAGCGGCGCGGCCAGGGCCAGTACGAACACCGCGATCACCTGCCAGCGGTCGGCGGGCACGGGCCAGAGCCGGCGCGCGTCCTGGTAGGTGGTGTGGTGGATGCCGGACAGACGGTAGAACATCGTTCAGATCCTCTCGATGTCTTCGCGGCCGAAGATTCCGTAGGGCCGGATCATGATGGTCAGCAGGATGATGAGGGAGGTCACGACGTCGCGCGTCGAGCCCCCGGCATAGGCGTCGAGATATCCCGGGATCACCGAGCCGAGGATGCCGACGGCAAGGCCGCCGACGAAGACGCCCTTGATCGAGTCGATGCCGCCGAGGATCACCACCGCCACGGCGGGAAACAGCAGGGTCGACAGGGTCCAGTCGACGCCCTGCACCGAACCCCAGAGCACCCCCGCGCCCACGGCCGCGATACCGGCGATGCCCCAGGAGATGGCGATCGCCCGCTCCACCGAGAGGCCCACGGCCCAGCTGGCCACGTGGTCGTCCGACACCGCGCGCAGCTTGGTTCCCAGCCGGGTTCGGAAGAACAGCATCGAGGCGCCGATCAGGATCACCGCCACGATCCCGCCGATCAGGTAGGCGCGGTTCATGAAGACATCCCCCACGATCAACGGGGACAGGCCGATGCCGAGGTTCAGCGGCTTGGGTGCGGCACCGAGAACGCCCGGCACCAGCCCCCGCAACAGGATTTCCAGCCCCAGGGTCAGCATCACGACCATGATCACCGGCTGTCCCACCATCGGCCGGAGCAACGCGCGTTCGACCAGCAGGCCGAAGGCGAACATGATCCCGGCCGCCGCGATCACCGCCGCCCAGATCGGCAGGCCCCAGTCCACCATCAGCCAGGCGGCGTAGGCGGCCGTCATCACCAGGGCGCCCTGCGCCAGATTCGGCACGCCGGAGGACTTGTAGATCAGCACGAAGCCGAGGGCGGCCAGGGAATACATCAGTCCCACCAGCGCGCCGTTGACCAGAAGCTCCATGAAATACGCCATGGTTCAGCCCTCCCCCTTTTCGAGATCGCCGATCTTCAGGCGGCGGTTCAGCGTGCCGGTGCGACCGTCCTCGTAGGTGATCCGCGCTTCGTAATCGACCGCGTCCGCGCCGTCGTAGATGGCGGCGATGATGTCGGCGTAATGCTCGTCGATCACCTTGCGGCGCAGCTTGCGCGTCCGGGTCACCTCGCCGTCGTCGGGGTCGAACTCCTTGTGAAGGTTGACGAAGCGGCGGATGAACAGGCTGCCCGGCACGGCATCGTTCAGGTCGGCGATCTGGGTGCGGACCAGTTCGATCACCTCGTTGCGCTGCGACAGCTCGGCATAGGAGGTGTAGCTCAAGCCGCGCTCCTGCGCCCATTGGCCCACCGCCTCGAAATCGATGCAGACGATGGCGGACAGGAAGGGCCGCTCCGACCCGATCACGCAGACGTCGCGGATCCCGGAGGCGAATTTCAGCCGGTTCTCCAGATAGGTGGGGATGAAGCGGGAGCCGTCCGTCTTGTGCTGCACCTCCGACAGGCGGCCGAGGACGACGAGTTGTCCGTCGTCGGCGAACTCGCCCGCGTCGCCGGTATGCAGCCAGCCGTCGCGCAGGCTCTCGGCCGTGGCCGCCTCGTTCTTGTAGTAGCCGTCGAAGATGTTCTCGGACTTCAGGAGAATCTCGCCCTCGTCGTCGATCTTCACCTCGACGCCGGGGAAGGGCCGCCCCACCGTGGTCAGGCTGATGTCGTCCTTCGACTGCGCCACGGCGAGCGCGCAGTTCTCCGTCTGTCCGTAGAACTGGCGCAGGTTCAGCCCCAGCGCGCGGAAATAGAGGAACACGTCCTCGCCGATCGCCTCGCCCGCGGTATAGGGCCGCTCCACCCGACGCAGGCCCAGCTGATCGCGGATCGGGCCATAGATCATCGCGTCGCCCACACCGTACCAGATCCGTTCCCACAGGCCGGGAGTCTGACCGTGCAGGCGTCGCCGCTCACGCTCGATGGCGAAGGGCATGAAGTGGTCGTAGAGCCGCCTCTTGAGGCCCGTCGTCTCGGCGATGCCGACCTGGATACGGGTCAGCATGGCCGACCAGGCACGAGGCGAGGCGAAGTAGAGCGTCGGCGCGATCTCCCGCAGGTCGTGCGGAGCCGTCTCCTGGTTCTCGGGCACGTTCACGGTGAAGCGCAGCTCCAGCGCCGCGGCCACGGAGAAGCTGTAATCGCCGATCCAGGCCATGGGGAGGTAGGCCATGTGCTCCTCGCCCTCGCGGAAATAGCCTGCGGCGGCGGCGTTGCGCACACCCGAAAGCAGGTGGCCGTGGCGCAGGGGAATGCCCTTCGGCGCGCCGGTGGTGCCCGAGGAATGCATCAGCACGGCGACGTCGAAGGCGGTGGGCCGCGAGAGCAGATCTTCACGCAAGCCCGGCTCGTCCTCCAGCCGCTTGCGCCCTTCCGCGGCCACGTCGGCGATGGAGCACGCCCCCTCGGGGGCCTTGCCGTCGAGCCCCCGGGGGTCGTCGTAGAGGATCGTGCGCAGCGCCGGGCACCGGCCGCGGACGGTCTGCAGCTTGTCGACCTGTTCCTGGTCCTCGACGATCGCGGTGGCGATCTCCTCGCGCTCCATTTGTCCCAGCAGCTCCTCGGGCTGGCTGTCGGAGAAGGCCGGCGAGGGGATCGCGCGCAGGCAGGCCAGCGAAAGGAGTGCGACATAGAGAGCCGGTCGGTTGTCGCCAGTGAGCAGCACGATGTCCCCGGCGCCGACGCCGTGCGCCTCCAGACCGGCGGCCAGCGCCAGCACCCGGTCGAGATAGGCCGGCCAGGTCGTCTCGTGCCAGATGCCGTGGTCGCGCTCGCGCATCGCGATACTCTTCGGGTGCTCGCGTGCGTTCCGGGCGAGTATGGCGATCAGGTGGTCGTCCTCACGCCAGTCGGGATGCAGGGCGCGGGGATCCTGTGTCATGCCGGGATCATGCTGCATCGGATTGCGTCCCGATATAGGCGGCCACGACCTCGGGATCGGCGATCGCCTCCTTGGCCGGGCCCAGTGCCAGCGGCGTGCCGTCGTTCAGCACCAGCACGCGACCGCAGATCGCGGTGACCACGTCCATGTGGTGCTCGATCATCAGCACCGTCAGGCCCAGCGCCTCGTGGGCATCGAGGATGAAGCGGACCATGTATTCCTTCTCCTCCTGGTTCATGCCCGCCATCGGCTCGTCGAGCACCAGCATCCGCGGCTCGGCCGAAAGCGCGCGAGCCAGCTCCACCCGCTTCTGCAGGCCGAGAGGAATGACGTCGACGGCCTCGTCGCGCACGCTCTCGAGCTGCAGAAGGTCGATGATCTGCTCGACCTTGCGGCGGTGGGCGATCTCCTCGCGGCGGGCCATGAAGGGGTAGAAGAGCGACGAGATCGGGTTGGGGTGCATCAGGTTGTGCCGCCCCATCAGGATATTCTCCAGAACGCTCATTCCCTTGAACAGGGCGACGTTCTGGAAGGTCCGGGCGATCCCGCCCGCGGCGATCCTGTGCGGCTTGCGGCCGGTGATGTCGTGCCCCTCGAAGGCGATCCGCCCCTCCTGCGGGGGATAGAAGCCGGTGACGCAGTTCACCAGCGTGGTCTTGCCCGATCCGTTCGGCCCCACGAGGCCGAAGATCTCTCCCTGCGCGATGTCCACGCTCACGCCCTTCAGGGCATGGATCCCGCCGAACCAGCGGTTCACGTTCTCGCACCGCAAAACGGTGTCCGGATCCGTCATGTGCTCCTCCCTGCCGGGGCGCACGCGCCCCCCTTGTGTCCCGCCCCTAGCCGCGGCGCCGCCGGTCGAGGAACGCGGCGATGCGCTCGCGCGCGGCCTCCGTCTCCCAGGCGTCGGCGAGGCGTTCCATGGTGTCCGCGATCACCGCGTCGTCGATCCGCGGCCCCAGAGCGCGGGCCAGCGCCTTGGCGCGCCCCGCCGCCTCGGGCGCCACCTCCAGATACGGGGCCACCTCGGCCTCGATCCGGGCGTCCATCCCCGCCGCCGGGACGCTGGCCGCCACGATGCCCAGCGCCGCCGCCTCCTCCGCGCCGAAGATGCGCCCGCTCATGAAGACCCGGCGCGCCGGCCCTTCGCCCATGCGGGCGATCACGTAGGGGCCGATCGTGGCCGGGATGATCCCCAGCCGCGTCTCGGTGAAGCCGAACCGGCAGCCCTCCACCGCCACCGCCACGTCGCAGATGCAGGCCATCCCGACTCCGCCGCCCAGCGCGGCCCCCTCGACCCGGCCGATCAGCGGCACCGGCATCTCGTTGAGCGCCCGCAGCATGTCGGCGAGCCGGCGCGCCTCGGACGATCCGGGTCGCGCGGTCGGCCTCGATCTGGGTCATCATCCAGCCCAGGTCGCCGCCCGCGCAGAACGTGCCGCCCGCGCCGGACAGGATCACGGCGCGGAATCCGTCGCTGGCGGCGCGGCCCGCGAAATCCGTCAGTTCATCCATCATCCGCGCCGAGAGCGCGTTCTTCTTCTCGGGCCGGTTGAGGATCAGGCGGGCAACGCCGCGCTCATCCGGTTCGACCCGGAGGGTTTCGTATCGCGTCATTCCAGCGCCTCCCGTTCGGGGCGAAGGGTACGGGCGAAGCGCGCCGCGGCAGACAGCGCCTCGCGGTCGATCCCGGTGGCAAAGCCCTCGGCCGCCAGCATGTCCACGGCCGCCTCGGTGGCGACATTGCCCTTCGCCCCGGGCGCGTAAGGGCAGCCGCCGAGGCCCCCGGCGGCGGCGTCGAAGGTCCGCAGGCCGCGGTCGAGCGCGGTGCGGATATTGTCGAGGGCGCGGCCGCCGGTATCGTGGAAATGCCCGGCCAGCCGCTCGGCCGGGACCCGCTCCACCACCGCGTCGAGCATGGCCGCCACGCCCGCCGGGGTGCCCCGCCCGATCGTGTCGCCCAGCGAGACCTCGTAGCAGCCCATCGCATCCAGCGCCGCGGCCACCTCGGCGACGCGTTCGGGCGGGGTCGGGCCGTCGTAGGGGCATTCCACCGCGCAGGAGACATAGCCCCGGACCGGCAGAGCCGCCGCGCGCGCGGCGGCGACCACGGGGGCGAACCGCTCCAGGCTCTCGGCCACGCTGCAATTGATGTTCGCGCGGCTGAACCCCTCGGAGGCGGAGCCGAAGATCGCCACCTCGTCGGCACCCGCCGCGATGGCCCGCTCCAGGCCCTTCTCGTTCGGGGTCAGCGCGGTGTAGAGGACGCCCGGCCGCCGGTCGATCCCGGCCATGACCTCGGCCCCGTCGGCCATCTGCGGCACCCATTTCGGCGAGACGAAGCTGGCCGTCTCGATCTTGCGCAGCCCGCAGGCCGAGAGCAGGTCCACGAGGCGGATCTTGTCGGCGGTGGGGATCGCGCGCGGCTCGTTCTGCAGCCCGTCGCGCGGCGCCATCTCGAAGATCAGGACCGAATCGCTCATGCCGCCTCCTCCGGCTCCAGCGACAGCAGGAGCGCGCCGTCCTCCACCTGGTCGCCCTCGGCCACGAGAACCTCGGCCACCGTGCCGTCGCGGGGGGCGGTGAGCGTGTGCTCCATCTTCATCGCCTCCAGCATCAGCAGGGCCTGGCCCTTCTCCACCGGGTCGCCGGGCCGGGCGGCGACACGCCGCACCGTCCCGGTCATCGGCGCGGCGATACTGTCGCCCGCCGCCTCGGCCTTGGCGACGATCGCGTCGTAAAGCATGAAGGTCTGCGCCACGCCTTCCCGCTGGACCAGGATCGACCGGCCCGTCACGGCAACGAAGATCCGGCGGCGGACGCCGCCCGAGATCGCCTCCAGAGTCTCGGGGTCGGGCCGCGAGACCCGTGCGAACACCACCTCGCCCAAAGGCGTCGCCACCGTCCGGGCGCCATCCGCGCCGGTGGACACCGTCGCCACCTGCATGGTTCCCGTCCCGTCGTCGAAACGGATCGTCTGCCGCGCCGGGCCATGCAGGCGGAAGTCGCGCAGGGCGTCGAAGGGGCCGGTGGCCAGAGCGGGCGGCAGCACCACGACGGCCAGCGCGGCCAAGGCCATCGCCTCGGCGTCCGTTTCCGGCGCCGCCGTCAGAGCGTCCTGCTTGCGCGCGATCAGCCCGGTTTCAACCCGGCCCGCGACCACGTCCGGATCGGAGAGGAGGCGGCACAGAAAGGCGCGGTTCGTCACCGAGTCGCCGGTCACGGTGGCGCCAAGCGCCCGGGCAAGCGCGCCCAAGGCCGCCGCGCGGTCGGGTCCGTGGACGATGACCTTGGCGATCATCGGATCGTAATGCGGGCTGATCGCGTCGCCCGCGCGGACGCCGCTGTCGATCCTCAGGTCCGGCCCCTCGGGCGGGAAGCGCAGGGTGGACAGCCGGCCCGTGGCGGGCAGGAAGTCCTTCGCCGGGTCCTCGGCATAGAGCCGCGCCTCAACCGAATGGCCGTCGATGGCAAGGTCAGATTGGGTCAACGGCAGGGTGTGACCCGCTGCGACGCGCAGCTGCCACTCCACCAGGTCGAGGCCGGTGATCGCCTCGGTCACGGGATGCTCGACCTGCAGGCGGGTATTCATCTCCATGAAGAAGAACCCGTCCGGGTCGAGCCCGCCCGAGGCATCGGCGATGAACTCCACCGTGCCCGCGCCGACATAGCCCACGGCCTGCGCCGCGCGCACGGCGGCGGTGACCATCGCGCCACGCATCTCGGGCGTCATCCCGGGGGCCGGAGCCTCCTCGATCACCTTCTGGTGGCGGCGCTGCAGCGAACAGTCTCGCTCGAACAGGTGGACGCAATTGCCGTGGCTGTCGGCGAAGATTTGCACCTCGATGTGCCGGGGCGTGGCCACGTATTTCTCGATCAGGCAGGCGGGGTCGCCGAAGGCGGTGCGCGCCTCCGCTTGCGCACTGTCCAGCGCGGCGGCGAAATCGGCCTCCCTGTCGACGCGGCGCATGCCCTTGCCGCCGCCGCCCGCACGGGCCTTGATGAGGACGGGAAAGCCGATCTCGGCTGCCGTCTCGCGCAGGAAGTCGGGATCCTGCCCCTCGCCGTGATAGCCCGGCACCACGGGCACGCCGGCCTCTTCCATCAGGATCTTGGCGCGGTCCTTCAGCCCCATGGCGCGGATCGCCTCGGCCGGCGGCCCGACGAATATCAGCCCCGCACGCCCCACCGCGTCGACGAAATCGGGATTCTCCGACAGGAAGCCGTAGCCCGGATGGATGGCATCGGCCCCCGTGCGCCGCGCGGCGTCGAGGATCGCGCCCTGGTCGAGGTAGCTCTCGCTCGGCGCGGCCGGGCCGATCCGCACGGCCTCGTCGGCCAAGGCGACGTGGAGCGCCTTTGCGTCCGCGTCGGAATAGACCGCAACGGTGGCGACGCCCATCCGCCGGGCGGTGCGGATGATGCGGACCGCGATCTCTCCACGGTTGGCGATAAGGAGCTTGCCGATCATGCGCGTCACATCCGGAACAGGCCGAAGCGGGTTTCGGGGATCGGCGCGTTCAGCGCCGCGGCGAGGGACAGGGCCAGGACCTGGCGGGTGGAGGAGGGTGCGACGACGCCGTCGTCCCAGAGCCGCGCGCTGGCATAGAGCGGATGGCTCTGCCGGGCGAACATCTCCTCGGTGGGGCGGCGGAACTCGGCCTCCTCGGCCTCGGACCAGTTCTCGCCGCGGTTTTCCATCGCTTGTCGCTTGACGATGGCGAGCGTCTGCGCGGCCTGTTCGCCGCCCATCACCGCGATGCGGGAATTGGGCCAGGTCCACAGGAAGCGCGGCGAATAGGCCCGGCCCGCCATGCCGTAGTTCCCCGCCCCGTAGGAGCCGCCGATCAGCATGGTGATCTTGGGCACCGCCACGGTGGAGACGGCGGTGACGAGCTTGGCCCCGTGGCGCGCGATGCCGCCCGCCTCGGCCCGGGTGCCGACCATGAAGCCGGTGATGTTCTGCAGGAAGATGAGCGGCACGCGCCGCTGGGCGCAGAGCTCGACGAAATGGGCCCCCTTCTGCGCGCTGTCGGACAACAGCACGCCGTTGTTGGCGACGATCCCCACCGGCATGCCCCAGACATGGGCGAAGCCACACACGAGCGTCTCGCCGAAGCGGGACTTGAACTCGTCGAAGCGGGAGCCGTCGACGACCCGCGCGATCACCTCGCGCACATCGTAGGGCGTGCGGGGATCGGCGGGGACGACCCCCATGATCTCCTCGGGATCGAAGAGCGGCGGCTCGGGCGGTGCCATCGCGACACGGGCGGGCGTCGCCGGGCCGAGATTGCCGACGATCCGCCGGGCGATCTGCAATGCGTGGGCGTCGTTCTCGGCGAGGTGGTCGGCGACGCCGGAGCGGCCGGTATGCAGCTCTCCCCCGCCCAGATCCTCCGCCGTGACCTCCTCGCCCGTCGCGGCCTTCACCAGCGGCGGGCCGGCGAGGAAAATCGTGCCCTGGTCGCGCACGATCACCGTCTCGTCGCTCATCGCCGGGACATAGGCGCCGCCGGCAGTGCAGGATCCCATGACCACGGCGATCTGGGCGATGCCTTCGGCGCTCATCCGCGCCTGATTGTAGAAAATGCGCCCGAAATGGTCGCGGTCGGGGAAGACCTCGTCCTGGTTGGGCAGGTTCGCGCCGCCGGAATCGACGAGGTAGATGCAGGGCAGCCGGTTCTCGGCCGCGATCTCCTGCGCGCGGAGGTGCTTCTTCACGGTGAGGGGATAGTAGGTGCCGCCCTTCACCGTGGCGTCGTTGGCCAGCACCATGACCTCGCGACCCCGGACCCGGCCGATGCCGGCGATGGCGCCGGCGGCGGGGATCTCGCCCCCGTAGCAGCCATGCGCAGCGAAGAGCCCGACCTCCAGGAAAGGAGACCCGGGGTCGAGCAGGGACTGCAGGCGATCCCGCGGCAGCATCTTGCCCCGGGAGAGGTGCCGCTCCCGCGCCCGCTCGCCGCCCCCGGCCAGCGCGACCTCCGCGGCCGCGCGGACCTCGTCCAGCGCCGCGTCCATCGCCGCGCGGTTCGCCGCGAAGGCCTCGGACCGGGTCGAGAGGTGGCTTTGCAGGATCGCCATCAGGCGGAACCCTCGAAGATCTCGCGGCCGATCAGCATGCGGCGAATCTCCGAGGTGCCGGCGCCGATCTCGTAGAGCTTGGCGTCGCGCAGGAAGCGTCCGGTGGGATATTCGTTTATGTAGCCGTTGCCGCCCAGCGTCTGGATCGCCTCCAGCGCAACCTGCGTGGCCTTCTCGGCAGCATAGAGGATGCAACCGGCGGCGTCCTTGCGCGAGGTCTCGCCGCGGTCGCAGGCCGCGGCCACGGAATAGACGTAGGCGCGGCAGGCATTCATCGTGACATACATGTCGGCGATCTTGCCCTGCATCAGCTGGAAGGTGCCGATGGGTTTGCCGAACTGCTCGCGCTCGTGGGAATATGGCACGACCACGTCGAGGCAGGCCGCCATGATGCCCACAGGGCCGCCGGCCAGCACCACGCGCTCGTAGTCGAGGCCCGACATCAGCACGTTGACGCCGCGGCCCTCCTCTCCCAGCACGTTGTCGAAGGGCACCTCGCAATCCTCGAAGACCAACTCGCAGGTATTGGAGCCGCGCATGCCCAGCTTGTCGAGCTTCTGCGCGGTGGAGAATCCGGCCATGCCCTTCTCGATCAGGAAGGCGGTGATGCCTCGGGGACCGGCGTCGGGGTCGGTCTTGGCATAGACGATCAGCGTGTCGGCGTCGGGACCGTTGGTGATCCACATCTTGTTGCCGTTCAGAACGTAGCGATCGTTGCGCTTCTCGGCGCGCAGCTTCAGTCCCACCACGTCGGAGCCCGCGCCGGGCTCGCTCATGGCCAACGCACCCACGTTCTCGCCCGTCACCAGTTTGCCCAGATACCGCTCCTTCTGCGCCGGGCTGCCGTTGCGGCGGATCTGGTTCACGCAGAGGTTGGAATGGGCGCCGTAGGACAGACCGACTGAGGCCGAGGCACGGCTGATCTCCTCCATGGCGACGCAATGGGCAACGTATCCCATGTCGGCGCCGCCGTGCTCCTCCTCGACGGTGATGCCGAGCACGCCCAGATCGCCCATCTTGCGCCACAGGTCGGCCGGGAACTCGTTCGTGCGGTCGATCTCGTCGGCGCGCGGCGCGATCTCGTCCCGGGCGAAGCGGCGCACCGTGTCGCGCAGCGCGTCGATCTCCTCGCCGAGCGCGAAATGCATGGTCTGGTCAAACATCCTCGTTCTCCTCCCTTGGCGCCTCCGCGCCC
This sequence comes from uncultured Alphaproteobacteria bacterium, assembly GCA_963814835.1. GTDB lineage: Bacteria > Pseudomonadota > Alphaproteobacteria > Rhodobacterales > Rhodobacteraceae > Palleronia. The sequence continues at coordinate 1,422,549 of CAWFEG010000003.1, forward strand.
ACGCTCCGCAGCGCGATATCCACGTAACGCTCCACCACCTCGGCCCGGCCGAGCGGCCCGTCATCCGAGAACCAGACGGTCACCCCCGTCATCATGGCGATCAGCGCCCGCGCCTCGAGCCGCGGATCGGCGACCCTGAACGCGCCGGTTGCCGATCCCTCCGCGAGGATCTTCCGCAACGCCCGCTCGTAGCGGTCGCGCATCTCTCCCACCGCCGCACGGCCCTCGGGCGACAGGCTGCGCAACTCCATGTAGGCGACGAAGACCGCCTGCGGCTCGTCCAGGTGATAGCCGACATGGAACCGGACGAAGGCGGCAAGCCGGTCGACCGGATCGCCCCGCGCCGGAACCTCGCGATGAAGCGCCTCCAGGGTGCGCTCCATGTGGCCGGTCATCAGGTCCGTCAGTATCGCCTGCTTGCCCTCGAAATGGTTGTAGATCGCGCTCGGCCGCACGCCGACCCGCTCGGCGATGTCGCGCATCGAGACCGCCTCGTAGCCCCGGGACGCGATCAGCGTCAGGGCGGCGGCCCTGATCCGGGACCGGGTATCGGTCGTTGCGAAGTCCTCGGTAGCGCTCATGAGAGGTGTATGAACGACCGTTCATCATATTGCAAGAACCTTGCGCGGGCGTGCGCGGGGTCTTGCGTTCGGACCGCCGGCCATGCTCGCCTGACGGCGCAGCGACAGCGGGGATGAACGACATGGCCACAACCAGCGGCGGCGATCACGCCCGGGATCTCGCGGCGGCGGGCCTCGACCTCGATGCGCTGCGCGACGGCACGCTTGGCTTGACCTCTCCCATCGACGGGGCGGAGGTGGCCCGGGTCACGCCCACCGATCCCGCCCGGATGCCGGAGGTCATCGACCGCGCCACCGCCGCGTTCCGCGCCTGGCGCGCGGTTCCGGCACCGCGCCGGGGCGAACTCGTCCGCCTCCTGGGCGAGGAGCTGCGAGCCGCGAAGTCGGTGCTGGGTGCCGTGGTCACTCTCGAGGCCGGCAAGATCGTCTCCGAGGGCGAGGGCGAGGTGCAGGAGATGATCGACATCTGCGACTTCGCCGTCGGACAGTCGCGGCAACTGCACGGGCTGACCATCGCCTCCGAACGGCCCGGCCACCGCATGGCCGAGACCTGGCACCCGATGGGACCTGTGGGGATCGTCACCGCCTTCAACTTTCCGGTCGCCGTGTGGTCCTGGAACGCCGCGCTGGCTCTGGTCTGCGGCAACCCCATCATCTGGAAGCCGAGCGAGAAGGCGTCCCTGACCGCCATGGCCACGATGCGAATCCTCGGCCGGGCCATCGAACGGTTCGGCCCGGATGCCCCCGAGGGACTGGCGCAGCTGGTTCTCGGCGGGCCCGAGATCGGATCGGCCCTGGCGAACTCGCCGGACGTGCCGGTGGTTTCCGCCACCGGCTCCACCCGGATGGGCCGCGAGGTGGGGCCGCGGGTGGCGGCGCGGTTCGGGCGGGCGATCCTGGAACTGGGCGGCAACAACGCGATGATCGTGACGCCCTCGGCCGATCTGGACATGGCGGTGCGCGCGATCGTCTTCTCCGCCGTGGGCACGGCCGGGCAGCGTTGCACGTCGCTGCGGCGGCTGATCGTCCACGACAGCCTGCGCGAGGAGCTGACAGGGCGCCTGAAGGCCGCCTATGACCTTCTACGGGTTGGCGATCCCCGGATGGAGGCTACGCTCGTCGGGCCGCTGATCGACCGGCCCGCGCTCGACGCGATGCAGGCTGCCCTGGCGGCCGCGCGGGACGAGGGCGGCGCGGTCCACGGCGGCGCCCCGGTCGAGGCGGGCGTCCCCGGGGGCGCCTATGCCGCGCCCGCGCTGGTGGAAATGTCCGGCCAGACCGACATCGTGCGCGCCGAGACCTTCGCGCCGATACTCTATGTACTGCCCTATGACGATCTGGCCGAGGCCATCGCCATCCAGAACGACGTGCCGCAGGGCCTGTCCTCCTGCATCTTCACACGCGACCTGCGCGAGGCCGAGACGTTCCTGTCGGCGGCCGGATCGGATTGCGGCATCGCCAACGTCAATATCGGCCCTTCAGGCGCCGAGATCGGCGGCGCCTTTGGCGGCGAGAAGGAGACGGGCGGCGGTCGCGAGAGCGGGTCGGATGCCTGGAAGGGCTACATGCGGCGCCAGACCGCCACCGTGAACTACTCGACCGAGATGCCGCTGGCCCAGGGGGTCCGGTTCGACACGGGGGGCTGATCAGGGGGAGCCGGGTCGAACCTTCGGATTGAAGGTTCGCGCTCCATGCATAGATTGCCGAGGCGATGGACGTCCGTCCGCCGCATTCCAGGAGGAGCGACTGTCCAGCGATGGCCGAGCAACCACCGAAGAACCTAGCCCAGTACATCCTCTCGTCGAACGTCGCGCTGGCGTTGTCGGGGGCCGAGGGCGATGTCCCGCTCCTTCTGGTGAACCAGGGCTTCTGCGACCTGACGGGCTATGCACGCGAGGACGTCGAGGGCCGCAACTGCCGCCTGCTGCAGGGGCCGGACACGAAGGAGGAATCCCGCGCGGCCCTGCGTGAATTCATCCACGATCCCGACCGGGACAGCGGGCGCTTCCCGATCGTGAACTACCGGGCCGACGGAACGCCGTTCCGCAACCTGCTGTTCATGACGCGCCTGCGCGACCGCCATGGCGAAGTCCGCTACATCCTCGGGTCGCAGTTCGACATGACCCGCTCGACGCAGCGGCAGACCCTGCCGGTGCACGATGCGGAACTGTCGCAGAACCTGTCCGAGATCCAGACGATGGGGCAGCAATTCGGGCTGGCGATGGAAGGCTCGGCCAGGGCCATCTCGGAATCGGTCGCCATGCTCGCCAGGCTGCACTTCGATGAGTGACGGAGCCCTGCCGGATCCCGGCGACGCGCCGGCCCGGACCGACGCGACGTCGCCGCTGTTCATCGTGGGCGTGGGCGCCTCGGCCGGTGGGCTGGAGGCGCTGCGCGAGATGCTGGGCAGTGCCGGACCGGATTGCTCGCTGGCCTTCGTTGTCGTCCAGCACCTCGACCCCAATCACGACAGCCTCCTGGCCGAGCTTCTGGGCCGGCAAACCACCCTCGCCGTCCGGCAAGCGACTGATGGCGAGCGCGTGGCCCCCGCAACCGTCCACATCATCCCGCCGGGCCGGGGCCTGTCGATCCGGGACGGGCGGCTGCACCTGACCGAATTCGAGCAGCCGCGCGGCCTGCGGCGACCCATCGACGACTTCTTCGAGAGCCTCGCACTGGACCAGGGGCGGCATGCCGCCTGCGTCATCCTGTCGGGCACCGGCGCGGACGGCAGCGCCGGCCTGCGCGCGATCAAGGAGCATGGTGGCCTCGCCGTGGCTCAGGATCCCGAGACGGCGAAATACGACGGCATGCCCACCTCGGCCCAGGCGACCGGCCTGGTGGACTTCGTGCTGGAACCCGAGATCATGATCGAGACGGTCCGGCAGTTCTTCCACAAGTCCGCGCCCGAGGGGGACGGGCGCGAACTGGCTCGCACCGTGGAGGAAACGCTCGACGAGATCTGTTCCGTTGTCCGCACCACGGTCGGACACGACTTCTCGGGATACAAGAAATCCACGCTCTCGCGCCGGGTGCAGCGGCGGATCCAGGTTCTCGACCTGCCGGACGCGAATGCCTACCTGCGCCACATCCGGTCCACTCCGGACGAGTGCGAGATCCTGTTCCGCGAATTGCTGATCAACGTCACGCGTTTCTTCCGCGACCCGGAGCATTTCCGGATCCTGAGGCGGGAGGTGGTAAAGCCGCTGGTCGAGAATGCGGACAACGAGGAGATCCGCGTCTGGGTCCCGGGATGTTCCAGCGGCGAGGAAGCCTATTCGATCGCGATGGTCTTCGCCGAGGAGGTCCGGTTGCAGCGGCGCAGCATCGACATCCAGGTCTTTGCCACCGATATCGACGAGCGCATGTTGCGGATCGCGCGGAACGGGGTCTACGCCCATTCGGCGCTGGCCGACATTCCCGAGGACATGCGCGATCTCTACACCGTGGCGCGGGACAACAACAACTTCCAGATCGCCGCGCGCATCCGGGAAATGGTGCGCTTCTCCGTGCACAGCCTGGTGCGGGATCCGCCGTTCTCCAATATCGACCTGCTGTCCTGCCGGAACGTGCTGATCTATTTCGACGAACACCTGCAATCTCAGGTCCTGCCGATCTTCCACTATTCCGTGCGGCCCGGGGGCATCCTCTTCCTCGGCCCCTCCGAGACGCTGGGGCGGTACGACCACATGTTCGGCGCGCGCAACCAGCAGTCGCGCATCTTCGAGCGCAACGACGCCCGGCCCCAATACCCGCTGCACCTGAAGGGCCGCGGCGAATCCCGCAAGACCCGGCGGCGCCCCGCCGACCGCTCCGAAGGCAGCGCCACCCGCGTGGAATGGTCCGACAACATCGCGACCGAGCGGATCCTGGACGCCTACGGGCCCGCCACGCTTCTGGTCACGGCGCAGGGCGAGGTCCTCGCCTCGACCGGACGGCTCGGCCGCTACCTCGAGATCGCGCCGGGGGAGCGCGGCTCCCACTACGCCGCGGCGATCGCGCGGCCGGGCGTGCGCGAGTCGATCTCGTCCCTCGTGCGGCAGACCGCCCAGACCCGGCGGCGTACCCTCGCCCGCGATCTCGTAGCGGTGTCCGAATTCGGGCGCCAGGTGTTCGACCTGGTCGCCGACCCCCTCAAGGACGGCACGATCCTGCTCGTCTTCCGCGACCGGGATCGGTTCGACCCGCTGGGCGACGACGATATCCAGGACGTGGATCCGGGCGACAGCCACATGCAGAGCCTCGAGGACGAACTGCGCTCGACCCGGGCACGCCTGCACACGACCGTCGAGGAACTGGAGACCGCGAACGAGGAGCTGAAGAGCTCCAACGAAGAGATGATGTCGATGAACGAGGAGCTCCAGTCGACGAACGAGGAGCTCGCCACGGTCAATGACGAGCTCAAGGACAAGGTCGAGGACCTGTCCGTCGCCAACGCCGACCTGTCGAACTTCTTCTCGACCACGACGCTGCCGCTGGTCGTTCTCGACGTCTCGGGCCGCGTGCGCAACTTCACCGACGCGATCCAGTCCATCTATCCCCTCAGGTCCGGCGACCGGGGCCGGCCGCTGTCGGAGATGACGAGCACCATCGACGAGGACGAGGCGGTTCTGGCGGCGATCGGGGATGTGATCGGCGCCGGCGAACGCCGGACGCTGCAGGTCAGGAACCGCCCCGCCGAGCGGATCTGGTCGCTGACCGTGGCGCCCTATCGCGACCGGCACGACCGCACCGACGGCGTCACCCTGATCTTCACCGAACTGACCGAGGCGCTGCGCCTGGAGACGGAGCTGAAGGCGGAGGGCGAGCGGCTGCGACTGGCGCTCGACGTGGCCGAGATGGGGGTTTGGGAGATGTCCCGCGACGGCCGGCGGATTCGCGTCGACCGGACCGGCGCCGATCTCCTCGGCCTGGAGGAGGACGACCTGCCGCTCGAGACCTTCCTCGAGCGCGTCCCGGAGGCCGCCCGCAGCGAGGCGGAGCAGACCCTGCGCCACAGCGACACCACCCTCCTGCCCTTCACCCTGACCTTCGACTTCGCCACCTCGGACAACAAGCGCTGCATCCAGATGGTCGGCCGGGAGGCGGATCACCCTGCCGGGCACCGCACGCTCGGCGTGCTCTTCGACGTGACAGAGGCCGAGGAGGCGAGGCGCATCCGCGAGATCATGCTCCACGAGATGAACCACCGGGTGAAGAACCTGTTCTCCATCATCTCGGGCATCGTCCGCATCGCCGGGATGTCGGCCACCAGCGTCCCCGCCCTGGTGGAGGGGGTGACGGCGCGGATCGGCGCGCTCGCCCGGTCCCACAACCTGACCAACCAGGTGCCCTCGGGGCGCGCGCTCACGCTGCGGGACGCGGTGGAGAGCGCGGTGGAACCCTATAGCGGCCATGCCGGGATCCGGATCGACGGCCCCGAGATCGAGGTTCCCCCCGATACGGTCACCACGCTGTCGCTGATGTTTCACGAACTGGCCACCAACACGGCGAAGTACGGCGTCCTCGGCCCGGCCGAAGGCGACCTGGCGGTGACGTGGGAAATCCGCGACGATGATGAAATTCGTCTCGAATGGGTGGAACGCTATGCGTCACCCGTCGTTCAGCAGGACAACGAGACGAGCGGCTTCGGCTCGACCCTCATGCAGATGTCGGCGGCACAGATCGACGGCCGCATCGAAGTCGACCGGACCCCCGACATGCGCAGGACGACGCTGACCTATGACAGACACGGCTGACAAGGCCTCATCCGACAGGGGCGTCGTCCTGTTGTGCGAGGACGAGGCGATCGTCGCCCTCGATCTGAAGATCATGGTCGAGGAGGCGGGCTACCGCGTGGCCGGCCCCTTCGCCCGGGTCGCGGCCGCGATGTCCCGCATCGACGGACCGTTCGTGGCCGCCATCCTTGATGTTCGCCTGCGCGACGGCGATGTCTTTCCGATTGCGAACTACCTCTCCGAGCGTGGTGTCCCGCTCATTTTCCACTCCGCGCACATCGTGGAGGACGACATCGCCGCCCGGTTCCCCGGATCCCGCTATTGCCCGAAGCCGGTCGATGCAAACCTGATCGCCGCCGAATTGCGGAACTGCGCCAGTTCGCGCAACTAGCGCCCGGCCAGGCTTGCCGGCGCGGCAGATCCCCATGGAACGTCGAACATCGCCGCCGATGCCAACGCCCGTCGCCGATGTCTCCCACAATTCCCGTCGTCCGGCCGATCCGCCCGCGCGCCGAAACGGTACGCCCATGCCTCGACGTTTTGCCGCGGGCACATGCGCATGGCATGGGGACAGAGGCGGCCGTTCCGTGCATGCTGCACTGACGCCGCGACCGCGCGGGCCATACGAAAGGGCACATGATGGTGCACGTCCTGTCCGGGATCTGGGCGCTTCTGCTCGGGATCGTCCTGATCATGCTGGGCAACGGCATGCATTTCACCCTGATCGGCCTGCGCGGCGGGATCGAGGGCTTCTCCGCCTCCGCCCTGGCCGTGGTCACCTCGGGCTATTTCGTCGGCTTCCTGTCGGGGGCGCGGTTCACGCCGCTGCTGATCCGGCGCGTGGGTCATGTCCGCGTCTTCGCCGCGCTGGGAAGTTTCATGTCGGCGGGGCTGATCTCCTTTCCGCTGCTGACTGAGCCCTGGGCCTGGACAATCCTGCGGATACTCATCGGCTTCTGCATGTCCGGCATCTATGTGGCGGCCGAGAGCTGGCTGAACGACGCGGCCACCAACGAGACCCGCGGCAAGGTCCTGTCAGCCTACATGATTGCCCAGACCCTGGGCATCATCGGGGCGCAGGGGCTCCTGACGCTGGGCGACGCGGGCACCTCGGTGCTGTTCATCGGCGCGTCGATCCTGGTGTCGATCTCCTTCGCCCCGATCCTGCTCTCGGCCACGCCGGTCCCGGCGGTGGAGGTCGCGCGGCCCATGTCCCTGCGCGACCTCTTCGCGGGGTCGCCTCTGGGCACCGTGGGCATCTTCCTCCTGGGCGGCGTCTACGCCACGCAATCGGGCATGGGCGCGGTCTTCGGGACCCAGATCGGGCTGTCGACGGGGGAAATCGCCCTGTTCGTGGCGATGCTGTTCGCCGGAGCGCTCGTCCTGCAATATCCCGTCGGCTGGCTCTCGGACACGATGGACCGGCGCCAGCTGATCTTCGGCATGGCCGCCCTGGGCGCCGCTTCCTGCGTGCTGGGGTGGCTCAGCGGCGATGCGCTCTGGCCGATGATGGCGGCCGCCTTCTTCGCCGGCGGGGTCACGACACCGCTCTATGCCCTGTTTCTCGCCTACACCAATGACTTCCTGTCGGCTGATCAGATGCCCGCCGCCTCGGGCGGACTCGTTTTCACCTTCGGTCTCGGCGCCATCGCGGGACCGATGGTCACGGGTTGGACGATGCAGGGCTTCGATCCGTTCGCCTTCTGGCTGGTGCTTGCCGCGACCTTCGGCACCATCGCGCTCTATGCGCTCTACCGCATGACGAAACGGTCGGTGGTCCCGGCGGACGAGACCGAAAGCTACCTCGCCGTGGTGCCCACCGCGTCACTCGTGGCAGTGGAAGCCGCCGGCGCCTGGGCCGCCGAACAGGGCGAGCCGGAGGACGAGAGCGAGAACGAACCGCGGGGCTGATCCCAAGGCAGGCATGCAACACGCTCTGCGGACCCGGGCGCGGCTGCGCTGCGTTGTCTGCCCGAGCACACCCAGCGACCCGGGGGGGATCATGCGACACCGCCACGGACCCGACGGCCCCTGCAGCCGGGATCGCATGCCCTCCGGCCTCGAGGGCGGGCCGGGATCGTCCGGGGTGTCGCCATGAGGCCCGGGATCGCCGACATGCGGCGGGACTACCTCACCCGCCCGATCCACCGCTGGGCCCGCCGCGCCCTGCCGAGGCTGTCCGAGACCGAGGCCGAGGCGTTGAACGCCGGCGAGGTCTGGTGGGAGGCGGAACTGTTCTCGGGCAATCCCGACTGGGCCAAGCTGCTGGAGGTCGCCGAACCCCAGCTGAACGCGGAGGAGCGGGCCTTCATCGACGGGCCCTGCCACGAGCTCTGCGCGATGATCGACGACTGGGCGATCAACGAGGAGATGGCGGATCTCTCGCCCGAGACATGGGACTTTTTGAAGCGGCACGGCTTCTTCGGGATGATCATCCCGAAGGCGTTCGGCGGCCTGGGCTTCTCCGCCTTCGCCCATTCCGAGGTCGTGCGGCTGATTTCCACCCGCTCCGTGGCGGCGGCGGTGACGGTGATGGTGCCGAATTCGCTCGGTCCGGGCGAACTTCTGATGCAGTTCGGCACCGACGAGCAAAAGGACCACTGGCTGCCGCGGCTGGCCGACGGGCGCGAGATCCCCTGCTTCGGCCTGACCAGCGAGGAGGCCGGCTCCGACGCCTCGGCGATGGTGGACGAGGGCGTGGTCTGCCGCGGAACGTGGGACGGCGAGGAGGTGCTGGGCATCCGCCTGACCTGGGCGAAGCGCTATATCACGCTGGCCCCGGTCGCCACGGTGCTGGGCCTGGCCTTCAAGCTGCGCGACCCCGAGGGCCTGCTGGGCGGAGCCGAGGATCTCGGCATCACCTGCGCCCTCGTCCCCACCCACCTGCCCGGGGTCGAGACCGGCCGGCGCCACATCCCCGCGCAGACCATGTTCCAGAACGGCCCCACCACCGGGCGCGACGTTTTCGTGCCGCTCGACCACATCATCGGCGGGCCGGACTATGCCGGGCGCGGCTGGATGATGCTGATGAGCGCGCTCGCCGCCGGCCGCGGCATCTCGCTGCCCTCGATGGCTGCGGCGGCCTCGGCGCTCTCGGCGCATACCTCGGGGGCCTATGCGCGCATCCGCCAGCAATTCGGCCTGCCGGTGGGCAAGTTCGGCGGGGTGCAGGAACTTCTCGGGCGGCTCGCCGCCAACGCCTACACCCTCGACGCGGCCCGGCGGCTGACCTGCGCGGGGCTCGACGAGGGCCGCTCGCTCTCGGTCATCTCGGCGATCATGAAGGCGCATGGTACCTACCGGATGCGCCACGCCGTCGACGACGCGTTGGATATCCATTCCGGCAAGGCGGTGATCGACGGCCCGCTGAACTACCTCTCGGCGCTCTACCGCGCGGTGCCGATCGGCATCACCGTCGAAGGCGCCAACGTGATGACGCGCAGCCTGATCATCTTCGGCCAGGGGTCGATCCGCGCGCATCCGCACATCCTCCACGAGATGCAGGCGCTGGAGATCGAGGACGACGCGGAGTCCCTCGCCGCATTCGACCGGCATTTCTGGGCCCATGTCGGCCATTCCGTGCGCACTCTGGGCCGCGCCGCCCTGCGCGCCTGGACCGGGAACCGGATGACCCCCGCGCCAGAGGCCGGCGCGGCGACGCCGATCTACCGCGAAATGGGGCGCTGGTCGGCGGCCTTCGCCCTGACGGCCGACGCGCTCTTCCTGACGCTGGGAGGGGACCTGAAACGCCGCGAGATGATCTCGGCCCGGATGGGCGACATCCTGTCGGAGCTCTATTTCCTGTCGGCCGCCTGCAAGCGCTGGCAGGACGAGGGCCGGCAGGAGGCCGACCTGCCGCTCCTGCGCTTCGCGGCTGCGACCTCCTTCGCGAAGATCCGAACCACCCTCGACGCGGTGATCGAGAACCTGCCCTCCCGCTCGATGGCCGGCATCCTGCGCCTCGTCACCCTGCCGGGCGGCGCCGCGCGCGGCCCCGACGACCGCCTGATCGCCGCCTGCAGCGACCTGCTCTATGCGCGCTCCCCTGCCCGCGACCGTATCCTCAGCCGGATCTACGGAGGCTGCGCGCGCGACGGCATCCGCCTGCTGGACAGCGCCTTCGTGCAGGTGAGCGAGATCGAACCCGTCGCGGCTCGACTGCGCAAGCACGGCAAGACGCCAGAGGCCGCCGAGGCCGAGGGGCTGATCAGCGCGGAGGAGCGCGCCGCGCTCGACCGGGCGGCCGAAGCAGTGCGCCGCGTCGTCGCCGTGGACGATTTCACGCCCGAGCGACTGGCGCGCATGTATCCCGATTACCGTCTCGACGAGGCCGATCGCACGGAGGCCGCCGAATGACCCGCCCCGTCTACCTGGTCGACGGCGCCCGCACGCCGTTCCTGAAGGCCCGCGGCCGGCCCGGCCCCTTCACGCCCGTCGATCTGGCGGTGCAGTGCGGCCGGCCGTTGCTCCTGCGCCAGCCGATCCCGCGCGACGCCTGGGACCTGGTGATCCTCGGCTGCGTCAACGTCATCTCCGACGAGATGAACCCGGCCCGCGTCGCCGCCCTGCGGCTCGGCCTCGGGGCCGATCAGGTGGCCTTCACGGTGCAGATCAATTGTGGCTCGGGCATGCAGTCGATCGACACCGCCTTCCGCTATATCCGCGACGGCAGCCACGACCTGATCCTGGCTGGCGGGGCCGAGGCGCTGAGCCACGCGCCCCTCGTCCTGCGTCAGGAAGCGGTGGAATGGATGGCCGATCTGAACCGCGCCAAGGGGCCTTTGGCGCAGGCCAGGGCGATGTCCGGTTTCCGACCCGGTTTCCTCAAGCCCGTGATCGGGCTGGAGCGCGGCCTGACCGACCCGATCACCGACCTGAACATGGGCCAGACGGCCGAGGTGCTGGCCCACCGCTTCGGCATCGACCGCGCGGCCGCCGACACCTACGCCATGGAGAGCCACCACCGGCTGGCCCGGGCACAGGAAGAGGGCTGGCTGGCCGGGGAGGTGGAACCCGCCTTCGACCGCGACGGCAACGCGCACGATCGCGACGACGGGGTGCGCCCGGATTCGAGCGTCGAGAGCCTTGGCAAGTTGAACCCGGCCTTCGAGAAACCCTACGGCAAGGTGACGCCCGGCAATTCCTCGCAGATCACCGACGGCGCCTCCTGGACGATCCTCGCCTCGGAGGAGGCGGTGGAGCGGCACGGACTCACGCCGCTCGCGCGCATCGTCGACAGCGAATGGGCCGCGCTCGACCCGGCGGTGATGGGGCTCGGGCCGGTTCTCTCGTCGACGCCGATGCTGTCCCGCCACGGGATGGACCTCGACGCGGTGGACCTGTGGGAGATCAACGAGGCCTTCGCCGCCCAGGTGCTCGCCTGCCGTGCCGCCTGGGCCGACGCGGAGTTCTGCCGCGAGGTGCTGGGGCTCGACGGCGCCTTCGGCGAGATCGACCGCGACCGACTGAACGTGGATGGCGGCGCCATCGCGCTCGGCCACCCGGTGGGGACCAGCGGCAACCGGATCGTCCTGCACCTGGCGAATGCCCTGCGCCGCCGCGAGGCCACCCGCGGGGTCGCGACCGAGTGCATCGGCGGCGGACAGGGCGGCGCGATGCTCCTGGAGGTGGCATGACCGAACCCGTGCTGTCCCACCTGGGCGAGACCCGCCTGGAACTCGGCCCCGCCCGCGACGCCTCGGCCGACGGGCCCTGGCGCTATGCCGTGGATGGGGACGGTATCGGCTGGCTGGTGCTCGATTTGCCCAACAGCGGCGCGAACACGATCTCGGCGGAGGTGCTGGAAGGGCTCGACGCCCGGCTCGACGCCATCGAGGCCGATCCGCCCAGTGCGCTCGTCGTCCGCTCCGGCAAGCTCGCCGGCTTCGCCGCCGGCGCCGATATCGGCCGTTTCGGAGAGATGGCCGCAGGCGATGCCGAGGAGATGCTGACCCGTGGCCACGACGTGCTCGACCGGCTGGAGGCGCTCGATTGCCCCACCATCGCCGTGGTTCACGGCCAGGCGCTCGGCGCCGGGTTCGAGATCGCCCTGGCCTGCCACTGGCGCATCGCGGTGGAGGGGGCGGCCTTCGGCTTCCCCGAGGTTCGGTTGGGCCTGCATCCCGGCCTCGGCGGCACCTACCGGCTCACCGGGCTCATCGACCCGACCGAGGCGATGACGCTGATGCTCACCGGCAAGACCGCCCACACGAAGAAGGCGCAGCGCCTCGGCATCGCCGATATCGTCACCGAGGAGCGCCACATCGCCGCCGCCGTCCGGGCCTGCGCGGCGGGAGAGGTCGAGCGAGGCCGCGCCGGAATCAAGGCGAATGCCCTGCGCTTCGACCGGGCGCGCGGCCTCGCCGCCCGCCAGATGCGCGCCAGGACCGCCGACAAGGCGCCGAAGGAGCATTACCCCGCCCCCCACGCGCTGATCGACCTGTGGGAGGAGCACGGCGACGACCGCCACGCCATGCGGCAGGCCGAGATCGCGTCCTTCGCCCGGCTCCTGCGCAGCGACACCGCGCAGAGCCTGATCCGCGTCTTCTTCCTGCGCCAGGCGCTCAAGGCCAATGCGGGGGGAGCGGACGGCATCGCCCATGTCCACGTGATCGGCGCCGGGGCGATGGGCGCCGAAATCGCCGCCTGGTCCGCGATCCGGGGCAAGACGGTGACGCTGGGCGACGTGGATCTGGCGCCGCTGGGCGAGGCGGTTCGCAAGGCGGAGAAGATCTGCGGGGACGCCCACCTGTCGGGTATCGAGACGCGCGACGCGCTCGACCGGCTGATCCCCGACCCCAACGGCCACGGCATCGCCCGCGCCGATCTGGTGATCGAGGCCGGACCGGAGGATGCCGACCTGAAGTCGAGGATCTATGCCGGCCTCTCGGCGATGAAGCCGGGCGCGATCCTCGCCACCAATACATCCAGTCTGCGCCTCGAAACGCTGCGGGACGCCGCCCCCGCGCCGGATCGCTTTGCGGGCCTGCACTTCTTCAACCCGGTCTCGAAGATGCAACTTGTCGAGGTCGTGCACCACGACGCCACCTCCGAGGAGACCCGCTCGCGGCTCGCCGCCTTCTGCGGCGCCATCGACCGTCTCCCCGCCCCCGTCGCCGATTACCCCGGCTTCCTCGTGAACCGGGCGCTCATGCCCTACCTGATGGAGGCGCTGGCGCTGATGGAGGAGGGCGTCGACAAGGAGGCGATCGACGCCGCCGCCCTGCGCTTCGGCATGCCCATGGGGCCGGTGACGCTGGCCGACCAGGTGGGGCTCGATATCTGCCTGCACGTGGCCGAGAGCCTGACGCGCAACCTCGACGTGCCGATGCCGGACATCCCCGAGCGGCTCCGCCGGATGGTCGAGGAGGGCCATACCGGCCGCAAGGCGGGTCAGGGCTTCTACGACTGGAGCGACGGTTCCCCCGACCCCAATGCCGAGGGCGGCCCCGACGACCTGACCGACCGGCTGATCCTGCCGATGCTGGACGCCTGCGTGGAATGCCTGCGCCGCGGCGTCGCGCGCAGCGAGGAGGAGGTCGACGGCGCGATGATCTTCGCCACCGGCTTCGCCCCGTTCCGCGGCGGCCCGATGCGCTATGCAAGGGAGAGAGGTGTGGAGCAGGTCCGCTCCCGGCTCGCCGACCTGGCCGAGCGCCATGGCCCCCGCTTCGCCCCCGACGAGGGCTGGTCCGCCCTTGACTGACTCCTTCACCGATGCCGACGTCGCGGCCCGCGCCATCGTCGACCGTGCCGGCCCCGACCTGCGGCTGGCCCTTCCCCTGGGGCTGGGCAAGCCCGTCACGCTGGTCAACGCGCTGGTGCGGCTGGTGGCGGAGGATCCCGCACTGCGGCTGTCGATCTTCACCGCCCTGACGCTGGAGCGGCCGGAGCCCTCCTCCGACCTGGAGCACCGCTTCCTCGACTCCGCGATGGACCGGCTCTTCGGCCGCTATCCCGAGATCGCCTATGCCCGAATGCTCCGCGACGGCACGCTGCCACCCAACATAGAGGTCACGGAGTTCTTCCTGCTCGCCGGGCGCTGGACCGGGGTCGCGGCGATGCAGCGCGCCCATGTCTCGGTGAACTACGCCCAGGCGCTGGAGGTGCTGCTGGCGCGGCGCCCGAACGTGGTGCTGCAGCTTCTCGCCACGGAGGGCGACCGGCTCAGCCTTTCCTGCAACACCGACATTTCGTCAGACCTGTTGCGGCTGCGGCGGGAGGGCCGCGCGGAGTTCCTCCTCGGCGCCGAGACGAACCCGGAGCTGCCGTTCCTGCCCGGCCCGGCCGAGATCGCCCCGGAGGAGGTCGCGCTGCGCCTCGATCCGCCCGAGCCGTTCGAGCTGTTCTCCGCGCCGAAGCGGCCGGTCTCGGACGCCGACCACGCAATCGGCCTCCATGTCGCACGGCTCGTCCCCGACGGCGGCACGCTGCAGATCGGCATCGGCGCGACAGGCGATGCGGTGGCCCATGCCCTGCGCCTGCGCCATCGCGGCGAGGATGCCGACCTGCGACGCGATTGCCCCTTCCCCGAGGACGGCTTCGCCGAGCGGGGATCCTTCGAGACGGGACTTTACGCCGTGACCGAGATGCTGGTCGACGCGATGCTGCCGCTCTTCGAGGAGGGGATCATCGCCCGCGAGGTCGACGGCACGTTGATCCATGCCGGCTTCTTCCTCGGCTGCCGCGACTTCTACGCCCGCCTGCGCGAGCTGCCCGAGGCCGACCGCGCGCGCATCGCGATGATGCCCGTGAGCTTCACCAACAGCCTGCTGGGCGACGAGCCCGCGAAACGCGCCGCGCGGCGGGAGGCGCGGTTCATCAACTCGACCATGTCGGTCACGCTCCTCGGCGATGCCGCCTCGGACCAATTGCCCGACGGGACGGTGATCAGCGGCGTCGGCGGACAGTTCGACTTCGTCTCCCAGGCGCACCAGCTCGACGGCGCCCGGTCGGTGCTGGCCCTGCATGCCACCCGGCATGGGAAGGGCGGCCTGACCTCGAACATCGTCTGGTCCCGCCCCCATGTCACCGTGCCACGGCACATGCGCGATCTCGTGGTGACGGAATACGGCATCGCCGATCTGCGCGGCAAGAGCGATACCGACTGCGCCGCCGCCATGCTCGCCATCGCCGACAGCCGCTTCCAGGACGAATTGGTGCAGCAGGCGCAGGCCAACGGCAAGCTGCCCCCCGACTTCCACCTGCCGCAGGACAGGCGGCACAACCTTCCCGGCCGGATCGCGTCATGGCTCGATCCCGCCCGGGACCGGCTGGGCCCCTTCCCCTTCGGCACCGACTTCACCGAGATCGAGCAGCGCCTCCTGCCCGCCCTGTCGGCCTTGCGGCGCGCCCGGTCGGACCGCATGCAGCTGGCACGTCTGGCCTGGCAAGGTCGTGGCCGAGGCGGCGCGCTGGAGGACTCCTGCCTCGACCGGATGGGGCTGGCTACACCGAAACACTTCCGCCACCGCCTGATCGCCTCGGCGCTCCGCGGAGCACTGCGGAAGACCTCGGCATTCTAGAAGCGGCTGCACCACGCAAGGAGACGGGCCGCTCGAAAGCGCCCCGGCAGGGCGGGTGACGTCCCCGCTCATGCCGGGGCGATCCGGCCGCCAGACTCGGTCCACGCTGCGCCGGGGCAGGTGGAAGGAACGCCCGTCACGGCTTGGCGCCCGGTTCGATCGGGATATCGCGGGTCGCCCTCTTCTCCTGCATGTCCGATCCCGGAAGGCCTTGCGGACGCTGGAGCCCCGCGAAAACGGGACCGCAGAACGACCCATGGCTCCTGCCACCGGGCGCCATTGCGGGGTCGGGGGCGATGGAGGCGGAGGACGAATGTCCCCACGTCCTTGCCGCCACGGGTTCCTCGGGTGAAACGCTGCGAGTGGTGGTTTGTCTCGCATCTGCCCGATGCCCCGCGGGCCCATCCGAGGCAAGTCCCGGGGTCGGACATGGGCGGCCGGGTCGGCGCCGCCCGCCCCCTCGACCGGGTGTCAATCCCGATGTCGCATGGCCCGCGCGAGGCGGCGGATGCGTATGGCCCTGTTCAACTCGCCCCCGAAGATCAGGATCAAGGCGGCAAGATACATGAAGTAGAGGGCCGCGATGATGCCGGCCAGGCCCGCATAGTAGCTCACATAGGCGGCAAAGCTCGACAGGTAGTACGAGAACGTCGCCGTGAGGGCGATCCAGGCCACCACGGTGAAGACCACCCCCGGCCAGATGCTGGAGAAGCGCGTGCGTCGCGCCGGCAGGAATACATGCGCCGCGAACAGCGATACGAGCAGGATGAGGGCGACCGTCGGATACCTGACCAGCCCGATGGAGACCGATGCGGGATCGAAGCCCGGCATCAGCCTGTGGAGCAGCGATCCGGCCCGCGGCGCCAGCACCAGCACGTATCCGATCAGGACGAAGACCAGCCCGCCGAAGACGACCGTGACGCCCATGAGGGCATAGAGAACCGCCGCGGAGCGGGTCTCGCGGATGCCGTAGGCCCGGTTGAGCCCGACCCGGACACCGTCGACGCCGCCGACGGCGAACCAGATCGTCAACAGCACGCCGAGGCTGAGCACGCCGCCCCGCTGCACGGTCATGATCTGCTCGACCTCGTAGACGATGGGCTCGACCAGGGCTTCGGGCACGATGGCGATGAGGAAATCGGTGAGATCCTCGGCCATGGACTGATCGCCGATGAACGCGGTCAGCGAGCTGACGAAGATCAGGAAGGGAAAGATCGCCAGCAGGGCGCGGAACGCCACGTTGCCCGCCAGGCCGAATGCATCGTCGCTC
The DNA here is from genome assembly GCA_963814835.1 of uncultured Alphaproteobacteria bacterium. Taxonomy (GTDB): domain Bacteria; phylum Pseudomonadota; class Alphaproteobacteria; order Rhodobacterales; family Rhodobacteraceae; genus Palleronia. The sequence continues at coordinate 1,439,641 of CAWFEG010000003.1, forward strand.
CACAGCCGCAGGCCCGCCTCGCGCAGCACGGCCCACGGCACGTGCCAGCCGGTGCCGTGCAGCAGCTCCTCGGGATTGGCGCTCACGACGCCATGGGTCAGGACGGCATCGCGGACCGTCTCATGGACCTTGGCACTCATACGGGGCCCCCGAACGGTCGCAGGATGATCATGCGTAGATCGCTCCGACCCTTTAGGCCAGCGGAGGAGTGCCGGCTCGGGGAAACTATGGCCCTATGGCACCGCCGGCGCGGCGATGTCCGGGAACGCCCGCCGCCGCGCGGACCCGCACGTGACGAACGCCCCCGGCGGCGGTCCCGATCCGTCGGCTGCGCGCGTCCCGCACCGGGACCACGCGCCGAGCGGCGGGGGCGCGCTTCCGGTACGGCGGGCCGGCGCCCATCCGCGCGGCAGGGACTGCCGCCGCGGAACCGCCCCGTCGCTGCCGGTGTTCCCGAGCCGGTTAAAGAGTGTTGCCATGGTACAAGGTTGTGATGCCTCCGGGTTCGCCTCGGTCCTGTCCGCCCTGCGTCGCGCGGCGCCCGGGGAGGACGAGGGCTTGTCTATCCGCCCCTCCGTCGATCTGCTGCTCGACGCCGTGCCGCTGGACGGTGCCGCGCCCGATCGGCTCGTCGCGATCGCCGAGGCGAATCTTTCGGTCGCCCGGCTCGCCGAGGGCCACGCCAATGCCAGCCAGCTTCTGCGGCTTCACGGTCGAGCCGCGGGGACCGGTCGGCTCCTCGGGGTCTGGGGCGCGGACGGACAGGCTCCGGTCGTCGCGCGGGGGCAGCGCCTCGCCGGGACGAAGCGCTATGCGTCCGGCCTCGGGATCGTCGAACGCGCCCTGGTGACGGTCGCCTGCGACGACGGCATCCGCCTGGCGCTGGTCGACGTCTCCGATCCGGCCCGCCACCGACCGGGCGCCTGGCAGATGGCCGGAATGCGCGCGACGGTCTCCGGCGAGGTTGATCTCGACGGTCTCGACCCCGACTGGGTCGGCGCGCCCGGCGACTATCATGCCGAGCCACACTTCGTTGGCGGGGTCTGGCGGATCGCCGCCCTCCAGCTCGGCGGCACGTTCGGCCTCCTCGGGGCCGCGCGGGATTGGCTGGCCGATCGGGGCCGGCTCGACGCCGATGCCCAGGTCGCCCGCCTCGCCCCGCTCATCGCCCGGGCCTTGGCCGCCCGCGGCCTCGTCGAGCGCGCTGCCGATGTGGCCAGCGGCCCCGAGGGCCTGGACGATCCCGACCGCGCCGTCATGCTCTCCTCCCAGGCCAGGCTCCTGACCGAGGATCTGGCGCAGGATGCCATCGCCGCCGTGGAGCGGGCGATCGGCCTTCCCCATTTCGAGGCGGGATCCGAGACGGGGCGCATCGCGCGCGATCTCGCGACCTACTGCCGGCAGGCCGCCCGCGATGCCTTCGAGCAGCGGGCGGGGCGCATCGCTCTCAACCGACCCGGCCCGATCTCGGCGCTCTGGCATGGATAGGCTCCACCTTTCCCCCGGCCCGGTGGTCGTGCTCGCGCCGCACCCGGACGACGAATCGCTGGGCTGCGGCCGCCTGCTCGGCGCGCTCTGGCGGGGCGGCGGCGCAGCGCATGTCGTCTGCCTCACCGACGGCGCCGCCTCCCATCCGGGGTCGCGCAGCCATCCGCCCGCGCGCCTGCGCGCCGTGCGGCAGGACGAGCTCGGCCACGCCGTGAAGCGGCTTGGCGGCACCTCGGCCGATATCACCTTCCTCGACCATCCCGATGCCGCCGCGCACCGCCTCCACGGCCCGGGCACCGACCCGGCCCGGCAGCTTGGCGCCATCGTGGACCGCCTCGCCGCGGCGACGCTGGTCGCCCCCTCGCCGCTCGATCCCCATTGCGACCACGAGGCGGGGGCGAAGGCTGCCATGCGGGTGGTCACGGCGCGGCCGGGCCTGCGCCTCCTGTTCTACCCGATCTGGTCGCGCTGGGCCGCACCGGGGCGTCGGGCGCCCGCGCCCGCCGGGACGAGCCTCCGCGAATGGGTCCACGGCCGCCGCGCGGTCAAGCACGCGGCGATCCGGGCGCATCTCAGCCAGACCGGCCGGTTGATCCGCGACGATCCCGACGGATTCGCCATGCCGCAGGGCTTCGCCGAGCATTTCGCCACGGCCCCCGAGATCTATTTCGAGAGGGCCGCCTCGTGACAGCCGTGCCCGTCGAAACCCTCCGCGCTCTCTATGCCCGGACCGACGATCCGTGGCACTTCCGGACCTCGGCCTATGAGCGCGAAAAATACGAGTCGACGCTCGCCGCGCTCCCGCAGCGCCGGTTCCGCCACATCCTGGAGATCGGATGCGGCAACGGCGAACTCGCGGCGCGGCTCGCGGCGCGCGCGGCGGCCTATACCGGCCTCGACGCCGTCGAGGTCGCGTTGTCGGCGGCACGCCGCGCCGTGCCCTCGGGCCGCTTCGTGCGCGGCTTCCTGCCCTGCGACCTGCCCCCCGGCGCCTACGACCTGATCGTCCTGTCGGAGATCCTCTATTTCCTCGACCGGCCGGGGCTGCAGGCGCTCGCGCGGCAAGTGGACCGCCGCTGGCCGGGGGCGGGCCTTCTGTGCGTGACCTGGCGGGGCCCGTCCGGCAACCCCCTGCAAGGAGAGGAGGCGCTGCACTTCTTTCGCGCCGCCACCCACCGGGCCACGACCTGCCTCGTCGCGCGGGCCGAGTTCCGTATCGACCGCTTCGATCCCTCGGGGGCCTCATGCAGGTAAGCGTCCCTCCCGGCTGGGGCCGAACGGGCTTCACCGTCGTGATTCCGGCGCGCGACGAGGAAGGCCGACTGCCCCGCGCGCTGGCCGCCCTCGCCGCGCAGGGTCCGCTCGACGCGATCGTGGTCGCCAATGGATGCACCGACGCGACCGCGCGGGTCGCCCGCGGGGACCGGCCCGGCCTCGCCGTCGCGACGATCGAGACCGGCGCGCTGACCGGCGGCGTCGGTGCGGCCCGCCGCCTGGGAATGGCGCTGGCACTCGACCGCGCGCCCGGCTCGATCCTCGCGACGACCGACGCCGATTGCCGCGTGTGCGGGGGATGGATCGGCGCGAACCGGGCCGCCCTGTCCCGCGCCGATGCCGCCTGCGGCCGGGTCGAACCCGACCCCGTGGACTTCATGGCGCTGCCGCCGCTGGTCCGGGCCCATGGCCGGCTCGAGGCGTGCCTGGCCGATCTCGTGGCGCAACAGGGCCGGATCATGGACCCCGTGCCGCACGACCCCTGGCCGTCCCACACCCAGACGCCCGGCGCGAGCCTGGCGTTCACCGCCGCGGCCTATCTGGCATCGGGGGGCTTCGAGCCCGTTCCCTGCCACGAGGATCGCCGCCTGATCGCCCGGATGGAGGAACGCGGCCTGCGCGTGGCCCGGCCCGCGAATGCGCGGGTCGTTGCTTCCTGCCGCACGGCCGGCCGCGCCCCGGGCGGCATGGCCGACACCATCGCCTCCCGTGTCGCCGACACGCCGCGCCTCGTTCGCGAAATGGCCGCGATGCGGTCCGAGATCGCCAGGCTCCGCGGCATGCTGAAGACCGGAGCGGCCGGGCGGGCCGCCGGCGCGGCAGCACCGTGATCCGGCCCGGGGCCGCACGGCGACAACCGCTTGGGTGGCAGTTGCCCGTGGCGCAATGTGGCGCGGAACTCGCTCTCCCGCCTCCCAGGCGGGCCTTTCGCCACCCCCTGCCCCGCGACCCGGGACGGCCGGCCGGCCGGAAGCGGGCTGCGGATGAACCGAACCCCGCCCAGACCCCGCGCAGCCCGAGGCCGGATCACCGAGCTTCGCCCCTTGCCGACCCCACGAGGAAAAAACGACCGATCTGCGCCTCTTGGGCGGGCCACCCTCTCAAACTCATCTCGACCCGTCCAGGCTCCCCTTGCTAGAAAGCTCCTGCACAACGTGGAGCGATCCCGCGATGACCACATCTCAGAAGCTCGGGCGCCGGACCTTCCTGCGGACGACGACGGCGCTCGCCCTGACATCCGGCCTGCCCGCCCTCGCGCGGGCCCAGGCGGACGGAAACGAGTCGGGCGGCGAGCCGGTCGATTTCGACAGCCTCACTCTCCGTGCCGAGCGCCTGGCCAGCCGCCCCTACGCCGAGCCGGAGCGCGCCGAGGGCCTGCCCGAAGGGCTCACCTACGACCTCTACCGTCAGATCGCCTTCGATCCCGAGGCGGCGCGCTGGCGCGACACCGGGTCCGACTTCCGGCTCCATGCCTTCCATCTGGGATGGTTGTTCCCGGCGGCTGTCCCGCTACACGAGATTCGCGACGGCACGGCCGATGAGTTCGACTTCACCACCGAGGATTTCGACTATCGCAACGAGGCCGCCGACATCATGCCGGACGGCGCGGACCTGCCGGGGGTCGCCGGCTTCCGCATCCATTACCCGCTGAACCGCGCCGACCTGTTCGACGAACTGCTGGCCTTCCAGGGGGCGAGCTATTTCCGGGCCCTGGGCCGCGGCAACGCCTACGGCCTCAGCTCCCGCGGCCTCGCCATCGACACGGCCTCGGAACGCCCGGAGGAATTTCCGAACTTCACCGAATTCTACCTGGTCCGGCCCGAACCAGGCGACCGGCAGCTCACCTTCTTCGCGCTTCTCGACAGCCCCAGCGTGGCGGGCGCCTACCGCTTCGTGGTGACACCGGGCCGCGAGACGGTGATGGACATCACCGCCCGGCTGCATTTCCGCGCCGATGTCGCCAATCTCGGCATCGCCCCCCTCACATCGATGTTCCTGTTCTCCGAATCGAACCGGGCCGATTTCGACGATTACCGAATGCAGGTCCACGACAGCGACGGGCTGATGATCCGCCGCGCCGATGGCGAAATTCTCTGGCGCGCGCTGACCAATCCGAAGACGCTGTCGAAGTCGATCTTCGCGGAACCCACGGCCCGCGGCTTCGGCCTCTACCAGCGCGACCGGGAGTTCGAGGACTACCAGGATTCCGAGGCCCGTTACCAGGATCGTCCCTCCGTCGAGGTGGAGATGATCGGGGAATGGGAACCGGGCACGGTACAGCTGGTGGAGATTCCGACCGACATCGAGGCCAACGACAACATCGTCGCCTACTGGCAGCCCGATGCCGGCGCCAGCGCCGGGGAGGCGCAGGAATACCGCTACCGCCTGCGCTGGGGCATGCTGCCGCCCGATCCCGATACCCGCCTCGCCCATGTGGCCGAGACCCGTACCGGCCAGGGCGGCGTCGCGGGCGTGCCCTACGAGGGCGACGCGCGCAAGTTCGTGGTCGATTTCGAGGGCGGCGTCCTTGAACGGATGGCTCCGGACGCCGACCTGACGCCGCAGATCGCAATTTCGAGCGGGACGGTGGTCAACCCCGTTCTCTACAAGATCGCCGAGACCGGGACCTGGCGGCTGGCCTTCGACGTCGATCCGGAGCCGGGCGTCCTGGTCGAGCTAATGGCCCATGTGGAGGGATACGGCGAACGCCTGACCGAGACCTGGATGTTCCGGTTCATGCCGCCCGCCGCCTAGGTCCGCATGAACGCGGACGGCCTGGCTGTCCGGCGGCGGCACGGCATATGTCCGTCCGCGCGGGGTGCAGCGACCCGACGGCCGGCCCGTGCGACGCCGGACGACCGCACGGCGGATGTCCGACGCGCGACCGGCGCGATCAGCCGTCCGGGTGTCGTTCCAGGAAATCCCGGATCGTCCCGGCGATCTCATCGGCCGCCTCGGCGTCGAGATGCAGATGGTGATCGCCCGCGACCTCCACCCGCTCGTAGCGCGCCATCACCCCCTCGGCGAGCCGAACCAGCTCGGCGATCCGGGGGCGCGCAGTCCCGATTCCGTCCGTCGCCCAGACGTTGAGCACCGGGCACCGGATCGCTCGCAGCACCGTCTCCACGTGGTCCCGCGTCAGCTTCACCGCCGAGCTGGCGAACAGGCGCGGATCGCCCCGCAGGCGGACGCCCCCGGGCACCTCCTCCAGCGCCCGGTCGGCGAGCGCCGCGGCGGTCGGGCGGGAATTGCCCTGCGTGCACCGGCGGTCGATGTAATCGGCCCGCGTCGCGAAGATCCGGGGCGGGCGGCCTCCCTGCCGGCGCGTCTGCCCGACGAAGCCGCGCAGGGTCTCGACGAAGGACCCCGCCTCGGCGGGTTCCGGCACCAGCGACTCGATGGCGACCAGGGCGCGCACCCTCTCGGGCTGCGCCGCCGCGAACAGGGCAGAGATGCTGGCGCCGCGGGAATGGCCCAGAAGGACGCAATCCTCCCATCCGAGCCGATCCAGCAGCCCCGCGATCTGCGGCAGGTCGTCCCAGATGTTGTAGGTGGCGTGGGCCGCGCGATGCCCGCTCAGGCCCTGCCCGCTCAGGTCGAGCGCGACGACACGGCACCCGTCGAGCCTGGGGGCCAGTTCCTGGAAACTCGCGGCGTGATCCATCCAGCCATGCAGGGCCAGGACCGGCACGCCCTTCTCCGGCCCCCATGCCAGCCCGGCGAGGCGCAGCCCGTCCACCTCCCAGCAGCAGTCCCGCGGGGCGCCCGTGGCCTTCGATGTCATCCGCATCCCTCGCGTCTCGCGACCTTCGGGACCGGACATAGCGCAGCTCCCCCGCCGGTTAGAAGCGGTCCGCACGCCGGCCGCCGCGAAACCGGGGCCGAACAGGGGCAGGCGCGGCTCAATCCGCCTCGCACGGCGCGGTGCCGAACAGGCCCGCGGGGCGTTCGTAGAGCGTCACCCTGTTCAGGGCGAGGCCCAGCCGGTCGCCCGATCCCACCGCACAGAGGCTCCACCAGCCGCAGAGGCGGGCCCGCCCCTCCTGCCAGTGCGCGAAGTTGAACCCGTCATGGACCTCGCAGAAGGCGTCTTCGTCGCCATCGCCGGCAAGCCGCGACAGCATCGCACGGACAGCCGCCATCTGTCGCCCCGACCGGGTTGCGTGATCGGGATCGTCGTAGCCCCACCAGTCCCAACAGCCATTGGGATTGCCGGGCGTTTCATGCGCCTGCGGGTAGAGGACGATCAGCCGGTTCGCTTCTGCCCACCGGTTGTAGCCGGCCCCGGCGACGAAGGCGTCGCCCACGCGGTCGGCATTCTGCCGGCAACCGTGGAAGGCGACGTGAACCCCGCAGGCGGCGCCCTCGGCGCAATCGGCGGGTACATATGCAAATCCCGTCTCCGCCATGCCATGCGCGGTCGGGTCGTGCAGGAACTCGGCCTGCGCGAACTCGATCACCCTTCCGTCCGGCGCGGCCGCCGGGGGGTCGAGCGGGCCATGGATATGCGCGAGGATCCGGCCCGCCAGGTCGAAATCGCAGTCGTTGAGGAACGGGCTTCCCGTGCTGCCGCAGGAATTGCCCCGATCCTCGGTTACCATGCCATGTCCGGCCGGCACGTCGTCCACGAACAGGATCGCCTCTTCCGCCAGGCCGGCCAGCCGATAGAATTCTGCAACCTGCGCCACGACCGGGGGCGTCACCGTCTCGTCCGCGGTGCCCGAGAAAACGAGGACCCTGTCTCCGGCCAACCCTTCCAGCGGATCGATCCGGTCCCGCTCGGCCACTCTCTTGGCCGCGTCCAGCAGCCGCGCCGGATCCGGCGGCCCGAGGCCCGTTTCCATGCACCGGTTGAGCGCGATCGCCAGGCTGCCTTCCGCGCAGCCATACGGCCCGCCGGCGACGATCCCGGCCCCGATCACCTCCTCCGAGAAGGCAACGTGGAACTGCCCCGCCATGTAGGCCCCCGACGACAGCCCCGAAACCGAGATCCGGTCCGGCTCGACGGTATGGGCGGGCAGCCGGTCCGCCGCCTGCGCGAGGCTCGCGGCCAGCGCCGCGGCGGCGAACAGCATGGGCCCGGCGGCCCCGCCCCGTCTCCCGCAATGCCGCATGCGTCGCCCTCCAAGCCCTCGGCCGCTGCACCCCGGAACCCCGGGCCCGCGGCGGGGGACGTTCCCTCCCCCTTGGTCGAGACTATCGCGTCCGGTGCGGCGAGACCATCGCCGCGGCGACGCACAGGATCTGCCCGGGCCGGTTGGCGTGCAGATCCGCCTTCGGGCGCCGCACCAGCGCCCGCGGATCCTCGTCCAGCCCTTCCGCCGCAGCGCCGAAGACGGGCCCCGCCGCGGGGTGGTCGGCCGTCAGGTCGAACATCGCCGGGGCTCAGCCGCCGCCGGAAAAGGCGCGGCGCAGGCCGAGGGCCGCGTCCTGCCAGCCTCGCCGCGCGTCCGGCCCCGGGCGAGGAAATTGGCCGCCGCCGCGCGGGCTAAGGCCGCGCCCCCGGGCCGCCCCGGTGCAGCAGGTTGGTATCCCCGCCCGCCGCGATCAGCGCCGCGCAGGCCTCCTCGGCCGGTGCCCCTCCGGCCCCATCCCGGCGCCGGGATGGTCGCCCGGCCCCGGCCCGGCCAGAATGCCGGCGCGCCAGCGCCGCCGCACCTCGGCCCCAGCGGCCCCCCAGGGATGCGCTCCGGCGGGGGCCGAAAGGAGCCCCAGGCCGAAGATCGCCCCCCGATGAGTGTTCACGCCCCCGGTCACCGCCAGCATCGCCGCCTCGGTCCCGAGCCCGATCCGCCGCAGCTCGGACATCTCCGCGCCCGCCGCGCCGGCCCGGGCCAGCTCGGCGAAGAAGGGGGCGATGGCGGCGACCGCGGATTCGAACATGGCCGCATCCATGTCGTCATGGCTGCCCGGATCGACACGGCTGACCAGCCCGGGCTTGGGATCGGCTTCCAGCTCGACCAGAAGGGCGCCGCGCGCGGCCTCGGCGATCCGTCCGGCCCGGTCGGCCGGCCGGTGCCGGGGGCCGGTGCGATCAGGCCGGGCACGGGGCGCGGAACCCGCGGGCCGAGCGCATTTCGACGCCGGTGCGGCTGCGGCACAGGACGGCATCGTCCGGCCCGCCCCGGCCAGTTCGCGCCACTGCACGCCGCTCCTCTCGACCACCACCTCTCCGTCCCGCCGAACGGGCGCACTTGCGGCAAGGCGCAAGAGGTCTTCGAGGAACCCGGCCGGCACCGGCCCGGGGCAGCGCCACAGCAGGTCCAGGTCGGAACCGGCATGCAGGTAGCGCAGGCCGAGAAGCCCCCGCCACAGGAGCGCGCCGTAGGGCGTGACCCGCAGCCCGTAACGCCGCGCCCGCGCCGCCGCCCGGGCGAGGGTATCGCCCCATGTGGCCGGCGCCTGCTCTGAAAGGTGCGCCAGGTCCGGGGTCCGGCGCGCCGTGACCCGCTGCGGCGGCAGCGCCAGGGCGATCCGCGCCTTGCCCATCGACGGCGGCAGCGGCAGGCCCAGGGGCAGGTCGCGGCCCGCCGCGCCCGGCGCAGGATCAGCGGCCTGCCGGCCGACTCCCAGGCCTGCCGCGCCGCCGCCGGCACGGTGTGGGGCAGCGGGTCGTCGCCGCGCCCGACGGCGACGAGATCGTGCTGCTCGAACGCCTCAGCCGCCACGGGCCGCCACGGCGACGCGCCGGGCGATCTCCGCCGCCCGGGGCCGCCCGCCCGGCTCGGCGCCCAGACGGTCGCGGTCGTCCGCTTCGGGCAGGTCCGAAAGCAGGGCGACCACCTGCTCGTTCAGGGCCCGGTCGTCGTCGAGAACGCGATGCACCGCCCCGACCGCCACCATGTTGTCCGGTCCGGGGGCGAAGACAGGGGTATCGCGGGCCAGCGCCTCCACGCGGTCAAGTGGCAGGGTCGTCACCCGCGCGACCGAGGGCAGGTCCATCACCGTGGGATTGGCGCCGGGCACGCCCACGAGGATTCGCGTGGCCGGCGCCGTGGCGATGAACGCCCCCGGCCGCGGAATGGCCGTGCAGGATCCCGACCGTCGGGTGGCCCCGCGCCTCGGCCATCCGCAGCGCCTTGGCCAGATGGGCGAGATACTCGTTGAGGCCCAGCAGCTCGTCGCGCCGCCGCATCCGCTGGCTGCCGGAATCGATCACCACCTGGATCGGCGCGCTGTCGCCGCGTTCCACCGCCTCCAGCACCGCACCCGCGAGCCGCAGCGCGCCCTCGACCCCGGGCGGGGTGCCCTCGGCCACGCCGATCACGGTCGCCGTCGCCCCGCGAAGGGGAGCGGTCCCGGCGAGGATCCCCTCCTCGACCCGCACGTCATGTCCGTCCGGAAACAGCTGCTCAAGGATGTCACCGTGCGCCATGCCCCCCCCCGATCCGCTCCAGCACCGCGGCGAAGGCCTCCGCGTCGAGCGCGGGGATATCCTCCCCCGCCGCAGCGCGCGCCAGATCTCCGGCGCATCCTCAGCGGCCCCGAACCGCTCCAGCCAGGCGGCGAGCCGCTCGTGCTCGGCCCTCAGCGTCGTCGCGTCGAAGGCCGGCGCGGCGTCGATCAGCGCCGGCGCCGCCTCGCGAAGAGCCTCGGCGGTATCCTCGGCGAAGGCATCGGCACCCCCGATAAGCGCCCGGTGCTTGCCACCCGTGATCCGCCAGACCAGCGCCCGGTCGCGCGAATCGAACTCCTCCACGCCCTGGTTCGTCTCGATCACCTCCGGTTCCGAGACGCCGATCTGCCCCTGTTCCGTCACCGCGAGCCCAGAGCAGGTCCCCGCGATCAGCCCGCCGCCGCCGAAGGTCCCGGCCCGCCCGCCCACGATCCCGATCACCGGCACGCCGGCGGACCGGGCGGCGCAGATCGCGGCCATGATCTCGGCGACGGCCGTCTCGCCGGCATTGGCCTCCTGCAGCCGCACGCCGCCGGTGTCGAACAGGATCAGCACCGCCCCGGGCGTCCCCTCCGCGGCGGCGCGCAGAAGGCCCACCAGCTTCGCCCCCTGCACCTCGCCGAAGGTGCCGCCCATGAACCGCCCCTCCTGCGCGGCGATCAGCACCGGGCGGCCATCGAGCGTCCCGCGCCCCACGGCGATGCCGTCGTCGAAGGCCACCGGCAGGTCGAACAGCCCCAGTTGCGGGCTCGTCTCGCGCTCCGTCGGCGGCAGGACCTCGGCGAAGCTGCCGGGGCGAGCAGGCCGGCGATGCGAGCGCGGGCCGCGCTCTCGTACCAGCTTGGCCGACGGTTGGCCCCATCGCTCATCGCGCGCCCTCCATCAATCGCGCGGCCTGCAACAGGCGCAGCATCACCGTGTCGGGCTGCGCCCCGCCGTCATTGATCGACACGCGCAACCCGCCCGGCTGCGCCCGGTCCACGAAATCGGCCACCACCGCCTCCCACACAGCGTCATATTTCGACAACGGCGTGGCGATCTCCACCTCGCAGCGGATGGCAGGCAGCACCCGCTCCATCAGCACATCCAGGTTGCCAGAGGCCACCACCCCGCGCAGCGTGTCGGTCCGGTCGCCCGGCAGGGCGCGCTCCCTGTCATGGGCGAAGCTCAATCGGTCCATGCCATCCTCACCAGTTCCGGAACCGCGCCGGCGGGTCGTAGAGCCCGCCGGAAATCCGCACGAGATCGGGCCTCGACCGCGCCGCCAGCAGCGACCGGTCCGCGTCCAGCGGGTCGATGCCCAGATCCTCGGGCCGCCGGATCGCGCCGCGCTCGCGCAGGCGCGCTACCGCCGCCCGGTCGCGGCCCCGGCCGATCTCGGTATAGCCCGCAACACCCCGGATCGCCTGTTCCCGTTCCCCAGCATCGCGGGACAGGAGCAGGTTCGCGATCCCCTCTCCGGTGACGATGTGGGTGACGTCGTCGCCGTAGATCATCACCGGCGCCAGATCGAGCCCGGTCTCCCGCGCCAGCCGCACCGCGTCCAGCTCCTCGACGAAGGTCGGCACCATCTTGTCGCCGAAGGTCTCGACCAGCTGCACCACCAGCTTGCGGCCCCGCCGCAGCAGCGGATCGCCCGCGCCGCCCGCCTCCGCCGCACCCTTCATCCACGGCTCGGAGGGATGCCGCCGACCGTGCGGATCGGAGCCCATGCTGGGCGCCCCGCCGAATCCCGCGACCCGGTTCGTGGTCACGGTGGAGGAGTTGCCGGCCAGGTCGATTTGCAACGTCGACCCGATGAACATGTCGCAGGCATAGAGGCCCGCCGTCTGGCAGAAGGCCCGGTTCGACCTGAGCGACCCGTCCGGCCCGGTGAAGAAGATCCCGGGCCGTGCGGCCACATACTCTTCCATCCCGAGCTCGGAGCCGAAGCAATGCACCTGCTCGACCCAGCCCGCCTCGATCGCCGGGATCAGCGACGGATGCGGGTTCAGCGCCAATGCGTGGCGACCTTGCCCTTCAGCCCCAGCCGCTCCCCGTAGGTCGGCAGGATCAGCTTGATCGCGGCGGTGCCGAAGCCGATGCCGTGGTTCAGCCGCCGCACCCCGTATTCGCCATAGATCCCCTTCAGCGCCAGCATCGCGGTCAGGATCTGCGTCTCGGTCACAGCACCCGGATCGCGGGTGAAGAGCGGCTCCACTAGAAGGGCGTGTCCGCCTCCACCACGAAATCCACCAGGTCGCCCGGAATGTCCACGCGCGGCACCCGCTCCACCACCTCGTTGACCTGCGCCACCACCAGCCCCTGCTTGAAGGCGGTGGCCTCCACCACCGTCGGCGTGTCCTCGGTGTTCGGACCGGTATAGAGGTTCCCGTCGCGGTCCGCGCTGACGCCCACGATCAGCGCCACCTGCGACGTCAGATCCACGAAATAGCGCGCGAAGAGTTCCAGATAGGTATGGACCGCGCCGACCTTCAGGCTCCTCTGTCCCGTCATCCGCGCCAGCCGCGCGCCCTGGGGCCCGGAGAAGGAATAGTCGAGCTTGTCGGCAATGCCGATCTTGAAGATGTCCAGATGCTCGGGCAGGACCACGCCCGACTGCACCATGTGCAGGCCGTGCACCCGCTCGGGGTCGCAGGCGGCCAGGGCGCCGGCCAGGCAATCGGCCTGCTTCTGGTTGTCGCCCTCGACACAGACCCGGTCGCCGGGCCGCAGCACCGCCTCCAGCAGCCGCGTGGCGTCCTTCGCGGCCACGACCTTGTCCGCCGCGATCCTCCTCCCGGCCGCGCGCAGGGCATCGCGTGTTTCGGCCCCGCTCATCGCTGCCCGTGCTCCGCCGCTTCGAACAGGTGTTTCAGGTCGCGCGGCTGGCAGCGCCAGTATTGCGGCGGCACCTGCACCGTCGCGCCGAGTTCCGCCGCCGCATGCCAGGACCAGCGCGGATCGTAGAGCATCGCCCGCGCCAGCGCGACGGCATCGGCCCGCCCGCCGGCCACGATCTCCTCCGCCTGGCCTGCTTCGGTGATCATCCCCACGGCGATCACCGGACTATCGACCGCCGCCGAAACGGCCTCGGCAAAGCCCACCTGAGTTCGGGCCGACCTCGATCCGCTGGTCCGGCGACACCCCGCCCGAGGAGACGTGGACCACCACCGCGCCCCGCGCCTCCAGCTGCCGCGACAGGGCGACGGTGCCGTCGATGTCCCAGCCGCCCGCGACCCTGTCGCTGGCCGAGAGCCGCATCCAGACCGGCACCTCTGCCGGAACGGGGTCCCGCACCGCCTCGAAGACCTCCGGCGGGAACCGCATCCGTCCGGCGAGATCGCCGCCATAGCCGTCCTCGCGACGGTTCGCGAGCGGCGACAGGAACTGGTGCAGCAGATTGCCGTGCGCCCCGTGCAGCTCGATGCCGTCGATCCCGATCCGCACCGCGCGCCGGGCGGATGCGACGAAGGCGTCCCGGATCCGGGCCAGCCCCCGATCGTCCAGCGCCTCGGGCGGCACCTCGCCCGCCCCGTGCGGCCCGGCCGAGGGCGCCACCGCGCGCCATCCGGCCGGATCCTCGGGCGCGATCTGCGCGCCGCCCCGCCACGGCAGGTCGCTCGACGCCTTGCGCCCGGCATGGCCCAGCTGCACCGCGACCGGAATGGCCGAATGGACCCGGATCGCGTTCACCACACGGGCGAGCGCCGCCTCGTTGCCGTCGGAATAGAGGCCGAGGTCGCGCGCGGTGATCCGCCCCGCCGGCTCCACCGCCGTCGCTTCCACCGACAGGAGCCCCGCCCCCGACAGGGCCAGCGGGCCAAGGTGCATCATGTGCCAGTCGGGGGCCGATCCGTCCTCGCCGAATACTGGCACATCGGCGCCACCACGATCCGGTTCCTGAGCCGCATCGCGCCGATCTCCAGCGGGCGGAACAGCGCCGCCTCGGTCCGACCCGCATCCATCACGCCGGGCCCCATGATCATGTCGGGCAGGAACGTCACCATCTGCGGAAAGATCGTCAGCACGATGATCGCCAGGACCATGACTGTGGACTGGTCCAGCGCATAGCGCACGAAGACCATGTGCGAGACCGACAGCACGGCGAGAGCAGAAGGAGCGCCCCGAGCACGCCGAGCGCGCGCGAGACGAAGGAGACGGAATCGACGAATGCACGCATGGCGCCTCCCTGGGACCGGAGCGGGCGGCCGGCGGAACCCTTCCACCGGCCTGCGGTCTCACTCGATGGCGAGCGCCGCGTCGATCAGCTCCTGCCCGTTCAGCACCTCCTCGGCGAAGTTCTTGTTGGAGGTCGCCTGGCGATCTCGAGCCAGGGGTCGCAGTTCTCCTGGCTCATCTCGACCACCTCGACGCCGGCCTCGCGATAGACCTCGACCCGCTCCTCGTCGAGATTCTCGGCCTCCTCGGCAAAGAAGTCTTCCGCCTTCTGTCGGGCCTCCATCAGCGCCTGCTGCTGTTCCTCGCTGAGCCGGTCGAAGGAGGTCTTCCACATCAGGATCGGCTCGTACATGAACCACAGCGCGTTCTCGCCGGGCTCTGTGAGGCACTGGGACACCTCGTGGATCCGGCAGGAGACGCGCGAGCCCGAGGAGATGTCGGCGCCGTCGAGCACGTTCTGCTGCATCGCGGTGTAGATTTCCGAGGACGGCATCGACGAGATCGACGCGCCCGCGCCGACCAGCATCTCCTCGAAGGCCAGCCCCACGGCCCGCAGGGTCTGTCCCGCGGCGCTCTCGGGCGTGGTGATGCACTGCTCCTCTTCCGGCGACGCAAGGTAAACATCGGCGTTCATACGATGCCAATTATTCTGTATACGATCCTTGGACGGATCGGCAGGCACGGATGGCGGCGAACAGGCGGGCGGACCGGATCCGGGAGGCTCTGGAGACCGACATCCTGAAGGGCGAGGCGGCACCTGGCGGCCGCCTGGACGAACAGGCCATCGCGCGCCGCTTCGGAGTCTCGCGGACGCCCGTGCGCGAGGCTCTGCATCTGCTCGCCTCGGCCGGCCTCGTGGACCTGATCCCCAACCGCGGGGCCTTCGTGCGGCGGATCTCCGTCGGCGAACTGGTGCAGATGTTCGAGCTGATGGCCGAGATCGAGGCGGCGGCGGGACGGTTCGCCGCGCGCCGCGCGACCGCGCCGGCCCTCGCCGCCATCGAGCGGGCGCTGGAGGGCTGCCGACGCGCCGCCGAGCGCGGTGAGCCGATCGCCTACTACGCCGAGAACAGCCGCTTCCACGAGGCCATCCACGATGCCGGCGGCAATGCCTTCCTCGCCCACGAAGCGCGCCGCCTGCACCAGAGGCTGACCGCCTATCGCCGCCTGCAGCTGCGCGTGCCCCGTCGGCTGGGGCAGTCGCTGGCGGAGCACCGGGCGATCTACCAGGCGATCGCCGAGGGGGACGAGGCCGCCGCGGCGACTGCCCTTCGCACCCATGTCACGATCCAGGGCGAACGCTTCGCCGATTTCGTCGCCATGATGTCCGGCGAGGAGACGGCCGGCTGACGCCTCCGTCACCGCGCCGCGCGCCCCGGAACCAGCACCGCCGCGCCGCGCAGCCGGCCCTCGCGCAGGTCCGCCATCGCCGCGTTGGCCCGGTCCAGGGGATACGGCACGCCATGGGCCACGACCCCGGCCGCGAGCGCGCGCGGAAAGAACGCCTCGCCGTCCGCCCGGGTCAGGTTCGCGACCGAGCGCAGGACGCGCTCGTGCCAGATCAGCTCGTAGGGAAAGGCGGGGATATCGCTCATGTGGATCCCGCCCAGGACGACCACGCCGCCCTTGCGCAGCGACCGCAGGGCCGCGGGCACCAGCGCGCCCACCGGTGCGAAGACCAGCGCGGCGTCGAGGGCCACGGGCGGCGCCTCCCCCGACCCGCCGGCCCAGACGGCGCCCAGCGACCGCGCGAAATCCTGCGCGTCGTCGTCTCCGTCGCGGGTGAAGGCGAAGATCTCCCGCCCCTCGTGCACCGCGATCTGGCACAGGATATGCGCCGCCGCGCCGAAGCCCCAGAGGCCGATCCGACGGGCCTCCCCGGCCATCCGATAGGCGCGGAACCCGATCAGCCCGGCGCACAACAAGGGCGCCAGCCCCACCGGGTCGGCGTCGTCGGACAGGGCGAAGACGTACTCCGCCCGCGCCACGCAGGCCTCGGCGAAGCCACCGTCGCGGGTATAGCCGGTGAACCCGGGATCGTCGCAGAGGTTCTCCCGCCCCTCCCGGCAATAGTCGCAGGCGCCACAGGTCGATCCCAGCCACGGAACGCCGACGCGCTCGCCCACCGAAAGCCCGTTCACGCCCGCGCCCAGCGCCGAAATGCGTCCCACCACCTCGTGGCCGGGGATCAGCGGCAGGCGGCGCGGCGGCAGGTCGCCATCGGCGATGTGCAGGTCCGTCCGGCAGACGCCGCAGGCCTCCATCGCGACCCGGACCTCCCCCGGCCCGGGATCAGGCTCGGGCCGGTCCCGCTCCACCAGCGGCCGGCCCACCGCCTCGAGTACCATCGCGCGCATCGCCCTGCCCCTCCCGCGGCCTGCCTAACCCGCGCGACAGGAACCCGCCTTGACCGGGGTCAACGGCGCCGCCCCGCGGGCCGGCCTTGATCTGGCGCAATGCGGCGCCCCGTTCGCCGGCCCATCCTCGGATCGGAGGGCAGCCGGGATACCACCGACGGGAGGGCGACCGTGACAAGCCGGATCGTGGAGCGGACGCGGCTCCGCGCGCCGCCGCACCGAGTTCGCCCTCTGGGTGCGGGGCCGCGACAGCCTCCCGATGCGGGCGTTGCCGTCCGGCCCCGAGGAGCGGGTCCTGGAACGGGAAGGCGACACGGTGCCGGAGGAACTCGGCATCGCCCGCCGGGGCATCGGCCATGCCCTCGCCCGGAATCGGGAGGGCCGTCAGGAGACCTTCGAATCCTGCCGCGCGCAGATCCGGCCGACCCGCCTCGCCGCGGAGCACCGGGCGAGCCTCCGCCGCGATTGCGCCTGACCGGGCCCGGCCCCGCGGCATGATCCGCCCGCCGGCCGAACCCGCCCCCCGGAACGGCGACGGTCCCGTCGCCTGCGCGGTCTGCGGCCATCGCGGCCCGTCCGGGACGGTGGTGCCGCTCGCCGCGATCCGGCCGTCCCTCGTGGCCCTGATCCGCGCCGATATCCCCGGTCTGCCACCGGAAGCCGGGATCTGCCGCGCCGACCTTGCCCGTTACAGGCTTCGCCACCTCGAACAGCTCCTGCGCGACGAGGAGGGACGGCTCGGAACCCTCGAGGCCGAGGTGCTCGACAGCATCGCCTCCGGCGTGCCCCTGTCGCCGGACATGCTGGAGGCGGCCGATCTTCCGCCCGGTTTCGGCGCGCGCATGGCCGACCGGGTCTCGGCCTTCGGCGGATCCTGGGGCTTCCTGATCGGCTTCGCGGT
This sequence comes from uncultured Alphaproteobacteria bacterium, assembly GCA_963814835.1. Taxonomy (GTDB): domain Bacteria; phylum Pseudomonadota; class Alphaproteobacteria; order Rhodobacterales; family Rhodobacteraceae; genus Palleronia. The sequence goes on from CAWFEG010000003.1 coordinate 1,457,219, forward strand.
GGTCGTCCTCCTGTGGATGGCCGTGAACGTGACGGGCCTGCTGGCCGGGCCGTTCGACCCCTATCCGTTCATCCTGCTGAACCTGGTTCTGTCCTGCCTCGCCGCGATCCAGGCCCCGATCATCATGATGAGCCAGCGCCGGCAGGAGACGAAGGACCGCGAGCGGGCCGAGAGCGACTACCGGATCAACCTCAAGGCCGAGCTGGAGATCCGGGCCCTCAACGAGAAGCTCGACCACCTCCGGGACCAGATCGCCCGCCTCGACCGCGCCCCGGCCGATCCCCCCATGCCCGGGGCCGACGCCCCCGCCGATGCCCGCCCGGGCGGATCCGGCGCGGCGCCCTGACCCGGTCCCGGGCCTGCCGTGGCCCACCCTTCGTTGACGCTGGTCAAGGCGCGCGCGGGCCGCAAGTGGTTGAGTCCTCCTGACGATGACCCGGAGACAGGAGGAGCGTCATGGCCGACCGAACGAACCAGATTCCAGTCGAGACCGACGGAGACGGTCCCGGCATGCCCGCCACCGCCCCGGAGGATCGCTGGGACCCCCTCGGCAGCTTTCGGCAGGAGATCGACCGCCTGTTCGAGGATTTCGACCTCAGGCCCCTGGGATGGGCCCGCCCGATGCGCTCGCCGCGCCTGGCCGGGGCGCTCGACCGGGTGCAGAACTGGGTTCTGGCCCCCGCCATGGACATGGCCGAGACGGAGAGCGGATACCAACTCACGGCCGAATTGCCGGGGCTCGACGCCGACGACGTCCAGGTCACCGTCGCGAACGGCATGTTGACGATCAGCGGCGAGAAGAAGGAGGAGGCCGGCGACAAGAAGCCCGGCTACGTGATGAGCGAGCGGCGCTACGGCGCCTTCCGGCGCAGCTTCCGCCTGCCCGAGGAGATCGACGCCGACGCGATCGCGGCAGAGTTCTCCAAGGGTGTGCTGACCCTGACCCTGCCGCGCTCCGAGACGGCCCGGACCGAACAGAAGACGATCAAGGTCACCAGCACCTGACCGTCCCGCCGCGGGGTCGCCGGACCCGGTTGGGAAGCGGCGGGCCGAACCGGGGGAAAGCGTGGCGGCGCCCTGGCTCCGGTGCCGTCATCGCATCAGCGGCCCCGCGAGGTCCGGCGTTGAGCCGCGCCGGCTCCCCCGGCCGGGCGGTCGGCCTCGCCCGCCGCCCGCAGGCAGCGGATCACTTCGGCGCGGACGCCGAAGTACCGCGCCATCTCGGTATCGCTCAGGCCCAGCTCCGCAAGGGCCAGAACGGCCCGCGACGGCTGGGGGCCGAGAGGCCCGTGATCGAACGAAGAATGGCTGTTCAGCGTCATGTTCCCCCGCGAATCGGCTGCTGCGCGGCCCCCTTCTGCGATGAAGGCCCAGCCCGCTCATTGACCGCGCGCAATGCGTGCCGCGATCGGCAAGCTTTCGCCCGGTCAACTCCCTCCTCGTCGGGCGGGGGCCCCTCCCCGCGGGACCGGTGCGACGCCCCCCGTGCGCCGGAAAGGGCCGGGCCGCCGCCGGACGGGCCGTCGATCTGGCCCAGCGCCCCTCGATGGAACCGCCGGGCGGGCCGCCATCGGAGCCCGCGGCCGCATGGCGACCGGAAAACGACCCGGCCCGCGCGGGTCACCGGCATCACCGTCGCGGCGGCGTCGCTCCGCCGATACTGCCGCCCAACGACTGTCCGACCGCCGGACTCGGCGCGGGGACCGATCCGCTGGCCCGTGCCGGCGATCCGTTGACATCCGTCAATGCGCCCTGTCGCGCGCGGTGGTCCGATCGAGCCCTCGGGCACAGGGCGCCGATTGATGGCCGGCCTCGCAAGCCGTCCGGGGATCGGTGGCCGCGGAACTGCGGCGCGATCCGGAAATCCGGGACGCCGCCCGACCGTGCGCGGAACGGCCGGACGGCCGGCGGAGGTGCGCGGATGTCCCGCAGGTATCGCGATTTCCGGATCGACCGGGTGGACCGAGGCGTGGCCCCGGCTGCGGTCGAGCCCGGCCTCCTTCACGCCACGCCGTTCTACGCCCTGCGCGCGTTCCCTCCCTCGCACCCGGTGAGCGGCCACCCGCCGGTCCTGCTGGTTCCGCCGCTCTCGGGGCATTTCCCGGTGATGCTGCGCGACATGATCGTGGGCCTCCTGCCGGACTTCCCCGTCGCGGTCCTGGACTGGGCCGACATCCGCCACGTCCCCGCGGCACACGGGGCCTTCGAATTCGACGCCAACGTGGCCGCCATCCGCGACGCGATCCGCCGGATCGGTCCCGACGTCGCGGTCGTCGCGGTGTGCCAGGCTGGCGTGCCGGCCCTGGCCGCGGTCGCGGATCTCTCGGCCCGACGCCCGGCGGCGGCGCCTGCGCTGCTTGCCCTGATCGCCGCGCCGATCGACCCGCTCGCCAATCCGACCCCGGTCGTCGAGCTGATCCGCAGCCTGAGCGCCGCCTGGTACCGCACGGTTCCGCTCGAACGTCTCGGCGCCGGGGTCACGGGGCGTGGCCGCCTCGTCTATCCCGCCAGGCGCCAGCTCCGGGGCCTGCGCCGCTACCTGGCGCGGCAGGTCGCCATCGGCGGCGAGCTGGCGCGCAAGATGCGGGCCGACGACGGCGCCAACCCGGAGCGCGCACCCTTCCCCGAACTCTACCTCTCGCTCATGGATCTGGATGCCCGGCACTTCGCCGCGAACATCGAGACGGTGTTCCTGCGCCGCGACCTGCCGCGCGGACGCCTTGCGGTCGATACCCGCCCGATCGACCCGCGGGCGATCGTCCGGACCGCCCTCCTGTCGATCGAGGGCGCGTGCGACGACATCGCCGCCCCGGGCCAGACCCGCGCGGCCCTGTCCCTGCTCGGCCCGGCACGTCCGGGCCCGCCGCGCGCCGCCGTCGTGATCCCGGCCTGCGGCCATTTCGGGCTCTTCCACGGCGCTGTCTGGCGCGGGCGCGTGCTGCCGGTGCTGCGCGCCCATTGCCTGCGCCGCACGGGCGGCCCCTAGGGCAGCGGCCCCGCCCGGTCAGGACACGCCGTCCGCCACGGCGTAATGCGCGGCGCAGTCCTCCTCGCGGCCGCGCACGACCCGCCGGCCGCGCAACGGCCCGCCGCGCGCGGTGACGACGGTGGCACGGCGCTCGGGACCGTCCCCCAGGTGATGGAACAGCACCACCCAGTCGCGGGTCGCCCCCAGCCGATGCGCCCGCGCGGTGTTGGAGTAGAGAGCGGTCAGATGCCAGTCGCCCCGCCGCAGGTGCAGGACCGGCAGCCAGGCCGCGCCCGTCGGGTTCATCCGCCGGGGCGCGATCCTGCGCAGGTCGCCCGCCTCGGCCTTGCGCCGGTAGATCGCATCCGCCTCCAGCAGCAGCGAGACCGGCGCCTCCGGCTCCCCGGTCCCGGCGGCGCGGTCGCGCCGCAAGGAGCCAAGCCGGTCCGCCAGGACGGCGCGCAGGGCGTCGCGCCGCCGCGCCCCGAGCCCCCGCACGCCTTGGCGCGGATCGTGGAGCGCCGCCTCCAGGTCCTCCAGCGTCTCGACGCCGAGTTCCCCGGCGAACCGCGCCGCAAGCCTCGGCCCCACCCCCGGCAGGGTCACGAACAGGCGCTCGGGGGTGACCTCGCCGCGCAGGCGGTCGAGCTGCGTCCAGCGCCCGGTCGTCAGGATCTCGACGATCGCCGCCGCGATGCCCCGCCCGATCGCCGGCAGGGCGATCAGAGCCGCCGCCCCGCCCTCGTCGTGGATCGCGCACAGGGACCGGTCCAGCCGGTCGATCCGCGCGGCCGCCGCGCGGTAGGCCCGCACGCGGAAGCCGTCCTCGCCCTGCGCCGCCAGCAGATCGGCGAAATCCCGCATCCGGCCGGCGATGGCGGCATTCTCGGGGCATTGCGGCGCGGGCAGCGCGGCCTCCTCGGCGATGGGCATGCAAGGCCCCTCCCGCGGAAACGACCCGACCCCGCCCGCCACCGCCGGAAACGCGCGCGCGCCGGAGGCGCGACGCCGCGCGGACGGCCCGCTGCCGGCACCGTCGGGCGTCATCCCCGCAGCTCCCGGCCTGCCGGGCGCGAACCTCATGTCGATACAGGGCTCCGGCCCGCGGGCGGCGGCGCCGTCCGGATCTTCGGCTTCGGCTTCGGCTTCGATCTCGGATCCATTCCGAGGGTCCTCCAGGTGGCGGGATGCGCCCGGCATCCCGATCCGCAGGTCACCACATTGCGGGCCCGGCGGCATTGACGGCCGTCATCGCGGTCCGGCTGGCGGATACCGGCCCGCCGCGCGGGTCGACATACCATGACTTTCGACAATGCCACCTCCCCGCCGCGACGCCAGACTGCGCGCCACGGACCAGCACCGGCCGCCGACCCAGAGGGGGGATTCACCGTGAGCGACATCAACCTGAGACAGGACATTCTCGACGAGCTGGATTACGAACCCAGCATCGATTCCGCCGATATCGGCGTCACGGTAGACGAGGGGACCGTCACCCTGACCGGCCATGTCACCACCTATGCCCAGAAGCGGACCGCCGAGACCATCGTGCGCCGCGTCAAGGGCGTCCGGGCGATCGCCCAGGAGATCGAGGTCCGGCCGGTGGGCGCCCACAGGACAGCCGACGACGAGATCGCGAAACAGGCGGTCAACGCCCTGAGCTGGCATGCCAGCGTTCCCCGCGATGCCATCCAGATCAAGGTGAGCGACGGCTATCTCACCCTGACCGGCAAGGTGGCATGGCACTACCAGCGCAGCGAGGCGGAGCGCGCGGTCCACGACCTCGTGGGCGTCAAGGGGATCGCCAACCTGATCGAGATCGAGCCCGCGGCGGTGAACCCCACCGATGTCCGCAGCCGCATCGAGAGCGCGCTGAAGCGGGATGCCGAGCTGGAGGCCAAGCAGATCCGGGTCGACGTGGCCGACCACAAGGTCACGCTCGAGGGCCGGGTGCGGACATGGGCGGAACGGCAGGCCGCCGAGCGGGCGGCCTGGGCGGCGCCCGGCGTGACCTCCGTCGTCGACCACATCTCCGTCTCGAGCTGAGGCGACCGGCGCGGCCAGCCCCCCGCGCCGGCCGACCCCGCGACCGCCAGCGCCCCATGGATGCCCCCAAGCCCGGACCGGCGCTCGCCGGGCCAACGCGTTCCGCCATGCCGCCCATGGCGGGCGGGCCAAGCAGGGCGCCGGCCCCGAACGCGACGAGCAGAAGGCTGCTCATGTCGACGAAGATCGAGTGGACTGGCATCGCCACGGCGCGGAAGACCGCACCGGCCAGCAGCGGCCGGAGCGGATCCGAGGCGCGCAGGAGGCTCGCGGCGCCGGTGCCAAGGCACAGCGTGACGAGCATCCGGCGCCGGCCGATACTGTCGGACAGGCGCCCCACTGGCCACTGGCTGACCGCGCCGCCGAGGCGGCAGGCGGTCATGAACAGGCTCAGCGCCGCCGGGTCGGCCGTGGCGAAACGCGACGACCGGGGCAAGGGTCCAGAACACCCCCCGCCGAGAGCCCGGTGCCGAAACAGCCCCGCACGCCGAGCGGCGCCGAGCGGGCCAGCCGGGCGGGAGAGGCCGCGCGGGCCGCCACCGCCGGGGGAACCGGGCGGGTCAGCGTGATCGCCAGCGCCGAGAGCGCCATCGAGACCGCGAAGGGCTCGAACCCGGCGAGCGGGATCGCCGGCAGCAGGCCGATCCAGGTCGCCGCCATGTGGAGGCCCCGCACCCGGCCGAGCCGGTGGCGCCGTTCAGGCAGTCCCGATCACCGGGAGCAGCCCCGCCACCGAGAACCCCCGCAGCGCGCGCGGGCCATGCCACCACGCGGGATCGACCAGCGGATGCACGAGCACCGCCGCCTGCCCGATCGCCGCCGCCGCGCCGTGGCTGCCCCCATGGCCGATCCGCCGGATCGCCCCGGCAGGCCGAGGCTGCCGGTGAGGAACCCCGGGTGATGCGCCGCGCCCGGCAAGCCGATGCCGAGGCCGGAAACCCAGGCCATCTCCGCGCGCACCGGCAGCAGGGGGATCTGCAGCCCCCTGCCCAATGCCAGCAACAGTCCGGCCAGAAGGACGCATCCGGGCGACATCATGCCAAACGGCCCCGCGCTGCGGTGACATCGGCCACCATGGCGGACCGGGACCGCCCCGCATTGCCGCGGATCAACCGCCCCGGCCCAATACCGCCAAGGCTGCGCGGGCCGGTCCGGCGCCCTCTCCCTGCGCCTCCGGGCGGAGATGCGCGGCGCAACCACCCGCGCCTGCCTGGCGCGGGCATCGGTGCGGGCGAATCCCGGCGCGACGCCCGGTCCGTTGACGGGGCGCGGCGGCTGGTCCAAGCACCGCCACGAGCCCCATCCGGATCGCCACGATGACATTCCGAGACCGCCTCCACGCCTTCGTGGACGCTCCCGCCTTCCGCAACGCGATCACCGCCGTGATCGTCGTCAATGCCGTGCTTCTCGGCCTGGAAACCTCCGACGCGGCCATGGCGCGCGCGGGCGGCCTGATCGTCGCGCTGGACCGCGCCTGCCTGGCGATCTTCGTCGCCGAGATCAGCGCCAAGATCGTCGCGCAATCCTGGCGCTTCTTCCGCAACGGCTGGAACCTGTTCGACTTCTTCGTGGTGACGATCGCGCTCGTGCCGGCGGCGCAGGGGCTCTCGGTGCTGCGGGCGCTGCGGATCCTGCGGGTGCTGCGCCTCATCACCGTCGCGCCGCGGCTGCGTCGCGTGGTCGAGGGCTTCCTCACCGCGCTGCCGGGCATGGCCAGCGTCTTCCTCCTGATGGCGCTGATCTTCTATATCGGCGCGGTCATCGCGACAAAGCTGTTCGGCGACGCCTTCCCGGACTGGTTCGGCGACCTCGGCCGGTCGGCCTACACCCTGTTCCAGATCATGACGCTGGAATCCTGGTCCATGGGCATCGTGCGGCCGGTGATGGAGTCCTTTCCCTATGCCTGGGCGTTCTTCGTGCCCTTCATCATGGTCACCACCTTCGCGGTGGTGAACCTCATCGTCGGCCTGATCGTGAATTCGATGCAGTCCGCCCACGAGGAGGAGAACGTCGCGGCGACCGATGCCTACCGCGACGAGGTTCTGGCCCGGCTCGCGGCGATCGAGCGCCAGCTGGCCGAGCCCGGCGAGGACCGGGCGGGGCGCGACACCTCCCCCTGAGGCGGTGCCGGGCGGGCGCCGGACCCGGCCAGGGGCAGGGGCCGCCGCCCCTTCCGCACCACCTCGCCGGGCTCCGGCGGCGGCGATCCGGGCGATGTTCCGCGCGGCGCATTTCGGCTAGGGGATGAGCATGGACATCGTTCTGGTCACCACGGTCATCGCCTCGCTGTTCCTCGTGATCGGGGTTGCCGAACCGCTCGCGGCGCGGCTGCGCGTGCCCTACAGCGTGATCCTCGCGATCCTCGGGGTGCTGATCGGGTCCGGCGCGATCTTCTTCCTGCGCACCGAGTTGACGGATGCGCTGAACCCGGCCGCGCTGGCGATCCTCGGGCTGCCGATCCGGTCCAACGTCTTCCTCTACGTCTTCCTGCCGACGCTGCTGTTCCAGGCCACGCTGGGGATGAACCTGCGGCGGATGCTCGACGACTGGGTGCCGATCCTCCTGCTGGCGGTGGTGGCGGTGGTCGTGGCGACGCTCAGCGTGGGCTACGCGCTCGCCTGGGCCAGCACGCTGCCGCTGGCGGTCTGCCTGCTCGTCGGCGCGATCGTGTCCACCACCGACCCCTCGGCCGTGGTCTCGATCTTCCGCTCCATCTCGGCGCCGCGACGCCTCGCCCGCATCATCGAGGGCGAGAGCCTCCTGAACGACGCCGCCGCCATCGCGCTGTTCGGCTTCTTCGTGGGCTTCGTCATGCGCGGCGTGCCCAATCCCACGCTGGCCGACGCGGTCGCCCGCTTCCCCGTCCTGATCGCGGGTGGCGCCGCCACCGGCTGGCTCGCCGCGCGGTTCGCGCTCAGGATCATGGCCCTGTTCCACCGCCACGAGCGGGCGCAGATCTCGATCTCGGTGGCGCTGCCCTACCTGGCCTATATCGGCGCCGAACAGAGCGTCGGCGCCTCCGGCGTCATCGCGGTGGTGGTCGCCGGCCTCACCCTCAACCTGACGGGGCCGGGCAACCTGCCGCCGAAATCCTGGACCAACCTGCGCGAGACCTGGGACCTGCTCGCCCACTGGGCCGGGGCGCTCATCTTCATCCTGGCCGCGCTCCTGATACCCCGCCTTCTGGGAGAGGCGCGGCCCGAGGATTTCGCCCTCGTCGGCGTGGTGATCCTGGCGGCCATCGCGGCCCGGGCGGCGATGCTGTTCGCGGTCCTGCCCGTGCTCTCCCTCGTGAAGGTTTCGCCGCCGATCGAGCCGCGCTACCGCGTGGCGATCCTGTGGGGGGGCTTGCGCGGCGCGGTCACCCTCGCACTGGCGCTGGCCGTGACCGAGAGCTTCCGCGTCCCGGTCGAGACCAAGCGGGTGGTCGGCATCCTCGCCACCGGCTTCGCGCTCTTCACCCTCATCGTGCAGGGCACCACCCTGCGCTCGGTGATCCGCTGGCTCGGCCTCGACCGGCTGTCGCCCATCGACGAGGCGCTGTCGCGCCAGGTCGTCGCGGTCGCGCTGCAGACCGTGCGCGAAGACGTGGCCCGCAGCGTCGCCAACTACGACTTGAACCGGGAGATCGCGGCTGCCGAGGCCCGGCGCATGCAAGGCCGCCTCGACCGGGCGGTGGCGGCGGCGGAGGACGGCGCCGACATCCTCGAACGCGACCGGATCACGCTGGGCCTGCTTGCCCTCGCCGGGCAGGAGCGCGAGACGATCCTCGAACGGGTGCGGGAGCGGTCGATCTCCGCCCGAATGGCCGAACCGGCCCTGTCCAACGCCGACCGGCTGGTCGAGGGGGCGCGAAGCGGCGGCCGCAGCGGCTACCAGCGCGCCGCCCGCCACAGCGTCGCCTACGGACGGAGTTTCCGCACGGCGGTGGCGCTGCACGGCCGGTTCGGCCTGTCGGTGGCACTGGCCCGCATGACGGCCGACCGGTTCGAACTGCTGCTGTCGCAGCGGCTGGTGCTGCGCGACCTCGGCGCCTTCATCGACAGCCGGATCCGGCCGATCCACGGCCAGCGGGTGGCCGAACTGCTGCACGAGCTGCTGTCGCGCCGGATCGAGCTTGTCGGCACCGCGCTGGAAGGACTGCGCCTGCAATATCCCGGCTATGCCGAGGAACTGGAGCGCCGCTTCATCCGCCGCACCGCCCTGCGGCTGGAGGAGCGCGAATACGCCGCCATGCGCGAGGACGGCCTGATCGGGGCCGAGGTCCATACCGCGCTGACCGCCGATCTGGCCCGGCGCCGCACCGCCGCCGAGCAACGTCCGCGCCTCGACATCGCGATGCAGCGGGCCGAGATCGTGCGCCAGTTCCCGCTCTTCTCCGACCTCGACGCCGCCGCCCGCAGCCGGCTGGGCCGCGCGCTCCGGACCCGCTACGCCAATCCCGGCGATATCGTCATAAGCCGCGAAAACGTGCCCGCGGCGGTCTACTTCATCGCCTCCGGCGCGGTGGAGCTGGAGAACCGGGGCGAGGCCTGGCGACTCGGCCGGGGCGAGATGTTCGGCCAGATGGCGATCCTGACGGGCGGCGCCCGCCAGGCCGAGGTGCGCGCCATCGCCCCCTCCACGCTCCTCGTCCTCGACGAGGCGCGGTTCCGCCGGCTCCTCGCCCGCAGCGAGACCCTGCGCGACGCCGTCCGTGCCAGCGCGGCGCGGCGCGGGATCGACCCCGCCGACCTGTTCGAAGCCGCGCCCCGGCGACGACTGACCGCCCCGCCGGACCGACGCCACCCCTGAGGGCCCGGGCGGCCCGGCGATAACTTCCGCGCGAGACTTCCGATTCGGGGGCCCGTCCCCCGCCAACTCGCTATAAAGAGGCGGAAATCGAAAGGAGGATCATGCTGCGCCAGGTCATCATCTGCTGCTGCCTCGCGGTCGCGGCCGTCGCCGGATGGATCGCCTTCGTCCCCTCCGCGACCGCAGTGCTCGACCGTGCCGGCCTGCTGGATCTCCTGGGGGTCGAGATCGCAGCCGCGCGCGACGACGCGGCCGCGGGACGGGGCGGCCCGGCTTCCGGCCCGACCCGGGTGATCGCCGCGCCGGTGGCCGAGGGCCAGCTGAACGACCGGATCTCCACCATCGGCGACGGCCGGGCGGTCCGGTCGGTGGACGTGCGCAGCGACGCCTCCGGCCTCGTCACCGAGTTCGACGTCGCCGCCGGCGAGCGCGTCGAGGAAGGCCATGTCATCGCCCGGCTCGACGACCAGGCCGAGCGGATCGCGCTGGAGCGGGCGCAGATCGCGCTCGCCGATGCCCGCGACGAGGTCGAGCGCAGCAAGCAGCTCGGCACCCGCGGCGCCATCACTGCCGTCAACGTCCGCGCCGCCGAACTCGCCCTCCGCACGGCCGAGCTCGACCTGCGGCAGGCCGAGATCGACCTCGCCGAGCGCGAGATCCGGGCGCCGATCTCCGGCTGGCTCGGCCTTACCGAGGTCGACCGGGGCGAACGGATATCGACGGATGACGTGCTGACCTCCATCACCGACCGCTCCGAGGTGGTGGTCGAGTTCCGCGTGCCCGAGCGGGTCGTGGGCCAGGTCGGGCTCGGCACCAGCTTCGAGGCCGTGCCGCTCGCCATCCCCGAACTGCGCCTGACCGGCGAGATCACCGCCATCGATTCCACGGTCGACCGCGCCAGCCGCACCCTGCGCCTGCAGGGCCGGCTCGACAATTCGGCCGACCGGCTGCGCGCCGGCATGGCCTTCTCGATCGTCCTCGGCCTGCCCGGCGACCCCTATCCGGCGATCGATCCGCTGGCGCTGCAATGGTCGAGCGAGGGCGCCTTCGTCTGGGCCGTGATGGACGGTCGGGTGGAGCGCGTGCCCGTCCTGATCCGCCAGCGCAATGCCGATTCGGTGCTCGTCGAGGCGGATCTGGCCATCGGACAGCCCGTCGTGACCGAGGGCCTCCAGACGCTGCGGCCGGGCGACGAGGTGATGGTCGTCGAACCCGCCCAGGCCGCGCTCGCCGCGCCGAAGGGGCCCGGCGCCGAACCCGGCGGCCGCCCGTGAGCCGGAGCGACAGCCGTGCCGCCTCCGGCACCGCCCTCTTCGTGCGGCGGCCGATCCTCGCCTTCGTTCTCAGCGCGCTGATCGTCATCGGCGGGCTTGCCGGGCTGCTCGGCATCGAGGTCCGCGAACTGCCCGACGTCGACCGACCCGTCATCAGCATCACCACCGAGTTCGACGGCGCCTCGCCGCAGACAGTCGATCAGGAGATCACCGGCCGGATCGAGGGCGCGGTCGGCCGCGTCGCCGGCGTCCGCTCGATCTCGTCCAATTCTCGCTTCGGCCGCAGCCGGGTGACCCTCGAATTCGAGGAAAGCGTCGATATCGACACGGCCGCCACCGATGTGCGCGACGCCGTCGCGCGTATCTCCACGGCCCTGCCCGACGACGCGGACGACCCCGAAGTGGTCAAGGCCGACGCCGACGCCCAGCCCATCGTGCGGGTGGCCGTGACCTCGCCCAGCCGCTCGCCACAGGACCTCACCCGCATCGTCACCGAGCGGGTCGAGGACCGGCTCCTGTCCATCGCCGGGGTGGCCGACCTGCAGATCTACGGCGACCGGGAGCCGATCTTCCGCGTCGATATCGACCAGAAGGAACTGGCCAGCCGCGGCCTCACCCTCGCCGACCTGCGCGACGCGCTCTCCACCGCCTCCTACGATGCGCCCGCCGGAGACCTCGCGGGGGCACGACAAAGCCTCAACGTGCGCACCACCGCCTCGATCGACACCCCGGCGGCCTTCGAGGCGCTGAACATCACCCGCGACGTTCTCCTGGGCGACATCGCGACGGTCACGCTCGGTCCCGCCGCCGACGAGACCGTGCTGCGCGCCAACGGCGAGACCGGCCTCGGCCTCGGCGTCATCCGGCAGGCGACGAGCAACACGCTCGAGATCTCGGCCGCGGTGCGCGCCGTGGTGGCCGATCTGCAGCGGTCCCTGCCCGAGGACGTGAACATCTTCGTCACCTCCGACGACGCGGTCTTCATCAACGGCTCCATCCAGGAGGTGCTGCGCACGCTGGCCCTCGCCGTTGCGATCGTGGTGGTCGTCATCTACGTCTTCCTGCGCGACCTCCGCGCCACGCTGATCCCGGCCCTGACCATGCCGGTGGCGCTGATCGGCACCGTGGCGGCGCTCTACCTCGCAGGGTTCTCGATCAACATCCTCACGCTCCTGGCCATCGTCCTGGCCACCGGCATGGTGGTCGACGACGCCATCGTCGTGCTGGAGAACATCGTCCGCCGCCGCGCCGAGGGGCTGGGGCCGCGTGCCGCCGCCGTGCTCGGCACCCGCCAGGTCTTCTTCGCGGTGGTCACCACCACGGCGACGCTGGCGGCGGTCTTCGTGCCCCTGTCCTTCCTGCCGGGGCAGGCGGGCGGCCTGTTCCGCGAATTCGGCTTCACCCTGGCGATGGCGGTCATGCTGTCCTCCGTCGTCGCGCTGACACTCTGCCCGATGCTGGCCAGCCGGCTTCTCACGGCCGCCTCGATCGAGGAGCGCCGAGGCCCGGTGGCGCGGCTGGGCGACCGCCTCGCCGGCCTCTACGCCGCCACCCTGCGCGGTGCGCTGGCCATGCCCGCCGTGGTGATCTTGGCCGCCGCGCTCCTCGCCGCCACCGCCTGGTTCGCCGCCGGCAGCATCCGCCAGGAACTGGTCCCGCCCGAGGATCGGGCCGTGGCCCTCCTGTCGATCACCGCGCCGCAGGGCGTGTCGCTGAACTACACGACCTCCAAGATCGACGAGATCGAGTCCGCCATCGAACCGCTGCGCAGCAGCGGCGAGATCACCAACGTCTTCTCGATCACCGGCTTCGGCGCCGGCAACCGCGGCTTCATGGTCATGACGTTGGCCGACTGGGCCGACCGCGCGCGTTCCCAGCAGGAGATCGTGGGCGACATCAACGCCGCGCTGCGGGAGATCGTCGGCGTGCGCGCCTTCGCGATCCAGCCCAATTCGCTGGGCATCCGCGGCGCGGGGCGTGGCCTGACCTTCGCCGTCACCGGCAACAGCTACGACCAGCTCGCGCAGGTCTCCGACGCGCTGGTCGCGCGCATGTCCGACATCCCCGCCTTCGGCCAGGTCCGGCTGGAATACGAGACCACCCAGCCGCAGCTCTTCGTGGAGATCGACCGGGCCCGGGCCGCGGATCTCGGCATCGACATCACCGGCCTGGGCGGCGCGCTGCTCGCGGTGATCGAGGGGCGGACGGTCGGCTCGGTCTTCGTCGACGACGAGAGCTACGACATCCAGATGCTTTCCACCTCCGATCCGGTGGACGATCCGGGCGACCTGGAGAACGTCTTCGTCCAGGCCGGCGACGGCACCATGGTCCCGATGGCGAGCTTCGTCACGCTGGAGGAACGCGCCGTCGCGCCGGAGCTGGACCGCGAGGGGCAGCAGCGCTCGGTGGAGATCTCCGCCGGCCTCACCCCGGACCTGTCCCTTGGCGCGGCCCTGGCCCGGGTGGAGACGCTGGCCGAGGACATCCTCGCCGAGGAGAACCGCATCGTGCCGCTGGCCGAGGCCGCGACGCTCGACCAGACCGCCTCGGGCCTCGCGGTCACCTTCGGCTTCGCGATCGTCGTGGTCCTGCTGGTCCTCGCCGCCCAGTTCGAAAGCTTCATCTCGGCCTTCGTCGTCATGGCGACGGTGCCCATCGGCCTGGCCTGCGCGGTCTTCGCCATGCTGCTCACCGGCCTCAGCCTCAACGTCTACAGCCAGATCGGCCTCGTGATGCTGATCGGCATCATGGCCAAGAACGGCATCCTGATCGTGGAATTCGCCAACCAGCTCCGCGACGGCGGCGAGAGCGTGCGCGACGCCATACTCGACGCCTGCCGGATCCGCCTGCGGCCGGTGATGATGACGATGGTCTCGACCGTTCTGGGCGGCGTGCCGCTGATCCTGTCGGCCGGCGCCGGGGCCGAGGCCCGCGAGGCGCTGGGCTGGGTGATCGTCGGCGGGCTGGGCCTCGCCACGCTGTCCACGCTCTACCTCACGCCGGTCGCCTATCTCCTGCTGGCGCGCTTCTCGACGCCGCGGGCCGAGGAGGAACGCCGGCTGGACACCGAGCTTGCCGCCGCCCGCTGAAGCCTCCCGCGCCCCTCATGCCCGGAACAGCGGAAAGCTGACCCCCAGCGTCCAGGCCAGGACCAGCCCCAGCGCGAGCCCCGGGGCCAGCGGCCCCGACCGGCGCGCCGCCGCCCGCCCCATCGTGCCGAAGACGAGGTAGAACAGCACCACGACCGGCGCGATCATCACCAGGAAGAACAGTCCCTCGACATCCAGCGCCACGGCCAGCCCCAGCGAGGCGAGGAACCCGCCCCGCAGGGCCAGCCGCCGGCCCAGGGGCGCCCCCCGGGACAGGATCGCGTCCGCCACCATGAAGGGCAGCGCGCCGATCGCCACCGCCGCGATGATCCAGAGCCGGTCGGCGGTGGGCCAGAAATTTGCCGCATACCGGTCGAGAGCGACCCCGAACAGCGCGCACCAGGCCAGAAGCGCCGCCAGCGCCGCCCCGGAGAGCCGCCCGACCGGCAGCCGCCACCACGCGATCAGCGCCAGCTGGATCGCGCCGTACAACGCCAGGTGCAGGGCCAGGTAATCCGCCACCAGCACCGGCAGCCAGCGCGGCGCCAGGGGCACCGCCAGCAGCGGCGCCACCACCGCCGGCAGCAGCGAAGCCGCCGCGACCCGGCCCCGGCCGAGGGGGCGCGACCCCGGCCCCTCGCAGGCCGGCAGCCATCGGGCCAGCGCGACGAACAGCAGGACCAGCCCGCCCGACAGACCCAGGATCGCCCAGCCGGTGGGCAGGACCGTGACCTCCGAGGCCCGCCCATAGGCCCGATCCAGCCAGTCCAGCGCGGCCCGCCGCCCGACGCGGCTGTGCAGGACCGAGACATGCTCGACCCGCGGCGCGATCACCGCCCGGCGGGTGACCGCCCCGTCGGTCACCGTCTCGCCCGCCCCGGCCCCCGGCGCGGCCATCCGCGCCGCCTCCAGGGCGAAATCGCGCAACCCCGGCTCCCACGCCCCGGTCACCATCAGCAGCGTTTCGGGATGGCCGCCGTCGATCGCCCGCGAGAAGCCCGAGACGAGCACGACCGGGCCGATATCGGACCGCTCCGCCGCCACCCGGACCAGCACGTCCGTCGCCATCGAATGGCCCAGCAGCGCGACAGGCCCCTCCTTCTCCGCCACCGCGTCGATCACCGCCCCCGTCTGCGCCACCAGCGCCCGCGTGGTCCCGTCGAGCGCCGACAGGTCCCCCGACATCGGCACCGGGTTGCGGCCATGGCCCAGGAAATCGAAGGCGAAGACGCGATAGCCCGCCCGCGCCAGCGGCAGGGCATAGCCCTGCATCATCGGCCGCGACCCGGCGAAGCCATGGGCCACCACCACCACCGGCCCGTCCGCCCCCGGCGCGGTAAAGGCCGTCACCGGGGTGTCGCCCACGACACTGGAACGGATCTCGACGCCCCTCCGCGCGCCTTCCAGCACCCACAGCGACGCCACGATCAGCACCCCGCGAGAAGGGCCTTCATGCCCCGCACCCGTCTCGATCCGCCGCCCCGTTCCCCATGCCGTCGCGTCCCCCGTCTGGGGGCCGAACGAGGGCCCCGTCCGGCAAAGGACTAGCGCGCGGCGGCGCCCGGGCGAGGGCCGCAATGCCCCGCCCGGGCTCAGAACTCGATCTCGAAGGCGCCGGCGGTGTCACCATCCGGAGCCAGCGCCTGGCGCACCGCCTCCAACCGGCCGAAATCGACCAGGACCACGTTGAACCCGGCCTGCCCCCATTCCTCGGGGCGCTCCTCCAGATAGGCCATGACCTCTCCGCAGCCGGCATACATGGCCTCGATCTCCGCCGGGAAGCGCGGCATCCCCAGCACGAGCGCGCTGCCGCGGCGGAAATCCGGCCGCCCCCCGGCGCCGCCGAACCGCTGCCGCTCCGGGGTGGCATAGGGCATGGCGAAACACTGCATGCCCGCGGCGCCGCCCCAGCCGCGCAGTCCCTCCCGCGGCGTCCGGTCCGGCGGCCCGTATTTCTCCTCCAGCGCCCCCGAGATCCGGTCCCAGGGCAGGGTGCCGCCGGGCACCACCATCCGGCGCATGATCGCCACCACCTCGCCGTCCGGCGCCCAGGAGGCGAGCGTCAGCGCCTCGCGCCCGTCGCGCAGCAGGTAGATCCGCTGATAGCCGAGCGCGCGTTCCCCCGCCCCGTCCGCATCGGGCGGAACCGTCGTCTCGTAGACCGCTTCCACCCCCTCGAGCGCCGCGGCGATTTCCGAGGCCTCGGCCATGCTCTGTCCCGGCATCAGGCCCAGCAGGTCGCGCGTCGCCGCCGCCGTCCCGTCGAGCGCGGCGATCTCCGGCCAGGCCGCCTCCGCCTCCTCCGCCGCCGGCGGGGCATCGCCCCGGGCCCGTAGACGGCCAGGTCCGGCTGCCGTTCCCCGCCGGTGCCGGGCCGCGCCGGGCCGGCCTCGTCGCCCGCGCGCGCGGCCACTTCGACCCCCGCCTCCGGCTTTGGCTCCGGCGCCGGGGCCAGTGGCGCGCCGAGGGTCCCGTCCGGCGCCTCCAGCCGCGTCGCGGTCGCCCGCCCGCGGATCACCATGTCGGGCACCGCCGATTGCCCGGCGACCCGTTCCACGCCCTCCAGGTCGAACTCAACCACGCTCGCCACCGCGTCGCCGCGCGCATGGCCCTCATGCATCGCGTCCTCGATCACCGCGACGCCGAACCAGCTGCCGCACTGATCCCGGTCGGCCCGCGGCCGGCTCGACAGGATCGCGTAGCGGCGCGGCACCGCCACGGGGCCGTCGGTCTCGCGGATGCGCCGGCCCAGGTCGGACATCGCCTCCCGCATCCCGGCGACCCGCTCCATCACCGGGGCATTGCCGTAATAGCCGCCCGGCTCCCCGGCATCGCGGCAGGTCGCGGGCGACCGGTGCACGATCCGCAGGCGCAGCGCGGTCCCCGCCGCCGCGGCCTTCGCCGTGATCCACGACCGGAACGAGTCGCGGTGCAGCGCAAGCCAGGCGGCATCGGGCCGCTCCCCCTCCGTGTCGAAGAAGGCCGGGCCGATCCGCTCGGCGTCACGGTCATGGCGCCAGGCCGCCGCCGCCATCTGGTCCAGCGCGGCGCCGTCCGGCTCCCAGCCGCCGCGCAACGCCATCAGGTCCGCGACATGCGCGTCCAGGATCAGCCGCCGGTCGGACAGGCCCTCGAAATCCGCCGCCTCGAACCGCCGCGCCATGCGCGCCTCGGCCGCGGCATTGGCCGCGCCGAAATCGGTCCGGGCAAGGATCTCCGGTTCCCCGGTCTCCCGGTTCTCGCGGTAGAAGATCACCTCGCGCGGCCGCGCCAGTAGCTCGTAGTAGCCCTCCCGCCGCGGCACCGTCTCCGCCGCCTCGGGATCGAGCGCGAGCAGCATCCCGATCCGCCGGTCGCCGCTCTCCACGATGCGGCGGGCCACCGGCTCGGGCACCGCGATCGGGGCGAACGGGCTCTCGCCCACCAGCCGGATGGTCACGGTCGCGCGGTCGATCCGCATCTGCCACTGCATTCCCGCCCCGTAATTCGCGGGAAAGTCGAATGTGCCCGCCTCGAGGTCGTAGGTGCCCAACTCCCCGTTGCGCTCCAACCACAGCGGCCCCGCGCCCCCGTCGCGGAACGCCGCCACCGCCGCCCGTACGGCCGCCGGCTCGTCGAACTCGTTGGCGCTGCTCACCGCGTTCTGGGTCCGGGCGAGCGCCTCGTAGACCGCGTCGCCCCCGCCCAGAAGCCGCCCCACCGCGCCCAGGATCGCGGCGCCGTCCGCGCGCCCGATCGCCGCCAGCCGTGCCACATCCGCCGCCGGGCCGGGATCCCTCTCCTCGGCCTGCGGCGCCTCGGGTTCGGGCACCGGCAGCATCACCGCCGCGGGGTCGAATTCCCGCAGCTGCCAGCTCAGGTCCGGCCCCGCGAACAGGCCGATCCGGGTCAGCGTTCCCCGGCCCGGCCGCGGCCCGCGCACCTCGTTCTGCGTACCGAACAGCGCCTCGGCCGCGCTGCGGTCCACGCTCCAGTCCAGTTCGCTCCACCACGCCAGCACGATCTCGTTGCCCTGGATCGACTGCCGCAGGACCTGCGCCTCCGCCTCGGGGATCTCCAGCCGGTCGGGCAGGTTGCCGAACCGCTCCGCCGACATCAGGCCGGTGACGGACCGGGTCCCGGGCAACTGCACGACCCGGTAGGTCGCCGGTTGACTCCCGCCGCCATACGCGCCGTATCGCAGCGGAAAATGACCCTCCTCGAAATTGTAGGCCTCCAGCCGCACCCGGACGATGTGCAGGACCGGCAGCGGCCAGGTCGGCACCCGCGCCAGGATCCGGTCGTAATACGCGTCGAAGAAGGTGCGCCGGGCCTGGTTCAGCGCGAATTCGTCGGGAAAGGTGTTCATCGCGATGGAGCTCCAGCCGTCCTCCTCCATCGCCATGCGCAGGACGCGCTCGGGACTGGACGCGACGGATCGCGCCCCGAAGAAGGCGCGCTTGTCGGTGTCCGACAGGAGCGCGGCGGCGATCTCGGCGAACCGGTTCCCCTCGCGCGCCGCCGCCGGATCGTCGCCCAGGATGGCCAGCGCCGCGAACTCGGCCCACTTGCCGTTGGCATCCGCCCGCGCATCCAGCCCCACCGCCACCCGCCCGTCTGCGATCGGCAGGCCCAGCTCGCGCGCGAGGGCGAGGGCGCTCTGCCCGCCCGCCGCCGATCCACCCGTACCGCCCCCGACCTCCCAGACATGCAGCGGCTGCGCCCCCGGCCCCACCGGCATCGGCGCGCGGTCGTTCATCGCCAGCAGGTGCAGCTCGGCCCGCTCGGGCACGAAGGTGGTCGGCGCGCCGGCGCGGGCCTGCTGATGGGCGAAGCTCTCGACGCCCTCGTCCACCCCGATCCGCGTCAGCCGGCCCCAGATCACCTGCGTCAGCGCCCCGTTCCCGCCCCGGGCCGCGTTCATCAGGTCCTTCGCGCCCTCGCGGTCCACGGGAAGCCGGTCGGCCCCGGGCAGCGCCACGCGGATCGTCGCCGCCCCCAGGCCCCACTGGCGGTTGGGGATGCGCATTTCCGCCGTTCCCGCCCCGTCGAGCGGCAGGCCCCGGCCCTCGGCGAACTCGCCCGGGGTCACCCGCAGATAGATCGCGACCGGCACCGGCGCCCCGGGGGTCACCTCCGCGACCTGCTGCGCCTCCGCGATGATCCGCCGGCGCAGCGCGGCCCGGGCATCGGCCTTTTCCAGCGGATTCATCTGGCGGAACGCCGCATCCGCCTGCCGCCAGCCGTCGGGGTCGCGGGCCATGTCGTCGGCCCGACGGAACGTGTCGAGCGCGTCGTCGTCCTCCAGCACGGAAGGATCGCGCCGCACCTCCAGCAGCGCCAGCCGGCGCGCGAACCCGTCCGGCCCGTCGATGATCCCGGTCCGCGCCAGGTGGACCCGGTGGCCCTCGGTCACGGCCGCGCCCTCCCCGGGCGCGGCGGGGGCGGGGGCGGTGGCCATGCCTCCTCCGGCCGCCGCCAGGGCCCCCGGCGCCGCGGCGGCGGGGACCTGCCCGCCCAGTTCCGCGATCCGGATCCGCATCGACCGGGCGAGGCAGTCGGCATCCGCCCGGCAGGCGTTGCGCTCCGCGATCCAGGCCGATTGCCGCTGCCGCTCCGCCGCCGATCGCCCGCCGCCCGGTCGGGCCCAGGCCGCCGACAGCGCGCGGTCGAGCGCCGCCAGCCGCTCCGACCCGCAGATCATGTATTCCGCCGGGGCCGAGGCGCGATCGCAGTCGAAGCTCGGCCCCTGCCCCGCGCCGGTCGCGACCGGCGAGACCGCCGCCACCGCGGCGGGTCCGACCCCGTGCACCTGGCGATAGAGCGCCGCACGGTCGCCCTGCGCCACCGGGCCGCCCCCGACCGGCAGGCCCGTATCGCGGCGGAACGCGTCCAGCGCCCGCTGCGTGCGCGGGCCCCACGCCCCGTCCGCCGGCCCGGGATCGTAGCCCAGCTCCGCCAGATAGGCCTGGGTCTCGCGGATCCGCGCCGCCCGCTCGGCGCGCGGCGATCCCCCTGCCGCTGCGGCATCGGCCCGCAACCCCACCCGCTGCATCGCGGTCAGCTCGCCGGTGGCCGGCAGGCCCCGGCTCACCTGATAGGCTTCCACCGCCGCGCGGGTCCGCTGCCCCGGGCGCCCGTCCACCGGCCCGGCATCGAAGCCGAGCGCATTCAGGTCGCGCTGCAGGTCCATCGCCGCGCGCATCTGCGGCGAGATCGCCGGGGCCGAGGGTTGCGGCGCGGCGGGCGTCCGCGTCGCCCGCGGCGCCTCCCGGATGACCCGCGTGCCCTGGCGCGGGCTGTTCTGGGGCTGCATGCCCTGGGTGATCGCCTGCATCCCCAACCCGAGCAGCGCGCGGCCCAGCGCATCGTCCGCTCTCGCCGCCCCGCTCGCGACCGCTCCGATTACGGCGGCAAGCGTGGCCGCCCTCACGACATCACGCATACGGATCATTGGCCCATCCCCCGCGGAATCGATTTTTCGAAATGCCCTTTGGTGCAGCGTAGCAACACGAAATGACGCAGGGGAAGCCCGGATGTTAACCCTTGCCGGCCGGCCGTGCCATGCACGGCGGCCGGGTCCGCGTCCCCGGCCTCCGGCCCTGCCTCACTGCTCGCGGAAGGCCCGTCCCATGCTCTCGCGGACCGGCTTCGTCAGGTAATCCGCGAAGGTCCGCTCGGCGGTCTGGATCATGATCTCGGCCGGCATGCCCGGCGTGGGCGTGAATCCCGGCACCCGGTCCATCTGTTCGGGCGGGATGCGCACCCGCGCCACATAGACCTCCTGCGGCGCGGCGACCGGATTTCCCTCCGGCAGCGAATCGGCCGAGACATAGAACACCTCCCCGTCCAGCACCGGCGTCGTGCGCCGGTTCAGCGCTGTCAGCCGGACCGTGGCGTGCTGGCCGACCTTCACGCTGTCGATATCGACGCGCGGGATCTGGACCTCGATGATCAGCGGCTCCGCCTCGGGCAGGATCTCCAGGATCGGGCGGCCGCTTTCGACCACGCCGCCGGCGGTATGGTAATGCAGCCGAACGACGGTGCCCCCCGCCGGCGCCAGGATCTCGGCCCGGTCGCGCACGTTGCGCGCCGCCCGGGCCTGCTCGCGGATGCCGTCCAGCTCGGACTGGACCTTCTGCAGGTCGGTCAGCGCGGTCTGGCGATACTTGTCCACCGCCTGCTCGATCTGCGATTCGTATTTCCGGCGGACCTGGGTGATCTCCTCCACCTCGGCCCTCAGCCGGCCGATCTGGCCCTCGGCGTCGATCATCGCGCGTTCCAGCGCGGTCAGTTCCGAACGCCGCGCCAGCCCCTTCGCCATCAGCTTGCGCTTGCCCTCCAGGTCCTCGAACAGGACCCTGCGCTGGCGCTGGAAACTGTCGAGCTGGGTGGCGTAGCCGCGGCCGCGGGTATCGAGCGAGTCGATGTTCTGCTCCAGGATCGACACGTCGTTCTCCAGCGCCCGCTGCGACACCCGGAAGGAAAGCTCCTGCCCGTCGAGGATCGAGGCCACCTCGAAATCGTCCCGCGCCGCTTCGAGGCGCTCGGGAAAGACGAGGGTCTCCCGGCGCTCGTATTCCGCCGTAAGCCGCGCCTCCGTCGCCTCCAGCCGGATCTGGCGCAACTGCAGCTCCCGCGCCGCCGCGGCCGCCGCGGTCTGGTCCAGCCGCACCAGCAGCTGCCCGCGCTCCACCCGGTCGCCCTCCTGCACCAGGATGGCGTCGATGATCCCGCCTTCGAGGTGCTGCACGATCTTGTTGCGCCCGGTGGCGACGAAACTGCCCTGCGATATCACCGCCGCGGCCAGCGGCGCCCGGAACGCCCAGACCCCGAAGCCGCCGAAGGATACCGCCAGCAGCACCAGGCTGAATACCGTGATCCGCGCGATCGAGCGCGGCACCTCGGAATACCATTCGTCCACCGGACCCCTTACCGCGATCTCACCCATCGCCCTTCACCTGCTTGTTTTGCTGCGCCTTGCGGCCCGCCAGCTTCTCCAGCACCGCGATCCGCTCCCCGAACAGCTGGATGCCGCCGTCGGCCAGCAGCATGATCTTGTCCACCGAGGAAAGGAGCGACGGTTTCTGCGTGATCACCACCGTGGTGATGCCGTTCTTGCGCGCATGCTCCACCGCGCGGGCCAGCGCCTTGTCGCCCGCCGTGTCCAGGTTCGAGTTCGGCTCGTCCAGCACCACGAAGCGCGGGTCTCCGAAGAAGGCCCGGGCCAGCGCGATGCGCTGCTTCTGGCCCCCCGACAGGGGCGAGCCGTCGGCCGCCACCACCGTCTCGTAGCCCTGCGGCAGGTTGGCGATCATCTCGTGCACATCGGCCAGGGACGCGGCGCGGAAGATCTGCTCGTCGGTCGCGTCCGCCCGCATCCGGCCGATATTGTCCTTGATCGTGCCGGGGAACAGCTGCACGTCCTGCGGCAGGTAGCCGATATTCTCGCCGAACTGCCGCGGATCCCAGTTGCGGATATCCATCAGGTCCAGCCGGACATTGCCGCTGGTGGGCATGATCGACCCGACCAGCATCTTGCCGAGCGTGGTCTTGCCGGCCCCCGAATTGCCGATGATCGCCAGGCTCTCGCCCGGGCTCAGCGAGAAGCTGATCCCGTTCAGCACCACCTGCTTGGTGCCCGCCGGCACGAACAGGAGGCGCTCCACGTCCAGCCGCCCCTCGGGCCTGGGCAGGTTCAGCTTCTCGAACTGCAGCTTCGTGGACAGCAGGAGCCCCCGGATCCGTCCATAGGCCGAGCGCGACAGCGAGAAGGCGTTCCAGCCCTCGATCGATCCCTCGATCGGCGCCAGCGCCCGGCCGGCGATGATCGAGGCCGCGATCACCATGCCCCCGGTGATCTGCCCGTCGATGGCCAGCCACGCGCCCCAGCCCAGCATTCCCACCTGCGTCAGCAGGCGCACCGCCCGCGACACCGCCGAGGTGACGATGTTGCGGTCCTGGGCGCGCACCTGCGCCTTCAGGGAAGTCGCGGTATCGCGGCCCCAGATCCGCACCGCCTCGGGGATCATGGCCAGCGCATTGATGATCTGGCTGTTCCGCGCCATCGAATCGAGGTGCATGTTGGCCTTGGACTGGGCGCTGTTCGCCTCCGCGAAGGCGCCGGAGGTGATCCTCTGGTTCACGAGGGCGATCACCAGCAGGAGCAGCGAGGTCGCCACCACGATCATGCCCAGATGCGGGTGGACGAGGAAGATCGCCGTGATGAAGAGCGGCGCGAAGGGCACGTCGAGGAACGAGATCAGCGTTCCCGACACCAGGAAGCCGCGCACCTGCTGCAGGTCGCCCAGCGTCTGGTATTCCCGCCCGCTGCCATGCAGCGAGGCCGAGGCGGCCGCGCTCAGGATCGGCGCGCCCAGCCGCACCGCCGTCTCCACCGCCGTGCGCATCAGGACGAACCGGCGCAGCGCGTCGAAGGTCGCCTGCAGGATCACCGCGCCGCCGATCACCACGGTCAGCATGATCAGCGTGTCCACCGACCGGCTGGTCAGCACCCGGTCCGAGATCTGGAACAGGTAGATCGGGATCGCCAGGATCAGCACATTGGTGGCGCAGGTCAGCACCAGCACGACGATCATGTTGCGGCGCACCGCCGACAGGCCCGCCGACAGGCTGCCGGCGTAGTCTTCCGGGCCCAGGCGCTTGTGGAATTTGGGCGGCGGGGCCGACCCGCCGCCGCCGCCCGGCGTGACCGGTTCGTCGGCCTTGCGGCGGATCGGCCCGGTATCGCCCTCGATCGTGACGCCGGTCATCTCCGAACGCGTGTCGCGGGCGGTCACCGGGGCCGGGTCGGGGTCGGCGGCGGGGCGCATCCGCGCCTGCGGCGCCGCCTCATCGGCCGGTGCCGCGCGACCGGTCCCCGCCGGTGCCTCCCGCGCCGAGGCGGCCGCGGCGGGGCTGCCCGCCGGCGCGGTGTCCGGCCCCGCTGCGGCCGCGTTTCTGCCCGGCTGCTCCGCGGGCCCCGCCCGGGACGTTGCGCCGTCGCCTGCCGCGACCGCCGGAGGGGGGCCGGCGGGATCGTCCGCCTCCCCTTCGGCCGCCGTCTCGCCGGCCGGCGGATCCTCGGGCCCGCGCTCCACCGACCGGATCGCCTGCTTCGTGCGGGAGGAGAACCGGCTGAACGGCAGGTCGTCGCCCTGCTCCGGCGTCAACGGATTCGATTCGGTGAATGTCGGGGGGAAATGCTTCACGAGATCGACACCTTCTTCGCCGGCGTGCCGGTCATGCCAGCACCGTCTGCATCACGTCGGACTGGCCCGCCGTCTCGGCGATGGCCGCGTCGGTCCGGGCCGAGATCTCCGTCGCGGAGGGGAGTCCCGAGATCATGTCGTCGGCCAGGAAGGCGACCGCCTCCGTCGCCAGCGCCGCGATCTCGCCATGCTGCACCGGCTCGTCGTCGATCAGCTCCGCCTGGTGGATCAGCGCGTCGGAATAGACGTCGCCGCCGGCCATGACCTCCGAGTCCATGCCGGCATCGACGATCTCGGCGATGTTCGCCGCCAGGTTCGACCCCGTCGTCACCGCGATCTGCTCGCCCAGGTCCTTCTCGAACGCCTCCCGCGCCAGGTTCACCTGGTCGGCATCGCCGAGGACGTTGGTCTGGGTGATCTTGTCCACGGTGACGAAGTCGCCGGAAATGTAGAGCACCTTCAGCAGGTCCAGCCCGTCGAAGAGCGGGTCCATCGCCACGTCCGGTTCGATCTCCGTCGCGCCATCGGCCAGCTTGCGGATGGTCTCCGCGAAGGCATCGTCGAGCCGCGCATGCACGTCCTCGCCGATCGTCTCGATCCGGGCCTCGTTCCACAGCAGGTTGTCCCCCGCCGAGGACTCCGCGGGCTTCGCCGGGGTCGGGTCGGCCGGCGCGGCGGGCCCCTCGGCCTTTTCCCCCGCCTCGATCAGCTTCGCCGGACCGTCCCGCCCCGCCACCGCCTCGCCCGGCGTGGCCCCGCCGCCGGTCTCGGCGGCGGGACCGGCCGCGACGGGCGGATCACCCGCGCCCGCCACGGCCTCGCCTCCCAGGACGGTGTCGCTGTCCAGGAGCACGTTGGTCTGCTTGATCACAGACAAGTCGATGAGGTTGCCGCCCACGATGATCAGGTCGTAGGCCCATCCCAGTTCCCAGAAGAAGGCCTCGTTGACGATCAGGTTCTCGCCCAGGCCGATCTTGGTATCGCTGCCGCTGACGGTGACGGTCGCGCGGTCGTGGTCGGTGGCGAAGGTGAACTGGTCGACCCAGTTGATCTGGGTCACGTCGCCCTCGATCCGCACCACCGACCACATCGGCGGCATCCCCGCCGCCCCCTGTCCGCCGGCCGCGGCGCCGCCCTCCTCCGCCCCGGTGGGGGTCAGGGTCAGCTCCGCCGCGTTGACCGCGGTCGAGGCCGGGCCGCCGATCCCCGGGGCCCAGTCGTGCTCCACGAGCAGGTTGACCTGCGAGATCGCGTCCAGCTTGAAGACGTCGCCCGCCACCGCGATCACCGGCGCGTCGAGCCAGTTGGAAACCAGCGAGACATGGTTCACCGCCATGTTCCCCCCGGTCACGACCTGGTGGCCCTGCGGGAAGGCCGGGGCCTCGTGGCCGTCGAAATCGCGCGCGAAATCGTGCGGCGCGTCCCCGGACGCGCCCTCCTCCGGCCCCTCCGCCTCGTCGACCTCCTCGGGCGGCCGCGGCAGCGGCACGCTCTCCGCGTCGAGGTGGACGGGCAGGTAATCGGTCCAGAGCGGCATCTCCTCCAGCGCCACGCCGTTGACGTGGATCCCGTAGGCGCCCTCCCCGCGCAGGGTGGCCACCGTCAGGGTTCCCTCCTGCGTCCGGCCCGCCTCTGGCAGGGTGTCCAGCGCCTCGCGCGCCATCACCGACCAGTCGGCCGAACCGTGGGCGACGTCGACCGTGACCGTGTGCAACTCCTCTGCCACGGCGGCGAGCTGGCGCAGCGCCTCGGTCAGCGGGGCCACCGGCTCGAAACCCTGGCCTTCCACCGCGCCGAACACGTCGTCGTCGCTCAGATAGGCCTGCTGCACGGTGACGGCGATCAGCGATCCGGGCGGCGGGATCTCGATATCGACCCGGCCCGCCGATGCCGATGCGGATGGCGCGCCCAGCGCCGGCCCCTCGAAGGAGGGCAGCGACAGCCCGATCTGGAACGTCAGCGCCTTGCCGAGTCCCTCCCCGGTCGGCTGCTCGAGCAGGATGGACTGATAGGTATAGGCGTGGTCGGGCCCGGAATAGGAAAGCTTCGGATCGAACCCCTCGGGGTCGTGGGGCACCCGGATCGCCGCGATCCCCAGATCGAGCGGCCCTCTCTCGGCATCCTCCTCCGGGTCGGAGAGGATACGTTCGTAATCCTGGTGGAAGCGGCCGCTATCCGGCGCGAGGCGGAACAGGCCGATGAAATGGGCGATGGATTCGGTGGTGGGATCGAGTGCCATGACCGTGATCGCCTTTCTTCCCTCTGGGTGGTGCCGGTCCGGACAGTGGCCGCGCCCGGACCGGAAGACCCCGGAGCCGGCGAACCGGCTCCGGGGCGTGGCCGACGTCAGGCCTCGCTGTCGTCGCCCGCGTAGTTGGAGCTGAACGATCCGCCGACGACGGTCATGTCGACGGTGTTGCCCAGCACGTTGGCGCCCATGACGATGTCCTGGGTGAAGGCGGACTGGGCGTTGGACGCCGCAGCCGAGGCGTAGGATTCCCCGGTCACGTAGCCGTCCTCGCCGTTGCCCGAGCCCCAGGAGCCGGCGTTGCCGCCCGCGCCGCCGGCACCCGTGGTCGCCACGTTGCCGTCGCCGCCGGCCGCGGCGCCGCCGCTGGTGGCACCGCCGGTGGCCGTGCCGCCCATGCCGTCGCCGGCATCGCCGCCCGTCGCGGTCGCCATGCCGCCGGCCCCGGCCGCGCCGGAGCTCGCCGACACGTTGCCCTCGGCCCCGGTTTCGGACGCGGCCATGGCCTCGTTCGCCACCGCGCCGCCGGCACCGCTCGCCACGTCGGTCGAGTTGCCGGTGGTCGATTCCGCCAGCGCCTCGGCCGCGATGTCGGAAAGCCCGCCATAGCCGCCGTCGCCCTCGGCGTACCCTTCCGCCGATCCGTCGGCCGTCGCGTCGGTATCCGACTGGCTTGCGCCGCCGTCACCGCTGTCGGCCGCGGAATTGGCGTTGCCGGTCGCGCTGCCGGTGGCCTCCGACGCGCCGTCCGCGGTGGTATTGCCGCCCGTGGACATGGATTCGCCCGTCCCGGTGCCGGTCGCGTCGGCATCGTTGTTGGCGCTTCCCGCGGCCCCGTCCCCGCTCTCGGAGTCGGTCCCGCCCGTCGCGGTCGAGGTCGAGTCGTCGTCGGTCGCCGACGCGCCCTGGCCCCCGGCCCCGGTGGTGCCGTCATTGGCGGCCTCACCCGTCACGTCGGTGTCCAGCATGCCCGTGGTCGCCGTTCCGGCGCCGCCGGCACCGGTCTGGTTGTCCGAGCTGCTGTCGCTGCGGGCGTCGGCATCGTTGTCCGCCGATCCCGCCGCACCGGCTCCGCTCTCGGAGTCGCTGCTCGCGGCCGTGTCCGCGTTGGCGTCGTCGTCGGTCCTGGCCGTTCCGGACTGCGATCCGCCGGTCGTGGCCTCGTTGGCGGATGCCCCGGAGACGTCGTTATCGGCCATGCCGCTATCGGCGTCGGCCCGGCCACCGTCACCGCCGTCGTTGTCGGTGGCGGAGTCGCCCCCGGCATCGGCCCCGTTGCCGCTGGAGGCCTCGCCGCCGGTGCCACCGGCCGCGTCGCTCTGCCCGGACGCGTCCGAGTCGGAGTTGTTGTCGGTCCTCGCCGCGGTATCGCCCGAGGCGCCGCCGGTGCCGTCGGCATCCGCATCACCCGAGACGTCGTTGCTCGCATCGCCGCTGTCGGCCATCGAGCCGCCGCCGTCGCCGCCGGTTCCCGTGGCGGTCCCGGTTCCGGTCCCGTTGCCCTCGGCATCGCCGGAGCTCGACCGTCCGTCGCCGCCGTCGCCACCATCGGCATCGCCGGCATTGGCGGAGTCGTCGGAGTCGGCATCGGCATCGTTGCGGTAACCCTTGGCTATCGCATCGGTGTCGGAGCCGCCGTCGGCATCGGCGTCGTTCTTGGCACGGCCACCGCCGCCGCCATCGCCGTCCGACTCACTGTCCGCCTTGCCGTAGCCCTTGCCACCGGCCAAGGCTCCCCCGCTGCCGGCATCGCCGCCATCGGCATCGGCGTCGGTCTCCGCCTTGGCCTTGCCCTCGCCGTCGGCATCGGCGTCGCCATTGCCGCCGCTTCCGCCATTGGCGTCGGCATCGGCGTTCGCATCCGCGTCGGAGTTGCTGTCGGTGTCGGCATTGCCGTTCCCACCAGCTCCGCCACCGGCGTCGCCCGCTGCACTGGCCGCGCCATTGCCATCGGAGTCGCCGTCGGCGTCACCGGCGTCGCCGCCATCGCTCTTCGCCTTGCTCTCGGCGTCGCCCTCGGCCTTGGCCTTGGACGCCTGGTCGTTGTCGCCGCCGTCGCCGGAGATCGAGTCCGCGTCGCTCGAGGTGGCTGCGGTGCCGTTGGCGTCCACGTCGCCGTCGACATTGCCGCCGTTCCCGCCATCGGCGTCGCCGTCGGCGTCGCTGTCGGCCTTGGCGCTGGTGTCGGCGTCGTTATCGCCGGTCTCGCCGCCTTCGGCCTCGGCCTCGGCCTCGGCCTCGCCCTTCGCCGCGGCAAGCGCCGCCTGCTTCTGGTCGCCGCCGTCGCCGCCGGTCGACTCGGAGTCGCTGTCGGTCTCCGACTCGCTCTTCACCTTGACGTCGCCGTCGATGTCGCCGGCGTCACCGCCCTTCGCATCGGCATCGGACGTGGAGGCGCCGCTCCCGGTGCCGGTGCCGGCACTGGTGGAGTTGCCGCCCTGGCCGCCGGTCACGGCGCTGTCGGAGTCGGCGGAGCCATCCGAGGATTGCGCCGCGTCGGACTGGGTGTCGCCGGCATCGCCGCCCTCGTCGTCGGACGAGGCCTCGGCCTTGCTCTCTCCGTCGACCCAGCTGTCGGAGTCGGACGCGCCGCCGTCCCCGGCATGACCGTCGGCATCGTTCTTGGCCGTGGTGTCGGCATTGCCGCCCGCGGTCTCGACCTTGTCGACATCGCCGCCGTCACCGCTCTTGGCGTCGGATTCGGCCTCGACATCGCCGCCTTCGGCCTCATGGCCCTCGGCCTCGACCTCGGCGGAATTGCCGCCGTCGCCGGCCTTGGCGCCGGAATCGCCGCCATCGCCGCCATAGCCGCCCTTGGCATAGGTGTCGCCACCCGTTGCGCCGCCGCCAGCCGCGTCGCCGCCCTCGGATGCGGCCCCGTTGCCGCCCGCGGCGCCGTTGGTGTCGAGGTCGATCCCGTCCTCGGCCGTGGCGTGACCGCCGTTCGCTTCACCGGTCTGGACGAAATCGCCGGTGTTGCTGACCTCGGCATTCTCGAGCACGTCGTTGTCGTCCAGGTCGTTGGTCTGGACGTTGACGAAGCCCGTGTCGTTGCCCGGGCCGTCGAGCGAGTCGTTCAGGACGTCGCCCATGTCGAAGTCGTTGCCCGGATCGTAGGTCAGGTCGCCCTTGGCGAACATGATGTCGCCGGTCTCGGATTTCGTCAGGTCGAAGTCGCCGAAGTCGTCGTCCGACGGCTCGTAGCCGGACAGGTCGGCCGAGACCGCGACATCCGCGTTGACATCGACATCAACGTCGACGTCGCTCGAGTTCGACACGTCGCTCTCGTTGACGTTCTCGTTGACATTCTCGTTGTCGCTCGAGCTGTCCGCGTTGCTGGTGCTGTCGGACGCGGCATCGGCGTCGGCATCGGCATCGGCGATCGGACTCCGAGTCGCTGTCGCTGTCCGACTTCGCCTTCGCCTTCGCCTTGCTCTCGTTCTCGTTCTCGTTCGAGTTGCTGTTCTGGTTGTCCGACGAGTTGGCGTTCTCGTTCAGGCTGGCGTTTTCGTTTTCGTTGGCGTTCTCGTTTTCGTTGTCGTTCTCGTTATCGTTCTCGTTTTCACTCCAGTTCTCGTTCTCGTTGTCGTTCTTGTTCGAGTTGTAGTCCTTGTCGTAGTGGTCGTGGCCGTGGCTGTGGCCGTCACCCCAACCGATGATGTTGTTTCTCTGGGACATGTCTTGAACTCCGAAAGGGATTCCGACACGTGCCGCCACTCATTTCCAAAGCGGCAAACGCGAGGATATCCTGGATGTCGATGTGATGATTGTCCGGTCCGGCGATCCGTTTCGAATGGCCGGGCCGCAAGAGCAGCGTTCAATTAAAGCCTCGCATCACCTCCTCCCCCGAAAAGGCTGCGCTGATTTCAGCAATCCAGTGTCACCCGGATTACCGGATGATGTACAAATTCAGCGTCGAAAATGGGCGTCTCAATTGTCGTATGCCCAGTATTGCCGCGCGGCCGGTCGTCTGACAGCCCGGAAAAAAGGTTAATATCGCAAGATCCGGGCGCTCCCGAAAACCCGGCAGCTCTCATGACCGATATGCCGTGTCCCATCCGGCCGGAGTTTCGAGCCGCCGCCGTGCTTCGTGCCGGAACGCCGTCCATAACGCCCTGAAGCCACGTCTCCTGAATGCCATGCGGGATGAGGCGAGAGAAATTCAGGCTCTGGTTGCAAAGCGTGAGCCACTACCCAAAGGGTTAGTTTACCCGTGCGGAGGGATAGGACAAACTCCGGTATATTAACCGTAACGATTACCGCTCTTTCCGTTCACCGGATTTCATTTCAGGATGATGGACACATGAATGCCTTTAACGACATGGCCCGTGGCCGCGCCTCCCATTCCACCACGAGCGCCGGCGTGATCCTGGCCGGCGATTCCCGACAGTTCTCCGATCGGATGATGGCGGTCTTCACCGCGGAGTTCCCCGACACCGCCCTCACCCGAATCCCCGATACCGAGGAGGCCCTGGCGCGGGCCCGGCGCGACCGGCCGCTCCTGTTCATCCTCGACGAGGAGGACACCGAGGATCTGCTGAATCGCACGAGCACCTTCCTCGACGCGGTGGCGCCCGGCCGGCTCGTGCTGGGCTATCGCGACCCCCGCGCCGCCTCGATCGTCCTCTCGGCGACCGATATCCGGCCCGACCTGCTGCGCATCGGCTTCCTGCCCCTGAACGTCCAGATCGACGTCTGGACCTCGATCCTGCGCCTGCTGATGTGCGGCGAGGTGGTCTATCCGCAGGATCTCCTGCCGGAACGGTTCCGGTTCGAACCGACCCACGCATCGGCGGTCGACGGCAACCTGCTCACGGCCCGAGAATGGGAGATTCTGACCCTCGTGGCCACCGGCAAGCAGAACAAGCTGATCGCCCGCGATCTCGACGTCTCCGAGCACACGGTGAAGCTCCACGTCCACAACATCCTGCGCAAGCTCGGGGTCACCAACCGCACCGGGGCGGCGCGCTGGTACGCCCGCTGCGCCGCCGCCCGGGCGGATACCGCGCCGCGATGATCGCCCCGGCGGAGTTCGACGGCGCGCTGGTGCGGATCGGCCGCCTGAACTACACTTGGACCAATACCGAGAGCGTGCTGATCCACCTGATCGCCGGCCTCGCGGGCACCACCAAGGATGCCGCGGTCATCATCTTCCTCACGCTCAACACCACAAGGGCGCGGATCGACCTGGTGGACCGGCTCGCCAAGATGGACGCGACGCCGCCCGAGCGGCGGCGCCGCATCCTCGACCTGACCGGCCGCATGGGCCGGCACGCGGCCCTGCGCAACCACTACAACCACAGCATCTACGCCTTCGATCCGGGCGATGGCGGCGCCCGCACGATCACCATGCGCATCGCCGACCGCAAGGACGCGATCAAGGTCGGCCGCAGCCGCGCCATCGACGCCGAAGCGCTGGCCGAGATCGACGAGGCGGTGCAGTCCCTGTCCGACCTGAATCGCGACCTCTGGCAGGCGATCCGCGACTTCGGCTATCCGACCTGAGCGGCCCGCCCGCTCACCCCCCGGTGGCACCTCGGTACCACCGCACGATGGCCGCGCGCTCCTCGGGGGTCATGTGGCTCAGGTTGCCCGGCGGCATGGCGCGGGTCACGCCCGCCTGCAGGTAGATCGGCCGCGCCGCCCGGGCCACGTCCGCCGGCGTCTCCAGCACCACGCCCTTCGGCGGCCAGCGGATCCCGTCCCAGCCCGGCTCACGGGCGTGGCACATGGCGCAACGCCCGGCGACGGTCTGCGCCACCGCGTCGAATCCCTCGGCCGCGGCGAACCGCTCCGCCCCCGGCGGCAGGTCCGCCGCCTCCGCCGCCGGCAGGCGCAGCGGCGCCGTCGACAGCCAGGCCAGCAGCACGAAGAGCACCGCCGCCGCCCCCCAGGTCCAGAGCGGCCCCTCCCCGGTGGCGTGCCGCGTGTTGAAGTAGTGCCGCACCACCACGCCGATCAGGAACACCAGGCAGGCGATGATCCAGGCGTTCTCGGTCCCGAAGGCCAACGGGTAGTGGTTCGACAGCATCAGGAACACGACCGGCAGCGTCAGGTAGTTGTTGTGGGTGGAGCGCAGCTTGGCGATCCGCCCGTATTCGGGATCGGGCGTGCGCCCCGCCCTCAGGTCGGCGACCACGATCCGCTGGTTCGGCATGATCACCAGGAACACGTTCGCCGTCATGATCGTCGCCGTCATCGCCCCGAGATGCAGCAGCGCCGCGCGCCCGGTGAAGACCTGGTCCAGCGCCCAGGAGGCCGCCACGATCCCCGCGAACAGCACCCCCATCACCGCTCCGGGCCGCGACCGCAGGGGCGAGCGGCAGAGCGCGTCGTAGCCGATCCAGCCGACCGCGATGAACCCCGCCGACAGCGCCACGGCCTGCCAGGCCGCCAGGTCCGCCTTGCCCGGATCGATCAGGTAAAGCTCCGCCCCCGCCCAGTAGAGGATCATCAGCAGCGCCGCGCCCGACAGCCAGGTGGCATAGCTCTCCCACTTGAACCAGGTCAGGTGCTCGGGCATCCGCTCCGGCGCGACCAGGAACTTGCGGATGTGGTAGAAGCCGCCGCCATGGACCTGCCATTCCTCGCCATGCGCGCCCTTGGGCAGGTCCGGCGCGGGGCGCAGGCCCAGGTCCAGCGCGATGAAGTAGAACGACGAGCCGATCCAGGCGATGGCCGTGACCACGTGCAGCCAGCGGACGGCGAAGCCCAGCCAGTCCCACATGATGGCGAAGTCGTGCATGGCATCCTCCTCGAATCGCCCCCCGGGGCGCGCCGCCCGGACGCGAGCGGAACAGCATGGCGCGCGGCCCGGCAATGGCCGCCGGGTCAACTGCCCCGATAGGTCGAATAGCCGTAGGGCGACAGCAGCAGCGGCACGTGGTAATGGCTGTCCGCGGCCATGCCGAAGCGGACCGGCACCGTGTCGAGGAACGGCGGATCGGGCAGCTCGCCCTGCCCCCTCAACCAGTCGCCGGCGTGGAAGACCAACTCGTAGCTGCCCGTCGCGAACTCCGCCTCGGGCAGGATCGGCCCGTCGGTGCGGCCGTCGGCATTGGTGGTCGCGCGGGCCAGGTGGCGCCGCGCCTCCCCCTCGATCCGGTAGAGGTCGATGGCGAGCCCCGCGGCGGGCGCGCCCCGCGCGGTGTCGAGCACGTGGGTCGTCAGGTAGCCGGGCATGGATGTCCTCCGTCGTGGCGCGCCCATCCTGTCGCGCCCGCGCGCGAAGGGAAAGCCGGTGGCATCCGCCGCCGGGCTCTGCAATTCTCCCCGCAGCGGGCCGGACCAGCCCCCGGGAGGCGCCCATGAACAGATATCCGCGCGACATGATCGGCCACGGTCCGACCCCGCCCGATCCGGCCTGGCCCGGCGGCGCGCGCACGGCGGTGCAGATCGTGGTGAACTACGAGGAGGGGGGCGAGAACAGCCTCCTGCACGGCGACGCCGCCTCCGAGGCCTTCCTGTCCGAGATCGCCGGCGCCGAGCCCTGGCCGGGCCGGCGGCACTGGAACATGGAATCGCTCTACGAATACGGCGCCCGGGCCGGATTCTGGCGGCTGCACCGGCTGCTCGCGGACCTGCCGGTGACGGTCTTCGGCGTGGCCACCGCGCTGGCCCGCGGCCCCGAGCAGGTCGCCGCGATGAAGGCCGCCGGATGGGAGATCGCCAGCCACGGCCTGAAATGGATCGAGCACGCCGCCATGGCCGAAACCGAGGAGCGCGCCCAGATGGACGCGGCGATCCGGCTCCACGCGGAGGTGACCGGCGCCCGTCCCCGCGGCTGGTATACCGGGCGCTGCAGCATGGCGACCCTGCGGCTCGGTGCCGAGGAAGGCGGCTTCGCCTATGTCGCCGACAGCTATGCCGACGACCTGCCCTACTGGGAACGGATCGCGGGCCGCGACCAGCTTGTCGTCCCCTACACGCTCGACGCCAACGACATGAACTTCGCCGCCGGAAAGTTCGGCGCGCCGGACGATTTCGCCCGCTACCTGATCGACAGCTTCGACATGCTCCATGCCGAGGGCGGGCGGATGATGTCGGTGGGCCTGCATTGCCGGCTGGCCGGGCGGCCCGGCCGCGCCATGGCGCTGAAGCGTTTCCTCGACCACCTGCGCGCGCAGGAGGGGGTCTGGATCGCCACGCGCGAGCAGATCGCCGACCACTGGGCCGCGACCCATCCGCCGGAGCGGCGCGAGCGCCCCTCGGAGATGGACCGCGCCACCTTCGTCGCGGCCTTCGGCGGCGTCTTCGAGCATTCCCCCTGGATCGCCGAACGCGCCTGGGAGCTGGAGCTCGGCCCCGCCCATGACCGCGCCGAGGGGCTGTGGAACGCGCTCGCCCGCGTCTTCCGCCGCGCCAGCGAGGGCGAGCGCCTGTCGGTGCTGACCGCCCATCCCGACCTCGCCGGCAAGCTGGCCGCCGCCCGGCGCCTGTCCCCCGAAAGCGCGGCCGAACAGGCCGCGGCCGGTCTCGACGCGCTGACCGATGCCGACCGGTCACGCTTCTCGGCGCTGAACGCGGCCTACATGGCGCGGTTCGGCTTCCCCTTCATCATCGCCGTGCGCGACCACGAGACGCCCGCCATCCTCGCGGCCTTCGAGCGGCGGCTGGAGCAGGACCGCGCCACCGAATTCGCCGAGGCCTGCGCCCAGGTGGAACGCATCGCCCGCCTCCGCCTGGCGGAGCGCCTGCCATGACGCCCCCGATCCTTCGTCGAAGAATCGAGCCCCGGCCATGACCCTGCGCGCCCGGATCCTGACGGCGGAGGCCTTCCGCCCGTTCGGCGACGTGATCGACGCCAGCGGCGCGCCGGAACGGATCATCAATGCCGGCCTCTGCGCCCGCTTCCACGACCGGGCCCGGCTCGATTTCGGCGACGGGCGGGCGGGGATCAGCCTGTTCGACGCGGTGCCGCGGGCGCTGCCCTACGACCTGACCCTGCTCGAGCGTCACCCCGAGGGCAGCCAGGCCTTCGTGCCGATGACGATGTCGCCCTTCCTGGTGATCGTGGCCGAGGGGGCGGGGCCGCGGCCCGGCGCGATCCATGCCTTCGTCACCCGGCCCGGCCAGGCGGTGAACCTGCTGCGCGGCACCTGGCACGGGGTGCTGACGCCGCTCGCGGCCCCCGGCCTCTTCGCCGTGATCGACCGGATCGGGCCGGGCTCGAACCTCGAGGAGCATCCCCTGCCCGCGCCGGTCCGCATCGAGGCCTGAGCGCGCCCCTTGCCGCCGCACCGTGCCTCGGGATACCGCTCGCGCCGCAGATCTCCCGGAGGACCCGATGCTCGATCTCCTGCTCGTCGCCGCGGCGGCCTTCGGCGCCGGCGTGGTCAACACCATCGCCGGCGGCGGCACCTTCCTGACCTTCCCGGCCCTGGTCTTCACCGGGATTCCCCCCGTGGCCGCCAACGCCACCAGCACGGTCGCCGTCTTCCCGGGCTATCTCGGCGGCGCGCTCGGCTACCGGCGCGAACTCGCCACCCTGTCGCGGCGACAGGCCGGCCGGCTGGCGGCGATCACGCTGGCCGGCGGGCTGGCCGGATCGCTCCTCCTGCTCGTGTCGTCGGACGCGGCCTTCTCGGCCATCGTGCCGTTCCTCCTGCTCTTCGCCACGCTGGTCTTCCTCTACGGCGCCCGGATCCGCGACTGGGCGGCGGCGCATGCGCGCGACGTCACGCCCGAGGGCGCGGCGGGGCTCTTCGCGGTGGCCGTCTATGGCGGCTACTTCAACGGCGGGCTGGGGATCGTGCTGCTGGCGCTGTTCTCGCTCTGGGGCTGGCGCGACATCCACCTGATGAACGGGGTGAAGTCGGGCCTGTCCTTCGCGCTCTCGGCCATTTCGGTCGCGACCTTCGCGGTGGCCGGCCTCGTCGCCTGGCCGCAGGCGGTGGTGATGATGGCCGCCGCCATCTGCGGCGGCTATGCCGGCGCGCCGCTCGCCCGCATCCTGCCCGACCGGGCGGTGCGCGCCATCGTCGCCGCCATCGGCTTCGGCATGAGCGCGGTCTTCTTCGCCCGCCTGGTCATCTGAGCCCGCCCGGGGCCCAGCCGCCCCCGCGCCGCGGCAGCGCGGCGTGGCGGTTCACGTCCTTGTAGAGCAGGTAGCGGAACGGCCCCGGCCCGCCGGCATAGCAGGCCTGCGGGCAGAAGGCGCGCAGCCACATGTAATCCCCCGCCTCGACCTCCACCCAGTCCCGGTTCAGCCGATAGACCGCCTTGCCCTCCAGCACATAGAGCCCGTGCTCCATCACGTGGGTCTCGGGAAACGGGATCACCGCGCCGGGCTGGAAGGTGACCAGGGTGACATGCATGTCGTGGCGCAGGTCGGCCGGGTCGACGAAGCGCGTGGTCGCCCAGCGCCCCTCGGTCCCCGGCATCGGCACCGGCGCCAGGTCGTCCTCGTGCAGGACCAGCGGACCGGGCGCCTCGATCCCTCCGGCAGGTTCATACGCCTTGCGGATCCAGTGGAAGCGCAACGGCCCCGCCCCGGCCTGCGCCAGCGACCAGGCCGCGCCCGGCGGCAGGTAGGCATAGCTGCCCGGCCGCAGCGGATACGCGCCCTCCAGCGTCAGCATCCCCTCCCCCTCCACGACGAACAGCACCCCCTCGGCGCCCGGATCGGGCTCCGGCCGCTCCGAACCGCCCCCCGGCGCCACCTCCATCACGTAATGCGAGAAGGTCTCGGCGAATCCCGAGAGCGGCCGCGCGATCACCCACAGCCGCGTCTCGCGCCAATCCGGCAGCACGCTGGCCGTGATGTCGCGCAGCGTCCCCTTCGGGATCACCGCATAGGCCTCGGTGAAGACGGCCCGGTCGGTCAGAAGCTCCTCCTGCCCCGGATGCCCCCCGGTCGGCGCGTAGTATCGGCTCATCGGCGCGGCTCCCCTGGTCCGGTTTCCCCGCCTTGTCGCACCTCGCCCCGCCCGCGGCGAGCGCGAATCCGCCCCGGGGCGCGGGCGACTCCCCGCGCGCGCCGGGTCCGCGGCTCAGTCCAGCCCGTCGATCAGGGCCGCGACGGCCCGTTCCAGCCGGGCGCGCTCGACCACCGAGAAATCCCGCTCGGCCCGGATCTCAAGCCTGCCCGGCCGGGCGATGCAGGTGGCCCGCCCGGCACCCGTCTCCACCGGA
The DNA here is from genome assembly GCA_963814835.1 of uncultured Alphaproteobacteria bacterium. GTDB lineage: Bacteria > Pseudomonadota > Alphaproteobacteria > Rhodobacterales > Rhodobacteraceae > Palleronia. Next base: position 1,494,958 of record CAWFEG010000003.1, read on the forward strand.
AAGCTCGTCTTCGCCCCGGCGGCGGGCCGCACGGAGGGCCGGGCCGCGGGGGCCGATGGCAGCGGCGCCCCGGCTTCCTCGCCCGCCAGGCCCCCCGCGGCCCGGCGCAGGACGCCCAGCTCGTCGGCCACGCTGCGGCCCTCCCAGCCGTCGAGGTCGCGCCGGATCGCCTCGGCGATCGCGGGCCGCTCGGCGATGGCGCGGGCCAGCGCCACGCCCAGCGTGCGCGGGATCTCCGCCGGATAGTCCAGCACGCCGCCGATCCGGTCCAGCAGGGCGGCGAAGGACCGGATATAGCTGCGCTTGGAATAGGAGGCCGACCGGAACAGCTCGGCGATCGCCGCCGGCAGGTCCTCCGCCGGCGTCGCCGGATCGGCGGCGTAGCTCTGCGCGGCATGGGCCATCTCGGCGAAGGAGAGATCCTTGCGCACCACGTTCTCGTCCACCATCCGGCGGTAGAGCCCGCCAAGGTCGTCCGCCGGCGCCTGCAGGACGAGGGCCGGGATCCGCCCCCAGGCCGGATCGCCGGTCTCCTCGGCCAGCCGGCGATAGGCGGTCAGCCGGCGATGGCCCTGGATCAGCTCGAATCCGCCGCCGGGCCGCGGCAGGACGCAGATCGGGTTCGACAGGCCGACCTCGCGGATCGAGGTGACCAGCGCGGCCATGTCCTCGTCGGCCGCGCCGGGGGTCCGGTCGCGGACCAGAAGGAAGGCATGCACCGCCTCCAGCGGCAACTCCCGCACCACCTGCCCCGGCCCGGGCGGCCCCCCGCCCTCGCCCCCGGGCCGCGCGGCGGGGTCCGCCGCCGGCCCGTCCGTGTCGGGCATGTTCTGCTCATGGTGCATCGACGCCCCCTCCTGCGGCGCTCCCCGGGCCTCCGGCGCGCCCGGCCCGGTCTCGCCTCAGCTTCGCGGAGGCACCTTGCCATCTCCTTGCCACGGCGTCCGGTGGCCCGGCCGCCGCGCGCCGCCGCCCAAGCGCCGCCGGCACCTTATCCGCGGATAAGGTCCGATCCGGCCCGATCCGCAACCCGTTCGTCACCGCGGCCCCGGGGCCGGCATCCGGTGCCCCCGGCCGCGCGGCACGGGGCGCGGCGGCGCCGGGCGGGCCAGGGCGGGCCAGGGCGGAGGCCGAGAGGCGCGCCAGCGCCCGATGCAGCCTGACCCGCACCGCCCCGGGGCTCAGCCCCACATGGCGGCCGGTCTCCTCCGCGGTCAGGCCCTGCAGCCGCAGATCGCGCACGATGGTTTCCGAAGTCGCGTCGAGGCCGGAGAGCAGCCGGTCGAGGTCTCGCGCGACGGTGGCATCGGGGACCGCTTCGTCGGCCACGGGCAAATCGGCCCCGTCGAAGGCCGTCGTGGCCGGCCGGCGCCGCCGCCGCCGCGCGGCATCGACGGCCTTGTGCCGGGCGATGGCATAGATCCAGCGCGAGACCGGCGCGTCCTCGCGCCACGTGTGGCGCATCTCGTGGATCGCGGCGAGCGAGGTCTGCAGGATATCGTCGACCTCGTCGGGGCGGCCGCCGCCGCGCGCCTCGATCACGCGCCGCAGGACCGGCGCGATCTCGGCCAGGAACCGGGTGGAGGCCGCCGTGTCGCCGCCCCTCGCCCGTCGGAGGAGATCGGCCCATCGCTGCTCCCGGTCGCGATCCATGGATACCCGTCCACCTCCGCGCGAGTCGGGTCCAGCATATCCCGCCCCGCGGCGGCGGGGCGAACGCGATCACCCCGGGACGGGCGCCCCTCCGTCACCCTTGCGTGAAGCGCGTAACGAAGGCCCGCCCGTCGGCGAATTGACTCATGCAGGCCGGACGATTCGGTCCTGCCAACCGGGCATGAGGAGTTTCGCCATGATCAGGACCATCATCACCGCCGCCGCGATCGGGCTGGTCGCCGGCCCCGCCTTCGCCGTCACCCCGGACCAGACCGGCATGATGCGCGCCTCGCTGAGCCAATCCCTGGGAAGCTACGGGATCGAGCGGACCGAGCTGTCGGACCTGTCGCTGATCGATCTGGCCACCCTGCGCCACATCGTCGAGGGGGGCCATTCCGAGGGGCAGAAGGCGTTCCGCGCCCGCGCCTTCATGGACAAGACCGAATGAGATCGGCCGGGGCCGCGGCCCGCCGGACGGGCCGCGCCCACAGGAGGGCACGCGACCCTTGGGGGCGTCATCCCCGGCAACGACATCCGGCCGACCCGGTGCTGATCGCGCGGTAGGGCCTGCGTCCCGGCGGGTTGGCTTGGCCGCAGGCCGAGTAGAACCGGCTCTTGCGGAGGCCGCAGCCACCGCAGGACATGGACGAGGGCATCACCCTCTCCGGCGCTTCTTTCCCAGCGCGTTCCCCGGCCCGACATCCACTGGACGGCGCGTGGATCCGGGGTCCGGGAGATCGCCCGCGCGAAGCCGCAATCGGCAGCGGAGGTAACGTCGACGAGGGCGTCGCGGGAAGGGAGGCTCTCGGGGGCCGGGCACGGTCCCGAGACCGACATCGCGGCGGCCCTGCCAGGCCGGTGCGCGCCCGGCGGGCGCCGAGGACGGCCCGCATCTGCCCGCCCGGACCTCCCGCAAGCCGGAGCGTCGTCGCGGCCTGGCCCCGGAGCGCCAGGCGGTCACGATCCGGCGACCGATCCTCCACGGGCTTCCGGACAGGGGAAGCGGGGACAGGCTGGCCCCGCCGCCGCCGCCGCCGGCCGGGCCGGCCGTCCAGGCCTATTCCTGTTCCCGCTGGGCGCCGCTGCCGGGCCGGGCGCGGCCGAGATCGGGCTTCTGGCCGTAGGGCTTGGCCTCTTCCTCGACGGAGAACTCCGCGCGGCCGTCGAGGGAGGGCCCGGAGGTCCAGCGGCCCTCGGGCGTGGGCTCGTCGAGAGAGGTGTTGAGGAAGTAGTAGCTGTCCTTCATCCGCTCGTGTTCCTCGGGGGTGGAGTTCGGGATCGGCAGCTGCGTCTCCCAGCCGCCGAGCTCCTCGATCACGGCCAGCCACTGCTGCTGGTGCATGGTGTCACGGGCGATCAGGAAAGACAGCATGTCCTTCATGCCCTTGTCCTCGGTCATGTTGTAGAGCCGCGAGGCCAGTACCCGGCCGCCGGCCTCGGCGGTGGCATTGGCCAGCATGTCCGCCCCGAGATTGCCGGTGGCGTAGACGTGGCTCATGTCGAAGGGCACGCCGTTCGAATTGACCGGCATGGCCGAGAGCCCCGAGGACAGGATGTGACGCGGATTGGCGCCGCCGAGGATCGCGGCCACCACCGGGTCCTCGGCCGCCGCCTCCTGCGCCGAGACCGGCGCGCCCTCGAGGTTCAGCGCCACGGCATGGCCCAGGAACTCGATATGGGAAAGCTCCTCGGTCGCCGTCATCATCAGCATGTCGCGGTACTTGGCGTCGCCGCGCGCGCCCATGGCCTGGAAGAAGTACTGCATGGCGACGCGGATCTCGCCCTCGATCCCGCCGATCGCCTGCTGGAGATGCTTGGCGAAGACCGGGTCGGGCGTGTCGACGCGGACCTCGAACTGAAGCTTGGAGGAATGGTGAAACATCGTGGCACTCGCTACCTATGGACTGGTCGAACCGTTTGACCGCGCCCCGCTCCCAACGGCGGGGCAGGCGCCTGAAGAACCGGATCCGTGGGGGGCTGGTTCCCCGGCCCGGACGCCGGGCGCGGCCGGAAAGCGTACGCAACCGCACACACGTTGCACCCTTCCCTTGTCACCGAACTTTCGCGCGGTTTTCATGGAGGAACTGGCGGCCGATCGTCCGGGCGCCGGCGGCGGAGAGACCATGCACGTGCTCTTGCCCCTGGGTCAGGAGAACGGAGTATGGCGGCCTCGACCTTGGATATTCGACGGAACCGCCTGCTGGCGGCGATGCTGCCGGGCGTGCGCGATTTCCTGTTCGCGAATCTCGACCACGTCTCGCTGGACCGGCGCACCTTCCTCGAACGTCCCGGCGTGCCGATCACGCACGCCTATTTTCCCCTTTCCGGGCTGGGGTCGCTGGTGGCGGTCGGCGCGCGGCATCGCGACCAGCGCGTGGAGGCGGGAATCTTCGGACGCGAGGGAATGTCGGGCCTTCCGGTCGTCCTGGGCGCGGAGCACTCGCCGCACGAGGTCTACATGCAGATTCCGGGCGAAGCGATCCGGGTGCCGGTCGCGGCCCTGCAGACCCTGATCGACCGGCCGGCCATCCGCGACCTGTTCCTGCGCTACGCCTATGCCGCCCATGTCCAGACGGCGCACACGGCGCTGGCCAACGGCACCGACAAGATCGAGACGCGGCTGGCGCGCTGGGTGCTGATGGCGCACGACCGCACGGAGGGCGACACCCTGAGGCTGACGCACGAATTCCTGGCGCTGATGCTGGGCGTACGCCGGGCGGGCGTGACCGTCAGCGTCAAGGCACTGGTGCGGGAGGGGCTGATCGGTACCGGCCGCGGCGCGATCACCGTGATCGACCGCGAGGGGCTCGTCGCACGCGCGGACGGCTCCTACGGGATTCCCGAGGCGGAATACGAGCGCGTCATCGGCACCCCGATCTAGCCGGCCGGAGCCCGCCGCCGCGAGGACCGCCCCGGCGGACCCGCGCCGGGCCAGAACGGTCGCCTGACGGTCCGGGCCCGGTCGGGCGATCTGTGTCCGCTTCCGTACCGGCGCGGGAAACGGACGCCGGCGGCGCCGGTTCTCCCGTCGCGGCACGTGCCGCGTGCGGGACCCGGACGGGTCGTGAACGAGTATCCCAGTGTAACCGCGAGGCCGTCGCGCCCGGACGGGACCGTGGCGCGCATCGCGGCGAGGCCCGGCCGGGCCCGCACATCCGCATCGGGGGCGGGCCCGGATGTCGGTCTCGGGCGGCGAACCCTGCGGCGGCCCTCCCCGACCCGTTCCGGCCCGGCCCGGCCCGGCCCGGCGCAATATTTCCGTTCGCCCCTTGAAGCGCCCGGCGGCGCCACGATCTTCTCTCGGCGGACCGGGCCCCTCTGGCGATGGCACCCCCCTCGTGATGTCGGACCGCACCGGGCGCGCCCGGTGTCGCGACCGCAGTCCCGCGACCGCGACCTCCCGGGCGCGCGGTGCGACGGAGGTCGCTTTCGTGGACATTCTCCTCCTGCTCGTCCTGGGCAAGCCGCTATGGATGTGGCTGCTCTTCCTCACCCTCGTCGTCGGGCTCATGGCCTTCGATCTGGGCGTCCTGCATCGGGACGACCACGAGATCGGCGTGGCCGAGAGCCTGCGCATGTCGGCCATCTACATCGCGCTCGGCCTGTCCTTCTCCGGCTTCATCTGGTGGCAGGTGGGCGCCGAGGCGACGGCGCAATACCTGACCGCCTTCGTGGTCGAGAAGACCCTGGCGATGGACAACATCTTCGTCATCGCCCTGATCTTCGGCTTCTTCGCGATCCCGCGCGCCTACCAGCACCGGGTCCTGTTCTGGGGCATCCTGGGCGTGATCGTCCTGCGCGGGGCCATGATCGGGCTGGGGTCGACGATCGTCGACCGCTACCACTGGGTTCTCTACGTCTTCGCCGCCTTCCTGGTGGTGACGGGCCTCAAGATGCTCTTCGCATCGGGCGAGACGGAGCACGATCTGGCCAACAACCGGCTGCTGAAATTCCTCAGGCGGCGGATGCACGTCACCGACGGGCTGCGGGGCCATGCCTTCTTCGTGCGCGAGACGAACCCGGCGACCGGCCGGATCACGCGATTCGCCACGCCGCTGTTCCTGGCGCTGATCCTGATCGAGATCGCCGACCTGGTCTTCGCCGTGGATTCGGTGCCGGCCGTGTTCACGATCACGACCGATCCCTACATCGTCTATACCTCCAACATCTTCGCGATTCTCGGCTTGCGGGCGCTCTATTTCGCGCTGGCGGCGATCCTGCATCGCTTCGCCTATCTCAAGTATGCGCTGTCGGTGCTGCTGGTCTTCATCGGGTCGAAGATCTTCGTGGCCGACCTGATGGGATGGGAGAAGTTCCCGCCGGCCTGGTCGCTGGGGATCACCTTCGCGATCCTCGCCGCAGGCATCGGCTTCTCGCTGTGGAAGACCGGCGGCACGGCCGCCGCCCTGCCGGAACGGGCGCCGCGATGACCGGCGCTCCGATCCCGCGCGGCGACGGCCCCGCGCCCGCCCCGGCCGCCGGCCCGGGGGCGCCCGCGAACCGCCCCGAGGCGCCGCCGTTCCGCGCCGACGGGCTCTGCCCCGCCTGCGGCACCTCGGTGCCGTGGGGCGAGGCCCGATGCGCCTTCTGCCGGCGGCAGGGGGTGTCGCCGTCGGGCCGGCGCCGGATGGCGCTGCACTGGGTGCTGGTCCTCGCCGCGATGGTCGCGCTGTTCGGCGGCAGCGCGCTGTTCCTGCCCTAGGCTAGCGCAGGCTCTGGCGGGCGAGGGCACCGATCATGTCGGTGCGGGTGACGATGCCGACGATGCGGCCCTCCGACAGGATCGGAACGGCGTCCACCGCGCCGTCCGCCATCATCGGCAGCAGGGCGCCCAGCGGCGTCTCCGGCGTGGCGCGGGGGCCGTCCACGGCCATGAGGTCCGCGGCGCAGAGCGGCCGGCCCCGATTCCGGTCGAGCAGGCGCAGCATGGCGGGGCCGAAGCCGCGGCCCGAATGCAGCGCCTCCTCGCGCGCGCGGTCGACCAGGTGGAGCTGGAAGATCACGCCGAGGAACCGGCCCCCGGCGCCTACCACGGGCAGGGCCGTGAAGCGGTGCCGGCGGAACAGGTCGGCGATGTCGGCCAGGGGCGAACCGGGCGCCACGGTGACGAGATCGCCCGACATCACGTCGCCCGCCGTGGCGGGGCCCGCGCGGCCCGCGGCGGCCTGCATCTCGGCCGCGCCGATCAGCCGGGACAGGTCCTCCACCCCGAGGTTGAAGGACTGCCGGTACCGGTCGAGGATATCGGTGAGCTGCGCCTCGGTGAGGCCCAGCCGCTCCGTCGGCGCGCGGTCGGCGGTGCCGTGGGGGTTGGTGTCGTCGAACTGCCGGAACGGGTATTTCCGCCCGGTCAGACGCGCATAGGCCATCGCGATGGCGACCAGCACGAGGCTGCCGAGCCCGATCGGCATCAGCGCGAAGGAGAATCCCAGCTCCCGCACGGCATCGGGGCTGAGGGCCGCGGTCATCGCGACGGCCCCGGCGGGCGGATGAAGCGCCCGGCACAGGATCGTCGCGGTGATGGCGAGACCCACCGAGAGCGCGATCCGCAGCACCGGGTCCGCCACCGCCAGGCACACCGCGACCCCCACCGTGGCGGCGACGACATTGCCGACGACGGCCGACCAGGGCTGCGCCAGCGGGCTGTTGGGCACCGCGAAGAGCAGGACCGAGCTGGCGCCGAACGGGGCCACGAGGTAGAGGCCCAGCTCCAGATCGACGGTCGGACCGAGGACGAACAGGCCGGAGAGACCGAGGCCGACCACGGCGCCGATCCCGGCCCGGAGGGCCTCGCGCGGGGAGGACCGCGCAACCGCCGGTCCGAATGAGGAAAGGCTCGTCAAGGCATCGATTTCCGGAGAAGGTTTCGCGCGGTATTTCCCAGTCCCTCGCGGCAGGGGCAACGCCCTTTCGCCGGGGACCGAGGCCCGCCGCCCGGCCGTGAGGTTCACGTCCTCGTGCGGGCGATCCGCCCCCGGACCGCCCGCGGGGGGAGGTGGCGGCGCCCGGTGCGACATTGTGCCCTGCCCGCCTGCGCCGGGGCGGAACGCATCGTGTCGCCAACCGGCCGCCCGGACCTAGGTGCGATCCGTTCCCGACGGAGTTTCCTGCCTTGCGGCCGCCACGCTCGACCCCCCTCGCCCTCCTCTGCCTGCTCTGCGCGACGCTCGCCGCCCTGCCCGTGGCGGCGCAGCAGGAGGGGAGCCCCCCCGACGAGGCCGGCGGCCCGACGATCGAGGTTCCGATCCTGGGCGAGATCCCCGTGCCCGGCTTCCTCGCCGGCCTTCTGGGCCTGGAGCGCGGCGGGCCGGAGGGCGCCGCGCAGGCGCAGGGGGGAAGCCGCCCGCCGGCCGTCGTCTTCCAGCGGGCCGAGACCCGCCCGGTGGGCGACAGCTTCCGCTTCCTCGGACGGGTGACGCCGATCGAGCGGGTCGAGGTACAGGCCCGGGTCAGCGGCTTCATCGAGGAGGTCGCCTTCGAGGGCGGCGAATTCGTCGAGCGGGGCGACCTGCTGTTCCAGATCCAGCGGGAGCAATACGAGATCGCCGTGGCCGCCGCGCGGGCGCGGCTCGACAGCGCCGAGGCGGCCAATGCCGAGACCCGGCGCCAGCTGGAGCGGCAACGGGAACTGCGCGAGAGCAACACGGTCAGCCAGGCCAACCTGGACGACGCCATCTCCGCCGCGGAGGCGGCCCGGGCCGAGGTGCGCCAGGCCGAGACGGAGCTGCGCCAGGCGGAGCTGGATCTGGGCTATACCAGCATCGAGGCCGCGATCGACGGCAAGATGTCGGCCCCGCTGATCACCCGCGGCAATTACGTCTCGGGCGCCTCGGGCACCCTCGCCGAACTGGTTCAGCTGGACCCGATCTGGGGCGTGTTCTCGCTGGGCGAGAACCGCCTGTCGCGGTGGCGGCAGCTGGGGATCGGCACCGGCGAGGTCGCCCCGATCGGTCGGGATGGCTCCTCCGGCCGGGCCGGCACCGGGACGGGGCGGTCGGATGCCGAGGCGGCGGAGAACTACCGGCTGCGCCTCGTTCTGCCCGATGGCAGCATCTATGCCGAGGAGGGCGAATTCGCCTTCGTCGGCAACACCGTCGACGCCGAGACCGGGACGGTCGAGGTGCGCGTCCGCTTCGCCAATCCCGACGGCCTGCTGCTGCCGAACCAGAACGTGACGCTGCGGGTCGAGGAAGCCGATCCGCCGGTCCTGCCGGTGATCCGGCAATCCGCGATCCAGCTCGGCCGCGAGGGCCGCGCGGTCTGGGTGGTGAACGAGGACGACACGGTGGCGCGCATGCCGGTGGAGGTCGCGCCCGGCCCCGAGCCGGGGACGGTCGCCGTCACCCGCGGGCTGACGGGCGGCGAGCGCGTGATCGTGCGCGGCGCGCTGCGCCTTGAGGAGGGGCAGACGGTCGATCCGCGCACCGCGGGGGGACAGGGCGGACTGCCCGGCGGCGGCGCGTCCGGCGGGGCCGGCGGATCGGGCCAGGGCTCCGGCGGGTCGGGCGGCTCGCAATGATCTCGAAACTGTTCATCGAGCGTCCGCGGCTCGCCTCCGTCGTCTCCATCGTCATCGTGCTGGCCGGCCTGCTGGCGATCTTCACCATGCCGGTCACGCAATATCCCAACATCTCGCCGCCGACGGTGCAGGTCTCGGCCTCCTATCCCGGCGCCGACTCGACCGTGCTGGCGGAAACCGTGGGCGCGCCGCTGGAGCGGGCGATCAACGGGGTCGAGGGGATGCTCTACATGTCCTCCTCCTCCTCGAACCAGGGCACCTATTCGCTGTCGATCACCTTCGCCATCGGCACCGATCCCGACATCGCGCAGGTCAACGTCTCCAACCGGGTGCAGCTGGCGACGCCGCAGCTGCCGACCTCGGTGGTCGACCAGGGCGTGACGATCCGCACCCAGTCGCCCAACTTCCTGCTCGCCGTCGCCTTCCCGGTCGATCCCGAGAGCGACCTGTCGCTGATCGACGCGGCCAGCTACGTCTCCACCAACCTCACCACGGCGGTGCAGCGGATCGACGGCGTGGGCAACGCGCAGGTGCTGGGCCCGTCGAACTACGCCATGCGGGTCTGGACCGATCCCGACAAGCTGGCGCAGTTCCGCCTGTCGCCCTCCGACGTGGCCGACGCCATCCGCGAGGAGAACCTGGCCGCCGCGCTGGGGCAGGTCGGCGGCGCGCCGGCGGTGGACGGGCAATCGGTGGTCTATACCGTCACCGCGCAGGGGCGCCTGTCGGACCCCGAGGCCTTCGGCGACATCGTGGTTCGGGCCGGCGACAATGGCGGGCTGGTGCGGGTGCGCGACGTGGCCCGGGTGGAGCTGGGCGCGCAGGACTACGCGACCAACTCGTTCCTGGGCGACCGTCCCAGCCTGACCATGCAGGTCAACCAGTCCCCCGGGGCCAACGCCATCGCCACGGTGAACGCGGTGCGCGAGGAGCTGGCGGCGCGGCAGGAGAGCTTCCCCGAGGGGCTGGATTACGAGGTGGTCTACGACACCACCGAATACGTGCGCATCACCATCCAGGAGATCATCAAGACGCTGCTGCTGACCGCGGCGATCATCGTCGTCGTCGTCTTCACCTTCCTGCAGGGGATCCGCGCGACGATCATCCCCCTCATCGCCATCCCGGTCTCGCTGATCGGGACCTTCGCGGCGCTGCTCGCGATCGGCTTCTCGATCAACGTGATCACGCTGCTGGCGCTGATCCTGGCGATCGGCATCGTGGTGGACGACGCGATCCTCGTGGTCGAGAACTCGACCCGGGTGATGGAGGAGAACCCGGACCTGACGCGCCGCCAGGCGGTGACCAAGTCGATGGGGGAGATCACCGGCCCGATCATCTCCACCACGCTCGTGCTCCTGGCGGTGTTCCTGCCGGTGGCCTTCCTGCCCGGCATCTCGGGGCAGCTCTACCGCCAGTTCGGACTGTCGTTGTCGATCTCCATCGTGCTGAGCTCGGTCGTGGCGCTGACGCTCACTCCGGCGCTCTGCGGGGTGATGCTGAAGCCGCGCAGCCGGCCGGCCTGGATCTTCCGCAAGTTCAACCAGGTCCTGTTCTGGAGCCGCGACGTCTATGGCCACGTCGTGGGCTTCTTCGTGCGGCGCGGGGTCCTCGCCTTCGCGGTGCTGGGGATCGCGATCTTCGTGGCCGCGACCACCTATCTGCGGCTGCCGACCGAGCTTGTCCCGGCCGAGGATCAGGGCGCGATCCTCGTCGACGTGTCGCTGCCCGACGGCGCCTCGCTGCAACGCTCCACCGAGGCGATGCAGGAGGTCTCGGACATCATCCAGAACACCGACGGGGTGGAGAACGTGATCTCGGTCGCCGGCTTCTCCTTCCTCGGCGGCTCGCGCTCCTCGGTGGGCATCGCCATCGCCACGCTGGAACCCTGGGGCGAACGGCGCGACCTCTTCACCATCCTGGGCGAGGTCAACGGCCAGTTGCAGACCCTGCCCGGCCTGCAGGTGCAGGCCTTCCCGCCGCCCTCGATCCCCGGCACCGGCTCCGTCGGCGGCTTCTCGGCCCAGATCCTGGCCACCGAGGGGCAACCCGCCGTCGAGGTGGCGCAGGTCGCGCGGTCCTTCCTCGCCGCGGCCAACCAGCAGGCGGCGATCGGGGGCGCGCGGACCACCTTCTCGGCCGACGTGCCGCGGATCTTCCTCGACATCGACCGCGAGCGGGCGGAGCAGCTGGGCCTGTCGGTGGCGGCGATCTACGACACGCTGGGCCAGACGCTGGGGGCGGGATTCGTCAACCAGTTCATCTACGAGGGCCGGGTCTACCAGGTCCGAATCCAGGGCCAGGAGGCCTTCCGCTCCCAGCCCCGGGACGTCACCGAACTCTACGTGCAGAACCGCACCGGCGGGGCCGTGCCGCTCTCGGCGGTGGGCGAACTGGAGACCCGGTTCGGCCCCTATATCCTGCCGCGGTTCAATCTCTTCACCGCCGCCGAGATCTCGGGGCAGCCGGCCGCGGGATATTCCTCGGGCGAGGCGCTGGAGGCCTTGCAGCAGGTCGCCGACACGGACCTGCCCGAGGGCTACGAGCTCGCCTTCTCGGGCGCCTCCTACCAGCAGCAGCAGGCCGGCAACGTCACCTTCATCGCCTTCGGTCTGGCCTTCGTCTTCGCCTACCTGTTCCTCGTCGGCCAGTTCGAGAGCTGGCTGCAGCCGATGGCGATCATGCTGTCGGTGCTGATCGCCGGGGCGGGGGCCGCGGTCACGCTGGCGGTCTTCGGCTTCACCGCCAGCGTCTATGCCCAGATCGGCCTCGTCATGCTGATCGGGCTGGCGGCGAAGAACGCGATCCTGATCGTCGAATTCGCCAGGAACCGCCACGCCGAGGGGATGCCGATCACCGAGGCGGCGAACATGGGCGCGCGGCAGCGATACCGCGCCGTGCTGATGACCGCGCTCGCCTTCGTCTGCGGGATGCTGCCGCTCGTGCTGGCCACCGGAGCGGGAGCCGCGGCGCGCAACGCCATCGGCTCGGCCGCCATGGGCGGCATGATCGCGGCCACCTTCCTCGGCATCCTCATCATCCCGGCGATCTACGCGGTGCTGGAACGGCTGGGCAGCGGCAAGGCCGGCGTGATCTGGGGCCGCGAGGACAAGGGCGACTGGCGGGGGGAGGGCCGGACGGGCGTGTGACGCGCTCCTTCCGCCCTCCGAGGGGCGGAACGGCGCAGCGACGGAGAGGAAACCTTTACCCTTCGCGGCGAGGTTCTGCGCGTCGGGCACCCGGCCGTTCGCGTCTCCTGCTCAAGGCTCCGCCATGCACCTCCCTGTCTCCGCGCTCGGCTTGTCGCTTGCCTTGGCCCTCGCCGCGCCCGTGGCGGCAAGGGCCGCGGGATGCGGCACGATCGAGCGCCTCGGCCGGCTGAACGAGATCGCCGGGACGTTGCTCTCCGATCCCAGCACGCGGAACGCGATCGTCCTGCGGCGGGCCATCGAGGAGGCCACCCGGTTCGACGTGGCGGCCGACGGCGATGCGAAGACGCGACAGATGACACAGGATCACCTCGGGTTTCTGACCGCCCTGTCGCGCGCGACGCCGCAGGCGCGGTTCGCGGCCCGCACCCGGCTCGCCGAGATGTCGGAGACCCTGAAGGAGCGCGAGGGCGCTCTCGACTGTCCGCCCGCGCGGATGTCGGGCAACGCACCTGAGCCCTCGGCGGAGGCCGGCGAGGGCGGTGGCGAAGGATCCGGGGAGGGGTCGGAGGCCCGGAAGCGCCGCAGCACGTCGCAGAAGGCGGGGCTGACCATGATCGGGGCCGGGGTCTTCGCGGTGCCGCTCCTCGTCGCGCCGGCGGTCTACGAGTTGCTGCGCCGGCGGCGGGCGCGCAGCAGCGCCCGCCACCCGGTGCGATACGAGACGCAGATCCGCTTCGGCGAGGAGGAGTTTTCCTGCATGGTCATCGATGTCTCCGAGGGCGGGGCCTGCATCGTCTGCGCGCAACCCCTGCCCCGAACCAAGGAGGCCGGTCTGACGCTGCTCCGCGAGACGAAGGCCGCCACCGTCCGGTGGCGCCACGAGCACCTCGTGGGCCTCGCCTTCGAGGCGCCGCTCTCAGAGGAGGCCGTCGCCGAATTGCGCGAATGGTGACATCCGCGCCGGGTGGCGCCATCGTCCACGCGCCGGGATTCGAGCGAGGCCAGCCCGCGTGCGCGACCTGAACCTGAAGGCGACGGAACATTTCGAGGCGGTCGCCCGGCTGGGAACCGTCACCAAGGCCGCGCGGGAACTGGAGGTCTCGCCCTCCGCGGTGAGCCAGCAGATCCGGCAGCTGGAGACGCAGTTCGGGGTCAAGCTGTTTCGCCGCGAGAAGCGGCGGCTGATCCTGACGCTGGAGGGCGATCGGCTGTTCCAGACCCTCACCCAGGCGTTCGGGGCGATCCGCAACGCCCGCAGCGCGATCACCCATCAGCGGGCGGTGCGGAACCTGACCATCCGCGTCAGCCCCAGTTTCGGTGTCCGCTGGCTGGGGCCGAGAATCGCGAGCTTCGCGGCCGAAAACCCGGACTGGAACATCCGGGTGGACGCGACCCCGGACTTCTCGGCCTTCGAGACGGAGCTGGTGGATTTCGACCTGCGCTACGGGCATGGCGGCTGGGCGGGCCTGTCGGAGCAGTGCCTGCTGCACGACTTCGTCCTGCCGATGTGCAGCCCGGCCTATCTGGAGGAGCTGCGGCGACATTCGGACGATCCCGCCGCGCAGCTGCGCCGGGCGCGCCTGATCGACAGCGTGAAGATGCTGTTCCGCTGGGACCTGTGGCTCGCCTCGAACCGGATCGAGGTGCCGGACCTGACCTATCCGTTCCGGTTCGACCGGTCCTCGATGGCGATCGAGCTGGCCAAGCAGAGCGGCGGGATCGCGCTCGACAGCGTGACGCTGTGCCTGCCGGAACTGCAGCGCGGGGAGCTGGTGCCGTTCTGCACCGGCTTCGCCGTGATCGACTTTCCCGCCTACTGGTTCGTCTGCCCGCCGCGCAACCTGAACCGGCGCATCGTCCGGCGCTTCGCGGACTGGATCGAGGTCGCCTGCGCCGATCACGAGGCGCAGACGCGGGGATACCTGGAAGGGCTCGGCTGCACGTTCCGCGGCGGGCCGGGCCGCTAGCGCCGCCGGTCAGGCCGGAACGGCGGCGGCGACGGCCTCGGCGGTGATGCCGAAATGCGCGAACAGGGTTTCCGCCGCGGCCGACGCGCCGAACCCGGTCATGCCGATGAAGGCGCCCTCGGGGCCGATCCAGCGGTCCCAGCCGAAGCGCATCGCCGCCTCGACCCCGATCCGCGGCGCCTCCCCCAGCACCGCGGCGCGGTAGGCCGCGTCCTGGGCCTCGAACAGCTCCCAGCAGGGCATCGAGACCACCGCGACCGGCACGCCCCGCGCGGCGAGGAGATCCCGCGCCGCCATCGCGACCGAGACCTCCGAGCCGGTGGCCAAGAGCGTCGCGGCGCGCGGCCCCTCGGCCTCGGCCAGGACATAGGCGCCGCGCCGGCTGAGATTCTCGCCCGCCTCGCGGCGCAGGGCCGGCAGGGATTGCTTGGACAGGGCGAGGAGCGCGGGGCCGTCGCGCCGCTCCAGCGCGATCTCCCAGGCCTCGGCGGTCTCCACCGCGCAGGCCGGCCGGAAGGTCAGCATGTTGGGCATGGCGCGGAAGGCGGCGAGGATCTCCACCGGCTGGTGCGTGGGGCCGTTACGGCCGAGGCCGATGGAATCGTGGCTGAAGACGAAGATCGCGGGCAGGCCCATCAGCGCCGCCATGCGCATCGCCGGGCGCTCGTAGTCGGAGAAGGCGAGATAGGTCACGCTGACCGGGGCGATCCCGCCATGGGCGGCCATGCCGTTCACCATCGCGCCCATCAGGTGCTCCCGCACGCCGCAATGGACGTAGGAGCCCGAGCGGTCGGCGGCGGTGAAGGCGTGCCGGCCGCGTTTGTGGTTCGTCGGCGCCTCCAGGTCGGCGCAGGCGACGACCAGTTCCGGCACCGTGGCCGCCAGCGCGTCGCAGACATCGCCCGAGGAGGCGATCGTGGGCTGCTCGAGTCCGGTTTCGGCGGCGCGGGCCCGCCAGGCGTCGAGCGGTGCGCGCCAGCACTCGGCGCGGATGCCGGCGATCCGGCGGCGGAACTCCGCCGCCGCCGGATGCGCGGCGAGCCGGGCGCGCCAGTCGGCCCGGGCCGCAGCACCAGGCGCGCCGGTGTCCCGCCAGGCGGCGAGCAAATCGGCCGGGACCGCGAAGGCGGGATGCTCCAGCCCAGCGCGGCCCGCGCCGCGTCGGTATCCTCGCGGAACAACCGCGCGCTGTGGCCGCCGCGCTGGCCCTCGAGGCGCGGGATGCCCTTGCCGATGACCGTGCGGCAGGCGAGGAGCGCGGGCCGCGGATCGTCGCGCACCGCCGCGAGCGCGGCAGAGACGGCCTCGATGTCGTGGCCGTCCACCTCGATCACCTGCCAGTTCGCGGCCCGGAACCGGGCCGGCACGTCCTCGCTGATCGCGAGGTCGGTGGCGCCGTCGTCGGTGATGCGGTTGTCGTCCCACAGGAAGGTCAGCTTGCCCAGGGAGAGGTGCCCGGCGAGCGAGATCGCCTCCTGGCCGATCCCCTCCTGCAGGCAGCCGTCGCCCACGAAGGCCCAGACCCGGTGATCGACGAGGTCGGGGCCGAACTCGGCGGCCAGCCGCGCCTCGGCCACCGCCATGCCGACGGCGTTGGCGATGCCCTGCCCCAGCGGGCCGGTGGTGACCTCGATCCCCGCTTCCGGGTCGAACTCGGGGTGGCCGGCGCAATGGGAGCCGAGCTCGCGGAAGGTCTCGATCTGGTCGATGCCGATCCGCGCGTTGCCGGTCAGGTAGAGCAGGGCATAGAGCAGCATCGAGCCGTGGCCGTTCGACAGGACCACGCGGTCCCGGTCGGGCCAGAGCGGATCGGCGGGGTCGAAGCGGAGATGGCCGCGGTAGAGGGCGGTGGCGATCTCGGCCATGCCGAGGGGCACGCCCTGATGGCCCTCGCCCACGCGCTCGATCGCGTCCATGGCGAGGAAGCGGATCGCGTCGGCCAGGCGGCGCGGATCGGTTGCGGCCCGGCTGCCGGGCTGTTCGAGAAGGTCGTCGGTCATGGAGGGATCTCCCTGGATCATCGGACGGGCACGTCCCCGTGGTTCGTCCGCAAGCGGTGGCGCGGCCGGCCGGATCGGTCAGCGGACGAGGAAGGCGCGGAAATCGTTGACGTTGGTCCCCGTGGGGCCGGTGACGAAAAGCTGATCTACGGCCTCGAAGGCGCCCCAGCTGTCGTGCCGCGCCTGGGCCTCGAACGGGTCGATCCCGGCGGCGATCATGCCTGCCGCCGTCTCGCCATCGAAGAAGGCGCCGGCATTGTCCTCGCTGCCGTCGATCCCGTCGGTATCGGCGGCCAGCCCGGCGATGCCCGCCGCCCCGCGCAGGGCCAGCGCGGCGCCGAGCGCGAATTCGCCGTTGCGCCCGCCGCGTCCGCCCTTCGCCCGGAGCGTCACCGTGGTCTCGCCGCCCGACAGGAGCAGGACCGGCGCCGCGAAGGGCTGCGCCTGATCCGCGCAGGACAGGGCGATGGCCGAGAGCGCCTTGCCGGCCTCGCGCGCCTCGCCCTCGACCCGGTCCGACAGGACATGCGCGGCGATTCCGGCGGCGCGGGCGACCTCGGCGGCGGCTTCCAGCGCGCGGCGCGGCGAGGCGACGATGCGGACCTCTCCGGGCGGAAGGGCCTCGGCGGCCGGCGGATGCGAGGCGGGACTGCGCAGGGCCGCCGCCACGGCGGCGGGCAGATCGAGCCCGTAGCGGGCGATGATCCGCTCGGCGCTGTCGCCCTCCGCCGCGGCGGCGACGGTGGGGCCGGAGGCGATGATGTCCGGCAGGTCGCCGGGCACGTCCGAGATCGCCAGCGTGACCACGCGCGCCGGCGCCGCGGCGGCGGCCAGACGGCCGCCCTTGATGCCCGAGAGGCGTTGCCGCACCCGGTTCATCTCGCCGATCGTGGCGCCGGAGGCGAGGAGCGCGTCGGTGACCGCCTGCTTGTCGGCCAGCGACAGGCCGGGCAGCGGCCGGCACAGCAGGGACGACCCGCCGCCGGAGATCAGCGCGATCACGAGGTCGTCCGCCGAGAGGCCGGAAACGGCCGCGACCAGCCTGTCCGCCGCGCGCTCGGAGGCGGCGTCGGGCCTGGGATGGCTCGCCTCCAGCACCTCGACCGGGCCGGTCCGGGCGCCCTCGGCATGGCCGGTGCGGGTGACGACGACGCCGCTCAACGGCCCGTCCCAGGCGGCGACCAGGGCCTCGGCCATCTGCGCCGAGGCCTTGCCGGCGCCGATCACCACCGTCCGGCCGCGGGGCCGGTCCGGCAGGGCCCGTTGCACCGCCTCGGCGGGCCGGGAGGCGTCGACGGCGGCGCGGAAGGCGCGTTCCAGCAGGTCTCGCGCGGCAGGATCGATCATGGCATCCCTCAGGTCAGCGTGCGGACCGGCGCACCGGCGGCGAAGGCATCCACGGCCTCGATCGTCTGGCGCCAGACCTCCGCCATGGCCTCGTTCGAGGCCCAGGCGACATGGGGCGTCAGGATCACGTCCGGCCGGTCGGCGGCGCGGTAGAGCGGGTTGTCCGCCGCCGGCGGCTCGGCGGTCAGCACGTCGAAGCCGAGCCCGCCGATCAGCCCCTCCTCCAGCGCCCGCACCGCGTCGGCCTCGTTGACCAGCCCGCCGCGGGCGGTGTTGACGATCAGCGGCTTGCGCCGCATCGCCCGGAACTCGGGCATGGCCAGCGTGTCGCGGGTCTTCGGGGTCAGCGGGCAGTGCAGCGTGATGATGTCGGCCGTCTCCAGCACCTCCTCGAACGGGGTGTAGAGGGGGCCCAGCCCCGAGACGCCCTTGTGCGCGGCGAAGACCGGCTCCATGCCGAAGCCGCGCGCGATGGTGGCCACGGCCTGGCCGATGGCGCCCTCGCCGAGGATGCCGATCCGCGACCCGGCGAGATCCTTGATCGGATGGGTGAAGAAGCAGAACTGTCCCGCCTTCTCCCATTCGCCGGCCAGCACGTCGGCGCGGTATCCGACGATGGAGCGGCGCAGGGCCAGGATCAGCGCGAAGGTATGCTCCGGCACCGTGTTGACGGCATAGCCGCGCACGTTGGAGACCGCGACGCCATGGTCGCGGCAGGCCTCGATGTCGATGACGTCGTAGCCGGTCGCCGCGACCGAGATCATCTCCAGCTCGGGAAGCGCCTCGATGGTCTCGCGGCGCAGGGGGACCTTGTTGGTGATCGCGACGCGCGCCCCGGCGAGCCGCTCCACGACCTCTTCGGGGGCGGTGCGGTCGTGGGTGGTCCAGTCCTGCGCCGCGCCGGGCGGGGCAAGCTCCATGTCGGCGGGGAAGGTTTCGCGATCGAGGAATACCGTTCGCACCTGGGTCTCCGTTGTTGGCAGGCGGTCCGTCGGGACCGGGGGGAAATGGGGCGCGCCCGCGCCGTTCGGGCGCGGGGCCGCGCGTCAGTAGATCGTCAGGGCCGGCACGTAGGAGATCAGCAACAGCACGGCGAGCGCGACCAGGTAGAAGGGCAGGAGCGCCCGCATCGTCTCGCCGATCCCGGCCCTGGCGATGGCGGCGGAGATGAACAGGGTCGTGCCCACGGGCGGCGTGTAGAGGCCGATCGAGAGGTTCACGACCATCATCAGGCCGAGCTGCACCGGGTCGAGCCCGATCGCCTGGCCGATCGTCACGAAGAGCGGACCGAGCAGCAGCACCGCCGCGGGCAGATCGAGGAACGCGC
Organism: uncultured Alphaproteobacteria bacterium; assembly: GCA_963814835.1. Taxonomy (GTDB): domain Bacteria; phylum Pseudomonadota; class Alphaproteobacteria; order Rhodobacterales; family Rhodobacteraceae; genus Palleronia. The sequence continues at coordinate 1,513,920 of CAWFEG010000003.1, forward strand.
CGACGACGATCATCACCAGGTTCAGCGCCAGGATCACCATCCACGGCTCCGAGAAGGCGCCGATGACCCATTCCGTCAGGCCCTGCGGCACCTGCTCGGCCGTCAGCACCCACTGGATCGCCGAGGAGGCCATGATGATGAACATGACCGCGCCGGTCATCACCGCCGTGTCGACCCAGCGCCTTCCAGATCCCGGCCAGCGTCAGGTCGCGATAGATCCCGCCGCTGACGATCAGCGCATAGGCCACCGCCATGACGCTGACCTCGGTCGGCGTGGCGACGCCGAAGCGCAGCGTGCCGATGACGAAGACGGGCATCAGAAGCGCCGGGATCGCCATCCAGATCTGCGAGCGGAATGCCCGGAAGCCCCCCGCGAGCGGCGACGCTGGGAAGGTTGGTTCGGTAGCGCCACGAGCCAGACGGCCGCGAACATGCCGATCCCCAGCATCAGCCCCGGCAGGATGCCGGCCACGAACAGGTCGATGATCGAGACGTTGGAGACGAGCCCGTAGAGGATGAGCGGGATCGAGGGCGGGATCAGCACCGAGACCGTCGAGGAGGCGGAGTTGATCGCCGCGGCGAAGCCGCGCCGGATAGCCTTCCTCCTTCTGCACCGGGATCAGGGCGTTGCCGAGCGCCGAGGCATCTGCCACCGCCGAGCCCGAGACGCCGCCGAACATCACCGAGCCGATGATCGAGACCTGCCCCAGCCCGCCCTTGAAATTGCCGACGAGCAGGCGCGCGATGTTGACGAGGTAGACCCCGAACCTGCCCGACATCATCAGGCTGCCCGCCAGGATGAAGAACGGGATCGCCAGCATGGGGAAGCTCTGCGTCGGGGTGTAGAGCCGCTGCGCGATGACCGCCATCGGGCGGCCGTCGAGCAAGCAGCGCCGCGGCGGCGCCGCCGAGCATGGCATGGGCGACCGGGACGGCGACCGGCGAGCAGGACGAAGAAGATCCAGACGATGCGGCGCGGTCATGGCGCACCTCCTGTCAGCTGAGGCTTGTATCGCTCGAGATCGAGATCCGAGCACATCCGCGCCGAGGACGCCGGCGCAGGATGTTCAGGCACGCGATCACCGCCATGCCGCCGAAGGCGAAGACGAGGCTCGCATAGCCCCAGATCTGCGTGATCCCGAGCGTGGAGAGGCGTCTGGAACTGCGACGCCTTGAGGATCGGCTGGCTCGACCAGAGCACGCTGATCGCAGATCACCACGATCACCGCGTGGACCGCGATCGGCGAGCCGCCGTCCTGAGCCGCGGCGTGAGCACGTCCGGCAGGAGCGTGATGGCGATGTTCTGCCCGCGCGCCGCGGCGATGACGATCCCCGCCGGCGACCAGCCAGGGCAGGAGCAGCGCATGGATCTCGTAGGCCCAGGCGATGCCGGACCCGAAGGCGTAGCGCAGGACCACGTTGATCAGCAGCGCGCACGAACATGACGGCGAGGCAGCCGGCGCCGATCGACGCGCCCGCAGCACGTCGAAGCCGGTCCGCGTCGTCGCCGTGGCGCGGAGGAGGGGGCGCGTGCGCCCCCTCCCCGTCGCGGGCGGAGTTCGTCGCCCGCCTGCATCACTCGCCCGCCGCGTAGCGCAGCGCCTCGACCAGCTCGGGATACTGCCCGGCATACTTGTCGTAGACCGAGGTCGTGGCCTCCTGGTAGGCGGCGCGGTCGGCCTCCTCGAAGGTGACGCCCTCGCCTTCCATCGTCGCGCGCAGGCTCTCGTTCTGCTCCAGCGAGGTCTGGCGCTGCTCCTCGCCGGCCTCTGCGGTGGCGTCGAGCGACGCAGTGCCTGCCGGCCTCGTCGAGGCCCGACCACCAGACCGAGCCCGGCGACGACCGGGGTCGATTCGTACTTGTGGCCGGTGAGCGTGATGTAGGGCGTGATCTCGTGGATCTTCGACGTGTAGATGTTGGTCAGCGGGTTCTCCTGCCCGTCGAAGACGCCCGACTGCAGCGCCGTCGGCAGTTCCGAGAAGGCCAGCGGCGCCGGCGCGGCGCCCAGCGCGTCGAAGATGTCGACCGTCATCTGGTCGGGGGGCGTGCGGATCTTCATGCCCGAGATGTCGCGCCGGCGTCGGGCACGAGTCTTCGAGACGTGGCTGACATGGCGGATGCCGTTGTCCCAGAAGCCGAGGATCTTCAGGCCCGCCTGCTGCGCGCGCTCGTCGAGCATCTGGCCCGACCTCGCCGTCGAGCACCGCCCAGGCGCTTTCGCAGGTCCTCGAACAGGAAGGGCAGGCCGATCAGGCCGATCTCCGGCACGATCTGGCTCATCGCGCCCTGGCTGTTCGCGGTGACGTCGATGACGCCGGCGGTGGCCGAGGTCAGCATCTCCACGTCGTCGCCCATCGTGGCCGAGGGGGCGACGTTGACGGTCGTCCTCGCCGCCCGTGCAGTCGGTGAAGATCTCTGCCCAGCTGCTCGGCGGCCTCGTAGCGCGGGTTGCCCGGATTCGCGCCGTGGGCGAAGATGACCTCCTGCGGCCTGGCCGGCGCCGGCGAGCATGGTCGTCGCCGTCAGGGCGATCTGAGTGCGGTCTTCATGGTTTCCTCCCTTGCGAAGACGAATGGATGCGCCGGCGGCCCCGCCGCACGGGCGGCCGGGATGTCAGTGGATCAGGGATCCGCCGTTCACGTCGACCTCGGTGCCGGTGCAGTAGGCCGAGAGGTCGGAGGCGAGGAACAGGCAGCAGCCGGCGACGTCCGAGGCCTCGCCGGCGCGGCCCATCGGGATGCCGGCGAGACCGATGCTGCTGCATCTCGTCGGCGTCAGCTTGCCGGCGGTGATGTCGGTGGCGATGAAGCCCGGGCAGATCGCGTTGACCCGCACGCCGTCGGGCGCCAGCTCGCGCGCCATCGCCTTGGTCAGGCCCAGCACGCCCGCCTTGGCGGCCGAGTAGTGCGGGCCGCCGAAGATGCCGCCGCCGCGCTGCGCCGAGACGGAGCTGAGGTTGACGATGCTGCCCGATCCGCGTTCGCGCATGGCGGGGATCACCGCCTGGCTCATGTAGAGCGTGCCGCGCAGGTTCACGTCGAGCACCGCGTCGTAGTTCTCGGGCGCGATGTCCATGATCTTCAGCGGCTGGGTGATGCCGGCATTGTTGACCAGCATGTCGATCCGGCCCCAGCGCCCGATCAGGTCCTCGACCGCGGCGGCGCAGGCCTGCCCTGTCGGTCACGTCGGCAGGCGAGGCCGACATGGCCCTTCGCCGAGGTCGCGCGCGGCGGCCTCCGCCGCGTCGGCGTCGAGATCGAGGATCGCGACCGTGGCGCCGTGTTCGGCAAAGAGCTTCGCCGTCGCCTTGCCGAGACCGCGCGGCGAGGCCGCGCCGGTGACGATGACATACCTGTCCTGCAGAAGGCCCATGCGCCTTTTCCTCCGTAACCTGCAAATCTCTCTTCGGTGGGGGCCCGGTTCAGAGCCAGCCCCTGATCCGGTCCGCGACCCGGTCGGTCGAGATCCCGTACATGTCGTGCAGCGTCGGCAGCGCGCCGGCCTCGAGGAACGCGTCGGGCAGCCCGATCATGCGGAACTCGGGCGCGACGCCGTTCGTCAGGAGCGTGCCCGCCACCGCCTCGCCGAGCCCGCCGACCACCGTGTGGTTCTCGGCCGTCACGACCAGCCGGCCGCCCTTGCCCGCCTCGGCGAGGATCGTCCCGGTATCGAGCGGCTTGATCGTGGGACTGTGCAGCACCGCGACGTCGATCCCGTCGGCGGCGAGGCTGCTCGGCGGCGTCGAGCGCGCGCATGGTCATGAACCCGGACGCGATCACCAGCACGTCCCGCCCCTCGCGGATCATCTGGGCGCGGCCCAGTTCGAAACGGTAGTCGGGCTTGTGCTTCGTCAGCACCTTCGCGACCTTGCCGCGCAACAGACGGGCATAGACCGGGCCGGGATGCGCGGTGATCGCGGGCACCATGCCGGTGATATCGTCGGCATCGCAGGGATCGACGATGGTCATGTTCGGCAGGCCGCGGAAGATCGCCAGATCCTCCGTCGCCTGGTGCGACGGGCCATATCCCGTGGTCAGCCCCGGCAAGGCACACATGATCTTGACCGGCAGATCCTCCTCGGCGATCGCCATGGCGATGAAGTCGTAGGCGCGGCGGGAGGCGAAGACCGCGTAGGTCGTGGCGAAGGGCACGAAGCCCTCCCGCGCCATGCCGGCGGCGGCGGAGACCATCACCTGCTCGGCCATGCCCATCTGGTAGTAGCGGTCGGGCATCTCGCGGCCGAAGATGTGCAGGTCGGTATACTTGCCCAGGTCCGCCGTCAGGCCGACGATCCGCTCGTCCTTGCGCGCCTGCTCCACCAGTGCATGGCCGAAGGGGGCGGAAACGGTCTCGTAGCCCTCGGCCGCCAGCGAGGCGATCATGGCCGAGGTGGCCTGCCGCTTCTCCTTCGGCACGACCTGGCGCGGCTCGTATTTCCGCTTCATCGAGTCGAGGGTCATTGCGGCTTTCCTTCTTCCAGAACGGCCAGGGCCTTGCCCCATTCGTCGGCCTCCACGCGGACGAAATGCGTGATCTCGCGCTGTTCCAGGAACGGCACGCCCTTGCACATGCGGGTGTCGAAGACGATGACGCGCGGCCGGTCGTCGGCGACGGCGCGCGCGGCGTCGAAGGCGGCGGTCACGGCGTCGAGGTCGTTGCCGTCCACCCGCTGCGCGTGCCAGCCGAAGGCCTCGAACTTGTCGGTGACGGGTTCCGCGCTCATCACCGTGGTGGACTTGTCGTCGGCCTGCTGGTCGTTGAAATCGACGAGGCAGATCAGGTTGCCGAGCCGATGGTGCCCGGCGGCCATCGCCGCCTCCCAGGTCGATCCCTCGCCCAGCTCGCCGTCCGACATCAGGTTGTAGACGAAGGCGGGATTGTCCTTGCGCCTCAGCCCCATGGCCATGCCGACGGCGATGCCCAGCCCGTGGCCCAGCGAGCCGCCGGTGATCTCCATCCCCGGCGTGTAGGAGGCCATGCCGGACATCGGCATGCGGCTGTCGTCCATGCCGTAGGTCTCGAGCTCCTCCTCGGGGATGATCCCCGCCTCCATCAGCACGGCATAGAGCGCGATGGCATAATGCCCGATGGACAGCAGGAACCGGTCCCGCCCCTCCCATTCGGGGTCGTCGGGGCGGTATTCCAGCGCGTGGAAATAGGACGCGGCGAGCACGTCCGCGATGCCGAGCGCCTGGCCGACATAGCCCTGCCCCTGCACCTCTCCCATCTGCAGCGCCTTGCGCCGGATGTTCCAGGCGCGGCGCGCCAGCGACACGTTCGACAAAGCCCCGGACGGGCGCGGCTCGCTCATCTCGTCCTCCCTCTTGGCGGTAACCTCGAGGCAGACGCATAGCAGCCTTGCATCATGCGAGTATTGTAGGAAAAACGAAACGGTTCGTTAGAAGAAATTAACATCATCGACCATGGGTCGGCGTTTCGGTCATCGGACGGAAGGGGGCCGCCGCGCATGCGGGACCGCGCGGCCGGTCGGACAAGCGGCATCCCCTCGCCTTTGGCCGGACCGGACATGGCGGCGGCGGGCCCGGCCGGGCGGACAGGCGGCGCGTTGAAGACGACCGGATCGTTCTCTATCGAGGCCCCGAGAGCATCGCGCGAGGGGCGGCGATGCCGTCAATCGGGCCCTGCCCGCGCCTGGCCGGCACCTTGCGCCGCCGCGCGTCGCACCCGGGGGGATGCGACATCTCGCGCGGCGGTCTCCGCTGGCCTCGGCGCGATCGGGCCTTTCGCCGGCGCGGCGGGGCCGGCATTTCGTGACCGGCGGCCGGGCGCCGCCCCCTGGGACGCCGAGGAGGCCGTCATCCGGTTCTGGACCACGATCAGCCTGACCCTCGTGCTGTCGGCCGTGGGGCTCACCTACGAGATCGCCGCCGGGCGGGTGCTGGCGCCCTATTTCGGCACGTCGCTGGTGACGTGGACGGCCGTCATCGCGACCGTTCTGGCGGGATTCTCCCTCGGCAGCGCGCTGGGCGGCCTGTTGGCCGAGCGGGAGCGCCGCGCCGCGGCCGGCGGCGTGCGCTGGGCCCTGGTGGCGACCGCGGTGCTGATGGCGCTGTCGCCGACCGCGCTCGGCCTGCTCTATGCGCTGGGCGCCCGGGGCACGGGCGGAATGCTGTTCAGCGTTGTCGCCGCGTTCTTTCCGGCCTCGGTCCTCGTCACCCTGCCCTCGCCGTTCCTTGCCCGGCTGGCGGTCGAGGCCCGGCCGGGGCGCGAGGGGTCGTCGCTGGGGCTGGTGCTGGCGGCGGGTTCGACCGGCGCGATCGCGGGGGCCATCCTCGCCGGCTTCGTCGCCCTGCCCCTGGTCGGCTCGGCGGCGACCTTCGCCGGCTGCGGCGCCGCGGCGCTGCTCTGCGTGCCGTTCGTGCGGGGCGGGCCGCCCGGCGGCGGGGCAGGAGCGGCCGCGCCCGGGGCGGGGCCGGAAACGGGCGTGACGATCGCGGCCGCGGCCTTCGTCGCCCTGGCCGGGATCGCGGGCGGCCCGATCTGCCGCTACGAATCCGGCCTCTCCTGCGTCCATGTGGTACGCGAGGGCGGCGAGGTGCGCCTCTATGCCGACGGGACCACGCAAGCCGCCGAGCGCATCGCCCCGGACGGGGCGGCGGGCGGGGCGCCGCCCGCGCTCGTCCTGTCCTACACGCGCTGGCTCTGGGCGCGGCTGGACCGGGATCTCGGCACGGCGCCCTCGGTCCTGTTCGTGGGCGGGGGCGGCTACACGCTGCCCACCCGGCTTCTCGAATCGCGCCCCGGGGCGCGCGCCGTCGCGGTGGAGATCGACCCGCTGGTGACCAGGGTGGTGCGCGAACACCTGCCCCGCGCCGCCGCGATGATCGAGCGGGCGGGCTACGATGCCGGACGCGGCGGCGCGATGGCCGGGCCGGCCGGGGACCGGCTCGGCATCGTGCATGCCGACGGCCGGGTCTATCTGAACGAGACGGATCGCCGGTTCGACGCCGCCGTGGTGGACGCCTTCTCCTCCGGCTCGGTCCCGGCTCATCTCGCCACGCGGGAGACCTATGCGCGGCTGCGGGAGATCGTGGCGGGCCCGGTCTACGTGAACCTGATCGACGTGCCGGACGGGCCTCTCGCGCGCGGCCTGCACGCGATCCTGAGCGAGACCTGGCCCCATGTGCGGGCGGTCGAGGGGCCGCTGAGCTCCCGCGGGCGGGCGAACATCCTGCTGGCGGCCTCCGCCAAGCCGCTCGCGCCGCTGGAGGCGCTGCCCGAGGGCTACGCTCCCGCCCGGATCCCGCCCGGCCGGGCGTTCACGGATGACCGGGGATGGGTCGGCCACAGGTAGGCCCGGCCGGACGAAGAGCGCCCCGCCCTGCGGCGCAGGACGGGGCGGGTTCGGCGCAGTCCGCCGAGAGGCGCGCTAGGCCAGGTCGAACCGGTCGGCGTTCATCACCTTGGTCCAGGCGGCGACGAAGTCGCGGACGAATCTGCCGCCATTGTCGTCCTGGGCATAGACCTCGGAGATCGCCCGCAGCTGCGAGTTCGAGCCGAAGACGAGGTCGCAGCGCGTCCCGGTCCACAACTCCTCGCCGGTCTTGCGGTCGCGGCCCACATACGTCGTGGCCCCCTCGGATTCGGGTTTCCACTCGGTCCGCATGTCCAGCAGGTTGACGAAGAAGTCGTTCGTCAGCTGCCCGGGACGCTTCGTCAGCACCCCGTGTCGCGACCGGCCGGTATTGGCGTCGAGCGCGCGCAGGCCGCCGACCAGCACCGTCATCTCCGGCGCGGTGAGCGTCAGCAGCTGGGCGCGGTCCACCAGCAGCTCCTCGGGCGAGGCGGTATAGGCCCGGTCCTGATAGTTGCGGAACCCGTCCGACTTGGGCTCCAGCGGCTCGAAGCTCTCGGCGTCGGTCTGGTCCTCGGTCGCGTCGGCGCGGCCGGGGGTGAAGGGCACCTCGATGTCGTGGCCGGCGTCGCGCGCGGCCTTCCGCACGGCCGCGGTGCCGCCCAGCACGATCATGTCGGCGAGCGAGACCGGCTTGCCGAACTTCTCGCGGATGCCGCCCAGGACCTGCAGCGTGTTCGCCAGCCGGGCGGGGTCGTTCACCTCCCAGTCCTTCTGCGGCGCGAGGCGGATGCGCGCGCCGTTGGCGCCGCCGCGCTTGTCGGAGCCGCGGAAGGTCGAGGCCGAGGACCAGGCCGCATGGACCAGGTCGGGCACGCTCAGCCCGCTGTCCAGGATCTGCCGGGACAGCTCCTCGATGTCGGCCGTCCCGATCACCTCGTGCTCCCAGGCGGGGATCGGATCCTGCCAGATCAGGTCCTCGTCGGGCACCTCGTCACCGAGATAGCGGACCTTCGGCCCCATGTCGCGGTGGGTCAGCTTGAACCACGCGCGGGAGAAGGCCTCCGAGAGCGCCTGCGGGTCCTTGCGGAACCGCTCCGAGATCGCGCGATAGGACGGATCGGCCAGAAGCGCGAGGTCGGTGGTGAACATCATCGGCTGGTGCGCCTTCGACGGGTTGTGGGCGTCGGGCACCGTGCCCGCGCCGGCATCGCCCCTGGGCTTCCACTGATGCGCGCCGGCGGGGGACTTGGTCAGCTCCCACTCGTACTTGAACAGCGTCTCGAAATAGCCGTTGTCCCAGGCGGTGGGCTTTTCCGTCCAGGCGCCCTCCAGCCCCGAGGTCACGGTATGCTCGCCGTGGCCCGCCTCGTAGGGGTTCTTCCAGCCGAAGCCCATGTCCTCCATGGCGCCGCCCTCGGGCTCGGCGCCCAGGATCGTGGCGTCGCCGTTGCCGTGGGCCTTGCCGAAGGTGTGGCCGCCCGCGATCAGAGCCACCGTCTCCTCGTCGTTCATCGCCATCCGGCCGAAGGTCTCGCGGATGTCGGGCGCCGCGGCGGCGGGGTCGGGGTGGCCGTCGGGGCCTTCGGGATTGACGTAGATCAGGCCCATCTGCACGGCGGCAAGCGGGTTTTCCAGGTGCCGGCCCTCGGACTGGTCGCCATAGCGCGCCTTGCCGTCGAGCCAGGTATCCTCCATGCCCCAGTAGATGTCCTCCTCGGGCTCGTAGATGTCCTCGCGCCCGCCGCCATAGCCGAAGGTCTCGAAGCCCATCGTCTCCAGCGCGACGTTGCCCGTCAGGATGAACAGGTCGGCCCAGCTGAGCGCGTCGCCGTACTTCTTCTTGATCGGCCAAAGGAGACGCCGGGCCTTGTCGAGGTTGCCGTTGTCGGGCCAGGAGTTCAGCGGCGCGAAGCGCTGCGAGCCCGAGGACGAGCCGCCGCGCCCGTCGGCGGTGCGGTAGGTGCCCGCGCTGTGCCAGGCCATGCGGATGAAGAAGGGACCGTAATGCCCGTAATCGGCCGGCCACCAGTCCTGGCTGTCGGTCATCAGCCGCGCCAGGTCCTGCTTGACGGCCGTCAGGTCCAGCGTCGCGAACGCCTCCCGGTAGTCGAAATCCGGGTCCATCGGCTGCGTCTGCGGCAGGTTCTGGTGCAGGATCTTCAGGTTCAGCTGGTTCGGCCACCATTCGCGGTTGGACCGGCCGCGAGTCGCGGTGCGCAGGGTCGCGCCCTGCATCACCGGGCAGCCGCCGGGGTTGTCGTTTCCGTCCATCATGCGCGTTCTCCCGAAAGTCGAGGCGCGGCCCGGGGCTCGGGGCCGCTTCGGGCGACAGTCTATCGCGGTCGAGCCATCAGTTTAAGTTGCATCTGCATATGGCCTTTATAAGCTTCACTTATGGCAACGCCCACCCTGAAGCAGCTGCGCTACTTCGAGGCGCTCGCCCGGCAAGGTCATTTCGGCCGCGCCGCCGAGGTCGTCGCGATCTCGCAGCCGGCCCTCTCCGTCCAGATCCGCGACCTGGAGGACAAGCTGGGCATCTCCCTGTTCGAGCGCGGCCATCGTTCCCTCCGGCTCACGGCCTTCGGGGAACGGTTCCGGCTGCGCGTCCGCGACATCCTGCGCGCGGTGGACGACCTCGAGGATCTGGCCCGGGTGGCGCGCAGCGGGCTGCACGGAACCCTGCGGCTGGGGGTCATCCCCACGGTGGCTCCCTATATCCTGCCGCGCCTGATGCGGCATCTGGCGCGGGACTTCGCCGATCTCGACGTGGATATCCGCGAGACGACGACGATCCACCTCCTGGACGAGCTGAAGGAGGGACGGATCGACACCGCCATCGTGGCCCTGCCGGTCTCCGAACCCTCGCTGCAGGAGGTGGAACTGTTCGCCGAGCCCTTCGTCCTCGTCCGGCCCGCGGCGGAGCGCGACCTGCCGATGCCCGACCGGACCGCCCTGCACGAGATGCGGCTGCTGCTGCTCGAGGAAGGGCACTGCTTTCGCGACCAGGCCCTGTCCTTCTGCGAGACGGGGCGGGGATCGGCCACGCGGGGCCTCGACGCGACATCGCTGTCGACGCTGGTGCAGATGGTGGGGGCCGGAATGGGCCTGACCCTGATCCCGGAAATGGCCGTCGCGATCGAAAGCCGGAGCGCCCCCATCTCCATCGCCCGGTTCGCGCCCCCGGAGCCGACGCGCACCATCGGCCTCGTCTGGCGCCGCACATCCCCCCTGGCGGGGCAGATGCAATCCCTCGCCGGCAGCATTTCGGCAGCGTTCGGGGGATCCGCCGCTCCGCCGTCCGACGGGGAGAGGTCCGAGCCCGGGCCCGGGCCCGGGACGGGCGCGTGATCGCGCGGCGCGGGCGGGCCGCCTATCGGGGCGGTGCGCCTGTTCCCGTCAGGGACGCGACCGGCAGGATCGCGGCCGCGCGGTGCCGCAAACGCCCCGGATCGGGAGTGTCGCGGCATGGCACGGGCAGCCGACACCGAATGCGACGGGACGCTTGATCGGCCCCCGATTGTCTGACCGAATATCTCGGGCAGGTCCGCCGTGGCCCCCTGTGCCGGAGGGCCGCCGGTGGACGGGCAGGCGGTCACGGGACGGCACTATGTGATCGGTGGTGGCGTCGCGGGCCGCGCGGCGGCGCTGCTCCTGGTGCCGGACGGCGATGTGCCGGGCGATCGGATCACGATCCTCGAGGATCGGGCCTCACCCGGCGGCAGCCTCGACGGTTCGGGCGACGCGGAGGCGGGGTTCCTGACGCGGGGCGGCCGCATGTTCGAGCCCTATTTCCTCTGCACCTTCGACCTTCTGGCCATGGTCCCAGCGCCCGATGACCCGGCGATCTCGATCAGGGACGACATCCTCGCCTTCAACCGCGCGGTGCCCGCATGGTCGGAGTGCCGCCTCGTCAGGAATGGCCGCAAGACCGCGGATGGCCAGCGGCCGGGCCTCGGTGTCGGGGAGGTCGTGGCGCTCAACCGCCTGCTGCTGATCGCGGAGGAGCGGCTGGAGGGCCGGGGCATCGAGGAGTGGTTCGCCCGCGCCTTCTTCGAGACGAACTTCTGGATCATGTGGTCGACCATGTTCTCGTTCCAGCGCTGGCACTCGGTGGCGGAAATGCGGCGCTACATGCGGCGATTCCTGCACCTGCTCCCCGGGCTGGGGCGACTCGCGGGCCTCCTGCGGACGCGCCACAACCAGAACGGGTCCGTCGTGGCGCCGATCTGCGCGTGACTTGTCGACCGCGGCGTGGCGATGCAGACGCGCAGCCGCGTGGCCGACATGACCATTGCGGGCACTTCGGGCGGCCGCCGGGTGACGGAGCTGCATCTTCGCTACAGGCAGGTCATCGCAATGGCCCCCGAGGACCGGGTGCCTCTGACGCTCCGCTCGATGACCGACGCCACCGCGACCGGCTCCGGGGATGCCGCGCCACCGGCCGCGGACGAGCCGAGCCCGGGCTTCGACCTGTGGCGACGGCTCACCGCCCGCCACGACGGGCTGGGACGCCTCGAGGTCTTCGCCGGGCGCCCGGAGCGCACGTCCTGGACCGCCTTCACCGCCACGCTGGCCTCGCCGGCCTTCGCCGCGTTCATGGAGCGATTCAGCGGCAATCGGACCGGGACCGGAGGCCTCGTCACCTTCGCCGAGCCCGGCTGGCTGATGTCCGTCGTCATGGTTCACCAGCCCCATTTCCGGGCCCAGCCCGCCGGGCGGACGGTGTTCTGGGGATATGGCTTGCACGGAGATCGGCCGGGCGACGCGGTGCGCAAGCCGATGGCGACGACGACCCGGGGCCGAGCTCCTGACGGCACTCGACCCCCAGCTCCGCCTCGGAGCGGAACAGCGCAGGGAGGTCTTCGACGGGGCGCGGGTGATCCCCGCCGGATGCCGCTGATCACCAGCCAGTTCATGCCCCGCAGGGGCGGCGACAGGGCCCCGGTGATCCCGCGCGGGGCCGGGAACTTCGCCGTCATCGGCCAGTTCTGCGAGATGCCGCGCGACTGCGTGTTCACGGTGGAATACTCGGTCCGCTCCGCCTGGACGGCGGTGCATGGCCTCACCGGCCGGGTGCCGCCCCCGCCATCCGTGCTGCGCAGCGACCGCGACCCCCGCGTGCTCCTGCGGGCGGCGCGGGTGCTTCTGTCGGGCTAGAAACCGCGCTGTCCGGTAACGGGTGTCCAGCGGCCCCACCGCGGGTGGGGCGGGGGCGTCACGGAGCGGCGAGGGGGGACAGCGCGGAGCGCTGCCGATGCCCCAACCCTGGCGCGAGCATCCGGGGAGGATCGCCGTCAACCGGGCGCCCTGCCCTCCGCCGGGATGGGTCGGTTCGACCGCCCCGAGGCTCATACCCGATGCCAGACGGGCCACCGCGTCCCGTCGCCCTGCTCGCGACCTCGGCCAGCCCGCCGCACCCGTTGGAACGCGGGCCTTGGCCGGGCCGGTCGATCGGGAAAAACGCGACCGGGCCGGTGATGCTCACCACCGGCCCGGATCGGAGAGCGGAGCTGTCGCCTACTCCGCCGGGGTCTCCGAGCTGCGCAGGGTCTGACGGCCCCGGTTCTGGCTCATCGCCCCGATGACGAGCAGGAGCCATCCCACCGCGGCCACGGCCCAGATCCCGCTATAGATGAAGGCCATGCCGATCAGCCCTGCCTGGACCACGTAATAGGCCATGGGGATGAGGGTCATGCGGATGACCTCTCCCTCGCGGTCGGTCAGGCCCACCACCGCCGAGGCGGCGACGACGTTGTGCACGCAGATCATGTTGCCGGCCGCGCCGCCCACGGCCTGCAGGACGACGACCAGCATCGCCCCCCATCCGGCGGTCAGACCGATCTGTTCCGCGGTGGAGAACTGGAACAGGGAGAACATCATGTTCGAGATCGTGTTCGACCCGGCGATGAAGGCCCCCAGGGCGCCGACCAGCGGCGCAAACAGCGGCCAGACGTCTCCGGCGAGGTTGGAGAATCCCTGTGCCAGCACGATGGGCATCGAGTCCATCGGCCCCTGGCCGGTGTTGAGGAAGACCTGCACCATCGGCACCGCGAGCAGGAGCGCCGGCGCCGCCGCGACCATCGTCCGCGCCGAGGCGGACCAGACCCGGCCATAGGCCGAGAGCCCCATCCGGTAGATGAAGACGGAGATCACCGAGGTCAGGATCAGGATCGCCCCCGGCGAATACAGCAGCTGGGCGCTGGTACCGATCCCCGATCCGAAGATGTCGGAATAGGCGAGCGTGGCCGCCGGAGAGGTCAGCGCCGCCTTGACCGGGGCGATGATCCGGGTCGCGACCAGCAGAAGCGCGATCAGGATATAGGGCGACCAGGCATGAAGGAGCGAGATCGGGGCCCGCCCCTGATCCGGGTGATCCTCGTCGGTCTCGGGGCTGAGGGTGCCGAACCAGTGTTCGTTCGCGTTGCTCCGCGGCGGGAAATCGAACCTGTCCCGGGGCAGCAGGAAGCCGCGCCGGGCGGCCGGGACCACGATCAGAAGCCCGATCAGGCCACCGAGGAGCGACGGGAATTCCGGGCCCAGGAACCACCCGACCGCGAGATAGGGCAGGGTGAAGGCGAAGCCGGCGAACAGGGCGAACTTCCAGACCCGGAAGCCCTCCATGAAGGACTTGTTGGCCCCGAAGAACCGCGTGAGCATGCCCACCATCAGCAGGGGAATGACGAAGCCCACCAGCGTGTGGACGAGCGCCACATGGGCCGCGATGGTGGTCACGTACTCGATCATGGTCGTCGGCGCGATGGCCTGCTCGACCGCCGGGCTGCCCGAGAGGCCGGTCTGCACGCCGACCAGCATCGGCGTGCCCACCGCCCCGAACGACACCGGCACCGACTGGATGATGAGCGTCACCAGAACGGCCGCCATGGCCGGGAAGCCGATGGCCACCAGCAGCGGCGCGGCGACGGCGGCCGGGGTGCCGAACCCCGACGCCCCTTCGATCATGCAGCCGAAAAGCCAGGCGATGATGATCGTCTGGATCCGCCGGTCGGGCGACAGGTCGGTGAAGCCGCGGCGGATCGTCCGGATCGCACCGCTTTCCTGGACCGTCTGCATCACCAGGATGGCCCCGAAGATGATGAACAGCAGCGTCAGCGCCGTGACGATTCCGTGGATCGTGGCCGCCGCCACGGTGCCCGTCGACTGCCCCCACACCGTCAGGGCGATCAGGGCGGTAGCGATATAGGCCACGAGCATCGCCATCTTGGCGGAAAAGCGCAGCACCACGAGCAGCACGAAGACCACCAGTATGGGCACAGCCGCCAGAAGAACATAAATCACGGAAAGACCCACCCATCAGTTGTCAGGACATCGGTTGTTTCGGACACCGGCCCGAGGGGCCGCGTCCCGGACGGAAGCGTATCAGGAGGACGGAAGGCGAGGAGGCCCGACCGGACGCCGCTCTTCATGCGACGACGGACGGCGCCGGCGCGCCACCTTGGAGCGGCGCCGGCCCGGCGGCGGTTCCCGGATCCCGCGCGTCGAGGACCGGGCGATCGCACCCGGACCGATACCGCGCGGGCACCTCCTCCGTCCTCATGACAGATCTCCTCCAGGGCATCGGCAAACGCGGCCGGTCCCCTCCACGGCCCGGCCGACACGATGCGTCGTGGCGCATGATTGGACCCGCGAACGGGCCGGCGTCAAGCGCGGTCATGGAACCATTCCATGGCTGAGCCCGCGTCCCCGCCATCGCCCGCCCCGGCACGGGTGGGACGGCAGGCCGCACATATCGCGCCTGCCGTCGAAACCGGCCCATCCGACGCGGCCGGGTCGAACGCGCGGAAGGCGCGCGTCCAAGCGGCAGAACAGAGGAGAATCCCGCCTTCGCGCCGAGGCGGGTCGTGGAGCGGTGGGGGCGGCGGAACGCGCGCGGTCATTCCCGCGGTTCGTCTGCGGCGGGGCGCCCTGCCCCGGCGCGATCGGCCCTCCCGGCGACCGGCATGGTCCGCGACGCGGCCGCCAGGTTGTCGGCACGCCTGCTCCCCAGGCAGGGCCGCCGTCCGCGCGCGAAGCTTCGGCGGCGCGCCCGGCGTGCGGTCGCCCCTCGTCCGCGTCGTGATAGATGCTCCCGCCGCTCGCGGCATGGACCGGCGGGGTCATGCGCGACGCATCGGCCGCGGGAACAGGATCGGCGGACTGCATTCAACCCGCCGATCCGAGGGTCAGGCGACCATGTCCCATCCGGTGGTGAGCGCGAAGGTCTCCCACGGGCTGGACTCTTCGCCGTCATGGTCCGGGATCGCCGGCGTCTGCGACGAGGGCTCCGCGTCGTCCCCGGACCGCACGTTCGCCAATCGTCCGGCATCCAGCCAGCGGCCCAGGTCGAACTTGATGCCGAGATCGTCCGCCCAGCGATCATCGATCCGGAACCAGGGCAGGGCCTCGTCGTCAGGGCCGTCGACCGCGGCCTGTTCCGTCGGCGCGGGCCGATCCTCCGGGGCGTCAGCGACATCGTCATCGGATTCGCCGGTCGTGGACGGCGCATCGACCTGGTCGGGCGCCGCGTCCGTTTCGACGGCGAAATCGTCCCAGTCGCCCCAGTCCTCGCCGTCATCCGCGCGGATCTGCATCGTGGCCCGGCTTCCGGCATCCTCGCCGCGCACCTGCAGGGAGTCCACATCCCCGCCCTCCAGCACATAGCCTGCGGTGGCGTCGATCAGCTGGCCGTCGACCATCACATCGGCGGCACCGTCGACATTGCGGATCTCGAACCGGGCGGCCTCGTCTCCGTCGGCATCGGAATAGTCGATCCGCTCGCCGATATCGGCCCAGCTTCCGGCGGCGAGCTGGAGATCGTCCATCTCGACCACCGGCGCGGCGTTCGGCTCCGGCGCCTGCTCGGCCTCCGGCGCCTGCTCCGGCGCGGGCTCCGGCGCCGGAGAGCTGGCTCCGGGGGCGGCGTCGTATTCCATCGGCGCACCGCTTCTGGCGAAGTTCTGGGTGACCATCACGGCCTCCCATCCGTTGAAATCGCCCGTCTCGATACCGATTCCGACGACGTCCAGATCCGGGTTCATGATATTCGCCCGATGACCGGGGCTGTCCATCAGCGAGGCATGAAGGTCCGCGACGTCGTCGGACAGGCCCGGCTCGCCCCGCTCGCTCTGCCAGCCGACGTTCTCGGCCCAGCTCCAGTCGCCGGAGAACTCGAAACCGGCATCCTCCATCCGGTCCCCGGCATTCGAGCCGCCCGCGCCGGAATGGGAGAACGTGTCGGTCTCGAGCATCCACTCGCTGTGCTGCTCGCTGGATTCGTTCAGCCGCAGTTCGAGCCTGAGGGGGTCCATCCCCGCGGACTGACGGTCCTCGTTGATCAGTTCGAGCATCTGCCGCTCGATGGTGCTTGCGCTGGACATGAGATCTGATTCTCCTCGTCTGTCTCCGACCAGCCCGCTATGCCAAGCCGCTCGGGGAGCCCAGCCGGAACGCGATCCGGCCGAAAGCGGGCGGATCGGTGCCGATCGGCGGTGGTGGGGATGAGCGGACTTTCCCCATCGGCCGGCCCGCCCTGCAGATGCGGCGCGCCCCGCGCGGAGTGGTGCCGATCCCCGGGCCGGCAACAGGCGGCTGGGACCGGTGCGGGGCCGGGGCCCTCGCAATCCGGGGCCGGGGGCCTCGCCTCAGGGGCTCCCGCCGGGCCGCATCGAGGCACCGGGGCGGCCGGCGGGGGCAGCCCCGTTCATTCCGCCGCACCCGAGACGGCCTGGGCCCGGCGCTCTTCGCGGTGCGCCTTGTAGCGGCCCCAGAAGCCGTAGATCAGGGAGATCAGGCTGAGGCTCAGGAGCAGGGCCGTGATCGGACGGCTCAGGAACTCCATGTAGCTGTAGCCCGAGATCATCAGGCCCTGCCGGAGGCTCGTCTCGGCGATGGGACCGAGCACGAGGCCGATGATGAACGAGGCGACCGGATATTTCATCGACTTCAGGACCACGCCCACGACGCCGAAGGCGAGCATCACCGCGATATCGACCATGTTGCCGTTCAGCCCGTAGACCCCGGTCATGCACATCACCACGATCGCCGGGCCGACGACCGCGTAGGGCACCGTCAGGACCAGCGCGAAGTAGCGCGCGGCGCGCACCCCGAAGAACAGCATGAGCACGTTGGCCAGCATCATCGAGATGAAGACCGAGTAGACCAGGCGCGTGTTCTGCTCCATCAGCAGCGGCCCCGGCACGATCCCGTGGATCGTGAGCCCGCCCAGCATGACGGCGGTCGTCGCGCTGCCCGGGATGCCCAGCGCGAGGAGCGGGATCATCGATCCGCCGACGGCGGAATTGTTGGCCGATTCCGGCGCCGCGATCCCCTCGGGCTCGCCGGTGCCGAAACGCTCGGGATGGCGCGACCAGCGCACCGCCTCGGAATAGCTGATGAAGGATGCGGTGGTCGCACCCACGCCGGGCAGCGCGCCGATGATGGCGCCCAGCACCGAGGAGCGCCCCAGCGTCCCCTTTATCGCCCCGATCTCCTTGCGCGAGGGCAGCTTGGTGGAGACGTTGGTGATCGCCTCCTTGGTGTTGCGCCCCTCGCCCACCCGCGTCAGCACCTCGGCGAGCGCGAAGGTACCGATGATGACCGGCACGAAGCTGATCCCCGTCAGCAGCATGTTGTTGCCGAAGGTGAAGCGGCCGATGCCGGTGATCGGGTCCAGCCCCACGGTGGCGACGGCGAGGCCGATGAGGCCGGCGGCCAGCCCCTTCAGGATCGAGCCGCCGCCGATCGAGGCGATGGCCGTGATCCCCAGGATGGCCAGCGCGAAATATTCCGGCGGGCCGAACTGCAGCGCGAACTGCGCCATCGGCGGCGTGAGCAGCATGAGCACGAGCGTGCCGAAGATGCCGCCGATGGCCGAGGAGACGAGCGCGATCCCCAGCGCGCGGCCGGCCTCGCCCTTCTTTGCCATCGGATACCCGTCGAGCGCCGTGCAGGCGGCCTCCGGCGAGCCGGGCGTGTTGAACAGGATCGCCGAGATCGACCCGCCGAAGGTCGCGCCGACATAGACGCCGCCGAGCAGGATCAGGCTCTGCTCGGATTCGAAGGCGTAGGTGAACGGAATCAGGAGCGCCACGCCCACGATACCCGTAAGGCCCGGCACCGAACCGAAGACGATGCCCCATACGACACTGAAGACGACGAAGAAGAGGTTCGTCGGGCTGCTCACGATATAGGTGAGCGCGTCGAGATAGGCTGACATTCCGCGATCCCCCCGGAATCAGTAGAGCAAGAGGCTCAGGTCGTAGAAGACGCCCGTCCCGCGCGGCAGCGGCAGCCCGAGCACGTAGGCGAAGATCACCGTCAGGAGGACGGTGAAGACCGGCGAGAAGCCGAGTTTCAGCCACAACTTGCCCGACGGCAGCATGAAGGCCGCGATCCAGAGGAAGGCGAGCGTCGAGAGCAGGAAGCCCAGGCGCCCGAAGGCGAGGAAATACGCGAAGACGAGCAGTCCCATCGCGGCCATCCGCCCGATCGCCGCCCAGTCGGGCCCGGGAGCGTCTGCCTCCGCCGCGCCACGCCGTTCCCGCAGGAGCGCGGCGACGCCTTCCAGGGTGATGGCGCCGAAGATGAGGGCCATCAGCCCGAAGATGATCTTGGGCCAGAAATCGGTGTCGACCTGGGCGTAGCGCGGCGTTTCGGGAAATCGGTCCGCGATCAACCAGAACCAGATCGAGACGGCGAAGAGACTGCCCGCGAACGCCGCGTCGAGAATGCGTCTGAACATGTTTCGCTCCTGAACTCCGTCGGAGGGCACGACGAGAGGCGCGCGCGACGGCCTGGCCCGCGCGCGCCCGGATCCCTTCGGCGCGACGTTACTGGATGTAGCCCAGTTCGCGCAGGACCGTGGTGTAGGTCTCGATCTCCTCGTCGACGAAGGCCTGGAACTCGTCGAGTCCGATCAGCTCGGAGCGGTACTGGAGCGCGTTCTGCGCCTCGAAGGTCTGGTAGCTCTCGGTGGCCACCGCCTCCTCGATGATGTCGTAGAGCGTCTGGGCCTGTTCGGGGTCGTCGTCGGCGTGCATCGCGAAGGCGCGCCAGCGGCCGAGCGTCACGTCGTAGCCGAGTTCGGCCGCGGTCGGCACGTCCGGCAGGGCATCGATCCGCTCCTCGGCGAAGACGGCCAGCGCCCGCATGTCGCCCGATTCCGCCAGGCCGCGGGCCGGACCGTATTCCTCGAACATCGCCGAGACCTGGCCCCCCAGCGTGTTCGAGACCATCTCGGACGAGCTGAACGGCACGGTCGTGATCTGCGTGTCGCTCTCGAGCCCCAGGAGGCCCACGACCACGTCGTCGAATCCCGCCGCGCCGGTCACGCCCACCGTGACGCGCCCCGGGTTCTCCTGCGCCGCGGCGAGGAAGTCGTCGAGGGTCTCGTATTCGCTGTCGGCCGGAACCCAGAGCAGGGCCTGGTCGTACTGCACCCGCGCCAGCGGCATCAGCTCGTCCAGGTCCATGCGGCCCTGGATATGGCCGATGACCTGCGCCGGGCCGAGGCCGAGCAGCGAATAGCCGTCGGCTCGCCGCTGGACGAAGTTCGTGTAGGCGGGCACGCCGCCGCCGCCCTGCACCGAGATCGGCACCAGCTGCTCGCCGGTGATCTCGGCGAAGGGCTGGCCGACAGCGCGGATGAAGCGGTCGGTGCCGCCGCCCGGGCCGTATTCGTGGATCACCTCGATCGTGCGCGAGGGATAGTCCTCCTGCGCCTCGGCGGCCGGCGCTGCGAGCGCCGCCGCGCCCAGGACCGTGACGACCGCCGTCGCCATGTTGAACGTCGTGACCTTCATGTCGTTCTCCTCCCTGTGGATGCGGTTAGTTGCCTGCGGTCTCGTGGCCGCGCTCCGATCCCCTCCGTCCGGGGCGCGGCGGTTGCGATCACTCCGCGGCGAGCGCGGGCGCCGGGGTTTCGTCGAGCACGTCCATGGCGGCGACGATGCCCCTGGCCTCGTGGGGGATGCCGGCCTTGCGCAGGCCCAGCTCCACGCCGCCCAGCGTGCCCATGAGCATCGCGTCGTTGAAATCGCCCAGATGCCCGATCCGGAACACCTTGTCGGCGACCTTGGACAGGCCGTTGCCCAGCGAGATGTCGAAATGTTCGAGCGTCGTGGCGCGGAACGCGTCGGCGCTGTGGCCCTCGGGGACCATCACGGCGGTCAGCACGCCGCTCTCCTGGCCCTGCCGCGCGCAGAGAACCTCCAGCCCCCAGGCGCGAACCGCGGCGCGGGTCGCCGCACCGTGACGCGCGTGGCGGGCAAAGACGTTGTCGAGCCCCTCCTCGTGCAGCATCGCGATCGCCTCGTTGAGGCCATAGAGGAGGTTCGTGGCGGGCGTGTAGGGAAAGTAGCCGGTCCCGTTCGGGCCGGCCATGTCCTGCCAGTCCCAGTAGGAGCGGCGCATGCCGCCGGTGCGGGAGACCTCCATCGCCTTCTCGCTGGCGGCGTTGAAGGACAGCCCCGGCGGCAGCATCAGCCCCTTCTGGGAGCCGGACACGGCGACGTCGACGCCCCATTCGTCGAACCGGAAGTCGATCGAGGCGAGGCCCGAGATCGTGTCGACCATCAGGAGCGCGGGGTGGCCCGCCGCGTCGATCGCCCGGCGCACGTCGGCGATGGGCGACACCGAGCCGGTCGAGGTCTCGTTGTGGACGACGCAGACCGCCTTGATCTCGTGCCCTGTATCGGCCTTCAGGCGCTCGGCGATGGCGTCGGGATCGGCCCCGCCGCGCCAGTCGCCCTCGATGAACTCCGGCTCCAGCCCCAGCCGGCGCGCCATCTTCATCCACAGCGTGGCGAAATGGCCGGTCTCGTACATGAGGACGCGGTCGCCCTCCGACAGCGTGTTGGCGAGGGCCGCTTCCCACGCCCCGGTGCCCGACGAGGGAAAGATGAAGACGTGCTGCTCGGTCTTGAAGATGCCCTTCATGCCCTCGATCGCGGCGCGGCCGACCTCGGGAAAGTCCGGCCCGCGATGGTCGATCGTCTGCGCCGAGATGGCGCGAAGGACGCGGTCCGGAACGGCGCTCGGCCCCGGAATCTGAAGAAAGTGGCGGCCTGCGCTGCGGGACATCTGATCCTCCTCCTGATCGGCTTGCGACACCGGGTCGCCGTATTGCATAATTTATTTTGAATTATGTATTACGGAGGGGTAGAGGCGAGTCAACAGTCAAGTCGTGGGAGGAACGGGATGCTCGAACAGGCGCTGAGGGATGGCTTTTCGGGAGACATCATGTTCGACGCCGCCTCCCGCGGGCGGTACTCGACCGATGCCTCCTTCTATCAGGTGATGCCGGCCGGGGTCGCGACCCCCCGCACCGCCGAGGACGTGCAGATCGCCCTTGCCGCCGCGAAGAGCGCGGGCGTGCCGATCACCGGACGCGGCGGCGGCACCTCGCAATGCGGACAGACGGTGAACAGCGGCCTCATCCTCGACAATTCCCGCCATTTCAACGGCATCCTCGAACTCGACATCGAGAACCGCCGCTGCGTGGTGCGAGCCGGGCGTGGTGCTCGACGAGCTGAACCGGGCGTTGAAGCCGCATGGACTGTGGTTCCCGGTCGATATCTCGACCGGCTCGCGCGCCACGATCGGCGGCATGGCCGCGAACAATTCCTGCGGCGGCCGCTCCCTGCGCTACGGCACCATGCGCGACAACGTGCGCTCCATCGACGCCATCCTCGCGGACGGCACGGCGGCGCATTTCGGGCCGGTCTCGCGCGAGGGCCCGGGCGGGAACGACGCCTATGCCCGCACAGCGGCAGAAATGATCGCGCTCGGCGGCGCGCAGGCCGATCTCATCGAGGCCCGCTTTCCCAAGCTCACCCGCCGGGTCGGCGGCTACAACCTGGACGCGCTGACGCCCCGGCACGAGATGCCGAACCTCGCCCACCTCCTGGTGGGATCGGAGGGCACGCTGGCCTATTTCACCGCCATCGAGCTGCAGCTGTGGCCGCTGGTCGGCCAGAGGCATCTGGGCGTGTGCCACTTCCCCACCTTCTACCAGGCGATGGACGCGACGCAGCACCTGGTGAAGCTCGACCCGCTGTCGGTGGAGCTGGTGGACGCCACGATGATCGGCCTGTCGCGGCAGATCCCCATGTTCCGCCCGACCATCGAGCAGGCGGTCCGCGGCGCGCCCGAGGCGCTCCTGCTGGTGGAATTCGACGAGGGCAGCGAGGAGGCGAACCGGGCCAAGCTGTCCGCGCTGAAGGACACGATGGCCGGCCTCGGATTCGACTGGTCGCACGAGGGTCGGGGATGGGGCGGCGTCGTCGCCGTGGAAGACCAGCGCCTGCAGGGCCAGATCGCCGAGGTGCGCAAGTCCGGCCTCAACATCATGATGTCCATGAAGCAGGAGGGAAAGCCCGTCTCCTTCGTCGAGGATTGCGCGGTCGAGCTGCCGCATCTGGCCGAGTACACCGCCGGGCTGACCGAGATCTTCGAGAGGCACGGCACCAAGGGCACCTGGTACGCCCATGCCTCGGTGGGCTGCCTGCATGTGCGCCCGGTGCTGAACCTCAAGCTCGACTCCGACGTCAAGAAGATGCGCTCCATCGCCGAGGAGGCCTTCGACCTCGTCGCGCATTACAAGGGCTCCCATTCGGGCGAGCACGGCGACGGCATCGTGCGCTCCGAGTTCCACGAGAAGATGTTCGGCCCCGAGATCACCACCGCCTTCCTCAAGGTGAAGGACAGCTTCGATCCCGAACGCGTCTTCAACCCCGGCAAGATCGTCGAGGCGCCGAAGATGGATGACCGGAGCCTGTTCCGGTATTCGCCCGATTACGAGGTCAGGCCCCTGAAGACGGCCTTCGACTGGTCGGCCTATCCGGGCGCGGGGGGCGGCTTCCAGGGCGCCGTGGAGATGTGCAACAACAACGGCGCCTGCCGCAAGCTGCAGGGCGGCGCCATGTGCCCCTCCTACCGCGCCACGCGCAACGAGATCGACGTGACGCGGGGCCGGGCCAACACCCTCCGCCTCGCGATCTCGGGACAGCTGGACGAGGACGGGCTGACCTCCGACGCCCTGGCCGAGACGCTGAAGCTCTGCGTCTCCTGCAAGGCCTGCAAGCGGGAATGCCCCACCGGCGTCGACATGGCGCGCATGAAGGTCGAGGTCCTGGCGGCCCGCGCCGCCAGGAACGGGCTCGGCCTGCACGACCGGCTGGTGGGATACATGCCCGATTACGCGCCCTACGCCTCCCGCGTGGCCTGGGCCATGAACCTGCGCAACCGCGTGCCGTTCCTCGCCCGGCTGCTGGAGAAGCCCACCGGGTTCGCCGCCTCCCGGCCTCTGCCGCACTGGTCGTCCCGCCCGTTCCGCGACGACGAGGCGCAGGACGACGATCCCGACGTCATCCTCTTTGCCGACATCTTCAACCGCTACTTCGAGCCGGAGAACCTGCGCGCGGCGCTGCGCGTGCTGCGGGCCGGGGGCAAGCGCGTCGCGGTGGCCCGCGACGGCAGGACTAAACCGCTCGACAGCGGGCGCACCTATCTCGCCACCGGGCTGGTCGACAAGGCGCGCCGGACCGGCCAGCGCCTGGTCGACGCGCTCCTGCCCCATGCCGAGAAGGGCCTCCCCATCGTCGGGCTGGAGCCCTCCTGCCTGCTGACCCTGCGCGACGAGATCCCCGCCCTCCTGCCGGGGGAGGCGTCCCGCACCGTCGCGGCGCAGGCCCGGATGCTGGAGGAATACATCGCCGAGGCGAGCGCTGCGGGGGAACTGGCGCTGCCGCTGCGGCCGCTCGACCGGGATGTGAAGCTGCACGGCCATTGCCACCAGAAGGCCCATGACGTTGTGCCCGCCATCCGCCGCACGCTCGATCTCTTGCCCGAAACGCGGGTGGACATGATAGAGTCGAGTTGCTGCGGCATGGCCGGGTCGTTCGGCTATGGCGTCGAGACCGAGAAGGTGTCCCGCGAGATGGGCGAGATCAGCCTGTTTCCCGCCGTGCGGGCCGCCGGGTCCGACGCGATCGTGGTGGCCGACGGGACGTCCTGCCGGCACCAGATCGCCGACGGGACCGGGCGCGAGGCCATCCATGTCGCCCGGCTGCTGGACATGGCGCTGCCACGGGAGAGCATGCGATGAATGTACAGACCAAGGGCGTTCCGGCGCTGCGCCGCACTTCGCTGCACCAGGAGCTTGCCGACAATGTCCGCGAGCTCATCATCAGCGGCGAACTCGCGCCGGGCACCAAGGTGCCGGAGCGGGACCTGTGCGAGATGTTCGGGGTCTCGCGCACGCCGCTGCGCGAGGCGCTCAAGGTCCTCGCCTTCGACCGCCTCGTGGTCCTGGAGCCGAACCGCGGCGCATGGGTCAGCCGGATCACGGTGGACGACCTGGAGGAGGTGTTCCCGGTGATGGGCGCGCTGGAGGCCCTGTCCGGCGAACTGGCCTGCGCCAAGATCACCGACGCGGAGATTGCGGAAATCCGCCGGCTCCACGACGCGATGCTCGGCCATTTCGAGGCGCGTCGGCTGGTCGAGTATTTCGAGATCAACCAGCAGATCCATGGCGCCATCCTGACGGCGGCCCGCAACGAGACCCTCTCGGTCCAGTATCGCTCGCTCGCCACGCAGGTCCGCCGGGCGCGGTTCGTCGCCAACATGACCGACGCCCGCTGGCGACAGGCGATCGACGAGCACGAGGAGATCATGGCGAGACTGGAGGCGCGCGACGGCCCCGGCCTCGCGGAGATCCTGCGCCGACACTTGCAGAACAAGCTCGAAACGGTCCGCGACTGGCTGATCGCCAACGGCGAGGACGGCTAGCCGCCCCTGCCCGAGTTCGGACGCGACTCCGCGCGCGACGGCCGGTTCGACGACGCGCGCCGCGCGTGCGGAACCCTGCGGCCCCACGCCGGTCCCGTCGAACAGCGGATCCCGTCGACGACCGGCGGCCGGGATCGTCGCCGTCGATCACCGCTCCGGGCGGGGTGATACCCGCCCGAGAGATCGGCCCCGCGGCGGCCGCGTGCGGCGCCGCCACGCTTCTCCTGCACCGGGCCTCCCTGCCGATGCAGGCGACAGGAGGGCCGGGACGCCCGCGATCGGCCCCCCGGCATCGGCAGGAAGCACCAGGGCCGCGGCATGGCCGATGGCCTCGCGGACGACCGGAAAGTTGCGGGCCCCGCCCCGGCCATGGCGGCGAAGACCCGCTCGGCGGCTCGATACGCCCCGGGTCGCCGTCGTCGGGGCACCGCGCGGGGCACCCGACCTCCCGGCCGGGTCAGTAGGCCCTGCCGCGGGCCGAGACCGGCCAGAGCGTCTCGACCCGGCCGTTCCGGACCCCCACATACCAGTCGTGGAGGTTGCAGGTCGGGTCGCAGTGGCCGGGCACGAGCTTCAGCTTCTCGTTGATCGCCAGAACGCCCTCCGGGTCCGCGACGACGCCATGTTCGTCCGTGCATTTCACGTATTCGACATCCGAACGTCCGAACACGACCGGCAGCCCGCTATCGACCGATTGCGCCTTGAGGCCCGCATCGACGATCGCCGCGTCGGGCCTGGCGTGGCTCATCACGCTGGTCAGGAGGAAGAGCGCGTTCTCCCATTCCCCCTGGTCCAGGCGCTTGCCGTCGCGGTCGCGGATCCGCCCATAGGCGGCATCCATGAACGCGTAGGAGCCGCATTGCAGCTCGTTGTAGAGGCCCGAGGCGGTCTCGAACCGGTAGGATCCGGTGCCGCCGCCGCCGACGATGTCGCATTCGAGGCCCTCGGCCTCCAGCGCATCCACCGCGTCGCGCACCATGGCCACCGCCACGTCGATCTTCGCCCTGCGGTCCTCGTAGGCGTCGAGGTGCTGCATCTCGCCCTGATACGCCTGCAGGCCCGCGAATTTCAGGCCCGGCGCGGCGTCGATGGCCCTGGCGATCCCGACCACCGCCGAGGTCCCGGTCACGCCGCAGCGCCCGGCGCCGCAATCGATCTCCACCAGGCACTCGATCTCGGTGCCCTCGCCCTGCGCGGCGGCAGACAGCTCGGCCACGTTGGCGACGTCATCGACGCAGCAGATCGTGCGCGCGCCGAGCTTCGGCAGCCGCGCGAGGCGCGCGATCTTGGCCGGGTCGCGCACCTGGTTCGACACGAGCAGGTCCGTGATGCCGCCGCGGGCGAAGACTTCGGCCTCGCTGACCTTCTGGCAGCAGACGCCGCAGGCGCCGCCGATCTCGATCTGCAGTCGCGCCACGTCCACCGACTTGTGCATCTTGCCATGCACGCGATGGCGCATGCCGTGCGCCCGCGCGTAGTCGCCCATCTTGCGAATGTTCCGCTCCAGCGCGTCGAGATCGAGGATCAGGCACGGTGTCTGGATCAGCGCCTCCTCCATGCCGATCGCGGCCGGAATATCGTAGCCGACCTCGTGGTCGTCCGGTGTCGCGGTGGCGTTCATCTCGGGTCGTCCTCTCGTGCGATTCAGGGCAGACGGTCCGGGTCGGTTTTGCCGCCGGTGACGACGACGCCGACCGTCCGGCCGCGATAGGCGTCGGGGTTCCCGAGGATTCAGGCGAGCAGCACGGCGCTGCTCGGCTCCATCACGATCCTCGAATGCCCGCGGGCGATCGTCATCGCCTCGACACGTTCGATTTCGGATTTCGGATTTCGGATTTCGGATTTCGGATTTCGAGGCGGTCCGGTTATCACTTACCCGGGAAAAGACGAAGTGCCAGGCGTTTTCCTCGGTCGTCACATTCGGCCCGTCCGCGATCGCGCCGGAACCGACAGCCTGGCTCCCGGATGCCCCCTGCCGGCCATGGCCGCGGCAGTCCCCGCGCCCCCGATGACCGCGACCCGGGGGGTCGGTCGCCGCGTACCTGACCGGGCTTCCGGGGCGGGGCTGCCCTCGGCTTCGGCCCCGGCCGCCGCCGCCGAACGGCAATCCCCCGTTGGCCTCGCGATCACGCGGATAGGCCCGACCCTGCCATCGCCGGCTGGCAGTTCTGCGTCCCCGAATCGTCGTCTCCGGCCGCCAATGTGCGGCCTGCGTTCTTCGAGCGCCCGATCGTTGTGCAACCGCGGCGCGACCCGCCGCAGTGCCGCATATTCGGGGCCTGCGGCGCGCCGTAAACCTTCCCGCGACCCACCCCCCGCGCGATCACGACCCTGTGGACAGGCACCGTGAACATTCCGAACCGTCATTCCCCCGCCGGCCGCGCCCCGTGGGCAAGCGCCGGGCGGGAGGCGCCCCGCCGGGGCTTTGAATCGATCCCGGGCGCGCGGGCGCGCAACGCGCCGCCCGGCCTTGCTGAGGAGACAGACATGCAGAAACTGGTCGTCATCGGCGCGGGCATGGCCACCGGGCGGATGCTGGAGCACCTGTTCGAGGCCGATCCCGAGGCCTACGAGGTCACGATCTTCAACGGCGAGCCGCGGGGAACCTACAACCGCATCATGCTGTCGCCCGTCCTGTCGGGCGAGACGAGCTATGCCGAGATCGTGACCCACGACGAGGCCTGGTACGCCGCCCGCAACGTGACCTGCCGCTTCGGCGAGCAGGTGGTGCGGATCGACCGCGCGCGGAAGGTCGTCGTGGGCGAGAAGGGCGAGGTGCCCTATGACCGGCTGGTCATCGGGACCGGGTCGGCGCCGTTCATCCTTCCCGTTCCCGGCCGGGACCTGCCCGGCGTCGTCGGCTATCGCGATCTGGACGACACCAATGCCATGATCGCCGCCGCCGGGACGCCCGGCGCCCGGGCGGTGGTGATCGGCGGCGGCCTCCTGGGACTGGAGGCGGCGGCGGGGCTGCGACTGCGCGGCATGGAGGTGACGGTCGTCCACCTGGCCGGGCATCTCATGGAGCGCCAGCTCGACGAATCCGCCGGGCACCTGCTGCGAAAGGATCTCGAGGCGCGCGGCGTCACCGTCCTGACCCGCGCCGCGACCAAGGCGATCCTCGGCCACGACCGCGCCGAGGCGGTCCTTCTGGAGGACGGGACCACGCTCGGCGCCGATCTCGTCGTCATGGCGGTCGGGATCCGGCCGGAGACCCGCCTCGCCACCGATGCGGGGCTGGAGGTCGCGCGCGGGATCGAGGTCGATGCCGGCCTGCGGACCTCGGACCCAGCGATCCATGCCGTGGGCGAATGCGTTGAGTTCGACGGCCACCTCTTCGGCCTCGTCGCCCCGCTCTACGATCAGGCCAGGGTGCTGGCGAACACGCTGCTGGATCGGCCCGACGCCTTCGCCGTCCGGGACTTGTCGACCAAGCTGAAGGTCACCGGCTGCGACCTCTTCTCCGCCGGCGATTTCGCCGAAGGCGAGGGGCGGGAGGACATCGTCTTCCGCGATCCCGGCCGCGGCATCTACAAGCGACTCGTGCTCGAGGGCGACCGCCTTATCGGCGCCGTGATGTACGGCGACACCGCGGACGGGAACTGGTTCTTCGGCCTCATCAAGGACCGCACCGACATCTCCGGGATGCGCGACACGCTGATCTTCGGCCCCGCCCATCAGGGCGACGCCGCCGGCGATCCGCTGGCCGCCATAGCCGCCCTGCCGGCGGAGGCGGAGATCTGCGGCTGCAACGGCGTTGCCAAGGGCCGGATCGTGGAGGCGATCGGCGGCGGCGCGACCGACCTGGCCGCGATCAGGGCCGAGACAAAGGCCTCCGCCTCCTGCGGGACATGCACCGGTCTGGTGGAGCAGATCCTGGCCTGCGAACTGGGCGGCGACGTCGAGAGGCCGGCCGCGCAGCCCATCTGCGGCTGCACCGACCTGACCCACGAGGACGTGCGGCGCCTGATCAAGGCGCGTGAGCTGAAATCGCAGCCCGCGGTCTGGCAGGAACTGGGCTGGACCACGCCGAACGGCTGCCATGTCTGCCGCCCGGCGGTGAACTTCTACCTGCTGGCCGACTGGCCGCTCGACTACGCGGACGATCCGCAGAGCCGCTTCGTCAACGAGCGCAACCACGCCAACATCCAGAAGGACGGCACCTATTCGGTCATGCCGCGCATGTGGGGCGGGCTGACCAACGCCGAGGAGCTGCGCGCCATCGCCGACGCCGCCGAGCGCTACGGCGGCGAGCTGAAGGTCACCGGCGGTCAGCGCATCGACATCCTCGGCATCGCCAAGGAGGACCTGCCCGACATCTGGGCCGATCTGAACGCCGCCGGGATGGTGTCGGGCCACGCCTATACCAAGGGCCTGCGCACGGTGAAGAGCTGCGTCGGCACCGACTGGTGCCGCTTCGGGACGCAGGATTCCACCGGGCTCGCGGTGAAGATCGAGAAGCGGCTCTGGGGCTCCTGGACGCCGCACAAGGTCAAGCTCGGCGTCTCCGGCTGTCCCCGGAACTGCGCCGAGGCGACCTGCAAGGATATCGGCGTGATCTGCGTCGACTCGGGCTTCCAGATCGGCGTCGGCGGTGCCGCCGGCATGGACGTGAAGGAGGTCGAGCGCCTGCACGAGGCCCGGACCGAGGAGGAGACGATCGAGTGGATCGTGGCCTTCGTCCAGCTCTACCGGGAGCACGCGAAGTATCTCGACCGGCCCTACAAGTGGATCGCCAAGGTCGGGCTGGACTGGGTGAAAAAGGTGCTGTCGGACGCGGCCGAGCGGGCCGCGCTGGTCGCCCGCTTCGACCTCTCGCAATCCGTCTATCAGAAGGACCCCTGGGCCGAACGCACCACGCCCGAGGCGCGCCGCGCCTTCGCCCCGCTCGCCGACCTGACGCTGGAGGCCGCGGAATGAACTGGATCGACCTCGGGGCCCTGGACGACATTCCCCTGCGCGGCGCGCGCCGGGTAAAGACCAAGGCCGGCTGCATCGCGCTGTTCCGCACCGCCGAAGACGCGGTCTTCGCCACCTCCGCTACCTGCCCCCACCGCGGCGGTCCGCTCGACGAGGGCATCGTCCACGACCGCCGCGTCACCTGCCCGCTCCACAACTGGGTCTTCTCGCTGGAGACCGGCGAGGCCCAGGGCGCCGACGAGGGCCGGATCGCGACCTATCGCGTCCGGGTCGAGGCCGGGCGGGTGCTGATCGATGCCTCCTCCCTGACCGCGGCCGACGCCGCCTGATCCAGAAGGACAAGACAGATGTCATACGTCACTCCAGAGGACTTCGCCCGCAAGATGGTCGATGCCGGCGAGGCCAAGACCAAGATGTCGACCAAGGACACGCTGATCCGTGCCTACATGGCCGGCGCGATCCTGGCGCTCGCCGCGGCCTTCGCGGTGACCGTCGCGGTCAATACCGGCAATTTCCTGATCGGGGCGCTCTTGTTCCCCGTGGGGTTCTGCACGCTCTACCTGCTGGGATTCGACCTGCTGACCGGCGTCTTCACGCTGTGTCCGCTGGCGCTGTGGGACCGGCGGCCGGGAGTGACCACCGCCAGCGTCCTGCGCAACTGGGGCCTCGTCTTCGTCGGCAACTTCGCCGGGGCGATGACCACCGCGATCTTCATGGCGATCATCCTGACGATGGGCTTCTCGGTGGAGCCGAACGCGGTCGGCCAGCAGCTGATGACTATCGGCCATTCCCGGACCGTGGGCTACGCCGAGGCCGGGTCGGGCGGCATGCTCACGCTCTTCGTCCGTGCCGTGATGTGCAACTGGATGGTTTCCACCGGCGTGGTCGCGGCGATGATGTCGACCAGCGTGGGCGGCAAGGTGATCGCCATGTGGATGCCGATCCTGATCTTCTTCTATCTCGGCTTCGAGCATTCCATCGTGAACATGTTCCTGTTCCCCATCGGGCTGCTGCTCGGCGCCGATTTCACCTGGGGCGACTACCTGATGTACAACGAGATCCCGACCGTCGTCGGCAATCTCGTGGGCGGGCTGACCTTCGTCGGCGCGGTGATCTACGCCACCCATTACAAGGCCGCCGCCACCGACCGGGTGGCCGAGACCGCGAACCTGCAGGTCGAGCCGGCCGAATGACTTCCCCGGGGCGCCCGCCCGGGCGCCTCCCCTCCGACCACCAGAAAGGGAGACGACTATGGACAAGATGACCCGCGAAACGATGACCCGCGACGACGTGACCGAACAGGTGCTGCGCGCCAAGCGGATGAGCGGACTGACCTGGGAGGGGATCGCCGAGGCGGTCGGCATGTCGCCGATCTGGACCCACGCGGTCGCCACCGGGATGGGCGCGATGCCGAAGGAGAAGGCCGAGGCCCTGGCGGCGACCCTGGGCCTGCCGGACGAGGCGGTGATCCTGCTGCAGGAGAGCCCCTCCAAGGACTGGAATCGCGACATCCCCACCGATCCCTGCATCTACCGCCTCTACGAGATCGCGGGCGTGTTCGGCCCCTCCTTCAAGGCGCTGGTGCACGAGAAGTTCGGCGACGGGATCATGTCCGCCATCGACTTCGACATGGCCGTCAGCCGGGTCGAGGACCCGAAGGGCGACCGGGTGAAGGTCGAGATGACCGGCAAGTATCTGCCCTACAAGACCTGGTGAGACCGGCGCCTGTTGCGCCACGGCGGGGCGCCCTGGCGCCCTGGCCGTTCCGCCTCCGCGGGCCGCGACGACGCGGTCCCGCCCGGCCCGCGGATCTTGCCTCGGGCCGGGATCGACGCAGGTTCCGGCGCAGTCGGCAATCGGGGGCCGAGGCGCGGGCGACCGGGTGGGCCCGGTCGCGACAGACGGATCGCGGATCGCGTGGCCCCCCGAACCCATGTGCGCCAGGAAAGGAGCCCGCGGAATGACCCTTGCCGCCCATGTCCGCATCCTGGCCCGGGGCCAGGGCCGCGCCCGGTCCATGACGATGGAGGAGGCGCGCGAGGCGATGCGCCTGATGATGCGCGCGGATGCCGACCGCGAGGCGGTGGGCGCGATCCTGATGCTGATGCGGATGAAGGGCGAGACCGCCGGGGAAATCGCGGGCTTCGCCGCCGCGGCGCGCGAGGCCCTGCCGGACCTGGCCGTCACACCAGGGCTCGACTGGCCGAGCTACGCCGCCGGGCGCTCGCGCGGGCTGCCGTGGTTCCTGCTCTCGGCGAAGCTGGTGGCGGCGGCCGGCGTGCCGGTCCTCCTGCACGGCTGGAACAGCCACCAGGGCGCGCATGCCGCGGTCCGCGCCGCGCTGCCCGGTCTCGGCATCGCCGAGGCCGGGTCGTCGGAGACCGCGGCGCGGGCGCTGGAGCGCGACGGCATCGCCTACCTGCCGCTGGAACATCTCAGCCCGCGGCTCATGGCGCTCTTGCGCCTGCGCGACGTTCTGGGCCTGAGATCCTGCATCAACACCGTCTGCCGCATGCTGAATCCCGGCCGGGCGCCGGCGGCGGTGCAGGGCGTGTTCCACCCGCCCTACCGCGAGTTGCAGGCCGATGCGGCGAAGCTCCTGGGCCTTCCGCGCCTGACGGTCCTGAAGGGCGGTGGCGGCGAGTTCGAGCACCACCCGGCCAAGGATATCGCCGTCTTCGGGCTGCGGGACGGCGAAAGCTGGACCGGCCTGACCGGCCGCCCCGTGGAGGCCCACCGGCGGCTGGCCGACGCCCCGGCCGATCCGGCGGCGCTGGCCGGGCTGTGGGACGGGTCCCGGCCGGACGCCTTCGCCGAATCCATTGTCCTGTCCACCGCCGCGCTGGCGCTGGAGACCGCCGGACTCCCCGAACACACGGCGCGAGACCTCTGGTCCGGCCGGCCCCGCCGCCTGGCAAGGCAATCCGCGCCCTAGACGGCCCGGCTCCGCGTTCCCACCGCACCCCCAGGTGGGATCGCCGACGCCGGACAGTCCGGACGACTCCGCGCCGGCATCTCCCTTGAAACCCGTGGATTCGGGCCGCATCTTGTGCCCGGGCGGGGACGACCCCGCCCGGCCAATCGGTCTGCACGCGGGACGGCCCGGACAACCTTCGGAGGCCCCCCATGCGCAGAACCGCAGATCGTATCCGCCAGGCCGTCAGCTTCGAGGTCATCGGCCTCGTGATCGTCACGCCCCTCTTTGCCTGGATGTTCGATCATCCGATGGGCGACATGGGCCTCCTCGCCCTGATCGGCGCCACGGCGGCGACGATCTGGAACTACATCTTCAATCTTTGCTTCGACCACGTCCTGCACTGGCGGCGCGGCGATTCCCGCAAGACGATGCCGCTCCGGGTCGTGCATGCCGTCCTGTTCGAAGTCACGCTCCTGATCATCCTGCTGCCGCTTTTCGCCTGGTGGCTCGACGTTTCCCTGGCGGTGGCCCTGGTGATGGAGTTCTCCTTCGCGGCCTTCTATGTGGTCTATGCCTTCGCGTTCACCTGGGCCTACGACACCCTTTTCCCGCCGCGGAGAGCCGAGCGGGCCGCGTGCTGATCGAGGACGACACGGGATCGCGCCTCCTCGCCCCGGCTTCGGCCACCACCTCGTCGACGCATGCCCGGTCGACCCCCGCACGGTGCGCGACGCGGGCCGGGTCAGGAGCGCCCACCGGGTACGGCTGACCGCCACCCGTGCCTTCTCAACGAAGGAGCGTCCAGCGCGCCGGCCCCCTGTCCTCCAGTCCGGGCGGGCGGGCCCGCCTCCATGTCAACCGGTCGCGCGCCGGGGACCGGGCTTGCTCCCCGTGGGAGCGAGGTTGCCGGAGGGGGGCCAGGTCCTGACGCGATGTCAGGCCCTCACCCAGGCCCGGGCGCGTTTCAGAGCCGGTCGGCCTGAGCCCCTATCCCGAAACCAGGAGGCATTCGAAGGTGACGCAGACGGGGTTCTTCCCGGGCGCCAGCCGCCCCGCGCCCCGGCCACCGTCGAAGCCGATCGTCTCGGCGGTCAGCTCCGCACCCTCGGGCCCCACGGTGCCGCCGGTCAGCAGCACCTCGGTGGCATAGGCCCCGATCCGGGACCCGTCGGCGAAGGCGGTCCCCGCCAGGCTGCCGAGCCCGTGGACGCGCGCCCGGTCCATCCCGGCCGCCCGCGCCACCGCGACCAGTGCGGCATGGAGATCCTCGTTCGGCCGGATCGTCGCCAATACCGCGGTGCCCGGCCCCCCGCCGGCGGGATGGAACAGGGAGAAGCGCGTCTCGGCATCCTCCCTCCGCTCCAGCTGCGCGCCACGGAGCAGCAGCGCCGGCACCTCCGCTTCCCGGGACAGGACCGTCTCGCCGGGCAGGAGATGGCCCATCCACTCCACCCCGTCCCGGCCGGTCCAGGCCCCGTGGACATGGGCAAAGGGTGACGCCCCGTCGCGGCCCAGATGCGCGCCGGCGACCCGGATCTCCGCGCCGTCGAGGACCGTCGCCTCGCTGTACCAGGCCGCGTGGCCGTCTCCCGGCGCGGGAGCGGGGCGGACGAAGGCCAGCCGCTCCGCCGCGAGGCCGGACAGGTCGATCCAGGCGGACGCGCCGCCGGTCGCCGCCGCCATCGCGTCGAGCAGCGGCACACCGGCGGGCAGCGTGATCCGGCGGGGCACCGCCGCGCAGGGAACCCAGGCCAACCGCTCCGCCGCGCGGGGGCCGGGATGGGCGATCCGCGGCCCGTCAGCCATCCGCGATCTCGCCCCGCGCCTCCAGCTCGGCACGGATCATCTTCTTGGTCACCTTGCCATAGGCCGATTTCGGCATCTCGTCCCAGAACACGACGCGCTTCGGCAGCTTGTAGCGCGGCACCCGCTCGCCCAGCCAGCCGAGCAGGGCCTCGGACGCGGGCGGCTCGCCGCGGGCCACGCAGACGGCGAGTCCGACCTCGCCCCAGACCGGGTCGGGCACGCCGAGGACGGCGGCCTCGCTGATCCCGGGATGGGCCAGGATCTTCTCCTCGATCTCGCGCGGGTGAATGTTGGAGCCCCCGGAGATGTACATGTCCGAGGCGCGGCCGGTCAGGTAGAGGAATCCCCCGGCATCCATGTGGCCCATGTCGCCGGTCAGGAACCAGCCGTCGCGGAAGCTCTCGGCGTTGGCCTCGGGGTTCTCGTGATAGCCGGCGAAGACGGCCGGCCCGATCACCGCGACCTCGCCCGTCTCGCCGGGCGGCACTTCCCGGCCCTCGCCGTCCTGCACCTGCACCTGCATCCCGGTGCGGGCATATCCGCAGGTGCCGATCCGCATCCGCGCGTCCTCGGCAGAGTGCATCGCGGGCGGCAGGACGGTGATGTTGCCGGTCACCTCGCCCAGGCCGAAATACTGCACCAGCACCGGGCCCAGCTCCTCCAGCGCACGCACCTGGTCGGCGCGGTACATCGGCGCCCCGGCATAGATGACGTAGCGAAGGCTGGAATGGTCGCGCTGTCGCACCGCCGGATCCTCGACCAGCATCTTCACGATAGTGGGGACGGTGAAGAGGTTGGTGATCCGCCACTCCTCCACCAGCCGCCACACCTCGGCCGCGTCGAACCGGGCGCCGTCGGGCAGGATCGTCGGCACGCCGTGGGCCACCTGCGCCAGCTGGTGGATGCCGGCCCCGTGCGACAGCGGCGCGACGACCAGCGAGGCATCCCCCGGCCCGGTCCCCGGCATCAGGTCGCAGAGGTGGTTGGTGACGACAAAGGCCAGCTGCCCGTGGGTCAGCACCGCGGCCTTGGGCTTGCCGGTGGTGCCGGAGGTGAAGAAGAACCAGGCCGGATCGTCGCGATCCACCGCCACCGGCGCCACCGCCGCGCCCCGGTGCTCGGCGACCAGCGCATCGTAATCGGCAGCGCCGCCGCCGATCGTCACGGTGAACTCCACCTGCTCCGCGCAGGCGGCGATATGATCCGCGAAACCCGCCCCGGCCAGCAGGCCCCGCGCACCGGAGGAGCGGGCCAGGAAGGCGACCTCCTCGGGCGTCTGGCGGTAGTTCGCGGGCACCCAGACGCAGCCCAGCTTCCAGCAGGCGAAGGCGGCCTCGAACATCTGGTTGCAGTTCGCGGACTGCACCAGGATCCGGTCGCCCTTCGCTGCCCCGAACCGGTCGCGCAGCGCCGCGGCGAAGGCCGTGGCCCGCGCCTCCAGCTCGGCCCAGGACCAGCGCGCCGCGCCCCGGGCGAGGCCGGTCGCGCCCGGTTGCCGCCGCGCGCTCTCGGTCAGCAGATGCGACAGGTTCATCACCCGGGTGGAGACGGGCCGCATCAGCCCACCCGTTCCAGCACCGAGGCGTAGTTCGCCACCGCCGCGCCGCCCATGTTGAACACGCCGGCGAGGGAGGCGCCGGGCACCTGCATCTCGCCGGCCTCGCCCGTCACCTGCATCGCCGCCATCACGTGCATCGACACGCCGGTGGCGCCGATCGGATGGCCCTTGGATTTCAGCCCGCCCGAGGGGTTCACCGGCAGCCGGCCGTCCTTGGCCACCCAGCCCTCGCGGATCGCCCGGGCGCCCTGCCCCGGCTCCGTCAGCCCCATCGCCTCGTATTCGAGAAGCTCGGCGATGGTGAAGCAATCGTGCGTCTCCACCAGCGACAGGTCGTCCACCCCGATCCCGGCCTGGGCGTAGGCCGCCTCCCAGGCGCGGCGGGCGCCGTCGAAGCGTGTCACGTCGCGGCGCGACAGCGCGAGCGGCTCGTTGGCCTGGGCGCGGGCCCGGAACGCCACGCGCCGGGCCAGCCCCTCGGCCACCTCGGGCGCGGCGAGGACCAGCGCCGCCGCCCCGTCGGAGACGAGCGAGCAATCGGTGCGCCTGAGCGGCCCGGCCACCCGCGGGTTCTTCTCCGACACCGTGTTGCAGAAGGCGACGTCGAAGCCGCGCCGCAGATGGGCGTAGGGATTGGCCATCCCGTTGGCGTGGTTCTTGGCCGCGATCATCGCGAGCTCCTCGGACCGGTCGCCGTGGCGCTGGAAATAGCCGTTGGCGATCTGCCCGAAGAGGCCGGCGAAGCCGCCCTCCACGCCGCGCTCCTCCCGGCGGTAGGAGGCGCCGAGCAGGATCTCGCCCACCTCCGGCCCGGGCGTGGCGGTCATCTTCTCGGCACCCACGACGAGGGCGACCCGGCCGCGCCCCGCGGCGATGAAGTCCATCGCGCCGTAGAGCGCCGCGGAGCCGGTGGCGCAGGCATTCTCGAACCGGGTGGCGGGCACGCGGGCGAGCCCCTCGTGGCCCATCCCCACCAGCGCGCCCTGGAAATCCTGGTCGGAGAAGCCGTTGTTGAACACGCCGACGAAGATCCCGTCGACCTCCTCGGCCGGGATCCCGGCATGGTCGAGCGCGGGGCCGGTGACCTCCGCCATCAGCGCCTCGGTATCGGGCGCCTCCGACTTGCCGAACTGGCCGTGGGCCCAGCCCACGATCTGCGGATCGGTCATGATCTCTCTCCTCTGCCGGGGTCGCGCGCCAGCCGCGCCTCCACCTCGTCCCGTTCGCGCAGCAGGAGCCGCGCCAATTCCGCGTCGCGCGGGGGCTGCATCCGGGGCTCGATCGCGGCCAGCGACAGCGCGCCGACCACCGCCCCGTCGCCGCGCCTCAGCACGACGCCGAGGCCCCAGCTGCCCGCCACCACCCGGCCGGCGTTCAGCGCCCAGCCGCGTTCCCGCGTCGCCGCCATCTCGGCCCGCAGCACGTCCGGCTCCAGTCCCGGATAGGCGGCAATCAGCCGCGCGGCGTTGTCCTCGATCACCGCCTCCGCTTCGGCGGCCGGAAGGGCCGCCAGCATCGCCAGCGAGCCCGCGCCCACGCCGAGGGGGTGCTGCTCGCCGGCGGTCAGGGCGTGGGTGCGGATCGGGAACGCGCCCTCCTCGCGGTGCAGGCAAACGGCCGCCGATCCGCGCCGCAGGGTGACGAAGGCGGTGTCGCCGCTCTCGCGCGCCAGCCGCGCCACCGCGTCGGCGGCGATCTCCAGCAGGCCGTGCCGCGGGCTCGCCAGCGCACCGAGGACG
Source organism: uncultured Alphaproteobacteria bacterium (assembly GCA_963814835.1). Classification (GTDB taxonomy): domain Bacteria; phylum Pseudomonadota; class Alphaproteobacteria; order Rhodobacterales; family Rhodobacteraceae; genus Palleronia. Next base: position 1,551,963 of record CAWFEG010000003.1, read on the forward strand.
TAGCATTCCGCGCCCAGGTGATAGGTCCGGGTGACCGCGTCCTGCTCCACCAGCCCGCCGCGGATCAGCGCCATCAGGAGCCGCCGCACGGTCGGCTTCTCCAGCCCCGAGGCGGCGACCAGGTCCGCCAGCGTCGCACCCGCGGACCCGCGCCGCCCCACCAGCCGCAGGAGTCCCAGCGCGCGGTCGACGCTCTGCGCCCCGCTCGTTCCGGCCAGCTGCGCCTCCTTGTTCATATGATGGACCTTCAACCCCGCCCGATCCGCCCGATCCGGGCGCAATATTTCTGCCAGAGTGACCGGGATGCCGGGAAATGCAAGTTTGCCTTGCCCGTAGACCGGGCTTCTGATCCACATTGTGTCACCTTTGGGGAGGAGAACCGAATGACGACATCCGTCACCGCCGCGCTGGCCGGCATCCTGGCGACCACCATGCTGGCCGCGCCGGCCGCCGCCGAAACCCTGCGCCTGTCCCACAACACGGGCGATTCGACGACCTGGCACCAGGGCGCCGAGCGGTTCGGGGAGCTTCTGGCGGAAAAGACCGGCGGCGATTACGACGTCCGCGTCTTTCCCAATGCCCAGCTCTCGGGGGGCGACCAGATGCGCCAGGCCGAGATGGTCGGCCGCGGCGCGCTGGACCTGGTGGTGACCTCGGCGATCAACGTCACCCCGCTGGTGCCGGAGATGGCGGTGTTCTCCCTGCCCTACCTCTATGCCGACTACGAGGAGGTGGACGCCACGACGCAAGGCGAACCCGCCGAACTGCTGGAGGACATCCTGCGCGAGCGGGGGATCGAGGTGCTGGCCTGGGGCGAGAACGGCTTCCGCGAGGTGACGAACAACGTCCGGCCCATCAAGACGCCCGAGGACATGGAAGGCCTCAACATGCGCGTCGCGGGGCCGATGTATATCGACGTGATGAACGCGCTCGGCGCCAATCCCCAGCAGATGCAGTGGGGCGAGACCCTGACCGCGCTGCAGCAGGGCGTTGTCGACGGGCAGGAGAACCCGATCGGCGCCGTCATCATCCCGCAGCAGGTCTACGAGGTGCAGGACTACCTGACCACCTGGCACTATTCCTACGACCCGATCTTCCTCGGCGTCTCGAAGGAGCGGTGGGACGGCCTCGACGCGGAGACGCAGGAGGCCATGCGGGCCGCGGCCGAGGAGGCGATGGAATACCAGCGCCAGATCACGCGCGAAGGCACCGCCGAGGGCGTCGACTTCCTGCGCGAGCAGGGCATGGAGGTCTACGAGCCCACGGAGGAGGAGCTGGCCGCCTTCCGCGAGGCGACGCAGCCCGCCTTCGACGAATGGGCCGGCCGCGTGGGCGAGGACATCGTCGGCGCCTTCCAGCAGGCCATCGACGAGGCCGGTCAGGGCGGCTGACGACCCGCGGGCGGGCCGCGACGCCCGCCCCCAACCTCCGGCCGAAAGGACGTCCCCGGTGCGCTTCCTCCTGCGCGACTTCGAGAAGATCGTCTGCGCCGTGCTGTTCCTCGGCATGACGGCGCTCGGATTCGTCAACGTGGTGGTGCGCTACGGCACCAACTTCTCCTTCGCCGCGACCGAGGAGATCCTGACCAACGGGTTCCTCCTGCTCACCGTCTTCGGCGCCGCCATCGCCGCCCGGCGCGGCGAGCACCTGGCCGTGACGCTGGTGCAGGATTCGCTGCCCAAACGGCTGGCGCAGGCGGTCTATCTGCTCTCCGCCCTGCTCAGCGTGGCGCTCTTGGCCGCCTCGGCGTGGTTCTCCTGGCAGAGCCTGGCCAACCTCTACCAGAACGGCATGCGCTCCTACGGGCTGGGCGTGCCGGCCTGGTGGTACCAGGCGGCGCTGCCCTTCGGCTTCGCGCTGGTGATCCTCCGCTACCTGCAGCACGCCGCCGAGACGATCCGCGCGCCCCGCGCCGAACCGCCCGCCACCCCCGATGTCTGAGATCCTGGGGCTGGGCGCGGGCACGCAGATGATCGTGGCCTTCTTCCTGCTGCTGGCGCTGCGCGTGCCGGTGGCCTTCGCGCTGGGCCTCTCGGCGATGTACGCCATGTGGCGGATCGGCTTCGGCTTCGACCTGGCGGGCGACCTGATCGCCACCGGCATCGCCAAATACGCCCTCCTCGCCATCCCGTTCTTCATCCTCGCCGGCACGCTGATGGGCGCCCTGGGCATCGCGGAGCGGATGATCCGCTTCTTCCGGGTGCTGATCGGCGGCCTGCCCGGCGGCATGGGGGTCGTCGGCACCGTCGTCTGCCTGTTCTGGGGCGCGGTCTCGGGCTCGGGGCCGGCCTCGGTCGCGGCCATCGGGCCGATGATCGTCAAGGGGATGGAGGAGGACGGCTATCCCCGCGCCGCCGCCGCCGCGCTGGTCTGCACCGGGGCGGCCTTCTCCATCGTGATCCCACCCTCGATCGGCCTCGTCATCTACGGCGTCATCGCCGAGACCTCGATCTCGGCCCTCTTCGTGGCGGCGATCCTGCCGGGGATCTTCATGGGGGTGGTGATGCTCGCCGTCCTGCCCTTCGTGAAGGGCCGGGGCCGCGCCGCGCTCGACCGGCTGGACCCGCCGCCCGTCTCGCACGGCTATCTCGGCGACCTCTGGCGCAGCTTCCGGTCCTCGTTCTGGGGGCTGATGACGCCGGTGGTGATCCTCGGCGGCATCTATTCCGGCATCTTCACGCCCACCGAGGCCGCGCTGGTGGCCACCGTCTACGCCCTCGCCGTGGGCGCCTTCGCCTACCGCACCCTGACCTGGGCCACCCTCTACGACGCGCTGACCGAGGCCGCGTCCTCCTCCGCCGTGGTGATGCTGGTGGTGGCCTATGCCAGCCTGTTCGGCTGGGTGGTGACGGTGGAGGACCTGGTCGGCCAGTATTCGGCGCGGCTCCTCGGCCTGTCGGAGAGCTCCGCCGTGATCCTCCTCGTCATCATGGTGATCCTGCTGGTGGCGGGGATGTTCATGGACCCGGTGACGGTGATGTTCATCTCGCTGCCGATCTTCCTGCCGGTGGTGCGCGAGCTGGGCTGGGATCCGGTCTGGTTCGGCGTCCTCGTCATGGTGAACCTGGCCATCGGCCTGATCACGCCGCCGGTGGGCATCAACCTCTATGTCGCCGCCAACGTGACGCGCCTGCCGATCGAGCGGATCGCGCGCGCCACGCTGCCCTTCCTCGCCATCAGCCTGGCCGGCCTCGCGGTGATCGCAGCCTGGCCGGGACTGTCGCTGTTCCTCGTGGAGGCCCTGAAATGACCGACACCGTCGCCCTCGTCACCGGGGCCGCCCGCGGCATCGGGCTGGCCACCGCGCGCCTGTTCCTGGCCGAGGGGCGGCGCGTGGTCCTGCTCGACCGCGACGGCGAGGAGCTGTCCCGCATCGCGGCGGAACTGCCCGGCACGCTCGCCCTGCCGCTCGACATCTCGCGCCCCGAGGATGCCGACGCCGCGATGGCCGAGACGGAGGCCGCCTTCGGCCGACTCGACATCCTGGTGAACAATGCCGGCGTCGCCGATTTCGGACCCATCGCCGAGACCGGGTTCGAGCGCTGGCGCCGGGTGATGGAGACCAATCTGGACGGCACCTTCCTGATGAGCCAGGCGGCGATCCCGCTCCTCTCGGCCCGGGGCGGCGCCATCGTGAACGTCGCCTCGATTTCCGGCTTGCGCGCCTCGACCCTGCGGGTGGCCTATGGCACCTCCAAGGCGGCCGTGATCCACCTGACGAAGCAGCAGGCGGTGGAACTGGGCGAGCGGGGCATCCGCGCCAACTGCGTCTGCCCGGGGCCGGTGGACACCAAGCTCGCCCTCGCGGTCCACTCGCCCGAGATCCGGGCGGCCTATCACGACGCGATTCCGCTGAACCGCTACGGCTCGGAACGCGAGATCGCCGAGGTCATCGCCTTCCTCGCCGGTGAGAAGTCCGCCTATGTCACCGGGCAGGTCGTGGCCTCCGACGGCGGCTTCGACGCCGCCGGGGTCGGACTGCCCGCGCTGCGCGGCACGCCCTGAGGGAGGATCGTGGTCCGACCGATCCGCGACCACGACGGTCTCGGTGGCACACGTCATCTCGGGAGCCAGGCCATCGGCACGGCGCCCCCTCCCGCGGTGACGCCGCAGGCAGGTGCCGCGATGCACCGAGAGCCAAGGGGTACACGCCTGCATCCCGGACCAGGCGGCGCCCGACAGGCCCGGGGCGGCAGGACAAGCGCTCCACCCTGGCAGGAACGCCGTTTGAGGCGGCCCCGCTCGCCCAACCTGCGCTGCCGCCCTGCCGCCCTGCCGAGAAATCCATCGACTGCGCTTTCGGCGGGCCGTACCCTTCTCGTGCAAGGTGCGACCCATCGCACCGCGCCGGCGCCGCAGGGTGGGAGCGCCGGGAGCGCGGAGACGCGATATCCTGCCCGAGTGGGAGGAGACACGCATGGCGAAGACCGATCGGTTTCCCCCGTCGCGCTACGGCCCGGCGGAGCGGCGCATGGCGCGTTGCCCCACGAAGCTGCCTGGCGCAAGCCGAGGACGCATCGGGCAGCACCGATGCGAACACGATCCGACGCCCAACTCCGTCAATCGCTCCGGACACGGGACGTTGTCGGTGAGCACCGTGTGGAGGCGGTATGGCAGCGCCTCGACGACCTCGCGGAGGAACTGGGCCGCTGCCATCTTCCCGGCCTTCGGCACGGGCCTGGCGAAGGCGAACTTGCTCGTACGGTCGATTGCCCCGAACATCCAGAGCTTCCCCTCCTCGGTGCGCAATTCGGCGATGTCGATGTGAAGCTAGCCAATGGGGTAGCACTTGAACCTGGACCGCTTGGACCTGTCGCCCTCCAGGTCGGGCAGACGGCTGATGTCATGACGCTGGAGCAGGCGGTGGAGAGCGGACCGGCTGAGACGCGGGATCGAAGCCTGAAGCGCGTAGAGGCAGTCGTCCAGCGGCAGCAGCGTATGGCGGCGGAAGGCGACGCACATCGCCTCCTCCTCGGGGGTCAGCCCGGACGAGCGCACCTCCCCAGGCCCCATCCGCGCATCCTCGACGGGGAGCGTTTCCGCCACTTGCGGACCGTCTTTTCGTCAAGGCCGTGGCGCTCAGCCAGCTCCGCGACCGAAGCTTGCGATCGCTGTATTGCAGCTCGGACGGCGTGAGTGGTCGTGGCGCTCCCGTGCAGAACCTGGCCCATAGTTCATCCCTCTCCCGTGGCAGCCAGAACTCTGCAACCACGGTGTGGGACTGAACACCTAGGCTCCGGACCCATCGACTGGCCCGAGGCTCGCCCGCCTGCGTGATTCACGTTCCCGAAACGGCGGGGGCATCATGAGCGATCTCTTCTGGCTGAGGGACGAGCAGATGGCGCGGCTTCGGCCCTTCTTCCCGAGGAGCCACGGGAAGCCGCCTGTCGATGACCGGCGCGTGCTGAGCGGGTTATATCCATCAATCGCGATGGCTTGTACTGGAGCGACGCGCCGAGGGAATAGGGTCCACACAAGACACTCTACAATCGCTGGAAGAGGTGGAGCGACAGGGGGGGTGTCGCCCGGATGATGGCGGGGCTCGCGGCCCAGGGCGGCGAGCAAGAAGCGATCATGATCGACGGTGAGGTCGATCGCGCCATCGGGTCGAGCGATCGGCCGAACGATCTCAAGGCGCACCGCACGGCTTCGAGCCCTGGGGTGAAAAACGGGGGGCGTGGCCGCCTGATCGGCCGGACCAGGGGCGGCATGAACACCGGGCTGCCTGCCGTCACTGACGCGGTCGGTCGTCCGATCCGCGTTTTCAGGAGCGCGGGCCAGGTCAGCGACGACACCGGCGCCGGCGCGATGGTGGGCACCTTGCCCGCCTCCGACTGGCTGATCGCCGATCGCGGCGACGATGCGGGCTGGTCCCGGGATGCGTTGAGCGACAAAGGGATACGCGCCGGCATCCCAGCCCTAAAATCGCGCGAGAAGCCCCTGCGCCATGACGAGCGACGCAATCGCATCGAGATCATGTTCGGTCGATCGAAAGACTGGCGACGCATCGCAACCCGATACGACAGATGCCCGAAGGTCTTCCTCTCCGCCGTCGCCGCATCCATCATCTTCCGGCTTTGAAAATCAATGAGTCCAAGGCCCGGCGTAGAAGTCAGAGGCCCCGGGAAGACGCGAGGAAAGTGTAAATTCGCTACGATTGCCTCCCGAACACCACCAACATCGCAAGCCCACATCCAATCTGAAACAGGACGCGGCATCGTTCCGCACTGCCGCAAGGCGACTCCGTGCCCAAGCTGGGCACGGCGATCATGTATCCGGTGGATTCCGACGAACTGTGGTAAGCTGATGCACGGGGCCCTCCCGCGCCATCGACATCCCGGGTCCGTTTCGGCACCCGAAACCGCAAGGGCACCACATGACAGATACCGGAGCCTTCGCCGAACTGGAAAGACGGGAATGGTCCGAACCGGCGGTCGCTGGCGCCTATGCAAGCGGGTTCGCGAAGGCAACGGACATGGTTGTCCCGCACCTCGTTTCCACCGTCGAGGCGGGGCCTGGTACGGAGGCACTCGACCTCTGCTGCGGTCACGGGAACGTGTCGGCTGCCCTGGTCGCGGCCGGAGCGAGAGTGACCGGCCTCGATTTCTCACCCGCCATGCTCGACATCGCGAGGGCCGCAGTGCCCGGGGCGACATTTGTGCATGGCGACGCGATGCAGCTCGGCTTCACGGACGCCAGTTTCGACGCACTGACCATCGGTTTCGGCATGCCGCATGTCCCCGATCCGCCCCGCGTACTCGCGGAGGCGAGGCGGGTTCTGCGGGCTGGTGGCCGGATCGCCTTCTCGACCTGGTGCGGTCCCGAGGTTGACGGTGCGTTTGGCTATGTCTTCGGCGCGATCGGGGCCCATGGATCACCGGATATCGCTCTGCCCCCCGGACCCGGCGCCAATGACTATGCCGACCCGGAGATCGCCTATCCCGTTCTGGAGGCCATGGGTTTCGGCGAGTTTTCCTGCAATGTCGTCGCCTCCGGTTGGAAGGTGAACGATCCGGGCGCCCCTTTCGAGTTTTTCCGAGACGGCACGGCCAGGGGCGGTGCTCTGCTGCGCCCGCAGCCCGAGGATCACGCGCGGGCGATCCGGGCCGCAGTGGTGCAGCGGATCCTCGAGAACCACGGCAGCGGGCCGGAATGGACGGTCCCCATGCCGGCCGTCGTCATTTCCGCGAGAGCCATCTGATCCCGAACGGATCGCGGGAGCCACACAGGCCCTGACCGAGCGCATTTTCGCGGTCAGCCTGAACATGTCCCTGGATTTCCGCCACGCATTGCGGACCTGCATTGAGGAAAGGGTCCACGGGGTTTCGTTCTTCCGGAGGCATGACGCGAGGGCCATCGGCATGGCAAAGGGCGCCGATCTGGTGGTCCTGTCGAGCATCGGCAGCGCGGCAGAGGCGCGCGTGGTGCGGGAGGCCGGCGCAGATCTCGTCATGGCGCAGGGTCACCAGGCGGGTGGCCACGTTTGGGGGAAAGTTTCGATCATGGCGCTGATTCCGGCCGTGTCGGACGCGATCGGCGTACCGGCCCTGGCTACCAGTGGAATTGCCGACGGCAGCGGCATGGGCGCGGCACTGATGCTCGGGACGGCGGGCTTGTGGATCGGAACGCGTTTTCTCGCCAGCACAGAGGCCCGGATCCACGAAACCTATCGGACGCGCGTAACCACCGCTGTCGAGACGGACACGGACTGGCACGCCGACCTATATGATGGTCATTGGCTGAAGGCCCCGCCCCGGACGTTGAAGAACCCCACCTCGGAGCCCAGGCACGAAGCGGGATGCCCGCCGTCCGGCAGCCGGCGGGGAAGAACGACATTTTCGGGCGAGGGCCAAACGGCGCCGACATCCTTCGCTACGAGTGCTTTACGCCACGGCCAGCGAGTGCCGGGCGTGTCGACGAAATGTCGACGTGGTGTGGTCAAGGTGTCGCCTTGGTACGAAGTATCATGCCGGCTGCGGCCATCGTGGCCGAAATATGGGATGAGGCGCTGCACCGTATTTCGGCCGAGCGTTCCGCGTTCGAGTGACGAACTCGATTCAGATTTTGGCGGTGGTAGGCCTGCGCCGGCAAGGCCAAGCTCGGCATCGCACGGTTCATCGGTCCTTCGCCCGCACGGCACGGGCATCCCGGAGCTGTTTTGCAGACGCCGGAAATCGAGCAGCGAAAGTCGGAAAGCTCCACAGAGCATGAGGTCGGGCTGGCCGCGAACAGTCGGTCTGGTGAAGCTGCGCCGCAGCGGCTGGCGGTGTCGCGAAAGTCCGGAATGGGCCGCATCGAGAACCGCGTGGCTCCGCCGCTCAGGTCTCGACCGCCTCCGAGATGGCGAGCGCATCCTCCAGCTCGACGCCGAGGTAGCGAACGGGGCTGTCCATCTTCGTATGGCCAAGCAGGAGCGGGACGGCGCGGAGGTTGCCGGTCTTGCGGTGGATCTGTGCCACCCTGGTTCGGCGCATCGAATGGCTGCCGTGGGAGCCCGGCTCCGGCCCGATCGAGGTGACCCAGCCCCGGACGAGGCGGGCATGCTGTCGGGTCGAGATGTGGAGCCGCTCGTGGAACCGTCCGGGCCAGAGATATTCCGACCCGACCAATGCGGGATCGTCGAGCCAGACCGCGAGGGAGTTCCGCGTGCCCTCCGTGATCTCGAAGCGGACCGGCTGACGGGTCGTGCTCCGGGTGATCGGGTCACCCTCTTTCTCTTGGCCCGCCGAGAAGACATCCGCGACCCGGAGGCGGACGAGGTCGCAGATGCGGTCGGCGAGCTCGAGACGCACGCGGATCGCCCAGACATGTTTCGGCAGGAGCGGGCGCTCCTGACCGACGATGCGGCCCCTGTTCCGGACTGGCCGATAGGCACGGATGGCGGGAAGGTTCGAGGCAGGCACCACGGTTCCTCCGGTCCGCCGTACTCCTCCCCATCGCCGACATGACGCCGGCGCCGCTTGGTAGCACGCCGGACCGCGGAGGTCCGCTTGAAGCGTATCCTGTCGGTCGTTGCGCAGGGCGCTGGGTTCGTGAAATGAGTAGAGAGACGGTATTTGCTGGGTAGCGCAAGCGACTCCGGGCGTTGCCGGAGGCCCGGATAGCGCCGACCTCTCCGAGGACGCTCACGTCCCGCCGAGATGGTTCGGGCAAGGGTAGCGGGTATCCGAACCCCTGTGGATTGCTGGTGGCACATGACCGCGTGCTGTCGGTTATATGGCTCCACAAACCCGTCGGCGATCCCGCAATCACGATGCTTGCCATGCCAAGAGCCTCCAATATCTTCGGAATGCCCGGCGGACGGATCACTCGCTCCGGGCGTGTCCGATGAGGTGGCGATGGCACTTGACCGAAAGCTGCTGACCGCAGCGGTTCTTGCCTCCTGCCTCACACCCGTCCTGGCGCAGGATCGGACAGTCGATGTCCGGTTCCCGCCCGGTGCGACGGGAACGACGATCTCCGATATCGTCGCGGGGGGCGACGCCGCCCTGTTCGAGGTCGGCGCAGAGGTCGGCTAGGTCATGGATGTCCGGCTGCCCTCGAACAAAGCGGCAACGTATTTCAATCTTTACGCACCCGGCCGCGGGCTGGGGGGAGAGGCCCTGGTGATCGGCGAGTTCACGGAGCCGATCAACGAATGGAGCGGGACGCTGTCCGCCTCTGGAGAATACACCGTTGCGGTCTTCCTCTATCGCAGCGCCGCCCGACGGGGAGAGAGGGCGGAATTCACGCTCGACATCGCGGTCCGTGGCGAGACCGGCGATCGTATCGAGGCCGACTACGCCGACGGACTGGCCGGTGGGCCGGACTTCCTCCGGGTGGTGGTCTCCGGCGGCGGGACCCTGAACCTGCGCGCCGGGCCCTCCGCGGCCTCCGACATCGTGGGCCGGCTGGTCGAGGGTCAGAACGTGCGCAATCTCGGCTGCCGCAAGTCGGAGGGGTCTCGCTGGTGTCGCGTGGCGACCCTCGCCGATCCGGGCGGCAAAGGCTGGGCGGCGGGGGACTTCATGGTCGAGGGGGAACCCGTTGCGACGCCGCTTCCTCCGTAGCCGGCCGCCGTGACGTCGAGCGGCGACGCAGAGGTGGTGCGGTTCGCCGCCGGTGCTTCCGGTGCGGAATTGTCGGGCCGGCTCGCACCCGGGGTTTCGCGGCGCTACGTCCTGGACGCGTGCGACGGACAGGTCCTGACCGTGCAGGTCCTCCCGCAAGGGGCGCCGATCTCCTGCCAAATCCTCGACCCGGACGGGTGCTTCCTGCTCGACCAGATATCGAGCGACAGACCCTATCGCGGCCAGCTGCGGCAATCGGGCGACCACGTGGTCGAGGTCATCAACCGAACGAACGCTGTCGCAGGTTACAATGTCGTCTTCGGCATCGAGTGATGCCTCATCGGGAGCGCAACAGGGAGCCCAGCATGAGATATTCCACCATCGTGACCGCATTCGGGGCGGCCCTGATCCTGTCGGCCTGCTTCGACGACATGGATGGCGCGGGCGACATGGTCTCGGCCGACAGGCCCAACACCGCGGAACAGGCCTGCCTGCGCGACGTGACGCGCGAGACCGGCAATGCGGATGTCACGCTTCTCGGTTCGGAGTTCTCGGAGGCCGGGACGCTGGTGCGCGTTGGCGTCGGTCCGAACCGGACCCCGTGGCAGTGCATCGCCTAAAGCGACGGCACCAGTGCCGGGATCAAGTCCCTGACGGACGAGGACACCCTCTGAGGGCTCGACCATGGCCCGATCCCTCGAAGTCCTGATCGGGAGTCTGCGCTTCTTTACGGTGGCGCCCTGCTGTTCCTCGCGATCGGCACGCTCGGTTTGTTCGGAGCGGAACGCGACCTGCTTGCCAGTGTCTTCCTGATCCCGCTGGAGCCGCCCTGGAACCTGATGCTGGATGGGGCCCCGAACGCAATGGGCCCCTGGATCTGCGGCCTCGCCCCGCTGGCCAACATTGGGATACTGGTCTGGCTGCGTTGGCGGATGGCCGGCTCCGAACGGTTGACGCGGCGCAGGCAGGCTCGTTTCCCGCTTCACGGCGGAAGTCGGCGAACCTGCCCGCGCGAGCGGTGGGCCGTGCGGAATACCGGCCGGCTATTTAGTAACGACGTTCTTGTCCGAGGCATGCGTCAACTGCCCGTGCGGTGCCGATCTCCGACAAGGCCGACTTCCATCACTGTTCGTGAATGAAGGGCGAACCCGGTGACGATGCGAACACCACTGCCGACAGGATCGGCACAGGTTCTGTCCCGATATGGGGATATTCAACTGCCGCTGAACTTCACGGTCGCAGCGAACGGCGGGTGCGGCGAGCCGCGCTGCGGCATCAGGCCCAACGCTAAACGACAGCTTTGGACCCTCAACGAATATCCTCTCCGAGGGAGCCCAGGTCATCTCCTGCCCCGCAAGTCTTCTCTGCCCGCCCCTCAGCCGATGTGCAGCACCATCGGTGTGGCGCGGCGAATGCCGCTGAAGCCGAACATGCGCGGCGCCTCGACGAGCATGATCCCGGGCGCGGCCTCCATCAGCGCGGCCAGGCCCTCCTCCAGCTCGATCCGGGCCAGCATTTCGCCCAGGCAGCGATGCACCCCGCCGCCGAAGACCGGGTGCGGCTTCACGTGATCGCCACGACGCAGGTCGAAATGCTCGGGGTCGGCGTGGCAGGTCTCGTCCCGCATGGCCGACAGGGTGGACAGGCCCATGATCTGCCCGGCGGCGACCGGGCAACCGCCCACCTTGATCGGTGCGGCGACGAAGCGGGGGAGCGAGCCGACTGGCGGCTCCAGCCGCAGCGCCTCGTCAACGGCACTTGGGATGAGGTCGCGATCGTCGCGCACCGCCTGCCACAGAGTCGGGTTCTCGAGCAGGCGGCCGACCAGCATGGTGAACCCCGACCGGGTGGTATCGGCGCCGGCCAGCAACAGGAGCATGACCTGGTAGGTCAGCACCTCTGGTTCGAGGGCGCGGGCGGTCTCGTCCGCGGCAAGGGCTGACAGGAGATCCTCCCGGGGCTTGGCCCGGCGCTCCTCGAGCGCCGCCTCCACGAAGCCATAGAGCGCCTCCGCGGAGGCCTCGATCGCGTCATGGTCCTCCATCGCGTAGGGGATCGTCAGGCACCGGCTGAGGCTGTAGACCTCCTCGGCGAACCACCGGCTTTCGGTAACCGGAAGACCGAGGACAGTGGCGATCACCTCCGCGGGCAGGCGCGAGGCGCAGAGATCGAGGAAATCGAAATCCCGTCCGCGCGGCAGGTCCGCGACGATGGCGTCGGCGACGGCCCGGATCTCGGTCCGCTTTCCCCGGATGACCGGGTGGGCGAACGTCTTGGCGAAGGCCCCACGCATGCGCTGATGCTCGGCCCCGTTCGTCATCAGCATCATGTTCTCGAGAAACGCCTGCACCCGCCCCGGCGGCAGGCCGAAGGCGGCGACGAAGCGGTCGCCAGGCACCTGCGGCAGGCGCGGATCGCTGGACAAGGGGAATGACATCGGCCGCGCGCAGCGCCACCACCCGTTGCGGATCGCTGCGCACCAATGGGGCTGCACGGCGACACGCGTCGATCTCGGCCGCGCTGGCCCGCGCCATTTCCGACGCCGAGACCGCGAGCATTCCATCCTCGCCCGTGAGCATGTCCATGCCCGGCCCTCCAGAACCGGCGCGCCCGCTCCGCGCCGATGACACCCCGTCCGGAAAGACATCCCCGACGGATCAGGTTGACGTAGCGTACGCTCGGCACAGGAACTGCACAACATCGCAACGGTAGTCCGGCCCGCCACGTTTCCCGGGCGGCGTTTGCTCAGGAAGGCGCCCCGGCTGGCATGCCATGCCATGCCGGTTTGCCGTGACCCACGAGCCCACCGGCACGGGCCCCCGGCCGACCGGGCGCAACGGGTGCCGCCGCCAGGGTCCGCGCGCTTGACAGGATGGACCTTCTGGCGCCTCGTTCTACGGGTCATTCCAGACCGGTCATTTATTGATGAAGCGCATTGAATATTTCGTCTCGGCAATCCTTGTAAGTGGCTGGCCTGGCGGGGCGCCCTGCCGTGGCACAGGACACCGCGCCGGACCCGGAGGTCCAGGACGTGGCAGCCACTTTCGTCAATGTCCTTGCACGCCACGCCGTAGGCTCTGGACCCACTGATTGGCTTGAGGCTCGCCCTGCTGCGTGATTCACGCTCTTGGAACGGCGGGGGCATCATGAGCGATCTCTTCTGGATGAGGGACGAGCAGATGGCGCGGCTTCGGCCCTTCTTTCCGAGGAGCCATGGGAAGCCGCGTGTCGACGACCGGCGCGTGCTGAGCGGGATTATATTAAAACCACCTCAATGGCTTGCGATGGAGCGACGCGCCAAGGGAAGATGGTCCGCACCAGACACTGTACAATCCCTGGAAGCGGTGGAGCGACATGACCGGGTGCCGCGCGGCCCCGAGGGCCGCGTCCTGCAGAACAAGAGCCCCGGCGGGCGCAGCAACGGATACAAGCTCGTGGATGAGGTCGTGTCTCGGAAGTGGTGGAAATTCGAAGGCGGCGTGATCGCCGGGTGATGTGACCCCACCCAGCCGGCGGCGCCAACCGCCAGGGAAATTACGCCATGACCGAGATGACCGAGAGCGCTGTCTTTTCGCCGCCGCCCGAGGAGGCGAGCCACGATCCGATCGAGTATCGGTTCGGGCGAACGTGCGCGCCACCATCGAGGCGATGTCCGAGGAGGAGCTGGCCGCCTGTCTCGGCCGCTTCCGCCACGGGCGCGATGGCGAGGGGGGCGGCGATGCCAGGGGATACCGCCACGGGCACCGAGAGCGGCAGCTCGCCGGGACCTTCGGCACCGAGACCGTGCGGGAACGCAGTTGGGCGCGGGGCGCCGATGGCCACGGCCAGACCACCGAGTGGCGGTCGAAGGCCCTGCCGCGCTACCGGCGGCTGACGAAGACGGCCGAGGCGCCGATCGCGGCGGTCTACCTCGCCGGCCCGAACGCGCGCCGGGTCAAGCGAGCGCTGTTCGGGCTGTTCGAAGGCGCCGTGAGCAGTCGCCATTGTCGCCCGGACCGATGGCGCGACACGGCTCGTTGTCGTCAGCCGCGCGCGGGCAGCACAGGTGAAGGTCGGCTGGGACGCCCGGTGCGTCCGCAACCTTGCCGACGAGGACATTGTCCGCCCGATCCTGGACGGGACCGTCATCGGGACCCGGCCGGACAGGAAGGCCGTGAACATCTCGGTGCTGGCCGCCATCGGCGTGCGCCGCGACGGTCAGAAGGTGCTGCTCTCGATCCGCAACATGGGCGGCGAGAGCACGTCGTCGACCTCGCAGCGCCCCATCGGGGCCCCTGCGTCCGGCTGATGCCGGACCGGTCTCGACCATGGCGCCGGTTCCTCGACGATCCCGATGCGCGAGGTCTGACGCGGCCCGAGTTCGGGATCCTGGACGGCGCCCCGGGCCTGGAAGCCGCGCTCGTGACCCTGCGGGGCGAGGAGCCGCCGATCCAGCGCTGCACGGTCCACAAGCATCGCCACCTGCTCGCCCATGCGCCCGAGCACCTGCATGACGAGCTGACCGAGGCCTGCCGGGACAGGATCTGCGCCGGGACGAAGGCCGAGGTCGGGCAGCACCGCCGGGCCTTCCTTCGGACATGGCGGCTGAAATGCAAGGCGGTGGCCGACAGCCCGGAAGAAGCCGGGGACCTGCTGTTCGCCTTCACGCGGCCCGATCCCTCGCAATGGAAATCGGCCCGGACGACGAACGCGATCGGGCGGCTGAACGAGGAATTCCGGCGCCGCATCGAGACCCAGACCGTCCTGCCCGATGCCGGGACCGCGCCCATGCCGTTCCGGGCGCTGCCCGCATCCGGCCGGATCGTCATGCGAAAGATCGACGGATGGGAAACGCTCGACCAACCCATCGCTGCCGAAACCGTCGACCGCGCTGCCTGAAGCAGCCAACCATCATCCGCCCGGAGAACACGCTCGGCAATTCCCACCACATCCGCGACACCACCGTGAATGATCCCGATGGCGAGACCGGCACACTTGTCCAAGCCATCTGCAACGAGGAAGCAGCGGTCGTGCGGCGCATCTTCCGCGCCTACCGTCTCGGGTTAGGAGCCATGTTGCTCCGTCCATTTCGATCGGTGAGCGAGATCTGGAGATTTTCTTCTGCATTTCGCGCAAGCCTCTGACACAGCTTGTAGCATTTCGTCTCCATCCCGGTTCTCGCCGTCGCTCTGCTCCCGCTCGCCGTCCCTCGGCGCCCCGTCGGAACTGCGGTCCGGACGCCGCAGGAACGCAGGGATGGTCTGCCGGATTCCGGCGATCGCCTGCCGCACCGAGTGCGGGAGACGCCGGCTCAATCCTGAGAGCGAATGGCAGCTCGCCGAGGTGCCGGAACTCAGGATCAACGACCGGGAGCTCTGGAACGCAGTGAAGGCAGGGCAGGACACGCAGGCGCGTCGCCGGTCGAAGGTCGCGACCACCAACCGCAATCGGCTCTCTTCGGGGCAGACCCTGCGTCGGCGGAAGTATCTGCTGTCCGGGCTCCTGCACTGCGGCCTCTGCGGCGGAAGGATGGCCGTCGCCGGTTCGGGGCAAATACAGGATCTACTACTGCGCGGAGGCCAAGGAGACCGGCCCAAGCGTTCGCGCGGGCTTCCGGGGCCTCCGGGAGAGCGTCGCCCTGCCCATGGTGCTGTCGGTCCTGCGGGACGCAGCTGATGGCCCCTGAGGCCGACGCGCGCTTCCTCGACCGCGTCCAGCATCAGCTGAAGGCTGCCCAAAGCACCGCCGAGGATACGCTGCGCCTCCACGATGCGCGGGTGCGGCAGCTGGAGACCGAACACCGCAATCCTGTCGGCCTGGCGAAACAGGGATTCCCCCAGCGGAGCGGGGCACGGCCCATCGAGCCGAACTGCCTCGCGGGGTGGATCGCCAAGCGGGTGCGGCGGGAGACCGGCTTCGAGATGAACGCCCATCTCTTCCGCCACTTCGCGGTGATGATGTGGCTCGACGCCAATCCGGGCGGATACGAGGTCGCTCGGCGGCTGCTGGGCCATTCCGAGCTGAGCCACACGATCAACATGTATTCCGGGCTGGAGGTGCGCACGGCCACGATGGCCTTCTCGGATCTCGTCGCGGACCGGAAGGCGGGCAGGCGATGAGCCTGGTCCTGCCGTTCGAGGAGTGGCCCGCCGCCGACCGGGCGCTACGGGAGAGCCTGTTCGTGGAAGGCGACCCACTCTCCTCGACGCCGGAACCATGCTCGCGGAGGAAGCGCGGATGTGGCCGGAGGGCGGTCTCTGGCGGGCAGCGGGTCTACGCGACGCCGCTATGGTGGCCCTCCTCGTTCTCCTGCCCATGCGCCGGCGATCGCTGGCCAGCCTGCGCCTCGGGGAGTTGATCCTCGTCGGCGAGGAGCGCATCGTCATCGCGCTGTCGGGGAAGCTGACCAAGACCGGGGTCCCGCGGGAAACCGACCTGCCGCCGCAGAGCGCGCGCCCTTCCTCCGGGCCTACCTGCCCGACGCACGGCCGGTGCTGGCCGAGCGGGGACGCGGGACGGGGGAGGACACCAGCCTCTGGCTCGATCGGAACGGCAAGGGGATGATCGAGGACTACGTCGGGTCGCGTATCGGCGGGGCGACTTAGCGGATGACCGGAACCCGGGTCCCGCCGCACTTCTTCCGGGACGCGGCTGTCACCACCCTCACCCGGATCTCGCCGCGGGCGGCGCAGCTCATCCCCTGCGTGCTGGGTCACAAGGGGCCGGGCACGGCGGAGAAGCATTACATCCACGCGCAGACCATCGAGGCCGGACGGGCCTATGTCGCGCTGCTCGCCACCGGGAAGATCAAGGCCCGATGAAGTGCATCGTCCGTGGCGATCACCACCTTCCTTCGTGTACCAGGTCCAGCTCTTCAGATCCTACAGCGGCACCGCGGTACTGACCCCTACGGCGAGTCGCCGTTGCCTCCACCTAGTACACCGACGCCGTATGCTCCTCTTGCAACTGCCTGTCAGGCATGGCGAAGCATGATTGCGAGCCTCCCCTGCAGCTAAGGGGGAGGAATCGGTCGTTTGCGAGTTCGCGGGTGGCTGCTGCTTTCAGCGCAAACTGGCAGAACGCCGAGGCAGCGGGAGGCGTCTGCTTACGAGGCAGTGACAGTTCAGATAAGTGACCAGTTTCCGCTCACTAGGGCCCACGTCGCCACGACGATGTTCGCTGCCACATGCGCCGCGATCGCGTCGGAGAGGCGGTATCGCTGTTGCATCAGCGCGCCGAAGAGAAGCCCGGAGACGCCGGCGGCAAGCCAGCGCTCGTGGAGCACGGCAAAGAGTGCCGAGGAGGCGACAAGCGCGATCAGCGGCGTCAATCCGCCACGCTCGAAGCGACGGAGCAGGTAGCCACGAAAGAAGGCCTCCTCGGCGATCGGGACGAGCAAGGCCGTTCCTGCGAGCCTGAAGCCGATCCACATCATGTATGCCAAGGAACCGAGAGCCGAGATCTCCGCGTCGAGCTTCAGGCCGTCGTCCTGTGCGCCGGGCAGAAGAACCCAGCCCAGCCCCACCAGGAAGCCGACCGCGATGGCGCGCGGAGCCGGATTCGCCACCATGGTGCCGATGAGGGGCGCAAACGCGAGAAGGGTCGCGGCAAGCACAACGGCGCGTAGCGGGTATAGCAGTTCGGGAGTTTCGGCCATGGTCGACGCCGCGAGGCCGGAAACCACGAGCACGATGAAGGGAAGTATCATCGCGGCGTTCGGATCGCGGAACAGGGTCGGCACCGTCCTGTCGACGGGCGAACCGTCAACACGAAACCACGCCACCTTTCGTGAAACGGCGATCAGCGAGAAGGCGAGCAAGGTGAAGAGAAGCCAGCCGGCCCTGCTGTGAAAGGCGCCCACGGCCAACTCCGGCGAACCTGACGCTCCGAGCAGGATCAGTGTCGTGATTCGAACGACATTCAGAACGAAGCTGCTCACCAAACCGATCGGCAACAACCACCATACCCGCGGAAACGGCAACTCCCGGCGGTGGAGATAGAAATACAGAAGCAGGAACGAACCAATGAGAGCCAATCCCTGTATCCCCGAGCAAGGCTGGCCGACATGCACCGCGAAGTCGCCGATGCCGATGACGTATGCCTCCGCGTCGGCGTAAGGTTCGCCGAAGAGCCCGAGAAGCGCGACGACACCTGCAAAGGTGATTCCGGCCAGCGGGCTCCACTGCCAGGCACGATCGGCTTGGGCGAGAATGTCGGGGGAAAGAAGCGCGGCTACAGCCAGGACGGCGAGCAAAGGGCCGTCCCTGCGCCAGGCAGAGATCCAAAGCCGCGGTGGCATCAGCCAGAACAACGTCCCCGATCCGGCGAAGACCACCCCCGCGATCCAGGCGTAGACCGCCGGTGCCGCCCCTTCGAAGCCCGGGCCGAAGGGCTGCAATGGGCTGAGGATGAGCAGGAACCCAGCGAACTGGAGACAGGCCCACGGCCAGCCGGGCGGGCCCTGGCTGCCGAGATTGGCCAGGACGTGACCTCCGCGGGTCATCAGATACAAGATTCCGGTCACGACCACGGCCAATCCGCGAACCGGAAGGCCGGCAAAGAACTCGCATGTTGCGAGATCGCCCGCTCCAAAGCACCCGAACTCGTCGACCGCCTGCACCGACAGGATCACGGCGATCTCCGCGGCGACACAGGCGCACACGATTGCCGCGCGGGGGCTGCGGCCTGCCGTTTTCCCCCCTTCGAGAACCAGTCCAGCGGACATCTTTAACCCGGTCTCACTCGCAAAGAACGCCCGCTCGGACCGGCGGGTCGCGCTGCAAGCCTAGGTCGGGCCGATGAACCAAGGGCCTACTTCTATCGGTCGGGTACCAGCCATTTGGATAAGCCGCTGGTTTGGAACGGATGTCGTAAAGTCACTGTGTCGCGATTTTTCTTAACCCGGTGAGGATTTTAATGATGACGAAGCATGCGGCTTACCTGCTGGCGACCATTTTCGTGGCCATCGCTCCCGCGAGCGCGGCAGTGGCAGCGCCCCAGTTCAAACCAGGCAACCCCAACTGGGGCGGCGGAGCCCCCGGGTGTGGGCCCTCGGGGGGCGTTCCCGGCAAGTGCTATACGGTTCCGGAGATCGATCTCGCGAACGGTACCGCGTCGCTCATCGTGCTGCTCGCGGGATTGGCGCTTCTGGCGGAGCGCCGGCGTCGGTCCTAGCGCTGCCCTCGGAACAGCCTGGCGGTTACGCTCAGGCGAACGTCGCGCGTTGCGCGGCGGCGACGGCTACCGGGCTATCTTCGCTGTTGGACTTACGCCGCCGCGTACTTCTTCCTGCACGGATCCCGCAGGCGCTTTATTGCCGTGGAGGCCTTGTCGCACGAAGCCTGAGTGGGATTCACGTGGCGGGTCCAGTATCGCAGCTGGCGGGCATGTCCAAGCCTGCCCCGACTCGCTATCGCACCCTGAACTTGTCCGCCTACAACGCTTCGCTGCGTGAGCGAGGCTCGCTGAGCGTCTGGTTTGATCCGGGGATGACCTGGCATGCGGCGCCGTCGGGGCAGCGGGGCGGTCAGGCGGTCTACGGCGAGGCGGCGATCCGAGCTTGCCTGTCCATCAAGGTGCTCTTCGGCCTGCCGTTGCGATTGGCGACCGTTCGGCACGCCTCACCGTCACGAGCCTGCTGAAGCTGCTGGGTCTGGATTGGCAGGTGCCGGACTACGACCCTGTGCCGCCGCCAGCGAACGCTGCCGGTGCAGCTTCCCTACCGGAGATCGAAGGACCCGCTGCAGCTTCTTGTCGACAGCACCGGCATAAAGGTCCGGGGCGAAGGCGAATGGCATGCTCGCAAGCGTGGAGGAGCGAGGCGGCGCGTCCGGCGCAAGGTGCATCTGGCGGTGAACGAAGCGACGCTCGAGGTCCGCGCGGTCGTGGTCACCGGCAGCCATGTCGGCCATGTTCCCGTGTTCGCGGACCTGCCGGGCCAGATCGTTCGGGACGAGGCGATCGGATCGGTCACGGCGGACGGCGCCTACGATACGCGGCGCTGCCACGATCCCATCGCGAAGCGTGAGGCCCATGCCGTCATTCCGCCCCGGCGCAATACCAATCCCTGGAGGAACGACAGCCCCGGAGCGGCGGGTAGAAACGACGCCCTGGGCGCCGTCAGACGGCTCGGACGTACGATCCGGCGACAATGGAGCGGCTGTCATCGGCGCAGCCGGGTCGAGGCCAGGATGAACTGCGTGAAGCTGCTCGGTCAGAGACGCATGGCACGCGACTTCGACGGCAAGATCGCCGAGCTTCAGGTCCGCATTGCCATCCTCAACCGCTACACCGCCATCGGCACCCCCATCACGCAGCCCGACGGGTGACGTTCCCAGCGGGAGGGGATCGCTACCCTTCCCCCATCCATGCAGCGGAGCCTGTGTGACCGAAACATCGGTTGCAGTTTATGGCTACGTCGGGTTCGAGCGGGTGTTTCCGCGGGAATGCGTATATTTCGCAAAGGCCGGTCTCTGCGCTTCGCCGCCGCTATCCAGGGCGCAGCAACCGGGAGTTTGGGCTTTTTCCAGCCGTTCGCCGCGCGCTGCTTGATAGCAGCTTCGGATGCCGGCAAGCGCGACGCAGCCCATGAGGCGCAGACCTTTTTGACGAACGAGGCAATCTCGGCTCTGGGCTAAGATTACGCCGCTCTGTTTCCAAAGGATATTCTCTCACCCGAGAGGCAGGTCTTTGTGAACCTTGCCACGCGGACGTGGCACGCCGATCTGGCCGCCGTTACAGGCGGCCCATGCCGCCCTCGGGGATTGCCGCTTCGCGACGAACGCCGCTCGGCCGGGACTTCCTTCCCGACCAGTGCGCGACGGCCCCGCCTGTCCGGCTCCCTGAACCATTGG
Organism: uncultured Alphaproteobacteria bacterium; assembly: GCA_963814835.1. Lineage (GTDB taxonomy): Bacteria > Pseudomonadota > Alphaproteobacteria > Rhodobacterales > Rhodobacteraceae > Palleronia. Next base: position 1,572,844 of record CAWFEG010000003.1, read on the forward strand.
CGGCCCGATCGAACCTGACGGACCGGGAAGCCGGCGGTTCGGTTACCTTTGGCTCCCCAACGACAAATCCGGTTTCCACGCGCAAGCGCCCCATTACCGGCGACCGCACCACGCGCCGCGCGATGGAGACCAGCCCAGTCTCTGAAGCGAAAAAGTTTCTGGACGCCGCCGACCGGGCAGACGCCGAGCGCAACAAGGTGATGGGAACCAAGATTGCCGTTGCGGGCGATGCCGGCTGGAACGACACCACCGCAACCTGGCCCGCATTTCTGGCGTGATCCTCTTCGGCGGTGGCGGGATCGGCCTGAACCTTGCCGAGAAGGCCGAGGGAAAAGAACTGCACATCGCCCGCATCCCGAAGTCCGACGACAAGCAGCGCGTTTGAAGCAATACTCCGAACCAGAAACCGAAGGGCGGCCCGCGAGGGTCGCCCTTTTCCGTGCGCGCCTCGCCCAGAGCGGAATCGTCGCCCTGGTGCGGCGAGCCGATGAAGTAGTCCTTTTGAAACGGAGACTTGCGCCCCCGCCTCAACAGGACGTGGCGCTACCCGCGCAGGGCCGCACCCGCGACAGGCGCGATAACACACGCGTAGCTGAAGAACCTGTCAGGCGCACAGAAAAACGCACGCATATTTGGCAAGAATGCCAATACGCGCGGCAATTCGACATGACGCCATGGCGCTGCAATGCAGAAAGCCTAAGTTGGGAAGTGATCAGGCTCACCTCCTCCCGAGCCCGGATCAGGACGGCGACCCCACTCCTCCCGGGGTCGCCGTCCGAACTCCTCCCGAGCCCGTGGCGAACAGCTTGGCGCGGACGCACCCGTGCCGTCAAGCGTCGTGGCTGTTGCAGGGCACAACGCGTCGTGCTCCCCTCATCCCGCCGCCGCCGCTTAAGATCCGGTCAGGACGCGGCAAGCGCGCCCGAGCGAGACCGGAGGTATCGAGCTGAGGACTGAGGAGAACCGGATCGGGACGGGAGCAGGGAGAACGGCTTGGCGCCTCCCGCCCTGCCGCCGCAGGCCGGGACCGCGCCCTACTCGGCCCGCAAGCGGGCTCCTCGATGCCCCGAGGTATCGTGGCTGGCGGGATCTTGGCCTATCGGCGTTGATCGCCAGTCATCCGTACTCCGGCCCATCCGCTCGTCATTTTGCGGTATGAAGACCGGCCGAGACATAGCTTCGTGTATCCCCGAGAATCTCCACGAAAACAGATATCGGTGTCGGCCAAGGCGGGGCGAGCGTCGCTCCGACATCGCTGCCGTCGATCTCCAGAGATGCATCATGCTTCCGGGCCAGATTCCGCATGCGAGTATTTTCGCTCAGACAAAGCATATGAAGTTTCTTGATTCCGCGGTTCCGGGCGGCGGCGAACAGGCGGCCAAACAATGCGTCGCCTATCCCCTTGTCTTGCCAGCCGGGCTCGACAAGAAGAGCGGCTTCCGCGCTTTGCGGCCAACTATTTAGGAGGCCGCGCAACTCGCCGATGCCCCTCAGACTGTTGTCGGGGAAAGCACCAAAGCACACGGAATCGACCGACACTATCGTTCTCGCATATTTTTCCACGAAGCCGTCACCTACGGCGCGGCCAAATCTCAGCCGCCGTGTATCTTGGTCAAGCCGCTGAAAATACTCGACCAACCTTGGTCGGTCGAACCATTGCAAGCGCCTGATTCCAGGCTGGATGAATGTCGTTCCGTGGGCCAAAACTTCGGACCTCTTTGGTACGTCGGTCCAAGCCGACAACGAAGATGTCCCCCCCTGCCAATATAGTGCTGCGGTGCAGCATGGTCCAGCGCTGGTACGATCGCATGCCATACGGCGGCGTCTCAGACCGGAACCGTCTGCCCTCCCTCGGGCCAACCGCGGCGGCATGGTCGGTCAGACCGCCCGGCCTCTGCCCTTTGGGTCACGTGTGGTGACAGCGGCCCGGCACTTTGCCCCAATCGCTGGACTGACCACGCCAGCAATGGAGAAGACCGTATTCCTGCCCTCTTCGCAGGCCTCGATTTCTCTTTGGCCGAGACGCAGGCGAGCGTTCTAAATCAGGCAGGCACGCGCAAGTTCGAGGGGACCCTCCGATCTGATCCGGACGCACTCGCCGACGCGCTGGCCGAGCACGCCCCGGCTGTTTAAGCGTCTCCATCGAGACAGGCTCCACAACGCCCTGGCTTTGGCGAGAACTCCGCAAGCGCGCGGTCTCCGTGACCTGCATCGATGCCCGTCATGCCCACCAGGCGCTGTCCTTGCCTCGCAGCAAGACAGATCGCAACGACGCCCGGGGCCTCGCCGAGCCGAGGCGCGTCGGGTGGTACACAGAGGTCTACGTTCGGACCGTGGAGACCCAGCATATCCGTTCGATGATGAACGCGAGATACCAGCTGCGCCGATGCAGGACGGAGATCCTCAACCAAATGCGGGGGATCGTGGAAGTCTTCGGACTCTATACCGGTAGCACGGCGAAACGACCGTTTCTCACGATCCTCCGTGAAATTGCCACCGAAGATCCGATGGCCGCGAAGATGCTGCCCCCTCTCCTCAATGCCTTCCACGGCCTGCGAAAAGACAGAAGTCTTGACCCGCGCCCCGTTTGATCCCTCATCGTGATGCAGAGTCTGCTCGACCCCGAAGGAGCAGACGAATGAGGAAGGGCCGTTTCACCGGGGCGCAGATAATCGGGATGATCAAGGAACAGGGTCGACGCCCGGCGTCGACGGCATGGCGACGGCGGAGGTGTGCCGCAGGCATGGCCTCAGCCCGGCGAGGTTCTGCAAGCCGAAAGCCAGGCATGGCGGCATGGAGGTTTCCGAGGCCGCCAGGTCGAAGGCGCTCGAAGAGGAGAAGACCAAGCTCAGGCGTCTTCTGGCGGATACCATGCTGGACAACGTGGTTCTGAAAGATCTGCTGGAAAAGAAACGACGGTAAGCCATCGCGCGCCACTGGTCCGGGCGACAATGGCGAACGACCGGGCGGCGAGAGGCGGCGCTCAGGGCGATGCGGGATCTCGACATCTCGCAACGCCGGGCCTGCCGGCTTGTCGGTGTCGGTCCCGGGACGGTCCGGCGCGAGCGCCCGCCGGACGGCCCCGAGATCCGCGAGGAGATGCGGGAGGTCGCCGACACGCGGCGGCGGTTCGGCGACCGCCGGATCGGTGCCCTGCCGGAGCGCGAGGGCATGATCATGAACCGCAAGAAGCTGTATCGGCTCCGCCGCGAGGACGGGCTGCCGGTGACGCGACGACGTGGCCGCCAGCGGGCCGCGCACGCCGATGCCGGAAGCGGCGCGTCCCAATGGGCGCTGGTCGCGCGACTTCCTGTCGGACAGCTTCGGCGCCTCACGAAAGTTCCGCATCCTGGCGGTGATCGACGATTTCTGCCGGGAGAACCTGTGCCTGCTCGCCGATACCGGCATTTCGGGCGCCCGTGCGGCCCGCGAGCCGGACGCACTGGTGCGGATCTGCGGAAAGCCCGCTTGCATCGTCAGCGACAACGATGAGGGCACGGCCCGGATGAGTTCACCAGCCGGGCCATCCTGAAGCGCGCCGACAAGAACTGGGTCCCCTGGCACCACATCGACTCCGGCAAGCCGCAGCAGAACGCCTTTGTCGCGCCATTCAACGGGAGCCTGCGCGATGCGCTTTCGAACGGGGAGATCTTCGACCCCCCGGAGGATGCCCGGCGCAAGCTGGCGCTCTGGTCCGGACGATCCAGAAAATCCCGTCCAGAGCACGGCGGTTCTTGGCCGGTTTGCGTCCGTTCGGCGCGAGGATGGCCAAGATGAATGATTCAAGGAACGCCCACTCTTCGTCGGACATCAAGTCTCGTGCCAAGCTGGTTTCCATCGCAGTTGCCAGCTTGGATCACGCCTATCGGGAGCTGCGAACCCCTTTTGTCAACACGGCCTAGAGATACTGCAGGAACTGGCGCCCACCTGCTTCTTCATAGCTGGTGTCGCTCGTTCATTGAGCAGCGATCATGGCCGCTTCGAAGTCATCGAAGCACAGGCCTGCCAGCTTTTCCACGGACGTGTAGCGGCGGCTGGCGGCCGATTCATTGTTCTGCTCCAGCCTCAGCGCGCCGACGAGCCGAACGACCGCCTCGCGATTGGGAAAAGGAGCCCGACGACATTCGTGCGCCGCTCGATTCCCTTGTTCAGGTGCTCCAAAGGGTTGGTGCCGTGCACTTCGCTTCGGCGATCAAGGCTGCGCGGAAAGCGGAAACGGAATCTCGTGTCTGATCGGTCGGGGGAGTGTCGGAACACCCATATCGCTGCGGGGGGGGAGCGCCGAAGCAAGGCCTGCACGCGAGTTGCCGCGTACCCAGGAGTTCACGGTTCGGACTCGCCGAAATGGGCGCGCAGGACCCGGTCGAGATCCGACATTCGGATTGGTTTGGTAAGGAAATCGTCCATGCCCACTTGCAACGCCTCTTCGCGCCGCTGGAGCATGGCATCGGCCGATAGGCCCACCACGAAGATCCGCGGCTGACCGGACGCAAGCTCCCGACGCCGCAATTCGCGGGTGGTTTCCAAGCCATCCAGGTTGGGCATCTGGATGTCCATCAGGATGATCGTGTAGTCACCGTTCTCCCACGCCCTGAGGGCTTGGACGCCATCATTGGCGAAGTCGCAGGTCATACCCATCCGCTCCAGGTATTTCGAGACGACAAGGCGGTTGGTGGCGTTATCCTCCGCAACCAGAACGCGGGTATCCCGCATCGATCCGCCGAAGGGCCGACGCCGGGACGCGGGCCCTTGGGTGCAACCCGACTGCACTTTCTCCGAAATGTCGAAGGGAATCGTGGCAACGAAGCGCGAGCCCCGCCCGAGCCGACTGTGGACCTCGACCTGTCCGCCAAGCTTCTCGCAGAGCCGTTTGGTGATCGCCAGGCCCAGTCCGGTTCCCCCGAACCGCCTTGTGGTGGAACTGTCTGCCTGGCTGAACGGCTCGAACAGCTTCCCGATTGCCTCCGGCGCGATGCCTATGCCGGTGTCGCTCACCTCGGTCCGGCAGATTGCCCGGCCACCCTCCACATGCGTCCGGATCTCGAGCGCGACACAACCCGCCTCCGTGAACTTGATCGCATTGGAGACCAAGTTCGCGAGAATCTGCCGGAGCCGTGTTGGATCGCCGACGAGGAGATCGGGCCCTTCTTCCACGTTGCAGTCGAACTTCAAGGCCTTGGTCTCGGCCACCACCTTGAACGTGGAATGGACGCTCTCGGCAACCTCCCCGAGCGAGAAGACGCTCTCCTCGAATTCCAGTGAACCCGACTCGATCTTCGAAATGTCCAGCACGTTGGACAGGATGCTCATCAGCGTCTCGCCAGAGGCCGACATGGTCTCCACGAGCGCCCGCTGCTCGGCGTCAAGTTCGGTATCCGTCAGGATGGAAGCGATCCCCAATATCCCGTTCATCGGAGTCCGGATCTCGTGGCTCATGGTTGCGAGAAAGGAGGTCTTCGCCCGGTTCGCCTCCTCTGCGGCGCGGCGCTCGCGGTCCAGCCGCGCCGAGAGTTCCTGTGCCTCGGCGAGCAGGCCGGATCGAAACTCGACTGCCAGCAGCATGTCGAGTGTGCCATCCGTGGGTGAGAAGTCGCTGAACTGATATACGCCGTCCTGCGGCCCCGCCTCGAGGTCAGGGATGTGCGCGACGAGGAGAAAGAGCCGTTCACCCCGGACAAGTGAAATCCCGCGCAGACGATGCCCGTCCGCGCAGGTCGACTTCAGGATGAGTGCCTTCTGGCATTGGCGCAGCGCAGCGACGTCCCCGATCTCGAATGGGCGCTCCACGGTGAAGATGTCGAAGAATGACCGCCCCGGCGCGGCGCCGGCAATCCGGGCGGCGCGCGACGGACCCACGGTCCGGATCGTGCCTTCCGGACCGATCTCCAGATAGGCCGGGAACAGCCGCTCCAGATCCCCTGATGTCAGGGAGAGCGCCGCGTCAGGAGCGGTCAACGCCAGGCCCTCCCGTTCGACGGATGGAGAAGGTCGCGCCACGCGGACGATCCCGGCGAGTGGCCTCGACCTCTTCGCCGAAGGAGGCGGCGATCGCGTGGATCAAGCCGTGCACGAATGGCTGCAGCCCCTCCCGGGATGATCGGTAATGCAGATCAAAACGATCGCTGCCCCCGCTCTCGACAACGAAACTCGGCAGATCCGCGCGCGGAAGGTTGGATTTCACTGCGGCATGCATCCGGTCGAGTTGGCAGAAGAAGCCGTATAGATCGGTTCCCGCCATCGAGATCGCCCGACCGTAGGCCGAGGAGGCGGCATAGGCGACCCAGTGATGCCCCAGTTGGAACAGCACCTCCTCCTCCGACAGCTCCGCGGCTTGGGCGATGGTTCGGATCAGGGACATGGACTCCCGATCCGGGTAGTATTCGAACCCGATGAAGCAGTCCGAGGTCAATCCTGCCTGATCGCGGATCGCCTGCCAGCGCGTCGTCCCGAATTTCTCGACCGCCATCCGTTCCGCTGCCTGGTGGATCATTCCGTACATGTGCGGTCCCCTGCAGCGGTATCGTCTCGGCTACTGGAGAGAATCACTCCGCCTCCCTGTACGGGGGGATGGCCGGGGCCAGCTAATTGTACCATTCCATTCATCGGCGGGCTTCCGATCCACGGCGAGGCGGCTCGCGTCGAACGAGCTGGAGCTAGTCCTGCGCCGGCACGGTTTAAGGAAACGTGCAGGTCGGCCCGACGCGTCCGGACCGGGACACTCGTAACCGAGTCTTAGGAAGGAGCCGCAATAACTCACGCCAAAATGTTCGCGGGTCGGTTCATGGTCCCGCCAATGCGAGGGACTTGCCGTGAAAATATTCGACGCGACCGCATTCAAGCCGGTGCCGGTGGGAGAGGATTCCTGCGCCACGCAGTTGCTGCCCGCCTCGGATCTCACGGCAATCGACCGCGTGAGGGTGCGCGATCTGTGGAACAAGTTTCTCAACCATGACGGGATGCTCGCCCATCTCTTCTTTGAGCGGCTCTTGATGATCGCCCCCGAGGCGTCGGACCAATTCGGGGCGGCCGCCTGGCGGGCGCCCTACGTCTACCTGACTTTCCTCGATCTCGCGGCGCGGTCCCTTTCGCCCCAGACCGAGCGCCCCCTGAGAGAGGGATACACCACCGCGCCCTCGGCACGGCGCGCGCGATGCGAGACCGTCGCGGATTGCATCGCCTTTTTCCGCGCCCTTGACCTCTCCGACGAGGTTCACGAAAAAACCGTCGAGGCCTTCGTCTGGACCTGCAACAAGATCCCCGCCGCGGAGAGCTTCGACCGGGACGATCTGCAGAACGGCGCCGCCTCGGCTGCGGCGAGGTTCTTCCGCACCTATATCGTCGCACCCCTTCTGGCGGTCAAACAGGAGAAGAAGGCCATCCTGTCGCCGCAGGTCGTGGGCCGCATGACGCGCGGCGCGGAGGCTATGATCGGGCGCCAGCACGAGGCCGGGTCCTTCTTCTATGGCGAGCTCTTCCGCAAATATCCGGATGCCATGCGGCATTTCCGGACCTCCGACATGGATCAGCTGTCGCGGCACCTCATCGATACTGTGGTTCTCCTCAGCGAGATCGCGGCCGAGCCGGACCGCATGCGGTCCGAGCTGACGCCGCTGGCGACGGTGCATCTCAACTACCGCATTCCGGCCGCCGACTACGCGAAGCTCACGCAACCGCTCCTAGATACGCTCGAGACCTTCGGCGCGCCCATGGGGGAGGATGTCCGGGCAGGCTGGCTGACGCTCTTCGACCAGGCGATCCGAATCATCGCCGAGCCGATGGTGATGCACGAATGGATGGTGGGCGAAGCGCGGAAGTTTCTCCAGCAGATCGCCGACGAACTGTCCTGGAGCCCCGGCCAACTCGCTCTGCGGCTGGAGGAAGTCACCCGGGAAATCGAGGTGACGGGTTCCTACACACACACGTTCGAGGAACTCGAATACGGCGCGAAGCTGGCTTGGCGCAACGCCGGCAAGTGCATCGGACGGATCTCGTGGAAGAACCTGATCCTGCGGGATTGCCGCCATGCTACCGATGCGGCCGCGATCTTTCGTGAAAGCGTCGAGCATCTACGGGCGGCCACCAACGGCGGAAATGTCGAGATCGTTCTGACCGCGTTTCGTCCGCAGGGGCCGAAGGAGCGCTGGGGCCCTCGGATCTGGAACAGCCAGCTCGTGCGGTATGCCGGCTATGAGGATGCGCAGGGCTCGATCGTGGGCGACGGCGAGAATGTCGACCTCACCAAGGCTATCACACGGCTGGGCTGGCGTCCGCCGGAACCTCGCGGTCCCTACGACATCCTGCCCCTGGTGATCGAGATGCCCGGCGAGGCGCCGCAGATCTTCGAGATCGATCGGAACGAGGTACTGGAAGTCGAGATCACGCACCCGACCGAGCCCGCCATCGCGGAACTGGGAATGAAGTGGTGCGCGGTTCCCGCGATCACCAACTTCAACCTGGAATTGGGTGGCCTGCGATACAGCTGCGTGCCCTTCAACGGCTGGTTCATGGGCACGGAGATCGCGCGCGACCTCTGGGAGGAGAACCGCTACGATCGTGCCCGCGACATCGCAGACGTCCTGGGCCTCGACACCTCGAGCGAGGCGACGCTGTGGCGGGACCGGGCGTTCCTCGAGTTGAACGTCGCGATACTCCATTCCTTTCAGCAGGCCAAGGTCACCCTGGTCGACCATCACACGGCGTCGCGGCAGTTTCTCTACCACGACCTGCGCGAGAAGAAGGCCGGTCGGGAATGCCCTGCCCAATGGTCGTGGATCGCCCCGTCGGCGGGCGGATCGACCACGCCTGTCTGGCACCACGAGATGCGCGATTTCCAGTTGGCGCCCTCCTTCGAATACGAGGCCAATCGGTGGATGGCCTTTCAGGAACAGACCGGACAAGGCTGCCCGATGAAATCCGAGGGCAGAACCCTCCCGCCACCGCGCAACCAGCGGCCCTTGATCCTCTTCGCCTCCGAAACCGGCACTGCGGAGGGGTACGCTCGTCAAGTCGGACGCCGCCTCGCCCATCTCGGCAGCGACATCCGAGCGATGGACGACGTGTCGATCGAGCGATTGCGCGGCGAGGGACGGATCCTGTTCGTGGTCGCCACGTGTCGGGACGGCGAGATCCCCGAGCACGGGCGCAGGTTCTTAGACAAGCTGCGCGGCGCCGGCCTGGCGATGGATGGTATCCGATACGCCGTGCTCGGCCTCGGCAACCGAATCTATCCGAAGTTCTGCGCCGCCGCCTTCGAGGTCAACTCCGCGATCCGGGCCGCCGGGGGAGAGAGGCTTGCCGCGGTCGAATGCGCCGACGAGATCGCCGGCCAGGGTGAGACGGTGCGAGGCTGGGCCGACATCTTCGCGAAGATGTGGAGCATCGACGGCCCGGCCGCCCGCCCGAAACGCAAGCTGGTGGAACTGGTGCCGCCGCGCACCAGAGAGCCCGTCCCGTCCGGCGAACTCGGCGTGATCCGCACAAACGAGGAACTGCTCGACCAATCCGATGGGCGGGTCGCATCCGAATTGCGCTCCACACGCCGCATAGCGATTGATCTCCCCCCCTGTCCTGACGCGGGCGAAGCCCCCCGCTACGCGCCCGGCGACTACGTGGCGATCCATCCCGTCAACCCTGCCGACCTCGTGCGCCGGGTCGCCCGCCATCTCGAATTGCCTCTGGATGCGTGGTTTGCGCTGCACGGGTCGCTCGACGCCACGGACGAGCCCTATCGAGAAGCCTATCCGCTCGAAAGGCTTCTGGCAGAGACGCTCGATCTCGGCCTTCCGGACGCCCCGGAAGAGCTCTTGGGAGCGATGGCTGCCTGCAGTCGAGATGCCGAGGATCGCGCGGCCTTGAAGGAACTGCTCGCCCGTCTTGGCGGGGAGGACGGCGGTGCGGACCGGCAGGAGGCCCTCACGACCCTGCGCCTGCGCTACCACACCGTCGCGGACGTCTTCGACGCCTTCTCCCATTCCGTGCCCGGCCTCGAGATCCTCATCGACCTTCTCCCTCGCCTCAAGCCCCGATACTATTCGGTAGCGTCGAGCCCGCTCTCGTCTCCGAACCGGGTTGAGATCTTGGCAGGCGTATTGCGCAGGCGTCAGTCGGACGGCCGCATCGTCAACGGTGTCGCATCGACCTACCTGGCCGGTCTCCAGAGCGGAGCGCAGGTCCGCATCGCGCTGAAGCCGAGTCCCCATCGCCTGCCCGAGCGTGGCGAAACCCCGCTTCTCCTCGTCGCGGCCGGGACGGGGATCGCGCCCCTCCTCGGCATTCTGCAAGACCGCGCGGCTCGCTCCCTGGCGGCGAGTTCCGACGCGCCGGTCTCGCTCTATTTCGGCTGCCGCAGCGCCGGCGAGTTTCTCTACCGCGAAGAAATCCTCGCATGGCTGGAGCGCGGCCTGCTCTCCCGGGTCATGACGGCCTTCTCCCGCGAGACCGCGTCGAAGGCATATGTTCAGGACGCGCTCGACGCCGACGGCGCGCATGTCTGGGCCAGCCTGCAGGCGGCCGAAACCCGTGTGATGATCGCGGGTGACGCAAGGATGGCCCGGGAGGTCACCGAAAGGCTCGGCGTGATTGCTCGGCGTGAGGGCGGGATGACGGTCTCGCAATCGCGGGAGTTCATGGAAAGGTTGCGTGCGGAGGGGCGTTTGATCGAGGACATCTGGGGCATTCAGCTCAACCACTCTCTCTCTGTCTCGGAGATGCTGGACGAGAAGTACAACAGTGGCGCGAAGTGGTTCGCGAGGTTGCAAAGGGCGTTCAGCCGCAAGCCCATATCCTCCATCGCCATACGCCGCTACTGACGATTTCCGTGTAGCCCGCCCGTATGTGCGGTGCCGATTCAGCCGAGGCCGGCCGAGGCCGGCCGAGGCCTCGGTCACGATTAATCGCCGCATTGACAAGCCGTCGGGAGGATACCTGGGGCTCGCTTTGATGGTGTGACCACCCCACCCCGACCTTGCCGAACTGCGAACCCACCTTGACCCGGACGCGATCAAGTACGTCCACAGGGCGGAGCATATTCGTGTGGTCTTCGCGCAGGTGATCGGAAACTCCACGACCCTCGCGTAAGCATCCGGCGCAGGCCGGGGTCAGGCGGCTTGGCGATGCTCAGCGGTTCGCCAGTTCCACGGCAGCAGATCCGGCAACTTGGAAGCGGTGGTGCCAGGCAACCGGCCGAGGATATCCGCCAGCCATGCCCGGGGATCGATGTCGTTCAGCTTGGCGGTGACGATCGGGGAATACATGAAGGCGGCGCGGTCGCCGCCGCGCTCGGAGCCGGCGAAGAGCCATGACTTCCGGCCGAGGGCCACGCCGCGCAGGGCCCGTTCCGCCGCGTTGTTGGTCAGGCAGATCCGGCCGTCGTCGAGATGCGGGCGGATCGTGGCCCCGGTGGGGCCGCGAAAGCCGCCGGAATGGGTGACGGCCTCCCGGCGATCCGCCTTGACCATGTAGGCGATCGCCTTGGCGGCGGGATTGTGCCTCGACATCGTGCCGCGCTCGGCGCGCATCCAGTCGTGGAACTTGTCGACCAGCGGCCGCACCAGGCGCTGCCGGGCCTCGAGCCGCGCCGCGGCCTCCAGCCCGTTGATCTCGCGTTCCACGTCGAAGATCGCGTCGATCCGCTTTACCGCCTCCAGGGGTCCACTGACCCCGCCACCGGTTCGAGGGGGCGGTGGACGGCGAGATATCGTGGGCCGGCTTCCTCTTCCGGGCCTTCTCCTTGATATCGGCGAGTTCGAAGAACTTCCGCCGGGCATGGCTCCGGCACAGCGCGCTGATGGCCGGCCCGGGATCGCGGTCGCCGCGGTAGAGGTCGTCGTAGCCCCCGTAGGCATCGGCCTGGAGGATGCCCTGCCAGCCCGCGAGATGCCGGTTGGGGGGAACCATCTCGCGGTCGCGGGAGAAGTGGAACAGCGCGGCGGGCGGCGCCCCGCCCGAGAAGGGGCGATCGTCGCGGACACAGGTCCAGAGCCGGGCCGTCCTCGTTCCGCCCTTCGCCAGGAGCGGGACCGTGTTCGCCATCGGTCTCGAACGCATGGCGACGCGATGGCTCACCATCCCCGTGCAGCCGCTTGGCCTCCAGGGCATGGTCGCGGATCAGCAGATGGAGGGGCTCGAGTGCGGCGGTGCGGGCACCGACCTGGTCGGCCAGGGTCGAGGGGCTGAGATCGACGCCTTCGCGGGCATACCGCTCGGCCTGGCGATTCAGAGGCCGATGCTGTCCGCTCGCCATTGTCCTCGGACCAATGGCGGACAAAGGCTCGCTCTCGAACAGGACCATGGCCAGCAGGTTCGGCCCAGCCCATCCGCGCGGCGTGGCATGGAACGATGAGCCATCCTCCCCCATCTTCACGATGCGGTCGGAGCCGCAGCAGGTGCAGGGTCGGCGCCTCGATCACCACGCGCTCGCGGGGCGGATGCTCCGGGAAGGGCTTGCGAGCCGGGCGGCGACGGTCGAAGCCGGCGACCGGGGTTGTCTTCGTCGCCTTCTCCGCGGCGACCTCGTCCTCGGTGGCGGCGGCTTCGAGTTCCTCGAGCCGCAACTCCATCTGGTCGAGCAGGCGGGCGCGGCGTTCCGAGCTGTGGCCGCATTGCTCCCGGCGCAGCCTGGCGATCTCGAGCCTGAGATGCTTGATCATCGCCTCGGAGGTCGAGACGACCGCCCGGACCTGCGCCAGCTCGCTCTCGGCAGTCTCGGCACGGGCCTCCGCGGTCTCGACGCGCCCCTCGGATGCCGCGAGGGCGGCCCGCAATCTGGCGATCTCCAAGGCGGCATCCGACATGCCGTATCCTGCGACGGACCCCGGAAAGGCCCGATAAAATAGGGCGATAGTCCGAACTTATCCCGCCTTCGCGGGCCGCCGCGTCCAGCGCGGATTGCGCCGGTCATCCCTCGAGCAAGTAGCCGGCGGCCGCCGAGATCGGCACCGCCGCGCCCGAGGTGCGCGTCGGCCAGATGAACTTCCCCGCCGCGAGCCGCTTCGTGGAGAGCGACATCCCCACCCCGTCGTGCCAGAGCAGCTTGACCAGGTCGCCTCGCCGCCCGCGGAGTGAGGCATGAGCGCGCCACGGGTCCGAGCGCCATGCCGAACAAGATCTCGCCGGCATGGGGATCGCGCCCCAGCCCCTGCTGAACCTGGAGGGCGAGCGTGTTCATCCCGCGGCGCATGTCCGTCACCCCGCCCGCGATCCACACGCGCACCCCCGCCGGGAAGGCGATCATGGTCGATCGAGAACCCGCAGGAGGCGCGAAAGGGCCGCCGTGTCGATCGAGGCCGAGACATTCAGCCGCCGGCCATTGGTGAGCGCGATCTCGACCTTGTCCTCGACCGCCGGCGTCTCGGTCGCCGTCGAGGTGGCAGGGGCCGCTTGGGACCCGACTTGCAGCGGCATGAAAGCCGGGGCACCGCCACCGAGCAGCCCCTCCCGGCATTCCTTCCGCCACCGTGTCAGAAGAGAGGGCGAGAGCCCGTATCGCCGCGCCGTCGCCGAGCCCTGGCGGTGGCCGCGGAAGCTCTCCTCGACGATGCGGATCTTCTCCGCGTCGGAACGATCCCGTCGCCGACCGGTCTCGTCCGCAGAGAGGACCTCGAAGTCCGAAATGACCTTGGAGCATGCCATGCCCAAGCCTCCATGGCTATGCCCGAGTGTCCGGTCGAAACGGGGGCCAGTTCACCGCTGTCGCGCCATTCGTGGAAATGGCGCTGCACCGTCGCGGGCGGTGGAACGTCCTTCGTCAGACAGGCCCACTGGCAGCCGGTCGACGCCATGTGGAGGATCGCGTTCATCATCTCGCGCAAATCGGTCGTTCGAGGCCGGCCGATGCGACGCAGCGAGGGCATGGAGGGCCCGATCAGCGCCCGTTCCCGATATGTCGGGTCGCTGGCGTAGCGGCCGCCGCGCCGATCATGCTCAAGCCGGGCGGTTTCAGTCCAAGGCATGTGACCCTCCGGCCAGTCTGGCAACCGGACAGAATCACGAGGCACTGAAACTGCTCGACGCTTTTCGGGTTGGGCTCTGAGGCCGAGGGGAACCCCGGGGTCGAATAGTTCACCGTCATCTGCAGGTGGCTTTCTTTATCTTTTCTTGGTCAGGCGCGCCTGCTTCCACTGTGCTTCCGCGCCCGCGACGAACGCGGAGAGCCCCGCTTCTCAGCGGATCGTATTATCTTCATGTTATGTGGTTCTTTTGGTTGCGGGAGCCTGACACCACCGAAATCTGCGCCAATCAGGGGTTTCAGATCTTTGTATTCTGGCGCTTGCCTAACCGCATGATGAAGCTTGGCCTTGTGCGCACAGCGGCCATGGGGTCATGCCTTTACCGTCCCCTCTCAGGTTTCTGGGCTGATCGCCCGTAGGATAGTAAATGGGCCCATGCGACGCATCGAGGATTACGGTTTCATCGGCAACATGCTGTCCTGCGCGCTCGTCGCGTGGGATGGGTCGATCGACTGGCACTGCCTTCCGCGGTTCGACTCGGATGCCTGCTTCGCGGCACTCCTCGGGACGGAGGAGAACGGGCTCTGAAAGATCGCCCCCCTCGTGCGAGGACGTGCACATGAGTCGTCGCTACCGCCCCGGCACGCCGATCCTGAAGACCCGCTTCGAGACCGCAGATGGCGCCGCGACGGTCATCGACTTCATGCCGTTCGCCGATGACGAAGAACATGTCGACCTTCTCCGGATCGTCCGGGGCGAACGCGGGCGGGTCGAGATGAGCTTGGACCTCGTCCTGCACTTCGACTAAGGGCGAACCGCGTCCTGAGTGCAGCGGACCGATTACGGGATGCGGGCAGCCGCCGGCCCCGACGCGGTCGAATTGCGCACCCCCGTCGACGTCAAGGGACGCGACATGCACACATGCGCCACTTTCATGATCGGCGAGGGCGCGGAAATTCCCCTCGCGCTGACCTGGCATCCCTCCTACCGGCCTCCGGCGCGGCGCTGGGACCCCATGGGGCGGCTTGCCGAGACCGAGGCTTGGTGGCGCGGCTGGTCCGAGGCCTGCGTCTTCGGTCTCGACACGGGCCATCCGTGGCGGGAGGCGGTGGTCCGGTCGATGATCACGCTCAAGGCGCTGAGCTACCGCCCGACGGGCGCCATCGTCGCGGCGCCAACCACCTCGCTGCCCGAGCGGATCGGCGGCGAGCGCAACTGGGACTACCGCTATTGCTGGATCCGCGACGCGACGCTGACGCTGCTCGCGCTGCTGAGCTCGGGTTACCGCTCCGAGGCCGAGGCGTGGCGCCACTGGATGCTGCGCGCGACGGCGGGGCATCCGAAGCAGCTGCAGATCATGTACGGGCTCGCCGGAGAGCGGCGGCTGACCGAGACCGGGCTCGACTTGCTGCCGGGCTACGAGGGGTCGCGGCCGGTGCGGGTCGGCAATGCCGCCTACGACCAGATGCAGATCGATGTCTACGGCGAGCTGGTGGGCGCGCTCCATGTGGGGCGAAAGTCGATGCTCGAGCCGTCGCACGCCAGCCGGCAGTTCCAGAAGGTCCCGCTCGCCGACCTCGAGGACAAGTGGCGGCAGCCGGACGAGAGCATCTGGGAGGTGCGCGGCGGCCGGCGGCACTTCACCCATTCGCGGCTGATGGCCTGGGTCGCCTTCGATCGCGGCATCGCGGCGGTCGAGGAGTTCGGCCTCGACGGATCCGTCGACCGCTGGCGCGAGGTACGCGACGCGGTCGAGGCGGACATCCTCGAGCACGGCTGGAATCCCGAGAAGCGCAGCTTCGTGCAGGTCTACGGCGGCGACACGCTCGACGCGTCGCTCCTGCTGATCCCGTCCATGGGCTTCCTGCCGCCCGAGGACGACCGCGTGATCGCCACGGTGGAGGCGATCCAGCGCGAGCTTGTCGAGGATGGACTCGTGCCGCGCTACCGCCCCGAGGAGACCGATGACGGGTTGCACGGCAGCGAGGGGATCTTCCTCGTCTGCAGCTTCTGGCTGGTCGACGCGATGACGATGATCGGCCGGCTCGAGGAGGCCCGGAAATCTCTTCGAGCACCTCCTGTCGCTGCGCAACGATCTCGGGCTTCTTGCTGAGGAGTGCGATCCACGGGCCGGTCGGCAGCTCGGGAACTTCCCCCAGGCTTTCAGCCATGTCGGCCTCGTCAATTCCGCGAGCAACCTTGTTTCCGCGACCGGGCCGGCAGAATTTCGCGCCGGAAGCCGAACCCAACCGCAGTGCCACGCACCTCGATGACGCCGACCGACGAGAGGGCCCGATCCGCCGACCGGTCCATGCGCCAAGATGCTGACCGCCTCTGCAGGCGGAGCCGGGCCGCAGAGGCGCCTCCCGGGCCCGGATCGGGGTTTACCACGGTGCTCGGTATGGCGATTTCCTTCGCCCATCGAGAGGCGGCGCTCGTCATGTCATACTCTGCTATCCCTCATGCCCTGAGCGGACGACCCCCGCCATGTCCGGGCCGGGAGGACGAGATCGGCGAGCCCGTCACCGGATGGGCGGCTGCTGGCTCGGCTTCCCGGATCAGTCACATGCCTGCCGGCAGCGTGGTCGTCACTTCGCCTCTATAGGGCGCCCATGCTCAGGCCCGCGGCCAGTGCCGCGCCCAGATCGCGGCACTGGGCAAGCTGATCTTCCGGGATGGCCTTTTCCGCCAGAATGTCCTCGGGCGTCTGGGCATGGGTGCAGATGATCAACGGGGGCTGGACTTCCTTGAGGCGCCAGCCCTGGGCGATCCGGGCGGTCTGCCGGGCCGCGTTCTCGCCGTCGGAACCGGCGCAGACCATCTGGGCATAGGGGCGTCCCTCGATCTGCCCCAAAACTGGATAATAGGATCTGTCGAAGAAATCCTTCATCACGCCGGAGATTGCGGCGAGGTTCTCCGGTGCGCAGAACAGGTAGCCGTCGGCCTTCAGGAGATCCTCCGGCCCGGCCTGATCGGCTGTCTTCAGCACGGTCGTGGCCTCCTCGCGCGCCGCCGCAGCAGCCGTCTCGGCCATCTGCCGGCTTCCCCCGGTCCTCGAGTGGTACACGATCAGAAGCTGCGCCATCCAAGCTCTTTCCACGCCTCGTGGTCCGGAAGTTAGCGCCAGGACATGTCGCCTGTGCCAAGCGGGACCGCCATCCCGGGAGAACTGTCCGCGCCGGCGTCCTCTCCCATTATCCGAAGTCCCCGTTATCACATCCCGATCGCCCTGCTCCACCGGAGATCGATGCGGCTCCGGTGTGCTTCAACCGGATTTTCCGTCCGCAGAAGCGGAGACTCAGGCGATGTCCGGCAGTTCGCGGGCCGTCCGCCTCGACAGCAGCTCGGGCCCGTCCGGGCGCAGCACGATGTTCTCTTCCTGGACCAGGATGCGGCCCGGAGCGACCTCGACGCCGGGCTCGAGGGTCAGGACCATGCCCGCGCGCAGCGGCGTGTCGTCCGTCCCGCTGATCGATGGCCATTCCGTCAGGGAGAGACCCAGGCCGTGGCCATGGCGGCCGGCGCAGGGGCTCGCCCCGTGGGCATGCAGTGCCCGAACCATGACGGCGTGCAGGTCCGACGCGGTGATGCCCGGGCGCAGCGCCGCGAGGGCGGAGTCCGTCGCCGCGACGAGCGCCGCGTTTCCGTCCCGGGCGGCGGGATCGACGGGGCCGATTGCGTAGTTCCGGTCGAAATCGCAGAAGTAACCGTCCTTCACGGCGCCGGTATCCAGCATGAGGATGTCGCCCCGCGCGAGCACACGAGACCCGGCGGGAGAAATGATGTCGGCGTAGCCGCCCGTCCCGGCCGCCGCGGCGAGGTACGAGACCCAGTCGGCGCCCTCCTCCAGAAGCGCGATCTGGAAGGACCGGGCCACCTCACCGAGGCAGCGACCGGGCCCGGCAAAGTTGCCGACGCGCGCGAAGGCCCGGTCGGCGATTCCGCAGACGGTCCGGATCTTTGCGATCTCGGCCTCCGACTTGATCTCGCGCACGCGCCGCACCGTCGCCGTCCCGTCCACGATGCGTCTGGGCGCGATCCGCTTCGCCACCCGCTCGAAATCGGCCAGGGGCATCCGCAGCTGGGTCTCGGCACCCATCGGCACGGCGACGCAGCCTGCCTCATGCACGAGATCCGCGAGCGTTTCGGCCAGCAGGCTGACCCCTTCGTCCGCCGGATCGGGCGACACCCAGGTCCGGATGTCCTGCAGCCAGCCGCGCCGCATCAGGTCGGCGCCGATGACCGGGATCACGGCGACGGGCGTACCCGCGGCGGGAACGAGCACGAACCACGGCCGCGTCGGGCTTTCCCAGAACCGCGTCAGGAAGCCAGTGACGTAGAAGATATCAGGCGGCGTGGTCAGGAGAAGCGCGTCCTGACCCGCGCCCTCCATGGCCTCCTGAAGGCGGTCGACACGCTGCCGGTACTCCGCCGCCGGGAAGATCGCGGAGGGCTCAGCCATCCTCGGCGCCCTCGGTGACGATCGCCAGGACCCGGGCGTCGCCGGCAAGCGCGGGGCGCCCGGCGAGGAGCGCGGCGATGCCGGCGGCCCCGGAGGATGTCGTCTCGACGCCCTGCTCGGCCAGATGCCGGACACCCCGCCCGGCCTCCGCCTCGCTCAGCGTCACGAAGAGATCCGCGTCCCGGGCCAGACCGGCCAGCGCGATCATCGAGGGCGTCTTGCAGTCGAGCCGGCCCATGGACGAGACCGGGCCAGTCACCGTGACCAGACGCCCGGCCCGGACGCTCTCCAGAAGGGCGGGAGCGGCCTCCGGCTCGACGATGACGATGGCCGGGGCATCGCCCCAGACCGCCCGCACCCACGCCGCCACAGCGGCGGCCAGACCGCCGACCCCGGCCTGCACGACGACATGCGTCGGCACCGTGCCCACCTGTCCTGCCGCCTCCGCGATCAGTTGCAGATAGCCCTCCATCACCTGCAGCGGGAGATCCTCGTAGCCGGGCCAGGAACTGTCGGAGAGCAGGATTCCGACACTCTCGGCCGCCGCCTCCGCCGCCGCCATGCTGTCCTCGTAGGTCGCGCCGGCGCGCACCACCTCGGCCCCTTTCGCGCGGAGCCGGTCGGCGAAGGCTTCCGGCACGGTTTCGGCCAGGTAGATCACGGCCCGCGCGCCGAAGATCCGCGCCCCGGCGGCGACCGAGAGCCCGTGGTTCCCGGCGCTGGCGGTGACGAAGGAGCGCCCCGACAGCGCCGCGGACCAGCTTTCGCCCTCGACCCGCTCCGCCGCCTCCCGCGCGATGGCATAGGCCGCACCCAGGGCCTTGAAGCTTCCGAGCCCCATGCGACGGCGCTCGTCCTTCGCCTGCAACCGGGCGATGCCGAGGCGCGCGGCGAGGCGCGGCAGGTCCAGAAGCGGCGTCGGCCGATGCGCCGGGCAGCGCGCCAGCAGGCGGTCGACCTCCGAGGCGTCACCCGAGGGGTGGCGGCGCGCGCCGGGCAGTCCGGTGCCCCGCCAGGGATTCGCCAATATCTCGGTCATGGCGGTGGATCCTCCGTCGTGCGGGCTGGCCGGCTTCAGGCGGAAGCAGACCAGTCCCTTTTCTCGAGGAACGAGCCGGGATCGGCGGCGCGGAATCCTGATGCGGACCGGCCGCTCGGAGAGCCCTGCCGCCCCTGCCGGAACCTACCGGATCGCGATCGGATTGATCATCGATTGCACCGCCCCCTCGAATCGCGGCTGCCCGAGCACGAACATGAACTCGGTCACCCCGTCCTCGATCAGCTGCCCCGTGGCCATGTTCTCGAGGATGTAGACCCCGTTCTTGGCCAGAAGCTCCTGGTGGGCGGGAAAGACCAGCCCGTCGGGATTGGGCACGGCATCGAGGCCCCAGGTATCCGCGCCCACGGCGACCACTCCCTGGTCCGCCAGCCAGGCCGCGCCCTCGGCATCGATGCCGGGCTCGCCCCCTGCAAAGCGCTCCGGATCGCTGCCGATGATGTCCAGCCAGCCTGTATGGAGCAGGACCACGTCGCCCTCCTCCACCGTCAGGTCCGCCTCCTCGAGCGCGGACCGGATGTCCTCCGCGGTGATGAGCGTACCCGCCTCCATCATGTCCACGCCAGCCTGACCGGCCATGTCGAGCACGAGGCCGCGGGTGACGATGGGGGGCACGTTGTGGATGCCCATCTTCGACAGCCCGCCCGTCGTGACGTAGTCCGCCGGCGTGTTGCCGTTGTAGAAGACATTGTCGATCCCGAGATGGCCGAGACCGTCGATCTGCGACCCGAGCCCGACCCAGCCCATGATGACATCGTCCACATAGCTCATCTTGTTGGGCCCCAGGGTCGCCCCGGCCTCCTGCCCCGGCATGAAGATGTTGATGTCCAGTTCCCGCACGCCGAAGCCGGGCGTATCGGGGCCGACGGGTATGCCGAGTGGATAGGATCTGCCCTCCGTCACGAGGCCGGCGGCGCGCCTGGCCATCTCGGGCGTCAGCAGATTGGCGGCGCCGATCTCGTCCTCGGCGCCGTATTCGGAGGGGAACCACGCCTCGCCCTCGTGCTGCTCGGCGAGCAGGGGCGTCGCAGCGACCGCCATCATTCCCGCCGCGCGCAAGATACTCTTCATCCGGAATCCTCCCTGGAAGCAACGTTTGGACAGTATATCCGATCCGGATCAGCAGGGGACCGCACTATGGTATGGAAGGTATGGGAAACGTTGCAGCACTCCGGGCGGAGATGATGCGGGCGTAGGTGCGCTGATCCGCGTTGTCGGCAGCACCGTCGAACTGGGA
This sequence comes from uncultured Alphaproteobacteria bacterium, assembly GCA_963814835.1. Classification (GTDB taxonomy): domain Bacteria; phylum Pseudomonadota; class Alphaproteobacteria; order Rhodobacterales; family Rhodobacteraceae; genus Palleronia. The sequence continues at coordinate 1,593,546 of CAWFEG010000003.1, forward strand.
AAGGAACAGACCTCGTGAAAGCCTCTGATCTTCTGGTCGCTGCGTTAGAAAACGAGGGGGTCGAGTACGTTTTCGGCATTCCGGGCGAGGAAAATCTCGATCTCCTCGAGAGCCTCGCCGGCTCGCCAATCGAACTTATCCTCACCCGTCACGAACAGGCCGCGGGCTTCATGGCGGCGACCTATGGCCGGTTCACCGGCAAGGCCGGCGTCTGCCTGTCGACGCTCGGACCGGGCGCCACCAACCTCGTCACCGCCGCCGCCTACGCAACACTCGGCGGCATGCCCATGCTGATGCTCACGGGCCAGAAACCGATCAAGAGCTCCAAGCAGGGCCGGTTCCAGATCCTCGACGTGGTCGACATGATGCAGCCAGTCACCAAGCATTCCGTGCAACTCGTCTCAGGGTCCGGCATCCCCAGCCGCCTGCGCGAGGCGATCCGCGTGGCCGAGGAGGAGAAACCGGGCGCGACGCATCTGGAACTGCCCGAGGACGTGGCGCAGGAGGAGGTCGAGGGGGCGCCGCTCACCCCGTCCCTCGCCCGCCGCCCCGTGCCCGAGGAAAAGGCGGTGCGCGCCGCGGTGGACAAGCTCCGCGCCGCCCGTGCGCCCATCCTCGTGATCGGCGCGGGCGCGAACCGCAAGCTGACGTCGAAGATGTTGACCGAACTCGTCGACACCTTCGGCATTCCGTTCGTCACGACACAACTCGGCAAGGGCGTCGTGGATGAACGCAGCCCGCACTTCATGGGATGCGCGGCCCTGTCCTCCGGCGACTTCGTGCACCGGGCCATCGAGGCGGCCGACCTCATCGTCAATATCGGCCACGACGTGATCGAGAAGCCGCCCTTCTTCATGACCGCAGGCGGCACGGAGGTGGTGCACATCAACTTCCGCTCCGCCGAGGTCGACCCGGTCTATTTCCCGCAGCTCGAGGTCGTGGGCGACATCGCGAACGCGATCTGGCAGATCAGGACCGGCCTGTCGGATTGTCGGGCCTACGACCCCCCGCGGATGCGCGAGATCAAGCGCCATCACGACGCCCATCTCGCCGAAGGCGCCGACGACTCCCGGTTTCCGGTCTATCCGCAGCGGCTCGTCGCCGATGTCCGCCAGGTCCTGCCGTCTGACGGGATCGTCTGTCTCGACAACGGCATCTACAAGATCTGGTTTGCCCGGAATTTTCTCGCGCACGGGCCGAACACGGTCATCCTCGACAATGCGCTGGCCTCGATGGGGGCCGGGTTGCCCTCGGCGATGGCGGCCACGCTGGTGAACCCGGGGCGCCCGGTGCTCGCCGTAGTCGGCGACGGCGGCTTCATGATGAACAGCCAGGAACTCGAGACCGCCGTGCGGCTCGGTCTGGACCTGACCGTTCTGATCCTGAACGACGCGGCCTATGGCATGATCCGCTGGAAGCAGGCCGACCTGGGATTCCGCGACTACGGCCTCAGCTACGGCAACCCCGACTTCGTGGCCTATGCGCGCAGCTACGGCGCAGATGGGCATCGGGTCGCCTCCGCCGGCGAGCTTGCGCCGGCACTGGAGCGTTGCCTCGGCGCCGGCGGCGTTCACGTGATCGATTGCCCCGTCGATTATTCCGACAACGACCGGATCCTCCACCACGAGATCGAGGCGCGCAGCGCGGCAGTGTGAACCATTGAAGGTTGGCAGCGCAGTGTCGCGAAACACGCTGCATGTTCTTGTCCACGGTATGCAGATTTTCCGACCGGAGGTCTCCCCGCGAAATGGGGGGCAGTTCGGAGCCGGAACCTCCGGACGGAGATCCGGGGTCTCAGGAGGGCAGTTCGGATCGACGGCGGGTCTGGCTTCGTGGCCAGTTCGGCCGTCCGACAACATGCACGACCTCATCGCCATCAAGGACGAATCCGGTCTGGAGGAGGCGAAGCGCTCGCGTCCCGATCCAATCCTCCCGACGCGCCACCACGACAACGATCATATCCGTCTTTGGCGCAAGGCGCAGAAGCTCCGCCAGCTTCGGCCCGGGCGAAACGAGGACGATCTGTGTCTCCGGTCGGGCGCTCCAGCCGGCGCGGCGGCGCGCCAGGTCAAACGGCTCTGCGAGGCCGCAATCGATGAGATCTACGTATCCGGGCCGCCGGCAAGCGAAGGAGGAGCGCCCGGAGGAGGCGGCAATCGAGGCGCCCAGGCACCGCATGGCGACCGCAAAGTGCCATCTGTGGTCCGATACCTCGCGCTCCATCAGAACGCCGTGGGGAGGGCCCGCGGGACGGGATCGGAGAGTCGAGATCGGAGCCTGGAACGTCATGAGGGAAATCTGGATCCCGCCGGGTTAACCACTCCAAAAAACCCGGAGCGCCGGAGACGAATTCTTCGCGTCGGCTCCTGACTGCATGCCATTCAGGCGTATCACCTTGCAAATGCCCAGCTGAAGGGCGGGCGATATAGCCTCGTCGCAGAGGCCGGCCAGGACGGCGAATCCGAGGATGGCCAAGGCGCCGGCCGCCGCGGCAGCCTGGAGCCGGCGGGTGGCCGAGCGGAACCGCCCGAGCGCCGAAACGGCGAGCCGTAGAAGCAGCGTGGTCAGGCCGGGCCTCGTCGGACGAGGCGGCTTCGCTTCGTCCGAGTGCGCGTTTCGCGGCCCCACAGAAGCCCGTTCACGGCCGGACGATCGTGGCGCGGCAGAGTGGCGCCGTTGCGCGCCCGGGGCGGCATGGCATCGCCCGGTGGGACGGGACGATCCGCACCGCAGAACTCGGCGCCGTCGCTTGCGAAGATTTCGTCGGCGCGAAGGCCTGACCTGTGGCAGGATGCCCTTGGGGAAGATCGGAACTTGGGGGGACGAGAGATGGACGACCGGGCGATCACCAGAACCCACGGGCGTGGCCGGCTCTATGGCAGCGTCGTCGAGACCGTCGGCGACACCCCTGCGATCCGGATCAACCACCTCGCGCCGGACGGCGTCGAGATCTATGTCAAGGCGGAGTTCTTCAATCCGGCCGCCTCGGTCAAGGACCGGCTGGCGCTGAGCATCATCGAGGCGGCCGAAGCGAGCGGCGCGCTCAAGTCCGGCCAGACGGTGGTCGAGGCCACGAGCGGCAATACCGGTATCGGTCTGGCCATGGTCTGCGCCGCGAAGGGTTATCCGCTGGTGGTCACCATGGCCGACAGTTTCTCGATCGAGCGGCGGCGGCTGATGCGGATGCTCGGGGCCAAGGTGGTCCTGACGCCGCGGGCCGAGAAGGGCTTCGGCATGTACCGCAAGGCGGTGGAACTGGCCGAAATGAATGGCTGGTTCCTCGCCCGGCAATTCGAGACGGAGGCCAACGCGGCGATCCACGAAGCGACCACGGCGCGGGAGATCATGGCCGATTTCGAGGGGCACCGCCTCGACGTCTTCGTCACCGGCTACGGCACGGGCGGGACCGTGACCGGCGTTGCCCGGGTCCTGCGGCGGGAGCGGCCGGACACGCGGATCGTGCTCTCGGAGCCCGCGAACGCGCAGCTCCTGGGCAGCGGCGTCGCCCAGAAGCGCGACGCGGACGGCGCTCCTGCTGCCAGCCATCCCGCCTTCGAGCCGCACCCGATCCAGGGCTGGACGCCCGACTTCATCCCTGCCGTCCTGCAAGAGGGGGTCGATGCTGGCGCCTATGACGAGCTGATACCCGTCGCCGGCCCGGACGGGATCGTCTGGGCGCGCAAGCTCGCCATGAAGGAGGGGATCCTGACAGGGGTCTCCGGCGGCGCCACCTTCGCCGTCGCCATGCAGGTCGCCGAGCGGTCGCAGCCCGGCACGGTCATCCTCGCCATGCTGCCCGATACCGGCGAGCGCTACATGACGACGCCGCTCTTCGAGGGGATCGAGGAGGACATGAACGAGGAGGAGCAGGCAATTTCGCGTTCGACCCCGGGCTACCAGATGGAGTGAGGCAATGGAGGGGGACCGGATGCGGGAAGAGAGCCTCGACCCCGCCAACTGGGAAGCCATGCGCCGCCTTGCCCACAAGATCGTGGACGACGCGATCGACTATACGGCCGGGGTCCGTGACCGCCCGGTCTGGCAGGAAATGCCGGACCACGTGCGCGAAGGCTACCGCGCGCCGCTCCCTCGCGAGGGCCGGCCGCTCGCGGAGGTCTACGAGGAACTGTCGCGCAACCTGATGCCCTACCCGATGGGCAACGTGCATCCGCGCTTCTGGATGTGGTTCATGGGGTCGAGCAATTTCACAGGCGCACTCGGCGATTTCCTCGCTGCCGTGCAGGGCTCCAATCTCGGCGGCGGCAATCACGCAGCCGCCCTGATGGATCAGCAGGTGGTCGACTGGATGAAGGAGATCGTGGGCTTTCCGCCGGAGGCCAGCGGCACACTCGTCAGCGGCGGGTCGGTCGCGAACCTCGTCGGACTGGCGGTGGCGCGCAACGCGGCGGCAGGACATGACGTGCGCGAGCAGGGCGTGGGTTCGGCGCGCCTGTGCTTCTACATCTCGGACCAGATGCATGGCTGCCATCAGACGGCGATGGAGACGCTCGGCCTCGGCAACGTGGCGCTCCGCCGTATCCCGTCCGACGAAGAGTGCCGGATCGATCTCGCCGCCCTGCGAGCCGCGATCGCGCGGGACCGCGCCGCCGGTGCCACGCCCGCCTGTGTCATTGCCACCGCCGGCAACGTGAATACCGGCGCAGTAGACGACGTGGCATCCCTCGCGGATCTCTGCCGCGACGAGCACCTGTGGCTCCACGTCGATGGCTGCATCGGGGCCCTGGCCGCGTTGGCCCCCCGCCACCGCCATCTCGTGAGGGGGATCGAGCAGGCGGATTCGCTCGCCCTCGATCCCCACAAGTGGCTCCACGCCCCTTTCGAGGTCGGCTGCTGCCTGATCCGCGACGCGGCAAGGCACCTCGCGACCTTTTCGCTCACCTCGCCCTACCTGGAGCCGACGCGCCGGGGCATCGCAGCGGCGGAGTTCCTGCACGATTACGGCCTGCAGACCTCCCGCGGGTTCCGGGCGCTGAAGGTCTGGATGAGCCTCTCGGAACAGGGCGCTCGGCGGTTCGGGGAGCTGATCGACCGCAATATCGACCAGGCCCGGGACCTGGCCCGCCGGCTCGACGCGCTGCCCCATGTCCAGGTGGTCGCGCCCGTCGCACTGAACATCGTATGCTTCCGCTACGATCCCGGAGACCGTGACGCGGCGGCGCTGCGGGCGCTGAACACCGAGATCATGCTCGGGCTGCAGGAGAGCGGGGTGGCCGCAGTATCGGACACGACGGTCAAGGATGTCTATTGCCTACGCGCGGCCATCGTCAATCATCGGACCCGCGGGGAGGATCTCGGCATATTCCTCAAGGCGTTCTCCGAAACTGCTCGGCGCGTTCTCGCGGAAAGCGATGGCCGCGCCGACGGCGAAACCGGCGAGGCGTAGCGCAAAGGTCCGGCGTAACACCCCGGCCGGCCCGGACCCCGGCCTGTGTTCCGCTTCAGGCGCATTGGTCCGGGCGTAGCCTTAGGCCGGCACCGGGGAAATATCCAAGCGGATCGGAGCGAAGGCTCGCGCCCTCCAAATTCGCCGGCGCCCCGTCAACCGTGGGAAGCGGGCAGAGCCTACAGCCCCATCGGGCTGCTTGGCATGTCGATCACCATCGCGTTTCAAGCTGCGACGATGATCATGTCCAGTTCTCCTATACCAGCGGCGTCAGGCAGTGACCGTGAGGAGATTCCCTTGGGACCGGATTGCTGGTTCACCCGCCTCCGAGGTGGGGGAGGATCAGCATGGCGGTGGAGATCACGCGAAGAGAGCTGTCGGCGTCGGAGTAGCTGCGCGGGCGGAGGATGCGGAGGCGTCTCGTCGGATGCCGGCGCTGGCGTTCGGGCTCGGCGGGCGGAGCCGGATTGAGGCGGCGCAGAACTGCGGGATGGACCGGCAGACGCTGCGCGATCGGGTCCATCGCGACAGCGAGGCCGGCCTGGTCGGGCTGGTCGACCGCTCCCTTCCGGGGCGGGCGCCGATGCTCAGTGCGGAGCAGACGGGCGAGTTGGCGGAGCTCGTCGAGGCGGGGCCCGACCCGGAGGCGGACCGGGTGATCCGCTGGCGGCGCATCGACCTCTGCCACGTCGTCGAGCGGCGCTTCGGCATCCGCGTGGCGGAGCGGGCGATGGGGTCGATCCTCCGCCGGCTCGGTGTCGCAAAGCTGTCGGCGCGGCCGCGTCCCTCCCCAGAGCGATCCGGAAGCCCAAGAGCCATACAAGGAATTTCGCCGAACCGGCCTGCGCGGCGCTGCCTGAGGCGGCGAAGGACAAGCCCCTCGAGACGTGGTTCCGGGAGTTCGCCAGGTGCCGCCATCGGTCCGAGGCCCCTGGCGGACGCGCGCGTCGGCCAGCAGGGGACGCTCACACGGTCGAACATGTATGTTCGACGGGCGCGCAGGGGGACGCGCCCCTCGGCCCCGAAGGACTGTCGCTACGCCTGGGCCGACATCTTCGGAGCCGTCTGTCCCGCCCGCGCAACCGGCGCTGCCCTCGTCATGCCCTGTGCGAACACGGACGCGATGAGCGCGCATCTCGCCGAGATCGGCCGGCGAGTCTCGTCTGGCGCAGACGCCATCCTCGTCCTCGACGGCGCCGGCTGGCACAGTTCCAGGGACCTCGCCGTGCCGGCGAACGTCACCTTGCTGGCGCTCCCGCCCTACTGACCTTCCCTTGGATTAGGCTCAGGACCCATTGATCAGCTTGTAGCTAGGCCGTCCGGATGCTTCATGCTCCCGAACTCACGGGGGCATCATGGGCAATCTTTTCTGGCTGACCGACGATCAGATGGCGCGGCTTCGGCCCTACTTCCCCAAGAGCCATGGCAAGCCTCGGGTCGATGATCGTCGCGTTCTGAGCGGGATTATCTTCATCAGTCGCAATGGCTTGCGGTGGAGCGACGCACCGGAGGCATATGGGCCGCACAAGACCCTGTACAATCGATGGAAGCGGTGGTGCGACATGGGGGTCTTCGCGCGGATGATGCAGGGGCTGGCGGCGGAGAGCGGCGCGCAGACAACGATCATGGTGGACGCGACCTACCTGGAGGCGCACCGCACGGCCTCGAGTTTGTGCGTGAAAAAGGGGGGCGCGGACGGCTGATTGGGCGCACCAAGGGCGGGATGAACACCAAGCTTCACGCCGTCACCGACGCCCAAGGCCGACCCATCCGCTTCTTCATGAGTGCCGGCCAGGTCAGCGACTACACCGGTGCGCGCGCGATGATGAGCAGCCTTCCTATGGCCGAGTGGCTGATCGCCGACCGTGGTTACGACGCCGACTGGTTCCGGGAGGCGTTGCGAGACAAAGGGATACGAGCTTGCATCCCGGGCCGGAAGTCGCGTGACAAGCCGGTGCGATACGACAAACGTCGCTACAAGCGCCGCAACCGCATCGAGATCATGTTCGGTCGTCTCAAGGATTGGCGGCGCGTCGCCACCCGTTACGACAGGTGCCCGAAGGTCTTCCTCTCCACCGTCGCCCTCGCCGCAACCGTGATCTTCTGGCTCTGAAGATCAATGAGTCTGGAGACTACGACGCCATCGCGGACGGGTTCCGGACCCCGGGCCTCCTGCAGCGACTGGAGGACACCGAGGCGAAGAAGGCCGACCTGGAGACGCAACTGAGCGCCCCGGAGCCATCACCGGTGCGTCTGCACCCGGGGCTGCCGGAGATGTATCGCAAGAAGGTGGCGGACCTGGCGACGAGCCTGAAGGATGCGTCGATCCGCACCCGGGCGCTGGACGTGCTAAGCGGGCTGATCGAGCGGGTCAGCGTCCATGCGACCGCGGAGGGCAGCGGGCCTGTTCTTGAGCTTGAGGGGGCGATTACCGCAATGATCGAGGAGGCGCAGCCTGGTGCGCTTGTTGGTGTCGATCATGGTTCGGTAAAAGTTGGTTGCGGGAGTAGGATTTGAACCTACGACCTTCAGGTTATGAGCCTGACGAGCTACCGGACTGCTCCATCCCGCGCCATTTTGGGCCATCGCGTTTTGCGGTTCTGGCCCCTGGTCATCTGAAGAGAGATACGCTTTGGATGTTGCTCGCTAGGTTTGGCGGCGACCTACTCTCCCACGTCTTGGGACGCAGTACCATCGGCGCTACGGCACTTAACGGCCGAGTTCGGAATGGGATCGGGTGTTTTGCTCGCGCTATGGCCACCAAACCGAGGGAGCAACATCGTGATCCAAGCCAAGCGGGATGCATGCGTTCTGATCGGAGCCAGTCTTCTGCTGGATCAGATCAAGCCTGTCGGACGATTAGTACCGGTCAACTGAGCGCGTTGCCGCGCTTACATCTCCGGCCTATCGACGTGGTGGTCTACCACGGTCCTCAAGGGATACCTTGTTTTGAGGGGGGCTTCCCGCTTAGATGCCTTCAGCGGTTATCCTGTCCGATCATAGCTACCCTGCACTGCGGCTGGCGCCACAACAGGTCCACCAGTGGATCGTTCACCCCGGTCCTCTCGTACTAGGGGCAACTCCTCTCAAGTATCCTACACCCACGGCAGATAGGGACCGAACTGTCTCACGACGTTCTAAACCCAGCTCACGTACCTCTTTAAACGGCGAACAGCCGTACCCTTGGGACCTGCTCCAGCCCCAGGATGAGATGAGCCGACATCGAGGTGCCAAACGGTGCCGTCGATATGGACTCTTGGGCACCATCAGCCTGTTATCCCCGGCGTACCTTTTATCCGTTGAGCGATGGCCCTTCCACGCGGGACCACCGGATCACTATGGCCGTCTTTCGACTCTGCTCGACTTGTCAGTCTCGCAGTCAGGCTGGCTTCTGCCATTGCACTCAACGAGCGATTTCCGACCGCTCTGAGCCAACCTTCGCGCGCCTCCGTTACTCTTTGGGAGGCGACCGCCCCAGTCAAACTACCCGCCACACAGGGTCCCGGATCCGGATGACGGACCGCGGTTAGACATCAAGCGAGGCAAGGGTGGTATCTCAAGGATGGCTCCACCGGGGCTGGCGCCCTGGCTTCGAAGCCTACCACCTATCCTGCACATGCCTGGCCTGATGCCAGTGTGAAGCTGTAGTAAAGGTGCACGGGGTCTTTCCGTCTAACCGCGGGAAGCCTGCATCTTGACAGGCAATTCAATTTCGCTGAGTCGATGTCGGAGACAGCGGGGAAGTCGTTACGCCATTCGTGCAGGTCGGAACTTACCCGACAAGGAATTTCGCTACCTTAGGACCGTTATAGTTACGGCCGCCGTTTACCGGGGCTTCAATTCAAGGCTTGCACCTCTCCTTTTAACCTTCCGGCACCGGGCAGGCGTCAGACCCTATACGTCGTCTTGCGACTTCGCAGAGCCCTGTGTTTTTAGTAAACAGTCGCCACCCCCTGGTCTGTGCCCCCGGACCCTGGTTGCCCAGGACCCGGGCCTCCTTCTCGCGAACTTACGGAGGCATTTTGCCGAGTTCCTTCGACATCGTTCTCTCAAGCGCCTTGGTATTCTCTACCAGTCCACCTGTGTCGGTTTCGGGTACGGTCTGATGGAGGGCTATTTCCGGGAACCCCTTGGCTGCCGATCCAATCCGATAAGGATCGACAACGTCCGGGATCCGTCACATCCTCCTGGCCGGGGAATATTAACCCCGTTCCCATCGACTACGCCTTTCGGCCTCGCCTTAGGGGCCGGCTCACCCTGCTCAGATTAGCTTTAAGCAGGAACCCTTGGACTTTCGGCGACAGGGTCTCTCACCCTGTTTATCGCTACTCATGTCATCATTCTCGCTAGTGATCTCTCCACCGGATGGCTCACGCCCCGGCTTCACAGAAAGACCCGGTATCCTCCGATGCCTCCCCGAGGGGACGCAGAAGAGGATAGGGTCTATGTCACACTACGCTCCGCTACCACTGCTTGCGCAGTCCTGAGCTTCGGCTCGTGGCTTGAGCCCCGTTACATCTTCGCCGCAAGACAGCTTGATTAGACCAGTGAGCTGTTACGCTATCTTTAAAGGATGGCTGCTTCTAAGCCAACCTCCTGGTTGTTTTGGCCGTCTCACATGCTTTCCCACTTAGCCACGAATTAGGGGCCTTAGCTGCAGGTCAGGGTTGTTTCCCTCTCCACGACGGACGTTAGCACCCGCCGTGTGTCTGCCGGATAGTACTCCTCGGTATTCGGAGTTTGCTTAGGATCAGTAAGGCTGTGGGCCCCCATTACCCATGCAGTGCTCTACCCCCGAGGGTATTCGTCCGACGCTCTACCTAAATAGATTTCGCGGAGAACCAGCTATCTCCGAGTTTGATTGGCCTTTCACCCCTAGGCACAACTCATCCCGACCTTTTTCAACAGGTGTGGGTTCGGACCTCCAATAGGTGTTACCCTATCTTCATCCTGGTCATGCCTAGATCACTCGGTTTCGGGTCTGATCCCACGAACTCATGCGCCCTATTAAGACTCGCTTTCGCTGCGCCTACGCCTAGCGGCTTAAGCTTGCTCGTGAGACCAAGTCGATGACCCATTATACAAAAGGTACGCCGTCACCCCTCGAGGGGGCTTCGACTGATTGTAGGCGTCCGGTTTCAGGTACTGTTTCACTCCCCTCGTCGGGGTGCTTTTCACCTTTCCCTCACGGTACTGGTTCGCTATCGGTCAGCAAGGAGTACTTAGCCTTCGAGGGTGGTCCCCCGATCTTCGAACAGGATTTCACGTGTCCCGCCCTACTTGATACGTCCGATCGAGCTTCGAATACGGGGCTGTCACCCGCTCTGGCGGACCTTTCCAGGTCCTTCTTCTCACTCTCACGGCTCGGCTGGTCCCCGTTCGCTCGCCACTACTAGGGGAGTATCTGTTGATTTCCTTTCCTCCGGGTACTTAGATGTTTCAGTTCCCCGGGTTTGCTCTTATGACCCTATGTATTCAGGTCAGAAGTACCTGGTCTTACGACCTGAGAGCCGCTCCGCACGGGGCGGAACGATAACAGATCATAATCAGGTGGGTTGCCCCATTCGGAGATCCGCGGGTCGATGGCTATTCTCGCCTCGCCGCGGCTTATCGCAGAGTATCACGTCCTTCATCGCCTCTTGCTGCCAAGGCATCCACCAAACGCCCTTCTCGCGCTTGATCTGATCCAGGAGGAGACTGGCCCCTCCCGAGACGGCCGGCCTTTTGCGTTCCGGCCGCCATTGATCAGAAGCATACTATCCCGCTCCCCCGGGCTGGTTCGCCCCGAGGGAACATGCGACCGCCCGGATGGGCGGTCAGATGGTTAGTGTACTTGACTTGGATAGTCACATGCCTCGCGGGTCGAACCCGCAGATCCCGGCGCACTGCCGGAACCAGCATGATGACTGATGTGTATCTCTCTTCACGATGTTAAGTCGTCCAACCGGACGGGCAAACGGTTCCGCGAACCGCTTGCCGATCCGGTCCTGGTGGAGCGTATCGGGATCGAACCGATGACCCCCTGCTTGCAAAGCAGGTGCTCTCCCAGCTGAGCTAACGCCCCGCTCCTTTTCCGCGCTACCGGCTGTCGCCTGCTTGAGCGCGATGGGTCGCTGCCGCGATCCCGGCCTCAAGTAGCCGAAGGCGATAGGCCAACGAAGGAATGATGGTGGGTCGAGGAGGACTTGAACCTCCGACCTCACGCTTATCAGGCGTGCGCTCTAACCACCTGAGCTACCGACCCAAGTACCGGGCGGTGGCCCGTATCACTGGTCTGAAGAGATATGAGGACGGTCACGGTCCGTGATATGTGCTCGGCCCCGTGAGGGGTGCCATCCGAGGATGGCGGCACTGCTAAGTGTTCCACGATCGACGGCGAACCGTCGATGCCAGGAACATCCTTAGAAAGGAGGTGATCCAGCCGCAGGTTCCCCTACGGCTACCTTGTTACGACTTCACCCCAGTCGCTGAGCTTACCGTGGTCGGCTGCCTCCTGCGAACAGGTTGGCGCACCGCCTTCGGGTAAACCCAACTCCCATGGTGTGACGGGCGGTGTGTACAAGGCCCGGGAACGTATTCACCGCGGCATGCTGTTCCGCGATTACTAGCGATTCCGACTTCATGCCCTCGAGTTGCAGAGGACAATCCGAACTGAGACGACTTTTTGGGATTAACCCACTGTCATCGCCATTGTAGCACGTGTGTAGCCCAACCCGTAAGGGCCATGAGGACTTGACGTCATCCACACCTTCCTCCCGCTTATCACGGGCAGTTCCCCTAGAGTGCCCAGCCGAACTGCTGGCAACTAAGGGTGTGGGTTGCGCTCGTTGCCGGACTTAACCGAACATCTCACGACACGAGCTGACGACAGCCATGCAGCACCTGTGTGACATCCAGCCGAACTGACGAACCGGTCTCCCGGAACTACGATGTCCATGTCAAGGGTTGGTAAGGTTCTGCGCGTTGCTTCGAATTAAACCACATGCTCCACCGCTTGTGCGGGCCCCCGTCAATTCCTTTGAGTTTTAACCTTGCGGCCGTACTCCCCAGGCGGAATGCTTAATCCGTTAGGTGTGACACCGAACAGCATGCTGCCCGACGTCTGGCATTCATCGTTTACGGTGTGGACTACCAGGGTATCTAATCCTGTTTGCTCCCCACACTTTCGCACCTCAGCGTCAGTATCTGGCCAGTGAGCCGCCTTCGCCACTGGTGTTCCTCCGAATATCTACGAATTTCACCTCTACACTCGGAATTCCACTCACCTCTCCAGAACTCCAGACTACCAGTATCAAGGGCAGTTCCGGGGTTGAGCCCCGGGATTTCACCCCTGACTTAATAGTCCGCCTACGCGCGCTTTACGCCCAGTAATTCCGAACAACGCTAGTCCCCTCCGTATTACCGCGGCTGCTGGCACGGAGTTAGCCGGGACTTCTTTACCGGGTACCGTCATTATCTTCCCCGGCGAAAGTGCTTTACGACCCTAGGGCCTTCGTCACACACGCGGCATGGCTAGATCAGGGTTGCCCCCATTGTCTAAGATTCCCCACTGCTGCCTCCCGTAGGAGTCTGGGCCGTGTCTCAGTCCCAGTGTGGCTGGTCATCCTCTCAAACCAGCTACTGATCGTCGGCTTGGTAGGCCGTTACCCCACCAACTACCTAATCAGACGCGGGCCGATCCTTCTCCGATAAATCTTTCCCTCGAAAGGCGTATACGGCATTACTCCCAGTTTCCCGGGGCTATTCCGTAGAGAAGGGCACGTTCCCACGCGTTACTCACCCGTCCGCCGCTCACCCCGAAGGGCGCGCTCGACTTGCATGTGTTAAGCCTGCCGCCAGCGTTCGTTCTGAGCCAGGATCAAACTCTCAAGTTGAAACGCCAGATGGCGTGTCCTTGACAGTCGAACCTCTGCACATCTTCCGATCTGCGCTACCGCCTTCGGCTACTTGAGCGCGTGATGCGCCAAGACCGACGGCCGTCAGACCAAACCGGAAAGTCTTCTGCTTGTCGTGCATCGTTCTTCAAAGAAGAAGCGACGCCGCCAAACAGTGAAGCTGACACTCCCATCATCGGCCGAAGCCTAGGAAGCCGATATACAGAGACGTCGATCCATCGAAACGAACCGAAACCGCCCGCATATCTCTTCAGATACCCGCAATGTCAAATAGCAGAGACAAAAACCAACAGAGTGCGCCCTAACTTCTCCGGCGCGCCCCGCCAATCCTGCCTCGATGTGTCCGCCGCGTTTGAACCAAGTCGCGTCAGGCGTCAACCACTTTCTTACCAAGCGATCCTGCCGTCCGCGCCCCGAAACCCCGTTTGGCGCCCCAGCCGCGCCTCAGCGCCGCCGGTGAAGCGCTATCTACGGATACCAAACAAACCCCGCAACCCAAATCGAAACAGAAAGGCGGATTTTTCGCAGGAGGACGTTTCCTGTCCCGATCGGCCCGCGTGCGGACATCATGACGGCAGTGCGGCGCGTGTGAGTGAAACCTTGTTGCCCGGGGCCCGGCTCCGGATCGGGCATCGGAGGCCTTTCTCGCCGAATTTGCCCTCCCGAGAAGGAATTGGAGATTCCCGAGGCCCGATTTTTCAGTTCGTGGCGCCGGAACGGCCCTCCGCGCCGCCCCCGCCCGACTCGCCGCCGGAACCATCCGGCCCGGCCTGGTCGAAATGGCCCACATCGGGCGCGGCGCTCCGCAATCTCAGATATCCCAGAACCCGATTCTCGCGGCCGGGATCGAGGACGAGAATCTCGCCCTCGTAGACGGAGAACTCGGTCAGCTCCTGGATATTGGTGAAATGGGTGACGATCAGCAGCGGCCCCGGCCGCGCACCGCCGTCCCAGGACGAGACGAGCTCCCGCAGCCCGGAGACCGTCCGCGCACCCTGCAGGGAGAGGAGCAGGTTCAGCTCGGCGTCCGTGCTCACCGGGATGTCGGACCAGGTTCCCGGTGACCGGGTCTCATACCCCGCGCCGAGTTCCGCCACCGTCTGCCGGTTGCGGCACCATTCGCTGACGACGATCCGGGCGAATGCGATGCCGTTATCCGCCAGCAGCGCGCCCATGTCGCGCATGTCGCGCCGTCCCTGCTCGGACAGGACGCGCTGCTCGGCGCATCGCCCCGGCGCCACGTCCTTCGCGTCGAGCTTCGACCAGTCGGTCGGGCCGTGGCGCATGAGGAAGACGACGTCGTCGCGCAGGAACATCTCGTCGAAATTCTGGATCGGCTCGAACCGCAGCGCATTGTCGATCCGGTCGCGGTCCCGGCCGGGTTCGGGCAGCGACGCCGTCATCTCCCCCAGGGATTCGGTGATCTCCGTCATCGCGGCGCGGTCCGGCCCCGCGCTCGCTGTCGTGGCGCAGGCCCCCGCGACGAGGGCGGTCAAGAGTGTACGGAGCATCGTCTGTCCTTCCTGGGTCCCGCACGAAGCGGGTGTCGCCGGGGCCGGGCCGCGATCCGCGACCCTCGTCATCTCCCCGCCATGCCGCGGATGCCTGTCCGCGATCATGAACACCAAGCGGCGAGGCGACAGTCGGGTCCGCGCGCGGGCGCACATCCCGGTGAGCCTTTACCTCGGGCCGGGCCGGACCCATGGTCGCCCCCGTGATCCGAAGCGGAGCCGTCATGCTGATCCTCGTCGCCGTCCTGTCCTTCCTCCTGGGCTCCGTGCCGTTCGGCCTCGTCATCACGCGGGCGATGGGGTTGGGGGATCTGCGCAAGATCGGGTCGGGCAATATCGGCGCGACCAATGTGCTGCGGACCGGGTCGAAACCGGCCGCGCTGGCCACGCTGGTCTGCGATGTGGGCAAGGGCGCCTTCGCCGTCCTCGTCGCGCGCTCCCTTTTCGGCGAACTCGCCGGGCAACTGGCCGGCGTGGCCGCCTTCGCGGGCCATTGCTACCCGATCTACCTGCGCTTTCGCGGCGGCAAGGGCGTGGCCACGTTCCTGGGGACGGTGCTGGCGCTGGTCTGGCCGGTAGGGCTCGCGGTCTGCGCGACGTGGATTCTCGTCGCGGCGGTGTCGCGGATCTCGTCGCTCGCCGCCCTGGTCTCGGCGGCGCTGTCGCCCGTCTATGCCCTGCTGATGGGCGGCGAGGCACTGGCCGGCGGTCTCGCCGCGATGGCGGTGGTCATCTTCCTGCGGCACAAGGGCAACATCGCCAGGATCGCCGCCGGCACGGAACCGAGGATCGGGCGATGACGAGGGGCCGTCGAGGGATCGGCCGCCCCGCCTCCGCCGGTTTCGGCGGCACGGGGCATGTCAGTCCGGGCCGGCGGAGCTGCCCCCGCCGGCCCGGTCTCGCGTGTCACGGGCAGGCGGCCGTGTAGCGCTCGCCGTACTGGTTCTCGTAGACGCAGTTGCCGCGGTTGGTCTGGCCGATGTAGTTGCCGGCGGCCGCGCCGACGGCGCCGCCGATCAGCGCGCCGGCCACCCGGTCGTCGCTGCCCGAGACCGCGGCCCCGGTCGCCGCGCCCAGCGCCGCGCCGGTGAGGGCACCCTGATTGTTGCCCATGCCGCCACCGCCCGTCTGGCACCCTGCCAGAAGCGCGACGAGCGGAACGACGGTCACAAGTTTCTTCATTGTTCCATACCTCCTGGAAACGCTGTCACGAAGACTACCCTCGCGCGGTTCAAGTTCCAGATCAAATAGGAAGAATCAGCCGCAATCCGCCGGATCGCCCGGAACCGCCTAGTAGGAATACGCCTCGAAGACGGGGGTGACGTCGCCGTTCCAGTCCCCGTGGTAATGCGCGATCAGGTCGTCGGCGGGAACCCGGCCACTCTCCACGCTCTCCTTCAGCGCGTTGAGGAAATGGGTCTCGTCGGGGATCATGCCCCCCGCCCCCATCCGGGCCCGCGCCTTCAGCCCGGCCTCGGCCACCTCGACGCATTCCGCGGCGATCTCGGCCATCTTCACGCCGCCCGCCTCGGCCTGCAGCCCGTCGATGGAGGCGGCCACGCGCAGGCCCTCGCGCGTTTCCGCGTCCCAGCCCCGGCAGATGTCCCAGGCGGCGTCGAGCGCCGTCTGGTCGTAGGTCAGCCCGACCCAGAAGGCCGGCAGCGCGCAGAGCCGGCGCCAGGGGCCGCCATCGGCGCCCCGCATCTCGATGAACTTCTTGATCCGGGCCTCGGGAAAGATCGTCGTCAGGTGGTCGGCCCAGTCCGACAGGGTCGGCTTCTCCCCCGGCAGGGCCGGCAGCTCGCCCTTCAGGAAATCGCGGAACGACTGGCCCAGCGCATCCACGTAGCGGCCGTCGCGATAGACGAAGTACATCGGCACGTCGAGCGCGTAGTCCACCCAGCGCTCGAATCCGAACCCCTCCTCGAAGACGAAGGGCAGCATGCCGGTGCGCTCGGCGTCGAGGTCGCGCCAGATCCGGCTGCGCCAGGACTTGTGGCCGTTCAACCCGCCGTCGAGGAACGGCGAATTGGCGAACAGCGCCGTCGCCACCGGCTGCAGCGCCAGCGCGACGCGCAGCTTCTGCACCATGTCCGCCTCGGAGGCGAAGTCCAGGTTCACCTGCACGGTGCAGGTCCGCCGCATCATGTCGATCCCGAGGCTGCCGACCTTGCGCATGTAGCCGTCCATCAGCTTGTAGCGCCCCTTCGGCATCAGCGGCATCTCGTCCTGGCTCCAGTGCGGTGCCGCGCCCAGCCCGATGAAGCCCACGCCGATCCGGTCGGCCACGGCCTTCACCTGCGCCAGGTGGTCGTTCACCTCGTCGCAGGTCTCGTGGATCGTCTCCAGCGGCGCGCCCGACAGTTCCAGCTGCCCGCCCGGCTCCAGCGAGATGTTGGCGCCGTCCTTCTCCAGCCCGATCAGGTGGCCCGATTCCTCCACCGCCGCCCAGCCGAACCGGTCGCGCAGTCCCGACAGGACCGCATGGATCGAGCGCTCGCCCTCGTAGGGCAGCGGCTTGAGCGTATCCTTGCAGTATCCGAACTTCTCGTGCTCGGTGCCGATCCGCCAGGCATCCTTGGGCTTGCAGCCGGCGGCGAGGTATTCGGCCATCTGCTCGTGGCGCTCGATCGGGCCGCCGCCGCTTTGTGGAATGGACATGCGCCCCCCGTCATTGCCGCACCGGACGGGAAGTGGAGGGGCGGTCCGGGGAAGTCAACCGAGGCGGTCCGGCGCCGCCCGCCACAGGACGCGCCGCCCCGGCGCGGTTTCGGTCGCCGCCCGCAGCAATTCCTGCTGGCCCAGCCCCGGCAGCGGCGCCAGCGCATCGTAGAGCGCGCCGGCATTCTCGGCATCGGCGGGGATGGCCACGGTGTTGCCCTCCCGGTCGGCGAGGAACCAGACCGGCGCGCCGGTCCCGTGCCGCTCGATGGCGACCAGCGCCAGGCTGTCGGCCGAGACGACCCCGCCCCCCGGTCCTGACAGATACGTGATCTGCCGTTCGGTCACCGACACCACCCCGGCACCGCCGCCGTCCCCGGGCCGCCGGAGGCGCAGGATCCCCTCCCGCAGGATCGCCGCGCCGCCCAGGCCGATCAGCACGCCGATCCACCGCATGATCCCGACCTGACCCACGGCGAGCCAGAGCCCGAGCGCCAGCGCCCCCGCCCCGATGCCCGCCTCGCGCCAGTCGAGGATGCGCCGCACCGCCTCCGGCCGGAGGAACCCGCGCCTCACGCCCAATCCCCCAGCGCGCTCTGCCACAGGGTCAGCGCCGCGACCGCCGCGGTATCGGCCCGCAGGATGCGCGGGCCGAGGCTGACCGGGACGGAACCCGGCAATGCCGCGAGCCGCGCCCGTTCCGGCTCCGAAAACCCGCCCTCGGGCCCGATCAGGACCGCCCAGGGATCGCCCCGCAAGCCCGGGTCGAGCGCCGTGGCCGGCCCCGCCCGGCCCTCGTCGCAGAACATCAGCCGGCGCCCGGCGCAGGCCTCCAGCACCCGGCCCAGCGGTTGCAGCTCGGCGACCTCGGGCACGTAGGTGCCGCCGCATTGCTCCGCCGCCTCGACGGCATGGGCCTGCAACCGGTCGCGCCGGATCCGCTCGGAATTGGTCCGGTCGGTCTGCACCGGGCAGATCCGCGCGGCGCCCAGCTCGGCGGCCTTCTCGACGATGAAATCCGTGCGCCCCTTCTTGATCGGCGCGAACAGCAGCCAGACATCCGGCGGATCGCGCTGCGGCGCCACCTGCGACGCGGCACATGCAGGCTGCCCGCCTTCTTCCGCGCCGCGACGACCTCCGCCGACCAGGCGCCGTTCCGGCCGTCGAAGACCTCGATCCGGTCGCCCGGGGATCGCCGCATCACCCCGAACAGGTAATGCGCCTGCGCCGGGGTGAGCGGCACGGTTTGCCCCGCCCCCAAGGCATGATCTACATGAAGCCGGATCGTCGAACCCATGAAGAAGGACGAACCCCCGTGACTGACAGCCAGGCGACGAAAGGCCAGGTGGCCGATGCCGTCAAGGGCAACTGGGTCGACCGCTTGGCCCCCGAGGCGGCGCGGCCCTATCTGCGCCTGTCCCGCGCCGACCGGCCCATCGGCACGTGGCTCCTGCTGCTGCCCTGCTGGTGGGGGGTGCTGCTGGCCTCGCTCGCCGAAGGGCGCTTCGGCTGGCAGGGCCTGTGGATCGCCCTCGGCTGCGCCATCGGCGCGGTGCTGATGCGCGGCGCCGGCTGCACCTGGAACGACATCACCGACCGGGACATCGATTCGGGCGTCAGTCGCACCCGGTCCCGGCCGATCCCGTCGGGGCAGGTCACCGTCACGGGCGCGCTGGCCTGGCTGGTCGCGCAGTCCCTGATCGCGTTCCTCATCCTGCTGACCTTCAACGCCAACGCGATCGGGATGGGCATCCTGTCGCTGTCCACGGTCGCGATCTATCCCTTCGCCAAGCGGTTCACCTGGTGGCCCCAGATCTTCCTCGGCCTGGCCTTCAACTGGGGGGCGCTGCTCGCCTGGACCGCCCAGTCAGGATCGCTGGGGGTCCCGGCGGTCCTCCTCTACCTGGCGGGGATCTGCTGGACCATCTTCTACGACACGATCTACGCCTACCAGGATGCCGAGGACGACGCCCTGATCGGCGTGAAGTCCACCGCGCGCCTCTTCGGCGACCGGCCCGAGCCGTGGCTGCGCGGCTTCACCCTCGGCGCGGCGGGGCTGATGGCCTGCGCCGTCCTCCTGGCGGTCGGGGGAGGCAGCCCGCTCGCCCTCGTCGTGGCCCTCGGCGCCCCCGCGGCGATGGCCGGGCACATGGTATGGCAACTGTCGCGCTTCGATCCCCGCGACACCGGAACCTGCCTTGCGCTCTTCCGCTCCAACCGCGATGCGGGGCTCCTGGCCGTGCTGTTTCTCGCCATCGCGATGACGCTCTGATGGACCCGGCGGCGATCTGCCGATAAATCCCGCCCATCCCTCCCCGAAGGCGATCCGCCATGAAAAAAAGACGGCTCTTTCCGGTCCTCGTGACCTTCGCCGCCGCCGCCGCGGCGGCCGTGGGCGCCGCGACCCTCGCCGTCGACCAGATCGAGGTCCGCTCCCTCGCGGCGATCGAGGCCGAGCTGGACCGCGCCGGGCTCGACTGGGCCTCCGTCACGGCCGACGGGCTGCGCATCGAGATGGCCGGGACCGCCCCGGACGAGGCCACCCGGTTCCGCGCCCTCGGCGCCGCCGGGTCGGTCGTGGACGGCTCGCGCGTGATCGACCGGATGGAGGTCGCCTACTCCGAACCGGTCGCGCCGCCGCGATTCTCCATCGAGATCCTGCGCGCCAGCGAGGGCGTCACCCTCATCGGTCTCGTCCCCGCCAGCACCGACCGGCAGGCGCTGGTCGACGAGATCGCCTCGCGGGTGGACGGGTTGCCCGTGGCCGACCTGCTGGAGGTGGCCCGCCACGACGCTCCGGAGACATGGTCCGACGCCCTCGGCTTCGGGCTCGACGCCCTCGCGCGCAGCGACAAGGCGAAGGTGTCGATCGCGCCGGATCGCGTGGCGGTGACCACGATGGCCCCGGCGGCCGAGGCCCGCGCGGAGCTGGTGAAGGCGCTCAGACGGGCCGCGCCGGAGGGGGTCGAGATCGCCCTCGACATCACCGCGCCGCGGCCGGTGATCGCTCCGTTCGTCCTGCGCCTGACCCGCTCCTCCGGGCAGACCGACATCGTCGCCTGTTCGGCCCCCGACGAGGCGGGCCGCGACCGGATCCTCAAGGCCGCCGGCAATCTGGGCGCCGACGAGGCGTCCTGCCGGATCGGCCTCGGAGCGCCCTCGCCGGACTGGTCCGCCGCCGCGGTGGCGGCCCTCGATGTCATGCGGCGGGTCGAGGACGGCGTCCTGACGATGTCGAACCTCGATATCCGGATCGAGGCCGGCGCGGAGGTCGCCGACTTCGCGAAGGCGGTCGCAGAGCTCGACCGCGCCTTGCCGACCGAGTTCACCCTCTCCGCCACCCAGGCCGACGCGGAAACCGTCGCGGCCGAGGCCGGGCCGGCGGAATTCATCGCCACCCGCAGCCCCGAGGGCCTCGTCCAGATGCGCGGCGTGGTGGGCAGCGAACGCTCCCGCAAGGTCGTGGACAGTTTCAGCCGGGCGCTCTTCGGCGACGCCCAGCTCGATGCCGAGATCGAGATCGCCTCCGACCTGCCGGCGGGCTGGTCCCCGCGGGTGCTGGCCGCGCTCGACGGGTTGTCGATCCTCGACCACGGCGCCGCCACGCTGGACGCCGACAGCGTGCGGATCTCCGGCACTTCCGGCAATCGCGACGCCTCCAGCGATCTGGCGCAACTCTTCTCGGGCCGGCTGGGCAAGGAGGCCCGCTACGATATCGATGTCCGCTACGACGAACGCCTCGACCGGGAGGCGGCCATTCCCACGCCGCAGGAATGCGTCGACCGGGTCAACGCGATCCTCTCGGAACGGCAGATCACCTTCGATCCCGGCTCCAGCACCATCGCGCCGGAATCGCGCGACAGCGTCGAGGCGATCGGCGCCGTTCTCGCGGAATGCGACGGGGTGCGGATGGAGGTCGGCGGCCATACCGACAGCCAGGGCCGCGAGGAGATGAACCGCGATCTCAGCCAGACGCGGGCCGAGGCCGTGCTGACCGCGCTTCTGGCGCAACGGGTTCCGGTCGGGGACCTGACCGCGATGGGCTACGGCGAATCGAATCCCGTCGCGGACAACGCCACGGCGGCCGGGCGCGAGGCCAATCGCCGGATCGAGTTCCGCCTCCTCGAGGATGAGGCGGAGCCGGACACCGGCGCGGAACCGGCCGAGCCGGCGCCCGAGGCCGCAGACGAGCCGGCGGAGGAGTGATGAACCGCACCGAATTCGTGATCGCGATCGCCGCCATCCTGTTCGTGGCCTTCATGCTGGGCTGGTTCGCGAACTGGCTGGTCCACCGGCTTACCCGGGTCAGCCAGGCCGATCTGGGCGAGCTCGACCGCATGGCGCAGATGGTCCACGACGCCGAGGAGGCGCGGGACGAGGCGATCCTTTACCTGCAGGGCCGGGAGAAGGAACTCGGCGCCCAGATCCAGTCGATCGAGGCCGATTACCAGGCGGCGGTGGACAGCCTGCGCCAGGCGCGCAACGAGAATGCCGAACTGCGCCGCCACATCGACCGGATGGCCGCCCGCTAGGACCAGCGGTCGAGCGCCGCCTCGTCGGCGTCCTCGGCCGCCACCCAGTGCGCGCCGTCGGCGGTGACCTCCTTCTTCCAGAAGGGGGCCCGCGACTTGAGATAGTCCATCAGGAAATCCGCCGCCTCGAAGGCCGCGCGGCGATGCGGGGCCGCGGTCGCGACCATCATGATCGCGTCGCCGGGCGCCATGCGGCCGTGGCGATGCACCACCAGCGCATCGACCAGGGACCAGCGTTCGGTGGCCGTCGCGACCATCTCCTCGATCGCCCGAGCGGTCATGCCCGGATAATGCTCGATCTCCATGTATCGCAGGTCGCCCCGCGCGGAGTCCCGCACCCGGCCGGTGAAGGTCACCACCGCCCCCACATCGCGCCGGCCGGCGCCGAAACCGTGGATCTCCGCGCCGGGGTCGAACGGCTCCGCCTGGACCCGGACGGCCATCAGCCGCCCGTCATCGGCGGAAAGAACGCCACCTCGCCTGCGCCGGCGAGGCTCGCGTCGAAATCGGTCAGCTGCTGGTCGACGGCGACCCGCAGCGCCGAGACGTCGCCGAACGCCGCCGCGTAGCGCTCCTCGCGGGCGCAGAGTTCCGCCACCAGCTCGCGCACCGAGAGCGCCTCGGTCTCGACCCGCTCCCGCGGCAGGCCGATCCGCTCCCGGACCCAGGCGAAATAGAGGATGTCGAGCGTCATGCCGGCTCCTTCAGATAGGGGACCGCCTTGCGGAAATAGTCCCAGCCGCTGATGAAGGTCAGCGCCGCGGCGACCCACAGCAGGGCGACGCCGGAGACGCCGGCAATGTCGCGCAACTGTGCCAGCCACATGATGCCGGCGGTATCCGGCACCGCCCCGGAGAGAACCAATTCGACGGTCGCCCCGTCCATGCCTTCGACGCGTTCCACCATGTGATAGAGAAACACGTCGCGCGAGAACAGGATCGCGATCGCGACCATCTGGGCGGTGGTCTTCCACTTGGCGATCTTCGTCACGCTCAGCAGCTTCGCCTGGGCGCCGAGGAACTCCCGCAGCCCCGAGACGAAGACCTCCCGGAACACGATCACCGTCGCCGGCAGGACCAGCCAGGGCGACATCGAGGAATAGCCGACGATCACCAGGAGCGCGATGATGAC
This sequence comes from uncultured Alphaproteobacteria bacterium, assembly GCA_963814835.1. Taxonomy (GTDB): domain Bacteria; phylum Pseudomonadota; class Alphaproteobacteria; order Rhodobacterales; family Rhodobacteraceae; genus Palleronia. Next base: position 1,616,680 of record CAWFEG010000003.1, read on the forward strand.
CATCGCCTTGTCGGCGATCGGGTCCAGCATCGCGCCGAACCGGCTCTCCAGCTTCCAGGTCCGGGCGATATGGCCGTCGAACCAGTCCGTCATCGCGGCACCGAGAAACAGCAGGAGCGCGAACCAGTCGGCCCAGGGTCGCGTGAAATAGAGGAACGCGATCGCCACTCCGGGCGCGGCGAGAAGCCTCAAGACGGTCAGAATGTTGGGCAGGGTCCATCGCATGGGCGGACACATAAGCCGTCGGCCCATGCGGGGAAAGAGCGCGTCCCGTCGTGGCCGGTCGCGGCTGGGCCGCGAACCCGGCCGGGCGGCGTGTATTTGCCCGTCCGCCGCCCCCGGCGCCGTCCCTGCGACGGCCCCGCGCCACCGCCCTCGACCCCCGATGGGCCTTCCTCCCGGGTCGAGGATGCGCCCGGCCCGCCATCCCCGCCCGGCGTCCGGCCCCGTCGCGCCCGTTCCGCGATGCGGCGAATCGACCTCGCCGGATCGGGAAGAGCCGGGAAAAGAGGCGGCTTGCCCGGTCCGGATCTCAATCCGGCGTGATGCGATGCGCCGCGAGGGCGTCGTAATAGGCCAAGGCGTCGCTGCAGACATTGGCCGCCGATCCCTGCAGCTCCGGCAGCACTTCCGCCTCCTGTCCCGCGAAGGTGGTGGAGGCGTGGACGCCCTGATACCAGTGCCCGGCCCAGACACCGTCCGCCGGATGGCCGCCCTTGGGCCAGCGCAGCATCCGCCGGGTGAACGGCAGCCCCAGACGCTCGCAGATCGCGCGCAGCATCGCCTCGGGCCGCTGGCGAATGTCCGATCCGAGCACGACGAGGCCGCCATGGGCCTCGAAGATCTCCAGTTGCCGCGGATAGCCCAGGTCTTCGAGCGTCGGCGACTGCCGCTTCGCGGCATAGCTCGCGATGACCCGGGCGGGGTGGCGGACGAGATGCAGATGCGTGAAATCCCGCGCCCAGGACATGTCGATCCCGTCCACCATGTGCTGCGCCATCAATTTCAGGTAGAGATGCGGCGATCCACGGTCGAACCCCGCGATGACCCTGGAGGGATCGGATTCGTGGCGGGCCAGGATCTCGTCGCGCAGCGGATGGTCGATCCGGGTGAGCGACAGGTAGGGCGCATAGAACGGCTCGTCCCGAACCGTCACGTCCCCGCGCGCCGCAAAGGAATACATCAGCGCCGTCGAGATGTTCCGGGGGCCGGACCAGGATGCGATCTTCATCGCGCGGTCCCTCCCGCCGGGCATGGACGGGGCGGGCGACTGCGGGGACGATATGTCGCACCGGCGCACCGCGGCGCGGCCGGGCGGCGGAACCTGGCATCAAGGGAGTCGGTCAACGCGACCATCACGTGTCTCAAATCGCTTACTGCTTGTACTGCGTGTGCAGATCAACGCCGCTTGCGGTCCGGTTGCAACAATCCGAACGGATAGGATGTTCCTTTGCCTCGACGCCGAAGGACCGGGGCTCGCGAGGGCCGGACCCGACGCGTCCGCCCGCTCCCCCGCGGGCGGCCAGCGAAACCCCGGCGGGCGCGGCTCACGTCGAAATGACTTGATCGAACCGGGCAGAGGCCGACGTCTGACCGGAAAAAGGGAGGCCCCCGATGCCGAAATCGAGATTTCCGATCCTCGCCGCGACCCTGTTCCTGGCCGGCCCGGCGCTGCCCGGCCTCGCCGCCGCCGCGCCGCAGACCGCCTACCTGGCCGGCGGCTGCTTCTGGTGCGTCGAGGCCGATTTCGAGAAGGTCCGCGGCGTGGGCGACGCCGTCTCCGGCTTCGCCGGCGGCACGACACCCGATCCGACCTACGGCGCCTCGGGCAACCATATCGAGACGGTGAAGGTGCCCTTCGACGACGACGTCATCAGCTACCGCCAGGTCTACGACCTGTTCCTGAGGTCGATCGATCCGTTCGACGCGCGGGGCCAGTTCTGCGACCGGGGCCTCGAATACACGACCGCGATCTACGTCCAGACCGAGGCGCAGCGCCAGGCGGCCGAGGCGGCCATCGCCGCCGCCGAACGGGAACTGGGACGGGAGATCGTCACCCCCGTCCGGTCGATCGGCGAGTTCTACCCGGTCGGCCCGTATCACCAGGATTACTACAAGTCCGACGAGCGGATCGCCATCTCCTCGGTGGGCCTCGCCGTGCCGAAATCCGTCGCCTACGAGCGCTACCGCAACGGCTGCGGACGCGACCAGAGGGTCCGACAGATCTGGGGCGCGGACGCTCCCTTCGCCGGCTCCGGCGACAGCTGATCCGCGTTCAGGCCATGTCGCAGGCGGCGATGGCCGCCATGTTGAGGATGTCCACGACCCCCATGCCGGTCGAGGCGATCTGCACCGGGCGGTCGAGCCCGGTGAGGATCGGCCCGAGCACGGTCGCCCCGCCCATCTCCTGCATCAGCTTGACCGAGATCGAGGCCGAATGCCGCGCCGGCACCACCAGCACGTTGGCCGGCCCGGTCAGCCGGCAGAACGGGTAGGAGCGCATGACCTGCGGGTTCATCGCCACGTCCACGGTCATCTCGCCGTCGTATTCGAAATTCGCGCCGCGCCGGTCGAGGATCTCGGGCGCAAGGTGCATCTTCGTCGCCCGTTCGGACACCGGATAGCCGAAGGTCGAGAAGCTGACGAAGGCGACCCTGGGCGCCAGCCCCAGCGCCCGCGCCACCTCGGCGCCGCGCTCGGCGATGTTGGCCAGATCCTCCTCGTCCGGCCATTCGTGGACCAGCGTGTCCGCCACCAGCACGATCCGGTTCTGCCGCAACAGCGCGGTGATCCCCACCGCCCCGTCCTCGGCCCGCGCGTCGAACACCATGTTGATCTGGTCGAGGATATGCGCCGACTTGCGCGTCGCCCCCGTGACCATGGCGTCACCGTGCCCGTGGGCCAGCATGCAGGCCGAGAAGACGTGGCGATCCCGCGCCGCCATGCGATGCACGTCCGACCGGTCGTATCCCTTGCGCTGCAACCGGGTGTAGAGGAAATCCTTGTAGGTCTCCAGATGCTCGGTGGTGGCGGCGTTGACGATCTCGATCCCGTCGAAGGCCTCGGCGATCCCCTCGGCCTCCAGCTTGGCGCGGATATCGGCGTCCCGGCCGACGACGATCGGCTCGCCCATCCCTTCGCGGCGATAGGCGATGGCCGCCCTGAGCACGCGGATGTCGTCGCCCTCGGCGAAGATCATGCGCGCCTGCGCCGCCCGCGCCCGGGCATAGATCCCCTGCAGGATCGAGGCGGTCGGGTCCATCCGGGCCTTCAGCGCCTGCTCGTAGCCCTCCATGTCGACGATGGGGCGGCGCGCCGCGCCGGTATCCATGCCTGCCCGCGCCACCGCCGGCGGCACCCGCCAGATCAGGCGCGGATCGAACGGCGTGGGGATGATGTAGTCGCGCCCGAACTTGAGCGTCCGGCCATAGGCCAGCGCCACCTCGTCGGGCACGTCCTCGCGCGCCAGCGCCGCCAGCGCCTCGGCGCAGGCGATCTTCATGCGGTCGTTGATCGCGCGCGCATGGATGTCGAGGGCGCCGCGGAACAGATAGGGAAAGCCCAGGACGTTGTTCACCTGGTTGGGATAGTCCGACCGCCCGGTGGCCACGATCACGTCCTCGCGGACCTCGTGCACCTCCTCCGGCGTGATCTCGGGATCGGGATTGGCCATGGCGAAGATCACCGCGTTCGGGGCCATGCTCTCCACCATCGCCTGCGAGACCGCGCCCTTGACCGAGACGCCCAGGAACACGTCGGCGCCCTCCATCGCCTGCTCCAGCGTGCGCAGGTCCGTGGGCGCCGCATGGGCCGACTTCCACTGGTTCATGCCCTCGGTCCGGCCCTGGTAGATCACCCCCTTGGTGTCGCACAGGAGGCAGTTTTCCGGCCGCGCCCCCATGCTCTTGAGCAGTTCCAGGCAGGCGATCCCGGCCGCGCCGGCGCCGTTCAGCACGATCCGCACGTCCTCGATCCGCTTGCCCGAGATGTGCAGCGCGTTGATCAGGCCCGCCGCGCAGATCACCGCCGTCCCGTGCTGGTCGTCGTGGAACACGGGAATGTCCATCTCGTCCTTCAGCCGGCTCTCGATCTCGAAGCATTCCGGCGCCTTGATGTCCTCGAGGTTGATGCCCCCGAAGGTCGGCTCCATCAGCTTCACGGCGTTGCAGAACGCGTCCACGTCGGTGGTGTCGAGCTCGATGTCGATGGAGTTCACGTCGGCGAAGCGCTTGAACAGCACCGACTTGCCCTCCATCACCGGCTTGGAGGCCAGCGCGCCGAGATTGCCCAGGCCCAGCACCGCCGTGCCGTTCGAGATGACGGCGACGAGGTTGCCCTTGTTGGTGTAATCGTAGGCCTGGCCCGGATCCTCGTGGATGCGCGCGCAGGGCACCGCGACGCCGGGACTGTAGGCGAGCGACAGGTCCCGCTGGGTCGACATCGGCACGCTGGCGGCGATGTCGAACTTGCCCGGGCGCGGGTTCATGTGGAACGCCAGCGCCTCGTCGTCGGTGAATTTCCTGCCCAAAGGTCCCTCCCTGCCCCGTTCGTCGGACTAGGTGACACGGAACCACGACCCCCTGCCATTGTAAAAGGACCGACCGCCATGTTCTCGCAGGCCCTGCAATCCGTCTCGCCCCGCACCGACGACGGCGCCGTCAACGTCTTCGTCGAGACGCCCAAGGGCAGCCGGCACAAATACGACGTGGATGAAAGCGGCCTGTTCCGCATCGCGCTCGAACTGCCCGAGGGGGTGACCTTCCCCTGCTCCTTCGGCTTCGTGCCGAACACCAGGGCGCCCGACGGAGACGCGCTCGACATCGTGCTCCTCACCGCCGGTCCGGTCCCCGCGGGGGCGCTCATCGAATCGCGGCTGATCGGCGTCCTGAAGATGGAGAACCAGGAATCCGACGGCATGCGCCGCAACGACCGCGTGGTCGCGGTGGCGAACATGTCGCGCTACTTCACCAATGTTCAGTCGCTGGAGGACATGCGTCACGGCTTCGCCTGGGACGTCGAGGAATTCTTCGAGACCTACAACGAGATGATCGAGCGCCCCTTCAACGTCGTCGGCCGCGGCGAGCGCGACGAGGCGATGCGGATGCTGGAAGAGGCCGAGGCCGCCGCGCGCTGACTTCACCGCCCCCCGGCCCTTTGCTAGGGGAAGCCGACCGGGCTCGGGGGGACGGAATGGCCGACGCAGCGACGCCGATGATGGCGCAGTATCTGGAGATCAAGGACGGGCACCCGGACGCCCTCCTGTTCTACCGGATGGGCGACTTCTACGAGCTGTTCTTCGACGACGCGGTGGCGGCCGCGGCGGCGCTCGACATCGCCCTGACCAAGCGCGGCAAGCATCTGGGCGAGGACATCGCCATGTGCGGCGTGCCGGTCCATGCCGCCGAGGGCTACCTTCTGACGCTCATCCGCAAGGGGTTCCGCGTCGCCGTCTGCGAGCAGATGGAGGATCCCGCGGCGGCGAAGAAGCGGGGCTCCAAGTCGGTGGTGAGGCGCGAGGTGGTGCGCCTCGTGACCCCCGGCACCCTGACCGAGGAGAGCCTGCTGGACGCCCGCCGCCACAACTACCTCGCCGCCTGGGCCGAGGTCCGGGGCGAGGGCGCGATGGCCTGGGTGGACATCTCCACCGGCGAGATGCGCGTGGCCCCCTGCCCCCGCGTCCGCGTCGGCCCGGAACTGGCCCGTCTCGCCCCCCGCGAGGTGCTCCTCTCCGAGACGATGGACGCGGATCTCGCCCCCCTCGTGGCGGAACTGGGCGGCTCGGTCACGCCCCTCGCCCGCGCCTCCTTCGACAGCGCGGCGGGAGAGAAACGGCTCTGCCGGATCTACAAGGTGGGCTCGCTCGACGCCTTCGGCACCTTCGGCCGGGCCGAGGTCTCGGCCATGGCGGCCCTGGCCGACTACCTGGAGATCACACAGCGCGGCAAGCTGCCGCTCCTGCGGCCGCCCCTCCGGGAGGACGCGACCGCGATCCTGCAGATCGACGCCGCCACCCGCCGCAACCTGGAACTGACCCATTCCCTGTCGGGCGGGCGACCGGGCTCGCTCCTGCACGCCATCGACCGGACGGTGACCGCCGGCGGCGGACGGCTGCTGGAACGGCGTCTGACCTCCCCCTCGCGGGACATGGGCACGATCCGGGCCCGTCAGGCAGCCGTCGCCTGCCTGACGGAGTCGGGACAGCTGCGTGACGCCCTCCGCGACGCCCTGCGCCGGGTGCCGGACATGGACCGGGCGCTGTCGCGCCTCGCGCTCGACCGCGGCGGCCCGCGCGACCTTGCCGCGATCCGCGACGGCCTGACCCGCGCCGACGAGCTCGCCGCCGCGCTGTCCGGCACCGACCTTCCCGACCTCCTGCGGGACTGCGCAGAGGCCCTGTCCGGCCACGAGGCCCTGATCGACCGGCTCGACGCCGCGCTCGTCGCCGAACCGCCGCTCCTGACCCGCGAGGGGGGGTTCATCGCCCCGGGCCACGATGGCGAACTGGACGAGGCCCGCACGCTTCGGGACGAGGGGCGCGGCGTGATCGCCTCGATGCAGGCGGAGTTCGCGGAGGCGACCGGCATCGGCTCGCTGAAGGTCAAGCACAACAACGTGCTGGGCTACTTCATCGAGGTCACCGCGACCCATGCCGACAAGATGATGTCGCCGCCCCTGTCGGAGCGGTTCATCCACCGCCAGACCACCGCGAACGCCGTCCGCTTCACGACGGTCGAGCTTTCGGAGCTGGAGACGAGGATCCTCAATGCCGGCAGCCGGGCGCTGGAGATCGAGAAGACCCTGTTCGCCGGGCTGGTGCGCGACGCGGTCGAGGCCGCCGCCGAGATCGGCGAGGCCGCCCGCGCCCTGGCCGAGCTGGACCTGCACACCGCGCTGGCTGACCTCGCCCGGTCGGAGGACTGGGTGCGCCCGATCGTGCGCGAGGACCGCGCCTTTCATGTCGAGGGCGGGCGCCACCCTGTCGTGGAGCGCGCCCTCAAGGCGCAGGGGGCCGGGCCCTTCATCGCCAACGATTGCGACCTCTCGGCCGGGGACGGCGCCGCCCTGTGGCTCCTCACCGGCCCCAACATGGCCGGCAAGTCCACTTTCCTGCGGCAGAACGCGGTCATCGCCCTCTTGGCGCAGATGGGCGCCTTCGTGCCCGCCGAGCGGGCCGAGATCGGCATTGTCAGCCAGCTCTTCAGCCGCGTCGGCGCGGCCGACGATCTTGCCCGCGGCCGCTCCACCTTCATGGTCGAGATGGTCGAGACGGCGGCGATCCTGAACCAGGCCGACGACCGCGCGCTGGTGATCCTCGACGAGATCGGACGCGGCACCGCGACCTATGACGGCCTCTCGATCGCCTGGGCGACGCTGGAGCACCTGCACGACGCGAACCGCTGCCGGGCGCTCTTCGCCACCCATTACCACGAGCTGACGCGGCTGGCCGACCGGCTGGACGGCGTGCAGAACGCCACCGTAGCGGTCAAGGAATGGAACGGCGAGGTCGTGTTCCTGCACGAGGTCCGCAAGGGATCGGCGGACCGGTCCTACGGCGTGCAGGTCGCCCGGCTGGCCGGCCTGCCCGGCGCGGTGGTGGACCGCGCACAGGAGGTGCTGGCGGCGCTGGAGGCGGGGGAAGCGGAGGGCCGGCAGGCCGCGCTGATCGACGACCTGCCGCTGTTCTCGGCCCCCCGGGCCGCACCGGAGCAGCCGGCGCCGCCCGCGCCCTCTGCCGAGCTGGCCCGCAAGCTCTGCGCCGTCCAGCCGGACGACCTGACGCCCCGGTCGGCGCTGGACCTGGTCTACGAGCTGAAGGCCCTGGCGCCCGACTAGGCGCCGGGCCTCATTTCTTCGGCGTGGAGCTGACGCCCACCTGCGCGGCGCGCAGCAGGCGGTCGTTCAGCATGAAGCCGACGGTCATCACCTGGATGATGTCGCCGGCCTTCGTCTCGGGCACCGGGGCCTCGAACATCGCCTCGTGGATCTTCGGATCGAAGCGCTCGCCCAGGGCCGGCTCCACGACCTCGATGCCGTGCTTGCGGAACACGCTCTCCAGCTCGCGCAGGGTCAGCTCGACCCCCTCGATCAGCGCGGCATTGGCCTCGCGATTCTCCTCGGGGATGGCCGCCACGGTCCGCTGCAGGTTGTCGTAGACCGGCAGCATGTCGCGCGCCATCTTGGAACCGCCGTAGAGCTCGGCCTCGCGCCGCTCCCGGTCGGCGCGCTTGCGCGCGTTCTCCGCCTCGGCCAGCGCCCGGACGAACCGGTCCTTGAAGTCGTCGCGCTCGGTCCGCAGCGCCTCCACCTCGGCGGCGATCCCGTCGTCCTGCTCCACCTTCGGGGGCTCCTCGCCGGCCAGCGCGTCGAGGTCCATCGGCTCCGCATCGGCCTTGGGTTGCGACTTGCGCTTCACCTTGTCGGCCTCGGACGGGCCGGTCTCGGCCTCGGTCTCGCCCTTCAGCATCTCCTCGATGGCGGCCTCGATGTCGTCGCGTTCGTTCTGCTTCGCCATGTATCCATCCGTTCAACTCCGGCCCGAAAGAAGCTTTCCCACCAACTGGGCCGTGTAATCCACGATCGGCACGATCCGTCCGTAATTGAGACGGGTGGGCCCGATCACGCCCACCGCGCCGATGATCTTCCGGTCAGCGTTCATATATGGAGAGACCACCAAAGATGAACCCGAAAGTGAGAAGAGCTTGTTCTCGGAGCCGATGAAGATCCGCACTCCCTGCCCCTCGTCGGCCAGTTCCAGGAATTCCGCGATGTCGCGCTTGCGCTCCAGATCGTCGAACAGGGTGCGGATCCGCTCCAGATCCTCCTCGCTGGCCTCGCCGAGAAGATTCGCCCGGCCCCGCACGATCAGCCGCTCGTAGGGCTCGCCCTCGTTCTCCCAGACCGCGAGGCCGGCATCGACCATGACCTGCGCCAGCTGGTCCAGCTCCTGCCGCCGGCTGGCGATCTCGCCGATCATGTGGTCGCGCAATTCCGAAAGCGTGCGGCCCTCGGCCATGGCGTTGAGGAAATTCGCGGCCTCGCGCATCGAGGACGGTGTCTGCCCCGGCGGCGGCGCAAAGACGCGGTTCTCCACATGCCCGTCGGCGAAGACCAGCACCACGAGCGCCCGGTCCGGGCCCAGCGACACGAAGTCGATATGCCGGATCGGCGCCTCGTGCTTGGGCGCCAGGACGAGGCTCGCCCCCGAGGTCACCCCCGACAGGGCCGACCCCACCCGGTCGAGCAGCGTCCCCATGTCCCGCTCGTTCGATCCAAGGGTCGATTCCAGCTTCTCCCGGTCGCCCGCGTCGAGATCCCCGACCTCCAGCAGGCCATCGACGAAGAGCCGCAGCCCCAGCTGCGTCGGCACCCGCCCCGCAGAGACATGGGGCGATCCCAGCAGGCCGAAATGCTCCAGATCCTGCATCACGTTGCGGATCGTGGCGGCCGAGACCTTCTCGCTCATGCTGCGGGTCAGGGTGCGCGATCCTATCGGACCGCCGGTTTCGAGATAGCCCTCGACGACGCGGCGGAAGACCTCGCGCGTGCGGTCGTTCATCTCGTCGAACAGGGTCTGGCTGGCGCGCGGGTCGCTCATCCGCGGACCGGCTTCGGGGTTGCGCCGCCGACAGGCTGGGGCATATCAGGCGCAGAGTCTGAAAAAGGTGGTGTCATGCGTCCCTCCGGTCGAAAGCTAAGTGAAATGCGGCCGATTTCAATCGAGACCGACGTGACCCGGCACGCCGAGGGGTCGTGCCTGATCCGCGTCGGCGACACCCATGTCCTGTGCACGGCGAGTGTCGAGGAGCGCGTGCCGCCGTTCCTGAAGAATTCCGGCCAGGGCTGGGTCACCGCCGAATACGGCATGCTGCCGCGCGCCACCCATACCCGCGGCCGGCGCGAGGCCAAGAACGGCCAGACCGGCCGCACCCAGGAGATCCAGCGCCTGATCGGGCGGTCGCTGCGCGCCGCGGTGGACCGCAACGCCATGGGCGAGCGCCAGATCACCGTGGATTGCGACGTGATCCAGGCCGATGGCGGCACGCGCTGCGCCTCGATCACCGGCGGCTGGGTGGCGCTGCGCCTGGCGGTGGCCAAGCTGATGAAGGCCGGCGCCATCGTGACCGACCCGATCACCGACCACGTGGCGGCGGTCAGCTGCGGCGTCTATGCGGGGCAGCTGGTGCAGGATCTCGACTATCCCGAGGACAGCGAGGCCGCCGTGGACGGCAACTTCGTCCTCACCGGCTCCAACCGCCTGATCGAGGTGCAGATGTCGGGCGAGGGCGCCACGTTCAGCCGCGAGCAGATGTCGGGCCTGCTGGACCTGGCCGAGAGCGGCGTGGCCGACCTGGTCGCCGCGCAGAAATCGGCTGTCGCATGACGCGCCGCTTCACGGGCGACACGCTGGTCGTCGCGACGCATAATCGCGGCAAGCTGGAAGAGATCCGCGACCTGCTGTCGCCCTACGGGCTGACGATCACCTCGAACGCCGATCACGGCCTGCCCGAGCCGGAGGAGACCGGAACGACCTTCGAGGACAATGCGCGGATCAAGGCCCAGGCGGCGGCGCAGGCGACCGGCCTGCCGGCGCTGGCCGACGATTCAGGCATCGAGATCGACGCGCTCGACGGCCGGCCCGGCGTGTGGACCGCCGACTGGGCCGAGACCGGCGCGGGGCGGGACTTCGCCGCCGCCATGCGCCGCGCCCATGACGAGATCCTCGCCAGCGGCGCGCCGGCGCCGTGGCGGGCGCGGTTCCGCTGCACGCTGGTCCTGGCCTGGCCGGATGGGCACGACGAGGTCTTTCCCGGCCGGATCGAGGGGCAGGTCGTCTGGCCGATGCGCGGCGAGCAGGGCCACGGCTACGACCCGATCTTCCTGCCGGACGGCTACGAGCAGACATTCGGCGAGATGGATCGCTGGGCCAAGAACCGCATCTCGCACCGCGCCGACGCCTTCGCGCGGCTGATCGACGGCGCCTTTGCGTAGGATCGGCCTCTACCTCCACTGGCCGTTCTGCCAGGCCAAGTGCCCCTATTGCGACTTCAATTCCCACGTCGTCGCCGCGATCGACCACGACCAGTGGCGCCGGGCCTACGCCGCCGAGATCGCGCGCCACGCCGCCCTGCTCCCGGACGTGGAGATCGGCTCGATCTTCTTCGGCGGCGGCACGCCCAGCCTGATGGAAGCCCGCACGGTGGCCGAGATCATCGACGGGGTCCAGCGCAGCTGGCGGCTCGCCAACGACGTGGAGATCACGCTGGAGGCGAACCCGACCTCGGTGGAGGCGGAGCGGTTCCGCGACTACCGGATGGCGGGCGTGAACCGCGTCTCGGTCGGCATCCAGGCCCTGAACGACACCGACCTGCGGCGCCTGGGCCGCCTGCACAGCGTGGCCGAGGCGCGCGCCGCCTTCGACGTGGCGCGCGCCACCTTCGACCGGACCAGCTTCGACCTGATCTATGCCCGGCAGCACCAGAGCGCCGAGGACTGGGCCGCGGAACTGCGCAGCGCCCTCGCCATGGCGGCGGACCACCTGTCGCTCTACCAGCTCACGGTCGAGGACGGGACGGCCTTCGGCGACCGCCTCGCGGCCGGACGGCTCGGCGGCTTGCCCGACGAGGATCGCGGCGCCGATCTGTGGCAGATCACGCAGGACCTGACCGCGGCGGCCGGCCTGCCCGCCTACGAGATCTCGAACCACGCACGGCCCGGCGCGGAATCGCGGCACAACCTGATCTACTGGACCGGCAAGGATTACGTGGGCATCGGCCCGGGCGCCCATGGCCGGTTGACGATTGGCGAAACGCGGTACGAAACGGTCGCCGTCTCCTCTCCCGTTGCCTGGCTGCGCGGCGCACTCTCGCCGGAGGCGCCCGAGTCCCGAACGCCGCTGTCGCCAAGGGCGCAGGCCGAGGAAAGGCTGATGATGGGGTTGCGGATCGCCGAAGGCGTGCCGCTCCACGAAGTGGCGGTGCCTGACGCCCGCCTCGAGCCGCTGGAAGAGATCGGGCTCGTCGAACGGACTTGCGGCCATCTGCGGCTGACGGCCGCGGGACGGCCGTTGCTCAACGCGATCCTGCGGGAGATGCTCGCCTAGCCGTGGCCCACGAGCCGCCGGCACAGATCGTCGAGCTGTTCCAAGGTCTTGTAGGTCACCGTCAGCTTTCCGCCGGGGGTGCCCGCCTTGTGGTCGATACTCACCCGCAGGCCCAGTGCCGCGCTCAGTTCGTCCTGCATCGCGCGGGTGTCGGCATCCTTGTCGGGCGGCGCGGACCGTCGCGCTGCCGGTCCCGCCGGCTTGCGGACCAGCGCCTCCGTTTCCCGCACCGACAGCCCCTTGCGCAGGATCTGCTGCGCGAGCTCCGAGGCATTCTCGGTGGCCACCAGCGCCCTTGCGTGGCCGGCCGATAGCCGCCCCTCGGCAAGATAGCCCTGCACGTCACGCGGCAGGTTCAGGAGGCGCAGTGCATTGGCGATGTGGGACCGGCTCTTGCCAAGCGCCTCGGCCATTTTCTCCTGCGTGTGACCGAAGCGATCCATCAACTGGCGATAGCCTGCCGCTTCGTCCACGGGGTTGAGATCCGCGCGCTGGATGTTCTCGATGATCGCGACCTCGAGAACCTCGATATCGTCGAAATCCCGGATGATGGCCGGAACCTCGTGCAGCTGAGCCATCTGCGCGGCCCGCCACCGGCGTTCCCCGGCAACAATCTGATAATGTTCGTCTTTTTCAGGATGCCGCCGCAGGATCAGAGGTTGGATGATGCCCCTGTGGGCGATGGAGCCGGACAATTCCTCCAGGCTCTCGGCACTGAATGTCCGCCGCGGCTGGTCGGGATTCGCCTCGATCCGCTCGATCGGGATGACGCTTTCGGGCCGGCGCGGCGCCTCCGCCTCTTCCCCCTCTCCCATGTCGATATCGGCCATGAGCGCGGAGAGACCCCGCCCCAACCCACGACGCTCCCTGCGGTCCGACATGGCTGCTCCTTCAGATTTCCTGGCGTGACACGAATTCGGTCGCGAGGGCCCGGTAGGCGATGCTGCCCTTGGAGGCCGGATCGTACTCCGTCACCGGTTGGGCGTAGGAGGGCGCCTCGCTGACACGCACATTCCGGGGTATGATCGTCTCGAACACGAGATCCCCCAAGGTTTCCCTAGCGTCAGCCAACACGCCCTGCGCCAACTTGTTGCGGCCATCATACATCGTCAACACCACCCCGTTGATTCCCAGCCCCGGATTTGCCGATTGCCGCACCTCCCGAACCGTGAGCATCAGCTGGGACAGGCCTTCCAGCGCGAAGAACTCGCTCTGGAGCGGGACGAGAACGGAATCCGCAGCGACCATCGCGTTGATCGTCAGCAGGGACAGAGATGGCGGACAATCGATGAGAACGAAATCGAGCCCGATCGCATCGATCCTGTCCGGCGCCAGGGCCATCTTCAGGAGCGCGGTACGCTGGCCTTTCGACAACATCTCGATATCGGCCGAACTGAGATCCGATGTGGCCGGAACAATGAAAAGGTTCGGGATGCGGGTTCCCTGGAGCGTGTCGATCAGGTGCATGCCTTCCAGGATCAGATCGTAGGTCGTCCGGTCCCGATCCTCCGGTTCGACCCCGAGGCCGGTGGAGGCATTGCCTTGAGGATCGAGATCGATGACCGCCACCTTTTTTCCCGATTCGGCCAGCGCCGCGCCGAGATTGATCGCGGTCGTCGTTTTTCCCACGCCGCCCTTCTGGTTGACGATGGCGACAATCTTCGGTCGCCCGGAAGAGACGTCAGACACGCTCGAGATTCTCCAGGATCAGGATGACTGCGTCCTTGTCCGTCTTGCTGGGGTGGACGTCAATGTGGAAACGCCAATGATCCCGTGCGTCATCGATCTCCGCACGATAGTTTGCCCCTTTTGGAAAGACGTAGGTCGTCTCAGGGTGTCCGTGCCGCAGGCTGAGGCCGATCAGGGGGGACAACGGCGCAAGCGCGCGTGCCGAGACGATGTCCGTTTCCTGCGGCAGAATGCGCTCGGACCTCTCGCAGATGATCTCGCAGTCGAGATCCAATTCGCGGACCACGGTCCGGAGGAAAGTCGCCTTGCGCCGGTCGGACTCGACAAGGCGCATGTTCAGATCCGGATGCGCGATGGAAATCACGATCCCGGGGAATCCTCCACCGCTCCCGAGATCGCACCAGCTTTCGGCTGCCCCCTGAACTGTGCGATCTGCAGACTGTCGGCGATGTGGCGTTCGTACAGGCAATCGAGGTCCCGGCGCGCCACGAGATTGATCGTCCTCCCCCATCGCCGCACCAGATCGGCATAGGCTTGCAGCTTATCGGATGTTTCACGTGAAACATTCGTCATGATGCCCGGCGTTCCTCGGCGGCCCGAAGTGCGAGGAACACCGCGTTGAGGGCGGCTGGTGTCATGCCTTCGATGCGGCTGGCGGCGCCGAGCGATTGCGGACGGGCACCGCACAGCTTGTCCCTCAACTCCGCAGACAGCCCCGCTACCCCTCGAAAGTCGAAGCCTGCCGGGATCACGCGCTCCTCCTCGCGGCGGAGGCGTTCCGCATCCTTTTCCTGCCGTTGCAGGTAGTTGGCATAGATGGCCTGACGCTGCAGTTGAGCCCTGATCTCCGGGGAGATCCGTTCGGCAACCGGAGTGAGTTGATCGATCTCGGCGAAAGACACATTTGCAATGGTCAGCAATTCCCAGGCGCTGCGCCGCGCTCCGCCCTCGGCCACTGGAATGCCGGCCTCACGGGCCTCGGACGCAGAAAACATGACATCGGAAAGGGCTTCGAACCCTTCTGCGAGCTGTTCCGTCTTTCTCTCGAAATGAGCCTTTCTCCGCTCGTCGATCAAACCTAGTTTCAGGCCTAGGGGCGTAAGGCGCTGATCGGCATTGTCGGCCCTCAGGGACAACCGGAACTCGGCACGCGATGTGAACATACGATAAGGCTCCGTGACGCCTTTCGTGGTGAGGTCATCGATCAGGACACCGATATACGATGTCGTCCGCGAAAACCGAACCGGTGCGTCGCCTGCCGCATCGCGGGCGGCGTTCAGCCCCGCAACCAGACCTTGCGCTGCCGCCTCCTCGTAGCCGGTGGTTCCGTTGATCTGCCCCGCCAGCCACAAACCGGGAAGGTCGAGAACCTGAAGCGTTTCGTCCAGGGACCGCGGGTCCACGTAATCATACTCGATGGCATAGCCCGGCTGGACGATCTCGGCGTTTTCCAGCCCGGAGATCGAGTGCACATAGCGTTCTTGAACATCCACTGGCAGCGAGGTCGAGATTCCGTTCGGATAGATGACGGAACTGTCTAGGCCTTCGGGTTCGAGAAAGATCTGATGCGATGTCTTGTCGGCGAAACGGCCGATCTTGTCCTCGATGGAGGGGCAATATCGGGGACCCTGGCCCGATATCCCCCCGGAATACATAGCTGACCGATGAAGGTTTTCGCGGATGATGTCGTGTGTGCGCTCGTTGGTCTCGGTAATCACGCAGGAAACCTGAGATGCCTCGGGCTGCCGCGTCAGGAACGACAGCATGGTCGGATCGTCGTCCCCCGGCTGCCGCTCGAGTCCCTCCCATGTGATAGTCCTGCCGTCGAGGCGCGGCGGCGTGCCGGTCTTGAGCCGGCCCATGGCCAGGTCCATGTCATAAAGCCGCCGCGCCAAGCCGATCGATGCGGACTCGCCGACACGACCGCCGCTCCGCCGGTTGTCGCCGACATGGATCGTTCCGTTCAGGAAGGTCCCGGTTGTCAGCACGACGGAATCCGCAGAGATCTCCACCCCGTCCGCCAATTTCACGCCCGCGATCCGGCCATGACGAAGGAGCACGTCCTCCACATGGCCCTCGATAACGCGGATTCCCGATGCTCGCACCGCGTTCTGCACCGCATGCCGATATAGCTCCCGATCCATCTGCGCGCGCGGACCTTGGACTGCCGGGCCTTTGCTGCGGTTCAGAAGGCGGTACTGGATCCCCGCGCGATCGCCGCAGACGCCCATCAATCCGCCCAAGGCATCGACCTCGCGGACGAGATGCCCCTTGCCCAGGCCGCCGATCGCCGGATTGCAGGACATGGCGCCGATGGCAGAGGCGGTCATCGTGATCAGGTCCACGTCCGCGCCCTGCCGCTTGGCGGCACTCGCCGCTTCCACGCCGGCATGTCCTCCACCGACCACAATGACCCGATGTTTCACGTGAAACACTCCTATTTACCGATGCAGAAACTCGAGAATATCCTATCGAGCAGATCCTCGACACCCACGACCCCGATAATGTCCCCCAGCACGGTGGACCCGCGCCGCAATTCCTCCGCCACGAGTTCCAGCTCGACGCCGGACCGTAACAGGTCCAGCGATTCGGACAAATGCCGGGCGGCCACCATCATGTTAGCGCGATGACGCTCCCGCGTGGCGAGGTGGGCACCCGGAATGCGGGGCTCGATCACGTCATGAACGCGTCCGAGAAGCTCGGGGATCCCTGCCCCGGTCTTTCCGGAAACTCCCCCCTGACTACCGTCGTCGTCCCGCGCCGCGAGGACGATGTCCGCCCCCTGCGGCGCATCATCCTCCTCGAGGGACAGCCAGATGCGCAGATCGGCTCGCTCCGCGCGGGCACGGGCAAGGTCGATTCCGGCCGATTCAAGCGGATCGACCGACTCTCGCAACCCTGCCGTGTCCAGAAGGGTGATCGGAAGCCCCTGAAGGTCTATTCGAAGCTCGATCACATCCCGCGTCGTTCCCGCAATCTCGGAGGTCAGCGCAACTTCACGCTGTGCGATGCGATTCAGAAGGGTCGATTTCCCGGCGTTCGGCGGCCCCATGATCGCAACCTCGAATCCGTCGCGGATACGTTCGGCCGCGCCGACACCCGCGGATTGTCTCTCGATCTCCCCATGAACTCCGTCCACCAGCGAGATCACGTCCGGGATCACATCCACCGGCACGTCCTCGTCCGCGAAATCCAGCGTCGCCTCGATCAGGGCCGCCGCAGCGATCAGGTCCTGCCGCCAGGACTGCACCTGCGCGGAGAGTTCGCCCGTCAGGACACGTCGAGCCTGCTCGCGCTGCAACTCCGTCTCGGCGTCGATCAGATCCGCGAGTCCCTCCACCTGGGTGAGATCCAGCCGGTCGTTCTCCAGCGCGCGGCGCGTGAACTCTCCGGCCTCCGCCCGTCGAAATCCGTGGATTTCGCCCAGTGCGGCCAGCGTCGCGCGGCAGACGGCCACGGATCCGTGCAACTGAAGCTCAACCACCGGCTGCCCGGTGAAGCTTTCGCCCTCGGGGAACGCGATCACCAGTCCGCTGTCCAGGACCGCTCCCGACAGGGTGCGGATGGTCCTCACCGCGGCGCGCCGTGGCGGCGGCAATGTTCCGGTCAGCCGCGCACAGCCTTCGAACGCGTCCGGTCCGGAAATCCGGATGATGGCCACGCCCGCCTTCCCGGGCGCCGTGGCCTGGGCAAAGATCGTGTCCATGGCGGGCGCGTCATCCTCAGGTGTTCATGGAGTTCGAAGAATTCCGAATTGGTCTTGGTCTGTTTCAGCTTCGAGAGCAGGAACTCGACCGCGTCGGTGGTGCCCATCGGGTTCAGGATCCGCCGCAGGACATAGGTCTTCTGCAGGTCCGACTTGTCGACCAGGAGATCCTCCTTCCGGGTGCCGGATTTGAGGATGTCCATCGCCGGATAGACCCGCTTGTCGGCGACCTTGCGGTCGAGCACGATCTCGCTGTTGCCGGTGCCCTTGAACTCCTCGAAGATCACCTCGTCCATCCGGCTGCCGGTGTCGATCAGCGCGGTCGCGATGATTGTCAGCGATCCGCCCTCCTCGATGTTCCGCGCCGCGCCGAAGAACCGCTTCGGCCGCTGGAGCGCGTTGGCGTCCACGCCGCCGGTCAGAACCTTGCCGGAGGACGGGACCGTGGTGTTGAAGGCCCTACCAAGTCTGGTTATCGAGTCCAGAAGGATCACAACATCTCGCTTGTGTTCCACCAGGCGCTTGGCCTTCTCGATCACCATGTCCGACACGGCGACGTGGCGCGAGGCCGGCTCGTCGAAGGTCGAGCTGACCACCTCGCCCTTCACCGAGCGCTGCATGTCGGTCACCTCTTCCGGCCGCTCGTCGATCAGCAGCACGATCAGGTAGCACTCGGGATGGTTCTCGGCGATCGAATGGGCGATGTTCTGCAAAAGCACGGTCTTGCCGGTGCGCGGCGGCGCCACGATCAGCGAGCGCTGCCCCTTCCCGATCGGCGCGACGAGGTCGATCACGCGGGCCGACTTGTCCTTGATGGTCGGATCCTCGATCTCCATCGACAGGCGCTCGTCGGGATAGAGCGGCGTGAGGTTGTCGAAGGCGACCTTGTGGCGCGCCTTGGCCGGTTCCTCGTAGTTGATGCTCTCCACGTCGGTCAGCGCGAAATAGCGCTCGTTCTCGTCCGGCCCGCGGATCACGCCCGACACCGTGTCGCCGGTCCTGAGCGCGTAGCGCCGGATCATTTCGGGGCTGACGTAGATGTCGTCCGGACCCGGCAGGTAGTTGGCCTCGGTGGAGCGCAGGAAGCCGAATCCGTCCTGCAGCACCTCCAGCACGCCGTCGCCGCCGATGATCCAGTCCTCGTCGGCGCGCTCCTTCAGGATCGAGAACATCATCTCGCCCTTGCGCATGGTCGAGGCGTTCTCGATCTCGAGTTCTTCGGCCAGCGCCAGAAGGTCCTTGGGGCTCTGCGCCTTGAGGTCTGAGAGGTTCACGCGATCTTCGGTCATGATGCCCTTTCGCACCCCGCGAACGGGGCCGGTCTGTCGGTCTCACGGGGAATCCTTGGCCGGACGGCCGATCGGTCATCTATCGGCGCGAGGCGCGGGAGTCAACGCGGGGTCAGAACGGCCGCACCAGGACCGCCACGACGATGACGATCAGCAGCACCGTCGGCACCTCGTTCATCATCCTGTAACGCCGTCCCGGCAGGCCCGGCGCCCCCTGCGCCAGCTCCCGGCGCTGCCGCGCGCACCACATGTGGAACGCCGTCATGCCGAGAACCGCCGCGCCCTTTGCGTAGGGCCAGGCGGAGCCCCAGTCCACGACCCCTGCCCCGATCATCAGCAGACCGAAGATCCAGGTCGAGATCATGGCTGGATTCATGATTACTTTCAGGAGTTTACGCTCCATCGTCCGGAACAGGTCCTCGGTTCCGGAGCCGCGCTCAACGCTTTCGACATGATAGACGAAAAGCCGGGGCAGATAGAACAGCCCCGCCATCCAGGCGACGAAAGAGATCACGTGGAACGATTTGAGCCAAGGAAGAAGGGTGATGAGGAGTTCGGCCATGCAGCCTCTTACTTCATATCTAGGATATGAAAAGGATGGTTGTGGTAACCCTTGGGGAAAACGGGACGACTCGGTTTGTCCACAGATTCATGCAGGTTTTCCCCCTGTGAGTATCGATCCATGACCCGGATGGCAGACGGACACTAATTCTTCCGCAAGGTCAATAAGATAGATCTGGAAAACTTGCTCCGAAGGCTGTGGATAACCGTGTGGATTCACCGATCTTGACATCGGACTCGCGGATTTGTCCCAAGGTCGGGTCATCCACGGGGATGAAAGCCGTGTGGAACCGGTCGGGAATGCGGGTTATCCCCCACGGCGTCGTATCCGCCGAGTTGTCGGCATCCCTTCACCCCGTTTGTCCACAGGCTTGTCCATGAAGATCGTTCTGGCCTCGGGATCGGCGACCCGGATCGAACTGTTCCGCGCCGCCGGGCTCGAATTCGAGACGGCCGTTCCGCGGCTCGACGAGGAGGCGATCAAGGCCTCCCTCTCGGCCGAGGGCGCGCCGCCGCGCGACGTCGCCGACGCCCTCGCCGAGGCGAAGGCCCGCAAGATCGCCGCCCGCCACCCCGAGGCCGTCACCTTCGGCGCCGACCAGGTGCTCGATCTCGACGGCACGCTCCTGTCGAAACCGGCGGACCCGGCGCGGCGCGGTCGCAGATCGCCCGCCTATCGGGGGGGCGCCATCGGTTGCACTCGGCCGTCGTGGCCTTCGAGGATGGGAGCCCGGTCTGGCGCCACGTCGCGACCGCCCGGTTGACCATGCGCTCCTTGAGCGAGGACTACATCGCCGATTACGTGGCGCGGAACTGGCCCGATATCGGCCAGTCCGTCGGCGGCTACCGGCTGGAGGCGGAGGGGATGCGCCTGTTCACCGCCGTCGAGGGCGATTTCTTCGCCATCCAGGGCCTGCCGATGCTGCCGCTCTTGTCGTGGCTGGTGCGATCGCGGTTACCTCGCCGCATGACGGATCGGATCCCCCTGGCGGGCGTCGTCGGCCATCCCGTCGCGCACAGCAAATCGCCCGCGCTGCACACCCACTGGCTGCGCCGGCACGGGATCGCGGGGCATTACGTTCCGCTCGATATCGCCGCAGAGGATCTGGCGGGCGCGATCGGGATGCTGCCCCGCATCGGCTTTGTCGGTTGCAACGTCACGATACCGCACAAGGAATCCGCCCTGCGGCTGTCCGACACCGCCACCGGGCGCGCCCGGCGCATCGGCGCGGCGAACACGCTCGTCTTCGGGCCGGAGGGCGTCGCGGCCGACAACACCGATGGCGAGGGCTTCCTGCGAAAACCTGCACCGGAACGCTCCGGGCTGGCGGGCCGCGAACGGCCCCGCGGCGATCCTCGGCGCCGGCGGCGCCGCCCGCGCGGTGATCGTGGCGCTCCTGGATGCCGGCGCGCCCGAGATCCGGCTGGCGAACCGCAGCCGGGACCGGGCCGAGGCGCTCGGCGCCGAGTTCGGCCCCCGCGTCACCGTCGCCGACTGGGCCCGCGCGGGCGAGATGCTGGACGGGGCAAGCCTTGTCGCCAACACCACCTCGCTGGGCATGACGGGCAAGGCGCCCTTCGACGTGCCGCTCGACCGTCTCGCGCCGGAAGCCGTGGCCACCGACCTCGTCTATGCCCCGCTGCAGACCGCGTTCCTGCGGCAGGCCGCCGCCCGCGGATGCCGGACCGTGGACGGGCTCGGCATGCTGCTGCACCAGGCGGTCCCCGGGTTCGAGCGTTGGTTCGGACTGCGCCCCGAGGTCGACGACGAGACCCGGGCGGCGGTGCTGAGCGCGTGAGCCGGCCGCTCCGGATCGGGCTCACCGGCTCCATCGGCATGGGCAAATCGACCACGGCGGCCATGTTCCGCGACCTTGGCGTGCCGGTCTGGGATGCCGACGCCGCCGTCCGCCGGCTTTATGCGCAGGGCGGCGCGGCGGTCGGACCGATCGGCAGGCTGCGCCCCGAGGCGCTGGCGGAGGGCGCGGTGGATCGCGCCGCCCTCAAGCGCTGGATCGCCGAGGATCCGCAGGCCCTGGGCCGGATCGAGGCGGTGGTGCATCCGCTGGTGGCGGCGGATCGCGCGCGTTTCGTGGCCGAGGCGCAGGACGATCTCGTGGTCCTCGACATCCCGCTGCTGTTCGAGACCGGGGGCGAGGCGGACATGGACGTGGTTGTCGTGGTCTCGGCGCCGCCGGACCTCCAGCGCGCGCGGGTGCTGGAGCGCGGCTCCATGAGCGAGGCCGAGTTCGAGGCGATCCTGGCGAAGCAGGTGCCCGATGCCGAAAAGCGCGCCCGCGCCGACGTGGTTGTGCCGACGGTGTCGATGGAGGAGACTCGGGCGCGGATCGAAGAACTGGTGCAGGAGCTGAGGGAGCGGCATGCGTGAGATCGTCCTCGACACCGAGACGACGGGGTTCGAGCCCGATACAGGCGACCGGCTGGTGGAGATCGGCGCCGTCGAGCTGATCGGCCACATGCCAACGGGGCGCACCTTCCACGAATACATCAATCCCGAACGGTCCATGCCGCAGGGCGCGTTCGAGATTCACGGGCTGGGCGACGATTTCCTGCGCGACAAGCCGCTGTTCCGCGACGTGGCGCAGGCCTTCCTCGACTTCATCGGCAATGCGAAGCTGGTGATCCACAACGCCGCCTTCGACATGAAATTCCTCAACGCCGAGCTGGGCTGGCTGAACATGGCGCCGCTGCCCATGGACCAGGCGATCGACACCCTGGCCATCGCGCGGCGCAGGTTTCCCGGCGCGCCGTCGTCGCTCGACGCGCTCTGCCGCCGGTTCGGGATCGACAATTCCAGCCGCACGCTGCACGGCGCGCTTCTCGATTCCGAGATCCTGGCCGAGGTCTACCTGGAGCTGATCGGCGGCCGGCAGCCGGATTTCGGCCTCGGCGCCGCGGAGGGGCAGGGCAGGGCGGAGGATGCGGCGGACTGGCGCCCGGCGCCCCGCCCGCAGCCATTGCCGCCGCGGATCACCGCCGAGGAGGCCGCCGCCCATGACGCCTTCCGCGAGAGGCTGGGCGCGGATACGCTCTGGCCCGGCTGAGCGGCGCTCTTTAAATCCGCGCGGCGCCCCTCTACGTCCCTCGGCACCAGCGAGAGGACGCCATGACCGACCTGACCCCCCGCGAGATCGTCTCCGAGCTCGACCGCTTCATCATCGGCCAGAAGGATGCCAAGCGCGCGGTCGCCGTGGCGCTGCGCAACCGCTGGCGCCGCCGCCAGCTGGCCCCCGAGCTGCAGGACGAGGTATACCCGAAGAACATCCTGATGATCGGGCCCACCGGCGTCGGCAAGACCGAGATCTCGCGCCGGCTGGCCAGGCTCGCCCGCGCGCCCTTCCTCAAGGTCGAGGCGACGAAGTTCACCGAGGTCGGCTATGTCGGCCGCGACGTGGAGCAGATCATCCGCGACCTGGTGGAACAGTCGATCACCATGACCCGCGACTACATGCGCGAGGACGTGAAATCGCGCGCCGAGGCCAATGCCGAGGAACGCGTGATCGACGCCATCGCCGGCGAGAATGCGCGCGAGGGCACGCGGGAGATGTTCCGCAAGAAGCTCCATGCCGGCGAGCTCGACGCGACCGAGGTCACGCTCGAGGTGGCCGACACCTCGAACCCGATGGGCAACATGGAGATTCCCGGAATGGCGCCGGGGCAGGGCGGCATGAATCTCGGTGACCTCTTCGGCAAGGCGTTCCAGGGCCGCAAGGTCCGCAAGACCATGACCGTGGCCGACAGCTACACCACCCTCGTCAGCGAGGAGGCCGACAAGCTCCTGGACGACGAGATCGTGAACAAGGAGGCGCTGCGCGCGGTCGAGGAGAACGGCATCGTCTTCCTCGACGAGATCGACAAGGTCTGCGCTCGCCAGGATGCCCGCGGCGGCGAAGTCAGCCGCGAGGGCGTGCAGCGCGACCTGCTGCCGCTGGTCGAGGGCACGGTGGTGGCGACGAAATACGGCCAGGTGAAGACCGACCACATCCTGTTCATCGCCTCGGGCGCCTTCCACGTGGCCAAGCCCTCCGATCTGCTGCCCGAGCTTCAGGGCCGCCTGCCGATCCGGGTGGAGCTGCGGGCGCTGACCGAGGAGGATTTCGTCCGCATCCTGACCGAGACCGACAATGCCCTCACCCGGCAATACACCGCCTTGCTCGGCACGGAGGAGGTGACGGTGGACTTCACCGGGGACGGCATCGCGGCGCTTGCGCGGATCGCCGCAGAGGTGAACCGCTCGGTCGAGAATATCGGCGCGCGGCGGCTCTACACGGTGATGGAGCGGGTCTTCGAGGAACTCTCCTTCGAGGCCCCGGACAAGGCCGGCCAGGCGGTGACCGTCGACGACGCCTTCGTCGAGCAGCACCTCGGCGAGCTCAGCCGCTCGGTCGACATGAGCCGCTACGTGCTCTGAGCCGCGGGCGTCGGCCCGGCCCGGGTTCCGACTCCGCGTGACCGGCCGGTGCCCGGCGCTACCATGCCGCGGAGGTCCGGCCCGGACCGATTGCCGATCGACCAGACACGGAGCCACGCCATGAATGTCGCCCTCGTCACCGGAGCCTCGCGCGGCCTCGGGGCCGCGATCGCCCGCATGCTGGCCGAGGATGGCTGGGCCGTCGCGGTCAACTACCGCAGCGACGGCGAGGGCGCCGCGGCCGTGGTCGACGGGATCCGCTCCGCCGGCGGCCGGGCCGTGGCCGCGCCCTTCGACGTGACGGATCCGGGCGCGATCGCCGCCGGCCTGGACGAGATCGCCGCGGCGCTGGGTCCGGTCGATCTGGTCGTGAACAATGCGACCGGCCCCCAGCCCACCAAGCCGCTCGCCGAGCAGGACTGGGAAGATTACGCGCTGCAACTGGACTTCTTCGTCAAGGCGCCGCTGCTGCTGCTTCGGGCCTGCCTCCCCGACTGGCGGGCGCGGGGCAGCGGACGGGTGGTCAATATCGGCTCCGAGGCGGCCCAGAGCGGACCGGCCGGATTCGCGCATTACGCCGCGGCCAAGAGCGCGATGATCGGCATGACGCGCTCCTGGGCGAACGAGCTGGGGGCGGACGGGATCACGGTGAATCTGGTCGAGCCCGGATTCGCCCCGGTCGAGCGCCACGCCGATGTCCCCGATGCCGATCTGGACAGCTATCGCGACGGCGTTCCGCTCGGGCGTCTGGCCCGCCCCGAGGACATCGCCGGATCCGTGGCGTTCCTCGCCTCGCACCGCGCCGATTTCGTCACCGGGCAGCGGATTCCGGTGAACGGCGGCCGCCACGCCCTCTGAAGGCGGCGCCGCCGCGAACGGCATTCCGCCCGTCTTCGGACGGCGCCGGCGGATATGGGCGAGGGCGGGGGGGGGCGAAGCCCCGAGGCTCTTGGCCGCCGGACCCGGCCACCGCGCCGCGCGACGGCGGGGCAGGGGGCTTCCCTTTCCCGCGGAATGGCGCGAGGGAAGCGCCATGCCCTTTATCGAGTTCCTCCGGCGCAACGCGCCGTTTCTCACCGTCGGGATCCTCCTGACCTTCTGCTCGTCCTTCGGGCAGACCTTCTTCCTGTCCGTCTTCGCCGCCGAGATCCGCGACGAATTCGCCCTCAGCCATGGCGACTGGGGGTTCCTCTATTCGGTCGGCACGACAGCCTCGGCCGCGGTCATGGTCTGGACCGGGATCCTGACCGACACGTTCCGCGTGCGGGTGCTGGGCCCGGCGGTGCTGGCCTGCCTCGCGGCGTCGTGCCTGCTTCTCTGGGCCGCGGAGGGCTGGTGGTCGCTCGCCGTTGCGATCTTCGCGTTGCGCTTCTTCGGCCAGGGCATGGCGACCCTGGTGGCGACCGTGGCGATGGCGCGCTGGTTTCTGGCCTCGCGCGGCACCGCCCTGTCGATCAGCCGGATCGGCGTGGGGCTGGGCGAGGCGTTCCTGCCGCTCGTCTTCGTGGCGCTGATGGGCGCGGCGCCGTGGCGCGACCTCTGGCTCGTTGCCGCGGGGATCGTGGGCCTGATCCTGCCGATGCTATGGCCGCTCCTGAAGCTCGAGCGCACCCCGCAGAGCATGGCCAAGGATGACCAGGCCGCCGGCATGGGGGGCTGGCACTGGACGCGCGGGGCGATGCTGCGGCATCCGCTGTTCTGGTTGCTGATCCCCATGCTGCTGGCGCCGCCCGCCTTCGGGACGGCCTTCTTCTTCCACCAGGTCCATCTCGCCGAAACCAAGGGCTGGGCACATCTGGGCCTGGTGTCGATCTTCCCGCTGTTCACGGCGGCGGCGTTCCTCGCGATGTTCCTGTCGGGGCCGATCATCGACCGCGCGGGGACGGCCCGCCTGCTGCCCGTCGTGATCCTGCCGATGGCGGCCGGGTTCGCGGGCTTCGCCCTCGCACCCACGCTCTGGGTCGCGGCGATCTTCATCACCCTCCTGGGGCTGACCCAGGGGCTGAACAACACCGTGCCGCCCGCCTTCTGGGCCGAGTTCTACGGCACCCGCCATCTCGGCGGGATCAAGGCGCTGGCCGCCGCGGTCATGGTCTTCGGCACCGCCATCGGTCCGGCGCTCACCGGCGCGCTGATCGATCTCGGGATTCCGTTCCAGGACCAGCTTTTCGGCGTCTCGCTCTATTTCGTCGTCGCCGCGGCTCTGGTCCGGGTCGGGATCGTCCGGTCGCGCGGGTCACTTCCGGCGCAGATAGACGTAGAACGCGCCTGATCCGCCGTGGCGCCGATGCGCCTCGCTCACCTGCAGGACCACGCCCCGCAAGGGCGGGGTGGAGAGCCAGTGCGGCACCTGGTGGCGCAGGATGCCCCGGCGCATCGGCACCGGATCGTCGCGGTCGCGGTCGCGCCCCTTGCCGGTGATCACCAGGACCAGCCGCCGCCCGGCCCCGTGGGAGGACATCACGAACGAGACCAGCCGCGGATGCGCCTCCGACAGCGTCAGCCCGTGCAGGTCGATCCGGCCCTCGACCTCCAGCTTGCCGCGCCGCATCCGGCCATAGGCCTTGGAATCCATGCGCACCGCCTGCCGCGCCAGCTGCTCGGACAGGGGCAGGTGGGTCCGGTGGGCGGCAGGTTCGCTCGCCGCCTTGCCCCCGAGGGAGAGGTCCGACAGGTCCACCGCCGGCCGGGACGCGGAGGCCGGGGCAGGGGGATCGGTGGCGGGGCCGGGATCCGGCTCGTGCCGGTCCGGCGGGGGGCGATGAAGCGGCACCGCGGTGCGCTTCACGCGCCGCCACAGTTCCGCCTCCTCCGGCGTCAGGGTTCGGCGCTTGCGTCCCACCCGATCACAGCGCCTCGGCCAGGGCATAGGCGCGCTGGATCGGCAGCAGGACGATCATCCGCCCGCCGTCGCGGATCGTGCCCGCCGCCTTGCCCGCGTCCTCGCCGGTGCCGAAATAGATATCGGCCCGTTGCGCCCCCTCCACGGCCGCCCCGGTATCCTGCGCCACCATCAGCCGGCGCATCGGCTCGGCGCCCGCCTTCTCCAGCCAGACCGGCGCCCCCAGCGGCACGTGTTCGGGATCGACGGCGAGGGACCGCAGCGCCGTGAGCGACCGGTTCATCGCGCCGAGCGGTCCCCGGTCGGCGGGAACATGGCTCACCTCGCGGAAGAAGACGTAGGAAGGGTTGTGGTGCAGGATGCGGCGCCCCCTGGCCCCGGCGGAGTCGACCCATTCGCGGATGCCGTCGATATCGACCTCGTGCTCCGACATGATGCCGCGGCGCACCAGTTCCTTGCCCACGGACCGGTAGGAATGGCCGTTCTTGCCGGCATAGCCCACCCGGATCGCCGTCCCGTCGGCCAGGCGGATCCGCCCCGATCCCTGGACCTGCAGGAAATAGGCGTCGACCGGATCGGCGAGCCAGGCGATGACCAGCCCGCGCCCCTCCAGCGCATCCGTCTCCGCGATCTCGGCCCGGGTCAGCCAGGGGCCGTCCTCGGCCTCCTCCGGCAGGGCGTGGATCGGGTATTGATAGGGTCCGCCCCGCTGGCGCGCGCCGATGAGCTCGGGCTCGAAATACCCGGTAAAGAGCGTGGGCGCCCCGTCCTCGATCAGCGTCGGCGCAAAATGGATCTCGAAGAAGCGCCGCGCGTCGCGGGTCTCGGCGGCGATGCGGCACAGGGTGGTCCAGTCGGGATCGTCCATGTCCCGGCAGGTGGTCAGGAACACGTCGAGCGCGGCGCGGTGATCGTCCCCGCTCCAGCCCGCAAGGTTCTCGTATTCCAGGATCGTGTGGGAGGCGGACTGCGCCGCGCCGGACCACAGCGCCGCCGCCACCGCGATGGCCCGCGCGGCAATCCGCATCACTCCCCCGTGGCGATCAGCTGCCAGTTCGGATCGTCGGCGCCCATTTCCCGACCGAAGGTCCAGGTGTCGCGCTGGCGCTGGATCTCGTTGGGATCGCCCTCGACGATCTGCCCCTCGTCGTCCTTCACCACCGTCGTCACCTCGGCGAGGAAGCGGACCGTCACCTCGGCCTCCCGCGTGTCGCGGTCGAAGGTGGCGCGGTAGAGTTCCACGTCGCGCACCCCCACGATCTCGCTCTCCACGGTCAGGCCCTTGGCCTTGCGGTCGGCGATCACCTCGTCGAAGGCCTCGGCCACGTCGGGATGCAGGAAACCGCGCACCTCCGAGATGTCGCCCCGCTCGAACGCGGCCAGGATCATCTCGTAGGCCTGCCGGGCGCCCTGCAGGAACTCGCCGACCGCGAATCCCGGTTCGGCCATCTTCATGCCGGCGAGCGCCTTGGCGCTGTCGGACCCGTCCTCGACATGATCGGTGATGTCGCGGTCGGGCCCGCCCTCGATCACCTCGAAATCGGGCCGCTGCTTGGTGCGGCGCGGCTCGTCGCCGCGCGAGACCGGGGGCTTCTCGAATCCGTCGCGGGTTCCCAGCACGTTGCGCAGCCGCAGGATCAGGAAGATCGCGATCCCGGCCAGAACGAGAAGTTGAATGACGGCAGAGCTCATGGAACCTCGGGTAACGACTGGTGATGGCAACGTCCGCGCTTCGTTCCTATCTAAGCTCCGGGGCGGGGCAAGTCCACCGCCCCGCCAGCGACAAAGAGGTGCCCCGGATGTGGATACTAGCGGCCTTCATCGCCGTCCCCCTGATCGAGATCGCCCTGTTCATCCAGGTCGGCGGTCTGATCGGTCTGTGGCCGACCCTGCTGATCGTGGTGATCACCGCGATCGCGGGCACGGCCCTGGTGCGGTCGCGGGGGGCGCATGCGCTGGCCGAGCTGAAACGCTCCTTCAACGACCTGCGGGATCCGTCGGAACCGCTGGCCCGGGGCGCCATGGTGCTGTTCGCGGGGGCGCTCCTGCTCACGCCGGGATTCTTCACCGATGCGGTGGGCTTCGCGCTCCTCGTGCCGGCGGTGCAGACGCGGCTGATCAAGGAACTGCGGTCTCGCGTCCGCGTGGAGACGATGAGCTACGGCGATCCCCGTCGCCCCGGCGGGCCGGACCGCGCACGGGCGTCGCGCGGCGACGGCGTGATCGAGGGCGAGGCCGAGGAGGTCGAGATCACCCCGCCCGACCCGGACCGCCGCCCCTCCGGCTGGACCAGGCGCGACGGGAGTGCTAGGCCACGCCGCGACTGAGCACATCCGGGAGACCCGCCATGGCCGACGAGACCGAGACCCAGAAACCTGACGGCGCGCAGAACGGATCGCAGCAGCCGCAGATGCCGCAGATCCGCCCCATGGCGCAGTATATCCGCGACATGTCGTTCGAGAACGTGCTCGCCCGGAAGGGAATGAAGGGACAGGTCCAGCCCGACGTCTCGGTGCAGGTGAGCCTGGACGCCAAGAAGCGCGACCAGGACAACCAGTTCGAGGTCATCGGCAAGTTCACCGTCCGGTCCAAGAACAAGGGGACCGAGGACATCCTGTTCCTGCTGGAGCTGGAATACGGCGGGATCTTCCAGGTCTCGAACGTCTCCGACGAGCAGCTGCACCCGTTCCTGCTGATCGAGGCGCCGCGGCTCATGTTCCCCTATATCCGCCGGATCGTGGCGGACGTCACCCATGACGGCGGCTTCCCGCCGCTGAACCTGGAGCCGATCGACTTCGTCCAGCTCTACCGCCAGGGGCTGGCGCAGCGGCAGAAGGCGCAGGCGGAGGCCGAGGGCGCCGGCAACGCCTGACCGTCGGCAGGGATGCAGGACGCGGCAAGCCGGCCCCTTCGGGCCGGCTTTTTCAGATGTCGGAACCGCGTCGGGGTCCCGGCGGAGGGCCGATCAGGCCTCCAGCACCTCCACCGTGAGGCTGCCATTGGTGTAGACGCAGATGTCGGCGGCGATCTCCATGGCGCGCCGCGCGATGGCTTCCGCGTCGATATCGGTGTCGTAGAGCGCCCGCGCGGCGGCCAGGGCGTAGTTGCCGCCCGACCCGATCGCGGCGATGTCGTGCTCGGGCTCCAGCACGTCGCCGGCGCCCGTGATCACGTAGAGGTCGCGCCCGTCCGAGACGATCAGCATCGCCTCGAGCTTCTGCAGGTACTTGTCGGTGCGCCAGTCCTTGGCCAGTTCCACCGCCGCGCGCTGCAGCTGCCCCGGCGTTGCCTCGAGCTTGGTCTCCAGACGTTCCAGCAGCGTGAAGGCATCCGCGGTCGAGCCGGCGAAGCCCGCGATCACCTCCGATCCGCCGGGCGAGAGCCGCCGCACCTTGCGCGCCGTCCCCTTGATCACGGTGTCGCCGAGGCTGACCTGCCCGTCTCCGGCGATCACGACCCGGCCGCCCTTGCGAATGCCGACGATCGTCGTCCCGTGCCAGCCGGGAAACCTGCCTTCGGCCATGTCCACTATCCTTCTCCTTGGGTCCGGCCCGATATGGCGGCGGGCGCCGCCGTTGCCAACCGCTCAGCCGCCGCGGTGGGCTCCGGGCGGGCCGCCTATCGCAATCGGGCGCGAGGAGGACTAGGTTCCGCACCGAGGCCGGTATCCGGGAGACGGGCGCGATGAGACGATTGAGGCAGCTGCTGCTGAGCTGGTTCGCACCCGATCCGGAGCGCACCGACATGCTGCGCCGCCTCCTGACCGAGCAGGCGGCGTCGCAGAAGAAGTGGTACATCCTGGCCGCCGCCGCGATGGTCGTCGTCGCCGGGACCACCGCGCTGACCGCGTTCCTGATGGAGTTCATCGTGGACGCGATGACCGCCTACGACGACCGGCGGATCGCGCTTCTGGTGGCGGCGGCGGTGGCCTTGACCTTCACGGTGAAGGGGGCGGCGAACTACGTCCAGACGGTGGCGATGTCGCGAGCCGGCAACCGGATCGTCGCCAACCAGCAGGAGGACCTCTACGGCAAGCTGGTCGCGAACGGCGTGTCCTTCTTCAACATGCAGGAATCCTCGAACATCCTGATGCGGCTGACGCGCGGCGCCTCGGCGGCGCAGCAGGTGATCGAGCTGATCGTCGCCTCGATCAGCCGCGACGTGCTGATGCTGATCGGCCTGTTGTTCGTGATGGTCTACCAGGCGCCGTTCCTGTCGATCTTCGCGCTGGTGGTGGGGCCGGCGGCGATCTTCGGCGTGCGCAAGCTGCTCAAGCAGGTGCGCGAGATCATGCGCAACGAGGCCTCCTCCACCGCCGAGATCATGAAGGTGATCCAGGAGACCTCCAAGGGCATCCACGTGGTCAAGGTCTTCTCGCTGGAGGACCGGATGCAGGGCCGGATGGGATCGGCGGTGCGCAACGTGGAGCGGCGGCGCAACGCCATCGCCCGGATCGGCGCCGTGACCTCGCCGCTGATGGAGACGCTGGCCGGCTTCGCCATCGCCGGGATCGTCGCGGTCAGCGCCTTCAACCTCTTCGGCGGGGAGCCGACCACGCCGGGCGAGCTGATGTCCTTCATCACCGCCTTCATGATGGCCTACGAGCCGGCCAAGCGGCTGTCGAAGGTGCGCGTGAAGCTGGAGACGGCGATGGTCGGCGTGCGGATGATGTTCGAGCTGCTGGACTACGAGGAACTTCTGGTGGAGGCGCCCGACGCGACGCCGCTGCGCCCCGGCCCGGGCGAGGTCGCCTTCGAGGAGGTGAGCTTCGCCTATGGCAAGCGCGCCTCGGTGCTCAAGGGGTTGAGCCTCTCCTTCCCGGCGAAGAAGACCACGGCGCTGGTGGGCCCCTCGGGCGGGGGAAAATCGACGATCCTGAACCTGATCATGCGCCTCTACGATCCGACTGGCGGGGCGGTGACGATCGACGGGCAGGACATATCGCAGGCGACCTTCACCTCGCTGCGCGAGCGGATCTCCTTCGTGGGACAGGACACGTTCCTGTTCTCCACCACGGTGCGGGAGAATATCCGCTGTTCCCGCCCCGAGGCCACCGACGCGGAGGTCGAGGAGGCGGCGCAGGCGGCCAACGCGCACGATTTCATCCTCAATCTCGAAAAGGGCTACGAGACGCAGGTGGGGGAGAACGGGCTGTTCCTGTCCGGCGGCCAGCGCCAGCGCGTCGCCATCGCCCGCGCGATCCTGCGCCGGAGCGAGATCCTGCTGCTCGACGAGGCGACGAGCGCGCTCGACGCGACCTCGGAGGGGCTGGTCAAGGAGGCGCTGGCGCGGCTGACCGAGAACACCACCACCATCGTCATCGCGCATCGCCTGTCGACGATCATGGAGGCCGACCAGGTGCATGTGATCGACAACGGCGAGGTGGTGGAGAGCGGCCCGGTGCAGGAGCTTCTGAGCCATCGCGGGCGGTTCCGCGACCTCTTCGACCAGCAGTTCGAGGGCTTCCACGAATACGCCACGGGCTGAGATGATCGACGCGGTGGTCACCTGGGTGGATGGCGCCGACCCGGCCCACCGGGCGAAACGGGCGCGCCACGGCGACGGCGCCGCCGCCGCGGCGATGGAGGAGACGCGCTTCGCCAGCTCGGGCGAGGTCTATTTCGCGGTGCGCTCGCTCCTGCGCTTCTGCCCCTTCCTGCGGCGCATCCATGTGGTGACCGACGCCCAGCATCCCGCGCCGCTCGCCCCCCTGCTCGCCGATCCGGCGGCCGCCGCGCGCATCCGGGTGGTCGATCACCGGGAGATCTACGGCGAGCATGCGGATCTGCTGCCGGTCTTCTCCTCGCGCTCGATCGAGACGATGATCCACCGCATCCCCGGGCTGGCGGACCGGTTCCTCTACCTCAACGACGACATCTTCGTCGGGCGGCCGATGCGCGCGGCGGATTATTTCGACGGCGACCGGCCGGTGCTGCGGGGGCGGATGGTGCGGTTTCCCGCGCCGCTTCTGTCCTGGGTCAAGGCGCGGCTGCGGTCGGACCGGCCGGGATACGCGGCCGCCCAGCGGGCGGCGGCGCGGAGCCTCGGCCGACGGCGCGACTACCTGATGCTGGAACACACGCCGCATGCCCTGCGCCGCGACACGCTGGCGGATTTCTATGCCGGCGATCCGGCGGCCCTGCGCGCCCAGGCCGGGTTCCGGTTCCGCGACGCGGGCCAGCTCTCGCCCGTGGGGCTGGCCATGCACCTGGAACTGGCGGCGGGGGCGCGCGTCGCGCCGCCGGAGGATGTGGGCTATGTCCGGCCCGGGCGGCCCGCGGGGGCGGCGCTGGCCGGCGCGATGGAGCGGCTGGCGGCGGGGGGCTATGCCTCGTTCTGCGTGCAGAGCCTGGAGCGGATGGCGCCCAAGGACCGCGCCACGGTGCTGGCGGGGCTCCGGGCCTATTACGGCTGAGGCAGGATCGAGCGCCGCCAGGCGGCCCGCGCAGGCTCGAGCGCGGGGCGCGGCACCGCGCCGCCATCGGTGAGCCGCCGCACCAGGCTCGGCGTGCAGTAGAGTTCGGCGGCGAGGTCGCGCGCCGCCTCCAGGTGGGCCAGGCGGCCGGCATCGTCGGCGGCGAGCCGGTCGATCACCGAGCGGACCTCGGCGGGGCGGCAGTAGAAGGCGAGGTCGCCGAAGGTTGCCTCGAACCGGTGCGGCAGGATCACCGGCAGGCCGGACAGGATCGCCTCGACCACGGTGCGGCCGAAGGCCTCGTGCCGCTCGGGGGAGGGGAAGTTCACGAAGATGTCGAGCTCGCGCAGATAGTCCTGCACCCCCTCCAGGCCGAAGGGCTTCACCGCCCAGCCGGCGGGGATGCCGCCGGGCCGCGAGGCCACCGTCTCGGCGCCGCCCAGGATCGAGACGCGGATCGCCGGATCGTCGTCGGGATAGACGGCCAGCAGTTCCGCTCGGTCGTCCAGCCACTTTCCCGGATGGTCGCGGGCGTGGCGGCCGATGACGATCGGCGGGTCGAGCCGGGGGCGGGGCGCGTAGGGAAAGTCGGCCCGGTGCATCACCGGCGGCCAGTCGCGCGCCGAGAGCTGCGAGGCGATGGGGGTGCCGGCGAGGTCGCGCTCGGACTCGGCGCGGATGATCGGACCGGTGGGGCAGAGCTCGACGCTTGGCCAGGGCAGCTCGGCGACCCGCTCGTGCAGCGCGGGCCAGGAGAAGACCGGCCGGCCGTCCTCGTTCCAGGCGGAGTTGTTGACCACCAGGATGGCGTGGTCGGGGTGGATGCGCGGGACGAGACGCTCGAAATTGCGCGTCATCATCATCCGCGGGCCGCGCAGGATGGCGGTGCGGCAGGTGACGCGGTCGAGCCGGTGGGCCGAGACGATCCTGTCCGCCACCGGCAGGTAGCGGTCGGAGATCCAGTTCCACTTCCACCGCGACTTCTTGATCGAGCAGTTGACGATTACAACCGACAGTCCTGCCGCCTCGAAGCCGCGCAGCTCGGTCAGCGAGGTGGCCGCGTTGCCGCCGGGGAAGGTGCAGTTGGTGACGATGCAGACATCGGCGTCGATCTCGCCGCCCGGATGCAGGTCCGCGTCGGCGACCACGTCGGCGCGGGGCGGCCGCCTGACGCGGCCCACACCGGACCAGAACCTGTCATGCAGGTCGGCGAGGCGGCGGGCGCGGATGGGCTGTCTGTCGTGCGGCACCGATCATCTCCCCCAAAGGACGGCGGACCCGTCCATGCATAGCATCGGCGCGGGGCCGGCACCATGTTTGCCGCCCCCGGGCACGTCTTGCGGAGATCAGATCTCGCTCTTGATCCAGCTTTCGAGCGACGCCTTCGGCGCTGCGCCGACCTTGTTCGACACGACCTGACCGTCCTTGAACAGGAACAGCGCCGGGATGCCCCGCACGCCCAGTTGCGACGGCGAGTTGGGGTTCTCGTCGACGTTGACCTTGGCGATCTTCACCTGGCCGTCCATCTCGGTCGCGATCTCCTCCAGCGCCGGGCCGATCTGCTTGCAGGGGCCGCACCATTCGGCCCAGAAATCCACCACGACGGGGATGTCGGACTGCCGGACTTCGGCGTCGAAGGTGTCGTCGGTGACGGCGACGGTGGCCATGGCGTCTCTCCTTGGATGGGCTTGAGGCCGACAGGTAAGGAGCGGCCAGAGACCCGTCAAGCCAGCCCGCCCTCGAAGGCGGCGAGCGCCCGGGCGGTGTCCAGGGCCATGAGCGCCGGCCCGGCGGTCCACAACAGCGCCAGATCGACCCGGCGGTCGGGGTAGACCTGCGCCAACGCGAAGCCGTAGGCGCCCATCTGCCGCAGGAGCCCCTCCGGCACCTGGCCCGGGCCGGCGGGCAGGACCCGGTTCGACTTGTAGTCGATGGCCAGCACGCGGTCGGGCTCCACCAGCAGGCGGTCCACCGTGCCGGCGATGCGGGCGCCCGATGGATGCGGCGCGGCCAGCGCCACCTCGGTCAGCGCCGGGCGGGCGAGGAGCGGCCCCGTCTCGGGGTGGTCGAGCACCGCGCGCGCCTCGGCCAGCAGCGTGGCGGCCAGCGGCGGCAGCGCCGGATCGGCGGCCAGCAGGCGCGGCGCGGCCGCCTCCCACTCCGCCCGGGGCAGCACGGGCAGGTGTTCGAGCAGCAGGTGCAGACCGGTGCCGCGCAGGGTGGCGGTGGCCTCGTCCTCCCCCTCGGCTCCCGGCAGCGCCTTGGCGCCGCCCAGATCGGAGGGCGACAGGATCGCCGGCGCGGCGCGCGGCGCGGGCGCGGCGGCGTCGAACCAGCCGGGCAGGCGGGTCGTGGCGGCGCCGTCGCCCTCGGGGAGGAGGTGGAGTTCCGCCGCCTCCCAGTCGTTCACCGCGTGGCGCAACCCGGTGCCGGCGGGCGTGTCGAGGGGGGCGGTGGCAAGGCCGGACAGGCCGGCCGCGACCTGCCCGTACCACGACTTGTCGAGGGCGCGGCCGGGGCCGGTGCCGCAGACCACCAGCCAGGTTTCC
The DNA here is from genome assembly GCA_963814835.1 of uncultured Alphaproteobacteria bacterium. Classification (GTDB taxonomy): domain Bacteria; phylum Pseudomonadota; class Alphaproteobacteria; order Rhodobacterales; family Rhodobacteraceae; genus Palleronia. The sequence goes on from CAWFEG010000003.1 coordinate 1,652,263, forward strand.
GCCCGCGTCATGGCGACATAGAGCAGCCGGTCGCGCTCCGCCGCCTGCGCGGCCTCGCGGGCCTCGGCCAGCGCGTCGAGGGCGGGGGGGCGCTCGGCCTTGCTCGGGCGCCACAGGAGCGGGCCATCCGGCACCTGCAGCACACGGTCGCGGTCGCCGGGATCGCTGCGCGTGGTCTCGGGCAGGATCACCACCGGCGCCTCCAGCCCCTTGGCACCGTGCACGGTCATCACCCGCAGGCGGTCGCCGCTGCCCTCCGCCTGGCGCTTCACGGTCACGTCGTCGCGGGCGAACCAGGCGAGGAAACCGGTGAGGGACGGCGCCTCGGTCCGCTCGTAGGCCAGCGCCTCGGCCAGGAGCGCGTCGATCGCGTCCATCGATTCGGGGCCGAGCCGGCCGAGCAGCCGTTCCCGCCCGCGATGGCGCAACAGGATCCGGTCGATCAGCTCGAAGGGGCGCAGGTAGTCGGCCCGCGCCATCAGGTCGTCGAGCATCGCCATCGCCTCGGGGAACTCCGCCCGTGCCGCGCGCAGGGCCTGCCACAGGTGCCGCCCGTCGCGGCCCCGGGCCAGGCGGTAGAGGTCGCCCTCGGTCAGCCCGAAGAGCGGCGAGCGCAGGGCGCAGGCCAGCGACAGGTCGTCCTCGGGCAGGGCGAGCACCGAGAGGAGCGCCAGGATATCCTTCACCGCCAGGTCGTCGGCCAGCCGCAGCACGTCGGCCCCGGCGATGTCGATCCCTTCCGCCTTGCAGGCCCGGATCAGCGGATGGAAGATCCCGAACCGGCCGCGCACGAGGATCAGGATGTCGCCGGCATGGACCGGGCGGCGGCGGGTGGGATCGTCGCGGTCGGGGATCGTCACCTTGTCGTCGACCAGGGCCCGGATCCATCGAGCGATGGATCCGGCGAGGCGGATCTCGGCGTCCTGCGGCGAGGGGCGGTCCACCGGATCGAACCATTCGGCGTCGTCCGGCTTGTCCTCGGGATCGACCAGCGGCCACAGATCGACCCGGCCGGGCAGGGCGGCGCGGAACGGCACATGGCCGACATCGCCGCCCATCAGCCCGGCGAAGGTGGCATCCACCGCCCCGAGGATCGCCGGGGCCGAGCGGAACGAGTGCCGCAGTTCCAGCCGGGCGAGGTCCGCCGCCCCGGCGCGGGCGGCGAAGCGGTCGTGCATCCGCTCGAACCCCTCCGGGTCGGCGCCCTGGAAGGAATAGATCGACTGCTTGCGGTCGCCGACCACGAACAGGGTGCGCGGGGTCGCGCGCGCGCCGTGCCCGGCGGCGAATTCGCGGGTCAGCGCCTCGATCACCTGCCATTGCGGCGGCGAGGTGTCCTGCGCCTCGTCCACCAGGATGTGGTCGAGCCCGCCATCCAGCCGGTAGAGCACCCAGTCGGCCACGTCTCCGCGCGACAGGAGCGCCCGGGCGCCGAGGATCAGGTCGTCGAAATCGAGCCAGCCCCGCGCCTGTTTCGCGCCCGCATAGAGGGCGAGGAACCGCTCGGCGAAGCGGTTGAGGATGTCGGAGCGGCGCGCCAGCGCGAGGCCGAGGCGGCGCGGCCGGGCCTCGGCCACCCGCTCCATCAGCGCGTGGAGGGCGTCGCAGGTCTCCCCCAGGACCGCGCGGGTGTCCTTGGTGGGAAAGCTCGCGGTCTTGGCGCCGAACGGCTCCTTGGCCGTGGCCCCGAACAGGAACGGCCCCTCCAGCGCGGCGAGGCTGTCGAGGCCGAAGGGCGGGCGGATCTGCGCCAGCGTCGCGGCGGCTTTCTGGTCGGTGGATTTGCCGGCCGCCAGCGCGGTGCAGCATTCCGCCAGCAGGTCGGCCTCGTTCCCGAGGAAGGTATCCGCGAGGATGCGTTCGGCGCTCTCCTCCGGGTCGAGGCCCAGGGCGGCGCGGATCGCCGGCGCGTCGGCGGGCGCGAAACCGCCGCGGCGGCCGGCGACCTCCCGCGCCAGCGCGTCGAGCGAGCCCGCGGGGATCGTGGCGGCCAGTTCGGCGAAGAGCGCCGGGTGGTCCTCGGCCAGCCGCTCCACGCAGTCGGTGCGCAGCTGCGCGGCGGAGGTGTCGTCCATCTCGGTGAAGCGGGGGCTGATCCCGGCCTCCAGCGGGAAGCGGCGCAAGAGGCTGGCGCAGAACGAGTGGATCGTCTGGATCCTGAGGCCGCCCGGCGTCTCGATCGCCTGGGCGAAGAGCCGGCGGGCGGCGGCGAGGCGCGGGCCGGAGCGGTCCTCCTCCCCCAGCCGGCGCAGCGTGGCGTGCAGCTCCGCCTCGGGCATCATCGCCCATTCGCCCAGGCGTCGGAACAGGCGGTTCTGCATCTCCGAGGCGGCGGCCTTGGTATAGGTCAGGCACAGGATGTTCTGCGGGCTGGCCCCGTGCAGCAGGAGGCGCGCCACCCGGTCGGTCAGCACCCGGGTCTTGCCCGACCCGGCATTGGCCGACAGCCAGGTGGAGCGGTCGGGCCGGGCGGCGGCGATCTGCCGGGCGGAGGCGTCGTCCATCAGCCGACCTCCTCGGGCACCGGATCGTCGTCGAGGGTCCATTCGCCGAACCGGGCGAGATGGGCATAGGCGCTGCGGTCGGTCATGCTCTGCATGGCGCGCAGCGCGGTATAGCCGCGCGAGCGCTCGCCCCAGGCGGCCAAGAGGCGGCGCAGCTCCATCACCGTGGCATCGGGGTCGAGCATGGCGTCGCCGTCGGGATCGCGCAGGGCATGGGGGGCGTCGGCGGGCTGCGATCCGAGGCCGATATGGCAGATCCCGGCGACGGTGGCGCGCGGCACGCCCTCGAAGGCGCCGGCCTCGGCCATCGCCGCTTCCAGCAGGAGCTGCCGGTCGAAATGGCGGATTTCCTTCTCCTTCGGCGGCGTGCCGGTCTTGTAGTCGTAGATCACCAGCCGCCCGTCGGCGCGGCGGTCGATCCGGTCGGCGGTGCCGGTGAGCGTGACGCCGGTGCCTGGCACCTCGAACCGGCCGCGGGCCTCGGTGGCGATGGCGGTGACCTCGGCGCGGCGGCGGATCTCGCCGGCGACGAACCAGTCGGCGATGCGGTCGATCTGGGCCTGCCACATGGCGCGGGCGGCGCGCCAGGGGATCGCGGCCAGTTCCTCCGCGGCCAGCGCGCGCAGGGCATCGGCGGCGCCCGGGGCGTCGGGTTGCGGGCCCTCCTGCACGAACCGCTCGAAGATGCGGTGGACGGTGATGCCGCGGAGCGGCGCGTCGGGCTCGGGCCGCAGCGGGTCGAGCGGGCGCAGGCCCAGGATGCGCTCGGCATAGATGGCGTAGGGGTCGCGGATCAGGGTCTGGATCCGGGTGACGGAGAACCGGTCGGGCCGGGCGGAGACGGGCGGCCGGGGCGAGGGCCTGGGCGCGGGATCGGCGGCGATCCGGCGGTCGGCGGCGGCGCGGGCATAGCCGATCCAGACATCGCCGCGGTTCTTCATGCGTTGCAGCGCCGCCGGCCCGCCGGTCTCCGGCAGGCCGCCCAGGAGATTGGTCAGCCGGTTCAGCCAGCGCGCGGCGACCGTCTCCGCCTCGGCGTCGCGGCGGGCGCGGCTCAGGACCACGCGGGGGGCGCAGGCGGCCTGCTGGAAATCGTGGGCCGAGAGCCCGATCTGCCGCTCGGGCAGGAGGAGCCCTGCCTGCGCCCGCATCTGGCGGTTGAGCCAGGGATCGGGGGTCGGCGCCTCGGGCCAGGTGCCCTCGGACAGGCCGGCGAGGATCACCAGCTCGGCGCCCTGCACCCGCGCCTCCAGCGTGCCCCAGATCATCACGTCGGCGCGGCCCTCGTCGGGGCGGCGCACCTCGCCCGCGCCGAGGAGGGAGCCCACCAGGTCGGCATAGTCGCGCGGGGTCATGGCGCCGCCGGCCCCGGCCTCGGCGGCGAGGCCGGCCATCAGGTCCTGCGCGGCGCGGCCCGGCGCCTCGCGCCACAGCGCGCCGCTGCCGCCCTCCGGTCCGGCGGCGGCGCGTTCGGCCAGGGCGGCATGGGCGGCGACGAGGTCGGCCAGCGGCGCCTCGCCAAGATGCCGGGGCAGCAGACCCGCCACCCACGCCGCCCAGCCCGCCGCCTCGGGCCGGGCGGCGGCGAAACCGGCCAGCGTCGCGGCCTCCACCACCGGCGGGGGGTCGCGGCGCAGCCACAGATCCAGCTCCCGCGTCTCCAGCAGGTGGCGGTTGCGGTTCGCACCCGAATGGCAGAGCGGATGCTTGAGGAGCGCCAGCAGCGCCTCCGCCCCCGGCGGCTCGGCCATCAGCCCCGCGGTCTGGCGCAGGAGCCGGCCCGGCGCGGTCTGTTGCAGCGGCACGCCGGCGCTGTCGTCGGCCACGATCCCCCAGCGGTCGAGCGCCGCCTCCACCCGCCGGGTCAGCATCCGGTCGGGGGTGACGAGGGCCGCCGTCTCCCCCTCCTCCACCGCGCGGCGCAGGCGGATGGCGATGGCGGCGGCCTCCTCGGCGGGGTCGGCGGCCTCGATCAGGTCGATGTCGCGGGTGGCCGCGTCGAGATCCCCGAGCCCCGGCCCGTCGCGCATCCAGCGGTCGGTGACCGGCGCGGGGCGCAGCGCCATGGAGAGGAGCGCGGTGCGCGCCGGGGCGGGGTCGGCGTCGGTCCAGCGCGCGATGCGGGTCGGGTGGATGTCGAGCCCCCGGCACAGATCGGCGTAGCGGAATTGGGGGTGGTCCTCGTCCGCCAGGGCGTCGCCCATCCCGTCCCAGATATCGGCGGGCATGTCGTGATCGACGCCGGGCAGGACCACGGCCCCCTGCGGCAGATGCGCCACGGCGCGCATCAGGATCTGCACCGGCCCGCGCGAGCCGGTGGAGCCGGCGACGATCACCGGGTTGCCGGGCGGGTCGGTGCGCCAGCGCGCCGCCAGCCCCTCGGCGGCGCGGCGCAGGCGCGCGGCGGCGGTGGGCAGGGGATCGTGCGCGGTCACCGCGCCGGCGATCGACAGGAAGCGCAAGGCCCGCGCCCAGTGGTCGGACAGGCCGGCCACGTCGAGCCCCTCCAGCGTCTCCGGCCCGACCCCCTCGGAGGCCATCTCGTCGAAGACGCCCGCCAGGCTGTCGGCCAGGTCATAGGCCGCGCTTCGCGGCGCGAGGCTCGGATCGGCCTCGATCAGCCGCCGGACGAGCTGCGCCAGGTCCAGCTTGCGGCGCAGGTCGGGCAGGGCGGGGGGCAGGGCCAGCGCGGGATCGTCGGCGATCCGCGTCAGGAGCCGGATCCGGGGCAGGAGCCGCGCCGGGCCTTGCGCGAAGAGCTGTGTCAGCCGCCGCTGCATCCGCGCGGTGTTGACCAGGATCTCCACCCGCGCCCAGTCCTCCGGCGGGCGGCCCGCGAGCCGCGTCTCCAGCCCGCGGACGAGTTCGGCGGGGAAGTCGGCGCCCGGGGGCAGGCCGAACAGGCGGGGCGCGACGTCGTCAAACACGGGCGAGCATGTCCTCGGCCAGGGCGATGCCGCCCGGATGGCCCACATCGGCCCAGCCGCCGGGATGCACCACGCCGCGCAGCCGCCCGGCCCCGGCCAGCCGGGTCCAGACGCGCGAGAGGGAGAAGACCGCCTCCGCCTCGGTGTCGAGCACGGCCGGGTCGATGATCTGCGCGCCGGTATAGACGAGGTCGCCGCCGCGGGTGATCCGGCCGCCGCCATCCATGGCGAAATCGCCCGGCCCCTCCCGGCCGACGGCGCGGGCGCGCGGCACGCAGAGGAGGAGCGCGTCGCCCCCCTCCCAGGCGGCCTCCAGCGTGGCGAGGGGGTTCGGCCCGGTCCAGAGCGCGTCGGAATTGAGCGTGAAGACCGGGCCGGCGCCCAGCAGCGGCAGGGCATGGGCCAGCCCGCCGCCGGTGTCGAGCAGGCGGTCGGGCTCGGGCGCGGCGGTGACGCCGCGCGCGGCCAGATGCGGCTCGATCCGGTGGCGCAGGTAATGCGTGTTGGCGACGATGGGGGCGCAGCCGGCGGCGCGGCCGATCGCGATGGCATGGTCGATCAGCGGCCGGCCCGCGACCTCGATCATCGGCTTCGGCCGGTCGCGCGTCAGCGCGCCCATGCGCGTGCCGCGCCCGGCGGCGAAGATCATGAGAGGCCGGGTCATCGGGCGGGCGCCTCCGCCGGCAGGAGCGCCCGCAGGCCGGAGAGCGGCGCCGCGACCGGCTGGGCGAGGCAGCGCGCCGCATGGGCGCCGACCCGGGGGACCAGCGTGAGGTAGCCGCTCCGGCCTTCCGCAGCCAGGCGGGCGAAGATGCCCAGGATCCGCAGGTGCCGCTGCAGCGCCTGCAGCGTGTAGGCGGCGGCGAAGGCGTCGCGGCCCTGCCCCGTGGCGGCGGCGTAGCGGTCGATCATGCGCGCCTCCAGCGCGGGGGCCACGTCGCGCCGGGCATCCTGCAGGAGCGAGCCGAGATCGTAGGCCGGGTGGCCGGCGCAGGCGTCCTGGAAATCCAGCAGGCCGAGCGCGGCCACGCCGGGCCGGTCGGGCAGGTGCAGCAGGTTCTGCGCGTGGTAGTCGCGGTGCAGCAGCACCGGGGCCGCGTCATGGGCGGCGAGCAGGTCGCGCAGCCTGGCCTCGATCCCGGCCCGGGTGGCGGGATCGGCGCCGCGGGCGTGGTGGGTCCAGAACGGCTCCAGCGCGGCGGCCATCTCCGCCGGGCCGTAGGGCGCCGCCCAGACGGGCGCGGGGTGGCGGTGCAGCGCGATCAGCGCGTCGGTGGCCAGCGCATAGAGCGCCTCCTCCCGCGCCGGGTCGCGGGCGAGGCGGGCCAGGTCCGCGTCGCCCAGATCCTCCATCAGGATCGCGTCGCCCTCGGCGGCGAGGATCGCGGGGGTGGAGAATCCGAGCCCCGCCAGGTGCCGCGCGGCGCGCAGGAAGGGGGCGGTGTCGCCGCCCCGCTCCATCAGGATCGCCGTGGCCCCGTCGTCGCTGTGCAGACGGGCGTAGCGCCGGGTGGAGGCGTCGCCGGCCAGGGCCGCGCGCCGGGCCCCGGCCCAGCCGGCGCGGGCCAGGAGGTCGGCCGCGGGCGGCGGTGCGGCCGGGGCGCGGCGGGACGGGCTCTCAGGCAAGCGCGGCCTCCGCCAGGTCGGCGAGGCGGGCGGGCCATCCCGGCCCGTCGAGGGTGGCGCGGCGGCCCGCGCCCTCGGGCGCCAGCGCGACGGCGAGCGCGCCCGGCGGGACGGCGTCCAGCCGGTCGGGCCATTCGATCAGGCAGATCGCGCGGCCCATCGCCTCGTCGAGGCCCAGCTCGTCGAGCTCCGAGGGATCGCCCAGCCGGTAGAGATCGGCGTGGAGGAGCTCGACCTCTCCCGCCCGGTAGGTCTGCACCAGCGTGTAGGTGGGCGAGGGCACGTCCTCGACCGCCCCGCTGCGGGCCTGCAGGGACTGGATGATCGCGCGGGCCAGGTGGCTCTTGCCCGCGCCCAGCTCGCCCGAGAGCAGCACCGTGTCGCCGGGCCGCAGCCGCGCCGAGAGGGCGGCGCCCAGGCGGTCGGTCGCGGCGGCGTCGGGGAGGATCAGGGTGAGGCCGGGCATGGGCGCAGGATGGGCGCTCCGGGCGGCGGCATCAAGCCGATTGCGGGCCGTTTCAGCTGGGTCCCGCGAGGCGGCGATCCTGGCCCGGCCGCCGGGTGGCGGGCCTGAGCGGGCTCACCTCGGCCGAATGGGGCAGGAAGCGGACCATCAGCGATCCGCCGGGCAGCGACCGGCGCACCGCCCAGACCAGGCGCCCGTCCACGAGCCGGATGCGCTCGGCCTCCTCGGGGCCGGAATCTGCGGGGCCGGAATCTGCGGGGCGGGTGAGCCGGTCCCAGAACGGCGTGGGATGGGACAGGGCGATCCAGCAGCGGATCGCGTCGGCGAGGCTGATCTGGGTCATCGCCTGGCGCTGGTCGACCTGCCACAACTCGTCGTAGGCGGCGTTGGAGACGGTCAGCGTGCCGGCCTCGTCGAACACCGCGATCGCCTCGGGCAGGGCGTCGAGCACGGCATGGCCGGTCTCGATCTGGCTGCGGAACCGCCGCGTCAGGCCCATCTCGGCCGAGATGTCCTCCATCAGGAGCGCGAAGGCGCCGTCCGGCTGGGGCCGTCCGGTGATGCGGTAGGTGCGCCCGCCCGGCAGGTGCCACAGTTCGGAATAGGTGCCGCTCTGGGCGGACAGTTCCACATCCGCCACCCTCTCGCGCCAGGAGCCGTAGTCGCGCGGCTCGGGCATCATGTTGCGCGCGCGCAGGGCGTCGAGGAAGCTCTCCAGCGTCGGCCGCCCGGTCAGCACGTCGATCGGCAGCGTGGTCATGTCGGTCAGGGCGGGGTTGAACACCGCCAGCCGCTTCTCGTCGTCGAAGATCGCGAGGCCGACGGTCAGATGCGCGAAGGTGCGCGACATCGTCTGCCGGAAGGTGTCGAGCGCGGTCTCGGCCTTCACCAGCGCGTCTGCGGGCACCGCGGAAACCAGCGTTTCCTCTCCGGCCGAGATCGCGTGGCACTCGAACCAGCGGCCCCGGACGGCGAGCCGCTTGGAGACGCCGGGGATCAGGATCTCGTCCTCGAACAGGGGCCGCGGCGGCCAGGAATGGGTCGTCTCGCCGGTCAGGTCGGACAGCAGGTCGAGATAGGCCCGGTTGACCCAGCGGATGCGCCCCTCGCGGTCCTCGCGCCAGACCGGGTAGGGCAGCCCGTCGCCGATGGCGCGCAGGGTGTCCAGCTCGGCCTGCACGGCGGTCTGGCAGACGCGGTCCATCTCCACCCGGGCGTTCTCGTCGTTGCCGAGCGTCAGGCGGATCAGCCCGCGTTCCCGCGCGAGGAGGAGCCGGCCGATCCCGTCGCGCGCGACGACGGAGCGTTCGGCGATCTGGGGCAGGGCGCGGATCGCCTCGGGCAGGCCGGGAAAGGAGTCCGACAGCCAGCGGATCAGCCGGTCGGCGTGGACGCCCTCGGCGCCGAGCCCGTCGAGGATCTCGCGCGCGGGGGGCGTCGCGTCGACGACGCGACCGTGCTCGATCAGGAAGGTGGTCCGGTCGGCGGTCGTCTCGGCAATGATCCGGGGGCCGCGGCGGGTGACCAGCCACAGCACCGACAGGGCGCCGCTGGCCACCGAGGCGGTGACCGCGAGCGCCGTCATCCAGATGATCTCGTAGCTCACGATCCGCCACTCCGGACACGACTTTACGAAAGGTTGCGCGATTCCGTTAATTTGACGTTAAGTCGTTCTCGCCCAGGGCGGCGCGGTCGGTCTCCACCGCGATCTGTCCGCGCGGCCAGATCAGGCTGACCAGCGCGCCGCAGCGGGCCCGGTCGGCCATGGCCGGGCCGAACCCGTCGCGGCCGTTGGCGAAGGTGACCTCCGCCCCGGAGCGTTCCAGCAGGGTCTTGGCGATGAACAGGCCCAGCCCCATCCCCTCGTAGCCGGGCCGGGCGCCCTCGGGCCCGGTCGGCCGGCGCCGGCGCAGGAACGGATCGCCCAGCCGCGACAGGGTGTCGGGCGGATAGCCCGGGCCGTCGTCGGCGATGCGGATCGCGATCGTCGCCTCGGTCCAGCGGACGTCCACCCACACGGTGGTGCGGGCGAAATCGACGGCGTTCTGCACCAGGTTGCGCAACCCGTGGATCAGTTCGGGCCGCCGCGCGACGCTGGGCTGGCGGGCGCGGCTGGCGCCCTCGGGGCGGCAGGTGATCTTCAGCTCGATGCCGCGGTCGCTATGCGGCTCGGCCGCCTCCTCCAGCACGCTGGAGATCGGGGCGACCCGGATGTGGCGGTCCTGCTTGCCGGCACGGCCCATGTCGCGCAGGATCTGGCGGCAGCGTTCGGCCTGGTCGCGGATCAGCTGCGCGTCGGCGCGGGTGTCGTCGTCCGCGGCATCCTCGATCAGCTCGGCGGAGACCAGTGCGATGGTGGCCAGCGGCGTGCCCAGCTCGTGCGCGGCGGCCGCCACCACGCCGCCGAGATCGGTCAGCTTCTGCTCGCGCGCCAGCGCGGTCTGCGTGGCGGCCAGCGCGTCGCCCATCGCCGTCACCTCGGCGGTGACGCGGCGGGCATAGGCGGCCTGGAACACGATCCCGATCAGGATCGCCGCCCAGAAGCCCAGCAGGAACAGGTCGGGCAGCGCCAGCGCCTCGCCGGCGCGCGTCTCCAGCGGCACGTGCACGAACAACAGCCCGGTGACGAGGCTTCCGGCCACGGTGCAGATGATCCGCGTGTGCCGCCGCCCCAGCGCCGTGGCCGAGATCGCGACCTGCGCCAGGATCAGGAGCGCGAAGGGATTGTGCAGCCCCCCGGTCAGGGCCAGCAGCGCGGACAGCTGCACCATGTCGAAGATCAGCGTGCCGGCCAGCTCGGTCTCCGACAGGCGCCGCGTCTTGGGCCAGATCGACACCGCCATGAGGTTGGTGATCGCCGCCGCGCCGATGGCCACCAGGATCGGCCCCAGCGCCAGGTCGAGCCCGAACAGCGTGTGGCCGACCAGCACCGCCACGATCTGCCCCCCGATCGCGATCCAGCGCAGGAGCGCCAGCGTGCGCACGCGCACCCAGTTCGCGCGCCGGTCGAAGGCATAGCGCGGGTCGAGCGCATCGGTCGCGGGGATGAAGCCCGGTTCGGTCATTCTGCGCCCTTGTATGGGCGGGGCCGAGGGGCGATCAATGCGTCAAACCACCGGATCGGAGTTGCCATGACCCGCCTCGTCCCCCTTCTCGCCGCCCTCGGCGCGGCGCTCGCCCTCGCCGTGGGGGCGGGCTGGCTGTGGCTCGGGCGCGGGGCGGACGATTTCGCCGCCTGCGGCTCGGGCACGGTGACCGGCCAGGCGGCGATCGGCGGCCCCTTCACGCTGGTGGACGAGAGCGGCGCCACCGTCACCGAGGCCGAGGTGATCGACCGGCCGGCGCTGGTCTATTTCGGCTACACGTTCTGCCCCGATGTCTGCCCGCTCGACGCGGCGCGCAACGCCCGCGCGGTGGACCTGCTGGCCGAGCGCGGTTTCGAGGTGAAGCCGGTGTTCGTCACCATCGATCCCGCGCGCGACACGCCCGAGGTGCTGGCCGAGTTCACCGATTACATGCATCCCGACATGCAGGGCCTCACGGGCAGCGACGAGCAGATCCGCGCGGCGGCGCAGGCCTACCGGGTGTACTATTCCCGCCGGGGCGACGACCCCGACACCTACCTGATGGATCACAGCGTGTTCAGCTACCTGATGCTGCCGGAGCGCGGCTTCGTGACACTGTTCCGGGGCGCGCCGGGCGCCGCCGGGCCGGGTGTCACCGCCGAGGAGGTGGCCGAGGAGGCTGCCTGCTACCTCGAAAATGCGTGATCGGGGCGTCAATTGACGCCCGTCCGGCCGCCCCTACGTCTCGCCCGGGTAACGGCGAGATGGATTTCCGCGGATGTACGACATCGGATCTGACAACTCGATGCTGCTGGTCGACGATGACGAAGCCTTCGTCAAGCGGCTGGCCCGCGCGATGGAGAAGCGCGGCTTCGAGGTCGAGACCGCGGACAGCGTCGCCACCGGCCGGTCCACCGCCGCCCACCGGCCGCCCGCCTACGCGGTCGTCGACCTGCGGCTGGGCGACGGCAACGGACTCGACGTGGTGGAGGTGATCCGCGACAAGCGCGCCGATGCCCGCATCGTCGTGCTGACCGGCTACGGCGCCATCGCCACCGCCGTGGCGGCGGTGAAGATCGGCGCCACCGACTACCTCTCCAAGCCCGCCGACGCGAACCAGATCACCGCCGCGCTCCTGGCCGAAGGCGAGGACCTGCCGCCGCCGCCCGAGAACCCGATGTCGGCCGACCGGGTGCGCTGGGAACATATCCAGCGGATCTACGAGCAATGCGACCGCAACGTGTCGGAGACCGCGCGGCGCCTGTCGATGCATCGCCGCACGCTGCAGCGCATCCTGGCCAAGCGCAGCCCGCGCTGAGCCGCGGCGGGCGGTTCGCTCTTTCCCGCCGCCGCGCGCCGCGCTAGGCCGACCCCCATGACGACCGATCGCGATACCGCCCGGGCCACCGCGATCGTGGCCGCCACGGGCATTCTCTGGGGCCTTTACTGGCTGCCGGTTCGTGCGATCGACGCGCGCGGCCTGTCGGGCGCCTGGGGGACGGCGGCGATTACGCTGGCGGCCTGCCTGATCCTTACGCCATTCGCCCTGGCCCGATGGCGCAGCCTCGCCGGGGCGCCACCCGCGGTGCTGGCCTCCATCGCGCTGGGCGGCGCGGGCTTCGCGCTCTACTCGGTGGGGCTGGTGCACGGGCGCGTGGCGATCGTCGTGCTGCTGTTCTTCCTCACACCGGTCTGGAGCACCCTGATCGGCCGGTTCGCGCTGGGCTGGCCGACGCCGCCGTCCCGGATCCTGGCGATGGCCGTCGGGCTGGCGGGGCTGGGGCTGATGCTGGGCGCGGATGGGCGCATGCCGCTGCCGCGGGGGCCCGGGGAGTGGATGGGGCTTCTGGCCGGCTTCCTGTGGTCCGTCTCCACCACCGGCATCCGCACGCGGTCGCGACTCGGGGCCGGCGAGACGGGGTTCGTCTTCGCCGCCGGGGCGGGCGTCGCCGCGCTGGCCCTCGCGCCGATCCTCGCGGACCTGCCCGCGGCGCCGGCGCCGGGCGGGGTGGCGGAGGTTGCGGCACTCGCCTTCGGCGCCGCCGGGCTCTGGTGGGTCGCCTCCGTGGTCGCGCTGATGTGGGCGACCGTGCGGCTGGAGCCGGCACGGGTGGGCATCCTGCTGATGGTCGAGGTGCTGGTTGGCGCCGTCTCGGCCGCGCTCCTGGCGGGAGAGCATCTCGCCCCGCTCGAGATCGCGGGGGGTCTCCTCGTGGTCGGCGCCGGAATCCTGGAGGTCCGGCCGCCGCGCCGGCGACGCGGCGCGCCCCTCCCGAAAGTGTGATCGAACGTGCGGATCGTCCGGACTCGCGGCGCCCGACGCGGCCACCTAGGTCTGGTCCATACGCCGATGAAGGGACGCCGCCATGCCGACGTCCCTTTCAAGGCGCATCCGGAAATCCATTCCCCGGGAGATCGCGGCCCGCCACCATGGCGGGGCGTCGCTCCGGGTCAGCGTTGAAAAGGAGGTTCTCCATGTTCAGGACCATCACCGCCGCCGTCGCCCTCCTGCTCCGCCCGGCGAAGGCGCCGCAACGGAACCGCGGGTTCGCCAACCCGCTGGCCCGCGTCCGGTCGGGCGGCCTGACGCTCGATCCCCGCCCGGGCCGCTGATCAGCAGCGCGCGATGAGATCCGCGTGTCGCCTTGCGAAGGCGGCGCGCACCTCCTTCGGCGGGCGCAGCACGATATCGAGCCCCTCGGTCAGGCCGGGATCGGCGCGGCCGAAGAACCGCGTCGCCTCGGCCTCCGAGAATCCCGCGATCTGCACCGCCTCCATCCGGGCCGAGACCCGGTCGGCCGCCTTGATCCGGCTTTTCACCCGGGCGGGCAGCGCCGCGGGAAGGCCGAAGCGGATGCGGATCGCCGCCGCGAGGCGGGCGTCGAGCGCCTCGTAATCGGGCCCCACCGCCGCCTTCACCGGCGAGATCAGGTCGCCGATGACGTATTCCGGCGCGTCGTGCAGCAGGGCCGCGAGATTCCAGCGCGGATCGGCCTCAGGCCAGCGCCGCGCGAACAATGCCTCCACCAGAAGGGAATGTTCGGCCACCGAATAGGGGTGGTCGCCCTCGGTCTGTCCGTTCCAGCGGGCGACGAAGGCGAGGCCGTGGGCGATGTCGTCGATCTCGATATCGACGGGCGTGGGGTCGAGCAGGTCGAGCCGCCGTCCCGACAGCATCCGTTGCCAGGCGCGGGGCTGTCGTGCGGGCATGGGCGGGACCTTTCGCGGCGTTGAGGCGGGCCTCCCCCGATGCTAGGGGAGATGCGACGCGCGCCTAGCACAGGATGGAAAGATGCCGGAAGATCACATCGTCAGGGACGTCTCGCTTGCCGGCTACGGCCGCAAGGAGATCGCCATCGCCGAGACCGAGATGCCGGGCCTGATGGCGCTGCGCGAGGAATACGGCGCCAGCCAGCCGCTGAAGGGCGCCCGGATCGCCGGCAGCCTGCACATGACCATCCAGACCGCCGTGCTGATCGAGACGCTGGTCGCGCTCGGGGCCACGGTGCGCTGGGCCTCGTGCAACATCTTCTCCACCCAGGATCACGCCGCGGCGGCGATCGCCGACCAGGGGATCCCGGTCTTCGCCGTCAAGGGCGAGACGCTGGAGGAATACTGGGCCTATGCCGACCGGATCTTCGATTTCGGCGACGAGCCCGCCAACATGATCCTCGACGACGGCGGCGATGCCACGCTCTACGTGCTCCTGGGCGCGCGCGTCGAGGCCGGCGAGGAGGACCTGATCGCGGTCCCCACCTCCGAGGAGGAAGAGGCGCTCTTCGCCCAGATCCGCAAGCGCATGAAGGCAAGCCCCGGCTGGTTCGCGCGGCAGCGCGACGCGCTGAAGGGCGTGACCGAGGAGACGACGACGGGCGTGCACCGGCTCTACGAGCTGAAGAAGCAGGGGCGGCTGCCCTTTCCGGCGATCAACGTCAACGACAGCGTCACCAAGTCCAAGTTCGACAACAAGTACGGCTGCCGCGAGAGCCTGGTGGACGGCATCCGCCGGGCCACCGACACGATGATGGCCGGCAAGGTCGCCGTGGTCTGCGGCTACGGCGACGTGGGCAAGGGATCCGCGGCCTCGCTCCGCGGCGCCGGCGCCCGGGTGAAGGTGACGGAGGTGGACCCGATCTGCGCGCTGCAGGCGGCGATGGACGGGTTCGAGGTGGTGCTGCTGGAGGACGTGATCGACAGCGCCGACATCTTCATCACCACCACAGGCAACAAGGACGTGATCCGCATCGAGCACATGCGCGCGATGAAGGACATGGCGATCGTCGGCAATATCGGCCACTTCGACAACGAGATCCAGATCGCCTCCCTGAAGAACCACAAGTGGACCAATATCAAGGACCAGGTGGACATGATCGAGATGCCCTCGGGCGCGCGGATCATCCTGCTGTCGGAGGGGCGGCTCCTGAATCTCGGCAACGCCACCGGCCACCCCTCCTTCGTGATGTCGGCCAGCTTCACCAACCAGGTGCTGGCGCAGATCGAGCTGTGGACGAAGGGCGCGCAGTACGACAACGACGTCTATATCCTGCCCAAGCATCTCGACGAGAAGGTCGCGGCGCTGCATCTGGGCCGGATCGGTGCCAAGTTGACGAAGCTCGACCCCGAGCAGGCCGCCTATATCGGCGTGTCCCCGGAGGGACCGTTCAAGCCGGAGCACTACCGTTACTGACGGGGGCGATGTTTCGGCGGAAAATCGGGGCCCGGCCGGTCAGGCCGGGTTCGGCGCCTGCCGGTCCACCTCGACCAGCTGCGGCGCCGCCTCGCGGGCGGCGCGGGCCGCGTTGACCAGCGCGTGGAAGATCGCCCGCTGCCGATGGGCGTAGAACAGGTGCTCGGGGTGCCACTGGACCCCCAGCGCGAAGGGTTCCTCGACCCGCTCGATCGCCTGGATCATGCCGCCCCGGTCCCGCGCCGCGACCGCGAGCCCGCGCCCGAGCGTCGAGACCGCCTGGGAATGCAGGGCATTGACCTTCATCGGCCGCGTGCCGGCATGGGCGGCGAGCCGGGTATAGGGCACGATCTCCACCGTCTTCTTCGGCAGGATCGTCCAGTGATGTTCCGAATCGCGGTAGGTGCCGTAGGCGTCCTGATCCAGCCGCCCGCCGAGCGCCACGTTCAGCATCTGGCTGCCGCGGCAGATGCCGAGCACCGGCTTGCCCTGTTCCATCGCCGCGCAGACCAGGGCCTCCTCCATCGCGTCGCGCGCGGGATCGAGCCGCGAGGAGGTGATCAGGCTGCCCTCGTAGAGATCGGGCGAGATGTCGTCGCCGCCGCCGATGATGATCCCGTCGACCCCGGCCACGTCTGAGGGTTCGCCCGCCATCCAGCGGATCGCCCGGCCGCCCGCCAGCCAGACGTTGAAGGCGACCAGCGGAAAGATCCGCCAGCCCGACCGGCGCGAGGTCGTGACACCGATCACCGGTTTCATGGCAGCGCGACCTCGCCGTCGAGGATCTCGGCGGAGACCGAGGCCCACTGGCCCGGAATCGGCAGGGCCCGGTTCCGATAGGCGCGCCAGTGGCCCTTCAACCGCTCCAGCAGGGCCCGGTTCGCGCCGACCTCCTCCACCGCGCACCAGCGGTTCCATTCCAGCGCGATCGACCAGGCGGGATCGTCGATCCGGCAATCGGGAAGGCGGTAATGCCAGGCCGGGCGGGCGGACTTGTGGTCCATCTGCGGCACGGCGCCGACGACGCGGTCGGGATAGGCGGTCTTCAGGATCGGCAGCAGGTCGAGCGCGTGGTTCCGGCTGGCGGCCAGCGACAGATAGACGTCGGCCAGCCGCGGCAGCGTCCAGTCCTCCGCCGGGTCGCAGAGCCGGTCGAGCAGCGCGGCCGGATAGGGATCGACGAAGGGCATCAGGCGTCGCGACGTGTCGAGCGCCATGCGCCCCCGCATCCAGTCCTCCATCAGCGCGAAGGCGGTGAGCGTCGGCAGGATGTCGTCCACCTGGATGCCGGCCAGCGCCACGTTGAGATGCAGCCCGAAGCCGAGCGCCACGCCGTCCTGGGTGCCGAAGGCGCCCTCGGCCGCGAGCGCGTCGCAGAGCGCGTCGACCTCGGCGATCCGCCCGGGCGGGACCGGCTCGGTGACGAATTCCACCGGGATCACCGCGCGGCCCAGGTCGAGGCCCACCCGGGCCACCGCGCTGTCCACCTTGTCGCGCAGCGCCGTGTCGAGCAGGACCTCCACGTCGCCGATGCGGCTGCCCTCGACCCGGCGGGTATAGGGCCCGTCACCGCGCACCGTGCCGCCGAACCGTTCCGCCACCAGTTCGGCCACGCGATCCTCGCGCAGGCCGCCGCATTCGACCTCGATCCCGACCCTGCGGGCCGATCCGTCGTGGCAGTTGGGGACGGGCAGGGCCTCGATCGCGGTCATGCTGCCGAAACGTGGCCCGGCGGCCTTCGTTCCCTAGACGAGCGCGTGCGGCACGCCGGGCAGGTTCACGCCGAACTCCTCGGCCGCGCTCACGTCATAGGGCAGCAGGAACCCCGACCGGTTGTCCGGCTGGCAGACCACGTCCCGTTCGGCCTGCTCGCGCACCGTGGCCACGAGCGACCCGCCCGCGGGAAGCTCCGTGTCGGGCAGCCAGTGGCGCAGCGAGCGGTCCAGCACCGAGCGGGCCAGCTCCGGGTCCTCGCGCAGGATTCCCGCCTCGGTGTCCCAGTTCAGCGACCGGCTGTTGAGATTGGCCGAGCTGACCAGCACCGCGCGGGCATCGAAGACGGAAACCTTGGCATGGACATAGACGAGCGGCGCGCCGTGGAAGGTGGCGCGGTCGCCCGCGGCGATCCGCTCGGGATCGGCGTCGCGCTTCTGGGCGGGAGAGGCGAAATAGGCCCGCTCGCCGAAGGCGTCGAGCACGCGGTTGACGCATTCGGCCTGCAGGTATTCGCCGAACCGCGCGTCGAGCTTGCGGCGCTTGTCGAAGGCGACCACCTCGGGCGCGGCCGGCAGGACCATCAGCAGTTCCAGATCCGGCGCCTCGGCGGCCCGCTCCGCGATCAGCCGGGCCAGATCGCGGTCGCGGAAGAACTGGGTCTCGAAATAGAGCGACCCCTCGCTCTGCCGGACCCAGTCATGCGTGGTCTCGGCGATCGAGCGGCGCACGATGCGGGGCGACATGGCGACGAGGTTCTTCTTGGCGGCCGAGATGGTGCAGCAGAATCCATGCGACTCCTCCACCGGCTCGGCGCGCCCGTTGATCACGTCGACCACCGTGTCGAGATAGCGCTCGGCGACCTCGGCCACCGGCCCCTCCACCGAGATCTGCACGTCGTGCCAGGTCTCGGCGGCGGCGCGGTGATGGCGGGGCGAATCGTAGCGCCGCGGATTCAGGTCGAGCCCGCCGAGATAGAGGATGCGGCTGTCGATCACCGCCAGCTTGTGGTGGTAGGACACGGTGTGAAGCGGTGGCGGCCCGGCATTCCGCGTCCTGGCCTGGCCCTCCCCGTCGAGGATCAGCCACGGATGGGCGCCGGGCAGGTCGCCCCAGGCGGTGCGCCGTTCCGCGGGCTCCAGCTCGTTGAGATTGTCGCGCAGGTCCGTCAGCTCCTGCCAGACCTTGGGCCAGAACGCCGTGCGCGTGATCTTGCCCGCCTGGGCGGGGTGCAGGGCGGGGACGACGTTCAGCTGCGCCTCGGGCCCCGCCTCCTCGCGGATCGCCGCGAACTTGCGCATGCTGGCCCAGGTGGACTGGTGCATGTCGGGGGCCACGATCGGATCGAAATCGGACAGGATGATGTCCACCCTCACGCCCTGGCGCAGGACATGGACGAACAGGTCGAACCAGTGCGCGCCGATCTCCTGCGCCTCCTCGGTGCGCAGCCGGGTCATCGGGTCGAACACGCGGAACCCGGCGACGATGCGGCGCCGGGCGGACAGGACGTGCCGCTCGAAGGCGGGCCACGCCTCCTCCGCGGTCAGGTGATAGGCGAAATCGTCCCTCATGTATCCTCGCCGAAGTCGCTGGGTCGGAACAGGACCTCGACGACGAAGGTTCCGTCGCGCTCGCCCATGTCGCTCTCGGCGTCGAGCTGCATCGCGAAGGCCGTCATCAGCTGGGTGCCGAGGCCGGTGGAGATGCCGCCGTCCTCGGTCACCGGCGTGCCGAGGGAATTGGCCACGCGCAGCTTCACCGCGCCGTCCGGCAGTTCCCGCAGGGTCAGCTCGATCCAGGGCGGACCGTCCTCGGGGATGCCGGCATAGCGCAGGGCGTTGGTGATCGTCTCCGTCACCAGGAGCGACAGCGGCACCGCCTGGTCGGGATAGAGCGCGACGTGGTCGGCGTCGATCCGGACCTCGATCCCGTGTTCGCGGGCCTCGGAGTTGCGCACGCTCTGGCTGACCAGCTCCTCGATCAGGCGGCCGGAATCGACCCGGCTGAGCACCGTGGCCTGGTAGAGGTTGCGGTGGATCGTGGCCAGGCCCAGCACCCGGTCCTGCAGGCGCCGCAGGACGAACCGGGTCTCGTCCGAGCGGGCCTTCCTGAGCTGCATGTTCATCATCGAGGCGATAAGCTGGAGATTGTTCTTCACCCTGTGGTGGACCTCCTTCAGCAGGACGTCCTTCTCGTGGATGTTGTTCTCCAGGTCTGCCTCGTCGCGCACGATCCGCTCGGTCATCTGGTGGAAGGTCTCGATCACCTCGCGCATCTCGGAGGGCGTGTCGGCCCCGTATTCGGGCTGCAGCACGCGCCGGTTCGCGGTGAAGGCCCGGATCCGCAGCCGCAGATAGCGGATATGGCGCACGACCAGCCGGTGCACGGCGAAATAGGCCACGCCGATGGAAACGAGCCACATCAGCAGCGGGAACAGGATCGCGCTGGCCGCGGTCAGCCCGCCGGTGCGGATCGCGCCGTGCGGCCAGACCGCCATCGCGTAGATCTCGCCGGGGACCAGCGGCGCGACGGTGTAGATCCGTTCCCGCCCGGCATTGGAGGTGCCGCGCACCGTGCGGGGCTCGTTGGCGGCGAGCATGGTCAGCGAGACGCCGACCGGCAGCTCGGGCTCGATCTCCTCCAGCTCCTCCGGCGCCCAGAGCACGCGGCCCTCGACCGTGAAGGTCAGGGCATAGAGCGGCACCAGCCCGGAGGGATCGTCCTCCGCCCCCAGGAGCAGCGGCTGCTGGGGAACCGAGAGCGCGACGTAACCGGCGATCTCGCCGTCGACCATGACGGGTTCGCTCACCACGATCACGCTGCGGTTCGAGATCTGGCCGATGACGGTGTCGATCGAGGGCGCGGGATCCTCGCGGAAGGCGAGGTAGACCTCCGACTCGCTGAGATCGGTGCCGGCGCCGTCGGAGCCGCAGGTCACGATCCCCTCGGCCGACACGAAGCCCGCGAAGGTCACGTCGGGATTCTGCGCCACGAAGCTCGCCAGTTCGCGCGAGCACAGATCCGGCTGCTCCAGCAGGGTGGGCATCATCGAGGCGACGATCTGCGCCGCGCCGCGCACGTGCAGGATATCCTCGCGCTCGTTGGTGGCCGCGGCGATGGTGGCGCCGGCCAGCGCGGCCTCGCCGTTGCGGTCGGCCTCCGAGATCACCCGGTAGGTCTGGACCATGGCGATCAGCCCGATCGGCAGAAGCGCCAGTCCCAAAAGCGCGACCAGCCGGATATCCAGCCGGTCCAGCCCCTCGATTCCGCGCCCCGGGCTCAGCATGCGTCAGCCCTGGCGGGAGAGTGACGCCGTCATCACCGAATCGTTGGTGGTATCGCCGATCACCGGGTCCTCGTTGGGGTCGAGGCCCATCAGCTCGGCCAGCCGCCGGCGGCCGCGATTGGCCCGGCTCTTGATGGTGCCGACGGCGACGCCGCACATCTCGGCCGCCTCCTCGTAGGCGAAGCCGGAGGCGCCGACCAGCATCAGCGCCTCGCGCTGTTCGTCGGGCAGCTGCTCGAAGGCGCGGCGGAAATCGTTCAGCGCCAGCCGGCCGTCATGGGCCGGCTTCTCGGACAGCGACGCGGCCATCACCCCGTCGACATCGGCCACCTCGCGCTTGGCCTTGCGGCGGATCGAGTAGAAGGCGTTCCGCAGGATCGTGAACAGCCAGGCGCGCAGGTTGGTGCCCGGCTGGAACTTGTCGATGTTCTTCCAAGCCTTCTCGATCGTATCCTGCACGAGGTCGTCGGCCGCGGCCGAGTTGCGCGTCAGGGACATCGCGAACGCCCGCAGCGCGCCCAGGTGATCCACCAGTTCGTCGCGCGGGTCGCGAAATTCGTCATTCATTCCGCTGGCCCTCGTCCTGCTCCTTGAGTTTCCGCAACAAGTCCTTGAACCGCTCCGGAACGTCCTGGGTCTGTTCGTCCTTGTACACGCGGCGCAGATTCTCGTCGATCTGACGCATCACGCTCGACGACCTGTCATTCTTCGTCATTCGGAATGGTTCTAACTTGGGGGTTGGTTTTTTGGGCGCAAGACGGGAACAAACGTGACCCCGTCCGGTTTGTTCCCAAAGATTTCCGCAGAGTCAGGGAAGAACTACGCATGCCTTCACATGCCGAGCAGGTCGATCTGTCTGATATCATCGGTGACGAGTTGCCGTATCTGCGCCGCTATGCGCGGGCCCTGACGGGATCCCAGCGCACGGGGGACAATTACGCCGCCGCCACGCTGGAGGCCATCCTGCAGGAGCCGGCCATCTTCGAGCGGTCGCTCGCGCCCAAGACGGCGCTGTTCCGGGCCTTCCACATGATCTGGTCCACCGCCGGCGCCCCCACCGCCGATACCGAGGACCCCGCCAACCGGATGGAGAGCCGCGCCCTCGACCACATGGCGGGGCTGACCACCAACACCCGCGAGGCGCTGTTGCTGCCCACGATCGAGGGGTTCGACTACGCCGAGGTCGGGCGGATCATGGACGTGGAGCCGACCGAGGCGGCGAGCCTCGTCGACATCGCCATCTCCGAGATGGAACGCTCGATGACCGGCAAGGTGATGATCATCGAGGACGAGGCGATCATCGCCATGGACATCCATTCCATCGTCTCCGAGATGGGCCACACCATCACCGGCATCGCCCGGACCCGCGCTGCCGCGGTGGATCTCGGCGCCAAGGAGCGGCCCGACCTGATCCTGGCCGACATCCAGCTGGCCGACAATTCCAGCGGCATCGACGCGGTCAACGACATCCTCGCGCAGTTCGGCGACATCCCGGTGATCTTCATCACCGCCTTCCCCGAACGGCTGCTGACCGGCGACAAGCCCGAACCGGCCTTCCTGATCGCCAAGCCCTATTCCGAGGAGCAGGTCCGCTCGGCGGTCAGCCAGGCGATGTTCTTTTCCTCCACCGAATCGCTCAAGGCGCACTGAACGAGGCGCGCCGCGGCCCTCCGGCCGCGGCGGCCGTCAGGCCCGTCCGCCCGATCCCAGCATGATCGGGTCGATTCCCAGCGCCGTGATCGCCGCGATCCACTTGCCCGCGTTGTCGGCGGCGAAGACGAGGTCGGGGTCGGCCTCGGCCACCAGCCAGCCGTTCTCCACGATCTCCGACTCCAGCTGCCCCGGCCCCCAGCCGGCATAGCCCAGCGCGACGAGCGACCGGTCCGGCCCCTCGCCGCCGGCCATGGCGCGCAGGATGTCCAGCGTCGCGGTCATGCCGAACAGACCGCCCACGTCCAGCGTGGTGTCGTCCTGGGTGTAATCCGCCGAATGCAGCACGAAGCCGCGGGAATTCTCCACCGGGCCACCGAAGAAGACGCGGGAGCGCACGGGCTCGGGCGCCTCGATGGAGAGCTGTTCCAGGAGGTCGTTCAGGTCGATCTCCGGGGCCGGCTTGTTGATGATCAGCCCCATCCCGCCATCCTCGCCATGGGCGCAGATCACGATGACGCTCTTCTCGAATCGGGGATCGCCCATGCCGGGCATGGCGATCAGGAGCTTGCCGGTCAGGTCGGTCGCATCGGTCATGCCGTCAAAGATGGCGTGACGGCGGGGCCGCGCAACCCCGCCGCGCCCTTCGCGTGACGCTGTTGTGACTTTCCGCCCGCCCGGCGCCGCCCTAGACCTCGGATCATGCGCTTCCTCCTCGTCGCCCTTCTGTGTCTCGCCGCCGGCCTCGCTCGCGCCCAGGAGGGGGCCGCCGAGCTCCGGATCCTGCCGGGCTGGCGCATGGCGAACGGCCATCACATGGCCGGCCTCGAGATCCGCCTGCCGCCGGGCTGGAAGACCTACTGGCGCCGCCCGGGCGAGGCCGGCATCCCCCCCGATTTCGACTGGTCGGGATCGCGCAACGTGGCCGATCTGCGGGTGCACTGGCCGGTTCCCGAGGTGTTCCGGCAGGCCGGCCTGCGCTCGGTCGGCTATGGCGACGGCATCGTCCTGCCGGTGGAGGTGGTGCCGGCGCGCGCCGGCCAGCCGGTCGAGCTGTCGCTCAGCGCCGATATGGGGATGTGCCGCGACATCTGCGTGCCGGTCTCGGGGGTTGCGGGCGCGGTGCTGCCGGTCGCGCCGGCGCGGCCCGATGCGCGGATCAGCGCCGCGCTGGCCGACCGGCCGCTGACCGCCGCCGAGGCCGGCGCGCGGGCGGAATGCGGCGTCGCGCTGGACGCGGCGGGCGCCATTCTGACCATGCGCCTGTCCCTGCCGTCGCTCGGCCGCGGCGAGGAGGTGGTGATCGAGCCGTCCGATCCCGACCTGTGGGTCTCCGAGCCGCGAAGCCGCCGCGACGGTGCCACGCTGGTCTCCAGCGCCGAGATCGAGGCCCCTGCCGGCCGCCCCCTCGCGCTCGACCGCTCGGCCCTGCGCACCACCGTGATCGGCCCGCGCGGCGCGGTGGAGATCCTGGGCTGCGACTGAGCCCGGGACTCAGGTCATCCGGATCACGTCCTTGTCGATCGACAGCATGTAGCCCTGCCGGGTCACGGTGCGGATCAGCAGTTCCGCCACCAGCTGGTTGCCGAGCGCGTCGCGCAGCCGCTTGATCCGCGTCGCCCCCGCCGCCTCGTCGCATTCCGACGGGTCGCGGCCCGTGACCATCGCCTCGATCTGGGCGCCGGTCAGGATGTCCTCGTCCATGCGCGCCTCGGCCAGCACGCTCAGGGTCTCGATCGCGGCCTGGGTCAGGGTGAAATCCATGTCGTTGAGGCAGACGGTGCGGTCCGCGCGGCTGATCAGCAGCGACGAGACGCGGATGCCCGATCGCTCGATCTCGCCCATCCGGCGATAGAGCGCGACCAGCACCACCAGGAAGGCCAGCGTCGCCACCAGCAGTGCCACGGCGAAGACCAGCAGCACGAAGATCACCACCCGGTAGCTCGACAGCACCTCCGAGAAGGCGGTGCCGGACTGGGCCAGGATCTCCAGCAGGCGGATCGATTCGATATCCGTCAGCGCCGAATTCTCGACGAAAATGCGCTCCACCCGCGCGTTGAAGGCGTTGGCGTCGGGCAGGCTGAGGAACAGCAGCACCGCCGCCAGCCCGAGGATCGCCGCCACCGCGGCGATCCCGCCGGCGATCAGCCGTGCGATCCCGCGCGACGTGTCAGTAGCGGAGGTAATACGCGCCAGCATCTGCCTTCCTCCGTTCGGCCTCGGCGGGGCTGAGCCTGCCCATGACGGTGAGGAGTTGCCAGCCGTCGCGCGCGATGCGGCGGGCGATCGCCGGTGCGGGGTTCCCGCAGGCCGCGTCGTCGAGCCGGATGATGCCGTAATGCAGCCTGAGGGGCGCGTCGCGCTTGGCCTTGTATTCCACCAGGCAGGCCGCGCCTGCCGGGCCGGCCAGGGCGATCGCCACGAGGGCGGCCGTCAGCAATCGTGTCATCTGTCGGACCCCGGAGTTGCGGCGCTGGACCGGAGGGGAAGGCTCCGGGCGGCCGTCAGTCAATGACAGCCCGAGACTGGCGCGGCTGTCATCCCATGACAAGCCGCCGTCATTGCCTGTCCCGGGCCCCGGCCCCACCGTTTCCACAACGCCCCGGGCCAGATGCCCGACCGACG
Source organism: uncultured Alphaproteobacteria bacterium (assembly GCA_963814835.1). Taxonomy (GTDB): domain Bacteria; phylum Pseudomonadota; class Alphaproteobacteria; order Rhodobacterales; family Rhodobacteraceae; genus Palleronia. The sequence goes on from CAWFEG010000003.1 coordinate 1,676,812, forward strand.
GGAGAGACCAGATGACCAGAACGTTCGCCGCCACGATCCTCGCCGCCACGATGGCCTTCGCCCCCGCGGCCCAGGCGGACCGGCTGATCTACCGCCCGCCCTCCGCCGGGCAGAACCAGAACCAGACCGCGCAGATCCTGGGCGGCCTCGCCGCCCTCGGCGTGCTCGGCTACGCGTTCAAGGAGCTGCGCGACGACGATGACGACGACGACCGGGATCGCCACCGCGCCCGGCGCGACCGCCACGATGGCCGCGACGGCCGCTACGGCTGGTCGGATCGTCGCCGCGGCGGGGATTGGCGCCGGGCCGACCTGCTGCCCGCGCGCTGCCTGCAGCGCGTCGACAGCCGTCGCGGCTCCTACCGCCTGTTCGGGGCCCGCTGCCTCGACCGCAGCGGCGTGGCCCTGCGCCGCCTGCCGGGGGAATGCCGCAAGGACGTGCGGGTCCGCGGAGGCTGGCGCGCGGCCTATTCGGAGCCTTGCCTGAGACAACGGGGATGGAGGGCGGCGCGGCACCGGTGAGTGCGGCCCCCTCTTGCCCGGCCGGTCGTCCCGCCACCCCACATTCCGTGGGCGGCCGGTCGGGTGCGCGGGGCGGGGACCGGTGGTTCCCGCCCTGCATGATCGACGCTTCCGGGGGCCAACGCCTCCCCCCGGCACCGACGCCGCGCTTTTCACCCGATCGGGTGATGTCGCGCGGGCGCGCCCCCGGCATGGTGTATCCGTGCCGATCCAGGGATCGACGATCCCGCCGGGGGGGTACGACATTCGAGGCAGTCATTTGACGGAGATCCGTGGCGAGTGCGGCTCCGATGACGACAGTTGCGGTGCGGCGGGCCTTCTTCGGGAGGCGTGTCCGCACCGCACTTTTTCCACCGGGTCGCGGCCGCCGCCGCGTCGGATCGCCATTTCCTGACGTTGCGTCACGAAGGCCGTCCGGGCAGGATGGCCGGAACCGCCACGGGAGAAGGAGCCCCGGATGGACGCGCTCCTCGCCATCTTCCGCCGCCATCCGGGGCTCCTGCGCCGGCTGATGCGCATCCGCCCCCTGCACCGCTGGGCCAATCGCCGCCTGATCGAGCGATATGCCGGCCACGGCAATCCGCGGCCGCGGCCCTTCTCCCTGCGCATGCCCTACAGCAGCTGGCCGGCCCTGACCGACCGGCGCTACACCGGCCGGCAGCTGGGCGAGGACGGGATCGAGCGCGACCGCCCCGCCGCCGAGGATCTGGCCCGTCTGTTCGAGCGGCGCGAGGAGATCCCGTCGGAGGATACCAGCGTGCTCTTCGCCGCCTTCGCGCAATGGTTCACCGACAGCTTCATCCGCACCGGTCCCGAGACGGCGCCAGGCGCCTGGCGGCGCAACACCTCGAACCACGAGATCGACCTGTGCCAGGTCTACGGCCTGGACGAGGACGCCACCCGCCGCCTGCGCGCCGGGACGGGCGGGCGGCTGAAGGCGCAGGTGATCGACGGCGAGACCTGGCCGCCCTTCCTCTTCGCCGAAGGCGCGACGCATGAGGACTGGCGCTTCGCCGACCCGGATTTCGAGGGCCTCTTCGCCCCCGACCGGCTCGCCGCCTTCCTGTCGAAGGTGCCGGCCGGGCGGCTGTCCGCGCTCTTCGCCTCCGGGCTGGAGCAGGGCAACGCCACCCCGGGCAACGTGGCGCTGAACACGGTCTTCCTGCGCGCCCACAACCACGTCGCCGGGATCCTCGCCGCCGCCCATCCGGGCTGGGACGACGAGCGCCTGTTCCAGACCGCGCGCAACGTGATGATCGTGATCCTGCTGAAGATCGTTCTGAACGACTACATCGCCCATATCGCGCGGCTCGACTTCCCCTTCGCGCTCGACCCGCAGGTGGGCGAGACGAAGCCGTGGAAGCGGTCGAACTGGATCAGCGTCGAGTTCGGCCTGCTCTATCGCTGGCATGCGCTGGTGCCCGATGCCCTTCGGATCGGGGCGCGGGCGATCCCGATGGCCGACAGCCTGTGGAACCCCGGCCTGGTCACGGCAAACGGGCTCGGCGCCGTCCTGTCGGGGGCCTCGCGCCAGCGCGCCGGGCGGATCGGCCTGCACAACACGCCGGCGATCTTCACCACGCCGCGACGGATGCCGGTCGACGGGCAGGAGGTCGAGACCTCGATCCAGGCCAAGACGATCGAGCTGGGCCGCCGGGCGCGGCTCAGACCCTACAACGCCTACCGCGCGGCCTTCGGCCTGGCGCCAATGCGCTCCTTCGCCGAGCTGACCGGCGACGACGCGACGGCGGCCGAGCTCTCCGCCCTCTACGCCTCGATCGACGATCTCGACCTGTTCGTGGGCCTCTTCGCCGAGCGCCACGATCCCGGCGCGATGACCGGCGGCCTGCTGACCCGGATGGTGGCCTTCGACGCCTTCACCCACATCTTCGGCAATCCGCTGGTGGCCCGGGGCGTCTTCGGCCCCGAGACCTTCTCGCCCGAGGGCATGGCGCTGATCGAGGCGACCGACCGGTTCCGCCAGGTGGTGGACTGGGTGGTGACCGATCCCGCCTCGGTCGCGGTCTCCTTTCAGGTGGCCGACGGCGCCACCTGACCGGTCAGGTGGGCGATCACGTCGCGGAACTCGACCACGTAATGCCGGTAGGGGCGCTCCAGCACCGCGAACGGGATGCCGAGCTGCCGCGCCAGCGCCCGGGCCGGCTCCACCGGCTGCGAGGGGAAATCGGCGTTCTGCAGCAGCACCGCGTCCACCGGCCGGTCGGCCGCGGCCTCGCCCGCCCAGTCGATGGTCAGGCAGGTGCAGTCGCGCCAGACCCCCTCGGCCCGGCCGATCCTCAGATCGTCCACGTTGGGTCGCACATGCTCCTCGAAGAAGCGGTCCTCGATCTCGGTATAGGGGCCGCGCGCGCCGGTCATCGCGTCGAGCTCCCGGATCGAGCGCGCGGCGGCGGCGCGGCGGGTGGCGTATTTGCTGATCAGCGCGCAGGTCCGCGGCGCATAGATCGCCGCCAGCGCGCCCGCCCGGTACATGCCCGGCGGGAATCGCAGCGCGTCGCGCCGGGTCAGGATCGGCGGATAGGCGTTCACCCCGACCAGCCGGCCGGCCCGGGCCGGATCGGCGCGGGCCAGGCCATGGGCGATCCCGAACCCGGTGCCGAAGGCCAGGATGCGGCAGCCCTCGATCCCCAGCGTCTCGATCAGGTGCCGGTAATCGGCCACATGCGCCTCGAACAGCGCCCGCTGCGTCAGCGGATTCACGTCGGAATGGCCGAACCCCGCCCGCGCCGGCGCGATCAGTCGCAGCCCGGCCGCCGCGATCTGCGCCACCGCGCCCCCGGGCCAGCGGCAGGAGCTGGAGAAATCGTGCACGAACAGCACCGGGTCGCCGTCCGGCGCGCCGCGATCGTCGAAGACCATGCCCCGCCCGTCGGGCAGGTCGATGCGGTGCAACCCGGTGGCGTGGGGTCGGGGGCCGCCGGTCCGGGCCACCCGGGCGATGCTGGACATCGCCGCCGAGATCTCGATCTGGCGCGAGAAGCCGAGCTTGGCCGCGATCGACTTGGCCTGGCTGCGCACCGTCTCGGGGGACTTGCCGCCGGCCGCCGCGATGGCCTTCAGGGTCCGGCCCATGACCAGCCCGCGCAGCACCGCCATCTCGGCATGCGAGATGTTGAACTGCGACGCGATCATCGCCTCGACCTCCGCCTCCAGGTCGTTGCGCAGCGCGAAGATCCGCAGCCGCCCGCCCTCGCGCCGGGCCAGGCACAGCGCGACCTCGCCGCCATGGCTGGCCCGGATCAGCAGGTCCCGGCCGCCCTCCGCCGGAGCCTCGGCCACCAGGTCGCGCAGGCGCCGGGCGTCCTCGGCCTGCACCTCGTCGAGAAAGGCGTCGAGCCGGCCCGCCGGGTCGCGCCCGAACTCCACCTCCAGCCGCAGATCCCCCACCGGCGGATCGGACTCGGGCGGAAACAGGTCGACCAGCCGGTCCCAGATCGCGGAGGAATGGGTTTCCAATGCGCGGATCTCGCCCGGATCGGGCTCCTCGGCCAGCCAGTCCTCGATCACGTGGGCGCAATCGGGATACTTGTCCGGCGCCAGCGCACATTCGTAGAGACCGAGAAGCGTGTCGGTCAGGCCCGGTTCTCGACGTTCCTCCATCGGCACAGGTCCCGGTGATCGCCCTGTCAGGATACGCCTCCCGCGCCCCCGGCGCACCTGATTTTCCGTGGCGGGCTGTGGAAAAGTCGGTGTAAAAGTTCAGGGCGACCCCCGTGAAGAGGTCCGCGCCGCGGCCCGGGTTGCAAGGGATTATGAAGATTAACCGTTGGAAAACAATGAGATGACTGGTTGTCCACGGTGCCGGGATTTCTCCACCGCCGGGTCCGGTGGACTGGGGATAAGCGCGGGGCCGCATCTCGCCCTTGCCCCGGCGCGCGCAACGCGGCATCAGCGGCCGCGCGATGCCCGATTTCCTCCACGAGTCCCGCTGCCATGCCCAGGGTGCCCGCCTCGTCGCGGGGGTGGACGAGGTCGGCCGCGGCCCGCTGGCCGGGCCGGTGGTGGCGGCGGCGGTGATCCTGTTTCCCTGTTCGGTCCCGCCGGGTCTGGACGACAGCAAGGCGCTGGACGGGGCGAGGCGGGCGCGGCTCGCCGGCGAGATCCGCCTAGCGGGCCATGTGGGCCTCGGCGCCGCGGCGGTGGAGGAGATCGACCGCCTCAACATCCTGCAGGCGACCTTCCTCGCCATGTGCCGCGCGGTCGAGGCGCTGCCGGTGGCGCCCGATCACATCCTGGTCGACGGCAACCGCCTGCCGGCGCGCCTGCCCTGCCGGGCGGAGCCGGTGGTGAAGGGGGACAGCCTGTCGCTCTCCATCGCCGCGGCCTCGATCGTGGCCAAGGTGCGGCGCGACGGCGACATGGCGGCGCTGGCGCAACACTTCCCCGGCTACGGCTGGGCGACCAATATGGGCTACGGCACCGCGGAACACCTGATGGGACTGAAAAGCCACGGTGCAACACCACATCATCGCCGGTCCTTCCGGCCGGTACACAACATCTTGGGGCAAGGGAATTCGCCCGAACCGGGGATCAAATAGCCTTTGCTCCCCCCCGCCGCTTTAACCATTCTGCCCGCATAACAAGCGGTCCAGCAGAAAATCGGGTCGCAGAACGAGGCAGTGAGCATGACGACCACCGCACAGAGGGCAGCGACGCTGCCCCTGAACCAGATCGTGTGCGGCGATAGCATCGAGGTAATGGAAGGCCTTCCCGAGGCCTCCGTGGACCTGATCTTCGCCGACCCGCCCTACAACCTGCAGCTTCGCGGGGACCTGCGGCGGCCGGACAACTCGCGCGTCGATGCCGTCAACGACGCCTGGGACAGCTTCGCCAGCTTCGAGGCCTACGACGCCTTCACCCGGGCCTGGCTCGCCGCCGCGCGGCGGGTGCTGAAGCCCACCGGGGCGATCTGGGTCATCGGCTCCTACCACAACATCTTCCGTGTCGGTGCCGCGCTACAGGATCAGGGTTACTGGATCCTTAACGACGTGGTGTGGCGCAAGACCAACCCGATGCCCAACTTCAAGGGCCGCCGCCTGACCAACGCCCACGAGACGATGATCTGGGCCTGCCGCGAGGAAGGCGCGCGCTATACCTTCAACTACGATGCGTTGAAGCAGCTCAACGATGGCGTGCAGATGCGCTCCGACTGGGTGCTGCCGATCTGTTCGGGCCACGAGCGGCTGAAGACCGCCGCGGGCGAGAAGGCCCACCCGACGCAGAAGCCGCAATCGCTGCTGCACCGCGTCCTGGTCGGCGCGACGAACCCCGGCGACGTGGTGCTCGATCCGTTCTTCGGCACCGGCACCACCGGCGCCGTGGCCAAGATGCTGGGCCGCGACTTCGTCGGCATCGAGCGCGACGAGGGCTATATCGAGATCGCCGAGCGGCGGCTGGAGCTGGTGCGCCGCTACGACCGGGCCGCGCTGGAGGTGACGCCGGCCAAGCGCGCCGAGCCCCGCGTGCCCTTCGGCCAGCTGGTGGAGCGCGGCCTGCTGCGTCCCGGCGAGATGCTGGTCAACGCCCGCGGCCAGCAGGCCAAGGTCCGCGCCGACGGCACGCTGGTGGCCGACGACGTGCGCGGCTCGATCCACCAGGTCGGCGCCGCGCTCGACGGCGCGCCGTCGTGCAACGGCTGGACCTACTGGTCCTTCGTGCGGGACGGACAGCCCGTCCCGATAGACATTCTCAGACAGCAGATCAGGGCCGAGATGACCTGATCCCACCCGTACCGCCGGTGCCGCAGAACGCGCGCGCTCCATCTGCCGGGAGCGTGTACGCGCGGCACGACCTTGCCCCGCCGTCCCCAAGGGACGCGCGGGGCTTTTTTTGCGGGACGGCCCGGCCGCCGGCCGGCGGAGGCCGGACCGGCGCGCGCCGCCGCGCGGCCGCGGCGGAACGGAGCGACCCGCGGAGGGGTTTGCCCGGCACGATCCGAGGCCTGCGAAGGAGGATGCGATGAGGCTGTGGCACTGGATGCGACGGGGCGCGGCGGCGCCGCTGATCCTGGCGGGCGCGCTGCTCGCGGCACCGGCACCGGTACCGGCCCAGGACCTGGGCGAGCGCGTGCTGAACGGCGCCATCCGCGGCGCCCTGGAGGAACTGGGCGGGGACGACGGCACCGTCGATCGCGCCCGCGACGATCGGCACCGGGGCGTGAAGATTCCGCCCGGGCACTACCCCCCGCGCGGCTCCTGCCGCGTCTGGTATCCCGACCGCCCGCCGGGCCAGCAGCCGCCGCCGACCTCCTGCAACGTCCGCGTCCCCCGCGGCGCCATCCTCGTCAGGGGATAGGGCTCAGCGCGGCGGCGGCTTCGGCCTGTCGTCGTTCTCGGGCGAGAGCGCGCGCGCCGGATCGCCCTCGGGGTCGTCGTACTGCCCCGCGCGCAGCGCCCAGACGAAGGCGCCAAGCCCGATCAGGCCGAGCGAGACCGAGACGGGGATGAGCAGGGCCAGCACGTTCATTCAGAAGCGCCTCGTCGCGTTCAGGGTCACGGTGAGGGAAGAGGCCGACATCGCCAGCGCGGCCGCGAGCGGCGTGGCGAATCCGGCCACCGCCAGCGGGATCGACACGAGATTGTAGAGCACGGCGAGCCAGATGTTCTGCCGCATCCGCGCGATCGCCGCCCGCGACGTGGCCAGCGTCTTCGGCACGCCCTCGAGCCCGCCGCCCAGCAGCACCACGTCCGAGGCCGACCGCGCCGCGTCGAGCGCCGATCCGGGCGAGATCGCGGCATGGGCCAGCGCCAGCGGCCCGGTATCGTTCAGCCCGTCGCCCACCATCAGCACGCGCCGCCCCTCCGCGCGACGCGCCCGCACCCAGTCGGCCTTGTCCCCGGGCGACATCGCGCCCCGCGCGGCATCGATGCCGACGGCGCGGGCGATCCGGTCCACCGCCGCCGGCCGGTCCCCCGACAGCAATGCCAGCGGCAGGCCCCGGTCGCGCAGTTCCGCCACCGCTTCGGCCGCGCCCGCCCGCAAGGATTCGCGCATGCCGAAGGGCACCGGCGCCGCCCCCTCCACCGACAGCCACGCCGCCGCCTCCTCCTCGGCCGGGCCGGCCCAGCCGCCGCGCCCCAGCCGCACGATCCGGCCGTCGAGCCGCCCCTCGACCCCGTCTCCGGGCCGTTCCGTCACCTCCGCCACGGCGGCCGGGGCGATCCCCCGCGCGGCGGCGGCGTCGCGGATCGCCTGCGAGACCGGGTGCCGCGAGCCCGCGGCCAGCCCCGCCGCCACCGCCAGGGCATGGCGGTCGGGATCGCCCTCCAGCACCGGCGCCCCGGCGGTCAGCGTGCCGGTCTTGTCGAAGGCCACCGCGTCGATCTCCGACAGCCGTTCCAGCGCCGTCTGCGAGGTCACCAGGATGCCGGACCGGAACAGCCGCGTCGTCGCCACGGTGGAGACCACCGGCACCGCCAGCCCCAGCGCGCAGGGGCAGGTGATGACGAGGACCGAGATCGCCACGTCGAGCGACAGCCAGCCGTCGCCGGTGATCCAGAACCAGCCGGCGAAGGTCGCCGCCCCCAGCACATGGACCACCGGCGCATAGATCCGCGCCGCCCGGTCGGCGAGGCCCGTGTGGCGGGTGCGCTGGCTCTCGGCGGTGGCGACCATCCCGGCCATCCGGGCCAGCGCCGTGTCGCGCCCCGCCCGGTCGACCCGCACGCGCAGGTCGCCGGTCAGGCAGGTTTCCCCCGCCGCCACCGCGTCGCCCGGGCCCGCGGGCTCGGGCCGGCTCTCCCCGGTCAGGGCCGAGCGGTCGAGATCGGTGCGCCCCGCCACGATGGTCCCGTCCGCCGGCAGCCGGTCGCCGGGGCGCACCCGGATCAGGTCGCCGGGGATGAGCGCGCGGGCCTCGACCACGCGTTCCCGCTCGCCCTCGATCCGAACCGCCTGCGGCACTTCCAGCGCGGCCAGTTCCGCCGCCGCCGACCGCGCCGCCGCCCGCCCCGCCCGGTCCAGGTAGCGCCCGACCAGCAGGAAGAAGGTCAGCGCCAGCGCCGCGTCGAACCAGCCCGCCCGCGCGCTCCAGCCGAAGGCGGCGGCCAGCGAGGCGAGGCAGGCCAGCGCGATCGCCAGCGAGATCGGCACGTCCATGTTCAGCCGCCGCGCCGCCAGCGCGCCGGCGGCCGAGGCGAAGAAGGGCTGCGCGGCATAGGCCACCGCCGGGATCGTGATCGCCGCCGAAATGAGGTGAAAGACCTGCGCCGTCGCCCCGCTCGCCCCGCTCCACACGGCGACCGACAGCAGCATCACGTTCATCATCGCGAAGCCGGCCACGCCGATCCGCGTCAGCAGGTCCCGTGCCGCCCGGTCGGCGGGGCCGAGCCGCGCCGCGTCCAGCCGCTCGGCGCGGAACCCGGCCCCGGCCAGCGCCGCGATCAGCGTGCCCGTCTCCGCCCCCGGCGCATCGACGAAAACCCGGCGCAGCGTCAGGTTGACCCGCGCAGCCCGCACGCCGGGCAGGGCGGCAAGCGCCCGCTCCACCCCCGAGATGCAGGCGGCGCAGTGGATGTCCGGCAGGTGCAGGACATGCGTCGGCTCCCCCGGCACGGGGCCTTCGGGGGCAGGCAGCGCGGCGCAGGCCGGGCAGGCGGCGGTCATCTCGCGACCGCGATGGCGACGGATTTCGCGAATTCGGTGCCGTCCGGCGCCCGCGCCGTGATGTCGAGCCGCCACGATCCCGGCGCCAGATCCAGCGGCACCGCCCCGTCGGGGCCGAGCGCCAGCGCCCGGTCGTCGCGCGCCTCGGTGGGTCGGCCGATATGGGCGGCGAGATCCCGCGCCGGCGCCGGCCGGCCCGCCGCGTCGCGGATCGCGACGCTCAGCCGGCCTTCGGCATAGTCCGCCGCGACCGTCCAGCCCAGCGCCTCCTGCGCCGCGCGGCGCCGGTCGAAGGACTGGCTGGCGACGTAGGAACTGGCCACTTCCAGCCCCGGAAAGGTGCGCACCGCGTTGACGGCCAGGCCCAGGTTCACCGCGATGATGATGCCGAACCCGCCGCAGAACATCGCCGCGACATGGCCGCCCCGGATCTCTCTCATCGGCTCTCCCTCCCGTTGAAGGTCGTGTCCACATGGGCGCGCTCGCCGCTCTCCACGTCCTCGACCCAGAGCCGGGCATCGCTCGCCCCGGCGGTGGCGGCGGCGGAGTCCGCGGCCGCGGTGAGATAGACGCGCACCCGCTCCTGGGTGTCGGCGGGAACGGTGACGACCGGCGCCTCCCGCCCTTCGACCGACAGCTCGGCGGCGAGGCCCGGGGCGAGCGACAGGCGGAAGTCGCGCGGCTCGCCGTGCTTGTTCCGCAGCCGCACGTCATAGGCGTTGCGCACCGCCCCGTCGGCCAGCGTCACGAAGGTCGGATTGCGGATCGGCGCCACGGTCATGTCGATCTCGGCGCGCAGGAACAGCGCCACGAGGAGCAGCACCCCGATCGCCGCCCAGCCCGCGAAATAGGCGATGTTGCGCGGCCGCACCACGTGCCGCCAGGCCGGGGTCGGCGCGCCGCCGGCCGCCTCGCGCGGCGCGTCCGAGAGGGCCACATAGTCGATCAGCCCGCGCGGGCGGCCGATCTTCTCCATCACCTGGTCGCAGGCGTCGATGCACAGCGCGCAGGTGATGCAGGCCATCTGCTGCCCGTCGCGGATGTCGATCCCCATCGGGCAGACATTCACGCAGGCATTGCAGTCGATGCAGTCGCCGGGGCCCTCGTCGCGCTGCATGCCGGTATTGGTCGGGCGCACGCCCGGCATGGGGATGACGGGCGAGCGGCCGCCGATCTGCGGCCCCGTCACGCGCAGGTCGGCGGCCTGCCGCTTCAGCCCCTTGCCGCGCGGCTCGCCGCGCCAGTCGCGATAGGCCACGGTCAGGGTGTCGTCGTCCATCATCGCGCCCTGGATGCGCGGCCAGGGGCACATGTAGATGCAGACCTGCTCGCGCATGAAGCCGCCGAAGGTGAAGGTCGTCGCGGTCAGCACGGCGATGGTGATCCAGGCCACCGCCGGCGCCTCTAGCGTGACGAGGTCGCGCGCCAGCGTCGGCGCGTCGGTGAAGTAGAACACCCAGGCCCCGCCGGTCGCCACAGCGATGACCAGCCAGATCGCCCAGGTCGTCGATTTCAGGCGGATCTTGCGACCGTCCCAGGGCGCGGCATGCAGCCTGGCGCGCGCGTTGCGGTCGCCCTGCACCCAGCGCTCCACGACCAGGAACAGGTCGGTCCAGACCGTCTGCGGGCAGGCATAGCCGCACCAGACCCGCCCCAGCGCCGCGGTGAACAGGAACAGCCCCAGCCCCGCCATGACCAGCAAGGCCGGCGACGAAGTAGAATTCGTGCGGCCAGATCTCGATCCAGAAGAAGTAGAAGCGGCGGTTCGCCATGTCCACCAGCACCGCCTGGTCGGGCAGGGCGGGGCCCCGGTCCCAGCGGAGCCAGGGCACCAGGTAGTAGATCGCCAGCGTCACCGCCATGATGCCCCATTTCAGCGCGCCGGAACGGGCCCGTGACCCGGCGCGGAAAGATCGGCACCCGGGCGGCATAGAGGCTGGTCGACTGGTCTGACATGGGGGCGGGCTCCTGTTCGCGGGCCCTTCTGGCGCGGCGCGGGGCGCGCCGCCTTGACGTGGATCAATCGCCGCGGGGGCCGGCGCGCACGTCCCCGGGAGGCTGGCCCCCCGCGCCGGCGGACGCGAGGGGGCCGGTTGCGTTCGCCTCGGGGGCGGCAACGGCGCCGCGTCCCGCAAGGACCGGACGCGGGGGCGCGGCCTCAGTTCGCCTCGGTGGCCTCGTCCCCGGCCTCGATCTCCGCCGCCGCCCGCTCCTCCAGCGGCGCGCCGCCGCCCAGCCCGTGGACATAGAGCGCCACGGCGCGGATCTCCGCCTCCGACAGGCGGTCGCCCCAGGGCGGCATCACCCCGAAGGGGCCGCGTGCGATCGACCGCGCCACCTGCTCGGGCGCGCCGCCATAGAGCCAGATCGCGTCCGCGAGGCTCGGCGCGCCCAGCGCCTCGTCGCCGGCCGCATCCGCGCCGTGGCAGGAGGCGCAGTTCTGCATGTAGAGGTCGCCCCCTTCGCCCGCTGCCGGATCGGCCCCGCCCGACAGCGACCGGACATGCTCGGCCAGCGTGGCGATCTCCGCCTCCGACAGGATGTCGCCGAAGGCCGGCATCTGGCTGTAGCGCGCGTCGGGGTCGCTCTCGTTGCGGATGCCGTGGCGCACCGTGTAGGCGATGGCGTCCACCGTCCCGCCCCAGAGCCATTCGTCGTCCAGCAGGTTCGGATAGCCGATCGCCCCCGCCGCGCCCGATCCGTGGCATTGCGAGCAATTGGTGCGGAACACCGCCGCGCCCGCATTGGTGGCGAATCCCATCAGCTCGGGGTCGTCCGCCACCGCGGCGAAGTCCGTCTCCACCAGCTCGGCGCGGATCGCCGCCTGGCTTTCGTCCACCTCGGCGATGGCGCGGGCCACGTCCTTGCGCGCCGTCCAGCCCAGCACCCCGCCCGTGGCGCTGTTGACCAGCGGCCAGGCCGGATAGAGGATCACGTAGACCAGCGAGAACAGGATCGTCGCGTAGAAGGTCCAGAGCCACCAGCGCGGCAGCGGGTTGTTCAGCTCCTCGATGCCGTCCCAGGTATGGCCCGTCGTCTCGGTCCCGGTGACCGGGTCGATCCTGCGCTTGCTCATGTCCGCTCCTCCGGCCGGCGCAGGCAGGCGCAATCGGCGCAGCCGCGGTCGCAGCCCGGCACCGGGTCGGCGTCGTGGCGGAACACCGTCAGCGCGGCGTCGTCGTGCAACTCGCGCGAGCCGGGGCGGAACGCCCACAGGCACACGCCCACGAAGAAGGCGGTCATGGCGAGCAGCACCCAGCTGTCGGCAATCTGGCGCAGGAGGGTATAGGTGTCGTGCATGGGAACCTCCGCCCTAGCTGTCGGCGTCCGCGACGAAGGTGGAGAAATCCACCAGCGTCCCGAGCATCTGCATGTAGGCGATCAGCGCATCCATCTCGGTCAGCGCCTCCTGCCCGTCGAAATTGCGCACCTGCGCGCCGGGATAGCGTTCCAAGAGCCCGTCGGTATCGCCGAAGGGATCGACCTGGACGCGGAAATCCGCCTCCGCCGCCGCCAGCATCTCCTCGGTATAGGGGACGCCGACCATGGCATGGGTCGCCATCGTCTCGCCGATATGCTGGCCCGAGATCGGCGCCCGGGCGAGGTAGTCGTATTTCGGCATCACGCTCTCGGGCACGACCGCCTGCGGGTCGATCAGGTGATCGACGTGCCATTCGTCGGAATAGCGCCCGCCGACGCGCGCCAGGTCCGGCCCGGTGCGCTTCGACCCCCACTGGAACGGGTGGTCGTACATCGACTCCGCGGCCAGGGAGTAGTGCCCGTAGCGCTCCACCTCGTCGCGCATCGGCCGGATCATCTGGCTGTGGCAGACATAGCAGCCCTCGCGCACGTAGATGTCCCGCCCCGCCAGCTCCAGCGGCGAATAGGGGCGCACGCCCTCCACCTCCTCGATCGTGTTCTCCAGCCAGAACAGCGGCGCGATCTCGACGATGCCGCCGACGGTCACCACCAGGAAGGAGGCGACGAGCAGCAGCGTCGCGTTGCGCTCCAGCGCGCCGTGCTTGTCGATGAACTTGCTGTGATGCGGCAGCTCGTTGGGGATGCCGCCGTCGCCCGGCTGCGTGACCTTGGGGTCCTCGTCGGCGGGGGGGATCTTCTCGTTCGTCATCGGGTCACTCCGCGGGAATGGGGGCGGTGGCGCGGGCGGCCTGCGGCGAGCGGATGGTCATCCACATGTTCCAGGCCATCACCAGCGCGCCGGCCAGGAACAGGACGCCGCCCAGGGCGCGCACCACGTACATCGGGAACTTGGCCGCCACGGTGTCGGCGAAGGAGTTGACGAGGAAGCCGTATTGATCGACCTCGCGCCACATCAGGCCCTCCATGATCCCGGTGACCCACATCGAGGCCGCGTAGAGGACGATCCCCACCGTCGCGAGCCAGAAATGCAGGTTGATCGCCGGCATCGAATACATCTGTTTCCGCCCCCAGAGCTTCGGCGTCAGGAAGTAGAGGCAGCCGAAGGTGATCAGCCCGTTCCACCCGAGCGCCCCGGAATGGACGTGGCCGATGGTCCAGTCGGTGTAGTGCGACAGCGAGTTGACCGCCCGGATCGACATCATCGGCCCCTCGAAGGTCGACATGCCGTAGAAGGCGAGGGAGGCCACGAACATGCGGATGATCGGGTCGGTGCGGATCTTGTCCCAGGCGCCTTCCAGCGTCATCAGCCCGTTGATCATGCCGCCCCAGGAGGGCATCCACAGCATGATCGAGAACACCATGCCCAGCGTCGCGGCCCATTCCGGCAGCGCGGTATAGTGCAGGTGGTGCGGCCCGGCCCAGATATAGAGGAAGATCAGCGCCCAGAAATGGATGATCGACAGCTTGTAGCTGTAGATCGGGCGCCCGGCCTGCTTGGGCACGAAGTAGTACATCATGCCCAGGAACCCGGCGGTGAGGAAGAAGCCCACGGCGTTGTGGCCGTACCACCACTGGGTCATCGCGTCCTGCACGCCCGCGAAGACCTGCACGCTCTTCGAGCCCCAGATCGAGACGGGGATCGACAGGTTGTTGACCACGTGCAGCATCGCGACGGTGACGATGAAGGCGAGGAAGAACCAGTTGGCGACGTAGATGTGCCGCTCCCGCCGCCGCATGATCGTGCCCATGTAGACGGCGAGATAGACCAGCCAGACGATCGTCAGCCAGATGTCCACGTACCATTCCGGCTCGGCGTATTCCTTCGACTGGGTGGAGCCCAGAAGGTATCCCGTCGCCGCCAGCACGATGAACAGCTGGTAGCCCCAGAACACGAACCAGCCGGCGTTGCCGCCCCAGAGCCGGGCGGCCGAGGTGCGCTGGACCACGTAGAAGGAGGTCGCGATCAGGGCGTTGCCGCCGAAGGCGAAGATCACCGCCGAGGTGTGCAGGGGCCGCAGCCGGCCGAAATTGGCGTATCCCTCCGACCAGTCGAAGTTCAGCGCCGGAAAGGCCAGCTGGAAGGCGATGAAGGTGCCCACGAGGAAGCCGACGATGCCCCAGAAGGCGGTGGCGATCACCCCGGCGCGGATCGGCCCGTCCAGGTACAGGGTCTGGTCGGGCGCGGCGCGCGGTTCCTCGGCGCGGCGCAGCTCCCACAGGAACAGCCCGCCCGCGACCAGCATGACGATCACGGCATGGGTGCTGTAGGCCAGGTCGCGGCCCCAGTCCGCGGCCAGTGCCGCGAAGAGCGCCACCAGCGCCAGCACAACGAGCTTGAGATAGTCCATGTCGCCTCCTCGGGATGCCGACCGCTGCGGGATCGGGGTGGCTGTGACACGCGGGCCGTCCGCGCTGCCTTGACATGGATCAATCCGCCCGCGCCCCGGGCCCGGTTGATCTCGGTCAAGGCGGCGGCGGTGCGCGCGGCCTAGCCCCTGAGGGGCGAGCCACAGGAGGATCTCCCATGTCCTACAAGACCATCTGCACCGTCGCCGCGCCCGACGGCGCCGACGCGCTGGAGGGGGCCATCGCCTGCGCGGCCCGCTGGGGCGCGCATCTCGACGTGGTCTGCGTCAGCGCGATCCAGTTCGATCCGCCGGTCATGGTGATGCCGGACCTGCCGGTGACCACCGGCGGCCTGATGGAGGAATCGGTCGAGGAGCTGGCCGAGGCCGAGGATCGCGTGCGCCGGCGCCTGTCCACCGAAGGGTTCGGCTGGTCGGTGACCAGCCGCGCCGAACCCGCCACCGGCGCCGCGCGCTCGGTGACGGAGGCCGCGCGGTTCGCGGATCTCGCCGTCCTGCCCCGGCGGGAGGAGAGCGCGCAGGTCCCGTTCCACACCATCCTGGAGACGATGCTCTACACCAGCCGCGTGCCGCTCCTGACCGTGCCCGACAGCTTTGCCCCGGCGCCGGCCACGGTCTGTCTCGCCTGGGACGGCAGCGACGTTGCGCTGGCCGCGGTCCGGGCGGCGATGCCGTTCCTGCACGGCGCGGAAACCGTCGAGATCGTCACCGTCGACCCCGATGCCGCCACCGACACCTCCGCGCGCCAGCTCGCGGTGATGCTCGACCGCCACGGCGTGCCGGCCGAGGTCACCGAGCTGCCGCGGCGCGGGCAGAGGGTGCCGGAGATCCTCGTCTCCCATGCCGCGGATCGCGACGCGGACCTGATCGTGATGGGCGCCTACGGCACGCGGCGGCTGCGCGAGATCCTCCTGGGCGGGGTCACCCGCGCCATGCTGGAGACGGCACCGGTGCCGCTCTTCCTCGCGCGCTAGGGATCACACGATCGGACCGCCGTCGTCGTCCTCTCCGGCCTCCAGCGCCAGCCGCTCGAAGTCGGGGATGCGGATCTCGCGGCTCGACGGCACCTCGATCAGCCCGTCCTTGCGCAGGGCGGTGATCTGCCGGCTCGTGGTCTCGATGGTCAGCCCCAGGTGATCGGCCATCGCCTCGCGCGACAGCGGAAGGTGCACGACCGCCACCCGCTCGGGCCGCGCGCCGCGCGCGACGGCGGCGTTGCGCCGCGCGAGGCTGACGAGGAAGGCGGCGACCTTCTCGCGCGCGGTCATCCGGCCCAGCACCACCGCCCAGTCCCGCGCGGCCTCCAGCTCGTCCAGCGTCATGGTCAGCAGGCGCGTGGCGATATGCGGCGTGTCCCGCACCATCCGCTCGAAGGCGCGCCGCTCGAACCGGCACAACGTCACCTCCGACAGGGCGGTCACGTCGAAGGGCGAGACGGCGCGGCCGGGCCGGCCGATGAAGTCCGAGGGCAGCAGGAGGCCCACCGTCTGCCGCCGCCCGTCCTCCAGCGTGCGCGACATCGTCGCCGCCCCTGCCACGATGGAGGAGAAATGCTCCAGCGGCGCCCCGGCCTCGGCCAGCGCGCCGCCGGCGGGCACGGTCCGGTAACTCTTGGTGCGCTCCAGCATCGCCAGCTCCGCCGCGTCGCATTCGGCGCAGACGGCGTTGTGGCGGATCGGACAGTTCGCGCACGCGGCTATGGGGGTCAGCCTGGACATGGTGACCCCACCCTAACGCCCGATTTTGATGTCGATCAATGACCTTCGGCCGCCGCGCGCCCAGCCTCGCGCCATGACCAGTGACCCGCTCCGCCACGCCCTCCTGACCGCGCGCGTGCCCCGCTACACCAGCTACCCCCCGGCCGACCGGTTCACCGCCGCGGTCGCCGCGCCGCAGATGGCGGCGTGGCTCGGCGCGGTGCCGCCGGGCGCGCCGGTGTCGCTCTATGTCCACGTGCCGTTCTGCCGGCGGCTGTGCTGGTTCTGCGCCTGCCGCACGCAGGGCACCCGCAGCGACGCGCCGCTGGACCGCTATCTCGATCACCTGGCGTGCGAGGTCGCGGCGGTGGCCGACCGCCTGCCGCCCGTGGCGGTCTCGGCGCTGCATCTGGGCGGCGGCACGCCGACGCTGCTGGCGCCCGACCGGCTCGACCGGCTGGCCGCGATGCTGTCCCGCGCCTTCCCCATCGGCGCCGCCACCGAGGTCGCGGTGGAGATCGACCCCACCGAGAGCGACGACGCCCGGCTCGACGCGCTGGCGCGGATGGGGCTGTCCCGCGCCTCGATCGGCGTGCAGGATTTCGACGAGGCCGTGCAGGCCGCCATCGGCCGCCGTCAATCGGCCGAGGTCACGGCCACGGCGGTGCACGGCCTGCGCGCCCGCGGCGTGTCTTCGGTGAATGTCGACCTGCTCTACGGCCTGCCGTTCCAGACCGCGGACAGCCTCGACCGCACCGTCGACACGGTGATCGATCTCGGCGCCGACCGGATCGCGCTCTACGGCTATGCCCATGTCCCCTGGGTCGCCCGCCGGCAGGTGCTGATCCCCGAACGCGCCCTGCCGCGCCCCGAGGCGCGGCTGGACCTGTCCGACCGGGCGCGCGCGCGGCTCCTCGCCGCCGGTTACGTCGCCGTCGGCATCGACCATTTCGCGAAACCCGACGATCCGCTGGCCCGCGCCGCCGCCCAAGGCCGCCTGCGCCGCAATTTCCAGGGCTACACCACCGACGCCGCCCAGACGCTCATCGCGCTGGGCCCCTCGGCGATCTCGCGCTTCCCCCAGGGCTACGTGCAGAACGCGCCGGCCACCGACGCCTGGCAGGCGGCCCTGTCGCGGGGCGAACTGCCGGCGGTGCGCGGCGTCGCCCTGACCCCGGCGGACCGTGCCGCCGCGGCGGTGATCGAGGCGCTGATGTGCCGGGGAAGGGTGGACCTGTCCGCGATCGACGGGGCGGAAACGGCCTCGCTCCTCGCCACCGCCCGCGCCGCGCTGGACCGCTATCCCGGCGCCGGGTGGCTGGAGGGCACGAGGCTGATCCTCGCCACGCCGGCGGCGGCCCGGCTGGTGGCGCAGGGCTTCGATCCCGGCGCCGCCACGGCCCGCCGCCGCTACAGCCAGGCCAGCTGAGGCGCTACTCCGCCACCCAGGGGCGCGGCTGCTCGGCATAGGCGATATAGAGCGGGTGCTTCGGATGCCCGGCCTTGGTCAGCCCGAGGTGATGCAGCCGCGCGCCCGTGGCCCGCATCAGCCGCTCCACCTGCCGCCCCCGGTCCAGATGCGCGCCGTGGCTGCCCCAGGCGCAGACCACGGTGTCGGCCCAGCCGCAACCGGCCACGATGGCGGCGTCGTTCGCCGGCCCCACCGGGTCGGCGGCCCGGCGCATCGCCTTCGGATCGGTGTCGCGCCAGGCGAAGATGTTGCAGACCCGGAACGCGCCGAAACCCAGCGTCCGCGCCCGCCGCTCGCAGCGTTCCACCGTGGGGTCGTTCTGCACCTCGGTCGCGGTGGAGGGGTTCAGCATCACGAAGAGCGCGCGCTCGCCGCTTGCGTCCCAGACCCGCGTCAGCTCGTAGCGGTAGCGCTCGCAGGGGGAATAGACGGCGTGGCTCTCCGCGTCGCCCTTCAGGTGGGTCCGTTCGATCACGGCAGGTTCAGCACCCGGCTGGGATGGAAATGCCCCGCGCGGTAGTGTCCCAGCGCCAGCGGCCGGCCCTGATGCGCGGCCCAGGCCAGGTCGCCGAACTCGGCCTCGGTGGAGATCACCTCCACCGGGTTGCCGTTGCGGATGCGCATCGCGCCGATCTCCGTCACCCGGCAGACCGGCAGGTCGTCGAGCCCCGCCTCCACCGGCAGCAGCAGGGCGTCGATCTCCTCGGTGCGCGCCAGTTCCTCGATCCGGTCCAGGCCCACCGCCTGGTCCAGGTCGAAGGGCCCCGACCAGATCCGCCGCAGGCTCTCCACATGGCCGAGGCAGCCGAGGTCGCGCCCCAGGTCGCGGGCCACGGCGCGCACGTAGCCGCCCTTGCCGCAGACCATGCGCAGCACCGCCCGATCCGGCTCCGGCACCTCCAGCAGTTCCATCTCGTCGACATAGAGGGGCCGCGCGGCCAGCTCCGGCGCCGCGCCCTCCCGCGCCAGGTCGTAGGCGCGCCGCCCCTCGACATGGACGGCGGAATAGGCCGGCGGCACCTGCAGGATGTCGCCCACATAGGCGGGCAGGGCGGCGCGGATCGCCTCCGCGTCGGGCCGCGCCTCCGCGCTCCGCAGCACCTCGCCCGAGGCGTCGTCGGTCGCCGTCTCGGCGCCCCAGCGCACGGTGAAGTCATAGGCCTTCAGCGCCTCGGTGATCGAGGAGACCACCTTCGTCGCCTCCCCCAGCGCCACGGCCAGCAATCCGGTCGCGTCCGGGTCCAGCGTGCCGGCATGGCCCGCCTTCTTCGCGTCGAACGCCCAGCGGACCTTGTTGACCACGTCGGTGGAGCCCCAGCCGGCGGGCTTGTCCACCACGATCCAGCCCGAGACGTCGCGGCCCTTCCTGCGGCGCCCCATCTCAGCCGGCCTCCTCGACGGTGCCGATGATCGGCCCCATCGGCCAGCCGGCGTCGTGCCGCCCCGAGGCGCCGTCGTAGAGCCGCGAGATCGACCCGTCGAGATAGAGCGCGTCGGGCGTCTCCAGCCGGTCGCGGAACAGCCGCCCGAAGGTGTCGAAGTTCACCGCCTCGTTCGAGATCGCGAACCACAGCGTCCCGTCGTCGTCCACGCCGACGCCGTTGCGGATGTTGGTGGAGTCGGAGTTGGGCAGGAAGCGGGGATGCAGTTCCCCGTCCAGCACCAGCATCGGCCCCGATTGCGTGGCGAAGCGGCAGTCCGGCGCGGCCTCGGCGAAGGCGCGCGACTCCACGATCCGTGCGGATTCGCCGCCCAGGCACAGCACGCCGTTGGGCAGCAGGCCGAAATTGCCCGGCCCGGCCGAGGTCACCAGCCGCATGGCCTCGTCGCCGTCCTCCACGTAGAGGCCCACGGGCGACCGGTCGGAGTGATACATGCCCGCGTTCATCGCCACGCCGAGCCGCCGGCCCGAGGCCCGCAGCGCCTCGTTCACGGCGCGGAAGCTGGCATAGGGCGCGCCCTCGCGGTCATAGAGGAACAGCCGCACCTCCTCCTGCGCGGGATCGACCGCGCAGACGGTGAAGGAGAACCCGTCGAAGGTCACGTCCTCGCAGGGGCTCGCCTCGGCCGCTGCCGGGGGCGCCCCGAACAGGCCGAGGATCGCGGCCAGCGTCCTCATTCCTCGCCGTCCTCCACATCGCGGCGCACCTCGTCGCGGGAGAACAGCTCCCGCGTGGCGTCCAGCCGGTCGAAGGTCTCGTCGATCAGGAACCGCAGATCGGGGGTGAATTTAAGCTCCGTCTGCTTCGACAGCGCCCGCTTCAGCTCGCCCTTGTTGCGCTTCAGGCACTGGATCGCCTCCTCCCGGTTGCCGCCACCCAAAGGCAGGACATAGGCGGTCGCGATCTTCAGGTCGGGCGAGGCGCGCACCTCGCTCACCGTGATCGACAGCCGGTTGAGGTCGGGATCGTGGATGTCGCCCTGGTTCAGCACGTCGGACAGGGTCCGGCGGATCAGCTCGCCGACGCGGAGCTGGCGCTGGGACGGCCCGGGGCCGGATTGGGATCGGTTCCTTGCCATGGGCGGGATCTATGGCCTCGGCCGGGCGCGCGCAACACCGTTGCCCCGCAGGGGCACGCAACAGGATCACTCCGCAGGGGCACGCAACAGGATCACTCGCAGGGCACGCAACAGGATCACTCCGCAGGGGCACGCAACAGGATCACTCCGCAGGGGCACGCAACAGGATCCCTCCGCAGGGGCATGCAACAGGATCCCTCCGCAAGGCCATGTCCCCGCCACCACCCGCCGGAGCGCCGCAACACCGTTGCCCCTCGGCCCCCCGCGCGCTAGCCCCAGGGGCAGGCACAGGAGGGAACGAGGATGCGGATCGCGGTGACGGGCGTGTCCGGCCGGATGGGCCGGATGCTGGTGCAGGCGGCGGAGGCCGACGACCGGGTGGAGCTGGCCGCCGCGCTGGAGCGCGCGGGCCATGACTGGATCGGGCGGGATCTCGGCGCCGCGATGGGCGGGGCGGAGCGGGGACTGAGCGTGACCGACGACCCGGACGCCGCGCTGGCGGCCGCCGACTGCGTGATCGACTTCACCGCGCCCGAGGCCACCGTGGCGCTGGCCGACCGCGCCGCCGACACCGGCACCGCGATGGTGATCGGCACCACCGGCTTCACCGAGGAGCAGATCGCCGCCCTCGACCGCGCCGCGCGGCAGACCGCCATCGTCCGCGCCGGCAACATGAGCCTCGGCGTGAACCTTCTCACGACCCTCGTGCGCCGCGTCGCCGCCGGCCTCGGGGTGGACTACGACATCGAGGTGGTCGAGGCGCATCACAACCAGAAGGTCGACGCCCCCTCCGGCACCGCGCTGATGCTGGGCGAGGCCGCCGCCGAAGGCCGGGGCGTCCCGCTCGCCGAGGTGGCCGATCGCGGCCGCGATGGCATGGGCAGGCGCCGCGCGGGCGATATCGGCTTCCATGCCATCCGCGGCGGCGGCATCGTCGGCGAGCACAGCGTGCTCTTCGCCGGCCCGGCCGAGGTGATCACCCTGGCCCACAGCGCCACCGACCGCACCCTCTTCGCCCGCGGCGCGCTCACCGCCGCGCTCTGGACCGGCGGCCGCGATCCGGGCCATTACGACATGGTGAACGTGCTCGGCCTCGACTGAGCCCCGGCCGCCCTATCTCGGCGGCCATGCCCAGATGGATCGCGATCCTCCTCCTCCTCCTCGCCCTGCCCGCGGCCGCGCAGGGCCTGTCCCGCGTCGCCGACCGGCAGGCCTTCCTCGACCGGGTGGGCGGGCGCGACCTGTCCCGCCTCGGCATCACCGTGCAGGTCCGGCCCGACGGGCGCATCACCGGCCGCGCCTTCGGCGGCCGGGTGACGGGCTCGTGGGAGTGGCGGGAGGGGTTCTTCTGCCGCGAGATGTCCTGGGGCAGCAGCAGCTGGGAGCGCAATTGCCAGGCCGTCTATGTCGGCGGCGAGACGGTCCGCTTCGTGGCGGACCGTGGCCGGGGCGACAGCGCCGATCTCAGCCTGCGGTGACCTAGTGCCCGACCGCGGCGCCGGCCGGCATCGCGGCGCTCGGCAGCTCGATATTGATCTCCAGGCTCGACAGCTCGTCGTCGCGGTCCACCCGGATGTCGACGGCCTCCTGCTCCACGTGGACGTGGCGCCGGATCGCGGCGAGGATGTCGCGCTGCAACAGCGCCAGGTAGTCGGGGCTGGGCCCCGACCCCTTCTCGTGGGCCAGCAGGATCTGCAGCCGCTCCTTGGCCGCGGCGCCGGAGCCGGTCTTCTTGGGCTTCTTGAAAAAACCGAACATGATCAGGCCGTCCGCTTGAACAGGCGCGAGAACAGGCCGGGGCGGTTCTCGGCCTCGACGCGGACCTCGATCTGCTCGCCGATCAGCCGGCCGACGGCCTCCTCGTAGGCGGTGCCGGCGCGCGACGAATCACCCAGAACCACCGGCACGCCGACGTTCGAGGCGCGCAGCACCGCCGGGCTCTCGGGGACCACGCCGAGCAGCGGGATCGCCAGGATCTCCAGCACGTCCTCGACGGTCATCATCTCGCCGTTCTCGATCCGCTTCGGGTCGTAGCGCGTGAGCAGCAGATGCGCGGGCACCGCGCTGCCGTCGCCGCGCTCGGCCCGGGCGGTCTTGGAGTTCAAAAGGCCCAGCATCCGGTCGCTGTCGCGCACCGAGGAGACCTCGGGGTTGGTCACCACCACCGCCTCGTCGGCGAAATACATCGCCATCTGCGCGCCGCGCTCGATCCCCGCCGGGCTGTCGCAGACGATGTAGTCGAATTCCTCGCGCAGCTCGTTGAGGACCTTCTCGACGCCCTCCTGGGTCAGCGCGTCCTTGTCGCGGGTCTGGCTGGTGGGCAGGATGAACAGGTTGTCCAGCCGCCGGTCCTTGATCAGCGCCTGCTTCAGCTTGGCATCGCCCTGGATGACGTTGATGAAGTCGAAGACGACGCGCCGCTCGCAGCCCATGATCATGTCGAGGTTGCGCAGGCCGACGTCGAAATCGATGACGCAGGTCTTCTTGCCCCGCTTGGCGAGGCCGGCGGAGAGGGCCGCGGCCGAGGTGGTCTTGCCGACCCCGCCCTTGCCCGATGTGACGACGATGACTTTGCTCACTGGCAGCTCCCGTTCACGATTGAGACGTCATCCGAGCGGCTCGATGCGCAGCCGCTCGTCCTCGAGAAAGACCTGGACCGACCGCCGCCGCACCTCGGGGCCGATATTCTCGTTGGTCCGGTAGAGCCCGGCCACGGCGAGAAGCTCGGCGTCGAGATCGGTGCAGAAGATCCGCGCCGCCTCGTCGCCGTTGGCCCCGGCCATGGCGCGGCCCTTCAGCCGGCCGTAGATGTGGATGTTGCCCATCGCCACCAGCTCGGCGCCCGAGCTGACATTGCCGATCACCGTCAGGTCGCCCTTCTCGGCGACGATGGTCTGGCCCGAGCGCACCGGCGAGGTGATCACCATGTTGGCCACCGGCTCGGCGGCGGCGGGGGCCGGGGCGGCCTTCGCCGCCTCGCGGTCGGCGATGGCGCGGCGGCGGGTCTCGATGGCGGCGGCGGGGTCCTTGCGCGCGGTGCCGCGAAGCGGCGCGTCGCGCCCGCCCGACAGCGCCACCAGGCCCATGGAGCGGGCCGCGGCGGCCAGTCCCTCGGCCGCCTCCTGCACGCCGAACACCGCCAGGTCGCGCGAGCGCAATGCCTCCACCAGGCCGATCACGTCGCCCCCGGCCAGGTCGCCCCCGGCCTCGGACAGGTCGAGGATCACCGGCGCGTCGTCGAAGAAATGCGGCGTCTGCGTCAGCCGCGCGTCCAGCCCGGCATAGAAGGCCTCGGTGGGCGGCGCGGTGACCTTCAGGGCCACGGCGGTCAGGAACCGGCCCCGGATCTGGATCGGCTCGACCGCGACGTTGGCGGGACGGGCCGCCCCTCTGGCGACATTGGGTTGCACTGTCGATGCCTCTGCCTGCGTTCGGGCGCGGATTGCCGTGTCCCGCACCTCTGAATGGCGGCAGCATAGAATCGGCGGCGGAAATCGTCCACCGCTTTCGGCAGGCGACCGCTCAACCGGCGCATTGTTTCCGATGGCGCCCCTGCGCCTAGAAGTCGACGGCGATGCCCTTGGCCTCCCAGTCGCCGTAGCGGGTGGGCTCCAGCCCCTTCGGCCCGCCCAGTTCGGGCGGCAGGTCGCGTGCCGCGGCCGCGCGGCGGCGCGCCTCGGCCTCCTCCAGCGCCCGGCGGGCGGCGGGGGGCAGGTCCGCGTCGCGGGCGGCGGCGGACAGATCCTCGCGGTCGGTCTCGGGCTCGGACATGGGCGGCCTCGCTGGTCAATCGCTCGGGCCTGATATACGTCGCCGACGCCCCGCAACAAGGATCGCGCCCATGGACGAGGCCCGCGCCGCCGCGCACCGCCTGCTCACCGCCGTGACCGAGGCGGGCGCCCGCCTGACCGAGGCCTCCGGCGAGATCCTCGCCCCGCTGGCCCCGGCCGACCGGGCCCGCGCCGGCCGGCTGGCGGCCCAGACCCTGCGCTGGCGCGACCGCGCCGATCGCGCGCTGGGGCCGTTCCTGCGCGCCCGGCCGCACCCCGCGGCGTTGAACGCCATGCGCCTCGCCCTGGTCGAGATCCGGGTGGAGGGCGCCCCGGACCACGCCGCCACCGGCGCCGCGGTCGAGATCGTGCGCGCTTCCCCCGCCGCCGGGCAGGCCGGGATGGTCAACGCGGTGCTGCGCAACGTGCTGCGCCAGGGGCCGGAGGCCTGGGCCGCGCTGCCGTTGCCGCGGCTGCCGAAATGGCTGCGCAAGCCGCTGGTCGCCGATTACGGCAAGGAGGCGGTGGCGGCGATGGAGGCGGTCTTCGCCCGCACCCCGCCGCTCGACCTGACCGCGAAGGGCGACCCGGCGGACTGGGCCGGGCCGCTCGGGGCCGATCTCCTGCCCACCGGCTCGCTGCGCCGCGCCGATCCCGGCCAGGTCAGCCGCCTGCCGGGATTCGAGGAGGGCGCCTGGTGGGTGCAGGACGCCGCCGCCGCGATCCCCGCCCGGGCACTGGCGGCCCGGCCGGGCGAGCGCGTGCTCGACCTCTGCGCCGCGCCGGGCGGCAAGACGCTGCAGCTCGCCGCCGCCGGGGCCGAGGTGACGGCCCTGGACATCTCCGGCCCGCGCATGGCGCGGGTGGCCGAGAACCTCGCCCGCTGCGGCCTCGCCGCCGATCTGGTCACCGCCGACGCGCTGCACTGGCAGGGCGGCCCCTTCGACGCGGTGCTGCTCGACGCGCCCTGCTCGGCCACCGGCACGATCCGCCGCCATCCCGACCTGCCGGCGGCGCGCCGCGAAGGCGCCTGGCCCGACCTCTTCGCGCTTCAGGAGAGGTTGATCGACCGGGCGCTCGACCTGGTGCGCCCCGGCGGCCGGGTCGTCTTCTGCACCTGCTCGCTCCTGATCGACGAGGGCGAGGAGCAGGTCCGCGACGCGGCCGCGCGCCACCCGGGGCTCGATGTCGTGACCGATGCCCTGCGGCTGCCCGGCATCTCGCCCGACTGGATCGGGACGGAGGGCCTGCGCCTGCGTCCCGATTTCTGGACGGAGGCGGGCGGCATGGACGGCTTCTTCGTCACCGTCCTGCGCCGCCCCGCCCCCTGAGCCCCCCGGGCCGGTGACAGGCCCCGGCCGGCGCGATACGGTCCCGCCATGCGGAACCTCGAGGCGCGCAGCATGACGGAGGAACGGCTCTCCCGCGCCGGGCGGATCGCCTGGCGGCTGCGTCTCGCCGCGACCCGCCCGGCGCGCTTCGCGCAGTTGCCCGGCCCGCGCTCGATCGGCCGCGCCGAACGCGGCGCGCGCATCGCCGCCGGCCGGGTCGCGTTCCGCGGCCATGTGGTCGAGGCGCCGGGGACGCCGATCTGGGACGTGCCGATCTTCGATCCGGCCTTCGGGCGGGGGCTGCAATCCTTCGGCTGGCTCGACGACCTCGCGGCCACCGCCGACCCCGCCGCCGAGGCGCTGGCGCGGGACTGGACGGACCAGTGGCTCGCCCGGTTCGGCTCCGGCGAGGGGCCGGGCTGGGCGCCCGGCACCCTGGGGCGCCGGGTGCGGCGCTGGATCGACCATGCCGGCCTGCTGATGCCCGGCGACGGCGCCCGCGACCGCCGCCTGCGCCGCGCGCTGGCCGCGCAGGTCGCCCGCCTCGGGCGGGTCTGGCACCGGGCGCCGGCCGGGCGCGAGCGGCTGGAGGCGCTGTCGGCCCTCCTGCTGGCCGGGGTCGCGCTGGAGGGGGGCGGCCGGCGCCTCGGCCCCGCGCTGCGCGGGCTGGAGGCGGATATCGCGGCACGGATCGCCGCCGACGGCACGGTTGCCACGCGCAATCCCGAGGAACTGGCGGAGGTCTTCGCCCACCTGGCGCGGATCCGCGCCGACCTCGCCGAGGCCGGCCATCCGGTGCCGGCGCGCCTGTCCGCCGCGCTGGCGGCCGCCGCCCCGGTACTGCGTACCCTGCGCCATGCCGACGGGTCGCTGGCCCGGTTCCACGGCGGCGATGGCGGCGTGACGGGCCGACTCGACCAGGCGCTCGCCGCTTCCGGCGTGGCCCCGGCGGACTATCGCGACCGGGCGATGGGATTCGCCCGCCTGTCCCGGGGGCGCACCAGCGTGATCGTCGATGCGGCGGCGCCGCCCGCGGGCGCGGCCGCCGGCACCGCCCATGCCTCGACGCTCGCCTTCGAGCTGACCTCGGGCCGCCGGCCGCTGATCGTCTCCTGCGGGGCGGGGCGGGCCTTCGGCGACCGCTGGGGCCGGGCCGGGCGGGCCACGCCCTGCCATTCCACGCTGACCCTCGACGGTCTGTCCTCGGCGCGGCTCGAGGGCGAGGGCGGCGAGGGGCCGCTGCTGGACGGGCCCGGCGACGTCCGGGTCGAGCGGCGCAGCAGCGCCCGCGCGACCGGCCTGATCGCCGGCCATGACGGCTATGTCGCCACCCACGGCCTGACCCATGTGCGGCGGCTGAACCTGTCGCGCGACGGGCGCAGCCTCGACGGGGAGGACGTGATCGCCACCGTGGAGCGCGAGGACGAGGCGTTGTGCGACCGGGCGCTCGATGCGCGCGGCGGCCGGATTCCGTTCCGCCTCCGCTTCCACCTTCATCCCGATGTGGGGGTTCGCCTGGTGGGGGACCGCCGGTCCGCGACTTTGCATCTGCGGTCGGGGGAGGTGTGGAGCTTCGCGTTCCGCGGCGCCGCGCGGCTGTCGATCGAACGCAGCGTCTGGCTCGACCGGGGGCGGGAGGCCCCGCGCCCGGCGCGGCAGCTCGTGCTGTCGGCCGTCGCCGTCGATCACGCCACCCGGATCGGCTGGACCCTTGCAAAAGCCCCCGAAACGCCCGATGCGGTGCGCGACCTGGTCCATGACGACCGGCCCGTCCTGGTCTGATCCCGCCCGCGAAGGAACCCGCCGATGCCCGACCTCGCCCCGCTGAACCGTGCCCTCGTCTCGGTCTCCGACAAGACCGGGCTGACCGATCTCGGCCGGGCTCTGGCCGAGCGGGGAGTGGAGATCCTCTCCACCGGCGGGTCGGCGAAGGCGCTGCGCGAGGCGGGGATCGCCGTCACCGACGTCTCCGACATGACCGGCTTTCCCGAGATGATGGATGGCCGGGTGAAGACGCTGCACCCGAAGGTCCATGGCGGCCTGCTGGCGCTGCGCGACGATCCGGGCCACGCCGCCGCGATGGAGGAGCACGGGATCGGCGCCATCGACCTTCTCGTGGTCAACCTCTACCCGTTCGAGGCCGCCGTGGCGCGCGGGGCCGATTACGACGAGGCGGTGGAGAACATCGACATCGGCGGCCCGGCGATGATCCGGGCGGGCGCCAAGAACCACGATCACGTCTCCGTGGTGGTGGACGTGGAGGATTACGAGGCGCTGCTGGGGGAGCTGGAGGCGAATGGCGGCCGCACCACCCGCGCCTTCCGGCAGCGCCTGGCGCAGCGCGCCTATGCCCGCACCGCCGCCTACGACGCCGCCGTCTCCACCTGGATGGCCGAAGCGATCGACGAGCCGGCGCCGCGCCGCCGCGCCGTGGCCGGGACGCTGCGGCAGGTCATGCGCTACGGCGAGAATCCGCACCAGGCGGCGGCCTTCTACGCCGACGGCTCGGCCCGGCCGGGCGTCGCCACGGCGACCCAGCACCAGGGCAAGGAACTGAGCTACAACAACATCAACGACACCGATGCCGCCTTCGAGCTGGTCAGCGAGTTCGGCGGCGGCGATCCGGCCTGCGTCATCGTCAAGCACGCCAATCCCTGCGGCGTGGCGCGCGGCCAGACGCTGGCGGAGGCCCATGCCCGCGCCTTCGACTGCGACCGCACCTCGGCCTTCGGCGGCATCGTGGCGCTGAACCGCGCCCTCGACGGCGAGACGGCGGAAGCCATCGCGAAGATCTTCACCGAGGTGGTGATCGCGCCGGGTGCCGACGCGGCGGCGCGGGAGGTCTTCGCCAGCGAAGAAGAACCTGCGTCTCTTGACCACGGACGGTCTCGCCGATCCGGCCGCGACGGGTCGCATCTGGCGCCAGGTGGCGGGCGGCTTCCTGGTGCAGGACCGAGATTCGGGGCGGATCGGGCGCGACGACCTGACGGTGGTGACGAAGGTCAAGCCGACAGCGGCCCAGATCGACGACCTGCTCTTCGCCTGGACGGTGGCCAAGCACGTGAAGTCGAACGCCATCGTCTATGCCCGGGACGGCGCGACGGTGGGCATCGGCGCGGGCCAGATGAGCCGGGTGGATTCCACCCGGATCGCGGCGCGCAAGGCCCGCGACATGGCCGAGGCGCTGGGCCGCGACACGCTGCCGACGCAGGGCTCCGCCGTCGCCTCGGACGCGTTCTTTCCCTTCGCCGACGGGCTGATGGCGGCCGCCGAGGCGGGAGCGACGGCGGTGATCCAGCCCGGCGGATCGGTCCGCGACGACGAGGTGATCGCGGCCGCCGACGCGGCGGGCCTCGCCATGGTCTTCACCGGGCAGCGGCATTTCCGCCACTGATGCGGGTCCTGTGGCAGACCGCGGCGGCGATTTTCGCGATCGACCAGCTGATCAAGCTGGCGGTGGTGCAGGGCCTGGACCTGGCCACGCGGGGGGTGATCGAGGTCGCCCCGCCGTTCCTCGTCCTCCGCATGGCCTGGAACCGGGGCGTGAATTTCGGCCTCCTGGCCGGCGACGGCGCGGCGACGAAATGGGTCCTCGTGGTGATCGCGCTGGCGATTTCGGCCTGGGTCCTCGCCTGGCTGTGGCGCGAGCGGCCGGGGCGCCGGGCGATGATCTCCGGCGGGCTGCTGGTCGGCGGCGCGCTGGGCAACGTGGTCGATCGGCTGATCTACGGCGCGGTGGCGGATTTCCTCAACATGTCCTGCTGCGGCATCGAGAACCCGTTCAGCTTCAACGTGGCCGATATCGCGATCTTCGCCGGCGCCGTGGGCTTGATCCTGTTCACCGGCGGCGACAAGCGGGCGTGACGCGGGCGGCGATCTGGTCTAAGCCGTCGGACCGGGAGGCATCGGAGGCACAGATGGCATCGAGAGCGCGCATCCTCGCAACGCTGGCGGTCGTGGGACTCCTCGCCGCCTGCGCCGGCGGCGAGCCGGATCTGCTGACCCTGTCGGATGCCGAGCCCGGCCCCGACGAGTTCGGCATCGTCCCGAACCGGCCGCTGGAGCAGCCCCGCGACCTCGCGGAGCTGCCGGTGCCGACGCCGGGCGGGGCGAACCGCAGCGACCTCGACCCGCTGGGGGACGCGACGCGGGCGCTGGGCGGTACGCCCGGCGGGGCCACGGCGCCGGTGCAGGGCGAGGCGCTGATCGCCGCGACGGGCCGTTACGGCACCGATCCGGCCATCCGGTCCGAGCTGGCGGCGCAGGACCGGGCCTTCCGCGAGGCGAACCGCGGGCCGGGTGCTGAACCGGCTCTTCAACCAGTCGACCTATTACGACGCCTACGACGCCCAGTCGCTGGACCAGTACGAGGCGCTGGAGCGGTTGCGCGCCGCCGGCATCCGCACCCCCGCCGCGCCGCCGGAGGACGCGGCGAACCGCTGAGCGCTCACAACCCCGTTGGCCCGATTGCGGCCGCGGGTCCGGCCCTTATCTTCCCGGGAACGTCCCGAGACAGGTAGGACCATGCTCAAACGGCTCGCCCTCTCCGTCGCGCTTCTGGCCGCCCCCGCCGCGGCAGCGCCCGCGGACGATGTGACGACCTTCACCCTCGACAACGGCCTCGACGTGGTCGTGCTCGAGGATCACCGCGCGCCCGTGGTCGTCCACATGGTCTGGTACCGGGTCGGCGCCGCCGACGAGGAGCCGGGCGTGTCGGGCATCGCCCATTACCTCGAACACCTGATGTTCAAGGGCACCGACGACCTGGAGCCGGGCGAGTTCTCCCGCGTCGTCGCCGCCCAGGGCGGCACCGACAACGCCTTCACCGGCCCCGACTACACCGCCTATTTCCAGCGCGTCGCCGCCGACCGTCTGCGGCCTGATGATGGAGATGGAGGCCGACCGGATGCGCGACCTGTCGCTCGACGACCGCGACATCGCGACCGAGCTGCGCGTGGTGCAGGAGGAGCGCAACCAGCGCATCGAGAGCGATCCCGGCGCGCTGTTCTCCGAGCAGCGCGACGCGGCGCAGTATCTCAACCATCCCTATGGCCGGCCGGTGATCGGCTGGATGGACGAGGTGGAGGCGCTGGAGCTCGCGGACGCGCTGGCCTTCTACGAGACGTACTACGCCCCGAACAACGCGATCCTGATCGTCGCCGGCGACGTCGACCCCGACGAGGTGCGCGATCTGGCCGAGGAGCATTACGGCCCGCTGGAGCCCACCGAGGCCCTGCCGGAGCGCGTCCGCCCGCAGGAGCCGCCGCAGCTGGCCGAGCGGCGCCTCACCTTCGAGGACGCGCGCGTGGCCCAGCCCTACCTGGTGCGCACCTACCTCGCTCCCGAGCGCGATCCGGGCGCGCAGGAGGAGGCCGCGGCGCTGACCCTGCTGGCCGAGATCCTGGGCGGCGGGCAGACCTCGGAACTGGCCACGCGCCTGCAATTCGGTACCGGCGAGGCGCTCTATACCTCGGCCTTCTACAGCGGCACCGTCGCTCGACGACACGACCTTCGGTCTCGTCGTCGTGCCGGCGCCGGGCACTTCGCTGGAGGAGGCGGAGGCCGCGCTGGACCGCGAGATCGCAGAGCTTCCTCGAGGAGGGCGTCGATCCAGAGCAGCTGGAGCGCATCAAGACCCGGATCCGCGCCGACGAGATCTATTCCCAGGACAGCGTGCGCTCGCTCGCCGACCGTTACGGCCGGGCGCTGACCAGCGGCCTGACCGTGGAGGACGTGCAGGCCTGGCCCGACATCCTGCAGGACGTCACGCCCGAGGAGATCGTCGCGGCCGCGCGGGAGGTGCTGGACCGCGACCGCGCGGTGACGGGGTTCCTCACCGCGCCCGACATCGCCCCCGACGATCCGGTGGAGGCCGAGCCGACCCCCGCTTCGGCCCCCGCGCCCGCCACCGACCCCGCCACGCAGGAGGTCACCCAATGATCCGCGCCACCCTCGTCGCGCTCGTCCTTCTCGCCACGCCGGCCTTTGCCGAGGTCGAGGTGCAGGAGGTGACCTCGCCCGGCGGCATCGACGCCTGGCTGGTGGAGGAGCCCTCGATCCCGTTCACCGCGCTGGAGATCCGCTTCGTCCCCGGCGCCGCGCTCGACCGCGCGGGCAAGCGCGGGGCGGTGAACCTGATGGCGGGGCTGCTGGAGGAAGGGACGGGCGACCTTGACGCGCAGGGCTTCGCCGCCGCCCGCGATGCGCTCGCCGCCGCGTTCTCCTACGATGCCTCGGACGACGCGGTCTCCGTCTCCGCCCGGTTCCTGACCGAGAATCGCGCCGAGGCGGTGGATCTGCTGCGCCGCTCGCTGGCGGAGCCGTCCTTTCCGCAAGACGCGGTGGAGCGGGTGCGCGACCAGGTCCTGTCGATCATCGCCAGCGACCTGACCGATCCCGGCGCCATCGCCGCCCGGCGCTGGGACGCGCTGGCGCATCCCGATCACCCCTACGGAACGCCGGTGGAGGGCACCGAGGCGAGCGTCACCGCCCTCGACCGGGACGACATCGTGCAGGCCCACCGCGACACGCTGGTGCGGGATCACCTGTTCGTCTCCGCCGTGGGCGACATCACGGCAGAGGAGCTGGGCACCCTGCTCGACGACCTCCTGGGCGCGCTGCCGCAATCGGCCGACGCGCCGATGCCGGGCGATGCCGGCTGGTCGATCGAACCGGGCGTCGAGGTCGTGGACTTCCCGACGCCGCAATCGGTGATCCTGTTCGGCCACGAGGGGATCGAGCGCGACGACGAGGATTTCTTCGCCGCCTATGTCCTGACCGAGATCTTCGGCGGCCACGGCTTCAATTCGCGGCTGATGGAGGAGGTGCGGGTCGAACGCGGGCTGACCTACGGCATCGGCGCCTACCTCGCGCCGCGCGAATACGCCGAGGCGCTGCTGGGGCAGGCGGCCTCGGCCAACGCCACCGCCGGGGACCTGGTGGAGGTGGTGCGCGATGAATGGGGCCGCATCGCTGAAGGGGTGACCGAGGAAGAGCTGGCGGAGGCCAAGACCTATCTCACCGGCGCCTATCCGCTGCGATTCGACGGCAACGCCGATATCGCGCAGATCCTGGTGGGGATGCAGATGGACGAGCTCTCGCCGGACTACATCGCCACCCGCAACGCCCGGATCGAGGCAGTCACGCTCGACGACATCTCCCGCGTCGCCGACGACCTCTACCGGCCCGAGGATCTCTCCTTCGTCGTCGTGGGCCAGCCGGAGGGCCTCCAGCCCACCAATTGAGGGCCGGATTTCCTGTGGATGGTCGTGGATAATCCGTTTCCCGACCGCCACAGACCGTGCTAGCGATTGTGGCATGACAGCCCATGACCGCAACATCGGCGCGGATCGCCCCAGAATTCGTCAGCTGGACGAATCCGCCGATCAACCGGATCGCCGCCGGCGAGGTGGTCGAGCGCCCGGCCTCCGCGGTCAAGGAACTGGTGGAGAACGCCCTCGATGCCGGCGCCACGCGGATCGAGGTGGATTACGCCGAGGGCGGCAAGACCCTGATCCGGGTCACCGACGACGGCTGCGGCATGTCCCCCGACGATCTGCCGCTGGCCTTGTCGCGCCATGCCACGTCGAAGATCGACGGCGGCGACCTGCTGAACATCACCTCCTTCGGCTTCCGGGGCGAGGCGCTGCCCTCGCTCGCCGCCGTGGGGCGGCTGACGCTCACCTCCCGGGCCGTGGGGGCGGAAGGCGCCTGCCTGTCGGTCTCGGGCGGCCATGCCGAGCCGGTGAAGCCCGCCGCGATCCGCCGCGGCACGGTGGTGGAGCTGCGCGACCTGTTCTACGCCACGCCCGCGCGGCTGAAATTCCTGCGCTCCGACCGGGCCGAGGCGCAGGCCATCGGCGATGTGGTCAAGCGCCTCGCCATGGCCGAGCCGCTGGTCGGTTTCTGCCTGCGCGACGTGTCGGGCGGCGGGGCGGGGCGCGAGCTGTTCCGGGCCGAGGCCGGGCAGGGGGAGCTGTTCGACGCGCTCCATGCCCGGCTGGCCAAGGTGCTGGGCGCGGATTTCGCCGAGAACGCGCTGGCCGTGGACGCGGCGCGCGAGGAGGTGGCCCTGACGGGCTATGCCGCGCTGCCGACCTATTCGCGGGGGGCCGCCACGCACCAGTATCTCTTCGTCAACGGCCGGCCCGTCCGCGACAAGCTGCTCGTCGGGGCGCTCCGGGGCGCCTACCAGGATTTCCTGTCGCGCGACCGCCACCCCGCCGCCGCGCTCTTCGTGGAGGTCGACCCGACCCGGGTGGACCAGAACGTCCACCCGGCCAAGACCGAGGTGCGGTTCCGCGAGCCCGGCGTGGTGCGCGGCCTGATCGTCTCGGCGCTGAAGCACGCGCTGGCCGAGGCCGGGCACCGCGCCTCGAGCACCGTGGCCGACGCGACCCTCGGTGCCTTCCGGCCCGAACCCGCCGGGCCGCGCATCTACCAGATGGACCGGCCCGCCGCGCGGCCCTCCCGTCCGGCGCCCGAGCCGGGCTTCGCCGAGACCAGCGCCGTCTTCGCCCGCGTCGACGAGCCCGCGCCGGCCCCGCCGCACGACGCGCCCGAGGAGCGGCGCGCCGCGCACGGGGAGGGCGGCGCCCCGCACCACCCGCTCGGCGCGGCGCGCGGCCAGGTCCACGAGAACTACATCATCGCCCAGACCGAGACCGGCCTCGTCATCGTCGACCAGCACGCCGCCCACGAGCGCCTCGTCTACGAGAAGATGAAGCGCCAGCTGGCGGAGACCGGCGTCGCCGCGCAGGCCCTGCTGATCCCCGAGATCGTGGAGATGAGCGCCAGCGACGCCGCCCGCCTGCTGGAGATCGCGGGCGACCTGTCGCAGGCCGGCCTGACCGTGGAACCCTTCGGCGGCGGCGCGGTCGCGGTGCGCGAGACCCCGGCGATCCTGGGCGAGGTGGATGCGCGGGCGCTCCTGCGCGACATCCTCGACGAGCTGGACGACCTGGGCGAAGCCCTGTCCGTTCGCGCCCGGGTCGAGGCGGTGCTGTCGCGCATGGCCTGCCACGGATCGGTCCGCGCCGGGCGGCGGATGCGGGCGGAGGAGATGAACGCGCTCCTGCGCGAGATGGAGGCGACGCCCCATTCGGGCCAGTGCAACCACGGCCGGCCCACCTACGTCGAGTTGAAGCTGTCGGACATCGAGAGGCTCTTCGGGCGCGCATGATCGACCGGTTCCTCACCGATCTGGCCTCCGGCGATCCGATGGCCCAGGCGATCCTCGTCGCGGCCCTCGTCGCCGCGCTGCTCGTGGCCCTGATGCTGGCCGCGCTGCGCCGCGCCGGCCGCTCGGCCCGGGTGACCGAGGCGCTGGCCCACGAGCTGCGCCGCATGAACGCCGACGTGCAGGCGCTGGGCGCCGGGCAGACGCAGCTGGCCGGATCGCTCCAGACCGTCAGCGAGACGACCTCCAACGCCCAGATGCGGATGCTGCAGACGGTGGAATCGCGGCTGGCCGAGGTGCAGCGCAACATGGGCGAGCGGCTCGCCGAGCAGAACCTGCGCCAGCAGCGCAGCCTGTCGGACATGCAGGAGAAGATGGGCCAGGTGCTGCACGGCCAGACCCAGCGGACCACGACCTCGCTCACCCGCCTGCAGGAGCGGCTGGCCACCATCGACAAGGCCCAGGACAACATCCAGAAGCTGTCGGGCGACGTGCTCAGCCTGCAGGACATCCTGTCGAACAAGCAGCGCCGCGGTCTCTTCGGGGAGATCCAGCTCAACGACATCGTCTCCAAGGCCCTGCCGGCCGACAGCTATTCGCTGCAGCACTCGCTGCCCAACGGCGCGCGGGCCGATTGCCTGATCCACCTGCCGAATCCGCCGGGGCCGATCGTCGTGGACGCCAAGTTCCCCTTCGAGTCCTACGAGGCCTATGCGGCGGCCGAGACCCGCGAGGCGCAGGAGCGGGCGCTGAAATCGCTGGGCCAGGCGGTGCGCAAGCATATCCGCGACATCTCCGAGAAATACATCCTCGAGGGCGACACCGCCGACGGCGCGCTGATGTTCCTGCCCTCCGAGGCGGTCTATGCCGAGCTGCACGCGCGGCTGCCGCATGTGGTTCGCGAGGGTTTCGCCGCCCGGGTCTGGATCGTCTCGCCCACCACCTGCATGGCGACGCTGAACACCATGCGCGCGATCCTGAAGGATGCGCGGATGCGCGAGCAGGCCGGCGCGATCCGCAAGGAGCTGGGCCTGCTCAATGCCGACGTGGAGCGGCTGGGCGAGCGGGTGGGCAATCTCGACCGCCATTTCGAGCAGGCCCGCAAGGACGTGGAGCAGATCCGCATCTCGTCCGAGAAGGCCGGCAAGCGCGCCGGGCGGCTGCACAATTTCGATTTCGAGGAACTGGCCCCCGAGGACCGCCTCGCCGTCCCGGGGGAGTGAGACGCTGCGTCGCGCGCCCGTCCGGTCCCCGCGCCCCGCCCCCGTGCTAGATCCCGCGAGACGTATTCCCACCGGAGAGACCATGCCCTTCGAGACCCCCTTCGCCCCCCGTCGGGTCGCCATCGTCGGCGGCGGCATCTCGGGCCTCGCGGCCGCCTGGTGCCTCAGGGACCGGGCCCATGTCGTGCTCTACGAGGCCGCGCCGCGGCTCGGCGGCCATGCCCGCACGGTCACCGCCGGGCGGCGCGGCGACCAGCCGGTGGATACCGGCTTCATCGTCTTCAACCGCGTGAACTATCCCCATCTGTGCGCGATGTTCGAGGCGCTGGACGTGCCCGTGACCGACAGCGCCATGACCTTCGGCGCCTCCTTCGACGGCGGCCGGTTCGAATACGGACTGCGCGATCTCGCCGCGCTCTTCGCGCAGAAGCGCAACGCCTGCGACCCGCGATTCCTGCGCATGATCCGCGACATCCTGCGGTTCAACGCCCGGGCGCTGGCCATGGCCAGGGAGGACGACCTGCCGCTCGGGGATTTCCTCGCCCGCATGGGCACCGGGGACTGGTTCCGCGACCGTTACCTGCTGCCGCTGTCGGGCGCGATCTGGTCGACGCCCTCGCAGGGCATCCTGGATTTCCCGGCGCGGGCGCTGGTCCGGTTCTTCGACAACCACGCGCTTTTGCATCACAGCGGACAGCACCAGTGGCTGACGGTGCGGGGCGGCTCGGTCGAGTATGTCCGGCGGCTGGAGGCGGCGCTGTCGCGCGCCGGGGTGGATCTGCGCCCCGGCACGCCGGTGCGGTCGATCCGCCGCCATGCCCACGGCGTCGAGATCATCGCCGGGGGCGAGAGGGAGCACGTGGACGAGGTGATCCTGGCGACCCATTCGGACGATGCGCTGGCGCTTTTGGCCGATCCCTCGGCCACGGAGGCCGAGGCGCTGGGCGCCGTGCGCTACCAGCCCAACCGGGCGATCCTGCACGCCGATCCGTCGGTGATGCCGCGGCGGCGCAGCGTCTGGTCGTCGTGGAACTACTGCGAGCCGGAGGGACGGACCGACCGGATCGACCTGACCTACTGGATGAACTCGCTGCAGCCGATCCCGAAGGACGATTCGATGTTCGTCACCCTGAATCCCACGCGGCCGATCCGCGAGGAGATGGTCTATGACGAGACCACCTTCCGCCACCCGGTCTACGACATGGGCGCCGAGCGGGGGCGGGCGCGGATCCGGGCGGCGAACGGCACCAACCGGACCTGGTATTGCGGCGCCTGGATGCGCGACGGCTTCCACGAGGACGGATTCGCCTCGGCCGTCGACGTGGTCCGCGCCATGGCGGAGGAGCGGCGGGCCGTCGCCGCGGAGTGAGCCGGGTCGAGCATATCGCCGGCCGCACCTGGCACGGGCGCAAGGGGGCGATCGGCAACGCCTTCGCCTACGGGATCGACTACGTGCTGGTGGATGCCGAGGACCCCGCGCCCGCCGCGCCCTGGCTGTTCTCGCGCAACCGGGCCAACCTCGCCGCGCTGCGGGACCGCGACCATGGCGGGCCGCCGGGGCGGGGCCGGGGTGCGGCCTGGGTGCGCGAGGCGCTGGACGAACGGGGCCTGTCGCATCTCGCCCAGCGCGTCGAGCTGCTGGCGCAGCCGCGTGTGCTGGGCCACGTCTTCAACCCGGTCAGCTTCTGGCTGATCCGCGACCGCGCCGGCGCGTTGCGCGCGGTCATCGCCGAGGTGACCAACACCTTCGGCGACCGCCACGCCTATCTGTGCCACCGCGACGACCTGGGGCCGATCGGGGCGGCGGATACGCTTCGGGCGCGGAAGTGCTTCCATGTCTCGCCGTTCCAGCGGATCGCGGGGGGCTATGCCTTCCGGTTCGACATCCGGCCCGACCGGATCGCCATCCGCATCGACCTCGCCGACGGGGCGGACGGGCTCGTCGCCACGCTGGCGGGGCCGCGGCGGCCGCTCACCGCCCGGGCGCTGGCCGGCGCGGCGCTTCGCCGCCCCCTGGGCTCCCGCCGGGTGCTGGCGCTGATTCACTGGCAGGCGCTGAAACTGTGGTGGAAGGGCGCGCGCTATCTCGGCCGCCCAGCCCCGCCGGGGATCGGCCCCACCGGCCCCGACGCGGCGACGGATCGCGGAACAAAGCGGGCGTCGCGCGCGCTGCGTCCCAAGACATAGCCGGCGGCGCCGGCTCTCCCGCGAGCGATCGGATCATCGATGGAAGTGTTCGTCTATCTCAGCGTGATCTTCGGGCTGGTGCTGGTCGGGATCGCCATCCGCGGCCGGTTCATGACCTTCATTGGCCAGCGACCTTCGGAATACACCGGACTGGGCCCGGAGCTGGACCTCACGCGGCACCTGGACGGGCGCAACATCTGCGAGGGCGTGATCTTCGGCCCGACGGGGCGCATGACCTCGCGCTTCCGCGCGGTGATGTCCGGCCGCTGGAAGGGGGGCGAGGGCGTCGTCGAGGTCGATTTCAAGTATGACGGCGGCGGCACCCAGACCCGCGAATGGCATCTCGACGTCACCGAGGCCGGGCGGATCACCGCGCGCGCCGACGACCTCGTGGGCACCGGGCGCGGCCATGCCGTCGGGCCGACGGTGCAGATGCTCTATACCATCGTCCTGCCGGAGGATTCGGGCGGCTACCGGTTGTCGGTGACGGACTGGATGTACCTGACCGAGGGCGGGACGATCCTGAACCGCAGCCAGTTCCGCAAGGGCGGCATCCTGGTGGCGGAACTGGTGGCGACGATCCGCAAGGAGGAGGGGTCCTGATGCGGGACTGGAAGGGCCAACGCTACTGGCTGGTCGGCGCCTCCGAGGGGTTGGGCCGGGCACTGGCGATGAAGCTGTCCCGCCTGGGCGTGGACCTCGTGCTGTCCGCCCGCAGCGAGGATAGGCTCCGGGCGCTGGCGGAGGAGGTGCCGGGGCGGGCCGCGGTCGTGCCCTGCGACGTGACCGACAGCGACAGCGTCGCGCGGGCCTGGGAGGAGGTGGGCGAGATCGACGGGCTGGTCTATCTCGCCGGTGTCTACTGGCCGCAGGCCGCGACCGAATGGGATGCGGAGCAGGTGGTGGCGATGGCCGACGTGAACTTCACCGGCGCCTGCCGGGTGCTGGGTCACGTGGTGCCCGCCTTCACCGCGCGCGACCGGGGCCATATCGTGCTGACCGGCTCGCTGTCGGGGTTCCGCGGCCTGCCGAACTCCATCGGCTACGCCGCCTCCAAGGCGGGGGTGATGGTGC
Organism: uncultured Alphaproteobacteria bacterium; assembly: GCA_963814835.1. Taxonomy (GTDB): domain Bacteria; phylum Pseudomonadota; class Alphaproteobacteria; order Rhodobacterales; family Rhodobacteraceae; genus Palleronia. The sequence goes on from CAWFEG010000003.1 coordinate 1,716,156, forward strand.
TGGCCGAGGGGATGCATGCCGATCTGCGCCGCACCGGCGTGACGGTCCAGCTGGTCAATCCCGGCTTCATCCGCACCCGCCTGACCGAGAAGAACACGTTCCGGATGCCGCAGATCATGGAGCCGGAGGCCGCCGCGCGGGAAATGGTCGAGCACATGTCCGGCGACGCCTTCGCCCGGAACTTCCCCACCGGACTGGCGAGCGCGCTCAGGGGGATGAACTTCCTTCCCGATGCGCTCTACTATCGCATCGTGGGCTGAGGCGCCGCTTCAGCAGAAGGCGCCCTGGCAGAACCAGCCCGGCGACAGCGCCGCACCATGCGCGTAGTAGAGCCAGAGCAGGTCGCCGCTCTCGCAGGTGACGCGCCAGTAGTCGCGCACCCCCGTGCGCCAGGCGGGATCGTCCAGCCACCATTCCGGCCCGATCCGCTCCGGCCCCCGGGCCTCGGCCAGCACCAGGTCGCGGCCGCGCCAGCGGAACCGCGCGGGCGGCTCGGGGCGGGTGGGCGCCGCGACGGGTTCGGGCGGCCAGGTCAGCATCGGCCGGGGTACGGGCGAGGCGGGCCAGTCCCGCGCCGGTTCCGACCAGGCGGCGGCCAGGGTCCGGGCCTCCTTCTCGGGGATGTGGCTGTCGGCGGGGTGGAGCCGGGTGATCCGTTCCGGCCCGATCCGGGCGCCCAGCCGCCCGATCAGGTCCTCCAGCGGCTCCGCCTGTCCGGGCGCGGCCGCCCCGGGGGCGGGGGCCTGCCGGGGCACGAAGGGCTCGGTCGCCAGCGCCTCGATGCGCACCGCGTCGATGCCGAACCCGGCATCGATCCCGGCCACCTTCATTGCCAGGAGGGGACGCAGGGCGGCGGGATCGCGGATCGCGCGGGCCAGCGTCACCTCGGCGCGGACCACGCCGCGATCGGTGCGCCACAATTCCAGCCGGGCGCGCCGCACGCCCTGGCCGGCGGCGCGCAGCCGGTCGCAGAACGGCGGCAGGATCCGGTCGATCGCGGCCATCACGTCCGCCTCCAGGCCGATCGGCTCGGGCAGGTTCAGCCGCGCGGCGAACCGGTCGCGGGGACGGATGGGCGAGATCGGCTCGGGGGTGATGCCCATGACCCGGTCCAGCCGGTCGGTCAGCGGCTGGCCGAAGCGCCGCGCCAGCCCGGCCCGCGGCTGCGCCACCAGGTCGCCGATCCGGCGCAGCCCCAGCCGGGCCAGCTCGGCCGCGATGTCGGGATCGAGCCTCAGCGCCGCCACGGGCAGCGGCGCCACCGCCGCCCGGGTGCCGCCCCGGGGGGCGATCACCAGCGCCGGCCCGCCCGCCGGGCCCGGCCCCGGGGCCCCGCGCCGCGCCGCGCGGGACCGGGTGGCGGGGGCCTCCTGGTCGATGGCGTCGCCCGACAGGGGCGCCGGGCCGCCCTCGCCGGCGTGATGGGCCAGCGCCCAGGCGGCCCCGGGGGTGTCGGCCAGGCCCATCCGCAGGGTCAGGCCCAGATCGGCGACCTCCTCGGCCACGCGCGCGGCCAGCGCCTCCTCGCCGCCGAAGAGGCGGGTGCAGCCGGTCAGGTCGAGGGTCAGCGTCTCGGGCGGCTCCTCGGCCACCCAGGGGCTGAAGGTGCCCGCCCAGCGCCGCAACGCGGACAGGAAGGTCGCCTCGGCCATGGGGTCGCGCCCGGCGGTGAGCAGGTCCGGGCAGGATGCCAGCGCGTCCCGCAGCCCCTGGCCCGGGCGAAGACCCAGCGCCTCGGCCCCCGCCGACAGGCTGGCGAGCACCTGCGCCCCCCGCCGCCCGGCGACGGTGGCGAAGGGCCGTTCGCCGCACGGATCGGTGCGGCGCGACAGGCGTTCGGCCCCCAGTCGCGGGAACCAGAGCGAGAGCAGGCGGCGCGGCGGCATGGACGATCCCGTGGCAGCAGGATGTTCACTTTATGTTCCATTTCTGCCGGAAGCCGGGCGGCCTGTCGAGTCCCCTCGGCCGCCATCGGGGGGCGGGGGACAGCGTAGTGCCCGATGCCGCGACTATCGGGGGCTGATGTCGCCGCGGCACCGGGCTAGCTTGCGCTATGGGGCGGTTGTGCCGGGTCCGGATGGCCCCGTCGCGGCGGGAAGGTGATCCTTTCGTGGCCATTTCCGGGCCCTCGGCGGCCTTGCCAAGACGGGTTCGCTCGCCCACCTTTGCCGGGATGAGCGCGATCCCCCCCACGCCCTTCCCGGGCCGGACCGATTCCCCTGGGCAGACAGCCTTCGACCGGCGTGAGCTGACGCTGATCCTGGCCCTCTACGGCCGGGCGGTGGCGGCGGGGGAATGGCGCGATTACGGGTTGTCGTTCCTGCGCGACGTGGCGGTGTTCTCGATCTTCCGCCGCACCGCCGAACACCCGCTCTACCGCATCGAGAAGCGCCCCCGCCTGCGCCAGCGGCAGGGCATGTACGCGGTGATCGGCATGGACGGACAGGTGCTCAAGCGCGGCCACGACCTGAAATCGGTGCTCGGCGTGCTCGACCGCAAGCTCATCCGCGCCATCGAGTGACCCCGCCTCGGGCGGGTCCTGCCCCGCCGGGGAGGGGCCGGGACGGGTGTCAGGGCCCGACGAGGCGCCGCCGCGCGGTCACCGGCCCGTCGCCCTGGCCCTCGATCCGCGCGATCGCCGCCGCGATCGGCTCGTAGGCCACCGCCATGTGATGCGCGTTGGCGTGGATCAGCACCTCGCCGTCCACCGCGATGGCCACGTGCCCCTTCCAGAAATAGAGATCGCCGCGCGCGGGCGCCGCGTCTGCCGCCAGGGGCGTGCCCAGCACCCCCTCCTGCAGGTCGCTGTCGCCGGGGCAGGGGATGTGGCAGGCGAGGCAGGCGGCCTGCACCAGCCCCGAGCAGTCGATCCCGTCCGACGAGTTCCCGCCCCAGAGATAGGGCACCCCGAAGAACAGCTGCGCCACCGAGGCCGGATCGGTGAAGGCCCGGTTGGCCGGCGTCACGTGCGGACGTGGCACGAACAGGCCCTCCGAGGTCTCGAAGAACGTATCCGTCCCCGCCACCACGCGCAGCCGGGCACCGAAGGACAGACGCAGGGCCGCCACCCGCTTGATGTCGGGCGCGGGATAGAGATGGGTGGCCGGCACGCCGACCATGTGGCTGGGGCTGCCGGACGCGCCCAGATCGGCCTCGGCCACGTAGCCGACATAGCCGTCCTTCGCCGCCCGGAGGAAGGCCATGCCGTCGCGCCGCTCGTAGATTTCCACCGCCTCGCCATAGAGGAGCTGCCGGTCCCGGGCGGTGCGCTCCGGCGCGGCCCAGAGATCGGCCACCGGCACGGCGACGGCGGCGGGCTCCGGTGTCACGAAGCGCTCGGCCTGCACCCGGCCCTCCAGGTGGCGGGCGGCGACGCGGGCATTGGCGGGGGTCAGGCGCCGGTCGGTCACGACAGTCCTCCGATCGCCGCGAACAGCGCCCGCGCGCCCTGTCCCACGCCGCCCTTGGGCCGCGCCGGCTGGTCCTTGGGCTGCCAGCCGTAGATGTCGAAATGGACGTAGCGCGGGGCGCCGGCGGCGAAGCGGCGCAGGAACAGCGCCGCGGTGATCGACCCCGCGAAGCCGCCCGAGGGCGCGTTGTCTAGATCGGCGATGCCGGGCTCGATCATCTCCTCGTAGGGGTCCCAGAACGGCATCCGCCAGAGCGGGTCGCACACCCGCGCCCCGGCCGCCATCAGGTCCCCGGCGAAGCCGTCGTCGTCGGTGTAGAACGGCGCCAGGTCCGGCCCGACCGCGACCCGCGCCGCCCCGGTCAGCGTCGCCATCGAGACCAGGAGGTCGGGCGGGTCCTCGGCGGCCCATGCCAGCGCGTCGGCCAGCACCAGCCGGCCCTCGGCATCGGTGTTGTTGACCTCCACCGACAGCCCCTTGCGCGAGGGCAGGATGTCGCCGGGCCGGAAGGCCGCGCCCGAGACGGCGTTCTCCACCGCCGGGACCAGCACGCGCAGGCGCACGGCCGCGCCCGTCGCCATGATCATCCGCGCGAGGCCCAGCACCGTGGCCGCGCCGCCCATGTCCTTCTTCATCAGGGCCATGGACGCGCCCGGCTTGAGGTTCAGCCCGCCGGTGTCGAAGCACACGCCCTTGCCGACGAGGGTGACGGCCGGCCCCTCCGTGCCCCAGGTCATCTCCACCAGCCGCGGCGCCCGGTCCGGCGCGGCGGCGGCCCCGACCGTGTGGATCAGCGGAAAGCCCTCGGCCAGCTCCGCGCCCTCGACCGTGCGGAACCCGGCCCCGAACTCGGCCGCCAGCGCCTCGGCGGCGGCGGCCAGGTCGGCGGGCCCCATGTCACGGGCCGGCGTGTTGATCAGGTCGCGGGTCAGCGCCTCGCCCGCCGCGATCGCCTCCAGCCGGGTGACATCGGCGCCGGTGGGGGCCACCAGACGCGCCTCCGAGGCCGGGGCGGCGGCGTAGCGGTCGAAGCGGTAGCCCGCCAGCAGCCAGCCCAGCGCGGCCTCGTCGCGCGCCTCCGGTTCCAGATCGGTGGCCAGCCGCCAGGTCCCCGCGGGCAGGTTCGCGCGCAGCGCCGCCAGGGCGAAGCGCCGGCGGGGCCGTGACTCCTCCGCGCCGATCCCGAAAAGCGCCGCTGACGGCGCCCCGTCCGGCCCCGGCAGGATCAGCGACTGCCCCGGCTTGCCGGCGAATCCCGAGGCGCGGGCCCAGGCGGCGACCTGGGGCGGCTGCGCCTCGATCCAGTCGGCGACCGCGTCTGGCGGGAGCAGGTGGATCGGCCGCGCGGCGGGATCGTCGGCGGCGAAGGTCAGGGCGGTGGCGGTCATCTGGCGGGCCTCGCGGATCGGATGCCCGGACCCTAACGATGCCGCGCGCCGCCGCAATGGGTCAGCCGGGCAGGTCCTGCAGGCGCCAGATTTCCTTCAGCGTCGCCTCGCCCAGCCGCTCCAGCCGGGCGACATTCGCGGCCAGGGCGATCTCGTCGCCATCCGAGAGCAGGCGCTCGATGGTGCGTGCGATCCGGGCGATCCGCAGCAGGCCCAGGACGCCGCACCGGGCGGCCAGCATCGAGGTCGCGCGGCGCAGGGCCGCGGCGTCGTCCTCGGCGTGGGTCAGCGAGACGCGGCTCAGCATCTCGGCGATCTCTTCCAGTTCGGTGTCGATCCGCGCCGTCAGCGTCGGCGCCGTCAACCCGGCGAGGCGCAGAACGTCGCTCTCGGCCCGTTCCGTCGGGCACAACGCGATTATCCCCATGTCTCACTCCTCATGCCCCCGCGCAGAGGGTGGCGGGGGCGGGATAACGTGAGGTTACCGCCAGCGCTTCCGGTCGGGCCGAATTTGTCGTATTCGACGGATCGTGACCCTTGGCGACGAAGAGAAGAGCATGTGATGCTGCCTGCCAGACCGCTCCCCCAGTACCTCGTGCAGCGTTACCACGGCTGGCGCGCCACCACCTTCGCCGAGAACCACGCCTGGTACCGGCGCCTGGCCGACGAGGGGCAGCGGCCCCGCGCCCTGGTGATCTCGTGCTGCGACAGCCGGGTGCACGTGACCTCGATCTTCGGCGCCGAGCAGGGCGAGTTCTTCATCCACCGCAACATCGCCAACCTCGTCCCGCCCTACGAGCCCGACGGCAACCGCCACGGCACCTCGGCGGTAATCGAGTTCGCCGTCACCGTCCTGCGGGTGGCGCATGTCATCGTCATGGGTCATTCCCAGTGCGGCGGCGTGCGCGGCTGCTACGACATGTGCGAGGGCAACGCCCCCGCACTGGAGGAGGCGACGAGCTTCGTCGGCCGCTGGATGGATCTGCTCAAGCCCGGCTACGCCACGCTGCCCGAGGGAGACGAGCCGGCGCGGGTCAGGGAACTGGAATACGAGGCGGTCCGCACCTCGCTGCGCAACCTGATGACCTTCCCCTATGTCGCCGAGGCGGTCGAGGACGACCGGTTGTCGCTGCACGGGCTGCACACCGACATCCGCGACGGCGGCCTGACCATGCTCGACGCGGCGAGCGACCGGTTCGTCACCGTCTGAACCGGCCTGCCGCGGCGCGCGCGCCCCGGGACACGCCCATGCGGGCGCCCCCGGGGGGCGGGGCGTATCAGCCCTTCTTCAGCACTTCGCGGCCCAGAAGCTCGGCGATCTGCACCGCGTTCAGCGCCGCGCCCTTGCGCAGGTTGTCGCTGACGCACCACAGGTTCAGTCCGTTCTCGATCGTGGGATCCTGGCGGATGCGGCTGATATAGGTGGCGTAGTCGCCCACGCATTCGACGGGCGTGACGTAGCCCCCGTCCTCGCGCTTGTCGACGACCATCAGGCCGGGCGCCTCGCGCAGGATGTCGCGCGCCTCGTCCTCGTCGAGGAAGTCCTCGAACTCGATGTTCACCGACTCGGCATGGCCGACGAAGACCGGCACCCGCACGCAGGTCGCGTTGACCTTGATCTTGTCGTCGACGATCTTCTTCGTCTCGGCCACCATCTTCCACTCTTCCTTGGTGGAGCCGTCCTCCATGAAGACGTCGATATGGGGGATGACGTTGAAGGCGATCTGCTTGGGGTATTTCTTCGGCTTCACCTCGTCGACCGGGTTGTAGATCGACTTGGTCTGGTCCCACAGCTCGTCCATCCCCTCCTTGCCGGAGCCGGAGACCGACTGGTAGGTGGAGACCACCACCCGCTTGATCCGCGCCCGGTCGTGCAAGGGCTTCAGCGCCACCACCATCTGCGCGGTGGAGCAGTTCGGGTTGGCGATGATGTTCTTCTTCGAATAGCCGTGCACCGCCTCCGGATTGCATTCGGGCACGATCAGCGGGACATCCGGGTCCATGCGGTAGAGCGAGGAATTGTCGATCACCACGCAGCCGGCCTTGGCTGCCTTCGGCGCGTATTTCTTCGTCGCGTCCGAGCCGATGGCGAACAGAGCCATGTCGAATCCGGCGAAGTCGAACTGGTCGAGATCCTGGGTCTTCAGCGTCCGGTCGCCGTAGCTGACCTCGGTTCCCAGCGACCGGCGCGAGGCCAGCGCCGCCACCTCGTCGGCCGGGAACCCGCGCTCGGCCAAAATGCTCAGCATTTCGCGGCCCACGTTGCCCGTGGCGCCCGCGACGGCAATTCTGTATCCCATGGGATCCCCCATCTTTGAAGACGCGATCTCTTAGCCTATCGTCAAGGTGCGTGAAAGGGGGCCGGTCCGCGCTACCTGCCCCGTCGGATCACATGCGCAAGGGAGTTCGCCATGTATTTCATCGTCCTGATCATTCTGCTCGCTCTGCTCGCCCTGACGGTCTTCAACTACTACACGTCGCTGAAATAGGCGCGGCTCAGGCGGCGGGCTCCAGCGGGGTGCGCCCCGCCTCTCCGAGGGTCCAGGCCCGCCGCCCCTCGAACACCGCCGGCACCAGCGGATTGCCGTAGCCCGCGCCACCGTCGAGGTTGACGCGGTTTCCGTAATGCTCGGGATGAGCGAGCGCGGTATGGCCATGCACCACCAGCCAGCCGTGATCGGCGGTGCTGGTCAGCCATTCCCCGCGAATCCACAGCAGGTCGTCCTCGCTCTGCCGGTCCAGCGGCAGGCCGGGCCGCAAGCCGGCATGGACGAACAGCAACTCCCCCGCCTCGTGATAGGGTTCCAGCGAATTGAGGAAGCGCAGATGCGCCTCGGGCACCGCCTGCCGCGCCGCCTCGGCCAGCTCCGTCGAGGATAAGCGGCCGCCCGGCACCCGGTAGGAGGCCAGCGTCTCGATGCCGCCATTGTCGAGGAAGGAGAGCCCCTCGCTCTCCAGCCCGTAGGAGCGCAGTGTGCGCACCCCCCCCAGGGCCCGGTTCAGCCAGGACTTGCCCGACGAGATCCGGGAATCGTTCTCGCGTCCCATCGCCAGGAAGCTGAGGAACATCCGGTCGTGGTTGCCCTTGCAGAACCGCCAGGGCCGGCCGGCCTCCTGCCCCGCGATCAGGCGGTCGAGCACGCCGGCGCTGTCGGGCCCGCGATCCGTGTAGTCGCCCAGGAACACGACCGGCGCGTCCGGCCCGCCGTCGGCCTCGATCAGGGCCAGCGCGCGGTCGAGCTGCTCCAGCTGGCCGTGGATGTCTCCGACGGCATAGACGGTCATGGCCGCGACCCCTGCGTTCCGGCCATCTCGTCCAGGATGGCGCGGACGGCGCCCCGGGGATCGGCGGCCTGCCAGACCGGGCGGCCCACCACGATGTGATCGGCGCCCGCCTCCAGCGCGGCCCGCGGCGCGGCCATCCGCTTCTGGTCGCCGGCCGCCGTGCCGGCCGGCCGGACCCCGGGGGTGACGATCAGCCGGCCGCGCGCCTCGGGCAGGTCGCGCAGGGCGGCGGCCTCCTGCGGCGAGGCGATGATCCCGTCGGCGCCGGCCGCGAAGGCCGCCGCCGCCCGGTCGAGCACGATCTGCCCCATCGGGCCCTCGCGGATCAGCGCGGCGTCGAGATCGGCCCGGTCGAGCGAGGTCAGCACCGTCACCGCCAGGATTCGCGTGCCGGTTCCGGCCGCACCCTCCATCGCCGCGCGGACCACGTGCGGATCGCCGTGGACGGTCAGGAAATCCAGGTCGAACCGGCACAGCCCGCGCACCGCCGCCTCCACCGTGGCGCCGATGTCGAACAGCTTCATGTCGAGGAAGATGCGCTTGCCGCGCTCGTCCTTCAACTCCTGCGCGAGGGCCAGCCCGCCGCCGGTCAGCATCCCCAGCCCGATCTTGTAGAAGCCGACCGCGTCGCCCAGCCGGTCGGCCAGGCGCAGCCCGCTGACCGCGTCGGGCAGATCGAGCGCCACGATCAGCCTGTCATCCGTCATTGTCGCCTCCTTGTCTTGCCGGTGGCTTGCCCCATCTGCGGCGAAGCGGCAAGCGGCGGAACGCCGCCGTCGGGCCCGATGTTGAGGCCGCGAACGCATTTTCAGGAGACCTCCCATGGCCAGATCAGGAAAGGGCGCCGGCAATCCGCTGTTGCCGATCGCGATCATCGCCGTCGTCGTCATCGCCATCATGGCGGCGGTGTTCACGACGACCGGAGCCGAACCCCCGGACCAGGCGACGATCATCGCCGAGGACGAGGTGGAGGCCGATCCGGCCGGCGCAGGCACCGCCCCCGAGGGCGCGGCCGACCAGGCTGAGGAGGGTCTCAGCGAGGAGGAGGTCGAGGCGGCCGATCCCGCCGCCCCGGACGAGGAGCAGGTGCCCGCCGCCGAGAACGCCGCGGGCGGCGACGAGGCCTCCGGCAGCGCGGCCGGGGGCTCCGGCGGCGACGGGTCCGGATCCGGCGCCGCGGGCGAAACGGGCGGCTCCGGCGGCGACCAGTCCGGCGGCGCGGATGGAAACGGCGCGGCCGCGGTTGTGGAGCCGGGGACCTCGGGCGATGGGTCTGGCGCCAGCGAGGTCGGCGAGGCCGGCAGCGGCGGCGCCGACGGCGAGCAGGGCGACGCGGAATCCGCCTCCGGATCGGGCTCCGCCGAGGGCGACGGGTCGGCCAACGAGGAGTTCCTGATGGACGAGGATTCCGATGCCTCCACCAGCGGAACGCCCGAGACCACCGCTCCCTCCGAGGGCGGCGAGGACCTGCCGCAGGGGCGCGACGCGGAAACCCAGCTCGATCCCGAACCGGGCCAGGACGTGGTCGAGGATACCGACGATGGCGGGGCCGGCTTCGTCCCGACGCCCTCCGGCCCCGAGGGCCGCGACGACGACGCGCTCAGCGCGGAGTGACCGGCAGGCCGGCCGCCGCCCGGTTCGGGGCGGCGGCTCCTCTCAGGCGAACTTGCGGATCTCGCCGGCGCGCAGCCGCCGCTCGTAGCTGCGCAGCTCGCCCTTCACGATGGGCATGAGCAGGTAGAGCGCGATCACGTTCACCACCGCCATCGAGAACAGCATCGCATCGGAGAAATCGATCACCGGCCCGAGGCTCGCGGCCGATCCGATGACGATGAAGAGGCAGAAGATGGTCTTGAAGGTCAGCTCCTGCACCTTGCCCTCGCCGAAGAGGTAGGTGACTGCCTTCATCCCGTAATAGCTCCACGAGAGCATGGTGGAGAAGGCGAAGAGCACCACCGAGATGGCCAGGAGCGGCGGGAACCACGAGAAGGACTCGGCATAGGCCGCCGAGGTCAGTTCCACCCCCTGCACGCCGCCCTCGGTCATGATCCGCCCCGCCTCGGCGTTCCAGACATAGAGACCGGTCTCGGGATCCTGCTGCAGGACGCCGGTGATCACGATGACCAGGGCGGTCATGGTGCAGATCACCACGGTGTCGATGAACGGCTCCAGCAGCGCGACATAGCCCTCCGTCACCGGTTCCTTGGTGCGGACCGCGGAGTGGGCGATCGCGGCCGAGCCGATCCCCGCCTCGTTGGAGAAGGCCGCCCGGCGGAAGCCCTGGATCAGCGCGCCGGTGAAGCCGCCCGCGACCCCGAGCCCGGTGAAGGCCCCCTCGAAGATCTGCCCGAAGGCCCAGAAGATCTCGTCGTAATTGCGGAACAGGATTGCGATGGAGACGAGGACGTAGAAGATCCCCATGAAGGGCACGACCTTCTCGGTCACCCGGGCGATGGATTTCAGACCGCCCGCGATCACCGCGAAGGTGACCACGGCCAGGATCACCCCGGTGATCCAGCCCGGATAGCCGCCGAGCACGCCCGAAAGCTGGGCATGGGCCTGGTTGGCCTGGAACATGTTGCCGCCGCCCAGCGCGCCGAGGATGGTGAAGATGCAGAACAGCACGGCCATGAAGCGCCCCCCGGGCAGGCCGCGCTCGGTGAAGCCCTTCGTCATGTAGTACATCGGGCCGCCCGACACGGTGCCGTTGGGGTATTCGTTGCGGTATTTCACCCCCAGGGCGCATTCCGTGAACTTCGTCGCCATGCCGAGGAGACCTGCGACGATCATCCAGAAGGTCGCCCCCGGGCCGCCGATGCCGACGGCGACGGCCACGCCGGCGATGTTGCCCAGGCCCACCGTGCCCGACAGCGCCGTGGCCAGTGCCTGGAAATGGCTGACCTCGCCGGCGTCGTCCGGATCGGAATAGTCTCCCCGGACCAGCCGGATCGAATGCGCGAAACCGCGCAGCTGGATCGCCGCGAAATAGAACGTGAAGACCAGCGCGGCGACGACCAGCCACAGGGCGATCCAGCTGAAATTCGTTCCCGGCAGGGGGGCGAAGATCAGCGACACGTACCAGCCGGTGTAATCCGCAAAGATCTGGTTGATCGTCTCGTCGAGGCTCTGGGCTGCGGCCGGACCGGCCATCGCAATGCACGCCAAACTCAGCGCGGGAAGGATCCTGCGGTCGCTCATGGTCGCTCCTTTTCTCTGGGTCAGGGGACGAGGACGATGGGGACGTGGCAGAGTTGCGCCAGCCCCAGCGGCACCGACCCGAAGATCCGCGCGCCGATGGAATCAGAGCCCGACCGGCCGACGAAGACGAGAGATGCGTCGTGCGTCTCGGCCGACTTGGCCAGCAGTCGCACCACCGAGCCGTATTCCAGGTCGCCCTCCGCCTCGACGCCGGCGCGCCTGGCGCGTTCCACCGCCGGATCGATCAGGGCGTCGCGCGCGCGGTCCATCTCCTCGCGCCGGCGCACGTGCCGCTCCTCCAGTTCCTCGGGGGTGAGGAAGCTGTAGGGCGACCATTCCAGGACGTGGACGATGACCACGCGGGCGCCGTCGCGGGCCGCGCGGTTGATCGCATAGTCGAGGACCCGTTCGTCGCCCTCTGCAGATTCGTAGGCGACGACGAAGGTTTCCTGGGCCATATGGGTCTCCCGCCGACTGACATTCGAAGAAGATTGCGCGAGGATTCGCTGTCGCGCCAGAAAATAATAACGGCACCTCCCGAAAATTCGGTTTTCGCCGCCGGAGGCGGGGAACGCCGCGGCGCGCGGCGCACTTGACCGGGGACGGGCGGTGCTCCGCCCGGCCCCGAACCGGAGAGAGACCATGTCGAGGCGCGACGAACTGATCGAGACCTATGCGCGGGAGCTTGAGGAGATCACCGGGGAGGCGCCCGACCAGGCGCTCCTGCGGCAGGTGACGATCGCGTGCGAGCCGGCGATCTACGATCCCGATTCCGAACTGGTCGCCGCCGGCGACGGCGCCGAGCTGGAGCGGGTGCGCGCCGATTTCCTGGTCGGCACGCTCGGCCTGGCGGACGAGGAGGACCTCATGGGCGGGATCCAGAAGGCGATCCGGCACTATGGCCGGTCCGATCCGCGCAAGCACCGGGTGGTGCTTTATTACCTCCTGACGCGGGATTACGGCAAGGAGCACGTCTTCGTCTGAGGCCGCTGGACCGGCCGCGGCCCGCCCTATATTCGGCGGATGCCGTGGCGCCCCCATATGAGCCTGCACGAGGGCGACAGCCCGATGCCGTGGCGCAAGGTCCTGATGATGGTCCTGGCCATGGTCGTGCCGGCGGTGGTCGCGGTGTCGATCCTCGGCCGGCCGGGGGCGATCGCCTTCGTGGCGGCCATGCCCGCCTGCCTGGCGACCCAGGACGCCGAGGTGAAGGTCTCCGTCCTCGTCACGCTGGTGATGGGGATGACCGGCCTTCTGAGCCTCGGGCAGCCCGAGATGGCGCTGATCGTGGCGCCGCTCCTCGGCCTGATGGTGGGGATCTGCGGCAGTTTCGGCTATGCGCGGGCGGCGATCCGGGGCCTGCTGACCTGGCCGATCTTCACCTCCTCGATCCTCGACCATCCTTCCCAGACGGAGCTCTTCGCGGTCTTCATCGCCGCGATGCTCTGGGCGCAGGGCGTCACCTGGGCCTTCGGCGAGGCGGGATCGAACGGCACCGAGGAGGCCGAGAGCGCCGAATATGCCGGCGTCTTCGGCGTGGTGCTGGCGGTGGGGATGACGCTGTCGGTCTGGGTCGGGAGCCGGTATTTCGGCGATCACGGCTTCTGGTTCCCGCTCACCTTCGTGATCCTGGTCCTGCCGCCGCATGGCCAGCTGTTCAGCCGGACGGCGAAGCGCACCGCCGGCACCGTGATCGGGACCGGCGTCGCGCTGGGCGTCGCCTGGATCGGCGACGCGGCCTGGCTGACCGTGTCGCTCGGCGCGGTGTGCCTGGTGCTGGGGTTCCGCATGCTGCCGCGCAACTACACGCTGTTCACCACGCTGCTGACCATCGCCGTGCTCGAAGTGCTGGCGCTGGTCTCCGACGTCGACGGCCTGGCGGTGGAGCGCGTCGGCACGATGGGCGCGGCGGCGGCGATGACCGTGGTCCTGGGCCTGACGGGCTGGGCGGTGCTGCGGGTCTTCGCGCCGGGGGCGCTGGAGGCCCTGCAGGAGGGAGAGGCGGCCCCGCCGCTCGGCGGCCAGCGCCGGCGCGACAGTCGCGCCTCGGCGTCGCGGCCGGGCTAGGAGCGATCTTCCGGCGAAAAATCGGCGCCGGTGTCAGGCGAGGCCGCCCATGCGGCGGACGAGGCGCCATTCCGCCTCGGTCACCGGCTGCACCGAGAGGCGGGAATTCTTCGCCAGCACCATCTCCGACAGGTCCGGCGCGGCCTTCACCGCGTCGAGGGTCACGGGGTGCGGCAGGGCCTCCACCGCCTCCACCGTCACGCAGTCCCACTTGCCCGTCTCGTCGGTGGGATCGGGATGGGCGGGGGCGATCACGCGCACGATCCCGACGCAGGCCCTGTCGCTCTGCGAGTGGTAGAACAGGGCCAGGTCGCCCACCGTCATCTCGCGCATCATGTTGCGGGCCTGGTAGTTCCGCACCCCGGTCCAGTCCTCGCCCGCGGGCCCCTTCGCCACCTGGTCCGCCCAGGACCAGTCCGACGGCTCGGACTTCATCAGCCAGTATCTCATGCCTTCGCCCCCCGCTTGCCCGATCCGAGCATGGGCGCGGCGGCCGCGTCCAGCGGCCAGCGCGGGCGCGGCGCCAGATCGGGGCCGTCGCGCCGGCCGTGCGCGAACAGTTCCCCCCCCGCCCAGGCGATCATCGCCGCGTTGTCGGTGCAGAGCCGCAGCGGCGGCGCCAGGAAGGGGCGGTCGCAGATCCCCCGAAGTGCCGCGCGCACCGCCCCGTTCGCGGCGACGCCGCCGGCCACGGCGAAGGCGGTGGCGTCCGGGCAGAGGACCAGCGCCCGGCGCGCCTTCTCCGCCAGGGTCTCGGCCACCGCGGCCTGGAAGGCGGCGCAGATATCGGCGCGGGCCTGCCGCGGCAGGGCGCCCTCCACCAGCGCCGCGTCGCGCGCCCTGAGCGCCGCCGTCTTCAGCCCCGAGAAGGACAGGTCGCACCCGGCCCGGTCGAGCAGCGGGCGGGGAAAGGGGACGGCCCGCGGATCGCCCGTGATGGCCTCGCGCTCCACCGCCGGCCCGCCAGGCTGGGCCAGGCCGAGGAGCCGCGCGACCTTGTCGAAGGCCTCGCCCGGCGCGTCGTCGATCGTGCCACCCAGCCGGGCGAAGCGGTCCGGCCCCTCGACCCGCAGGAACTGGCAATGCCCGCCCGAGACGAGCAGCATCAGGTAGGGAAAGGCCGCCCCGTCGGTCAGCCGCGGCGTCAGGGCGTGCCCGGCCAGGTGGTTCACGCCGACCAGCGGCACCCCCGTGGCGGCCGACAGGCCCTTGGCGAACATCACCCCCGCCATGACCCCGCCGATCAGGCCGGGGCCGGCGGTGACCGCGATCGCGTCCAGATCGGTCAAGGCGATGCCGGCCTCCTCCAGCGCCGCCTCGGCGCAATGGTCCAGCTTCTCGGCATGGGCGCGGGCGGCGATCTCGGGGACCACGCCGCCGAAGGCGGCATGCAGGTCGGCCTGCGACCAGACCACGTTCGACAGGATCTCCCGGCCGCGCAGCACCGCGGCGGCGGTGTCGTCGCAGCTCGATTCGAGGCCGAGGATCAGGGCCATGGCCGTCTCGCCGTTGCCGAAGGGTGGTCCGCGCCCTACCAAACCCGGCATGATCCGTCCACCGATCCCGCCGCCCGCGCTGGTCCTGACGCGCCCCGACTCGGCCGCCCGGCGCTTTGCCCGGGCGGCGCGGGGCGCGGGCTGGCGCGGTCCGGTCCTGTTCGCGCCGGCGCTGCGGATCGTGCCGATCCCCGGCGGCGCGCTGCCGGCGGGAACGCTGGTCTTCACCTCGGAGAACGGCGTGGCGGCCGCGGCGGCGCGGGGATCGTTGTCCGGGCGGGTCGTCTGGGCCGTGGGCGATCGCACCGCCCGGGTCGCGCGGGCGGCCGGCGCCGTGGCCCGCTCGGTGGCCGGCGACGTCGCCGCGCTGGAGGCGGCGCTGCGCGCGGAGGGGGGCGGCCCCTACCTGCATTGCCGGGGCCGCCACGCCCGCGGCGATCTCGCCCGCCGGTTGCGGGCCGCGGGCCTTCTGGCCGAGGAGGTGGTGCTCTACGATCAGGTGGCGGTGGACCTGAGCCCGGCGGCGCGGGCCGCCCTGATGGCGGCGCCCTGCGTGCTGCCGCTGTTCTCCGCCCGCAGCGCGCGGATCGTGGCCGGGGGCCTGCCCGGCCCGCCGCCCCGGACGACCGTCCTGGCGCTCAGCGCCGCGGTGGCCGCCGGCTGGCCCTGGGGCGGTCCGGTCCGGGTCGCCGAACGGCCCGACGCCGGCACGATCCTCGCCGAACTCCGCGGACTTGTTGGCGGAGGATGCGGCCGCTAAGGTCGCCGGAATGGCGGACCGGCAAGGATGAGGTGGACACCGTGAGCGACGACGCGACGACGCGCCCTGCGCCCCGACCGGAAGCGGAACCGACCAGATCGGGATCCTCCGCCGTCCTCGCCGTGTTCCTGGGCGGCATCGTCGCCGGCGGCATCGGTTACCTGGCCGCCTACTACACCGAATTCGACCTGCTGCAACGCGATGGCGGGGCCGACCCGCTGGAGCGGATCTCGGCCACGCTGGACGAGCAGGCCCAGCGGCTGGCCCTGCTCGAGACCCGCGCCGACGAGGCGCCCGCAGCCGGCGGCGGCGCCGAGCTGGAGGGCCAGCTGGGCGAGGTCGCGACCCGCCTCGCCGCGATCTCCGAGCGCATCGACGCGATCGAGGCGGCGCCGGGCACCGACCCGGAGGCGCGCGAACAGGCGCAGGCCGCCTCGACCAGCCTGACCGCGCTGCAGGACCGCCTCGCCGCGCTCGAGGCGCAGGCCGGCGATCCCGGCGTCACCGAGACCGATGCCAGCCAGTCGCAGCAGCTCGCCGACCTCAATGCCCGGGTCGAGGAACTGTCGCAGCGGGTGCAGTCGCAGGCCCAGGTGATCGACGACCAGGCCGCCCGCCTCGACAGTCAGGCCGAGGAGATCGCGGCGGCGCAACAGGCGGCGCGGTCCGAGACCAACCGCATCTCGGCCGCCGCCGCGCTGGCCGAGATCCGCGCCGCCTTCGATTCCGGCGCGCCCTATGCCGACGCGATCGGCCAGCTGCAGAGCACCGGCTCGGTCGAGGTGCCCGCGGCGCTGTCGGATCCCGCCGGATCGGGCGTGGCGACGCTGTCGAGCCTGCGCGAGAGCTTCGCGCAGGCGGCGCGCTCCGCGCTCTCGGAGTCGGTGGCCGCGACGGCGGGCGGCGGGCCGATCGACCGCTTCGGCGCCTTCCTGAAGGCCCAGACCGGCGCCCGCTCGCTCGACGAGCAGCAGGGCACCGGGCCCGACGCGACCCTGAGCCGGGCCGAGGCGCGGCTCGGCGACGGCGATCTGGAGGCGGCGCTGTCCGAGCTGGAGGCCCTGCCGCCCGAGGGACGGGAGGCCATGTCGGACTGGATCTCCCGCGCCCGGACGCGCCTCGACGCGCAGTCGGCCCTGGCCGACCTGTCGCAAACCGTGACCAATATCTGAGGACGACGCGATGCTCTGGTCCCTACTGAAGGTCGTCATCTTCTTCGTCCTCGTCGGCGCGCTGGCGCTCGGGGCGGGGCAGCTGCTGAATGCCGACGGCTCGATCCGCGTGGCGCTCCTGAACACCGAGTTCACGCTCGGGCCGCTGCAGGCCGCGATCGCGCTGGTGCTGCTGGTCGTGGCGGTGTGGCTGGTCCTGAAGGCGCTGGGCCTTCTCTGGGCGCTCCTGCGGTTCCTGAACGGCGACGAGACGGCGGTGTCGCGCTACGTGGCCGCGGGCCGCGAGCGCAAGGGGCTGAACGCCCTGGCCGACGCGATGCTGGCGCTCGCCTCGGGCGAGGGCAAGGAGGCGCAGGCCAAGGCCGAACGCGCCGAGCGGTATCTCCACCGGCCCGACCTGACCAACCTGCTGATCGCCCAGGGCGCCGAGATGACCGGCGACAAGTCCCGCGCCGAGAGCGTCTACAAGGAGCTCGTCGAGGACGAGCGCACCCGTTTCGTCGGCGTGCGCGGCCTGATGCTGCAACAGCTGGAGAAGGGCGAGACCGATACCGCCTTCGCGCTGGCCGAACGGGCCTTCGCGCTCAAGCCGCGCCATGTCGAGACCCAGGACACGCTGCTGCGGCTGCAGGCGGCGCGGCACGACTGGGGCGGCGCGCGCGAGACGCTGGGCGCCAAGCTGAAGCACGGCGCCCTGCCGCGCGACGTGCACAAGCGGCGCGACGCGGTACTGGCGCTGAGCCAGGCCGAGGATTTCGCCGGTCCCGAGCAGTCGGTCCGCGCCCGGGAGGCCGCGATCGAGGCCAACAAGCTCTCCCCCGACCTCGTGCCCGCCGCCGTCAAGGCGGCCGAGGCCTATATCGCCAACGGACAGGAGCGTCAGGCCACCCGCGTGCTCAAGAAGGCATGGGAGGTGCAGCCGCATCCCGATCTCGCGGCCGCCTTCGCGGCAATCCGCCCCGAGGAGAAGCCGGACCAGCGGATCAAGCGGTTCCGCACCCTGACGCGGCTGAAGCCCGACCACCCCGAGACGCGGATGCTGCTGGCCGAGCTGCATATCGCGGCGGAGGATTTCCCCGCCGCCCGCCGCGCCCTGGGCGATCTCGCCACCGCGCAGCCGACGGCGCGGTCGGTGACGATCATGGCTGCGATCGAGCGCGGCGAGGGCGCCTCCGACGCGGTGGTGCGGGGCTGGCTGACGCGCGCGCTGACCGTGTCGCGCGGGCCGCAATGGCTCTGCGAGAACTGCCACACGGTCCACAGCCAGTGGGCGGGCATCTGCGGCAATTGCGGCGCGCTCGACACCCTGTCCTGGCAGGAACCGCGCGAGGGCGCGGTGGCCCTGCCCGCCCAGACCGAGATGCTGCCGCTGATCGTCGGCCGCACCGACGAGGACGCCGTGGAGGTCGAGGAGGAGGCCCCCGGTGGCGACCCCGCGCCGGCGCCCCGGCCCGACGGGAAGGCCGACACGGCCGCCCGCGCGCCGAAGGGGGATGTTCCCCGACCGCCGCCGATTCCCGCGAGGAGGCGGTCAGCGTGCCGGAGGCCGAGGTGATCGTCCCGCAGGATCAGCGCGACGAGGAGAACCGCGAAAAGTCGGCAAACTAGGGCTTTCCCTCACCGGCGCGGCTTGATAGGGACCGCGCCGGTGGCCGCCGCTGTAGCTCAGCTGGTAGAGCACGTCATTCGTAATGATGGGGTCGGGGGTTCGAGTCCCTTCAGCGGCACCACCGAAGCCTCTAATCTATTGTTCCGCCTCGGCTTTTGTTCGGATCAAGCCAAGGCGTAGCACGTGCCGGAGCACATTTCCGCCCCTCACACCTTCCCCAAGGACGGCATCCTCTATTTCCGGAGACGGGGTCCGGCGGAACTGAGAGGGCACTACACGTCGCCCACGATCTCCTGTTACCGGCGGACAAGATCGGCCCGCATGGCGGCTGTACGGGCTGCCAGCAGACTGGACGAGTACCGGTACCACCTCTGCCGCAAGGAAGCCGATCTCCCTGGCAAGCACGTGCCGCGACTGTGCGTGCCTTCCCCATCCCCACATCTTGTGGCGGCACGGCTGTCAACATCTACTCCATGACGCTCTTTGAGGCCGTGGTGACATACCTGCGTCTGAAAGGGCGGGGGCGGGGCATGACCTTCCACCCGGCGGCAGAGCGATCCTGCGGCTACGTGATCGACACCTGCGGGGACAAGCCTCTGACCGGCTACACCAAGGCGGATGCCAACGCCTTCCGCGATGCGCTGATCGCCCGTGGCATGGCCGGAAGCAGCATCACGAGGATCTTCGGCACGGTGCGGTCGGTCATCACCTTCGCCGCCAGCGAGGAGGGGGTCGATCTGACCAATCCCTTCGGCAAGGTCCACTACGACCGGCAGGCGGGTGTCTCGGATCGGCAAGCCCATTCCCGTGGCAGCCATCCGGGCCCTACAGGCCGAGTGTTACCGCCTGGACGACGATACGCGATGGCTGGCGGTCCTGGTAGCGGGCATGCGTCCAGCGGAGGCGGCGGGACTGCTCTGCGAGGATCTTCTCGTCGGCGAAGATGGCCGGATCACCGCACGGATCGCACCCAAGACGTGGCGCAGGCTCGAGACGGCAGGGGTGCCCGGGAGATTCCCCTGGTCGGCTCGGCGCGATGGGCCGCCGAACGGATCCTGCAGGCCCGGGCCGGGACCACGAACGCCAATGCCGCCAGCGCGGGCCTGAACAAGTGGCTGAAGGCTCCTGTCCCGGACGGGGCGGCCATGCACGGCTTCAGGCATGCGATGCGCGACCGCCTAAGGGCCGTGGAATGCCCCTCCGATATCGTGGATCAGATTGGTGGCTGACAGACCGAGGGCGTGGGTCACGGGTACGGCAAGGGCTACCCGGAGGCGGTGCTGAGGAAGTGGATCGACCTCGCGGCAAGCCGCTCGGCGTGACCTTCTCCAGCATGTGCTACGCCTTGGCTTGATGCGGTCAAAAGCCGAGGAAAAACGACGCCTTATTCCGGCGTAATGGTGCCCGGGGGTGGAGGGTTTCTCCATTCTGTTCCCGTTGCTGGCACCGCCAGCGCCGTTCGCCGCAGAAGAACCGAGAATATCCGTGGTTCGCGGAGGCGGTCGGCGGGCGCGAACGGTGCTAGGGTCGCTGGCCCTCCATGCTGTCCTCTTCCGAAGTTGCAGCGGCCCACCTTCTGGATCCGGTTTGGGGTCGAGCGCTGCCAGCCGTGAGGGGCCCGTAGAGCGCCCGAGCGGGCCGTGGAGACTCGAGGCGTTGCCCCGCATCCTGACCTCCTGGCGGACATCCTTGAGCCTGCACGTCTCTCTCCGTGGCTCTGCGGCGATACCCTGAGGGGGTGGGCGACTGCCACCCCGGGGGTCCTCGATATCGTTTACGAGGTCTGCCCGAGATCAGGTCTGGAGGTCGTCAACCGGGCCCGACCGCAAGGAGAGTTTCTTCGAAAGACCACGGGCGACCTCGCCATCGTGACGAAGTTGTCGGACGGGCGGGAGCGGGGGCTGGTACTCGTAACTCGTATCAGTATTGGGAAGGGTCGCCCCCAAGGGCCCTCCCTGATCATGTATCCCGACGATCTCGTCTCGGCCCTGGCGCCGGACCTGATCGCACCCTCGCGGGACCGGCAAACAGCTCTTGGCCGTGGTCATCACGAACCAGATCGGCCGCATCGGCCCGCCTTGTAGTCCGGCGTCCAGGCCTCGGCGAGGCCTTCCTCGATCAGGCGCTGGCCCGATCGTGGACCCGTCCGGCAGACCCAGCCTGACGAGTGGTCTGTCGTGACGATCCAGGCGACCGGACTCCTCGATCCGCAGACCTTCGGTGTCGGCCAACTCGGACAGGCGGGCCGCTGCGGCAATGCCGAGCCGGTTCTCGGCCCTGCAATCAGGCCGCCAACCCAGCTCGGGGGTGTCGAACCCGGAGACGCAGGGCCCTCCATCCCCCATCAGAAGGAGGTTGTTCTGTCCGTCGCACCTCACGGTATCGCCGTCGACGGCCAGCAGCATCGCGCAGGTCGTCAGGGTCATCCCCGCCATCGGGGCCTCCTGGCGTGATCGGATTGGTCAGCGGGCCCGGATCGCCACGCCGCCTTCGTGGTCGGGATCGCCCTGGATGAAGGTCATGCCCATCTCCGCAACCTCCCACGGCTGTCCAGCGAAGCGGAACCACGGATCCCGGTCGTCGAGACGGTTCTGCAGGAGTTCCCCTTCGGCCGGCGCATAGTCGAAGTCGAAGCAGTCCCGGCCGTTCAGGTCGCCGGCGATCCTCTCCTCGAGGAGGGTCTGGGCTACGGGGAGGTATATCGGGAAGACAAAACTCCCCACCGCATGCGCGAGCCGGTCCTCTGGCCGGCCGGCCGCGGGTAGTCCCATCGCGACTGTTGCCTGCGCTGAGCTTGTCCCGTTTCGTTGCCACCCGCTACCGCCTGGCCACAGGCCACAACACCCGGAGACATCCGGCAACCTCGCCCTGGGCGTCGGATCGTGATTCATCCGTCCGCGGGCAAGGGGGGTGGCGATGGCGGGTCAGCTGGTCTTCTGGTCGTTCACGGATCGGCTAGTGGAGATCTCGGCGCAGCGCGATTCTCTTGAGACGCTGGCGGCGACGGTGGATTTCGGGATGTTCCGGGCTGGGCGCCGGAAGCGAACCGTGCCCAGCCTGCGAGCCAATCGTGACCCTGCAGCCCCTACCGTGCCGGAGAGGGCTGCCCTCCCTAGAGTTGCATGCCTCCCCGGAAAGCGGCCCGAGAAATCCGTTTCGGTGTATACTCCCCGGAGCGTCGCGACCGGCGAGCCGGGACGGGTGAGGAATGCTCGATGTCACGAATCCTGGTCACGACCGGCCGCGCTGCGATGCTCTTTTTCACGATGGCGCAAGGCGCAAGCGCCCAGGGCGGCGAGTCAGACGGTGGGGATGCCGCGCTCCGGATGGTGACGTTCGAGGACCAGGAGATGGCGGCAGTGCAGTCCTCCCCGGCCTGCCCGGACGGCATCTGCCACGGGCTCGGCAACATCTTCTTCCTGCCGGCGATCGACGCGCAGTCGGTCAATACCGGCGGGCAGGTCTTCCTGAAGAACCGCAGGCTTGGCGAATGCGCGCAGCTGAACTTCCTCGGAGGCAGGATTACACGGGACTTCAGCGAGGCCGAAAGCATGGAGCGGTCGGTGCAGTCGCAGATGGCCGAGGCGAACCTGCATGGCTCGGCCACGAGGGCGCTGCTGTCCGTTGAAGGCACGGTACAGACCAGGACGACGTACTCCTCGCAGATCGAGGAACGGTTTTCCGCGCTACCCTCCTGGGGGTGTCCTTCGCCGCGCGGGCCCGCGAAACCGCGCCCCCGGCTCTCGCCATGCGGCGTCTGGTGGGGCATTCCGGCGGGTGGGACGGAACCGGCGGGAGGGGCGGAATGGCGCGGCGCATGGATCGGCTGAAACCGGCATGGCTTGAGGGATACGACCGCAAGGGGCTGGCCTCGGATCTCGTCGCCGGGACGGTCCTCTCCGCGCTGCTGATCCCCCAGGCGATGGCCTATGCGCAGCTCGCCGGGCTGCCGCCCGAGGCGGGGCTCTACACCGCGATCGCGCCGGCCTTCGTCTATGCCCTGATCGGGGCCAATGCCTTCGTGTCCATGGGGCCCGTTGCGCTGGCCTCGCTCCTGGTCGCCGACGCCATCGAGGGGGCGGGCGTGTCGCCGGCCAGTGCCGCGGCCATCGTCGCGGTGGAGACCGGAATCATCCTCGCCATCGTCGGGGCGCTCGGCATGGGGCGGCTGGTGAACTTCGTCAGCGAGCCGGCGCTGATCGGCTTCACCACCGCCGCGGCGATCCTGATCGCGACGAGCCAGATTCCGGCCGTGCTGGGCGTCGATATCGCCCGGGCGGGGAACCTCGTCGATGCGGTGCGCGGCCTCGTCGCCGCCGATGCGGTGCACTGGCCGACGGCGGCGATTGCCGCCGGGACGCTCGCGGCGCTCGTGCTGGCCGACCGCTATGCCGCGGTCGTGCTCTGGCGGCTCGGCGTGCACCCGCCCTACCGGCTGGCGCTGGTGAAATCCTTCCCCCTGGTCGCGATCCTCGCGGCGACCGGGGCCGCGACCCTGATCGGCGACGGCGTCGCCCGGATCGATCCGCCGACAGGGGCGCTGCCGTCCTTCGGCGTCGACGTCACGGTGCCGGCGGCCTGGATCGCCCTGGCCCTGCCGAGCGCGATCATCGCCATCATCGTCTTCGTCACCGGCACGGCGGTGGCCAAGGCGCTGGCGAGCCGGCGGCGGCAGAGCGTCGATACCAACCGCGAGGCGATCGCGATCGGCGCGGCCTGCATCGCCGCCGGGTTGACCGGCGGCTACGCCGCCGGCGTCAGCCTCAGCCGGTCGGCCCTCGTCTTCGACAGCGGCGGCCGCTCGCCGCTGGCCACCGCCGTCGCCGGGCTGATCGTGGTGCCGGTGCTGCTCTTTGCGGCGCCGCTCCTCGCGCATCTGCCCGAGGCCGCACTGGCGGCGCTGGTGATGAGCGCCGTGCTGAGCCTTGTCAGCCTCGACGACATCGCCTCGGTCTGGCGCCACAGCCGGGCCGAGACGGCGGTGCTGGCCGTGACCCTGGCCGGAACCCTTCTGCTCGGCGTGCGCGAGGGGCTGGTGGCGGGTGCCGGGGCGGGGATCGTCGCCTTCCTGTGGTTCTCCAGCCTGCCGCGGATCTCGCGGGTCGGATCGACCGGCCTGCCGGGGATCTACCGGACGGTCGACCGCGAGGACATCGAGGTCGACACCCTGCCGGTGCTGGTCATCCGCATCGACATGTCGCTCTACTTCGCCAATGTCGCCTATTGCGAGGAGAAGCTGCAGGAGCTCGTGGCCCGGCACCGCGACGCCGGCTGCCTGCTCTTCGACATGCGCGCCGTCAACGGCATCGACGCGAGCGGCATCCGGATGCTCGACCGCCTGATCGAGGGGCTGAAGGAGCAGGGGCTGCGCGTGGGCTTCGCCGTGGTGCACAAGCCGGTGGAGGAGGCGCTGAAATCGGCGCGTCACGTCCGCAAGGCGCCGGTCTACCTGACGCTGGAGGAAGGGGTCGAGAAGATGCGGGAGATCTGCGAGACGCCGGCGTCCTAGCGCCCCCGCCGCGCGCTCCGGGGGGCGCCAGGGTCTCCGGGCGGGGGCGAATCGTGTATATTGCGGGCAGGGTTCCGGTTCCGGAGCCCGCCGGAGAACCGGAAAACGGGAGGACGACCATGAGACTGTTCGATCCCACCTTCGCCACGCTTGCCACGCTTGCCACGCTGACCGCCGGCGCCGCCCTCGCCCAGTCCGAGCAGGAGATGATCGACGAGGCATTGAGCGCCGCGCCGCCGCAGCTGCGCGACGAGGCCACGGTCCGCGCCCTCGACGGAACGCTCCTGCGCGAGGGGCAGGGCGATTTCACCTGCATGCCCGCGCCCGAGGCCTTCGCCGGGCCGATGTGCCTCGACCAGTCCTGGATGGGCTGGTTCCAGGCCTACCAGAACCAGGAGGAGTTCACCCCCGCGCGGATCGGCATCGCCTACATGCTGGCCGGGGACACGCCGCAAGGCGGCGCGAGCAACACCGACCCCTACGCCGAGGGCCCGACGGCGGAGAACGACTGGGTGGTGGAGGGACCCCACGTCATGATCATCGTGCCCGACGACGCGATCCTGGAGGGGTTGCCTGTCACGCCGGAGACCGACGGGCCCTATGTCATGTATCCCGACACGCCCTATGCCCATATCATGCTGCCGGTCGCCGAGCGGCCCGCGCAGCGCCCGGTGGAGTAGGCACGGCCGGCGCATTGATCAATATCAAGACCTTGTCCCGCCCGGATGCGATTGTGTCCGGGGGGCGGGCGCCCGATGCCGGTCACGATCTTTCGCATCGAGAACCTCTGCAAGGTCCATGAGGGCCAGGTGCGGGTCCGGGCGCTCGGCGGCGTCTCGCTCGAGTCGTTCAAGGGCGAGCTGGCGGTGTTGCTCGGCGCCTCGGGCAGCGGGAAATCGACGCTCCTGAACATCCTCGGCGGGCTCGACCGCGCCACCTCCGGCCGGGTCCGGTTCCGCGACACCGACCTCACCGTCCTGGGGCACCGCGCGCTGATCCGCTATCGGCGCGATCACGTCGGCTTCGTGTTCCAGTTCCACACCCTCGTGCCCAGCCTGACGGCGCGCGAGAACGTGCAGCTCGTCACCGATATCGGGCCACGTCCGATGCGCGCCGAGGAGGCGCTGGGCCTCGTGGGGCTGGATCACCGGCTCGATCACTTCCCGGCGGAACTCTCGGGCGGCGAGCAGCAGCGCGTGGCCATCGCCCGCGCCATCGCCAGGCGACCCGAGATCCTGCTCTGCGACGAGCCCACGGGCGCGCTCGACAGCAGGACCGGCATCCAGGTGCTGGAGGCCCTGTGCGGGGTCAACGACCGCTTCGGCACCACGATCGCCGTGATCACCCATGCCGCCGAGATCCGTCGGATCGCCCACCGGGTGATCCGCTTCGTCGACGGGCGCGCGGGCGAGGTGCAGGTCAATGCCCGGCGTCTCGCCCCGGCGGAGATCTCGTGGTGATGCGCGCCCTCGACGGCAAGCTGCCGCGCGACTTGCGGCGCCTCCGGTCGCAGGCCCTGGCCATCGCCCCGGTCCTGGGCTGCGGCGTCGCGGTGTTCCTGACGTCCTTCGGCATGTCGGCCGCGCTCGAGGAGACCCGGGCGGCCTGTCACGAGCGCAGCCGCTTGGCCGACATCTTCGCCGGGAGCGCCCGCGCGCCGCCCGCCCTGCTGCCGGAATTCGCCGCCATCCCCGGGGTCGCGGCGGTCAGGCGCGGGTGGTCTCCGACGCGATGCTCGACATCCCCGGTCGGATCGAGGCCGCCGTCGGCCGGATCCTCTTCTTGCCCACGGCAGGGACGCCACGGCTGAACATGCCGCGCCTGCGCTCGGGCAGCTGGCCCGACCCCGACAGCACCGACCGGATCGTGGCCAAAACACGCTTCGCCGAGGCCAACGGCCTGCGGGGCGGCGACCGGTTCCACGCCACGCTGGACTGGCTCAAGCGGTGGCTCACGCTCACCGGAACGGTGCTCGGCCCCGAATTCATCTACACGATCGGGCCCGGCGCGATGATGCCCGACGATACCCGCTTCGGTATCCTGTGGATGCCGGACCGCGCGGTCGCCGCGGCCATGGACATGACCGGCGCCGTCAACGACCTGTCGCTCGCCCTCTCTGCCGGCGCCCGGCCGGGGGACGTGATCGACCGCGTGGACGTCCTTCTCGATCCCATGGCGGGATCGGCGCCCATGGGCGCCACCTGCAGATGTCGAACAGCTTCGTGAAGGGCGAGATCGAGGGGCTGCGCGTCATGGCCTGGATCCTGCCGCCGGTCTTTCTCGGCATCACGGTGTTCCTGGTCAACATGGTCATCGGCCGGATCATCGCGCCGGACCGCGCCGAGATCGGGCTCCGGAAGGCGCTCGGCCAAGGCGACGGCGAGGTGGGGCTGCACTACGTCCTGCTCGCCGGCGTCATCGCCGTGATCGGCATCCTGCTCGGCTGAGCCGCGGGCACGATCCCGGCGCAGGTCTATGCCCGGTTCCACGACTTTCCCTACCTGATCTACCGGATGCCGGTGCAGGTCTATGCGCGCTCGGCCGTGCTCGCCCTGGCCGCGGCGATCCTGGGTGCGATGCGCAGCGCGCGGGCGGCGGCGCGGCTGGCCCCGGCGCTGGCGATGGCCCCGCCCGCGCCGCCGCGCTTCCGCCGCCGCGCGATCGACCGGGCGCTGGCGCGGCTCAGGGTCCCGCAGCCGACGATGATGATTCTGCGCTCGCTCGTGCGCTGGCCGCTGCGCGCGGCGCTGACCGCGCCGGGGCTGGCCCTCGCGGTCGCCGTTCTGGTCGCCTCCGGCTTCTTCGGCGACGCCTTCGCCGCCATCCTCGACAGCGCCTTCGACCAGTCGAACCGGCAGGATGCGACGCTGATCTTCGCCGACGACCGACCGCGCGTCGCGCCGGAGGAGGTGCGCCGCCTGCCCGGCGTGGTGCAGGCCGAGCCGCAGCTCCTCATTCCGGCGATCCTGCGCCACGGCCCCGCCGAAAAGCGCGTGGCGATCGAGGGGCGCCAGCCAGGCGCCGATCCGGGCCGCGTGGGCGATGCGGAGGGTCGCGTCGTCACCCCGGCCCCGGACGCGCTGCACCTGTCGCAGCGCCTCGCCGGCGCGCTCGATGTCGCGCCGGGGGATCGCTTGCGCGTGGAAGTCCTCGGCGGCCGGCGCGAGAGGGTCGAGCTGCCCGTCGCCGGCGTCGTGCCGCTGTTCATCGGTCTCGGCGCCTACACGGAGATCGACAGCCTCGACGCGCTGCAGCGTCGCGCACCGCGCCTGCCGGTGGTCAACGTCGCGCTGGACCACCGCCAGGGGCAGGCGTTCCATGCCCCGCTCGAGGAGATCCCGCGCCTCTCGGCGGCCGTCTTCACGACCGAGAACCGCCGCGCCTTCGAGCAGACGATCGCGCAGAACATCGCCGTCTCCGCCACCGTCTACGTCGCCCTCGGCGTCATGATCACCTTCGGCATGGCCTGCAACGCCGCCCGCATCCAGCTGTCCGAGCGGGCGCGGGAGCTGGCCAGCCTGCGGATCCTCGGCTTCACCCGGGCCGAGGTCGGCTACGTGCTCACCGGCGAGACGCTGCTTCTGGCATTGCTCGCGCAGCCGCTGGGCCGGGGGATCGGCGCGGGCGTGGCCCGGCTCTTCACCGAGCGGTTCTCCTCCGACCTCTAAGCCATCCCGCTGGTGCTGCGGCCCGCCACCTTCGCCTATGCCAGCCTCGTCGTGCTCGGCGCGACGCTGCTGTCGGTGGGCGATCCCGCCGACCTGGAGATCGTCGCGGACCTCCTGTCCGACGACGCGGTCCGCATCGGCCCCGGCACGCGCGCCCTTGTCGAGCGGTGGGGCGGCCCGGCGCGGCTGCGCGCGGTGGAGCCCGCCGCCCGCACGAAGGTTTCGGCGCTGGACATCGAGGCGCAGCGGGTCGACGCCGACTTCGCCCTGGTCTCGCCGGCCGCCGCGCGCCCCGGTCTCGGCCACGGTTTCTCCGTCTTCCTGCGGATCGTGGAATGGGAGGCGGACGAGGTGCTGCAGGTGCCGCTGAGCGCTGTTCCGCGGCGGCGCGGACTGGGCCGTCTTCGCCGCCGGGGGCGGGGTGGTCCGCCTGCGGCCCGTCACCGTCGGCCGCCGCAACGACGGCGCGGCCGAGATCCTCGGCGGCCTCGCCCCGGGCGACCGGGTAGTCGCGATCCCAACGACGCCCTCGACGACGGCACCCGCATCGTCGAGCGGGCGGCCCTGCGCGGCTGACGGTCCCCGCCCGGGGCGCATATGCGTTGCCGTTCCGCCCCGAACGGCATAGGCCCGTCCCCACCGCCCCGCGAAACGGACCGCATCGATCGTCAGGACGCCCATGGCCAAGCAGACCACCCCCCGGCTCGAGATCCGGCACGCCGCGCTGCGGGATGTCGACGCCGTCATCGAACTGTCCCGTCGCGTCTATCCCGAGGAGGTGCCCTATACCCGGGGCCAGGTCTCGGGGCAGATCAACGCCTTCCGCGAGGGCACCTTCGTGGCGATCTACGAGGGCGCGGTGGTCGGCTACGCCGCCTCGACCATCGTCGCCGAGCGCAAGGTGATGGCGCCGCATACCTGGGCCGAGATCACCGGCGGCGGCTACGCCTCGCAGCACAACGGCAACGGCGACTGGCTCTACGGGGTCGAGGTCATGGTCGATCCGGCGCGCCGGCGGCTCAGGATCGGCAAGCGGCTCTACCAGGCGCGGGAGCGGCTCTGCGTCGATCACGAACTGAAGGGGATCGCCTTCGGCGGGCGCATGTCGGGGTTCCGCCGGCACCGCCGCCAGTATCCCGACCCGCAATCCTACCTGGAGGCGGTGAAGACCGGCGATGTCCGGGATTCGGTCCTGACCTTCCAGATGCGCAACGGGTTCGAGCTTCTGCAGGCGCTGCCGCGCTATGCGCCCGAGGACATCCCGGCCGGCGGGCACGCCGCGCTGCTCGTGTGGCGCAACCCCTATTACGATCCGCGGTCCGAGGAACGCTCGATCACCCGCGCGAACCCCGACGTGGTGCGCGTCGCCTCGGTCCAGCTCAATGCCCGCACCCTCAAGAGCGCCGAGGAATTCTACGAGACGGTGGAATACTTCACCAACATCGCCTCGGAATACGGCTCCGATTTCGTCGTCTTCCCCGAGCATTTCACGTTGCAGCTGCTGTCCTGCGAGGGCCGCGAACTGCCCCCGCGCGAGGCCATCGCCCGGGCCGCCGAACATACCGAGACCTTCGTGGAGCGGCTGCAGGCGATGGCCCTGTCGCGGGCCATCAACATCGTCGGCGGCAGCCACGCCACCCGCGTCGGTGAGGACATCCGCAACGTCTGCCACGTCTTCCTCCGCGACGGGACGGTGCACCGGCAGGCCAAGCTGCACCCCACCCCGGACGAGCGCGAGAGCTGGAACATCCAGGGCGGCGACGAGATCCAGGTGATCGAGACCGATTGCGGCCCGATCGGGGTGCTGATCTGCTACGACGCCGAGTTCCCCGAGGCCGCCCGCCGGCTGGCCGACGAGGGCGCGCGGATCCTGTTCGTGCCCTACAACACCGATACGCGGCACGGCCACCTCAGGGTGAAATACTGCTGCCAGGCCCGCGCGGTGGAGAACCAGTATTACGTCGTCACCTCGGGGATGGTCGGCAATCTCGACAACGTGTCGAACCTGGACATCCAGTACGCCCATTCGGCGATCATGACGCCCTGCGACTTCCCCTTCGCCCGCGACGGGATCGCCGCCGAGGCCTCGGAGAATGTCGAGATGATCATCGTCGCCGACCTCAACCTCGCCACGGTGCAATGGGCCCGCGCCAAGGGATCGGTGCGCAACCTGCGCGACCGGCGCTTCGACCTCTACCGCACCCGCTGGAGCGACGGCGGCTAGGGCCGGCCGACCCGGAGGTTTCCAAGGGGCCGGGAGGATCGGCGATCCGGCCGAACCGACAGCGGGGCACGCGCGAAAACCGGGCGGCCGAGAGGCAACGGGCGGAATGGGCCTGGCAATCCCGGGCCGGGCCGGCGCCCCGGCCCCGCGCCGCCCCGGCTAGGCGCCCATCGCGAGGGCCGGGCGCGTTTCCCGGTGGGAGTCGAAGCTCAGCTCGGCGATCACCCCGGCGCCCTCGCTGCGGATGTCGAGGTCGCAGTCGAGCTCGGCACAGATCACCTCGGCGATATTCATGCCCAGGCCCCTGGGAACCTCCTCGGGAACCTGCGGCAGGCCGACGCCGTCATCGGCGCAGCGCAGCCGGATCCGGCCGGCCGCGCCGCGCTCCACGGCGACGTGGACGCGGCCGCCGCGCTGGTCGGGAAAGGCGTGCTTGAAGGAGTTGGTGACGAACTCGTTGACGAAGGTGCCCACCGCCACGGCCTGCTGGGGGCTGACAACGACCGTGTCGAGGGCGACCTCCACGCTCACCCCCTCTGGCGCCAGGCCCGTCAGGTGATCGCAGATCCGCTGCACATAGGCGTCGAGGCTGACCTCGTGGTGTTCGTTCAGCGTATAGAGCTGCTCGTGCAGGCGGCTGATGGCGTCGATCCGCGTCATCATCCCCGATAGCGCCCGGCGCGCGTCCGGCGAGTGGAAGGCGCGATGCTGCAGCCGCGCGAAGGCCGCCAGCGATTGCAGCGAGTTCTTGACCCGGTGATCGACCTCCTTGCGCAGGATGGCGGCGGTGCGGAGCGCCTTGCGCATGTCGAGCTGCGCCATGACCTGCTGGGCCAGCACCCGCAGCGTGTCCCGCTGCAGCGGGTTCAGCTCCCGCGGCGCGTAATCCAGCACGCAGAGGGTCCCGATCGGCAGGCCTTCGGTGGTGCGCAACAGGGCCCCGGCATAGAAGCGCAGGCCCGGATCCCCGCAGCAGAGCGGATTGTCCTGCATGCGCGGATCCTCGAGCGTGTCGCGGATCTCGACGAAATCGGCCTCGAGGATGACGTGCGAGCAGATCGAGGTCGCGATCGGGGTCTCGCGGACGCCCAGCCCGGTCTCGGCCTTGAACCATTGCCGCTCGGCATCGACCAGGTTGACCACGGCGATCGGCGTGCCGCAGGTCGCGGCGGCCAGGTTCGCGATGTCGTCGAAGTCCTTCTCGCGCTCGGTGTCGAGGATTTCGTAGGATCGGATCGCCTGCAGGCGCTCGTCCTGCCGGGGGTGCAAGGGTGCTTTCAACGGCGCAATCTCGGCTTGTCTGGTGTTTGGCCGGACTGTTGCATCCCGCGCGGGTCCGGGCAACCGCCACACCGCCCGCATCCGGTCCGCCGCACCGCAACGGTCCTGCGCGGCGGGCCTGCGGAGCATGCCGAGGCGGTGGTTCTCACGCAGGTTTGACCGGTGTCCGCCCCGGCCGCGGGCCGTTCGGTCCTCAGGGGCGCGCCGGCCGGCGGCCCCGACGCCGAACGGCCGAACAAAAACGCCCGCCGGCGGGGCCGGCGGGCGTCGTCGCGGATGGCCAAGACAGCGCCGTCAGGCGTTGCCGGTCGCCGAGGGGATGTCGACGGTGACGCCGGGCCCCATGGTCGAGCTGAGCGCGACCTGCTTCATGTAGGTGCCCTTGGCGCCCGTCGGCTTGGCGCGGCCCACCGCCTCGACGAAGGCGCGAAGGTTCTCGGCCAGGGCCGAATCCTCGAACGAGGCCTTGCCGATCCCGGCATGGATCACGCCGGCCTTCTCGGCGCGGAACTGCACCTGCCCGCCCTTGGCGGCCTGCACGGCCTCCTTCACGTCCATCGTCACGGTGCCGACCTTGGGGTTCGGCATCAGGTTGCGCGGGCCCAGGATCTTGCCCAGCCGGCCGACGACCGGCATCATGTCGGGCGTGGCGATGCAGCGGTCGAAGTTGATCTGCCCGCCCTGCACCTGCTCCATCAGGTCCTCGGCACCGACGATGTCGGCCCCGGCTTCCTTGGCCTCCTCGGCCTTGGCGCCGCGGGCGAAGACGGCGACGCGCACGGTCTTGCCGGTGCCCGAGGGCAGGGTGACCGAGCCGCGCACCATCTGGTCGGCATGGCGCGGGTCGATGCCGAGATTCATCGCGATCTCGATGGTCTCGTCGAACTTCGAGGTCGCGGTGGACTTCACCAGCTTGATCGCGTCCTCGACGGTCAGGTTCTGCTTGCCCTCGACGGCGGCGCGCTGGGTCTTCTGGCGTTTGGTCAGCTTGGCCATCACTTCACCTCGATTCCCATGGAGGACGCCGAGCCGAGGATGATCTTCATCGCATCCTCGATCGTGTGCGCGTTCAGGTCCTTCATCTTCGCCTCGGCGATCTCGCGGACCTGCTTCACGGTGACGGTGCCGACCGTCTGCCGCGCGGGCGTCTTGGCGCCCGACTGCACCTTGGCCGCCTTCTTGAGGTAATAAGACGCCGGCGGCGTCTTGATCTCCATCGTGAAGGACTTGTCCTGGTAGTAGGTGATCAGGGTCGGGCAGGGGGCGCCCTGCTCCATGTCCTGCGTGCGCGCGTTGAACGCCTTGCAGAACTCCATGATGTTGATGCCCCGCTGGCCCAGCGCCGGGCCCACGGGCGGCGAGGGATTGGCCTGCCCCGCCTTCACCTGCAGCTTCATGCTGCCGATCTTCTTCTTGGCCATGATGGCCTCCTTTGCGGTTCGCGACGGGCATGGCCCGTCCTACATGCGCCCCCGAAGGGGCAATGCCGCGGTTCGGGCCGCCCCGTGGGGCCGCCCTCCCGCGTCGAACGCTCAGATCTCCTTGGAGACCTGAGTGTATTCCAGCTCCACCGGGGTCGCGCGGCCGAAGATCGACACCGACACCTTCAGGCGCTGGTTGTCCTCGTCCACGTCCTCGACCATGCCGTCGAAGCCCTCGAACGGGCCGTCGGTGACCTTCACCTTCTCGCCCGTGTCGAAGCTGATCTCGATGCGCGGCTGCTCCTCGCCCTCCTGGACCCGGCCCAGGATCGCCTCGACCTCGGCGTCGCGCATCGGCATCGGCCGGCCCTGGGGGCCCAGGAAGCCGGTGACCCGGTTGATCGAGGTGATCAGGTGATAGCCCGCATCGGACATCTCCATGTGCACCAGCACATAGCCCGGCATGAAGCGCCGCTCGGTGGAGACCTTCTTGCCGCGGCGGACCTCGATCACCTCCTCGGTGGGCACGAGAACCTCGTCGATCTGGTCCTCCAGCCCCTTCTCGGCGACGTCGGACCGGATCTGTTCGGCGATCTTCTTCTCGAAGTTCGACAGAACGCTGACGGAATACCACCGTTTCGCCATCTCGGGTAAGCCTCGTGCCGTGTCTGTGACGTGGACCGGACGACAAAGCGGCGCGCAGCCGATTCGTTGCACGCCCATGTCCGGAAAATCCCGCGCTGGATAACGGCGCCGCGCCCCCGGCGCAACCCCGGGGGGCGTCAGCCCGCCACGCTCAGCAGCGTCTCCAGCCCGAGGCGGATCAGCAGGTCGACGAAGAAGAAGAAGATCGCCACCAGCGTCGCCATGATGAACACCATCACCGTGGTCAGCAGGACCTCCCGCCGGGTCGGCCAGACGACCTTCGCGATCTCGGCGCGGGTCTGCTGGATGAACTGGAACGGGTTGGTCTTGGCGGCCATGACAGCGACTCCGGTCTCTTCGACGGGCCGGATACGCGTCCCGGGCGGCGAATTCAAGCGCCGGGGTGCCAAGGGCGGTCGAACCGTCTAGACCCGGTGCGCGGAGACGCTGGTGGAGACTCGGATGCAATTGTTCGAACTGCAGGACCTGGCGATCCGCGCCGCGGCCACGCTGCCCGCCCTTGTGGCGGCCTACCTGTCGATCAAGACCTCGCGCACGCCCCAGGGCGCGGTGGGCTGGATCGTCCTGATCCTGGCCTATCCGTATCTCGGCGTGCCGGCCTATGCCGTGTTCGGCTATGCCAACTACGCCAAGTTCGCCCGCCGCCGCCGCGAATCCGACGCCCGGATCGGCGAGGACGGGATCGACGGCGCGGCGCCGGCCCTGGCCGACGACCGGCTCGACGTGTTCGCGCGCCTGTCCGGCAACGCGGTGATGACGGGCTGCGACATGACGCTGCTGATCGACGGGGAGCAGACCTTCGACACCGTCTTCGACGCGATCTCCCGGGCCGAGCACTATGTCTGCGTCCAGTTCTACACGATCATGGACGACGAGATCGGGCGCCGGTTGCGCGACGTGCTGATCGACCGCGCCCGCGCCGGCGTCGACGTCTACCTGCTGCACGACGAGCTGCCGCTGATCGGCCTGCCGCGGCGCTACTGGCGCGAGGTGCGCGACGCCGGGGTCAGGACCGCCCGGCCGAAGGGGCCGAGCCGGATCCTCGGCCCGTTCCAGCTGAACTACCGCAACCACCGCAAGCTCGTGGTGGTCGACGGGGTGGAGGGCTTTACCGGCGGGCTGAACTGCTCGAAGACCTATATCGGCAAATCCCGCTACGGCCCCTGGCGCGATACCTTCGCGGGTTTCCGCGGTCCCGTGGTCGACCAGCTGGAGCGCAGCTTCGCCGCCGACTGGGCCTGGGCCACCGGCACCGACCTGCGCGACACGTTCCGCCCCGCACCGGAGGCGGGGGACATGCGCGCGGTGGCGGTGCCGATCGCGCCGACCGACTGGCTGAACACCGGCAACCTCTACTTCGTGTCGCTGGCGCAGCGGGCGCGGCACCGGCTGTGGATCGCCACGCCCTATTTCGTCCCCGACACGGATGTCATGGCGGCGCTGCAGCTCGCCGCCATGCGCGGCGTGGACGTGAAGATCCTCGTTCCCCATCGTGTCGATCATTACGTCCCCTACTGGGCGGCCTACGCCTATTTCGACGACCTGCGCGAGGCCGGCGGCGAGATCTGGCGCTACACGCCGGCCTTCAGTCACCAGAAGGTGGCGCTGGTGGACGACGACATCTGCTCGGTGGGGTCGGTCAATCTCGACATCCGGTCGGGATTGCTGAACTTCGAGCTGACGGTGGTGGTGGAGAGCGCGCGCGCCGCCCGCGCGGTCGAGGAGATGCTGGAACGCGATTTCGGGAATGCCTTCCTGCTGCGCGAGGATCTGGACGATCAGCCCGCCTGGCGGCGCGGCCTGGCGCGGATCTCGCGCCTGATGGCGCCGCAATTGTGATCCGGCTGGCCAGCTACAACATCCGCAAGGCGGTCGGGCTCGACTGGCGGCGCGATCCGTTCCGCATCGCGCGGGTGATCGCCGCGCTCGACGCCGACATCGTCGCCCTGCAGGAGGCCGACAAGCGGCTGGGAAACCGTCCCGCCGCGCTGCCCCCCGACGCGGTGGCCGAGACCGGGCTGGTGCCGCTCGCCGCCGCCGACGGGCCCAGCCTCGGCTGGCACGGCAACGCGGTCCTGCTGCGCCCCGGCTGGAGGGTGGAGGACGTCCACCGCGTCAACCTCCCGGGGGTCGAGCCGCGCGGCGCGCTGCTGGCCGAGATCGGCACGCCCGCCGGTCCGCTGACCCTCGCGGCCACCCATCTCGGCCTCGACCGGTTCAGCCGCCAGCGCCAGATCCGCGCCATCCTCGACGCGATCGGCCCGGACCGGTCGGCACGGGCCGTGATACTGGGTGATCTGAACGAATGGTCGCCGACCCGCGGGATGCGACCGCTGCGGCGCGATTTCCAGGTGGTCTTGCCGGGGCTCAGCTTCCACGCCGCGCGCCCCGTCGCGCCGCTCGACCGCGTCGCGCTGGGGCGCGGCTGGCGAGCGCTGGAACGCGGCGTCTTCGACGACCACCTCGCCCTGCGCGCCTCCGATCACCTGCCGGTCTGGGTGCGGATCGCCCCGGTTACAGATCGAAGGCCCGGGACTCGATCTCCATGAAGGCGAGGCCCAGCGTGCCCACACCGGCATAGAGGCGGGCATTCTCCGCCGCCTCCAGGTCGGCGAAGAAGCGCGGCGCCCAGGGGGACAAGTGCACGCCGAAGACCGCCTCCTGCTGCTCGAGCGGCGCGAGGGCGCCGTAACGGCCGGTGATGAGCCCTGCCATCATCTCGCAGATCGAGGCGATGTGGTCTTCGGGCTCGGACACATCGTCGGCGCGGGTGATTCCCAGCCGGCCCATGTCGGCCCTGAGGCGCGACAGCGGCTTGTCGTGCAGGTTCCCGGTCAGGTAATGGCTGGCATAGGGCAGGAGCTCGCCACGCCCCAGGCCGATGAAAAGGCGGGTATATTCCCGGTCCGCCGCCACCGGGTCCGTGGCGGCGGCATCGGCGGCGATCTCGGCGATGGCCCGGCCCAGCCGGGTCTCCTCGTCGCCCGAGAGTCCGGCCAGCCGCGCCAGCCGCGCCGCGTCGGGCGGTGCGGCCAGCAGCGTCGCGAGGAAATCGTAGAGTTCGGCGCGGGCGGCGTCCTCGGGCGCGATCTCGGCGGGGGAATGGGCGGCGGTCATGTGGGCTCCTCCTCGAACCGGAATGTCATGCGGCGGGGCTTGGGGGGCATCTCCGCCTCCTCCTCCTCCCCGGCCGGGAGGGGCTCGGCCACCGCCGGTGCGGCGACCTCTTCTTCCGCGGCGACGGCCGCGGCCGGATCGTCCGGCGGATCGTCCACGGTCGGCGCCGCGTCCTCCGTCGCGCGTTCGGCCAGCCGGCCCGCGCGGGCGCGCAGCTCGCCCCACGCGCCGGGATCGGGGCGCACATTCACCGCCGCATCGGTGTAGTCGTCGTCGTAATCCTGCAGCCCGTCGGGCATCGACAGGTGCGGATGGGCCCGGAACAGATGCCGGATCGCCCGCCGCCGAAGCCGCGCGGGGATCTCGCGCGCCATGAAGCGCGCCGCGTCCGCCGGGGTCAGCGCCTCGGGATCGGGCAGGCCCAGCATCTCCAGCAATTCGGCATCGCTGCGCTCCTCCAGCGCGGCGGCGGTGGCCTCGGCTTCCGCCTCGGCCGACCGGCGCGTCGCACGGTCCTCCTCGGCGGCGACGGCCTGCCGGCGACGGGACCAGAAATCGGATCTCTCGGGCATGGGCACCTCCACGTTCCATGATGGGGTCGCCCGTCGGCGGGGGAAACCCCGGACCGCACGGGAACGTGCGGGATTTCCGCTGGCCGCAGGCCGGCGGAGGCCCTAGCCTGCAGGGCCGGACAAGGGGAGCGACCATGACCGAAACCGTCCTGCTGTGCGATTGCCTCGGCAGCCAGAGGATCGACCGCGAGCGCGTGGCGGCGGGCTCCGGCCGGCCCTGTTCCGAGGTCGCCACCCATCTCTGCGGCCGCCAGGCGGGCCGCGTCGCCGAAGCGCTGAAGGCCGGCGGCCCGGTCACCGTGGCCTGCGAGCAGGAGCGCGCCACCTTCGAGGCGCTGGCCGAGGACCTGGAGGTCGATCCGCCCGCGCTGGTGGATCTGCGCGACCGCGCCGGCTGGAGCGACGACCCCCGCGACGTCTCGCCCAAGCAGGCCGCGCTCCTCGCCGACGCCGCGCTGGAGGCGCCCCTGCCGCGCGCCATCGACGTGGAGAGCGCGGGCACCTGCCTCGTGATCGGCGCCGCCGAGGTGGCGCTGCCCGCCGCCGAGCGCCTCGCCGGCACGCTCGCCGTCACCTGCCTGCTGACCGATGCGGGCGACCCGCCCGAAAGCCGCGCCTTCGACGTGATCCACGGCGACCTGCGCCGCGCCACCGGCGCGCTCGGGCGGTTCGAGGTGGCGATCGACGGCTTCCGCGAGGTGATCGCCGGCGGCCGCGGCGGCTTCGACCTCACCGCGCCGCGCGACGGCGCGGTCAGCGAATGCGACGTCATCGTGGACCTTTCCGGCGCGCGGCCGCTCTTTCCCGCGCCGGAGAAGCGCGAGGGCTACCTGCGCGCCGATCCCGGCCGCCCGGCGGCGGTCTTCGACGCGCTGTGGGAGGCGGGCGGCCTCGTCGGCACCTTCGAGCAGCCCGTCTACGTGGCGCTGGAGCCGGCGATCTGCGCCCATTCCCGGTCCCGCCAGACCGGGTGCACCCGCTGCCTCGATGCCTGCCCCACGGGCGCGATCACGCCCGACGGCGATCACGTCGCGGTCGATCCCCATATCTGCGCCGGCTGCGGCGCCTGCTCGGCGCTCTGCCCCTCGGGCGCGATCAGCTACGACGCGCCGCCGGTGGCCCATGTGATGCGGCGCCTCTCCACGCTGGCCTCGACCTATCGCCGGGCGGGCGGCGCCCTGCCGCGGCTCCTCGTCCACGACGACGGGTTCGGGCGCGAGATGATCGACCTTCTCGCCCGCCACGGGCCCGGCCTGCCGGCCGACGTGATCCCCCTGACCCTGCCCGCGCTCGCCGCCTTCGGCCATGCCGAGGCGCTGGCCGCCCGCGCCTGCGGCTTTGCCGATGTCTCGCTCCTGCTCTCGCCGCGCTCCGACCGCGCGACGCTGGAGCAGGAGGCCGAACTGGCCCGCGCCATCGACGGCCCCGCCGCCCTGCGCCTCCTCGACGTCGCCGATCCCGAGGCGCTGCCCGGCGCGCTGGGCGCCGCCCCCGGCACCGCGCCCGAGCCGGTCCTGCCGATGGGATCGCGGCGCCAGGTCGCCCGCCTCGCGGCGAAGTCGCTGGCCGCCGGCCCCGTCACGGCGCTGCCCGAGCACGCCCCCTACGGCGCGGTCCTGGTCGATACCGAT
This sequence comes from uncultured Alphaproteobacteria bacterium, assembly GCA_963814835.1. Classification (GTDB taxonomy): domain Bacteria; phylum Pseudomonadota; class Alphaproteobacteria; order Rhodobacterales; family Rhodobacteraceae; genus Palleronia. Next base: position 1,754,630 of record CAWFEG010000003.1, read on the forward strand.
GCCTGCACGCTCTGCATGGCCTGCGTGCCGCATTGCCCGTCGGGCGCACTGGCCGACAACCCCGACAAGCCGCAGCTCCTGTTCCAGGAGGAGGCCTGCCTGCAATGCGGGCTGTGCGAGACGATCTGCCCCGAGGATGCGATCCGGCTGGAACCGCGGATGAACGTGGGCGACGATGCGCTGTCGCAGGTCGTGCTGAACGAGGAGGAGCCGTTCCACTGCGTCGAATGCGGCAAGCCCTTCGGCGTGAAATCCACCATCGAGCGGATCACCGAGAAGCTCTCGGGCAACCACGCCATGTTCGCCAACCCGCAGGCCCTGCGCCTGATCGGCATGTGCGACGATTGCCGGGTCAAGAGCCAGATGCATGACGGCATGCTGTCCGGCCCGCCGCGCCCGGTGCCGCGCACCTCGGCCGATTACGGCCAGCCCGAGGACGCGGTGGTGCTGCCCGAGCGGCGCAAGAAGCGCAAGATCTGATCCCGTTGTCACCAAGGGGCCCCGCCTCTACGTGACCTTTCGTGTATCCCGGTTGAGGACAGGTGCCATGGACGACGAATTCAACATGTCGATGCGGAAGTTCCTGAAGCAGGTGGGCGTCACCTCGCAGCAGGCGATCGAGGAGGCGATGCGCGCCCAGGGCCCCGAGACGGCCGGCAAGCAGTATCCCGTGAAGGTCGTCCTGACGATCGACGAGCTGGACCTGCGCCACGAGGTCGAGGGCACGATCAAGGGGCAGAAGCCGGAATGAGTCTGACCCAGCAGGACGTCGAGGCCGCGCTGGCCGGTATCGCCGATCCCGGCACCGGCGGCGACATCGTCTCCGCCGGGCGGGTCAAGGCGCTGACCGTGGACGGCGCGGCGGTGCGCTTCGTGCTCGAGGTGCCGGCCGAGCTCGGCAAGGCCTTCGAGCGGGTGCGCGCCGAGGCCGAGACGCGGGTGAAGGCGCTGGGCGCCGAGACCGTCTCGGCGGTGATGACCGCCCATTCCGAGAAGGCGCCGCCGGATCTGAAGGGCGGCGGCGGCGGCGGAGGCCAGAGGAAGCCCGCCCAGACGCCCGAGAAGATCCCCGGCGTGGAGCGCATCATCGCCGTCGCCTCGGGCAAGGGCGGGGTGGGCAAGTCCACCGTGTCGGCCAACCTCGCCTGCGCGCTGGCCGCCGAGGGGCGGCGCGTCGGGCTGCTGGACGCCGATGTCTACGGCCCCTCGCAGCCACGGATGATGGGCGTCTCGGGCCGCCCGGCCAGCCCCGACGGCAAGACCATCCTGCCGATGCGCAACCACGGCGTCACCATGATGTCGATCGGCCTGATGGTGGGCGAGGGGCAGGCGGTGGTCTGGCGCGGGCCGATGCTGATGGGCGCGCTGCAGCAGATGCTGACCCAGGTGCAGTGGGGCGCGCTCGACGTGCTGATCGTGGACCTGCCGCCGGGGACCGGGGACGTGACGCTGAGCCTCGCGCAGAAGGCGGAGGTCGACGGGGCGATCATCGTCTCCACGCCGCAGGACGTGGCGCTGCTGGACGCGCGCAAGGGGATCGACATGTTCCACCAGCTGCGCACGCCGATCCTCGGCATGATCGAGAACATGAGCACCCATATCTGCTCCAATTGCGGCCACGAGGAGCATCTCTTCGGCCATGGCGGGGTGGCGCGCGAGGCCGAGAAGATCGGCGTGCCGCTCCTGGGGGAGATCCCGCTGCATCTCGACATCCGGACCGCCGCCGATGGCGGCGCGCCGATCGTGGTGTCGAAGCCCGACAGCCCGCAGGCGCAGGCCTTCCGCGACATCGCGCGGGGGCTGGTTTCGCAGGGGGCGGCGTGATGTTCCTGGCCCGCGCGGTGCATCTGGACGAGAGCGACACGCTGGTCTTCGACCGGCCGGCGCGGACCGGCGAATGGTGCATTCCGGGCGGGTTCGAATTCGCCGATCTCGGCCCCGCGCCGCTGGAGGGGAAGGCGAAGCAGGCCTTCTCCAACGGCTGGCTGGGGGTGGAGACCTTCGGCCGCGTCTCGATCGTCGCCATCGCCCGGATCGAGGCGGCGGAGGCGGCGCGGCTGGTGGACAACCTGGCGCGGCACTTCGTGGAGGCCTATGGCGCGCCGGACGTGGAAGCGGCGCGGCCGGTGGCGCAGGAGCAGATCGAGGACATGGCCGAGCTTTGCGCCGATCACGACCAGAACACGCTCCTCGCCGTCAGCCGCGAGTTGACCGAGGCCGGGGTGCGCGAGACCTTCCGCTCGATCCCGGCGCCGGAGGCGGATCTCAGCCAGTTCGCCGTCCACGGGGAGGGCTGACGCCGGGCCGGCGCCGGACAGGCGCCGGGCGGGGCGCCCCGCCCCCGCCGGGCACCGGCCGGGCGCGTGTCGGGACGGCGCGCGAACGCTCGAACGGGGCGGATCGCGCTTGACGGGCCGCGCGGGCGCGGCTATCTGCGGCCCCGGATGCATGGCGTGATAGCTCAGCTGGTTAGAGCACAGCACTCATAATGCTGGGGTCGGCGGTTCAAGTCCGCCTCACGCTACCATCCCTTTCCCGAAGGCATCGCCCGGCGAGGATACGGCCGAGAAAGGCCTTTGCGCGCGTCCCGCCCGATTCGGCTTGCGCAAAGAACACCGGCGCGGGCGCCGCGGCTTGGCGGGCGAACCCCGGGCCAGGGCGGGGTTCGCGCAGGCGGCGAGGGCCGGAGGCCGGGGCGCCGCGACGGCGGTTCAGTCCACCCGGCGCAGGTGCAGCTGGTTGCCGACCTTGCGGGTCTCGAACCGCTTCAGGTCCAGCACCAGGTCGGACAGCTTGCGCTTGCCATAGGTGCGGGTGTCGAAATCGGGATGCTGCGAGGTGATGTACTGGCCGATCTGGCCCAGGGCATACCATTCGTCGTCCTGCTCGATCCGGTCCATCGCCTGCAGGATCAGCGGCACCGCCTCGACGGGCGCGACCTTGCCCGCCGGCGCCCGGCCGGAATCGGAGGTCTTGGGCTGGACCGGCTCGTCGACGATGTTCTCGATCAGGATGAAGCGGTTGCAGACATTGCGCAGCGCCTCGGGCGCCTTCTTCTCGCCGATGCCGATGACGTCGAGGCCCTGCTCGCGGCAGCGGTTGGCGAGCGCGGTGAAATCGGAATCCGAGGAGACGAGGACGAATCCGTCGAACCGCCCGGTGTGCAGGATGTCCATCGCGTCGATGACGAGGCCGATATCGGAGGCGTTCTTGCCCACGGTGTTGGCCGTCTCCTGGTGCGCCACGAGGCCCAGATCGCGCACGGTCTTCGACCAGTTCGCCAGCCGCCCCGAGGACCAGTCGCCGTAGACCCGGCGCAGGGCCGGCTCGCCGAACTTGGTGATCTCCTTGAGGATCGGGTCGGCGTATTTCGCCGGGATGTTGTCGGCGTCGATCAGGACGGCGTAGAGCGGGCGGTCGCGGGTGGGCATCTGGCGCCTTACAGGAAGCGGTGCATGACGAGGGCGTCGACGAGGCCCTCGCTCGGGTGGCGGAAGGCCTGCGGCAGGCGACCGACGATGTCAAACCCGTAATCGCGCCAGATGGCGATGGCGCGGGTATTGGTTGCGAGGACGAAGTTGAACTGCATCGCCAGAAAGCCCCGCGCCCGCGCCCGGTCGAGGGCGTGGGTAAGCATGGCCCGTGCCGTGCCGCGGCCGCGGGCGGCCGGCAGGGTGGCGAAGCCGGCGTTGCAGACATGGTCGCCGTGCCCCGCCTGGTTGGGTTTCAGGTAGTAGGTTCCGGTGCCGTCGCCGGTGATCCAGGCCTCGCGGTCGGGGCCGGTCCAGTAGGCGAGCGCATCGGCGCGGGAGATCGCGGGATCGACGGCATAGGTGTCGCCCCCGCGAAAGGCGGGTTCCAGGATCGCCCAGAGCCGGTCGTGGTCGGCGGGGCCCGCGCGGTGCAGTTTCATGCCGGGCGCGGGCGGAGAGGGCCGGGGGCGCTGCCCCCGGACCCCCGGGGTATTTGGAAAAGGGTGACGATCAGTATTCCACCACCGCGCGGATCGACTTGCCCTCGTGCATCAGGTCGAAGCCGTGGTTGATCTCGTCGAGCGTGAGCTTGTGGGTGATCATCGGGTCGATCTCGATCTTTCCGGCCATGTACCAGTCCACGATCTTCGGGACATCCGTACGGCCGCGGGCGCCGCCGAAGGCGGAGCCGCGCCAGACCCGGCCGGTGACGAGCTGGAAGGGCCGCGTCTCGATCGTCTCGCCGGCGCCGGCGACGCCGATGATGATCGATTCGCCCCAGCCCTTGTGGCAGCATTCCAGCGCTTGCCGCATCACGGGGGTCTTGCCGATGCATTCGAAGGAATAGTCGGCGCCGCCCTTCGTCAGGTTCACCAGATAGGGGACGAGGTCGCCCTCCACCTCGGACGGATTGACGAAATCGGTCATGCCGAAGCGTTCGGCGATCTCCTTCTTGGCGGGGTTGAGGTCGACGCCGACGATCTGGTCTGCGCCGACCATGCGCAGGCCCTGGATCACGTTGAGGCCGATGCCGCCCAGCCCGAAGACCACCGCGCGGGAGCCCGGCTCCACCTTCGCCGTGTTCACCACGGCGCCGATCCCCGTGGTCACCCCGCAGCCGATGTAGCAGATCTTGTCGAACGGGGCGTCGGGGTTGACCTTGGCCACCGCGATCTCGGGCAGGACGGTGTAATTGGAGAACGTCGAGCAGCCCATGTAGTGCCGGATCGGCGTGCCGTCGTCGAAGGAGAAGCGCGAGGAGCCGTCGGGCATGACGCCCTGGCCCTGGGTCTCGCGGATCGCGCCGCAGAGATTGGTCTTGGGGTTCAGGCAGTAGTCGCATTCGCGGCATTCGGGCGTGTAGAGCGGGATCACGTGGTCGCCCGGCTTCACGTGGGTGACGCCTTCGCCCACCTCCTGCACGATGCCGGCGCCCTCGTGGCCGAGGATCGCCGGGAAGGCGCCCTCGGGATCGGCGCCCGAACGGGTGAACTCGTCGGTGTGGCACAGGCCCGTGGCCTTGATCTCCACCAGCACCTCGCCCGCCCGCGGGCCTTCGAGGTTCACCTCCATCACTTCGAGCGGCTTGCCCGCCTCCAGTGCTACCGCGGCCCGCGTGCGCATGGCGCCCCTCCGTTGGTTCCCGTGTCGACGGGGAAAGTGGAGCGGAAGCGGGGCGGCGGCAACCCGGTCCGGTCAGTAATGGGTGCGGGCGACCTCCCGGCCGGGCAGGTCGAGATGCGGCGCGGCGTTGAACTGGCCCAGGATCATGCCGGTGGGGCGGACATGGAAGCGGTGGATCGAGGTGTTCAGGATCGGCAGCAGCACATGGGCCAGCCGGTCGGGATCGAGGTCGAGCACGTGGCGCAGCGCCATGCCGATCACCCCGCCCGAAGTGACGCAGAGGACGCGCCGGCCGCGTTCGGCGGCGCCGGTCAGGATCCCGGTGATGCGGGATTCGAAGGCGGCGAAGCTCTCGTCGCCCTGGATCTCGGCGGCGTGCCAGGCGCGCATGACCTGCGGCACATGCTCGGCGAAGCCGTCGGAGTCGGGCATCGGCACGCCATGGGCGGCCTGCAGGGCCTGGCCGAGGTTGAAGTAGTCCATCTCGTTCAGCCGCGCATCGGGCTGCGCCTCCACCTCCATGGCGGCGGCGGTCTCCCGGTGGCGGCGCAGGGTGCCCGACAGGATCGTGTCGAACGGCGCCTCGTGGGCGCGCATCCAGTCGCCGAGCCAGCGCGCCTGTTCGTGCCCCAGATCCGACAGCCGGTCGTAGTCGGCCTCGTTGGTGGCGCGGCTGTTGGCCTGGCCGTGCCGGACCAGTACGATCTCGCCCATTCCCGTCCTCCGATGGTCCTGCCCGCGCCTAGCCGCTCCGGCCGCCGGTGCCAAGCGTCGGCGATGCGGGTGGGAACGCAAGACGGCCGCGGCGGCGTTGGGCCTCCGACACGAGACGAGGAGTGCGACGAATGACCGACCTGACCTGGCACAAGAAGACCCTGGCCGAGATCCTGGGCGAGGATCGCGGCCTGCCCGACTGGGCCGCCGAGATGGTGGCGAAGTTCGACCGCGACGCGCTGGACGGGCTGCATCCCAAGGAGCGCGAGGCGGCCTTTTCCGCGCTGGCGCGGGTGGCGCGGCAGTCGCGCGACGCCCGGCAGACGGATTTCCACTCGGGCGGCGACACCCGGCCGGCCTGGGTGGAGGGCGATATCGACTGGGGCCTGCGGGCGGCGCGGGCGGCGCTGGAGGACCAGCCGCCGGGCGTGCGCTCGCCGGCGGCCGACGCGCTCCTGTCGGATTGCGAGTGCCCCTCGGCGGTGGGGCCGAATCCGGGCCGCGATGCCTCGACCCCGGGCACCGAGGGCCGGTGAGGCGGCGGCCGCCGCCGGGGCGGGGCGCCCCGGTGGCGGCGCGGTTTGACGCGGACGCCTTTCGGGGGCGGTCCGGCGGGCTTACGTGACGGGCAGGCGAATGGAGACGAAGAGATGAGCGATGGCCCGATCCTGATCATTGGTGCCACATCCGGCATCGGCCGGGCGGCGATGGAGGAGGCGCTCGCGCGGCATCTGCCCGTGCGCGCCTTCGCGCGCAGCGCGGGGGATCTCGCGCCGGCCGAGGGGCTGGAGCCCTGGCCCGGGGATGCCACCAAGGCGGAGGATCTGGCCGGCGCCCTGCAGGGCGTGCGGGCGGTGATCGTCGCGCTGGGCGTGAAGGAACGGCTGGCGATGCTGTGGCAGGAGGAGCGGCTGTTCTCCGACGCGACGCGGGCGCTCTTGCAGGAGATGCCGAAGGCCGGCGTGCGGCGGCTGGTCGCCGTCACCGGGTTCGGCGCCGGGCGCAGCCATTCGGCCATGAGCTTCCTGGAGCGGATCGGCCACAAGGCGATCCTCGGGCGGCCCTATGCCGACAAGGACCGGCAGGAGGAGATGATCACCGCGAGCGACCTCGACTGGACCATCGCCCGGCCGGTGATCCTGACCAATGGCGGCCCCTCGAAGAAGCTGAAGGTGCTGCGCGATCCGGGGGCGTGGCGCAACGGCCTGATCTCGCGGTCGGATGTGGCGCGCTACCTCGTGGACGCGGTGGAGCAGGGGCTCGACATCCGGGGCGACGTGGTGCTGACGCGCTAGGCGCGCGCCGCCGCGTCAGGCGTCGAGATTCTCCACCGACAGGGCGTTGGAGCGGATGAAGTCGCGCCGCGGCTCCACCGTGTCGCCCATCAGCTTGGTGAAGATGTCGTCGGCCTCGGCCACGTCCTCCACCCGCACCTGGAGGAGGGAGCGTGCCTCGGGGTCGAGCGTCGTCTCCCAGAGCTGGTCGGGGTTCATCTCCCCCAGCCCCTTGTAGCGCTGCAGGGTCAGGCCCCGCTCGCCCTCCTCGGTGATGGCATCCAGCAGGTCGAGCGGGCCGTGGATCACCTGTTCGCGCTCCTTGCGCACCAGATGCGCGGGGTCGGTATAGACGCCCTTCAGCGCCTCGGTCTGGGCGCCGAGGCGGCGCGCCTCGCCGGAGCGCAGCACGGCGCCGTCCAGGGTGCGGATCTCCTCGACGCCGCGCAGCACGCGGGCGAGGCGGATGCCGTGATCCTGGGTGATGCGGCCCTGCCAGCCGGTCTCGTACTCCGCGGCGATCTGGTCGAGCCGCTCGGCCACCGAGTCGGCCGCCGCCTGCAGGTCGCGGTCCACCGCGCCGGGGGCGAAGGCGCCGGCGATGGCGGCCTGTTCCAGGATCCGGGTCTGGTAATGGGTGGGGAACTGCTGCAGCACCCGGCGCACGGCGCGGGCCTCCTCGACCACGCGCAACAGGTCGTTGCCGGCGATCTCGGAGCCGTCGGTGAGGCGCAGGACGGCCCCCTCAACCCCCTGCTGGATCAGGTAGTCCTCCAGGCTCGCCTCGTCCTTGAGATAGACCTCGGACTTGCCGCGCATCACCTTGTAGAGCGGCGGCTGGGCGATGTAGAGATAGCCGCCCTCGATGATCTCGGGCATCTGCCGGAAGAAGAACGTGAGCAGCAGCGTGCGGATATGCGCGCCGTCCACGTCGGCATCCGTCATGATGATGATCTTGTGGTAGCGCAGCTTGGAGATGTCGAACTCGTCGCGGCCGATGCCCGTCCCGAAGGCGGTGATCAGGGTGCCGATCTCGTTCGAGCCGAGCATCCGGTCGAAGCGGGCGCGCTCCACGTTCAGGATCTTGCCGCGGATCGGCAGGACGGCCTGGTTGTAGCGCGCGCGGCCCTGCTTGGCCGATCCGCCGGCGCTATCGCCCTCGACGATGAAGACCTCGCGCTGGGCGGGGTCCTTCACCTGGCAATCGGCCAGCTTGCCGGGCAGGTTGGCCACGTCGAAGCTGGACTTCTTGCGCGTCATCTCGCGGGCCTTGCGCGCCGCCTCGCGCGCCAGCGCCGCCTCGACGATCTTGGTGACGATGGTGCGCGCCTCGCCCGGGTTCTCCTCGAACCATTGCGAGAGCCTGTCGTTCATCAGCCCCTCGACCGCGGGACGCACCTCGGAGGAGACCAGCTTGTCCTTGGTCTGGGAGGAGAATTTCGGGTCGGGCACCTTCACCGACAGGACCGCGGTCAGCCCCTCGCGGGCGTCGTCGCCGGTGAAGGCGACCTTTTCCTTGCGGGCGATGCCGGACTGCCCGGCATAGAGGTTCAGCGTGCGGGTCAGCGCGCCGCGGAAGCCCGCGAGGTGGGTGCCGCCGTCGCGCTGCGGGATGTTGTTGGTGAAGGGCAGCACCATCTCGTTGTAGCTGTCGTTCCACCACATCGCGACCTCGACATTGATGCCGTCGCGCTCGCCCTCGAGGAAGATCGGCTCGGCGATCATCGGGTGCTTGGAGCGGTCGAGATACTTCACGAACTCGCGCACGCCGCCCTCGTAGCAGAGGTCGGTCTCCACCGGCTCGGGGTGGCGCTCGTCGCGGATCACGATGCGGACGCCGGAATTGAGGAAGGCCAGCTCCCGCAGCCGTGCCTCCAGCGTCTTGAAGACGTAGTCGAGGTTGGAGAACGTGGTCAGCGAGGCGAGGAAGCGCACCTCGGTGCCCTGTTCGCCGTTCGCGTCGCCCACCACCTCCAGGTGCTTGACGGTCTCGCCGCGCTCGAACCGGGCGTGGTGCTCCTTGCCGTCGCGCCAGATCCGAAGCTCCAGCCAGTCCGACAGCGCGTTCACCACGCTGACGCCGACGCCGTGCAGGCCGCCCGAGACCTTGTAGCTGTTCTGGTCGAACTTTCCGCCGGCATGGAGCTGGGTCATGATGACCTCGGCCGCCGAGACGCCCTCGCCCTCGTGGATGCCCACGGGGATGCCGCGGCCGTTGTCGCGCACGCTGACGCTGTCGTCGGGGTGCAGCGTGACGGTCACGGCGGTCGCGTGCCCGGCCAGCGCCTCGTCGATGCCGTTGTCGACCACCTCGTAGACCATGTGGTGCAGGCCGGAGCCGTCGTCGGTATCGCCGATATACATGCCCGGGCGTTTGCGCACCGCCTCCAGGCCCTTGAGGACCTTGATGGAATCGGCGCCGTAATCGTCGCGGTGAAGCGTGCTGTCGGTCATGTTCGCCCGGTGATCTGTTGCTGTCGCTGTCTACTTGCTTTCGTTGGCGATGTCACGCCGTCCCACAAGATTTGGGGTCGCGCCTCACGCCGGAGAGACCGTGCTGCCCTCCGGCTCCTCCGCCACGGCGAGGCGCTGGGCGCGGTGCCCCAGCTCGGCGAAGAGGTCCGCCCCGGTCCCGGTCATCCAGGCCTGGGCCTGCAGCGCGCAGACCTCGTCGTAGAGCGCGGCGCGGCGGTCGGCGTCGAGATGCGCGGCGACCTCGTCCAGCAGCAGGACCGGCGCGCCGCCGATTTCGGCCCGGAGCGCGCGGGCGTTGGCCAGGATCAGCGAGATCAGGAGCGCCTTCTGCTCGCCGGTGGAGCATTGCGCCGCCGGCACGCCCTTGGCGCGGTAGACGGCCTCCAGATCGGCGCGGTGCGGCCCGATCAGCGTCCGCCCGGCGGCCATGTCGCGGCCGCGGCTCCCGGCCAGCGCCTCGGGGGAGAGCGGCGGTGCGTCTGGCGGCTCGACCAGCGCCAGGTCGGAGACGGGGAAGGCGGTCTCGCCCGCCTCCTGGGCCGCGGCGATCCGGGCGAGGGCCTCCCGCCGCCCGGCGGTGATCCCGGCCCCGGCCGTGGCCATCTGCGCCTCCAGCGCCCGGTACCAGGCCGGGTCGCGCACCTCGTCGCGCAGCAGGCGGTTGCGCTCGCGCATGGCCCGCTCATAGGCCAGCGTCGCCTCGGCATGGTCTGGGCGCAGGCTGAGCGCCATCCGGTCGAGGAAGCGGCGCCGCCCCTCGGCGCCCTCGATCCAGAGCCGGTCCATCGCCGGGACCAGCCACAGCACCCGCAGCACGCGGGACAGATTGGCCTGCGGCGCCGCCTTGGAATCGATGCGCACGCTGCGGGGCTGGCCGGGCTCGGCCCGGGTCTCGATCTCGCGCAGCTCGTCCGCGGCCGAGACCTCGGCGCCGATCCGCCAGCCCAGCGCCTCGGGGCGGCGCATCAGCTCGGGCGCCGTGGCGCGGCGCAGGCCGCGGCCGGGGGACAGGAGCGAGACCGCCTCGATCAGGTTGGTCTTGCCGGAGCCGTTCGGCCCGAAGATCGCCACCGGGCGGCCGTCCAGCGCCAGCCGCGTGCGCCGGTGCGAGCGGAAATCCGGCGAGGTCGAGGCGGGTCAGGTGCATCGCTGCCCCTTCACCCTTTTCCAGATACCGAAGTCCAAGCCCCGCCGCCCGCGCGGCGCCGGGGCGCGTGTGCGGCGCCGGTCACACCCGCATCGGCATCACGACATAGACGGCCGAGGTGTCCGTGCCCTCGCGCATCAGGGCCGGGTCGCCCGAGGAGTTGAACAGGAAGACCGCGTTCTCCCGGTCCACCTGGCTGGCGATCTCCAGCAGGTACTTGGCGTTGAAGCCGATCTCCAGCTTCTCGTCGGAATAGGCGACGACCAGCTCCTCCTCGGCATTGCCGGCGTCGGGGGCGTTCACCGACAGGACCAGACGGTCCTCGTCGAGCTGCATCTTCACCGCGCGGGAGCGTTCGGACGAGACCGTGGCGACCCGGTCGACCGCCTTGGCGAAATCGGCGGCGTCCACCTCCAGCCGGCGGGTGTTGTTCAGCGGAATGACGCGGGTGTAGTCCGGGAAGGTGCCGTCGATCACCTTGGAGGTGAGGGTGATCTCGGGCGTGGCGAAACGGACCTTGGTCTCGCTCACCGAGACCTCGATCTCGGCCTCGTCGTCCTCCAGGAGCTTGCGCAACTCGTTCACCGCCTTGCGCGGCACGATGACGCCGGGCATCGCCTCGGCGCCCTCGGGCAGGCCGGCATCGATCCGGGCGAGGCGGTGGCCGTCGGTGGCGACGCAGCGCAGCACCCGGCCCTCCTCGGACTCGGCCACATGCATGTAGACGCCGTTGAGGTAGTAGCGCGTCTCCTCGGTGGAGATGGCGAACTTGGACTTGTCGAAGAGCCGGCGCAGGACCCCGGCGGGGCAGGTGAAGGTCGAGGCGTATTCGCTCGACGCCATGACCGGGAAATCCTGCCGGGGCAGGGTGGCCAGCGCGAAATGCGACCGCCCGGCCTCCACCGAGAGCCGGCCCGAGGACCCGTCGTCGGTGAGGTTCACCAGCGCCCCGTCGGGCAGCTTGCGCACGATCTCGTGGAAGGTGACGGCGTTGACGGTGGTGGCGCCGGCGCGCTCCACCTTGGCGGGCGCCTGGTCGACCACCTCGATGTCGAGATCGGTGGCGCGGAAACGGACCTCGTCGCCCTCCGCCTCGATCAGCACGTTGGCGAGGATCGGGATCGTGTTGCGCCGCTCCACCACCGACTGCGCCCGGGCCACGGCACGCAGCAGCGCGGCCCGTTCGATGCTGATCTTCATGCCAATCCTCCATCGGTTCCCCGGGGGGGCCACGCTATCCGCTTTGCGGCCTCGTGCAACACGATTCTCGCAAGGCGGGAGCGGGCGCGGCCGTGGCGCCGATTCCCGCCCCGATCACCGCCCGATCACTGCGCGGTCAGCAGCTTGCGCAGGAGCTGCAGATCCTCGGCGATGGAATTGTCCGATCCCGACAGCTCCTCGATCTTGCGGATGCCGTGCATGATCGTGGTGTGGTCGCGGCCGCCGAACTTGCGCGCGATCTCGGGCAGGGAGCGCTCGGTCAGCTCCTTGGCCAGATACATCGCCACCTGCCGCGGCCGGGCGAAGACGCGGTTGCGCTTGGGCCCGACGAGGTCGCTGAGGCGGATATGGTAGTGGTCCGCCACCTTGCGCTGGATGTCGTCGATCGAGGCCTTGCGCTCGGCCGATTTCAGCATGTCGCGCAGGTATTCCTGCGCCATGTCGAGATCGACCTCGCGGCCGAGGAACGAGGAATGGGCGTAGAGCCGGGTCAGCGCGCCCTCCAGCTCCCGCACGTTGGAGGTGATGCGATGGGCGAGGAACTCGACCACGCCCTCGCCGATCTCGGCGCCGGGGAACTGCTGCGCGAAGAGGTCCATCTTGCGCTGCAGGATGCCGAGGCGCAGCTCGTAGCTGGTCGGGTGGATGTCCACCACCAGGCCCGAGTTCAGGCGGGAGACGATGCGCCGCTCCAGCCCGTCGATGTCGCCGGGCGCGGTATCGGCCGAGAGCACGATCTGCTTCTTCTGCTCGATCAGCGCGTTGAAGGTGTGGAAGAACTCCTCCTGCGTGCTGTCCTTGCCGGCGATGAACTTCACGTCGTCGATCATCAGCACGTCGACCGAGCGGAACATGGACTTGAAGCCCAGCATGTCCTTCTCCCGCAGGGCCTGGACGAAGCGGTACATGAACCGCTCGGCCGAGAGGTAGAGGACGCGGGCCTCGGGGTTGCGGGCCTGCACCTCCCAGGCGATCGCGTGCATCAGGTGGGTCTTGCCCAGGCCCACGCCGCCATAGAGGAACAGCGGGTTGAAGGTGACCTGCCCGCCCTCGCCGACGCGGCGGGCGGCGGCATGGGCCAGCTCGTTGGGCTTGCCCACGACGAAGGTGTCGAAGGTGTTGTTGGGGTCGAGCGGCAGGCCGTCGGCGAAGGCGGCCGATGCCGGGCGGGCCGGCGCGGCGGCCGGGGCCGGGGCAGCGCGCTCGACCGCCGGGGCGGGATCGGCGCCGGGCGCGGGCGGGGCGGCGACATCGGCGGGCGGGCGGACGACGAAGGCCAGCCGGCGCACCGGCGTCCCCTCGGCGGCGACGCCGTCCAGGATCGCCTCGCCGAAATAGCGGTCGACCCAGTTGCCCATGAAGTTCGACTGCACCGCGAAGGTCAGCACGCCGTCGGAGATCTCCTCGAACCGCAGCGGCTCGATCCAGGTGACGTAGTTGTTGTGCCCGACAGTTCTTTTCAGGTCCTGTCGAACCTTGCCCCAGGTCTCGTGCGTCATGTTGTTCCCACCGCGTCTGCTTCGCCTCGGCATCCCCCGATGCCCATCGCGATCCCGGGCGGGCCGGCCGCCGCTCCGTCGGTCGGGCACGGCTCCGCTGCCCGGCGGGAGGCCGGTGCGGGCGCCTGGCGCCGACGCTTCGGTACGAATTGCGCGCCCCGATCCGGAATGGCAGTCCCGGAACCCGGCGGCAATGTAACTGGACAGACTGCTGTTCTGCGACCCTGGTCTACTTATGCGTGTCCTGCGTCTCGCTGGTCACGCGACGATCTGAGGTCGTCGCCAGGATCTTGTCGAACGGTCCGTGTCCCCCCGTGAATCGCCTGCCGAACGTAGCAACGCCGGATCGGGGCGCGCAACAGATCAAAGCCGTTGACTCCCGATTGCCGGGCGGAATCGCCACGATGCGGAGTCGCGGGGGCGAGCGCGCGGGTGGAAGCCCTTGAAAACAAAGGGCGCGCCGTGATGGCGCGCCCGAGAAGCGTTCAAGATCAGGGACTTGTCAGCCCAGGGACTTGATCCGGTGGGACAGGCGCGACAGTTTGCGCGCGGCCGTGTTGCGATGGAACACGCCCTTGGAGACGCCCCGCATCAGCTCGGGCTGGGCGCCCTGGAGGGCCTCCTTGGCGGCCGCCTGATCGCCGGATGCGATGGCTTCCTCGACCCGGCGCAGATGGGTCCGGATGCGCGAGCGGCGGGCCTTGTTGATCTCCTGGCGGCGCTCGTTCTGGCGCGCGCGCTTCTTCGACTGGGGCGTGTTCGCCATGGGTCTGATGCCTTTCGGGTCGTGCAGTTTTCAACTTCCGCGAGAAGACCCGAGCCGGTATGGATACCGGGACATCCGGCCGAGCGGGCCTCACGCGCATGTAGCGCGGTCCCTTAGACCAGTCGCGGCGGCTTGTGAAGGGCGAAAGCGCGTCCGCCTCAGCGGTCGCGGAACTGCGCCTCGCGCTTTTCGAGGAAGGCGTCCATGCCCTCCTTCTGGTCCTCGCTGGCGAAGAGGGCGTGGAACAGGCGCCGCTCGTGCAGGATCCCCTCGGCCATGGTGGTCTCGTAGGAGCGGTTCACCGCCTCCTTCACCGCCATGACGGCGACCTGGCTCTTCTCGGTGATCTTCTGGGCGGCGGCCATGGCTTCTTCCATCAGCTTCTTGGCCGGCACCACGCGGCTGACGAGGCCGGACCGCTCGGCCTCCTCGGCATCCATGAAGCGGCCGGTCATGTGCATCTCCATCGCCTTCGACTTGCCGACGAATCGGGTCAGGCGCTGGGTGCCGCCGATCCCGGCGACGACGCCGAGATTGATCTCGGGCTGGCCGAACTTGGCGCTGTCGGCGGCGATGATGAAGTCGCACATGGTCGCCAGCTCGCAGCCGCCGCCCAGCGCGTAGCCCGCGACCGCGGCGATGATCGGCTTGCGGCAGTTCTCGATCGCGCGGGCCTGCTTGCCGAACAGGTCGGCGGTGAAGACATCCACGAAGCTCTTGCCCGCCATCTCCTTGACGTCGGCGCCGGCGGCGAAGGCCTTCTCGGAGCCGGTCAGGACCAGGCAGCGGACCTTGTCGTTGGCCTCCGCCTCGGCCACGGCCTGGGCGAGCTCGTTGAGCAACATGCTGTTCAGCGCGTTCAGCGCCTCCGGGCGGTTGAGCCGGATGAGGGCGACGTGGTCCTCGATCTCGACGACGATGGTCTTGAAGGCCATGCGGTCCTGCCTTGGCTTGTTGCATCCAGGCACCGAGCCTTACCAACCGCTGCGGGCCGTTCAAGCTATCTTTGGCAGGCCGCGCAGTAGAAGCTGGAGCGCCCGGACTGCACGATCCGGCGGATCGTGCCGCCGCATCCGGGCCGCGGGCAGGGGTGGCCGGCGCGGCCGTAGACCCGGAAGGCGTGCTGGAAATAGCCCAGTTCCCCGTCGGCCCGGCGGTAGTCCCGGAGCGACGATCCCCCCGCCTCGATGGCCTCCTCCAGCGTCTGGCGGATCGCGGGCACGAGCGCGCGCACCCGGGGGGCGGCGATCCGGCCGGCCTGGCGGAGCGGCGAGATCCCGGCCCGGTGCAGCGCCTCGCAGACATAGATGTTGCCCAGCCCCGCGACGATGCGCTGGTCGAGGAGGGCGGATTTCACCGGGGTGCGGCGGCTGCGGAAGGCGGCGACGAGGTGATCCTCGTCGAAGCCGTTGCCCAGGGGCTCGGGGCCGAGCCGGGCCAGCAGCCAGTGCGACTCGAGCGTGGCGGTGGGCGCGAGGTCCATGGCGCCGAATCGGCGGGGATCGTTGAAGGTCACGCGCGTCCCGCCGGCCATGTGCAGGACGACGTGGTCGTGCTTCGCCGCGGGGGAAATGGTGGCGTGGAAGGCGGCGGTGGGCGCGGCATCGACCTGCATCCGCCCCGACATGCCCAGATGGACGATCAGCGTCTCGTCCCGGTCGAGCGTGGCCAGCAGGTATTTCGAGCGCCGGCCCAGATGCTCGACCCGCGCGCCGGCGAGCCGCTCGGCCATCCGGGCGGGGAAGGGCCAGCGCAGGTCGGGGCGGCGGATCTCGGCCCGCTCGATGACGCGGCCGGACATGGCGGGTTCCAGACCGCGGCGAACGGTCTCGACCTCGGGAAGTTCGGGCATGGTCGGGACCCCTTGTGTCGCGGTCGCATTGTGTCGGCAGGGCGGAGACATATAACAAGGCCCGAGCAGTGAAGGACGCAAGTGCCCATGGCCGACAGCGACGACCGCACCACCCATTTCGGCTTCCAGACGGTGCCGGAGGACGAGAAGGCGGGCCGCGTCCACGGGGTCTTCACCTCGGTCGCCTCCCGCTACGACGTGATGAACGACGTGATGAGCCTGGGCGTGCATCGCCTGTGGAAGGACGCGATGATGGACTGGCTGGCGCCGCGTCCCGGCCAGCGCCTGCTGGACGTGGCCGGCGGCACCGGCGACATCGCCTTCCGCTTCCTCGGCCGCGCGCCCTCGGCCACGGCCACGGTGCTGGACCTGACCGAATCGATGCTGGAGGCCGGGCGCGCGCGCGCCCAGGCGCAGGATCTGGGTGGGCGGATCGACTGGGTGGTGGGCGACGCCATGGCGCTGCCCTTCGAGGATGCGAGTTTCGACGTCTACACGATCAGCTTCGGCATCCGGAACGTCACCCGGCCGGAGGTGGCGCTGCAGGAGGCGTTCCGCGTGCTCAGGCCCGGCGGGCGGCTGATGGTGCTGGAATTCTCGCAGATCCCCAACGACCTGATGCAGAAGGCCTACGATCTCTATTCCTTCAACGTGATCCCGCGCATGGGGCAGGCCATCGCGCGGGACCGGGACAGCTATCAGTACCTGGTGGAATCGATCCGCCGCTTCCCCGACCAGGAGAGCTTCGCGGAGATGATCCGCGCCGCGGGGTTCGACCAGGTCCGCTACCGCAACCTATCGATGGGCATCGCCGCGCTGCATTCCGGCTGGAAGCTCTGAACGGTGCGCGGACCCCACAACATCTGGCGCCTGGTCCGCACCGGCGCCACGCTGGAGCGCACGGGCGCGATGACCGTGGTGCTGGACGCCTTCGGCGCGCCGCGGCCGCTGCGGATCGCGGCGCGGGCGCTGGGCTGGCCGTTCAAGTGGCTGGGCTACAAGGGCGATCCCAACCTGCCGCCGGCCACCCGCGCGATCACCGCGCTGGGCCCGGCCTACATCAAGTTCGGGCAGGTCCTGTCGACCCGGCCCGACGTGGTGGGCGCCGAGCTGGCGCAGCAGCTGCGGATGCTGCAGGACAAGCTGCCTCCCTTCCCGCGCGAGGAGGCGCTGGAGACGATCCGCAAGGCGCTGGAGGTGGAGCCGGAAACGGTCTTCGCCGAATTCTCCGAACCGGTGGCCGCCGCCTCGATCGCGCAGGTGCACAAGGCGCGGCTGGCCACGACGGGCGAGGAAGTGGCGGTGAAGGTGCTGCGGCCCGGGATCGAGCGCGCCTTCCGCAAGGATGTCGACGCCTTCTACCTGGCGGCGCGGGCGGCGTCGATCCTGGCGCCCGGGGCCAAGAGGCTGAAGCCGCTGGAGGTGATCCGCCATTTCGACGGCGTGGTGCAGGGCGAGCTGGACCTGCGGCTGGAGACGTCGGGCCTGGCCGAGTTCGCCGCGAACACGGCGAAGGACGAGGGTTTCCGGGTGCCGGACGTGCACTGGTTCCTGTCGGCGCGACGGGTGATGACGCTGGAATGGGCCGAGGGGATCCCGGCCGGCGACATCCTGGCCATCGACGCGGCGGGGCACGACCGCAAGGCGCTGGGCGAGCGGGTGCTGCGGCTGTTCCTGAGCCACGCGCTGCGCGACGGCTTCTTCCATGCCGACATGCACCAGGGAAACCTGAAGATCGCCCGGAACGGCGACATCATCGCGCTGGATTTCGGGATCATGGGGCGGCTCGACGAATATACCCGCCGGGTCTATGCCGAGATCCTCTACGGCTTCATCCGCAAGGACTACAAGCGCGTGGCCGAGGTCCATTTCGAGGCCGGCTATGTGCCCCCCGACCGCGACGTGGACGAGTTCGCCCGCGCCCTGCGGGCCGTGGGGGAGCCGATCTTCGGCATGGACGCGACCCGGATCTCCATGGGGCGGCTCCTGAGCTATCTCTTCGAGGTGACCGAGCGGTTCGGGATGGAGACGCGCACCGAGCTGATCCTGCTGCAGCGGACCATGGTGGTGGTCGAGGGGGTGTCGCGCTCGCTGCATCCGCAGATCAACATCTGGGAGGTCGCGCAGCCCATCGTCGAGGACTACATCAAGGAGAATATCGGGCCCAAGGCGCTGTTGCGGGACCTTCTGCACACGATGCGGGTGCTGGCGCGGTTCGGGCCGCGCCTGCCGCAGATCGCCGAGGGGCGGCTGATGGCGGAGGCGCGCGACGAGATCTCGGACACCGCGACGGACTGGATCCGGCCGATCGTGGCCGGGGGCCTGGGCGCGGCGGCGGCGTCGCTCGTCGCCGTGCTGATCTTCGTGGTCTGAGGCCTCAGCCCGCCTCGCGCACCGCGGTGACGTCGCTCATCGGCACTGTCCGGCCGCCCGCCAGCACCAGGTCGGGCTCCCCGGTGCCGGCGCGGACCTCGACCACGCGGGCATAGCCCGCGACCGGCGCGGTGGCGACCTTGGCGCCGTTCTCGAAGCTTTCCATCGCGAAACTGTAGGTGCCGCGCGGCAGCGTGGCGCCGTTGGCGCGCTTGCCGTCATAGAG
Organism: uncultured Alphaproteobacteria bacterium; assembly: GCA_963814835.1. Lineage (GTDB taxonomy): Bacteria > Pseudomonadota > Alphaproteobacteria > Rhodobacterales > Rhodobacteraceae > Palleronia. The sequence continues at coordinate 1,773,273 of CAWFEG010000003.1, forward strand.
GAAGGCCGTGCCGCTGCCGTCGATCGCCCGGCGGTCGACCTCGACCCCGTTGCGGTCGGTGACCACGAGCTGATGCTCGGAGCCGGCGATGGCCGGGTCGGGATCGACGGAGACGGGCGCGCCGGAGAACTGTACCGCGCCGGTGCTGCGGACCTCGCGCCCGATCCAGGCGCTCGCGGCGGAGAGCCCGCCGACACCGCCGCCGGCCATCCCGGCCAGCAGCTCGTTGGTCTTCACCTGCTGCTCGACGCTGGAGAAGGTGGCGAGCTGGACGGCGAATTCCTCGGCCTTCATCGGGTTCATCGGGTCCTGGTTGCTGATCTGGGTGGTCAGCAGCTTCAGGAAGGTCTCGAAATCCGAACTGATCGCCGCCTTGCCGGTCTCTCCGGCGGGGCTGGCGGCCTGTTTCTGGGCGGTGGCGGCGGCGGTCGTGGCCGCGAGGGGCTGGGTGATGTCCATGGGTGTCCTCAGAGTCGCAGGTCCATCCGCCCGGGCAGGGTCAGGCGGGGCGTGTCGGGGGGCAGGGCGGCGTCGGTCCCGGCGCCGATCAGGCCGGCGATCGCCCGGCCCCGGCCGCGCCCGTCGGCATCGCCGCCCGCGCCCTTGCCGTCGCCGAAGGCGATGTCGGCCGATCCCAGCCCCATCTCGGCGAAGGCGCGGCTGAGATCGGCGGCGTGGCGGCGCAGGAGGCCCATCGTGTCCTCGCGCTCGGCGGCGAGATGGACGGTCAGGCCGTGCTCGGCATGGCTGATGGTGATCCGCACCCGGCCGAGCTCCTCGGGCGAGAGCGCGATCTCCAGCCGGTCGCTCTGGGCGGTGACGACGGCTTCCATCACCTGTCGCACCGGGGCGGCGGGGGTGAAGGTCGCGGCGGGTGGCGGCGCGGCGGCGCGCGGGGCGGAGTCGACCGCCGCCGGGGCGGGGCCGGGGGCGAGGTCGGCGCGGGCGGCCTCGGCCGGTGCCTGCGGGACGGCGCCGGGCAGGGTCTCTCCGGGGGCGGAGGGGCCCGACGGGGCGACAGGGGTGGCGCTGCGCGGCTCGGGCAGGGCGCCGCCGGCGGGGGGCGGGGCCGCGTCGCGCGGGCCGAGGCGGGGTGCCTCCGCCTCCCCCTCGCCCCGGGCCGGGTCGCGGCGCGCGGCCTCGCCCGTCGGGGCGGGGCGGGCGACGGCCATCTCGGCCGGCCCGGCGGCCCGGTCGTGCGGCAGCGGCGCGGCGGGCGCCGCGCGGGCGGTGGCCGAGCGCAGCGCCGGCTCGGCGGGGGCGGTGGCGGCCCGGGCGGAGGTCTCGGTGGGCGTGGCGGCGAGAGCCTCGGCCGCCGAGGTGGTGCGGGGGGCGGGCTCTGCGGGGGAAGCCTCCGCCCCGTTGGCGGAGGTTGTGCCTTGGGAGCTTGGGCCGGGCGACTCCGTCCGGGCGGAGTCCGGCGGGATGCGGGAGGCATCGGTCCCGGCGACCGTCTCCTCCTCAAGGGTGTCGGGACCGTCCGCGCCTGCGGCGGCGTCGCGGGCCTCGATGTCGCGAATCGTCTCCAGAAGCGCCTCGGTCTCGTCCGTTTCGGCGCCGTCGGCCGGCGCGCCGTTCTCCTCCGCCGCGGTGGTCGCCTCCGCCGGATCGCCGTCGGCGGCCGGTCCCGCGGAACCGGTGCCCCCGGCCGCCGCGGCCTCCTCGGTCGGGGTGTCGGAGGCCGCGCGCTCGGCGGGCTCGGCGGCCTCCCCGGCGGACCTCGCCTCGGCCGCGGGCCGATTCGCCGCGCGCTCGCCCGAGACGAGACGGCCGAAGGCGCCGGTGCCGGCCTCGCGCGACGGGGCGCGCTCCCCCGGCGCGGGGGCGGCGGTGCCGGACGGTCCGTTGGTGATGGTGGGAATCATCGGCCCCTCCCTCAGGTTCGGGGCCGACACAAGCAGCGGGAGATTACCAATCCTTTACGGGAATCGCGGAAGGGTGCCCCAAACAGGAGGACGGGATGCAGATCGGAGAGACCGTCGCGGTACACACGCCGCGACAGACCGCGATGCGGGAGGCGGCCGAGAAGCTGGAGGCCGCGTTCCTGGCCGAAATGCTGAAGGGCGCGGGGCTGGGGGCCATGGGCGGCCCCTTCGGCGGCGGCCAGGGCGAGGAGCAGTTCGCCTCGCTGATGCGCGACGAACAGGCGCGGATGATGGTCGAGGGCGGGGGAATCGGCCTGGCCGAACACCTTTTCAACCAGATGGCGGAGTACGAGAATGAGCCGGACCGCACGTAACCTGATCCGCCTGCTCGACCGGGAGCGCGCGCTGCTGCGCGCGGGCCGGATCGACGAGGCCGCCGCGCTGGCGCCGCGCAAGGCCGACCTCGCCGAGCGGCTGGACCGCGACGGCACCGGGGCGGAGCTGATCGGCGGCGGTACGCGCGGCCGCCACGCGCAACATGGCGCTGATCGAGGCGGCGCGGGAGGGGGCGCGGGCGGCGCAGGCGACGCTGCGCGCCATCGCCGGCGGCGTCACCACGCAGACCTATTCGGCCGCCGGGTCCTGCACCGCCATCGGCGGCGACCGGCCCCGGCTCGAAAGGCGGGCCTGAGCTTCACAACTTCGCCACGCCGATTGCGGGTGCGGCGCGGCTGCGCCAGAAGTCCGGGAAACCGGAGGTCTCCCGTTGCTCGACGCGCTGGCGCGAAGGCTGATCGACCCGCCCCTGAACCGGGCGGGGGTGGCGCTGGCGGCGCGCGGCGTCACGGCCGACGCGGTGACGCTGGGCGGGCTGGCGCTGGGGCTCGCCTCGGCGGCGCTGATCGCGGCGGGGCAGTTCGGCGCGGCGCTGGTCCTGCTCCTCCTCTCGCGGCTGGCCGACGGGCTCGACGGGGCGGTGGCGCGGGCGACGCGCAAGACCGATTTCGGCGGCTATCTCGATATCGCGGCGGATTTCCTGTTCTACGGCTCGGTGCCGCTGGCCTTCGTCGTGGCCGATCCGGGCGCCAACGCGCTGGCCGGTGCGGCGCTGCTCACCAGCTTCTACTTCAACGGGACGAGCTTTCTCGGCTACGCGATCCTGGCCGAGCGGCGGGGGCTGGAGACGACGGCGCAGGGCGAGAAGACGCTCTATTTCTCGAACGGACTGCTGGAAGGGACCGAGACGATCCTGTTCTTCGTGGCCCTGTGCCTCTTTCCCGGCGCCTTCGCCCTGCTAGCCTCCATCTTCGCCGCGCTCTGCATGGTGACCGGGACCCTCCGCATCCTCGCCGCGCGGCAGATCTTTTCCGACCGAGGACCCCGGCCATGACCCCGCTTCTCCGCCTTGCCACCCTGCTGGCCGCGCTGCCGGGGGCGGCGCTGGCCGCGCCCGATCCCGCCGACTGGGAGGCCGTCCTGGCCGAGGCCCGGGGCCAGACCGTCTATTGGCACGCCTGGGGCGGATCGACGGCGACGAACGACTTCATCGCCTGGATCGGCGACCGGGTGGCGGCCGACTACGGCGTCACCCTGGAACACGTGAAGCTGACCGACACCGCCGATGCCGTCACCCGCGTTCTGAGCGAACGGCAGGCGGGGGCCGACGCGGACGGCGCGGTGGACCTGATCTGGATCAACGGCGCCAACTTCGCCGCGATGAAGGAGGCGGACCTGCTCTGGGGGCCGTTCGCGACCGGGCTGCCGAATTACGCCCTGGTGGCGGAGGACGAGGTGATCACAACCGATTTCGGCCTGCCGACCGAGGGGATGGAAAGCCCCTGGGCCAAGGCGCAGTTCGTCTTCATGTATGACAGCGCGGATGCCGAGCCTCAGCCCTCCATCGCGGCGCTGGGCGCGTGGGCGGCGGCGCATCCCGGCCGCTTCACCTTCCCGCAGCCGCCCGACTTCCTCGGCACCACCTTCCTGAAACAGGCGCTGGTCAGCCTCGTCGACGACCCCGGCGTGCTGCAGGAGCCGGTGGAGGAGCACGATTTCGAGGCGGTCACCGCGCCGCTCTGGGCGTATCTGGAGGAGTTGACTCCGAATCTGTGGCGCGATGGGCGGGCCTATCCGCCGAGCGGGCCGGCGCAGTTCCAGCTTCTGGCCGATGACGAGATCGACATCGCGCCCTCGCTCTCGCCGTCCGAGGCCTCGACCGCGATCGCCAATTTCCAGCTGCCCGAGACGATCCGCACCTTCGTTCCCGAGGACGGGACCATCGGCAATGCGAGCTTCGTGGCGATTCCCTACAATTCCGGCTCCAAGGCCGGGGCGATGGTGGTGGCCAACGAACTCCTGTCGCCCGCCGCACAGCTCAGGGCGCAGGACCCCGAGGTGCTGGGCTACGGCACGGTGCTGGACATGGAGAAGCTGGAGGAGGCGGAGGCGCAGGCCTTCGCCGATCTCGACCAGGGGGTCGCGACGCTGTCGCCCGAGGAGCTGGGGGAGGTGCGGCCCGAGCCCCATGCGAGCTGGTCGGCGGCCGTCGAGGAGGCGTGGGTCTCCCGCTACGGCACGGACTAGGCGGGTCCGCCGCCCGTGATCCGCCTCCTGCCCGCGCTGACGCTCTGCGCGATGCTGGGCCCCGTGGCCGCGGGGCTCTGGGGCGCGGTGCTGCCGGCCCTGGGGCACCTGCCGGCGGCGGGGTTCGAGGGGCCGTCGCTGGCCGCGATCCGGCGGCTGGCGGACTGGCCGGGCCTGATGGCGGCCTCGCGCCTGTCGGTCACCACCGGGTTCCTCGCCACCGGGCTGTCGCTGGCCATCGTCGCGCTGGTCGTCGGCGGCTGGTCGGGGACGCGGGCCTTCGCCTGGCTGCAGCGGCTGCTGTCGCCGCTCCTGTCGGTGCCGCACGCGGCCGCCGCCTTCGGGCTGGCCTTCCTGATCGCGCCCTCGGGCTGGCTGGCGCGGCTGGCGGCACCGGTCCTCGGCTGGGAGCGGCCGCCGGACCTTCTGATCGTGGGCGATCCCTGGGGCCTGTCGATGACGGCGGGGATGGTCGCCAAGGAGGTGCCGTTCCTCTTGCTGATGGCGCTGGCCGCCTTGCCGCAGACCCGGCCGCGCCGGTCGCTGACCGTGGCGCGGAGCTTGGGCTACGGGCGCATGACGGGCTGGTTCAAGACCGTCTTTCCGCCGCTCTACGCGCAGATCCGGCTGCCGGTCTATGTGGTGCTGGCCTATTCCATGTCGGTAGTGGACGTGGCGATCATCCTCGGTCCCACCACGCCGCCGACCCTGTCGGTGCAGATCGTGCGCTGGATGGGCGATCCCGACCTTGCCATGCGGCTTCTCGCGGCCGCCGGGGCGCTGTGGCAGCTGATCCTCGTGCTGGCCGCGCTGGCGCTGTGGCGGGCGGGGGAATGGGCCGTGGCCCGGGCCGGGCGGCGCTGGGCCGAGGGCGGCGGGCGGCGCTGCGGCGACGCCGCGCTCCGGACGGCCGGGCTGGGCTTCGGCGCGGTGTCGGCGGCGAGCGTTCTGGTGGGGCTCGCGATCCTCGCCCTGTGGTCGGTGGCGGGCTTCTGGGCCTGGCCCGACCTGTGGCCGCAGGGCCTGAGCCTGCGCAGCTGGGAGCGGCACCTGCCCGGCGTGCTGGCGGCGGCCGGGGACACGTTCGTGGTGGCGGGGATCGCCACGGCGGTCGCGCTGGCGCTGACCGTGGGATGCCTGGAGGCCGAGCATCGCGCCGGGCGGCCGATGCGGGCGCGGGCGGCCTGGCTCCTCTACCTGCCGCTCCTGCTGCCGCAGACCGCGTTCCTGCCGGGCTTGCAGACCTTCCTGCTGTCGCTCGGCGCGGATATCGGGCGGGCGCCGGTGGTGGCGGCGCATCTGGTCTTCGTGCTTCCTTACGTCTTCCTGTCGCTGGCCGATCCGTGGCGGGCCTGGGACAGGCGGCAGGCCACGGTGGCGGCGGCCCTTGGCGCGGGGCCGGGGCGGATCCTGTGGGCGGTGCGGCTGCCGATGCTGCTGCGCCCCGTGCTGACGGCGGCGGCGGTGGGCGTGGCGGTCAGCGTCGGGCAATACCTGCCGACGCTCCTGATCGGCGGTGGCCGGGTGGCGACGCTGACCACCGAGGCGGTGGCGCTGGCCTCGGGCGGGGACCGGCGCGCCATCGGAGTCCATGCGCTGGCGCAGACCGGCGCGGCGCTCATGCCCTTTGCGCTGGCGCTCGGGCTGCCGGCGGTGATCTTTCGCAACCGGCGGGGGCTTGATGGCTGAGGGATTGCGGCTGGAGAAGGTGGCGATCGCGCTGGGGGGCCGCGCGCTTCTCGCGCTCGACGAGCGCGTCGCGCCGGGCGAGGTGCTGACGGTGATGGGGCCCTCGGGCAGCGGCAAGTCCACGCTGCTGGCCTGGCTGACGGGGACGCTGGCGCCCGAGTTCGCGGCGACGGGCCGGGTGGTGCTGAACGGGCGCGACGTGACCGGCCTGCCGACGGAGGCGCGGGGCATCGGCATCCTGTTCCAGGACGACCTTCTGTTCCCGCACCTGTCGGTGGCCGGCAATCTCGGATTCGGCCTGCCACCGGGGAACCGCGGGGAGCGGCGGCGGCGGATCGCGGCGGCGCTGGACGAGGTGGGCCTGTCGGGGATGGGGGATCGCGACCCCGAGACGCTGTCGGGCGGGCAGCGGGCGCGGGTGGCGCTGATGCGCACGATCCTGGCGCGGCCCGACGCGCTGCTGCTCGATGAACCGTTCTCGCGGCTCGACGCGGCGCGGCGGCAGGCGACCCGCGAGGTGGTGTTCCGCACGGCGCGCGATCGCGGCCTGCCGGTGGTCATGGTCACGCACGATCCCGAGGACGCGGAGGCCGCCGGCGGACGCGTCCTGACCGTCGGGAAATAGTCTTTAATTCTAGGCATCTGCCTTGAAAAAGCCATCGCTTCACCGGGGCCGCGTTAGGGCCCGGTTAGGGGTTTGGGCGCAGGTTGAGCACGTCCGGGGGACACCGGGGCCGACACGGGCCGCCACCCCCGCGCAGGTCAGAATGACCCGAGACCTGGCCGCCCGAGCGCGGTCGCCCCCCCGACGCGGAAAGCGTCGAGCTTTTTGAGGACAGAGAATGACCAGCATTCTGACCAACAACGGCGCCATGGTCGCGCTGCAGACCCTGAAGTCGATCAACAGCAACCTGGAGTCGACCCAGAACGAGATCTCGACCGGCAAGAAGGTCGCCAACGGCCAAGGACAACGCCGCGATCTGGGCGGTGTCCAAGACGATGGAAGCCGACGTCTCCTCCTTCAAGGTGATCTACGACAGCCTCGGCGTGGCGGAATCGACCGTGTCCACGGCGCCTAGGCCGGCGCGGAACGGGTCACCGATCTCCTGAACGCAGATGAAGGACACTCGCCGCCAGGCGCGATGACCGACGGACCGATTTCGGCAAGATCAGCAGGACCAGATCGACGAACGAAGATGCACGAAATCACCTCGGTCGATCGAGCGGCACGCAGATGAACGGCATCAACCTGCTGAAGGCCGACGGCGGCAATGGCGGCGCGACGTTCTACGGCGCTGGCCTCGCTCGACCGGACGAACGGCATCGGCCGACGACTCGCGCGCCAATAACGATCGCCGTGGCGAACGGTCGATATCCGAACGAGCACGGTCGGACGGAAGGGACGCACCGCGGATCGCAGACGCGCAGTGCCGACTCGAGACGGCTGCCGACCGCCCTCGGCGGCATCGAAGCCATGCATGGACAGCTGGCCGTCGAGGCAGCCGCCACCCTCGGTGCCGCCGCCGAGAACATCGCCAGCCAGCGCGAGTTCGTGGGCGAGCTGACCAACGCGCTGAATCCGGCATGGGCAGCCTCGTCGACGCCGACATGGAGGAGGCCTCCGCCAAGCTGAAGGCGCTGCAGACGCAGCAGCAGCTGGGCGTGCAGTCGCTGTCCATCGCCAACCAGGCGCCGGGCGCCATCATGTCGCTGTTCCGCTGATAGCGATCCCGGGGGGCGCCCGAACGGCGCCCCCCGAACTGCCAGTGCCCTCGGGCCCGTCATTCCCACGCCAGTCTTAAAAAGGGACCCGCCGTGAACGCCACCCTTCTCGCCCGCGACGCCTATGGCGCGTCGAACCGCGCGATCCGCACCCCCCGCTCCGACGAATACGCCGCCTTCTCGCGCATCACCGCCGCGATGAAGAAGGCCGAGACCTTCGGCGAGACCGCCGCGGCGCTGACCGACAACCGCCGCCTCTGGACGATCCTCGCCGCCGACCTGGCCGGAGAGGGCAACGGCCTGCCGCGCGAGTTGCGCGCCGACCTGATCTCGCTCGCCGCCTTCACCGACAAGCATACCAGCAAGGTCCTGCGCCGCGAGGCGGAGATCGAGGTGCTGATCGACATCAACACGACGATCATGGCCGGCCTGCGCCAGCGGGAGGCGGGGGCGTGAGCGGCCTCGTCCTCAAGCTCGCGCCGAACGAGCGGCTGCTGATCAACGGCGCCGTGATCGAGAACGGCAACCGCCGCGGGCGGCTCAACATCCTCACGCCCGGCGCGCATATCCTGCGCCTGCGCGACGCGATCCATCCCGACGAGAGCGGCACGCCCGTCAAGCGGCTGTGCTATCAGGCGCAGCTGGTCCTGTCGGGCGATGCGGCGATGGAGGAAGTCGGTCCGCGCCTCGTGGCCGGGATCGACGAGCTGGCGGCCGTGTTCCGCGACGCCGAGAGCCATTCGATCCTGTCGGCGGCCCGGCGCGCCAGCGAGGCGGGCAACGCCTATTACGCGCTGAAATTCCTGCGCCGCCTGATCGAGACCGAGGCGCTGCTCCTGTCGGTGGCACGGGCGTGACCTACAGCCCCGCCATCCCCTTCGGCGGCTACAGCGGGTACCTGTTCCTCGACCGGACCCGCGACCGCCAGCAGGAGGTGATGGAGGCCACTCCGGCGATCGAGCGCAACACCGCGGCCTTCGAGAGCCGCATCGCCGGCATCGCCTCGGCCGCCGACCTGGTGGCCGACCGCCAGCTTCTGCAGGTGGCGCTGGGGGCCTTCGGGCTGGATGAGGACATCAACAACAAGTACCTGATCCAGAAGATCCTGGAATCCGACACCTCGGACAGGTCGTCGATGGCGTCGAAATTCGCCGACCGGCGCTACAAGGCGCTGGCCGATGCCTTCGGCTTCGGCAACGAGGGCGGGGCGCGCACCGGCGAGGCGGGCTTCGCCGAGCGGATCGTGGCGCGCTATACCGACCGGCAGTTCGAGATCGCGGCCGGCGACGTGGACCAGGACATGCGCCTGGCCCTCGGCTTCGGCCGCGACCTGGCGGAGGTGGCCGCAGGCGAGGGATCGGAGAACTCCAAGTGGTTCACGCTGATGTCCATGCCGCCGCTGCGCTCGGTCATGGAGACGGCGCTGGGCCTGCCCAAATCCTTCGGCCAGCTCGATCTCGACCGGCAGCTGGAGGAGTTCAAGTCCCGCGCCGAGACGAAGTTCGGCACCGCGGACCTGGGCGAGCTCGCCGCGCCGGAGATGGTGGAGGAGGTGGTGAAGACCTACCTCGTCATGTCCGAGGTGCAGCAGCTGAACGCCAATACCCTGTCGCGCGGCAGCGCCGCGCTGGCGCTCCTGCAGGGCTGAGGCCTCGCGCGGCGCGGCCGGTCACCCGGCCGCGTCGTGCTTGCGCGACAGGCACCGGGCCAGCGCCACGAAGCTGTCGTGGATGCCCTTCGGCTCGCTCTGGCCGAGGAAGGCGTCGAGCCTGGGCCAGGCCTGGATCGCGAGATCCAGCGTGCGGTCGCTGCCTGCGGCATAGAGGCCCGCGCGAATCATCATCTCGGAGCGTTCATAGGCGCCGATCAGGCGCCGCGCCTCGGAGATCAGCGTGTTCTCCTGCGGCGCGGCCGCCTCGGGCAGGGAGCGGGAGACGGAGCGCGACAGGTCGATGGCGGGAAACCGGCCGCGTTCCGCGATCGAGCGGTCGAGCACCACATGGCCATCCAGCACGCCGCGCAGCGTGTCGGCCACGGGGCCCTCCATGTCGCTGCCCGCGACCAGCACGGTGAAGAGCGCGGTGATGTCGCCCGTCTCCTCCGTCCCCGGACCGGCGCGCTCGCAGAGCCCCATGATCTCCTGCGGCATCGAGGCGGGGAAGCCGCCGAGGACCGGCCCCTCGCCGCGCGCGGCGGCGACCTGGCGATGCGCCTCGGCGTGGCGGGTGACCGAATCGGCCAGCAGCAGGACATGCCGGCCCTGGTCGCGGAAATGCTCGGCGATGCTGAGCGCCGCCGGCAGGCAGCGGGCGCGGAGCGCGGCGGGGCGGTCGGCGGTGGCGCCGACGACCACGGTGCGGGCCATGCCTTCGGGGCCCAGCACCTTGTCGACGAATTCGCGCATCTCGCGGCCGCGCTCGCCGATCAGCGCCAGCACCACCACCTCGGCCTCGACCCGGCGGGCGAGGGCGGCGAGGAGCGTGGACTTGCCCACGCCCGATCCGGCGAAGAGGCCGAGGCGCTGGCCGCGCACGACGGGCAGGACGGTGTTGAAGGCGCGCAGCCCGGTCTCGAGCCGGGCGCCCAGGCCGCGGCGCCGGGCGGCGTCGGGCGCGGGGGCGAAGAGGGGGCGTTCCGCGATCCCCGGCAGGAGCGGGCGGCCGTCCATCGGCTGTCCGGCGGGATCGACGATCCGGCCGATCCACGAATCGTCCGGCGCGAGGCGCAGCGGGCCGGTGGAGACCGCCGCCTGTCCGGGGACGAGCCCGGTGGTGACGCCGTCGGGCAGGGCGATTCGCTCGCCGCCCTCGATGGCGACCACCTCGCCCTCCAGCCGCGCGGGGCCGAGGCGCACGCGGTCGCCGATCGCGGCCCGGTCGAGCCCCGCGATGCGGACGGTGCCGGCCGAGATGGCCGCGATCCGCCCGATCTGGCGGTCGATTTCACTGCGGCGGACAAGGGCCGCCAGGTTCTCAAGGCCGATCATCGACACTCCCGTTCGCTCCGTTCTGGACTGCGCAACCCTTTCTAAAGGTCTGGCGGTTAAACCTTCCTTGAACGGAACACGGAGACGACCAGGATGGCCGATCTCAGGATCAAGTCGATGGCGCACGACCTGATGGCCCATGCCGCGGCGCGCCAGAACGCGGTGGCCCGCAACATGGCCAATGCCGATACGCCGGGCTATCGCGCGACCGACCTGCCCGCCTTCGCCGAGACGCTGGAGGAAGGGGCGGGCCTGAAGGCCACCCGCGCGGGGCATATCGGCTGGTCCGGGGATCGCCCCGCCATCGCCCCCCGCGAGCGGGAGGCGCAGGCCGCGCCCAACGGCAATACCGTGTCGCTGGAGACCGAGATGATGAAGGCGGCCGAGATCCGCCAGCAGCACGACATGGCCGTCTCGATCTATTCCAGCACCCGCCAGATCCTGTCCACGGCCCTGGGCCGGAAGTGAGGCATCCATGAGCGACATCCTCGGAACCCTCGGCGTGTCGGCCACCGGCATGAAGGCGCAGGCCGACCGGCTGCGCCACCTGTCGGAGAACATCGCCAATGCCGACACGCCGGGCTATCGCCGCAAGACCGTGCCCTTCCACGAGGTGATGGAGGGCGGCGTGGAGGCGGGCCGGGTCCGGCTCGACCGGCGCGAGCTGCCGCAGATCTACGACCCCGGCCATCCGATGGCCGACGAGTCGGGTCATTACCAGGGGTCCAACGTGGACCTGATCGTGGAGATCACCGACGCCCGCGAGGCGCAGCGCTCCTACGAGGCCAACCTCAAGCTCTTCGACCAGTCGCGCCAGATGGCGCAGGGGCTGCTGGAGCTGCTCAGACGCTGATTCTTCCCTCATAGACAAGGAGGTCCAGAATGGACATTTCCACCAGTTTCGCGGCCCGCAGCTACGCCGCGCAGAAGCCCGCGACCGCCGCCGACCCGGTGGTGGGCGCCGCCACCGAGGCCGCCAGGGGATTCGCCGAGACGCTGGAGGCCGCCGACCGGACCGCCCAGGGGGCGATGACCGGCAGCGCCGACGCGCAGCAGCTGGTCGAGACGCTGGGACGGGCGAAATTCGCCGTCGATGCCGCGGTGACGGTGCGCGACAAGGTCGTCGAGGCCTACCAGGAAATCCTGCGGATGCCGGTCTGAGCCCGTGCTGGGAGAGGCCGTCCTCTACGACGTCCTGCGCGAGGGGCTGTGGATCAGCGTCGTCATCTCGGCGCCGATCCTCGCCGTGGCCCTGATCTCGGGACTGACCATCGGGCTGTTCCAGGCACTGACCTCGGTGCAGGAGATGACGCTGACCTTCGTGCCCAAGCTCCTGTGCATCGCCGGGGTGTTCTGGATCACGATGGGCTTCATGACGCGCACGCTCCTCGCCTTCTTCGAGACCTCGATCGTGCCGCTCGTCGCCGGAGGCTGACCCATGGACAACGCGATCTACACCTCGCTGACGCGACTCTCGGGCCTGGCGCGGGAGATGCAGTCGCTGGCCAACAACGTCGCCAATGCGGGCACCCACGGCTACCGCAAGGAGGGCGTGGTCTTCTCGGAATACGTCCAGAAGGTCGAGGACGGGCCGTCCCTGTCCATGGCCGCCGGTCGGGTGCGGGCGACCTCGCACCTGCAGGGCGGGCTGGAGGCCACGGGCGGCGCGCTCGACCTCGCGATCGAGGGCGAGGGCTACTTCCTGGTGGAGACGCCGGACGGGCAGGCCCTGACCCGGGCCGGCGCCTTCACCCCGAACGCCATGGGCGAGCTGGTGACCCATGAGGGGCTGCGGGTGCTCGATGCGGGCGGCGCGCCGATCCTGCTGCCGCTCGACGGCGGCGACCTGGCGGTGGCCAAGGACGGCACCGTGTCGTCGAACGGCGCGCCCTTGGCCCAGATCGGCCTGTGGCAGCCCGCCGGCCCCGAGGACATGGAGCGCCGCGCCGGCCTCGTCTTCGCGCTGAAGGAAGCGCCGGTTCCGGCGGAGGGGGCCGCGATCCTGCAGGGCCACCTGGAGAAGTCGAACGTGAACCCGGTCACCGAGATCGCGCGGCTGGTCGAGGTGCAGCGGGCCTACGAGCTCGGGCAGAGCTTCCTCGAAAAGGAGGACGGCCGCATCCGCGGCGTCCTGCAGACACTCGGACGATAGGAGCCAGAGATGCGTGCCCTTTCCATCGCCGCCACCGGCATGAGCGCCCAGCAGATGCGGGTGGAGGTCATCTCCAACAACCTCGCCAACATGAGCACGACGGGCTACAACGCCCGCCGCGCCGAATTCGCCGACCTGCATTACGAGCAGGCCGCGCGGCCCGGCACGATCTCCTCGGCGACGGGGACGGAACTGCCCACGGGCGTGCAGCTGGGCCTCGGCGTGCGGCCCTCCTCGGTGACGGTGGAGCTGCAGCAGGGATCGCTGGTGCAGACCGGCGGCGACCTGGACGTGGCCATCGAGGGCAACGGCTATATCGAGGTGGAGCTGCCCTCGGGGCAGTCGGGATTCACCCGCGACGGCGCGCTCAAGCGCACCGGCGACGGCCAGATCGTCACCTCCGACGGCTATCCGGCGGTGCCGGGCATCACCATTCCCGAGGATGCCCGCTCGGTCTCGATCAACGCCGACGGCGAGGTCTACGGCTATTTCATGGAGGAGCCGGAGCCGCAGCTCCTGGGCCAGCTCGACTCTGGCGACCTTCTCCAACGCCAAGGGGCTGGAGGCGATCGGCTCGAACGTCTTCCTCGAGACGGCGGCCTCGGGGCCGGCGATCGTCGGCGATCCGGGAACCGACGGGCTGGGCACGTTCCGCCAGGGCTACCTGGAGGACAGCGCCGTCGATCCGGTGCGGGAGATCACCCGCCTGATCGAGGCGCAGCGCGGCTACGAGCTGAACTCCAAGGTGATCTCGGCGGCCGACCAGATGCTCGGCGCGACGACGCAGATCCGATGATCCGCGCCGCGTTCCTCCTCTTCCTCGGGGTCGCCCCCGCCGCGGCCGACGTGGTGGTGGCCACCCGGACCGTGCGCGCCCAGTCGCTGATCGGGCCGGGCGACGTGGCGCTGTCGGAGGGCGATGTCGCCGGCATGGCCGACAGCCTCGACGCGGTGGTGGGCCGCGAGGCGCGCGTCACCCTCTATGCCGGGCGGCCGGTGCGGAGCGGCGACGTGGGCGCGCCGGCCCTGATCGACCGCAACCAGATCGTCACCCTGTCCTTCCGGCAGGGGGGCCTGGCGATCAGCGCCGACGGCCGCGCGCTCGACCGCGCCGGCGCCGGCGAGCGGGTGCGGGTGATGAACCTCGCCTCCCGCAGCATCGTCGTCGGTGAGGTCGCCGAGAACGGCACCATCCTCGTGAGTGGAACCTACAGATGACCCGATCCTGCCTCCTGCCCCTTCTGCTCGCCGCCAGCGTCGCCGGCTGCGGCACGAGCACCGATTTCGCCCGCGCGCCCGCCCTGTCGCCGGTGAGCGAGAGCCCCGAGCTGGTGGCCATGCAGAGCCCCGGATCGCCGCTCTCGCTCGATCCCGACCGCCCCGTGGACGCCGCCTCGCTCTGGTCGGGCGACCGGCGCTCGCTGCTCGCGACGCCCCGGGCCGAGACCCGCGGCGACATCGTCACCGTGATGATCGAGATCGATGACGAGGCCGAGTTCTCCAACAGCTCGGAACGGTCGCGCTCGGCGTCGGGCTCGGCCGGGATCACCGACATGTTCGGCCTGCCGCAGCGCATCAACGACAATCTGCCCGGGGGCGCCACGCTGGATCCTTTCCTGGGCTACGAATCGCGGAGCCGGTCGGGGGGCGACGGCTCCACCCGGCGCAACGAGCAGCTGACCCTGCGCGTCGCCGCCACGGTGACCGAGATCCTGCCCAACGGCAGCTTCGCCATCGAGGGCCGCCAGGAGGTGCGGGTGAATTTCGAGCTCAGGGAGCTGATCGTGACCGGCTTCGTGCGGCCCGAGGACATCTCCCGGCGCAACGAGGTCAGCTACGACAAGATCGCCGCGGCGCGCATCTCCTATGGCGGCCGCGGCCGGATCACCGAGGTGCAGCAGCCGCGCTGGGGCCAGCAGATCGTCGACACGATCTCGCCGTTCTGAAGGAGGTTTCCCGATGCTCTCCAAGCTCTTCCCCCTGACGCTGGCGCTCGCCGGAACCGGCATCGGCATCGGCGCGGGGCTGTTGCTCCGCCCCGAGCCCGCGCCACCCGCTGCGGCCGCGACCGCCGCCGCGCCGGAACCCACCGGCAAGGCAGAGCACGCCGCCGGCGAGGCGGCCCCCGCGGCCCCCGCCGCGGACCCGGTCGACGACGACGACTTCGTGAAGCTCGACCGCCAGTTCATCGTGCCGGTCCTGTCGGAGGGGCGGGTCGCCTCGATGGTCGTCATGTCGCTGACCCTGGCGCTGGATCCGGGAATCCGGGAGGGGGTTCTGGACCGCATGCCCCGGCTCTACGATCGCTTCCTTCGGGTGATGCTCGATCACGCCAATACGGGCGGCTTCGACGGCGCCTTCACCGCCAACGGCGCGATGGACGGGCTGGAAGCGGCGCTGCTGGATGCCGGCCGGGCGGAACTGGGCACCGGCCTGCGCGAGATCCTCGTGCTCGACCTCAACCGCCGGGACGTCTGAGCCCGGCCAGCGCGGCGGTCGCCTCGGCCCGGCCGAAGGACTTCCGCGCCGCCGCCAGCGCCGCCTCGTGGCTGGCGCGCAGCTGGGCCAGCTGCGCCATGGAGCGCGACAGCCGCTCCTCGGCCCATCCCAGCCAGACCGGATCGGCGCCCGACAGGCGCGCGGCGTCCAGGTCCGCCTGGCCCAGCCGCTGGTCGCGGATCTCTCGGATCGCCGCCGCCTCGGCCTCGATCCGCCGCATCTGGGCGACGATCCCCTCCACGCGGGCCAGGTCGCGATCCCGCATCATCGCCGAGATCGCCGCGATGTCCCGCAGGCCGTCCTGTCTCATCTCGCCCCCGCTTTCCGTCTCATGTCCTCGGCGAAGCGGATCGCGACCGCCACCGCCGCGTAGTGCTCGGGCCGGATCTCCTCGCCGATCTCGACCACGGCGTGCAGCGCGCGTGCCGTCGGCGGGTCGGAATGGATCGGCACGCCGGCCTCCAGCGCCGCCTCGCGGATGCGGGCGGCCACGTGATCCACGCCCTTGGCCAGGCATTCCGGCGCGCCGGGATTGGAGCGGTCCCATTTCAGGGCCACGGCGTAATGGGTGGGATTCACGATCACCACCGAGGCCTCGGGCACCTCGGCCAGCATCCGGTTCATGGCGATCTCCTGGCCGCGCTGGCGGCGCTTGGCCTTGAAATGGGGATCGCCCTCGGCCTCCTTGTGCTCGTCGGTCATCTCCTTGCGGGACATGCGGTTCTTCTGCAGGTGGTGGTGCCGCTGCCAGAAGAAGTCGAGCAGGCCGATCCCCACCGCGACCGCCAGCACCAGCCACAGGAAGCGCACCACCAGCGTCAGCGAGGCCGACATCGACAGGCCGGGATCGAGCGACACGAAGGACAGGATCGTCGGCAGGCTGGAGGCGACGAAGACGAACAGGACGATGCCGTAGAGCAGGAGCTTGGCGGCGCTCTTGGCGAACTCCACCAGCCCCTCGGCGCCGAATTTCTGCTTGGCATTGGACAGGATCGAGATGCGCGACAGCTTCGGCTGCAGCTTCGATCCGGCGACGGTGAAGGCGCGCTGGGCGATGACGCAGGTGAGGGCGAAGGCGGGGGGCAGCAGGAACCAGGGCGCCAGCGCGCGCGCGGTCTCGACCATCAGGGTGCCGGCGAGGCGCGATCCGCCGCCGTCGCCCGGCCCGAGGCTGGCCGCGATCCGGTCGGCCTCGCCCAGGAGGGTCGCCATCGCCGCGCCCATCTCGCGCAGACCGGCGGCGCCGCCGGCGAGGATCGCGGCCAGCATGCCGGCATAGGCTGCCGCGGTGATCAGGTCGTTGGACTTGGGGACCTCGCCCTTCTTGCGCGCGTCGTCGAGCTTCTTCTGGGACGGTTCGTGGCTCTTCTCGGCGTCGTCGTCCTGGCCGCTCATCGCAGCGCCCCCGCGGGATCGGCGAGGAAGACGTCGAGGGTCGTGAGCCACACGCCCAGCACGAAGGGCAGCGCCACGGCGAGGAGCGCGAGCCCGGCCAGCGTGATCGCCGGGGCGCCGATGAAGGCGACCATCAGCTGCGGCATGGCGCGGTTGATGACGCCCAGCGTGAGGTTGTAGATCAGCGAGGTGATCACGAACGGGATCGCCAGCGCGAAGCCCAGCGCGAAGGCGCGGCCGACGCGGCCGACGCCCCAGTCGGTGAAATCCGACGGGCGCGGCCATTGCCCCGCCGGCAGGAGCTCGTAGGAGCCGATCAGGAAGGCCGCGATCTTGACGTGGAAGTTCAGCGCCACCGCCAGCGCGAGGCCCGCCATCACCATGATGTGGCCGAAGGCCGGCAACGGATCGGCCCCGGTCTGGCCGCCGAAGATCTGCGCCAGCGACATGGTCTGCGCCGCCATCGATCCGGCCATCTGCAGCGCCATGACGAAGAGCCGCACGGTGACGCCGAGCGCCAGCCCGATCACCACCTCGGTCACCAGCGGCAGGCCGATCACGCCGCCCGGTCCCCCCATCGCGGGCAGGGGGCCGGCGGAGGGGGCGACGATCGCGGTGAAGACGACCGCCAGGGCCAGCCGCACCCGCACCGGCACGGATTGCTCGCCGAAGGCCGGCAGCACGGCCATCGCCGCGCCGATCCGCAGGAAGACGAGGAAGGCGGTGGCGATGCCGATCTCGGCCCGGTCGGCGAGGAAGGTCAGCGCCTCGATCATGCCGCGACGGTGCCGACCAGGGCGGGGCGGCCCTCGGTCCCCAGTTCCTCGAAGCTGAGGACCGGGTTGGTCATGCCCTTGGCGGTCAGGACGAGGCGCAGGAAGCGCCGGCGCCGGGCGGAGGTGATCAGCGCGGGGAAGCTGCCGCCCTCGGCCGCGGCGCTCAGGCTGGTGGCGGCATTGTCGGCGAGACGGTTGAAATCCTCGGGCGGCAGCGCGACGGAGACCTCGCCCAGCTCCCCCGAGAGGTTGTGCTCGGTGAACAGCTTCTCCCACGCGGGGTCGAGCTGCACCAGCGGCACGCTGCCGTCGGGACGCTTGAGCCCGGCCACCAGCTGGAAGCTGAGCCTCTGGCGGACGATCTCGACCAGGCCCTCGGGGGTGGCGGCCTGGCCGCGCGCGGCGGCGATGGTCTCGAGGATCAGCGGCAGGTTGCGGATCGAGACCCGCTCCTCCAGCAGGAGCCGCAGGACGTGGAGAAGCAGTTCCATCGGCACCTTGTCGGGCACCAGCTCGTCGATCAGGCGCCGGTTCGCCGCCGCCCGGTCGGGATCGGAGAGGCGGGTGTATTCGTCCAGCAGCCGGCGCAGCGTCTTCAGCGACATCAGGCGGTGGAAGTTCGTCTTGATGACCTCCAGCAGATGCGTGGCCAGCACCTCGGCGGGGGTGACCGTGGTGGTGCCGGTGAGCGCGGCGTCCTCCTGGTCCTTCTGGGCGATCCAGCGGGCCGGGGCGCCGTAGACCGGTTCGGCCACGTCGCGCCCCGCGGGCAGGTGATGGGTGCCGTCATTGGCCAGCGCCAGCACGTGATCGGTCATCAGCCGGTCGCGGACCTGCTCCACCCCCTGGATGCGGATGACGTAGGTGCCCTCGGGCAGGGAGGGATCGTCGGTCAGCCGGATCTCGGGCAGGACGAGGCCGTAATAGGTGGCCACGTGGTTGCGCATGTTGCCGATCCGCGCGTCGAGGCCGGTGGCCGGATCGAGCACCAGGGCCACGAGGTCGGCGGCGAACTCCACGTGGATGTCGTCGAGGTCGAGCACGTCGCCGATGGACTGGCGCGGCGCGGGCGGGGCGGCCTCGGCCGCGCTGGCGCGCGCTGTCGCCGCCTCGGCGGCCTTGCGCGCCTTCCACGCGAGCGCGCCCAGCCCCGCCGCCCCGGCCATGAAGGGCAGGAAGGGCAGGCCCGGCACCAGCGCGAAGAGCGCCAGCAGGACGGCCACGGTGGCCAGCGCGCCGGGATAGCGGCCGAGCTGCGTGAACAGGGCGAGATCGGTCGAGCCGGTGGCGCCGCCGCGGGCCAGCAGCAGCGCCGAGGCGATGGAGATGATGACGGCCGGGATCTGGGTGACCAGCCCGTCGCCCACGGTGAGGATCGCGTAGGTCTCCAGCGCGTGGCCGAGGGCCATGCCATGGGCGATCACGCCGATCGCCAGCCCCATGACGAGGTTCAGAAGCGTGATCAGCAGCCCCGCCACCGCGTCGCCCTTGACGAATTTCGACGCGCCGTCGAGCGAGCCGAAGAAGGTCGTCTCCAGCTGGTCGGTCTCGCGCCGCCGCTTGGCCTCGGCGTGGTCGATGGCGCCGGCGCTCATGTCGGCGTCGATGGCGAGCTGCTTGCCGGGCATCCCGTCGAGGGCGAAGCGCGCGCCGACCTCGGCCATCCGCGCCGCGCCCTTGGTGATGACCATGAAGTTCACGATCAGCAGCACGCCGAAGACCACCAGCCCGAGGAACACGCTGCCGCCCATGACGAACATGGCGAAGCCCTCGATCACGTTGCCGGCCGCATCCGGGCCGGTATGGCCCTCGCCGATGATCAGCTTGGTGGAGCTGACATTCAGCGACAGGCGCAGCATCAGCGAGGCCAGGAGGACCGTGGGGAAGGCCGAGAAGTCCAGCGGCCGCTCGATGAAGAGCGTGACCGTGAACATCAGGATCGCCAGCGCGAAGGAGGCGGCCAGCCCGACATCCAGCACCCAGGCCGGCATCGGCAGGATCATCATCACGATGATCGCCATCAGCGCCAGCGCCAGCAGGATCGTGGGCTGGAAGATCACGCGCAGGGGCATCGGCACGCCTCCTGCGGTCCGGGGGCGCGGGGGCCTCCGATTGCGTCCGTGCCGGGGCGTTCTGCCGCCGGTGCCGTGATCCGTCCCATTCCGGGATCCCCCTTCTGCGGGCTCGCCCGGACCTTAGGGCGCGGCCGCTTACCAAAGGGTTGAGGTCTTATTCCCCGCCGAGGAGGTCGCGATATTTCGCGCGCAGGGCGGCGCTCCGCTCGATCACCGCGAGGGGGCCGGTGCCGGCCGGTGCCGCGACGGGGACGGGCGCGGGGGCCAACCGGGCCAGCGCCTCGGCGCGAATCCGGTCGGCCCGGGCGCCGGAGAGCCCGTCGAGGAGGTCGCGGGCGGCCTCGGCCGCGCCGGTGGCGAGGGTCAACTCCGCCGCGAGGAGGCGTTCGGCCTCGCCGGCGCCGGCGGCGGTGGCGTCGAGATGGTCGAGGGCGAGGTCGGGCACGTGCAGCGCCGCGATCCGGCGGGCGATCTCCAGCCGCCGTTCCGACTCCGGGGCGGGTCGGTCGGCGAATCGGCCCGCCTGCTGCAGGAACACGGCATCGTCGGGGATGGCGGCGAGCGCGGCATAGAGCCCGGCCTCCAGCCCGGCGGCGGATTCGGCGTCGAGCGGGCGCAGCGCGGCGATCCGCCGGGCGGCCGCTTCGAGGTTCAGCTGGGCGATCCCGGCCCGGATCATGGAGGCGAGGAGCAGTGCCCGCTCCTCCGCGGCCAGCTCGGGCGCCAGCGCGGCGGCGTGGTCGATCACGTCGGCGGGCACGTCCTCGCCGCGCCGGCGCATCCCGTCCATCAGGGAGCGCAGGGCGGCCGCGGCCTCGGGCGTGCGGTCGGCCATCTCGGCCATGGCCTCCTCCGGGCTCGCCTCCCGCGTGCCGGCGCCGAATCGCCGGTCTGCCAGGTCGTCCCCCTCCAGGGCGGGATCGAGGCGCAGCAGCGCATTCTCGACGATGCGGGCCTCCTCGGCGCGGTTCAGGTCGGCGAGCGCGGCCATGACGCGACGGCCGAACTGCATCCGCAGGGCGCCGTCGAACTGCTCCAGCGCGCCGAGCAGGGGATCGACCCGCGCCGGGGCGGAGGGCGGATCGGCGAGCACGGCGAAGAGGGCGAAGAGGTCGGAACACTCCGCCAGCGCGGCGAGGGCCGGGGCGGGGCCGGGCGTGTCGACAATTCCGGCGACCTGATGCAGCAGCGCGGCATCGGCGCCCGCCTCCAGGTGCGGCCGCAGCAGCGTGGCCGCCTCGGTGCCGAGGCCGCGAACGATCAGCCCCATGGCCTCGGCTTGCGCGAGGGCGGCATCCGGCGCGTCGAGATCGATCCGGCGGCCGGCGGCGGCCCAGGCGGCGCGGGTGCCCTCCAGCGCGGGGGGGCAGGCGGCGCCCGCGGGCAGCCGGCGCGATCCCCGCCGGTCCCTTTCGGCCCGGGTCTCGATCCGCAGGTTCGATCCCGGCTCCAGCCGCGGTTCCGGCGGCGGCGAGGCCGGCGCGGGCGGGGGGGCCGCAGGGGGATCGGGGAGACGGTTCCGCAGGGTCACGATCCCGCTCTCGACGGAGCGCGCCATCTCGGCGAGCACGTCCTCGCGCAGGCTGCGCGCCCGGTCCGCGGGCGCCGCGTCCTCCGGGGCGGGGCGCGGCGTGGCGGCGCGCGCCTGCCGCGGCGCGGCGGGATCGGGCAGGGACAGATCGCGCGCGAGATCGCGGATCAGCCGGGCGGGGGGCGTGCCTCCATCCGGTTCGGGCGCCCCGCCGTCGCGCACGTCGATCACCAGCACGCCATCGAACTCGAAGCTGCGCGGCGCGCAATCGCAGGCGATCTCGATGTCGATGCGCCCCGGTGCCGGCTGGGTGATGTCGCGGATCCGGTCGCGGCCGATCCGGGCATGGATGCCGGAGAGATCGAACCGGCTCTCGTCCTCCATCGTCAGCCGCCAGGTCCGGCCGGTCGCTGAGAGGTCCCAGCCCGGGGCGTCGGGAAAGTCGATGGCGATGCGGGTGAAATCCGCGTGCTCGCCGGTGCGGACCGGGATCTCCTGCGCCACGGCGGCGACGGGCAGGAGCGCGAGCAGGCTGCTGGCGATCGCGTGTCTCATGCCGCCTTGGTCCCCTTCAGGGCCTCTTCGAGGTCGTCGAAGGCCGGGCGGACGTGGTGCGGCGCGTTCTGGCGGCCGACCTCGATGCAGATGTTCGGGCTGTGCTGGTGCAGGTTGGCCACCAGGACCTCGCGGATCAGCTGGTGGAACTGGGCGTCCTCCTCGACCACGGACTTGATCCGCGCGGCGAAGGGGCCGACGAAGCCGTAGGCGAGGAAGACGCCGAGGAAGGTGCCGACCAGCGCGCCGCCGATCATCTTGCCCAGCACCTCCGGCGGCTGGTCGATGGAGGACATGGTCTTGATGATGCCGAGCACGGCCGCGACGATCCCGAGCGCGGGGAGCGCGTCGGCCAGGCTCTGGATCGCGTGGCTGGAATGCAGGGCGGATTGCAGGTTCGCCTCCATCCGCTTCTCCAGCACCTCCTCGACCTGGTGGGGATCGTCGTAGTTCATCGAGGCCGAGCGCAGGGTGTCGCAGATCAGCTCCACGGATTCGCGGTCGGACTGGATCTTGGGATAGCGGCCGAAGACCGAGCTCTCCTCGGGCCGCTCGATGTGGCTCTCCAGCGCGACGGGGTCGCTCTTGGCCAGGCGGATCAACTCGAACAGCAGGCACAGCAGGTCGCGGTAATCGGGGGCCTTCCATTTCGGCCCCTTGAAGACGCGGCCCACGTCCTTGAGCGTGTGCTTCACCACCGCGCCGCTGTTGGCCAGCAGGAAGGCGCCGATCCCCGCGCCCATGATCATGGTCAGCTCGAAGGGCATGGCCTTGAGGATGATGCCCATCTTGCCCCCCGCGGCGAGGTAGCCGCCGAAGACCATGACGACGACGATGACGATTCCGGCGATGGCGATCATTCTGTCTCTCCGGTGTCGGCGGCGACGGGGGGATTCCCGGCGTTGCGCCCGGCCATCACGACGCTGACCGCGAGGGCCGTGTCGGGCGGGATCTGGGCGAGGATCGCGGCCGAGACCTCGGGCCGCATCAGGGTCAGGAAGCCGGCGGCGAAGGCAGGCGGCATCTGCTCGAACAGGCGCCCCGCCTCGGCCGGTTTCATGCTCTCGTAGACGGCGGCGAGGCGCGTCAGGTCGTCCTCGGCGGCCTTGTCGGCCATCTTCGCCAGGGCGCGCAGGCGGTCCTCGGCGGCCTCGATCTCGGCCAGCTGGTCGGACAGGGCGGCCTCGCCCTCGGCCACCACGGCGGCGCGTTCCTCCAGCCTTGCCTCCCGCTCGTCGAGCGCGGCCTCGCGGGACTTCAGTGCAGCGAGGATCTCGTCCAGCTCGCCCACCCCGCCCGAGGGCGTGTCGGCGGCGTGCGCCCGGCCGGCGTCGAACAGGTCGCTCACCGTCGCGATCGTGCCCGCGTCGCCGAGGCGCAGCAGCCCCGAGGCGATCAGCAGCCCGGCCAGCACGGGCATGGCCCGCGCGACCTTGCGGCGTGGAGACCGGCGGCGGCTCATTTGGCGACCGCCGCGGGACGGCGGGAGAAGTAGGAGGGCGCACGGGACGGCGCCGAGAGCGGCTCGGGGCCGGACGGCGCGGGTCGCGCCGCGGTGGCGCGGAACCGCATCGGCCCGTCCCCGGCGGCGGGGCGGTCGGCCGGGGCCGCGGGGGCGTCCCCGGGCGCGGCTTCGACGCGGGGCGGGGAGGCGAAGCCGGCCGCGTCCGGGGCGGTCCGGCCGGGCGCGGCGGAGCGGAAGGAGGGCATCGGCGCGGCAGCTTCATGCGCCGCGGCCTCGGGGGTGGCGGGCTCGCGCGCGGCGGTGTCATGCGCCGCGGGCGCGGCGGCAGGCTCCAGATCGTGCAGCGAGGCGACGTGCAGTTCCAGGCGGCGCGAGACCTCCTCGGCGCGCTCGGTCAGCGCGCCCAGGCTCTCGCCCGACCGGTCGGCGGTGCTGCGCGCCGATTCGAGCGCCCGGGTCAGCTCGTCCACCTGCGCGGAGAGGACCGCCACCGCGCCGCCGACGCCGCGCTCCAGGTCGGTGAACCGGGTCAGTCGGCGCGACAGGACGATACAGTAGATCGCGACGCCGAAGGCGCCGCCGGCGAGCAGGATGTCCGCGATGAGGTTCATGACGGCGGCTCCTTCAGCTGAGAACGAATTCCATGACGAGCACGTCGGCGACGCGCCCCGGTCCCACGACCAGTTCCACCCGTCGCAGGAGCTGCGCGCGCAGCGCCGTCAGGGCGCCGGGCGCTTCGAGTGCGGCCGGATCGACGGCGCGGAGATAGCCGTTCATCACGTCGACCACCCGCGGCATCAGATGCGCCACCTCCTTGGACTGGGTCGCGGCGACCTCCAGCTCGGCGCGGAACCGCAGGTGGCGGCCCCGGGCCGGCCCGGCGAGCGAGATCACCAGCGGGTCCACCGGCAGGAACACGACCGCGGCGCCACCGTCCCGCCCGGCCTCGGTCAGCGGCTTCGGCGCGCTGGCGGCCGTCGTGCCGGCGGCGGCCGTGGCCGCGCCGGACCCGCCGAGAATCAGCCCCGCTTGCACAGCGTAGAATCCGCCCCCGCCCCCCAGGAGCATCAGCGCGAGCCCGATCATGAGGCCGAGCTTGCCCTTTTTCTTCGGCGCGGCATCCGTGGTTCCGTCGGTTTTGGCCATTCTGTCCTCGCCCGTGAAGTCCGGTGACGGGGCGGGGATAAGCCCGAAGCTTCTAACCGATTGTTAAGTCGGACCGGAGAATGTCGCCCAGACCGGGGAGGATCCCCGGGGATGACAGGAGGTCGTCTTGCAGCAACTGCTTTCGGTCTGGAGCGGGCTTTCCGTTCAGAGACGCGTGATCGTGATCGGTGCCACGGCGGCGATGTTCGCCATGGTGCTGGGAATCGCCCGGATGGCGACCGCGCCCGATCTGACGCTTCTCTATGCCGGACTCGAGACCGGCGCCGCGGGCGACGTGGTGGCCGCGCTGGAGGCGCGGGGCGTGCCCTACGAGGTGCGGGGCGGGGCGATCTTCGTCGAATCCACGCGCCGCGACGAGCTTCGCATGACGCTGGCCAGCGAGGGCCTGCCGGCCAACGCGACCCAGGGCTACGAATTGCTGGACGAGATGACCGGGTTCGGCACGACGAGCCAGATGTTCGACGCCGCCTACTGGCGGGCCAAGGAAGGCGAGCTTGCCCGCACGATCGTCGCCTCGCCCTCGATCCGGGCTGCCCGGGTCCATATCGCCAATTCCGGCACCAAGCCGTTCCAGCGCGACTTCGAGCCCTCCGCCTCGGTCACGGTGACGCCGGCGGCCTCCGGCATCGCCGCCCAGCAGGCGAAGGCCCTGCGCTATCTGGTCTCCTCCGCCGTGCCGGGCCTGGCGCCCGACAGGGTCTCGGTGATCGATTCGTCCGGCGGGGTGATCCTGTCGGGGGAGGAGGATCGGGCCGTCGCCGTCGGTGGCGCCGACAAGGCCGCGCGGCTGAAGCGCAATGTCGAGCGCCTGCTGGAGGCGCGGGTCGGCTATGGCAAGGCGGTGGTCGAGGTGAATGTCGAGACGGTGACCGAATCGGAGCAGATCCGCGAGCGCCGGATCGACCCCGAGAGCCGGGTGGCGATCAGCCAGGACACCAGCCAGAGCCAGGACAATTCGACCGACGCGGCCGGCGGCGACGTCACCGTGGCCTCGAACCTGCCCGACGGCGACGCCGCCGAGGGCGAGGGCAAGTCCTCCAGCTCCAGCACCGAGACCCGCGAGCGGATCAACTACGAGATCTCCGAGATCGAGCGCCAGGTCACCCGCGCGCCCGGCGCGGTGGCCCGGGTGACCACCGCGGTGCTGATCGACGGCCTGCGCGAGACGGCCGAGGACGGCACCGTCAGCTGGGTGCCGCGCCCCGAGACCGAGTTGGAGGCGCTGCGCGAACTGGTCGCCGCCGCGGTGGGATTCGACGCGGAGCGCGGCAATTCGCTGTCGCTGCGCTCGATGCAGTTCGAGCCGCTGCCGAGCCAGGGCACGGGGCCGATCGCGGCCAGCCTGTTCGGACCCGTCGACACGATGCGCGTGATCCAGGTCGCCATCCTC
Source organism: uncultured Alphaproteobacteria bacterium (assembly GCA_963814835.1). Lineage (GTDB taxonomy): Bacteria > Pseudomonadota > Alphaproteobacteria > Rhodobacterales > Rhodobacteraceae > Palleronia. Next base: position 1,799,123 of record CAWFEG010000003.1, read on the forward strand.
GCCCTCGTCGTCCTGGTGATCGCGCTGTTCGTCGTCCGCCCGCTCCTCGTGCGCCGCGGCGGCGAGGGCGCGCCGGCGCTGGCCGGGCCGGATCAGGGCGGGGAGGCCGGGCGCACGCCCGCGCTCGTGGGCGAGATCGACCCCGAGAACACGCCGGCCGACCTGTCCGAGGTCATGGCCGGCAGGTCCGGCGAGATCGAGACGGCGGGCGCGGTGCGCCGGCTGCGCCAGCTGATCGACGAGCGGCAGGAGGAATCGATGCAGATCCTGCAATCCTGGATGGAAGACGAGGAGAAGGCATGACCGCGCGACCGCTGAAGCTGGAGGATTTCGGCCTCCATTCCGGCCCCGCCCCGGTGGAGACGGTGGACGGGGAGCGGCTGGAGGCCGAGAAGCTCGCCTCCTTCGACAAGGGGTATGCCGCCGGGTGGGAGGACGCGACCGCCGCGGCCGAGCGCGCCCGTGCCGAGGGCGCCGAGGCGGCCCTGGCGCAGCTGCAGGACCTGTCCTTCACCTATCACGAGGCCCGCGCGCATGTGCTGCGCTCGGTCCTGCCGCTGATCGAGGCGGTGGCCGACAAGGTCGTGCCCACCGTGCTGCGCGAGACGCTCGGCGCGCGGCTGGCCGAACTGGTCGAGGCCCATGCCGAGGAGGCCGCCACGGCCGAGGTCGAGATCCTTACCGCTCCGGGGGAGGCCGCGGCGCTGCGCGAGGCGCTCGACGGCCGCGCCGGCTTCCCCGTCGCCGTGCGCGAGGAGGAGGGCCTCGACCCCGGCCTGCATCATGTCCGCCTGGGACGGGTCGAGCGGGAGCTCGACCTGGCCGGGCTCGAACGGGGCCTCCGGGACGCGCTGGGCGCGCTCGAGGCCGGATCCAGGGAGATTCTGACCAATGGATGACGAACACGCCGCCGCCGAGGCCCCCGCCGCGCCGCGCAACCCCCTGACGCAGGTGCCGATCGAGATCGTGATCTCGGTCGGCAAGGCCCGGCCCCGGCTCGGCGACCTGCTGAAGGTCGAGCAGGGCTCGGTCCTGACCCTCGACACCAAGGTCGACGACCCGGTGGAGCTTTATGTCGGCGACCGCCTGATCGCGCGGGGCGAGCTGCAGGAGCTGGAGGGCGAGCAGGCCGGGCAGCTGGCCGTGCGGCTGATCGACGTCGCGGACCTGGAGAGCGGATTTTGACACGCGGCCTCGCGGCGGGGATCTGCCTCGCCGCCCTCTTCCTCGCCGGCCCGGCCCTTGCCCAGGAGTTCTCGATCGACCTGGGCGAGGGGGAGGCGACGCTCGCCGGGCGATCGATCCAGCTTCTGGTGCTCGTCACCGTTCTCAGCCTCGTGCCGGGGCTGCTGGTGATGATCACCTGCTTCCCCTTCATCGTCACCGTGCTGTCGATCCTGCGGCAGGGGATCGGCCTGCAGCAATCGCCGCCCAACATGCTGATCGTGACGCTGGCGCTGTTCCTGACCTATTTCGTGATGGAGCCGGTGTTCCGCGAGGCCTGGACCGCCGGCGTCCAGCCCCTGATCGACGGCACCGTGGAGGTCGAGGCCGGCGTCGTCGCCGCGCTGGCCCCGTTCCGCGAGTTCATGGCCGCCCGGATCGACCCCGACACCTTCACCGCGCTGGCGACCTTGCGCCCGGATGTCGAGCCCGGCACCCTCGCGCCCGGGTCGCCGCTGTCGGTGCTGGTGCCGTCCTTCCTGCTGTCGGAGATCGAGCGCGCCTTCCAGATCGGCTTCCTGATCTTCCTGCCGTTCCTGATCATCGACCTGGTGGTCGCGGCCGTGCTGATGTCCATGGGCATGATGATGGTGCCGCCGGCCATCGTGTCGCTGCCGTTCAAGCTGGCCTTCTTCGCCGTGGCGGACGGGTTCACCCTGATCTCGGGCGCGCTGGTGCGCAGCTACATGTGATGCCCGGACGTGAAACGGGGCCCCGAGGGGCCCCGTCCTGTCCCGAGCGCGAGACGCTTCGGTCAGATGTCCACGTCGTGGCAGACGTATTTCATCTCCAGATACTCGTCGATGCCGTGGCTCGATCCCTCGCGGCCGAGGCCGGACTGCTTGACGCCGCCGAAGGGCGCGACGGGGGTGGAGATGAGGCCCGTGTTCACCCCGACGATGCCGTATTCCAGCGCCTCGCTGACGCGGATTACGCGGGAATGATCCTTCGAGAAGAAGTAGGAGGCGAGGCCGAAGATCGTGTCGTTGGCCAGCCGCACGGCCTCCTCCTCGGTCTCGAAGCGGAACAGCGGCGCCAGCGGCCCGAAGGTCTCCTCGGTGGCGAAGGCCATGTCCTGGGTGGCGCCGGTGACGATGGTGGGCTGGAAGAACAGCCCGCCGTTCTCGTGCCGGCTGCCGCCATAGATCACGTCGGCGCCCTTGGAGGTGGCGTCCTTGATGTGCTCCTCGACCTTCTCGACCGCCTTCTCCTCGATCAGGGGGCCGAAATCGGGATCGTCGAGCCCGTCGCCCACGCTCATCTTGGCCAGCCGGTCCTTCAGCTTGGCCGCAAACGCGTCATAGACGCCCGACTGCACGTAGATCCGGTTGGCGCAGACGCAGGTCTGGCCGGCATTGCGGAACTTGCAGGCGATGGCGCCCTCCACCGCCTTGTCGAGGTCGGCGTCGTCGAAGACGAGGAAGGGCGCATTGCCGCCCAGCTCCATCGAGGTCTTCATCACCTGGTCGGCGGACTGGCGCAGCAGGATGCGGCCCACCTCGGTCGAGCCGGTGAAGGTCAGCTTGCGGACCTTGGGGTTCTCGCAGAACTCCTTGCCGATGCCCGAGGCGTCGGACGAGGGCAGGACCGAGAACACGCCCTCGGGGATGCCCGCCCGCGTCGCCAGCACGCCGAGCGCCAGCGCCGAGAGCGGCGTCAGCGTCGCGGGGCGCACGACGAAGGCGCAGCCGGCGGCCAGCGCCGGGCCGGCCTTGCGGGTGATCATCGCGTTGGGGAAGTTCCAGGGCGTGATCGCGGCGGCGACGCCCACGGGTTGCTTGGTGACGTGGATGCGCTTGTCGCGGGCATGGCCGGGGATGATCTCGCCATAGATCCGCTTGGCCTCCTCGGCGTAGAAATCGACGAAGCCCGCGCCGTAGTTCACCTCGCCCTTCGCCTCGGTCAGGGGCTTGCCCTGTTCGGCGGTCATGAGGATCGCGAGGTCCTCGGCGTTCTCCTTCATCAGGTCGGCCCATTTGCGCAGGATCGCGCCGCGCTCGGCGGCGGTCATGGCGGCCCAGTCCTTCTGCGCCTCGAAGGCGGCGTCGATGGCGCGGGCGACGTCGGCGCGGCCCAGATCCGCGACCTGGGCGATGACGTCGCCGCGGGCGGGATTGGTCACCTCGAAGGTCCGGCCGCCTTCGGCATCGGCCCAGTTCCCGGCCAGGTAGGCCTGCCCGGTCAGCAGCTCCGGGTCCGAGAGCATGGATTTCAGGTCGGTCTTCTCGAGCATCGATTTGTCCTTTCCGCGTCCGTCCCCGCCGCACATAGTGGCCGCGGGGTCCGGTGTCACGCCACCACACCGGCCGAGCGGGGGTGCGATGGCGACGGACGCGGACTACGACAATTCCGGCGCGGTGCCGGGATCGGAGAAGCTGCCGGCCATGTGGCAGCGGGCGGCGGAGAGCTTCCGCGCGCGGCTGGGCGACCGGGCGCGGCTGGGCCTGCCCTATGGCGCGAGCGCGCGCGAGGCCGCCGACCTGTTCCTGCCCGAGGGGGCGCCCGAGGGCCTCGTCGTCTTCGTCCATGGCGGCTACTGGAGGTCGCGCGACCGGCACGAGTGGTCGCACCTGGCGCAGGGCGCGCTGGCCCATGGCCATGCGGTGGCGATGCCGTCCTACACGCTGGCGCCCCAGGCGCGGATCTCGCATATCACGCTGCAGGTGGGGCATGCGCTGGCGATGCTGGCCGAGGAGGTGCCGCAGGGGCCGATCCGGCTGGCGGGGCATTCAGCCGGCGGGCACCTGGTGGCGCGGATGCTCTGCGCCGACGTGATGCTGCCCGCGCAGGTGGCGGAGCGCCTGGCGCGGGTGCTGTCGATCTCCCCCGTGGGGGACCTGCGGCCGCTGGTGGACCTGACCCTGAACGAGGACCTGCGCCTCGACGCGGCCGAGGCGGCGGTGGAGAGCCCGACCCTCTGCGAACGCGCGCTCGAGGTGCCCACCACGGTCTGGGTCGGCGGCGCGGAGCTGCCGGCCTTCCGCGACCAGGCGCGGGGCCTGGCCGAGGCCTGGGCGGCGGAGCTGGTGGAGGACCCTGGCCGGCACCACTACGACGTGATCGACGGGTTGATGCGCCCCGACAGCCGGATGGTGCGGCGCCTGATGTCGTGACGTTCCCACGAAAAAGACCACGCCCGGGGGCGTGGCCAGTCCTTCAGGGAGAAACCCGTCGGGCCACCGCGCCCGTCGGTACACTTCGTAAGATTACCGTAGCGTAAGGCTGGGCGGTGTGGCAATCGCCTTCGGGTTGCCCGGAGCGAAAAAGTTAAGAGAGTGTGGCCGGGCGGCACCACCTGAGCGGGAAAACGCCGGGGCGGGGAGTTTGGGTTTGGGGAAGTCGTTGGAGATGAACCGCTTGGGTGGTGGTGCGAGAGGATCAAAAGATATGATTGCACCATGCGGACGCGACGGTGGTTCGAGTGCTGCCTGAGAACCGTTAAACGAGTGCCTTCTTGCGGCCCCGGGAAAGAAGCATTGTCTTTTTTGCATTAGCAAATCCGTGTTGAAATTTGCCAAACGCTTCGTCACGTACTTTTAGAGGCAAAATTAGAAACTCTTCGTGCTGCCTGTCCCATCCACCTCCAAATCCAGTATAAAGCCAAACTTCCCGAAACTGGCAAAAATCTAAGTATGGCCTAAGAGATATCTCCGATTTTACAAAATCATTAAGGTCTGCATTGACGGTGCGATTGTCTAAAATTAATATTGTATTTTGTTTACCGGCATGCTGCTTTGAAGCTTTCTTTTGAATTGCTGACTGGATCGCTGAGGTCAATTCAACTTTTTCACCTAGGGGTGGAGCTATAAAAGTTTTCACCCCCTTCTCGTGATATGGGTTAGCGACAAAGTCTTTCGACGATAGTAATGGATCTTTGGTGATCTCGTTCTCAATATCTAAGTTGTGAAAGGCCTTCAGTATTTTTAACAGTATTCCAACCCGAATTTCAGGATAGTACGAATGACGCTGAATAAGTTCTTCAGCAGATAATATTTTTAGAAAGCTTGGGTGATCCGTAATCGTGGTAATTTCAAATTTAAGAGTTTCTCCAGAAGACAGTCCAAGCGTAAAATCCCAAGGATCATCGCGAGCAATTTTGTTATACGCTAAGCTGGCACCAAAGGCACAGCAAGTAAATCTCAGAAAATGAGACAGGATTAGTTCTTCTCTAAAGCTATCTTCCAGCGTGTTCAAGAAAACCGATCGTAATATAGTACCGTCCTGCTGCACCGAGAAATACTGTTTACAATTGTGGAGGGAGGACGGGTCGCGTTCAGGATGGAAACCCGCCCGTCTTTTACCCTGAATGCTGTCCGAATATGGAGTGTTGGTCAGTAGATGTTCCTGCGAAATTTTTTGGAACCTCGTCAAACATCCAGCTCCTCCACGAACTTCGCGTTCTGCGAGATATACTCGAAGCGCAGTTCCGGCTTCTTGCCCATCAGCCGCTCCACCAGGTCGCCGGTCTCGCCCGGCGCCTCGTCGACGATGCGGACGCGGATCAGCTTGCGGGTGGCGGGGTTCATCGTCGTCTCCTTGAGGTCCTTGGCGTCCATCTCGCCCAGCCCCTTGAAGCGGGAGACCTCGATCTTGCCCTTGCCGCCCAGGCCCTTCTTCATCCAGCCGTCCTTCTCCGCCTCGTCCAGCGCATAGACGCGCTTCGGCGCCTTGCGTCAGCCGGTAGAGCGGCGGGCAGGCGAGGTAGAGGTGGCCGTGGTCGATCAGCGGCCGCATCTGCGCAGTAGAAGAAGGTCATCAGCAGCGAGGCGATATGCGCCCCGTCCACGTCCGCGTCGGTCATGATGATGATGCGGTCGTAGCGCAGGTCCTCGACGTTGAACTTGGTGCCCATGCCGACGCCGAGCGCCTGGCAGAGGTCGTTGATCTCCTGGTTCTGGCCCAGCTTGGAGGAGGCCGCGCCCAGCACGTTCAGGATCTTGCCGCGCAGGGGCAGGAGCGCCTGGGTCTCGCGGAAGCGGGCCATCTTGGCCGATCCGCCGGCCGAATCGCCCTCCACGATGAACAGCTCGGTCCCCGCCCGCGTCTTGACCGAGCAGTCCACCAGCTTGCCGGGCAGGCGCAGGCGCTTGGTGGCGGATTTGCGCTGGGTCTCCTTCTCCTGCCGGCGCTTCAGCCGCTCCTCGGCGCGCAGGACGAGGAAGTCGAGGATCGCGCCGGCCGATTTGGTGTCGGAGGCGAGCCAGGTGTCGAACCGGTCGCGCACCGCCGTCTCCACCAGCTTGGAGGCGGCGTTGGTGGCCAGGCGGTCCTTGGTCTGGCCGACGAATTCGGGATCGGCGATGAAGCAGGAGACCAGCGCGCAGCCCCCCGCCGTCAGGTCGTCCCGCGTGATGTTGGCGGCCTTCTTGACGTTCGACCGCTCGCCGTGGGCCCGGATCCCCTTCAGGATCGCGGCCCAGAAGCCGGCCTCGTGGGTGCCGCCCTCGGGCGTGGGCACGGTGTTGCAGTAGCTTTGCAGGAAGCCGTCGCGCGAGGGCGTCCAGTTGATCGCCCATTCCACCTTGCCCGGCGCGTCGCGGAACTCCACCGAGCCGGCGAAGGGCTGGTCGGCATAGGTCGCGGCACTCCCCAGCGTCTCCTTGAGGTAGTCCGACAGGCCGCCGGGGAAGCGGAAGCTGGCCTCCACCGGCGTCTCGCCGTCGTCGAGCGCGGACTTCCAGCGGATCTCCACGCCCGAGAAGAGATAGGCCTTGGACCGCACCATCTGGAACAGGCGCGCGGGCTTCAGCGCCAGCTTGCCGAAGATCTCCGGGTCGGGGTGGAAGGTGACGGAGGTGCCGCGCCGGTTCGGCGCCTGGCCCGCGTCATGGACCGGGCCCTGCGGCTTGCCGCGGGAGAAGTCCTGCGCCACCAGCTTGCGGTCGCGCGCCACCTCGACGCGAAGCCGGTCCGACAGCGCGTTGACCACCGAGATGCCGACGCCGTGCAGGCCCCCGGAGGTCTGGTAGGCCTTGCCCGAGAACTTGCCGCCCGCGTGCAGCGTGCACAGGATCACCTCCAGCGCCGACTTGTCGGGGAACTTGGGGTGCGGGTCGGTGGGGATGCCGCGGCCGTTGTCGCGGATGGTGCAGGAGCCGTCGTCGTTCAGCTCCACCTCGATGCGGTTGGCGTGGCCCGCCACCGCCTCGTCCATGGAATTGTCCAGCACCTCGGCCACGAGATGGTGCAGGGCGCGCTCGTCGGTGCCGCCGATATACATGCCGGGGCGCTTGCGGACGGGTTCCAGCCCCTCCAGCACCTCGATGGAGGAGGCGTCGTAGGCGGTCTCCCCGCCGCCTTTCAGAAGGTCGTCGGCCATGTCTGCTCGGTCCTCGTGTCGGATTTGCGCGATCTTGGCAGGGTGGGCCGGGGCCGGCAACCGTCGGCCCGGGTGCGGCCCGGCCTCGGCGGCGCTTTACTCGGCCCGGCGGCCGGCTAGCTGCGCCACAGATCGAACGAGGGGCCCTTCATCATGCGCGTGTTCTTCACCGGCGGGGCGGGCAAGGCCGGCCGCCACGTCGTGCCCTGGCTGACGGGGCAGGGCCACCGGGTGACCAATTTCGACCTCGCCCCGCTCGACGCGCCCGATGTGTGGAACCTGCACGGCGATGTCACCGATGCCGGGCAGGTCTGGGGCGCGCTGACCCAGCCCGCGGGCTGGGACGACCTGGAGGGCGGGGACGGGGTGCCCGGCTACGACGCCGTGGTCCATTTCGCGGCGATCCCGCGGATCATGCTGCGCTCCGACGCCGAGACCTTCCGCATCAACACGACGGGCACCTACAACGTGATCGAGGCGGCGCTGGGCCTCGGCATCCGCAAGGTGATCTTCGCCTCCTCGGAGACGACCTACGGGATCTGCTTCGCCGACGGGGAGCGCAGGCCGGACTACATCCCCGTCGACGAGGACCACCCCACCGTGCCGGGCGACAGCTACGCCATGTCGAAGGTCTGCAACGAGGCCACGGCGCGCGGCTTTCAGCGCCGCTCGCGCGCCGACATCTACGGGCTGCGGATCAACAACGTGATCGAGCCGCACGAATACGCCGAGCTGTTCCCGGATTTCGTTACCGATCCCGCGCTGCGCCGGCGCAACATCTTCGCCTATATCGACGCCCGCGACCTGGGCCGCATGGTGGAGCGGTGCCTGGCGACCGACGGCCTGGGCTACGAGGTGTTCAACGTGGCCAACGCGGAGCCCTCGGTGGACCTGACCAGCGGCGAGATCGCCGAGCGGTTCTACCCCGGCGTGCCGCGGCGGCGGGAGATGGGCGCGCGGGAGACGTTCTACTCCATCGAGAAGGCGCGGCGGCTGGTGGGGTTCGAACCGCAGGTGAACTGGCGCGACGAGATCTGACCGGCGCGCGGGATGGCCGGCATCCGGCCGGCGTATTTGGAAAAGCAAAGACGCGCCTGCCGCGAAGATTGCCGGGGCATGGCGCGCGGCGTAGAGCCCGGGCATGACGATGCGCGAGCACTTGGCGCGCCTTCTGGCGCTGGGCCTGCCGCTGGTGGGCAGCCAGGTGGCGCAGATGGGCATCCAGGTCACCGACACGGTGATGCTGGCGCGCTACGACGTGACCGTGCTGGCCGGCCAGGTGCTGGGATCCACCCTGTTCACGGTGCTGATGCTGCTGGGGGCCGGGTTCGGCTGGTCGGTGATGGGGGTCGTGGCGGCGGCCGAGGCGCGTGGCGAGGCGGCGGAGATCCGGCGTGTGACCCGCATGGCGCTGTGGCTGTCCGCCGGGTTCGGCTGCCTCGCCATGCCGGTCTTCCTGTGGGCCGGGCCCCTGTTCCGCGCGCTGGGCCAGGAGGCGGCGCCTGCGGGGCTGGCGGGGGACTATCTCGCGATCCAGGGCTGGTCGATCTTTCCGGCGCTGGGGGTCATGGTGATCCGTTCCTACCTGGCCGGGATCGGACGGGCGCGGGCGGTGTTCTGGGTGACGCTGCTGTCGCTGGGCGTGAATGGCCTGATGAATTACGCGCTGATCTTCGGCCGCTGGGGCGCGCCGGAACTGGGCATCGCGGGCGCCGCGATCGGGTCGGTGGGCAGCACGCTGGCCGGGTTCGTCGCGCTGACCGCCTGGGCCGTCCGGGTCGCCCCGGAACATGCGCTGCTGACGCGGATCTGGCGGCCCGACGGCGCGGCCCTGTCCCGCGTCCTGCGCCTCGGCCTGCCGATCGGGATCACCACCGTGGCCGAGGCGGGGCTGTTCTCGGCGACCTCGGTGATGATGGGCTGGCTCGGGACGGTGCCGCTGGCCGCGCACGGGATCGCGCTGCAGATCACCGCGATCGTGTTCATGATGCATGTCGGGCTGAGCCAGGCGGCGACGATCCGGGCCGGCAACGCGGTCGGCCGGGGCGATATCGACGGGCTGCGCCGGGGCGCGGCCGTGGCGCTGGCGCTGTCGGGGGCAGTGGCGACGGTGACGGTGGTCGCGCTGCTGACGCTGCCGGAGGCGCTCTACGGCCTCTTCATCGGTGCCGAAGACCCCGCGCGCGACGCGGTGGTGACGCTGGGGGCGGGGCTTCTGGCGGCGGCGGCGCTGTTCCAGCTGGTGGACGCGGCGCAGGTCATGGCGCTGGGCCTGCTGCGCGGGGTGCAGGATACGCGGGTGCCGATGTGGCTGGCCGGGATCAGCTACTGGATCGTCGGGGCGCCGGCGGCCTACGGGCTGGGCTTCGTCGCCGGCCTTGGCGGGGTGGGGATCTGGCTGGGCCTGGCCGCGGGGCTGGGGGTGGCCGCGCTCACCATGCAGGCGCGGTTCTGGCGCGGCGTTCAGAACGGATCGTCGTCATACGTGACCTGGGCGAGGTAGAGCCCCTGGGGCGGCGCGACCGGGCCACAGGCGGCGCGGTTCCGGGCGGCGAGCGCCGCGGCCACGTCGGCGGGGGACCAGGCGCCGGAGCCCACCCGTTCCAGCGTCCCGGCGAAGCTGCGGACCTGGTTGTGCAGGAACGACCGGGCCGCGACATGGAGCCGGATTTCCAGCCCGCCGGGCCGGGACAGGGCCTCGACCTCCAGCCTGTCCAGCGTCTTGACCGGCGAGGCGGCCTGGCATTGCGCGGCGCGGAACGTGGTGAAGTCGTGATGCCCGACCAGTTCGTCCGCCGCCGCCTGCATCGCCACCGGGTCGAGGGGCTGGCGGACCTGCCAGGCCAGACCGCGATCGTGCACCAGCGGCGCCCGGCGCTGCACGATCCGGTAGAGGTAGCGCCGGCCGGTGGCCGAGAAGCGCGCGTGCCAGTCCTCGGCGACACGGGCGCAGGCGGTGACGGCGACGGGGGCGGGTTTCAGGTGGTAGTTCAGCGCCTCCGACAGGCGGAACGGATCCCAGTCCCGCGACAGGTCGGCATGGGCGACCTGGCCGGTGGCGTGGACGCCCGCATCGGTGCGGCCCGCCGCGGCGATCGAGGGGACGTCGCGCTCCAGCCGCGCCAGCGCGGCCTCGACCGCGGCCTGGACCGAGGGCCGGTCGGCCTGGCGCTGCCAGCCGGAGAAGGGCGCGCCGTCATATTCGAGGCGGAAGGCGTAGCGGGGCATGGGGCAGGCTCGGGGATCGCGGGGGATGGCGCGAGGGGCGGGGGCCCGGAACGGCAACGGCGCGGACCCCGGGGGCCCGCGCCGGCAGAAATGGTGCCCGGTGGGCGAGTGTCACTCGCCGGGGACGTTCTTGACCTTGCGCTTGTGCGGCGCCCAGATCCGCTTGTTGGTGAGATAGAGCAGCACCGCCAGCACGCCCAGCATCAGCACGCCGGCAAAGCCCGCCTGCTTGCGCGCGGCCAGCTTCGGCTCGGCGGTCCACATCAGGAAGGCGGCCACGTCCTTGGCTTCCTGCTCGATCGTCGCCTCGGTGCCGTCGGCATAGGTCACGTCGTCGCCGTAGAGCGCCGGGGGCATGGCGATCCAGCCGCCGGGAAAGGCGGTGTTCTCGTAGAAGGTCGCCCCGGCCTGCTGGCGCTGCTCGCCGGTATATCCCGTCAGCAACGAGGCGATGTATTCCGGCCCGCCCATGCCGCGCAGGAACTGGTTGATCCCGAGGCCGTAGGGGCCGTGGAACCCGGCGCGCGCCTTGGCCATCAGGCTCAGGTCCGGGGCGTTCGACATCGTGGATTCGGGGAAATGGTCGACCGGCGTGGCGGGCCGGAAATCGCCCTCCCCCTCGAGCAGGGTCTCGTCGAAGACCTCGTAGTTCTCCGCATAGGCGCGGACCTGGGCCTCCGGCAGGCCGGGGCCGGATTCGTCGCCCAACGTGCGGATCGGGACGTATTGCAGCCCGTGACAGGCCGAGCAGACCTCGGTGTAGACCTGCAGGCCGCGTTGCAGCTGGAACTGGTCGTAGGTGCCGAACGGGCCCTCGAACGGGAAGGCGTAGTCGACGACGTGGCTTTCCTCCTCCGCGGCGATCGCCGCGGAGGGAAGGATCAGGAGGGCGGCGGCAGCCGCCGTGAGGATGCTGTGGAGCGTCATTGTCGTCCCTTTCACTCCGCCGGATTGACGACGGTCTGCGTGCCGCCTGCGGCCGGAGCGTAGTGTCTGGCGTGGTCTTCCTCGATCGTCGCGGGCTGCGGCAGCGGCTTCTCGAACACGCCCAGGAGCGGCAGGATGACGAGGAAATACGCGAACCAGTAGGTCGTGGCGATCAGGGAGATGGTGGCATAGGGCTCCTCGGCGGGCATGGCGCCGCACCACATCAGCACGAAGAAGTTCACGAAGAACAGCGCGAACCACCACTTGAACATCGGCCGGTAGCGGCCCGAGCGCACGCTCGACGTGTCGAGCCAGGGCGCCAGCGCCATCACCGCGATGGCGCCGAACATCGCCAGCACGCCGAAGAACTTGGCGTCGACGATGCCGCCGGTGATGAAGCTGGCGATCTGCACCACCCAGACCTCTCCGGTGAAGGCGCGCAGGATCGCGTAGAACGGCAGGAAGTACCATTCCGGCACGATATGCGCGGGCGTGGAGAGCGGGTTCGCCTCGATGTAGTTGTCCGGGTGACCGAGATAGTTCGGCATGAAGCCGACCACGGCGAAGAACACCGCCAGGATGATCGCCAGGGCGAACAGGTCCTTGATCACGAAATAGGGCCAGAAGGGCAGCGTGTCCTTGGCCGCCTCCTCCTTGGAGGTGCGGCGCACCTCGACCCCGGTGGGGTTGTTGTTGCCGGTGGTATGGAAGGCCCAGATATGGACGACCGTGAGGCCCACGAGGATCATCGGCATCAGATAGTGCAGGGAGAAGAACCGCGTCAGGGTGTATTCGCCCACCGCCGGCCCGCCCAGGAGCCAGGTCTGGATCGTCTCGCCCACGAAGGGGATCGCGCCGAACAGGCCGGTGATCACCGTGGCGCCCCAGAACGACATCTGCCCCCAGGGCAGGACGTAGCCCATGAAGGCCGTGCCCATCATCAGCAGGTACATCAGGATGCCGATGATCCAGGTCACCTCGCGGGGTTCCTTGTAGGAGCCGTAATAGAGGTTGCGGAAGATGTGCATGTAGACCGCGACGAAGAACAGCGAGGCACCGTTCATGTGCAGGTAGCGCAGCATGAAGCCGCCATTCACGTCGCGCATGATGTGCTCGACCGAGGAGAAGGCCCGCTCGGTCGAGGGGATGTAGTGCATCACCAGCACGATGCCGGTCGCGATCTGCAGGACCAGCGTGAAGGTCAGCACGATGCCCCAGATCCACATCCAGTTGAGGTTCTTGGGCGTCGGGATCATCACCGTGTCGTAGAGGACCCCCAGGATCGGCAGGCGCTTGTGCAGCCAGCGCTCGCCCCCGGTCTTCGGCTCGTAATGGTCGTGCGGGATTCCGGCCATCTGTCGGTCCTCCTTATCCCAGGACGATGGTGGTTTCGCCGTCGAAGGCGGCGACGGGGACGGGCAGGTTGGTGGGCGCCGGGCCGCGGCGGATGCGGCCCGCGGTGTCGTAGTGCGACCCGTGGCAGGGGCAGAACCAGCCGTTGAAGTCGCCCGCGCCGTCGCCCAGCGGCACGCAGCCCAGATGCGTGCAGACCCCCATCATGACCAGCCATTCCTCGGTGGTCTCGCCCTCGACGCCCTGGCTCAGGGCGCGGTTCGCGTCCGTCGCCGGCGCCTCGCCGTCGATGTTGGCGTTGCGCGCCACCGGATCGGGCAACTCGCTGAGCTCCACCGCGTTGGCCTCGTCGATCTCCTCCTGGGTGCGGCGGCGGATGAAGACCGGCTTGCCCAGCCACTGCACCGTCAGCTGCGTTCCCGGCTCCACGCCATCGATGTCGACGCGAATCGAGGCAAGCGCCTGGACGTTGGCGGCGGGGTTCATCTGGTTGACCAGCGGCCAGACGGCGGCGCCGGCGACCACCGCGCCGGCGCCGGCCGTCGCGTAGTAGAGGAAGTCGCGGCGCGTGCCGCCATGATCGTCAGCGTGGGACACGGGTTGGCTCTCCTTCTTGCGGGCCGGAAATCTCCATCGGGCGACGGGTTCGCGCCCGTCCCGGACACAGTCCGGCGCGTTGAGGGGTGTCTAGCCCCGTTCGTCCCGTGGGTCCAGCGGACAAAGCCGCGCGGGGCGAAGGATCTCCCCCTGGTCCGGCCGGCCGGGCTAGTGCGGCCGCGTGCCGGCCATCGAGGCCCGCGCGTCGAACCGCGCGAACCACGCGGCGAGCGCCGGGCGGTCCGGGCGCCAGTCGCGGTCGCCGTGGCGGAAGTCGAGATAGCCCAGCGCGCAGCCCACCGCGATCTGGCCCATGTCGAGGGGGCCGGAGAGGTGGCTCATCCAGCGCGCCTCCAGCGCGTCGAGCGCGCGGGCGATCTTGGCCCATTGCGCCTCGACGTAGTCGGGGAACCGCTTCTCCTCCGGCCGGACCCGCGACTCGTAGACCATCAGGACGGCGGCATCGAGGATCCCGTCCGCCGTCGCCTCCAGCGTCAGCACCTCCCAGATCCGCCGCTCGGGATAGAGGCCCGCGCCCGCCCGGTGGTCGAGATAGCGGCAGATCACCCGGCTGTCGTAGAGCGCCGGTCCGTCGGGGCGCGCCAGGGTGGGGATCTTGCCCAGCGGGTTCTGCGACACGTTGCCGGGATCGGGGGAGAGCGGCGTCTGCTGGCTTGCCACCAGCGTCACGGCGGCGTCCTGCCCGGTCTCGTGCAGCGTGACCAGAACCTTGCGGACGTAAGGCGAGGCGGGGGAGTGATAGAGGTGCATCATCCGGCCCGCCGATCGGCGCGGGGCCGCCCAGGGCGCCCGGCGGGCCGCCGTGGCGCTTGCCGGGGGGGCGCGTCGCGACAAGGCTGCGGGAGCCCGGCCCCGCGTGCCCGGTCCCGCTCTGATCTGAAAGGATATCGCACCATGATCCGCCTTCTCTCTGCCGCCGCCATGCTAGCCGCGCTGGCCGGTTGCGTCGATACCGCCATGGACGACACCTCCAGCGCCGCGCCCGACCGCCTGAGCCAGGCACAGATGCCGGCCTTCTGCCGCGGCGAGGCGGCGTCGCGCTATGGCGGCTCCCCGCAATACATCACCACGCTGCCGGCGGAGCCCGACCAGGGCATGTTCACGGTCTACGGCAATACCGAGAACGAGGAGGACTTCTTCACCTGCACCTTCACCGCCGAGGGTGAGTTCGTGGGGCTCGATCCTGCCTGAGGCGCGGCGGGCGGTGTCAGGCCGCCTGCAACTGCCGGCCGTCATGGGCGGCGATCCGCGCTTCCACGATGCGGCCCTCGGCCTCGTCGCGGTCGAAGGCAACCTCGGCGAAATGCTCGGTGCGGCCCAGCCGCGAACTCTCCATCAGCACCCGGCGCGTCTGCCCGATCTGGGCCTCCAGGTGGCGCGCCGCCGCCGCCGTGCCGGCCGCGCGCAGCCGCGCGGCCCGGTCCTTGACCGTCGCGCCGTCGAGTTGCGGCATCCGCGCGGCGGGCGTGCCGGGCCGGGCGGAATAGGGAAAGACGTGCAGCCAGGTCAGGCCGCACGCCTCCACGAGGCTGAGGCTGTCGGCGAACTGCGCCTCCGTCTCGGTCGGGAAGCCGGCGATGATGTCGGCGCCGAAGGTCATGTCGGGGCGCAGGCGGCGCGCCTCGGCGCAGAAGCGGATCGCGTCGGCGCGCAGGTGGCGGCGCTTCATCCGCTTCAGGATCAGGTCGGAGCCATGCTGCAGCGACAGGTGCAGGTGCGGCATCAGCCGCGCCTCTTCCGCGATGGCGCGCATCAGGTTGTCGTCCACCTCGATCGAATCGATGGAGGAGATCCTGAGCCGCGCCAGATCCGGCACCAGCTTCAGGATCCGCATCACCAGGTCGCCGAGCCGCGGCGCGCCGGGCAGGTCGGCGCCCCAGGAGGTGAGGTCCACGCCGGTCAGCACGACCTCCTCGAATCCCTTGGCCGCCAGCCGCCGGATCTGCTCCACCACCACGCCGGCGGGGACGGAGCGGGAATTGCCCCGGCCATAGGGGATGATGCAGAAGGTGCAGCGGTGGTCGCAGCCGTTCTGGACCTGCACATAGGCGCGGCTGCGGGTGCCGAAGCCGTCGATCAGGTGGCCCGCCGTCTCGGTCACCGACATGATGTCGTCCACCGCGACGCGCTCCGTCTCGCCGGTGAAGTCAGGGGCCATGGCGGCCCAGGTGCCGGCCTGCATCTTCTCGGCATTGCCCACGACGCGGGCGACCTCGGGCATGGCGGCGAAGGTCTCCGGCTCGGTCTGCGCGGCGCAGCCCGTCACCACGACGCGCTTGCCGGGATTCTCGCGCGCCAGCCGGCGGATGTCCTTCTTCGCCTTCCTGACCGCCTCGGCGGTGACGGCGCAGGTATTGACCACCACCAGGTCGTCCACGCCCGCGCCCGCGGCCAGATCCTTCATCGCCTCGGTCTCGTAGGCGTTGAGCCGGCAGCCGTGGTTGGAGAAGACCGGCGCGCTCATGCCGCGCCCTTGAGGAAGGCGGGCGTGAACTGCCCGTCGGCCACATGCGCGGTGGGGCCGGCCATCCAGACCCCGTCCTCGCGCCAGTCCACGAACAGGTCGCCGCCGTCGAGGGTGACGCGCACGCTTCGCCCCGTCAGCCCGCGCCGCACCGCCGCCACGGCGGTGGCGCAGGAGGAGGAGCCGGAGGCCAGCGTGACGCCCGCGCCGCGTTCCCAGACCCGCATCCGGATGTGATCGGGGCCGGCGACATGGGCCACCTGCACGTTGGTCCGCTCCGGGAACAGCGCGTGGCGCTCATGCGCGGGGCCGAAGCTGTCCAGATCCACCGCCCCGGCATCCTCGACGAAGAAGGTGCAATGCGGGTTGCCCATCCCCGTGGCCACCGGCGCGCCCGCGATCGGCAGGGCATCCACGTCCACGTCGCGGGCGAGCGGGATCTGCCGCCAGTCGAGGATCGGGGCCCCCATGTTCACCGCGACGCCGTGGTCGGAGCGCCGCGCGGTCAGCACGCCGCGTCCGGTCCGCAGGGTGACGGCGCCTGCGCCGGTCTCCTCCAGTAGCCGGGCCGCGATGCAGCGCGTGGCGTTGCCGCAGGCCCCCGAAAGCGACCCGTCGGCGTTCCAGAAGGTCAGGCGGACATCCGCCTCCACATCCGCCTCGATCTCCACCAGCTGGTCGAATCCGAGTCCTCGATGCCGGTCGCCCATGGCGCGGGCGAGCGCCGGCGTCATCGCCGGCGCACCGCTGCGCCGGTCGATCACGACGAAGTCGTTGCCCAGACCGTGCATCTTGGCGAAGGGATATCTGTCGGGGCGCGGCTGCATGATGCGGGCTTATAGAGACCGGCGGGGCGGGAGAAAAGCGGGCCGTTTGCGCTTGACGCGCTGGGGAGGCCCGTTTACCTCCCCCGCCTGTGAGCCGGTAGCTCAGTTGGTAGAGCAACTGACTTTTAATCAGTAGGTCCAGGGTTCGAGCCCCTGCCGGCTCACCATCCACACTCCCGAGGGATCCATGGCGACGCGGCGACAGCTCCTGATCGCCGGCGCGGGGGCGGCCGCGCTGGTCGGCACGGTCCAGCTCGCGCCCCGCCTCGTCGCGCGCCTGACGGGGCCGGATTTCGCGCCCTGGCCGCCGATGCCGGGCTTTCGCACCATCGAGGGCGGCGGCGCCGTCTCGGGCGGCGGCGCGGCGGATGTGCTGGCCGGGATCGAGCCGCGCGAGACGATCCCCGAAGAGGTGGCCGAGGCCGTGCGCGCCGATCCCTGCGCCGCGCTGTTCCCCGGCGAGATGCCCGAGGGCGCGGTGCCGGCCGCCTATTTCACCGACCATTACTGCCCCTATTGCCGGGTGCTGTCGGACCTGCTCGCGGATGTGGCGCCCGAGGCGGGGCTGGCCCTCTCGCACCATTTCACGCCGGTCTTCGGGCGCGCCTCGGAGCTGGCTGCGCGGGCGGTGCTGGCAGGACGGGCGCAGGGCGGCTTCGCCGCCCTGAACGACCGGCTGATGGCCACCGCGATCCGGGTCACGCCCCGGTCGCTGGCGCGGATCGCGGCAGAGGCGGGGCTCGATCCCGACCGGCTGGCCCGCGACATGGCCGATCCGCGGATCGACCGGGCGCTGGTGCGGAGCCGGGCGCTGGCGCGGCTCTTCGGCTTTCCGGGCACGCCGGCGCTGGTGGTGAACCGCACCGTGATCGTGGGGCGGGTGGAGGCCGCCACGTTGCGCGCCGTGATCGCGGCGGAGCGGGGCGCGCCCCTTCCCTGCTAGGCCGTCGTCCGGCGCGGGGCGGCGGCGGCGGGGGCCTTGGCCAGCTGCACCGCGAGGATGCCGCCCATGATGATCGCCACGCCGAGAAGGTCGAGCGGGCCGAGCCGCTCGCCGAGGACGAGCGCGGCGATGGCCACGCCCAGGAACGGGTTGAGGAAGTGGAAGGTCGCCGCCCGGACCGGCCCGATCCGGCGCACCAGAACGAACCAGGTGAAGGTCGCCAGGAGACCCGGCACCAGCGTGGTATAGAGGAAGGCCAGCACCAGGGGCGCCGACCAGTCCACCTGCCACGGCTCCAGCAGGGCCGCCGCGACGGCCAGGATCGCCGATCCCACCAGCATCTGCAGCCCCACCACCATCAGCACGTTGCCGCCCGAGGAAGCGCCCCGGACCGAGAGCGTCGCCAGCGTCAGCGCCAGCACCCCGGCCACGCAATAGGCCAGGCCCAGCCCGTCCACCCCGCCCGAGATCCGGCTGCCCATGATCACCGCGACTCCGGCGAGCCCCGCCACCAACCCGGCGATGCCCATGGGCCGCAGCCGCTCGCCCAGCACCGCCCAGCCGGCCAGCGCCACGAGGAGCGGCATGGTGGAGGCGACGATGGAGGCGAGCCCGGCGTCGATGGTGCGCATCGCGACGAAGTTGAGCCCCAGATAGAGCGCGTTCTGGCACAGGCCGAAGAGGAGCGTCGCCCGCCACTGGCCGCGCGTCAGCCGCCAGGACTGGCCCATCGCGGCGGCGATGGCGACGCCGATGCCGCCCGAGATCGCGAAGCGGAAGGCCAGCGCGGTCAGCGGCGGCGCGTCGGCGACGATGAACTTGGCCGAGGTGAAGGCCGAGGACCACATCACCGCGAAGGCGACCCCTAGGGCGAGCGCGCGCAGATCCATCAGAGCGCCACGCCCGCCTTCCGCATCGCCCGCGCCGCCTCCGCCGCCGATCCGTCCATGTCGATGGCGCGGGTCAGGTCGCGGCGCACGGTCACGTCGAAGCCGAGCGCGGCCGCGTCCACGGCCGAGAAGTTGACGCAGAAGTCGAAGGCGAGGCCGACGAGGGTCAGCCGCGCGATGCCGCGGGTCCGCAGGTAGCCCTCCAGCCCGGTGGGCGTTGCGTGGTCGTTCTCGAAGAAGGCGGAATAGCTGTCGATGCCGCGGCGGAACCCCTTGCGGATGATCAGGTCGCCGTCGGTCCTGAGGCCCGGGGCGAAGGCCGCGCCGTCGGAGCCCTGCACGCAATGGTCGGGCCAGAGGATCTGCGGCCCGTAGGACATCTCCACCGTGTCGAAGGGCGCCTTGCCCGCGTGTTCGCTGGCGAAGGAGGAATGGCCCGCCGGGTGCCAGTCCTGGGTCAGGATCACGGCCGGGAAGTCGTCCATCAGGGCGTTGATGCCCGCCACGATGTCGTTGCCCCCGGCCACGGCCAGCGCGCCGCCGGGGAGGAAGTCGGTCTGCACGTCTATGACGAGAAGGGCGTCCTTTCCGTCCGG
The DNA here is from genome assembly GCA_963814835.1 of uncultured Alphaproteobacteria bacterium. Taxonomy (GTDB): domain Bacteria; phylum Pseudomonadota; class Alphaproteobacteria; order Rhodobacterales; family Rhodobacteraceae; genus Palleronia. The sequence continues at coordinate 1,818,512 of CAWFEG010000003.1, forward strand.
CATGGAGGGCCTCCGGGTTCGCGTGTCCCGTCCGACCTCGCGCCATCGGGGGCCGCCGTCAAGTCCGGGCCGGGCCGGGCCGCTCCGGGCCGGCGGTAGGGCGGGAGGTGCCGGAAAGGGAGGAACATCTGCCGGACGCGCAGGGCCCGCGCGCCGCCGGGACGCATTCGTCGAACGACGGGCGGGCGGTCGACGGCGGGCGCGACCTCCGGTGGGGGGGCACCGGAGGTTCCCGACCGGATGGGGCGGGCCTTGCCGCCCCGGACGCCGGTGCGGTGCCGCGGCCGCAAGACGGCCGCGGCGGAGCGTCAGGCCGCCTTGCGACGCAGGGCGCGCACCGCGCCGAGGGCGCCCAGGCCGGTGAGCAGGAGCGGGATCCCCGCGGGCAGCGGAACCGGCGAGGGTCCGGTCGCCGTCTGGGCGGCGAAGCTGCGGTACTGTCCGGTGAGCGGCTCGCCGAAGAACGAGGCCGCGCCGCTCGACAGATCGATGGTGTAGAGCCCCGTGTTGCCGCTGCCGGACAGCAGGGCGACGGCGAGGTTGTCGCCCTCGGCGTCCGAAAGGATCTCGAGGCCGCCGTTCTGCGTGAAGTCGAAGAACTCCCCGTCGACGGTGATCGGCGCGACCGTCTCGAGCGTGCCGGCGTTGTTGGCCAGCGTCACCAGCGAGTTCGTCGCCGCATCGAGCGCGAACTGAAGGGTCTCGCTGGCCGTCATGCCATCAATGGCGTTCGTATAGGCGTTGGCGAAGACGCGGGGGTTGGTCCCCTCGTTCGCGTCCCCTTCTGCATATGCGAGGTCGGTGAACTGCAGGAGCGTGTTCGCCCGGTCGTCGGTAAAGTCGGACGGGAAGAAGACGACGTTCTCGTCCCGGGTCGAGACCGCGCGGGCGGCGTCGATCTGGTTGTTGAAGTCGAAGCCGACCCGGGCCCCGCTGGACAGGCCGGCCCCGTCCTGCGGCGCGGCGCCGGTATTCGTCAGCTGCCCGGTGGTCGGATCGACGGTGAAGACCTGATCGGCGCTTCCACCGTTACCGACCTGGTAGCCGTAGAGTTCGCCGGTCACGGGGCGATAGGCGATCGCGTCGAGCCGATCGCTCAGGCCGATCGTCGTCCCTTGCGAGGTCATTCCGAGATCACCGAAGACCGTCAGGTCGGTTCCGTTGGCCCGCAGGGCATACCCGGTGCTACCGGAGAGGGTGGCTGCGGTCGCCCCGACGGTCGAGGCCGCCAGGATCGTGGTCGTAAGCATGGTCAGTCGCATTCGGATCTCCCTGGAAATCCATTCTGAAAATTACGCGCGGCACGACCGCGCCCGCAATAAACTAGGGTTAATACACAGAAATTAAACGAAAATATTTCTCACCCAAACTGCAACTTCTGGCGTCGGGCGACCGTGTCTATTCCTTGTCCGATCGGTCAGCATCCCGACGGGCGAGCGGAAGAATCTGCGCCGCAGACGTCCAAGGCCCGCAGGCGAAAGAGTCTTCAGGGGCGTCGACCCTCGCCACGCGCGGTCCGCCTGCCCCGTGGCCACGCCGGAGGAGCCGTCGGCCTTCCCTCGATCTCGATGCGGTCAGGAAACCGGTCCGCCCTCTCTGCCGCGGGCGGCGCGGGCGCCTCAGCGGCGGGTGCGCTTGACCTTGCGTTCCTTCGCCTTGGCACGGGCCTTGTCCTTGCCCTTCTTGCGACGGGGCGGGGGGCCGCGGCGCGCGCGGGAGCGGCCGGGCGGCACCCGGTCGCCCTCGATCTCCACAAGGTCGAGGATGAGGCCGCCGGTCACCGGCACCGCCTCGGCGATGCGCACGGTCACGCGCTGTCCGATGCCGAGGACGCGGCCCGTCTCGGCGCCCATCAGGGTCTGCGAGTCCGCGTCGTAGTGGAAGAACTCGCCACCGAGGGCGCGCACCGGCACGAGCCCGTCGGCGCCGCTCTCGGCGAGTTTCACGAACAGGCCGAATCGCTGCACGCCCGAGATCCGCCCGGCCATCTCCGCGCCCACCCGCTCGGACAGGTAGGCGGCGAGGTAGCGGTCGGTGGTGTCGCGCTCGGCCAGCATAGACCGGCGCTCGGTATCCGAGATCGCCTCGGCCGTCTCCTCCAGCATCTCCACGTCGGCGACCGACAGCCCGTCGGATTTCGGGTCCGGCCCCCAGCCATGGGCGGTGATCAGCGCCCGGTGCACGATCAGGTCGGCGTAGCGGCGGATCGGCGAGGTGAAATGCGCGTATTGGCGCAAGGCAAGGCCGAAATGCGAGAAGTTGCGCGGCGCGTAATAGGCCTGGGTCATGGCGCGCAGGGTCGACATGTTGATCAGTTCGTCGAACTCGGTGTCCTCGGCCTGGCCCAGGAGGCGGTTGAGATGCGCGGTCTGCAGCACCTGCCCCTTGGGCAGCTGGAAGCCCGCGGCCTCGGCGATCTCGCGCAGCGCCTCGAGCTTTTCCGGGGAGGGCTCCTCGTGGACGCGGAACAGGAGCGGCTGGCGCTTCGCCGCCAGCGTCTCGGCGGCGCAGACATTGGCCAGCACCATGAATTCCTCGATCAGCCTGTGCGCGTCGAGCCGCTCGGTGAAGGCGATGGAGGTGACGCGCCCGTCCTTCGACAGCTCGATCCGCCGCTCCGGCAGGTCGAGGTCGAGCGGCTGGCGGCGGTGGCGCGCCGCCCTGAGCGCGCGGTAGGCGGCGAAGAGCGGGCGGATCACGGTCTCGGCCAGCGGCGCGGTCTTCTCCGAGAGGTGGCCGTCCTCGGCCGCCTGCGCCTCCTCGTAGGACAAGGAGGCCGGCGAACGCATCAGCCCGCGGTGGAAGGCGTGCGACAGCTTGTTGCCCTCGGAATCCAGGACCATGCGCACGGCGAGGCAGGCGCGGTCCTCGCCCTCGACCAGCGAGCACAGATCGGCCGACAGCGCCTCCGGCAGCATCGGCACGACCCGGTCGGGGAAGTAGCTGGAATTGCCGCGCTTCCTCGCCTCGCGGTCGAGCTCCGAGCCGGGGCGGACGTAATGCGCCACGTCGGCGATGGCGACCCAGAGGACGTGGCCGCCCTCGTTGCCCGGATCGTCGTCGGGCAGGGCGCAGACGGCGTCGTCGTGGTCGCGCGCATCCGAGGGGTCGATGGTGACCAGCGCGAGATCGCGCAGGTCGGTCCGCTCGCCCAGCTGCACCGGTTCGGCGGCCTCGGCCTCGGCCACCGCCTCGTCGGGGAAGGCGTCGGGGATGCCGTGCTGGCGGATCGCGATGAGGGAGACCGATTTCGGCGCCGTCGGATCGCCCAGCCGCTCCAGCACCCGGGCGCGGGGCAGGCCCATCCGGTCCCTGGGCGCGCGCTCGGCCTCGACCAGTTCGCCGTCCAGGGCGCCGTTGGCATCCGCCGCGCGGACCTGCCATTCCTTGTCGTTGCCCTTGTCGATGGGGACGATCCGGCCACCGTCGGATTCGGCGCGGAAGATGCCCAGCATCCGCATCGCCGTGCGGTTCAGCTTGCGGATCAGGCGGCCTTCGTAATGGTGGTCCTCGCCCTGGACCTTCTGCAGCCGCAGGAGCGCCCGGTCACCGGCGCCCAGCGCCCCGTCGCTCCGGCGCTCCACGATCAGGATGCGCGGCTCGGGCCCGTCGCCGCGCCATTCCATCGGCCGGGCGATCAGGTCGCCGTCGGCGTCCGGGCCCACCACCTCGCAGACGGAGACGGGGGGCAGGCTTTCGGGGTCGCGATAGGTCTTCTTGCGCTTCTCCAGATGGCCTTCCGCCTCCAGCTCCTTGAGGAGCCGCTTGAGGTCCACCCGGTCGGCGCCCTTCAGCCCGAAGGCGCGGGCGATGTCGCGCTTGCCCGTCTGGGTGGGGTTCTCGGCGATCCAGTTCAGGATCTCGGCCTTGGAGGGGATCTGAGCCATGGCGCCGGCCTATCAGTCCGCGGGATCGAGCGACAGGACCATCTGCGCGGTGCGGGATGCCGGCATCGTCGAAGATCGGGCCCTCCGCCGCGAATCCGCGGCGGCGGTAGAAATCGAGCGCATGGACCTGGGCGCCGAGCGTCGCGGTGTCGATCCCGCCCTCCTGGCGCAGCACGCCCACGGCGGCCTCCACCAGCGCCACGCCCGCGCCGGTGCCGCGATGGGGCGCCAGCACGCAGACCCGGCCGATCTTGCCCCGGGGCGGGTCGAGCAGGATGCGGGCGGTGCCCACCGCGACGCCGTCGCGCCGCGCCAGCAGGTGGATCGCATCCGCATCGCGGCCGTCCATCTCCTCGTCCTCGGACACGCCCTGTTCCTCGATGAACACGGTCCGGCGCAGCATCCGGCAGGTGTCGAGATCCTGGGTGCGGGCGACGATCAGGCTCATGCGAAATAGTTCCGGATGATGCGGCCGTAGATGGCGCTCAATTGGCGGATATGGGCAACCTCCACCCGTTCGTCCACCTGGTGCATCGTGGCATTCACGAGACCCAGCTCGACCACCGGGCAATGGTCCTTGAGGAAGCGCGCATCCGAGGTGCCGCCCGAGGTGGACAGGACCGGCTCGCGCCCCGTCTCGGCGGCGACGGCGGCGCGCACGATATCCGTCAGCGCGCCCGGCGGGGTGACGAAGCTTTCGCCCGAGATCTTGATGTCGAGGTCGAGGACGATGCCGTGGGCCTCGGCCGCCGCGCCGGCCTCGGTGCGCAGCCAGTCCGACAGGCCGGCACCCGTATGGGCGTCGTTGAAGCGGATGTTGACCATGGCGCGGCAGGTCGCGGGGATGACGTTGTTGGCGCTGTTGCCGGTGTCGAACCCGGTGACCTGCAGCGTGGTGGCGTCGAAATGGTCGGTGCCGGTATCGAGCACCGTGCCGGTCAGCCGCGACAGGTAGGCGATCATGCCGTGGATCGGGTTGCGCGCGTTCTGCGGATAGGCGGAATGGCCCTGCTGCCCCCGCGCCGTGACCCAGGCGGTCATCGAGCCGCGGCGGCCGATCTTGATCATCTCGCCCATCTCGGCGGGGCAGGTGGGTTCGCCGCCGATGCAGGCATCCATCCGCTCGCCCGTCTCTGTCATCCAGTCGAGGATCGCGCGCGTGCCGTCCACGCCCGGCCCCTCCTCGTCGCCCGTGACCGTCAGGACCAGCGATCCGGGGCAGGTTTCGGCGGCGTCGATCGCCGCGGCGGCGAAGGCGGCCACGGCGCCCTTCATGTCGCAGGCGCCGCGGCCGTAAAGCGTGCCGTCCTCGATCTCGGCGCCGAACGGATCGTGGGCCCAGGCGGCCGCGTCGCCGGCGGGCACCACGTCCACATGGCCGTTGAAGCCCAGCACGGGCCCGGCCGTGCCGCGGCGGGCATGGAGATTGGCCACGCCGCCCCGGTCGATCCGGGTGCAGGCGAAGCCGTGCCGCGACAGGAGCGCGTCGAGATGGGCGATCGCGTCGCCTGCCTCCGGCGTGACGGAGGGAAACCGGATCAGGTCGCGGGCCAGGTCCACGGGGTCGATCGTCATCGCGTGCCTCCTCGGGCCGGACGCCGCGGCGCCGTCACTCGGGAAAGACCGGCGTGGCCTGGGCGACGATCACCGCGTTCTCGGCCAGCGCCCGGTCCATCAGGGCGCGTTCCTCGGCGTCGATCTCGTGGCCCTCGGCCAGGCGCTCGTCCAGCGTGCCGTAGCCGGTCACGTCGAGCGGGGCCATGTCGGCCTGTTTCAGCACCGCCACCGTCTCGCGCACCGCCTCGGCCTCGTCCACCCCGGTGGCGAAGCACAGAAGGCCCGCCCCGGTGGCGCCCTCGGGCAGGCCGTCGCCGGCGGCGCGGCCGACCTCCACGAGAAGGGTATAGACCTGCTGCTTGCGGTTCATCTCGCGTCTCCCGCCGGGGGGCTGGTCGCAAACGAAGCGGGCCGCACCGGTTCCGGCGCGGCCCTTTCCGACGATCTCGGCGCCTGGCGCGTCAGGCGCGGCCCTTGATCGCCCGCCAGGCGGCAATCAGTCCGCAGGCGCCGATGATCGCCACGATCAGGTAGGCGAGCCAGGTATCGGCCGTGTAGAGGCCCAGAAGCGTGCCGAGGATGAAGTTCAGCACCGCGGCCCCGATGATGCCCAGTATGATGTTCATCAGCAGGCCGTGATCGGCCCCCATGATCTTCTCGGCGATCCAGCCGGCGAGTCCGCCGATGATGATGGTGAGCAGCCAGCCCATGATAGAACTCCCGTGGTCGTGAATGTCTGCCACTCAACTGGCCGTCTTCGCTGCCGGTTCCGCGCCCCGGACGAAATCTCAGTCGCGCAGCAGCTCGTTGATCCCGACCTTGGAGCGGGTCTTCTCGTCCACCCGCTTCACGATCACGGCGCAGTAGAGGTTGAGGTCGTTCTTCGTCGGCATCGAGCCCGAGACGACGACCGAATAGGGCGGCACCTCGCCCATGAAGACCTCGCCGGTCTCGCGGTCGACGATCTTGGTCGACTTGCCCAGGTAGACCCCCATGCCGAGCACCGAGCCCTCGCGCACGATGCAGCCCTCGACCACCTCCGAGCGGGCGCCGATGAAGCAGTTGTCCTCGATGATCGTCGGATCGGCCTGCAGGGGCTCCAGCACGCCGCCGATGCCGACGCCGCCCGACAGGTGCACGTTCTTGCCGATCTGCGCGCAGGAGCCGACGGTGGCCCAGGTGTCGACCATGGTGCCCTCGTCCACATGGGCGCCCACGTTGACGAAGGACGGCATCAGCACCACGCCCTTGCCGATATGGGCCGAGCGGCGCACGACGCAGTTCGGCACCGCGCGGAAGCCTGCCTCGCGCCAGCGCTCCTCGCCCCATCCGGCGAACTTGGAGGGCACCTTGTCCCACCAGCCGCCGCCCTGCGGGCCGCCGGGCTGGATCTCCATGTCGTTGAGCCGGAAGCCGAGGAGCACCGCCTTCTTGGCCCACTGGTTCACGTGCCAGTCGGCGCCGCGCTTCTCGGCCACGCGCAACTCGCCCCGGTCGAGCGCCTCCCAGGTGGCCTCCACGGCCTCGCGGGTCTCGCCGCCGGTGGCGGGGGTGATCTCGGCGCGGCTCTCCCACGCGGCCTCGATGGCGTTCTGCAGCTGCTCGGCGGACATCGGCGTCTCCTCGGCGGTCGGTTCACGGGTGGCCGGAGCCGTGTAAGGCGGCTATGTCGCCCGCGCAATGGAGGACGCCATGAACGATCGCCCCGCCTCGCCGTTCCGCGACGCGCCGACGGACCGCCGCACGGCCGAGCAGATCCCGGACACGCCGCAGACCCGGGCGCCGTCCTACCGCCTCGCCTTCGCGGACCAGGATTTCCTGACCCGGGCCGAGATGCGCCCCGTCCGCCTGCAGCTCGAGCTTCTGAAGACCGAGATGATCATGGCGGAGATGAACATCGACTCCACCGTCGTCATGTTCGGCGGCGCGCGCATCCCCGAGCGGCCCGACGGGCGCGCGGACCGAGACGCTGGCCGGCCTGTCGAAATACTACGACCAGGCGCGCCAATTCGCGCGGCTGATGACCGAACGCTCGATCCAGAGCTACGGGCGCGACGACGTGATCGTCACCGGCGGCGGGCCCCGGCGTGATGGAGGCCGGCAATCGCGGCGCGGCCGAGGCCGGCGGCCATTCCATCGGGCTGAACATCGTGCTGCCGCACGAGCAGGCCCCGAACGAATACGTGACCCCCGGCCTGTGCTTCAATTTCCACTACTTCGCGATCCGCAAGATGCATTTCCTGATGCGGGCGCGGGCGATCTGCGTCTTTCCCGGCGGATTCGGCACGCTCGACGAGCTGTTCGAATCGCTGACCCTGATCCAGACTGGCCGGATGAGCCGGATTCCGGTGCTGCTGTTCGGGCGGGAATTCTGGGACTCGATCATCGACTTCCACCGCCTCGCCGAGGCCGGGACCATCGCGCCCGAGGATCTGGACCTGTTCACCTTCGTCGAGACGGCGGAACAGGCGATGGAGGCGATCGAGACATGGTCGGGCGCGGACGAGGCCCGCGACACCGTTCCGGGGCGCTGAACCGGCCCGGAACCTCGCCCGCCCGTCTCCGTTCGCCGGGAGAATGCACCGGACCGGCGGAGGCCCCACGGAGACGCTGTGCGAAATACCCGGATCGCCCTGGTTCCTGGTCGCCTGGGCGGCGCTGATGCTGCCGAGCCTCGCGATCCTGATCGTCGACCTGCGGCGCAACAATGCCCACCTGATGTCGCTGATGAAGCTCGTCTGGGGCCTCACCGGGCCTATTCCGGGCCGCTGGGGCTCGCGGTCTACTGGATGACCGGGCGCAAGGAAATCGCGAGCGACGGCTCGTGGCGCCGCGCCTTCCGGTCCGTGGCGCATTGCTATTCGGGCTGCGGGTTGGGCGAGATCGTCGGCGTCACCGTCTCGGTCGGTCTGTTCGCCGCCGGCAACGTGACCGCCGCCCTCGTCACCTTCGCCTGCGCCTATATCGCCGGGCTGGTCCTGACCGTGGGCCCGCTGATGCAGGGCGGAATGTCGTTCCCGGCGGCGCTGAAGGACGCCGTGATCGCCGAGACGCCCTCCATCCTCGTGATGGAGGTGGTGGCGATCGGCGCCGACCTCTGGATCGCCGGCGGCGCGACGATGGGCGAGCCGCTGTTCTGGTCGGCGCTGATCGTGTCGCTGAGCCTCGGCCTCTTCGCCGCCTACCCGGTCAACGTGCTCCTGCTGCGCCAGGGCGTGAAGGAGGGGATGATGGACCCCGGATGACCGGGCACTGAGGGCTCAGGTGGCCTTGCGGATCTCGGTGTGCTTCTTCAGCACCGTCTGGCCGTCTTCCTGCTCCAGCCGGTAGGCGGGATCGTCCTCGTCGGCGTTGCGGGTGACCTCGGTGCCGTCGATCTTCAGCGTGTGCTTCTGGGTGTATTTCTGCCGCACGGTGCCGGTGGCGGTGCCGTTGCCCCAGTCCCATTCCACCTTGTCGCCTTCGTCGAAATGCTTGGTCATCGCGCCCTCTCTCGCGGAAGTGATCGCGGGACGAACCCCGGCCATCCCCCGGTGTTCCCGCGGCGCGATGTCCCGGCCGCGGTCAGGTGCGGATCTCGGCCTCGATCTGGCGCTTGGTCTTGCGCTCGCGCTGGGTCTCGGACTTCAGCTGGCCGCAGGCGGCCATGATGTCCTCGCCCCGCGGGGTGCGGATCGGCGAGGCATAGCCGGCCTTGTAGACGATGTCGGCGAAGGCGCGGATGCGGTTGTTCGAGGACCGCTCATAGGGCGCGCCGGGCCAGGGTTGAACGGGATCAGGTTGATCTTGGCCGGGATGCCCTCGATCAGCTTCACCAGCCGGCGGGCATCCTCGTCGCTGTCGTTCACGCCGTCGAGCATCACGTATTCGAAGGTGATGCGCTCGGAATTGGACAGGCGCGGATACTCGCGGAGCGCCTCCAGCAGCGTCTCGATGTTCCAGCGCTTGTTGATCGGCACCAGCCGGTCGCGCACCTCGTCCGTGGTGGCGTGGAACGACACCGCCAGAAGGCAGCCGATCTCCTCGGCGCAGCGGGCGATCTCGGGCACCACGCCGCTCGTCGACAGGGTGATCCGCCGGCGCGAGAGGGAGATCCCCTCGCCGTCCATGACGATCTTCATGGCGTCGCGGACATTGTCGAAATTGTAGAGCGGCTCGCCCATCCCCATCAGCACGATGTTGGACAGCAGCCGCGTCTCGTCCTGCGGGTTGCGCCCCGGCTCGGGCCATTCGCCCAGATCGTCGCGCGCCACCATGACCTGGCCGACGATCTCGCCCGGCGTCAGGTTGCGCACCAGCCGCTGCGTGCCGGTATGGCAGAAGGAGCAGGTCAGCGTGCAGCCCACCTGGGAGGAGATGCAGAGCGTGCCGCGCGACTCCTCGGGGATGTAGACGGCCTCGACCTCGTGGCCGCCGGCGATGCGCAGCAGGTATTTCCGCGTGCCGTCGGTGCTGACCTCGCGGCGCACGACCTCGCGGCACCGCGATGGCGAAATGCTCGGCCAGCTGGGCGCGGTAGGCCTTGGCGAGGTTCGTCATGTCGGCGAAGTCGCGCACGCCGCGCTGGTAGATCCAGTGCCCAGACCTGGCCGACGCGCATCTTCGCCTGTTTCTCGGGCGTGCCGATCCCGATCAGCGCGTCGCGCATCTGGTCGCGCGTCAGGCCGACCAGGTTGCGCTTCGCCCCCTCCTCCACCTTGCGGGGAAGGGTCAGCAGGTCCTGGGTGATGGGCGGTTGCGCGGTCATGGGCTCGTCCTCGTCCGAATGGGCGGGATATAGGGAAGCGCCCGCGCGGATAAAGCCCGGCGGCGATTCCCGCGGCCGCCTCGCCTCAGCCGCAGCGGCTCTGCGCTTCCTCCAGGGCCGCGGTGAAGCCCATGAGCGAGAAGGTGTCCTTCGTGGTGGTGCCGCGCGAGGAGCGCGCCGTCAGCACCGCGTCGGCCCCGCCGCGCATCGCGGCGATGATCTCGTCATCCTCGGCGGTGGAGGCCGGCCAGGCCCATTCCCCCTCGGTGAACATCTCGTAGGTGGTCCCGCTCGATCTGCACCTCGACGGTCGATTCCTCGGCGAAGGGATAGCCGCCGGTGAAGGACACCTCGCCCTCCACGTCCGATCCGGGCCGGAAGGTCACGAACAGCAGGATGTCGCCGCGCTGCACCGAGACCACCTCGCCGTCACGGGTGTTCACCGTGTTGCTGGGGCTCGACACGCTCCAGCATTCCTTGGGGTCCTCCTCGACGAACACGCTCCATGCCGTCTCCACGGCGACGCGGTTCGTGCTCTCCTCCTGGGCGATCGCGCCGCCCGCGGACAGGCCGAGCGCCAGCCCCGCGAACCATCCGGTCGTTGCTTTCATCCGTTCCGCAGCCTCCAGCCGTCGTCCTGCCTCTGCCGGCGTCGGGGCATCCCTCTCGCGGGGGGCTTCCGTTCGCCGCTGCCGATCTCCTACAAGCGTGGCGACCTTAAATCCAGCGGCGCGGGCGGGGAAACCCCCCGGTTCCGAAATCGTCCTCACAGGAACGGGAGATCGCATGGCCCCGATGCACCCCCTGATCGAATTGCGGCGCGGCCCGATCGTCGAATCGGTTCATTCGCGGCCATGTCGCGGTCGCCGGCCCCGGCGGGGCGGTGATCGAGGGCTGGGGCGATCCGGCCGCGGTGATCTATCCGCGCTCCTCGATGAAGATGATCCAGGCCCTGCCGCTGGCCGAATGCCGGGGCCGACCTGTCTCCGCGAGCGCCTGGCGCTGGCCTGCGCCAGCCACGAGGGCGCGCCGCGGCCATGTCGACCGCGTGCGCGGCTGGCTGGCGGATCTGGGTCTCGACGACGGAGCCCTTCTCTGCGGCCGCGAACCCCCGCGCGACCGGGAGGCCAAGCATGCCATGATCCGCGCCGGCGGCACGCCGGACCAGGCCCACAACCAGTGTTCCGGCAAGCATGCGGGCTTCCTCCACCTGGCGCGGCGGCTGGGCGGCCGGGGGAGCCTACACCGACCCAGACGGGGCGGTGCAGCGCGCCGTCCGCGCCGGATTCGAGGACCTGACCGGGGAGGCGAGCCCGGCCACCGGCATCGACGGCTGCGCCGCGCCGAACTTCGCCACCACCGTCGCCGGTCTGGCCCGCGCGATGGCGCGCTTCGCCGCCGCACGGCCGGGGCAGGGGGCGCGGGCCGAGCGCCATGGTCGCGCTCCGGGAGGCAATGATGGCGCATCCCTGGCTGGTCGCGGGGACGGGCAAGGCCACGACCCGGCTGATGCAGGCGGCGAAGGGCCGCGCCGCGGTGAAGGTCGGGGCCGAGGGCGTCTTCGTCGCGATCCTGCCCGACCGGGGTCTGGGCGTCGCGCTCAAGGTCGCCGACGGCGCGGAACGCGCGGCGGAGGCGGCGATGGCCGCGCTCCTGGCGCATCTGGGCGTGCTGGACCCGGGCGATCCGGCGGTCCGGTCGCTGGCCTTCGCCCCGATCCGGAACCGCGCCGGCGCCGAGGTCGGCCATGTCCGCCCCGCGCCGGGCTTCGCTCAGGCGGCGAACTCCTCCGCAGAGTAGCCCTGCAGGTAGAGAAGCGCCGTCAGGTCGCCGTGGTTGACGCGCAGATCCACCTCGGCGGCCACCACCGGTTTCGCGTGCAGGGCGACGCCGCTGCCCGCCAGGCCCAGCATGCCGAGATCGTTGGCGCCGTCGCCCACGGCCATCGCCCGGTCGAGCCCGACGCCGCGCGCCGCGCAGACCTCGCGCAGGGTGGCGACCTTGGCCTCGCGGCCCAGAATCGGCTCGGCCACCGCGCCGGTCAGGGCGCCGCCCGACTCGATCAGCCGGTTCGCCCGGTGCAGGTCGAATCCGAGCCGCCCGGCCACGCGCTCGGTGAACTGGGTGAAGCCGCCGGAGACCAGCACGGCATATCCGCCATCCGCGCGCATCGTGGCGATCAGCTCCCGGCCCCCCGGGGTCAGCGTGATGCGCTCGGTCCAGACCCGCTCGATCACGTCCACGGACAGCCCCTCCAGCAGGCCGACCCGCTCGCGCAGCGCGCCCTCGAAGCCCAGCTCGCCGTTCATGGCGCGGGCGGTGATCTCCTTCACCCGGGCGCCGACGCCGGCCATGTCGGCCAGCTCGTCGATGCATTCCTGGCCGATCATGGTCGAATCCATGTCGGCCAGCAGCACCTCCTTGCGCCGCCCCTCGGCGGGCTGCACCATCAGGTCGATGCCGGATTTCTGCGCCTCGGCCCAGACATCCCAGCGGTTCGCGGGCACGTCAGGGATCTGGAACTCGACCGCCTTCGCGGGGTGCAGCCACTTGGCCTCGCCGCCGCCCCAGGCGGTGCGCAACGCCTCGACGAAGGCGGGGTCGAGCCGCTCGGCGGCGATCAGCGTGGCGATATGCATGGGGCCTCCCGTCCGGTCGCGGCGCCTCATCGCGCGAAAGCGACCCGGCGGCAAGAAAGTTGTTGCCGGGGTCGCGGCGGGGGCTTATCTGCGGCGGCGGGACACCCCTCCCCAACGAGGGGCGAATATCTGGAAGGGTACCAGCGATGGCACATCCGCAACCGGCCGCGCGGCCGGACAATCCGCGTTTTTCCTCCGGCCCCTGCGCCAAGCCCCCCACATTCGCGCTCGCCGCGCTTGCCGATGCGCCGCTCGGCCGGTCGCACCGCGCGGCCGACGGCAAGGCGAAGCTGAAGCAGGCGATCGACGAGACGCGGGAGATCCTCGGCGTGCCCGAGGATTACCGGATCGGCATCGTGCCCGGCTCCGATACCGGGGCGGTGGAGATGGCGATGTGGTCGCTGCTGGGAGAGCGGCCGTCCGAGATCCTGGCCTGGGAGAGCTTCGGCAAGGGCTGGGTGACCGACGTGGTCAAGCAGCTGAAGCTGGGCGACGCGGTGGTGCGCGAGGCGGACTACGGCGATATCGTCGACCTCTCCGCCGTCGACTGGGCCAAGGACGTCGTCTTCACCTGGAACGGCACCACCTCGGGCGTGCGGGTGCCGGATGGCGGCGCGATTCCGCAGGATCGCCAGGGGCTTGCCATCTGCGACGCGACCTCGGCCGCCTTCGCGCAGGAATTGCCCTGGGACAAGCTCGATGTGGTCACCTTTTCCTGGCAGAAGGTGATGGGCGGCGAGGCCGCGCACGGCATGCTGATCCTCTCCCCCCGGGCCGTGCACCGGCTGGAGACCTACGAGCCCGACTGGCCCTTGCCCAAGGTCTTCCGCCTGACGAAGGGCGGCAACCTGAACGAGGGGATCTTCAAGGGCGAGACGATCAACACGCCGTCGATGCTCTGCGTCGAGGACTACCTGCAGGCGCTGGCCTGGGGCCGCTCCGTCGGCGGGCTGAAGGGGCTGATGGCGCGCGCCGACCGCAATGCGGGCGTGGTCTGGGACTTCTGCGAGAGCCGCGACTGGATCGCCAACCTCGCGAATGATCCGGCAACGAGATCGAACACTTCGGTCTGCCTGAAGTTCACCGACCCGGGCGTGGCCGGCGACAAGGACTTCGCAAAGGCGGTGCAGAAGCGGCTGGAGGCGGAGGGCGTCGCGCTCGACGTGGGCTCCTATCGCGACGCGCCGGCGGGCCTTCGGATCTGGTGCGGGGCGACGGTGGAGGCGGCCGATCTGGAAGCGCTGATGCCCTGGATCGAATGGGCCTATCACGAGGAGCTGGCCGCCCGGAAGGCGGCCGCCTGATCCCCGCGCGACGCCGCCCGGCACCCGCCGGCCCCGGGCCGGGCGAGCGTCGGGACGGCGTCGCGCATCTGCCAGGACAATCGCCGGACCCGGGTCGGACAGACGTCCCGACGGGCCGGCCCCCAGACAAGGAGCGCCAGACATGGCCCCCAAGGTTCTCGTCTCCGACAAGCTGTCGGAAACCGCCGTGCAGATCTTTCGCGACCGCGGCATCGAGGTCGATTTCGAGCCGGGACTCGGCAAGGACAAGGACAGGCTGCTGGAGGTGATCGGCCAGTATGACGGCCTCGCCATCCGTTCGGCCACCAAGGTCAGCGACAAGGTGCTGGCCGCCGCCGACAACCTCAAGGTGATCGGCCGGGCCGGGATCGGCGTCGACAATGTCGACATCCCCGCCGCCTCGGCCAAGGGCGTGATCGTGATGAACACGCCGTTCGGCAATTCCATCACCACCGCCGAGCACGCCATCGCGATGATGTTCGCGGTCGCCCGCCAGATCCCCGCCGCCAGCGATTCGACCCATGCCGGCAAGTGGGAGAAGTCGAAGTTCATGGGCGTGGAGCTGACCGGCAAGACGCTGGGCGTGATCGGGGCCGGCAATATCGGCTCCATCGTCATCGACCGCGCCCGCGGGCTGAAGATGAAGGTTCTGGCCTACGACCCGTTCCTGTCGGAGGAGCGCGCCACCGAGATCGGCTGCCGCAAGGTCGAGCTCGACGAGCTGCTGGGCAAGTCCGATTTCGTCACCTTCCACGTGCCGCTGACCGACAAGACGCGCAACCTGCTGTCGAAGGAGAACATCGCCAAGCTGAAGCCCGGCGCGCGGGTGATCAACTGCGCCCGCGGCGGGCTGGTGGACGAGGCCGCGCTGGCCGAGGCGATCAAGGAGGGCCGCGTGGGCGGCGCCGGCTTCGACGTCTTCGCCGAGGAACCGGCGACCGAGAATCCGCTGTTCAATCTCGACAACGTGGTGGTCACGCCGCATCTGGGCGCCGCCACCACCGAGGCGCAGGAGAACGTGGCGCTGCAGGTGGCCGAGCAGATGTCGGACTACCTGCTGACCGGGGCGGTGACGAACGCGCTCAACATGCCCTCGGTCACCGCCGAGGAGGCCAAGGTGATGGGCCCGTGGCTGAAGCTCAGCGAGCATCTGGGCACCTTCATCGGCCAGATGACCGACGAGCCGATCGAGAGCCTCAACATCCTGTTCGACGGCGCCGTGGCCGAGATGAACACCGCGGCGCTGCAGAACGCGGTGGTGGCCGGGGTCATGCAGGCCGCCAACCCGGAGGTGAACATGGTCTCGGCGCCGGTGATGGCGAAGGAGCGGGGGATGGAGATCTCCAAGACCACGCAGGACCAGACCGGCGTCTTCGAGGCCTATATCAAGGTGACGATGAAGACGGCGAAGCGGGCGCGCTCGATCGCGGGCACCGTGTTCTCGGACGGCAAGCCGCGCTTCATCCAGATCAAGGGCATCAACATCGACGCCGAGGTGGGCGAGCACATGCTCTATTCCACCAACGAGGACCGCGCCGGCATCATCGGCACGCTGGGCCGTGTGCTGGGCGAGAACGGGGTGAACATCGCCAACTTCACCCTCGGCCGGTCCGAGAAGGGCAAGGATGCCATCGCGCTCCTCTATGTCGACGACCGGCCCACCGACGAGGTGCTGGCCAAGCTGCGCGACACCGGCGTGTTCAACGCGGTGCGGCCGCTGCATTTCCGGGTGGCCTGAACGCCCGCACCGGCGCGGGGCCGATTCCGCGCCAGGCGTCCGCCCGCTGCCCGTTCGGCGGGCGGATGCGCCCGTTCGATCACCGTAAAGTGTTCCGACGTTGCGTCACTTGGCAGGATTCCGCCTTCGCTGGGCATGCGACTTGAATGGCGTCCGGTTCGGTAAAATCTTAACGTCCCGAGGATGGGGACCGGCATAATCACATGACACGATCTGAAACCGACGAGCCGCGCGGCCCGGTGCCGCTGCGCCCGACGCGCCGCGAGACGATGATCGGCGGCCTGGCGGCGGTCACCGTGGCGGGAATATCGCCCCTGCGGGCGCAGGAGGATGAGGCGGGCGAGCCGTTCTCCTACGACTGGCTGGCCGAGCGGATGCGGGAGAAGGCCGCCGAGGCGCATGTCGCGCCGGAGCCCGTGACCGGGGCGGTCGGGAATCTCGACTACGACGATTACCGCCTGATCCAGTTCCGCCGCGATGCCGCGCGCTGGACCGGCCAGCGCGCGCCCTTCGTGCTGCATGCCTATCACATGGGCTGGCTCTTCGACACGCCGGTGGACCTGCACGAGATCGTCGACGGCCGCGCCCGGCCGCTGTCCTTCTCGCCGGAGGATTTCGAGTATCTGGGCGCGATGGGCGACCGCGTTCCCGAGAGCATCCCCGGCGTGGCCGGGTTCCGCCTGAACGCGCCGTTGAATGCCGAGGACCGCTACGACGAGGTGGTGTCCTTCCTCGGCGCCAGCTATTTCCGCGCGCTGGGGCAGGGCAACATCTATGGCCTGTCGGCGCGGGGGCTGGCCGTCAACACCGCCACCGGCGCGGCCGAGGAATTCCCCCGCTTCAGCGCCTTCTGGCTGGAGCGGCCGGCCGAGGGCGCCCACGACGTGGTGTTCTACGCCGCGCTGGAGAGCGCCTCGGTGACCGGGGCCTACCGGTTCGTGCTGACCCCGGGCGAGGTGACCACGATCGACGTCACCGCGCGGCTGTTCTTCCGCGACGGGGTGCGCCAGCTCGGCATCGCGCCGCTGACCTCGATGTTCCTGTTCGGCCCGAACGACCGCGGCGCGTTCGAGGATTACCGCCCGCGCGTCCACGACAGCGAGGCGCTGGTCGTCACCTATGGCGGACAGTCCTTCGATCGCCCGCTGACCAACCCGCCGCGATTGGCCAATTCCTATATCGGCGCCACCGGGCCGACCTCGTTCGGGCTGATCCAGCGGCACCGGGCGTTCGAGGACTACCTCGATTCCGGGGCGCAGTACGACCGCCGCCCGTCGCTGACTGTGGAGCCGGTGGGCAACTGGGGACGCGGCGCGATCCGGCTGATCGAGATTCCCTCGGAACTGGAGGCGAACGACAACATCGTCGCCTTCTGGGTGCCAGAGGACGACGTGGAGGCCGGCGACGAGCTGCAGACCAGCTACCGGCTGCACTGGGGCGACATGCCCCCCGGCGCCGTGCCCGAGAAGGCGCGCGTCCTGCGCACGCTGACCGGCCATGGCGGCGTCGCCGGCGTCGTGCCCGAGGACGGCCGTCGCAAGTTCGTGATCGATTTCGACGGCGCGCCGCTGGCGGAACTCTCTTCGGACATCGAAGTTAACCCCCATGTCGCGGTATCGGGTGGCGAGATCGTGGAGACCGTTCTCGAGCGTCTCGAGGGAGAGGGCCTGTGGCGTCTGGTCGTCGAGATTTCCGCCGCGGCCGGCGCCACCGTCGAGATGCAGGCCGCGCTGATGGCGGAGGACCGGCGCCTGTCGGAAACGTGGCTGTATCAATGGAACAAGGCATGACACAGCGAACTCCAGACGACCGTAAGGGATCGGACCGCCCCGTGGACGCGGGACAGGACCTGGCCCCGCCCGCCGCGCCGCTGCCGATGCCGCGGCAGAGCCTGGAATCCCCCGTCCCGGCCGGGACTGGCTGATCTTCAGGGCCGCGGCGCCGCGGCGCGGCTGAGCCCATGCCCCACGATCCCTATCGTTCCTCGCCCTGGAAGACCCGGGCGATCCGCGCGCTTGCGCTGGCCTTCGCCGCGCTCTGCGCCGCCGCCGCGGCGAGCCTGTTGGCCCAGGCCGGGCTTACCGACGGGTTCGGCGGCTGGGACGGGCTGCGCGTCGGGCTGATCCTCGTCACCACCGCCTGGCTCGCCTGGGGCGCCGCGCAGGCCTTCGTGGGCCTGCCGCCGCGCCGCAACCTGCCGCCGCTGCCCAAGCTGCGCACGCCGCACGACCCCACGGTGATGCTGCTGCCGATCTGCAACGAGGATCCGGTGGCGGCGGCGGCGCGGATCACGGCGATGGACGCCTCGATGCGGCAGGCCGGGCTCGACGTGCATATCGCGATCCTGTCGGACACGCGTGACCCGGAAGCGGTGGCGCGGGAGCGGGCCGTCTTCGCGCTGCTGCGCGAGCGGATCGGCGCGGAGGGGCGGATCTTCTACCGCAACCGCGAGAGCAACGAGGGCCGCAAGGCCGGCAATATCGAGGATTTCGTGCGCAAGTCCGGCGGCGCCTACGAATTCGCCGTGATCCTCGACGCCGACAGCCTGATGGAGGGGGCGACGATCCGCACCCTGATCGCGCGGATGCAGGCCGAGCCCGATCTGGGGCTGTTGCAGACCCTGCCGCGGATCGTCGGGGCGCGGTCGCGGTTCGGACGGGCGATGCAGTTCTCGGCCAGCTTCCACTCGCCGGTCTTCGCGCGCGGCCTGGCGCGGATGCAGGGCCGCACGGGGCCGTTCTGGGGCCACAACGCCATCGTTCGGATGCGGGCGCTGGCGCAATGCTGCGGGCTGCCGGTGCTGGACGGCAAGCCGCCGTTCGGCGGCACGATCCTGAGTCACGACTATGTCGAGGCGGCCCTCTTGGCCCGCGGCGGCTGGCGGGTCGAGGTCGATACGCGGATCGGCGGCTCCTTCGAGGAGGGGCCCGACAACCTCGTCTCCTTCGCGCGGCGCGACCGGCGCTGGTGCCAGGGCAACCTGCAGCACATGCGGCTGGTCAACGCGCCGGGGCTGCTGGGCTGGAGCCGGTTCGTCTTCGTCCAGGGGATCACCTCCTACCTGGTCTCGATCCTGTGGGGGGCGTTCCTGATTGCCTCCATCGCCGCCACGCTGACCGCGCCGGCGCCGGACTACTTCCCCGAGCCCTACCAGCTGTTCCCGGTCTTTCCCGACGACCGGACGCGCGAGATCGTGGCGCTGGCCATCGGCATCGGCGGGCTGTTGCTGTTGCCCAAGCTGGCGATCCTGTCGGAGGCCATCGCCACCCGCCGGGCGCGGCGGTTCGGCGGGGCGGGGCGCGCCGCGCTGTCGGTGGTGACGGAGACGGCGCTGACCTCGCTGATCGCGCCGCTGCTGCTGATGTACCAGTCGCGCTCGGTGATGGAGGTGCTGTCGGGGCGCGACGGCGGCTGGCCCGCCAACCAGCGCAACGAGGGCCAGCTGACCCTGCGCGAGGGCTGGGCGGCGGGGCAGTGGATCGCGCTCTGGGGCGTCTCGGCGCTCGCGGTGGTGGCCTGGTTCGCGCCGGCGCTGCTGATCTGGATGGCCCCGGTGGGGGTGCCGATGATCCTGTCGCCGCTGCTGATCACCTGGACCTCGCGGCCCGGCGGCGGGAGCCTGTTCACCGTTCCGGACGATATTCGCCCCTCTCCGGTCGTCGCCGCCTATCGGCGGCATCTCGGGCGCTGGAACGAGGATCCGCCCGATGGCGAAGACGACCGTGCCGTCCGACCGGCCTGAGGACAACCTGGTGCCGTTCCGGGGCGGGCCGCCGCCCCGGCGGGAGCGCGACCCGCGGATCGACCTGTTCCGCGGGCTGGCGCTGATCATGATCCTGATCGACCACATGCCGGGCAATCCCTACGAGATCCTGACGGTGCGCAATTTCGGCTTCTCCGACGCGGCCGAGGCGTTCTTCCTGATGTCGGGGGTCGCCGCCGGCATCGCCTATTCCGGCGGGCTCGACCGCTGGATGCACGGCGCGGGGCGGCTCTGGCCGGCAATGGCGCCGATGTGGTCGCGGGCCTGGACGCTCTACCTCGTGCAGCTGTTGCTGACCATCGTGGTGGTGGCGCTCTTCGCCTGGGCGGCGGAGACCTTCGCGCGCGCCGAGTTCCGGATCATGCACAATCTGGGCCTGATCTATTCCGAGACCGGCAAGGCGCTGGCCGGGATCGCGACGCTGGGCTACCAGATCGGCTATGTGAACATCCTGCCGGCCTATTGCGTGCTGCTGCTGGTCACGCCGGCGGTGATCCTCATGGGCCTGCGCGCGCCGCGGGCGACGCTGGCGCTGGCGCTGGCGGTCTGGGCGGCGAGCGGCCTGTTTTACTGGAACATCCCCAATCATCCCGGCCAGGGGGGCTGGTTCTTCAGCCCGACCTCGTGGCAGGCGATCTTCGTCATCGGGCTGCTGATCGGCATCCGCCACCGGCAGGGCGGGCGGCTGGTGCCGGTGTCGCGCCCGCTCTTCGTGGCCGCGGCGGCGGTGCTGGTGCTGGTGCTGGCCTGGCGCTTCGTGCCGGGGCTGGGCGCGGCGCTCAACCACAAGATGGCGCAGGCGGGCAATCTGGGCGCGCCGGATTTCGTCGTCTCCCACAACAAGACCTATCTCGCGCTGCCGCGCTTCGTGCATATCCTGGCGCTGGCCTATGTGGTCTCCTGCCTGCCGGCGATCCGGCGCTGGGCGGCGCATCCGGCGCTGTGGGTGGTGCGGCTCCTCGGCCAGCAGGGGCTCTTGGTCTTCGCGCTGGGCACGGTTCTGGCGATGGCCGGGCAGATCCTGTTGCGGGTCGAGCCCGTGGCCTGGCTGGGCTGGGTCGTGCCGCCGGTGGCGGTGGCCCTGTCGATCCTGGCGGCCTGGCTGAAGGACCGCAGCCAGCGGCCGCCCGCGCCGCGGCCCGCCAAGGCCGCGGTGAGCGAGGATTCGCCCATGGCGCTGACGGCGCGGCGCTGAGCCGGCGGCCTCAGAGCCGCCGGGTCCAGACCCGGAGCGACTTCTCGCTGGGCGCGTCCTGCCCGAGGTCGGTCCAGGTCATCCGCACAACGGCGTCGCGGGCGCGGTAGCCGCGACCCTCCCAGAACGGGGCGAGGCTGCGGGCACCGGCCGGTTTCAGGGGGTGATCGGCGGACCGTTCCACGGCGCAGAACATCGCCACGGCGAAGCCCAGCCGGCGCGCGTGATCCTCGCGCAGGTCGAAGAAGCGGTGACCGGCCCCGTATCCGCGCCAGCCGGGCAGGAGCACCGATTCGGCGCAGTAGAACACCTCTCCCATCGACAGGCCCAGATCCGACAGGGGCAGGTCGCGGGCATCCTCGTGGTGCGCGAGCGGCATGCCGGTGGCGCAGCCCACCATCGCGCCGCCCGCTCGCGCCGCCACGAGGATCGCGCCCGGCGTGTCGCGGTAGCTGCGCAGGTAGCCGGCCTCGTTCGCCGGGTCGCCGTCGTAGAGATAGGGCCAGTCGCGGAACACCCGGCACCGCAGCCGGCCCAGGTCGTCCAGCGCCGCGGTCACCTCCGCGCCGGTCAGCGTCTCGAAGGTCAGGCCCATGGAGGTTTCCGCGCCGCCGTCAGTCATAGTGGCGCATGATCTCGGTCTGGTTGCGCTCGGACAAGCCCTCATCGGCGGCGGCGCGGAAGCTGTCGCGCACCGCGCGGGCCACCGGAACCGGCGCCGATCCCGCCTCGGCCGCGTCGGCGATCAGGCCCAGATCCTTGAGGATGCCGGAGATGGGGAAGTTCACCGCGTCGGTCCCCTCCACCATCAGGCGGCCGTAGCTTGCGAGCATGGGGCTCGCCACCGGCGTCTCGCAGAGGATCGCGAAGGCGCGGGCCGGGTCCACGCCCAGCCGCCGGGTCATCCCCAGAAGCTCGGCCAGGGCGGCCTCCTGCGCGGCGAGCATGCCGTTGATCACCAGCTTGGCGGTCGCCGCCGCGCCGGCGTCGCCCGCGTGATGGGTGGCCTTCCCCATCGCGTCGAGCGCCGGCTGGGCGCGCACCAGCGCGTCGCCGTCGCCGCCGGCGATCAGGATCAGCTCGCCGGTCTCGGCCGGGGCCAGGCTGCCGGCGACGGGCGCGGCGAGAAAGCCGATCCCCATCCCCTCGGCGGTGCCCGCGAGGCTGCGCGCCCAGCCCGGCGAGACGGTGGAGCATTCCACCGCGACGGCGCCCGCGCCCATGCCGTGGAGCGCGCCGGTGGCCTCGTCGGTCCAGACCGCGCGGGAGGCGGCGTCGTCCAGCAGCATCGACACGACGATCTCGGCCCCGCGGGCGGCGGCGCGGGGGCTGTCGGCCTGCCGCGCGCCGGCGGCGGCCAGCGCGGCCGCCCGTCCGGGGCTGCGGTTCCACACCGTCAGGTCGTGGCCCGCCCGGGCCAGGTTCGTCGCCATCCGCGCGCCCATCGCGCCCAGTCCCAGGAATGCGATCCGCATCATGTCCTCCGTTTCGGGGTTCGGGAGCGCAACGCGGCGCCCCGGCGTCGGGTGCCCGGCCGTGTGCGACCATCCGCGGCGCGGGGCTGGACTGTCGGGTGAGAAAAGACATATCGACCTCATCGAATACTACCCGGGAGCGAGCGCGCGGATGCGACTGCTGATCGCCGATGACCACGATCTGGTCCGGGAAATGCTCGCCGCGTTTCTCGGGACCGATCCCGGCGTCTCCGTCGATACCGCGAGCACCTTCTGCGAGGCGATCGGCATGGCGCGGCGGCGGGGCTACGACGCGGTCCTGCTCGATTACAACATGCCGGGGATGGACGGTCTGTCGGGGCTGGCGCGGATGATCGCGCTGCGCCCCGCGCATCGCGTCGCGCTCCTGTCGGGCGCGGCGGGGGACGGGGTGGTGCGCCGGGCGCTGGAGGCGGGTGCGGCCGGCTACCTGCCGAAGACGCTGGCGCCGGCCGACCTGGCCGCCGCGGTGCGCGAGATCGCCGCCGGCGGCACCTTCGTCCCCCCGTCAGGGGCGGGGTCCGCGGCCACGCGACCCCCGGAGGACCGGCTGTCACGGCGGGAGCACGAGGTTCTGGAACGGCTGACCCTCGGCCGGTCCAACAAGGAGATCGCCCGCGATCTCGACCTCGCCGAGCCGACGGTGAAGCTGCATGTCAAGACGCTCTATCGCAAGATCGGCGCCGCCAACCGCACCCAGGCGGCGATGATCGCCCGGGATCGCGGCCTGGTCTGAGCCCGCGCTACTTGGTCAGGATCAGCTTGCCCTGCCGGGTGATGCGCAGGGTGTAGACCATGCCGTGCAGCTCGATCGTCGCGGTCGCGCCGCCGCCGGTCAGGGCGGTGGCGTCGTGGGAGGGGACGGGCGGCGCGGGGTGAAGGGACATGGGGGCCTCCTGCTGAATGTCCGACTGACGCAGTCAGGTTAGGCGGGCAATCCCGACAAAACAAGTCGGAAGAATCCGGGCCGGCCCGGCCCCGCGCCCTCAGACCGCCAGGATCGAGGCGGAGAGCACCACCAGCACCGTCATGGAGAACGGGATCATCACGGCCACCGCGAAGATGTCGCCGTAGCTCTGCTTGTGGGTCAGGCCGGTGATCGCCAGCAGCGTGATGACGGCGCCGTTATGGGGCAGCGCGTCGAACCCGCCCGAGGACAGCGCCACCACGCGGTGCATGATCTCGGGGTCGATGCCGGCCTCCTGCGCGCGTTCCATGAACCGGTCGCCCAGCGTTTCCAGCGCGATGGACATGCCGCCCGAGGCCGATCCGGTGATGCCGGCCAGCACGTTGGTGGCGACCGCCGAGGAGATCAGCGGATTGGGCGAGATCCCCAGCACCGCGTCGCGGATCACCGCGAAGGCGGGCAGCGAGGCGATGACGGCGCCGTAGCCGACCTCGGATGCGGTGTTGAAGACCGGCAGCAGCGATCCCATCGTGCCCTTGTTGAAGCTGTCGAGCAGGTTCTTGAACCGCTGCCAGTTCAGCGCGGTGCACAGCAGGATCGAGAGGACGAGGGAGGCGATGATCGCCCAGATCCCCCGGACATCGCCGATCGTCGGCCCCGCCATATTGCTCCTGCGAGAGGTAGGCGGTGTCCATCGCCGGGATGACGAGATAGGTGAAGAGCGCGTTCAGCACGATGACGGCGATCACCGGCAGGAGCGCGACGAGGATGCCGGGCATCGCCTGGTCGGGGGTGTCGGCATCCGCGTCGGTCCGCGGATGCTCGCCATAGCCCTCGCCCGCGGCCTGGGCCCGGGCGCGGCGGCGGTTCAGCCACAGGATGCCGAGGCCCAGCATGCCGATCCCCGCCAGCGTGCCGTAGACCGGCGCCGCGAAGGGCGTGGTGCCGAAATAGGGCATCGGGATCGCGTTCTGGATCGCCGGGGTGCCGGGAAAGGCCGTCATGGTGAAGGTGAAGGAGCCCAGCGCGAGCGCCGCCGGCAGCAGCCGCTTGGGCGTGTCGGAGCGGCGGAACAGCGCGTTGGCGATGGGATAGACGGCGAAGGCCACGACGAAGAGCGACACGCCGCCGTAGGTCAGCACGCCGCAGGCCAGGACCACGGCGGCGATGGACTGGGCCGCGCCCATCTTCTCGGTGAACCATTCCGCGATGGTGCGGGCCGAGCCGGAATCCGCCATCAGCTTGCCGAAGATCGCGCCCAGCAGGAACAGCGGGAAGAACTGGATCAGGTAGTTGCCGAGCGCCGGCATGAAGACCTGGGTATAGGTCGCCAGAAGCGGCAGCCCGCCGGCGAAGAGCGTGGCCAGCAGCGCCAGGATCGGCGCCAGGATCAGCACGTTGATCCCGCGATAGGCGAGATACATCAGCAGTCCGAGCGACAGGAAGATGCCGATCAGGCCCATGGAAGCGTCCCTCTTTCCAACGGGCTCGATCGGCCCTTTGGCCGGAGCTAGCGCGTTCGCGCGAGGCACCCACGGCGCGGGCGGGCAAATCCGCCCGCCACGCGGGGCGGCGGGCGGAGAACCGCCCGGCCGGGGATCAGGCGCGGGGGTCGAGCAGGCGGCGGATCAGGCCGGCTTCGGTGATGCGGCCGATCCGCTCGCCGTTCTCGGTGACGGCGACCGGGCCCTGTGCCGCGCCCAGCGCGCGCATCGCCTGCTCCACCGTGGCATCGGCGGGGATCGTCGGCGCGGGGGCGGGGCCCTCGCGGTCCATCACGTCGCGCGCGGTCAGCACGCCGAGCGGGTTCATGTGGGCCACGAAATCGGCCACATAGGCGTCGGCCGGCTTGGAATAGATCTCCTGCGGGGTGCCGGACTGGACGATGCGGCCGCCCTCCATGATCGCGATCCGGTTGCCCAGCTTGAAGGCCTCGTCGAGGTCGTGGCTGACGAAGACGATGGTCTTCCTCAGGCGCTCCTGCACCTCCAGCAACTCGTCCTGCAGCTTGTTGCGGATCAGCGGGTCGAGCGCGGAGAAGGGCTCGTCCATCAGCAGGATCGGGGCGTCGGTGGCGAAGGCGCGGGCCAGGCCGACGCGCTGCTGCATGCCGCCCGAGAGCTCGCCCACCTTGCGGTCGCCCCAGCCGGTCAGGCCGACGAGCTCCAGCTGCCGGTCGGCGGCGGCGCGGCGGTCGGCCTTCGACCGGCCGCCGAGTTCGAGGCCGAGGCCCACATTCTCGCGCACCGTGCGCCAGGGCAGGAGGCCGAATTGCTGGAACACCATCGAGACGGTGTCGAGCCGCAGGCGGCGCAGGTCGGGCTTGCTCGCATGGGTCACGTCGACCATGCGGTCGCCGGCGCGCACCTCGACCTTACCGCGCGCCACCGGGTTGAGGCCGTTGACCGCGCGCAGGAGCGTGGACTTGCCCGATCCCGACAGGCCCATCAGCACGAGGATCTCGCCCTCGGGCACCTGCAGGCTGCAATCGTGGACGCCGAGGACCTGGCCGGTGCGCTCCTGGATTCGGTGGCGCGGTCCAGCCCCTCGTCCATCAGCGGCAGGGCCGCGCCGGGGCGCTCGCCGAAGACGATGGAGACGTTGTCGATATTCACCGCGGTGGTCATTTCCGCGTCCCCAGGTTCAGCATCCGGTCGAGCATGATCGCCACCACGACGATGACGAAGCCGCTCTCGAAGCCGAGCGCGGTGTTGACCGAGTTCAGCGCGCGGACCACCGGCACGCCAAGGCCGTCGGCGCCGACCAGGGCGGCGATCACGACCATCGACAGCGACAGCATGATGGTCTGGTTGAGGCCCGCCATGATCTGCGGGAAGGCCGAGGGCAGCTCCACCTTCCACAGGAGCTGGCGCGGGGTGGCGCCGAAGGCGCGGGCGGCCTCCTTCAGCGGCACGGGCGTGGAGGAGATGCCGAGCCAGGTCAGCCGGATCGGCGCGGGCAGGACGAAGATCACCGTGGCGATCAGGCCCGGCACCATGCCGATGCCGAAGAAGACGATGGCCGGGATGAGATAGACGAAGGTGGGCAGCGTCTGCATCAGGTCGAGGACGGGGCGAATCGCGGCGTAGAGGCGCGGCCGGTGCGCCGCGGCGATGCCGATGGGCACGCCCACCCCCATGCAGACCACGCAGGCCGACAGGACCAGGGTCAGGCTCTCGGTCGTCTCCTCCCAGTAGTCCTGGTTGAGGATGAAGAGGAAGCCGAGGGCCACGAAGAGGCAGACCTTCCACGAGCGCTGCAGCGCCCAGGTCAGCGCCACGAAGACGGCGATGACCACCAGCGGGTTCGGCGTCTGCAGCAGCCACAGGATCGCGTCGATCAGCGCCCCCATCAGGTCGGACAGCCCGTCGAGCAGGAATTCCAGGTTGTCGTTCACCCAGTCGAAGGCGCGTGCCGCCCCCTCGCCGACCGGGATCTTGTGCTCGGTTATCCAGTCCATCTGCGGTCCCTGTCGGATCTCGGGTCGGGGGGCGGCCCCGGCGGGTCCGGGGCCGCCGGTGTCAGGCCGGGCTCAGGAGCCGATGCCCAGTTCGGCGCGCACGGCCGGAAGGCCCTCCTCGCCCTCGACGGTGGTCACGCCCTGGAGCCAGGGGTCGATCACGTCGGGGTTGGCCTGCAGCCATTCCCGCGTGGCGGCGGCCGGGTCCATCCCGTCGTCGAGGATCTTGCCCATGATCTCGTTCTCCATCGGCAGGGTGAACGTCATCTGGCTCAGCAGCTTGCCGAGATTGGGGCATTCCTCCACCAGGCCCGCCCGCGTGACGGTGTGGACGACGCCCTCGCCGCCGAAGAAGTCCTCGCCGCCCTCGAGATACTCGAGGTCGAAATTGGCGTTCATCGGGTGCGGTTCCCAGCCGAGGAACACGATGTCCTCCTCGTCCTCCACCGCGCGGCGCGACCTGGGCGAGCATGCCCTGTTCGGAGCTTTCCTTGACCTCGAAGGAGCCCAGGCCGTGCTTGTCCTCCTCGGTCAGGCCGATGAGATAGGCGTTGCCCTCGTTGCCGGGCTCGATGCCGTAGATCGTGCCGTCGAGCTCGGGCTCGAAGGCGGCGAGGTCGTCGTAGCTCTGCAGGCCCTTCTCGTAGGTATAGGTCGGGACGGCGAGGTTGTACTTGGTGCCCTCCAGGTTCACCGCGACCTGCTCGATCTCGCCCGAATCGAGGTAGGGCTGGATCGCCTGGGTCTGGGACGGCATCCAGTTGCCGAGGAAGACGTCGATGTCGTCGTTCTCCAGCGAGGCGAAGGTGACGGGCACCGACAGCACCTTCACGTCGGTGTCGTAGCCCAGCCCCTGCAGGACGTGGTTGGCGATGGCGGTGGTGGTGGTGATGTCGGTCCAGCCCACGTCGGACATGGAGACCTCCCGGCAGTCCTCGGCGACCTGTGCCGCGGCGGGGCCGGCCACGACCAGCGCGAGGGCGGAGGCGGTGATGAGGCGTTTCATGGTCTCTCCCCTGCAGTCTTGATTGACGGGTCAATTAAATATAGAACCCGCCGCATGGCAACACTGGACCCGAAAAGGCCCGGTCGCGAAAGGGCGGAGGTGCGGCGCCGGGCGGAGCTGATCGGCGCCACCATCGCCGAGATCGGCGCCACCGGCACGCTCGACGTGACCGTGGGCCGGATCGCCAAGCGGGCGGGCATCTCGCCGGCACTGGCCTTCCACTATTTCGGCGACAAGGAATCGCTGTTCCTGGCCGCGATGCGCGACCTGCTGACCCGCTACGGCCAGGACGTGCGCCGCGCGCTGGCCGGGGCCGAGGGGCCGGCGGCGCGGGTGGAGGCGATCGTGCGGGCCGGGTTCTCGCCGGCCAATTTCGAGAAGGAGGCGGTGGCCGCCTGGCTCAACTTCTACGTGCTGGCGCAGCGGATGCCGGCGGCGAAGCGGCTGCTGGCGATCTATCGCCGGCGATTGTCCTCCAACCTGTCCCATGCGCTGCGCCCGGTGCTGGGCGCGGCCGCCCCGGCCGCGGCCGAGCGGCTCGCGGGGCTGATCGACGGGCTCTACCTGCATGCCGCGCTGGATGCCGAGACCAGCGCCGAGGCCGCGGTGCGGCATACGCTCTCGGCGCTGTCACGCGAACTTGGGGAGGGTGCATGACCCGGCCGAACATCCTGATCCTCATGGTGGACCAGTTGAACGGGACGCTGTTTCCCGACGGGCCGGAGGAGTTCCTGCACGCGCCGAACCTGAAGAAGCTGGCCGCGCGCTCGGCGCGGTTCCGCAACGCCTATACCGCCTCGCCGCTCTGCGCGCCGGGGCGGGCGGGCCTTCATGTCGGGGCAGCTGCCCTCGCGCACCGGCATCTACGACAACGCCGCCGAGTTCCCCTCGGCGATCCCGACCTATGCCCATCACCTGCGCCGGGCGGGCTACCAGACCTGCCTGTCGGGCAAGATGCATTTCGTCGGCCCCGACCAGCTGCACGGCTTCGAGGAGCGGCTGACGACCGACATCTATCCCGCCGATTTCGGCTGGACGCCGGATTACCGCAAGCCGGGCGAGCGGATCGACTGGTGGTACCACAATCTCGGCTCGGTCACCGGGGCGGGCGTGGCCGAGATCACCAACCAGATGGAATACGACGACGAGGTCGCCTTCCTCGCCTGCCAGAAGCTCTATGACCTCGCCCGCGGCCATGACGACCGGCCCTGGTGCCTGACGGCGAGCTTCACCCATCCGCACGATCCCTACGTGGCGCGGCGGCAATTCTGGGATCTCTACGAGGACTGCGACCGGCTGGAGCCCGTGGTGGGCGCGATCCCCTACGCCGAGCACGACACCCACTCCCAGCGGATCTTCGACGCCAACAACTGGCGCGACTTCGACATCAGCGCGGAGGACATGCGCCGCTCCCGCCGGGCCTATTTCGCCAACATCTCCTATCTGGACGAGAAGGTGGGCGAGATCCTCGACGTGCTGGAGCGCACCCGGCAGGAGGCGGTGATCCTGTTCGTCTCGGACCACGGCGACATGCTGGGCGAGCGGGGGCTGTGGTTCAAGATGTGCTTCTTCGAGGGATCGTCGCGCGTGCCGCTGATGATCGCGGCCCCCGGGCTGGAGCCGGGGCGGGTCGACGATCCGGTCTCGACCATCGATGTCTGCCCGACGCTGTGCGAGCTGGCCGGGATCTCGATGGAGGAGGTCATGCCCTGGACCCATGGCGAGAGCCTGGTGCCGGTGGCGAAGGGCGCGGGCCGCTCCCAGCCGGTGCGGATGGAATACGCCGCCGAGGCGAGCTATGCGCCGATGGTGGCGCTGCGCGAGGGGCGGTGGAAATACACCCGCTGCGCGCTCGACCCCGAGCAGCTGTTCGACCTCGACGCCGATCCGCACGAGATGACCAACCTGGCGGGCGATCCGGGCCACGCGGAGACGCTGGAGCGGTTCCGCGCGGAGGCCGACAGCCGCTGGGACCTCGACGCCTTCGACGCCGATGTGCGCGAGAGCCAGGCCAAGCGCTGGGTCGTCTACGAGGCCCTGCGCCAGGGCGGGCAGTATCCGTGGGACTTCCAGCCTCTGCGCCGGGCCTCGGAGCGCTACATGCGCAACCACATGGACCTCAACGTCGTGGAGGAGCGGCAGCGCTTTCCCCGCGGCGAGTGACGTAGCGATTTTTCGACGAAAAATCGCCGCCCCGTCCGGGCGGCCCGAACGGAGAACATCGAGATGACCCTGCTCATATCCTTCGGGATCCTGATGGCGTTCGCGCTGGTGATCTTCTGCACCATCCGCTGGTGGGACCTGCGCCTGATCGGGCCCGACCCGCAGCCGCTGCTGGTCTTCGTGGCGATCCTGTTCACGTCCGGCCTGGACGTGGGCCTGATCATGTTCCCGCTGGCCTGGGACTTCCCGCTCTATGCCGATACCGAGGCCAACCCCTCCTACGCCTTCACCAATCCTCTGGCCTTCGAGTTCGGCTTCTGGGGCTTTTTGATCTGGGCCTTCTACTTCCTGACGGCCTTCTACTTCTGCGCCATCGAGCCGCGGGTGAGGTTCTTCGAGAAGCCGCTGGTGAAGATCGTGAACAACGTGGTCATCATCACCACCTGCGCCTTCACCGGGTCGCTGTTCCTGGTCTACCTGCCCTTCTACCTGCCGCAGATCGGCGACGGCGAGACGGTGGTGACGACCTTCTACGTCATCGTCTTCGCGGTGATCCTGGCCGCTTCCTACAGTTCCACCGACATCAAGTATGTCCGCATCCTGTCGGTCGGCTCCTCGGTGATGTTCGGGCTGCTGATCCTGGGGCTGTGGGCCTATGCCGGCATCTCGCCCGGCGAGTTCGGCGCCTCTGCCAGCTATCTCGGCGGCTATTTCGCCAACCTGCACCGGTTCGTGCTGCCGATCACCGAGTACCACGAATTCTACCTGTTCTGGTGGTTCGCCTGGTCGATCATGATCGGGCAGTTCACCTCGCGCTTCGTCGGCGGCATGAAGACCCAGCACATGCTGGCGGCGCTGATGATCATCCCGTCGATCCCGCTGGCGATCTGGTTCTCGGTCCTGTTCTACTACTGGCAGAACGACATCTCGACCGCCGGGCTGGTGAACCTGGCCATGGTCGTGGTCGGCACGACCTTCGTGATCAACTCGCTCGACAGCCTGATCCGGCTCTATACCGACAACCTGAACCTGACCACCGAGCGGTTCGGCACCTGGACCTACGTGGCCGGCAACACCGCCGCGCTGTTCATCCTGACCCTGCTGTTCAAGAGCCAGTGGCTGCAGATCGAGTGGATCGGCGCCATCGTGATCGGCCTCTACCTGGGCGCGGTGTCGTTCATCGTGCTGCGCCAGCGCCACGTGCTGACGAACGCCAAGGGCACCTACGAGAAGCCCGCGCTCGACCTCTGACCCCATTCCCCGAGGACCCATCCATGCAATACCAACCGACCGGCAGCCACTACATCGACGGCGCCTACCACGAGGACGACGGCGGCGAGGCGATCCCCGTGATCCATCCCGCCAGCGGGGCGGAGATCGCGCGGCTGCACGCCGCGACCCCCGACGTGATCGACCGCGCGCTGGCGGCCGCCACGGCCGCGCAGCCCGCCTGGGCGGCGATGACCGGGACCGAGCGCGGCCGCGTGCTGCGCCGGGCCGCCGACATCCTGCGCGAGCGCAACCGCGAGATGTCGGAGCTGGAGACCATGGATACCGGCAAGCCGCTGTCGGAGACGCTGATCGCCGACGCCGCCTCGGCCGCCGACGCGCTGGAATATTTCGGCGGGCTGGCCGGCACGCTGACGGGCGAGCACATCCCGCTGGCGGACGGCGATTTCGTCTATACCCGGCGCGAGCCGCTGGGCGTGGTGCTGGGCATCGGGGCGTGGAACTACCCGACCCAGATCGCGGCGTGGAAGGCCGCGCCGGCCTTGGCCTGCGGCAACGCGATGGTGATGAAGCCGTCTGAGACGACGCCGCTCTGCACGCTGAAGCTGGCCGAGATCCTGGCGCAGGCGGGCGCGCCGCCGGGCGTGTTCAACGTGGTGCAGGGCTACGGGAGCCAGGCCGCGGCGCTGCTGGAGGACGGCCGCGCGTGGACAAGGTGTCGCTCACCGGATCGGTGCCGACGGGGAAGAAGGTGTACCAGTCGGCGGCGGCGGGGATGAAGCACGCCACGCTGGAGCTGGGCGGCAAGTCCCCCATCGTGGTCTTCGACGACGCGGACCTGGACAGCGCCGTCTCGGCGGCGATCAACGGCAACTTCTACTCCACCGGGCAGATCTGCTCCAACGGCACCCGGGTCTTCGTGCAGAAGGGCATCAAGGAGGCGTTCCTGTCGCGGCTGGCCGAGCGGATGAAAGGTGCGCGGCTGGGCGATCCGATGGACGAGGCGACGACGATCGGGCCGATGGTGTCCGAGCGCCAGCTCGACATCGTGATGGGCTATATCGAGAAGGGGCGCGCGGAGGGTGCGCGGCTGGTGGCCGGGGGCGAGCGGCTGGACCGGGAGGGGTTCTGGGTGACGCCGGCGCTCTTTGCCGAGGTGACCGACGACATGACCATCGCGCGGGAGGAGATCTTCGGCCCCGTCATGTCGGTGCTGGACTTCGAGACCGAGGCCGAGGCGCTGGAGCGGGCCAACGCGACCGAGTTCGGACTGGCCGCGGGGGTCTTCACCAATGACCTGATGCGCGGGCACCGCATGGCGGCCGGGTTCCAGGCCGGCACCGCCTATATCAACACCTACAACCTGACGCCGGTGGAGGCGCCCTTCGGCGGCATGAAGATGTCGGGCGTGGGCCGCGAGAACTCCAAGGCCGCGATCGAGCACTACAGCCAGCTCAAGACCGTCTATGTGTCCATGAATCCCACGGAGGCGCCGTTCTGATGGAAGCCGATTACGTCATCGTCGGGGCGGGCAGCGCCGGCTGCGCCATGGCCTATCGCCTGTCGGAGGCCGGGAAATCCGTCATCGTGATCGAGCATGGCGGGTCCGATGCCGGGCCGTTCATCAACATGCCCGGCGCGCTCAGCTATCCGATGAACATGAAGATGTACGACTGGGGGCTGAAGACGCAGCCCGAACCGCATCTGGGCGGGCGCGAGATGGTCGTGCCGCGCGGCAAGGTCGTGGGGGGCTCCTCCTCGATCAACGGGATGATCTATGTGCGCGGCCATGCCCGCGACTTCGACCACTGGGCCGAGGAGGGCGCGGCGGGCTGGAGCTATGCCGACGTGCTGCCCTATTACAAGCGGCTGGAGCACTGGCATTCCGGCGGCCATGGCGGCGACCCCGCCTGGCGCGGCACCGACGGGCCGCTGCACGTCACGCGGGGCGCGCGCGACAACCCGCTGACCCGGGCCTTCGTCGAGGCCGGGGGGCAGGCGGGATACGAGCTGACCGACGACTACAACGGCGAGAAGCAGGAGGGATTCGGCCCCTACGACGCGACGATCTGGAAGGGGCGGCGCTGGTCGGCGGCCTCGGCCTACCTGAAGCCGGCGCTGAAGCGCGACAGCTGCACGCTGGTCCGGGCGCTGGCGCGCCGGGTGGTGATCGAGGCGGGCCGCGCCACCGGCGTCGAGGTCACGCGCAAGGGGCAGGTGGAGGTGATCGCGGCGCGGGCGGAGGTGATCCTGGCCGCCTCGGCGATCAACTCGCCCAAGATGCTGATGCTGTCCGGCATCGGCCCGGCGGCGCATCTGGCCGCGCACGGCATCGACGTGGTGGCCGACCGGCCCGGCGTGGGGCGCAACCTGCAGGATCACCTGGAGCTCTACATCCAGCAGGAGGCGACGAAGCCCGTCAGCCTGTTCAAGTACTGGTCGCTTCTCGGCAAGGCCTATGTGGGGGCGAAGTGGCTGCTGACGCGGACGGGGCCCGGCGCCTCGAACCAGTTCGAGAGCGCGGGCTTCATCCGCTCCGAGGCCGGGATCGAGTATCCCGACATCCAGTACCACTTCCTGCCCATCGCGGTGCGCTATGACGGGCAGACCGCGGCCGAGGGGCACGGCTTCCAGGCCCATGTGGGGCCGATGCGCTCGAAGTCGCGCGGCCAGGTCACGCTGGCCAGCGCCGACCCGGAGGCGGCGCCGGAGATCCTGTTCAACTACATGAGCCACCCCGACGACTGGGCCGAGTTCCGCCGCTGCATCCGGCTGACCCGGGAGATCTTCGCCCAGCCGGCCTTCGACGCCTATCGCGGCCGCGAGATCAGCCCCGGTGCCGAGGCGCAGTCCGACGCGGCGCTGGACGACTTCATCCGCGAGGAGGTCGAGAGCGCCTATCATCCCTGCGGCACCTGCCGGATCGGGGCGGCGGACGATCCGCGCAGCGTGGTCGATCCCGAATGCCGGGTGATCGGGGTGGAGGGCCTGCGCGTGGCCGACAGCTCGATCTTTCCGCGGATCACCAACGGCAACCTGAACGCGCCGTCGATCATGGTGGGCGAGAAGGCGGCGGACCACATCCTCGGGACGGGGATGCTGCCGCCCTCCAATGCGCGGCCCTGGATCCACCCGCACTGGGAGACCCGGCAGAGGTGAAGGCGCGGCGCGCGCCCTCGCGGCGCGGAGTGGCGGGGGCGGGCCGGGGAACCGGATGCCCCCGTGCCTCGTTTCCAATCGTCTCGAGTGTCGCTCCGGGCGTGTTGACGTGGGGCGCCGGTTCCTAGAGTATGCGCGCGCAAGGCACGCGGTCGCGCCCTCATCACGAGATGTGCCCGCGCCCCGACCGAGATCGGTCGACAGTCCCCCGCCGCGCAACGGATCGCGTCGTGGCCCGGACCGGGCCGGACCGGTGCGCCGTCGCAGGCGCCGGAGACGCCCATCATGCCGGCCGGACCGGCACCCGGCCGCCCGCGACCGCTCGCCGGTCAGCCTGCGAGGCGGCCCCGTGCACCCGGCCCGGCATCCGCGCCGGCGGGGGAACCGCCCCGGCCGCGACAAGAACAACGGAAAGGAGATTCCATGACACGCATCGCCACAAGCCCCGCCGCCTGGTCGAACGAGGACGACCGCTCGCTCGGTGCCGATATCGACCTCGAGACCTGCCTCGTCCAGGCCGCCGAGACCGGGTTCGAGGGGATCGAGGACGGCTACAAGTTCCCGCAGGATGCCGGCGAGCTGAAGGCCGCGCTCGACAAGCACGGCCTGGCGCTGGCCGCCGTCAGCCACGGGCTGCGCCTGCTGGAGCGGTCCGTCGAGGAGGAGCGCGAGGCGATCCAGCCCGCCATCGACCGCGCGAAGGCGGCCGGCGCCGGGGTGGTGATCGTCAAGGAGGTCTCCAACGCCATCTTCGCCGATGCCGACACGCCCCTGTCGCGCAAGCCCGAACTGTCCTCGCAGGACTGGGACAGCCTCGGCCTGAAGCTGGAGCAGATCGCGACCCATTGCGCCGACCAGGGCGTCACCTGCGTCTACCAGCACTACATGGGCACCGTGGTGCAGACCCCGGACGAGATCGACCGGCTGATGATGGAGACCGGGCCGAACCTGTTCCTGCTCTTCGACACCGCGCAGTGCTATTTCGGCGGCGGCGATCCGGTGCAGCTCCTGACCCGGCACATGCCGCGGGTGAAGCACTTCCATGCCGGCAACATCCGCGTCAGCCCGATGGCCAAGGCCCGGATGAACGACGTCCCGCTGCCGCAGGCGGTGAAGTCGGGCGTGTTCACCGTGCCCGGCGACCGTGACGGATCGGTGGACTTCAAGACCTGCCTGAACCTTCTGCAGGCCTCGAACTACGAGGGCTGGGTGGTCTGCACCGCCGGCCAGGACCCGGTCGAGCGCGATCCGGCGAAATATCAGGCGATGGGCCTGCGCACGCTGCGCGACCTGGTCGGCGCGCCCGGGCGTCGCCGCCTGAGCCGAGCCGGCGCGCCGGAGTTGCGATGGCCGCGTCCCCCCGGGGGCGCGGCATTCTGTTGCGCGGGGCGGAGCGGTGTGCGTAGGGTGCGGGCTGCGACCACCGTTCCGGAACCCCATCGTGATCCCTGAACAATTTCGACCCTGCTGTCCCGGATGCCGACAGCGGTCGCGGCGGCCGAGGGCGCAGGGCTCTTCCTCTTTCCTGTTCCGCGCGGCGCCGCGGTCGTGCTGAGGCCCCGCGCCCTGGGCCCGGTCGCCGCCGCCGCCCTTCTGGCGGCCTGCGACGGGCCGCAATCGGCGCTCGACACCGCCGGAACCGATGCCGAGACGCTGTCGCACCTGTTCTACGTGCTGCTCGCCGGCGCGGTCGTCCTGTGGCTGGGGATGAACGGGCTGATGCTCTGGGTCTGGCGGATCGATCCGCGGCCGATGCCGCCCCGCTACGCGCGGCGGCTGATCTTCTTCGGCGGGATCGTGTTTCCGACCGTGGTGCTGACCGCCCTCCTGACCTGGGGGCTGTCGATCATGCCCGACCAGCGCGCGCCCGGCGAGGGGCTGCGCGTGGAGGTGACCGGCGAGCAATGGTGGTTCCGGGTCGATTACTGGCCCGAGGGGGCGACCGAGCCGATCCGCTCGGCCAACGAGATCGTCCTGCCGGTGGGCGCGCGGTCCGAGATCACGCTGAAGGCCGACCAGGTGATCCATTCCTTCTGGCTGCCGTCGCTGGCGGGCAAGACCGACATGATCCCCGGCCGGGTGACGCGGATGTCGATGGAGCCCACGGAGCCGGGGGAGTTCCGCGGCCAATGCGCCGAGTTCTGCGGCGACAGCCATGCCTGGATGGCCTTCACCGCGCGGACGATGCTGCCCGGGGATTTCGAGGCCTGGCTGGCGGATGAGGCCGGCCCTGCCGATGCGGCGCAAGGCGAGGTGGCCGAGGCCGGGCGGCGGGCCTTCATGGCGCAGGGCTGCGGCGGCTGCCACGCGATCCGGGGCACCCCGGCGCGCGGCCGGGTCGGGCCGGACCTGACCCATCTGGCCAGCCGGGGAAGCCTCGCCGCCGGCGCGCTGCCGATGACGGAGGAGGCGCTGGCCCGCTGGATCGCGGACCCGGCGGCGGTGAAGCCGGGGGCCAAGATGCCGGCCTACGACCACCTGCGCGACGACACGATCCGGGCCATGGCCGCCTATCTGAAGGGGCTGGAATGAGCGGCGATCCCACCTTTCCGGGACGATCCGGGGACCGGCCCGCCGCGGCACGGGGGCGCGGCCATGACCGACGCCGCCTCCGGCCCCGCGCCCTTCGGCTCGCGCCGCCGCGACGCCGACAAGCACGGCGCCCGCCTGGCGAAGGGCACCTATCCCCCGACCGAGGAGATGCTGACCGCGCCGGTCGACCCCGAGGTGGCCGAGGCCCAGGCCGACCGGCTGCGCGCGGTCTGGGACGATCCGCCGGGCTGGCGCTACTGGTCGGCGGTGAACAATTCCGAGGTCGGCGTCTGGTACTCGCATGACCGCCTTCGGCTTCATGCTGATCGCCGGCGTGCTGGCGCTGGTGATGCGGCTGCAGCTGGCCGTGCCCGACAACGACCTGATCTCGGCCGAGCGGTTCAACCAGTTCTTCACCATGCACGGCTCGGCGATGATGTTCCTCTTCGCCGTGCCGATGTTCGAGGCGATGTCGATCCTGCTGCTGCCCGCGTTCCTCGGCGCGCGGGACATGCCGTTCCCGCGGCTCGCGGCCTACGGCTACTGGTGCGTTCCTGATCGGCGGCATCTTCGTCATGGGGTCGGTCCTGTTCGGGGTGGCGCCCGAGGGCGGGTGGTTCATGTATCCGCCACTGACGACGCTCGACGAGGGGGTGGGGCCGGACATCTGGCTGCTGGGCCTGTCCTTCATCGAGGTCGCCTCCATCGCCGCGGCGGTGGAGCTGATCGTCGGCACGATCAAGTGCCGCCCGCCGGGGATGCGCATCAACCTGATGCCGCTCTATGCCTGGTACGTGCTGGTGGTGGGCGGCGATGATCCTGTTCGCCTTTCCGCCGCTGATCGCGGGCGATTTCCTGTTCGAGCTGGAGCGCAGCTTCGACTGGCCGTTCTTCGACCCCGAGCGGGGCGGCGACCCGCTGCTGTGGCAGCACCTGTTCTGGATCTTCGGGCATCCGGAGGTCTACATCATCTTCCTGCCCTCCATCGCGATCGCCGCGATGGTCGTGCCGACCGCCGCGCAGCGGCCGATCGTGGGCTACAACTGGATCGTGCTCTCGGCGGTGGGCGTCGGGTTCCTGTCGCTTCGGGCTGTGGGTGCACCACATGTTCACCACCGGGCTGCCGTCGATCTCGCTCGGCTTCTTCTCGGCGGCGTCGGAGGCGGTGGTGATCCCCACCGGCGTGCAGCTCTTCGCCTTCGTCGCCACGCTGATGGTGGGCCGGGTGAAGATGATCCTGCCGATGCTCTGGATCGCGGGCGCGCTGGCGATCTTCACCGCCGGGCGGGCTGACCGGGCGTGATGGTGGCGCTGGCGCCCTTCGACTGGCAGGTGCACGACAGCTATTTCATCGTGGCGCACCTGCACTACACGCTGTTCGGCGGCATGGTCTTCCCGATGATCGGCGGGATCTACTATCTTCTATCCCGTTCATCCGGAAGCAGATGATGTCGGAGCGGCTGGGGCGGATCAGCTTCTGGCTGACCTTCACCGGCTTCAACATCTGCTTCCTGCCGATGCACCTGACGGGCCTTGCTGGGCATGCCGCGCCGGGTCTATACCTACCCCGAAGGGGATGGGCTGGGACATGGCTGAACATGATCTCGACCGTGGGCGCCTTCGTCATCGCGGCGGGCATCCTCGTCTTCGCCTGGGACCTGGTGCGGCCCAAGGGCGCGAGCCGATGACGGAGCGCAACCCGTGGAACGCGGGCACGCCTGAGTGGGCGCACGACATCCCCGACCAGTTCTGGGGCGTGCGCTCGATCCCCTACATCACCTCGCGCTATCCGCTCTGGGACCAGCCGGGGATCGTCGAGCGGATGGATGCGGGCGGCTACTACCTGCCCGACGCGCAGGAGGGGCTGCGCGAGACCATCGTGACCTCGGCCATCGACGCCCGGCCGCAGCTGGTGGCGCGGGTCACCGGGCCGGCCTGGGTGCACGATCTGGGCGGCGGTCTTCACCGGCGGGGCGTTCATCTTTCCGACCTTCCACTGGTATCTCGCCGGCGGCGATCTGCGCGGTGCTTCGCGGTCGTCTGCGTGCTCTACTGGCTCTGGACCTCCACGGCGCAGATCCCCGAGCGCGACGACGAAGGACGTCGGGCTGGGCCTGACGCCTGCCGACCTACGTGTCGGGGCCGGCGGCGCCGGGCTGGTGGGGCGTGTTCATCACCATGCTGGGCGACATGACGGCCTTCGCCGCGCTGGTCTTCGGCATGTTCTTCTACTGGACCGCGTCGGACCAGATTCCCGCCGCCGCTGGCGCGAGCACGCCGCGGGGGGCTGGGTGCTGGCCTCGGCGCTGCTCTATGCCGCGGCCTGGGGCGCGACGCGGGCCGCGCGCGACGCTGAACCGGCACGGGAACGTGGCCGCGGCGCGCTGGGCGGCTGGGCGGCGGCGCGGCGCTGGGCCTTGCTGGGGGCGGCGGCGCTGGTGGCGATCGGTCACGGGGCTCGACCCCGACGTCGCACGTCTATCCGGCGATGATCTGGGCGCTGGCGGTCTGGACGGCGGCGCATACCCTGGCGGGCATGGTGATGCAGCTCTACTGCCTCGCCGGCTCGATCTGGGGCAAGGTCACTGCCGCTCTATGACGCGCCGCTCTGGAACACCTGCGCTCTACTGGCATTTCCTCGCGATCACGGCGCTGGTCTCGGCCGCCGCGATCGGTGTGCTGCCGGGGGTGCTGTGATGGCCACGCGCCCCGTGACCGACCTGCCGCGGCACCGGAACATCTACCGGATGATCGCCGCGCCGACGATCTGGGCGGTGCATTTCCTGGTCGCCTACGCCACGGCCGCGATCTGGTGCGCCAAGATCGGCGGCGACACCGCGACGCTCACCTGGATCGTGACGGGCTACACCCTCGTCGCCCTGGCGCTGATCGCGTGGTTCGGCACCGCCATGTGGCGGCAATGGGACTACCTGGACGACCGGGACTATATCCATGGCGGCGATACCGACGAGGACCGGCGCGAGTTCATGGGCCAGGCCGGGTTCCTGCTGGCCTGCCTGTCCTTCGTCGGCGGTGATCTTCACCACCCTGCCGGTCTGGCTGATCGGGAGCTGCGTGTGAGCCGGGCGGCGCTGCTTCTCGGCGCTCGGCGCCCTCGCGGCGCTCTGGACCCTGCCGCTGGACCGGGTGGCTGGGCCGTTCCCGGCGCACATGCTGCGGCACATGGGGCTGGTGGCGGTGGTCGCCGCCGCTGCTGCTGGCCGGGATTCCCGCGCTGGAGGCGCTGGGCCGGGTGCCGGTGGCGCTGGCCGCCGCGCTCGAGTTCGTGGTGGTCTGGGGCTGGCACGCTGCCCGCGCTGCACGAGGCGGCCTATTTCGCGCCCGTCGTCTTCGCCGCCGAACAGGGCAGTTTCCTCCTCGTCGGCCTGGTGGTCTGGGCCTCGGCGCGGACCGCGCCGCCGCTGGCCGGGGCGGGGGGCATGCTGCTCACCTCGATGCACATGACGCTGCTGGGCGCGCTCTTGGTGCTCGCGCCGCGCGCGCTCTACGCCTATTGCGGGACTCGGCCAGCAGCAGCTGGGCGGCATGCTGATGCTGGCCATCGGCACGCCGATCTATCTCGCCGCGGGCCTGTGGCTGACCGCCCGCGCCCTGACCGAGGAGACCGCGGCATGAGCTTGTCCCGCCCCGTCACCCTTTGCCGAAATACCCCGGGGGAGTCGCGGCCGCGCCGCGACGGGGGCAGCGCCCCCGCGCCTGTCGCCGGGGGCCGGGCATGAGGCGGATCGACCTGCGCAGCGTGGTCCTGACCCTCGCCGCGCTGGCGGTGCTGGGCGTCGTGGCCGCGGCGGCCGTGGTCGGATTCGGCCTCTACAACGTCTCGGCCCGGGTCGGGCACCTGCCGGGCGTGTCCTGGGTGCTGCACACCACCTTCCGCAACTCGGTGGATCTGCGCGCCCCGCCGCGTGCCGAGGTGCCGGAGCTGACCGACGCGATGGCGGCGCTGGGGGCGAAGCACTACGACGCGGCCTGTCGCACCTGCCATGCCGCGCCGGGCCAGGAGAAGACCGCGACCATCCGGGCGATGGTGCCCGAGCCGCCGCATATCGACGCCGCCGTCGCGCCACTGGATCGCCGGCGGAACTGCACTGGATCGTCGACGAGGGCGTGAAGATGTCGGGGATGCCGCACTGGCCCGCCGACCGGCCGGGCGAGGTCTGGCCCGTGGTCGCCTTCCTGGTGCGCGTGCAGGAGGGCATGACCGGGCCGGACTACGACCGCCTGTCCGGGACCGGATCGGGACGCCCGCTCGGGTTCGACTATTGCGCCTCCTGCCACGGCGAGACGGGCGCCTCCGGCAACCCGCATATCCCGCGGCTCGACATCCTGAGCGAGACCTACATGACGCTGGCCTGCGCGCCTATCTGGCGGGCGACCGGGACAGCGGTATCATGGAGCACGCCGCCTCGGCGGTGCCGCCGGGGCGCCTGCCGGAATACGCCGCCCGTTTCGCCCGGACCCTGCCCGCGGGCGAGGCCGGGCCGCCGACCTCGGAGACGATCCGCGGCCGGCGCCTGGCGATGGAGGGCGTGGAGGGGGCGGACGTGCCGGCCTGCGCGGCCTGCCACGGCCCCTGGCCCGAGCCGATCGACCCCGCCTATCCCGCGCTCGACGGCCAGTACCGGCCCTATCTGGAGACGCAGCTGACGCTGTGGCGCGCGGGCGCAAGGGGTGGCACCCGGGTCGCGAAGCTGATGCACGCCGCCGCGCGGCGCCTGTCGGACGCCGACATCGCGGCGCTGGCGGCCTATTATTCCGCGCGCCGGCCCGCCCGGCCGGGTCAGGATCGCAACGACCGCGCGGCAATCGTGAACGAAAATTAACCGCCCGGGGCTTCCCACTGGCCAATTCCGCGTCATTATGGAAGCGTGTAAAAAGAACAAGACAGTAGCCAGACAGCGAGGTCTTCCGGTCATGAGTGACAGCGCCGCCCTTTCCCGCCGCCAGATGCTTCTGGGCA
This sequence comes from uncultured Alphaproteobacteria bacterium, assembly GCA_963814835.1. Taxonomy (GTDB): domain Bacteria; phylum Pseudomonadota; class Alphaproteobacteria; order Rhodobacterales; family Rhodobacteraceae; genus Palleronia. The sequence continues at coordinate 1,860,273 of CAWFEG010000003.1, forward strand.
CCGCCGTCGCCGGCGCCGCGGCCGCCACCGCCGAGGTTGCGGACACCGCCGGGTCGCCCGCAGCCGGGCCCGCCGACCCGCGCGAGGTCGTCCTGAAGGACACCCCCCATACCCGCACCTACTACGCGCTGGCGCGCGACTGAGGAGGAGCCCCATGCTCAAGCGCAAGTCCACCCGCACGACCCGGTCGCGCGGCGCCGCCGCCATCCCCGAGAGCCGCCCCACCGGCCTGTCGCGCCGGGGTTTCCTGCAAAGTTCCGGCGTCGCCGGGCTCGGCCTCGCCGCGCTGTCGGGCGCGCCGCGCACGGCGGCGGCGCAGGTCACGGCCCGCGAGGCGGCGGACCTGCCGGAGTTCAAGAAGACCATCTGCCAGTTCTGCTCGGTCGGCTGCTCGATCTGGGCCGAGGTCGAGAACGGCGTCTGGGTCGGCCAGGAACCGGCCTTCGAGAGCCCCATCAACCAGGGCACCCACTGCGCCAAGGGCGCCGCCATGCGCGAGATCTCGCTGGGCGAGCGGCGGCTGAAATACCCGATGAAGAAGCGTCGGGGGCGAATGGACCCGGATCTCCTGGGACCAGGCGATCCAGGAGATCAGCCGAGAAGCTGCTCGACATCCGCGAGGAATACGGCCCCGATTCAGCGCCTACTGGCTGGGATCGGCCAAGTTCTCCAACGAGCAGGCCTACCTGTTCCGCAAGTTCGCGGCCTTCTGGGGCACGAACAACGTCGACCACCAGGCGCGGATCTGCCATTCCACCACGGTCGCGGGCGTCGCCAACACCTTCGGCTACGGCGCGATGACGAACACCTTCAACGACATCCGCAATTCCAAGTCGATCATCATCATCGGCGGCAACCCCGCCGAGGCGCATCCCGTCTCCATGCTGCACGTCCTGGCGGGGCGCGAGAACGGCGCCAAGATGATCGTCGTCGATCCGCGCTTCATCGCGCACCGCGGCGCATAGCCGACGAATATGTCCGCATCCGCCCCGGTGCCGATATCGGCTTCCTCTGGGGGCTGGTGCGCGAGATCTTCGAGAACGGCTGGGAGGACAAGGAGTATCTCGAGCAGCGGGTCTGGAACATCGAGGCCGTCCGCGAGGAGGTCGAGAAGTGGACGCCCGAGGAGGTCGAGCACGTCTGCGGCATCCCGCCCGAACAGACCGCGCCGGGTGGCGCGGATGCTGGCCGAGAACCGCCCCGGCACGCTGGTCTGGTGCATGGGGCTGACCCAGCACACGATCGGCTCCTCGAACACCCGCGCCGCCTCGATCCTGCAGCTGGTGCTGGGCAATATCGGCAAGGAGGGCGGCGGCGCCAACATCTTCCGCGGCCATGACAACGTGCAGGGCGCGACCGACCTGGGCGTCGCGTGGACAGCCTGCCGGCCTATTACGGGCTGGAGCGAGGGTGCCTGGCGGCACTGGTGCCGGGTCTGGGACGTCGACTACGACTGCATGGCAGGAGCGCTTCGCCTCCAAGGCGCTGATGGAGGCGGCGGGCATGCCGCTCAGCCGCTACATGGACGCGATCACCGAGACGACCGAGAATCTCGACCAGCCGAACCCGGTCAAGGCGATGATGTTCTGGGGCCATGCCGCGAACTCGATCGCGCGCGGCCCCGACCAGATGAAGGCGCTCGACACCGTCGACCTGCTCTGCGTCATCGACCCGCATCCGACCCAGGTCGCGATCATGACCAACAAGCAGGACAACGTGTACCTGCTGCCGGCGGCGACGACGGCGGAATGCGACGGGTCGGTGACCAACTCGAACCGCTCGGTGCAGTGGCGCGACAAGGTGTTCGAGCCGCTCTTCGAGTCGAAGACCGACTACGAGATCACCTACCTGCTGGCCGAGGCGCTGGGCTTCGCCGACGAGATGTTCAAGCACATCGAGGTGGTCGACAAGAATCCGCAGGCCGAGAGCATCCTGCGCGAGATCAACCGCGGCACCTGGACCATCGGCTATACCGGCCAGAGCCCCGAGCGGCTGAAGGCCACATGAAGCACCAGGAGCAAGTTCGACGGCATGACCCTGATGGGCAAGCCGGGGACCGAGTTCGAGGGGCGAGTATTACTGCCTGCCCTGGCCCGCCTGGGGCACGCCCGAGCAGGACCATCCCGGCTCGCCGATCCTCTACGACACCTCGAAGACGGTGGCCGAGGGCGGGCTGCCGTTCCGCGCCCGCTGGGGCGTGGAGCACGAGGGCTCGAACCTGCTGGCCGAGGACAGCTATTCCAAGGGCTCGGAGATCGAGGACGGCTATCCCGAGATCACGCTGGGCATGATCCAGGCGCTGGGCTGGGACGGGCGAACTGACCGCCAAGGAGCGGCTGATGATCGCCATGGTCGGCGCCGAGCAGTTCACCTGGGACCTGTTCGAGATCGACGAGGCGGAGGCGCAGCGCCGCATCTCGTCGCTGACGATGAACGACCTGCGCAGCGGCAGCGGCGACGAGGAGGCGGACGTGGACGGCTCCTGGCAGGGCGGCCAGGGCGGCCGCGCCAAGCAGTCCGACCAGACGCTGTCGGCCGAGCTGCAGCGACTATCCCGAGGCGGCGCTGCACGGCGATCCAGGCCTACCTGGCCAACCAGGAGGACGCGCCCGAGGGCGAGAGCCTGTCGATCTACGAGAAGATCCGCCGGCGTGAACTGGAAGACCGACCTGTCGGGCGGTCTGCAGCGGGTGGCGATCGCCCACGGCCTGGCTCCCTACGGCAACGGCAAGGCGCGGGCGGTGGTCTGGAACTTCCCCGATCCGGTGCCGCTGCACCGCGAGCCGCTCTACACGCCGCGGCGCGACCTGCTGCCGAAATACGCCACCTACGAGGACCGGCGGCTGTGGCGCCTGCCGGTCCGCTTACGGCTCGATCCAGGAGCAGGACTTCACCGGCGACTTCCCGATGGTCCTGACCTCGGGGCGCCTGGTGGAATACGAGGGCGGCGGCGACGAGACCCGGTCGAACAAGTGGCTGGCCGAGTTCCAGCAGGAGATGTTCGCCGAGGTGAACCCGGAGGATGCCGGCCCCGCCGGAATCTCGAACGGCGACATGATCTGGGTCGAGACGCCGGAGGCGCGGGTGCGCGTCGCGGCGCTGGTGACGCCCCGGGTGGGCAAGGGCACGGTCTTCATGCCGTTCCACTTCGCCGGCTTCTTCCAGGGCGAGGACCTGACGCCGCGCTATCCCGCAGGGGACCGAGCCCGGTCGTGGCGGGCGAGGCGGCCAACACCGCCTGGACCTACGGCTACGACGTCGTGACCCAGATGCAGGAGACGAAAGCCACCCTCTGCCGCATCGCGACGGCATAAGGAGAGCCCAATGGCACGAGTGAAATTCCTCTGCGACACCGATCGCTGTATCGAGTGCAACGCCTGCGCGACCTCCTGCAAGAACGAGCACGAGGTTCCCTGGGGCATGGTGCGGCGCCGGGTCGTCACGATCAACGACGGCGAGCCGGGCGAGAAGTCGATCGCGATCTCCTGCATGCACTGCACCGACGCGCCCTGCGTGGCGGTCTGCCCGGTCTCGACGCTCTACCAGACCGATATCGGCGTGGTCCTGCACGACAAGGACACCTGCATCGGCTGCGGCTACTGCTTCTACGCCTGTCCCTTCGGCGCGCCGCAATTCCCGCGCGCCACGCTGTTCGGCACGCGCGGGACGATGGACAAGTGCACCTATTGCGCCGGCGGACCCGAGGAGAACGGGTCCGAGGCCGAGTTCGAGAAATACGGCCGCAACCGCATCGCGGAGGGCAAGCTGCCGATCTGCGCCGAGGTGTGCTCGACGCGGGCGCTCCTCGCCGGGGACGGCGAGGTGATCGGCGAGATCTACCGCGAGCGGGTGCTGGCGCGCGGCTTCGGTTCCGGCGCCTGGGGCTGGCAGACGGCCTATTACCCGGAGGAGGCGTGACATGACCGACGCGACCCAGGGCACTTCCATGGGCGGCGGATCGGGCCGCCCCTCCTTCGCGGGCTACCGCATCGCCGGTGCCATCGCGGCGGTGGTGCTGTTCATCCTGCTGGTGATCCAGGCGATCGAGCTGTTCGACAACGACAACCACACCGTGCCGGAGGTGCGCTGGGGCGCGCCACCGATCTCGGACGTGCAATCCGGGGATTCCGCCGTGGTCGCCAACGAGATCCTGCGCGACCGGGCGACGCTGCAGGGGCCGCGGGCCGAGTTCGGCCCCTCCCCCGACAACCAGCGCAGCTTCCAGGTGGGGTCGGAGACGCGGCTGGTGGAGGAGCCGATCGAGGATCCCGACCGGTTCCTGACCCGCTCCTGGTCCAATCCCACGGACGAGGAGCTGGCGATGATCCGCGGCACCGACCGGGTGGAGGGGCTCTCCTCGCTGCCTTACGTCGGCGCCGAGATCTTCGAGCGTCCCTTCGCCCGCGACTGGCGGCTGGGACTGGCCGATATCGCCACCCATCTGGGGGCGCTGGCGATCCTCGGCTTCGCCTTCCTCCTCGCTTCGGTCCTGGCGATCCGCGGCCGCGTGCCGATCCTGCGCGGCAAGTCCGGCCGCGAGGTCCAGCGGTTCGGCATGATCGAGCGGGCGACGCACTGGATGACCAGCGTGAGCTTCCTGATGCTCGCCCTGACGGGGATCGTGATCGCCTATGGCGACACGCTTATCCTGCCCTTCGGCGACGAGCTCCTGGGACAGGCGGGCTGGCTGGCGACCTGGGGGCACATGATGTTCTTCCCGCCCTTCGCGATCGGGATCGTGGTCATGTTCGTGATGTGGGTGCGGCACAACCTGCCGTCGAAGCTGGACCTGAACTGGCTGAAGCAGGGCGGCGGCATGTTCTCCGACGAGCTGCACCCCTCGGCGCGGAAGTTCAACGCGGGCCAGAAGCTGATCTTCTGGTCGGTGATCCTCGGCGGCGGGCTGATGGTGCTGTCGGGCGTGCTGCTCATGTTCCCGTTCTGGATCCTGTCGATCGACGGCATGGGCTGGGCGATGCTGGGCCATGCCATCCTCGGCGCGCTGATGATCGCGATCATCCTGGGCCACATCTATATCGGCACCGTCGGCATGCAGGGCGCGTTCTGGGCGATGTGGACCGGCAAGGTGGACCGCAACTGGGCCGCCGAGCACCACGATCTGTGGCTGAACGAGATCGAAGGCGGCAAGGGGGCGCGCCGATGACCAGTTTCCTCTCCGGCACCGTCGTGGCGATCGTCCTGGCGGTGGGCACCTACATCGCCATGACCACGCTCTACGTGCCGACCGAACAGCGCTACGCGGGCGACAACCTGGCGCTGACCGAGGAGATGATGGAGGACACGGTCGCGTCCGAGTGAGGGTCCGGCCCGGGATCGGCCGGGACGGGGCCCCGTCAGGCGGCCGGGCCGCCCTCGCAGAGCCGCTTCACCGCGGCGGCGTGGGCCTCCGACGCCCCGAGGATGTCGCGCGACAGCGCGGCGGCCTCGGCCTCCGGGTCCTCGCTCACCCGGTCGACCAGGCCCATCGCCAGCGCCTCGGCCGCGTCGATGCGGGCCCCGGCCATCAGGAGCAGCTTCGCGCGCGCCGGGCCGACAAGGGCGCGCAGCCGGCCGGGATCGGAGGGCTGCGGCAGGTGGCCCAGCCGCATCACCGGATAGAAGATCCGCGCCCCCGGCACCGCCACGCGCAGGTCGCAGGCCAGCACCATGCCGAGCGCCCCGCCCGCCGCGCTGCCGTTCAGGAGCGCGAGGGACAGGCCCGGAAACGCCGCCACGGCGGCCGAGACCTCCTCCCAGAGCGGCGAGGTGGCCAGGCCCGCCCGCGCCGCCTCCAGATCGGCGCCGCCGGAGAAGACGCGGCCCGCCCCGGTGAGGATCAGCACCCGCTCGGGTCCGGCGGCGCGCAGGGCGTCGCGGATCGCGCGCAGCATGGGCTCGGTCAGGGAATTGGCCTTGTCGGGCCGGTCGAGCACGATCCGGCAGATGCCGCCCGTGCGGCTGACGCGGACGGTCACGGGATCAGGCGCCCAGGCCGATGGCGCGGCGCACGGCCTCGTCGCGCAGCGACAGCTCCTGTCCCAGCCAGTCGTCGCCGGCGGGGCCGGCCATCCAGACCAGGGCCCTGGCGGGCCATTCGGGGGGGATGTGATCGGACCAGTCGAGCTGGCTGATCGGGTTGACGCCGGAGGCCTTGATCTCCCGCTGCATCTCGGTCGCGACGGTGCCGGGGGACAGGCCCATGGCGCGGATGCCGCTCTCGCGCCCCTCCAGATCGGCCATCCTGGTCAGCATGGCGGCGCCGGCCTTGGCGGCGCAATATTGCGACCAGCCCTCCACCGGTTTCGATGCCGCGCCGGAGGAAATGGTCAGGATCGTGCCGCCGCCCTGGGCGATCATGGCCGGCATCGCCGCCCGCATGCCGTGATAGACGCCCTTGAGATTGGTGTCGATCGCCTGGCCCCAGGCGTCGGGATCGGTGCCGGCCAGATGGCCGATGGGCTCGATCACGCCGGCATTGTTCACCAGCACGTCGAGCCGGCCGAAGGCGTCCACGGTGGCATCGACCGCCGCGCGCACCTCCCAGTAGCGGGAGATGTCGCAGGGAATGGCGAGGGCGGCATCGGCGCCGATCTCGCCGGCCAGTTCGGCGATGGCGTCGCGGCTGCGGGCGAGGAGGGCGACCTTCGCCCCATGGGCGGCGAATTCCCGCGCCGCCGCGGCGCCGATGCCGCGGCTCGCCCCCGTGATCAGCACCACCTTGCCTGTCGCATCGCTCATCGCGCGTCTCCCCGCATCCTTCGCGCCTGACCTAGGGCAGCGCCGCGCGCCCGCCAAGCGGTCTTGACGCGCCGCCGGGGCTGACCCACCCTTCGCGCTGTTCCGACGCGGACGAGGTTCCCCCATGCGCCCGATCCCGATCATCGCCCTGGCCCTGGCCGGCAGCGCCGCTTCGGCCGAGATCGCCCCCGAGGCCCTGTGGGCGCGCTGGCAATCCGGCGAGGCCGCGGTGACCGCGCTGGAGGGGGTGGCCCGCGACGCGGACGGCGCGCTGGTGATCGAGGGCGCGGTCCTCCGGCTGGGGCGCGGGGCGGCGGCGCCGCGCCTGCTGGCCGGAACGCTGACGCTCTCGCCCGAGGGCGCGGCGACGCGGATCACGCCGCCCGCGACCTGGGCCGTCGAGGCGGCGGACGGGATCACCACCCGCGTGACGGCGCCCGAGCTCGACCTGGTGGTCGAGGGCGATCCCGCCAGCCCGGTCTACCGGATCGCGGAGCCGGTGCTGGGCGCCAGCGCGACGGTCGCCGGGGCGGAGGCCTCGCTGGGGGTGACGCTGACGGCCGCGGACCTGGTGGCCGAGATCAATCCCGGCACCGGGTTCGACCTCAAGGCAGCGGAGGCCGCGCTGCGGCTGGTGCCCGATGGCGGGCCGGAGAGCGTGCAGGCGACGTATCGCGGCCTCGACATGACGTTCGAGGGGCCGCTCGCCGCCTTCGTCGCGCCGGTCACGGAGGGGCTGCCCTATTCCCTGACGGTCGCGGCCGAGGCCGGGCGCCAGGTCCTGACCGGGCCGACCGACGCGGCCGGGACGGTGACGGCGACCATCGCCTCCGGCCCGTCGCGCACCTCCATCGCCTCGACCGAGCGGCGGATCGAGGCGATGCAATCCCTGTCCGACCTGGTCCTGTCGGCCGCGGGGCCGGCGCTGCCGCTGAGCGATGCGCGGATCGACATCGCGGCGCTGACGCTGGGCCTGTCGACCCCGGCCGCGGCGGTGGAGACCTCCGCGCCGGTGTCTCTGGACCTCGGGATCGCCGGGCTGTCGCCCAGCGAGGAACTGTGGGATCTGGTCGATCCCGGGGGCGCCCTGCCGCGGGACCCGGCCGAGTTGCGGCTCGCCGTCTCGGGCGCACTGTCCTGGACGGGCGCGGAGGATCCGCCGGTCCCGGCGGTGGAACGGGCGACGCTGGAGACGCTGCGCCTCTCCGCGCTGGGGGCGAGCCTGGCGGGGCAGGGCGGAGTCCAGTTCCGGCCGCCCGCCACGCCCAACTCGCCCGGCCGGCCCCTGGGGGGCTTGGGCTTCACGCTGACCGGGGCGAGCGCCCTTCTCGACCGGCTCGCCGCGCTCCGGATCGTGCCGGAGGGGCAGATCATGGGCCTGCGGATGGGGCTCGGCCTGTTCACACGACCGGGCGAGGATCCGGATACACTGGTCACGGAGATCGAGTTCGCCCCCGACGGCGCGGTGGTCGTGAACGGGACCGTGATCGGCCGGACCCCCTGAGCGCGGGCCCGGCGCCCCGGCAAGGGGCGCCGGGCCCGCGGCCCGCGGCGTGATTCCGGCGATAAACCCGCGGCAGGGCCGTCCGCGACCCGGCGCAGCGGGCCGGGGGCCGCGATTGTGGATCGGTCGGAAACATCCGCCCCGGCCGGGCCGTTCCGTTCCCATGTTACAAATATTTAACCGTTTGTTATCCGCAATTAACACAAATTGCGGCATGCTGATCCCATGACCGAGGGATCTCGCTTCCACAGGGTGGAGCGTCTGTCGGACGCCGCCCTGCACCTTCTGGGACTGGCGCTTGCGCTGGCCGCGGTGCCGGCGCTGGTGCTGTTGTGCGTGCTGCGCCGGGGCGACGCGGCCAGCGTCACGGCGGTGAGCATCTACGGCATCAGCCTGCTGGCGATGCTGTCCTGCTCGGCGATCTACAACATCACCGGGCCGGGGCCCCGGACCGCGATCTACAAGCGGATGGACCATTCGGCGATCTACATCAAGATCGCCGGCAGCTACACGCCGCTGGTCATGCTGACCGGGGCGGGCGGCCCGGCCCTGCTCGCCGTGCTGTGGATCGCGGCGCTGGGGGGGTCGTCGCTGAAGATCGCGGCGCCGGACCGGCTGCGCGGGTTCGGCATCATGCTCTATGTCGGCATGGGATGGGCCGGCGTGTTCCTCGGCGGCGAGCTTCTGGCCGCGCTCGACCCCTCGGCCCGCGTCCTCGTCATGTCGGCGGGGGGGCTCTACACGCTTGGCGTGCCGTTCTTCCTGTGGGAGGGGCTGCCGTTCCACCGCCCGATCTGGCACGCCTTCGTCTTCACGGCGAGCGGGCTGCTCTATGCCGCGATGTGTTTCGAGGTGGGGCGCGTGATCGAGGTGGCGCCGATCGCGCTCGGCTGAGGCCCGGGGCGCGAATGTCGCGGAAACCCCGGGCGGGCGGCGGCGGTTGATCCCCCGTGACCCGATGGAGACAACCCGATGACGGCCGATGACGCGCGCAAGACCCCCGATCCCCGATCCGAGACCGATCCCGAGAAGGGCGGTCGGACGAAATACGACAAACCCGCCCGGCCGGAGGACGACACCGCCACCGACGAGCGGCGCGACAAGCCGATCCGCGGCCCGGAGCCCTGGCAGCGCGAGTAGCGCCCGGACCGCGCCACCCGAGCCGGCGCCGGGCCGCGATTGACACCGGCGACCCCGCCCCGGATGATCGCGCCGAACGCGGCGGATCCGGGACGACATGCAGTTCACGCGGCTCAGACTCAATGGCTTCAAGTCCTTCGTGGACCCGACGGACCTCGTCATCCACGACGGGTTGACCGGCGTGGTGGGGCCGAACGGCTGCGGCAAGTCGAACCTGCTGGAGGCGCTGCGCTGGGTCATGGGGGAGAACCGCCCCACGGCGATGCGCGGCGGCGGCATGGAGGACGTGATCTTCGCCGGTACCGAGAGCCGGCCGGCGCGCAACTTCGCCGAGGTGTCGCTGTCGATCGACAATGCCGAGCGGCTGGCGCCGGCGGCGTTCAACGATGCCGACGCGATCGAGATCGTGCGCCGGATCACCCGCGACGCGGGCTCGGCCTACAAGGCGCAGGGCCGCGACGTGCGGGCGCGCGACGTGCAGATGCTGTTCGCCGATGCCTCGACCGGCGCGCAATCCCCCGCGCTGGTGCGGCAGGGACAGATCTCGGAACTGATCCACGCGAAGCCGAAGAACCGCCGCCGCATCCTCGAGGACGCGGCGGGGATCGCCGGGCTCTACCAGCGCCGGCACGAGGCGGAGCTGAAGCTGCGCGGGGCCGAGGCAGAACCTCGCCCGGCTGGACGACACGGTGGAGGCGCTGGCGCAGCAGCTGGCGCAGCTGGCGCGGCAGGCCAAGCAGGCGGCGAAGCTATCGCGAGATCGGCGAGCGGCTGCGGCGGGCCGAGGGGCTTCTGCTGCTGCGGCGCTGGCGCGAGGCGACGGAGGCGGCGGTGGCGGCGCGCGCGGCGCTGCAGGAGCGGGCGGGCACGACGGCGGCGGCCGAACGCGCGGCGATGGCGGCGACGGCCGACCGGGAGGCGGCGGAGGCGCGGCTGCCCGCACCTGCGCGATGAGGAGGCGATCGCCGCGGCGCTGGTCCGCAAGCTGGAGGTGGAGGAAGCGGGCCTGGCCGACCGGGCGCGGCAGGCCGACGAGTTGATCGAGCGGCTGTCGGGGCGGTCGCGGCAGCTCGACCGCGATGCCGAGCGCGAGGAGGCGCTGAACGCCGACGCCGGTCAGAGCATCGCCCGTCTGGAGGAGGAGCTGGCCGGGCTCCAGGCGGCGGCCGAGGGCCATGACGAGCGGCTGGAGGCGGCGGGCGGGGCCGCGGAGGAGGCGGCCCGGGTGCTGGGCGAGCGGGAGGCCGCGCTGGCGGAGATGACCGAGGAGGTGGCCCGGCTGGCCGCGCGCCATCAATCCGCGCGGACGGATGCTGGAGGAGGCCCGGAGCGCCAGGGAGCGGGCGGCCCGCGCGGCGGCCGAGGCGCGCGAGGCGGTGGAGCGGTCCGAGGCGGACCTGGCCGCGGCCGGCGAGCGGGTGGACGGCGCCGCGGCGGCGCGCGATGCCGCCCTGGCTGCGGCCGCCGAGGCCGAGGAGCGCCTGACCGGGGCCGAGGAGGCGCGGGCCGGGGCGCAGGACGCAGGAGGCCGAGGCGCGGGCGGCGCGCTCGGCCGCGGCGGGCGATGCGCGGGGCGCTGACGCGCCGAGCACAGGCGCTGGAGCGGCTGCTGGACCGGGGCCGCGAGGCGAAGCGACAGCCTGCTCGACGCGGTGCGGGTGGAGGCCGGGTTCGAGGCGGCGCTGGGCGCGGCGCTGTCCGAGGATCTGCGCGCGCCGGTGGCCGAGGCGGGCACGGGCTGGCGGCGCCTGGCCGATTACCCGGTGGCGCAGCCGCTGCCGGAGGGGGCCGAGCCGCTGGGCGGCGCAGGTGGAGGCGCCCGACCTCCTGGCGCGGCGGCTGGCCCGGATCGGCATCGTCGCCGCCGAGCGGGGTGCGGCGCTGCAGGCGGGGCTGGCGCCGGGGCAGCGGCTGGTCAGCCGCGAGGGGCATCTGTGGCGCTGGGACGGCTATTGCAGCCAGCCCGCCGATGCGCCCTCGGAGGCGGCGCTGCGGCTGGAGCAGCGCAACCGGGCCGAGGCGCTGACGCGCCAGATCGGCGAGACCGAGGCGCGGGCCGAGGCGGCGGCGGAGCGCCATGACGCGGCGAAGGCCCGGCTGGAGCAGCTGGCCGAGGCCGACCGGGCGCGCGCGGGAGGCCCGCCGGGACGCCGACCGCGCAGGTGACCGATACGGGACGCGCCGCTGTCGCGGGCCGAGGCCGAGCGCGACCTGGCGACCGGCGCGGCGCGACACCGCGCGCGAGGCCGTCGCCCGGCACGACGCCGAGGCGGCCGAGGCGGCGCGTCGGCGTGGAGGCGGCCGAGGCGGGGCTGGCCGAGCTGGAGGATCTCGACGCGCTGCGCGCGCGATCTGCCGACGTGAAGACCACGGTGGAGGCGGCGCGGATGACGACGATGTCGCGCCGCGCCGCGCTCGACGAGTTGCGCCGCGACGGGGCGGCGCGGGAGGAGCGGCGGGCGGCGGCGGAGCGCGAGATCGCCTCGTGGCGCAAGCGGCTGGGCAGCGCGGGCGGGCGGCTGGAGGAGATCCGCAGCCGCCGGGCGCGGACGGAGCGCGAGCTGGAGGAGGCGCGCGCCGAGCCGGCCCGGATCGCCGCCGCGCGGGCGAAGACGGAGGCGGCGCTGGGCCAGGCGCGGGAGCGGGCGGAGGCGGCCGCCGCGGCCCTGTCGCAGGGGGAGGGCGCGCGCGCGCGACGCCGCCGGAGCCGAACGGGGCGCGGAGCGGGCGGCGGGCGAGGCACGCGAGGCCCGCGCCGCCGCCGAGGCGCAGGCCGAGGCCGCCCGCGGCGCGGTGGCCGAGGCCGAGTCCCGGATCCGCGAGGCGCTCGACATCGCGCCGGCGGCGCTGGGCGAGCGGCTCGGGGCCGAGGGCGCGGAGCTTCCCCCGGCGCCCGAGATCGAGGCCGAGATCGCCGCGCTGCGCCACCGCCGCGACGCGCTGGGCGCGGTGAACCTGCGCGCCGAGGAGGACGCGGCCGAGATCGAGGCCGAGCATGGCGGGCTGGTGCGCGAGAAGGCCGACCTGGAGGCGGCGATCGCGGAACTGCAGCGCGGCATCTCGGGGCTGAACCGGGAAGGGCGCGAGCGGCTGCTGACCGCCTTCGAGGAGGTGAACGCGCAATTTCGGGCGGCTGTTCGCCACGCTGTTCGGCGGCGGCGAGGCGCGGCTGGAGCTGATCGAATCGGACGACCCGCTGGATGCCGGGCTGGAGATCCTGTGCCAGCCGCCGGGCAAGAAGCTCTCCACCCTGTCGCTCCTCTCGGGGGGCGAGCAGACGCTGACGGCGATGGCGCTGATCTTCGCCGTGTTCCAGGCCAATCCGGCGCCGATCTGCGTGCTCGACGAGGTGGACGCGCCGCTCGACGATGCCAATGTGACGCGGTTCTGCGACCTTCTGGACGAGATGACCCGGCAGACCGAGACCCGGTTCCTGATCATCACCCACCACGCCGTGACCATGGCGCGGATGGACCGGCTGTTCGGCGTGACGATGGGCGAGCAGGGGGTGAGCCAGCTGGTCAGCGTGGATCTGCGCCGCGCCGAGCAGATGGTGGCGTGAGGGCGATCCGCTCCACCGTGCAGCGGGGCCGCAGCGCCTCGACCGTCTCGGGGTCGCAGATCTTGGTGCCGGGCGTGGCGACGGCGGCGCAGGCGGCGGCGGTGCCCCATTGCAGCGCCTCCGCCGGCGCGGAGCCGATGGCGAAGGCGTAGGTGAGGGCGGCGAGGAAGCTGTCTCCGGCGCCGATGGCGGAGACCACCTCCACCGGCGCGGCGGCGGCGAACCAGACGCCATCGGCCTCGGCCAGGATGTTGCCCTCGGCGCCGCGTCCGACGACGATCCGGCGGGCGATGCCCCGCGCGACGAGGTCGGCGGCGAAGCGGGCGGTATCAACGCGGTCGGGCAGGGGATGGCCGGCGACCCCCTCGGCCTCCAGATGGTCGAAGCGCAGGATCTCGGGCCGGGCGGCGGGGTCCTCGGCCGGGTGGCGGACGAGGTGGTCGAGCGCGGCGCCGGAGGTATCCACCACCAGCCGCACCCGCTTGTGGGCCAGCGCCGTGGCCAGCCGCGCCGGCACGTCCGGCGTGGCCCCGGTGGGCAGCGAGCCGGAGACGACCACGAAATCGCCCGTCGCGGCCTCCTCGGCCACGGCCTGGTTGGCGGCGGCGTATTCCATCTCGTTGAGCGCCGGGCCGGGCAGCATGAAGCGGAACTGGTCGCCCGTGCCGCGATCCGTGACCGACAGCGAGGTGCGCGTCTCGTGCCCGATGGGCACGATCCGGGTCGAGATCCCCTCGGCCTGCAGCGCCGCCACGAGGCGCATGCCGGTGCCGCCGCCCAGCGCCACGAAGGCGGTGGTGTCGCCGCCCAGCCGGGTGACGAGGCGGCTGACATTGATCCCGCCGCCGCCCGGGTCGAGCCGCGGCTCGGCGCAGCGCAGCTTGCGCCCGGGCAGGATGGCGTCGGTCTCGGTCGACAGGTCGAGCGCCGGGTTCAGCGTGACGGTCAGCACCGCCGGGATATGGTCGAGCGACATGGGGCGGAACCTGCCACGGCCGACCGCCCTGTCAAGCGCGACTCAGAGCGCGTCCAGCAGCTGCCGGGTCGGCCAGGCATCGGCGGGCAGGCCGAGGCGCTGCTGTTCGGCCCGCACCGCGTCGCGGGTGCCGGCGCCGAGGATGCCGTCGACCTCGCCCACGTCGTGGCCCATCGCCTGCAGGCGGCGCTGCAATTCCCGCATCTGCGCGTCGGAGAGGGGCGGCGCGGGATTGCCCGCCGCGAAAACCGGCGCGCCCTCCAGCCGCCTGGCGAAATAGGCCGCCGTCAGGACGTAGGTGTAGCTCTGGTTCCACTCGAAGAAGACGTCGAAGTTCGGGTATCCGAGGAAGGCGGGCCCGTCCTTGCCTTGCGGCAGGATCAGCGTGGCGGGCAGGTCGGGCGCCTCGAAGCCGCCGGACCGCGGGGCTGATGCCGAGCTGCGCCCATTCGCGCGGCGTGCGGCGGATATCGAGGCGGGCCTGCGCCCAGTCCATCGCGGCCGGCACCTCGACCTGCTCCAGCCAGGGCTCGTTCGGCCGCCAGCCGAGATCGCGCAGCATCGCGGCCCCCGACATCAGCGCGTCCGGCGCCGAGGTCTTGAGCCGGACATGGCCGTCGCCGTCGCCGTCCACCCCGTTCGTCAGGATGTCCTCGGGCAGCATCTGCACCTGGCCGATCTCGCCCGCCCAGGCGCCGGTGGTGGTGTCGGGGTCGAGATCGCCGCGGGAGAACAGTTCCAGCGCGGCGAGGACCTGGGGCTGGAACAGGCCCGGACGGCGGCAATCGTGGCCCAGCGTCATCAGCGAGTTGACGGTGTTGAAATCGCCCTGCACCGCGCCGTAATCGGTCTCGAAGGCCCAGAAGGCGAGAAGCACGCCGCGCGGCACCCCGTATTCGCGCCTCGATCCGGTCGAACACGTCGTCATGGCGTTGCGACATCTGGCGGCCGCGCTCGATCCGGCTGTCGCTGATCAGCCTCCGGGCGAACTCGGTGAAGGGCAGGGTGAAGACGCCCTGGCGGCGGTCCGCCTCCAGCGTCGCGGGATCGGGGCGCACGCCGTCGAAGAAGCGTCCGCGCCGCGCGCCGGGTCGGCGCCGCGGGAGATGGCGGCCTCCTGCATCCGCTCGGTGAAGGCGGCGAAACCGCCGCCGCAGGGGACGATGATCTCGCCCTCCTCCTCCTGCGCGTGGAGCGGCAGGGCCGCGATCAGGGCGAGGGCGGTGAGGGGGGTGCGCATGGAGCCTCCGGGCGTCGGGTCGCCGCAGGGAGTAGCAGGCGGCGGGCCGGGGCAAGCAGGCTGTCGCAGCCGTGATCACCCTCGGCCGTGCGGCGCCTGCCAGTCCAGCACCGGGTTGATCGGGATGATCCGGTGCGGATTTACCATGTCGTGGCTGTAGTGGTAGTGGCGCACGAAATGGTCGAACTGGACCTCCTCGGCGATCTTCGGCCACTGGTAGAGTTCGCGCGTATAGGCCCAGAGGTTGGGGTAGTCGCGCAGGTAGTTCCGGTTGCACTTGAAATGGGTGTGATAGACGAGGTCGAAGCGCACCAGCGTGGAGAACAGCCGCCAGTCCGCCTCGGTCACGCGGTCGCCCATCAGGTAGCGCTGGCGCGACAGCACGTCCTCCAGCCAGTCCAGCGTGTCGAAGAGAGGGTGCACCGCCTCGTCATAGGCCGCCTGACTGGTGGCGAATCCGGCCTTGTAGACGCCGTTGTTCACGGTGTCGTAGATCCGGGCGTTGACCGGCTCGATGGCGCCGTGCAGTTCCTCGGGCCAGTAATCGTCGGCATTGCCGGTGATCCCGTCGAAGGCCGAGTTGAACATGCGGATGATGTCGGCCGATTCGTTCGACACGATGGTCCCGGTCTTGAGGTCCCACAGCAGCGGCACGGTGACACGGCCGGTCATCTCCGGCTCGGCGCGCAGGTAGATGTCGCGCAGATAGGGCGCGCCGAAGACCCGGTCGCCGGTCGTGCCGGGGAAGTCGGTGCGGAACTCCCACCCTTCCGAGAGCATCTCGGGATGGACGACGGAGACCTCGATCAGGCCCTCCAGGTCTTTCAGGCGGCGGAAGAACAGCGCCCGGTTCGCCCAGGGGCAGGCATAGGAGACATAGAGGTGGTAGCGCCCGGCCTCGGCGGGGTAGCCGCCCTCGCCCGTGGGGCCGGGCCGCCCGTCGGGGGTGATCCAGTTGCGGAACTCCTGCGCGGAACGCTCGAACTTTCCGCCCGTGGCCTCGGTGTCGTACCACACGTCGCGCCAGACGCCGTCGATCAGCTTGCCCATCGGCTCCTCCGGTCCTGTCGGGCTGCGCAGCTAGGACGGCGGGCCCCACGATCCATGCTGCGCCGCGTCGTGATCCCGTCACGCGGGCATGGCAGGATGGGGTCCGGGACAGAAAGGAGCGGAGGCAGCGATGGACGAGGCGGTATTCGCGGTGGTCGAGAGCGGTTCGGAGTATCGGCTCGCCTGGGGACGGATCTCGGTGCCGGTCCGCCGGATATGGCGCACCGGGCTGGCGCTGTCGCAGGACGATGCCCGGCACATGCCCGGGCTCGTGCATCTGTATTGCGGCGACGACCACGTGGCGACCGGGCTGATCGTCTCCCACGAGATCGCGGTGGACGAGCACCGGTTCCATTTCAAGCGTCTGACCCTCTGCGAGGCGGGCCCGGCGCGGGACTGGGCCCCCGATCCCCGCGCCGACCCCGAACCGGAGGCGGCATCGATCTCGCCCCGCCCCCTTGCGCTCCGCCGCCTGTGGGGGTAGGCACCCCCCAACGCGCTGGTAGCTCAGTTGGATAGAGTATCTGACTACGAATTAGAGGGTCGGGGGTTCGAATCCTCCCCAGCGCGCCACTACCTTACTCAAGGCCCTGCTATTATTGAGTTTTCTGGCTTCTCTGTCTAAGGCGGATCGGGGCTTAGACAACTTGCGGATTGCCGAGGTGCCGTGCTTCATCGTTTCAGTCCCATGTGTTGGACGAAATTTCGGTATGGTGTTGCTGGCTTGCGACGCTAGAGACAGCGAAAGGGCCGCACCGGGTGCGGCCCAAGGTGAATATGTCGGAAGTTATTCCTTCAGAAACTTGCCCGTCTCCAGCACGGAGGGTTTAGGGCCGAGAGGTTCAGGGCCAAGCATACGACGCTTCTCGGCGCGTTTGGTGTAGCGTTCGATCTCCTTCAGCGTCTCGTGCCCGCTCCATGCTGCGATCTGGTGGATGTTTGCACCGCGTTCGGCATGACGGATCATCCGACTTTTTTCTCAATCCATGAGACGTCTTGCCTCCCGTGATCCCGGCCATCCTCGCCCGCTCCGAGAACCACTGCGAGGCTCCCTTCACTGATCGAGGTTTGCCATGCTCTGTGAGCATGAAGGTTCCGTTGCGCGGTCCCATCGCCGCGATGGCGCGGCGAAGATGTTCGAGATCCTCGGCCACCGCGAATCTCGGCAGGCCGCGATCGAAAGGTACGGAGACCTCGCTCTTGGTTTTCTTCTGGATGAAGACAAGCCAGCCGTCGTCGTCGACATTGTCGCGGCCGAGAGCAACGGAATCCGAGATCCGGCAACCGGCCCAGTATTGAAGTTCGAAAGCCAAACGAGCTTCGGTTCCGTAATCCCAACGGCGGCGATACTTCTCGATGTCGGCGAAGGTCCACGGAATGAAGCCCTCCGTCGTCGTGCTCTTCAGTTGTTTGACACTTTCGGTCGGCGTTCGTCGTGACAAGCTGACGCTCGCCCGCGAATTTCCCGAGGGCGCTCCATGATTCAGCCGCTCGTTGGCTGGGTTCACCTCCATCGTGTCCAGTTTGTGCCGCATGTGTTCCGGACGGATGCTTGCAAAGGTGACCCTGCCGATGGCGCCGTCGTTTACGGCCAAGAGGCGGTTCAGGTCCCGTCGACGGACGTCCTGGTAGGAACTGGCAAGTTCCCGGAAGGAATGTGACGAGAGATACCGGCGAATGATGCTCGCTACCGAATTCGGCTTCTCCAGCTCGATGGCCTTCGGTTGTTCGGCATGTGTCGAATTGCATGCAACCAGTCAGGCCGCCAGGAACTCCGGATGGTCTTCCGGAAGGTGGGCCGGGAGCTGAATGCCCGTGGCGCGGTGATAGACGTACTTGATCCCGTCACTCGTATATCGTTTCAGTCCCTTCGGTTTCACGCCGCCGTCTGATTTCGCGGCATGGCGAATGCTGCCGCCGTCGCATCGTTGCTCTTGTTCTCGCATGGCTGTTCTCCTTCATAGGCGAGAGAATCCGCGTAGGCGTCGAGGTCGTGGACGTCGTAGGGACGGTTTCCACCAGACACCTTTCTCCGAATGTCGAGGGTTCGAAGTTTGCTCTCGGACATTCCGAGGTATCTCGCAGCCTCGGGGGCCGACATGAGCCGTGGCACGTATCCATGGGCTCTCGACATCAACGCCCCCGCAGGCCGGCAATGCCGCTGATCCGGAGGACGAGATGCCCAGAATGGGTCATCTTTCTCCAGTTCATGGTGACGGCATGCTTCATCTTCGTTCCCGCCGATCGGCTTGGTGATGATCTGTAGGCCCCATGAGCCTTCGGAAGGACGATGGGTTCACCTCGATTTGCCCGGAAACAAGCGGTGCAGAAAACTCGACTCGCGTTCCCGATATACGCGGAGACGCAGCATAAAATATTGATATATAACAAAATCTGCGGGCATGAGGCGGATAGTTTCGGCACGCCGGCATGGGTGCAGCAGAGGGGGGCGCCGGCGTGCCTGATGCGGGTATCCCTCCCGCACGTCTCGTGCCTACGCGGGACCGCGTCGGCGCAGAGATTCGATCGCCCTTTCGGCGTCGAGGATGTCGTGGACCGCGTGGACCAGCGTCTGCAACTCCACGAGGACGACGAGCACGTTGCTCAGCGCATCTGCCTCCGGGGTCAGGATCTTCTCCCGCCAGATTGCCGGGGCCGCCACGGACTCGTCCTCGACGAGGTGCTCGGGCTCGGTTGTGCCCCGGGCGATCATGTCGGCGAGGAGGCGCTCGAGATTGTCGATCTCCACGAGGACCTGCCGTTCGAAGACGCGTCGCTCGTCGAGCAGCTTGAGGAGCAGGAGGGGACCCGATCGGTCGCCGCTCGGGAGATGCGGCAGGAGATCGGCCCGGATCGCGGTCACGACATCGCGGGAATGCGCATAGGCGAGCCCGGCCAGTGCCTCGAGGTTGTCGTAGGTCGGCGGGGGAAGTGTCTTCATCACGCCGCTCCCGCCCGCCGAGCGGCCATCATCCGACGGTTCCGCGTCGCGTCCCTCCGGCTCTCCTTCTCCCGGCGCCGACGCTCTGCCCGGCGGGTGCGACGCTCTTCGGCGGCCATGTCGGCCTCGGCGTGCAGGCGCGCCCGGACCTCGTGCATGCGGGTCTGAAGCTCGGGGTCGAGGGATCCGACAACCCGGGTCCCGGAGGGATCGGGCTCGAACCGCGGGTCGTCGAGTCGGACGATAAGCGACCGCCCACCGACGAACCTGGTGGGGCGATCCAGACCGGCGGTATGCAGGGCTTCAGGTCGGTTGACGGAGACGTCACAGCCGCGGTTGGCGCGGGTCGTGGAGCCGGTGCCGTAGGCGAGCTTGGCGTAGCGCTGCTGGCCGATGCGCGGCGTTTCGAGGACGAGGCAGGGTCGGGCCTTGGCATCCTCCGGTGGTGGTCTCCTCGTCGTCGAGCGGGAACCGGTATCGGACCACATCTCCGACCGCGAGGGTGGTCTGCCAGTCGTCTCGTGCCATTCGGTCTCGTGGTGGCGTCTCGTCGAACATGGGGTATCTCCCATGGAGGTTGCCGTTCGACGCTCAGCATCTCCAGGAGGCCCGATGCCCCTTGCCGCCGCGCGTCACGCGCGGCGTGCGGCGGCAAGGGGGATGGTCCGTCTTTCCGATCATCCTCCTCCCGCGCGGCCGGTTCGGGCCCCCGGGGGGGGGATTCATGGCCCGGGGACGTGTCGTGCGCGGTTCGCGGCGGTCTCGCGCTGGTTCGGCGGGGGGTCGGGTGGGGGTGGGGGAAGCGGTTTCGGCGCCTGCGGCGCCGGCGGTGGGCGTTCCGCGGGGCAAGCCCCCCTGTAGCGGACGCGGACCTGTCTCATCGTCGTCGCACGGCTCCTCCCGGTCGCCTTCCCGGCGGACGGACGGAGGATCCTTCGCCTGCATGTCGCACCCGGTTGCCGCGGGCTGCGGCCGCCCCCGCCGATACCACGTGGCCCGCGACCAACCGTACGCGTTCCAGGGCTTGTCGGAGGAGATCCTGGCCGCCGCGAGATACTCGGCTCTCGGCACGGCTCCCTGCTCATGACGGCGCGCGGTCTCTCGCTCCCGGCGTCGGCGGCGCTCCTCCTCGGAATGGATCTGCCGGAGACCGAGCCGCCGGGCGAGGGCGTCGTCGACCCCGAGCAGCTCCGCGATCCGGGCGCCGGAATAGTGGTACCGCCGGTCGGAGCGTTCCGCCGCCTTCACGGCCGCACGGACGAGGGCCGCGATGCATGGAGATGGAGCCAGGTGTTCCGTGGGCCTTCGGGAACGGTGCCACCCCAGTGCTGCAAGAGCGTCCCGAGGTCCTGGCGGATCCGCCCGAAGCGTGCCGAGGGGGAGAGACCGCCGCTTTTCTTACGCGGCGCGTTGCGCTTCTCCTTGTCTGCCTGTCTCGCCGCGAGGTCGGCCCGCGTGGGGCGCCCGGCCGCCACGAAGACCGCATCGGCGAGCGCGTCGAACCCGTATCGGCGGCAGGATCCGCCGATCACCGCCACCTCCCGGCCGCATTTGAGGTTGACGGAGCCCGGTACCCGGAACACGCCGACGCGGGATCGCTGCAGTCCCGGTCGGCCTGCCAGGGCGCGAAGAGGCCGATCAGGCAATCCAGGGCGGCGCGCCATCGTTTCAGGGCCCCCGGGGGCAGGGCCTCGAGGAGCCAGATCGCGGCGAGTCCCCGGCCGGTGTCGAGGACCGGGGAGGGGCCGGGCAATTTGCGGCGCGGGCACTCCGCGTGGATCTCGTCGGAGATCTCGGCGTGACCCCGACCGGCGAACCGGTCCGAGCGATGGACATCGAGGTCGAGGTAGAGCGCGTTCAGGGCCGCGAGGCGGCCCTGGGACCGCGGCCCGTGATGCCGGTTGAGCGTGACGAAGGCCGAGACGTCGACCCAGGCGTCGGCGAGCCAGGGCAGGATGTCCGGCGCGACGGTCCGGGCATGCCGGGTCTCCCCGTCGAGCTGCATCATGGTGGGCTGACCGATCGATCCCGGCGGGTGCAGCAGCCGCAGATATTCCCCCGGTGCCATTCCGGCGGCGGGGCCGAGCAGTTCGGCGACGAACTGGCGGTGATGTCGCGAGAGGTCCATCGATCGGACCTACGCCCCGCGACCCCGCGCATAAAAATCGGGCCGTCGCGAAAAATGGCGTCGCGCGTTTCCGGCCGGCCGAGCGTCGTCCGATGTCCTCGCTACGACCCAACCCCCTCGGCAAGCGAAGAGAAGAGAACCCTGAAGATGACGAAACGACTCAGCGACGCCGGCATGCAGATGTATCGCGCAAGGCAGGCGGCAGAGGCCCCCAGAGCAGCTTTCGCAGACCTCATGGCCGACACGGAGCGGGGCGATGCCATGGCGTGTCGCGCCGTCGTCCAGGGTGTTCCGGTCGAGGAGGCGATCCGCTGCCTCTCGACCAGCGAGACCATCGCGGTCGCCTTGGCTTTCAGCCGGGTGGATCTGCTTCCCAGCGAGCACCAGGACATCCGCGACGCGTGGTGCCGCCTGGATCGCCGTCAGCGGCGCCTGTTCGAGACGATGGCCTGGGCCGACAGGCGCTATTGAGCCCCAGGCGGCGATCCGCGCCCTACGACGATCCCCGGGTTCGCTGCCGCTCCGGTTGTTTCTGGCGGACCTTCCCGATCTTCACCTTCGGCGGCTGTTCCCGGACGGGAGCGGTCGCCGATTGCGTTTCGGGGTCGACCTCCATGTCCCATGGCAATCCGGGATCCGTGTCCGGATTATCCTGGGCCCAGGGATCGAGGCAGTCGAGGTGGGGCGCGTCGGCGATCGCCGACGCACGCTCTTCGGCGGTCGTCGCTGTCTTTATGGCGGCCTCGGCCTCTGCCGCCTCGGCACGGCGGCGTGCTTCCCTTTCGTCGGCCAGACCTTCGGAGACCTCCTCCCCGCGCCTTCTCGCGCTCTGCGGCACGCAGGGCGAGCCAGCTCGTCCGGAGGGTCTCATTCGCCTCCCGAATCTCGGCGCGGCTCCGGCCGGAGACCGTGTCATCCGTCCCCCCGTCCGCGATCCGGCGGCGGCTGCGGGCGGTGTTCCTCGGGCCGGCCCTGCGCTGCGCCACGAGCCCCTCGGGGGCATCTCCCGCCGCGGCCTGCCTTTCGTGGCTCCTGAGATCGACCCGGTCCGCGATCCCGGCCTTCGCGAGGGCGCGGTTCACGCGGCTCTGCCATTCCTCCCGGGACCGCTGGACGAATTCGGGGCCGGTCCGAACGTCGTCGAGATCCCGGAGCTTCTTCCCGAACGTCTCCGTCTCGGGGTCCCGGGCGCGGGTCGGACAGAGGATGTGGACGTGCTGGTTGAGCGGGTTTCCCCGTTCGCCGCCGCGATATCGCGCTGGCCGCTTGCGCCCCTCGGTGGCGGGACGCAGATCGGCGGCGATCTCCTTGTCCATCCCGTCGACGTAAGGGGGGTGGATCGCGGCCATGGATCTCATGCCGAAGGTGTCGTGGAGCCACAGGCAGTATCCGCGGACCAGCCTGCGCTGGACGTCGAGCGGTAGCGCGGCGGGCAGCGACACGACGAATTCCCGCGCGGTGCGCCCGCGCGGATGCTTCTCGGCCGCGTCGGCGAGATTCGAGATCCGCTCGGGATCGTGCGGCATCCGGATCGACTCGACACTGACGACATCGCGGCGGCGGTAGTCGTGGCGCTGCCCGGTGCGGTCGGCGCGGTAGCGCCCGCCCGTGCAGTAGGCGGCGGCTCCGACGATGGAGGCGGTGTTCGTCCGGTTGCGGACCTTGATCTCGAAGTGGCAGGCCTTGTGCATGCCGGGGAGATCGGGCCCCGCCCGGATCTCCGCTCCTCGAAAGCCCGCGGCAGGCGCGCGGCAACTCGCAGAGTTGCGTAACCGCGCCCTTCGCCCTTCCGGGGCTGCGGGAAGACTGTTCCGGTTTCGACGGATCACGGGATGCGGGATCGGTCACCGGGCGCGATCTCCCCGGCGGATGGCACCGTGGAGGGACGGGCCCATGAAGAAGACCGAGCAGCAGATCGAGGCCCCGAAACGGAAGCTCGCGCAGGACCAGGCGCGCATGCGGGACCTGCAGCAGCGGCAGAAGGCCGAGGAGCAGACGCGCCGATGCCCGGCGGAAGATCCTCTACGGCGCGGCGTTTCTGAGCTTCGCCGACCAGCTTCCAAAGGAGCAGCGGCGGAAGGTCCACGCCAGGGTCGAAGCTCATATCCATCGAGAAAAGGACCGGGAGTTTCCCGGGCTTCCCTGATGGCGGTGGGTGGACAGGGACACCGGAAGGATTGGCGCGGGTCGGGTCTCCGATCGTAGGTTCGGGGAGCCCCGTTCTTCGACTATACTGCTCCCATACCAACCACCCTGCCGACGGCTGGAACCGTCCCGCGTCGCCCCCGAAATCCTGAACGACCGCCGATCCCACGTCGATCGAAAGCGAGAAGGCGTTGTCGTTCCAATCCCTTGCGTGCAATCTGCGGGCCAAGAGGGAGAGCGGTCTTGCAGGTTGACGATTTTATCGCGCGGTGGCGCGCATCCGGCGGGAGCGAGCTCGCCAGTTTCCAGACCTTCGCCTCCGAGCCTTGCGACATGCTCGAGGTCGATCGTCCAAAGCCCGCCCAGAGCGACGACCAGACCAACGACTACCGCTTCGAGCGGCCGATCATCGAGCCGTTGCGCGCCGACTGGCGCAGCGTCCAGGCCGCGGCCGACCTCCTGCGCAGTCAGGGCAAGGAGAAGGAGGCCCTGCGCGAGGTGCGGGAGTTCCATCGCACGCTCTGCGAGGTGACGGTGCTCGACCCGGCCTGCGGGTCGGGCAACTTCCTCTACGTCGCGCTGGAGCTGATGAAGCGGCTCGAGGGCGCGGTGATCGCCACCATGGAGGAGCTGGGCGAGGCGCAGGCCAGCTTCGGCCTCGCCGGGCACACGGTGGACCCGCACCGGTTCCTCGGGATCGAGCTGAACCCCTGGGCGGCCAACGTGGCCGAGCTGGTGCTCTGGATCGGCTACCTGCAATGGCACTATCGCACCCATGGCAATGCGGCCCCGTCCGAGCCGATCCTGCGCGACTTCCGCAACATCGAGCATCGCGATGCCGTGCTGACATGGTCCGGCCGCACGCCAAGGCTGGACGAGGCCGGCGACCCGGTGACGCGCTGGGACGGCATGACCACCATGCGCCACCCGGCGACAGGGGAGGAGGTGCCGGACCCGTCGGCCCGAGTGCAGATCTACGACTACGCCGACCCGCGCCCGGCCGAGTGGCCGGAGGCGACCTTCATCGTCGGCAACCCGCCCTTCATCGGCAACAAGAGGATGCGCGACGCGCTCGGCGACGGCTATGTGGAGGCGCTGTGGCAAGCCTATCCGAAGATGCCGGGCAGCGCTGACCTGGTGATGTTCTGGTGGGAGAAGGCGGCGCTGAAGGCCCGTGGCTATGACGGGCAGACTGGCCTGCGCCGGTTCGGCCTGATCACCACGAACTCGCTGCGGCAGACCTTCAATCGCCGGGTGCTGGAGCCCCATCTGGGGGACGGGAAGCATCCCCTTTCCCGGCTCTTCGCGATCCCGGACCACCCTTGGGTGGACCCACGGTGGACACGGTGGACACGGTGGACGGCGCGGCGGTGCGGATCGGCATGACCGTTGCGGCAGCTGGCAGCCGACCGGGGCGGCTGGTGTCGGCGGTGTCCGAAAGCGGAGAGAGGAACGAAGCCGAGGGACGCCGGGTCGAGTTCAGGACAGAGCTTGGCCTGATTTACTCGAACTTGCGGGTAGGCGCGGATGTAGGGGGCGCCCTACCTCTTTCCGGTAACGCCCAGATCGGCTTTCAAGGCGTGAAGCTCGTCGGCAGCGGGTTCATTCTCGAGGGCTCTGAGCGCCGTGATTTGTTGTCCCGAGATGGTATTCCGGAAAGCCGTCTGCCTCGGTTCTGGGCCGGTCGAGATCTGGTGCAGGATCGCCGCGAGCGGTATGTGATCGACCTCTTTGGGCTCTCCTCCGAGGAAGCGAAAACCTATCCGCACGCATACCAGCTTCTGCATGATCGAGTGAGGCCTGAAAGGGAGCAGGTCGCCAGAAAAAGCCATCGGGAGCGCTGGTGGGTCTTCGGCGAACCCCGCTCCGTATTTCGCGGCGCGCGTTCGGGCCTTCGCAGGTTTATTGCGACCACCGAGGTCGCGAAGCACAGGCTCTTCTTGTTCCTTGATGCACCCGACAACCTCATCGACGGCTCCATAATCGGTACCTGTTTGGAAGACGCGGAATTCCTTGCAATTCTATCCAGCGGCATACACCTCTGCTGGTCGTTGGCAGCGGGGGGCCGGATGGGCATGGGAAATGACCCGCGTTACAATAATTCACGCTGCTTCGATCCCTTCCCCTTCCCAGATCTTTCCTCGACCCAAAGCACCACCCTCCGCCAACTTGGCGAGGAACTCGACGCCCACCGCAAGGAGCGGCAGGCCCGGCACCCCAGGTTGACGCTGACGCAGATGTATAACGTCCTCGAAAAGCTACGGGCGGGCGAGGTGATCGAGGGCAAGGACAAGCAGGTCTACGACGAGGGGCTGATCGGCCTCCTGAAGGACATCCACGACCGGATCGACGCGGCGGTGGCCGAGGCCTATGGCTGGCCCGCCGACCTGTCCGAGAACGACATCCTGACGAACCTCGTTGCCCTCAACCGCGAGCGCGGGGAGGAGGAGGCGCGCGGCCATGTCCGCTGGCTGCGCCCCGACTACCAGAACCCCGACGGCCGCGCCGCCGAGACGAAACAGGGCAAGCTGGAGATCGCCGCCACGACGAAGGCCGGCAAGGCCGCCTGGCCGAAGACCCTGCCGGCGCAGATCGCCGCCGTCCGAGAGGTGCTGGAGGATCCGGGCGAGGCCGACGCCGAAACCGTCGCGCGCACCTTCGCCCGTGGTCGCGCAAAGAGCGTCGAGCCCCTGCTGGAGACCCTCGCCGGCCTCGGGATGGCCGAGATGACCGAGGAGGGCCGTTATGTCGTCTGACCGCCGGTTCGTGATCGACCCAGAAGGCCTGCCGGACCTGCCGGGCATGATGCTCGCCACGCTCGACGCCTTGCGGCATCTCGGGCGGCTCGGGAAGCATCCAGGAGATCGACGAGACGGTGATCGAGATGGAGGGCCTGTCGGAGGCCGAGCAGTCGATCCCGATGCCGAACAACGCGCAGCGTCTGAAGGTGAACTACTACCTCTCCTGGGCGCGCACCTATCTGAGGCGCGGCGGTGCCGTCGAGAACGCCGCCCGCGGCGTCTGGGCGATCACCGAGGCAGGCACCGCGATCGCCGACCGGGGTCCGCTCGTCGGCATCGTCGCGGCGGTACAGACCGAGGAGCGCGAGAAGGCCCGCCGAAAGCGCAAGGGCAAGGAGGAGGCCCCTGGCGCCTCCGAGGGCGCCGAGGTCGTCATCGCGGAAGCCGATGCCGGCCCGGCGGGCGAGGAGGACTGGAAGACCGCGCTTCTGTCCGTGGTCGGCGCCATGCCGCCGGACGCCTTCGAGCGGCTCCTGCGCGAGGCCGGCTTCACCAGGGTCGAGGTGCGTGGCAAGACCGGGGATGGCGGCATCGACGGCCTCGGCGTCCTGCGCGTGAACCTCGTCTCGTTCCAGGTCTACTTCCAGTGCAAGCGCTGGAAGGGCGGCGTCGGCGCGAAGGAGATCCGCGACTTCCGCGGGGCCCTGCAAGGCCGCGCCGACAAGGGGCTCTTCATCTCGACCGGCCACTACACCCCGGCCGCGACCGACGAGGCGACCCGGGACGGGGCCATCGCCATCGACCACATCGAGGCGACCGGCTCTGCGACCTCCTGAAGGAGAACGGCCTCGGCGTTGCCACCGAGATGGTCGAACGGGTCCGGATCGACGGCAGCTGGTTCGAGGGCGTCTGAAACCGGAAACTGTGGCCCCGGCAATCAGGATTTCCGGTGGAAGATGGGGAGAACCATCTCCTCGCTGCCACCCCCGCCCGGGGTGGTAGCGCCGCCAAGGTATTACCGGCGCTTACCGTTACCAAGGCAGGTGCCAGATGACAGACAGCACGAAGAAGCCGAACGCCACACTCGAGAGGAAAGTGCGCAAGGGGGTCTCGGACCTCCAGGCGAAGGGCGAGCGGCCGACTAACGCCGCTGTGCGGGAGATCACCGGCGGATCGTTCCGCGACATCACCCCGATCGTGAAGATCGCGGTCGCGGAGCAGAAGGCCGCGGCCGAGGCCGCGCGCTCCGCTCCAGACATGCCCGACGAGGTCCTGGATCTTTTTGCTTCGGCCTGGGAAGCCGCCTGGCGCGCGGCCGACGAGACGGCCGCTGCCGACCGGCGCGTCCATGCCGGCGCGCTCGCCGAGATCGAGGAGGAGAAGGCCGAGGCTCTCGAAGACATCGCCCTCGTCGAAGACGAGCGCGACACGGCCATCGCGGAGGCCGCGGTCGCCAAGGAGCGTGCACAGACCGCCGAGCAGCGAGTCACCTGCCTGGTGGAAGAGCTCGTGGCGGCCAAGGTCCGGATCGCGGCTCTCGAGGGGCGCCTGCTGGGTCGAGAGGACGCCGCCCCAATGGCGAGGGCGACGCTTCTATCGCGGCGCCGGTCAAGGCAAACGACGGCGGTCAGATGGCCTTGTTTCCGGAAGCCGGGAACGACGCCTCGGCCGGGGAAAATTCTGCCGACCCTGATGCGCCTCCGTTGGAAGAGCCCAGCGCAGATAACGATGCGGCGTGATGGACTTTTCTGTGCGATGATCGCCCGGCATGCGCCGCCGAGGGCGTGACCCTGGCGCGAACGAGAGTTTCGAGGGACTGTTCCCGCGCCCGGACGCGGAACGCGGGAGAGCCCGGCTCGGGCAAGGCTGCGCGGCAGGCCGCGAGGGAGCCGCCCGCGCGTCCGGCGGGCCCCACGGTGCCGTCTCAATCCCGAGGCCGGCGGTCTTTCTCGCGGCGCCCGCGAAACGCGGCCCAGAGAAGCGGCGCGCCGGTCACGAGACCGATGACCAGAACGGCCCAGCTGGCTGCGCCCATTTCGCCCTCCGCCGCCGTGGTGCCCAGATGCGCGAGCAGAAAACTCGCGGGGACGATGCCGGCCAGCGTTGCCAGCGCGAAGCGCCACAGGCGGAGGCAGCTGAGGCCCGCGGCGTAGCTGATCAGGTCGAAGGACACGAACGGCATCAGCCGGCTGAGGAAGACCGTCGCCGTCAGCGCATTCTGCGAGCCGAGGAGGCCCGCGTCGATCCGGTCGCCGAACCAGCGCCTGAGCGGCGCGCGGCCGACCATGCGGGCGATGCCGAAGGCGATCAGCGCGCCGAGCTCCGCGCCGAGCAGGACGTAGACCGTGCCCCAGAGGTGGCCGTAGGCGGCGCCGGCGGCCATCGCGATCGGGGCGCTCGGGATCGGGCTCATCACCACCGCGAGGGTCATCAGCCCCGCCACGACGAGCGGACCCCAGGGACCCGCGCGGGCGACGACCCGGTCGAGCTTCTCGGCCGTGATCATCGCGGCGAGGTCGGCCGGCCCCCAGATGAGCCAGGCGGCGAGGGCGAGCCCCAGCACGGCCACCATGATCTTCACCGTCAGGGACATCTCGCCTCGCGCATCGACCGCCTGCTGCGGCTTAGCGAGTTCGCACGGGATCCCGTCCACCGGGATATGCCCGGGGGCGGGATCCCGCGCCGGACCGGCGCGGCATCGGGGAACCGGGCGACGCCCCGCCGGCCATGGCTCTTCCCTACTCGTCGGAGGCGCCCTGTTCCGCCGTGCCGTCCCCGGCCGCGTCACCCTCCATTATGCCGCCGTCCTGCCCGTCGCCCGCACCGGGTGCGCCGGATCTCCGCTCCATCACGCGGCTGCGCCTCTCCTGCATCCGCTGCATCCGGTCGGCGGGGGCTACCATCTCCTCGCCGGTCACCTCGCCGTCCCCGTCATTGTCGAGCATCTGGAACCGGTCGACCATGCTTTCCCGGATCATCGCGCTGTGCAGCGCCTCGAACTCCTCGAGGGAGAGCGTCCCGCTGTCATCGGCGTCGAATTCCGCGAGCCGGTCCTCGAGTCCGGAGCGAAGCTCGTCGGGCGTCAGGTTGCCGTCGCCGTCGGCGTCGAAGGCGCGCATCATGTCGCCCATGTGGCCCGGGCCGCCAGCCTCGTCCATCATGCCGGCAGCGCCCATCATCGCGCCGGAGCCGCCCATCATGCCCGAGTGGATCCCGTGCATCTGGCGCATCATGTCCATCATGCCGCCGTGCCGCGCCGTGCCCGCCGGCCGCACCGGCGCCGCGGCCGTGCTCGCCGCTTTGGCCGTGGCCCCGGCCGGGCCCGTCACCGCGCTCGACCTCGTGCGCGAGGGCCGGCAGGGAAAGCGCGCCAAGCGCCGTCGTCGCGGCCAGGCCCAGCGGCAGAATCCAGTTGCGTCGCATCATCTCACCTCGTCGGTTGCCATGCTGTCTATCTGGAGGCTCAACGTCGCAGAACCGTGTCCGATGGACAGCGATTTGTATCGACGTGTCGCAGGCGCCGGGAGGCGCGACGTCTTGCGACAAATTCTTGACCGCCGCGCCCGGAGGCGTCGTTAGAAAGGCCCCATGCCTGACGCGCCGCACATCCTCGTCGTCGACGACCACCGCGAGATCCGTGACGCGGTGACCCGCTACCTCGAGCGGAACGGGATGCGCGCGACCCCGGCACGCGACGCCGCCGAGATGGATGCGCGGCTGCGCGCCGGGCGCTTCGACCTGATCGTGCTCGACGTGATGATGCCGGGGGAGGACGGGCTTTCGGCCTGCCGCCGCTTGGCGGCCGCGGGCTCTCCTCCGATCCTGCTCCTGACCGCGCTCGGCGAGGAGACCGACCGGATCGTGGGCCTCGAGATCGGCGCCGACGACTACCTGCCGAAGCCCTTCAATCCGCGCGAGCTGCTGGCGCGGATCAAGGCGATCCTGCGCCGCGCCGAGCGGCCCGAGCGCAGCGCCGGTGCCCTGACCGGCAGGCGGGTGGCTTTCGGGCCGTGGGTGCTCGACACCGACCGGCGGCGGCTGATGGCCGAGGATGGCGGCGAGGTGCTGCTGACAACGGCGGAATTCCGGCTGCTGACGGTGTTCCTCGACCGGCCACGCTTCGTGCTCAGCCGTGACCAGCTGCTGGATCTCACCTCGGGCCGGGAGGCGCATGTCTTCGACCGTACCATCGACAACCAGGTCAGCCGGTTGCGCCGCAAGATCGAGCGCGATCCCTCCCGGCCCGAGATCGTCACCACCGTCCGCGGCGGCGGCTACAGCCTGACGACCGATGTGCGGGACGTGCCGTGACCCGCCTTCGGCCCCGAACTCTCAGGGCGCAGCTCGTGCTGCTGATCCTGGGCGCGCTCGTGGCGGCGCAGGCGGTGAGCCTGTGGCTCTTCGTGGGCGAGCGCGGCCTCGCGGTCCGGGCCGCGCTGGGGCTCGAAGCGGCCGGGCGGGCGGCGAACGTGACGCTCCTGCTGGAGGAGGCCCCCGAAGCGCTGCACCCCTCGATCCTGCGTGCGGCCGACTCGCCGCTGGTGAGGTTCAGCATGGGCACCGAGCCCACCGTCGATCACCTCGATCACGAGGGTGGCCGCGCCATCGCCGCCCGCCTGCGCAGCCTGCTCGGGACGGAACGCCAGCGCGAGGTGAGGGTCGAGTTGCACGAGGTCCGGCCGGGGCGCGGCCGCGTGCCGGAGAGGATGGCGCGCATGCACCGCGAGATGATGGGGACGGCCGCTCGCCGCCGTGGAGATGCGGCTCTCGATCGCGCTGCTGGAGGGGGGCTGGCTGAACGTGGCGACGCGCTTCCACCGGCCGCCGCTGCAATGGCCCTGGGCGGCGACGGTGAGCTTCGTCGCGACGGCGGCGGCGACGCTCGGGGCGGCCCTGTGGTTCCTGCTCAGCCGGATCACCGGGCCGCTGGCCCGCCTCGGCGCGGCGGCCGAGCGGCTCGGCCGCGGCGAGGACGTCGCGGCGCTGCCGGAGACCGGCCCGGCCGAGCTGAGAGATCTGACGGCGGCATTCAACCGGATGCAGGCGCGGCTGACGCGCTTCGTCTCCGACCGGACCCGGCTTCTCGCGGCACTTGGCCACGATCTGCGCTCGCCGCTGACCGCGATGCGGGTGCGCGCCGAGATGGTCGAGGACGACGAGACCCGCGAGCGCCTGATCGCCACGACCGCCGAGATGCAGGAGATGGTCGAGGCGACGCTCGCCTTCGCCCGCGGCGTCGCCTCGTCTGAACCCTCGGAGGCGCGCGACCTGGCCGACCTGCTCGCCGATCTCCGGGACGACCTGGCCGAGACCGGGGCGGCACCGGATCTCCATGCCGCGCCCGACATCATCGCCCGCGTGCGTCCGCTCGCCCTGAAGCGTGCCTTGCGCAACCTGATCGAGAACGCCCTGCGCTACGGGCGGGAGGTGGAGGTAGCGCTCGACCGCGCCGGCGACATGGCGCGGATCGTCGTCGCCGACCGCGGCCCCGGCATCCCGGAGGGCGACCTCGAGCGCGTCTTCGACCCGTTCGTCCGGCTGGAGACCTCGCGCAGCCGCGAGACCGGAGGTGTGGGGCTCGGCCTCTCGATCGCGCGGACCATCGTCCATGCGCATGGCGGCGATCTCGGACTCGCCAACCGCCCCGGCGGCGGGCTCGCCGCGACGGTACACCTGCCGCTGTCGCCGGTTTCCCACCGAAGACCTGACCACTGAAGGAGACGATCATGACCCGAATCATCGGATTACTCGCAACCACGGTGCCGGGTGCCGCTCCGGCCCTGGCCCATGCCCAGTCCACTTGGGAGGGCGGGCACGGCCACATGATGTGGGGCGGCGGTTCCGGCCTGTTCGGCGCGCTGATGATGCTCGTCTTCTGGGGCGCGATCATCGTCGGCGTGGTGCTGGGCGTCCGGTGGCTGATGGAGCGGGATCGGAAGAGCCGGCGCCCAGACGCGCTCGACATCCTGCGCGAGCGGCTCGCCCGGGGCGAGATCGACCCCGAGGAGTACGAGGCGCGGCGCAAGGTGCTGGAGTCCTGAACCAGCAGCGGGGCGGCACGTTCAAGCGCGCCGCCGATCATCCACCGGATCGATGAGTTGGACTGCCAGTCTGGCCGGGGCCATCGTCCCCCGGCGCGGACCGGCGCGCGGGCGCATCATCGGACGTCCGGCGGCACGCGGCCGATCGCGGGGCGGACCGACGCCCCGGTCACGTGCGTCGCACCGTCATGTTCGTGCGTTGCGGAAGGAGCCTCCATCCTTTTGGGTCGGCAGGGACGGAGCGAGATAGCGCGGCCAGCACCGCGCGAACCGAGAGCAAGAGCAAGAGCCGAAGGAGATCTTTCCATGCAGATGATCCATGTCCTGACCGGACTGTTCCTCGCCGCAGCTACGGCGCCCGCCTATGCCGCCGGCAGCGGTCACAGCCATGGCGACGATATTGGCGAGGCCGGCGCGCCCGCGGAAGTCGACCGGGTGGTCGAGGTCTCGATGGACGAGATGCGCTTCGAACCATCCGATCTCACATTCGAACCCGGCCAGACGGTTCGCTTCGTCGTCACGAATATCGGCGAGATGGTGCATGAGTTCAGCATTGGCACCGACGCGATGCACGACGCCCACGCAGACGAAATGCGGCGCATGCTGGAGAGCGGCGTGATGACGGCGGAAGAGGTGCACGAGGCCGAGATGCGCGAGGCCGGCATGGCGCATGAGGATCCGAACAGCGTCCTGCTGGAGCCGGGCGAGACCGCGAAGCTGGTCTGGACCTTCTCGGAGGAAGCGGATCTGGAACTCGCCTGCAACGTTCCCGGCCACCGGGCCGGCGGCATGACTGGCGACATCGAGGTCACCGGGGGAAGCGCCTGAGCCGCTCGCCTCCAGCGCATCAGGTGCCGGCAGGCGCCCTCGGAACGCCGCCGCTCGGTATCGGTCGGCGGCTTGTCCCTCGCCGCCGCTCGAGAGGTTGGCCGGTCCCGGCTGCCACGCGGTCGCTGGCGCCCGCTTCCGCCTGGACGGGGGCGATAGCCGTCATCACCCCGGCCATGCGAGGACCATATCCCTTGGCCGGATCGCGGATATGCACCACCATCGGCCTGTCTCCTTTCAGACCGCTGGGTGTTCTAGGAGGGAGGGCAACGAAAGGGGGGGCGTGCATGAGGCACCGGCACTTCGCCCGGCCATCGGAGCTCGCCCTCGCGGCTGTCGCGGAGGCGCCCATCCCGGGCCGGGCACTCTGATGTCGTCCGGTGTCGCAGAACACTGGAGCCGGGCCTACGAACGGCCCGAAGAGCGGCTCTCCTGGTACCAGGGGGAGCCCGAGCCCAGCCTCGGCCTGATCCGCAGCCATGCGCCCGACCGACGGGCGTCGATCGTGGATGTCGGGGCCGGCGCATCGAGGCTCGTCGACCAGCTGATCGCCGACGGGCGAACCGACATCACCCTCGTCGATGTCGCCGAGTTCGGGACTCGATCACGCGCGGGGGAGGCTCGGTGCCGCGGCGGCGCGTGTGACGTTCGAGGTTGCCGACGTGACGGAATGGCATCCCACACGACGCTGGCATGTCTGGCACGATCGCGCGGTCCTCCACTTCATGACCACGAAGCACGCGCGAGAAGGCTACCGGCGCGCGCTGCTCTCGGGAACGGGCGCGGGCTCGGTGGTGATCATCGGTGCCTTCGCGCCGGACGGGCCGGACCGCTGCTCGGGCCTGCCGGTGCAGCGCTGGTCGGCCGAGGGCCTGGCCGACTTCCTCGGTCCCCGGTTCGCGCTCGACCAGTCCCTGGCGCACCGGCACCGAACCCCGGCCGAGGTGGTGCAGAACTTCGTCTTTGCCGTCTTTCGCCGCCTCCCACCCTGAGCAGGGGCCCTCGGGCGAGGCGGGGGCGTCCGATGCCGTGCCCGATCTCCGCGCCATGGAACGCGACCGATGCGCCTCGGTGGAGCGCATTCCGGCGCGACCACGGGATGGGCAGGGGACCGGCGCAGCCGCATGCCCTCGTGCAACAAGGTCTCGCCTGTCAGGGCAGCAGGCTCGTCGGCAGGAGCGGCCAGAGCGGCGCCCAGAGGGCGGTCAGGGCGAGGAGCACCACGGTCGCCGCGAACATCGCCGCGCGGGTCGGTCCTCCGAGGGTCGCGGCATCCTCCACCGGGTGCGAGAGGAGAGCCGGGCCGAGCACCCGCAGGTAGTACCAGAGCGAGATCACCGTGTTGGCCACCGCCGCAAGGGCGAGCCACCACAGGCCGCCCTCCAGCGTCGCGGCGAAGAGCGCGAACTTGCCCAGGAACCCGGCCAGCGGCGGGATGCCGACGAAGGACAGGAAGGCGAGCGTTAGCGCGGCGACAGCCAGCGGGTGGCTGCGCCCCAGCCCGCGCCAGGCGGCGATCTCGGTCCGACCACGGAACTCCGCGACGACCGCGAGCGCCATGACATTCGCGATGGCGTAGACCGCGAGGAAGGACAGCAGAGCGGGCAGGGCGCCCGCCACCGCGACCGCCATGAGCGCGTAGCCCGTCTGGCTGACCGAGGACCAGCCGATCAGGCGCCGCAGGTCCTCCTGTCCCAGTGCGCAGAGATTGCCCAGCGTCATCGTCGCCGCCGCGACGCCCGCGATCAGCGGCCGCAGCGGCGCCGCGCCGTCGGGGGCGACCTCCACCAGCCGGTAGAGGGCGACAGCCGCCGCAACCTTCGGCACCGTGGTCAGGAAGGCGGCGGCGGGGACCGGCGCGCCCTCGGCCACGTCGGGGACCCAGGCATGGGCGGGGGCGGCGCCGAGCTTGAACAGGAGCCCCAGCACCACCAGGGCGAGGCCGGTCACGGCCAGCGGATCGCGGGGCATCGCGGCCAAGACCGTGTAATCCGTCCCGCCCGCGATCCCCATGACCAGCACGACGCCGATCACGAGGAGCGCGTTGACCAGGGCGCCGAGGAGGAAATACTTCATCCCCGCCTCGAGCGAGATCGCCCAGTCGCGGTGATAGGCGGCGAGCACGTAGCCCGTGACGGAGGACAGCAGGATCCCCATGACGAGCTGCATCAGGTCCGCTGCCCCCGCCATCATCAGCGCGCCCAGGGCGGAGAAGAGCAGCATGGCGTAGAACTCCCCGTGCCGCCGGTCGGTGGCCAGCCAGCGCGGGGCAAGCGCGGTGCAGAGCGCGGTGAGACCGAGGATCAGGAGGCGCGCGACCGTCGTGGCCCCGTCGAGCGCGAAGGTGCCGGAGAAGGTCGTCTGCCGCATCCCCGCCTGTGAGAGGGCGAATCCCGCCGCGACGACGATCCCGCCGAGCGACAGCGCGGCGCAGATCCCGTGCCGGCGCTGCGGCAGGGTCATCGCGGCGAGGAGCGCCGCGACGGCGGTCAGCAGAAGGGCGAGTTCCGGGGCAAGGTCGCCGACGGGCATGTCAGCCCTCCTGGCCGAGGGTCGGGACCAGCGACCCGGCGTCGATCAGCGACAAAAGCCAGGCGGGCCAGATCCCGATCAACACGACCAGGGCGAGGAGGCCGCCGAGGATCGCCGCCTCGGTCCGGGTCAGGTCGGCGAAGGAGGCCCGGTCCGGGGGCAGGGCCCCGAAGAAGAGCTGCCGCAGCATCGACAGGAACAGCGCGGCGGTGACGAGAATGCCGAGAAGACCAATGGCCGCGATCCAGGGATAGACGGCGAAGGCGCCGAGGAAGATATGCAACTCGGCCACGAAGCCGGCGAGGCCCGGCAGGCCGAGCGAGGCGAAGGCGGCAAGCGTGGCGAGCACGGTGAGCCGGGGCGCCGGCCCGGCCAGCCCGCCGAAATGCCCCAGCTCGTAGTCCGACGCGCGTTGCCAGACCGCGCCGGCGACGAGGAACAACGCGCCGGTGATGAGGGCGTGCGCCACCATCTCCACCACCGCGCCGGTGAGCGCCAGCTGCCGCGCCGTGGCGGAGCCGAGGCCGGACCCGGCGACCGCGATACCGAGCACCACGTAGCCCATGTGGTTGACGGAGGTATAGGCGATCCGCCGCTTCAGGTTCTGCTGCGCGTAGGCGACGATGGCCCCCCAGAGGATCGAGACGAGGCCGAGGAGCGCGATGGGAAGGGCGAAGCGGGCGAAGGTCTCGGGTAGCATCTGCAGCGCGATGCGGACGAGGCCGTAGGTGCCCATCTTCAGCAGGACCCCCGCGAGGATCGCCGAGACCGGTCCGGGCGCGTCCACATGGGCCGGGGGCAGCCAGGTATGGAGCGGAAAGACCGGCGTCTTGATCCCGAAACCGAGGATCAGCGCCAGCAGGACCAGCCCCGCCGTCGCGCCCGAGAGCGGCGGCGCGGCGATGATCTCGGCCATGTCGAAGGTCAGCGTGGGCATGGCGAGCGCCAGGACGATGATCCCGATCAGGATCAGCAGCGATCCGGCGAGCGTGTAGACGAAGAATTTCAGCGCCGCCGCCTGCGCATTCCCGTGCCCCCAGCGGCCGATGAGGAAGTACATGCCCACCAGGCTGAGGTCGAAGAAGACGTAGAAGATCAGGAGGTCGAGCGTGACGAAGAGGCCAATCGAGACAGCCGTCAGGAACAGCATCCAGGCGTAATAGGCCCGGGCATGGGCGACCCCCGCGGGCCAGGCGACGGCGGCCACGAAGACCAGCGCCGAGACCATCGCGAGCGACAGAGACAGCCCGTCAACGCCCACGCGCCAGGCGATTCCGAGGCTGGGGATCCAGGGGATCTCGGCCCGGGCCGAGAAGCCGCCCGTGGCGTCGTAGGTCGCCCAGACGAGGAGGAGGAGCGCCAACGGCACGGCGGCGAGCGCCGTGGCGATCCCGCGGGCGCGCGCCTCGAGCGC
This sequence comes from uncultured Alphaproteobacteria bacterium, assembly GCA_963814835.1. Taxonomy (GTDB): domain Bacteria; phylum Pseudomonadota; class Alphaproteobacteria; order Rhodobacterales; family Rhodobacteraceae; genus Palleronia. The sequence goes on from CAWFEG010000003.1 coordinate 1,897,253, forward strand.
GGGCAGGGCCGCGACGGCGAGGGCGCCGGCGAGCGGCACGAGGACGGCGAGTGTCAGCACGTCAGCCTCCGAGGATCAGGGAGAGGATCCCGAGCGCGGCGCCCGCGACGAGAATCGCGTAGTAGTGGTGGGCGAGCCCGGACTGGAGTCGGCGCAGATCCTGCCCCGTCAATCCGGCAAGGCGGCCGCCGCCGGAGGGCAAAAGGTCGGCCATGCGCTCTCCGCCGCTGCCGGCCGCGCGGCTCAGGCCCCCCGTGGCGCGGACGATGCCGCCGACCAGCCCGCCCGCGGCGATGAGCCCGGCGCGCTGGCCGTCGATGGCGGTGTCGTCGAGCCGCGCGGCCAGGCGAGAGAGGCGGTCGAAGGGCAGGACGATACCGGCGTCGATCAGGTCCGGCAGGCCCAGCCAGTCGCGCTGGGGCGCTCCTCCCGGGCGGCGGGCCATGGCGATCCCGCCGAGGAGGCCGAGCGCCACCGCGGAGAGCGAGGCGACGAGTCCGATCTCGGCTGCCGCGCGGCAGGCTCGGCGCCGACGAGCCGGGCGGCGGCTTCGTGGACCGGAGCCCACCACAGCGCCGAGAGAAGGAGCACGGCCCCGGCGAGCGCCGTCAGCGCCGCGAGGGCCCCGTTCGCCACCGTCGCCTCACGCGCCTGTCCCGGCCCGGCGACCATGAGCCAGAACCGGGCGGAATAGGCCGCCGAAAGCCCGCCCGCCACGATCCCGGCCGCGGCGATCACCGGGCCGGCCTGTTCCAGCGCCTTCACCATTTCCTCCTTGCTCCACCCGCCCGAGAGCGGCGGCACGGCCGCCAGGGACAGCGCCGCGAGGGCGCAGAGGCCGGAAACCCACGGCAGGGCGCGGCCGAGGCGCATTTCGCGCAGGTCGAAGCCGCCCGTCACCCCGTGGGCGATCCCGGCGACAACGAAGAGCGCGGCCTTGGTCGCGGCGTGCACGATGAGATGCAGGATGGCGATGCCAGGGAAGCCTGCGCCCACGGTGGCGATCATCAGCCCCATCTGCGCCGAGGTGGACCCGGCCAGCAACTTCTTGGCGTGCATCTGGCGCAGGGCGGCGATCCCGCCCAGGATCGCGGTGGCCAGCCCCACCGCCATGGCCGCGGGCGCGAAGCCGGGCGCCGCCCCGATCTGCGGCTGCAGCCGGGCCAGGAGATAGACCCCCGCCGCGACCATCGCCGCCGAGTGCAGCAGCGCGGAGACCGGCGTGGGACCGTCCATGGCGCGGAAGAGCCAGGGCGCGAACGGGATCTGACCCGCCTTCGCCGCCGCGGCGACCAGGATGCCCCCGGCGGCGAGCGCGAGGGACGGCCCCTCCATCCCGGCGAGCGCGTCGTAGTCCGTCCCGCCCGTGGCGGCGAACGTGGCGAAGAGGGCGACGAACAGGCCCAGGTCGCCGGTGCGAGTTGCCACGAAGGCGTAGGCGGCGGAGCGCATCGGCGCCGCCTCGCCCCATCTGTGGCCGATCAGCGCCCAGGAACAGGCGCCGACTATCTCCCAGCCGATCAGCAGCGTGACGAGATCGGCGGCGATCACGATCAACTCCATGCCGCCGATGAAGACGAGCAGCAGGCCGAGCAGCCGCGGCAGGCCGGTTGGGCGCTCGGCGGCGGCGAAGAGCAGGATCGGCAGCGCCACCAGCGGCACCGTGACCGCGACCGTCGCGGCGAGCGGCGGCAGCGCGGCGCGCAACCCTATGGTTTCGGACCAGAAGAGATAGCCCTCGCTGCCGGCGAGGAGCAACGCGACGAGTGCCGTCAGCGCCGCGAAACCGGCCGCCACCGCGCCCGGACGTGCGGGCGGACGCGCCCAGAGGGCGAGCCCGGTCAGCGCGGGCAGGAGGGGGAGCGCCCAGATCATCCCGAGAGCGTCCCGATCGCCTCGGTCATGTCGGCCTGCCGCTTGCGGTAGATCGCGACGATCAGGGCGAAGCCGATGGCCATCTCCACCGCCATCACCGCCATGACGATGATCGCCAGAAGCTGCCCTTCGGGCATGCCGCCGAGCGAGAGGCTCCAGAACCCGATGATCGCCAGAAGCGCGCCGTTCAGCATCAGCTCCAGCCCCATCATCAGCATGACGAAGCTCTGCTGGCTGAGGGCCCCGTAGAGGCCGATGCCGATCAGCGCCGCGGCGCCGAGAAGGACGATGGTCAGCGTCATGGGGCCCTCAATGGTGATGATGGTGATGGCCGCCGCCCGATTGCGGCTGTCGACCGGCGGGATCGCCACCCGGGCTCAGACCGGGCGGGCGCGAGCCTTCGTCGGAGGCGCCGTAGCGGCCCCGGCGGGAGGACAGGATGACGGCGCCGACCATCGTCGCCAGGAGCGTCACGCCCGCGGTCTCGAAGATCAGCATGGAGGGGCCGAGCAGTTCATGGCCCAGTTCGGTCACCACGTCGGCCTCGCTCGACACCCGGTTCCGCGGCGGATCGGACAGGAGGGCGGCGATGGCCAGCCCGGCGAAGGCCAGGGCCCCGGCGCCGATGGAGAGGCGATGCTGATGCACCATCACCATCGGGTTCAGCCCGGCGGGGTTCATCATGAACATGACCATGAAGATTGCCATCACCATCATCTCCACCGCCATCATGAAGACGGTGGCGACGCCGATATAGGGCGCCGACAGGAGCACCCCGATGGCGCCGACGGCCAAGAAGGAGAGCATCAGCGAGAACGAGGCGCGGACCATCGAATCGACGCGGAAGACGCGCCAGCCGGTCCAGGCGGCGAAGAGGGCGAGAAGGGCCACGGCGAGGTCGGTCACAGCAGGGTCACCCCCGAGATCAGAAGGTGCACGAAGGACAGGGGCAGCAGGACCACCCAAAGGACCCACAGCATCCGCGACGGCGTGGTCCGCGCCACGCGGCCCCCGAGCGCGACGGCGAGCGCCATCACCGCGGCGGTCTTGAGCCAGAGCCAGACCGGACCGGGCAGGACGGGGCCGACCGGGCCGCCCAGGAACACGGTCGCGGCCAGCGCCGAGGCCGAGACCAGCATCGCCAGCCGCGCGAGCTGCCACAGGGCGCGGGCGGGGCCGGCTTCCTCGGCGGAGGTGCCGGTGGCGATGTCGGCCCCGTCGGCATAGTCCATCGGCCCCCGCAGCGTCATCGCCAGGATCACCACCAGGAACAGCGGCAGGCCGAGCGGCTGGCGCAGGAGGTTCCAGACCTCCCGCTGGCTGTCGACCACGGCGATCAGCGACAGGCTCTCGGCGGGCAGCGCCGCGGCGATCAGGACGAACATCGAGGGCAGCATGACCGGAAGGCCGATCGCGGCGTAGCGATAGGCCCCGATCAGCGGGAAGGGGGCGTTGGGCGACCAGCCGTGCAGGAACACCGTCACCACGATCAGCGCCTCGCAGGAACCCCAGACGACGATCCCCACCGGGCTGTCGATCAGCGCCGCGCCGGGCGCGAATGGGACCACCGACAGGCCCGCCGCGGCCAGCGCCAGGTACCAGGCCGGCGCGAGGCGGCGGTTCATCTCGTCCGGGGCCTCGGTCCGCACCGGCCCGCGCGTCCACTCGGCCGCCAGACCGGCGATCCCGGCGCCCCCGGCCAGCGTCCGGTCGAGCCAGGCGGCGAGGCCGGTGCCGAGGGCGAGGGTCGCGAGCACCGCGAGGAGCAGCAGCAGGGTCATGCGGCCTCCGCGGCGGCAGCGGAGAGGGCGGAGGGCGGCAGGGAGGCGAGGACCAGGGCCGCCTCGGACCATTCCAGCCCTGCCAGCAGGTCGGGCAGGGCGGGGGGGTCGACCGAGACCGTTTGCCCGGCGAGCCAGCTTGAGAGCCGGTCGCGCGCATCCGCGCCGCCGATCCGCCCGAGGCCCCGGGGCACGGCGCGGCGGATCCCGAGCGCGCGGGGGCGGCCGCCGCGCAGCAGGACCTCCGCCGCATCGTCCAGGCCCAGGAGGCGCAACATTCGCGCCGCCCCGAGTTCGGGCGCGTCGGCCTGCGCCGGCTGGTCGAAGGGGGGCGCCTGGACGCCGGCCTCCACGATCACGTCGCCCTGAAGCGTAAGCTCGAGGACCAGCCCCGGCGGCAGCATCGGCGCGAAGGGGCCGACGCGCGCAGTGTAGCGGTCGAGTTGCAGCCCGTCGCGGATGTCTGGCCCGGTCATCGCCATGGGCCGGCCATAGGGGGTGCCGCCCATCATGCCCTCGCCGCCCTGGCCGTGGTCGCCCTCGCCCTGCCACGGGTTGGGCGGCGTGTCGGGGCGGCGGTCGGGTTCCGTGTCGCCGCCGTCGAGGATCTCGCGCCACGCGTCGAGGAGGTGCGGCTCGATCTCCTCCGCCCCGTCCCAGCGGATCGTCCGGCGGGGATGGGGCAGCTGGTCGTGGAGCCGGTCGAGCGCCTCGGCGGCCCGGTCGGGGATCGCGCCGGCCACCAGCAGGATCGCTCCGGCGCGGGGCGTCTCGACGCGGCGGAGGCTTGGGCGGGCGAGGAGCCGGTCCACCGCCGCGGCGCAGCCCGGCCCCGGCGCGGCGAAGACCGGGGCGGGCGCGGTGCGGGCAAGCCGCAGGAGCGCGCTCACTCCCATCCGAAGATCCCCTCGCGCCAGCCATAGAGGATCCCCACCGACAGGATCGCCAGGAACATCCCCATCTCGGCCAGCGCCTTCGCGCCCTCGGCCACGTAGACCACCGCCCAAGGATACATGAACATCATCTCCATCTCGAAGGCGACGAAGAGGAGGGTCATGGTGTAGGGCCGGAAATGGTAGCGCGCCCAGGCATGGGTGTCGGGCGTTCCTCCGCCGAGGAACGGCGCGGCCTGCGGCGCGGTCGAGTCCGCCTGCCGCTCGGCGAGGTGGACGAGGCCGACGGCCAATGCCGTCCAGAAGGCGACGATCAGAACCGTCATGGAAAATCCTGCTCCATAGCGATGGTGGACAAATCCGGGGGCGCGCGGATGAGTTCCAACGGACCTCGAAGGCCTGACCGCACCCCCGGGGGAGATGTTTGCCGGCGCGCGCGGCGGTCCGCCTCACGCGTCCAGCCGCACGCCGCGCAGTCTCAGGGCGTTGGCGATGACGGAGACAGACGACAGGCTCATCGCCGCCGCCGCGAAGATCGGGGAGATCAGGAGGCCGAAGACGGGGTAGAGCAGCCCGGCCGCCACCGGCACGCCGGCGGCGTTGTAGACCAGCGCGAAGAACAGGTTCTGGCGGATGTTGCGCATGGTCGCGAGGGACAGTTTCCGGGCGCGGACGATGCCGTTCAGGTCGCCCCTGACCAGCGTGAAGCCGGCGCTCTCGATGGCGACGTCCGCGCCGGTGCCCATGGCGATGCCGACATCGGCCTGCGCCAGCGCGGGGGCGTCGTTGACGCCGTCGCCCGCCATCGCGACCATCCGGCCCTCCTCCTGCATCTCGCGGATGATCCGGGCCTTGTCCTCGGGCAGCACGTCGGCGCGGATCTCGTCGATGCCGAGGCGTCCGGCCACCGCGCGCGCCGTGCGGTCGTTGTCACCGGTCGCCATGACGATGCGGAAGCCGAGGCCGTGCAGCGCCTTCAGCGCCGCCGGCGTCGTCTCCTTTACCGGGTCGGCGACGCTGACGAGGCCGGCGACGGCGCCGTCCACGGTGACGAACATCACCGTCTCGCCCTCGTCGCGGCGGGCATCGGCCGCCTGTGTCGAGGCCGCGGCCGCGATTCCCAACTCCTTAAGCATCGCCGCATTGCCGAGGGCCACCGCCCGGCCGTCCACCGTGCCCCTGACACCCTTGCCGGTGACCGCCTCGAAATCCGAAGCCGGAGCCAGCTCGACGCCGCGCGCCTCGGCGCCGCGGAGGATGGCCTCGGCCAGCGGATGCTCGGAGCCGCGCTCGAGGCTGGCGGCGAGGCGCAGCACCTCCGCCTCGCCGTGCCCCGCCTCCGGCAGCACCGCCACCAGCTCGGGCTTGCCGACCGTCAGCGTGCCGGTCTTGTCGACGATCAGCGTATCGACCTTGGCGAAGGTCTCCAGCGCCTCGGCGTTCTTGATCAGCACACCCGCCTGCGCGCCACGCCCCGTCGCGGTCATGATCGACATCGGCGTGGCCAGCCCCAGCGCGCAGGGGCAGGCGATGATCAGCACCGCGATGGCGGAGACCAGCGCATAGGCCAGCGCCGGCGCCGGCCCCCAGATCGCCCAGGCGAAGAAGGCGATCGCGGCTACCCCGATCACCGCCGGCACGAACCAGCCCGCCACCGCGTCGGCGAGCTTCTGGATCGGCGCGCGCGAGCGCTGCGCATTCGCCACCATCTCGACGATCTGGGCGAGCATCGTGTCGCGGCCCACCCGCTCGGCCTCGATCACCAGGCTGCCGGTGCCGTTGATCGTGGCGCCGGTGACCCTGTCGCCCGGTGTCTTCTCCACCGGCACCGGCTCGCCGGTCAGCATCGATTCGTCCACCGAGGACCGGCCCTCGACCACCGCGCCGTCGACGGGGACCTTGTCGCCCGGCCGCACGCGCAGGCGGTCGCCGACCTGCACCTCCTCCAGCGGGATCTCCTCCTCTCGGCCGTCGGGACGCAGGATCCGCGCGGTCTTGGCAGCAAGGTCGAGCAGCGCCCGGATGGCCGAGCCGGTGCGCTCGCGCGCCTGCAATTCGAGCAGCTGGCCGAGAAGGACGAGGACGACGATCACCGCGCCGGCCTCGAAATAGACGCCGACCTGTCCCGAATGGTCGCGGAACCCCGCCGGGAACAGGCCCGGCGCGATCACGGCGACGAGGCTGAAGGCGTAGGCCGCGGTGACGCCCATGCCGATCAGGCTGAACATGTTCAGGTTCATGGTGCGGAACGACTTCGCCCCGCGCACCAGGAACGGCCAGCCCGACCAGAGGATCACGGGTGTCGCGAGGATCAGTTCGAGCCAGCGCGCGGTCCCTTCGCCGATCCAGTCCCCCACCGGCAGGCCCACCATCGGCCCCATCGCGAGGAGGAACAGCGGGACCGTCAGCGCCGCCCCGATCCGGAACCGGCGGCGGAAATCGACGAGTTCGGGGTTCGGCCCCTCGTCGCCGGTGGGCACCCCCTTGGGTTCCAGCGCCATGCCGCAGATCGGGCAGTCGCCGGGGCCGACCTGCTCGATCTCGGGGTGCATCGGGCAGGTGTAGATCGTGCCCGCCGGCATCGGCTCGGGCGCAGGACGGCCCTTCAGATACGTCTCGGGCGCGGCCTCGAACCGCTGCCGGCAGCGGCCGGAGCAGAAGTAGAACCGCTCGCCGGCATGCTTCGCCATGTGCTGCGCCGTCGAGCGGTCGACCGTCATGCCGCAGACCGGGTCAATCGCCTCGACATAGTCCTGCGGGGCGGCGGCGAACTTCTCGCGGCAGCCGGCCGAGCAGAATCGATAGACGTGGCCCGCATGCTCGTGGCGTGGCTTTCCGGCCTCGGGATCGACGGTCATGCCGCAGACCGGGTCGCGGACCGGGTGCGTGTCCGTCGCTGCGTCTGTGGTCGCCATGGAATCACTCCCCGCGGTGTGGACGCCTCTTCATGAGGCTTCCAGTCATGGGAAGGTCAAGCCGTTTTCCGGCCGTCCCGCGCGAGACCGGCCCGCGCCTGCGGCGCCTCGTTCCGCATCACTCCCCTCCCGCGGCGTTCATCGCGTCATGTCTCTGGCGGATGCGCTCGGGCCAGCGGGACTTGATGTAGGAGAGGACGGCGACGATCTCCGCGTCGCTCAGGATCCCGTCGAAGGCGGGCATGGCACTCTCGTAACCGGGACCCGTGAACGCGGCGGGTCCCTGTTTGGTCAGCTCGAACAGGACCTCGTCCGTGTGGTGCCCGCTGTGCCCGGACGCGTCGCGCGGCGGGGCCGGGAAACGCCCGTCCGGTCCGGGAGAGCGCCAGTCCGGCTGCCCCTCGAGATCCGCTCCGTGACAGCTCGCACAAGGCTCCGCGTAGAGATCGCGGCCGTCCGAAACGACCTGCGGGTTCTCTGGCTGCAAGGCTTTGGCGTCGGAGCCATCGCGCAGGAGCGCGGGGACGGCCACCGCGAGACCCGCAATGACCGCCAACCCGGCGGCCCACCGGTGCCGACCCATTCCCATTCCCCGGCGGTGTGAAAGACGGCGCCGTCGCCGGCCGAGCCGCCCCGGCGATCACGTCGTAGACGGCGCGCGCGTCGTGGCCCATCCCGGGCGAGCCGGCGGGCATGCCGGGAACCGAGATGCCCTCTATCCCGGGCCGTTCCGCAAGGAGCCTGTCGATCGCGGAGAAGGGAACGGGTTCCTCGACCTCGTAGCCGCCGATCTCCGCCGTGTGGCACGTCCGGAGATCGGCGGGCACCTCCACCACCTGCGCAATGCCCACATGGTCGGCCCTGTCCGTCACCTCGACGGCGAAGCCGTGTACTTGCGCGAGATCAACCCAGGCCGCGAAGCAGCCGCAGGTCGGGGTCTTGGTCACCTGCATCGTGTCAGCCGCCGCGGGCTCGAGAGGGGCGCGGCCGCGAGGCCGGTGCCCGTGGCGAGGGTGAGGACCGCCGCGGGAAGCAGCGCCACGAGGGTCTTGTGGAAGGTCATCTGATGTCCTTTCCAGGGAATCGTGCGAAACGCGCCGCGATCACGCGCGCGCTCCGGGCGGCGTTGCGGGGGCCGCGTCGCCGGCGCTCAGAGCGGTCGGGGAGGTCCGGGCGCCGCGGACAGGTCGACCGACCGCAAGCGCGGCGCCGTCGCCGGCTCCGGGGTGCGCTCTGCCGGGCCGGTCGGAACGGCAACCGTCGCACCGGGCGAAAGACCCGCCATGATGCCGCACGAACCGGGCATTTCGTGGCCGGCGGCGTGGCAGCACGGGTTCAACGGCCCGCGCCCGTCATCGAGCGGCACGGACGGGAGATCCGCCCGGGGACCGACGTCCGCTGAATGCCCCCCATCCTGCATTAGCGGAAGCCCCTGCGACGTGATCGACATCGCCCCGCCCGGCCCTTGACCTTCCGGTAGATGGAAACCCCATCTCGAAGAACAGGGTGCCCACGTCGCGCCGCCGGATTCCGGCGCGATGGGCCTCGCACAGATCCCGGAGAGAAGGACGGCAGGATGGGAAGATCAATCTCGCACAGGTTGAAAGCCGCAGCGCTCTCGACGCTCATCATCGGCACGCTCGCCAGCGTTGGCCTGGCGCAGGACCACGACCGCGGCCATGCTTCACACGGCGGCGAGCACCGGGCCGTCGAGGGCGGGAGCACGGCACAGGGGCATTCCGGCGATGCCATGCACGCTGCGGACCCCGCCGCTTCCTCCTTGCCGGGCTCGCCGGCGACCGAGGCCTACCGCGCCGCGAACATGGCCATGCATTCGGCGATGGAGATCGAGTTCAGCGGTGATGCCGATATCGACTTCGCGCGGGGCATGATCGGGCATCACCAGGGCGCCATCGACATGGCGCGCATCGTCCTCGAACATGGGCAGGACGCCGACCTTCGGCACCTCGCCGAGGAGATCATCGCAGCCCAGGAGGCGGAGATCGCGTTCCTGCGCGACTGGATCGCCGACCATGCGCCAGAGTAGGCGGGCGGCGGCCTTCCTCTGCGGCAAGAAGCGGGCGCCGGGTCCCGGATCCTTGCGGTGGTGCTGCGCGACCCGATGAAACGGGGCCCGGCCATGAGCATGGGCCATTCTTCCGGGTCGAAGCGCCGACCGGGGCTGTGACCCCGACCGGTCCCGGGAAGCGTCGGAAGGCAAGGGGATACGGGCTTGCATTCCCGGCCGTCAGTCGCGCGACAGGTCCGTCCGAGACGACAAACGGCGCTACAGACCAAGCGGATCGAGAGCATGTCTGGCCGGCTGGAGGACTGGCGTCGCGTTGCCATCCGTAACGCCAGATGCCCGAAGGCGCGCGCCGCAACCTTGATCTTCTGGCGGGAGAACCCGATGAGCCCCGAGCCTGGCGCCGCCCGGAGCGCCGTCGTCGCGGCCAGGCCGAGCGGCAGGATCCAGGCGGGTTTCAGCCTCGCGCCTCTTCGGTTGGGGTGCCTGCGATCCGCGGCCTCGACACCGCAGGGCCGGACCGGAAAAGCGGTGATCCGTATCAACGCGACGCGGGCTTCGGGAGGCGTGCCGGCCCGCCCGCGCCACGATATGCGCAATCCGGCAGCCGGAAACCTGCGGCGAGCGGATTGGGTGCGACCCCGGCGGGAAGGAGCGAAGGCCGCCGGCCCGACCGGACTGAGGCCGCAGAGTGGCCATGCGCGCAATCCGCCCTCCCCGGGCAATCCCGGCAGGGGGAGCCGAGCGGTTCGGGGATCGAGCCCGCCGATCCCGGGCGGCGTCGCCGGCTTTCGCAAGGGCCGGCCCGACGACCGCTGGTCGCGTCGCCGGGTCGTGCGGGACGAGGGGACGCGAAAGCGGGGGACAGGCGTGGGGCCCTACCAGAACCAGACGATCATCCCGGTCATGCAGACCACGAGAAGCCCGCACCACAGCGTCCGGTCGGTGTAGAAGGGGCGCTCCAGCGAGGTGAAGATCTTCGCCGTCTCGTCGCCGCTCCAGACGAGGGCACCGACATTCTCGTCCGTCGGACGACGGGTGGCCGCGCTGATGCCCAGATGCATGGCGATGGCGACGGCCATGATGATCGACGACATGATCGTGTAGTGGATCTGCGGCAGGCCGATCGACTCCCAGACGCCGGTGACCTCCTTGAGAATGAACAGCGGCACCCCGGCGACCAGCCCGACCGCCATCGTCCAGAAGGCGCCGTTGCCGTTCAGCCAGGGGACGAAGAGGCCCAGGATATAGACCACCACGATGGGCGGAACGACATAGGACAGGGAGGACTGGAAATAGCTGAAGAGACTCTCGAAGCCGGCGATCGAGGGGGCGTAGATCGCCCCGATCACCATGCAGACGCCGGTGGTGATGCGGCCGATGACGACCAGTCGCCCCTCCGACAGGTCCGGCTTCCACGGCTGGACGAAGTCGAGCGTGACCAGCGTGCTGGCCGAGTTCAGGGCGGAGTCGAGCGAGGACATGATCGCGGCAATGAGGGCCGCCATGATCAGGCCCCGGATGCCGATCGGCATGAGGTCGAAGGCCAGGGTCGGGAAGGCGAGGTCCGGCGTCTCGAGCTCGGGGTAGAGCTTCAGCGCGATGAGGCCGGGCAGGATCATCAGGAAGATGTTCGGGATCTTCAGGAAGCCGGCGAAGAGCGCGCCGACCTGCCCCTCGCGCAGCGAACTGGCCCCCAGTGTCCTCTGCACGACGAACTGGTTGATCGTCCAGTAGTAGAAGCCCAGCAGGATGACGCCCCAGAGCCCGGGCCAGGGCAGGAAATCGTCGTCCGCCGGCAGGATCAGGTGCTGCTTCTCCTCGGGGATGCCGGTGAAGAGCTCGCCCCAGCCGCCGATCTCGTTCAGGCCCAGCCAGAACAGGATGGCCGCGCCGCAGATCAGCAGGATCGCCTGGACGGTATCCGTGACGACCACGGCCGAGAGCCCGCCGAGGATGGTGTAGATCCCCGCCACGAGGGCGAGGACCGCCACCGCCGTCCACAGGTTCAGATAGCCGGTGACATTCGCGATCACGAGGCCGCCGGCATAGAGGGCGCCCGCCGTGTCGATGAACATGATGGCGAGGATGGTGAAGGCCGAGAAGACGCGCCGCGACCGCATGTCGTAGCGCCGCTCGAGGAATTCCGGCACGGTCGAGACCTTGGCGCGCAGATAGGACGGCAGGACGAAGATCGCGAACAGGATCAGCACGAAGGCAGCCGTCCACTCGTAGTTGAAGATGACGACCCCGTTGGCATAGGTGCCGCCCATCAGGCCCACGAAGCTGGACCCCGACATGTTCGAGGCGAAGAGCGAGAAGCCGATCAGGTACCAGGGCAGCGAGCGCCCGGCGAGGAAATAGCCCTCGGCCCCGGCGTCCCGGTTCTTGCGCGAGACATGGATGCCGTGGGCGAGGATGCCGATGAAGTATGCGACCACGATGGCGTAGTCGATGATCGCAAGATCGAATTTCGCATCACTCATATCGCACCACGCTCGAAACATCACAAATCCGTGTCAGAACCCGGAACAGGCGCATGAGCGGGCGAGTTCCACGGAGTTTGCCGCGGCGGCCTCCCGACATGCTTATTGGAGCCGGCCGGTCATCGCTTTCGGACTGCGGATGCGGAACGCGGAACGGCGCCTCTGCAAGCTCGTGGCCGGTCCTGCCGGGAGGAGGCGGAAATCACCGCCTCGCCATCGCCACGCCCGCCGGGCCCCGTGCCGCCGGAGGGGCAAGGTTCTGACCGGCTGTTCGGGGATCGGTGCGACCCGCCGGCACGGAACCTGTCCGGCTGCTCCTCTTCGGCGCGCCGCCGGCCCCGGATCGACGCGGTTCCGCCGGGCCTTGCTGACAGCCGCATCGCGGCGCGGATCACCTGCCCCGACCGAGTGGGCGATCCTGCCCGTCGCGATGCGCGCGCCCTCAGGCGTCCTTGCAGAAGGCCTCGTAGAGCGCCGCCATCAGGATCTCCAGGTCGGGGTCGCTGATGCGGTAGAAGACCGTCTGCCCCTCGCGGCGGGTCTCGACCATCCCGGCCTCGCGCAACTTGGCGAGGTGCTGGCTCAGGGCCGACTGGCCCAGCCCGACGGCGGATTGCAACGCGCCGACCGATCGCTCTCCCTTGGCCAGTTCGCACAGGACCAGGAGGCGCTTGGCATTGGCGACGAGGGCGAGGCGGCCGGCCACGTGGTCCGCCCGGTCCCGGAGGGCCGCGATCGAGGCGTCGTCCCGCAGGGACGTTGTTGAGGCGTCGTCCCGCAGGGACGTTGTTGAGGCGTCGTCCCGCAGGGACGTGACCGAGGTGTCGTCCCGCAGGGACGCTGGTGAGTCGACGTCGCTCTTGCCCATGCCGGCGGCCTTGACTTTATTAGACACAGCTAATATTTACCGGATCGGACGCGGAAAGGCAAGGCCGCGCGCGCGTGTGGAGTGGACACATGGAACTGGATGTCGCGACGGAATTCACGCCCTGGGCGTCGCTCGCCGGGGGCATTCTCATCGGGCTGAGCGCGGTGATGGTGATGGGCCTGTTCGGTCGCATCGCCGGGATCGCGGGGATCACCGGGGGCTTGTTGATGGCGAGTCTGCCGGGCGCGGGCGGGGCGCGGGATCGCGACTGGCGGCTGGGCTTCGTCCTCGGCCTCGTGGCGGCCCCCCTGGCCGTCGCGCTGGCCGGCGGCACGATCGCGCAGACGGTTCCGCAGAACCTGCCCGCGATGGCGGTGGCGGGCCTCCTCGTCGGCATCGGTGTATCGCTGGGGTCGGGCTGCACCTCGGGGCACGGCGTCTGCGGGCTGGCGCGGCTGTCGCCGCGCTCGCTGGCCGCGACGCTGGTCTTCATGGCGACCGGCATCGCGACGGTCTTCGTGCTGCGCCATGTCGGGGGGGTGGTCTGATGCGCGCGGCATACGGGGTCCTGTGCGGACTGGTCTTCGGCGCGGGGCTGGTGATCTCGGGCATGTCGAACCCGGCCAAGGTGCTGAACTTCCTCGATCTCGCGGGGTCGTGGGATCCGAGCCTCGCCTTCGTCATGGCGGGGGCCACGGCGACGGCGTTTCTCGGCTACCGCCTCGTCTGGCGGCGTCCGGCGCCGCTGCTCGACACCGCCTGGCATATTCCCACCGGCCGCCGGATCGACGCGCGCCTGATGACCGGCGCGGCGCTGTTCGGGATCGGCTGGGGGATCGGCGGCTTCTGCCCGGGGCCGGCCTGGACGGCGCTGCCGCTCCTCGCACCCGGCACCCTGGTCTTCCTGCCGGCGATGCTGGCGGGCCTGTGGCTCGGAACCCGGGCCGGATCACACCCCCTGTTCACCAAAGGAGGAGCGACGGGATGAGCGAACGGGACCTCGACCAGCGGATCGTGCGGCACTCGGCCTCGCGCGGGGCCGGAAGCCCGGATGTCTGGGGGATCTACGAGCCCGATACCGGCTCGATCCAGTATGTCTGCGCCGATCCGGCCACCAGGAAGGCGGCGCTGATCGACGTGGTCTGGAACCTCGACCCGCGCAACGGGCGTCTGTCCACCGAGAGCGCGGACCAGGTGCTGGAGATCGTGCGCGACAACGGGCTGGAGGTGGCGTGGGTGCTGGACACCCACCCCCATGCCGACCACGTCATGGCCTCCGCCCTGCTTCGGGAGCGCACCGGCGCGCCCAATGCCATCGGCGACAAGGTGCATGACATCGCGGCGATCTGGGCGGAGATCTACAACCTGCCCGACGCCTTCGACCCGGGCCGGGATTTCGACCGCCTGTTCGGCGATGGCGAGACCTTCGCGCTGGGCGAGCTGGAGATCCGCGTCATGCTCTCTCCCGGGCACACGCTGGGATCGATCACCTATGTCTGCGGCGATGCGGCCTTCACCCACGACACGCTGATGCAGCCGGATGTGGGCACCTCGCGGGCCGATTTTCCCGGCGGCGATACCGCCACGCTGTGGGACTCGATCCAGGCGATCCTGTCGCTCCCGGGCGAGACCCGGCTGTTCGTCGGCCACGATTACGGCGCCGAGGGGCGGGACACGCCCGAATGGGAGGCCACCGTGGACGAGCATCTGGCCGGGAACGTCCATGTCCGGCGCGGCACCCGGCGCGAGGACTGGATCGCGCGCCGCGATGCCCGCGACGCGACGCTGCCGCTGCCCGACCGCATCCTCGCGGCGCTGCAGATCAACCTGCGCGGCGGGCGCCTGCCCCCGGCCGAGGCGGACGGCCACGTCTATCTCAAGATGCCGGTGAACAGGTTCTGAGCCTTTGCCCCGGGGCGGCGGCGTCGGGGGCGTCGCCGGTTATCTCCTCCCGATCGCCGCCGGGCGCTTGGCGGGGACGGCCCTGCGGCCTAGGTCGCGGCGTGACAGAAGGAATCCCGACCAGATGACCGACATGCTAGCCTCCCTGTCCGACCGGCTCCTCGCGGCGGCCCGGCGGGCCGGGGCCGAGGCCGCCGACGCGCTCGCCGTGCGGGAGGCGTCGCTCTCCGTCGACGTGCGCGCCGGGGCGCTGGAACAGGCCGAGCGCGCCGAGGCGCTGGAGATCGGCCTGCGCGTGCTGATCGGCCGCCGCCAGGCCTGCGTCTCGGCCTCCGACATCTCCGACCGGACGCTGGCCGAGATGGCGGAGCGCGCCGTCGCCATGGCCCGCGAGGCGCCCGAGGACCCGGGCGCCGGCCTCGCCGATGCCGCGCAACTGGCGCGCGACACCGGCGCGGCGGCGCTGGAACTGGCCGATCCCGCCCCGGAACCGGGGCCGGAACGGCTGGAGGAGCTGGCCCGCGCCGCCGAATCGGCTGCCCTGGCCGTGGAGGGCGTGGCGCAGGTGCAGGCCAGCGGCGCCTCCTGGGGGCGGCGCGAGATCCACCTGGCGGCGACGAACGGGTTCTCGGGCGGATATGCCCGAACCTCCTCCTCGCTCTCCTGCGTGGCGATCTCGGGCGAGGGGACAGGGATGGAGCGCGACCACGCCGCCGAGAGCCGTACCTTCGCAGCCGACCTGCCCGGCCCGGAGGCGGTCGGCCGGCTGGCCGGCGAGCGGGCGGCGGCGATGCGGGGCGCGCGACGGGCGCGGACGGGCGCCTGGCCGGTTCTCTACGACGAACGCATCTCCTCGGGTCTGATCGGCCATCTTCTGAGCGCGATCAACGGCATGGCCGTTGCCCGCGGCGCCTCCTGGGCGCGGGATCTCCTGGGCACGGAGGTGCTGCCGCGCGGGATGTCGCTGAGCGAGGATCCGCACCGGCCGCGCATCCCCGGCTCCCGCCCCTTCGATGCCGAGGGCCTGCCGACGGGGCCGCGCTCCATCGTCGAGGACGGCGTGCTGGGCGGCTGGATCCTGGACCTCGCCACGGGCCGCAAGCTGTCGATGGAGAGCACCGCGAACGCGGTGCGCGGCCCCTCGGCCCCGCCCTCCCCGGCGGCGGCGAACGTCACGCTGAGCCCCGGCACGGCGACGCGCGAGGAGCTGGTGGCGCAGATGGGCACGGGGCTGCTGGTCACGTCCCTGATCGGGGCGACGATCAATCCCAATACCGGCGACTATTCCCGCGGCGTCTCGGGGTTCTGGATCGAGGGCGGCGAGATCCTCCACCCGGTGACCGAGGTCACGGTGGCGGGCAACCTGCGCGACATGCTGCGGCGCATCACGCCGGCGAATGACGCCCGCGATCACCTGTCGCGGCGGGTGCCGTCGCTGCTGGTCGAGGGGCTGACGCTTGCCGGCGAGTGACCTGACCCTGCTGATCGACGCCGCGCTCAGCGCCGGGGAGATCGCCACCGCGCATTGGGGGCGATCGCCGCGGACCTGGACAAAGTCCGATGCCAGCCCCGTCTCCGCCGCGGATCTGGAGGTCGATCGGGCGCTGCGCGACGCGCTCCTGTCGGCGCGATCCGAATACGGCTGGCTGAGCGAGGAGAGCCCGGAGGATCCCGCCCGGCTGGAACGGGAATGCTGTTTCATCCTCGATCCGATCGACGGCACCCGCGCCTTCCTGAAAGGCGAGACGAACTGGGCGGTGTCGCTGGCCGTGGCCCAGGGCAGCCGGATCACCGCCGCGGTGGTCCACATGCCGGCCAAGGGGCGCACCTACACCGCCGCGGCCGGGCAGGGGGCCTGGCTGAACGGCACGCCGCTGTCGGTGACGGGCCGCGCCGATCCCGAGGGCGCGCGCCTCCTGGCCTCGCGGCCGACCTACGGGGCGGAGAACTGGCGCCGCCTGCCGGCCTTCGAGCGCGTCTTCCGCCCCTCGCTCGCCTACCGGATCGCCTGCGTCGGCGAGGGGCGGGCGGACGCGATGCTGACCCTGCGCCCGGCCTGGGAATGGGACGTGGCCGCCGGCGCGCTGGTCGCCGCCGAGGCCGGCGCCCGCGTCACCGACCGGCACGGGGCGGAACTGCACTTCAACACGCCCGGCCGCCGCAGCCAGGGCGTGCTGGCCGCCAATCCGGCGCTGCACGCGGCGATCCGCGGCGCGCTGGCCTGACCCGGCCGCCGGCTTGACCCGGCAGGCCCGCTGCCTAGTGTCGCGGGCGACATCAGGAGATCCGTCATGACCCAGCGCCTGCATCTCGTGTTCGGCGGCGAGCTCGTGGAGCCGTCGAAGAACGTGTTCAAGAACATCGACGACATCCATATCGTCGGCATGTATCCCGATTACGCCAGCGCCTACGACGCCTGGAAGGACGCCGCCCAGCGCACCGTGGACGAGGCGCATACGCGCTACTACATCGCCCACCTCCACCGCCTGCGCGACGAGGAGACGCCCAGTTCGCCGACCGAGGAGCTGGGCTAGAAAGGGACCGGGGGCAGTGGCCTTCTCGCTCTCGCTGCTGCGCCACCGCCTGTCGGCCGCGCGCGCCCAGTCGCGCCGCGCCGGCGACGCGCCGCAGGGGGAGCGGCCCGCCGGGCGCCTGCTCTGGGCGCATTTCGGGCAGGACGTGGATCCGCGCGGCGCGCTCCTCGTGCTCGACCGGGTGGTGCGGGCCAACGGCGACCTCGCGGTGCTGACCACGGGGCGGCCGGAGGACGACGCCCCCGGTCCGGTGGACACGCCCGGATCGGCGGCGCGGTTCCTGGATCACTGGCGCCCCGACCTCGCGCTGTTCGTCGGCACCGACCTGTTTCCGCGACTCTGGGCGGAGGCGCGGCAGCGCGGGCTGCCGCTGCTGGCGGCGGAGACGCGCACGGCGCGCCACCCCGCGCCGCTCCTGCGGGAGATGGCCGGGTTCGACGCCGTCATCGCCGCCGAGCCCGATCCGCGGCTGGGGCCGGCGGCCGAGGCGCTGGGGCGGCTGTCGACCATCCCCGCGCCGCCCCCCGCCGATCACCGCGCGGTGGAACGGGTGAAGGAGTCCCTGTCGGCGCGGCCGCTGTGGCTCGCCCTCGACGTGCCGGCGGCCGAGATCGAGGCGGTGCTGGCCGCCCATGGCGCGGCCGCGCATCTCTCCCACCGGCTGGTCCTCGTGCTCGCCCCGGCCGCCGATGCGACCGCCGCCGCCTGGACCGCGCTCGAACGCGCCGGCCATCGCGTCGCCTCGCGCCGGCGCGGCGACATGCCGGGGCCCGAATCCGCGGTGATCCTGGCCGACGATCCTGCCGAGATCGGCATCTGGCTGCGGCTTGCGCCCGCGACCTATCTCGGCGGCACGATCGGCGGGGAAGGGCCGGTGACCTCGCCCTTCATCCCCGTCTCGCTGGGATCGGCGTTGATCCACGGGCCGCGGCGGCGCTGGGCCGAATCGGCGCTGAGGCGGCTGCACGCCGCCGGCGCGGCCTGCCGGGTGGACGGCGGCGCCGGGCTGGCCGCCGAGGTGGAACGGCTGCTCGATCCGGAGGCGGCGGCCGATCTGGCGCGCGCCGGCTGGACGGTGACGAGCGAGGGCGCCGAGGCCTCGGCCCGGCTGGTGGACCTGATCGAGGACACGCTGGCCGGAATCGACCCGTGATACGCCCGCCCCGGTTCTGGCAGCGTCCGCCCGCGCGTCCCGGCCCCGCCGCCCGCGCGCTCGCCCCGCTTGCCGCGCTCTATGCCCGGGCAACCGCGGCGCGCGTCGCCCGGCCGGGGATGCGGCCCGGCGTGCCGGTGATCTGCGCCGGCAACCTCCATGCCGGCGGCACCGGCAAGACGCCGACCGTCATCGCCCTGCTGGCGCGGCTGGCCGATCGCGGGGTGGCGGCCCACGTGGTCAGCCGCGGCTATGGCGGCCGCGCCCGGACGGTGACGCGGGTGGAGCCGTCGCGCCACGATGCCGGGGCCGTGGGGGACGAGCCGCTGCTGCTGTCGGCCTTCGCCCCCGTCTGGGTGGGGCCCGACCGCGCCGCATCCGCGCGCGCGGCGGTGGCGGAGGGCGCGGGCGCGATCGTGATGGATGACGGCTTCCAGTCGCCGCAGCTGCACCGCGACCTGTCGGTGGTGGTGGTGGATGCGGGCGCGGGATTCGGCAACGAGCGGGTGCTGCCCGCCGGCCCCCTGCGGGAGCCGGTGGCGGCGGGGCTGGGGCGCGCCGACCTCCTCCTGTCGATCGGCGCGGAGGCGGAGCAGGCGCGGTTCGCGCAGGGAATGGCGGGACGGATCCCCGTGCCGCATCTGACCGGCCGGCTGGAGCCCTTGCCCACGGGGATGCCCTGGGCGGGGCTGCGCGCCTTCGCCTTCGCCGGGATCGGCCGGCCGGAGAAGTTCTTCGCCACGCTGCGGGCGCTCGGCGTCGATCTCGCGGGCACGCAGGCGCTCGACGATCACCAGCGCCTGTCCCCGGCCCTGCTGGCGCGGCTCGCGCGGGAGGCGCGGGCCGCCGGCGCGCAGCTCGTCACCACCGAGAAGGACGCGGTGCGCTTGCCGGCGGCGTTCCGCGGGCAGGTCCTGACCCTGCCGGTGCGGCTGGTGCTGGACGATCCGGCGCCGCTCGACGCGGCGCTGGACCGGCTCGGACTCTAGCTGTCGCTGTCGCCCTCGCCGAGCTTCTCGTCCAGGATCTCGCTGAATTCGGCGTAGCTCATGTTGGAGTATTTCTGCCCGTCGATGATGAAGCTGGGCGTCGAGGTGATGTCGTCGGCCTCGGCGTTCTCCTCGAAGGCGGCGACCATGGCCTCGGCCTTGGCGCCGTCGGACATGCAGGCCTCCAGCCGCTCCTCGGACAGGCCGGCGCTGCGGCCGATGCGGCGCAGGTTCTCGGCGATCTCGGCCGGCTCGCCCTGCGTCCAGTCGCGCTGCCGCTCGTAGATCATGTCGGCGATGGCGAAATACTTCTCCGTGTCGCCGCCGCAGCGCGCGAGCATGCCCGCCCAGAGGCCGTAGCGGTCGAAATAGACCTCGCGATGGGTGAAGCCGATGCGGCCCGGCTCGACATAGTTCTCCTGCAACTCCGGCCACACCGTCTCGTTGAAGCTGGCGCAATGCGGGCAGGTGAAGGAGGCGTATTCGATCACCTGCACCTCGGCATCCGGATCGCCCAGCGTCATCTCCACGATCTCGATATCGGCCGCGGCGTCGGCAGAGGCGCCCCCCTCGGTCTCCTGTGCCTGCGCCGCGCTTACCGGGGTCAGGCCCGGCTCCGCGGGGCTGCCGCCGGCGAGGTACCAGCCGGCGCCGGCAAGGGCCGTTGCGGCGAGGGCGAGGGCGGGAAGTCTGGTCATGGGGTATCTTTCCTTGGCGTGGTCGAGGCGAGGACATTGGTGCCGAGCCGGTCCAGCGCGGCGCGCAAGCCGGGATCGGTCACGCCCTCGGTGCGGTCGTGGGCGGCCCGGGCCAGCGCCTGCGGCGGCGTCTCGGCGCGGGGCGCGTGGTCGAAGGCGGCGGGCGCGTCGGAGAAGCCGGTGGCCGCGGTCTGGGTGATGCGGATGCGCCGGATCGCCTGGTAGCCGTAGCAGGCATTCACCTTCTCGCGCAGGCGCTCCTTCTGCATTTCCAGCATCGGCGCCTGGGCGCCGGTGGTCAGGATTGTCAGCGTCGCGCCCATGCCGCCCCGGGCGAAGGAGACGTCGACGGGCCGGGCCATGCGCGCGATCTCGGGCCCCGCGATCTCGTCCCAGCGGGTGAGCAGCCGCGAGACCGCGAAGCCGCGGCTCTCGCCGACCTCGCGGATCTGGCGTTCGAGAAGGGTGGCGGCATGGACCGCCCCCTTGCGGATGCGGCGGCGATATGGCGTCTGTCTCTGGCTCATCGGCGCCAATCTACGCGCGCGCGCCTGCCGCGAAAGGCGGAAATCGGACAAGGGGGCATAAAAGTTGCGTGACGCCCGGCTCTCCGCCGCCCTGCTGGACTGGTACGACGCCCATGCGCGGGAGATGCCCTGGCGCGTGGGCCCGGCGGCGCGGAAAGCGGGCCATCGGCCCGATCCCTACCGCGTCTGGCTCTCGGAGGTGATGCTGCAGCAGACCACCGTGGCGGCGGTGCGGGACTATTTCCGCCGCTTCACCGCGCTCTGGCCCGATATCCACGCGCTGGCCGCGGCCGAGGAGGCGCAGGTGATGGGGGAATGGGCGGGGCTGGGATACTATGCCCGGGCGCGCAACCTCCTGAAATGCGCCCGGGTGGTGTCGGGCGAGCTGGGCGGGCGGTTCCCCGACACGCGCGAGGGTCTGCTGGCGCTGCCGGGGATCGGCCCCTACACCGCCGCGGCCGTGGCCGCCATCGCCTTCGACCGGGCCGAGACGGTGGTGGACGGCAACGTGGAGCGGGTGATGGCGCGGCTGCATGCGGTGGAGGAGCCGCTGCCCGGGTCGAAGAGGCGCCTCGCCGCGCTGGCCGCCGACCTGACGCCCGCCGAGAGGCCCGGCGACCACGCCCAGGCGGTGATGGACCTGGGGGCCACGATCTGCACCCCGCGCCGCCCGGCCTGCGGGATCTGCCCGTGGATGCCGGAGTGCGCCGCCCGCGCGCGCGGCATCGCCGCCGACCTGCCGCGCAAGGCGCCCAAGGCGGCCAAGCCGGTGCGGCGCGGCGTCGCCTATCTCGCCCGCCGCCCCGACGGCGCATGGCTGCTGGAAACGCGGCCGCCGCGGGGCCTTCTGGGGGGGATGCTGGGCTGGCCCGGCTCGGACTGGGCCGAGGCGGTGCCGGATCACGCGCCGCCGGTCGCCGCCGAGTGGCGGGAACTGGGCGAGGTGCGCCACACCTTCACCCATTTCCACCTGATCCTGACGCTGCGGGGGGCCGAGACGGCGGCGGCGCCGGAGCGGGGCGGGTTCCTGGGCCGGGAGGCGTTCCGCCCCTCGGACCTGCCGACCCTGATGCGCAAGGCCTACGACCTCGCGCGGGGGGAGCTTGGCCCCTAGTCGGCCTCTCGGGTCTCGAATCGCAGGCCCCGGGCCGTGGTCTCGGGGAAGCCCGCCCAGTAGGTGTGATCGGCCGTGGGCGTGCCGTCCTCCGAAAGGCTCCAGACCCCGTCGCCGGCATTCTCCACGAGATCGAGATAGGCGGCCTGCGCCTGATCGCCCTTGAGGTGCCGGTCCATGAAGGCGGTGACGAAGTGCTGCAGGACGTTGTTCATCCGCACATTGTCCCAGACCGGGTCGCCGTAATGGGAGAACATCGCCGGATCGGCCCATGCCGCGGCCGGGGCGGGCATGGGGGCAGCGGCGTTGTGGCCCGCGTTCTCGAAGGTGAGGAGGTGCCGGGTCGTGCCGGTGGTCTCGGCGAAGATCTCGCGGATGGCGTCGTATTGCGAGACGTCGTCGGCACTGCCCGCGACGATCATCAGCGGCAGGTCGATCTCCGACAGGCCCTGCGCGGACCAGAAGTCGCGGTTCCGCCCCCAGGGGCCGATGGCGACGACCGCCGACAGGCGCTCGTCCTGTATGTCCTCCAGCCGGTCGCCGCCCGGGGCGAGGCGGGACAGCAGGTCGCCCGGCGCGGTGTAGCGCTCGGGCCGCTCCAAATCCGCCTCGATCCCCGCGCCGGAGAAGATCAGCGAGCCGTAGCCGCCCATGGAATAGCCGACGAGGCCGGTCCTTTCGGCATCGACGATGGCGCCCAGATCGCCGTCCAGATCCGCCATGGCGTCCAGCACGAAGGACTGGTCCTGCGGCCGGTTCCACAGGGTCGAGCCGAAGGCGCCCATGTCGGAATAGGTGCTGTCGGGGTGGTCGATGGAGGCCGCGACATAGCCCTTGGAGGCCAGGTTCTCGCCCAGATGCGCCATCAGGAATCGGTTGCCCGGATAGCCGTGCGAGATGAGGACCAGCGGGAAGCGGCCCTCGGCCGGGGCGGCGTCGCGGGCGGCGCGGCCCGAGAGCGTCGCCTGCGTGACCCCGTCGCGCAGGGTGGCGGTGTAGGTGCCGCCGGGCTCGGTGCCCTCGGCGGCGGGGTAGAAGACCTCCACCGTGATCTCCCGGTCGTATCGGGGCAGGTCGCCGCCCTCGGCGTTGACCACGTCGACCACGTCCTCCCGGGTGAAGGTCAGGGTGCGGACGCCGACGGTCATGGGCCCGAAGGGCGCGAGTTCGGGCGCGTCGGGGCGCACGAGGTCGATCGGGTTGTCCTGGGCCATGGCCGGCGCGGCCGTCAGCAGCGCGGCGGCGATCAGGTGTCTCATCGGTCCTCCCATGGGCTCAGGCATCGGCGCCGACGCGGACCAGAGTCTTGCCGAAATTGCCGCCCTCCAGCATCGACAGGAAGGCCTCCGGCGCGTTCTCCAGCCCCTCGGTGACATCCTCGCGGTAGTGCAGGTCTCCGCGCGCGACCATCGGCGCCACCTCGTCGAGGAAGTCGCCGAACCGGTTCCAGTGATCCATGACGATGAAGCCGCGCACCGTCAGCTTGCGGGTCAGGATCGCGCGCCAGACGGCGGGCAGCGGCAGCGCCTGGTCCAGGTTGCGGCCGTTGTACCACGCCACCATGCCGCAGAGGGCGATGCGGCCGAACTCGGCCATGTTGGGAATGACGCCCGACAGGGTCTTGCCGCCGACATTCTCGAAATAGCCGTCGATCCCGTCCGGCGCGGCCTCGGCCAGCGCCTTCGCCATGGCGTCGCCGTCGGCCTGCGCGTGGTGGTCGATGCAGGCGTGGTAGCCCAGCGCGTCGGTGGCGTGGCTGCATTTCTCGGCGCCGCCGGCGACGCCCACCACCCGGCAGCCGCGCGCCCGGGCGATCTGCCCGGCGACGGTGCCCACGGCGCCGGTGGCGGCGGAGATCACCACCGTCTCGCCCTTTTTCGCGCCGATGATCTCGGTCAGGCCGGTCCAGGCGGTCATCCCCGGCATGCCGAGCACGCCCAGCGCCGCCTGCACCGGCGCGCGGGCGGGGTCGAGCTTGCGCAGGCTCTCGGCCGGGGCGACGGCGTGGCTGGCCCAGCCGGTGAAGCCGGTGGCGATCTCGCCGGGCGCGAACCCTTCGGCGTTCGACGCGATCACCTCGCCCACGGTCTGCCCCTCCATGACGCCGCCCACCGGGACCGGCTCGGCATAGGAGGGGCCGGCATCCATGCGGCCGCGCATGTAGGGATCGAGCGACAGCCAGATCACCCGCAGGAGCACCTCGCCCGGGCCGGGATCGGGCAGGTCGGTCTCGCGCAGGTCGAAGTTCGCGGCGTCGGGCCGGCCGGAGGGCCGGCTGGCGAGGTGGATGGCGCGGGCGGTCTGTCCCATGGGGGTCTCCGTGGCGGGGATCGGACCCGACAGGTGGGGCGTCTTGCCCGCCCGTCCAGATCAGTCCTCCCGCGCGAGGAGCCCGTATTTGCGCAGCTTGACGTAGAGGCTCTGCCGCGACAGGCCCAGCATCTCGGCCGCGGCCATGCGGTTGTTGCCGGTCAGCTCCACCGCCGTCTCGATGCACATCTTCTCGATCACCTCGGTGGTCTCGGCCACGATCTCCTTCAGGGTCGCGGCGCCGACCAGGTCGCGCGTGGGGCGCACGTCCTCCAGCGCGGCACCGGCCGGCGCGCGCAGTCCCTCGGCCCGGCTCACGTCGCGCAGCACGAATCCGAGCGCGGGATTCGCGGCGTCGTCCAGATGCGCCACCGAGATCTCGACCGGGGTCTCGTCGCCGAACTGGGCGGCGACGCGGGTGGCATAGAGCCGCATCTGGCCGTTGCGCACGGCATTGTCGGTCAGCACCTTCAGGTCGACGCCGCCGCGGGCCAGGAACTCGGCCAGCGACACGCCCTTGAGCGCGGCGGCACTGTCCCGTCCGGCAAGGTCGAGGAAGGCGTCGTTGGCCGACAGGATGTGTCCGCTGCGGTCGGTGAAGACGAGCGCGTCGGGCGAGCGGTCGAAGAACCGGGCCAGCCGGGCGCCGGCCGCGCCGGTCGGCTCGGCTGTGCCGCTGTCGCGGTCGAGCCGGCAGAGATACATGCGCTCGCCCGCCGCCCGGAACGGGGTCGCGTGCAGCGCCACCGATCGCGGCCCGCCGGCCACCTGCGCCCGCAGCGGCGCGGAGCCGTCGCCCCGCGCGGCGGCGGCCAGCCGCGCCAGGTCGAGCGGGCCGTCGCCGCCGGTCAGCCGGGTGGCGAAGGGAGTGCCCTGCAACTCGTCCATCGTCGCGCCGAGGATCTGCGCGGCGCGCCCGTTCAGCGACGCGATCCGGCCCGTCGCGCCGTTGACGAAGACGATGGCGTCGCGCGTCGTCTCCATCAGCGCGCTCATCCGGGTGGTGATCTCGCGCTGGTGCTCGTAGTCGCGCTCCAGCGCCAGCTGCGCCTCGACCAGTTGCTGCTGCATCTCGGCGACCGGGCGCAGGTCGCGGCCCAGCATCAGGATGGCGCCGTCCGGCCCGATCCGGTGGAAGCTGTAGCGCACCGGGAAGCCGAGGCCCCGTGTCTCCACGTGGTTCAGCTCGGTGCCGCGGCGGTCCGGCTCGCCGGCATTGATCCGGGCCAGGTGACGGTCGAACTTCTCGACGCTCTCGCTCGTGAGGACGGTGCGGATGTCACGCCCGACCCAGCCGTCCAGAAGGCCGTGGGTGGAATGGTCCGGGTGCACGAGGACCGACAGAACCTCGCCCATGTCGGAGATCACCACCGACAGGTCCGCCGCATGGGACAGAATGTCGCCGAGCACATCGGGACCGATCAGGGGGATCGCGCCGTTCGACCAGTAATGGACGCCCCGGCTGGTCATGGCGGCGGTCCGGGCAGATGCCGTTCTGGTGTCATCGTTCGGCCCATTCTCCGATAAGTTCGAGCGCACGGCGCGGGTCGCCAGTGACATGATCCGCTCTCGTTACGCAACGCGCCGTATCGGCTCCGAGGTCCATCACGCTTCCGCCGGCGATCAGGGGGACGCGCCCGCCGGTCAGATCGCGCAGCCGCGCCACCGTCCCCGCAGTGACGGTGAAGTCGTCGGCCCGCGCGACGGAGACCAGGATCGCGTCGAAGGCGCTCTCCGAGACCATGTGGTCGATCTCGGCCGCCTGCTGCACGAATCCGAGCCGGACCGAGGCGCCGGTGCGCCGCAGCTGCCCGGTCAGCACCATCGCGCCCAGCGTGTGATGCGCGTCGGCCAGCACCATGACGCGCAGCTCTGCGGCGCCGTCCATGGGCTGCTGCGCGGGGGCGAGTTGGGCGTCGCGCAGCATCGCCTGCAACCGTGCCGATCCGATCGTCACCTCGGCGAAACCCAGCCGATCCTCGCTCCAGGCCTCGCCCAGGCAGCGCGCCGCGGCGGGGATGTAGACGTCGATGATGTCCTCGGGGGCGATTCCCGCCTCCCGCATCCGCCGCGCGACGGCGCGGCGCGCGGCCGCGTCGGGGTCGATCGCGGCCTCGGCCAGGGCGCGGATCCAGGGCTCGACCGGCGCGGGCCGGTCGCCGCGGCGCGACGTGGCCAGCATGTCCAGCGCCCGCGCGGCAAGGGTCGTTACCCGCGCGGGGTCGCGAACGGCCCGGGCCGGGCGCTGGTCGATACGGCGGAGCGAGGTCATGGCGGCCCCCGGGGTCAGGATCGATCCGTCGGCGCGCCGAGGGCCGCCGTCGGGGCAGATGTTCGTCCGGGCCTCCCGGCGCTGTCAACGGAAAGTGACGCGGTCGGGTTCCGAGGTGCCGTCCGACTGTCAATCGCAATGTGTAAGTTTGAGTTGACACTAAGCGGGGTCGCTGCTTTCCTCGCCCCATGACCGAGGCCGCGTTTCCCACCCCCGGCGCCGATTCACCGCGCCCCCCGATCTACACCGCCGCCGAGCGCGCCCGCCGCGATTCGACGCGCTGGACGCTGGTGCAGGGCGTGCTCGCGCCGGTCCAGTTCGCCGTCTTCCTGGTCTCGCTGGCGCTGGTCCTGGGTTACCTTGCCACCGGCGCGGGCTATGCCGCGGCGACGTGGTCGATCGTGGCCAAGACCGGCATCCTCTACGTCATCATGGTGACCGGGGCGATCTGGGAGAAGGTCGTCTTCGGGCGCTACCTGCTGGCGCCGTCCTTCTTCTGGGAGGACATGATGTCCTTCCTCGTGATCGCGCTGCACAGCGCCTATCTCTGGGCGCTGCTGACCGGCGCGCTGGAGCCGCGGGCGCTGATGGCCACGGCGCTGGCCGCCTATGCCGCCTATGCCGTCAACGCGGTCCAGTTCCTGGGCAAGCTGCGCCGGGCGCGGAAGGAGGCGCCATGACCCAGATGCCGCCGCCCCCCGCCCGCGGCTGCGGCCAGGCCCCGGTGCTGAAGGAACGTGGTCAGCGCGAGGTCTTCTGCGGGCTGACCGGGATCATCTGGCTGCACCGCAAGATGCAGGACGCGTTCTTCCTCGTGGTGGGGTCGCGCACCTGCGCCCATCTGCTGCAATCGGCCGCCGGGGTGATGATCTTCGCCGAGCCGCGATTCGCCACCGCGATCCTCGAGGAGAGCGACCTCGCCGGCATGGCCGACGCGCAGGACGAGCTCGACCGCGAGGTGGCGCGCCTGCTGGCGCGGCGCCCCGACATCCGCCAGCTGTTCCTCGTCGGCTCCTGCCCGTCCGAGGTGATCAAGCTCGACCTGGCCAAGGCGGCCGAGCGGCTGACGCAAGCCCACGCCCCCCATGTCCGGGTGCTGAACTACTCCGGTTCCGGCATCGAGACGACCTTCACCGAGGGAGAGGATGCCTGCCTCGCCGCGATGGTGCCGGCCCTGCCGCGTACGGAGGCGCGCGAGCTGCTGATCGCGGGCGCCTTGCCCGACGTGGTGGAGGACCAGGCGCTGTCGCTGCTGGCCGATCTGGGGATCGAACGCGTGCGCTGCCTGCCGGCCCGCCGCGCCGACGAGGCCCCGGGCGTGGGCCCGGAGACGGTCTATGCCCTGACCCAGCCCTTCCTGGGCGAGACCCATGCCGCGCTGGCCCGCCGCGGCGCGCGCCACATCCCCGCGCCGCTGCCCTTCGGCGAGGAGGGCACGACCGCCTGGCTCGCCGCGATCGCGGCCGAGTTCGGCGTGAACCGGGACCGGTTCGAGCGCGGTCACCGCCGCCCCCCGCGCCCGGGCGCGCAAGGCCGTCGCGGCCCGGACGGAGACACTGGCGGGCAAGCGCGTCTTCTTCTTTCCCGACAGCCAGCTGGAGATCCCGCTGGCCCGTTTCCTGACCCGCGAATGCGGCATGGAGGCGGTGGAGGTCGCCGCTCCCTTCATCCACCGCGACATCGTCGGCCCGGATCTCGATCTCCTGCCCGAAGGCCCGGTGATCGCCGAGGGGCAGGACGTGGATCGCCAGCTCGACCGCGCCCGCGCGGCGCGCGCCGATCTCACCGTCTGCGGCCTCGGCCTCGCCAACCCGCTGGAGGCCGAGGGGCTGACGACCAAGTGGGCGATCGAGCTGGTCTTCACGCCGGTGCATTTCTACGAGCAGGCCGGTGACCTGGCCGAACTCTTCGCCCGCCCGATCCGCCGCAAGGCGCGCCTGCGGGTGGAGGCGGCGGAATGACCCCTGGTTTCACCCTTTGCGAAATACCCCGGCGGACCCCCGAATGCCCGCCTTCGGCGCAAGGGCAGCGCCCCGGGGGCCGGCCATGAAGCTCTCGGTCTGGACCTACGAGGGCCCGCCGCATGTGGGCGCCATGCGCGTGGCGACGGGGATGCGCGGCCTGCACTACGTGCTGCACGCACCGCAGGGCGACACCTATGCCGACCTGCTCTTCACGATGATCGAGCGGCGCGACCACCGCCCGCCGGTCACCTACACCACCTTCCAGGCGCAGGACCTCAGCAGCGACACCGCCAACCTGTTCCGCCGCGCCTGCGAGGAGGCGGTGGCCCGGTTCGACCCGCAGGCGATCATCGTCGGCGCCTCCTGCACCGCCGAGCTGATCCAGGACGATCCCGGCGGCATGGCCGAGGCGCTGGGCCTCGACATCCCCGTGATCCCGCTGGAGCTGCCCTCCTACCAGCGCAAGGAGAATTTCGGCGCCGACGAGACCTTCTACCGGATCGTGCGCCGTCTCGCGGCGCCGATGGAGCGCACCGCGCGGCCCACCTGCAACATCCTCGGCGCCACCGCTCTGGGCTTCCGCCACCGCGACGACGTGGCGGAGATCACCTCGCTCCTCGCCGACATGGGCGTGGAGGTGAACGTGGCCGCGCCCAAGGACGCGACGCCGGAGGATATCGCCCGGATGGGGCAGGCGCATTTCAACGTGCTCCTCTACCCCGAGACGGGGGAGGCCGCCGCCCGCTGGTGCGAGAAGGAGCTCGGCCAGCCCTTCACGAGGACGGTGCCGATCGGCGTCGGCGCCACCCGGGACTTCGTGGCCGAGGTCATGGATCTTGCCCCCGGGGCGGTCGCGCCCTCCGAGGCGGGGCTGCGGCTGCCCTGGTACGCGGCCTCGGTCGATTCGACCTACCTCACCGGCAAGCGGGTGTTCCTCTTCGGCGACGCGACCCATGTGATGGCCATGGCCCGCGTCGCGCGCGACGAGATCGGCTTCGAGGTCGCGGGGATGGGCTGCTACAACCGCGAATTCGCCCGCCCGCTGCGCCGCGCATGGCGCAGGAGTACGGCGTCGAGGCGCTGATCACCGACGATTACCTCGACGTGGAGCAGGCGATCGAGGCCGCCGCGCCCGAGATGATCCTCGGCACCCAGATGGAGCGCCATATCGGCAAACGCCTGGGCATCCCCTGCGCCGTGATCTCCGCCCCCGTCCACGTGCAGGACTATCCCGCGCGCTACTCGCCGGTGATGGGGTTCGAAGGCGCCAACGTCCTCTTCGACACGCTGGTCCATCCCCTCGTGATGGGGCTGGAGGAGCATCTCCTGCACATGTTCCGCGAGGATTTCGAGTTCTCCGACGAGGCCGGCCCCTCCCACCACGGCGGCGCACGCGCGGCGACCGGCCGGGGAGGGGAGCGTCGCCCCCCGCGCTGAGGCGCTCCGCCCGGGGTATTTCCGAAAGGATGAAGGACGTGGCGGATGTCGCCGTCTGGCTGGAGGCGGCGGAGCGGGAGCTGAAGAAGGTGCCCTTCTTCGTGCGCGGCAAGGCCGAAGCGCAACACCGAGGCCTATGCCGCCGAGCGGGGGATCTCGGAGATCGGTGTCGATACCCTCTACGAGGCGAAGGCCCATTATGCGCGATGAACTCGGACATGCGGCGACCGGCTACCGGATCGCGATCGTCACGCTGGATGCCCACAGCGCCGGCCCGGCGGCGCGGGTGCTGCCGCGCCTGTCGGCGGATTTCCCGGGGCTCGACATCTCGGTCCATGCCGCCGCCGAATGGCACGAGAGCCCTGCCGCGCTCGACGCGGCGCGCGAGGCGGTGGACCGCGCCGACATGGTCGTCACCTCGCTGATCTTCCTCGAGGAGCACCTGACGGCGATCCTGCCGAACCTGACGGCGGCCCGGGACCGGGCCGACGCCGTCATCGGCATGATCGCCGACGCTTCGGTGGTGCGGCTCACGCGGATGGGCGATCTCGACATGGCCGCGCCGCCGAGCGGCCTGGGCAAGCTGATGAAGCGGCTCCGGGGCTCGTCGAAGCCCGGTCAGGCCTCCGGCGCGCGGCAGATGCGGATGCTCCGGCGGCTGCCCAAGATCCTGCGCTACCTGCCCGGCAAGGCGCAGGACCTGCGGGCCTGGTTCCTGACCATGCAGTACTGGCTCGGCGGATCGGACGACAATATCGAGCAGATGGTCCGTTTCCTGCTCTCGCGCTACGCCTCCGAGGCCCGCTGGCGTGGGGCGGCCGCGGCCGCGCCGGTCGAGTATCCCGAGATCGGCCTCTACCACCCCGAGACCCGGATCGTCACCGAGGCGACGGAGTTGCCGCGGCGTCCCGACGCCGTGGCCACGGTGGGCGTGCTGATGATGCGCAGCTACGTGCTGGCGGGCGACACGGCGCATTACGATGCGGTGATCCGCGCCTTCGAGGCGCGGGGCCTGGACGTGGTCCCGGCCTTCGCCGGCGGGCTCGACGGGCGGCCGGCGGTGGCGGCGTATTTCGCGGGCGGCAAGGTGGACGCGCTGGTCTCGCTCACCGGCTTCTCGCTGGTCGGCGGGCCGGCCTACAACGACAGCGCCGCGGCGGTGGGCGTGCTGGAGGGGCTCGACGTGCCCTATGTCGCCGCGCACCCGCTGGAATTCCAGACGCTCGACCAGTGGGAGCAATCGGGCCGTGGACTGGGGCCGGTGGAGACGACCATGCTGGTCGCCCTGCCGGAGATCGACGGGGCGACAAATCCGACCGTCTTCGCCGGGCGCCGCGGCAGCGGCGGCGAAGGGGTGGACACGCGCGCGATGCAGCCGAGCCCCGAGCGGGTCGAGGCGCTGGCCGACAAGACCCTGCGGCTGGCGCGGCTGCGCCGCTCCGAGGTGGCGGGGCGCAAGGCGGCCTTGATCCTTTACGGCTTTCCACCCAACGCCGGGGCGGCGGGGACGGCCGCCTACCTTTCGGTCTTCGAGAGCCTCCACAACACGCTGCACCGGATGAAGGCGGAGGGTTACGAGCTTGAGCCGCCCGAGACGGTGGAAGCGCTGCGCGAGGCGGTGCTGGGCGGCACGGCCGCACTCCACGGGCAGGAGGCGAACGTCGCCGCCCATGTTCCCACCGACGACATCGTCCGCGACACGCCCTGGCTGAGGGAGGTGGAGGCGCAATGGGGCCCCGCCCCGGGCCGGCACCAGTCGGACGGGCGCGGGGTCTTCGTGCTCGGACGGCAGTTCGGCAATGTCTTCGTCGGCCTCCAGCCCGCCTTCGGCTACGAGGGCGACCCGATGCGGCTGCTGTTCGAGAAGGGCTTCGCGCCGACCCATGCCTTCACCACATTCTACCGCTGGCTGAAGGACGACTTCGGCGCCGACGTGGTGCTGCATTTCGGCATGCACGGGGCGCTGGAATTCATGCCGGGGCGGCAGGTGGGGATGGGCGGCGACGACTGGCCCGACCGGCTGATCGGGAACCTGCCCAACGTCTATCTCTATGCCGCCAACAACCCTTCCGAGGCGACGCTGGCCAAGCGCCGCTCGAACGCGGTCTGCGTCACGCATCTGACGCCGCCGCTTGGACAGGCGGGGCTCTACAAGGGGCTGGCGGAACTGAAAGAGAGCCTGACGCTGTGGCGCGGATATGCGCCCGGCGAGGCGCGCGGCGAATTGGAGCGGCTGATCGCCGACCAGGCCGAGGCGGTGGACCTGGGCGGTCATCCGCCGGAGGATCTGTGGTTGCGGCTTCTGGAGACCGAGGAGGCGCTGATCACCGAGGGGCTCCATGTGGTCGGCCGCGGCATGGATGCCGGGCAGCGGGAGCGGATGCTCGACGCGATGCCGCGGATGGAGGCGGAGCGGCGCGCGGAGATCGACGCGGCCCTGGCCGACCAGACCGAGCTGCCGGCGCTGATGCGGGCGCTCGGCGGGCGGTTCATCTCCCCCGTTCCGGGCGGCGACCTGATCCGGTCGCCCGAGATCCTGCCCACGGGGCGCAACATCCACGCATTCGACCCGTTCCGGATGCCCACCGCCTTCGCGATGCAGGACGGCGCGCGGCAGGCGCAACTGCTGCTCGACACCCATGCCGGGATGCCGCGCAGCGTGGCGATGGTCCTCTGGGGATCGGACAACATCAAGTCCGACGGCGGACCGATCGCGCAGGCGCTGGCGCTGATGGGGGCAAAGCCGCGCTTCGACAGCTATGGCCGCCTCTCGGGAGCGGACCTCGTGCCGCTGGCGGAGCTGGGACGGCCGAGGATTGACGTGGTGATGACGCTCTCGGGCATCTTCCGCGACCTTCTGCCGCTGCAGACCCGGATGCTGGCCGAGGCGGCGTGGAAGGCCGCGACGGCGGAGGAGCCGGTGGAGCAGAACTTCGTCCGCGCCCACGCGCTCGCCCATGCCGAGGCGATCGGCTGCGACATGGAGACGGCCGCCCTGCGCGTCTTCTCCAATGCCGAGGGCGCCTACGGCTCCAACGTGAACCAGCTGGTCGACGGCTCGGCCTTCGGCGACGAGGACGAGCTGGCCGACGCCTACCAGGCGCGCAAGGGCTTCGCCTATGGCCGCGCGGGCGCGCCGGCGCCGCAGCCGGAGCTGCTGAAATCGGCGCTGGGCCGGGTGGACCTGGCCTACCAGAACCTGGAATCGGTCGAGCTGGGCGTGACCAGCGTCGATCACTACTTCGACACGCTGGGCGGGATCAGCCGGGCGGTGCGGCGGGCGCGGGGGACCGCGGCGCCGGTCTATATCGGCGACCAGACGCGGGGGGTTGGCAAGGTGCGCACGCTGCAGGCGCAGGTGGCGCTGGAGACGCGCTCGCGCAGCCTGAACCCGCGCTTCTACGAGCCGCTCTTGACCCACGGCCACGAGGGCGTGCGGCAGATCGAGGCGCATATCACCAACACGCTGGGCTGGTCGGCGACGACCGGCGAGGTCGAGCCCTGGGTCTATCAGCGGCTCTCGGAGACCTTCGTGCTGGACGAGGCGATGCGGACGCGGCTGGCCGAGCTCAATCCCACGGCCAGCGCGCGGATGGCGGGGCGCCTGCTGGAGGCGTCGGACCGCAGCTACTGGCAGCCGGACGCGGCGACGCTGGCCGCGCTGCAGGGCGCGGCGGACGAGCTGGAGGATCGGATGGAAGGGATCGCGGCCGAATGAGCGGGGCGCGCTCATCGGAGCAAGGGGGCGATTTTTCGACGAAAGATCGGCTCCGGGACACGAACGGAAGGGGGCACGCATGAGCCCGAAGGACGAGATCTCCACCCTGAAGGCGGCCGCGGGTGTGCCGCGGCTCAAGGGCGAGGACGGCGAGGGATCGGTGCAGGTGCATCAGGATGCGTCGATGAAGATCGAGGGGGCGAAGGTCTTCGCGGTCTATGGCAAGGGGGGGATCGGCAAGTCCACCACCTCGTCCAACCTGTCGGCGGCCTTTGCGCAGCTGGGCCACCGGGTGCTGCAGATCGGCTGCGACCCGAAGCACGATTCGACCTTCACCCTGACGGGGCGGTTGCAGCCGACGGTGATCGACATCCTCAAGGAGGTGGATTTCCACGCCGAGGAGCTGCGGCCCGAGGATTTCGTCACGGAAGGCTGGGGCGGCGTGCACTGCGTGGAGGCCGGCGGGCCGCCCGCGGGGACCGGCTGCGGCGGCTACGTGGTCGGGCAGACGGTGAAACTCCTCAAGCAGCATCACATGCTCGAGGAGACGGACGTGGTGATCTTCGACGTGCTGGGCGACGTGGTCTGCGGCGGCTTCGCGGCGCCGTTGCAGCATGCCGACCGGGCGATCTGCGTGACCGCGAACGACTTCGATTCGATCTACGCGATGAACCGGATCATCGCCGCGGTGCAGGCCAAGGCGAAGAACTACAACGTGCGGCTGGCGGGCTGCATCGCGAATCGCTCGAAGGATACCGACGAGGTGGACCGATATTGCCGCGAGGTCGGGTTCAGGCGCATCGCGCACATGCCCGACATCGACGCGATCCGGCGCAGCCGGCTGAAGAAGAAGACCCTTTTCGAGATGCCCGACGAGGAGGACATCGTGCGCGCGCGGGCGGAATACGTGCGGCTGGCCGAGACGCTCTTCGCCGGGACCGAGCCGCTGGCGCCGGCGCCGATGGAGGATCGCGACATCTTCGAACTTCTCGGATTCGATTGAGGGAGCGCGCCGTGACGTTAACCGCAGCCCCGAGCGCCGAAACGGCCCCTGTCGGATCCGCGTCGGAATCCCGTCGGTTTTCCGGCGGCGGCGGTTACGCCGCCACGCGGGACCGGGTGGAATCCTATTTCGACCGCACGGCGGCCGGAACCTGGGCGCGGCTGACCTCGGACGCGCCGGTGAGCCGGATCCGCGCCACGGTGCGCGCGGGCCGCGAGGCCATGCGCGCCGCGATGCTGTCGCGTCTGCCGGCCGACCTGTCGGGCGCGCGGGTGCTGGATGCGGGCTGCGGCGCGGGGCAGATGGCGCAGGACCTGGCGCGGCGCGGGGCGCAGGTGGTGGCGGTGGACGTCTCGCCCTCGCTCCTCGACGTGGCGGCGGCGCGGATGCCGGAAGAGTTGCAGAACAGGGTGACGTTCCGCGCCGGCGACATGCTCTCGCCGGACTGGGGGCGGTTCGATCACGTCGTCGCCATGGACAGCTTGATCTACTACACCGCGCCGGAGATCGGCGCGGCTTTGGCCGGGCTGGCGGCGCGCACCGGCGGCCGCATCGTCTTCACCGCCGCGCCGCGCACGCCGCTCCTGATGGCGATGTGGGGCGCGGGGCGGCTGTTCCCGAAATCCGACCGTTCGCCCCTGATGGTGCCGCAGACGCGCGCCGCGCTGGGCCGTGCGCTGGCGGCGGCGGGGTGTGACCGGCCCCTGTCGGAGATCCGGCGGGTCAATTCGGGCTTCTACATCTCCACCTGCCTGGAGGTCGCCCCGTGAGCCTCGCACGCCTGCCGTTGAAATTCCTGCCCTTCGCGGACGCGGCCTCCGAGGGGCTGCCGCTGGGCCAGCTGTTGCGGCTGTCGCTGTTCCAGGTCTCGGTGGGGATGGCGACGGTGATGCTCTTGGGCACGCTGAACCGGGTGATGATCGTGGAGCTGGGCCTCGGCGCGATGCTGGTGGCGGCGATGATCGCCCTGCCGGTGCTGGTGGCACCGTTCCGGGCGTTGCTCGGGCACCGCTCGGACACCCATCGCAGTGCCATCGGCTGGAAGCGGGTGCCCTATCTGTGGTTCGGCTCGCTGTGGCAGATGGGGGGGCTGGCGCTGATGCCCTTCGCGCTGCTGGTGCTGGGCGGCGACACGGTGCACGACATGCCCTTCGCCGGCGAGGCGCTGGCCGGCGCGGCCTTCCTGATGACCGGGCTGGGGCTGCACATGACCCAGACCGCCGGCCTCGCGCTGGCCTCGGACCGGGCCGACGATGCGACGCGGCCGCGGGTCGTGGCGCTTCTTTACGTCATGTTCCTCATCGGCATGGGCGTCTCGGCGGTGATCGTCGGCTGGCTCCTGGCGGATTTCTCCTCCCTGCGGCTGATCCGGGTGGTGCAGGGCGCGGCTCTGGCCACGCTCCTGCTGAACATCGTGGCCCTGTGGAAGCAGGAACGGGTGCGGCCGATGAGCCGGGCCGAACGGGCAGAGGCGCGGCCGCGCTTCGCCGAGGCCTGGGGCGACCTGGCCGCCGGCGGCGATGCCGGGCGGCTCCTCGCCGTGGTCTTCGTGGGCGGACTGGCCTTCAACATGCAGGACGTGCTGCTGGAACCCTATGGCGGCGAGATCCTCGGCCTGTCGGTCTCGGCGACGACCTGGCTCTCGGCGCTCTGGGCCGGCGGGGCGCTGCTGGGCTTCGGCCTCGCTGCGCGGTGGCTGGCGCGCCGGCTCGATCCGTTCCGCATGGCGGCGCGGGGCATCCTGGTCGGCGTCTGCGCCTTCTCGGCGGTGATCTTCGCCGCGCCGATGGCCGCGCCGTGGCTGTTCTGCGCCGGGGCCTTCGGCATCGGACTGGGGGGCGGGCTGTTCTCGGTCGCCACGCTGACGGCGGCGATGACGCTGCCGGCGCGGGGCCTTGCCGGGCGCGGCCTGGCGCTGGGGGCCTGGGGCGCGGCGCAGGCCTCGGCGGCGGGCCTGTCGATCCTCGTCGGCGGCACCCTGTCGGACGGGGTGGCGGCGCTGGCCGCGCGGGGCGCGCTGGGCGAGGTGCTGGCGACGCCCGCGATCGGCTATACCACGGTCTACCACCTGGAGATCGCGCTTCTCTTCGTCACGCTGGCGGTGCTGGGCCCGCTGGTGCGGCTGTCATTCGTCAACCCGGTTCGCGAGAGCCACGAGGGCGGCAGGATCGGTCTTGCCGACTTCCCAACCTGAGAGGAGGGCATCATGTCTGGTGTCGGACTGTTCGACGGGCATATCGACCTGGCGCTGATCGCGATCTGGAGCTTCTGGATCTTCTTCGCGCTGCTGATCTACTACCTGCAGACGGAGAACATGCGCGAGGGCTACCCGCTGGAGAAGGAGGACGGGTCGGTGGCGCCGAACCAGGGCCTGTTCCCGGTGCCCGGGCCCAAGGTCTTCAAGCTGGGCTTCGGCAAGGCGGATGTGGTGGTCCCCTCGCCCGAGAACGAGGAGGCGCACCGCCGCCATGACCTGGCGCTGGCGCGCACCGCGCTGTCGGAAGGGTTCCCGCACAAGCCGCTGGGCGACCCGATGCTGGACGGGGTGGGACCGGCCTCCTGGGTGCCGCGCTCCGACACGGTGGAGCTGTCCGGCGACGGGCATCCCAAGATCCAGCCGATGGCGGTGCACGAGCACTTCTTCGTCTCGGCCGGACGCGATCCGCGCGGCATGCCGGTGGTGTGCAACGACGACCACGTGGTGGGCCATGTGGTCGACCTGTGGATCGACGTGCCCGAGCAGCTGATCCGCTATCTGGAGATCGAGCGCGAGCCGGAAGCGGGCGGCGGGCGCTGCCTGGCGCCGATACAGCTGGTCCGGGTCCGCACCCGCTACGTGGACATCCGCACGCTCGACACCGCGCGCATGGCGCAGGTGCCGGGGGTGGCGGCGACCGACCGGATCACGCTGCTGGAAGAAGAGAAGCTGACCGCGTTCTACGGCGGCGGCGAACTCTACTGCCGGCCGGTCTGAGGGAGGTGGCGATGCCCCGCGACTATCGCGACGAGCCGGACATCACCGTGGAGCCCGTGGCGGGCCTGCCCGAGGCGCTGCCGCGCGGCGAGACGATCCTGTGGCAGGGCCGGCCGGACAGCCTGGCGCTGGCGCGGGATGCGCTGTCGCTGACCTGGGTGGCGGGGTATTTCGCGCTGCTCGCCTTCTGGCGGGTGGGGTCGCTGGCCGCCGACATGGGCTGGGCGGCGGCGGCGCCCTATGCGCTGCCGTTCCTCGGCCTGGGGGCGGTGGCCTGCGGCCTTCTGTGGGTCATCGCGCTCGTCCAGGCGCGGGCCACGGTCTACACGATCACCACCGCGCGGGTGGCGATGCGGGTGGGCGCGGCGCTGACGCTGACGCTGAACCTGCCCTTCGCGCGGATCGCCGCGGCCGATCTGGGACGGGCGCCGGGCGGGACCGGGACCATCGCGCTGACCCCGGTGGAGGAGACGCGGCTGAGCTATGCCGTGCTGTGGCCGCATGTGCGGCCGTGGCACATGCGGCAGGTCAAGCCGGCCTTGCGCTGCATCCCCGAGGCGGACAGGGTTTCACAGATCCTCGCCGAGGCGGTGGCGGCGCAGCGCGACGCGCCGCGGATCTCGGTCATGGCGGCGGAATAGGGGGAGGGGATCATGGCACGCGGAACCGGGCTCTACTACGACGCCGAGCGGCGCGGGATGCAGGCGCGCGACCGGGAGATGATCCCGCGCGGGCTCCTCGTGGCGATGGCGGTGCTGGCGCTGGGGGCGCTGGGCCTCGCCAGCTACGCCTCGCTGTCGGGCCGGCCTCTGGTGGGGGTGCCGGAGGCGGCGCCGGTTGTGGAGAGCCGCAGCTTCGTGCTGGAGAGCGACAGCGTCGCCGCGCGGGCGGTGACGCCCGGCGGCCGCGTCCTTCTGGATACCGACAACGGCGCGTTCATCGCGGTCGTGGGGGATGCCCTGCGACGCGAGCGGACCGTCAACCGGATCGCGGGCAACCCGCCCGTGACGCTGGACCGTCTCGCCAACGGCCGGCTGGTGCTGACCGATCCCGCCACGGGATGGTCGGCCGAGATGACCTCCTTCGGGGCGGGCAATGCCCGGCACTGGGAGGTCCTGTTCGAGTGAAGGCTCGGACCAACAGGAGGGAACGCAAGATGGGATTGTTCACGAGGGAGACCGAGACCGCGCCCTGCACGGTCGAGGTGGTCCACAGGTTCGAGGAATTGTCGGCCCATGTGCGGCTGGACGACGGGTCGGTGGTGCATCCCGGCGATACCGTCGAGGTGCACGGGCGGCCGGTCATGGCGGCCTGGGGCGAGAGCGTGCGCGAGCAGCGCACCGCCACGATCACCCGCGCCAGCCGGCTGGAGCGGCTCTGGACGAAGCTGACGGGGGACGTGGAATTCATGGAGCTCTGCGAGTTCTCCTTCTCCGAGGAGGTCCGCGCGACGGGCCGCGGCGGCGAGGGGGCGATGGCATGAACGTCCAGACCCCCGAGGGGATGCGCTCCGCCGGAGCGACCGAGACGCGCTCCGCCGGAGCGACTCACACCGCCGACGCCACCACCGTCGAGGAGGGGCTGGCGATCCAGGAGGAGCGGGCCAAGTACGACAGCGAGTTCGCCACCCAGACGGCGATGCAGAACACGCTGCTGACGCCGCGCTTCTACACCACGGATTTCGAGGAACTGGACGCGATCGACGTCAGCCCCGTCCGCGAGGACTGGGACCACCTGATGGAGCGGATGCGGTCGGACCCCAACAAGGGCCATTTCAGGAAGACCGAGGACTGGGACGCGGTCGACTGGGAGGGGATGGACCCGGAGCTGAAGGCCGAGTTCCTCGACTTCCTGATCTCCTCCTGCACCGCCGAGTTCTCGGGCTGCGTGCTCTACAAGGAGATGAAGCGGCGCGGGACGAACAAGGACATCAAGGAGCTGTTCTCCTACATGAGCCGCGACGAGGCGCGGCATGCGGGCTTCATCAACGATGCGCTGCGCGAGGCGGGGGTGGCGGTGAACCTGGGCTTCCTCACGAAGCAGAAGAAATACACCTATTTCCGGCCCAAGTTCATCTATTACGCAACCTATCTGAGCGAGAAGATCGGCTATGCCCGCTACATCACGATCTATCGCCACCTGGAGGCCAACCCGGAGCACCGGTTCCACCCGATCTTCAAGTGGTTCAAGGAATGGTGCAACGACGAGTTCGCCCATGGCGAGGCCTTCGCGCTCCTGATGCGGACGGACCCGAAGATCACCGGCGGCTTCGCCAACAGGCTGTGGATCCGGTTCTTCCTCACGGCGGTCTATTCGACCATGTGGATCCGCGACCATGCCCGGCCGAGATTCCACGAGGCGCTGGGGGTGGATATCGACTGGTACGACATGGAGGTCTTCGCCAAGACCAACGCCATCGCGCGGCAGGTCTTTCCGATCGAGCTCGACATCGACAATCCGCGCTTCAAGGCGGGCTGCATCCGGCTGGACCGCGCCAACCGCGACATCGACGCGGCGCGGGCGAGGGGCGGCCTCGGCGGTTTCCTCGGTCGCGCGGCGGGCATGGCGCGGGCGGGAGCGGCCTTCCTGTCGATCTATACCATGCCGGTGAAGCGGACGGAGCTGCCCGCGAGCCCGCGGATGGAACCCGCCTGGTGAGACGCCGCGCCGGCGGAGGGGGTCCGCCGGCGTATCTGGAAAAGCGAGGACGGGGCGGGACACGCCCCGCGGAGAGGGACCGGCTTGGACACGCCCTGGATCGCCGCGCTGATCGCGCTCTTCGTCTGGTGGTTCTCCACCGGGGCGATCCTGTGGGCGGTCAAGCGCGCCGACGGGCGGGGGCGCGGGGCGCATGGCCGCGTGGTCATGGCGGGCCTGCCGCTGCTGATCGCCGGCGCGGCCGGCGCGATCGTCAGCGCGGGCCAGCCGGGGGCCGCCTATCTGCCGTTCCTGTCGGCGCTGGCGATCTGGGGCTGGATCGAGCTGGCCTTCCTGACCGGATGCGTCACCGGGCCGAGCCGGGCGCCCTTGTCGCCGGTGGCCCGGGGGGGGCGCGGTTCCGCGCCGCCTGGGCGGTGCTGGCCTGGCACGAATTGCTGCTGACCGCGGGGCTGGTGGCGCTGTTCCTCCTGACCCGGGGGGCGGAGTCGCAGCTGGCCTTCTGGACCTACGCGGTGTTGTGGGGGGCGCGGATCTCGGCCAAGCTGAACATCTTTCTCGGGGTGCCGCGGATCAACGAGGCGTTCCTGCCCGGCCCGCTGGCGCATCTGCCGAGCTATTTCCGTCGCGGGCCGGCGAGCTGGCTGTTCCCGGTCTCGATCCTGGCGCTGACGGCGGCGGCCTTTTGCTGGATCGAGCGCGCGGCGGTGACCGGGCAGGCGGGATTCGTCCTGCTGGCGACGCTGACGGGGCTGGCGCTTCTGGAGCACTGGCTGATGGTATTGCCGCTTCCCGACGAGCGGCTCTGGCGCTGGGCGCTGCCCGCGCCGCGGGGGAATCTAAGGAAAGGAGAGGGGGGACATGGATTTTGAAGCCAGGTTTCGGGCCCAGCTGGACGATCTGAAGAGGGAGGGGAACTATCGCTTCTTCGCCGATCTGGAGCGGATCTGCGGGCGGTTCCCGAAGGTGCGCAATCACGGCGCCATCGGCCCAGACGAGGTGACCGTTTGGTGCTCCAACGACTATCTCGGCATGGGGCAGCACCCGTCGGTGGTGGGCGCCATGGTGGAGGTGGCCGAGCGGTCGGGCACCGGCGCGGGGGGGACCCGCAACATCTCGGGCACCGCGCATCACCACGTGACCCTGGAGCGGGAGCTGGCCGACCTGCACGGCAAGGAGGACGCGCTGCTGTTCTCCAGCGGTTACGTGTCGAACTGGGCGGCGCTGTCGACGCTCGGGAGCCGGCTGCCCGGCGCGGTGATCTTCTCGGATGCCTGGAACCATGCCTCGATGATCGAGGGCATGCGGCACAGCCGGGCGAGGCGGGAGATCTGGGCGCATAACGATGCCGCGGATCTGGACGCCAAGCTGTCGGCCTACGGGCCGGAGGTGCCCAAGATCGTCGCCTTCGAGAGCGTCTATTCCATGGACGGGGACATCGCGCCGATCAGGGAGATCGTCGAGGTGGCCGAGAAGCACGGCGCGATGACCTATCTCGACGAGGTGCACGCGGTGGGCATGTACGGGCCGCGCGGCGGCGGCGTGGCCGAGCGCGAGGGCCTGATGGACCGCATCACCCTGATCGAGGGGACGCTGGGCAAGGCCTTCGGCTGTTTCGGCGGCTACATCACCGGCTCGGAGGCGCTGTGCGACTTCATCCGCTCCTTCGCCTCGGGCTTCATCTTCACCACGGCGATCCCGCCGGCGGTGGCGGCGGCGGCCACGGCCTCGATCCGGCACCTGAAGGTCTCGGAGATCGAGCGGCAGAAGCAGCGCCGGCAGGTGGAGAAGCTGCGCGCGCGGTTCGACCGCCTGGGCATCCCGCATCTGCCGAATCCGAGCCACATCATCCCGGTGATGGTGAAGGACCCGGTGAAGTGCCGGATGATCGCCGACACGCTGATGGCCGATTGGGGCATCTACGTGCAGCCGATCAACTATCCCACCGTGCCCAAGGGGACCGAGCGGCTGCGATTCACGCCGGGGCCGCTGCATACCGACGACGACATCGACCACCTGACCCGGGCGCTGAACGCGCTGTGGAGCCAGTGCGCTCTGGCGCGACAGATCGCCTGACGCGGGCAGCGCGCACTTGCCCGGTGGGGGCGGGGTGCTAGCATGATCAATCAGATGCGGCCCGTTCGGGCCGCGAGGGAGAGGACGGGACGAGCATGAGAGCAACCATTCTGACGCTGGCCGCGATCGGCCTGGCCGCGCCGGCCCTGGCCCAGGAGGGCGACGCGGAAGCGGGCGAGCAGGTGTTCAACCAGTGCCAGGCCTGCCATGTCGTCGAGGACGACGAGGGCAACACGCTGGCCGGGCGCGCGGGGCGGACCGGGCCGAACCTTTACGGCATCTCGGGGCGCACGGCGGGCACGGTGGAGGATTTCCGCTATTCCAGCTCGATGGTCGAGGCGGGCGAGGCGGGGCTGCAGTGGTCCGCCGAGACGGCGGTGCCCTATCTGCAGGACCCGACCGGGTTCCTGCGCGAATATCTCGACGATTCGGGCGCGCGCGGCAAGATGTCGTTCCGGCTGCGCGACGAGCAGGATGCCCGCGACGTCTTCGCCTATATCGAGTCGCTCAGCGGCGGCGAGAGCTGACGCGGCTCAGCCGGGTTTCTCGGCGTAGCCCATCCAGACGATGGCAGTGAGGGGGACCGGCCCGAAGGTCGGATCCCCCTTTCGATTCACCCCGACGGGCGCGAGGCCGGTGCGATCGCGCGCGGACAGGCCGGCGCGGGCCAGCGCGGCGTCGAGTTCGGCGGGGGTGATGAACATCTCCGGGTCGTGGGTGCCGCGGGGCAGGATCCGCAGCACGCTCTCGGCCATGGTGATCGCGGCGAAGCGGGACAGCGCGTTGCGGTTGATCGTGTCGAAGAACAGCCGGCCGCCGGGGCGCAGCACCCGCGCCACATTGGCCAGCACCCGGTCGAGATCCCGCACGTGTTCCAGCACGTCGACGCAGACCACGGCGTCGAAGCTGGCCGCCGGGTAGTCCATCTCCTCGCCGGTGCCGATGTCGTAGCGGATGGGGAGCCCTTCCGATTCGGCGTGGGACCGTGCGGCGGCGATGGCGCGCTCGGCCGGATCGATCCCGGTGACGCGGGCGCCGCGACGGGCCAGCGCCTCGGCCATGAAGCCGCCCGCGCAGCCGAGATCCAGCACGTCCCTGCCGGCCCAGTCGATGTGGCGGTCGAACCATTTCAGCCGCCCCGGCACCATGTTGCGCAGGATCCGCACCCAGCGCAGGTCGTCCGACCACCAGGCCTCGGCGGCGTCGTCGTAGATTGCCAGGTCGTTGCGCTTTGTTGCCACGATTGCTCCTCCGTTTCCGCCGCAATTAGCGTGCAGACACATTCCGGAAACGAACGAGAGGACCCGGACGACCGGGGCGGGACGCCGCAGGGCGCGGCCGCCGGGCGGGCGGGGCACGGAACCCGGAATGTCGAACGCAGCGCCGATCATCGTCAAGCGGAAGAAGATCGTGCAGGGCGGCCATCACGGCGGCGCCTGGAAGGTCGCCTA
Organism: uncultured Alphaproteobacteria bacterium; assembly: GCA_963814835.1. Lineage (GTDB taxonomy): Bacteria > Pseudomonadota > Alphaproteobacteria > Rhodobacterales > Rhodobacteraceae > Palleronia. The sequence goes on from CAWFEG010000003.1 coordinate 1,940,877, forward strand.
TGCCGATTTCGTCACCGCCATGATGGCCTTCTTCCTGATGATGTGGCTGCTGAACGCCACCACCGAGGAGCAGCGCCAGGGCCTGGCGGATTATTTCAGCCCCACCATCGCCGTCAGCCGCGAATTGGGGGGCAGCGACGACGTGCTGAACGGGCGCATGGCGATCGACGCGGAGGATCGGACCGGGCGGCCGCCCGAGGCGCCTTCGGCGGCCGAGGACGCCGCGCTGGAGGAGATCGCGCGCAAGTTCGAGGCGGCCGCCACCGAAAGCGAGATCGCCGAGGACCTGTTGCGGCATATCGCGGTGCGCGTCACCGACGAGGGGTTGATCGTGGAGTTGTTCGACCTGCCGGGCGCGCCGCTCTTCGAGCCGGGGAGCGACGCGCCGACCGCGCTGATGCGCGAGCTGGTGGCCGTGGTGGACGAGATCTTCGCCTATGCGCGCAACGGAATCGCGGTGAACGGCCATGTCCGCGCCGAGGCCATCGTGCGCCGCGACCGCGATGCCTGGGGCCTGTCGACCGACCGGGCCGAGCGGGTGCGGGTCATGCTGGTGGCCGGGCAGACCCTGCCGGGGCGGATGCGGCGGCTGGGCGGGTTCGCCGATACCGAGCCGCTCCATCCCGACCGGATGGACGTGCGCAACAACCGCGTCGAGCTGATCCTGCTGCGCCGGCCCTGAGCCGTTCACGCGGTGTTAAAGCCGCGCGCGGTAGCACGGGCCGACGCGCATCAACGCCCCCTCAGACAGGAACGCCCATGTCCATCTCCTCGTCTCTCTCGGCCGGTGTCAGCGGGCTGAACGCCAACGCCCAGCGGCTCGCCACGATCTCGGACAACATCGCCAATTCGGCGACCAACGGCTACAAGCGCTCGGTGGCGGATTTCCACTCGATGGTGGTGCAGTCGGGGGCCTCGAAATACACCGCCGGCGGCGTGAGCGCGACCACGACGACGCTGATCGACCAGCGCGGCCAGCTGCAGGGCACCGACAATTCCACCGACATCGCGATCAACGGCCGCGGCTTCCTGCCGGTCACGCCGCTCGATTCGCTGGGCGGCGGCCGCACCGAGCTGGGGCTCAGCACGACCGGGTCGTTCCGCCCCAACGACGAGGGCATCCTGGTCGATCCGGCGGGCAAGGTGCTGATGGGCTGGCCGATCGCCGCCGACGGCACGCTGGGCGCCGTGGCCCGCGACAGCGCCGACGGGCTGCGCCCCGTGAACGTCTATCACAACCAGATGGCCGCCTCGCCCACGACCGAGATGCAGGTGGGCGTGAACCTGCCCGCGGACGAGGGCGGGGAGCACGACATCTCGCTCGAGTATTTCGGCAACCTGGGCCAGACCGAGAGCCTGAACTTCGGCTTCACCCCCACCGGCAATCCGAACGAGTGGGAGATGACGATCACCGACAGCGCGGGCGGCACCCCGACCACCCACATCATGCAATTCTCGGGCGCGACGCCCGGCGGCGGGACGCTGCAGAGCGTGACCGGCGGCGGTTGGACGCCCGGCGAGGGGATCATCACGTTCGAGACCGGCACCGGCAGCGACATCGCGGTGAATGTCGGCGCCCTGGGCGACCAGGGCGGGATCACCCAGCTCGCCACCGAGTTCGGGCCCTCGAACCTCAGCAAGAACGGCGCCCCCGTGGGCAGCCTGGTGAATGTCGAGATCGACGAGCAGGGCATGGTGCGCGGCATCTACGACAGCGGCTTCAGCCGCCCGATCTTCCAGGTGCCGGTGGTCGACGTGCCGAACCCCAACGGGCTGAGCATCGACCAGTCGGGCATGTACCGGGTGAGCGGCAATTCGGGACCGATGTTCCTGTGGGACGCGGGCAGCGGCCCGGTGGGATCGACCAAGGGCTACGCGCTGGAGGGCAGCGCGACCGACGTGGCCAAGGAACTGACCGACCTGATCCAGACGCAGCGCGCCTATTCGTCGAACGCCAAGGTCATCCAGACCGTGGACGAGATGCTGCAGGAAACCACCAACCTGAAGCGCTGAGGTAGATCATGAGCATCACCGCCGCCCTGAACGCCGCCCAGTCGGGCCTGACCGCCGCCAGCCGCACGGCGCAGGCCGTGTCCTCGAACGTGGCCAACGCGCTGACGCCGGGCTACGGCGCACGGGAGGTGACCCTGTCGAGCGCCGGGGCCGGTGGGGTCCAGGTGGACGGCGTGGCGCGGCGCAGCGATATCGGCCTGGTGACCGAGCGCCGCGGCGCCGAGGCGGCGGCGGCGGGCAAGGACGCGCTGCTCGCCGGGCTCGAGGCGGTGAAGGCCGCCGTCGGCACGGCGGAGGATGCCGGGTCGATCGCGGCACGGCTGGGCGATCTGAACGCCCGGCTGCTGGAGGCGGCGAGCCGGCCCGATTCGGAGGTGCGGCTGGGAGCGGCCGTGCGCGCGGCCGGCGCCGTGGTGGAGACGCTGAACGCCGCCGGCGCCACGGTGCAGGAGCAGCGCCTCGCCGCCGACCGGGGCATCGCCGCGGCGGTGGAGGGGCTGAACGAGGGGCTCGCTCGGATCGACGCGCTGAACGACCAGATCGTGCGGCTGACGGCCACGGGGGGTGACGCCAACGCGCTGATCGACCAGCGCCATCGGCTGATCGACGGGATCAGCGAGATCGTGCCCCTGAAGCAGATCGACCGCGCCCATGGGCGCGTGGCGCTGATCACCGAGACGGGGCGGCTACTGCTGGACGGGGAGCCGGTGAAGATCGGCTTCACCGGGACGGGCGGCATGTCGGCGGGATCGGTGCCGGGGGCGCCGCTGTCGGGCCTGACCGTGGGGACGCGCGAGATCGACATGGCCAATCCGCGCGGCCAGATGGCCGGTGGGCGGCTGGAGGCGCTGTTCGCCCTGCGCGACGCGGCGCTGCCGGCGGCGCAGGGGCGGCTCGACACGCTGGCCGGGGAGATCGTGACGCGGTTCGGCGATACGGAGCCGAGCGACGTGGCGGGGCTGTTCGTGGACGCGGGCACCGGGCCGGGCGCGGCGCAGCGGCTGGCGCTGTCGGCGGCGGTGGACCCGGGCCAGGGCGGCGACGCCCGGTGGTTGCGCGACGGCTCGGGCGGTCCGGGGCCCGTGGGCGATGCCACGCGTCTCTCGGCGCTCGCCGCCACGCTGGAGACCGGCGCGGTCCCGGCCGGCGCGGCGCTGGGCACGGGGTCGCGCAGCCTGCTGGCGCTGGGCGACGCCGTGGTGGGCGCCGAGACGGCCGCGGCCTTCCGGGTGGAGGGCGACCTGGCGCATGCCAGCGGCCGTCTCGAGGCGCTGACCGAGGCCGAGCTGGCCCGCGGCGTCAACACCGATGCCGAGATGCAGAAGCTGATGCAGCTGGAACAATCCTATGCCGCCAATGCCCGCGTGATCCAGATCGCGGGTTCCCTGATCGACCGGATCCTGGAGATCTGACATGAGCCTGCCGACCATCGGAGACCTGTCCCAGAGCTATACCGCGCGGCTGTCGATCGCGCGGCTGGGGCGCGAGCTGACCACCCTGGGCCAGGAGGTGACGACCGGCGTGACGGCGGACGTCGCCGGCAAGATGAAGGGCGACACCGCGCCGCTGGCGGCGGTGGCGCGGGGGCTGGGCGCGGTGTCGGCCTACGAGACGGCGGTGAAGGAGACGACGATCCTGACCCGCGCCACCCAGCTGAGCCTGGAGCGGGCGCAGGGCCGGGTCGGCGATTTCGCCGAGCGCGCGATTCAGGTCTCGACCGGGGCGCTGAAGGTGCCCTTCGACGCGATGGTGACCCAGGCGCGACAGAGTTTCGAGGGCCTGATCGGCGATCTCAACACGGTGGCGGGGGGCGTGAGCCTGTTCGCCGGCGCGCGCACCGACGGCGCGGCCACGCGGGATGCCACGGCGATCCTCGCCGATCTCTCCGCCCTGACGGAGGCGGCCGCCACGGTGGCCGAGGTGGACGCGGTGATCGAGGACTATTTCTCCGAGGGCGGCGCGTTTGCCGGCGCCGACTACCTGGGCGGGGACACGATGCGCGCGCCGGTGAAGGTGGGGCCGAACGACGCGGTGGATTTCGCGCCGCGGGCCGATGCCGCCGAGATCCGCGACGCGCTGAAGGTGCTGGCCCGGGTGGCGGTGCTGGAGGGCGACACGCTGGCCGGCGACCAGTCCGCGCGGATGGACCTGGTGCGCGGCGGCATCGGCGGCGCGGTGGCGGCACAGGACGGGCTGATCGCGCTGCAGGCGCGGGGCGGCGTGGTCGAGGAGCGGCTGGAGGCGGCCGGGGCGCGCGCCGCCGCCGAGCGCAGCGGGCTGGAGCAGGCCCGGCTCGACATGATCTCGATCGACCCGTTCGAGGCGGCGACCCGCCTGGAGCAGTCCCAGGTGCAGCTGGAGAGCCTCTATGCGATCACCGCGCGGCTGTCGCGGCTGAACCTGACGGATTACATGCGATGATCAGGATCCTGCTCGCCCTCGTGCTGGCGCTGACCTCCGGGGTCGCGCAGGCCAACCAGGTCCGCATCAAGGACCTGGTGGAGTTCGACGGCGTGCGCGGCAACGACCTGGTGGGCTACGGCCTGGTCGTGGGCCTGAACGGCACCGGCGATGGCGTGAGGAATTCGCCCTACACCGAGGAGATCCTCTCGACCATCCTGGAGCGGCTGGGCGTCAACGTCACCGGCGAGCAGTTCCGGCCGCAGAACGTGGCCGCCGTCCTGGTGACCGCCGACCTGCCGCCCTTCTCGCGCGCGGGCAGCCGGATCGACATCACCGTCTCGGCCATCGGCGACGCCGATTCGCTGCTCGGCGGCACCCTGATCATGACGCCGCTCAACGCCGCCGACGGACAGGTCTATGCCGTGGCGCAGGGCACCGTGATCGCCGGCGGCGTGACCGCGCAGGGCGTGGCCGCCGAGGTGACGCAAGGGGTGCCCACCGCGGGCACCATCCCGGGCGGCGCGCGGGTGGAGCGGGAGATCGACTTCGACTTCGCCGGGCTGGAGGTGGTGCGGCTGGCGCTTCGGACGCCGGATTTCACCACCGCGGCGCGGATCGAGCAGGCGATCAACGTCTCGATGAACCGCTCCGTCGCGCGGATGATCGACGCCGGCACCGTGTCGGTGGACATCCTGGCCACAGAGACCGCCTCGCCGGCCCATGCCCTGTCGCGGATCGAGAACATCACCGTGGAGCCCGAGCGGCGCGCCCGCGTGGTCGTCGACCAGCGCTCGGGCACCATCGTGATGGGCGAGGACGTGCGGATCAGCCGCGTTGCGGTGAGCCAGGGCGGCCTGACGCTGCGTGTCGAGGAGGCGCCGCTGGTGTCGCAGCCCAACCCCTTCGCCGACGGCGAGACGGTGGTGGTGCCGCGGACCCGCGCAGAGATCGAGCAGGAGCCGGGGATCGGCCTGGCCGAGGTGCCCGAGACGGCGTCGCTGTCGGACGTGGTGACGGGGCTGAACGCGCTGGGCGTGGCGCCGCGCGACATGATCGACATCCTCAAGAGCATCAAGGCCGCCGGCGCGCTGCACGCGGATTTCGTGGTCCAGTAGGCCTCGGGCTTCCCCTTCCGCCCGGGTGGGGGCGGAGGGGGAGCGGCCGGTCGCGGGCGCGGGCCCCGCGGCCGGCCGTGTCGGTTCGGGCCGCGTCAGTCGGGATCGCGGATCGTCGCGGCGGCGAGGTCCGGCGACTCCTCGTGGGCGAGGTGGCCGAGCGGGCCGAGGGAGATCGCCCGGGCCGAGGGGCAGCGCGCCGCCGCCTCGATCGAGACGCGCGGCGGCACCGTGCCGTCGCGTTCGCCATAGGCGAGGCGGATCGGAACGCCCATCCGCGGCAGCGCCTCGGAGACCGACCGGGTGGACCATTGCGCCATCATCTCCAGCGCCCCCTCCACATGCGCGGGGCTGGCCACGAGGCGGGCGTAGAGCCGTTGCCCGGCGGCATCGACCCGCGATCCGGTGGCGCGCAGGATCTGCGATCCGCCGCCCGTGGCCGAGAGCATCCCCGACACCGCGACCGGCACGAAGGGCACCGCCGCCAGCGCGCGGGCCATCGAGGGGAAGAGCCAGGCCGCCGGGCCGTCGAAGCCGCCGAGCGCCGCGTTGATCCCCACGACGCGGGTGGCGCCGGGGCGCATCTGCGCCATGGCCAGCGCGATGCCGGCGCCGGCGGAATGGCCCGCGAGGATGTCCGGCGCGAGCCCCAGCGCGTCGCACAGGGTCCAGAGATCCTCGGCCATGGCCGGCAGCGCGGAGCGGCGGCGGGTGCCGAGCCGGGTGAAGCCGTGGCCGGGCAGGTCGGGGGCGATCACGGTATGGGTGCGGGCCAGGATCGGCAGCATGTCGCGCCAGGAATGGCTGGCCGCGCCGGTGCCGTGGAGGAGCAGGATCGCCGGGCCCGATCCTGCCACCTGGACGTGCCAGCGATGCGGGCGCGCCTCGACGAAGCGCGAGTCGGCGCGGTTCGGCCAGTCAGCCCCGTCGCGGTTCCAGTCCATCAGCCGGGGATCCGCGCCAGGGCGGCGTCGATCCCGGCGCGGGGCAGCGAGACGAGGGGCGCGCCGAGGGTGCGCGCGAGGTCCGAGAGCGCCGGGCTCGGCCGGGTGCCGGTGTCGATCACGAGGGCGGGCAGCGCGGTATCGGCCAGCGCGCGGGCGAGGTGGCGCGCATCCTCGGCGGCGCGGGCGCGGTTGGCGGTGCCGTCGAGGGCGATGTTGGCGCGCCCGTCGGTCAGGAGGACGAGGCTGGGGGCGAGGCCGTCGCGGCGGGCGCGGTCGGCCATGTCGCGCGCGGTTGCGAGCGCGGCGGCCAGCGGCGTGCCGCCGCCGCCGGGCAGGGCCTGGAGGCGCTTGCGCGACCGGGCGAGAGAGCGGGTGGGCGGCAGGAGAACCTCGGCCGCCTCGCGGCGAAAGGCGATCAGGGCGACATGATCGCGGGCGGCGTAGCTCTGGCCCAGGAGGCTCTCGATGGCGCCCTTGGCCTCGGCCATGCGCGACATGGCCGCCGAGCCAGAGGCGTCGACGGCGAAGATCACCAGCCGGTCGGTGCGCCGCTCGGCGCGTTTGAGGTGGATGTCGGCCGGGCGCAGGAGCAGGCGGCGGGGATCGTCCGGCGCGGCGCGGCGGCGGATCGCCTGCCAGGGCGCGGCGGCGCGCAGGGTGGCGGCGGCGTCGATCCGGCCCCGGTCGGGACGGCCCGGGCGGGCGGGAAGCGGCCGGCCGCGGCGGGCCGAGCGGGTGCGGTCGCCGGCGCCGGATGTGGCCGCGCCGCGCCCTGCGCGCGCCGAGGCGAGGGCGGAGAGGAGGCCGGGCGGCAGGGCGGTGCGGGCGGATTCCACCAGCCGGTCGGCGCCCTCGCCCGCGCCGGGATCGCCCTCGGCGGTGTCGGGCGGCGGGGCCTCGTCGGGGGCGTGGTCGGGGGGCTGGTCCTCGGCCTCCTCGGGCGGCGGGGTGCCGCGATGGGCGAGGCAGAGCGCGGCGGCGATCTCGGCGTCGGCCTCGGTGGCCTCCCCGCGGCCGGCCAGCGCGGCGGCGGCGCGGGCGGCGGCGAGCGCGAAGCGGGGCGCGCGCAGCGAGGCGATGCCCAGCGCGGCGGCGGTGCCCACCAGCCGGTCGCGCAGGGCGTCGGGGACGGTGACGCGGGGATAGGCGGCGCGGGCGGCGGCGAGATCGGGCGCGCCCGCGCCGTCGAGATCGGCCAACGCCACGCCGTCGAGCGCCGCGAAGAGGCCCAGCCGCTCGGTCAGGGGGGCGGGCGGGGCCGCGTCCTCGGCGCTCTCGTCGAGGGCGACGAGGAGCGGGCCGCCGCCGTCGCGGGCCGCCGCCAGCCGCCCGGCGAGGCCGGGGGCCATGCGCTCGGCCATGGGCAGGAGGAGCGCGGGCGCGGTGGCGACGAGGCCGGGGCGGTGGGAGAGGTCGCCGGTGGCGAGCGCGGCGGCGAGGTCGAGGCCGCCGAAGAGCGCGGCGTCCTCCGTATCGGGCGGGCAGCGCCGCAGGGCGAGCGGGGCGAGGCGCGCCAGGGCCGCGTCGCGCGCCGGGCCGGGGCGGGCGCGCAGCCACAGCCCGCCGAGATCGCCCCCCGCCACGGCAAGGAGGTCGCAGGCCAGCGCGGCGCGGGACCAGTCGGGGTTCATCGGGCGGTCATTCCGCCGCGCGAGCCGCGCCGAAGACCTCGCCCATGATGCGGGTGACGCGGGCCAGAGAGCCCGATTCGTCCATCGGGTCGCGGCGGAGGCGATGCTGGAGCGCCATCGGCGCCACCGCGCGCAGGTGGTCGCGGCCGATCGCGGTGGCGCCCTCCAGCGCGGCCTGGGCGCGGGCGGCCTTCAGGAGGGTGAGTTCCCCCCGGAGCCCGTCTGAGCCGAGGGCGAGGCACAGTTCGGCGCAGTCGCGCAGGGCGTGGTCGGGCGTGGCCACGGATTTCAGCCGCTTGCGGGCGGCGGTGATGTCGCGGCGCAGCGCCGTCTCGGCCGGCTTCCACCGGCGCAGGAAGGCGGCGCGGTCCCGCTCGAAGGCGTCGCGGCGGCGGATCACCTCGATCCGGGTCTCGACGTCGGCGGGTGAGGACACCTCCACCATCAGGCCGAAGCGGTCGAGGAGTTGCGGGCGCAACTCGCCCTCCTCGGGGTTGCCGGAGCCGACGAGGACGAAGCGGGCGGGGTGGCGGATCGACAGGCCCTCGCGCTCGACCACGTTCTCGCCCGATTGCGCGACGTCGAGGAGGAGGTCCACGAGGTGGTCCTCCAGCAGGTTCACCTCGTCGATATAGAGGAAGCCGCGATTGGCGCGGGCGAGGAGGCCGGGCTGGAACGCCTTCTCGCCCAGGGTCAGCGCCCGCTCGATGTCGAGCGCGCCGGTCACGCGGTCCTCGCCCGCGCCGAGCGGCAGGTCCACGACGGGCGTGGGGCGGGAGACCATGCGGGCATCCTCGACCGCCGCCCAGTCGGGGATGTCGGCGGGCCGGGCGGAGTTCACCGGGCAGCCGGCGACGGCGCGGATCGGCGGCAGCAGATGGGCCAGCGCGCGCACCGCGGTGGACTTGCCGGTGCCGCGGTCGCCCATGACGAGGACGCCGCCGATGGCGGGGTCGATGGCGGCGAGCACCATCGCGCGGGTCATGTCGTCCTGGCCGACGATGGCGGTGAAGGGGAAGGGTCGGGTCATGCGGCCTCGGCGGTGGGTGCCAGTCGGGGGACGCCGTCCCAGGCGCCGGATTCGCCGGTGACGCGGAACCGGGCATAGAGCTCCTCGGAGAACCAGCCCTCCTCGCGCAGGGCGCGGATCGCCTCGGCATGGGGCCCGGTGCGGGCGAAGTGGGCCATGGCGGCGGTGTCGGGCCAGACGGTGAAATTGATCTGGTTGCGGTAGGGGACCTCGCCGATGCCGATCTTGAACAGGACGTTCGGGTCGGCGCCGATCCGGGCGGAGATGTCGGGCACGCGGGCCCAGAAGCGGCGCAGGTGCCGGGTGCGGATCCGCGCCCGGGTCAGGACCGCCAGCGGCCCCTCGGCGGAGGGGCCGGGCGAGAAGGGCTCCTGCCCGTTCCAGGCACCGCGGGAGGAGATGGGCGAGAGGAACAGCGTGAGGTCGGTGCTCGCCCGGTCGCGCCAGCGGCCGTAGACCGGGGCATGGGCCACCCGGTCGCGGGCGGTGCAGGGATCGGCCCAGACGGCGAGGATCGCCCAGACGGAAGTGTTGGGCCGCAGATCGAAGCCCTCTCCCGATCCCGAACCGCAGAGCTTCCAGAAGGAGCAGCCGTCCATCGCCGCGAGATCGCGCCGGGCGAGCGCCATCTGCCCGAGCGCCCAGAGGCGGTCGCGGCGCCGGTCGAACCGGAACACGCTGAGCGAGACGGTCTGGATGGCGGATCCTCCGGTCCGGTCTGTCAAGCGAGTTCTGACAGCGTTTCGAGCGCATGGGAAGGGCGCGTTGCGAATTGTCAGGCAAACTGGACACTGCTAGGCTCGGCCCCATGGACAAGCACGCTTCAGGGCCGAGCCACGCGGTGGTGATCGGCGCCGGGCTGGGCGGCCTCGCGGCGGCGATGCGGCTTCTGGCCAAGGGATACGCGGTGACGGTGCTCGACCGGCTGGACACGCCGGGCGGGCGCGGCTCGGCCGTCTGGAAGGCGGGGCACCGGTTCGACCTGGGGCCCACCATCGTCACCGTGCCGCAGCTCTTTCGCGAGCTCTGGGCGGAGTGCGGGCGGGACTTCGACCGCGACGTGGACCTGCGCCCGCTCGATCCGTTCTACGAGATCCGCTGGCCGGACGGGTCGCGATTCACCGCGCGGAGCGACACGGGCGCGATGCGCGCCGAGGTGGCGCGGCTGTCGCCCGGGGACGCGGCCGGCTACGAGCGGTTCCTGGCCGACAGCGAAGCGCGTTACCGCTTCGGATTCGAGGATCTGGGGCGGCGGTCGATGCACCGTCTCCGCGATCTGGCGGCGGCGCTGCCGGCCTTCGCGCGTTACCGCGCCGACCGGTCGGTGGCGGCCCATGCCGCGCGGCGGTTCCGCGACCCGCGGCTGCGGATGGCGTTCAGCTTCCACCCGCTGTTCATCGGCGGCGACCCGTTCAACGTGACCTCGATGTATATCCTGGTGAGCCACCTGGAGAAGGAATACGGCGTCCACTACGCCATGGGCGGGGTCGCCGCGATCGCCGAGGCGATGGTGGCCGCGATCCGCTCTGCGGGGGGCACGGTGCGCTTCGGCGCGGAGGTGGACCGGATCCTGCTGTCGGAAAGCGGCGCGGCGGTGCGCGGCGTGACCGTGGGCGATGCCGAGATCGCCGCCGATATCGTGGTGTCGAACGCCGATGCGGGCCACACCTATGGCAAGCTGCTGCCCGGCAGGCGCCGCTGGACGACGCGCAAGATGGGCGCGCGGCGCTGGTCGATGGGGCTTTACGTCTGGTATTTCGGCACGACCGGCACGCGGGAGATGTGGCCCGATGTGGGCCACCACACGATCCTGAACGGGCCGCGCTACGAGGACCTGGTGCGCGACATCTTCGTCAACGGGCGGCTCAGCGACGACATGAGCCTCTACCTGCACCGGCCCACGGTGACCGACCCCTCGGCCGCGCCGGCGGGCGACGACACCTTCTACGCGCTGTCGCCTGTGCCGCATCTGGGCCATGCCGACCCGGTGGACTGGCGCGCGGAGGAACCGCGCTACCGCGAGAAGGTGGCGGCGCAGCTGGAGACGATGATCCCCGGTTTCCGCGACCGGATCGCGGCCGAGCACGTGATGACGCCCGAGGATTTCCGCGACCGGTATCTCAGCCCGCACGGGTCGGGGTTCTCCATCGAGCCGCGCATCCTGCAATCGGCCTGGTTCCGGCCGCACAACGTGAGCGAGGAGGCCGAGGGCCTCTACCTCGTGGGGGCGGGGACGCATCCGGGCGCGGGGCTGCCCGGCGTGGTGTCCTCGGCCGAGGTGCTGGGCAAGATCGTGCCCGATCCGGCGCGGCCCGTGGCGCCGCGGATGGCAGCGGAATGATCGCGCACGGCGACATGGAGGCCTGCCGCGAGGCGATCCGGCACGGGCTCGCTGTCCTTCCACGCGGCCTCGCGGCTGTTGCCGGCGCGGGTGCGCGACCCGGCGCTGGCGCTCTATGCCTTCTGCCGGCTCGCCGACGACGCGGTGGACGAGGGCGCGGACAAGCGCGACGCGGTGCTGCGGCTGAGGGACCGGCTGGACCTCGTCTATCGCGGCACGCCGATCGACCGGCCGGCCGACCGGGCCTTCGCCGCGGTGGTGGCCGGGCACGACATGCCGCGCGCGCTGCCCGAGGCGCTGCTGGAAGGGCTGGCCTGGGACGCGCTGGGCCGGCGCTATGCCACGCTGTCGGAGCTTCGGGCCTATTCGGCGCGGGTGGCCTCGGCGGTGGGGGCGATGATGTGCGTGCTGATGGGGGTGCGCGACGAACACGCGCTGGCGCGGGCCTGCGACCTGGGCGTGGCGATGCAGCTGACGAACATCGCCCGCGACGTGGGCGAGGACGCGCGGGCCGGACGGATCTACCTGCCCGGCGAGTGGCTGGCCGCGGCGGGCATGGCGCCGGAGGCGATTCGCGCCGCACCGGCGGCGGATGCGGCCCTGCGCGACATGGTGCGACGGCTGCTGGCGGAGGCCGACCGGCTCTATCTCCGCTCGGAGGCGGGGATCGCGGCGCTGCCCCTGGCGGCGCGGCCGGGGATCTTCGCGGCGCGCCACGTCTATGCCGCGATCGGCGGCGCGGTGCGGCGACGGGGCTGCGATTCGGTGGCGGGCCGCGCGCGGACCGGGCGGGGGCGGAAGGCCGCGCTCATGGGCCTGTCGGTCTGGCGCACGGGGGTGAGCGTGGCGATGCCGCGCTCGGCGGTGATCTATGCCCCGCCGCTGCCCGAGACGGCCTTCCTGGTGGAGGCGGCGCGGCGACCCGCGCCACCGGCCTCGGACTGGGGCCATGGCCTGGTCGAGGTGCTGGCGCAGCTGGAGGGGCGCGACCGCGCGGCGCGGGCCTGAGCCGGAACAAGCGCGACCCACGGAGTGTTTTCGGGGCAAATCCCGCCAAGGAGGACTTCATGGCCGAGAGCTACACCTTCACGCTGAAGGAGATGTCGCCCGTCACCCACGACACCTATCGGCTGGTCTTCGACCGGCCGGACGGGTTCGAGTTCGAACTCGGGGCAGTGCACGCACTGGGCCTTCGACGCCGAGGGATGGCGCGACGAGGACCGGCCCTTCACCATGACCTCGCAGCCCGAGGAGCGGGACCGGGTGGAGTTCGTCATCAAGACCTATCCCGACCACGACGGGGGCATGACGAAGCACATCCCCGAGATGAACCCCGGCGACCGGGTGATCGGCGACGCCCCCGGCGGCGCGATCACCGACAAGGGGCCGGGCGTGTTCATCGCCGGCGGCGCGGGCGTGACCCCCTATATCCCGATCCTGCGGCGACGCGCGCAGGACGGATCGCTGGAGGGTTGCACGCTGATTTATTCCAACCGGACCGAGGCGGACATCATCCTGCGCGAGGAGTGGGAGCGCATGGACGGTCTGGAGACGGTCTTCACCGTCACCGAGCAGCCCGACGCGGAGGTCCACACGCGGATGATCGACGCCGACTTCCTGAAGGAGCACGTGGGCGATACGGATCGGCGGTTCTATCTCTGCGGGCCGAAGGGGATGGTGAACGACATCCGCGACGCGCTGAAGGGGATCGGCGTGGAGGCGGAGAACATCGTCACCGAGAACGGCTGGTGACCCGCCGGGGCGCCGCGCCCGCCCGGTCGTCCCGGGCGGGACCAGCGTGGCGCCGGGGCATTGCGAGGGGGAGCGGATGGCGCGCGTCGAGGATCTGCTGGGCAGCTGGCGGATGGTGTCGTGGACGGTGACCTCCACCGCCACGGGAGAGGCGCGCGACGCGCTGGGCCCCGATCCCGTGGGCTACATCGCCTATCACGCCGACGGGCGGATGATGGCCTCGATCTTCGGGCGGCAGCGGCCGCGGGCCGGGCCGGCGGGGTGGTCCGGGGCCGACAAGGCCGCGCTGTTCGACACGATGGTGGCCTATGTCGCGGCCTGGCGGATCGAGGGGGACAGGGTGATCCACGAGGTCGAGCGGGCCTGGAACCCGGCCTGGGAGGTGGCGCTGGCGCGGCCCTTCACCCTCGACGGGGCGCGGCTCGTGATCAGCGGCGCGCCGGGGCTCGACCCGGCGACCGGCGAGGAGGTCGTCAACCGGATCGAGTTCGAGAAGGTCTGACAGCGGCGCTCAGCGCTCCCGCAGGGCGGCGATCAGCTCGTCCTTGGTCATCTCCGAGCGGCCCTCGATCCCGACTTCCTGCGCCTGCGCGTAGAGGTCGTCCCTGGTCCAGTCCTCGTAGCGGGGCCGCTTGCCGCCCTTCTCGCCCGGATCCATGTCGTCGCTGGCCTGCGCATTGGCGATGCGGGCAGCCTTTTCCTTGGACGCGCCCTCCTCGCGCAGCTTCTCGAATGTCTCGTCGTCCTTGATCGACGGGCCGTGGTCCTTGGTCATGGCGGGCTCCAGATCGGTGCGCCTTGGGAACCGATCGGCGGGCCGCCGGTTCCGAATCGTCAACTGGCAGGGCCGATCATGGTAGAAAGATCCGAAGAGCAGGTGCGGGCGCGCGAGATCAGCGAAGAGCACGCCCAGCGGCAGAACATGGATGGCGGCGAGGAGCAGCACGTCCAGGAGGCGACGGGTCTGACCGCGCGGCTGATCTACGAGGTGGTGCGCCGCGACGGGGTCGACGAGATGACCCGGCCGAAGACGTCGCTGATCTTCTCGGGGTTCGCGGCGGGGATCCTGATCGCCTTCTCGATCATCGGCGAGGCCATCCTGAGAGCCTATCTGCCCGACACGCTGTGGCGTCCGCTGATCGAGAGCCTCGGATACACGCTGGGATTCATCCTGGTCATCAAGGGCCGGATGCAGCTGTTCACCGAGAACACGATCACGACGGTGCTGCCGCTCATGTCGCAGCCCTGCAAGGAATACATGTACCTGACCGCGCGCCTGTGGGCGATGGTCCTTACCGCGAACGTGGTGGGGGCCTTCGTGGCGGGGACCTACATGTTCTATACCCCCACCTTCGGGGCGGAGGTGAAGGGCGCGATCCAGGCGATCTCGGTGCACGCGACCGACCACGCGCCGCTCGAGGCCTTCTTCCTGGCCATGCCGGCGGGGGTGCTGATCGCGGCGATCGTGTGGATGCTGCCGACGGCGCCGCAGAACTCGTTCATCATCATCGCCGCATTCACCTGGCTGATCGCGGTGGGCGGCTTCGCCCACATCATCGCCGGCTCGGTGGAGATGGCCTACCTCGTGGTCAACGGCACGATGGGGATCTGGGGGGCGATAAGTTTCTTCGTGCCGGTGCTGATCGGCAACGTGGTGGGCGGCACGGCGGTCTTCACGTTGATAACTTGGGCACAGGTCGCCGCGGAAGTGGAGGAATAGCCCCCCCGTGACCTCTCGCCGCTGGCCCCGGGCGGCGACGCGCCCTAACGTGATCGGTGGTTCTGACGGGGGGCAGCGCAGTGCGTAGAGGGTCGATCGCGGCCATGGTGGCGGCCGGGGCGCTGTGCGCCGGTCCGGCCCCGGCCATCGAGGGGTTCGCCTTCACTGTCGTAGGCAACGAGGACCTTGAGGACAGCCTCCGGTCGTCCTCGCTGCTGGTTTCGGCGGACGAGGAGGAGGTCAGCGACCCCGCCGAGATCCTGGCCGCGGCGCGGGCCGAATACGGCCGGCTGGTCGGGGCGCTGTTCTCCGAAGGGTATTACGGCGGCGTCATCAATGTGCGCGTGAACGGCACCGAGGCGGCCGAGATCCCGCCGCTGGCCGATATCGGCGGCATCGACAGCGTGACGGTCCGGGTCGAACCGGGCGCGCGGTTCCGCTTCTCGCAGGCCGATATCGCCCCGCTCGCCCCGGAGACGGAGATCCCCGAGGGCTACGCGGTGGGCGAGCCCGCCCCTTCCGGCGTGATCGTGGATGCGGCGGGCGCCGCGGTGGAGGGCTGGCGCGCAGCGGGCCGGGCCAAGGCCCGCGTCGCCGACCAGCGGGTCGTGGCGCAGCACGCCGAGAACCGGATCGCCTCTCGGATCGCGATGGCGCCGGGGCCGGTGGCCTATTTCGGCCCGCTGACCTTCTCGGGCAGCGACGCGGTGCGCGAGGAGCGCCTGCGCGCCATCGCCGGCTATCCGGAGGGGGAGGTCTTCGATCCCGACGAGATGGAGGACGTGGCGCGGCGGCTGCGGGGCACGCAGGTCTTCTCGGCCGTGGCGCTGACCGAGGCGGAGGAGCTGACCTTCGACGACCGGCTGCCGATCCGCGCGGACCTGGTGGCCTATCCGCCGCGGCGCATCGGCTTCGGGGCGGAGTATTCCACCGACGACGGCGCCACGGTGTCGGCCTTCTGGCTGCACCGCAACCTGTTCGGCGGCGCCGAGCGGTTCCGCATCGACGGCGAGGTCTCCGGCATCGGCGGCGACGAGACCGACCAGGGCAACTCGAGCATGGATTACAGCGTGGGCGCCCGGCTGGAGCGCCCGGCCACCTTCTCGCCCGAGAACACGCTGTTCCTCGAGGCGCGCGCCGAGCGGCTGAACGAGGACGATTACACCTCGAACGTCGGCACGCTTGGATTCGGCATCCAGCGCTACGTCAACGACCGTATCGAGATCGAATACGGCCTCGCCTACCGGTTCAGCCGGGTCGAGGTGGACGACGAGACCACCGATTATTCCATGCTGACCGCGCCGCTCTCGGGCACCTATGACGGGCGCGAGAACGAGCTGGACCCCAAGGGCGGGATCTATCTGGACCTGTCGGCGACGCCCTTCTACGGGCTGAACGAGGAGACCGGCGACGGCGCCCGCCTGACCTGGGACGGGCGCACCTATGTCAGCTTCGGCGCCGAGGACCGGGTCACCCTGGCCGGGCGGGTGCAGGGCGGCTCCATCGTGGGGGCCGACCTGGAGCGGGTGCCCAACGACTACCGATTCTACTCCGGCGGCGGCGGCACCGTGCGCGGCCAGCCCTACCAGTCGCTGGGGGTGAGGCTGGACGGCAACGAGAGCGGCGGGGCTTCCTTTGTGGGATTGTCGGCCGAGGCGCGGGTCGGCGTGACCGAGAGCATCGGCGTCGTCGCCTTCTACGATTACGGGATCGTCGGGCGCGACGCCTTCCCCTCGGGCGACAGCGAAAGCCAGTCCGGCGCGGGAATAGGCCTGCGGTACAACACGCCGATCGGTCCGATCCGGCTGGACGTGGCCGCCCCCGTCACCACCCCCGATGACCAGGAGGACACCTCCAGCGTCGAGGTCTATATCGGCATCGGCCAGGCGTTCTGAAGGAGACCGTCATGCGGAAACTCGCGCGATTTGCCCTTCTGGCCGCCGGGCTGGGCGTCCTGCCCGTGCTGGCACAGGACGAGGCCGAGGAGGAGGACGGCGGCGGCTTCCTGGAGCGGCAGATCGAGAGCCGGCTGTCCTCGGAAGGGTTCGAGGTGAACGTGCGCGGCTTCGAGGGGGCGCTGAGCTCGCGCGCCACCATCGCGCAGATCACCATCGCCGACGAGGAGGGCGTCTGGCTGACCGTGAACGACGCGGTGCTGGACTGGACCCGCACGGCGCTGTTGCGCGGGCGGCTGCAGGTGGAGGAGCTGTCGGCGGCCGAGATCATCCTGCCGCGCCTGCCCGAGGGCGGCGAGCAGCCCGCCGACGTGCCCACGCCCGAAGCGCAGCCCTTCTCGCTGCCGGAGCTTCCCGTCTCGATCAATATCGAGCAGCTGGCGATCGAGCGGGCGGAGCTGGGCCAGCCGGTGATCGGCGAGGCGGCGGTGCTGTCGCTGTCGGGCGGCGCGCAGCTGGCCGACGGGTCTGGCGAGGTGAACCTCGAGGCCACGCGGATCGACGGTGAGCAGGGCCAGTTCAACATCGCCGGCAGCTTCGACAACGACAGCCGCGACTTGTCGGTGGATGTCGGGATCGACGAGGGGCCGGACGGGATCGTGGCCAACCTGATCGACCTGCCGGGACGGCCTTCGCTGGAACTGTCGGTGGAGGGCGAGGGGCCGCTGTCGGACTTCACCGCCGAGATCGGGCTGGTGACCGAGGGCGAGCCGCGACTGGCGGGCACCGTGTCGCTGTTGGAGGTGGAGGGGGCGAACCGCTTCGCCGTGGACCTGGGCGGCGACGTGACGGCGCTGTTCAACCCCGAATACAGGCCGTTCTTCGGTCCCGACGTGCAACTGCAGGCCGAGGGCGCGACGCGGCCCGAGGGCGGGTTCGACCTGTCGCGGCTGGACCTCGACGCGCAATCCCTGTCGCTGACGGGGCAGGTGGCGGTGGGTGCCGACGGCGTGCCCGAGGTGATCGACCTGCGCGGGCAGATCGCCGCGGAGGACGGGCCGGTACTGCTGCCCGTGGGCGAGGCGATCCGGCTGGGCCGTGCGAGCCTCGACGTGCGGTTCGACGCCAGCGCGGGCGAGGAATGGATCGCGCTCGTGGCGGTGGAGGATCTCGACACGCCGACGGCTGCGATCGAGCGCGTGGCGCTCGACGGCGGCGGCATCATCGCCGGCTCGGGCGAGACGCTGGACGTGGAGGCGGGGTTCGACTTCATCGCTGCGGGACTGTCCTTCGAGGATCAGGGGCTGGCCGAGGCGCTGGGCGACAGCGTCGAGGGTCGGATGGAGATCGGCTACGAGGCCGGCGACCCGATCCTGCTGGAGGTGTTGCGCCTGGCCGGGGCGGGGTTCCGCCTGGAGGGCGAGGGGCAGGTCGATCCCGATGGCGAGAACGTGCCGCTGGAGCTGACCGCCGCGCTGGAGGCGGAGGATTTCTCGGTGTTCTCGGCGCTGGCCGGGCGGCCGCTCTCGGGGGGCGGAACGCTCGACCTGGACCTTTCGGCCGAGGCGCTGTCGGGCGCCTTCGACGTGGACCTCTCGGGGCAGACGCGGGATCTGGGCGTCGGCATCGCCGAGCTGGACCCGCTGATCGACGGGCAGACCGACCTGAACCTCCTGGCCCAGCGCGACGAGACCGGCCTGCGCGTCGAGACTCTGAACGTGCAGAACCCCGACCTGAACCTGCAGGCGCAGGCGGACCTGACCTCCGAGGGGGGGACGGCGACCGCGGATCTGCGGATCGAGGATCTGGGCCAGGTGGACCCGGACCTGTCCGGCCCGGCGACGCTGAGCTTCCGCGCGGAGCGGCCGGAGGATGTCTGGGACATGGTGCTGACCGCCGCGGGGGCGGAGGCGCAGATCGACGGCACCGCTGCGCTGTCGGAGCTGGAGGCGGACTCGCCTCTGGCAGAGTTCGACCTGTCGGTCGCGGCGGCGGAGCTGTCGAACTTCTCGACCTTCGCGGGGCGCGAGCTGGGCGGGGCGGTGGACCTCGCCACCCGGGGCACCGCGCGGCTTGACCTGCGGACGGTGGACGCGACGCTGTCGGGGACGATCACCGACGTGGCGCTGGGCCAGACGGAGCTCGACAACCTGCTGGCCGGCGAGACGGAGATCGACGCGGCCGTCCGCCGGTCGGGCGCCGCGATCACGGTGCCGCGCCTGCTGGTGCGGAACCCGCAGATCACGGTGACGGGCGAGGCCGACGTGGACCCGGGCGATTCGACGGTCGCGGCGCGGATCGGGCTGGCCGATCTGGGCCGGGTGGTCGAGCGGATGTCCGGCCCCGCCACGCTGGTGCTGGACGCGACGGAGGGACCCGAGGGCTGGCGCCTGGACCTGGATGGCGACGGCGCGGGGGCGCGGCTCGCGGCCGAGGCGCTGGTGCAGGGACTGCGCGAGGAGGACGCGGCACCGCTGATCGACGGCACCGCGGCGCTCAGCGTGGCCGATCTGTCGATGTTCTCGGACCTGGCCGGGCGGGACCTGGGCGGGGCGGTGGACCTCTCGGTGGAGGGCCGCGCGCGCGGCGACCTGAGCGAGGCGCAAGCGGCCGTGGAGGGTGCGGCGCGCGACCTGGCGCTGGGACAGGCCGAACTCGACCGGCTGTTCGCGGGGGTGACGGAACTCGCCTTCCGCGGCGCCAAGGACGGCGTGGCGGTCGATGTCGAGGCGCTGTCGCTGGCCAACCCGCAGGTCTCGGTGACCGGGCAGGGCAGCTATGGCCCCGGCGAGAGCGCGGCGCAGGCGCGGATCGTCCTGCCCGACCTGGGCGCGGTGGTGCCCGAGATGACGGGCCGGGGCGAGATCGTGCTCGACGCGCAGGAAGAGGGCGAGGGCGGAGACTGGCGGGTGACCCTCGACGGCGACGGAGCGGGCGCGGCGGTGCAGGCGGCGGCGCGGATCGGCGACCTTGCCGGCACGCCGCTGGTGGACGGCGAGGCGAGCCTGTCGGCCGAGGACCTGTCGCGGTTCAGCCGGCTCGCCGGCCGGCCGCTGGCCGGATCGGTGACACTGGAGGCCGAGGGCGAAGGCCGGGTCGACGGCAGCCGGTTCGACGTCACGGCCGACGCGCAGGCTAACGGCCTGCGCACCGGCATCGCGCAGGTGGACGACCTGCTGGCCGGGGGATCGACGGAACTGGCCGCCTCGGCGGCCCGGGACGGCGCCGAGGCGCCGATCCGGGTGCGGACCTTCCGGCTCGACGCGCCGGGCCTCGACGCGACGGCCGAGGGGCAGGTGCTGGGCGGGTCGTCGGACCTCGGCATCGACGTGCGGCTGGCGAACCTCGCCACCTTCGTCGAGGGACTGGACGGGCCGGTGACGGCGCAGGGCCGGGTGGGGCAGGCGGGACAGGACATCCGCCTGGACCTGGACCTGACCGGGCCGCAGGGCACCAATGCGGCGGTGCAGGGCACGCTGGCCGAGAGCTTCGACCGGGCCGACCTGAGCGCCACCGGATCGCTGCCGCTGACGCTCGCCAACCCGTTCCTCGACCCGCAGGCGCTGAGCGGGACCGCGCGGTTCGACCTCGGGCTCTCCGGCCCGCTGGCGCCCACGGCGCTGAGCGGGACGGTGACGCTGGAAAACGGCCGCTTCGTGGCGCCGACCGTGCCGGCGGTGCTCACCGGCATCAACGGCACCGCGCGGCTGGGCGGCGGGGAGGTGCAGCTCTCGATCTCGGCCGACAAGCAGGAGGGCGGGCAGATCCGGGTCTCCGGCCCGATCTCGCTGCAGCCGGACTATCGCGCCGATCTGGCCATCGTGATCGCCAGCGTGGTGTTCGAGGATCCGCGGCTCTATCGCACGACCCTGAACGGCGAGCTGGGCGTGACCGGGCCATTGACCGGGGGCGCCGCGATCGGCGGCACGATCCGGCTGGGCGAGACGGAACTGCGCGTGCCCTCCACCGGGCTGGGCGCCACGGGACCGATCCCGGACGGGCTGATCCACGTGAACGAATCGCCCGCGGTGCGCGAGACGCTGCGCCGCGCCGGGCTGATCGAGGAACCGGGCGCCGGTGGGGAGGGCTCGGGACCGGCGGTCGCCTATCCGCTGGACCTGACGATCGAGGCCGAGAACCGGATCTTCATCCGCGGCAGGGGACTCGACGCGGAACTGGGCGGGCAGTTGCAGCTGGGCGGGACGACGGCGAACGTGATCCCCTCGGGCCGGTTCGAGCTGATCCGGGGGCGGCTGGACCTTCTGGGGCAGCGGATCGACCTGGCCGAGGGGGCGGTGACGCTGCAGGGCGATTTCGATCCGGTGATCCGGCTGGTGGCGGAGGCCGATACCGACGAGGTCACGGTCTTCGTCGTGGTCGAGGGGCAGGCGACCGAGCCCGAGATCTCGTTCCGCTCCACCCCCGAACTGCCCGAGGACGAGGTGCTGTCGCGGCTGCTGTTCGGGCGGTCGATCGAGGACATATCGCCCTTGCAGGCAGCGCAACTCGCCTCGGCGGTGGCGACGCTGGCGGGGCGCGGCGGCGGCGGGGTCGTCAACAACCTGCGGGAATCGACCGGGCTCGACGATCTCGACGTGACCACGGACGAGGAGGGCAATGTCGGCCTGCAGGCGGGAAAATACATTTCCGAGAACGTCTATACCGATGTCACGGTGGATTCCGCCGGCGAGGCGGAGATCAACCTGAACCTCGACGTGACCGAGTTGATCACCGTGCGCGGGGGCACGTCGAACGAGGGCGACACCAGCGTCGGCGTGTTTTTCGAGCGGGACTACTGAGGCGTCGCGGTCACGCCTGCGCCAGCGGCGGCCTGAATGTGAAAAGACATGGAACAAGTCGGACGGTGGCGATTTTGTCTTGCGGAAGCCGCAGGAAGCCCCGGAGTTGTCATGATCTACTGGTCGTTCATCAGTTTCGCGGTCGCGCTGACCTCCGGCCTGTTCGGATTCGGAGGATCGGGAAGCGAGGCGGCGCTACTGGGTCAGGCCTTGTTCTTCGTCTTCCTGCTGGTGTCGGTGCTCCTGGTGGCGGTGAAGCTTGCCCGTGACCATGGCGGATACGGCGAGAAGACGGGCGACACCGAGTGACCGCGCCTGACATGCTTGCGAGGCAGGCGGGCAACGCCGTGACGGCCTGACGCGCGTGATCGACGCCAAGAGCCGCCGGTCCGAAGTCCCGCGCAGGGCCTGATTTCCCGTGAGACGATGCAGAGCGCCGTGCCGAAGCGGCGGAGTGTCGCCGCCGGTCCGGTGAAGCCGGACCCCCGAACTGTCCCGATGCGGAATAGCTGAGAGACGAACGCCCGCCGGGGATGTCCCGGCGGGCGTTTTTCTGCGTGGCGCCCCGCGAGGGGGAAGGGGGCCGCCGGGGCGGCCGCCCCGGCCGATCAGCCCTCGGCCTGTTCCGGCTCGACTTCCTTGCCGGTCTCCTGGTCCACGACCTTCATCGACAGGCGCACCTTGCCGCGGTCGTCGAAGCCCAGCAGCTTGACCCAGACCTCCTGGCCCTCCTTGAGGACGTCGGAGGGGTGGTTCAGGCGCCGGTTCTCGATCTGGCTGACATGGACGAGGCCGTCGCGCTTGCCGAAGAAGTTCACGAAGGCGCCGAAATCGACGATCTTGACCACAGTGCCCTTGTAGACCTTGCCCTCCTCGGGCTCGGCCACGATCGAGTAGATCATGTCGTAGGCGCGCTGGATGGCCTCGCCGTTGGGCGACGCGATCTTGATCACGCCGTCATCGTTGACGTCGACCTTGGCGCCGGAGGTCTCGACGATCTCGCGGATGACCTTGCCGCCCGAACCGATGACCTCGCGGATCTTGTCGGTCGGGATCTGCATGGTCTCGATCCGGGGCGCGTGCTGCGAGAACTCGGCGGTCTCCGACAGCGCCTTGTTCATCTCGCCGAGGATGTGCAGCCGGCCGTCCTTGGCCTGGGCCAGCGCCTTCTGCATGATCTCGGGCGTGATGCCGGCGACCTTGATGTCCATCTGCAGCGAGGTGATGCCCGCCTCGGTCCCCGCGACCTTGAAGTCCATGTCGCCGAGATGGTCCTCGTCGCCCAGGATGTCGGTCAGGATCGCGTAGGAGCCGTCCTCCTCGAGGATCAGGCCCATGGCGACGCCGGCCACCGGCGCCTTCAGCGGCACGCCCGCATCCATCATCGACAGCGAGCCGCCGCAGACCGAGGCCATGGAGGACGAGCCGTTGGATTCCGTGATCTCGGAGACGAGGCGGATCGTGTAGGGGAAGTCGGTCGTGGCCGGCAGCACGGCCTGAAGCGCGCGCCAGGCCAGCTTGCCGTGGCCGATCTCGCGCCGTCCCGGCGGGCCGACGCGGCCGACTTCACCGACCGAGTAGGGCGGGAAGTTGTAGTGCAGCAGGAAGTTGGACCGATAGGTGCCCTGCAGCGCGTCGATCATCTGCTCGTCGTCGCCGGTGCCCAGCGTCGTGATCACGAGGCCCTGCGTCTCGCCGCGGGTGAACAGCGCCGAGCCGTGGGTGCGCGGCAGGAAGCCGGTCTCGGCCTCGATCGGGCGCACCTCGGTGGTGGCGCGGCCGTCGATCCGCTGGCCGCCCTTCACCACGTCGCCGCGCAGGATCGAGGATTCCAGCTTCTTGAAGGCGGAGCCGAGGTTCGGGTCGAGCTGCTCCTCCTCGTTCAGCTGGGTGATCACCTCGGCGCGGGCATCGGCGATGGCCGTCGTGCGCTCCTGCTTGTCGGTGATCGCGAAGGCGGCGCGCATCTTCTTCTCGCCCAGGCTCTTCACGCGGTCGTAGAGCGCGGAATAGTCCGGCGGGGTGAAGTCGAACGGTTCCTTGGCGGCGTCCTCGGCCAGGTCGATGATCAGGTCGATCACCGGCTGGATCTGCTCGTGCGCGAAGTTGACCGCGCCCAGCATCTCCTCCTCGGTCAGCTCGTAGGCCTCGGACTCGACCATCATCACCGCGTCCTTGGTGCCGGCGACGACGAGGTCGAGGCGCTGCTCGGGCTTGGAGCGCAGGTCGTGCATGTCCTCGATATCGGGGTTGAGGACGTATTCGCCGCCCTCGTAGCCCACGCGGCAGCCGGCGATCGGGCCCATGAAGGGCGCGCCCGACAGGGTCAGCGCGGCGGAGGCGGCGATCATCGCCACCATGTCGGGGTCGTTCACGAGGTCATGGCTGAGCACGGTGCACATGACCAGCACTTCGTTCTTGAAGCCCGGCGCGAAGAGCGGCCGGATCGGCCGGTCGATCAGGCGGGAGGTCAGCGTCTCCTTCTCGGTGGGACGGGCCTCGCGCTTGAAGAAGCCGCCGGGGATCTTGCCCGCGGCGTAGTATTTCTCGTTGTAGTGAACGGTCAGCGGAAAGAAGTCCTGTCCGGGCTTCTGCTGGCGGGCATAGGTCACGTTCGCCATCACGCTGGTCTCGCCCAGCGTCGCGATGACCGAGCCGTCGGCCTGACGCGCGACCTTGCCGGTCTCCAGCGTCAGGGTCTCCTCGCCCCATTGCATCTGCTTTTTCGTCACGTTGAACATCGTCGTATCCTATCTGGGCCGGCCGGAGCCCTCCCCGGCGGTCCGTTTGCATGGCGGCCGTATTGCCGCCGACCCCATCATCATCCCATGCGCCGGGGTCCGGGCGTCACGTCTCAGATGGCGCGCGTCTACAGGAAAAGCGGCTCTCTGACCAGCGGGTGCGCCGATCGGCCCCGGCCTCAGAAGACGGCGTGATCGCCCCGGTCGTCGGCCGCCGTGCCGGCGATGAGGCGCGCGTAATGGGCGCGCAGCGTGTCCGACCCGTGGGCGGGCGTGGCGGCGCGGTCGGGCAGGCCGGTGGCGGGGTCGCGGGCCAGCATCGAGGTGGTGGCGTAGAAGCGGCCGATCCGGGCCAGCTCGGCCTTGGCCGCGAGCGACGGGCGCAGCCGCGCGGCGAGCGACAGCCCGGCCGCGGCGGCGTCGAGGAGCGCCACCGGCACCCGCCGGACCGGGACCGGGCGGCCAAGCAGGTCGGCCAGGATCGCCGCCTGGTCGCGCGGGGTGAGCGCGGGGCCGGGGCCGCCCACGGGCAGGATGCGGCGCGAGGCCACCGGATCGGTGAGGGTGCGGGTGAGGAAATCGGCCAGGTCCGCGTCCGAGATCGGGGTGCAGGCGGTCAGCCGCCCGTCGCCGAAGACGAGGAACGGTTTGCCGGCGGCGACGCGCGCCACCTGGCCCGAGAGCGACTTGAAGAAGGCGGTGGGGCGCACCACGGTCCAGTCGAGCGGCCCGGCCATCAGCCGGCCCTCGGCCGCGCGCTTGGCGTGCTGGAAGGCGAGGCGGGGCGGCTCGACGCAGATCGCCGACAGCAGAAGGAAGCGCGACAGGCCTGCCGCCTCGGCCGCCGCGATCCCGCGAATGGTGGCGTCGCGGTCCACGGCGCGGGCGTCGTCCGGCGTGCCGGTGCGGGAGGCGAGGCAGGAGATCGCCGCGTCGGCGCCCGCCATCGCCGCGTCGAGCGCGCCGGGGCGGGTGACCTCGGCGCGGTGGATCGCCACGCCGGACGGCAGGCCGGGCTCCGATCCGGGGCGCAGGACGGCGCGGACGTCGTGCCCGGCCGCCAGCAGGGCGCGGGCGGTGGCCCGGCCGATGGTTCCGCTGGCCCCCAGAAGCACGACATCCATGGCGCGCATCCTTCCCCGCCGGCGGGCGCGGCGCAAGGGAACCGCCCGCCGTCGACCCCGGAACGATGACGGACGTCAAGGATCCGCCGGCCGGCGACACCTATCGTCGGCGGTGTTGCCACCAGCCCGAACGGGGCCGAACCGTGGATGCCACGGCCCGGTTTCCGCCGGAGGCGCCCGGGATCACGCGATGCGCGCGCCCCGGTCCACCGGCCCGTCCGTTCGGACGACACGGCCCGTACCGGAGCCGAAAGGACGCATGATGAGGAAATTCGCCACCCTGGCGGTGTTGCTCGGCCTTCTGGGGCTGACCGCCTGCGAGCAGACGCCGTCGAGGACATATCCGTTCTCGGGCGAGGCCTGCGCGCCGGATGACCCGGTTCAGGATCTTCCCGGGGACTGCGCGCCGCCCATGTGAGGGAGGCGGCCGGACAGGGTCGAAGGGGGCATCCGGGGCCCGCGGCCCCGGTTCGGGAGGGGCGACGGAGGTCTCCGATCGGGTCTCGCCGCGCCACTCTCCCGGGGGCGATGGGCGGCCCCCGCCTGGCGGGGGCCGAACGCGATCGCCGCGCGGCTCAGCGGCGGATGCCGAGGCGCTCGATCAGGGTGCGGTAGCGCTGCTCGTCCTTGGCGCGGGTGTAGTCCAGGAGCTTGCGGCGCTGGGCCACGAGCTTCAGCAGGCCGCGGCGCGAGTGGTTGTCCTTCTTGTGGGTCTTGAAGTGCTCGGTCAGCGCGGCGATGCGGTGGGTCAGGATCGCCACCTGCACCTCGGGCGAGCCGGTGTCGCCGTCGCGGCTGCCGAAATCCTTGATGATCTTCTGCTTGTCGTCCTGCGTGATCGACATCGGGGTCTCCTTTCGGGTGTCTGGATCGTGTCGGCGCCGGCCGGGATGTCGTCCAGCACGGGCCCTGTCGCCGCGGGAATCGTGGCTTTCGCGGCGCATGGGCGGATACAGGATCATGGCCGCCATGCAAAGCGTTTTCGGGGTCAACCTCGTGTTAAATTCCCCCCATATACAGGGTTCGTGTGCGATTCGGAGTATGGGCCATGGGTGGCGGTGATCTGGCGGTTCTGGCGATCTGGGTGATCTGCCTCGTGGTGTCCCTGGCGGTGTCGGTCCTGACCGGGTGGCGCCGGCCGGGCCGGTCCGGGGACGGGGCGGCGGATGGCCCCCCGGCCGTCCCGGGGGTGCTGGATGCGGCCTCGGGAGCGCCCTTCGCCGACGACGCGGCGGGCGCGGGCGTCGAGGCCGTTCCCGGGGTGGCGGCGAACGCGCCCCAGCCCCCGGCAGAGGAACGGCGCCCGCCGGCGGCCTGAGGCTCGCCCGGGCTTGAACGGCGCCGCCGGAGCGGGCATGTCGCTCCCCGTGACCGGCCCCGACGATCCCGCGCCCGACGCGTATTTCGCCCCCGGCGAGCGGGTCGGCGTGCTGACGACCCAGCCGCTGGACCGGGCGCTGGATTATCGCGCGCCGGAGGGGGGATGCCGGACGGGCGACTTCGTGGAGGTGCCGCTGGGGCCGCGCCGGGTTCTGGGCGTGGTCTGGGACGCGGGCGAGGGCACCTTCGACGCGGCGAAGATCCGGCCCGTCGCGGGCGTGCTGGACGTGCCGCGGATGCGGCCGGAGATGCGCGCCTTCCTCACCCGCGCGGCGCAGTACACGCTGACGCCGCTGCCGGCGATGCTGCGGCTGGCGACCCGGTCGCCGGGGCTGGGCGGGTCGCCCGCGACGCGGCGCGTCTATGCCAGGGGGCAGGGGAAACCCGACCGGATGACCGAGGCGCGGGCCCGCGTGCTGGCCGCGCTGGAGGAGTATGGCGGCCTGTCCTTCACCCTGACCGAACTGGCGCAGATGGCCGGCACCGGGACGGGCGTGGTCAAGGGGCTGGTGGCCCATGGCGCGGTGGTGGAGCGCGAGGCGCCGCGCGACACGCCCTATCCGCGGCTCGATCCCGACCTGCCGGGCAAGCCGCTGGCCGAGGACCAGGCCGCGGCGGCCGCGGCGCTGGCCGGGGCGGTGGCCTCGGGCCGCTATGGCACGACGTTGCTGCGCGGGGTCACCGGGTCGGGCAAGACGGAAGTGTATCTGGAGGCGGTGGCGGCCTGCCTTCGGGCCGGGCGGCAGGCGCTGGTGCTCTTGCCCGAGATCGCGCTGACGGCGGAGTTCCTGTCCCGCGTGGAGGCGCGGTTCGGGGCGAAGCCCGCCGAGTGGCACCACGGCGTGACCCAGACCGAGCGGCGGCGGACCTGGAAGATGGCGGCGGAGAACGGCGCGGGCCTCGTGGTGGGCGCGCGCTCGGCGCTGTTCCTGCCCTTCGCCGATCTCGGCCTGATCGTCGTCGACGAAGAGCACGACACCTCCTACAAGCAGGAGGACGGGGTGCTCTACAATGCGCGCGACATGGCCGTGCTGCGGGCCTCGATCTGCGGCGCGCAGGTGGTTCTGGCCTCGGCCACGCCCTCGCTCGAAAGCTGGGCCAATGTCGAGGCGGGGAAGTATCGCGGCCTGACGCTGACCTCCCGTTACGGCACCGCCGCGCTGCCCGAGATGGGGGCGATCGACATGCGGGCCGAGGAGGTGCCGCCGGGCCGCTGGGTGTCGCCGACCCTGGCCGGAGAGGTGCGCGCGCGGCTGGAGCGCGGCGAGCAGAGCCTGCTGTTCCTCAATCGGCGGGGCTATGCGCCGGTGACGATCTGCCGGGCCTGCGGGCACATGATCGGCTGCGAGCACTGCGACGCGCGGATGGTGGAGCACCGGTTCCAGAAGCGCCTCGTCTGCCATCAGTGCGGCGAGTCGAAGCCGCTGCCCGAGGCCTGCCCGTCCTGCGAGGTGGCGGGCAAGCTGGCCGCGGTGGGGCCGGGGGTGGAGCGGATGGCCGAGGAGGCGGCGGACCTGTTCCCCGAGGCGCGGGTCGAGGTGCTGTCCTCGGACATGTATGCCTCGGCCCGGGCGCTGAAGGCGCGGATCGAGGAGATCGCGGCGGGCGGGGCCGACATCGTGGTGGGCACGCAGCTGGTGGCCAAGGGGCACAACTTTCCCCTGCTGACGCTGGTCGGGGTGATCGACGCCGATCTGGGGTTGCAGGGATCGGACCTGCGCGCCGCGGAGCGGACCTTCCAGCTGATGCGGCAGGTGGCGGGGCGCGCGGGCCGGGCGGAGAAGCCGGGCGTGGCGCTGATGCAGACATTCCAGCCCGAGCACCCGGTGATCCGCGCCATCCTGACGGGCGACGAGGACGCGTTCTGGGCCGCCGAAGCGGCGCAGCGGCGCGCGGCCGGCGTGCCGCCCTATGGCCGGATGGCGGGGATCGTGCTGTCCTCGCCCGACGCCCAGGCCGCCTTCGATCTGGGCACCCGGCTGGTGCGGGCGGGCGATCCGCTGCGCCGGATCGGGGCGGAGATCTACGGCCCCGCCCCCGCGCCCATCGCGCGCATCCGCGGACGGCACCGGGTGCGGCTGCTGATCAAGGCGGACAAGGCGGCGCCGCTGCAGCAGGCGATCGCGGACTGGCTGAGCCGGGTGCCGGTGAAGGGCGACATGCGGCTGAGCGTCGATATCGACCCGCAGAGCTTCTACTGAGCGGCGGCACGTTCGTCCCGACAGGGGGGGCATGACGCGAAACGGCCCGCCGAGCGGATCGGCGGGCCGGGGGTGGTCCGACGGACCGTCGGGCCGGGACGGGGCGGCGGGGCCGCGCCGGATCAGTTGCTGCCGGTGGCGCCGTCTTCCTCGTCGGTCGTGCCCGAGCCGCCGTCGGTCGAGCCCGCCTCGGACCCGGACATGGCGTCGCCGGTGTCCCCGGACATGCCCTCACCTTCGGCGCCACCGGACATGCCGGTCTCGCCCTCGGTGGAGGCTTCCATCGGCTCGCCGTCGGGGCCGTAATAGACGATCTCGACGTCCTGCATCAGGTTGTCGCGCACCTCGGCGAGACGCTGCTGGCGCAGCTGCTGCTCGATCTGCGGGCGCACCTCCTCGAGCGGCGGCACCTCCTGCTCGGATTGGGCGGCGACCTCGTCATAGGTCTCCTGCACCGCCTCGTCGGTGACCGCGCCCTCGAGTTCGCGCTGCACATAGACCTGAAGGATCGCGTCCTCCTCGTTGGCGCGCTCGTTCTGCTCGATCAGTTCCTGCACCTCGGGGTCGTCGGACAGGTTCTGCGACTCGGCCTCGTCCAGGATCAGCTGGCGCAGGACCAGCTGGTCGACGGCCATGGAGGCCAGCATGTCGTCGGGCATCCGCTGGCGCATCTGCGGCGGCAGGGCGTTGATCGCGGCCTGCACGTCGGCGGCGGTGATCTCGGACCCGTCGACGGTGGCGATCAGCTGGTCGGGATCCATGCCGGTGGCGGACGTGCCGCCGGCGCCGGAGGCATCCTCGCCCGAAGCGGCCGCCCCGGATTGCGCGGCATCGTCACCGGAGGGCGCGGCCTCGCTCTGCTCGGTGGCCGGGGCCTCGCCGCCGGAGTTCCTGGGCGAGCGCCGGAGTCATGGCGAGCGGCGCGGCCAGAAGGGCGGCAATCACGCGGGTCAGGGGGGTGGTCTTCATGGATGTCTCCCAAGCCTTGTCTGTGCTTCGTCGTCGAAGGGCAGCTAGCAACTGCGTTCCTTTCCGACAACCGTGGCGCCGGAACCGCACCGGCCCCCCTTGACAGGCCCGCGCCGCATCCCAACGGCGCCGCCTTCACGGGGGCCGGGAGGCCGTCCGGCGCCGCCTGCCGGCCGCCCGGCGCCCCGGCCGGGCGCGGAGAAACGATTTCGTGACCGCGCCCGCGCAACGGCGCGTGGCGGCACCTTGCCGACCCGTCGGCGGAGCGTCGCACGCTTGCGCCACCCGCACCGGCGCGGCCCCGCCCGGCGCGGCGCGGCTCGACAAGGCCGCCGCGCTGGACCAGCATGGCCGCGAACCCGGCCGAGGAGGACGCCGCCCGTGAAGACCCGTATCGCGCTCCTGAGGGAACGGGGGCTGCCGCGGCCCTATACCCGGTCGAAGCCGCTGGAGATCGTCGAGGCCGATCTGGAGGATCCGGGCCCCGGCGAGGTCCTGGTGAAGGTCGCGGCCGCCGGCCTGTGCCATTCCGACCTGTCAGTGATCAACGACGACCGCCCGCGCCGGGTGCCGCTGGCACTGGGCCACGAGGCGGCGGGCGTGGTGGAGCGCCTCGGCCCGGGCGTGACCGGGCTGGCGGAGGGCGACCACGTGGTGATCGTCTTCGTGCCCTCCTGCGGCCGGTGCCTGCCTTGCGCCGAGGGCCGGCCGGCCCTGTGCGAGCCGGCCGCCGCGGCGGCCGCCGAGGGCACGCTGCTGTCGGGGGCGCGGCGGATCCGCGTGGATGGCGAGCCGGTCGACCATCATATCGGCGTCTCGGCCTTCTCGGACCGGGTGGTGATCGACCAGGGCAGCACGGTGAAGATCGCGCCCGAGATCCCGCTCGACCGCGCGGCGCTCCTCGGCTGCGCGGTGCTGACGGGGATGGGCGCGGCGCTGGAGGCGGGCGGGCTGCGCGCCGGCCAGAGCTGCGCCATCGTCGGGCTGGGCGGCGTCGGTCTCTCGGGGCTGCTCGGGGCGCTGGCGGCGGGCGGGAACCCGGTGATCGCCGTGGACCTGGCGCGCGACAAGCGCGACTTCGCCCTCGGTCTCGGCGCGCACCACGCCGTCGACCCGGCGGCGGAGGACGCGCTCGACCAGATGCGCGCGCTGACCGGCGGCGGCGTCGACGTGGCGGTGGAGCTGGCCGGGTCGGCGCGGGCGCTGCGCTTCGCCTATGACAGCGTCAAGCGCGGCGGCATCGCGGTGACGGCCGGCCTGCCGCATCCCGACGACGAGCTGTCGATCCCCGCCACCTCCCTCACGGTCAGCGAGAAGACGCTGCGCGGCTCCTATGTGGGCTCCTGCGTGCCCAAGCGCGACGTGCCGCGATTCGCCGGGCTGATGCAGGCCGGCGCGCTGCCGATCGAGAGGCTGATGACCCACCGCCTGCAGCTGGAGGACATCAACCTCGGCTTCGAGCGGCTGGCGGCGGGGTCGGCGATCCGGCAGGTGGTGATCTTCGACTGACCGCCCGCCGGGGCGCGGGGGTGTCGCGGGGGCATGGCGGGCCGGGCGGGCGATCCCTATATCGCGATCAGGCCAGACCCGGAGGACACGATGTTCAACCTGACCCGCAAATCGACCGAGATGCCCGAGCCCGACGCGGCCCTGCCCGGCCGCGGCACGCCGATTCCCACCGCCGAGCGCCATGTCGTGACCGACCGGCCGCTGAAGGGGCCGGTGCCCGAGGGGATGCGCGAGGCGATCTTCGGCATGGGCTGCTTCTGGGGCGTGGAGCGGATGTTCTGGCAGCGCGACGGCGTCTGGACGACCGCCGCGGGCTATGCGGGCGGCCACACCCCGAACCCGACCTACGAGGAGGTCTGCTCGGGGCGGACCGGCCACAACGAGGTGGTGCGGGTGGTCTTCGATCCCGCCCGGATCTCCTACGAGGAGCTGCTGAAGGTGTTCTGGGAGGGGCACGACCCGACCCAGGGGATGCGCCAGGGCAACGACCGCGGCACCCAGTACCGCTCGGGCATCTACGTCTTCGACGCCGACCAGCGCCGCGCCGCCGAGGAGACCCGCGCGGCGATGCAGGAGCGGCTCGCCGCCGCCGGATACGGCCCGATCACCACCGAGATCCGCGACGCGCCGGACTTCTATTTCGCCGAGGAATACCACCAGCAATACCTGGCCAGGAACCCCGGCGGGTATTGCGGCATCGGCGGCACCGGCGTGACCTGTCCGGTGGGCGTGGGCGCCGCCTGAGCCCCGGTTCCGGGCGTGGCCGCCGCAGCCCTCTTCGCGGCTGCGGCGTAAACGCCCGGGAACCTTTGACGATCTCCCCCGATTGCTTCGGTAACGCGAACGCGAGGGGGGACAGGACGTGGAAAGTGTGCAGAACGCGATCACCGCGCTCGATCTGTGGGTGATCGCGGCGTATTTCGCCGTCGTTATCGGCATCGGCATCTGGGTCTCGATGCAGACCGAATCCGGCGAGGACCTGTTCCTCGCCGGGCGCTCGCTGGGCTGGGCCGCGATCGGCTTTTCGCTCTTTGCCTCCAACATCTCCTCCTCGACGCTGATCGGGCTGACGGGGTCGGCCTACACCACCGGCATCGCCGTCTCGGCCTATGAATGGCTGTCGGGGGTGCCGCTGCTGATCATGGCGTTCATCTTCGCGCCGATCTTCCTCAAGTCGCGGATCACCACCACGCCGGAATACCTCGACAAACGGTTCTCGCGGCGCACGCGGCTCTACTTCTCGGCGCTCACCATCTTCTTCACCATCGTGGTGGACTGCGCCGGCGGGCTCTATGCCGGGGGGCTGGTGCTCAACACGTTCTTTCCCGAGATTCCGCTGTGGCAGAGCGCGCTGGCGATCGGCCTCTTCGCGGGGATCTACACCGCGACGGGCGGCCTGAAGGCCGTGGTCTTCACCGACGTGCTGCAGGCGGTTGTGCTGATCGGCGGCTCCACGGTGCTGGCCTGGGTGATGTTCGCCGATCTCGACTTCTCGTTCCAGGCGATCCGCGAGGCGGTGCCGAACGAGAACCACCTGTCGATGGTGCTGCCGGCCGACAACGCGACCCTGCCATGGCCGGGCCTGTTCTTCGGCGTGTCGCTGCTGGGCTTCTGGTACTGGGTGACGAACCAGTACATCGTGCAGCGGGTGCTGGGCGCGCGGTCGCTGCCCGACGCGCAATGGGGCGCGATCCTGGGCGGGATGCTGAAGATCCTGCCGCTGTTCATCATGGTCTTCCCCGGCGCGATGGCCACCGCGCTCCTGCCGGAAATCGAGACCGCCGACCGGGTGTTCCCGATCATGATCACCCAGCTCCTGCCGGCGGGCCTGACCGGGCTGGTGATGGCAGGGCTGATCGCGGCGATCATGTCGAGCGTGGATTCGACGCTGAACTCCTCCTCGACGCTCCTGATCCACGACTTCGTGACCCGCCCCGAGCAGAAGGTGCCGCCGCGCAAGATGAAGAAATACGGCAGCCTGGCGACACTGGGCTTCATGGTCCTGGCCATCGTCTGGGCGCCGCTGATCCAGTTCGCCGGCGGGCTCTGGGCCTATCTGCAGCAGATGTTCTCGGTGCTGGTGCCGCCCCTGGTGGTGCTGTTCGTGCTGGGCGCGCTGAGCCGGCAGGGCACCGAGAAGGGCGGCTTCTACACGCTGATCTTCGGCCACGTCCTGGGCG
The DNA here is from genome assembly GCA_963814835.1 of uncultured Alphaproteobacteria bacterium. Classification (GTDB taxonomy): domain Bacteria; phylum Pseudomonadota; class Alphaproteobacteria; order Rhodobacterales; family Rhodobacteraceae; genus Palleronia. The sequence continues at coordinate 1,974,627 of CAWFEG010000003.1, forward strand.
CGATCCTGTTCTGCCTGGGCAACGAGGGGGTCATGGGCCTGGTGGGCATGGACCCGGTCTGGCCGCTGCATTTCACCGTCAACGTGGCGGTGGTGACGCTGCTCTCCGCGATCTTCTACGTCGTCGTCAGCGCGGTGACCGAGGGGCGCGAGCTGGAGGACGAGGTGATCTGGCGCCCGGAGAAGGCGCTGCGCGACGCGGCCTGGGGGATCGCCTGGTACAAGGACGTGCGCCTGCAGGGGGCCGTGCTGGCGCTCTCGATGCTGGCGGTGCTGATCGTCTTCTGGTGAGGCTTGCGCGCCGGGGCGGGCCATGGGAAGGGCCGGCGGGGGCCGAATTCTCGGCGTGAATTCGGCCCCCGCCCGCACCGGAGAGGGGTCGCCCATGCCCACCTATACCGCCCTGACCACGGTTCCCGAGGAAGGCCCGGCCCGCGGCCTCGGCGAGGCGATGGAGCGGCTCGATCCCGAACCCACCGGCATCGGCGTCTTCGAGATGGAGGACGGATCGGGCCTGTGGGAGGTGGGGGGCTATTTCACCGACCCGCCGGACGAGACCGCGCTGTCGCTGCTCGCCGCGGCCTTCGGGGCGCGGCCCTTCGCGGTGAGCGAACTGCCCGAGATCGACTGGGTCGACAAGGTGCGGCGCGAACTGTCGCCCGTGGAGGCGGGGCGGTTCTTCCTCTACGGCAGTCACGATGCGGACCGCGTGCCGGAGGGGGCCGTGGCGCTGCTGGTGGACGCGGCGATGGCCTTCGGCACCGGGCATCACGGCACCACAAAGGGGTGCCTCGTGGCCTTCGACCGGCTGCTCTCGGAGGGGCTGCGCCCCGGATCGGTCGTCGATATCGGCTGCGGCACGGCGGTGCTGGCCATGGCGGCGGCGCGGGTGCTGGATGGCCCGGTTCTGGCGGCCGATATCGACCCCGTCGCGGTGGAGGTGGCCGAGGCCAATGTGCGGCTGAACGCGCTGGCAGACCGGGTGGTCTGCCTCGAGGCGGCGGGGGTGGACCATCCGCGCCTCGCCGCCGGGGCGCCGTTCGACCTGGTCTTCGCCAATATCCTGAAGGGGCCGCTGATCGACCTTGCGCCGGACATCGCCGCGACCACGGCCGCGGACGGGCACGCGATCCTGTCGGGGATCCTGAACGCCCAAGCCGCCGAGGTGGAGGCGGCCTATGGCCGCGCGGGGTTCGCGGTAGCGCACCGGGACGTGCTGGGCGACTGGACCACGCTGACGCTGCGGCGGGCGGGCTGACAGGGGCGCGAAATTTCGGCGAAATTTCGGTGCCGGGCGGCGGGCGCTTGGCGGGTGTTCCCCGTTCGTGCTAGGGGCGGGCAAAGATCGCGAAAGGGCAGGCCGATGCGGGTACTTGGGATCGATCCGGGATTGCGGGTGCTCGGCTGGGGCGTGATCGAGGCCGAGGGCAGCCGGCTGCGCCATGTCGCCAACGGGCAGATCACCTCCGGCACCGGGGATCTGGGACTGCGGCTGTTGGCGCTGCACCGGCAGCTCGCCGACCTGATCGCGCGCCACGCGCCCGGGGCGGCGGCGATCGAGCAGACCTTCGTCAACCGCGACGGGGCCGGCACGCTGAAGCTCGGGCAGGCGCGCGGCGTGGCGCTGCTGGCGCTGGCGCAGGCGGGGCTGGAGATCGGCGAATACGCGCCCAATGCGGTGAAGAAGACCGTGGTGGGCGTGGGCCATGCAGACAAGCGGCAGATCGACCACATGGTGCGGATGCAACTGCCGGGCGCCGAGCCGGCCGGCCCCGACGCGGCCGATGCGCTGGCCATCGCCATGTGCCATGCCTTCCACATGGCGGGGAACCGCAGCCTCGGGCGGGCGCGGGCGTGATCGGGCGGCTGTCGGGCCGGGTGGGCCATGTCGCGCCGGACCACGTTCTGATCGACGTGGGTGGCGTGGGATATGTCGTCCACGTCTCGGAGCGCACGCGGCTGTCGATGCCCGGGCCGGGGGAGCCGGTGGCGCTGCATACCGACCTCCTCGTGCGGGAGGACCTCCTGCAGCTCTACGGCTTCCAGACGCTGGCGGAGAAGGAATGGCACCGCCTGCTGATGAGCGTGCAGGGGATCGGCGCGCGGGCGGCGCTGGCCATCCTCGGCGCGCTGGGGCCGGAGGGGGTGAGCCGGGCCATCGCGCTGGGCGATGCCGGCTCGATCCGGGCGGCGCCGGGCGTCGGGCCGAAGATCGCCCAGCGGGTCGTCAACGAGCTGAAGGAGAAGGCGCCGGGGATCATGGCGATGGGGGTGCGCGAGGCCCCGGCGGCGACCGCGCCCGCCGGGGCGGAGAGCCCGGTTCCGGCCGCGCCGGCGGCCCCGGCGGCGGCGCCCGCATCGGCCAATGCCCAGGCCGAGGCGATGTCGGCGCTGGGCAACCTCGGCTACGGGCCGGCCGAGGCCTCGCGCGCGGTGGCCGAGGCGGCCGAGGCCGAACCGGGGGCCGAGACCGCCGCGCTGATCCGTTCCGCGCTGAAGTCGCTGGCGCCGAAGGGATGAGCGCATGAGCCAGCCCGATCCGACGCTGCGGCCCGAGCCCCTGCCCGAGGACGACGGACCGGCATTGCGGCCCCAGACGCTCGACGCCTTCACCGGCCAGGCGGAGGCGCGCGCCAATCTCAAGGTCTTCATCGAGAGCGCCAAGATGCGCGGAAAGGCGATGGACCACGCGCTGTTCCACGGGCCGCCGGGGCTGGGCAAGACCACGCTGGCGCAGATCGTGGCGCGGGAACTGGGCGTGAACTTCCGCATGACCTCTGGCCCGGTGCTCGCCAAGGCCGGCGACCTGGCGGCGATCCTGACCAACCTGGAGCGCAACGACGTTCTCTTCATCGACGAGATCCACCGCCTGAACCCGGTGGTGGAGGAGGTGCTCTACCCCGCGCTGGAGGATTTCGAGCTGGACCTGGTGATCGGCGAGGGGCCGGCGGCGCGCACCGTGCGGATCGAGCTGCAGCCCTTCACCCTGGTCGGCGCGACGACGCGGCTGGGCCTGCTGACGACGCCGCTGCGCGACCGGTTCGGCATCCCGGTGCGGCTGCAATTCTATACCGTGGCGGAGCTGAGCGACATCGTGGCGCGCGGCGCGCGGCTGATGGGCGTGGCCGCCGAGGCCGAGGGCGTGCGCGAGATCGCCGCGCGGGCGCGGGGCACGCCGCGGATCGCCGGGCGGCTGTTGCGCCGGGTGGTGGATTTCGCGCTGGTCGAGGGCGACGGGCGGCTGACCCGCGCGCTGGCCGACCGGGCGCTGACGCGGCTGGGGGTGGACGATATCGGCCTCGACGGGGCCGACCGGCGCTACCTGTCCCTCGTGGCGGAGAACTACCTGGGCGGGCCGGTGGGGATCGAGACCATGGCCGCCGCTTTGTCGGAGAGCCGCGACGCGCTGGAGGAGGTGATCGAGCCCTACCTGCTGCAGCAGGGCCTGATCCAGCGCACGCCGCGGGGGCGGATGCTGGCGCCGCGCGCCTGGGCCCATCTGGGGCTGGAGCCGCCGCGCGCCGATCGCGGGCCCGACCTGTTCGACACGGCCGCGTCCGGTCTTGCCCCGGGGGGAGATGACCCCTAGGACACGGCCCATGAGCCCCGAGGAGATCGAAGCGCTGTTCACCCGCGCGGACGGGTCCTACGCCTTCGCGCGCTGGGGCCGGCCGTTGGCGCCCGTGGTCTTCGGCGTGGACGACGCGACGCTGCGGGTGGTGAAGGGCGCGCTGGAGGCGGTGGCGGACCTGACCGGGCAGGGCATGGCCGAGACCGACCCGGAACTGGGCGTCAACGTCATGGTCTTCTTCGTCCGCGACTGGGCGGAGCTGCGCGGGATCCCCGATCTCGACCGGCTGATCCCGGGTCTCGGCCCGCTGCTCGACCGGCTGGAGGCGGCGGAGGCGAACCAGTACCGGATCTTCCGCTTCGACGAGGGCGGCGCGATCCGGGCCTGTTTCGGCTTCGTGCGCATGGACGAGGAGATGTCCGCCGTGCCCGCGCGCACCGTGGCGCTGAACCAGGCGGTGCAGTCCTGCCTGTTGTGGTCCGACACCGCCTTCACCGACCGCTCGGCCCTGGCGCAGACGCCCGAGGGCGCGGTGATCCTGCGCCCCGAGATCGGCGCGCTGATCCGCGCGGCGTACGATCCGGTGCTGCCGGCGGCGGCCGACGACCCGAGCCACGCGCTGCGCCTCTTCGCCCGGCTGAGCCCGGAGAGCTGAGCCCGCTGGCGCTCCCGCGCCGATGGGCGTAGGAGCCTCGCCCCATGGCTCCCCTGCGCGGCATCCTCCTGATCCTGGCGGCCTTCTCCGTCCTGACGATCATGTCGGCCTTCGTGAAGGCGGCCTCGGCCACGGTGCCCACGGGGGAGGTGGTGTTCTTCCGCGCCGCCCTGTCGCTGCCGATCATCGCCGTCTGGCTCCGGGCGCGGGGCGCGCTGAAGGAGGGGCTGAGCGTGGCGAACTGGAAGGGCCACGCCCTGCGCGGCACGGTGGGCAGCGTGTCGATGGGGCTCGGCTTCTCGGCCATCGCGCTGTTGCCGCTGGCCGAGGTGCAGGCGATCCGCTTCGCCACGCCGGTCTTCCTCGTGGTCTTCGCGGCCCTGTTCCTGGGCGAGCGGTTCCGGCTGATCCGGCTGGGTGCGGTGGCGCTGGGACTGGGCGGGGTCCTGGTGATCGTGTCGCCGCGGCTGGGCGGGGCCGATCTGGGCGGCGCGGCGCTTCTCGGCGCGGGGATGGCGCTGGCCTCGGCGGCGCTGGCGGCGATGGCGCAGACCATCATCAAGGCGATGTCGGGGACCGAGCGGAGCGAGGCCATCGCCTTCTACTTCCTGGCCACGGCCAGCGCCTGCGCGCTCCTCACCGCGCCGTTCGGCTGGGTCTGGCCCGACCCGCGCGAGGCGGCGCTGCTGGTCGGCTGCGGCGTCTTCGGCGCGGTGGGGCAGGTGCTGCTGACGACGAGCTACAAGTATGCCGACGCCTCGGCGCTGGCGCCGTTCTCCTATGTCTCGATGCTCTGGGCGGTGGGGATCGGCTTCGTCTGGTTCGGCGAGGTGCCGACCTGGCAGACGCTGGGCGGCGCGGCCCTCGTCATCGGGTCGGGCGTCATGATCGTGGTGCGCGAGCGGCAGATCGCCCGCGGCGGCACCGCGCGGCGCAAGCTGCGGGCCAAGGGGCTCTACTGACGCCGCCCTTGCCGCCGCCGGGGGCGTGCCCTACGACTCCTTGCAGGATTTCCGGAATGGGCGGAGACTTTGCAGGATCTCGGAGAGGCATTCGTGCTGGCCCTGTCGCTCGTCCTGGCGGGCGATCCCGACCTGGTGGAGATCGTGGCCCTGTCGCTGCGCGTCAGCCTGTCGGCCACGGCGATCGCCTGCCTGGTCGGCCTGCCCCTGGGCGCCATCGTGGCGATCAGCCGCTTTCCGGGCCGCGGCGCGGTGCTGGTGGTGATGAACGCGCTGATGGGGCTGCCGCCGGTGGTGGTGGGGCTTCTGGTCTATCTCCACCTGTCGCGGTCGGGGCCGCTGGGGTTCCTTGGCCTTCTCTATACCCCCACCGCGATGATCCTGGCGCAGGTGATCCTGATCGCACCCATCGTCGCGGCGCTGTCGCGGCAGGTGCTGGAGGACCTGCATGCCGAATATGCCGAGCAGTTCCGCTCCTTCTGCCTGAGCCGGGGGCAGGTGGTGCAGGCGCTGCTCTGGGATGCGCGCTACGCGCTCCTCACCGTGGGGCTTGCCGGGTTCGGCCGGGCGGTGGCCGAGGTCGGCGCGGTGATCATCGTCGGCGGCAATATCGACCACCTGACGCGGGTGATGACCACGGCGATCGCGCTGGAGACCTCGAAGGGCGACCTGGCGCTGGCGCTGGCGCTGGGCATCATCCTGCTGGTGCTGGCGCTGGGCGTGAACGCCGCCGTTCAGGCCGTCCGGATGACGGCCGCCCGGAGCGCCCATGTCTGAGGCGGCGCTCTTTGCTCCGCGGGAGGCGGCTGTGGCCGCGGCCCCGCCGCTCCTGCCGCTGCGGGTGCGGGGGCTGATGCTGCGGCTCGGCGGCGCGGCGGTGCTGGACGGGCTGGACCTGACGCTGGCCGCGGGCGGCTGCACCGTGGTGATGGGGCCGAACGGGGCGGGCAAGAGCCTGCTCTTGAAGGTGCTGCACGGGCTGGTGGCGGCGGATGCGGGAGAGGTCGACTGGAACGGCACCGGACCGGGGCGGGCGACGCCCCGGCAGGCGCTGGTGTTCCAGACGCCGGTCCTGCTGCGCCGCACGGTCGCCGCCAATCTGGATTTCGTGCTGAAGGCCCGGGGCCGCGACCGGGGCCGACTGGCCGGCCTGCTCGACCATGCGGGGCTGGCGCACAAGGCGGGCCAGCCGGCGCGGCGCCTGTCGGGGGGCGAGCAGCAGCGGCTGGCGCTGGCGCGCGCGCTGGCCACCGATCCGGAGGTGCTGCTGCTCGACGAGCCGACGGCGAGCCTCGATCCGGCCTCGGTGCTGACGATCGAGCGGATCGTGGGTGCGGCGCGCGATGCCGGCACCCGCATCCTCTTCGTCACCCATGACCCCGGCCAGGCCCGGCGCATGGCCGACGACGTGGTGTTCCTGCATCGCGGCCGGGTGGCCGAACACGCGCCCGCGAACCGCTTCTTTCCATGCCCCGCAAGCCAGCCGGCGCGGGACTACCTGGACGGCCGGATCGTCGTCTGACCACCGCAGGATCCAAGGGAGATCTTCATGATCGCACGCCGCCTCTTCGCCACCACGGCCGTCCTCCTCTGCGCCGCGCCGGGGCTGGCGCAGGAGGGATCGATCATCGTGCAGTCCACCACTTCGACGGCCAATTCCGGGCTCTACGACCACCTGCTGCCGATCTTCGAGGAGGAGAGCGGGATCGCGGTCAACGTGGTCGCCGTGGGCACGGGACAGGCGATCCGCAACGCGCGCAACTGCGACGGCGACCTGTTGCTGGTTCATGCGAAGCCGGCCGAGGAGAAGTTCGTCGCCGACGGCTACGGCACCGCGCGCACCGACCTGATGTACAACGATTTCGTCATCGTCGGCCCCGAGGAGGATCCGGCCGGCGTGGCGGGGATGACCGATGCGCAGGACGCGCTCGCGCGGATCGCCGGGGCGGAGGCCCCCTTCGCCTCGCGCGGGGACGATTCGGGCACCCACCAGAAGGAGATGGCGCTCTGGTCCGGCACCGGGGTGGACCCGACCGCCGCCTCGGGCGGCTGGTATCGCGAGACCGGATCGGGCATGGGCGCGACGCTGAACACCGGGATCGGCATGGGCGCCTATGTGATGGCCGACCGCGCCACCTGGATCAGCTTCGCCAACAAGCAGGATCACGCGGTGCTCGTGGAGGGCGACGCGGATCTCTACAACCAGTACGGCGTGATCCCCGTGAATCCCGAGCAATGCCCCAGCGTGAACGCCGATGGCGCGCAGGCCTTCGCCGACTGGCTGCTGTCCGAGGCGGGGCAGGAGGCCATCGCCGCCCACGAGGTGGACGGCCAGCAGCTGTTCTTTCCCAACGCGCCCGAACAGGGTAGCTGAGGGGCGGGGCACCGGCCCCCGCGACGCGACGGGAGATCATGGCGGCCACGACCGACGAGCCCGAATTCCTGACCGTGAAGGAGCTGGCCGAGCTTCTGCGGATCAAGGAGCGCAAGGTCTACGACCTGGCGGCCTCCGGCAAGGTGCCGGTGTCGCGGGCGACCGGCAAGCTCTTGTTCCCCGCGCGCGAGATCCGCGACTGGATCGAGGGCGCGGGGCAGGGCGGCGGGGCGGAGGCGCCGCGCCCGCCCATCGTGCTGGGCAGCCACGATCCGCTGCTGGACTGGGCGATCCGCGAATTCGGGCTCGGGGCTCGCCACCTTCTTCGACGGCTCGGCCGACGGGCTGGAGCGGTTCGCGCGGGGCGAGGGCGTGGCCGCGGGCCTGCACCTGCGCGCGGGCGATGGCGGCTGGAACCGCCGCGCGGTGGCCGAGGCGCTGTCGGGGCGGCCGGCGGTGCTCCTGTCCTTCGCCGGGCGGCGGCGCGGGCTGGTCCTGCGCGCCGGCGGGCCGCGGGCGGGGATCGGCGACCTGGCGGGCCTGCGCGTCGCGCCGCGGCAGCCGGGATCGGGCACGGCCGACCTGCTGCGGGCGCTGGTGACCGAGGCGGGGCTCGACCCAGACGCGCTCGATTGCGCGGCCACCGCCCGGACCGAGACCGAGGCGGTGGAGGCGGTGGCGCGGGGCGACGCCGACGCGACTCTGGGGCTGGAGAGCCTGGCGCGTGCCTTCGGTCTCGACTTCGTGCCGCTGCTGGAGGAGCGCTACGACCTGGTGGCGGACCGGCGGGCCTGGTTCGAGCCGGGGCTGCAGGCGCTGGCCGGTTTCGCCCGCGGTGCCGCGTTCCGCGAGCGGGCGGCGGCCCTGGGCGGCTACGAGGTGGGCGCGGTCTGGGAGGTGGTCTGGAACGGCTGAGGCGCCTCCTCGCGCAACAACTCGTCCAGCATGGCGGAGATGTCCTCCACCCTTTCGGCGATGACATGGGTGGTGCCGCCGCCGCGCTGCACGCGGCCCGTGATCCGCAGGCAGCGCCCGGCCACCACGGCGCGGCGGAATTGCTCGAACACCTTGCGCCAGACGATGACGTTGCAGGTCCCCGTCTCGTCCTCGAGCGTGAGGAAGACCACGCCCTTGGCGGTGCCGGGGCGCTGGCGCAGCAGCACCAGCCCCGCCACCGTGACGCGCGCGCCATCCGGCGGGCGGTCGAGCCAGCCATGGGGCAGGGCCGAGGGCGGGCGCGGCCAGGGGGGCGGGCGATTCGTCATGGGAACGAAGGTAGAACATCTTCCGCCGCGCGCCAACACCCGCTGGCATCCCCGGCACCGAGCGACTAGCTGGGCGCGTAACGGAATGCGAAGGAGCCCGGCATGGCGAAGATCACCTATATCGAGCACGGCGGACAGGAGCACGTCGTCGACGTGCCCAACGGGCTGACCGTCATGGAGGGCGCGCGCGACAACGGCATCCCCGGCATCGAGGCCGATTGCGGCGGCGCCTGCGCCTGTTCCACCTGCCACGTCTATGTCCATCCCGACTGGGTGGAGAAGCTGCCCCCCGCCGAGGACATGGAGGAGGACATGCTCGACTTCGCCTTCGAGCCGGATCCGAACCGCTCGCGCCTGACCTGCCAGCTGAAGGTCACCGACGCGCTGGACGGGCTGGTGGTGCAGATGCCCGAGAAGCAGATCTGAGCCTCAGGCCGCCCCGCGCGGCCCCCAGAGGATGACCGCCGCGCCGACGAGGCAGAGCCCGGCGCCGGCGAGGTCCCAGCGGTCGGGGCGGTGGCCCTCCACGGTCCAGAGCCAGAGCAGGGACGAGACGATGTAGATGCCGCCATAGACGGCATAGGCGCGCCCGGCCTGATCGGCCGGCGCCAGCGTCAGGAGCCAGGCGAAGGCGGCGAGCGAGGCGAGGCCCGGCGCCAGCCACAGCGCGGATCGGTCGAGCCGGAGCCACAACCAGAAGGCGACGCAGCCGAAGATCTCGGCCAGGGCGGCGGCGAGGCAGAGGGCAAGCGCGGTCACGCGAAACTCCCGGCGGTGGGCGTGCAGCCTCGGCGGGCCGGGCGGGGGACGCAAGGCCATCCCCCCGTGGCGCCCGGGCCCGCCACCGCGGCGAATCCGGTCCCGGAGCGATCCCGCGCCGGAACCGGGAGGGCGGCCGGGATGTTCGCCGCCGGCATCCCGTTCCCGAAGGCCGCCCCATGCAAGTGTTCCACTGCCCCGCCTGTTCGGCGCCGCTCTACTTCCACAACACGGTCTGTTCCTGCGGCCAGCAGGTCGCCTTCGACCCGGAGGGGCAGCGCATGCTGGCCGAGGCCGCCCATTGCGGCAACCGGGCCGAGATCGGCTGCAACTGGGTGGCCGAGGGCGCGCGCTTCTGCCGTTCCTGCGCCATGACCGAGACGGTGCCCGACCTGCGCGCGCCCGAGAACCTGCCGCTCTGGACGCGGGCGGAACTGGCCAAGCGCTGGATGCTGGCCAACCTCGCGCGCTGGGGCTGGTTCGGGGCCGGCGATCCGGGGGAGCGCCCGGTGTTCCGCCTGCTGTCGGAGCGCACCGCGGCGGGGCAGGCGAAGGTGGTGATGGGCCATGCCAGCGGCACCATCACCATCAACGTGACCGAGGCCAGCGACCGGGTGCTGGCCGAGAGGCAGGAGAAGATGGGCGAGCTTTACCGCACCATGCTGGGCCACATGCGCCACGAGATGGCGCATTTCCTGCAGCTGCGCCTGGCCGCCGATCCGGGATTCGTGGAGGGGTTCCGCGAGCTCTTCGGCGACGAGCGCGCCGATTACGGCGCGGCGCTGAAACGCCACTACGCCGACCCGCAGCCCGCCGACGCGACCCACATCACCAGCTACGCCACCTCCCACCCGCACGAGGACTGGGCCGAGACGGTGGCGCACCTGCTGCACCTGGTGGACCTGCTGGACAGTTCCGCGGTCAGCGGGCTGGCGCTGATGGACGGGCCGGCGCCGGGCTACGACGCCTATGCCGAGACGGAGACCGACCGGCTGGTCAGCGGCGCCGTGGCGCTGTCGATCGCGGTGAACCACGTCAACCGGGCGCTGGACCTGCCCGACCTCTATCCCTTCGTGCTGACCCGTGGCATCCGCGAGAAGCTCTCCTTCGCCCACCGGCACCTGCGCCGGGGCGGGGCCGGGATCGCCGCCTAGCCCAGCGCGCGCCAGCCGATATCGCGGCGCACCACGCCCTCGGGCCAGTCCACCGCGTCGACCATGGCATAGGCCCGTTCGCGCGCCTGTTTCAGGTCGTCGCCCCGCGCGGTGACGCCCAGCACCCGGCCCCCCGCGGCGACCAGCCTGCCCTCCGTCAGCGCGGTGCCGGCGTGGAAGACGACCTGCCCCGGCGCGGCGGTCAGCCGTTCCAGCCCGCGGATCTCGGACCCCGTCTCGTAGGGCCCGGGATACCCATCGGCCGCCATGACCACGCACATGGCGTGGTCGGCGGCCCAGTTGACCCGCGCCTCCGCGAGCCGCCCCTCGGCGCAGGCCTGCATCAGGTCGAGAGCCTGCGCCCCCAGCCGGATCATCAGGCACTGGCATTCGGGATCGCCGAAGCGGGCGTTGAACTCCACCAGCCGGGGTTCGCCGCCGTCGATCATCAGGCCGGCATAGAGGACGCCGGAATAGGGCGTGCCGCGGCGCGCGAGCTCGGCCATGCAGGGCCGCACGATCCGCTCCAGCGCCTTCTCCGTGACATCGGCATCCATCACCGGGGCGGGGGAATAGGCGCCCATGCCGCCGGTGTTGGGCCCGGTATCGCCCTCGCCGATGCGCTTGTGGTCCTGGGCGGTGCCGATGGGCAGCACCTCCTCGCCGTCCACCAGCACGAAGAACGAGGCCTCCTCGCCGCGCATCATCTCCTCGATCACCACCGCCGCGCCGGCATCGCCGAACTGGCCGGCGAAGACGTCGTCGATCGCGGTGCAGGCCTGATCCACCGTCTCGGCCACGGTGACGCCCTTGCCGGCGGCCAGCCCGTCGGCCTTGACCACGATGGGCGCGCCCTCGGCGCGGACATGATCCTTCGCCGGCCCGGCCGCCTCGAACCGGGCATAGCGGGCGGTGGGGGCGCCCGCGGCGTCGCAGAGTTCCTTGGCGAAGCTCTTCGAGGTCTCCACCATCGCCGCCGCCCGATCCGGCCCGAACACGGCGAGCCCCGCGGCGCGGCAGGCATCGGCCACGCCGGCGGCGAGCGGCGCCTCGGGGCCGATCACCACCAGGTCGACGGCGTTCTCGCCGGCGAACTCGGCCACCGCCCGGCCGTCCTCGATGTCGAGCGTCGCGGTCTCGGCGATGCCGGCGATCCCGGCATTGCCCGGCGCCACGATCAGCCGGTCGCATTTGGGGTTCTGCAGCACCGCCCAGGCCAGCGCGTGCTCGCGCCCGCCGCCGCCGAGGATGAGGATGTTCATCGCGCCCGCCTCCTGCCCGTGATCGGGGGGCTGATACGCGCGGCAGGGGCGGTTGTGAAGCCGGCACGGGCCTTTCGCCGCCGCGCCGGGCGGTCTAGTCTCGACCGCTATGGAGCTGTTCGACGAGACCGGGCCCGGCGCCAACGCCCCCGAATTCACCGTGTCCGAGATCTCGGGCGCGGTGAAGCGCGTGATCGAGGGCGAGTTCGGCCGCGTGAAGGTGCGCGGCGAGGTCGGTCGGGTGTTCCGCGCCCGGTCCGGCCACCTCTACTTCGACATCAAGGACGACCGCTGCGTGCTGGCCGCCGTGGCCTGGAAGGGGCAGGTCGCGGGCCTCACCCAGGTCCCCGAGGAGGGGATGGAGGTGGTGGCCTCCGGCAAGCTCACCACCTTCGGGAGCCAGTCGAAATACCAGCTCAACGCCGACGACGTGCGCCCGGCCGGCGTCGGTGCGCTGATGGCGATGCTTGAGAAGCGCAAGAAGGCGCTTGAGGCCGAGGGGCTCTTCGCCGCCGAGCGCAAGCGGCCGCTGCCCTTCCTGCCCGAGGTGATCGGCGTCGTCACCTCGCCCTCGGGCGCCGTGATCCGCGACATCCTGCACCGGCTGGCCGACCGGTTTCCCCGCCGGGTCCTGGTCTGGCCCGTGGCGGTGCAGGGCAAGGACTGCGCGCCCCAGGTGGCCGCGGCGATCCGCGGCTTCAACGCGCTGGCCCCCGGCGGGCCGGTGCCGCGGCCCGACCTCCTCATCGTCGCCCGCGGCGGCGGCTCGATCGAGGATCTCTGGGGCTTCAACGAGGAGGAGGTCGCCCGCGCCGCCGCCGAGAGCGCGATCCCGCTGATCTCCGCCGTGGGGCACGAGACCGACACGACGCTGATCGACCACGTCTCCGACCGCCGCGCGCCCACGCCGACGGCCGCCGCCGAACTGGCCGTGCCGGTGCGGCTGGAGCTGCGCGCCTGGCTCGACGGGCAGGCGGCGCGGCTGTCCCGCGGGCTGGGCCAGGCGGTGGGCACCCGGCGCCAGCGGCTGGCCGACCTGTCCCGCGCGCTGCCCCGGCCCGAGACGCTGACCGCGACGGCGCGGCAGCGATTCGACTGGGCCGAGGCGCGGCTGCCGCAGGCGCTGACCGCGGGGCTCGCCACCCGCCGCTCGCACCTGGCCGAGCGGGCGGCGGGGCTGCGCCCGGCGCGCATCCGCGACCTTGTCGGCGCGGCCCGCGACAAGGCGGCGGGGCTCGGCGCGCGCCTCGCCCCGGCGCTGGCGCGCGGCCTGCGCGATCGCCGCGCCGCGCTCGCGGCCCGGCGGCTCACGGCCCGGCCCGTGGCCCGGGCCGCCGCCCGCGGCCGCGCCGATCTCGACCGCGAGGCGGCCCGGCTCGACCGCGCCTTCGCCGCGCGCCTCGCCGCCGCGCGGGACCGGTTCGCCGCGCTTGACCGGCTGCACGCGACGCTGGGCTACGAGGCGACGCTGGAGCGCGGCTATGCCGTGGTCTGGGACGGCGACGCGGTGGTGACGAGCCGGGCCCGCGCCGAGGCGGCGAGCCGGCTGGCGATCCAGTTCCGCGACGGCCGCCTGGCGCTGGGCGGGGCGCCGCGCCGGCCGCGCAAGCCGCCCGAGGATCCGCCTGAGCAGGGCTCCCTCCTCTGATCTTCTTTGCTTTGCCAAATACGCCGGCCCGGCGCCCGCCGCCCGCGGCGCGGTTGGGTCAGACGCCGACCTCGGGGCCGAGGCATTCCAGCGGCTCGTCCGAGGCCGCCGTCTCGTAGAGGATGGACCCTTCGGGATCGCCGGCGAAGCGGGCGCGCAGCCCGCCATCCTCGCGCCAGAAGGTCCAGCAGCGCGGCCCGCCGAAATCCTCGTAGACGAAGCAGATCAGGTCGCCCTCCGGGTACCAGCGCCCCTCGCGGCACTCCCCGTCGAGGAACGACCAGCGCACCCGGCGGTCGGCGCGGTATTCCTCGGCGCCGTAGGGCTGCCCGTCGGCCGAGAATGTGAGCGTCCGCCCCTCCGTGTAGGCCTCGAACGCCTCCGCGCCCATGGGAGTCTGCGCCGCGAGGGGCTGGGCGAGCAGGGTCAGGCAGAGGGCGAGCGTGCGCATGGGGGGATGCTGCCACGGCCGGGGCGCGCTGGCCAGATGCCGCGCGCGGCTTTAACCGGGCGGCGTTTCGTCCTAAGTCCCGCCCGTAAGGCCAGCCCGGGACCGCCCATGTCGTTTTTCAACAAGCTGAAATCGCGGCTCTTCAAGTCCTCGTCGAAGCTCGACGAGGGGCTCGACGCCATCGTCGAGGAGGGCGGCGCGGTCTCCGAGGCCGATCCCGAGCCGAGCGCGCCCGAACCGCCCGCGCCGGACCCGACCCCGCCGCAACCCGACCGCCCCGCGCCGCCGCCCGGACCGGAGCGTCCCGATCCCGGGCCGCCGCCCGCGCCGGAGCCCTTCCCCGCGCCGCAGGACCCGACCCCGCCGCCCGCCCCGGCGGAGGTGCCGCAGGACACGCCGCCCGAGGCGCCGAAGGGCCCCGCGCCCATGGAGGTGCCCGACGACACGCCCCCCGGCGCGCCGCAGCCCAAGGGCGGGCTGATGGGCCGCCTGTTCGGCCGTGGCCGGGGCGAGGGCGCGGTCATGCGCCGTCCGCTCGACGACGAGATGCTGGAGGAGCTCGAGGATCTGCTGATCACCGCCGACATGGGGGTGGAGACGGCGGCCCGCGTCACCGCCAACATGGCCGAGGGGCGGATGGGCCGCCGGATGTCGACCCGCGAGATCAAGGAACTCCTGGCGCGCGAGATCGCCCGGATCATGGAGCCGGTGGCCAAGCCCCTGCCGCTCTATGCGAAGAAGCCGCAGGTGGTGCTGGTCGTGGGCGTCAACGGCTCGGGCAAGACCACCACGATCGGCAAGCTCGCCAGCCAGTTCCGGCGGCGGGCAAGTCGGTGGTGATCGCGGCCGGAGACACGTTCCGCGCCGCCGCCGTCGAGCAGCTCCAGGTCTGGGGCGACCGGGCCGGCGTGCCGGTGATGACCGCGGCGCAAGGGTCCGACCCGGCGAGCCTCGCCTTCGACGCGATGACCAGGGCGGAGAAGGACGGCGCCGACCTTTTGATGATCGACACGGCGGGACGGCTGCAGAACCGCGCCGACCTGATGGAGGAACTGGCCAAGATCGTCCGCGTGATCCGCAAGAAGGACCCGGACGCGCCGCACAACACCGTTCTCGTGCTGGACGCGACGACGGGGCAGAACGCGCTCAACCAGGTGGAGATCTTCCAGAAGCTCGCCGACGTCTCGGGCCTCGTGATGACCAAGCTCGACGGCACCGCGCGGGGCGGCGTGCTGGTGGCGCTGGCCGACCGGTTCGGCCTGCCGATCCACGCCATCGGCGTGGGCGAGCAGATCGACGACCTCGACGCCTTCGATCCCGAGGACTTCGCCGCCGCCCTCACGGGGCTCGACCGGTGAGCGAACCCCGGTCCCGACCTAGTCGCGCTTTCCCCAGCGGCGTTCGGCCCAGCCGATGACACCCAGCACCAGCACGACGATCACGGTCGCGAGCAGCGCGAGCGGCATCTGCCCGGCGCCGCAGGCCAGCCCGATCGCCCCGGCGAGCCAGAGCGAGGCGCCGGTGGTGACGTTGCGCACCTTGTTGCCGGCGGTGAAGATCAGCCCCGCGGCGAGGAAGGCCACCCCCGCCGTCACCGCCTCGATCAGGCGCAGGGGATCGATCCGCAGCGCCTCCCGGTCGCCGAAATCCATCGACCCGAGCTGTGCGCCCACGATGATGAACAGGCAGGCGGCGATGGCGACCAGCATGTGCGTCCTGAGCCCCGCCGGCTTGTCGCGCCGCTCCCGTTCCCAGCCGATGATCCCGCCCAGCAGCGCCGCCAGGACCAGCCGGATCGCCGCCACCAGCGGCGGGACCGTGGTGAAGGAGCCGTTCAGTTCGTCGATCAGCGTATCGAGCATGGACGCGGCACCTGAACGCTTGCAGAGCTTCAACACCGGCCACGCCGCCGCGTTCCGGCGCGCGCGATGAGCTGGATCACGCCGCTGGAAGGCACCGCGTCGGGGCAGACGCTGGCCATGGGCCTGGCGCTGCTCGCCGCGTTCCTGCACGCGATCTTCGGCGCGCTGCAGAAGGGGCGCCACGATCCCTGGATCTCCCGCATGGCGATCGACGGCAGCTACGGGCTGATGGCGCTGCCCGTCGCGCTGTTCGTGGTGCCCTGGCCCGAGCCGCATATGTGGCCGATCTTCGCCGGGGCCTTCGCGATCCATCTGGGCTACAAGGTGGCGCAGGCGCTGACCTACGTGAAGGGCGCCTACACGGTGGTCTATCCGGTGGTGCGCGGCACCGGGCCACTCTTTGCCGTGATCGGCGCGACGATCGTGTTCGGCGAGCAGTTCACGGGCGGCCAGTGGCTGGGCGTGGCGGTGCTGCTGTCGGGAATCTTCGGGCTGGCGGCCTACAATTTCGTGTTCCTCGAAGTGCAGCGCGACACGCTGCCCGTGGCGCTGGCGCTCGCGGTGCTGACGGGGCTGTTCGTGGCGACCTACACCACCTACGACGCCTACGGCATCCGGGCGACGGCGGATCCCTTCACCTTCCTGGCGTGGTTCTTCACCATCGATGGCTTGGGATTCGCGCCGCTGGTGGCGCTCTTCCACCGGCGGGGGGTGCGGGCGATCGACGATTGGGGGGCGGTGGCGCGGCGCGGTGTCACGGGGGGGCTGGTGGCCTTCGGCTCGTTCGGGTCGATCATGCTGGCCACCCGGCTTGACAAGGTGGGCGAGGCGGCGGTCCTGCGCGAGACCTCGACCGTCTTTGCCGCCTTGATCGGCTACCTCATGCTGGGCGAGAAGGTGGGGCCGCGGCGGCTGGTGCTGATGACGCTGATCGCCGCCGGGGCCGTGATCGTGGAATTCAGCGGATAGGGTGACGATGTCGAAGGGCACATGGAAGACGATCCTCGAACTGGGGCCGATCCTGGCGTTCTTCGCCGCCTACCTGCTGCTGCGGGATCGCAGCTTCGAGATCGGCGGCACGGCGTATTCCGGCTTCGTGCTGATCACCGCCGGGTTCGTGCCGCTGATCGCGCTGTCGACCTTGCTGCTGTGGCGCTTGACGGGGGAGGTGAGCCGGATGCAGGTCGTCACGCTGGTCCTCGTCGTCGTCTTCGGCGGGCTGACCGTGTGGTTCAACGACGAGCGCTTCTTCAAGATGAAGCCGACGCTGATCTACCTGATCTTCGGCGCGATCCTGGGCGTGGGGCTCCTGCAGGGCAAGAGTTACCTGCGGATGGTGATGTCCGAGATGGTGCCGCTGGACGAGGCCGGCTGGATGAAGCTGACCCGGCGATTCTGCGCCTTCTTCTTCGCGCTGGCGGCGCTGAACGAGGTGGTCTGGCGCACGATGTCCACCGATGCCTGGGTGAACTTCAAGACCTTCGGGCTGACGGCGGCGATCTTCGTCTTCTTCATCCTGCAGGGGCGGCTGTTCCGCGATCACGGCACCGAGGCCGGGAGCGAGTGATCCGTCACGTCGTCCCGCCGGGCAGGGCGGGGGCGTCGGGGCCGACGGGTCTGGACAGCAGCCGCGACCAGCGCGGCTCCCCCTCCCGCGGCAACACGTCGCGCAAGGCCGCGAGCGGCAGCTGCGGCGGATCGGTCAGAAGGTCGCGGTAGAGCGCGAAGAGGCCCGGCCGGGCATAGGCCGAGCGGTGGCAGATCCGGCCCCGGGGCGCGGCCAGCGCGTAGCCGAGCCGCGAAAGCCCGGCGCGTGCCGCCGGCGCGTCGATCTGCAGGTCGAGCCAGTTCGGACGGGCGGGGGCGAGCCCGTCGCCGATCGAGCGGTCGGCCCAGCCGGTGGCGATCTCCACCGCCGCGTCGAAGACGTCGTTCTCCCGCGAGGTGACGTTGACCACCTCGGCCCGCCGGCCGGCGGGGGAGGCGAGCGCCACGGCCGCGTCCGAGCGCAGGGCCGCCCCGGTCAGCAGGACCACCCGGCCGACGGACCCGGCGGGGGCATGGGCGAGGCCGTGCAGCGCCACCCGCGCGCCCATGGAATGGGCCACCAGATGCACCCGCCGGCCCGTCGCCGCCACCCGGCTGATGAGCCCGGCAAGCGGCACCGCAACGCGGCTGGCGTCGCCCCAGGCCCGCCAGACCGTGCCGCGCGAGGTCCAGCCGAAGCCTATGCAGAGCGGTTCCAGGCCGCCCCGGTCCGCCCCCAGCCGCGCCGCCCAGCCCTCCGCGCCGCCGAACAGCCGGGCATGCGGCGACAGGCCGGGGCGGGCGGGGTCGTGGCCGTAGCCGTGGACCATGACGATGACGGGGGCGCGCGGATGCAGGCGGGCGATCTCGCGGCCCAGCGCCGCGTCGCCCGAAAGGGCGGTGTCCGGTCGCGCGTTCACGGTCAGGAGAGGCATCGGTCGACCCTCGATTAACCGAGCGATTGCAAGGCGCTCTGTCCTTGATCGCTACGACGCGGGCGTGACGCGGCGGTGAAGGCTCCGTGACGATGCTTGACCGTTTCGCGCAACGGGCCTACGCCCCGGCCCCGTGGCGATTTGTGAACCGGATTGCGGGCCACGCTAAACCATACCGCTAAAGAGGTCGGTGCCCCGACGCGGCCCGGCCCTCGACGGGGGCGACGAAGGAGACACATCCGATGAGCGACGAGTGGAGCCCGCGCACCCGGGCGGTGCATGGCGGCATCCGCCGCAGCCAGTACGGCGAGGTCAGCGAGGCGATCTTCCTCACCCAGGGCTTCGTCTACGACAGCGCCGAACAGGCGGCGCAGCGCTTCGCCGACCTGGGCGAGGACGAGTTCATCTATGCCCGCTACGGCAACCCCACCGTGCGCATGTTCGAGGAGCGCCTGGCCGCGATCGAAGGCACCGAGGACTGCTTCGCCACGGCCTCCGGCATGGCGGCGGTGAACGCGGCGCTGATGGCGCTGCTGCAGGCGGGGGACCACCTGGTCTCCTCCCGCGCGCTGTTCGGCTCCTGCCTCTACATCGTCGAGGAGATCCTGCCGCGCTTCGGCGTCGAGGTGACGCTGGTGGACGGCACCGACCTCGACCAGTGGCGCGCCGCGATCCGGCCCGGCACCGCGGCGGTGTTCATGGAGACGGTGTCGAACCCGGCGCTGGAGGTGATCGACGTCGCGGCGGTGGCCGAGATCGCCCATGCCGCCGGCGCCACCGTGGTCTGCGACAACGTCTTCGCCACGCCGGTCTTCAGCCGCGCGGTGGATCTGGGCGCCGACGTGGTGGTCTATTCCGCCACCAAGCATATCGACGGACAGGGGCGTGCGCTGGGCGGGGCGGTGCTGGGCACGCGCCAATACGTCCGCAAGGTGCTGGAACCCTACCTCAAGCATACCGGGGGGGCGATGTCGCCCTTCACCGCCTGGGTGATGCTGAAGGGGATGGAGACGCTGGACCTGCGGGTGCGCGCCCAGACCGAGACGGCGCAGCGCCTGGCCGAGGTGCTGGAGGGCCATCCGGCGCTGGGCCGCGTGATCTATCCGGGGCTGGAGAGCCATCCCCAGCACGGGATCGCGCAGGCGCAGATGGGCGGCTTCGGCACCGTCCTGTCGCTGGACGTGGCCGGGGGGCAGGCGGCGGCCTTCCGGGTGCTGAACGCGCTGCGAATCGTGACGATCTCGAACAATCTGGGCGATGCGAAGTCGATTGCCACCCATCCGGCAACGACCACGCACCAGAGGTTGTCGGAGGAGACACGCGCCGCGCTCGGAATCGGGCCGGGCCTGATCCGGCTGAGCGTCGGGCTGGAGGCGGCGGAGGACCTTCTGGCCGATCTGCGCGGCGCGCTGGAGGCGGCATGAGGCTCAGGATCGCGCGGGACGGGGACACGGCCGGGCTGGAGCGCCTGACCGGGGCCGAGCCGGGGCGGCTGGCGCCCCTGCATGTGGTGCTGGCCGAGGATCGCGACGGCGTGGCCGGCACGATGGCGATGGCCCCCGAAGGCCGGATCGACCCGGTCTGGGTGGCCGCGGGCGACCGCGGGCGGGCGGCCGCCACGGCGCTCTACGACGCGATCGAGGCCGAGGCCCGACGCACCGGGCTGGCGCGGCTGACGGCGCCGGCCGAGGGGGCTCTGGCCGCGTTCCTGGCGCGCCGCGGATGGCGCCGCGGCCGTGCCCCGGGCGAGATGGAACGGGTGCTTGCACCGGCCCGCTAAGTGGGCGTAATTTGACGCATCCCGTAGAAAAACGGGCAGGCGCAGGTTATCTCCGGTCTCCGGTGGCCAAGGAGGTGGCGTCATGAACATGCATCTGCGCGAGATGGAAACCGGGACCGGCACGGAGGATGCGGCGGAGCTGCTGCGCCGCCTGCGCCGCTGGGCCGAGGCCGCCACGGAGGAAGAGATCTCCGGCGTCGATCCATCCCTGCGCGCGCTGATCCCGGGGGCGCCGGACGCCTATCCGGCGCTGAGCGCGGACTATCCGCGGGACTTCGCGGCCGACGAGACCTATCGCGCCACGCTGCCCGACCTGCAGAACGGACCCCAGAGCCTGATCAAGGGCGACCGCCGGCGGATCCAGCATGTGGGCATCTCCAACTTCCGGCTGCCGGTGCGCTTCGCCACCCGCGACGGCGGCGAGATCACGCTGCAGGCCGGTGTCACCGGCACGGTGAGCCTGGAGGCCGAGAAGAAGGGCATCAACATGTCCCGGGTGATGCGCACCTTCTACGAGACCGCCGAGGAGACCCAGTCCTTCGGCGTGATCGACCGCACGCTCGACGCCTATCTCGCCGACCTGGAAAGCGCGGATGCGCGGATCCTGATGCGGATTTCCTATCCGCTGAAGATCGAGAGCCTGCGCTCGGGCCTGGCCGGCTACCAGTACTACGACCTGGCGCTGGAGGTGGTTGCCCATCCCGGGGGCCGCACCCGCATCCTGCATCTCGACTACGTCTATTCCTCCACCTGCCCCTGCTCGCTGGAACTCAGCGAGCATGCCCGCCGCACCCGGGGCCAGCTGGCGACGCCGCATTCCCAGAGGTCGGTGGCGCGGATCTCGGTGGCGCTCGACCACGGCGACCAGCTGCCCTTCGAGGACCTGATCGGGATCTGCCGGGCGGCCGTGCCCACCGAGACGCAGGTGATGGTCAAGCGCGAGGACGAGCAGGCCTTCGCCGAGCTGAATGCCGCCCACCCGATCTTCGTCGAGGATGCCGCGCGGCTCTTTGCGCAAGGATTGCGGGCCGATCCGCGGATCGGCGATTTCCGCGTCGCCGCCAGCCACCAGGAGAGCCTGCACAGCCACGACGCCGTGAGCCTGCTGACCGAGGGCGAGACCTTCGCCGCCGAGAGCCTCGATCCCGGGTTCTTCGCCTCGTTGCACCACCCCGGATAGCGGTGGCGCGGCCGGAGATCACCACGCGGCTGCGCGACGGCAGCCTGGCCATCCTGCGGGACGTGGGGCCCGAGGATGGCCCCGCGCTGCTGCGCGGCTTCGCCGAACTGTCGCAGCAGAGCCGGGTATTCCGCTTCCTGCACCATGTCGAGCGGCTGAGCGAGGCGGAGGTGGCGCGGCTCACCTCCGCCGACGGGCCGCGCCACGAGGCGGTCGGCGCAGTGGTCGAGGTGGCGCGCGACGAGGTGCCGGCCGGCATCGCCCATTACTTCTGCGCCCGCGGCGTCGCCGACCGGGCGGAGCTGGCGCTGACCGTGATCGACCGGTTCCAGGGCCGGGGCCTCGGCACCCTGCTGCTGGGCCGGCTGATGCGCTGCGCCGCCATGCGCGGGCTGGCGCAGTTCGACGCGCTGGTCCATGTCCGCAACGACGGGATGCTCCACATCCTGCGCAGCCTCGACGCCACCGAGCGGATGGAGGAGGGGATCCGCATCTTCCGCCTGCCGCTTTACCGCGACCCGGCCCGCTACCCGGCCAGCCGGGTCGGCGATGCGGTGCGCCGCGCCTATGCCCTGAGCCTGGACGCCGCCGCGGCTTGACAGGCCCCGCGGGCGGGGCCAAGCCGGCCACATGATCGACCTGCGCCCCGTCGGACACGTGATCGGCCTGCTCGTCGCGTGCCTCGGCGCCACGATGCTGGTGCCCATGGTCGTCGACCTGATCGCGGGCAATGGCCACTGGACGGTTTTCCTCAACTCCGCCGCGCTGTCGACGGTGACGGGCAGCACCTTGGC
This sequence comes from uncultured Alphaproteobacteria bacterium, assembly GCA_963814835.1. Lineage (GTDB taxonomy): Bacteria > Pseudomonadota > Alphaproteobacteria > Rhodobacterales > Rhodobacteraceae > Palleronia. The sequence goes on from CAWFEG010000003.1 coordinate 1,996,805, forward strand.
GCTGGCCTGCGCCAACGCGAGCACGGGGCGGCTGTCGCTGCAGCAGATCTTCCTGCTCACCACGATGGTCTGGGTGATGCTGCCGGTCTTCGGCGCGATTCCGTTCCTGTTCGCGCCGATCAGCGCCGATGTCACCGACGCCTATTTCGAGGCGATGTCGGGCTTCACCACCACCGGGTCCACGGTGTTCGCGGACCTCGACGAGATGCCCGAGGGGATCCTGCTCTGGCGCTCGATGACGCAGTGGTTCGGCGGCATCGGCATCATCATCGTGGCCATGGTCTTCATGCCCGAGCTGCGGGTGGGCGGCATGCAGGTCTTCCGCTCCGAGGCCTTCGACACGATGGGCAAGATCCTGCCCCGCGCGGCCCAGATCGCCAGCCAGATCAGCTGGATCTACGTGGTGCTGACCATGGCCTGCTTTCTCAGCTACCTCTCGCTGGGCCTGTCGAGCTTCGACGCGATCAACCACGCGCTGACCACCGTCTCCACCGGGGGCTTCTCCACCACCGACCTGTCCTTCGGCGCCTTCCAGGGCGCCCCGGAATACGCCGCCAGTGTCTTCATGATCCTCGCGAGCCTCCCCTTCGTGCGCTACATCCAGCTGCTCGCGGGGACGGCGCGCCCGATCCTGCGCGACGCGCAGGTGCGCGCCTATTTCACGGTGATCGGGGCCGCGGTGGCGATGCTCGCGCTGTTCCAGGTCGTCTATGATGAGCGCGTGGTGGAGGAGAGCCTCCGCGAGGCGGTGTTCAACGTCACCTCGATCATCTCGGGGACGGGCTATGCCAGCGTCGACTACCAGGCCTGGGGCTCCTTCGCGATGGTGGTGTTCTTCTTCATCGGCCTGATCGGCGGCTGCGCGGGCTCGACCTGCTGTTCGATCAAGATCTTCCGCTACCAGATCCTGATCTCGGCGATCTGGTCGCTGATGCGCCGCATCCATCAGCCGCACGGGATCTTCGTGCCGCGATTCGAGGATCGCCGCGTCACCGACGACGTGCTGTCCTCGGTGATGGCGTTCTTCGTCCTGTTCATCGTCTCCCTGGGTGTCCTGTCGGTGGCGCTGGGCCTCACGGGCCTCGACTTCGTCACCGCGCTGTCGGGGGCGGCCACGGCGATCGGCAATATCGGCCCGGGGCTCGGCCCGGTGATCGGGCCCGCGGGCTATTTCGGGCCGCTCAACGATACCGCGAAATGGCTGTGCATCTTCGGCATGCTGGTCGGCCGGCTGGAGCTGATGGCGGTCTACGTGATCTTCACGATTCAGTTCTGGCGCGCCTGACCGAACCGGTCCCGCCAGGTGCGGACCGAATCGCCGGGAGCCGGGCGGGCCAGGAACACGGCGCGGGCGATGGCCCGCGACAGGCAGCAGGCCGCGGCATGGCCGAGCAGCGCCAGCCCCCCCGGGTCCGGCGCCGGCCGGGCGCCCGTGGCGAGGGCGAAGACGATGTCGCCATCGAAGGGGGTGTGGGCGGGCAGGATCGCCCGGGCCATGCCGTCATGGGCCATGATGGCCAGCCGGGTGGCCGCCGCCTTGTCGAGCGCGGCATCGGTGGCGACCACCGCCAGCGTCGTGGCGGCGCCGGCGAGCGGGATCTTCGTCTCCACGGCGGCGCGGTCGGGCACACCCAGGCCGCCGAACTCGTCCTCCTCCTCGAAGGGCGCGGCCCAGAACCGGCCCGTGCGCGGGCAGCAGGTGCCGCCCACCGGGTTGGCCGCGACCAGGGCGGCGACGGTCTCGCCGCCGGGAAGTCGTGCCGAGGCGGATCCGGTCCCGCCCTTCAGGCCGCCGGCGATGGCCCCGGTCCCGGCGCCCGTGGTGCCCAGATCGACCTGCGCCGAGGCGGCGGCGAGCGCGCGGCGCCCCAGGGCCGCGTAATCGGGCCGGGGCGCCGCCGCCTCGCCGCCGGCGGAGAGGTCGAACAGGATCGCCGCGGGCACGATCGGCACGCGTCGGCCGGCGACCTCGAAGCCGCGGTCCTGCTCGGCCAGGGCGGTCATCACTCCGTCGGCGGCCGCCAGCCCGAAGGCCGACCCGCCCGACAGGACCACCGCGTCGATCCGGTCGACCAGCCGGTCGGGGTGCAGCAGGTCGGTCTCCCGCGTGCCGGGCGCCCCGCCCATGACATGGCAGCCGGCGGCGAGCCGGTCGGCGCCGGTGACCACCGTGACGCCGCTCCCCGCCCGGTCGCAGGCGGACTGGCCGACCCGCAGGCCGTCGATATCGGCGAGGGAGTTGCGGGGGCCCGGGCGCATGGCGCGATGGTGGGCCGGCCGGCCCGCGCGGGCAAGACCGATCCGCGGAGCGCAAGATCTTTCGGCGAAAAATCTGCCGCATCACGGCCGCGGCGGCATGGGCGGCTGCCACGGCCCGCCTATCTGCACCCCGCGAAACCGGGAACAGGAGCCGGGCCATGCCCCACGACTACGACGACCAGAACGTCTTCGCCAGGATCCTGCGCGGGGAGATTCCGAACGACACCGTGGCCGAGACCGAGCACACGCTGGCCTTCAACGACATCGGTCCCAAGGCGCCGGTGCATGTCCTGGTGATCCCCAAGGGCCGCTATGTCAGCCACGACGATTTCGCCGCCCGGGCCAGCGAGGCCGAGATCGCCGATTTCCACCGGGTGACCGCTCGCGTCATCGCCGATCACGGCCTGTCGCCGGGCGCGGGCGGCGCCGGCTACCGGGTGATCAGCAATGCGGGATCGCACGGCGTGCAGGAGGTGCCGCACTACCACATCCACATCCTGGGCGGCCGGCCGCTGGGGCCGATGGTCGCCTCCGGCTAGCGGTGCAGGTGGGCGTCCTCGGGCAGCGCCCCGACGAAGGCCCAGGCCGCGTCGGCGCTGTCGAAGGTCCGCGCCTCGACCGGGATCACCGCGTTCATCGCCTCGATCATCCGCTCGGCGCGCTCGGGGGCGTTCACGACGGCGTACTTGTCGACCTTGGAGAGGGCCCTCAGGCGCGACTTGATCACGCCCCAATCCGTGTTGGCACCCTTCTCGGCGCCGCGGAAGGCGTCGAAGATCAGCAGCATCGAGACCTTGTCGTGCCGGTCGAACCGCTCGTTCATGTGCTCGGCCATGGCCGACATGTCCTCGGCGGTGACTTCGCCCAGAATGTGGAAGGCATAGACACCCGCGGTGTCGTTGGGGACCTCGCGGACCGTGGGGCGCACCAGCATCGGGATCTCTCCTGTTCCGTCACGGGAACAGGCCGCGTCGGCCGCTTTGGTTCCGCGCCGTTCAGGCGGCATCGGGCCGCGAGCGGGTGAGGTCCAGGAACACGTCCTCGAGGCGCGGTTCCTCGATCGAGACATCGGCGATTTCCACCCCGGCCTCGCGCAGGGCGGCGAGGATGTCGCCGGGCCGCGTCTTGGTCTTGGCGTAGCGGAAGGCGAGGCGGCCGTCGGCGCGGCGATCCATCTCCACGCCCGCGGGCAGGGCGATTTGGGCGGGGGCGGAGCCCTCCGGCTCGATCACCAGCGTCTTGGTGTCGATCCGGCCGACCAGGCGTTTCGTCGTGTCGCGGACCAGCATCTCGCCGTTGTGGATGATGGCGATCTCGTCGCACATCTCCTCGGCCTCCTCGAGGTAATGCGTCGTCAGGATGATGGTCTTGCCGGCCTCGTTCAGCTTGCGCACGTTCTGCCACAGCATCTGGCGCAGCTCGATGTCCACCCCCGCGGTTGGCTCGTCCAGCACCAGGATCTGCGGATCGTGGACCAGCGCCTTGCCCAGCAGCAGCCGCCGCCGCATCCCCCCCGACAGCGCCCGGGCATAGGCGTCGCCCTTGTCCGACAGCCCGATCAGCTCCAGGATCTCCTCGGTGCGGCGCTGGGATTTCGGCACGCCGTAGAGGCCCGCCTGCACGTCGAGGCTGCCGCGCGGGGTGAAGAACGGATCGAGGTTCAGCTCCTGCGGCATCACCCCGATCGCGGCGCGGGACTGGCGCGGGTTCACGTCCTGGTCGAATCCCCAGATCCGCACCGTCCCGGCGGTCTTCGTCACCAGCCCGGCGAGGATGTTGATGAGCGTCGACTTTCCCGCCCCGTTCGGGCCCAGCAGGCCGAAGATCGACCCCTGCGGGATGTCGAGATCGACGCCGTTCAGCGCGGTCTTGGCCGGCTCGCCCTTGCGGGCGGCGTAGGTCTTCGTCAGCCCCTTGATCTCGATGGCGTTGCCGGCCATGGCCGTCCTCCTGCCCTTGCCGCGGGCGGCATGGTGATTATCATGGCCGACCTAGGCCGGCCCGCGCGGCGCGGCAAGGCAGCGAGGAACCCCGTCCATGTCCGAGAAGCCCGTCGACAACCAGGGCCCGAAGCCGCCCACCGGCGCCTACGACGAGCCCGAGACGATCCACGTGACCACCACCCGCGTCAGCTGCGACGGCGAGATGACCCATCCGCGCGTCTGGCTGCAGATCCCCGAGGAGCGCGGCTGGGTCGAATGCGGCTATTGCGACCGGCGATTCGTCCTGAAGGGCGGCGCCGCGGGCCATTGATCCGCGCCGCCCTCCTGTGGCTCCTGACGGCCGGCGCGGCGCTGGCCGCACCGGCGCACGGCCTGATCCGCAACGAGACCGGCCTGCCGCTGACCTTCCCGCTGCAGGTGAAGACGACCTCCGGGTGGGATGCCTACCTGGTGCTGCGCGACGCCGACACCGGCGGGATCGCGGTGACCGCCTATATCGAGGGCGGGCGCTTCTTCCGCCTGCTGATGCCGCCCGGAGACTACACGTTCCACGCCGCGCTGGGCCGCGGCTGGGAGGGGGAGGAGGATCTGTTCGGCCCCGAGACCCGCCTCTACGAGCATGACGACATCCTGTCCTTCGAGGTGGAGGGCCTCGGCCGCAAGACGGGCTATGTCCTCGACCTGCGCGGCCTCGACCGGATGGCCGGCGTCACCGTCGAACGCCTCGCGCTCTGCCAGTATTACGGGCCGGGCCGCGCCGCCGCCGCCCGTGTCGGCGACCCGCCGGCCCGCGCCGAGATGGCGCCCGAGATCCCCTTCGGCTATCCGCTTCCGCCCGGCCCCCGCGATCCCGCCCTCGATGCCCGGCCCGAGCTGGGCATGGAGTTCGGCAACGCCGTGCCGGACGTGCCCCTCTACCTGCGGCTGGGGGAGGGGGAGGCGCGGGCCCGGCCGGCCGCTCCCGACGCGCCCGAGCGCCGCTCCCGCCTGCGCCAGCGGGACTGTCCCTGAGGCTGGCGGCCCTCGCCGCGATCTGCGACAAGCGGGGCGATTCCTCGGAAGGGCCCCTCCATGAGCTTCGGCAAAGGCGATCACCTGCACCTGGTCGACGGGTCGGCCTTCATCTTCCGCGCCTTCCATGCGCTGCCGCCGCTGACGCGGAAATCCGATGGCCTGCCGGTGGGCGCGGTCTCGGGCTTCTGCAACATGGTGTGGAAGATGATCCGGGCCCACAACGGCCCCGACGCGCCCACCCATGCCGCGGTCGTCTTCGACAAGGGTTCGCACACCTTCCGCAACGACATGTACGACCTCTACAAGGCCAATCGCGAGGAGATGCCCGAGCCCCTGCGCCCGCAGATCCCGCTGACCCGGGAGGCCACCCGCGCCTTCAACCTGGCCTGCCTGGAGCAGGAGGGCTACGAGGCCGACGACATCATCGCCACCCTCGCCCGCCGCGCGGTGGAGGCGGGCGGACGCGTCACCATCGTCTCCTCCGACAAGGATCTGATGCAGCTCGTGGGCCCCGGCGTGGAGATGCTGAAGCCCGGCATCCAGTCCAAGCCCGACGAGCTGATCGACGCCGTGGGGGTCGAGGAGCGCTACGGAATCGGGCCCGAGCTGATGATCGACCTGCAGGCCATCGCCGGCGACACGATCGACAACGTACCCGGCGTGAAGGGCGTGGGCGTGCCCACCGCCGCGCTCCTCCTGCGCCATGTGGGCCCGGTGGAGACGCTGTTCGACGAGGGTGCCCGCGAGGCGGCGCTGACCCGCCTGGCCGAGGAGGTCGATGCCTATCTGGAGGACGCGCAGGCCCGGCTCGGCCGCAAGGTGAAGCTCGGTTCCAAGGCCGATGCGGGCGACCTGGCGCGGCTGGAGGACCCTCGGTGTCGAGGGCGATCTGTCCCAAGGACGTGGAGGAACTGGCGCGGAAGGGCAACGCCGCCGCCGCCGCCCTGCTGGAGGCCCGCGACAAGCTGAAGGTGGTGCGCACCATCGCCCCCAAGGTCGCCGCCGCCGAGGAGGCTGTGCGCCTGTCGAAGCGCCTCGTCACGCTCGACGCGGAGATGCCGCTCGACCTCGCGCTCGACGAGCTGAAGGTGCGGGAGCCCGACCCCGAGGCGCTGATGGCCTTCCTCAAGGAGATGGAGTTCCGCACCATCCTCAAGCGCGTCTCCGAGGATCTCGGGGTCGAGACGCCGGCCCTGGCCGAGACCGCCCCCGGGGCGGAGCAGGAGGCCGCGCCCGAACAGCCGCCCTTCCCGGAGGAGTATGTCTGGGTGCGGGACGAGGCCACGCTGGCCGACTGGATCGCGCGAGCCACCGCGCAAGGATACGTCGCCGTCGACACCGAGACCACCGCGCTGAACGAGATGCGGGCGCTGCTGGTCGGCGTCTCGCTGGCCCTCGGCCCGGGCGAGGCCTGCTACGTGCCCCTGGGCCACAAGGCGAGCGCCGAGGCCGATCTCTTCGCCACCGAGGATCTCGCGGAGGGGCAGGTGCCGATGGAGCGCGCGCTGGCGATGCTCAAGCCGCTGCTGGAGGATCCGTCGGTCCTCAAGATCCTGCAGAACGCCAAGTACGACGTGAAGGTGCTCGGCCGGCTCGGCATCGACATGGCCCCCATCGACGACACGATGCTGCTGTCCTACGCGCTCCATGCGGGCCTGCATCCCCACGGGATGGACGCCCTGAGCGAGCGCTATCTCGGCCACCTGCCGATCCCGATCAAGGAATTGATCGGCTCGGGCAAGTCCCAGGTCACCTTCGACAAGGTCGCGGTGGACAAGGCCGTGCGCTACGCCGCCGAGGATGCCGACATCACCTTCCGCCTGTGGGAGGCGTTCAAGCCGCAGCTCCACCGCCGCCGCGTCACCACCGTCTACGAGACGCTGGAGCGGCCGCTGATCCCGGTTCTGGCGCGGATGGAACGCGCCGGCGTGCAGGTGGACCGCGAGGTGCTGAGCCGCATGTCCGGCGCCTTCGCGCAGAAGATGGCCGGACTCGAGGACGAGATCCGCGACCTGGCCGGGCAGGACTTCAACGTGGGCAGCCCCAAGCAGCTGGGCGAGATCCTGTTCGACAAGCTGGACCTGCCGGGCGGCAAGAAGGGCAAGACCGGCGCCTATGGCACCGGCGCCGACGTGCTGGAGGACCTGGCCACCGAGCACGAGCTGCCCGCCCGCGTGCTGGACTGGCGCCAGCTCTCGAAGCTGAAATCGACCTATACCGACGCGCTGCAGGACCATATCGACCCCGAGACGGGGCGCGTCCACACCTCCTATTCCATCGCCGGCGCCAACACGGGGCGCCTCGCCTCCACCGATCCCAACCTGCAGAACATCCCCGTGCGCACCGAGGAGGGGCGCCGCATCCGCGAGGCCTTCGTCGCGCCGGAGGGAAAGACGCTGGTCAGCCTCGACTATTCCCAGATCGAGCTCCGCATCCTCGCCCATATCGCCGGCATCGACGAGCTGAAGGCCGCCTTCCGCGAGGGCCAGGACATCCACGCCGCCACCGCGTCGGAGATGTTCGGCGTGCCGCTGGAACGCATGACGCCCGAGATCCGCCGCCAGGCCAAGGCGATCAATTTCGGCGTGATATACGGGATCTCCGGCTTCGGCCTGGCGCGCAACCTGCGCATCCCGCGCGAGGAGGCGCAGGGCTTCATCGACCGCTACTTCGAGCGGTTCCCCGGCATCAAGGACTACATGTCCGAGACCACCGCCTTCGCCAAGGAACACAAATACGTCGAGACCCTGTTCGGACGGAAGATCAACACGCCCGAGATCGACGCGCGCGGCCCGGGCGCCGGCTTCGCCCGCCGCGCGGCGATCAACGCGCCGATCCAGGGCACGGCGGCCGACGTGATCCGTCGCGCCATGATCCGCATGGAGGCGGCGATCGAGGGCTTGCCCGCGCGGATGCTCCTGCAGGTCCACGACGAGCTTCTCTTCGAGGTCGACCGGGGCGCCGAGGCGGCGCTGATCGCCCGCGCCCGCGAGGTGATGGAGGGGGCCTCGCTGCCGGCGGTGGACCTCTCGGTGCCGCTTCTTGCCGAGGCCGGGCAGGGACCGAACTGGGCTGCGGCGCACTGATCCCCGGGGGCCACCTTCGTTCGGCGCCCCGCCGGCCCCGCCCCGCCGTGCCGACCGGGGCGGGGTGGCCCCGCCCGCCATCTTTGCTTTTGCAAATACGCCGGCGACCGGCCGGCCATCCGCGCCCGCCGCGCCGGATCGGGGCGCGTCGCGGCGGCCCCGGTCACGCTCCGTCAACCCGCCGGGACTCCGCCGGAATACCGACGGGAAGCCGCAGGTGAGCCGGCCCCGTCCCAGGCCTCGCCGCCCCCGCCCCGGCCCGCCCCGGCTGGTGGCCTTCAACAAGCCGGTGAACGTGCTCAGCCAGTTCACCGATGATGTCCACTGGCCGGGCCTGGGCCGCTGGCTGGACCTGCCCGGCCTCTATCCCGCCGGCCGGCTCGACCGCGACAGCGAGGGCCTCCTCCTGCTGACCGACGACGGCGCGTTGCAGGCCCGCCTGACCGATCCCGGGCACATGACTTCCAAGACATATCTTGCCCAGGTGGAGGGCGATCCGACCCCGGCCCAGATCACGGCGCTGTCCTCCGGCGTGGCGCTGAAGGACGGCCCGACGCGGCCCGCCGAGGCCGTGCGCATCGCCGCGCCCGATCTGTGGCCCCGCGATCCGCCGGTCCGGTTCCGCAAGAGCGTGCCAGACGCCTGGATCCGGCTGACGATCCGCGAGGGGCGCAACCGGCAGGTCCGCCGCATGACCGCCCATGTCGGCCTGCCCTGCCTGCGGCTGGTGCGCTGGTCCGTGGGCGGGGTCACGGTGGAGGGGCTGGCGCCCGGCGCCTGGCGCGAGATCGACCCCGGCGCCCCGTTTGCCGGCTGAGTCCCGGGGACTTGGCGTATTTATGGGAACCCCCGCCCGTGCCGCACCCTTTCACCGCCATGATTGAATGGATCGGCAGCAACTCGGAACTCGTGAACACGATCATCAGCAGCATCCTGATGGTGGTGTGGATCGTGTATCTGAACCTCTTCCTGCACAGCCTGCGGCGCGCCAAGCGCCCGATGTTGATGATCAGCCGGGGCGCGGGCTCCGGCCCCGAGGCGCGGATGTTCCTGTCGAACATGGGGGCCGAGCCGATCTACATCACCGCGCTGATCGCCGACGTCGAATACGACGGCGAGCGCGCCTCGGTGACGATCACCGAGAACGACGAGATCGCGGCCGACAGCCTGTCCGATCCGAGCGAGGCGACGAACGAGGGCCCCCTCGACTCGGGCGATTTCCAGGACGCCGGCAGTTTCGGCGGCATGATGAAGCGGATCACGATGCATGCGGAGAAGGACATCGATCCCGAGCGGATCGACCGCGTCACCCTGACCGTGGTCGCCGCCACCGGGCATTCCGCCGCGCTGTCGGCGGGCAAGAAGACCTATCGGGTCCTGAAGCGGGAGGGCGAGACGGTCTTTCACCCCGAGCACCTCTCGACCATCCAGTTGCGCAGCCGGCTCGCCCGCCGCCGCATCCGCAAGCGGCTGAACCGCGACCTGCAGGCCGAGCTGGACTAGTCCAGATCCTCCTGGATCCATTCCGGGCTGAGGTGGATGTCGGTGCTTTCGAGGCGGCCGGGGCCGAGGTTCTCGAATCGGTGCGCCGAGCCCGCGGGGGCCATGACCACGTCTCCCGCCTCGGCCTCGACGCTCTCTTCGTCGATGTGGAACCGCGCCCGGCCCTGCCGGATGATGAAGACCTCGTCATAGGGGTGGCGGTGCAGCCGCGGCCCGGCCCCCACCGCGTCGAAGGTGGCGAAGAGCACGGTGACCCCGGTATCCAGGTCGCGCCCCTCGAAATGGCCGGACCATCGTTCGGGATCCTGCGCCCAGTCGGCGCGTGCCAGCTTGCGTGCCATCGCCGTCACCTCCGCCCGGGGAGCTTGGCGTGGCATCCCGCCGCGTCAAGGGAACGCGATCCGCCGGCCCCGGCATTGAACGGCGAAACCGAACGAAAGGACCGCCCCATGCCCACGACACCGACACCGGACCAGCCGGCGCCCGACCTGAAACTGCCGCTGATCATCGGCACCGAATGGGACCTGTCGAAGCAGGATCCCAGGGCCTTCACGCAGATCATCGTCTATCGCGGGCTGCATTGCCCGGTCTGCAAGCAGTACCTGTCGCAGGTGCGGGACCTCTACGATTCGTTCCTTGAGAAGGGAGTGGAGACGATCCATGTCTCGATGGACAGCGAGAGCCGCGCGCGGCAGGCGCACGAGGATTGGGGGCTCGATCCGATCCCCATGGCTTACGGCATGACCGAGGCGCAGGCGAAGGAGTGGGGCCTCTACCTCTCCGAACCGATCCAGGACAGCGAGAAGGGCACCTTCGCCGAGCCCGCGATCTTCTGGGTGCGGCCCGACGGGCGGCTGTACCTCGCGGCGGTGTCGAACTCGCCCTTCGCGCGGCCCGATCTCGAGGCGCTTCTGGGCAAGGTCGATTTCATCAAGGACGAGGAATACCCGGCGCGCGGCCGCGCTGCGTGACGCCGGGTGGCCCGGGCGCGGGAAACCGCGCCCGGGCCACCTTCCCGACCGGTGGCGATCGTGAGACAAGGCGCCATGCCCCACGATCACGGCCACCATCACCACATTGACCCGGCCGCCGGGGACCGGAGGGTCGCCGCCGCGGTCGGCGTGAACCTCGCCCTGACCGTGGCGCAATTCGTGGGCGGGCTCGTCTCGGGCTCGTTGGCGCTGATCGCCGACGCGATCCACAACCTGTCCGACGCGCTGTCGCTGGTCATCGCCTTCGTCGCGCGGCGGATCGCGCGCCGGCCCGCCGACGACACCATGACCTTCGGCTATGCCCGGGCCGAGGTGGTGGCGGCGCTGGTGAACCTCACCACGCTGGTCGTGATCGGGCTGTTCCTCGTCTACGAGGGGATCGCGCGCCTGTTCGATCCGCCCGACGTGCGGGGCTGGATCGTGGTGATCCTGGCCGGCGTGGCGCTGGCCGTCGATCTGGTGACCGTGCTGCTGACCGTGCGGATGGCGAAGACCAGCGTGAACATCCGCGCCGCCTTCCTGCACAACCTGGCCGACGCGCTGGGATCGGTGGCGGTGATCGTCGCCGGCAGCCTGATCCTGCTCCACGACTGGCGGCTGGTGGACCCGATCGTCACGCTGGGGATCTCGGCCTACATCCTGTGGCACGCAGGATCGGAACTGCCGCCGGTGGTGCGGCTCCTGATGCTGGGCGCACCGGGGGAGCCGGGAACCGGCGAGGTGCGCCAGGCGCTCTCGGAGGTTGGCGGCGTGGTGGACGTGCACCATGTCCACCTGTGGCAGATCGACGAGAACCGCCGCTCGGTCGAGGCGCATCTGGTGGTGAACGATCCGGGCCGGGGCCCCGAGATCGTGCGCGCGGCCAAGACGGACCTGCAGGCACGGTTCGGTATCGGCCATTCGACGCTCGAGGTGGAGCATGCCGACGGCGTCTGCGCCGGGCCGGGGCATCCGGCCTGAGGGGATCAGTCGGCGGGCAGCTCGGCGGCGGGGATGATCGGGAAGAAGGTGCCCGACGAGGTGACGCCGAACCACTCGCGCCCCTCGTGCTCCTGGCTGTGGCCCAGATCGACCAGCCGGTAGAAACTCTTGCGGTCGATCAGCGCCTCCAGCCCGTCGCGGACGTGGATATAGGGCGCAGGCTCGCCGCCCGCGTCGCGGACGACGCGGATCGGGTGGTCCGGCCCGGCGGTCGCGGTGTCGCCGACATTGGTGACGAAGGTGAGCCCGTCCTGCTCTTCCGTGAAGTCGACGGCGACGAAGGGCGCGTCCTCGACGGTGATGCCGACCTTCTCGACCGGGGTGACGAGGAAGTAGGCGTCGCCCTCGCGCTTGAGGATGGTGGAGAACAGGCGCACGAGCTTGTGACGGCCGATGGGCGTGCCCTGGTAGAACCAGGTGCCGTCGCGCGCGATCCGCATGTCGAGATCGCCGCAGAATGGCGGGTTCCACTTGTGGATCGGGGGGCGGCCGCCCTTGGAGGCGGCGCGGGCGGCCTCCTCGAGGGCGGCGGCGTCGGGCTTCACGGCCATTTGTCCCACCTCCGGTTTTGTCGATTGTGCGGGTCGGGATAGGTGTTCATCGTCTGGGGACGATCTAGCCGGCCGAGGAGCCTTGTCATGTCCGACCCGATTCTCGACGAGATCGACGCCCTGGGCGAGAAGCTGGCGAAGGCGCGGGAGAGCATCACCCGCCGTTTCATCGGCCAGGACCGGGTCGTCGACCTGGTGCTCTCGACCCTGCTCTGCGGTGGCCACGGCTTGCTGATCGGCCTGCCGGGCCTGGGCAAGACGCGGCTGGTGGAGACACTGTCGACGGTGATGGGGCTCGACGGAAAGCGGGTCCAGTTCACCCCCGACCTGATGCCTGCCGATATCCTGGGCTCGGAGGTGCTGGAGACCGGCGCCGACGGCAGCCGGGCGTTCAAGTTCATCGAGGGGCCGATCTTCTGCCAGCTGCTGATGGCCGACGAGATCAACCGCGCCAGCCCGCGCACGCAGTCGGCGCTGCTCCAGGCGATGCAGGAGAAGGCGGTGACGGTGGCGGGGCAGGCCCATGCGCTGGCCGCGCCGTTCCACGTTCTGGCGACCCAGAACCCGATCGAGCAGGAGGGGACCTATCCGCTGCCCGAGGCGCAGCTCGACAGGTTCCTGGTGCAGATCGACGTGCCCTATCCCGACCGCGATACCGAGCGCGACATCCTGCTGGCCACCACGGGTGCCGAAGAGGAGGCGGCGCATGCCGTCTTCGCCGATCACGAGCTGATCGCCGCGCAGCGCCTGCTGCGGCGGATGCCGGTGGGCGACGGCGTGGTGGACGCGATCCTCGACCTGGTGCGCGCCTGCCGCCCGGGCGAGCCGGATGCGCCGGCGGCGATCCGCGAGCATGTGGGCTGGGGGCCGGGGCCGCGCGCGGCGCAGGCGCTGATGCTGACGGTGCGGGCGCGCGCCCTGCTGCAGGGGCGGCTGGCGCCGAATGTCGAGGATGTGGCGGATCTTGCCGGCCCGGTTCTCGTCCACCGCATGGCGCTGACCTTCGCGGCGCGGGCGCGCGGCGAGCGGCTGGAGGGCCTGATCGACGATACCGCGGCGCAGGTCCTGCGGCTCCGGCCGGCCGCGTGAGCGATCCCGCCCGCCTCCGGGTCGCGGCCGAAACGCTGGGCGCGCCGCTGCCGGCGCTCCTGGCCGGGGCCCGGCACCTCGCCGCCTCCGTCGTCATGGGGCAGCACGGGCGGCGGCGACCGGGGCAGGGCGACGAGTTCTGGCAATACCGCCCCGCGATCCCCGGCGACGAGGCGCGCGAGATCGACTGGCGCCGCTCGGGCCGGTCGGACGCGCATTACGTGCGCCAGCGCGAATGGCAGGCGGCGCAATCGGTGATGCTGTGGGTGGACCCGTCGCGGTCGATGGAGTTCGCCTCGGGCCGCGTTCTGCCGCGCAAGCGCGACCGCGCCGCGGAACTCTCTCTCGCGCTGGCGATCCTGCTGATCCGCGGCGGCGAGCGGGTCGGCCTGTCGGGCCGGGACCTGCCGCCGCGGATGGGCGAGTTGCAGCTTTTGCGGCTGGCCGAGGCGCTGGGCCAGGTGGACGAGGCCGAATACGGCGCCCCGGCGGCGCGCGAGATGCCCGCGCGGTCGCGCGCGGTCCTGGTGTCGGATTTCCTCGGCGAGATGGGCCCGGTGCGCGCCGCGCTGACCGAGGCGGCCGATCGCGGCGTCTCGGGGATCCTGCTGCAGGTGCTCGACCCGCAGGAGGAGGCGTTCCCCTTCGACGGCCGGACGATCTTCGAGAGCATGGGCGGCACGATCCGGCACGAGACGCTGAAGGCCGGGGATCTGCGCGCGCGCTACCTCTCTCGCCTGGCCGAGCGGAAGGGCGAGCTGGCCGACCTGGCCCGCGTCACCGGCTGGCAGGTGGAGTGCCACCACACCGACCGGCCGGCGACGCAGGCGCTCCTGTGGGCCTATTCGGCGCTGGAGCGGGTGGTCTGAATGCTGGTCCTGGGCCCCGTCGGATTTACCGCGCCCTGGCTGCTCCTGGGGCTCGTCGCGCTGCCGGTGCTGTGGCTGCTGCTGCGGGCGGTGCCGCCGGCGCCGATCCGGCGGCGGTTTCCCGGCGTGGCGCTGCTGCTCGGCCTGTCGGATTCGGAGCAGCAGAGCGACCGGACGCCCTGGTGGCTGCTGCTGTTGCGGACGCTGGCGATTGCGGCGCTGATCCTCGGCTTCGCGGGCCCGGTCCTGAACCCGGAGCCGCGCGAGCCGGGGACCGGGCCGCTCCTCGTGCTGATGGACGGGACCTGGGCCGATGCGCGGGACTGGCCGCGCCGGATCGACCGCGCCGAGCGGGCGCTGTCCGAGGCGGCGCGGGACGGGCGTCCGGCGGCCTTCGCCGTGCTGACCGATCCGCCCGAGGGCGCGCCGACCTTCCGCGCCGCGCAGAGCTGGATCGCCGATCTGAGGGGTGCGGCCCCCGCCCCTTGGGAGCCGGACGAGGCCGCGCTGGAGTGGGCCCGCGGACTCGAGGGGCGCTTCGACACGATCTGGCTGTCCGACGGGCTGGCGCGGGAGACGCGGCCGGGCGTGCTCGCCGCGCTGGAGGCGCGGGGGGAGGTGCGCGTGCTGGAAACAGCGCGCCCGCTCTACGGGCTGCGGCCGCCGGCCTACGAGGACGGGCGCATCTCGCTGGCCGCGACGCGAGCGCAGAGCGGCGGCCCGGCGACGGTGACGGTGGCGGCGCACGGCCTCGACCCCAACGGTGTCGACCGGCAGCTGGCGGCGACGGAGCTGACCTTCGAGGCAGGGGCGCGCCTCGCCGAGTCGGAGCTGTCGCTGCCGCCGGAGCTGCGCAACCGGATCGCCCGGTTCGAGATCGTCGGGGTGCGTTCCGCCGGGGCGGTGAGCCTGACGGATGACGCGCTGAAGCGCCGCGAGGTCGCGCTGATCGCGGGAACCGAGGACCGCGAGGGGCTGCGCCTGCTGGCGCCGACCCATTACCTGGAACAGGCGCTGGCGCCCGTCGCCGACCTGCTGGACGGCAGCCTGGCGGCGGCCCTCCTGGCCAATCCGGATGTCATCGTGCTGGCCGACGTGGCGACGATCCCCGGCGCGCAGCGCGCGGAGTTGCGCGACTGGGTCGAGGCTGGCGGGTTGCTGTTGCGCTTCGCCGGACCACGGGTCGCGGCCTCGGAGGTGGGGCGCGACGGGGACGATCCGCTGATGCCGGTGCGGCTCCGCGCGGGCGGGCGCAGCGTCGGCGGCGCGATGAGCTGGGGCGAACCGAAGACGCTGCGCCCCTTCGACGAGGGATCGCCCTTCGCCGGGCTGGAGATCCCGGCGGATGTCGCGGTGGAGGCGCAGGTCCTGGCGCAGCCGGACCCGGCCCTGTCGGAGCGCACCATCGCCTCGCTGGCCGACGGCACGCCGCTGGTCACGCGCGCCCGGATCGGCTCCGGGCAGGTGGTTCTGTTCCATGTCACCGCGAACGCGGAATGGTCGAGCCTGCCGCTGTCGGGACTGTTCGTGTCGATGCTGGAACGGCTGGCGGTCTCCACCCGCCCGGCGCAGCCCGAGGCCGCCGACCTGGCCGGGACCACCTGGGCGATCGACCGGCGCCTGACCGGCTTCGGCGATGTCGAGGAGGCCGGCATCCTGCCCGGCGTGGCCGGCGAGGACCTTGCCGTCGCCGTGCCGGGGCCCGAGACCCCGCCGGGGATCTATACCGGGGAGGAGCGCCGGATCGCCCTGAACGTGATCGGGCCCGACACCGTATTGGCCCCCGCCGCCTGGCCCGGAGGCATCGCCGTCGAGGCCCTCGACGTGGCGCGGGAGCGGCCGCTGGGCGGGCCGCTGCTGGCGGCGGCGGTCGCGCTCCTCGCGCTCGACGTGCTGGCCGCGGCCTGGCTGGCCGGGCGACTGGGCCGGCGCGGCGCGGCGCGGGCGGCGGCGGTGCTGCTGGCCGTGGCGCTGGCCCCGGCCGGGCCGGCGGGCGCGCAGGGGGCCCCCGACTCGGTCGAGGCGGCGAGCGCGGTGACGCTGGCCCATGTCCTGACCGGCGATGCGCGGGTCGACGAGGTGGCGCGGGCCGGGCTCGCCGGGCTGGGGCAGACCCTCTATCAGCGCACCTCGGTCGAGCCGGCGGCGCCCGCGGGCGTGGACTTGGAGACCGACGAGCTGGCCTTCTATCCGATGCTGTACTGGCCGGTGACGGCCGGGCAGCCGGTGCCGTCGGACGATGCCTATGCGCGGCTCAATTCCTATCTGCGGACGGGCGGCATGATCGTCTTCGACACGCGGGACGCGGACGTGTCGGGAGCGGGCGGGACGACGCCGGCGGCGCGCAAGCTGGAGGAGCTGGCGCGGCCGCTGGACGTGCCGCCGCTGGAACCGATCCCGTCCGACCATGTGCTGACCCGGGCCTTCTATCTGCTGCAGGATTTCCCGGGCCGCCATGCCCGGGGCCGCCCCTGGGTGGAGGCGGCGCCGCCGGATGCCGTCGCGGTCGAGGGGATGCCGTTCCGGGACCTGAACGACAACGTGACGCCGGTGGTGATCGGCGGGGCGGACTGGGCGTCGGCCTGGGCGGTGGACGAGACCGGCAGCCGGATGTTCCCGGTGGGCCGTGGCCATGGCGGCGAGCGGCAGCGCGAGATCGCGCTGCGCTTCGGCGTGAACCTGGTGATGCACGTGCTGACGGGGAACTACAAATCCGATCAGGTGCATGTACCGGCGCTGCTCGACCGGCTGGGCAACTGATCCGGCGGGACCGGGGGCCGGCCCCCGGACCTCCGGGGTATTTGGGCAAGGGTGAAGGACAGCTGGCGTGACCGACACGGTGATCTTCGATCCGCTGGTCCCCTGGACGCTTCTGGCGGCGCTGGCGGGACTGGCCGCGCTGATGGCGGGGCTGGCGTTGTGGCGGGGCCTGTCGGGCTGGTGGCTGCGCGGCCTGGCGGCGCTCGCACTGCTGGCGGCGCTTGCGGGGCCGTCGCTGCAGAGCGAGGAACGCGCGCCCCTGTCGGATATCGTGATCGCGGTGGTCGACGAGAGCGCGAGCCAGCGCATCGCCGACCGCCCCGCGCAGACAGAGGCGGCGCTGGCGCGGCTGGAGGCCGGGATCGCGGACCTGGAGAATACCGAGCTGCGCGTCGTGCGGGTGGGCGATGGCGAGGACGATTCGGGATCGCTGGTGATGACGGCCCTGGCCGAGGCGATGGCCGAGGAGCCGCGCGGCCGGCTGGCCGGTGCGGTGCTGATCTCGGACGGACGGCTGCACGACCTCGACCGGGCGCCGGACCTGCCGGCGCCCTTGCACCTGCTGCTGACCGGGCACGACAGCGACTGGGACCGGCGGCTGGAGATCACCACCGCGCCGGCCTTCGCGATCCTGGGCGAGCCGGTGGCGCTGCGGCTCAGGATCGAGAACCAGGGGCGGGTCCCGGTCGACGAGGAGGGCCGGGTGGAGATCCGCATCGCCGTCGACGGGGAGGAGCCGCAGAGCTTCGACGTGCCGGTGGGCGAGGAGCTGGAGCTGCCGGTGACGCTGAGCCATCCGGGGACGAACGTGATCCAGTTCGAGGTGCCGGTGGCGGAGGGCGAGCTGACCGATCGCAACAATGCCGCGGTGGTGCAGGTCAACGGCGTGCGGGACCGGCTGCGCGTGCTGCTGGTGTCGGGCGAGCCGCATCCGGGCGAGCGGACCTGGCGCAACCTTCTGAAGTCGGACGCGAGCGTGGACCTGGTGCATTTCACCATCCTGCGGCCGCCCGAGAAGCAGGACGGCGTGCCGGTGACCGAGCTGTCGCTGATCGCCTTTCCGACGCGGGAGCTGTTCCTGGACAAGATCGACGAGTTCGACCTCATCATCTTCGACCGCTACCAGCGGCGCGGGATCCTGCCGGCGATCTATCTCGACAATGTGCGGCGCTACGTCGAGGACGGCGGCGCGGTCCTGATCGCGGCGGGGCCGGACTTCGCCTCGGCCGCCTCGCTCTATCGCTCGCCGCTGGGGGAGATCCTGCCGGCTGCGCCGACCAGCCGGGTGATCGAGGAGCCGTTCCTGCCGCGGCTGACCGAGACCGGGCGGCGGCATCCGGTGACGCAGGGGCTGGGCGAGGCGGGCGGCGACGACCCCGGCTGGGGCCGGTGGCTGCGCCAGATCGAGCTGGATCCCGTGGCCGGCGAAGTGGTGATGACCGGGGTGGATGACCGGCCGCTGCTCGTGCTGGACCGCGTGGGCGAGGGCCGGGTGGCGCTCCTGGGATCGGACCACGCCTGGCTGTGGTCGCGCGGCTACGAGGGCGGCGGGCCGCAACTCGACCTGCTGCGCCGGGTCGCGCACTGGTCGATGCAGGAGCCCGAACTGGAGGAGGAGGCGCTGATCGCCAGCGCCGAGGGCCAGACCATGACGGTGATCCGCCGGACCCTGTCGGAGGATGCGGGGCCGGTGGAGATCGAGGGGCCCGACGGCACGGTGACGGAACTGGCACTGGAGGAAGGCGCGCCGGGACGGTTCCAGGGCGTGTTCACGGGGCCGCAAATCGGCCTCTATCGACTGTCGCAGGGCGAGCGCCGCGCGGTCGTCGCGCTGGGCCCCGGCGCGCCGCGGGAATTCGAGGAGACGGTGGCCAGCGGCGAGGCGCTGGAACCGGTGATCGAGGCCACCCGGGGCGGCATCCCCGCCATCGAGGACGGTCTGCCCGACATCCGCCAGGTGCGCGAGGGCCGCCCGGCGGCCGGGCGGGGCTGGATCGGGGTCACGCCGCGGGGGGCCTACGTGACTGCCGATGTGACGGCGACACCGCTCCTGCCGGCGTGGCTGTGGCTGCTGCTGTCGGCCGGGCTGGCGGTCGGGGCCTGGCTGCGGGAGGGGCGCCGGTAGGCCGGATGGCGGCTGCGCCCCCCGGGGCCGGCCCCCGCGCGCCCGGTGGGCCCTGCGCCTGCCGGTGCGGGGCGGCGCGCGGTGGGGTAACCTTGCCTTGGCATCGCCTCACGGATGGTCGCAGGCGATCAATGGTGAACGGTGGCGACATGACGAGCGGACTCTTCAGAAATCTGGGACATCTGTGGCGGCGCCTGACCGCCCGGCGCCATCGCTCGCAGACGACGGACTATGCCAAGGCTGCGAACGAGATGGCCGGACGCAACCTGTCGCATGCCCTGCGGCCACGGATGAAGGGCGAGGAGGCCAAGATCATCGCCACCTGCCTGGAAGCAGGCTTTCCCCTGTCCTCGGACGAGGCCTCGGAGCGGCTGCGCGCGGCGGTCGCCCGGGTCGAGCAGCGGCGCAAAACCCGCCGCTGAGGGCGGCGCGCGGCCCCGGCTTCCCGCGGCGAGACGCGCCGGGCAGGATCAGTCGGGCGGGGTGCGGGTGAGGATGTCGCGGGTGGTCGACCAGTATTCCCTGGACCAGATCGTCCACAGCACGGCGGCGCTGGCCGCGAGGAGCGGCAGTGGGCCGGCGAGCCAGGCCAGCGCCGCCAGGGAGACGTAGGTTCCGCGCAATCCGCGGTTGAAGTTCCAGGCTGCGCGGATGTTCAGGTCTGCGGCCTGGCCGGCCCGGAACGGGGCCTCGGGGTCGTCGGGATCGTTCGGCACCGCGGCCATCAGGATCGCGCAATAGCCGAACAGGCGATTCGACCACACGAATCGCAGGAAGCTGTTGGTCAGGAGGATAGCCACCAGCCCTAGCTTCATCTCGTAGACCACGACCGGGGCGGCGGTGCCCAACTCGTCGGCGACGCCGGCGAGGCGCTCGGCATTGCCCACCAGCGCGATCACTCCTCCGATGGCGATGACGAGGGTGGAGGCGAAGAAGGTGGTGCCCTGGCGCAGAGTCGACAGGATGGTCGCGTCGAAGATCCGCGGCTGCCGCGTGATCATCTGCCGCATCCAGTCCCGCCTGTGAGCCATCATCAGCGCCGCGACCGCCGGGCGGCGGGCGCCCTCGCGCTCGATCACGAAGCCCAGCGCCTGCCAGCCCAGCAGCAGGAACGCGACGGCGGTCGCGTCGAAAGGGGAGAGGAGCGTGAGCCGGTCGATGAAGGTCATCATCGGCAGGCTATGTCTCCACGGGTCGCCTTGCCAGTGGGGTCGCGCGGCCCTAGCCTCGCCCTGAGGAGGAACCGACCATGCAGATGCCGGAACCCGACAGCAAGATCCTCTTGCGCAAGGCCGATCTGGTCCGGCGGCTGGCGGACGCCCTGCCCGAAGACGCGGTGATCCACGCGCCCGAGGAGTTGCGCGCCTACGAATGCGACGCGCTGACCGCGTATGCGTGCCCGCCGCTGGCCGTGGTCTTGCCCCGCAGCACCGAGGAGGTCGCCGCCTGCCTGCGCATCTGCCACGAGGAGCGGGTGCCGGTAGTGCCACGCGGGTCGGGGACGTCGCTGGCCGGCGGCGCGCTGCCCACCGCGGACAGCGTGATCCTCGGCGTTTCGCGCCTGACCGAGGTGCTGGAGACGAGCTATGCCGACCGGATCATCCGCGTGCAGACCGGACGCACCAACCTGTCGGTCACCGGCGCGGTGGAGGCGGACGGGTTCTTCTACGCCCCCGATCCGTCGTCGCAGCTGGCCTGCGCCATCGCCGGCAACATCGCGATGAATTCCGGCGGCGCGCATTGCCTGAAATACGGGGTGACGACGAACAACCTCATGGGTGTCACAATGGTGCTGATGGACGGCACGGTGGTGGAGCTGGGCGGCGCGCACATGGATGCGGGCGGGCTCGACCTTCTCGGCGTGATCTGCGGATCGGAGGGGCAGCTGGGCGTGGTGACCGAGGCGACGCTCCGCATCCTGCCCAAGCCCGAAGGGGCGCGGCCCTGCCTGATCGGCTTCGATTCCTCGGAAACGGCCGGGCAGTGCGTCAGCGACATCATCAAGGCGGGCATCCTGCCGGTGGCGATCGAGTTCATGGACCGGCCCTGCATCCGCGCGACCGACGATTTCTCGGGCGCGGGCTACCCCGATTGCGCGGCGATGCTGATCGTCGAGGTCGAGGGATCGGATGCCGAGATCGACGAGCAGCTGGGCGTGATCACGCAGATCGCGCGGCGGCTCGACCCGGTGGAGGTGCGGGTCTCGCAGAGCGAGGAGGAGAGCGCCCGGATCTGGCTGGGCCGGAAATCGGCCTTCGGCGCGATGGGGCAGATCAACGACTACATCTGCCTCGACGGGACGATCCCGGTGGGCGCGCTGCCCAAGGTTCTGCGCCGGATCGGCGAGATGGCCGAGGGCTGCGGGCTGGAGGTGGCCAACGTGTTCCATGCCGGCGACGGCAACATGCATCCGCTGATCCTGTTCAACGCCAACGAGGAGGGGCAGCTGGAGAAGGCCGAGCAGCTGGGGGCGGATATCCTGACCCTTTGCGTCGAGGTCGGGGGCTGCCTGACGGGCGAGCACGGGGTCGGCGTGGAAAAGCGCGACCTGATGGCGGCACAATTCGACGCGGTGGACCTGGAGGCGCAGATGCGGGTGAAGGACGTCTTCGACCCGGACTGGCTGCTGAACCCGGCCAAGGTCTTTCCGCTGGAGACGAGCGCGGGCCGCCGGTCGCTGGCGGCGGAATAGGGGCACTGCCCCTCTTGCCGCCCCGGGGGCGGCGACTTACCCCGGGATACTCGGAGAAAAGGTGAAGGCATGGGGGTTCTGACGCCCGAGACCGAGGCCGACCTGGCCGGCGCGATCCGCGGCGCACGCGGGTCGCTGGCGATCCGGGGCGGGGGAACGCGGGCGCCCCAGGGGGCCCCGGAGGAGATCCTCTCCACGTCCGGGCTGCGCGGCATCACGCTCTATGAGCCCGGCGCGCTGACGCTGGTGGCGCGGGCCGGCACGCCGATGGCGGAGGTCGAGGCCGCGCTGGCGGCCGAGGGACAGCGGCTCGCCTTCGAGCCATGGGATTCACGCCCCGTGCTGGGCCGGGAAGGCGAGCCGACACTGGGCGGCTGTGTGGCGACCAACGCATCGGGCCCGCGCCGGGTCTCGGCCGGGGCCTGCCGCGACGCGGTGCTGGGCCTGCGCTTCGTCGACGGCGAAGGTACCGTGCTGAAGAACGGCGGCCGGGTGATGAAGAACGTGACCGGCCTGGACCTCGTCCGGCTGCTCTGCGGTAGCCGGGGGGCGCTCGGCGCGATCACGGAGGTCGGCCTCAAACTCCTGCCCGGCGTGGCGGCGACCGCGACGCTGAGTGCGGAGGGCCTGTCGGTGCGGGAGGCGGTGGCCGCGATGTCGGCCGCGCTGGGCACGCCCTTCGAGGTGACGGGGGCGGCGCACGACCCGCAGGCGGGCCGGGCCCATCTGCGGATCGAGGGAAGCGAATCGTCGGTGGCCTACCGGGCCGGGCGCCTGCAGCAGGCGCTGTCCGCGCACGGAAGCTGGGCGGTCGACGAAGGCGAGGGGCCCTGGCCCCGCATCCGCGACGCCGCCGACTTGGCCGGGGCCGAGGATCTTTGGCGGATCTCGGTCCGTCCCTCGCATGCGCCGGAGGTGGCGGCCGCCCTTCCGGGGCGGTTCCTTCTGGACTGGGGCGGCGGGCTGATCTGGGCCGAGGCGCCGCCGGGCACCGATCTGCGCGCGGAGCTGCCGGGGATCGGCCATGCCACGCTCGTCCGGGCGGCGGCCGAGACCCACGCCCGCATCGGCACCCTGCAGCCCGAGCCCGAGGCGGTGGCGCGGCTGAGCGGCGGCATCCGCGACAAGTTCGACCCAATGGGACGCTTCCGCCCCCATCTCGTCCCCGCCTGACCCTACCGGAGCGCAAATGCAGACGAATTTCACCGCCGAGCAGCTGAAGGACCCCGACATCGCCCGGTCGAACGAGGTGCTGCGGGCCTGCGTCCATTGCGGCTTCTGCACGGCGACCTGCCCGACCTACGCGGTGCTGGGGGAGGAGAACGACTCGCCCCGCGGGCGGATCTACCTGATCAAGGACATGCTGGAGAACGACCGTCCGGCGGACGAGAAGACGGTGAAGCATATCGACCGCTGCCTGTCCTGCCTCGCCTGCATGACCACCTGTCCCTCGGGGGTGCATTACATGCATCTGGTGGACCATGCGCGCGTGCACATCGAGCGTACCTACAAGCGGCCCTGGAAGGACCGGGCGATCCGGCGGATGCTCGCCATGATCCTGCCCTACCCGGCGCGGTTCCGGCTGGCGCTGCGGGCGGCGAGGCTGGGCCGGCCGTTCAAGGGGTTGATGCCCGACAAGCGCCTCTCCGCCATGCTGGACATGGCGCCCGACCGGGTGGCGGGTCCGAGCGACGTGGACCGGCCGCAGGTGCACCTGGCCGAGGGAGAGAGGCGCATGCGGGTCGCGCTGTTGACGGGATGCGCGCAATCCGCGCTCGACCCGGAGATCAACGCGGCCACGGTGCGTCTGCTGACGCGGCTCGGCTGCGAGGTGGTGGTGGCCGAGGGGATGGGCTGCTGCGGCGCGCTGGTGCATCACATGGGCAAGGAGCGCGAGAGCCATGCCCAGGCGGGGGCGAACGTCCGCGCCTGGCAGCGGGTGAAGCGCGAGGGCGGCCTCGACGCGGTGGTGGTGAATACCAGCGGCTGCGGCACCACCGTGAAGGATTACGGCCACATGATGCGGACGACGGACCTGGCCGACGAGGCCCGCGAGATCAGCGATCTGGCCGTCGACATCTCCGAACTGCTGGAGCGGCTTTTGCCGGGAAGGAGGCGCTGCACACGCCCAACGAGGCGGCCGAGGACATTGCCGGGATCGATGCACGCCACCCGACGGCCGAGGGCGAAGGCCCGATCCGGGTGGCCTATCACGCGGCCTGCTCGCTGCAGCACGGGCAGAAGGTGCGATCGGCGCCGAAGACCCTGCTGACGCGGGCGGGGTTCGAGGTGGTGGAGCCCGCCGACAGCCACCTGTGCTGCGGATCGGCCGGCACCTACAACCTGATGCAGCCGGAGATCGCGGGGCAGCTGAAGGAGCGCAAGATCCGCACCATCGAGGCGAAGAAGCCCCAGGTGGTGGCAGCGGGCAATATCGGCTGCCTCACGCAGATCGCCTCGGGCACGGGGCTGCCGGTCCTGCACACGGTGGAACTCCTGGACTGGGCGACCGGCGGGCCGCGGCCGGCGAAGCTGCCCGCGCGGTTGCCATCTCCCGGCTGAGATCGTGCCACGTTTTCGCCCCGGTCCGTTGCCAGATCCGGGGGGACGACACGGGAGGGCGGGCATGCGGCATCTCTGGGCGGGGCTGATCGTCGTTTTCACCGCGACGGCGGCGCTGGCCGACAGCGCCCCGCGCGACCTCTCCACCGGCGACGATCTGGCGCCGTTCCGCGCGGTGGGACGTCTGGACCTCGGCGGGCGGGGCTTCTGCACCGCCACGCTGATCGGCGTGCGGCTGGTGCTGACCGCGGCGCATTGCGTGCTCGACGCCGACGGCCGGCCCGTTCCCCCGGAAACGCTGGCCTTCTCGGCCGGTCTCAGCGACGGACTGGCGGTGGCGGAGCGGCGCGGCCGGCAGGTGGCGGTGGCGGAGGGCTACGACCCGGCCCGAAGCGACCTTGCCAACCTGGCCGCCGATGTCGCCCTCGTCGCGCTGGACCGGCCAGTGGACCCGGCCCTCGTCATGCCGATCCCGGTGGGCCGGCCCGGGGGACGCCGGGTGGGGGTTGTCTCCTACGCGCACGACCGCACCGAGCGCCCCTCCATCGAGGGCGCCTGCGCGGTGCTGGAGCGCCGGGAGGAGGCGCTGATCCTCTCCTGCCTGGCGGATTTCGGGGTGTCGGGCGCGCCGGTCCTGCGGCGGCGGCCCGGCGGATTGGAGGTGGTGTCGGTGGTCTCGGCCATGGCCGAGACCGAGGACGGCACGCGGGTGTCGATCGGTGCCGACCTGTCCGTGCTGCACCGTCTGGGGACGCGGATCGAAGGGATTCCGGCGCGCCTGGCGCAGGGAGTGCGACGCGCGCCGGTGCTGTCGCGCGAGGAGGCGCGGCGGGCGGGGCCGGGCAAGTTCCTGCGCCCGTGACCGGCGGCGGGGGGTTCTTGAACGGGTTCCGGCCGCATCCCATATCTGGCGTGCCGGGGGCCGCCTGACGGGTCCGGCGAACCGCCCGTCCCCGCCGTGGGAGGGCATGACCATTGGTAATCGCTTCGCGAAAGGATCATCCGATGAGAACCTTCGACCTTGCCCCGCTCTATCGCGCCACCGTGGGTTTCGACCAGATGGCCGACCTGATGGACCGCGTCCTCAGCGACAATTCCGGGGCCCAGACCTACCCGCCCTACAACATCGAGAAGACCGGCGACGACAGCTGGTCCATCGAGATCGCCGTGGCGGGATTCACCGATGACGAACTGACCGTCGAGCAGCGCGAGAACGCCCTCGTCGTCACCGCCCGGAAGGCCGAGGAGCACGGAAACCGCACCTACCTGCATCGGGGCATCGCCACCCGGGCCTTCGAGCGCCGCTTCCACCTGGCCGATCATGTCCGGGTCGAGGCCGCGCGCCACGTGAACGGCATGCTGATCATCGAGCTGAAGCGCGAGGTGCCAGAGGCGCTGAAACCGCGCCGCATCGCCATCGGCGACGCCTCCGGCAAGACCGGGGCGTCCGACACGGTCGAGCACGAGGCCGTCGAGGCCTGATCGGCCCCGAGAGGTGCCGGCTGCGCCCGCCGCGTGTCCCGCGGCGGGCTTTCGCGTTCAGGAGAGGCGGCGATCACGCGCGGCGAGCAGCTTCAGCCGCAGGGCGTTGAGCTGGATGAAGCCGGCCGCGTCCTTCTGGTCATAGGCGCCGGCATCGTCCTCGAAGGTGACATGCGCCTCGGAATAGAGGCTGTGGTCGGACCAGCGCCCCACCGTGCGCACCGACCCCTTGTAGAGCTTCACCCGGACCGTGCCGGTGACATGGGTCTGGGAACGGTCGATGGCCGCCTGCAGCATCTCGCGCTCGGGCGAGAACCAGAAGCCGTTGTAGATCAGCTCCGCGTAGCGCGGCATCAGCTCGTCCTTGAGGTGGCCGGCGCCGCGGTCCAGCGTGATCTGCTCGATGCCGCGATGCGCCTCGAGCAGGATCGTGCCGCCCGGGGTCTCGTAGATGCCGCGCGACTTCATGCCGACGAAGCGGCCCTCGACCAGGTCGAGCCGGCCGATGCCGTGGGCGCCGCCGAGCTCGTTGAGCTTCGTCAGCACCTCGGCGGGGGACATCGCCTGCCCGTCGATGGAGACCGCGTCGCCCTTCTCGAAGCCGATCTCGACGAACTGGGCGGCGTCGGGGGCGTCCTCGGGGGCCACGGTGCGCTGATAGACGTAGTCGGGCGCGTCCTCGGCCGGATCCTCCAGCACCTTGCCCTCGGACGAGGTGTGCAGCAGGTTCGCGTCGACCGAGAACGGCGCCTCGCCGCGCTTGTCCTTGGCGATCTGGATCTGGTGCTTCTCGGCGAAGTCGATGAGCCTGGTGCGGCTGGTGAGGTCCCATTCCCGCCAGGGCGCGATCACCTTGATGTCGGGGTTCAGCGCGTAGGCGGCCAGCTCGAAGCGGACCTGGTCGTTGCCCTTGCCGGTTGCGCCGTGGGCCACGGCGTCGGCGCCCGTCTCCTCGGCGATCTCGACCAGCCGCTTGGAGATCAGCGGGCGGGCGATGGAGGTGCCCAGCAGGTAGAGCCCCTCGTAGACGGCGTTGGCGCGGAACATCGGAAACACGAAGTCGCGCACGAATTCCTCGCGCAGGTCCTCGACGTAGATGTCGGATGCGCCCATGGCTTCGGCCTTCCGGCGCGCCGGCTCCAGCTCCTCGCCCTGGCCCAGGTCGGCGGTGAAGGTGACGACCTCGCAGCCGTATTCCGTCTGCAGCCATTTGAGGATGATCGACGTGTCGAGGCCGCCGGAATAGGCGAGGACGACTTTCTTCGGTGCGGACATCGGGATCTCCTTGGCGTGACGGGTGGGCGATAGCGGGATTGCGACGGAGCGGCAAGGTCGCGGCCCTTGCCAGGGCGCGCCCGACGCGCCATGGCAGGGGGATGAGCGATTTCGCCGATACCGCCCTCGCCGTGACCGCGCGGCTGCGCGCGCTGTTCCCGGCCACACCCCTGCAGCGCAACGCCTATCTCAGCCAGAAGCACGGCGCCGAGATCTGGCTGAAGCGCGAGGACCTGACGCCGGTGCGCTCCTACAAGATCCGGGGCGCCTTCAACGCCATGCGCAAGGCGCGCGAGGCCGACCCCCACCAGCAACTGTTCGTGGCGGCGAGTGCGGGCAACCATGCCCAGGGGGTCGCCTTCAACTGCGCTCATTTCGGCGTGCGGGGCGTGATCTTCATGCCGGTGACCACGCCGCGCCAGAAGGTGGAGAAGACGCGCACCTTCGGCGGCACGGCGGTCGAGATCCGGCTGGTGGGCGATTACTTCGACGAGACCCTGCGGGTGGCGCAGGAGTTCTGCGCCGAGAAGGGCGGGCATTTCCTCGCCCCCTTCGACGATCCCCACGTGATCGAGGGACAGTCGAGCGTGGCGGTGGAGATGCTGGAAGAGATGGACGGCCCGCCCGACCTGGTGATCCTGCCGGTGGGCGGCGGCGGGCTGGCCTCCGGCGTGAAGCGCTATTTCGATGCCATGGCGCCCGAGGTGCCATTGATCCTGGTGGAGCCGCAGGGCGGCGCGAGCCTGACCGAGGCGCTGGCGAAGGGGGCACCCACCACGCTGGACCGGGTGGATTCCTTCGTCGACGGGGCGTCGGTGGCGCGGATCGGGGCACGTACCTTCGAGGTGCTCAAGGATGTGCCGCCCGACAACGTGCGGCTGGCGCCGGAGGACCGGATCTGCACCACGATCCTCGACCTCTTGAACGTGGAGGGGATCGTGCTGGAACCGGCCGGCGCTCTTTCCATCGACGTCCTGCCCGAGATCGCCGACATGATCCGGGGCAAGCGCGTGGTCTGCGTGACCTCGGGCGGCAATTTCGACTTCGAGCGGCTGCCGGAGGTGAAGGAGCGCGCGCAGCGATTCTCGGGCGTGAAGAAATACTTCATCCTGCGCCTGCCGCAGCGGCCGGGCGCGCTGCGCGACTTCCTCGAACTGCTCGGGCCCGCCGACGACATCGCGCGGTTCGAATACCTCAAGAAGTCGGCGCGGAACTTCGGTTCGGTCCTGATCGGGATCGAGACCGACGACGCGGCGAATTTCGAAGGTCTCTTCGCCCGAACTCGACGCCGCGGACTTCACCTGGCGCGACATCACAAACGACCGGATCCTGTCGGAATTCCTGATCTGAGGGGTCAGCCCGCCGGGTGCAGGAGCGCCGCGCAACCGCCATGGTAGGCTGCGCGGAGGTCGGAGAGATCCGGCCCGAGGCCCGCGGCCAGGGCCGCCTCGCCGCGCCGGCAGATCGCCACGAGATCGGTCAGGCCCATGTTCACGGCGCTGCCCTTCACGAAATGGAGGTCGGCCAGGGGATCGGGGCTGCAGCCCGTCGCGAGGCGCTCGACGACCGGCCCCGTCTCCTCCGTGAAGATCGCCACGACGTCGGCGAAGCCCTCGGCGCCGAAATCGTCCCTCAATCCGTCTATGCGCGCCCAGTCGATCACGTCGGCCTCCGTCCCTTGCCGTCAGGCTTAGGATTTGAGGTTTAAGAAAGGGTTGGGGACATGGCGGTCCGGGCTTTACCGGCGATTAAGGCCATGGCCGTAGGACGGACGCACTCCGCAGGGGGCGCATTTTTCTTGACCGTATTTTCCAGTACCCATTCCGCCCAGGTCTGGCCCGCGGCGAGCGGCCCCCTCCTCGTGGTCGATGACAGCCGCCTGCAACGGCGCATCCTGCTCTCTGCCCTGGCGTCGAGCGGTTACGACCTGATGGAGGCCGCCTCGGCCGAGGAGGCGCTGGAGATATGCCGCGCGACGCCGCCCCGGATCGTCATCAGCGACTGGATGATGCCGGGGATGAGCGGGCTCGACCTGTGCCGCGAACTGCGCGCCCTCGACGACGACGGCTACGTCTATTTCGTCATCCTTACCTCGAAATCGGAGAAGGAGGACCTGGCGGTCGCCCTGCGCGAGGGGGCGGACGACTTCCTGTCCAAGCCCCTTTCGGGGGAAGAATTGCGCGCCCGGATCGCGGCCGGGGAGCGGCTGCTGAAGATGAGTGGCGAACTCAGGGAGAAGAACCGCCTCGTCTCCACCACGCTGGAGCGGGTGCGCGACCTGAACGCCGCGCTCGACCGCGACCTCGTGGAGGCGCGCAAGCTGCAGATGTCGCTGGTTCCCCGGCGTCCGGTGCGGCAGGGCCCGTGGGAGATCAGCTTCGATCTGCAGCCCTCGGGCCATGTGGGCGGCGACATGGTGGGAACCTTTCCGACCGAGCCGGGGCGGATCGGGCTCTACGCGCTCGACGTGTCGGGGCACGGGATCGCCTCGGCGCTGATCACGGCGCGCCTCTCCTCGTGGCTGAGCGGGGCCGACCCCGAGAGCAACATCGCCCACTACCACACCCCCGGGGGGCCGCGCATGCACCCGCCCGACGAGGTGTGCCGGCGGCTCAACGTCCGGTTCCTCGGGGATATCGGCACGGACCACTACTTCACCATCCTGATCGGCGAGCTGGAATTCGAGACCGGGCGTTTCACCTTCTGCCAGGCGGGGCACCCGCATCCGCTGATCCAGACGGCCGACGGGGAGGTCGCCTTCGAGGGCACGGGCGGACCGCCCGTCGGCCTTCTGGAGGATGCCGATTTCACCGCGGCGGAGATGCGAATCGCCCCCGGCTCGCGGGTGATGATCTATTCCGACGGCATCACCGAATGCCCCGACCGCGGCGGCGGCCTGCTGGACGAGGAGGGGCTGGCGCGCCTGCTGCGCGCGCGCCGGGACGTCTCGGGGAGGGAGCTGCTCACGGCGATCAGGTGGGAGCTGAGCGCGCTGGTCGACGATGGCGAGATGCCGGACGACCTGTCGGCCGTGCTGATCGAGCACCGCGCCTGACCGCGGCGGCGAGGAAGGCCGCGTCGCCGGAATTGGCCAGACGGGCCACCGCGATGCTTGCCGGCATCCAGTGCGCGCGATGGTCCGGTTCGCTCGGCGGGCCCGCCTCGAGGCCCGGCGCGGCGAGGTATATGGCGCAGACCTTCTCGGCATGGATGCGGTATTCGGGCATCCAGACGAAGCGGCGGAACGCCCCCATTCGCACCGGGTCGCCGATGGTCCATCCGGTCTCCTCGCGGACCTCGCGGTGCAGCGCGCGCAGCGGCGACTCGCCGGGGTCGATACCGCCGCCCGGCAGCTGGACCTCGCGTCGAGGAGCCTCCTGCACGGTGACGAGGACCCGGCCCATCGACAGGATCACGGCGTAGGCGCCCGGCCGGGCAACGTAGGCGCGGGCCTCGGGAGGCGGGCCGAAACGGGGGATCATGGGGGTGCTCCGGGGTTAAAGGCGCGGTTGCGGGGCTTATATGGGCGCGGTATGCCAAGTTCCGCCCCCGCGAGGAAGCCCATGACCCTAGGATCGACCATCGCCTGGGACGATACCGTCCTGCCCTTTCAGCTCGACCGGTCCGACATCCGCGGCCGCGTGGCGCGGCTCGACGGTGTGCTCGACGAGGTTCTGGCGCAGCACGACTATCCCCCCGAGATCGAGGCCCTGGTGGCCGAGGCGGTGACGCTGACCGCGCTGATCGGGCAGACGATCAAGCTGCGCTGGAAGCTGTCGCTGCAGGTCCGGGGCGACGGGCCGGTGCGGCTGATCGCGACCGACTACTATGCGCCCGGCGCGGATGGCCGGCCGGCCTGGATCCGGGCCTATGCGAGTTTCGACGCCGAGCGGCTGAGCCGCGCGGCCGAGCCGTTCGAGCAGATCGGCACCGGCTACTTCGCGCTGTTGCTGGACCAGGGCGACGGGATGAAGCCCTATTCGGGGATCACGCCGCTTTCGGGCGGGTCGCTGTCGGCCTGCGCGGAGACCTATTTCGCCCAGTCCGAGCAGCTGCCGACCCGTTTTGCCATGAGCTTCGGGCAGGCCCGGCAGCCTGGCGCGGACGCGCGCTGGCGCGCCGGGGGCGTGATGTTGCAGCACATGCCCAAGGCCTCGCCGCTGCGCCCGGCCGAGGGCGGATCGGGCGAGGGTGGCCTGATGTCGGCCGAGGACGTGCTGGACGGCGAGGAGGCCGAGAACTGGGGCCGGGCGAACCTGCTGCTCGACACGGTCGAGGAGACCGAGCTGATCGGCCCGCATGTCCAGCCCACGGACCTGCTGGTGCGGCTGTTCCACGAGGAGACGCCGCGGGTCTTCGACGCCCAGCCCCTGACCTTCGGCTGTACCTGCGGGCCGGAGAAAGTGCGCCAGACGCTATCGATCTACTCGCAGAAGGACATCGCCACGATGACCACCGACGACGGCAAGGTGACGGCCGACTGCCAGTTCTGCGGCGCGCATTACGAGTTCGATCCCGCCACGCTGGGATTCGAGGCCGAGGACGCCGCCGGGAACGGTGAGTGACCTGCGCGACCGGCTGGCGGCGGCCCGCTGCCGCATGGCCGGTCGCACTTCCGATTTCGACCTGAACGCCGCCGGCACCGCGCCCGGGCCGCGCGACCTGCGCGGCGCCGGCGTGCTGGTCGCGGTGCGCGACACCGGCGGGGTGATCCTGACCAAGCGTTCCCCGGCGCTCAGCCAGCATCCCGGGCAGATCGCCTTCCCGGGCGGCAAGATCGAGCCGGGTGACCGGGACGCCGCCGCCGCAGCACTGCGGGAGGCCTGGGAGGAAACGGCGCTGCCGCCCGAGGCGGTCGAGGTCCTGGGCGAACTGCCGGGCCATGAGACGGTGACGGGGTTCTCGATGGTGCCGGTGCTGGCCTATGTCCGGGGGCCGGTCGCGCTGCGCCCCGAGGCGGGCGAGGTGGCCGAGATCTTCGAGGTGCCGCTCGATCACCTGGCCGACATCTCGCGATACCGGGTCGAGGCGCGGATGTGGCGCGGGGTGCCGCGCCGCTACTACGTGGTGCCGTGGGGGCCCTATTACGTCTGGGGGGCGACGGCGCGGATCCTGCGGGCGCTGGCGGAGGGCCTGGCGTGAGGGTCGACGGACCCTGGCGCCGCGACCCGGGGGCGCAGGCGCTGATGGCGGCGCTGGCGGCGGCGGGACACCGGGCGCTGTTCGTCGGCGGCTGCGTGCGCAACGCCGCCCTGGGCGAGCCCGTGGACGACATCGACATCGCCACCGATGCCCGGCCCGAACGGGTGACCGAGATCGCGGAGGCCGTGGGGATGAAGGCGGTGCCGACCGGCATCGACCACGGCACGGTGACGGTGGTGGCCAAGGGCAGGGGCCTCGAGGTCACGACCTTCCGCCGCGACGTGGAAACCGACGGGCGGCGCGCCGTGGTGGCCTATGCCGGGGAGGTGGCGGAGGACGCGGCGCGGCGCGACTTCACCATGAATGCCCTCTATGCCGAGGCGGACGGGACCGTGGTCGATCCGCTGGGCGGCTGGCCGGACCTCGAGGCGCGGCAGGTACGGTTCGTCGGCCGGGCGGCGGAGCGGATCGCCGAGGATTACCTGAGGATCCTGCGCTATTTCCGGTTCCACGCCCGCTACGGCGACCCGGAAGCCGGTATCGACGCGGAGGCGCTCGCCGCCTGCGCCGAGGGCGCGGAGGGGCTGGAGCGGCTCTCGGCCGAGCGGGTCGGGCGGGAGATGCTGAAGCTTTTGTCCGCGCCGGACCCCGCGCCTTCTGTCGCCGCAATGGCGCAGTCCGGCATCCTGGCGCGTGTCCTGCCGGGCGCGGAGGCGGCAGCGCTCGCGCCCCTCGTGCATCTGGAGCGACTCGCCCGCGTGGCATCCGAGCCGATCCGGCGCCTGGCCGCGCTGGGCGGCGAGGAGGCGACCGGGCGGCTGCGCCTGTCGCGCGCCGAGGCGCGTCGGCTGGAGACGTTGCGCGCCGGGATCGGGTCGGAGGCCGGCACGGCCGAGACCGCCTGGCGGCTGGGCCGGGAGGTCGCGCTCGACATCGAGCTTTTGCGGGCCGCGACCTTCGGCGCACCGCTGCCGGCGGATCTGAAGACGCGGCTCGACCGCGGCGCGGCGGCGGTCTTTCCCGTCCGGGGCGCGGATCTGGCGGGGCGCCTCGAAGGCGCCGAGATCGGGCGGAGGCTGAGAGAGATGGAGCGGGCGTGGATCGCCTCGGGCTTCACCGCCACGCGCGAGGACCTGCTGGGCTGACCTCGCGCGATCGCGAGCGGCGGTTCCCTTGGGCGGCGGACGGCTTATCTTGGCAAGCGTCGCCCGAAAGGCCCGCATGTTCCGGTATTTCGAAAACCTGGTGGATCCTTATGCCCCGCATGAGGTGACCGACGCGCCGCCGCGTCGGCTGTGGCCGTTCGTCCGCTCCTATTCCGGGCCGTTCCGCACCGTCTTTGCGCTGGCCGCGATCAGCTCGATCCTCGTCGCGGGGGTGGAGATCTGGCTTCTGGCCTATATGGGCCGGATCGTGGATCTGCTGGGCGCCACGGAGCGCGGCGCGGTCTGGTCGAACCACGGGGTCGAACTGGTGCTGGTGGCGCTGGCGATCCTGATCCTGCGCCCCGCCCTGCAGGCCGTGAACGTGCTGCTCCTGAACAACGCGATCCTGCCCAATTACGGAACCGTGTTCCGCTGGCGGGCCCATTCCCACGTCATGCGCCAGTCGGTCGGGTGGTTCGAGAACGACTTCGCCGGCCGCATCGCCAACCGGATCATGCAGACGCCGCCAGCCGCCGGGGAGGCGGTGTTCCAGATCTTCGACGCCCTGACCTACGCCGTTGCCTACGTGGCCGGGGCGCTGATCCTGCTGTCGGGCGCGAATCCGTGGCTGGCCGTGCCGCTGCTTCTCTGGGCGGGGTTCTATGCCGCACTGGTGCGCTGGGTGGTGGCGCGGATCGGCCCGGCCAGCCAGGCCGCCTCGGACGCGCGCAGCCAGGTGACCGGACGGGTGGTGGACAGCTACACCAACATCCACGCCGTGAAGCTCTTCGCTCATCACGACGCGGAACTGGAATATGGCCGCGAGGCGATCGAGCACGCGCGGGCCACCTTCCAGAGGGAGATGCGGCTCTACACGATCATGGACGTGGCGCTGGCGCTGCTGAACGGCGCGCTGATGGTGGGGCTCGTCGGCTGGGCGATCGCGCTGTGGTTCGGAGGGGCCGCCAGCGTCGGCGTGGTGGCGACGGCCACGGCGCTCGCGATCCGGCTGAACGGGATGACGGGCTGGATCATGTGGGCGGTCAGTTCCTTTTTCCGCAACCTCGGCGTCGTCTCGGAGGGGATGGAGACCATCGCGCAGCCGATCGCGCTGACCGACCGGCCCGGCGCGGGGGAATTGCAGCTCGACCGCGGCGCGGTCGCCTTCGAGGCGGTCTCGCATCACTACGGCCGGGGCCGGGGCGGGCTCGACCGCGTGTCCCTGACCGTCCGGCCCGGCGAGAAAGTCGGTCTGGTGGGCCGCTCGGGCGCGGGCAAGTCCACGCTGGTCAAGCTGCTCCTGCGGTTTTACGACGCCGAAGCCGGGCGCATCCTGATCGACGGGCAGGACGTGGCCGGCGTCACTCAGGACAGCCTGCGGCGACAGATCGGCATGGTCGGGCAGGAGGCGTCGCTGATGCATCGCTCGGTGCGCGACAACATCCTCTACGGCCGCCCCGAGGCCGGCGAGGCCCGGATGATCGCCGCCGCGCGGCGGGCCGAGGCGCATGATTTCATCCTCGACCTGGAGGATTCCGCCGGGCGCCGGGGCTACGACGCCCATGTGGGCGAACGCGGCGTGAAGCTTTCGGGCGGACAGAGGCAACGCATCGCCCTGGCTCGCGCGATCCTGAAGGGCGCGCCGATCCTCGTGCTGGACGAGGCGACCTCGGCGCTCGATTCCGAGGTCGAGGCCGCGATCCAGGATACGCTCTATGGCGTCATGGAGGGCAAGACCGTGATCGCAATCGCCCACCGGCTGTCGACCATCGCCCGGATGGATCGGATCGTCGTCCTGGACGAGGGACGCGTGGTCGAAGAGGGGAGGCACGACGCGCTGATCGCGCGCGGCGGCCTTTATGCCCGGCTCTGGGCACGGCAATCGGGCGGTTTCCTCGATCTGGAAAATTCCGAGACGGAGGCGGCGGAATGAGACGGCTGGCCGGACTGATCGACGCGTTCCGCCCGGCGGAGGGGCCGCCGCCGCGCAGCCTGGGGGCGTTCTTCCTCTGGGCGCTGCACGGTTCCTGGCGCTGGATGGCGGTGGCGGGCGTGTTGTCGGCCATCGCCGGGACGGCCGAGGTCGTGACGGCGGTGATCCTCGGCCGGGTGGTGGATTCGGCGGTGGATCACGGCGTCCAAGGCTATTTCGCCGAGAATCTCGCGCTGCTGATCGGGGTGGGGGCGTTCTTCCTGCTGCTCAGGCCGCTCATGTTCGGCCTGTCTTCGGCGTCGAACGCGATCATGGTGGCGCCGAACGTGAACCCGATGGTCCTGATGCGGCTGCATCGCTGGACGCTGGGACAGGCGGTGACCTTCTTCGACGACGATTTCGCCGGCCGCATCGCGCAGAAGCAGATGCAGACCTCGCGCGCGATCACCGACGTCGCGACCGAGTTCATCAACGTGGTCTGCTTCGCGCTGGCCTCGCTGGTCGGATCGGCGCTGCTCCTGACCACGATCAACGGCTGGATGGCGCTGGGGCTCATGGTCTGGGTGGCGGGGTATCTCTGGACGATCCGGTGGTTCATGCCGCGAGTACGGGCCCGGTCGAAGGCGCGGGCGGCGAGCCGGGCCATGGTGTCGGGGCAGGTCGTCGACACGGTGACCAACATCAAGACGGTGAAGCTTTTCGCCCATGACGAGCACGAGGACCGCGCCGCGCTCGACGCGATCTCCACCTTCCGCGAGCGGGTGGTGGATTACGGCATCCTGTCTGCCGGCTTCCGCTTCACCCTGATGACGCTGGCCGGCATCCTGCCGGTCCTGCTGATCGGGGGCACCCTGTGGCTCTGGTCGCGCGGGCTGGCCACGGCCGGGGACATCACCGCCGCCGGCGCGATCTCGATCAGGATCGCGCAGATGACCGGATGGGTCAGCTTCACGCTGATGGCGATGTACGCCAATGTGGGCGAGGTGGAGGACGGGATGCACACCCTCACCCCGCCGCACCAGCTGACCGATGCCGACGCGGCGCCGGGGCTGCCCGAGGGCGGCGAGGTACGCTTCGAGCGGGTGACCTTCACCTACGGCCGCGACGTCGGCGGGTTGCGCGACGTGGATCTCGTCCTGCACGAGGGCGAGAAGATCGGCGTCGTGGGTGCCTCCGGGGCGGGCAAGTCCACGATGGTGGCCCTGCTCCTGCGGCTCTACGATGTGGAGGCGGGGCGGATCACTGTCGCCGGGCGCGACATCCGCGAGGTCACGCAGGAGATCCTTGCGTCGCCGGATCGGCATGGTCACGCAGGAGACGGCGATGTTCAATCGCTCGGCCCGGGAGAACATCCTCTATGGCCGGCCCGACGCGACCGAGGCCGAGATGGTCGCCGCCGCCGAGCAGGCGGAGGCACACGAATTCATCCTGGCCCTGAAGGACCACAAGGGGCGGACCGGCTACGACGCGCATCTGGGGGAGCGGGGGGTCAAGCTGTCCGGCGGGCAGAGGCAGCGCATCGCCCTGGCCCGCGCGATCCTGAAGGATGCGCCGATCCTGGTGCTGGACGAGGCGACCTCGGCGCTCGATTCCGAGGTCGAGGCGTCGATCCAGACCGCGCTCGACCGGGTGATGGAGGGCAAGACGGTGCTGGCCATCGCCCATCGCCTGTCCACGATCGCGAGCATGGACCGGATCATCGTGCTGGAAGAGGGCCGCATCGCCGAGGAGGGCACCCATGCCGACCTGCTCCGCCGCGACGGGATCTATGCCCGCTACTGGAAGCGGCAGTCCGGCGGCTTCATGTCCTACGGCCAGGCGGCGGAATAGATGCGGCTGACCATAGACCGGCTGGGCCATCTTGGCGACGGGATCGCCGATGGTCCGATCTTCGTTGCCGGTGCGCTCCCCGGCGAGGAGGTGGAGGGCGAGCCGGTCGCCGGCCGGATCGCCGAACCGACGATTTTGCAGCCGGCGCCGGAGCGGGCGGTGCCGGACTGCCCGCATTACGACGCCTGCGGTGGCTGCGTCCTGATGCACGCCGCCGATCCCTTCGTGGGCCGGTGGAAGATGGACGTTGTGCGCCATGCCCTGGGTGCGCAGGGGCTTGAGGCGCCGATCCGTGGAATCGCCACCTCGCCCGCGCGATCCCGGCGCCGCGCGGTGCTGTCCGCCCGGCGGCGCAAGGGCGGGGCGGTCGTCGGCTTCCACGGCCGGCGCTCGGAGACGCTGACGGAGATCGAGGACTGCCGCGTGCTTGTCCCCGAGATCACCGCCGCGCTGCCGGTGCTCGGGCAACTGGCCGAGGTGGCGGCCTCGCGCCGGGGCGAGCTATCGCTGACCGTGACGCACGGGCCCGCCGGGCTGGACGTGGCGCTGCAGGGGGGGCGCGAGGGGCGCGAGGTGCGCGACGACCTCGCCGCCATCGCCGGGGAGGCGGACCTGGCCCGGCTGACGCTGGACGGCGATCCGGTGGTGCAGGCGCGCGCGCCCCGGCAATCGGTGGCCGGGGTCGAGGTGGTGCCGCCCCCCGGCGCCTTCCTGCAGGCCACGCGGCAGGGCGAACAGGCGCTGATCGCCTGCGCCAGCCGGGCAGTGGGTGAGAGCCGGCGGGTCGCCGACCTGTTCGCCGGATGCGGCACCTTCGCGTTGCCGATCTCGCGCCGCGCGGACGTGCACGCGGTCGAGGGCGATGCTGACATGCTGGCCGCGCTGGATGCCGCGTGGCGGCGGGGCCGCGGCCACCGGCCGCTGACCACGGCGCGCCGGGATCTGTTTCGCGATCCGCTCGCCGCGGCGGAGCTGGCCCGGTTCGATGCGGTGGTGATCGACCCGCCGCGGGCCGGCGCCGAGGCGCAGATGCGCGAGATCGCCGCCTCGCAGGTCGGTGCGGTGGCCGCGATCTCCTGCAACCCGGTGACCTTCGCGCGGGATGCGGCGATCCTGACGGGCGCGGGCTTCGCGCTCGACTGGATCCGGGTCGTGGACCAGTTCCGCTGGTCGTCCCATGTCGAACTGGCGGCGTCGTTCCGGCGCTGAGGCGTCGCTCTCGATTTCGTGAAGCGACGGATCCCGGTTTCGCGGGTATTTTTTGCCCTGTAGACGGGAGCGAAATCCCGCGAGGCAGTGAGCAGTCCCATGACCATTTTCCGAGCGATCCTTCTGGGCGCCGCGCTGGCCGTGCTGTCGGCCTGCGGCTCCTCCAAGTTCAAGGACTACGACGGCCCCGAGGTTACGAGGGTGATCATCGACAAGAGTGCCCGGCAGCTATACCTGCTGCACCACCAGCAGGTCCTGGAATCCTACGAGATCGGGCTCGGCTTCTCGCCCGACGGGCACAAGCAGTACGAGGGCGATGGCCGCACGCCCGAGGGGCATTACCGGATCGACAAGCGCAATCCCGACAGCAGCTACCATCTCTCGGTCGGGATCTCCTATCCCAATACGCGGGACGTGGAGGTCGCCCGGGCCATCGGCCGGCCGCCGGGGGGCAACATCTTCATCCACGGGCGCGGGCCGAGCTACCTCAAGGGGGCGCCTCAGGACTGGACCGCCGGCTGCATCGCCGTCACCGATCGGGAGATCGAGCGGATCTACGCGATGGTCCGCAACGGAACGCCGATCAGCATCTATCCCTAGCGCGGCGCGGCCGGTGCGACGCGCGGGCTGGCCGCGGCGGCGATCGCGGCCTCGGCACGCGTGCCGGTGACCATCGTCCACCAGATCTTGCCGTTCGGCTCCTGGAACCAGGAGAAGCCGAGATCTCGCGCCGCCGGGTCGACGATCACCTCCCGCGTTTCCGGCGTGGCGGTCCAGGCCGCCAGCGTCTCCATCTCGGTCTCGTAGGTCTCGGAGATGTTCTCGCCCAGAAGCCGCCCCCGGTAGCCCGCGCGCCGGACCCGCTCCAGCGGCGAGGAGCCGTCGGATCCGAAATGCCAGGGCCGGTTCTGCACGCTCATGTCGCGCGAATGGGTGGCCGCGGCGGCGGTCAGCTCGGCGTTCAGGAGGACGGGCGACACGCCGGTCGATTGCCGGATCGCGTTCACCCCGTCGAGGAACCGCAGCTGGATCTGGTCCTCCATCCCGGGCGCGATCGCGTAGGCCCGCGGGAGCGGGCGGCCCGAGGGATCGAGCGCAGGTGGCGGAACGGCGGTGCAGGCCGACAGGGCCAGGAGGGCGGCGAGGGCGTGCAGGCGCGGCATTTGCGGGATCCTCTGCGACGGTTTCCCCGGACTATCCTGCCGCCCGACGCGGTTCAATCGGCGCAGCGCCTGACGGCGGCGTGATTTGCCGGTCCGTTTACTCCGGCGTAACCTTCCGGCCAAAAAAACGACGAAGACATCACGAGGCAGTGCCATGACCCGTTTCCGCCAGATCTCCCGCCGCCTGTTCCTGACCGGCGCCTCGGCGGCGCTCGCGGCGCCGGCGGTCGCGCAGCAGACCGGATCGACCGAGTTCCGCGAAAGCGTTTCGGACTACACGCGCCGCAACGCGTCGAGCTTCCGCACCCGCGACTGGCGCCCGCATTTCGACACGCTGGCCGGCGGTGCCATCCTGTGCGACATGCAATCCCGCGCGCTGCATTACTGGAGCGCGGACGAGAGCGTCTACAAGCTCTATCCGACCTCCGTGCCGCAGACCGAAGACCTGACCCGGCGCGGCCGCACCGAGGTGATCCGCAAGGTCGAGGGGCCGAGCTGGGCGCCCACGCCGGAGATGAAGCAGCGCAACCCCGACTGGCCCGACTTCATCGGCCCCGGGCCGGACAATCCGCTGGGAACCCACGCACTGTATCTGAGCTGGCAATACTACCGCATCCACGGCACCCAGGACACGCGCAAGATCGGCCGGCGTTCCTCCAACGGCTGCATCGGCCTTTATAACGAGCACATCGCGGAGCTTTTCTCGCTCGCGACCGTGGGGACCCAGGTGTTGCTTATTTGACGCCACCGGCACCGGCCGGAACTTTCTTTGCATGACCGGGCTTTGCCAGCCACGGGCCTTGTCGCTTATACCACGGGGCGAGGTACAGTCTTTGGGTGCCTGCTGCCGCCTCAAGAACACAAAGGCACCAGGCTAAACTGGAGAAAAAGATGAAGAAGATCGCTCTTGCCGCCGCTCTGTCCGTTGCTGCCACCGGCGCCTTTGCCGGCGGCATGGTCGCCGAGCCGGTCATGGAACCCGCCGTCGTGGTCGAGGAATCCTCGGGCACCTCGGGCGGCTTCGTGATCCCGCTGCTGCTTCTGGCCGTCGTGGCCGCGGTTGCCGCGACCGACTGATCGGATCTTCTTCCGATTTCGAGGGGCGGCCGGTTCACTGGCCGCCCTTTCTCGTGGTTAGAGCCAGCCAGACAGGTTCTCGACGATCACCTCCTCGAGCGCGGCGATATGCGCGTCGTCGTCGTTCAGGCAGGGGATGTAGGTGAACCGCTCTCCGCCCGCTTCCTCGAAGCTCTCGCGGATCTCCTCGTTGATCTCCTCGAGCGTCTCGATGCAGTCCGACGAGAAGGCGGGCGCACAGACGGCGATCTTCTTCCGGCCGCTTTCGGCCAGCCGCGC
Organism: uncultured Alphaproteobacteria bacterium; assembly: GCA_963814835.1. Taxonomy (GTDB): domain Bacteria; phylum Pseudomonadota; class Alphaproteobacteria; order Rhodobacterales; family Rhodobacteraceae; genus Palleronia. The sequence continues at coordinate 2,037,766 of CAWFEG010000003.1, forward strand.
GACTTCCTCGACGGTATAGGGTTTCAGCCATTCCTCGGGGCCGAAGCGGGACTGGAAGGTGGTGGTGATCCGGTCGTCGGCCCAGCCCAGCCGCTCCTTCAGGAGCCGCGTCGTCTTCTGGCACTGGCAGTGATAGGGGTCGCCCTCCATCAGGTAGCGCTGCGGCACGCCGTGATAGGAGCACACCAGGATGTCCGGTTCCGTCTCCATCGCACCATAGGCCCGTTCGACCGACCGGGCCAGTGCGTCGATATAGGACGGACGGTCGAAATAGGGCGGCACGGTGCGTGCGGCGGGTTGCCACTTCTCCTTCATCAGCGCGCGGAAGAACTGATCGTTCGCCGTCGCCGTGGTGGCGCCCGCATATTGCGGGTAGAGCGGGAAGAACAGGATCCTCGTGCAACCCTCCTGCACCATCCGCCGCACGCGCGAGAGCGTGGAAGGATTGCCGTAGCGCATGCAGAAATCGACCATCACATCGTCGCCGAACCTGTCCGAGAGGGAGCTGGACAGCTTCTCGGTCTGCGACTTGGTGATCGTCATCAGCGGGCTTTCCCCCGCCTCCTCGTTCCAGATCGACTTGTAGGCCGCGCCCGAGGAGAAGGGCCGCTTGGACAGGATCACCCCCTGCAGCAGCGGCTGCCAGACCACGGGGGAATAGTCGATCACCCGGCGGTCGGAGAGGAACTCGTTCAGGTAGCGACGCATCGACCAGTAGTCATAGCCGTCGGGTGTGCCGAGATTGGCCAAGAGGATGCCGACCTTGGCGGCGGGCACCTTCGGGTGCTCGGCCGGGGCATGCACCGGACGGGCGGAATCCCGGGCGGTGAAGAGCGCGGCCGCCTTTTCCGATTTGCCGTCCAGCATGGTCCGTCGTCCTGTCTGCGTGCGGTGAGGGTCCGCGGTGAGATACTCCTTGGGCCGCGCCCGTCAATCGTCGTCCCGGCGCGAATCGTCGCGCAGGGGCCGCTCGGTCCCGCCGAGCGCGTCGGCCAGCCGCGCCCGGGCGGATCCGGGCCGCAGGGGCTGCGGCTGGCTGTCGGCAGGCGCCCAGCCGGACAGGTGCACGAGGTCGAGCGTGGCGCGGATGCGGTCCGGATCGTCCTCCGCGGCAAAGCTTTCCGCGTAGATCCGGGCAGCCTCGGCGAAGAGGCGGCGCGGCGGGGTGCGGCGGTCGCGCTGCGCCAGGACGTTGCCCTCGCCCATGGCGCGCAGTTCGCGCATCAGCGCCAGAGCGTCCGTGTAGGTTACCGTCGAGCGATCGACATCGGCCACCGGCAGGGCGAGCCCGGCGCGCTGCAACAGCTGGCCGGCATCGCGGATCTCGGGCAACGGCGCGACCCGCGGCGACAGCCCGCCCGTGACGCGCGATTCAGCCTCGGCCAGTGCCGTGCGAAGCTCCGCCAGCGTTCGCCCGCCCGGGAACACGGCCAGCATCAGCCCGTCCGGGGCGAGGGCGCGGCGGCATTGCACGATCTGGCCCACCGGATCGTCGGCCCAGTGCAGCGCCATGGCGTGCAGGACGAGGTCATGCGCGCCGGCCTGCAGGTCGAGCACCTCGTCGTCGGGCACGATGCGCGCGGCGGGAAACCGGGCCGCCCATGGGCCGGGATGTCCGGTGACCACGGCGATATCGGTAAACGACCGCTTAACCATTGCGAGCCTATCCTCGATCTGGTCCGCGGCCAGCTCGTGCGGGAACAGGGCATCGGGTGTGGCGCGCGCGCGCTGGCGGCCCAGGGCGGCGCGGTCGGTCAGTCGGGGCGGTATGTTCGTCATGGACAGGAGGTATTGGCGCCATGGCCCTGTTGCAATCGGTGCTCGACGCCATCTACCCGCCGACCTGCGCGATGTGCGACGAAGAGACTGTGGCGACAGGGCATCTCTGCGCCGCGTGCTGGCGCGAGACGCGCTTCCTGTCGGGCGGGGTATGCGACCTGTGCGGCGTGCCGTTGCAGGGCGAGGCGGAGCCCGGCGACCGCTGCGACGAATGCCTTTCGCGCGACCGGCCATGGAGCCGGGGCCGGGCCGCGCTCGCCTATGAGGGCGCGGCGCGCACGCTGGTCCTGCGGCTCAAGCATGGCGACCGGCTCGACCTCGTCGGACCGGCCGCCGGCTGGATGGCCCGTGCCGCCTCGCCGATCTGGCCCGAGGCGCCCCTGCTGGTGCCGATCCCGCTGCACTGGCGTCGCCGGATCCGGCGACGCTACAATCAGGCTGCGCTGTTGGCCCGGAGCGTGGCGCGCGCAACCGGGGCAGAGGTCGAGCCGGAGGCACTCTGCCGCATCCGCCATGCGGCCCCGATGGAGAATCGAAGCCGCGCGGAGCGCTTCGCCGATCTGGCGGGGGCGATCGCCCCGCATCCGCGGCGCGGCGCGGCGATGGCCGGCCGCGACGTCGTGCTGGTCGACGACGTGATGACGACGGGGGCGACCCTGTGCGCGGCGGCCGGCGCCGCCTGGGCGGCAGGCGCGCGGGACGTGCGCGTGCTCGCACTGGCGCGGGTGGTCCGCGACACCTAGCTGTCTCACACCCCCTCACGCACGGAGCGCCCATGGCCCAGGTCGAGATCTACACCACCCCGCTCTGCGGGTATTGCCACGCCGCGAAACGGCTGCTGGCGACTAAGGACGTTGCCGTGTCGGAGACCGACGTGTCCCGCGACCCGGAGGTGAAGGCGGCCATGATGCAGCGGGCGAACGGCCGCCGCACCGTGCCGCAGATCTTCATTGGCGGAACCCATGTCGGCGGATTCGACGAGCTCGCCGCGCTGGAACGGGCGGGCAAGCTGGACCCCCTGCTGCGGTGAGGGTGGGCCTCGTCCAGCTGACCGCTTCGGACGACCCGGAGGAGAACCTGCCCGCGACGCTCGCCCGGGTGGCCGAGGCGGCGGCGCAGGGCGCGGAGCTGGTCGCCACGCCCGAGGTGACGAACTGCGTCTCGACGAGCCGGACGCGGCAGCGTGCTGTGCTGCGGCGCGAGGACGAGGACGCCACATTGGCCGCGCTGCGCGAGGCGGCGGCGCGGCACGGCACCTGGATTCTGGCCGGCTCGCTGGCGTTGAGGACGGACGATCCGGACGGACGATTCGCCAACCGCTCTTTCCTGATCGACGCGACGGGGCGGATCACGGCGCGCTATGACAAGATCCACATGTTCGACGTGGAGGTCTCCGAAACCGAGAGCTACCGCGAATCCGCCGGCTACCGCCCGGGGGAGGCGGCTGTCCTAGGCGATCTGGGAGCGGTGCGACTGGGCCTGACGATCTGCTACGATATCCGGTTCCCGCATCTCTATCGCCGGCTGGCGCAGGCGGGGGCGGGCATCCTGAGCGTGCCCTCGGCCTTCTCGCCCGTGACCGGCGCGGCGCATTGGGAGCCGCTCTTGCGCGCGCGGGCGATCGAGACGGGATGTTTCGTTCTGGCCCCGGCGCAGACCGGTCGCCATGCCGCCGCGCGGGGCCGGTCGCGGGAGACCTACGGCCATTCGATGGTCGTGGCCCCTTGGGGCGAGGTTCTGCTCGACATGGGGGTGGCGCCCGGCGCGGCCCTCGTCGATCTGGATCTGTCCGAGACCGAGGCGGCGCGGGCCCGGGTGCCCAGCCTGTGGAACGACCGCGCCTTCGGAGGCCCCTAGCGCACGGCGGCGGCGAGGTAGTTTACCGAGAGATCCCGGTCCGACAGGTGCCAAGACCAGGCCAGTGGATCGAAGACCATGCCCGTCCGGTCCACGCAGGACAGGCCGGCTCCGTCCATGTAGCCGGCCATCTCGTCGGGGGTGACGAAGCGGTTCCACTCATGCGTGCCGCGCGGCAGCCAGCCCAGCACCCATTCCGCGCCGAGGATGGCGAGGCCGAAGCTCTTCGCCGTGCGGTTCAGCGTCGAGGCGATGACGAGACCTTCCGGGGCGGCGAGGTCGCGGCAACTGGCGACGAAGGCTGCCGGGTCGGCCACGTGCTCGATCACCTCCATGGCGAGCACCACGTCGAAGCGGGCGCCCTCGGCGGCCAGCGCCTCGGCGGTGTCGGCGCGGTAGGCGATCTCCAGTCCCTGCTCGGCGGCGTGTGCCCGGGCCACTGGGATGCTGTCCGCGGAGGCGTCGATGCCGGTGACGGCAGCGCCGAGCCGGGCCATCGGCTCCGCCATCAGCCCGCCGCCGCAGCCGATATCGAGCAGGCGCAGCCCCTCCAGAGGGCGCCGCGCGGTCAGGTCGCGGTCGAACTGCGCCGCAATCTGGCGGGTGACGTAGTCGAGCCGGCAGGGGTTCATCATGTGCAGCGGGCGGAACTTGCCCCGCGGATCCCACCATTCCCGCGCCATCGCGGAGAACTTGTCGATCTCGCCCTGGTCGATGCTGGACATTGGGATGCACCTTTTTCGCCGATTTTCTCCGTCCCGCGCACTCGCAAGGCCCGGACCGGGCGGCTATATAGCCCAACCATGGATCAGTTTGCACGGCAAAAGAGCGCAGCTTCCTACCTCTATCCGCGGATCGATCCGTTCGACCAGCGGATGCTGCCGGTGGGCGACGGGCACTCCGTCTACGTGGAGCAATGCGGCAATCCCGAAGGTATTCCGGTGGTCGTGTTCCACGGCGGGCCGGGCGGCGGCTGCTCGCCGTCCATGCGACGCTACTTCGATCCCGCCCTCTACCGGATCGTGCTGTTCGACCAGCGCGGCTGCGGCCGGTCGCGGCCCCATGCCAGCGTGCGCGACAACACGACATGGCACCTCGTGGAGGATATCGAGCTGATCCGCCGAACGCTCGGGATCGAGAGCTGGATGGTCTTCGGCGGCTCCTGGGGGGCGACGCTGGCGCTGATCTATGCCGAGGCGCATCCCGACCGAGTGCGCCACGCGATCCTGCGCGGCGTCTTCCTGATGACGCGGTCCGAGCTCGACTGGTTCTATGCCGGGGGGGCCGGGCGGTTCTGGCCCGACATGTGGCGCCGCTTCGTCTCGCTGGTTCCCGAGGAGGAGCGTGACGACCTGATCGCGGCCTACAACCGGCGCCTGTTCTCGGGCGACATGATGACAGAGACCCGTTTTGCCCGCGCCTGGGCGGGCTGGGAAAACACGCTGGCCAGCATCGACAACGAGGGCCCTTCGGGCGAGAGCCCGGCCGATTACGCCCGTGCCTTCGCCCGGCTGGAGAACCACTACTTCACCCATCGGGGCTTTCTCGACAGCGACGACCAGATCCTCGAGCGGATCGACCGCATCGCCGGGGTTCCGGGGACGATCGTGCAGGGCCGCTACGACATGATCTGTCCGCCGGTCTCGGCCGACCGGCTGCACCGGGCCTGGAAGGCGTCGCGGCTGGTGCTGGTGCCGCGGGCGGGACATGCTCTCTCGGAGCCGGGAATCAGCGCGGCCCTGGTGCGCGAGATGGACGGCCTGGCCAGACGCGCCCGCCTGCGCTAAGCGCCGCGCATCTTCGCGCTTGCAATCGTTCGTGCTTCCCGTTAGGCCCGCCCCATCAGCGGCGCGCCGGGATCATTCCGGTGCCCACCGGGATCACCGAACGGGCCGCTGGCCCGTTTTTTTGTGCCGGAACGCGAGGGTGCCATGTCCGATCTTATCGCCAAGGCCAGCATCGACCGCCGCCTCGCCGAGGTGGTGACGCCCGTGATCGAGGATCTGGGATTCGAGCTCGTGCGCGTTCGCTACCAGGGTGGCAAGACGCCGACCGTGCAGGTGATGGCGGACCGCCCCGGCGGCGGGATCGAGGTCGAGGATTGCGCGATCATTTCCACCGCCGTGTCGGCGCATCTCGACGTGGAGGACCCGATCGAGGACGCCTACAACCTGGAGGTCTCCTCGCCCGGGATCGACAGGCCGCTGACGCGGCTGAAGGATTTCGACATGTGGGCCGGCTATGTGGCCAAGGTGGAGACCACCGAACTGATCGACGGGCGGCGCCGGTTCAAGGGCACACTCGCCGGCACGGAGGGGTCCGAGGTGCTGATCGAGATCGAGGAGGGCACGATCGGGTTGCAGTTCGACTGGCTGTCGGACGCCAAGCTGGTGCTGACCGACGACCTGATCCGCGACGTGCTGAAGGCCCGCAAGGATAGCGGCGAGATCGACGCGGCCCAGTACGACGAGGTCGAGACCGTCATCGACAGCGAAGACGACGCGCGTCTTCCGAACCAGAAGGACTAAAAGGCAATGGCCATCACCTCTGCCAACCAGCTCGAGCTTCTGCAGACCGCCGAGGCGGTCGCGCGCGAGAAGTTGATCGATCCCGGCCTCGTCGTCGAGGCGATGGAGGAGAGCCTCGCCCGCGCCGCCAAGTCGCGCTACGGCTCCGAGATGGACATCCGCGTGGCGATCGACCGCAAGACCGGCCGCGCCACCTTCACCCGCGTGCGCACCGTGACGAACGAGGAGGTGCTGGAGAACTACCAGGCCGAGGTGACCCCCGACCAGGCCGCTGACCTGGTGCGCGGCGAGCGTCCCGCCGTCAGTGTCGTGACCGCCCGCGTGACCGACATCCCCGAGGAGGGTGGCGAGCCGCGCATGCGCGAGGTGCGCCGCTTCCTGCTGAAGACCACGGGGCAGGGCGCCGCCGGCGTGGATCAGGACGCCACGCCGCAGCCCGGCGACGAGATCGTCGACGAGGTGCCGCCCGTCGAGCTGGGCCGGATCGCGGCGCAGTCGGCCAAGCAGGTGATCCTGCAGAAGGTCCGCGAGGCCGAGCGCGACAAGCAGTACGAGGAATTCAAGGACCGCGTCGGACAGATCATCAACGTCGCCGTCAAGCGCGAGGAATACGGCAACGTCATCGTCGACCTGAACCCCGGCGAGGGCGTGCTGCGCCGCAACGAGAAGATCGGCCGCGAGAGCTATCGCCCCGGCGACCGGATCCGCGTCTACATCAAGGACGTGCGCCGCGAGCCGCGCGGGCCGCAGATCTTCCTCTCGCGCACCGCGCCCGAGTTCATGGCCGAGCTGTTCAAGATGGAGGTGCCCGAGATCTACGAGGGCATCATCGAGATCAAGGCCGTGGCCCGCGACCCCGGCAGCCGTGCCAAGATCGGCGTCATCAGCTATGACGGCTCGATCGACCCGGTCGGCGCCTGCGTCGGCATGCGCGGCTCCCGCGTGCAGGCGGTGGTCAACGAGCTGCAGGGCGAGAAAATCGACATCATCCCCTGGAACGAGGACATGCCGACCTTCCTCGTGAACGCGCTGCAGCCCGCCGAGGTGACCAAGGTCGTGCTCGACGAGGAGGCCGAGCGGATCGAGGTAGTCGTGCCCGACGACCAGCTCAGCCTCGCCATCGGCCGGCGCGGGCAGAACGTGCGCCTGGCCAGCCAGCTCACCGGGCTCGACATCGACATCATGACCGAGGAGGAGGAGAGCCAGCGCCGCCAGAAGGAATTCGAGGAGCGAACCAACCTCTTCGTCGAGAAGCTGGACCTGGACGAGTTCTTCGCCCAGCTGCTGGTCGCCGAGGGCTTCACCAACCTCGAGGAGGTGGCCTATGTGGAACTCGACGAGCTGACCGTGATCGACGGCGTCGACGAGGACACGGCCGAGGAGCTGCAGGCCCGCGCCCGCGACGTCATCGATGAGCGCAACCGCGAGGCGCTGGATCGGGCCCGGGCGCTGGGCGTCGAGGACAGTCTGGTTGAATTCGAGGGGCTGACGCCCCAGATGATCGTGGCGCTGGCGGAGGACGGCATCAAGACGCTGGAGGACTTCGCGACCTGCGCCGACTGGGAATTGGCCGGCGGCTGGACAACCGTCGACGGCGAGCGGGTCAAGGATGACGGCCTGCTGGAGCCTTTGGGCGTCGACCTCGAGGAAGCCCAGGCGATGGTCATGACCGCCAGGATCCAGCTGGGCTGGGTCGATCCCGAAGAGCTGGAGGTGGGTGAGGACGACGCCGCCGCCTCCGGGGAAGCCGAGGAGGTCCAGGCCTGATCGTGAGCCGCGGCAGATCCAGCCCTGCGCCCGACGCGCCCGAGCGGCGGTGCCTCGCCACCGGCGAGGTGCAGCCCAAGCGTGGGCTCATCCGCTTCGTGGTGGGCCCGGGGGACGTGGTCTTTCCCGACGTGGCGGGCAAGCTGCCGGGGCGCGGCATGTATGTCGCGGCCGAGCGCACGGCGCTGGAGCGCGCGGTGGCCAAGCGGCTGTTCTCGCGCGGGGCGAAGCGGCAGGTCCAGGTGCCGGAGACGCTCGTCGCCGACGTGGAGGCAGCCCTGGCGCGGCGGGCGGTCGACCGGATCGCCATGGCGCGCAAGGCCGGCGTGGCCGTGGCCGGGTTCGAGAAGGTGAAGGAATGGCTCGACAAGGATCGCTGCCGCATCCTGCTGCAGGCGTCCGACGGGTCCGAGAGAGGCAAGTCGAAGCTCTACCGCCCCGGCGGGCGGGGATCGTTCTTCGACATCCTGACGGCGGATGAATTGGGTTTGTCCTTCGGTCGGGAACGTGTGATACATGCGGCGCTCGCCGCCGGCAGACTCGCTGAGATATTCCGCGACGATGCTGTGCGGCTTTCGGGCGTTCGCTTGATGCAAGGCGACGATGGCGCCGGAAAGGTGAAGAAGAGCTGATGAGTGAGAATGACGGCAAGAAGACCCTCGGCGTACGCGGCGGGAACCGCTCCGGCTCGGTGAAGCAGAGCTTCAGCCATGGCCGGACAAAGAACGTCGTGGTCGAGACCAAGCGCAAGCGTGTGGTCGCGCCGAAGCCCGCGACGGCGAAACCCGCTGGCGACGGTGGCAAGCCCAAGCTCGGTGATCCCAAGAAACGTCCCGCCGGCATCTCGGATGCCGAACTCGAACGCCGGATGAAGGCGCTTGCCGCCGCCAAGTCGCGCGAGGCCGAGGAGGCCAAGCAGCGCGAGGAGGACGAGCGTGCCCGGGCCGAGGAGCGCGAACGCCGCCGCCGCGAGATCGAGGAAAAGGAGCGCGAGGAGCGCGAGCGCGAGGAAGCCCTCAAGGCCAAGGCCGAGGAGGACCAGCGCCGCCTGCGCGAGGAGCAGGAGGCCAAGACCCGCGCCGCCGAGCCCCAGCAGCCCCAGGCCACCCCTGCCGATGTCGAGGCGAAGGCTCAGCAGAAGCCGCAGAAGGCGGTCGCGCCCACCCGCGAGCGCGACAAGGACCGCACCGCCAAGCCCTCGAAGGGCGGCGGCGACAAGCGCCGGTCCGGCAAACTGACGGTGAATCAGGCCCTCGCCGGTGGCGAGGGCGGGCGGCAGCGCTCGATGGCCTCGATGAAGCGCCAGCAGGAGCGCGCGCGCCGCAAGGCCATGGGCCAGCAGCAGGACCGCGAAAAGGTCATGCGCACGGTGCAGCTGCCCGACGCGATCACCGTGTCCGAACTGGCCAACCGCATGTCCGAACGCGTCGCCGACGTGGTCAAGTCGCTGATGCAGAACGGAATCATGGCAACGCAGACCCAGACCATCGACTGGGAGACCGCCGAGCTGATCATCGAGGAATTCGGCCACAGGGTGCAGCGCGTTTCCGATGCCGACGTGGAGCAGGTGATCGAGCAGACCGAGGACCGGGCTGTGGATCTCAAGCCGCGGGCGCCGATCATCACCGTGATGGGCCATGTCGACCACGGCAAGACCTCGATCCTGGACGCGTTCCGCAAGGCGCGGGTCGTGCAGGGCGAAGCCGGCGGCATCACCCAGCATATCGGCGCCTACCAGGTGGAGACCGACAGCGGCTCGACGCTGACCTTCCTCGACACGCCGGGCCACGCCGCGTTCACGTCGATGCGCTCCCGGGGGGCGCAGGTTACCGACGTCGTCGTTCTGGTGGTGGCCGCGGACGATGCGGTCATGCCGCAGACGATCGAGGCGATCAATCACGCCAAGGCCGCCAAGGTCCCGATGATCATCGCGATCAACAAGTGCGACAAGCCCGAGGCCGATCCCGACAAGGTCCGCACCGATCTGCTGCAGCACGAGGTGATCGTCGAGAAGCTGTCGGGCGACGTGCAGGATGTGGAGGTCTCCGCGACCACCGGCCAGGGGCTCGAGCAGCTTCTGGAGGCGATCGCGCTGCAATCCGAGATCCTTGAGCTGAAAGCCAATCCTGACCGTGCTGCCGAAGGCGCGGTGATCGAGGCCCAGCTCGACGTGGGCCGCGGCCCCGTGGCCACCGTGCTGGTGCAGCGCGGCACCCTGCGGCAGGGCGACATCTTTGTCGTCGGCGAGCAGTGGGGCAAGGTCCGGGCGATGGAGAATGACCGCGGCCAGCGCGTCAGCGAGGCAGGGCCGTCCGTCCCGGTCGAGGTGCTCGGCCTCAACGGCACGCCCGAGGCCGGCGACGTGCTCAACGTGGTCGAGACCGAGGCGCAGGCGCGCGAGATCGCCGAGTATCGCCAGCAGGCGGCCAAGGACAAGCGCGCCGCCGCCGGTGCCGCCACAACGCTCGAACAGATGATGGCGAAGGCCAAGGCCGACGAGAACGTCGCCGAGCTGCCGATCGTCGTGAAGGCCGACGTCCAGGGCTCCGCCGAGGCCATCGTCCAGGCGATGGAGAAGATCGGCAACGAGGAGGTTCGCGTCCGCGTCCTGCACTACGGTGTCGGCGCGATCACGGAAACCGATGTGGGCCTGGCCGAGGCGTCGAATGCGCCGGTCATCGGCTTCAACGTCCGCGCCAACGCCTCGGCGCGGAACACGGCCAACCAGAAGGGGGTCGAGATCCGCTATTACAGCGTGATCTACGATCTGGTCGACGACGTGAAGGCCGCGGCCAGCGGACTCCTGTCCGCCGAGGTGCGCGAGAACTTCATCGGCTATGCCGAGATCCGCGAGGTCTTCAAGGTCTCCAAGGTCGGCAACGTCGCCGGTTGCCTCGTGACCGAGGGTCGGGCGCGGCGCTCGGCCGGCGTCCGCCTGCTGCGGGACAATGTCGTGGTCCACGAGGGCACGCTGAAGACGCTGAAGCGGTTCAAGGACGAGGTGAGCGAGGTCATCTCCGGCCAGGAATGCGGCATGGCCTTCGAGCGTTACGAGGATATCCGCGTCGGCGACGTGATCGAGATCTTCGAGCGCGAAGAGGTCGAACGGACCCTTTGAGCCCGTCCGCGGGGCCGGCACGCCGGCCCCGCGACGCGACCGGGCGGCCCGCGCGGGGTGGCGCGGGATCCCTAGGGAAGGTTGGGCGCAGATGGCCGCCACCGATCCGAAATCCGAACGGCCCGACGAGGAACCTCGCGATTCCGCGGAACAGTCCGGCCCGAGCGCGGCCGACCTGATCGCGTCCGAGGATTTTCAGGCGAAGCTGGAGGCGGCCCGGCGCAAGCGCGCCGAGGTTATGGCCCGGAAGGGCGAGGGCGGCCGGATGCGCTCGGCGGATCCCGCCGACACGGCCCAGCCGCAGGAACAGACCGCCGTGGTCACCGATCCGTCCGGCGAGCGCCTTGGGCGACCGGTTCTGCGCGCCCCGGCCGCGACTGCCGGCGCGGGGCCCGGACCCTCGCCGGCCCCGGCCCGCCGGCGGCTGCCCGGATTCACGCTTCTCGCGATGCTGCTGAGTTTCGCCGCCGGCGGCGCGCTGGTGGTGGTACTGAGCGCGCGGGACGGCGGCCCCCCACCGGAGGCGGAGACGGCATCCGCGCCCCCGCCCGAGAATGCCGCGCCCCCGCCCGAGAATGCCGCGACATCGCCGGAGGAGCCGCCCTCTCCCGCCGCGCGATCCGCCGGATCGGATGCCGGCGAACCGGAAGGTCCGCCGCCGCCTCCTTCTGAGGCCTCCTCCGCGTCTCCGGCGCCGGACATTGCGCTGGTGCCCACGGCGCCGCGTGCGCCGGAGGCCCCCCGGATCGGGGCGCCGCCCGAGGATGCCCCGCCGCTGCAGATGCCCGCAGCAACCCGGCCCCTCGAGGCGCCTGTGGCGGGTCCCGTCGAGATCGCGCCGCCCAGCCTCGGCCCGCCGCCGGCCCCCTCATTGCCGGTGCTGTCGCCGGCCCCCGTTCGGATTCTGGGGCGCGATCCAGACCGGCTTTCGCGGACCGTCGAGGCGATCCGGTCGGCGGGTGTCGAGGACGTCGCCGGGCGGGAGGTGGAGTTCGCCCCGGGGCAGAGCGTGGTGCGGTTCTACGACCCCGCCGACCGGCCGCTGGCCGAACGGCTCGCCCAGCGGTTCGGGGCGCAGCTGCAGGATTTGACGAGCTATTCCCCGCCGCCCGCGGAGGTCGGGGTCGAGGTCTGGCTGGCCGGCCCCTGAGGTGGTGCCGCCGCGAGTCCGCCTGCCAGGGCCACGGTGACCTGCCCCGCCACGCGACCCTGGGCGGCGTCCGCCTCGGCCGACTCGGCTGTCAGGCCGGGCAGGATTCCGGCGACTGCACGGGCAAGCGGCGCATCGGTCTCGAAGCCGTAGCGCACACTCGTCGCCTCCACCGGGTCGGCGACTTCCTCGATCCGCACAAGCACATCGCTGCCGGCCAGGGCGTCGGCCATGGCCTCGGCGAGACGCCGGGCATCGGCATCTTCCGTCCCCACCTCGAAGCGAACGGCTCCTTGCGGTATCCGCCGGTCGTCCGTGCCCGGGCCGAGCGGGGACCAGGAGGAGGAGGCGTAGCTCTCGCCGTCCGGTGCGACCCGCAGGACCCGCCAGGCCATCGTCCTCTCGGCCCCCTCCAGCGCGATCGTTACCGCCGATGCCGGAGTTTCCATCGGCGCAGTCAGGCTGCCATGCGAGTCGCTGCCGGGCAGGGCGGCAAGCTGGACGACGAAGGGCGCGCCGCTGGCGTCCGGTGGCGCCGTCCAGACCAGTTCGGCCCGCGCGGTGCCGTCCGGCAAAGTGACGCGGACCCCGCCCTGAGGCTCGGGCGTGGCGAGGTCGCTGGCAGGCTCCGCCGGCTCGATCCGTTCGAGCGCGTCCCGCGCCGCGGAAACGGCCTCCTCGGCCTCGCCGAGCCAGTACCGGGCGATGTCGGCGTTGCGCGCCACGCCGGTGCCGCCGAGGTAGAGCAGGCCGAGATTGTAGGCCGCGCGGGGCACGCCATTGGCCGCAGCGCGGGCATACCAGACCGCCGCGGCGGTCGCATCGGCGGCGCCGATGGTCCCTGCATCGATCATCACGGCGACGTTGAACTGCGCCTCGGCATGGCCGGACTCAGCAGCGCGCCGATAATGGTCGAAGGCGCGGGCGGAGTCGCGCTCCACGCCGAGACCGAGGTCGTAGAGGACACCGAGGTTGAACCGCGCCGCCGGATTTCCGTTGTCTGCGGCCTCCTGCCAGATCTCCCGGGCCTCGAGATAGTCGCCCCGTGCGAAGGCCTCGTCGGCCGTATCGGCGGCGAGCGGGCCGGCAGTCAGACCGGCAAGGAGGAGGATGAGGGCGGTGCTGCGCATGGTCGGCCTCAGCGCCACGAGGTGGCGCAGGTGCGGTGGGCCGCCATCCGCTGCGGTCCGCCCGATTGCGTACTCGCCGGGGCCGTCGGGGCGATCGCGCCCTTGTGGACGGCGGCGGGGCCGGCGAGGCCCGGCGCGGGAGCGGGGAGGACATGGGTCGCGTACATCTTCGGCCTCCTGGGCGTCGGGGCGGTTCGAACCCGCTCCGGGTATCGACCGCGGGCGGGTCCATTCCAAGACCCGGTCCGTCACAACTCCGTCACGCCGCGACCGGGGTCTAGAGCCAGTCGCGCAGGATCGGGATCAGCGGCAGGTCCGCGGGCGGCATCGGGTAGTCGCGCAGCCGCTCCGGGCGCGCCCAGGACAGGCGTTGACCCTCGTGTGGGACGGGTGTGCCTTCCCATTTGCGACAGGCGAACAGCGGCATCAGCAGGTGGAAGTCGTCATATGCATGGCTGGCGAAGGTCAGCGGCGCGAGGCAGCTCTCCCGGGTCGCGATGCCCAGCTCCTCGTCCAGCTCCCGGATCAGGGCCGCTTCCGGGCGTTCGCCGGCCTCGACCTTGCCGCCGGGAAACTCCCACAGCCCGGCCATGGCCTTGCCCTCGGGGCGTCGGGCCAGCAGGACGCGCCCATCCCGATCGATCAGCGCCACGGCCGAGACGAGGACCAGCTTCACGAGCGGTAATCGGCGTTGATCGCGATGTAGGCGTGGGTCAGGTCGCAGGTCCACATCGTCGCGTGCCCGCCTCCCAGCCCCAGATCGACCCGGATCTCCAGTTCCTGGCGTTTCATGTAGTCGGCCCCCAGTTCCTCGCGGTAGCCGGGGTCGACCCAGCCATCGCTGGCCACCAGGATGTCGCCAAAGCGGATCGACAGCCGGTCGCGGTCAGCCGCGGCACCGGACTTGCCCACCGCCATGACGATCCGCCCCCAGTTCGGATCCCCCCCGGCGATGGCGGTCTTCACCAGCGGCGAATTAGCGATCGAGGAGGCGACCCTCTTGGCGTCCGCGTCGCTCTTGGCGCCGGTTACGGCGACTTCCACGAACCTGGTCGCGCCCTCCCCGTCGCGGACGACCTGGTGGGCGAGATCGAGCATGACCTCGCCCAAAGCAGATTCGAAGGCGCCGCCGCGCGCCGTCACCGCAGCCGAACGGCCCGTGGCGGCCAGGAGCAGCGTATCGGAGGTGGAGGTGTCGCCGTCCACGGTGATGCAGTTGAATGTCCGCTCGGTCAGGTCCGCCAGCATGTCCTGCAACATCGGACGGGGCACCGCCGCGTCGGTGAAGATATAGACCAGCATCGTCGCCATGTCGGGGGCGATCATCCCCGATCCTTTGGCGATGCCGGCGATGCGGACCTCCTGGCCGTCCACCGTGACCGTCCGGGCCGCGCCCTTGGGGAAGGTGTCGGTGGTCATGATCGCCCGGGCCGCGTCGCCAAGGGCGTCGGGCGAGAGGGTGGAGGCAAGCTGTCCCAGGATCGCGGTGATACGCTCGTCGGGCAACCTTTCGCCGATCACGCCGGTGGAGGCGGTGAAGACGCGCCCGGCCTCCGCGCCCGTCGCTTTGGCGGTCGCGGCGCAGATGCGCGCCACGGCCTCCTCGCCGGACCGCCCGGTGAAGGCGTTGGAATTGCCCGAATTGACCAGGATTGCCACCGGCCCTTCGCCCGCGCCGGATATCTTCGCTTCGCAGTCGCGCACCGAGGCGGAGCGGGTGGCGGAGCGGGTGAAGACGCCGGCCAGGGTGGCGCCTGGGTCGAGCACCGCCAGCATCACGTCGGGGCGACCGGGATAGCGCACACCGGCCGCACCGGCGGCGAGGCGCAGGCCGGCGATCGGCGGCAGGTCGGGAAAGGCCGCCGGGGCGAGAGGAGACAGATCCGGCATGTCAGTCGAGCAGGCTCTCGTCGGACAGGATCGACGGATCGACCTCGACCTCGGGCCGTTCGACCTCGGCCCCCTCCATGATCTCGTCCACCGTCTCGGAGACGACGCGCTCCTGCAGGCTCTGCGCGACCTCGTCGCGCACCTCCTCCAGCGGCGGGGCATCCGTGGTGCGGGTGTCGTTCAGCCGGATGACATGCCAGCCGAACTGCGTCTCCACCGGCCCGGCGACCTCGCCGACCTCCATGTCCTGCACGGCCGCGTCGAAGGCCGGGACCATCGCGCCGGGGCCGAACCAGCCCAGCGCGCCGCCGTTCGGCCCCGACGGGCCGGTCGATTCCGCGCGCGCGAGGGCGGCGAAATCGGCGCCTTCCTCAAGCCGGGCGATGAGGTCCCGCGCCTCCTCCTCGGTCTCGACCAAGATATGGGAGGCGTCGAATTCCGCCTGCGGCTCCCGGTCGCCGTAGAGGGCGCGATATTCTTCCTCGATCGCGGTTTCGGTCACCGCGGCATCCACCCTCTCGGCCAGAAACTGGCTCGACAGGAGGGCGCGGCGCTGGTTGTCGAGCGCGAGCCTGACATAGGGGGCGGGCTCGCCCGCCTCGTCGCCCACGGCCTGCTGCTGGATCAACTGCTCCAGGATCGAGTCGTAGATCGCCTCGGGCGGCACCTCGTCGAAGCGCGCCGGCAGGTCCTGTCGCAGCGCGGCCATGTGGCCCAGCGTGATGTCGGTGCCGTTGACGGTCGCCACCACGGTTCCGGCATCCTGCGCCACCGCCGGCAGCGCCGCGCCGATCAGGGCCCCCGCGGCCCAGCCTGCGAGCTTCGTCATCGTCGCGATCCTTTCCCGGCCGCCGCTCCGGCGGCGCGCGTTGACACTCTGTCGGGCGCCCCTTACATCGCTGGCAGCCTCTGAAGGGGCCCTGTCTTGCCGCCTTCCTATTCGGCACCGACCGGCCGGGCAAGCGATCCCCTCGAAAGATTGACGTCAGGAGAGTCCATGCTGGGTCTGGGTACCGCCGCGCGCAAGGTTTTCGGCACGCCGAACGACCGGAAGGTCAAGTCGACGCGGCCCACGGTCCAGAAGATCAACGGGCTGGAGCCCGAATTCGAGGCGTCGTCCGACGAGGATCTGAAGAGCCGGACGCTGGCGCTGAAGGAGCGGGTGGCCCAAGGCGAGAGCCTCGACGACATCCTGCCCGAGGCTTTCGCCAATTGCCGCGAGGCGGCGCGGCGCACGCTGGGCCTGCGTGCCTTCGACGTGCAGCTGATGGGCGGCATCTTCATGCACCAGGGCAACATCGCCGAGATGAAGACCGGCGAGGGCAAGACGCTGGTCGCCACCTTCCCCGCCTACCTGAACGCCCTCACCGGCAAGGGTGTGCATATCGTCACCGTCAACGACTATCTCGCCCGCCGCGACGCGGAGTGGATGGGCAAGGTCTATGCCGCCCTCGGCATGACTACCGGGGTGGTCTATCCGCAGCAGCCGGAGGCCGAGAAGCGGCAGGCCTATGCCGCCGACATCACCTATGCCACCAACAACGAGCTGGGCTTCGACTACCTGCGCGACAACATGAAGTCCGAGCTGGGCCAGATGATGCAGCGCGGGCATCACTTCGCCATCGTCGACGAGGTCGACTCGATCCTGATCGACGAGGCGCGCACGCCGCTCATCATCTCGGGTCCCAGCCAGGACCGCAGCGACCTCTACCGCGCCATCGACGGCGTGATCCCTTCGCTGACCGAGGAGCACTACACCCTCGACGAGAAGACGCGGAACGTCACCTATACCGACGAGGGCAACGAGTTCCTCGAGACGACGCTGCACGAGGCCGGAATCCTGCCCGAGGGGCAATCGCTCTATGATCCCGAGAGCACGACCATCGTCCACCACGTCAATCAAGGCCTGCGCGCCCACAAGCTGTTCAGCCGCGACAAGGACTACATCGTCCGCGACGGCGACGTGGTGCTGATCGACGAGTTCACCGGGCGAATGATGGCGGGCCGGCGCCTCTCCGACGGGCTTCACCAGGCGATCGAGGCCAAGGAGGGCGTGGACATCCAGCCCGAGAACGTCACCCTCGCCTCCGTCACGTTCCAGAACTACTTCCGCCTCTACGGCAAGCTTGCAGGGATGACCGGCACGGCGCTGACCGAGGTCGAGGAGTTCATGACGATCTACGGCCTCGGCGTGGTCGAGGTGCCGACCAACCGGCCCATCGCGCGGCTCGACGAGCACGACGCGGTCTATCGCACCGCGCAGGAGAAATACGCCGCCATCGTCGACGAGATCAAGGCGTCGCACGCGAAGGGCCAGCCGGTCCTCGTCGGCACCACTTCGATCGACAAGTCCGAGTTCCTCTCGCAGCTGCTGCAGAAGGAGAACGTGCCGCACAACGTCCTGAACGCGCGCCAACACGAGCAGGAGGCCCAGATCGTCGCCGATGCGGGCAAGCCGGGCGCGGTGACCATCGCCACCAACATGGCCGGGCGCGGCACCGACATCCAGCTTGGCGGCAATGTCGAAATGAAGGTGCAGGAGGCTCTCGACGCCGATCCGGATGCCGATCCCGAGCAACTCCGCGCGCGGATCGACGCCGAGACAGCGGAAGCCAAGGAGAAGGTGAAGCAGGCCGGCGGCCTGTTCGTGCTGGCCACCGAGCGTCACGAGAGCCGACGGATCGACAATCAGCTTCGCGGCCGCTCGGGCCGGCAGGGCGACCCGGGGCGGTCGGCCTTCTTCCTCAGCCTCGAGGACGACCTGATGCGGATCTTCGGCTCCGAGCGGCTCGACAACGTGCTGCAGAAGCTCGGCATGAAGGAGGGCGAGGCGATCGTGCATCCTTGGGTGAACAAGAGCCTCGAACGCGCGCAGGCCAAGGTCGAGGGGCGCAACTTCGACATCCGCAAGCAGCTTCTGAAGTTCGACGACGTGATGAACGATCAGCGCAAGGTGATCTTCGCCCAGCGCCGGGAGATCATGGAGGCCGAGGACCTGGCCGAGATCGCGCAGGACATGCGTCATCAGGTCGTCGACGATCTGGTGGACGAGCACGTGCCGGCCAAGACCTATGCCGACCAGTGGGACGGCGAGGGGCTGAAGGCTGCGGTGAACGAGACGCTGAACATCGACCCGCCGATCCTCGACTGGATCGAGGAGGACGGGGTTGATGACCAGGTGATCCGCGAGCGCCTCTACGAGCGGTCCGACGAGTACATGGCCGCGAAGGCGGCGCAGTTCGGCCCCGAGAACATGCGCCAGATCGAGAAGCAGGTCCTGCTGCAGACGATCGACGCCAAGTGGCGCGAGCACCTGCTGACATTGGAGCACCTGCGTTCGGTGGTCGGTTTCCGCGGCTACGCGCAGCGCGATCCCCTGAACGAGTACAAGAACGAATCCTTCCAGCTGTTCGAGGGGATGCTCGATTCCCTGCGCGCCGAGGTGACGCAGAAGCTGTCCCAGATCCGGCCGCTGTCGGAAGATGAGCAGCGCGCCATGATCGAGCAGATCCAGTCGCAGCGCGCGAAGGTGCAGGCCCAGGCCGATCCGACGCCACGTCCCGGCGAAGCCGAGGCGGAGGCCGCCGCGCCCGGTTTCGTCGAGGCCGACCCCTCTACCTGGGGCAATCCGGGGCGCAACGAAGCCTGCCCCTGCGGGTCGGGGCGGAAGTTCAAGCATTGTCACGGCCAGATCGCCTGAGGCGGGGGCTTGCCGCGGCCTGCCTAGCCCTGGCTGCAGGGGGCGCCGCCGCCGCGCAGGAGGTGTCGCTGTCCGATGAGGGGCGCCCGGTCGTCCGGGGCGAACTGCTCGGTCATGACGGCCGCTACTTCCGCATTCTCGGTCCGCACGGGGAGGTGACGCTGGACGGCACCGGGCTCGCCTGCACCGGCGCGGCCTGCCCGGCACCGGACGCGCCCGAGACGGTACGGATCTCCGGCGAGGCCGCCATCCTCGACGGCGTGCTGCCCGCGCTGCTGGAAACCTACGCCACCCGCCGGGGGCTCTCCCTCTCAGCCACCGAGGCAGAGGGCGGGCGGCGGATCTACAGTTTCGCGGATGCGGACGGGACGGTAGCCGGGCGGGTCGACCTGCATGCCACCACCTCAGCCGAGGGCGCCGCTGACATCATCGCCGACGCCGCCGACCTCGCCGTGCTGGTCCGCCCGCTCTCGCCGCGCGAGCTGAGCCTCGCCGCTGCGGCGGGGCGGGGCGACCTGTCCCGACCCGGGCGGGCGGCGATCCTGGGGCTCGACGCGGTCGTCCCGGTGGTCTCGCTGCGCAATCCCGCCGACCGGATCGGGGTCGCGGATCTGCACGCCGTGCTGGCGGGCCGCATTGACAACTGGTCGGATCTCGGCGGGCCGGACGCTCCCATCTCCCTGCACCTGCCCGATCCGCGCACGGGGGCGGGGGAGGCCATCGCAGCGCTTTTGCCGCGGCCGTGGGACGGGACCGGCGCGCAGATACACGACAGTCGTGCCGCGTTGGCCGAAGCCGTCGCCGGCGACCGACAGGCCCTCGGCATCACGCTGCTCTCCGCGGCGGGTCCTGCGCAGCCGCTGACGCTCACGGGATCCTGCGGCGTCAAAAGCGAGGCCGGTCCGCTCCCGGTGAAGACCGAGGATTACCCTCTGACGCGACCGGTCTTTCTCGTGGCGCCGGCCCGCCGGATCGCGCCCTTCGCGCGGTCGCTGGTGGATTACGTCACCTCCCCCGTGGCGCAGCCGGTGATCCGCCGATCGGGCCTGATCGACCAGTTCCCCGAGGCGATCCCCTTCGCCGTGCAGGGCGACCGGCTCGGCCTCGCCATCCTTTCGGCAGAGGACGAGCGCGCCCTGTCGGGCCTGCGCCGCATGGTGGAGGACCTCTCGAGCGGCGTGCGGCTGTCGGTGTCCTTCCGATTCGAGAACGGCTCGACGGACCTCGACGCGCAATCGGCCTCGAACGTCGCGCTGCTGGCGGAGGCGCTCGACCGGGGCCTGTTCGAGGGGCGAGAGATCATCTTTGCCGGCTTCTCGGACGGGCAGGGCGCCCCGGCGGCGAACCGCCTGCTGTCGCGCCGCCGGGCGGAAACGGTGCGGGACGCGGTCGCCGCCCGCATCGGCGACGCGGAGGTGCGCCTGTCGGTCGCGGCCTATGGCGAGGCCCTGCCGATGGCCTGCGACGACACCGCATGGGGGCGCGAGATCAACCGCCGGGTGGAGGTCTGGCTCGACTAGAGGTGACCGTGGGCGCGGAAGCTCAGCGTCGTCTCCCGACCGACGATGACGTGGTCGTGCAGCGTGATCTCCAGCACCGCGCAGGCCGCGGCAATACGGCGGGTCATCTCGATGTCGGCCGCTGACGGGGTGGGGTCGCCCGAGGGATGGTTGTGGACGAGGATCACCGCCTTGGCGTTCAGTTCCAGCGCCCGGCGCACGACCTCGCGCGGGTAGACCGGAACGTGGTCCACCGTGCCCCGGGCTTGCTCCTCGTCGGCCACCAGCGTGTTGCGGGTGTCGAGGAACAGGATTCGGAAGCGCTCCACCGGCGCGCGTGACAGGGTGGCGCGCAAATAGTCCAGAAGCGCCTCCCAGCCAGATACCACCGGGCGGCGCATCACCTTCGCGCGCAGGGCCCGCTGCGCCACCGCCTCGGTCACCTTCAGTTCCAGCGCGACCGCGGGGCCGACCCCGTCCACCACCTGGAGATCCCTGAGGTCGGCGGCCAGGACCCCGCCCAAGTCGCCGAACCGCGCCACGAGGGCGCGGGCCATCGGCTTCACGTCGCGCCGCGGCACGATGCGGAACAGCAGCAGTTCGAGTAATTCGTAATCCGGCATCGGCTGGTGACCGCCCGCCTCGAACCGTTCGCGCAACCGGGCGCGATGATCGGCGAGATACGACGGCGCGCGTTCGCGCGGCGGCGCCGCGTCGTCGAGAAGAGAAGGCTGGAGATCGGGGGAACGGGCCATGGCCGATCCTGCCGCGCGGCCCGTAAAGGCGGTGTGAACGTGCGCCGGGGCGGTCCACCGCCCCGGCCGGGATCAGCCCTTCATGCCGTCCCAGAAGGTCTTTACCTTGCGGAAGAAGCCGCTGCTCTCGGGGTTATTCTCTTCCGACAGGTTCTCGAATTCGCGCAACAGGTCGCGCTGCCGGCTGGTGAGGTTCACCGGCGTCTCGACGGCCAACTCGATATACATGTCGCCCGTGCCGCCGCCGCGCAGGGCGGGCATCCCCTTGCCGCGCAGGCGCATCTGCTTGCCCGACTGGCTGCCGGCGGGAATCTTCACCCGGGAACGGCCGCCGTCGATCGTCGGCACCTCGATGTCGCCGCCGAGGGCCGCCGCGGTCACCGAAACCGGGACGCGGCAAAACAGGTTCTCGGCCTCGCGGGTGAAGATCGGGTGATCCTGCACCTCGATGAAGATGTAGAGATCCCCCGACGGGCCGCCGCGGAGGCCGGCCTCCCCCTCGCCGCCGAGACGGATCCGGGTGCCGGTCTCGACTCCCTTGGGGATGTTCACCGACAGGCCGCGCTCCTTCTCGACGCGGCCGGCGCCGCCGCAATTGTGGCACGGATTCTTGACGATCTGACCGGCGCCGGAACATGTCGGGCAGGTCCGCTCGACGGTGAAAAAGCCCTGCTGGGCGCGCACCTTGCCCATGCCCGAGCAGGTCGGGCAGGTGGCCGGCTCGGCGCCGCCCTCGGCCCCTGATCCGTGGCACACGTCGCAGGCGACGGCGGTGGGCACGCTGATCGTCTTCTGCAGGCCGCGATGGGCCTCCTCAAGCGTCACGCGCAGGTTGTAGCGCAGATCGGACCCGCGGGTGGCGCGCTGGCCGCCGCGGCGCTGGCCCATGAAATCGCCAAACAGGTCGTCGAAGACGTCGGAAAATGCCGAGGCGAAGTCGCCCTGGCCGCCGTAGCCTCCGCCGGGGCGGCCGCCACCGCCACCCCCGCCCATGCCGCCATCGAAAGCAGCATGGCCGAAGCGGTCGTAGGCGGCCTTCTTCTCGGCATCCTTGAGAACCTCGTAGGCCTCGTTGACCTCCTTGAAGTCGGCCTCGGCCTTGGGGTTGTCGGAGTTCCGGTCGGGATGAAGATCCTTCGCCTTGCGGCGATAGGCCTTCTTGATCTCGTCGGCCGACGCGCCCTTGGCGACCCCGAGTGTCTCGTAGAAATCACGTTTCGCCATGGATGGTCCTTTATGGCAGAGGGCCGGCTCGACGGGGTCGAGCCGGCCCCCCTGTCAGGGACGTGGCGCCTTACGAGGCACGCTTGTCGTCGTCGATATCCTCGAAATCGGCATCCACGACGCTCTCGTCGCCCTCGCCGGAGCCGCTCCGCGCGTCGCTCTGGCCGTCATCCGCACCGGACTTGTCCTGCTCGGCCTTGTAGATGGCCTCGCCCAGCTTCATGGAGGCCTCGGTGACGTTCTGGATGCCCGACTTGATCTTCTCGGGATCGTCGCTCTCCAGTTGTTCCTGCAGGTTCGAGATCGCCAGCTCGATCGCCTCGACGGTGGTCGGGTCCACCTTGTCCTTGTGCTCCTCGAGCGACTTCTCGGTGGTGTGGATCAGGCTCTCTGCCTGGTTGCGCGCCTCGACCAACTCGCGCCGCTTCTTGTCGGCGTCCGCGTTGGCCTCGGCATCCTTCACCATCTTCTCGATCTCTTCCTCGTTGAGGCCACCCGATGCCTGGATGGTGATCGTCTGCTCTTTGCCGGTGCCCTTGTCCTTGGCGGAGACCGAGACGATACCATTGGCGTCGATGTCGAAGGTCACCTCGATCTGAGGCATGCCGCGCGGCGCCGGCGGGATGTTCTCCAGGTTGAACTGGCCGAGCATCTTGTTGTCGGACGCCATCTCGCGCTCGCCCTGGAAGACCCGGATTGTCACCGCGTTCTGGTTGTCCTCCGCGGTGGAAAAGATCTGGCTCTTCTTGGTGGGGATCGTGGTGTTGCGGTCGATCAGGCGGGTGAACACGCCGCCCAGCGTCTCGATGCCCAGGCTCAGCGGCGTCACGTCCAGCAGCACCACGTCCTTCACGTCGCCCTGCAGCACGCCGGCCTGAATGGCGGCGCCCTGGGCCACGACCTCGTCGGGGTTGACGCCCTTGTGCGGCTCCTTGCCGAAGAACTTGGTCACCTCCTCGATGACCTTCGGCATCCGCGTCATGCCGCCGACCAGCACCACCTCGTCGACCTCCGACGCCGACACGCCCGCATCCTTCATCGCGGCCTGGCACGGTTTGATGGAGTTCTTGATCAGGTCGCTGACCAGGCTCTCCAGTTTCGCCCGGGTCAGCTTCATGACCATGTGCAGCGGCTGGCCGTTGGAGCCCATGGTGATGAAGGGCTGGTTGATCTCGGTCTGGCTGGAAGAGGACAACTCGATCTTGGCCTTCTCGGCAGCCTCCTTCAGCCGCTGCAGCGCCATCTTGTCCTTCGTCAGATCGACGCCGTTCTCCTTTTTGAACTCCTCGGCGAGGTAGTTCACGATCCGCATGTCGAAGTCCTCGCCGCCGAGGAACGTGTCCCCGTTGGTGGATTTCACCTCGAACAGGCCGTCGTCGATCTCGAGAATGGTGATGTCGAAGGTGCCGCCGCCGAGGTCATAGACCGCGATGGTCTTCGATTCCTTCTTGTCGAGCCCGTAGGCCAGCGCGGCGGCCGTCGGCTCGTTGATGATCCGCAGCACCTCGAGGCCGGCGATCTTGCCCGCATCCTTGGTCGCCTGGCGCTGTTGGTCGTTGAAATAGGCCGGAACGGTGATGACGGCCTGTGTGACTTCCTCGCCGAGGTAGCTCTCGGCGGTCTCTTTCATCTTCTGCAGGATGAAGGCGGAGATCTGGGAGGGGGAATACTTCTCGCCGCGGGCCTGGACCCAGGCATCGCCCTGGCCGCCGTCGACGATCTCGTAGGGGAGGTTCTTCTTGTCCTTCGCGAGCCCCTCGTCGGCGAAGCGACGACCGATCAGGCGCTTGACGGCGAAGATGGTGTTCTCGGAGTTGGTCACGGCCTGGCGCTTGGCGGCCTGGCCGACGAGACGCTCGTCCTCGGTGAAGGCGACGATCGATGGCGTCGTGCGCGCCCCTTCGGAATTCTCGATGACGCGTGGCTGGCTGCCATCCATGATGGCGACGCAACTGTTCGTCGTGCCGAGGTCGATACCGATGACTTTGGCCATGATGTTCTTATCCTCTTGCTCAGGCGATTGCTTCGCAGGCAGACCCGTGGCGGCACCTGCCCGCCGATCCCATGATCCCGGGTTTCTCGCCTCCGGGTCGGCGTCGCAGCGTATATAGGAAGGGGTTTTTCCGGCTGCAATCCCGCGCCGGGGGCCGAGAATGCCGGGAAACCGGCGGAAGGGAAAAGATGGAGCCGTTCAGGATCCGCGGCGTCCGCATCGTTCCGGGCGCCCTCGACACAGGCGAACAGGCCGCGCTGGTCGAGGATTTGCGCGGCGTGGCGGGCTGCGCGCCGCTGTTCCATCCCGAAACCGCCCGGGGCCGGAAGATGAGCGTGCGCATGACCTCCGCCGGCCGGGTCGGCTGGGTCTCGGACCGGCGCGGCTATCGCTACGAGCCGCGACACCCTTCCGGCGTGGACTGGCCGCCGATCCCGGACCGGCTGCTGGATCTCTGGCGCGCCCATGCCGGCACCTCGGTTCCGCCGGATACCTGCCTGGTCAACTTCTACGGCGAGGGCGCGAAGATGGGCATGCACCAGGACCGCGACGAGGCGGATCTCGGCCAGCCCGTCCTGTCGCTGTCGCTCGGCGACGAGGCGTTGTTCCGCATCGGCAATCTCGAACGCGGCGGTCGGACCGAGAGCGTCTGGCTGCGCTCGGGCGACCTCGCCGTGCTGGAGGCGGAGGCGCGGCTCCTGCATCACGGGATCGACCGGGTGCGCCACGGCTCGTCCCGGCTGCTGCCCGAAGGCGGGCGCATCAACGTGACGCTGCGCGTGGCGCTGGCGCCCGGTCAGGGCACCAGCGAACAGCAGCCTGACAGGTAGTGCGCCCCTTCCGCGTCACTCAGGATCACCTCGACGCCCAGCCCGTAGGCGCGATCGGACATCCCGTCCGAGCAGGCGCGCTCGGCCACCACGGCTGTCAGGCCGCGCCCCTCCGACCAGGCCCTGAGCGCCCAGCGGTCGCGCCGGCCCTCGGCCGGAAGCCAGGTGCCGGGCCCGTAACGGAGCGGTTCCGCGTCCATCGCCGTGAACTCGTGCCCGCCGGGCCAGATGTCGAGCCGCCAGAACGGCTCCGTCCCCGCACAGGAAAGGCGGTCGGGAATCCGGCCCTGCCATTCCCCCGGCCGTGCGGCGAGGAACCGCCGCGCCACCCAGCCGGCGCGCTCGCCCACGTTCACGCGCATCCAGCGGCCGGTCCGGTCGATCCCGACGACCTCCACCGCTCGCACATCGGGGGCCAGCGCGCCGACGATCCGCGCTGCACCGGACGGCTCCGCCCGGACGTTCGGCACGTCGTGCGCAGAGACGTCGATCACGTCGTAAAGGCCCGGCACCGCCTCCTGTGTCGCCTCGGCGGGTCCGGCCGCGGCCAGCGCGGCGCCGAGGGTCATGGCGCGGAAGGCTCTCCGAGCGGATCGGGGTCGAGGCGTCATCGGCGTCTTTCCTCATCCGTTGCACCGGCACGGGCAATCCGGCCGGTTTCGCGGCGATGGTATCCCGAAACGGGCCGTCGATCTGCCGCTTTCCGCCGTGGCCGGGACCCCGCGCTTGTCTTCGCCGTTGGGCCCGGCGCATAAGTTGGCAATCCGCTGGAAAGGCCATCATGGATTTCGACACGCTCCTGAACGTCACCCGGCGCCTCGCGATCGAGGCCGGCGGCCTGATCATGGAAATCTACGAGGGGTCCGATTTCGAGGTGCGCACGAAATCCGACGACAGCCCCGTTACCGAGGCCGACGAGGCGGCCGACACCCTGATTTCGGCCGGCCTGCGTGCCGCCTTTCCCGACGTGCCTTTGGTGACCGAGGAGCAGGCAGCGACTCACGACCTCGCGGCGGCGACCTTCCTGATCGTCGACCCGCTGGACGGGACCAAGGAGTTCGTCCAGCGCCGCGGCGACTTCACCGTCAACATCGCCTATGTCGAGAACGGCGAGCCGATCCGCGGCATTGTCTACGCACCGGCGCGTCAGCGGCTGTTCTACACTGACGCCTCTGGCGCGGCGGTGGAGGAGGAGGGCCCCTTCGACCCGGAACATCCGGGGCAGACCCGGCCGATCAGGGTTCGCACGCCGGACGAGGCGGCACTCTTCGTGGTGGCCTCGAAATCGCACCGCGACAAGCCCACCGACGATTACATCGGCGAGTACGCGGTGGCCGACCTGCTGAGCGCGGGCTCCTCGCTGAAGTTCTGCCTCGTGGCCACGGGCGAGGCCGACCTCTATCCGCGGCTCGGCCGGACCATGGAATGGGACACGGCCGCCGGCCACGCCGTCCTGCGCGGCGCCGGCGGCCACGTCGTGCGCTTCGACGACCATAGCCCGCTCGCCTACGGCAAGTCGGGCTTCGCCAACCCGTTCTTCATCGCCCATGCGCCGGGGGTGTCGTTGAAACGCCCCGCCGCGGGCTAGAACGCTTCCTGACCTGAACCCTTTGTGACACCGGAGATATCATGCCCCGCAAAGTAACGAAGGCCGTCCTTCCCATCGCCGGTCTGGGAACGCGGTTCCTGCCGGCCACGAAGTCGATGCCGAAGGAGATGATGACGCTCGTCGACCGGCCGCTGATCCAGTATGCCATGGACGAGGCCCAGGCCGCCGGCATCACCGATTTCATCTTCGTCACTGCCCGCGGCAAGGGCTCGCTGGTCGACTATTTCGACCGCGCGCCCGAGCTGGAAAACTCGCTGAGGGAGAAGGGCAAGACGGATCTGCTGGAGCAGCTGGGCCATACCGATCTGCCCTCGGGCGCGATCTCGACGATCCGGCAGCAACAGGCCAAGGGGCTGGGCCATGCGGTCTGGTGCGCGCGGCGCCTGATCGGCGACGAGCCTTTCGCGGTGATCCTCCCCGACGACGTGATCGACAGCGAGACCCCCTGCCTGCAGCAGATGGTGGATGCCCAGGCCGAGACGGGCGGCTGCATGGTCGCCGCGATGGAGGTCGATCGGGGTGATACCTCGAAATACGGTATCCTCGACGTGCAGGACGACGGCTCGCGGGCGGTCCGCGTCAAAGGCATGGTCGAGAAGCCGGATCCGGAAACGGCGCCCTCGAACCTCGCCGTGATCGGCCGCTACATCCTCACCCCCGAGGTGCTGGATGTGCTCGACACCCAGGATCCCGGCAAGGGCGGCGAGATCCAGTTGACCGACGCCATCGCCAGCCAGATCGACAGCGAGTCCGGCGTCTGGGGGCTGAAATTCGACGGCACCCGCTTCGATTGCGGGTCGAAATCGGGATTCCTGCAAGCCACCGTCAGCTTCGGGCTGAAGCGCCCGGACCTGCGCGACGACCTCGCCGGCTTCATTCGCTCGCTCGATCCCGCCATGCTGCGCTGAGCCGCGCGAGGGCCTACCCGCCCGGTTCGTCCGCGCGACGGAGAACGCGGGGGGCGTCTCAGTGAGGATCTAGGAGATCGCCGGGGAAGGCGCGTCAGGCTGCGTGGCTTGCCGAGCGCTGGGTCAGTACCGCATGGATCGTCGCGGAATCGTCGTTCGCCCGCAAGGTGGCGCAGAGGTCGGGATCGCGCAGGGTACGCGAAACCGAGGCCAATGCCTTGAGGTGATCGACACCCGCATCCTGCGGCGCGAAGAGGCCGAAGATCAGGTCCACCGGCTGGCGGTCGGCCGCCCCGAAATCGAGCGGCCGGTCCAGTTTCAGGAACACGCCGCGGACCCGGTCGGGGCCCGACAGGCGGGCATGGGGCAGGGCGACGCCCTGCCCGACGGCGGTGGGGCCCAGGCTCTCACGGTCGCGCAGCGCCTCGCACACCCGCTCGGGGTCGAAGCCGTAGACCTGGCCGGCGAGGTCCGACAGGGTGTTGAACAGCCGTTTCTTGCTCGACACCGAGGGTAGCACCCGAATGGCCTCGGGCACGAGGAGGTCGGTCATGATCATGAGATACCCCTGAAATGCCAACGGGCGACCCGTGTCGCCTCACCGTGTCGAGTTGGGATCGATCCACCCGATATTCCCGTCGTCGCGGCGATAGACGACGTTGACCCCGTGATCCTGCTTCTCGTTCCGGAAGACGAGCACGGGCGCGCCGGCGAGTTCCATCTGCATGACCGCCTCGCCGACGGAGAGCGACGGGATCCGCGCCTCCATCTCGGCCACGATCATGGGCTGCAGCGTCTCCGGCTCCTCCGCCCCCTCGTCCTCCGATGCGGCGAGGATATACGAGGCGACGCCGGAGAGTTCAACGGGCTGCGGGCGCTCCTTGTGGTGGTCCTTCAGGCGCCGCTTGTAGCGCCTGAGCTGCTTCTCCATCTTGGCGATCGCGGCATCCGCGGCGGCATAGATGTCGTGCTCCTTGGCGCTGGCCTGCACGGTCAGACCGGTCGAGAGATGCACCACCGCCTCGCAGCTATAGGCCGAGCCGTCGCGCGAGAAGACCACCAGGGCGTCGGTCGGGCGGCCGGGATATTTCGAGATCGCCGTGTCGATCTCGGTCCGCACATGGGCCTGCAGGGCCTCGCCGATATCGATCTGCTTGCCGCTGATCTGGTAGCGCATGGTGGTCTCCTCTCACGAAATGGCGGGCGCGTGCCGGGACCGTCGGGTCCGTCGGCAGGGGCGGAAACGCGCGGGATCCGGACCGGCCCAAGCCCGGCCGGGGCGGTGCAATACCCTGCGACGACGGGATTTTCCGCGCTGTCCGGGCGTTGGATCTCCGGGTCTCATTCATGGCATTTGGCGCGAAATGCCGCGTCAGTGTCAAGCCAAACGGTATTGCGCGCCGGGTCATCCGAGCCGGAAGCCCTGTCCGAGATAGACCCGCCGCACATGCTCGTCGGCCACGACCTCGTCGCTCGTCCCGCTCATCAGGACGCGCCCGTCATGCAGGATGTAGGCACGGTCGACGATGGACAGGGTTTCGCGAACGTTGTGATCGGTGATCAGGACCCCGATGCCCCGCTCCGTCAGGGTCGCGACCAGTTCGCGGATGTCGCCCACCGCGATCGGGTCGACCCCGGCGAAGGGTTCGTCCAGCAGCAGGTATTTCGGATCCGCGGCCAGACAGCGGGCGATCTCGGCGCGGCGTCGTTCGCCTCCCGACAGCGCCGGGGCGGGGGTGCGGCGCAGATGCGCGATGGAGAATTCCTCCAGCAGCCGTTCCAGCCGGTCGCGGCGCGCGGCGCGGTCGCGCACGGTCAGTTCCAGTATCGCCAGGATGTTCGATTCCACGTCCAGCCCGCGAAAGATCGACATCTCTTGAGGCAGGTAGCCGATCCCCATCCGCGCCCGGCGGTACATGGGCAGGGAGGTGACCTCCCGCCCGTCGATCTCCACCCGCCCCGAATCGGCCGAGACGAGCCCGGCCACCGCGTAGAAGCATGTCGTCTTGCCCGATCCGTTCGGGCCCAGCAGCGCGACGACCTCGCCGCGCGACAGGCGCAGACTGACATCCCGGATCACGGGACGCTTGTGGTAGCTCTTGGCCAGGTTCTCCACGACCAGGCCGTCAGGGGGCGTTGCGGTGCCGTCCATCTATTGCCCGTCGGACTGGAACAGGGTGCGCACGCCGCCCCGCATCTGCCCCGACCCGGTATCGAGATCTATGGTCAGGCGGTCGCCCGCCAGGGTGGTCCGGCCCTGTGTGAGGAGCACCTCGCCGGTCATCAGTACCGATCCGGTGCCCACGGTATAGACGGCCTCCTCCGCTTCGGCGGCCTCGCGGGCGTTGACGAGGGTCACGCCGCCGGTGGCATGGGCCCGCTCGATCCTGCCATTCTCGCCTTGGGAATACTCCACTCGCAGGCGCGGCGCGGCGAGCTTCATCTCGCCCTGCGTCACCACGACGTTGCCGGTGAAGATCGCGACTCCCGTGGCCTGATCGACCGAGAGTTCCTCTGACACGACCTCGACCGGCAGCGACGTGTCCTGCTGCATGCCGAAGGAGACGCTGGCGCGCTCGGCCTGGGCATGGGCCAGGGGCGCCGCCAGAATCGCGGTCAGGAACAGGATCGGGGCGGGGCGCATCGCTCAGTCTCCCTTGGCGGGTCGGGGATCGTATAGCAGCTTCACGCCGCCGGTGAAGGTGATGAGCGGATGTCCCCCGGACTGCTCGACCTGCATCGCCCCGGCATCGATCCGCCCCGGCGGGCCGGTGCCCTCGACCGGGCCGGGGGAGACGAGCCTGCCGGCCTCCGCGTCCACCTCCATCCGCCGGCTGGTCAGGCGGAAGCCGCTGTCGGTGACGATATCGACATTCCCGGTGAGCGTCGCCGTCTTGCCGGCAGCGCCCAGCCGCCCGTCGTTCGATGTCACGACGACGCGGCCGCCATCGGTTCCTTCCCAGATGCCGCGCACCTCCTCGGCGGCGATCTCCCCCCCGGGTTCGATCGGGCGGGCTTGTGCGGCGGTGAGGTAGAGCGCCGCGCCGTTCGCGGCGACGCCGGAATAGTCCGGGGCGACGATGCGACCGTCCTCGGCCTTCGCCCCGGGATCGCCCGGCCCGAAGGCGGCGCCCGCGCCGGGATCGCGCCGGTCCGCCAGGAGGAACACCGTCGACAGGATCGCCAGCGCGATCAACGGCAACAGCACCTTGAGCCGCGCCACACGGGCGGAGTGGCGATTGTCGTACTTGCCCCTCCGGGCCGTGGTCGCTGCGCTTTGCATGGAGTGAATCTAGAGGCCCCGCGATCCCCGCGACAGATCAATGCGCGAAAATGTCAATCTCGGGCCACCCCTCCAGATCCAGCCGCGCCCGCGTCGGCAGGAACTCGAAGCAGCGCCGCGCCAGGTCGCTGCGGCCCTCGCGGTCCAGCCGCTCGTCGAGCGCCGCGCGCAGGCGGTGCAGGTAGAGCACGTCGGAGGCGGCATAGGCGATCTGCCCGTCGGTCAGCGTCTCCGCGCCCCAGTCGCTCTGCTGCTGCAGCTTTGAGACGTCGACATCCACCAGCTCGGTCAGAAGCTGCTTCAATCCATGCCGGTCGGTGTAGGTGCGCACCAGCTTCGAGGCGATCTTGGTGCAATAGACCGGCGCCGCCAGGGCGCCGAAGGCGTGGGCCATCGCGGCGATGTCGAACCGGCCGAAATGAAAAAGCTTCAGCACGGAGCGGTCGGTCAGGAGGCGTTCGAGGTTCGGCGCGCTGGTCTGCCCCTTGGCGACCTGGATCAGGTGCGCGTTGCCATCGCCCGAGGACATCTGCACCACGCAGAGCCGGTCGCGATGAGGGTTGAGGCCCATCGTCTCGCAATCGATGGCGACGACGGGGCCGAGATCGAGGTCGTCAGGAAGGTCGCCGCGGTACAGGTGATTGGTCATTTCGCCTCCTCGGGGGAGTTCCTATCGCGCCTCCGCTCGGTCGTCCATTGCGGGGTGCAGGCGGGCGGCCGTGTTTCGCAACCGTGGACGCCGCGGCCGCCCTGGGACCGCGGTGGCGGAAATTTTCACGACCGACGACAAAGCCTTACGAGGTGCCTTCCCTCGCTGCCGGGCGGACTGGGGGGCGCGGCTTCAGTGCGACAATGGCGCCGCGCCACCACCCCGCCGGTCCGTTTCGGCTTGAGACCCCGGCGAATTGCCACAATTAAGGCATCAGGTCCGGACGAGCAGGAGATCCATGTCGCTCTTTCTCATCGTGCTTCTCCCGTTCGTCGGGGCCCTGGTTCCCGGCGTCATGAACGGCGCTGGTCGGCGCATCTGCGCGCTGGCGACCCTCGGGGTCAGCGTCATCGCGCTGACGGGCCTTCTCAGCCACCTGCCGGCCCTGATGGCGGGAGACAGGCCCACTGCCCGTCTCGAATGGCTGCCGGAACTCGGCCTCAACGTGACGCTGATGCTCGACGGGCTGGGATTCTTCTTCGCCGCGCTGATCCTCGGAATCGGCTGCCTGATCATCATCTACGGCCGCTATTACCTCTCGCGTGACGACGACATGGGGGAGTTCTTCTCCTATCTGCTGTTGTTCCAGGGCGCGATGGTGGGGATCGTCCTGTCTGACAACGTACTGATGCTTCTGGTCTTCTGGGAGCTGACCTCGCTGTCTTCCTTCCTGCTGATCGGCTACTGGAAGCACCTGCCCGAAGGCCGACAGGGAGCGCGCATGGCTCTGACGGTCACCGGCATGGGTGGCCTGGCGATGATCGGCGGCATGCTGCTCCTCGGCCGGATCGTGGGCAGCTACGACCTGTCGGTGATCCTGGAAAACCGCGAGGCGATCCAGGCCTCGCCGCTCTACCTGCCGGCGCTGATCCTGATCCTCTTGGGTTGCTTCACCAAGTCGGCGCAGTTCCCGTTCCACTTCTGGCTGCCGCACGCCATGGCCGCGCCCACGCCGGTATCGGCCTACCTGCACTCGGCCACCATGGTGAAGGCCGGGATCTTCCTGATGGCGCGGATGTGGCCGGTTCTGTCCGGCACGCCGGAATGGTTCTGGATCGTGACCACGGTCGGCCTGATCACCATGGTGATCGGCGCCGCCGTGGCGCTCTTCAAGCACGATCTGAAGGCGCTGCTGGCCTTCTCCACCGTGTCGCATCTGGGGCTGATCACCTTCCTCCTGGGGACGGGGAGCGCCTATGCCGCAGTGGCGGCGGTTTTCCATATCCTCAACCACGCCACCTTCAAGGCGGCGCTCTTCATGACCGCGGGAATCGTCGACCACGAGGCCCATACCCGCGATATCCGCAAGCTGGGCGGGCTGCGGCGACTGATGCCGGTCACCTTCGGCATCGCCCTGATCGCCGGCCTGTCGATGGCCGGCATCCCGCTCTTCAACGGGTTCCTGTCCAAGGAGATGATGCTGGAGGAGGCCGCGCACACCACGCTGTTCGGCGTGCCCTGGCTGGTACCGGCTCTGGCCACGGTGGGGGCGTTGTTTTCGGCTGCCTATTCCTTCCGCTTCGTCGTCCATACCTTCCTCGGGCCCGAGCGCGACGACTACCCGTCCCATCCCCATGACCCGGGATTCGGGATGTGGGCGCCGCCGGCGTTTCTCTGCCTCCTCGTCCTGCTCATCGGCGTGATGCCGTTCCTGGCCGAGCCGGGCGTGTTCTTCGTCGCCGAGGCGGTGCTCGGCGGCGCTGCGGAGATCCCCGAGAGCTTGCACCTGAAGATCTGGCACGGGCTGACGCCGGCGCTGGCGATGTCGGTCGTCGCCGTCGTGGGCGGCGCGATCCTGCTGTGGCTGTTCCGCCCGGCCTCGGCGGTCTGGAAGGCGCTTCACGTGCCGGCGGCCAAGGCGATCTTCGACGCGATCGTGGCCGCGGCCGTGGCGCTGGCCGGGGTGGTGACCCACCGGCTTCACGACGGCGCCTTCACCCGCTATGCCGGGATCTTCACCGCGGCGGTCCTCGTTCTGGCCGGCCATGCCTGGCTGACCGGCGAGGTTGCGCCGCATTCCGGCGAGCCGCTGCCGATCAACGCGGTGGCGGCGGTGGGATGGCTTCCTGCTGGCCGCGTCCTCGGCGGCGCTCGTCGTCTGGCACCGCAACCGCCTTTTCGCGCTGGTCCTGATCGGCATCATCGGCACGATGGTGTCGCTGGGCTTCGCCGTCTTCTCGGCGCCGGACCTCGCCATGACGCAGATCTCGGTCGAGGTGGTGACGGTGATCCTGCTCCTGCTGGCGCTGAACTTCCTGCCGAACGAAACGCCTCGGGAAAGTCCCCTCTTCAAGCGGGTGCGGGACGGCGGGCTGGCGGTGTTGGCGGGGCTGTTGACCTTCGGGTTCAGCCACCACCTCATGCGAACCGGCTTCTCGGCGCCGCCGATCTCGGACTACTTCCTGGAGAACAGCTACAAGGGCGGCGGCGGCACCAACGTCGTCAACGTGATCCTGGTCGATTTCCGCGGCTTCGACACTTTCGGCGAGATCACCGTTCTGGGCATCGCCGCCGTGGTCATCTATGCCCTGACCGAGGCGCTGATCCGCGGTCCGGTGGGCGCGCGGCTTCGCAACCGCCGACCCGACAAGGACCTTGCCGGGGACCGGCACCCGATGATGATGGTCGTGCTGACGCGGGTGATCATGCCCGTGGTTCTGATGGTGGGGGCCTACGTTTTCCTGCGCGGCCACAACCTGCCCGGGGGCGGCTTCATCGCCGGCCTGATCGTCGCCGTGGGCATCGTGATGCAATACATGGCCTCGGGCTTCTACTGGGCCGAGGCACGCCAGCGCGTGCCGTATCACGGGATCGTCGGGGCGGGTGTCCTGATCGCGGCGCTCACCGGGATCGGCGCCTGGTTCACCGGCCACCCGTTCCTGACCAGCTCGTTCACGTATGTCACGATCCCGCCGCTCGAGGAGTTCGAGGTCGCCAGCGCGCTGGCCTTCGACCTCGGCGTCTTCCTGGCCGTTGTCGGTGCCGTGCTGCTGTCGCTGGAGAGCTTCGCGCGGATGGCGCGGCGGGCCGACCGGCTGTCCAGCGATCACGCCATGGACATCGACCCCTCGCGGAAGGAGAACGGCTAGGATGGAACTCCTCGTATCGTCGGCCATCGGCATCCTGACCGCCGCGGGGATCTATCTCGTGCTGCGACTCAGGACTTTCCCGGTGGTCGTCGGCACCGCCCTGCTGACCTATGCGGTCAACGTCTTCCTCTTCGCCTCGGGCGGGCTGACGGTAAACCGGCCGCCGATCCTCCGCGACGGGGTCGAGACCTATGCCGACCCGCTGCCGCAGGCGCTGGTGCTGACCGCCATCGTCATTTCCTTCGGCATGACGGCGGTGGTGGTGGTGATCGCGCTCGGGGCCTATCTCGGCGCCGGAGAGGACCGGGTGAACGATGACCTGCCCCATGCGGATCCTCCGCGGGGAGGGTCGGCACGATGAGCCACTGGATCGCTGCTCCCGTCCTCCTGCCGGCGATGCTGGCCGCCTTCATGCTGCTGGCCACGCGCTTCCACACGGTCGTCCAGCGCATTCTCTCGGTGGCGGGCTGCGTGGGGCTGCTGGCGCTGGCGCTGGGCCTTTTCTGGCGCGCCGCCGATGGAACCGTCACCGTGTATCTTCTGGGCGACTGGGCCGCGCCCTTCGGCATCGTCCTCGTGGGCGACCGGCTTTCGACCTACATGGTGCTGCTGACCGCGATCCTTGCGCTGCCGGTGCTGCTCCACGCGATCGGCTCGGGGTGGGACACGCGCGGGCGCCACTTCCACGCGCTGTTCCACTTCCAGCTCATGGGTATCATGGGCGCCTTTCTCACCGGCGACCTGTTCAACCTCTTCGTGTTCTTCGAGGTGCTTCTTATCGCGTCGTACGGGCTGGTGATCCATTCCGGCGGCGCGGCGCGGCTCAAGGCCGGCGTCCAATACGTGATCTACAACCTGCTCGGGTCGACGCTGTTCCTGTTCGCGCTGGGCACGATCTATGCCACGGCGGGCACGCTCAACATGGCCGATCTCGCCGGCCGCGTCGCCGGAATCGGCGCGGACGGGACCGCGGCGATCCGCGTCGCCTCGGTGCTTCTGCTTCTGGTCTTCGCGGTGAAGGCGGCGCTGGTGCCGGTGCATTTCTGGCTGCCCTCCGCCTATGCCGAAGCCCCGGGCCCGGTGGCGGCGCTGTTCGCGATCATGACCAAGGTCGGCGCCTACTCGATCATCCGGGTCTATACCCTGATCTTTCCGCCGGATCTCGGCGTGACGGAGGGCCTGCACGGCACCTGGCTGATGCCGCTGGCTCTCCTGTCGCTGGCGCTGGGCATGATCGGCGTTCTCGCCGCCCGGCGGCTGGACCGGCTGGTGGCCTTCGCCGTGATCGGCTCGATGGGCATGGTCCTGACCGCCGTGGCGCTGCTCAGCCCGGCGGGGATCGCCGCGGCCTTGTATTACATCGCCCATTCCACACTCGCCACCGCGGCGCTGTTCCTGCTGGTGGACATCGTCGGCGCGCGCCGGGGCGGGCACGGCACCCGGATCGAGGCCGCCCCCACCTTCGTCGGCGGCCCTCTGGTGGCGGGGATGTTCTTCGCCGCGGCCATCGCCATGGTCGGCGTGCCGCCGCTCTCGGGGTTCCTGGGCAAGCTCCTGATCCTCGACGCGGCGTTCGGGTCGTCGATGCTGGTCTGGATCTGGGCGGTGGTGCTCGGCTCGTCCCTGATCGCGCTTCTCGGCTTCGCCCGCGCCGGCTCCACCGTGTTCTGGAAGAGTCGCCAGGTCGACGTGCCGGACACCCCGGATACCGAGCAGGACGATCCCGTCGCCCCCGACCTGCGCGCGGCCCATGTCACCCCGCCCACCCTGCCGCTGGTGTCGGTGGGCGGTTTGATCGGCCTGCTGGCGCTCTACACGATCTTCGCCGGTCCGATCACCGGCGTCATGCGGGCGACCTCGGCCCAGCTGTTCGCGCCGGAGCCCTACATCTCGGCCGTGCTCGGGGCGCAGGGCAAAGAGATCAAGTCCGACCACGGCGGCGGCGGCCACGAGGGCGAGGCCGGGCCGGCCGGCGAAGGCACCGGCATGAGCGATGACGACGGGGGAGGGCACTGATCCATGAACATCCTGTCCAGGATCCTGCCGCACCCGGTCCTGTCGCTGCTGCTGGTGGTCGTCTGGTGCCTGCTGGTCAACGCGATCAGCCTGGGCACGGTGGTCCTGGGGGCGATCCTGGGGATCCTGATCCCGATCTTCACCGCAGCCTACTGGCCAGACAGGCCCGGCACACCGCGCCTTGGCCGGCTCGTCCTCTATGTTCTGCTGGTGATGTGGGACATCATCGCGGCGAATATCGCCGTGGCTTGGATCGTCCTGACCCGCTCGAATGCGGGAATGCGGTCGAACTGGGTGGTGATCCCGCTGGAGCTGAAGACCCCCGAGGCGATCGCGATCCTGGCGGGGACGATCACGCTGACGCCGGGGACGGTCTCGGCCGACCTGTCGGACGAGGGCAGGTGCCTGCTGGTCCACGCGCTCGACACGGGGGACCCGGACGAGGAGGCGCAGGGCATCAAGCAGCGCTACGAACGCCGGTTGAAGGAGATCTTCGAATGATCGACATCGCCATCATGATCGCCTTTGCCGCTGTCGCTCTCGCGCAGCTCCTGGCGATGCTCCGGCTGATCAAGGGGCCCTGCATCGGGGACCGGATTCTCGCGCTCGACACCATGGTGGTGAACGCCATCGCGATGATCGTGCTGCTCGGCATGTGGGGCGGCACGCAACTCTATTTCGAGGCGGCGCTGATCGTGGCCATGCTCGGCTTCGTCTCGACCGTGGCCTATTGCCGCTTCGTGCTCCGGGGGGACATCATCGAATGATGGAGGACGTCTCGCAATTCCTCTCCGCGGTCGACTGGGTGGCCATCGCGGACATCGCCACGGTCGCCGCACTGCTGATCGGGGCGTTCTTCGCCCTCGTGGGCTCGATCGGGCTGCTGAAACTCGACACGCCGATGAAGCGGCTGCATGCCCCCACCAAGGCCTCGACCCTCGGTGTCGGCTCCCTGCTCCTCGCCTCGATGCTGCAGGCCTTCGCCCATGGCGACGGATCGTTCCACGAGATGCTGATCATGGCCTTCCTGTTCGTCACCGCGCCGATCTCCGCCAACTTCATGTCGAAGGTGAACTTGCACGGCGCCGACGTGGACCCGACGCCGCCCCCGCCGGGGGATTCGACCTGGGCCACGTTCGACACCGGTCCCGAGGACAAGGCCGCGCCGGAACGGGCCTGACCTTCAGCCCATCAGTCCCTCGATCTCGGCCCGCCGGGGCATCGACGGGGCCGCACCGGGCCGGGTGACCGACAGTGCCCCGGCCGCGTTCGCGAAGGCCAGCGCCGCCTCCGGGGCGCGCCCGGCCGCGAGGGCGGCGGCAAGCGCGCCGTTGAAGGCATCGCCCGCCCCGGTCGTCTCGACCACCGGCCCTGCCACGCGGCCTGGAATGTGGCGGGCCTCGCGGCCGTCGTGATAGAGCGCGCCGTTCGCACCCAGCGTGACGATCGCGGCGCCGGCACCCCGGGCAACCAGGGCCGCAGCCGCGGCGGCGGCGCCTGCGGGCCCGTCGACGATGACTCCGCTCAGCCGCGCGGCCTCGCTCTCGTTCGGGGTGACGAGGTCGCACAGTGCCAGCATGTCGTCCGACAGATCCGCCGCCGGTGCCGGGTTCAGGATCGTCCGCACGCCCGCATCGCGGGCGATGCGGAGCGCCCTGTGCGCGGCGCCGAGCGGCTGTTCCAACTGGGTGACGAAGACGCGTGCGGCGCGGATCGTGTCCGCCCAGCGTTCGATGTCGGCCGGAGTGATGGTGCCGGCGGCGCCCGGGGCGACGATGATCGCGTTGTCGCCGCTGGTGTCGTCGACGAAGATGAAGGCCGCCCCCGTAGCGGCGTCGGGCATTTCCGATCCGGCGAAGGTCACGCCCGCCCGGTCCCATGTGTCGCGGGCGAGCCGGCCGAAGGTGTCGCCGCCGATCTTCGTCAGGAACGCGACCGACGCGCCGGCACGGGCGGCGGCGACGGCCTGGTTCGACCCCTTGCCACCGGCATTCAGGGCAAAGTCGCGGCCGAGCACCGTTTCGCCCATCGCCGGCATCCGGTCAGCGCGGTAGGCCGTGTCGGCGGCGAAGATCCCGAGGATCGCGATATCGTGGGGCATGTGCCGTTCTCCCTGTGGCACCGGATCCTAGCCGCGCGGCGCGGAGAGTGCCAGATGGCGGACCCACGAGGCCAAGGAGCGCGATATATCGGAGGTCTGGGCCGGGCAGGGTAGGTTTCTCAAGACGGCCCGGGCGGAGCGCCGCCGCCCGGGCCGTTTCGTCAGGCAAGCCGGGATCGCCGGCCCGAACCCGTCTCAGAGATGCGGAAAGATGCGGTCCGGGGTGGCCGGGTAGTCGCGCACCCGCACGCCGCAAGCATTGTAGATCGCATTGGTGACCGCCGCGCCGGCCCCGGCCAAGCCCAACTCGCCGATCCCCTTGACCTGCATCGGGTTGGCGTCGTCGTCGCGTTCCTCGATGAAGATCACGTCGTGCTGCGGCACGTCCAGGTGCACCGGCACATGATACTCGGCAAGGTCGTTGTTGACGATGTGGCCGGTGCGGTGGTCGTGCTCGATCGCCTCGGTCAGCGCGGTGCCGATGCCCCAGATCATGCCGCCGTGAACCTGGCTCCTGGCGGTCTTCTCGTTGAGGATCCGGCCTGCGGCCATGGCCGACAAGGTGCGGCGGACGCGTACCTCGCCGGTGACGGCGTTGACCGCGACCTCCGCGAAATGGGCGCCGTAGCCGGCCTGAGCCATCTCCTTCGACTTGGAGCCGGGCTGGATATGCCCCTCCTCCGCCAGGGGACCGTCCATCAACTCGGCGAGCGGACGGCGGTTGTTGCCACCGGTGGCCATTCCGTTCTGCAGCCGAAGCGCCTCGGGCGCGCAGCCCAGTCGCTCCGCCAACTTCGCCCGGATCGCCTTGGCTCCGAGGAACACCGAGGAACCGGCCGAGGCCGCCCCCCAAGAGCCGCCGGAGCCGCTGGAAGCGGGCAGGTCGGTATCGCCGAGCTCCACCGTGACCTTCGACGCGTCGAGGCCCAGCATCTCGGCCGCGATCTGCCCGAGGATGGCATAGGTCCCGGTGCCGATATCGGTCATGTCGG
Organism: uncultured Alphaproteobacteria bacterium; assembly: GCA_963814835.1. GTDB lineage: Bacteria > Pseudomonadota > Alphaproteobacteria > Rhodobacterales > Rhodobacteraceae > Palleronia. The sequence continues at coordinate 2,077,693 of CAWFEG010000003.1, forward strand.
TCTCGACCAGCGCGGTGCCGTCAGGGTTCAGGGTGACCCGGGCCTTCGATTCCATCAAAATGTTGGTCCGTGCCGCTGCGGCGACGCCCATGCCGACGAACCACTCGCCCTCGCGCCGGGCCTTGGGCGCCTGGCGCTGATCCCAGCCGAAGGCGGCCGCCCCCTCGCGCAGGCACTGGGCGAGCGAACGCGACGAGAATTGCTTGCCGCTTTCGGGATGGACTTCGGGGATATTGCGAATCCGAAGCTCGATCGGGTCGATGCCGGTGGCCTCGGCCAGTTCGTCCATCGCGTTTTCCAGCGCCAGCATCCCCACGGCCTCGCCGGGCGCGCGAACCGAGCCGGCGGCGGAGCGGTGGACCCGCGCCACCGACTGTTCGTAGCGACGGTTCTCGCCGCCATAGAGGAAATGCGTGGCCATGGTCACCGGCTCGGCGAACTGCTCGTCGGGCAGGTTGGATTGCCAGTTGTCGTGGCCGAGCCCGGTCAGGCGCCCGTCCTTGTCGGCGGCCAGCCGCACGCGCTGCTTCGTCTCGGTCCGCCGGACGACCATCTCGAAGACGTTCTGCCGGGCGAGGACGACGCGCACGGGCCGCTTGAGCGCCTTGGCCGCCACCGCGGCGCCGACCGCCTCGGGGGAGATGCCGAGCTTGGAGCCGAAACCGCCGCCCACATACGGCGACAGGATGCGGATGTTCTCCGCGTCCATGCCCAGCGAATCGGCCAGTTCGTTACGGTTGTACTTCAGCATCTGGTAGGAGCCGTGCACGGTCAGCCGCTCGCCGTCCCATTCGGCCAGCGAGGCATGCGGCTCCATCGGCGCGGAATTGTGCGGCTTGGTCGTGTAGGTGGAATCGACCGTGAAGGCGGCGTCCTTCATCGCCTGCTCCAGATCGCCCTGGTCGAGCGACACGGACTGGTCGACCTGGGCGGCGGTCTCGGGATCGACATCGGCGCTGTCTTCGGGCGAGTAGTCGACCTTCAGCGCGTTGGCGATGTGGCGCGCCTGCTCGAAGGTTTCGGCGGCGACGACCGCAACCGGCTGGCCGAGATACTGGACACGCTGGCCAAGCTGGACGGGGTTGGTGTTCATCATCCCCTGCGCGGCGTTGCGGATCATGTGGTCGGTCCAGACGCCGAGGAAGCCCTCCATGTCCTTCACCGACGACTCGTCGATCTCGTAGCTGCCGCGAGTGATCGCGGCGCGCACCATGACGCCGAAGGCCATGTTCGCGGCCTTGTACTCGGCGGCATAGGTGGCCCGGCCCGAGACCTTGAGCGGGCCCTCGGGGCGGTCCAGCGGCTTCGTGATCGCGCCCTGGCCGGTCTCGTCGAGAAGGCGCGGCTGGACCTCGTCCATCTTCAGGTGTTCGGTCATTGGGACACTCCCGTCAGGTCGCTCAGCACCGCCTTCAGGACGCGGCGGGTGAGGGGAATCTTGAAGTCGTTGGCACCAAAGCCCCTTGCATCGGCCAGCAGCACGTCGGCGGCCTTGTCGAAGATCGCCTCCGACGGGGTCTCGCCCACGAGGACGTCCTCGACATCCGTGTTCCGCCAAGGCCGCGGGCCCAGTCCGCCGAAGGCCAGCGAGGCCTCGGCGATCTTGCCGCCCTCGACATGGATCACCGCGCCGACCGAGACCAGCGCGAAAGCGTAGGAGGCGCGGTCGCGCACCTTCCGATAGGCCTGCCGGCCCTTCGGCGGCTCGGGCAGGTGGACGGCGGTGATCAGCTCGCCGGGCTCCAGTACCGTCTCCTTCTCGGGCGTGTCGCCGGGCAGGAGGTAGAACTCGTCCAGCGTCAGGAGCCGCGTCTCGCCCGAGGGACTCTCGATCTCCACCCGCGCGTCGAGGGCGCGCATGGCCACGGCCATGTCGGAGGGGTGGGTGGCGATGCACTTGTCGGAGGTGCCGAGGATGGCGAGGATCCGGTTGAACCCCTCCATCGCCCCGCAGCCGGTACCGGGGGCGCGCTTGTTGCAGGGCTGCGTGGTGTCGTAGAAGTACGGGCAGCGCGTGCGCTGCATCAGGTTGCCGCCGGTAGTCGCCTTGTTCCTGAGTTGCCCCGAGGCGCCGGCCAGAAGCGCGCGGCTCAGGACGGGATAATCGCGGCGGACTGTCTCGTCGGCGGCGAGGTCCGCGTTGGTGACCAGCGCGCCGATGCGCAGGGAGTTCTCCTGCCGGTCGATTTCGCGCAGGTCGAGCCTGGTGACGTCGATCAGCCGCTCGGGAGTCTCCACTTCCAGCTTCATCAGGTCGAGCAGGTTGGTGCCGCCGGCGATGATGCGGCCGTCGGCGCGCATCGCGTCCGATGGGTTCTCGGCACGGACGTAATCGAAGGGTCTCATTCCGCGGCCTCCCTTTCGCCCAGTCCTTCGTCCGGGGCGGCCTCCTTGATGGCGGCGCAGATGCCCGGATAGGCCGAGCACCGGCACAGGTTGCCGCTCATCCGCTCCTTGATCTCGGCCTCGGTGAAGTCCGGGGCCGCCTCGAGGTCTTCGGTGACGTGGGACGGCCAGCCATGCGCGACCTCGTCGATCATCCCCTTGGCCGAAACGATCTGCCCGGGCGTGCAATAGCCGCACTGGTAGCCGTCATGCCGCACGAAAGCCTTCTGCAGCGGCGACAGCGCGCCGGGCGCGCCCAGCCCCTCGATGGTGGTGATCTCGTCGCCCTCGTGCATCACGGCGAGCGAGAGGCAGGAATTGATCCGCCGCCCGTTCACCAGTGCGGTGCAGGCCCCGCACTGGCCGTGGTCGCAACCCTTCTTGGACCCGGTGAGGTCCATATGATCGCGCAGCGCGTCGAGGAGGGTGGTTCTCGGGTCGACGTCGAGAGCGTGGCTCTCGCCGTTGACGGAGAGGGTGATCTTCATGGCTGGCCCCGTTGCTAGCTTCTGCGATGAAAGGGCCGGCGGGGGGCCTTTGTTCCGGCTCGATCAGAGGGCGAGGCCGTCGGTCGCACCGCTCTCCTCCAGCCGCCAGGAGGCGGACCAGTCCCCCTCCCGCCGGCGCAGGATCAGGTAGTTGCGCTCCGCGGTGTAGGGGCGGGTCTTGCCGGGGAGCGGATGGAGGCGGATCGGGTGGCCCTTGAGCGGCGCCTCGCCGAGCCACGCGAGCCAGCTCAGCGCCGTGGCGAGCCCCTCGGGCGGCGGCGGGTGGGTGATGCCGGAGGCGACGAGCTGGTGCATCTCGTCCCGGTCGGTGCGCATCGTGCCGCGCATGGCCAGGTGGATCTCCCCCGAGATCACCGTGCAGGCATGGCCGTCGCGGTCGTGTACCGCCATCAGGGCCGTGAGGAAGCGGCGCCATTCCGCGCGATGGGCATAGCTCTGCCACTGGTCGCGCAGGTCGTCCTCGTATTTCTCCATGCGGCGGGTGAGCTTCATAAGCCGCTCCACCAGCGACAGGCGCGGACCGAGGGCGGGCACGCTGGAGATCACGAATGTGCGTTCCTCCGGATCGGCCAGGCCGCGGTCGAGATCCGCCCAGGTCTCCTCGCTCATGACACGGCTCTTGGTTCGGGTCGAGCGGAGGTCGGGGGCGACGACACTGACCCCCGGCAGATCGGCCCGCCAGGACAGGTGCGGACCGTCGCCGAGGCAGATTTCAGGTCGCTCGTCCGCGCGGCAGCCGAACTGGAACAGCAGGAAGGCCTCGCGCGCCGCGGCAAAGAGCACGCGCGCCGTATCGGTGTGCTGGGCGTGGCGGCGCAGCGACCCCCAGCCATCGCAGATGTCGTGATCGTCCCACATGCACAGAGAGGGCGCCCGGGCGACCGCTTCGGCATAGCCGGGCTGCGCCCACTGCGTCGCGTAGCGTCGGAAAAAGGCCTCGTCGAGGGCGGCGCGCAACTCGCGCTCCTGCGCCTCCGTCAGGGTGTCCGGCACCTCGTCGGGCCAGTCCTTCGTGAGCGGGTGACACAGCGTCACCTCGTCGGCGTAGATCTGGTCGCCGCCATGCAGGATCAGGTGGACCGGATCGGCGGCGATGCGGGCCGCGAGATCGGTCCAGAGGACGTTGCGATCCTCCGGCGGGCGATCGAGATCGCCGTGCTCCTGCCCGTTGCAGGAGACGAAAGCGATGGTCAGGTCGCCTTCCATGCCGGTGGCGACCTCGTGGCGCTCGCCGTCGCAGGAATACGATGTCCGTCCCTTCGGCAGGGCGATCTCGGCCCGCCAGAGGGTGGCGCCGGCCCGGGTGACGAGGGGCTCGACCTCATGCTCGCGGTCGGTCTCGATCACCGGGGCGGGGGCGCCGTCGGGACGGATGCAGGTGATCGCGACGCGCACGGCCTCCGGCTCCACGGCGCGGAGGAACAGCATGGGGCCGGTCCGGGGGGCGGTCTTTGTCATCGCCCATACCTATGCGCCCCCGGGCATTGGGCAACGGCCCGGTGACGCCGCGTCCCGCCCCGCCCCGGCGCGGTGCCGGAACGGGTGGGGAGCGCCGCTCAGAGCGTGCCGGAGGACATCTCGCCCGCGATATGCTCGGCCTGCCGGATCGCCAGCGCGACGATCGTCAGCGTCGGGTTCTCGGCCGCGCCGGTGGTGAATTGCGATCCGTCCGAGACGAAGAGGTTGGGCACGTCATGGGCCCGGCCGTTGCGGTTTACCACCCCGTCCTCGGGCCGCTCCGACATCCGGTTGGTGCCGAGATTGTGCGTCGAGGGATAGGGCGGCGTCGGCAGGGTGCGCGTGGCGCCGAGCGAATCGTACATCCGCGATCCCACGTCATAGGCGTAGTCGCGCATGGCCCGGTCGTTCTCGTGGTCGGAATAGTGGACATTGGCGACCTTGAGGCCCCACTGGTCGGTGGTCTCGGAGAGGGTGACGCGGTTGTCCGCCTGCGGCATGTCCTCGCCGACGATCCACATGCCGGCCATGTTCTCGTACTGGTCGAGCGCGGAGGTGAATTCCCGGCCCCAGGCGCCGGGATCGAGGAAGGCCGCCATGAAGGGCAGGCCGAGCGACAGGGTCTCCAGCTCAAATCCGCCGACGAAGCCGCGGGACGGGTCGTGGCGCGCCTCGTCCTGCACGATCCCGGCCATTGTGGTGCCACGATACATGTTCACCGGCTTGTCGAAGATGCCGTAGACCGAACCGGTCAGGTGGCGCATGTAGTTGCGCCCGACCTGGCCCGAGGAATTGGCCAGGCCGTCGGGGAACATCGGCGATGCCGAGTTCAGCAGGAGGCGCGGGCTCTCGAACGAGTTGCCCGCCACCGCGACGACGCGCGCCTTCTGCAGGTGCAGGTTGCCGTCGCGGTCGAAGTATTCGACGCCCGTCACCTTTCCGGAATTGTCATGCAGGATGCGCGCGGCATGGGCGTTCTCGCGCACCTCCAGGTTGCCGGTGGCCTCGCCTTCCGGGATGTCGGTATAGGCCGCGGACCACTTGGCGCCCCATTTGCAGCCCTGAAAGCAGAACCCCGTCTGCTGGCACGGCGCCCGATCGCCGTACCAGTCGGTGTTGATCGCCATCCGGCCGGTATGGACCTTCTCGTAGCCGAGATTCCGGGCCCCGGCCTCGAATACCTTGTAGTTGTTGCATCCGGGCAGCCCCGCGCGCCCTCCGGTGCGGGTGACCTTCAGCTTCTCCTCGGCACGGTCGTACCATGGCGCCATCTCGTCGGCGTCGATCGGCCAGTCGAGCAGCGAGGTTCCGGCGATCTCGCCATAGGTCGAGCGGGCCTTCCATTCGTGCGGCTGGAAGCGCAGCGAGGCGCCGGCCCAGTGCGTGGTGGTGCCGCCCACCGCCTTGACGATCCAGGCCGGCAGGCCGGAGAAGTCGCGCGCCACGCGCCAGTCGCCGCTGGTGGTGCGAGGGTCGGTCCAGGCGAGTTGCCCGAAGCTCTCCCACTCGTCGTTGACGTAATCCTCGGGCAGGTAGCGCCCGCCGGCCTCCAGCGCGACGACGCTCACGCCCTTCCGGGCCAGTTCGTTGGCGAGGACTCCGCCGCCCGCGCCGGTGCCGATGACGACGACCACGCTGTCGTCGTTCTGGTCGAATGGTGCAGCCATGATCCGTCCTCCCTCAGCCGATCCACGAGATGTCGTCGAAGCCACGGTCGATGTAGCCGCCCTGCGAGTAGGACTCGCCCTCGTAGCCGAAGATCGGCCAGACCTCCTTCTGGTTGTAGAGTCCGGTGACGAGGCCGCCGCGCACGGTCTGGAAGAAGTCCTCCTCCTCCATCGCGCGCAGCACCTCGACGCGGTCCCGCTCCCAGCCGATGTTCAGGTAGTCGTCGCCCTTCATCTCGCGGGCGCGGGCGTTCAGATCCGCGATGCCGGCCTCGGCCATCTCGGCCTGGTCCTGGGTGTCGTATCCCTTGACCGCGACGACGTAGTGCGCGTCGGGGATGCGGTCGTGGGGATAGATGTCGCGCGCCATCTGCACCAGCGCTGCGAAGCTTTCGGGCTTCATGGCGCGCATCTCGGTGGCCCATTCGGCCCGGGCGCCGGTGACGTAGCCCGACCCGACGACGAAGGCGCCCATCGCGGTCGCCCCCGTCAGCAACTGGCGCCGGGTCAATCCCCGCAGCGCCGCTCGATCCTGTGCCAAGCTCCTGTCCTCCCTTGCTGGCATTCCGGCCCCGCCTCCCCGCGGGGCCGGCGGCTCACGTGAAGCGGCCCGAGCGCTCCAGAACCTCGATCTGGTAGCCGTCCGGGTCGGCGATGAAGAAGAAGCGGCCGACGAGTTCGCCCGCGGGGGCGAATTCGACGATCTTGCGCGGCGCGAAGCCGGCCTCGGTCAGCCGGGCATGCTCGGCGTCGAGATCGGCGACCGAGACGGCCAGGTGGCCGTAGCCGTCGCCCAGGTCGTAGGGCTCGGCGCGGCCCTTGTTGACGGTCAGCTCCAGTTCGAAGGCGGTCTCGCCGTTCGACAGGTAGACCAGGGTGAAATCGTCGAAATCCAGCCGGTCCGCGATCTCCAGTCCGAAGGCGGTGCGGTAGAAATGGATCGACCGCTCCTCGTCCAGGACGCGGATCATGCTGTGGATCATCTTCGCCATGTCGTCTCCGGTTCGCTGGTGGCCGGAACAGCATGGCGCGGTGGCGCAAAAGGTGGTGGTAGCGGGTTACTACGCCGCCGTGGACGCCCTTCGACCTTGGTCGCGGGATTCCAGGAAGATCAGGCAGGAGGCGCGCAGGATCGAGGTGAAGTTCACCGGCCCCTCGCGGCTGGCCTCCACCTCGGCATGCAGCCGGGCGATCAGGTCGGTGAGCGGGCGTCCCTCGCTCTGGGCCATGCGCTCGAGCACCTCCCAGAAGGCGTTCTCCAGCCGGATGCTGGTGGAATAGCCCTCGATTCGGAGGCTGCGCGTGGTCAGGGCGTACCGGTCGGGATCCTGTCGGGAATAGATGCTGCACATGGGGCGGGGTCCTCCTGGGCCGGCGCCGGGCGCCGGGTGACATGGGAGCCATAGTAGGAGGCAGCGCCGGGTGGCCGCAATTCTTCGTGTGCCGGCCACCTGCGGGGGCGGAGAGGAAGGGCGCGCCGTGCCATCGGACGGTGCGGCGTTCTCCGCCGGGCGGACCACCCCGGGCCGACGGCTGTCAGGCGGAGGGGCAGGGTCACTTCCGCCGCCGGTGCTCGTCGAGCCGGGGCAGGATCTCGACGAAGTTGCAGGGGCGGTGGCGATAGTCGAGCTGGGGCGCGAGGATCTCGTCCCAGGCATCGCGGCAGGCGCCCGGGGAACCGGGCAGGGCAAAGAGATAGGTGCCGTTCGCGACGCCGCCCGTGGCGCGGGACTGCACCGCCGAGGTGCCGATCTTGGCGATCGAGACATGGGTGAAGACGATGGCGAAGGCGTCGATCTCCTTCTCGTAGACGTCGCGATGCGCCTCGACGGTGACATCGCGCCCGGTCAGGCCGGTGCCGCCGGTGGAGATCACCACGTCCACGCCGGGATCGGCGCACCAGCGCCGCAACTGCGTCGCGATGGCCTCCCTGTCGTCGCGGAGAAGCGCGCGGTCCGCGAGGACGTGGCCCGCCGCCTCCAGTCGCCCGACGAGCGTATCCCCCGACCGGTCGTCATCGGCACGGCGCGTATCGCTCACCGTCAGGACCGCGATCCGGCAGGGGATGAAATCGCGCTCGACGCCCGGCCCGGTCACGATGCGCCTCCGTCGCAGGCGAATTTTCGGCGAGAATTCGGTGTCACCCGATCTTGTCCTGCGTCTTCGTCTCGAAATCGGAGGCGGCGTGGCGCTCGCGCAGCTGGGTCGCCGGCTCGCCGCTGGTGCTGTTGACCATGCGCCCGCGCCGCACGGGCTCGCGCGCGTCGATTTCCCGCGCCCAGCGGATCACGTTGGTGTATTCATGCGCGGAGAGGAAGGTCGCGGCGTCGCCGTAGGCGCGGCCGAGGACGAGGTTGCCATACCAGGGGAAGGTGGCGATGTCCGCGATCGTGTAGGCCTCTCCCGCCAGGAAGGCGTGGTCGGCCAGATGCCGGTCGAGCACGTCGAGCTGGCGCTTCGTCTCCATCGCGTAGCGGTCGAGGGGGTATTCCATCGGCTCGGGCGCATAGGCATAGAAATGGCCGAACCCGCCGCCGAGGAAGGGCGCCGATCCCTGCAGCCACATGAGCCAGGACAGCATCTCGGCCCGCCGCCCGGGCACGCCGAGGAAGGCGTCGAACTTCTCGGCCAGGTGCAGCAGGATGGCGCCCGATTCGAAGACCCGCACGGGCGTCGCGCCGGAGTGATCCATCATCGCGGGAATCTTGGAGTTCGGATTGACCGCGACGAAGCCCGATCCGAACTGGTCGCCCTCGCCGATATCGATCAGCCAGGCGTCGTATTCCGCGCCCTCGTGCCCGGCGGCGAGAAGCTCCTCGAACAGGATCGTCACCTTCTGCCCGTTCGGCGTGGCCAGCGAATAGAGCTGGAACGGGTGATCGCCGCGCGGCAGCTCCCGCTCATGCGTCGCGCCGGCCACGGGGCGGTTCAGGCTCGCCCACTTGCCGCCCAACTCCCTGTCCCAGGTCCAGACCTTCGGCGGCACGTATCCGGTGTCGTTCATTCCAGCCTCGCATTCCGGTGTCGCGGCGGAGGATAAGCCGCGCCCGGTCCGCGCCAAGGGGTCAGATGTCGAACCAGACCGGCGCGGGGCCAAGATTGCGCCACCTGGTAAGCCCGAGCCGGCCGCCTTCGCCCCAGCAATCGTGGATATGGCCGAAGACGCAGAGCCGCGGGGCCAGGCGCACCATCGCCTCCCTCAGCGCGGTCGAGCCGATATGGCCGAGGCTGGCATGGTTGTCGCCGAGCCCGGCGGGCGGCGAGTGGCAGACCAGGATATCGGCCGCCGGTATTCCATCGAGCAGCGCCCGAGCGGCGTCCTCCGTCAGGTCCCATGACTGCCACGGCATCGGCGGCAGGGGCGGGATGCCGCCACCGATCCCGGCGATGGTCAGGCCACCTCGTTCGACCGTCTCGCCGTGCAGGACCGTCGCGGTGGTCGCGGCGCGGAGCGCCTCGAGGCTTTCGTTGTTGCCGGGCACCATGACCGTCTTCGCCGCGATCGGCTCCAGCCGCGCGGCATAGTCCCGCAGCCCCTCGTGCTGGTTGGCGAGGTCGCCGGCGCAGATCACCAGGTCGGCGGCCGGCGCGGCGGCAAGCAGGTCCTCGGCCGCGCGCGGGTCGAGGTGCATGTCGGAGACGGCCAGGATCCTCACGTCAGCCGCTCCTTCAGGGCCAGGAGGTCGGCCCAGGTCTCGCGCTTCGCGGCCGGGTTCCGCAGAAGGTAGGCGGGATGGACCATCGGCAGGGCCGGACGGCCCTGCGCCTCGGCCCAGTGCCCGCGCAGGCGGGTGATACCGCGACGGCCAAGCAGCGCCTGGGCCGAGATGTTGCCCATGACCACGAGGAGCGCGGGATCGGCCAGCGCGATGTGGCGGCTGAGGAAGGGCATCATCATCGCGATCTCCTCGGCCGTGGGCTCGCGGTTCTGCGGCGGGCGCCACGGCAGCACGTTGGTGATGTAGAGGCCGCCGCCCTGCCGCGACAGGCCGATGGCAGCGAACATCCGGTCGAGCAGTTGTCCGGCGCGTCCGACGAAGGGCCGCCCCTCGCGATCCTCCTCGCGGCCGGGCGCCTCGCCGACGATCATCACCCGCGCCCCGGGATCGCCGTCGCAGAAGACGAGGTTGCGCGCGCCCCGCTTCAACTCGCAGCCCTCGAAGGCGGTCATCGCGGCGCGCAGGCCGTCGAGGCTCTGCGCCGCCTCGGCCGCGTGGCGGGCGTCGCTGACGGGATCGGCCTCGGGCGGCGGGGCGGCGTCGGGCGTCGCGGCCGGAGCGGGGGCGCGGGCGGCCTCCGCCGCCGCCGCGGCGAGCGCGTAGCGGTCGACAGGGGCTTCCTCGATCGCCTCGTCGGCGCCGAGCTCCACCTGCCAGTCCAGTGCGGCGAGCGCCGCGGCGTATTCGTCGGCATCGAGCATCGGCGACAGGGTATCGGCCGGGTGCGGGGGGCTCCAGCGTCTTCTTCGCTTTCCCGAATACGCAGGCCGGCGGCCCGCGTCCCGGGCGCCCGCTTGTCCGGCGGCGCGCACTGGCTTAAGCCCGAGGCGACCGGCCGGGGGCGCGCATGACATTCCGACACAGGCACCTGTTGGGCATCGAGCCCCTCTCGCCGGACGAGATCACGGCGATCCTCGACCTGGCCGGAACCTATGTCGACCTGAACCGGTCCGAGCACAAGCACGCCACGGCGCTGGCCGGGCTGACCCAGATCAACATGTTCTTCGAAAACTCCACCCGCACGCAGGCCAGCTTCGAGATTGCGGGGCAGCGGCTCGGCGCGGACGTGATGAACATGGCGATGCAGGCCTCTTCGATAAAGAAGGGCGAGACCCTGATCGACACCGCGCTGACGCTGAACGCGATGCATCCCGACCTTCTGGTGGTGCGGCACCCGCAATCGGGCGCGGTCGACCTGCTGGCGCAGAAGGTCAATGCCGCGGTGCTGAACGCGGGCGACGGGCGGCACGAGCATCCGACCCAGGCGCTGCTCGACGCGCTGACGATTCGCCGGGCGAAGGGGCGGCTGCACCGGCTGACCGTGGCGATCTGCGGCGACATCGCCCATTCCCGGGTGGCGCGCTCGAACATCTGGCTGCTGGGCAAGATGGAGAGCCGGATCCGCCTGGTCGGCCCGCCGACGCTGATTCCGTCGGGCGCCGCCGACTGGGGGGTGGAGGTCGAGCATGACATGGAGCGCGGCCTGGCCGGCGCGGACGTGGTGATGATGCTGCGGCTGCAGCGGGAGCGGATGGACGGAGGGTTCGTGCCCTCCGAGCGGGAATACTACTATCGCTACGGCCTCGATTCCGAGAAGCTGGCCCGTGCGAAGGACGACGCGATCGTCATGCATCCGGGCCCGATGAACCGCGGGGTGGAGATCGACGGCACAATCGCCGACGACATCAACCGCTCGGTGATCCAGGAACAGGTGGAGATGGGCGTCGCCGTGCGGATGGCGGCGATGGACCTGCTGGCGCGGAACCTGCAGGCACCCCGCGCCGCCTGAGCGGGAACCTTCGGCCCACCCCGGCGCTGACGCCCGAAGGAGGAGCGCCATGGCCGAGACAGACCCCCGCAACGCCGAGACCGTCCACGTCTTCGCCGTCGACCTGCCGCTGGACGAAGCCCGGGCTCTGGCCGGCGACGGCGCCCGGTTGTCCGAGGCGCTGGGCGGGATCGAGGTGGAGCCCGACCGCGCCGAGGCGGTGGACCCTCGGGCGCTCGGGGATTTCGGACTGTCCGGCTACCTTGTCGAGGGGGAGGGCGTGTCGGCCGACGCGATCCTGTCCGACGAGCCGATGCTCGACGCGGTGCGGGGCCCCGTTCTGGTCTTGCGGCCGCGGGCCGTCTCGCAGACGCCGTCCGCGCGGCCGCCGCTGACGCATCTGGGCGCCTACCCCCTGGAGCGCGCGCGGCCCGCGGGGGAGCCGCTGCGCGCCGCCTCGGCAGAGGGCAGCGCCGCCGGCTTGCCGCCCGAGCCGGAGGAGCGTGCGCGCACCAACCGCCGGGCCAGCGGCCTCGTCGCCATGGCGGCGCTGGCCGTGGCGCTGCTGGTGGCCTTCGTCATGTGGGCGATCGCCGCCTGAGCGTTGCGGGCGTCGGTGCGGAGGCGTATCGGTCACGGCCATGAACCTGATCTTCCGCGATGCCCGCCTGATTGATCCCGAACGCGCCGAGGAGCGGCGCGGGGATCTCTTCGTCTCCGACGGCCGCGTGGTCGGATCCGCGCCGGAAGGGGCGGAGGTGATCGAGTGCCGCGGCAAGTGCCTGGCGCCGGGCATAGTCGATCTCGGGGTGAAGGTTTCCGAGCCGGGCGAGCGCCACAAGGAAAGCTTCCGCTCCGCGGGGCGGGCGGCGGCGCGCGGCGGGGTCACGACGATGGTGACCCGGCCCGACACCGAGCCCGCCATCGACACGCCGGAGGTGCTGGAATTCGTCGCCCGGCGCGCCCAGTCGGATGCCGGCGTGAACGTCGTTCCCATGGCGGCCCTGACCAAGGGCCGGCAGGGGCGCGAGATGGTCGAGATCGGGTTCCTGATGGACGCCGGCGCCGCCGCCTTCACCGATTGCGACAGGGTGGTGCCAGATACCCGCGTCCTGAGCCGCGCGCTGACCTACGCCCACGGCCTCGGGGCGCTGGTGGTCGGCCATGTGCAGGAGCCGGGCCTCAGCCGCGGGGCGGCGGCGACGAGCGGCAAGTTCGCCGCCCTCTACGGCCTGCCCTCGGTCAGCCCGATGGCCGAGCGCATGGGGCTCGACCGCGACATCTCGCTTCTGGAGATGACCGGGGCCCGCTACCACGTCGATCAGCTGACCTCGGCGCGCGCTCTTCCGGCGCTGGAACGGGCGCGGCGCAACGGTCTCGACATCACCGCCGGGGTGGGCATCCACCACCTGACGCTGAACGAACTGGACGTGGCCGGCTACCGCACCTTCTTCAAGCTGAAGCCGCCGCTCCGGTCGGAGGAAGACCGCCTCGCAGTGGTCGAGGCCGTGGCGAGCGGGCTGATCGACGTGATCTCCTCCATGCACACGCCCCAGGACGAGGAATCCAAGCGCCTGCCCTTCGAGGAGGCCGCCTCGGGCGCCGTCGGGCTGGAGACGTTGCTGCCGGCGGCGATGCGCCTCGTCCATTCGGGTCACATGGACCTGCCCATCCTGTGGCGCGCCCTGTCGTTGAACCCGGCGCGCCGGCTCGGCCTGGCGGCAGGCCGCCTGTCGGAGGGGGCGCCGGCGGACCTCGTCCTGTTCGACCCCGATGCGCCCTTCGTGCTCGACCGATTCACCCTGGCGTCGAAGTCGAAGAACACGCCCTTCGACGGGGCCCGTCTGGAGGGCCGGGTGCTGGGCACCTGGGTGGCCGGCCAGCGTGTGCACTGATGCACGATTGCTCTGCCGAACCGACGACTTCGCGCCTTGCCCCCCGGCCGTTACCTATGGGGTAGAAAGGGAGTTGCAGCCATGGCCAGCAGGATCGATCCGGCTGCCCGCATCGGGCATGTCCATCTGAAGGTCGCGGATCTGGACCGCGCGCTCGCCTTCTACGGCGGCATCCTGGGATTCGAGGTGCAGTATCGCCGCCCGGGCGCGGCGTTCCTGTCGGCGGGCGGGTATCACCACCATATCGCCCTGAACACCTGGCAGAGCGCGGGCGGCACGCCCCCGCCGCCGGGCCATACGGGCCTGTTCCACACGGCGATCCTCTACCCCGACCGGGCCGCCCTGGCGCGCGCCGTGAAGGCCGTTCTGGCGGCCGGGCACCCGCTGACCGGCGCCTCCGATCACGGCGTGTCCGAGGCGGTCTATCTCGACGATCCCGACGGCAACGGGGTGGAACTCTGTCGCGATCGGCCGAGGGACGAGTGGCCGCGCGACGCGACCGGTGGGATCGAGATGCCGACCCGGCGGCTCGATCTCGACGCGCTGCTCGCCGAGGTCTGAGCGGTCACAGAAGTCACCAGGATCTCCTCGATCTCGCGGATCCGGCTCTGCGGGGTCGGGTGCGTGGCCAGGAAGGCCGGCGGCCGGTCGCGGGAGGCAGCCTGCATCCGCTCCCACAGGGTGACGGCCTGGCGGGCGTCGAAACCGGCCCGGGCCATCGTCCGCAGGCCCATGGCGTCGGCCTCCAGCTCCTGTTCGCGCGAGAAGGGCAGGAGCAGCCCGACCTCCACCCCGAGGCCCATTGCCGCGGCGATCTCCTCTGCGAACTCGATCTCGCCGAGATTGAGGAAAAAGGCGACCAGGCGGATGCCGGCATTCTTGGCGATCTGGGCGCTCATCCGTTGCTGGGCGTGTTCGGCGGACAGGTGGCCGATCTCGTGGCCGACGATGGCGGCCAGCTGGTCCTCGTTCTGGGCGATCTCGAACATGCCCTCGTAGACACCGATCTTGCCCCCTGGCAGGGCGAAGGCGTTGGCGCCGGACTCGGCGAAGACGAGGATTTCCCAGTCGTCGCGCGATGATCCGGCCGCCTGCAAGAGCCGCGCGGCGACGCGATCCAGCGCGCTCTGGTAGTCGCGGTTCCCGCTCGGCGGGGTGTCGGCGCGGATCTGGTCCCAAGCCTCCTGGCCCAGGGCGGCCGCCTGCGCGTCGGAGACGAGATTCGGCATCCGGTCGCACCCCGACAGGGCCACGGGCGCGGCGGCCGAGAGCGACAGGAACCGGCGGCGGCTGACACAGGGGGTGCACATGGGGCGGGATCTCCTTCCCGCCCCGAACGCCGCCGCCGCGGCGCCGTTCCCGCGATCGTGACCCGCCGGTTCCTCCGCGCTGCTAGAGTGCAGGCATGCGCGCGCTGATCCTCCTCTGCCTCTCGTGGCCGGTCTCGGCGTGGGCACAGGATACCGATCTGGAACTGGTGCTGCTGGCCGATGCCTCGGGCTCCATCGACGCCGCCGAGATCGCCCTGCAGCGGGAGGGTTATGCCCGTGCGATCACCGACCCGGAGGTGCTCTCCGCCATTGCCGGCACGGCCTATGGCGAGATCGCCGTGACCTACGTGGAATGGGCGGCGAACCAGGCGGTGGTTGTGGACTGGACGCGGATCTCCGGGCCGGAGGAGGCGCGCGGCTTCGCCGAGGCGCTGCTCGCCCCGCCGCGCCAGGCCTTCGGGCGGAACGCGATCGGCTCGGCGCTGCTGGCGGGGCTGCGGATGATGGAGGAGAACGCCATCGAGGGGTGGCGGCGGGTGATCGACTTCTCCGGCGACAGCGTGAACTCCTATTCCGGGCCTCCGATCGAGGCGGCCCGGGACGAGGTGCTGGCGGCCGGCGTCACCATCAACGCCCTGCCGATCCTGCGCCCCGGCGATCCCGGCCGCGCCCATGGCGGGCTGGAGGCGGCCTACGCGGATCGCATCATCGGCGGGCCGGGCGCCTTCGTGGTGACGGCCGACCGCCGCGAACGATTCGCCGAGGCGGTAACGCGCAAGCTGGTGCTAGAGATCTCGGGCGCGCACGGCCTGCCCCGCCGGGCCGGACGGTAGGGGCGGGGGCGATCTTTCGGCGAAAGATCGGCGCCCGGCTCAACCCGGGCGCGGCGCGGCGGCGCGGCGCAGGCGGTCGTTGATCGCCCGGCCGAGGCCGCGCTCGGGGACCGGGGCGACGGCGATGCGCTCGACCCCCGCCGCATCGAGCTGTTGCAGGCATTGGAACAGCCGCGCGGCGGCTTCGGTCAGGTCGCCCGCGGGGGACAACGACAGATCGGCCGGTCCCGGACCGAAGCCCAGATAGACCTCGCCGGGCCGGGGCGATGTGGCGTTCAGGCGAACTTGCCCGCGGGGTGCGTAGTGGGAGGCGAGCTGCCCGGGGGAGGCCGGTTGGCCGCCGGATCGGGGGGGCAGGAGCGGGCCTCCCAGAACGGCCTCGACTTCCTCGGCGGAGAGGCCGCCGGGGCGAAGCAGGCGCACGCCCTCCCCGCCCGGGGCAAGAATCGTGCTCTCCACCCCCACCGTGGCCGCGCCGCCGTCGAGGACCGCGGCGATCCGGCCGTCGAGCCCTGAGAGCACATGCTCGGCCCGCGTCGGGCTGACCCGGCCGGAGGGGTTGGCCGAGGGGGCCGCCACCGGCCGGTCGGTCCGGGCCAGGAGATCCCGGGCCAGCCCGGCGTCGGGAATGCGCACCGCCAGCGTCGGCAGGCCGGCGGTGACCAGCGGGTCCACCGGGGCCTCGTCGCGCAGGGGCAGGACGAGCGTCATCGGACCGGGCCAGAACCGCTCGGCCAGCCGCTCGGCCGCGGCATCGAACCGGACGAGCCCGGCGGCGGCCGCGTGCGTCGCCACATGGACGATGAGGGGGTTGAACCGGGGCCGCCCCTTCGCCGCGAAGATCGCGGCCACCGCCCGGCCCTGGGTCGCGTCGGCGCCGAGGCCATAGACCGTCTCGGTCGGAAAGGCGACGAGATCGCCCGCGCGCAGAAGGCGTGCGGCGCGGTCCAGCCCGGCATCGTCTGCGCTCAGGATCTCGGTCATCGCGCCCCGCGCTTAGGCCAGGCCGCGGGCCTTGACCAGAGCGCAAACGTCGCGTCGCGCTTGCCCCGCCGGGAGCGCCGCCCCATCATCCCCGCCACGCGGCGGGATGAGCCGCGGGGATCATGGGGGACCATATGCCGTATCGCGCGCCGCTCAGGGATTTCCGCTTTCTCTTCGATCACGTGGTCGGGCTGGAGCGGGTCTCCGGAACGGAGAAGTTCGCCGAGGCGACGCCGGATCTCGTCGAGCAGATCCTGACCGAGGCGGGGCGGCTGTGCGAGGACGTGCTGGCGCCGTTGCAGCGGCCGGGCGACGAGCATCCCGCCCACCTCGAAAACGGCGTGGTCCGGACGCCGCCGGGCTATGAGGAGGGCTACCGCGCGATCGCCGAAGGCGGCTGGGTCGGCATGTCCGCGGATCCCGAGCACGGCGGCATGGGCCTCCCCGTGGCCGTGTCGATGGCGGTGAACGAGATGATGTCCTCGGCCTGCCTGTCGCTGCAGCTCTGCCCGATGCTGAGCCAGGGCCAGATCGAGGCCCTGGAGCACCACGCCTCCGACGAGATCAAGGCGCTCTACCTGCCGAAGCTGACCAGCGGCGAATGGTCGGGAACGATGAACCTGACCGAGCCTCAGGCCGGATCGGACGTGGGCGCGCTGACCACGAAGGCCGCGCCGAACGGCGACGGCACCTACGCGATCACCGGGCAGAAGATCTACATCACCTGGGGCGACGCGGATTTCCTCGACAATGTCTGCCACCTGGTGCTGGCACGGCTGCCAGAGGCGCCGAAGGGGACGAAGGGGATCAGCCTGTTCCTCGTGCCCAAGATCCTGCCACGGGAGGACGGGTCGCTGGGCGAGCGCAACGCGGTTCGCACCGTCAGCCTGGAGCACAAGCTGGGCATCCACGGATCGCCCACCTGCGTGATGGAATATGACGGCGCCACCGGTTGGCTGATCGGCGAGGAGAATGCGGGCATGGCGGCGATGTTCACGATGATGAACAATGCCCGCCTCGGGGTGGGCGTGCAGGGGATCGGCGTGGCCGAGGGCGCCTATCAGCACGCCCTGGCCTATGCGCTGGACCGCCGGCAGGGGCCGGCCGGGGGCACCGGCACCATCGCCGAGCACGCCGACGTTCGGCGGATGCTGGCCGGGATCAGGGCCGACGTGTTTGCCGCCCGCGCCATCGCGCTGACGAACGCGGTCGCCATCGACATGGCGGACGCGACCGGCGATGCGGACTGGGCGGCGCGCGCCGCCCTGCTGACGCCGATCTCCAAGGCGTTCGGTTCGGATCTGGGCGTGTCGGCGGCGCAGGAGGGGATCCAGATCCACGGCGGGATGGGGTTCGTCGAGGAAACCGGCGCGGCGCAATACGCCCGCGACGTGCGGGTGACGACGATCTACGAGGGGACGAACGGCATCCAGGCGATGGACCTGGTGGGCCGCAAGATGAAGGACGGCGGGGCCGCGGCCTTCGCGCTCATCGACGAGATCGCGGCCGAGGCGGAGGCGGCGCGGACCGGACAGGGCGACCTCGCCGACGCCGTCGCGCAGGCCGCCGGCACCCTGCGCGAGACGACCGAATGGCTGGTCGCCCGTGAGGATCTGCAGGACCGGTTCGCCGGCGCCGTGCCCTACCTGCACGCCTTCGCGCGCGTCCTGGGCGGCGCGGCGCATCTGCGGGCGGCCGCCGCGGATCCGCAGGGCCGCGGGCCGTTGGCCGAGATCTACATCCGGCGCCGCCTGCCCGAGCATGGCGCGCTCCTCGCGCAGGCGCGGGCCGGGGCCGAGGCGCTCTATGCGCTCTCGCTCGACGATCTGGGCGCCGCATGAAGGGTTTTGACGGCGCGCACCGCGGCGCCTAGATGACCCGGATGCGCGACGACCGGATCACCTACCCCTGGGCCGAGGCCCCGCCCGTCGGAGAGCCCCGCCGGGTCGCGGAGGGCGTGGAATGGCTGCGCCTGCCTCTGCCCATGGCCCTCGACCACGTCAATTGCTGGATCCTCGAGGAGGACGACGGCGTCACGATCGTGGATACCGGCTTCGGGTCGGACCGGACGCGGGAACTGTGGGCCGGGGCGCTGGCGGGACGCCGGGTCCGCCGCGTCGTCGTCACCCATCACCACCCGGACCATGTCGGGCTGGCCGGCTGGTTCCAGTCCGAGCACGGGGCCGAGCTTCTGACCTCGCGCACGGCCTGGCTCATGGCGCGCATGCTGCAGCTCGACGAGCAGGACCGGCCATCGGAGGAGACCATTGCCTTCTGGCGCGCGGCGGGGATGGACGCGGAGATCCTCTCGGAACGGTTGGGGGAGCGTCCATTCAACTTCGCCGACGTCGTGGCACCGCTGCCACTCGGCTATACCCGTCTGAGCGACGCGGACATGATCCGGCTGGGCGGACGCTGGTGGCACGTGCACATGGGTGCCGGCCATGCGCCGGAGCATGTCACCCTGTGGGAGGAGGCGGGCGACCTGATCCTGGGCGGCGACCAGATGCTGCCGTCGATCTCGCCCAATCTGGGCGTATACGCCACCGAGCCCGAGGCCGATCCGGTGGGGGAGTGGCTCTCGGCGTGCGAGCGGTTGCGGGGCTTTGCCACAGCAGACCGCCTGGTCCTGCCGGGGCACAAGCTGCCCTATCGCGGGCTGACGTTCCGGCTGGGCCAGATGATGGACAATCACCACGGGGCGCTGGATCGACTGGTTCGCCATCTCGACGCGCCGAAGCCGGCAGGAGCCTGTTTCCAGCCGCTGTTCGGCCGCCGGATCGGCCGCGCGGAATACGGGCTGGCGCTGGTCGAGGCGATGGCGCATTGCGTGCACCTGATGCATCTTGGCCGCGTGCGCCGCGTCCTCGACGCGGACGGGACATGGCTCTTCGAGGCGGTCTGAAAATTGCCTGCCGAAGCCGGTGACAGCGCGCGGCGGATGGTCTATCAGACCTCCGCAGCATCAGGTTCGGAGCGCAGACATGGCCAAGCATACCCACGGATCGATGGACATCGAGGACCACGAGAAGACGTTCAACGGGTTCGTCACTTGGACCGTCCGCTCCGTGGTGGCCATCATCGCGGCGCTGATCCTGCTGGCGATCGTCAACGGCTGAACCGATCCTGGCGCTTCGTTTCCTGGCCGCGGCCCTCTGCGCGCTGGCGCTCGCGGGCTGCACGCCGCCCAACCCTCCCAACGCCGCGGCCGAGGTCGTGCGGCGCAGCGCCTTCTCGACCGGCGCGGATCCGTCGATCACCCTGATCACCGTGCGCGACGTGCGGTCGGACGGGGGCGCGCATACCGCGCTCCTGATCGACGGCCGGCAGCGGGTGCTCTGGGATCCGGCGGGGTCCTTCGTCCATCCCGACGTGCCGGAGGTCGAGGATGTCCTCTTCGGCGTCACGCCGATGATCGACAGGGTGTACACCGACTACCACGTCCGCCCGCAATACTACATGATCCGCCAGCGCAAGCCCGTCGATGCCGCGACCGCGGATCGGCTGATCGCGCTGGCGCGGGCGGATGGCCGGGCCGCTCATGCGACCTGCGCGATCACCACCAGCCGCATCCTGCGCGCGGCGGGGATCGACGTGCGCCGGACGGCCTTCCCCAAGGCGCTGATGCGGTCCTTCGCGGAACTTCCGGATGTGACGGCGCGCCGGATCGACATGACGAACGTGAACACGGATCACAACGTCGTCTTCGGCCAGGGAGGCGTCCCCGCCCCGCGCATGTGACGCGGGAGGCGGGGCCCGATCACTCGGGCAGGCCGAACGGCCTGCGCCCGACGCTCGCATAGGCCTGGAAGCCCGCCGCCCGCGCATCCTCGGCGGTGTAGACGTTGCGCAGGTCGGCCATCCGCGGCGTGCGCATGGCGCCGGCCACCTGGCGCAGGTCGAGGGCGCGGAACTCGTTCCATTCGGTCAGCATGACGATCAGGTCCGCCTCCCGCGCGGCCTCGTAGGGATCGGCCATCCAGTCCACGCCGGGAAGGAGCGTCTCGCCCTCGCGCCGGCCCTGCGGATCGCAGACCCGGACCTCCGCGCCGCCGCCGACGAGGGCGGGCACGATGGTCAGGGCCGGGGCCTCGCGCATGTCGTCGGTATTGGGCTTGAAGGTGACGCCGAGCACGGCGACCCGCTTGCGGTGGAAGCTGTCGCCGCAGAGGTCCTTCAGCTTGGCGATCATGCGCCGCTTGGCCTCCTCGTTCACCTCGATGACCTGCTCGGTGATCCGAAGGGGCGCGCCGTATTCCTGACCCGTCCGGGCGAAGGCGCGGGTGTCCTTGGGAAAGCAGGAGCCGCCGTAGCCCGGCCCGGCATGGAGGAACTTGTTGCCGATCCGGCCGTCGAGCCCCATGCCGCGGCTGACCTGCTTCACGTCGGCGCCGACGCGCTCGCACAGGGCGGCCACCTCGTTGATGAAGGTGATCTTGGTCGCAAGGAACGCGTTGGCCGCGTACTTGATCATCTCGGCCGATTCGAGATCGGTGACGACGATCGGGAATTCGCGCAGGAACAGCGGGCGGTAGATCTCGGACATGATCGCGCCGGCGCGCTCGGTCTGGACGCCGACGACGACCCGGTCGGGCCGCATGAAATCGTCGATCGCCGCGCCCTCGCGCAGGAATTCCGGGTTCGAGGCCACGTCGAAGTCGAGCTCGGGATTCGCGGCCGCGACGGTTTCGGCCACCTGCCGGTTGGTGCCCACGGGCACGGTGGACTTGGTGACGATGACCACGCCATCGTCGGCCACCCTGGCCACCGCCTCGGCGGCGGCCATGACATAGGTCAGGTCGGCATGGCCGTCGCCGCGGCGGGTGGGCGTGCCGACGGCGATGAAGACCGCCTGGGCGCCCTTCAGCGCGGCGGCCAGATCGGTGGTGAAGCCCAGCCGGCCCGCGCGCACATTCCGTTCCAGCAGCACATCGAGGCCGGGCTCGTAGATCGGAACCTCGCCACGTTCCAGCCGCTCGATCTTGTCGGCATTGGTATCGACGCAGACCACGTCGTGCCCGAAATCGGAGAAGCACACCCCCGAGACCAAGCCGACATATCCAGTGCCGATCATCGCGATTTTCATGAGTGAGACCTTCCGCCGCTTCGCGTTCCGCGCGCTTAAAAGGCCTGGCGGGAAGCCTGTCAATCGAGCAGCCGATCCGGAGCGGATTCGCGAAGAATGACCCGCCGCCGGCCGCAATCGTTGCGGCAGGATGATGCCGGGCCATGGCGCCGATCGCCGCCGGAGGTGCCCTAGCCGAGGAGCCAGAGCATCAGGTAGAGCGTCGCGGCCCCTCCCGCGATCGCGGCGATCGCGGACCGCAGGACCACAGCGAGCGCCAGCGCGACCAGGGCGGCGGTCAGCCGCGCGGGATCGGGCTCGCCGCCGGTTGCGGCGGGGAACGCGACCAGAGGTGCCACGATGGCCGGAAAGACCGCCACCGGCGTGAACCGCAGGAGCCGCCGGACCCAGCCGGGCAGGGGCCGGTCGCCCAGAAGCCCCAGGAACGAGAACCGCAGCAGGAATGTGCCGACGGCGAGTCCCAGGATGATCACCCAGATCGTGAGGTCCGAGAATGTCATGCGCGCCGCTCCAGCCAGACCTCGACAGCGGCGCCGGCGACGAGGGCGCAGAGCGCCGCGATCATCAGCCCGATCCCCGGCGGCAGGCCGCGGAGCGCCAGCGCCACGGTCGCCGAGACCAGTGCCGCGGCCACGTTCGGCACGCTGCGCAGGAGCGGGCCCAGCATGGCTATGAAGGTGATCGGCAGCGCGAAGTCGAGCGCCCATCCCTCGGGCACGGTCGCGCCGAACGTCGCCCCCGCCCAGGTCGCGGCATACCAAAGGGGCGCGATCGGCGCGGCCACACCGAGAAAGAAGCTCACCCGCTCCCGCACGGTCATGCCGGGATGGGTCTGATAGCGCGCCGCCGCGCAGGCATAGCATTGGTCGACGTTCAGATAGGCCACAAGCGCCCGCTGCCACAGGGGCGCGGCGCCCAGATAGGGCACCAGCGCGGCCGAATACATGGCCATACGCAGGTTCACCATCAGCGCCGCCGACAGGATGAGGATAACCGGCGCGTTCTCCGTCATCAGCTGCACTGCGGTGAACTGCGCCGCCCCGGCGATGACGAGAACCGTCAGCGCCATGACCTCGGGAATGTCGAGCCCGGCCTCGGTCCCCACCACCCCGAACAGCGCCCCGAAGGGGCCGATGACCAGGATGAAGGGCAGGCCCTGCGCGGCGCCGGCCCAGAAGTTCGATTTCGCGGTGGAGGCCGGCATCCCTGCGTCCTAGTGTCGAGGCACGAAGAGTGCCTGCCCGAGCCCGCTGGGATCTGCAAATGCAATCTGAAAAGACCGGCTATCTCATCGCCCCGGACCCCGCCCGGCCCGGGCTGACGCGACGCGTGCGCGGCGTCGATCACGAGGGGAGGCCGGGCGAGATCGCGGTGGTCGAGGAACGGCCGCTGACGATCTATCTCAATGGCCAGGAAATCGTCACCGCGATGACGATCGGCGATTATCCCGAATACCTGGCGCTGGGATTTCTGCGCAATCAGGGCATGCTGC
This sequence comes from uncultured Alphaproteobacteria bacterium, assembly GCA_963814835.1. Lineage (GTDB taxonomy): Bacteria > Pseudomonadota > Alphaproteobacteria > Rhodobacterales > Rhodobacteraceae > Palleronia. The sequence goes on from CAWFEG010000003.1 coordinate 2,100,760, forward strand.
GCGCCGGCGAGACGGTGACGGGAATCGACCACGACGACGATCTGGGCGTGGTCGTGGTGCGCACCGACCGCCCGACCGACCACGAGGAGAAGCTCAGGCGCAAGACGCGCACGAGCGGATGCGCCGTCGGCACCGTCTTCGGCGACATGATGGAAGGGCTGGAGGGGCTGACCCTGCCTCCCGCGGAGGTGCGGACCAGCTGGCTCTACGCCCTGTCGGAACGGATCAACACGACGCCCTCGCTCTACCTCGAGGCGGGCGCGATCCACGGCACGGTATTGTGCCGCCGCGACCGGCCGCTGGTCTACATGGAGGATGTCGGCCGGCACAACGCCGTCGACAAGATCGCCGGCTGGATGCTGCGCGAGGGGGCGGACCCGGCGGACAAGATCCTCTACACGACCGGCCGACTGACCTCGGAGATGGTGATCAAGTGCGCCCATATGGGCATCCCGGCGCTGGTGTCGCGATCCGGGTTCACGGCCTGGGGGGTGGAAATCGCCGAACAGGTCGGTCTGACGCTGGTGGGGCGGCTGCGGGGGCGGCGATTCGTCTGCCTGTCCGGCGAGGCGCGTCTGGTGCGCGATGCCGATCCCCGCGGCGCGGCGTCGGACCGTCCCCGGCGGAGCGGGACCGATGGCTAGGCGTGAATTTTCACTGAAGATTCGGTCCCGGCCGGAGGCGGCGCGATGATCCCGCCGGCCGGTGTGATCCTGGCCGGTGGCCTGGCCTCGCGCATGGGCGGGGGCGACAAGGGCCTCCTGCCGCTCGGCGGGCGCCGGATCCTCGACCGGGTCGTGGAGCGGATCGCGCCGCAGGTGGAGGCCCTCGCGCTCAATGCCAACGGCGACCCGGCGCGGTTCGCGGATCTGGGCCTGCCGGTGGTGCCGGACGCGCGCGACGACCGGCCCGGCCCCCTGGCGGGGGTCCTGGCCGGGCTCGACTGGGCGGAGGCGCAGGGCGCGACCCATATCGTGACGGTCGCGGCCGATACGCCGTTCTTTCCCTGCGATCTGGTGCCCCAACTCCAGCTGGCGGCGGAGGCGCAGGGCCGGCCCATCGCCCTCGCCGCGACACCGGACGGGGCAGGCGGGATCGTGCGCCATCCCACCTTCGGCCTCTGGCCGGTCGCGTTGCGCGAGGATCTGCGGGCGGCGCTGGATGACGGCGTGCGCAAGGTGGTCGCCTGGACCGATCGGCACGGAACGGCGCTGGCGGCATTTCCGACCGACCGGGGCGACCCGTTCTTCAACGTGAATCGGCCCGAGGACCTGGTCCGGGCCGAGGAGATGCTCGCGTGAGGGTCTTCGGGGTCACCGGCTGGAAGGATTCCGGCAAGACCGGCCTGATGGAGCGGCTGGTGGCCGAGTTCCGCGCCCGCGGTGCCGCCGTCTCCACGCTCAAGCACGCCCATCACGGCTTCGACGTCGACCGGGAGGGCAAGGACAGCCGCCGCCACCGCGATGCCGGCGCCCATCAGGTGCTGCTCTCCTCGGGCCGGCGCTGGGCGCTGATGACCGAGCTCGACGGCGCACCGGAACCGGCGCTGGACGAGTTGATCGCCATGCTGGCGCCGGTCGACCTTGTCCTGGTCGAGGGCTGGAAACGAGACCGCCATCCGAAGATCGAGGCCTGGCGGGAGGCGACTGGTCGGCCGCCGATCGCGCCGGAGGACCCGACGATCCGCGCGGTGGCGGCGAAGGGCGATCCGCGCATCGGGGATCGGCCGGTGCTCGATCTCGACGACACCGCGGCCATCGCCGACCTGATCGCCGCCGAGATCGGGTTGTGAGCGGGTTCGAGACCGTCGTGGTCGTCGACTGGTCGGCGGCCGAAGGGGTCCGGCGCGCGGAGAAGGACGCGATCTGGATCGGCGTCACGCGGGACGGCCGCGACGAGGCGCCGCGCCATATGCCGACCCGGGCCGCGGCGGAGGCGTGGCTCGGTCAATGCCTGACCGGGGAGATCGCGGCCGGCCGGCGCGTGCTCGCAGCCTTCGACTTCCCGTTCGGATACCCGGCCGGATTCGCGCGACGGGTCACCGGCGCGGACGATCCGCTGGCTTTGTGGGATTGGCTCGGCGGGCGGATCACCGACGACGAGCGGGGGCGGAACAATCGGTTCGAGGTGGCCGAGAACCTCAATTCCCTGTTCCCGGGAGAGGGACCGTTCTGGGGCAAGCACCCGGCCTGGGAGCGGGACGGCCGCCTGCCCGGCATCCCGGCCACGAAGGCGGGACGGATCGGTTTCGCGCCGATGGGCGAGTGGCGCGCCTGCGAGCGGATCGCCCGCGCGGCGTCGAGCGGCTTCCAGCTGTCGGGGGCGCAATCGGTGGGCGGCCAGGCCCTGACCGGCCTGGCGATGCTGTCCCGCCTGCGCCGGATCGCCGGGGTCGCCGTCTGGCCGTTCGAGGAATGGGCCGGGGCGCCCGCGGTGCTGGCCGAGATCTGGCCCGGCGTGATCGAGAAGGCCGTGCAGGAGGCGGGGCCGGGCGTGCGCGACGCGCACCAGGTGCGGCTCCTGGCGCGCGCCCTGTCCCAACTACCGGCGGCCGAGCTGCGCGAGATGATGGCGGTCGCGGCGCCGGAGGAGGGCTGGATCCTCGGCGCCGGGCATGGCCCGCGGCTGGCGGATCTGGCCCGCGGCGAGCCGCTCGCGCCGCCACCGCTGTCGAACGACTGCTTCGCCCTGCCCGCGGGCGTGGACTGGACCCCGGTGGACAGCGCCCTCGCCCTGCTTCGGGAGCGGCTGCGGCCGGTGACCGGCGTGGAGACGGTGCCGACGGCAGAGGCCGACGGCCGCATCCTGGCCGAGCCGGTCCGGGCGCGCCGCGCGAACCCGCCCGGAGCCAATTCGGCGGTCGACGGCTACGGCTTCGCCCATGCCGCCACCGGGGACGGGCCGCAGCACCTGCCCCTCGCCCCCGGCCGGGCCGCCGCCGGGGCGCCGCATACGGGCGCCGTCCCGCCGGGCCATGCGCTGCGGGTCCTGACCGGCGCGCTCCTCCCGCCGGGCGTCGATACCGTGATCCTGGAGGAGGACACGCGAAGCGACGGCCGCGCCGTCGCCTTTCGCGGCCCGATCCGTCCCGGCGCCAACACCCGGCGCGCCGGCGAGGACGTGGGCGCCGGGCGATCCGATCCTCGCCGCGGGGCACGTTCTGCGGCCCACCGATCTGGCGCTGCTCGCGGCGACCGGCGTCGCGCGGGTTTCGGCGCGGCGTCGACTTCGTGTGGGGGTCCTCTCCACCGGCGACGAGATCGCCGAGCCGGACGAGGGCGACGACCCGGCGCGCACCTACGATGCGAATCGCCCGATGCTGTTGGCGATGGTCCGGCGCTGGGGCCACGCGGCGCTGGACCTCGGCCGGGCGCCGGACGATCGCGCCCGGCTCGCGGCGGCGCTCGACGGGGCGGGGGCGGACGCGATCCTGACCTCGGGCGGCGCCTCGGCGGGGGACGAGGACCACGTCTCGGCGCTCCTGCGGGAGGAGGGTGTCCTGGCCGCCTGGCGCATCGCCCTGAAGCCCGGCCGCCCGCTGGCGCTGGGCATGCGGGCGGGCATGCCGGTCTTCGGTCTGCCGGGAAACCCGGTGGCGAGCTTCGTCTGCGCGGCGATCTTCGCCCGCCCGGCGCTCGCCGTCATGGCCGGGTCGCCCTGGCCCGAGCCGGTGGTGCTGACCCTGCCGGCGGCCTTCGAGAAGCGCAAGAAACCGGGGCGGCGGGAATACCTGCGCGCCCGGATGGGCGCCGCGGGCGTGGAAACCTTCGCCTCGGAAGGCTCTGGCCGGATCTCGGGCCTGAGCTGGGCGGAGGGGCTGGTGGAACTGCCCGACGGCCCGGCGACGATCCACGCCGGCGATCCGGTGCGGTTCCTGCCGTTCTGGGGGCTGGGCCTGGGCTGACCCTAGGCGCCCGGCCCGGCGCCGATCCAGCCCCGCAGCGTGTCGATCACCCCGGCATAGGCCCCGAGCGGCCCTTCGAGCGCCGGAATCCGGGCGGCGATCCACGGGCCGATCAGATAGATCGCGGCCAAGAGACCGAGGAGTGCGAGAACGGTGGCCGCACCGGCCGAGCGGCGCCGCCTGGGCTCCGGCGCGGGCCGCGCGGTCGGCGCGGGCCGGCGCGCAGGGCCGGAGAGGGAGGAGTTGATCTCGTCGAGATCCGGCAACAGGTCGCCGGAGTCTTCCCTGGCCGGTCGGCGGATGCCCCCGGAGGACGTCTCCCGGGAGCTCTCGCGTTCCGGTGCCGTCGCCCGGTCGGGATCGGGGTCGGTCGTTTCGGGGCGCGCCTCGTCGCGATCGGGTCGCGCGAGAACCGGGCTTGCCTGCCGCTCGGCGGGGGGCGGCGATTCGGGTGCCGGAGCCGGGGGCTGTGCGGGATCACTGCCCGCTGTCCGGGCCTTGCGCCGGGTGGCGGCGAGCGCCGCCTCCTCGCGCAGGATGCGCAACGTCTCGTCGTCGGGCCGGCGGCGGGGCGCCTCGTCCTCGACCTCCCCGGCGGTGGCTTCGGCGGCCGGGGCGGTGTCGCCGACGCCTTCGTCGGGGTCGGCGGCGTCCGGCCCGCGTCCGGCCCGGCGGCCTTCGCCTCGTCCCGTGCGGGGTCGGCGTCTTCGCCATCCGCGGACGCCTCGTCTCGCGCGGCGGCACCTTCGTCCTCCGCCGGGGCGGCGGGCACCGTCTCCTCCGGGGTGGCGGCCGCTTCCGGTTCGCCCTCGGGCGGGGCGTCGGGCCCCCGCCGCGTCTGGATCCAGACATGGGCGCAGGAGGCGCATTGCACGTCCCGCCCCGTGGCCGGAATCAGGTTGGCGTCGATCTCGTAGATCGCGCCGCATTTGGGGCATGTGAGGCGCATCGGGCTCATGGCGGACGGGTTTCCGATGTGCCACCTGTGAGCAACCGCGCCGGGCGTGTCAAAGCGTTTGTCGCCCTCCGGCCGCGGGGTGCGCTGGCCTTGCGCCGCCGGGCGCGATAGAGGCGGGAGGGGTCCGGTCGGGGCCCGGAACGCCGAGGCCCGCATGCAGTATCTCCGCGCCACCCTCTTCACGATCCAGATGTATGCCGCGATGGTTCTGATGGGGATCTGGTGGGCGCCGATCGCGATCCGGCGCGAGGACGGGGGACACCGGGCGATCCGGGCCTATTGCCGCTACGTCGTCTGGTCGGCCGAGAAGATGATCGGCCTCAGTTCCGAGATCCGGGGCGAGGTGCCGCAGGGGGAGGTGATGGTCGCGGCCAAGCATCAGAGCTTCTTCGACATCATCCTGCTCTGCTCGGTATTGCCCGCTCCGAAATTCATCATGAAGAAGGAGCTGACCCGCGCCCCGGTGCTGGGCTGGTTCGCCAAGAAGATCGGCTGCGTGCCGGTGGATCGCGGCAAGAAGGGCCAAGCCATCGCCCAGATGCTCGCGGATGTCCACAAGGGGCGGGTGCGGCCGGGCCAGCTGGTGATCTATCCCCAGGGTACGCGCGTCGCGCCGGGCGTGGAATTGCCCTACAAGACCGGAACGGCGATCCTCTACCAGCAGCTCGGGCAGCCCTGCATTCCCGTCGCGGTGAATGTCGGCCTGTTCTGGCCGCGGACCGGGATCGCGAAACGCCCCGGCCACGCGGTGCTGGAGTTCCTCGACCCGATCCAGCCCGGCCTCGACAAGCGCGATTTCGTCGCGCGGCTGAGCGAGAGCGTCGAGGGGCGGTCGAACGCGTTGATGCGCGAGGGCGGCTGGACCGGGGTGGCGGCCTGAGCGACCCCGGCCCGGACCCCGTCAGGCCGCGTCGAGGAGATCCTCGGCGACGTCCTTCGGCAGGGCGTTGCGCACCTTCTCCATCATGCCCGACCCGCAATTCGTGGACAGCAGCCAGAACACCGCCCGCGCCGTGGTCGCGGCGTCGGGGTCGCGGTCGTCGACCAGCCGCGCCTTCACCTCCTCGGTGTACTGGGCGGTGGTGCGCGTGGTCTGCGGCACGTCGGCGGGGCGCCAGTTCTCGTAGTAGATCCCGCGCACCAGATGCGGCAGCTGCGCGCCGAGGGCGGCGGCCTCGTTCACCGGCAGGCGGTCGCGCAGGGTGTGCAGCCCCGCGCGCAGGGCATGATAGGCGTGCTGGTGATCGAGACCGAGCCGGCCGCCCAGAAGGTTCAGCCAGTGGTTGGTCTCGTTCACCGTCTCGTCGATGATCGACAGCCCGAGATCGGACATCCTTTCCTCCATCGTTCGCTCGTCACCCGGGCAAACGGGGAGGGGGGCGGTCCCGGTTCCGCCGCGGCGCGCCCGGTGGCAAAGCGCGGCCGTCACCCCTGCAGCGAACGCACCTCGATCTCGCCCCGGCGCCGGGCCTGCATGGCGACCGCGGCGGCGTGGGCGGCGGCGAGAGTGGTGAAATAGGGGATCCTGTCGCTCAGGGCCACGGCCCGCATCGAGCGGCTGTCCTCCACCGCCTGTGCGCCCTCGGTCGTGTTCATCACCAGGTCGATGCCGCCGTCCTTCATGATGTCGACGATGGTCCGGCCGCCCTCGTAGACCTTGTTGACCTTGTCGCTGGCGATGCCGCGCTCCTTCAGGAACCGGTGGGTGCCCTCGGTGGCCCGGATCGCGAGGCCCAGATCGGTCAGGATCCGCCCCACCTCGACGAGCTGATCGGTCTTGTCGGCCTCCTTGATCGACAGGAACACGGTGCCTTCCGTGGGCAGGTCCACGCCGGCGCCCATCTGCGCCTTCAGGAACGCTGTGGCGAAGTCGCGGTCCCAGCCCATGACCTCGCCGGTGGAGCGCATTTCCGGGCCCAGGAGCGTATCGACGCCGGGGAACCGTGCGAAGGGCAGCACCGATTCCTTGACCGAGAACCAGGGCATGTGCGGATCGGCCAGCGTCATCGGGTCGGCGATGGGCACCGTCTCGCCCGGCCCCGTCCCGTCCGGGTAGGGCGCGCGCATGGGGAAATCGGCGAGCTTCTCGCCCGCCATCAGCCGCGCGGCGATGGAGGCGATGGCCGAATCGGTGGCCTTGGCCACGAAGGGCACCGTGCGCGAGGCGCGCGGATTGACCTCCAGCACGAAGATCTCGCCGTCCTTCACCGCGAACTGCACGTTCATCAACCCGACGACTCCCAGCTCCAGCGCCATGGCCCTGGCCTGCCGCTCCATCTCCTCCACCAGGTCGCGGGAGAGGGTGTAGGGCGGCAGCGAACAGGCCGAATCGCCCGAATGGACGCCGGCCTCCTCGATATGCTGCATGACGCCGGCCACGTGGACATCGGTACCGTCCGACAGGGCGTCCACGTCCACCTCCACCGCGCCGGCGAGGTAGCTGTCGAGGAGGACGGGGTTCTTGCCCGACACGTCCACCGCGTCGCGGATGTAGCGGCGCAGGTGGTCCTCGTCGCGCACGATCTCCATCGCCCGGCCGCCGAGCACGTAGGAGGGCCGGATCACCAGCGGGAAGCCGACGTCGCGGGCCATCTCGATGGCCTGCTCGTCGGAGCGGGCGAGGCCGTTCTTGGGCTGCTTCAGGCCCAGCTTGTTCAGCATCGCCTGGAACCGCTCGCGGTCCTCGGCGAGGTCGATGGCGTCGGGCGTGGTGCCAAGGATCGGGATGCCCGCCGCCTCCAGGTCGTTGGCCAGCTTCAGCGGCGTCTGGCCGCCGAACTGCACGATCACGCCCTTCAGGGTACCGTTCTCCTGCTCGACGCGCAGGATCTCCATGACGTGTTCCAGCGTCAGCGGCTCGAAGTAGAGCCGGTCGGATGTGTCGTAATCGGTGGAGACGGTCTCCGGATTGCAGTTGACCATGATCGTCTCGTAGCCCGCGCCCGACAGCGCGTAGCAGGCATGGACGCAGCAGTAGTCGAACTCGATCCCCTGGCCGATCCGGTTCGGTCCACCGCCGAGGATCACGATCTTCTCCCGGTCGGTGGGGCGGGCCTCGTCCTCCACGTCGCCCATCATGGGCGCCTCGTAGGTGGAGTACATGTAGGGGGTCTGGGCCTCGAACTCGGCGGCGCAGGTATCGATCCGCTTGAACACGGCGGTGACGCCGAGGCGCTGCCGGTTGCGGCGGATCGCCGGCTTCGTCGCGCCCCGTCAGCATCGCCAGCCGGGCATCGGTGAAGCCCATCATCTTCAGGTCGCGCAAGCCCTCGGCATCCCCGGGCAGGCCCTCGCGGCGGACCCGGTCCTCGGTTTCCACGATCTCGCCGATCCGGGCGATGAACCACGGATCGTAGCTCGTCACCGCCTGGATATCGTCGAGCGAGAGGCCCAGGCGGATTGCCTGGGCGACGTAGCGCAGCCGGTCTGGGGTGCGCCGCGCCAGCGCCTTGGTGATCGCCGCGCGGGCCTCGGGCGTCGCGGGATCGGCCTCGGCGGACAGGCCGGGAATGGCAATCTCGTCGAAGCCGGACAACCCGGTTTCCAGCGAGGCCAGCGCCTTCTGGACCGATTCGTGGAAGGTCCGGCCGATCGCCATCGCCTCGCCGACCGACTTCATGGCAGTGGTCAGGTCGTTCTGGGAGCCGGGGAATTTCTCGAAGGCGAAGCGCGGGATCTTGGTGACGACATAGTCGATGGAGGGCTCGAACGAGGCCGGCGTGACGCCGGTGATGTCGTTGTCGAGTTCGTCGAGCGTGTAGCCCACGGCAAGCTTCGCGGCGATCTTGGCGATGGGAAAGCCCGTCGCCTTGGAGGCCAGCGCCGAGGAGCGCGACACGCGCGGGTTCATCTCGATCACGACCATGCGGCCGGTCTCGGGATCGACGGCCCACTGCACGTTGGAGCCGCCGGTCTCCACTCCGATCTCGCGCAGCACCGCGATCGAGGCGGCGCGCATGCGCTGGTATTCCTTGTCCGTCAGGGTCAGCGCCGGGGCGACGGTGATCGAATCGCCGGTATGGACACCCATCGGGTCCACGTTCTCGATGGCGCAGACGATGATGGCGTTGTCCGCGCGGTCGCGGACCACCTCCATCTCGAACTCCTTCCACCCCAGCAGGCTCTCGTCCACGAGGATCTGCGCGACCGGCGAGGCCTCCATGCCGGTGCGGACATAGTGCTCGTACTCCTCGCGGTTGTAGGCGACGCCGCCGCCCGTGCCCCCCAGCGTGTAGGCGGGGCGGATGATCGCGGGCAGGCCGATATCCTCCAGCGCCTCCATCGCGCGCGTCACGCCGGCCTTGATGTCGTAGCCCGCCTCGGTCTTCGGCGCCGAGACGATGGTGGCGCGCGGGTTCTCCAGCCCGATCCGGGCCATCGCCTCGCGGAACAGGCCCCGATCCTCGGCCTTCTCGATGGCCTCGCGGTTGGCGCCGATCAGTTCCACGCCGTGCTCGGCCAGAACGCCCATCTCCTCGAGCTTCAGCGCGGTGTTGAGGCCCGTCTGCCCGCCCATGGTCGGCAGCAGCGCGTCGGGCTTCTCCTTGGCCACGATCTTGGCCACGACTTCCGGCGTGATCGGCTCGATATAGGTCGCGTCGGCGAGGCCCGGATCGGTCATGATCGTGGCCGGGTTCGAGTTCACGAGGATGACGCGATAGCCTTCCTCCCGCAGCGCCTTGCAGGCCTGGGCGCCGGAATAGTCGAACTCGCAGGCCTGGCCGATGATGATGGGGCCCGCGCCGATGATCATGATGGATTGGATATCGGTCCGCTTCGGCATGCGCTCGTCCCCCGGGGCAAATCGCCCGGGGTTATACGCCGCGCGCCGACCGCTGCAAGGGCCCGCTCAGGTATAGAGGTAGTCGCGGGTGATCGGCACCGCGTCGTTGGCGCGCGTCAGCTGGGCCTGGAAGACGATCTGCTGACCGTGGACGAAGCTCATCTCCGAGGCGACGAGATAGTAGCGCCACATCCGGCAGAACCGCTCGTCGAAGAGATCGCGCGCCCGGTCGATCCCGGCCTCGAACCGGTCGGCCCAGGCTCTTAGGGTCTTGGCATAGTGCAGCCGCCAGACCTCCAGGTCCGACAGGACCAGGTTCTGGCGCTCGAAGGCGGCGGCCATCTCGGACAGGGCCGGGATGTAGCCCCCGGGGAAGATGTACTTGTCGATGAACTGCGAGGTGATCCCCGGCGGGTTGGAACGCCCGATCGTGTGGATCAGCGCGATGCCGTCGCGGCGCAGCATGTCGCGGCACTTGCCGAAATAGGTGTCGTATTGCGGCTGGCCGACATGCTCGAACATGCCCACCGACACGATCCGGTCGAAGGTCTCGTCGATGTTGCGGTAATCCTGCAGCCGGATGTCGATCCGGTCCGCCAGACCGGCCACCTCGGCGCGGCGGGTGGCGGTGCGGTGCTGCTCCTCCGACAGGGTGACGCCGACGACGTCGGCGCCGAACTCCCCCGCCAGTGTCAGCGCCATGCCGCCCCAGCCGCAGCCGATGTCGAGCACGCGCATCCCCGGCTCGATCAGCAGTTTGCGCGCGGTGTGCCGCTTCTTGTTCTGCTGCGCCTGGTCCAGCGTGTCGTCCTCGCTGGCGAAATAGGCGCAGCTGTACTGCCAGTCGGAATCGAGGAAGATGTCGTAGAGATCGGAGGAGAGGTCGTAGTGGTGCGCCACGTTGCGGCGCGCGCGTTTCGCGTTGTTGGCCTGGGTGATGGGCCGCAACCGCCGCCCCACCTCGACCTGAAGGTTCTGCAGCCAGTGGGCGTGCCCTTCGCGCATGTTGCTCAGGATCAGCCCGAGGAAGCCGCGCAGGTCGTCGTCCTCCACCGTCAGCCTGCCTTCCATGTAGCCCTCGCCCACGCCAAGGTCGGGGTTGCGGACGATCAGCGGCAACAGCGCCGGATCGTGGATCCGGGCGCGGATTTCCGGCGCGCCGTGGCCGGCGCGGGCCACGCGCCCGGATGGCAGCGTCAGCTTCAGGGTTCCGTCCACGACGATCGCGGAGATCAGTCGTTCGATCAATCTTTCCCACATGATACGCACCCCAAACAGTCGCCGGGGGGCCGCCGCGTCCGCTACACCCCTCTCGAAACGCCGAGACTGCGCCATTCCCGCGTGGCGTCAAGCGCATGGCCTTCGCTTGACTTCCCCGGGGGGCGCATGTGTATCGCGCGGGCAACCGAGGAAGGAGAGCCCCGATGCACGCCTATCGCAGCCATACCTGCGCCGAGCTCGATCGGGAGGACGTGGGCGAGACCGTGCGCCTCGCCGGCTGGGTGCATCGCGTGCGCGATCACGGCGGTGTCCTGTTCATCGACCTGCGCGACCATTACGGCATCACCCAGGTGATCTGCGACCCGGATTCCTCGGCCTTCGCCGAGATGGAGACGGTCCGCTCGGAATGGTGCATCCGCATCGACGGCACGGTGAAGGCGCGCGAGGACAACCTCGTGAACCCCCGGATTCCCACGGGCGAGATCGAGGTCTATGCCCGCGGGCTGGAGGTGCTGGGCCGCGCCGCCGAACTGCCGCTGCCGGTCTTCGGCGAGCCCGACTATCCCGAGGAGACGCGCCTGCGCTACCGCTTCCTCGACCTGCGCCGCGAGACGCTGCACGCCAACATGGCGCTGCGCTCCGACGTGGTGCGCGACCTGCGCGAGAGGATGTGGGCGCAGGATTTCCGGGAGTACCAGACCCCGATCCTGACCGCCTCCTCCCCCGAGGGCGCGCGCGACTTCCTCGTGCCGTCGCGGCTGCATCCGGGCAAGTTCTACGCGCTGCCGCAGGCGCCGCAGCAGTTCAAGCAGCTGATCATGGTCTCGGGCTTCGACAAGTATTTCCAGATCGCGCCCTGCTTCCGCGACGAGGACCCCCGCGCCGACCGCTCGCCCACCGATTTCTACCAGCTCGACATGGAGATGTCCTTCGTCAGCCAGGAGGACGTCTTCGCCGCCATCGAGCCCGTCGTGCGCGGCTGCTTCGAGCGGTTCGGCAATGGCCGCAGCGTCGACCAGGTGTTCCCGCGCCTCACCTATGCCGAGGCGGCGCTGAAATACGGCACCGACAAGCCCGACCTCCGGAACCCGATCGAGATGCAGGTGGTGTCCGAGCATTTCGCCGGCTCCGGCTTCAAGATCTTCGCCGACCTGCTGGAGAAGGACGGAACGCAGGTCCGCGCGATCCCCGCGCCGGGCGGCGGCAGCCGCAAGTTCTGCGACCGGATGAACAAGTTCGCGCAAGGCGAGGGCTTGCCGGGCATGGGCTACATCTTCTGGCGCGACGGCGAGAACGGGATCGAGGCCGCCGGCCCGCTGGCCAAGAATATAGGTCCCGAACGGACCGAGGCGATCCGCCAGCAGCTGGGCCTCGGCAAGGGCGACGCCGCCTTCTTCCTCGGCGGCCGGCCGTCCGATTTCGAGGGGGTCGCCGCCCGCGCCCGCACCGTCATCGGCGACGAGCTGGGCCTGACCGAGACGGACCGCTTCGCCTTCGCCTGGATCGTCGATTTCCCGATGTACGAGAAGGACGACGAGGGCCGGGTGGATTTCTCCCACAACCCGTTCTCGATGCCGCAGGGCGGGGCGGAGGCGCTCGACGGCGATCCGCTCGAGGTGAAGGGCTGGCAGTACGACCTCGCCTGCAACGGCTACGAGCTGGTCTCGGGCGCGATCCGCAACCACCGCCCGGACGTCATGTTCAAGGCCTTCGCGCTGGCCGGCTATTCCGAGGAGGAGGTGCGCGCGCGCTTCGGCGGCATGGTCACCGCGTTCCAGTACGGCGCGCCGCCGCACGGGGGCTGCGCCGCGGGGATCGACCGGATGGTGATGCTGCTGGCCGACGAGCAGAATATCCGCGAGGTCATCATGTTCCCGATGAACCAGCAGGCCCAGGACCTGATGATGGGCGCCCCCTCAGAGCCCACGGCCGAGCAGTTGCGCGAGCTGGGTCTGCGCGTCCTCCCCCGCGAGAGCTGAAGGGTCAGCCAGCCAGGCGCACCCCGGTCAGCCGGTCGCGCACCAGGGCCGAAACCGTGGCGGTGTCGGGCAGGGCGGGCCCCGCGCCCAGCGCCTCGGCGCTGTGCCCCACTGCCACCAGCAGGTCGCGATCCGCGGTGGCCAGCGCCACGCCGCGGGCGAAGTTGAGCGCATAGGCCACGGTCGCCCGGTCGCGCTCGCGGTCGAGGAGGTCGGCGATCAGGGTCAGGTCGTCGCGCAGGGCGGCGGCGTCCGGCTGCACCGTCTCCGACGATACCGCGCGTGGCCCCGACGGCCGGCGGTCGGCCGGCAAGTGGGTCAGGATCGCGGCGTGGAAGGCGCCGACGGAGCCGTAGGGTTTGGCGAGGAACCCGTCCGCCCCGGCGTCCAGCGCGTCCCGGCCAAGGTCTGGATCGCCCGAGGTGGCGAGGATCGCGGGGGTATTCGCCCCGGCGGCGGCCAGCCGCCGGATCAGGCCCAGGCCGCACCCGTCCGGCAGGCCCGCATCGACGATCGCGACGGATGGGTGGAACACCGCGAGGTGCCGCTCGGCGGCGCGCAGCGAATCCGCCCGCCGCACCCGCGCGCCGCCGCGCAGGCACATCAGGCGCAGGGTCTCGCCCGCGTGGCGGCTGTCCTCCACCACCAGTATCGCCTGCCCCAGCAGCGGCCGCTCGGCCGTCGGCCGCCGTTCGGGCATGAAACCGTCCAGGTCGTCGCTCATCTGTAGCCCCCCTTGGCTGACCCGCGGACCATGGCCGAAGCATGGCTAACGATCGGTTAAGCCGCACCCGCCCGTGCTTGCGACCGCTCCGGGCCCAAGGTAGGACCGGCCGCAACCGGACGGGGAGCTGACCATGATCGGACGCCTGAACCACGTGGCCATCGCGGTCCCCGATCTCGAGGCCGCTGCGGCGCAGTATCGCGATACCCTCGGCGCCCAGGTCGGCGCGCCGCAGGAGGAGCCCGATCACGGCGTCACCGTGATCTTCATCACCCTTCCCAACACCAAGGTGGAACTGCTGCATCCGCTGGGAGAGAGCTCCCCGATCGCGGCCTTCCTGGAGAAGAACCCCGCCGGCGGCATCCACCACATGTGCTACGAGGTCGAGGATATCCGCGCCGCCCGCGACCGGCTGAGCGCGGCGGGGGCGCGGGTGCTGGGCGACGGGGAGCCGAAGATCGGCGCCCACGGCAAGCCGGTCCTGTTCCTGCATCCCAAGGATTTCACGGGCTGCCTGATCGAGCTCGAGGAGGCCTGAGATGAGCATCGTCTCGGCCATCGTCCTCTATGCGGTGACGTGGTTCATGGTGTTCTTCGTGGTGCTGCCGATCGGCCTGTCGACCCAGGGCGACGAGGGCGAGATCGTGCCCGGCACCCATGCCTCCAGCCCGGCGCGCTTCCCGCTGAAGCGGAAGGTCGTGCAGACCACGCTCTGGGGCACCCTGGTCTGGGCGATCCTGGCTGGGGTCATTCTGTCGGGCTGGATCAGCGTGCGCGACTTCGACTGGTTCGACCGGATGACGCCGGTGCCTGAAGCCGGTGAAACAGATGGGTGAAGGCCGCCGCGCCCAGTAGCGGCACGGCGAGGTTCACGACCGGCACCGTCAGGGGCAGGGCGACCACGCAGCCCGCCGCCCAGATCCGCATGGAGTACCGGCGCCGGAACTCGGCCGCGCCCTGGCGCCCCAGCCGCCGCGCCGCGATCAGCTGCGCGTATTCCCGCCCCAGAAGGAAACCGTTCAGCGCGTAGAAGATCACCGGCGCGAAGGGCGGCAGCGCCAGATAGGCGGCGAAGGCGGCGATGTTGGCGAGAATCAGGATACCCAGGAATCCCGCCCCGTCCCGGATCGATTCGGCGAGCGAGAGCGACGGCGCGGGCGGCAGCCGCGGGTAGTGGCGCGCCTCCACCGCGTCGGTCACCTGGTCGAGGAAGATCGAGATGAAGGCCGAGGCGACCGGCACCATCAGAAAGATCGACAGGACCAGCAGGCCCAGGATCGAGGCGCCCGAGGCGATGTCGTCGATCCAGCCGACCTGGCCGATCCACGGCAGGGCCACGGTCTCGGGCAGCAGCCAGTTCAGCCCCCAGACGACCAGCACCGCGAACAGCGCGAACAATCCCAGCGTCAGGCCGATCCCCGACCAGAAGACGCGCTGGAAGGCCGGGTCGCGGAACTGGGCGATGGCGCGGGCGACGTCGGACAGGAAGGTCATTCCGCGATCCAGGCGACCTTCCGCGCCGGGTCGGGGCGCGGCCGGTCGGGGGGCGCGGCCGTCTCTGTGCCGATATGGATCAGCCCGGCGAGGCGCTCCGCGGGGGCGAGGTCCAGCCCCTCGCGGCGGAACCCGGCGTCGTGGCTCGCCCAGCCGGTGATCCAGTTCGCGCCCCACCCGGCGGCCAGCGCGGCGTTCAGAAGCTGCGTGCAGACGGCGCCCGCGGACAGGAGCTGCTCCATCTCGGGAATCCGGTCGCTCTCGACCGGGCTGAACACCACCGCCACCGCCAGTCCCGATCCGGCATAGGCCAGGCGCTGCTTGTCGATCTCCTCGGGCGCGCGGTCCCGCGCGGCGTCGCAGCGCCCCACCAGGTCGGCCAGCCGGCGCAGCGCGGCGCGCTCCAGCACGATCAGGCGCCACGGCTCCAGCGCGCCGTGGTCGGGGCTGCGCAGCGCGGCCCGCAGCAGCGGCTCCAGTTCGGCGCGGCCCGGCACGGGATCGGCCAGCGTCTTCGCCGGCCGCGAGCGGCGCGACAGCAGGAAATCGAGGACGTCGGGGCGGGGCTCTGCCATGGGGGTCTCCTTCGCGGTCCATCTCGACCGGTCGCGCCCGGCCGTCAAGCGGCGGAGGGCGGGCAATTCGGGGGCCGCGCACCGGCGAGCCGCGGGTCAGCCCCGGGGTCGCCGCGCATAGGCCCCCTCGGGCAGGTCCAGCGCCGCAGCAAGGTCGCGCAGCTGCGCCAGCGACAGCGTCACCGTGACCGTCCTGTCGGTCCGGGGGTCCACCTGCTCGACCGTCACGCATTCCTCGAAGGCGTGGATCGTGACATCCTCCTGGCGATGCCCCGCGGCGTCGTCGATGAGGGTGATGACCGTGGCGTCGAACTCGTGCTCGATCGTGAACATGCCGGTGCTCCGAATGGGATGGAGCGAAGCGTAGGTCGGGCGCGGCCGGGCGCAACGCTCTGGCCCCCGCGGGTGGAGGGGCTACCCTAGCCGGGACGCGACGAATGACGGACCCGCCCATGCGCATCGCCCTTGCCGGCCTTCTGCTCCTTTTGCTGTCCGCCTGCGCGACCCCGGTGGTGATCGCCGCGCCGCCCGAGCGGTCGGCCCCGCGCGAGGCCCCGGTCCGGCCGGCCCCGTCGCAGGCGGCGCGCAACTTCGTCGAGGTGGTCGAGCGGGTCATGCCGGTCGCCAGGGCCGCCTGCCGGCAGCGGACCCGCGGTGCCCGCTGCGATTACGCCGTGGTGGTGGACGACCGTCCTGGTCAACAGGCCAACGCCTTCCAGACGCGTGCGCCGGACGGCCGCCCGGTGGTGGGCTTCACGCTGCCGCTGATCCTCGAGACGCGGAACCGCGACGAGCTGGCCTTCATCCTCAGCCACGAGGCGGCACACCACATTGCCGGCCATATCGACCGCGGCCAGGTCTCGGCGCGCACCACCGCGACGCTCGCAGGTGCGCTGGTCGCGCTCGGCGGCGGCGACGACGCAGCCGTGCGGCAGGCGCAGGATTTCGGCGCCTTCTACGGCTTCCGGCGCTACGCCAAGGAATTCGAGCTGGAGGCGGACGCCCTCGGCGCGGTGCTGGCATATCGCGCGGGATTCGATCCGCTGGTCGGGATCATGTATTTCCAGAACGCGCCCGATCCGGGCAACCGGTTCCTGGGAACCCATCCGCCGAATGCCGACAGGATCGCCACCGTGCGGCGCGTGATCGCCGGGATGCGGCCCTAGCGGCGCGCGCGCCGCCAGCCGAGCGCGAGCACCCCGGCCAGAAGCAGCGGGAAGGCCGGCGGCAGGGGAACCGTGGCGGGCTGCTCCGGGGCCGGGGGAACGGGCGGCGGCCCGTGGCCGAGGTCGTCCGTCACGCGCCGTCCCGCCCAGTGGCCGGGCCATCCGGCCCAGGGGCGGCCGGCGCGACGGAACGTCGGCCCGCCACTCTCGAAGCCGCCGGGCAGGCGGTTGAGGGTGCGGGCCGAGCCGTCGGCGCCCGATCCGATCAGCGGTGCCCAGAACGCCGCCGCGTCCCGGTTCGTCGCCGTCATCCTCGCCGGCGCCTTCGCCGTCACCCTCGTCGTCGCGGGCGGCTCCGGAAACGCCGCCGGGTCCTCGCAGGCCTGGGCCTGGCGCGCGACATACTCCTCCCACAGGGCCTCGGTGGGCGGCCGGCCGATGATCTCCGCCAGTTCCGGCCGCGTCAGCCGCCGCGCGCAGGGATCCGGAAGGCAGGTGCGCGGAAGGTGGAAGGGCTTCGCGGTCGCCAGGAAGGCCGCCTCCAGGTCGGATTCGGCGATGCACTCGTAGCCGAGCGCATCGACCCGGAGGAGATCGGCAAGCCGTGGCGGCGCGCCGGGATGGGGCGCGGCGTGTCCCTGGAGTCCCGCCAGGAGGCCGAGGGCGAGGACGATCCCGCCGCCGGTACGGGTGCTGTGACGCTTGTTCGGGTTCATCTTGGGATCCGCCACCCCTCGGTCGCATGGAGCGATCCGACACTACGCGCCCGGTCCCTGCCGCAACGTTAACCGGCCGCGCTCTGCCCGCCCCGTTCGCGTGCCGGCGTCACCTTGCGACCCGCGCCCGATGGACAAGCGGCCGCGGACGGACTAGCGCGGCGGGCATGATCGAGGTCCTCCAGCAGATCCTCCCCTTCTTCGCGCTCATCGGGATCGGAACGGCGGCCGGGGCGTCGGGCATGTTCGATGCGGGGGCCGGCAAGGTCCTGACGGACTTCGTCTTCTACTTCGCGCTCTCCGCCCTGCTGTTCCGTTTCTCGGCGGATCTCGACCTCGGCGCGCTGTTCGACCTGCGGGTGATCGCGGCCTATGCGGGGGCGAGCCTGTGCGTCTATGCCGTCGCCTTCGCCGTCGCCGCCCGGCGCGGCGGCAGCCTGTCGGAACGCGCGGTGGAGGCGCAATGCGCCGTGGTGGGAAATGTCGGGTTCCTCGGCCTGCCGATGCTGGTGATGCTGATGGGGGATCGCGCCGCGCTGCCGATCCTGCAGGTGCTGACGGTGGATCTGCTGCTCTTCGCGTCGCTCATCGTCACGCTGTTCTCCCTCGACCGCGAGGGCCGGGTGACGCCGCGGGCGCTCCTGCGGGTGGGCCGGGCGCTGGTGCGGAACCCGATGCTGATCGCGATCTTCGCGGGCTTCGCCTGGGCGGCGACCGGCATCCCTCTCCCCGGTCCCGCGGCGCAGGTGCTGCAGCTTCTGGGCGACGCGGCCACGCCCGGGGCGCTTTTCGCCATCGGCGTGTCGCTCGCGCGCAAGAGCGCCGAGCGGTTGAGCGTGGCCAGCTGGCTCACCTTCTGCAAGCTGGTGCTGCACCCGGCCGCCGTGGCCCTCGCCGTCTTCGTCCTCGTTCCCGTCCCGGTGGAGGCGGCCAAGGTCATCGTCACCGCCGCCGCCCTGCCCGTGGCGGGGAACGTCTTCATCCTGGCGCAATCCTACGAGGTGGCGCCGCAGCGGGTCTCGACCGCGATTCTCGTCTCGACCATCGCCTCGATCGCGACCCTGACCGCGACTCTCGCGTTGACCGCCTGACCCGCGCCCGCTTGGGTGGGCGCGCCACACCGATCCGATCCGGAGGACCAATGGAAACCAAGAGTGAGATCGCCTGCTTCGGCGGAACCCAGGGCGTCCATACCCATGCCTCCGAGGCGACCGGCTGCGACATGACCTTCGGCCTGTTCCTGCCGCAGGAGGCCCGCGACGGCCCGGTCCCGGTCCTGTGGTTCCTCTCCGGGCTGACCTGCACGCACGAGAACGCGATGACCAAGTCCATGGTCCAGGCCTTCGCCGCCGAGGAGGGAATCGCGGTGGTCTTCCCCGACACCTCTCCGCGGGGCGAGGGCGTGGCCGACGACGAGGCCTTCGACATGGGGCAGGGCGCCGGCTTCTACGTGAACGCCACCGAGGCCCCCTGGTCCAAGCATTTCCGCATGTGGGACTATGTGACCGACGAGTTGCCCGGGCTGCTCGGCGATAGATTCGCCATCGACCTCGACCGGCAGGCGATCACCGGCCATTCCATGGGCGGCCACGGCGCGCTGACGGTGGCGATGAACCTGCCCGAGCGGTTCCGCGCCGTCTCCGCCTTCTCGCCCATGTGCAACCCGATGGACAGTGACTGGGGCACGCCGCAGCTGACGCGGTATCTCGGCGCCGACACCGCGGCATGGCAGGCGCACGACGCCAGCCACCTGATGCGGACGCGCGGTTTCGACGGGCCGCTTCTCGTCGATATCGGCACCGCCGACCAGTTCTGGGACAAGCTGAAGCCCGGCGCGCTGGCCGCCGCCATGACCGGGCGCCGGCAGGCGGGAAGCCTCCGCCTCCAGCCCGGCTACGACCACAGCTACTTCTTCGTTTCCTCCTTCATCGAGGACCATGTCCGCCTGCACGGGGAGGCGCTCTACGCGTGATCTATGTCGATGCCGATGCCTGCCCCGTGAAGGCCGAGATCGAGGCCGTGGCGACGCGGTGGAACGTGCCGGTGGCGATGGTCTCCAACGGCGGCCTGCGGCCCTCGGCCAACCCGCTGATCGAGATGGTCTATGTCGCCGAAGGGCCGGACGCGGCCGATCTCTGGATCGCCGAGCGCTGCGGCCCGGACGACGTGGTCGTCACCGGCGACATCCCGCTGGCGGCCCGCGCGGTCGAGGCCGGGGCCGCGGTGCTGAAACCCGACGGGTCCGAATTGTCGGCGCGAAACGTGTCGGAAGCCCTTGCGGCCCGGGACCTGATGGCCGATCTCCGCGCCGCGGACCCGTTCCGGCAGGGCGGCGGCCGGGCCTTCTCCCGGTCGGACCGGTCCCGGTTCCGCGACGCGCTGGACCGCGCGCTCAGACGAGGCTGATCGGAGGACAGGATGACGCCGGATGCCGTGGTCTTCGATGTGGGCAACGTGCTCGTGGCCTGGGACCCCGAGGGGTATTACGACCGGTCCATCGGGCGGATCGCGCGCACCCGCCTGTTCCGCGAGGTGGCGCTGCACGAGATGAACGCCCGGATCGACGCCGGGGCGCCCTGGCACGACACGGTCGTCGAGACCGCGGAGGAGAATCCCCGCTGGCGGCGCGACATCCTGTCCTGGCGCGATTCCTGGGACGAGATGATCGGACCGGTGATCGAGGACAGCGCCGCCCTGCTGGCCGCCCTGCGCCGCCGCGACGTGCCCGTCTTCGCGCTGACGAATTTCGGCCGCGAGACCTTCGACCGCGCCCGCGAGCTGTTCCCCGTCCTGCGACAGTTCGACGGCGCCGTGGTCTCGGGCCATGTCGGCGTGCTGAAGCCCGATCCGGGCATCTACCGGCTCTTCGAGGACCGCTCCGGCCTCGCCCCCGAGCGCCTGCTCTATACCGACGACCGCCCCGAGAACGTCGCCGCGGCGGCGGAGCGCGGCTGGCAGACGCATCTCTTCGAGGGGCCGCGCGGCCTGGGCCGGCGGCTCGTGGCCGAGGGCCTCCTGCGCGAGGAGGACCTGCCGGCGTCCTCCCCCCCGGGCTGAGCCGGTTTCTCCCCCGGACCATGCGCGATCGTCGCAGGGGGGAACGCGCCGGACCGGCGCCCTGTTACCCGGGCGACGGTCTGACAAAGGAAGCGCATCATGGATCTCGGGATCACCGGCAAGAACGTCCTCGTCACGGGCGGTAGCGGAGGGCTGGGGCTGGCGGCGGCCCGGGTGCTGCGCGCGGAGGGCGCCAAGGTGACCCTGAGCGACATGGACGCCGACGGGCTCGCGGCCTCCGCCCGCGACCTGGGCGAGGAGGTCGACCATGCCGCGGCCGATCTGACCCGCACCGACGATATCGACCGGCTCGCCGACCTGATGGCCGGCAAGGGCGGTTGCGACATCCTGGTGCACGCCGCCGGCGTCACCGGCGAGAAGGGCGATCCGCTCGACATGAGCGATGCCGAATACCACCGCGTCTGGGAGACGAACTTCCTGTCCGCGGTGCGCATGGGCAAGCGCATGATCCCGCAGATGGTGGAGAAGGGCTGGGGCCGCATGGTCTGCGTGACCTCCGAGAACGCGGTGCAACCCTACTGGAACGAGGCGGTCTACAACACCGCCAAGGCCGCGCTCCTGAACTGGGTCAAGGGGGCGAGCTTCGTCTACGGTCCGAAGGGCGTGCTGATGAACACCGTCGCGCCGGCCTTCGTGGAAAGCCCGATGACCGACTACATGATGGACATGCGCGCCGAGGAACTGGGCGTGTCGAAGGAGAAGGCGATCGAGACCTTCCTCGAGGAGGAACGCCCCTACCTGACGCTGAAGCGCCGCGGCCGGCCCGAGGAGGTGGCGGCGGTGATCGCGCTGCTCTGCTCCGACCGCGCGACCTTCACCAACGGCTCGGCCTACCGCGTCGACGGTGGCGCCGTTGCGGCGATGAACACCTGAACAATTCCGCCGGGCCGGTCGTTTCGTCGGTCCGACCTGAAATCGGCGCGCCGGAGGTCTCCCGGCGCGCCCGGAACCCGGAGATTCGTGATGAGTGAGAATGCGACCGAGCGCGTCCAGGAACGGATGCCCGCCCACGAGCACGAGATGGACCCCAAGCCCGACTACACCCCCCGCTTTCCCGGCGTGGGCAAGCTGAAGGACAAGGTCGCGCTGGTCACCGGCGGCGACAGCGGCATCGGCCGCGCCGTCGCCGTGCTCTTCGCCCGCGAAGGGGCGAAGGTGGCCATCGCCTATCTCGACGAGCACCAGGATGCCGAGGAGGCCAAGCGCCTCGTCGAGGAGGAGGGGAGCGAGGCGATCCTGATCCCCGGCGACCTCGGCCAGAAGGACCACGCGACCGCCGCGGTCGAGAAGACGGTGGAGCGGTTCGGCGGGATCGACATCCTGATCAA
Source organism: uncultured Alphaproteobacteria bacterium (assembly GCA_963814835.1). Lineage (GTDB taxonomy): Bacteria > Pseudomonadota > Alphaproteobacteria > Rhodobacterales > Rhodobacteraceae > Palleronia. The sequence continues at coordinate 2,122,686 of CAWFEG010000003.1, forward strand.
CAACGCGGCGCTGCAATACATCGACGTGCCCATCGAGGAGGAACTCGACGAGGCGCAGCTGCGCAAGGTGATGGATTCCAACGTTCTGAGCTACTTCTTCACCACCCAGGCGGCGCTGAAGCACATGGGCGAGGGCGCGACCATCGTGAACACCACCAGCGTCAACGCCTTCAAGGGCAACGACACGCTGGTCAGCTACTCCACCACGCGGGGGGCGAGCCTCGCCTTCACCCGCTCGATGGCCAGCGCGCTGGCCGACCGGGGCATCCGTGTGAACGCGGTCGCACCCGGCCCGGTCTGGACCCCCTTCATCCCCGGATCGATGCCGCCCGAGATGGTGGAGGGCTTCGGCGAGGGGACGCCGCTCGGCCGGGCCGGCCAGCCGTGGGAGATCGCGACCTCCTTCCTGTTCCTGGCCAGCTCCGACGGCGCTTACTTCACCGGCCAGACGCTGCACCCGAACGGTGGCAAGATCGTTGGGGCTTGACGGCCCCTGGCCCGAGGCGCCGGTCGTCTACGCCGTCTATCCCCGGTCGTTCAACGACACGACCGGGTCCGGCGTGGGCGACCTGAACGGCATCACCGAGCGGCTCGATCACATCGCGTCGCTCGGGGTGGACGCGATCTGGATCTGCCCGTTCTTCGTCTCGCCGCTGGCCGATGGCGGCTACGACGTGGCCGATCACCGGGCGGTCGCGGAACGGCACGGCACGCTGGAGGATTTCGACCGCCTGGTGGCCGCTTCGCATGAGCGCGGGCTGCGGGTCATCGTCGACCAGGTGTTCAACCATACCAGCGACGAGCATCCCTGGTTCCGGGCCGCCATCGACGGCGACGCGGAGAAGGCGGAATGCTATGTCTGGCGCGATCCCAAGCCCGACGGCACACCGCCCAACAACTGGATCAGCCAGTTCGGCCCCCCGGCCTGGACCTGGCACCACCGGCGGCAGCAATATTACCACCACCAGTTCCTGTCCTGCCAGCCGAACCTCAACCTGCGCCATCCGCTGGTGCAGCGCATGTATCGCGAGACGATGCAGTTCTGGCTCGACCGCGGGGTCGACGGGTTCCGCCTCGACGTGGTGACGGCCTACCTCTTCCACCCCGACATGCCGGACAACCCGCCGGCCCGTCCGGTCGTGCTGTCCAAGGTGACCGGGCCGAACCACAATCCCTATTCCTATCAGGATCACGTCCACGACCTGCTGCCGGGGGACGGCGCGGCCTATTGCGACCGGATCCGCGGCTGGGCCGGCGCGGACACCTGGATCGTGGGCGAGAGCAACACCGGCAACAATTCCATCGAGATCTCGAAAAGCTTCACCGAGCCCGGCCGGCTCGACGCCTGCTACACCACCGATCCTCTGAACGTGGCCCGCGACCCGGTCGCGCTGGCCGACGTGCTGACGGCGCTCGACGGGCGCTGGTGCGCGCCGTGGTGGTTCTCCTCGCACGACCATCCGCGTCACCTCTCGGCGCTGGGAGACGGCTCCGACGCCTGCGCCAAGTTCTTCGCCACGCTCCTGGCCGTCCTCCCCGGGGCGACGATCCTGTGGCAGGGCGAGGAGCTGGGCCTGCCGCAGCCCGACCTGACGAAGGAGGAGACGACGGACCCGTTCGACCTTCTCTACTGGCCCGACGCCCCGGGCCGGGAGGGCGCGCGCGTTCCCATCCCCTGGGAGGCGGAGGCCGCCAATTTCGGCTTCTCGGACGGCGAGCCGTGGTTGCCGATGCGTTGGGAAAAGGACCGCGCGGTGGATTCCCAGGAGACGCATCCCGAGAGCGTCCTGCATCATTATCGTCGCGCCTTCGGCTTCCGTCGCGACACGGGGATCGCCTTGCCCGACCGGGTGCGGGTCGATGCCTCTCCCACGGTTCTGGCCCTGCGCATCACCCGGGGGGAGAGCGACTGGCTCGCCGTCTTCAACTTCTCTCCCGGGGAGTCGCTGCCGGTACCGACCCGGCAGGGCAAGCCGCCCGTTCTCCAGACAGGGTGGGACGGCCGGCGGCTTCGGCCCTGGGGCGCCGCCGTCTGGGACGGCATGGCCGAGGAGGACCACGCGATCTGCGGCTGACGGGCGTCGCGGCCGCGGCGGGATGTCCGCGCGGCCGCCGGCGTCAGCCGATCAGGAGGCCGAGAACCAGCCCCAGCAGGAGCGCCGCGCCGACCGTCCCGCCGAACACGAGATAGCGCACGCGGTCGCCATCCACCGTCCAGGCGCTGTCCTGGGCGCGATCCCCGAAGGAGCCGCGCGCCCCGGCCGGGTGCGGTGCCGGCGCCATCAGGTTGTCGGGCCGCCCGCCCGGCTCGTCGGTGCCCGATTTCTGCATCTCGGCGCCGTCCTCGGCCAGTTTCCGGTCCAGCTTGTCGGGGGCCACGAAGTTGCCGAGCACCAACTGCAGCACCGACTTGCCCACCAGGATCTCGCGCGCATCGGTGTCGATGGCGCGCATCACCGCGCCGGCGGCGACCTCGGGCTGGAAGATCGGCGGCGCCGGCTGGGGCTTCTTCGGCAGCCGGTTCAGCGCCCAGTCGAATTGCGGCGTGTTCAGCGCCGGCAGCTGCACCAGCGACAGGATGAGGGGCCGGCCGTCGCGCAGCAGTTCCGACCGCAGCGCGGCGGTGAAGCCGTTGATCCCGTGCTTCGCCGCGCAATAGGCGGCCTGGAACGGCACCGGACGATAGCCGAGGCCCGAGCCGACATTGACGATGTTGCCCCGCTCCATGTGGCGCAGGGCCAGCCGTGTGCCGTTCACCTGGCCCAGCAGGGTGGTCCGCACGATCCGGTCGAACTCCTCCGGCCCGACCTGCTCGAACGGCGAGAAGCTCGTCTGCATGGCCGAATTCACCCAGACCGAGGGCCGGCCGATCCGCGCGATCAGGTCGTCCACCGCCCGTTCCAGCTGCGCGGCATCGCCCACATCCGCCGCCGCGGTCGCGACGTCCTCGCCGAACGCCTCCTCCATCGCCGCCAGCCGGTCGGTCCCGCGCGCGACGACTCCCACGCGAAAGCCCCGGGCGACCAGCGCCTCGACCACGGCGTGGCCGACACCGGCACTGCCGCCCAGAACGACGGCGGATTTCATGGACATATGCGAACCCCCTGAACGAAACACCGCGCCCAACGGGATCGGCGCGGGGGCGTTCCCGCCTCAGTCGCGGGCAGAGGCGCGGCGGAATGCCGCCCGGCCGCGCATTCGCTTCACGTAGTCGAGGTAGCCGGGGTTCACGTCGTCGAACTTCGCGACCTTCGCCCAGCCGCCGCAATGCACCGCGACGATGTCCGGGATCGTGAGATCCGGCCCCGTCAGGCAGTCCCCCGCCATCCGCTCCATCAGCCGGTCGGTGGCGCGGCGGAACTCCCAGCGCAGGCTCTCCTTGACCTGCGGCACGCGCCTCTCCTCGGGCAGCACGAAGCTGTGCCGCGCCGCGGTCCAGAGCACCGCGTCCATCTCGTCCAGCACCATCTGCGTCAGCGCGTCCTGGCGCGCCCGCTCGACCGTTCCCGCGGGATGGGTCAGCCGGCCCTCCCGGTCGGCGAGGAAGGTCAGGATCGCGGTGGAATCGGTCACCGCGACGCCGTCCACGTCCAGAACCGGCACCTTTCCCGCCGGGGACCGGCCCTCCAGGTCGGCGGCGTGTGGCGCGCAGGGAACATGGCGAAAGGGCAGGCCCAGTTCCTCCAGCAGCCAGAGCGGCCGGAAGGCGCGGGTCTTCGAGGTTCCAAAGAGGGTCAGGGTCATCTGCGTCCCATCATCGACAAGCGGATCAGCAGGCGCTCCACCAGCGCCATCTGCGGCGCGCGCGCGGTGGAGCGGAGGGTCAGGTCGGTCTCGATCAGCAGGCCGATCGCGGTCTCCAGGTCGTGGCGGCCGAGGCGCTGGGCCTGCCGCATGAGCGCGTCGCGCCGCGGCCCGTAGACCGGCGGGCGCAGCTTCGCCACGCCAGATCCCGCCCCGCCGGGATCCGCCGCCGCCTGGTGCAGCTGGCGGAAATGGCGCATCGCGGCGATGGAGATCTGCACCGGCTGGGCGCCCTGCGCCGCCAGCCGGCCCAGGATCGGCGCGATCTCGGCCGTGCGTCCCTCCGCCGTGGCATGGAGCACGTCGTCCAGGTCGGCCTCGGTCGAGGCCGGGGCGCAGGCGGCGACGTCCTGCGCCGTGGTGGGGCCACCCGTTCCGTGCATGTAGAGCCCGATCTTCGTCAGCACCTGACGCAGGTCGCCCGGCCCCATCTCGGCGGCGAGACTCGTCAGCGCCGCCTGCGCGTCCCGGTCGGGCGCCGGGATCTCCGCCTCCGCGATCCAGCGCTCGATCTCGGCGCGGTCGGGGGGCTCGTCATAGACGGCGATGCAGGCCGCCGTCGCGTGCTTCTCGAAGCCCTTGCGCAGCGCCGAGGCGGGCTTCTGCTGCCCGGCGGTGACGACCATGTGGGCATCGCCGGGGCGCCAGTCCTGCAGCGCGGCGAGGATCGGGTCGGCGACCTGGTTCGTCGCCTCCTCCACCAGCGTGACCCGCGGCCCGGGAAAGAAGCCCTGCGCCTTCATCGCATCCGCCAGCGCCGCCTTCTCGCGGCGCAGCTCGCCCCCCTGCAGGCGCGTGATCCGCATCTCCTCCTCGGCCCCCGCGCCGGTGAGGTTCGCGACCAGCTCCTGGCGCTTGAGCGCGACGCGCATGGCATCCTCGCCGTAGATCAGGGTTCCGGGGCGGTCCGGCGGGGGCTTCGCGATCCAGTCGCGGGCGTCGCGCGCGGAGAGCTTCATGCCCGCCAGTCGTCCGCCGTCGCCAGCAATTCGGCGACGAGCTGGTCGGCCAGGATCACCATCAGCCGCTTGATCGCGTCGTCCCTGGCGGATCGCACGGTCACCTGGTTGCCCGCGATGGTGGTCCGGTTGGATTCGATGACCGGGGCGGGGTAGCTGGTGAAGCTGCTCAGCGTTCCAGAGGCCACGCGCCGGTTCCGCCGCGTATCGGTCAGCGTGTAGCGCAGCCGGCCGAGCAGGCGGATCAGCGTGATCTCCCCCTCGGGGGTCACGCCCAGCCCCTCGTCGATCACCGTGATCTCGGGCGAGAGCCGGTAGCGCCCGCTCCCGGCCCGGCCCAGCCGGGTTTCGAGATAGCGCACGAAGTCGTATCCCGCCTCGTCGGTTGGCGCGTCGACGACGATCTCGCCCGACAGGCCCTCCGCCGCACCGCCGGGCCCGTAGACCGGCGCGAAGCCGCAGCCGGGCAGCGCGGCGAGGCCGGCCAGGAGGCGGCGCCTAGACCACGACATTGACGATCTTGCCCGGCACCACGATCACCTTCTTCGGCTGGCCGCCGGCCAGCGCCTTCTGCACCGCGTCCGAGGCCAGCGCCATCGCCTCGACATCCTCCCGGCCGGCCTCGCGCGAGACCTTCATCTCGGCGCGGCGCTTGCCGTTGATCTGGATCGGCATGGTCAGCTCGTCCTCGACCAGCATGGCCGGATCGGCCATGGGCCAGGGCGCCACGGCGCAGAGGCCCTCGCCGCCCAGCATCTGCCAGATCTCCTCGCTCAGATGCGGCGTCATCGGCGCCATCAGCTGCGCCAGGGTCCGCCCGGCCCGCAGCTGCGCCGCCCGGCCGGCCTTCGATTTCGACAGGGTGCTGGCGAAGGCATAGAGCCGCGCCACCGCGGTGTTGAAGCCGAAGCTCTCGATCCCGACGGTCACGTCATGGATGGTGCGGTGCATCTCGCGCAAAAGGTCGTCGTCGCCGCGCCCGGTCTCGCCGGCCTCCCGCGCGGCCTCGGCGATGCGGTGCACGCGGGCGAGGTGCTTGGCCGCGGCCTCGGCGCCGGCATCGGTCCATTCCACGTCGCGCTCGGGCGGGCTGTCCGACAGCACGAACCAGCGCGCGGTATCGGCGCCGAACCGGTCGATGATCTCCACCGGGTCGACGACGTTGCGCTTCGATTTCGACATCTTGGCGGAGGGGACGATCTCCACCGGCGTGCCGTCCGCCAGGTGCCCGTCGCTCACCTCGCTGGGGAAGTGATAGACCGGCCGGCCCTCCGCGTCGCGCGTCCGGTAGATCTCGTGCGTCACCATCCCTTGCGTGAAGAGCGCGTCGAAAGGCTCGCGCGCGCTCTCGGGCAGGTGGCCGCATTCCACCATCGCGCGGGCGAAGAAGCGCGAATAGAGCAGGTGCAGGATCGCGTGCTCCACCCCGCCGATATACTGGTCGACATTCATCCAGTAGGCGGCCTCCTCCGGGTCGGTCGGCGTGGCCGCCCCCGGAGAGGTGAAGCGGGCATAGTACCACGACGAATCCACGAAGGTGTCCATCGTGTCGGTCTCGCGCCGCGCCGGCGCGCCGCAGGCGGGGCAGGGGGTCTGCGCCCAGGTCGGATGCCGGTCGAGCGGGTTGCCCGGCGCCTCGAAGTCGATGTCGCGCGGCAGCTCGACGGGCAGGTTCTCCTTCTTCTCGGGCACCACGCCGCAGGCCTCGCAATGCACGACCGGAATCGGGCAGCCCCAGTAGCGCTGGCGGCTCAGGCCCCAGTCGCGCAGGCGGTACCGGGTGACGCCCTGGCCGATGCCTTGCGCCTCGCAATGCGCGATCGCGGCCTCGACGCCCGCCTCCCCGGTCTGCCGCGTCGCGCCGGCGAAGCCGCGCACATAGTCCACGACCTCCCCCTTGGGCGGAACATAGGCCGGCCCGCCCTCCTCGGGGCGGACATGCTCGCCCGCGGCCGGCACGAAGGTGGAGATCACCGGCAGTCCGTATTTCCGCGCGAATTCCAGGTCGCGGGGATCATGCGCCGGGCAGCCGAAGATCGCGCCGGTACCGTAGTCCATCAGGATGAAGTTCGCGACATGGACCGGCAGCCGCCAGTCGGGGTCGAACGGGTGGCGCACGGTCAGCCCGGTGTCGAAGCCGCGCTTCTCGGCGCGTTCCAGGTCCTCCTCGGCGGTGCCCATCCGCCGCGCCTCGGCGTTGAACGCCGCCAGGTCGGGATCGTCCGCCTCCAGCGCGCGGGCCAGCGGATGATCGGGAGAGATGCCGACGAAGCTCGCCCCCATCAGCGTGTCTGGCCGCGTGGTATAGACCTCGATCCGGTCATGGCCCGCGGCACCGTCCTCCAGGTCGAAGGCGAATTGCAGGCCCCGGCTCTTGCCGATCCAGTTGCGCTGCATCGTCTTGACCTTCTCGGGCCAGTCGTCGAGCCGGTCGAGCGCCGAGAGCAGCTCCTCGGAATAGTCCGAGATGCGGAAGAACCACTGGGTCAGCTCGCGCCGCTCCACCACCGCGCCCGAACGCCAGCCCTTGCCGTCCTCGACCTGCTCGTTGGCCAGCACGGTCATGTCCACGGGGTCCCAGTTCACCACCGCGTTCTTGCGATAGGCGAGGCCCTTTTCCAGGAAGTCGATGAACATCGCCTGCTGCTGGCCGTAATAGTCGGGATCGCAGGTGGCGAATTCCCGGCTCCAGTCCAGAGTGAGGCCCAGGCGCTCGAACTGCGCCCGCATGTTGTCGATATTGTCGTAGGTCCAGTCGCCGGGATGGACGCGACGCTCCATCGCGGCGTTCTCGGCCGGCAGGCCGAAGGCGTCCCAGCCCATCGGATGCAGGACGGCATGGCCGGTGGCGATCTTGTAGCGGGCCACGACATCGCCCATGGCGTAGTTCCGCACATGGCCGATATGCAGGTTCCCCGACGGGTAGGGGAACATCTCCAGCACGTAGTATTTCGGCTTGTCGGGATCGGGCCGGGCGGTGAAGCAGCCCGCCCGGGCCCAGGCCTCCTGCCATTTCGGTTCGATCGCGCCGGCGTCGTAGCGGGCCATGGGACCTCGTCCTTGGGCTTCGGATGTCGGGGACGTGATAGGTGCGCCGCCGCGCGGGGTCCAGCCGGATCGCGCGGCCCGCCGCGGCGGGCCGCCCTTCGGGGCCGATGGATCAGAGGCCGCTGTCGGCCACGCGCAGCTGGCGCGCGCGGGTCAGGATCGCGTCCTCCACCGCCCGGGCGGTGGCCGGCGTGACCGGGCCCGACCGCGTCGAGAGGGCGACGTTCAGCGACCGCGCGTCGAGCGCGGGATCCTGCACGTAAACGGTCCCCCGATAGGCCGGCCCGCCCCCCGGCGGCTGGCCGTAGCCATAGACCAGCACGCCCGAGAAGGGATCGGCGGTCTCCAGCGGCAGGAAGGACAGCACGTCCTGCGCGGCCCTCCAGATGTAGCGGTTCACCTCGATGGTCCGGTCCGGCGCGTCGCGGTTGCCGAACAGGTCCCACACCGTCTCGCGCTGCTCGGCCTCGTTGCCCTGCACCGGGCTCTGGGCGAGATTGGCGTCCCGGTCGCCGCAGCCCTGGACAAGCGCCAGGGCCGCCAGCACTCCCGTCACCCCGAAGATCCTGACTGGCCGCATCTGCTCGCCCCCGTTGCCGCGGATTCCATGCCCAGTCCCTAGCCGAGGCTCGCCGGGCCGGCAAGGAACCAGTTGCGGGCAACTGCGCCGGAATGCCGCGGAAGGTTGCGGTTTCGCGGCGTTTTTTCGCGTCATGCCTGGTGGACGGCCCCGGCGCAGGGCCTACCTGTCTCCCCATCCGGACGCGCAGTGCGCGATCCGAACGCCATCCACTCCCGCGGGAGTGGTTTTTTTAGCGACCGAGAAACGACGAAAAGGATATCTCATGAAGCGCATCGTGACCCTCGCCACCGCCGCCCTCATCGCCGCCCCGGCCTTCGCCCAGGACGAGGCCGGCATGGACGAGCAGATGACCATGCTGCAGCAGCGCCTGCAGGACGCGCTGGCCGAGTGCGAGGTCGAGCTCGACGAGGACCAGATGATGAACCTGACCATGGCCCAGGTCTCGGGCATCGTGCTGACCTCCGGCTCCTCGGACGGCAGCGACACCTGCGAGGAAGTCGAGGCGATCGCGCGCGACAGCTGATCGCCCGGCGACGCACCGGACGGAAAGGCCGCTCCCCCGGGAGCGGCCTTTCTCGTTTCCGGGCCTGTTCGGCACTGTGGCGCGGCTGCATCAACTGTTGCGCCCCTTGCCCCGTGATCCCCCGGCTCGCTTGATGCGTCACGCCAAAACGCGCAATCCGGACCCGTACCCACGAGGCGGCACACCTCATGGGGCCGGAAAAGATCATGAGGGACAACATGAACAAGCTTCTTCTCGCCTCCACGGCTCTGGTCGCCTCGACGACCTTCGCCATGGCGGACGTCAGCGTCTCGGGCTTCGCCGAGATGGGTATCTTCGGCGGTGAGGCGCCCAACCTCGGCTCCGACGGTGGGACCAGCGACATCGACCCGCAGTTCCACACCGACATCGACGTCTTCTTCGACATGTCGGGCGAGACCGATTCGGGCATCACCTTCGGCGCCTCGGTCGATCTCAACTCGCTGAACGACGAGGACGCCGACGGCAACATCGGCGCGTTCGACGCCTCGCAGGGCGGCGACGACACCTCGATCTTCGTCTCCGGCGCGCTCGGCACGCTGACCATGGGCGACACCGACGGCGCCTTCGACTTCGTCATGACCGAGGCGATCATCGGCGGCTCGATCCAGGACGACAACGAGCACGCGGGCTGGAGCGGCAACAGCGGCCTCGACGGCCGGTATCGCGCCGATGCCGGCGACGAGGGCCAGATCGCGCGGTACGACTACGCCTTCGGCGACTTCTCCGTCGCCCTGTCGGCCGAGATCGACGACGACGAGGACACCCCGCTGGTCGAGATCGCCAATGTCGATTTTGACCTCGACGAGATCACCACGGCTCTGGGCGAGTTCGGCCGCGACGTCTCCAACGACACCGTGCTGGGCATCGGCTTCCGCTATGCCGGCGAGTTCTCCGGCGTGAACTTCGGCGCCGGCCTCGGCTACCAGCAGGCGGGCAGCTTCTCCGTCACCGGCATCACCGTCGATGATCAGGGTACCGCCGATACGGACGACGATACGATCACCGACATCGAGTACGAGGACGAGACCGCCCGCGTCTACGGCGGCAGCCTCGACTTCGCCATGGACAACGGCTTCCAGGGCATCGTGAACTACTCCGAGTACGAGGACTTCCCGGGTGGCTTGGACAACCACTTCGGCATCGCCGTGGGCTATGAGTTCGACGCCTTCCTCGTCTCGCTGAGCTACGGCCAGTTCGAGATCGACGACCGGGACGACCGCAAGGGCTACGCGCTGGTCGGCAACTACGACCTGGGCGGCGGCGCCGAGCTGCAGGGCTCCTACGCCATGAACGAGCTGTCGGACGGCACCGACTTCGACCGTTGGTCCTTCGGCATCGCGATGTCGTTCTGATCCAATCGGATCGGCACGGAAATGGGGGCGGTCCTTCGGGGCCGCCCTTTTCTTTTGCGCCGGCCCGGGCGATAGATCGGGCATGGGACTGACAGAGATACGCGACCGGATCGCGAAGGCCGAAGCGGCGGCGGAGCGCCCGGCGGGCTCCGTCGAACTGGTGGCGGTCAGCAAGAAGCAGCCCGAGCCCCGCATCGAGGCGGTGCTGGAGGAAGGGCCACCGCAGCTTCGGCGAGAACCGGGTGCAGGAGGCCGAGGCCAGGTGGCCGGCGTTCCGCGAGCGATTCGGCCCGGTCCGGCTCCACCTCGTCGGCCCGCTGCAGACCAACAAGGCCCGCAACGCGATGGAGTTGTTCGACGTCATCCAGGTCCTCGACCGGCCGAAACTGGCGCGCACCCTCGCCCGGCTGGCGCAGGAGATCGGCGCCTGCCCCGACCTCTACGTCCAGGTGAACACCGGCGAGGAGGAGCAGAAATCGGGCCTCCTCCCCGACGAGACCGACGCCTTCGTCGCCGAGTGCCGCAAGCTGGACCTGCCGGTTCGGGGCCTGATGTGCATCCCCCCCGTCGACGAGGAGCCGGCGCTGCACTTCGCCCTGCTGGCCAGGATCGCCGAGCGCACCGGCCTCGACGGCCTTTCCATGGGCATGAGCGCGGATTTCGAGACGGCGGTCCGCCTCGGCGCCACCTGCGTGCGCGTCGGCTCCGCCCTCTTCGGCGAACGCCCCGGATCGGCCTAGCGCACCACCAGCCGGGTTCCCGGCGCGGCACGCGCCGCGAGCCACGCCAGGTCGGGTGGCGACAGGGCGATGCAGCCCGCGGTCGGCGCCCCCGGCCGGCGCCAGCGATGCAGGAAGATCGCCGAGCCGCGCCCCGGCACCGGCAGGCCGCCGTTCCAGTCGGTCAGCAGCACCAGGTCGTAGAGCGGGTCGGCGCGCCACAGTCGCTCGTGCGAGTGCCGGCACGGCGCCCGTCCGGGGCGGTTGTAGCCCGGATCCGCCGGGTCGTCGGACCAGATGTCCCGCGGCCGGATCGGCCGGGCCCAGGGCGCCGGCGGCGCCACCCGGTCGGGGCGGTAGAGGAGCCCCGTGATCCGGTGCATGCCGCGCGGCGTGGCGCCGTCGCCCTCGCGCTTGTCGCCCGGTCACGCCGCCGCGGCCGATGGTGCAGGGCAGGCGCCGGCCGAAGGCCAGGAGGCCGGACGGGGTCAGCCGCAGGGTGGTCACGACAGGTGGCCGGACTTCTCGGCCTTGACCCGCAGGTAATCCCGGTTGAACCGGTTCTCCCCCACCCAGAGCGGCACGCGCTCGGTCACCGCGATCCCCTCCCGCGCCAGCCGGTCGACCTTGCGCGGATTGTTCGTCATCAGCCGCACGGCCGAGACGCCCAGTTCGGACAGGATCGCCGCGCCGAGGCCGAAATCGCGCTCGTCGTCGTCGAAGCCCAGCCGATGGTTCGCCTCCACCGTGTCGAATCCCTGGTCCTGCAGGGCATAGGCGCGCATCTTGTTGGCCAGCCCGATCCCGCGCCCCTCCTGGTTGAGATAGAGCAGGATGCCGCCGCCGGTTTCGGCCATGTGGTGCAGCGCCGCCGCAAGCTGTGCGCCGCAATCGCATTTCAGCGATCCCAGCACGTCGCCGGTGAAGCAGGCGGAATGGAGCCGCGCCAGCACCGGGGCGTGGCGGTCGGGGCGGCCGACCTCGACGGCGTAATGCTCCTCGGCGCCGTCGCCGGGGCGGAACACGTGCAGCCGCGTGTCCACCGCCGCCTCGATCGGCAGCCCGGCCGCGACCACGGGGAACAGGCGCGCGGGTGTCGGTGGCGCGATCTGCTCGATCGGGATCTCGGTCAGGTCCGGCGGCGCGGTGTCCACCGCGCGGACCACGACAGCGGGCAGGATGCGGGCGGATTTCGCCAGCGCCAGCCCGGCCCGCGCCAGCGTCGCGTCGCCGCCGCGGATCGCGGCGAAGGGGCCCTTCATCGGCGTGGCAAGGTCGCCCGCGGGGTCGATCATCGCGCGCAGCTGGCGGGGCAGGGTCGACTGGGAGAGTGGCAGGCGCGCGAGATCGCCGTCATAGACGCGGATCTTCAGCGTCTCGGCCCGGCGATGGGTCAGCGCGAGTTCCGCCGCCCCGTCCCGGCACAGATGCGCCAGCCGCGCCTCGGAGAGGGTCTCGGCCCCGGCGACGAGCGCGCGGGCGTCGCCGTCGCGCAGCACGACCGGCAGCCCGACGCGCAGGTCGCTTCGGGCGCGCGCCAGCCGCTCGGGCCCGGTGGGGGACAGAAGGGTCATGGGCGGGGCATAGGCGCGCGGACGGCGAATGTGAAACAAATCCCGCCCAGCCGACACGGCCCCGTGAGGGATTGTCGCATCCCTTGCGTCAAGTGAACTGCGCTCACATCTGCGCGTTGAGGTCGCGACGGAGGAAGACGATGAGCAACCTTAAGAAAATCCTGCTGGTCGACGACGACGACGACCTGCGCGAGGCGCTGAGCGAACAGCTCGTGATGACCGAGGATTTCGACGTGTTCGAGGCCGAGACCGCGGCCCACGCGATGGAAAAGGCCAAGGCCAATCATTTCGACCTGGTGATCCTCGATGTCGGCCTGCCGGATTCCGACGGTCGCGAACTGTGCCGGCTGATGCGCAAGCAGGGCGTGAAGTGCCCGATCCTGATGCTGACCGGGCACGACAGCGACGCCGACACGATCCTCGGCCTCGACGCGGGCGCGAACGACTACGTGTCCAAGCCGTTCAAGTTTCCGGTGCTCCTGGCCCGGATCCGCGCGCAGTTGCGCCAGCATGAACAATCAGAGGACGCGGTGTTCCAGCTCGGCCCCTACTCGTTCCGGCCGGCCCAGAAGATCCTGATCGACGAGGCCGACAAGAAGATCCGCCTGACCGAGAAGGAGACGAACATCCTCAAGTTCCTCTACCGCGCGCCGGACGGCGTGGTGCCGCGCGACGTGCTGCTGCACGAGGTCTGGGGCTACAACGCGGGCGTCACGACCCACACGCTGGAGACGCATATCTACCGCCTGCGCCAGAAGATCGAGCCGGATCCCTCCAATGCCCGGCTTCTCGTGACCGAGACGGGGGGCTATCGCCTCGCCATGTGACGGGCCGCCACGCGGGCGGCCCGGTCCGCTCAGTCCGACGTTCCCTCGGCGCCGTCGGACCGGATCACGGTGGCCTGCAGGTCGGCGGACAGGGTGATGCCCTCGTCGCTCACCACCGAGACGTTCTCCTCGCCCTCGCTCATGGTGGTACGGATGTTGCCGGTGAACAGCAGGCTGTCTCCCGTCACTTCGAGGCTGCCGATGCTGAGCGCCACGGCGTCGTCCGTCGCCGTCAGCGTCTGGCCGTCGCGGCGCAGGCTGACCTCGCCGCGCCGCATCTCGGGATCGCGGCTGTCGGCTTCGGCCACGAAGTGCAGGCGCAGGCGGTCGGCTTCGTCCATCGGCGCGTCGGCGGGATAGGCCTCGATCCGCACCTCGATGCCGTCCTCCGTCTCGCTCCATCCCGTCTGGATCTCGTCCCCGTCCATGATGGAATAGGCGACCTGCTGGCCGTCGATCGTGCCGCTCATGGTTCCGGCGGTCTCCTGGGCCAGGGCGGCGGCGGGCCAGCACAGGGCGAGGGCGGTCAGTGTTCGGCGCATGGGAAACTCCTTGTCGCGGTCGGGCGGTCAACGGTCCCGCGGCGGCCGCGTTCCGGTGACACCCGGTCGCGCAGGCGCTAAGAGGCCGCGACCGCGACAAGGAGATGCCCATGCCCTTCACGATCTGCACCTGGAACATCAACTCCGTCCGCCTGCGCGCCGGCCTCGTGGAGCGCCTGCTGCGGGAGGAGGCGCCGGACATCCTGTGCCTGCAGGAATGCAAGTCCCCGGTGGAGAAGATCCCCTCCTTCGCCGAGCACTGGCTATCCCCACATCGTCGCCCGGGGGCAGAAGGGATACAACGGCGTGGCCATCCTGTCGAAGCGCCCGATCGAGGAGGTGGACGCCTTCGATCACGTGGAGCTGGGCCATGCGCGCCACGTCTCCGCCCGGCTGGAGAACGGGGTGGTGATCCACAATTACTACGTGCCCGCGGGCGGCGACAAGCCCGACCGCGAGGTGAACGTGAAGTTCGGGCAGAAGCTCGACTACCTGACCGAGATGCGGGACGCCTTCCACGCCGACGCCGCCGCGCCGGTCGATCCTGGTGGGCGACCTGAACATCGCCCCGCGCGAGGACGATGTCTGGATCGCACAAGCAGATGCTGGAGCGTGGTCAGCCACACGCCCGTGGAGGTCGAGCACCTGGGCGCGGCGCAGGAGGCCGGCGGCTGGGTCGACGTGACGCGGGCCGACATTCCCGAGGGTCGGCTCTATTCCTGGTGGTCCTATCGCAGCCCGGACTGGGACGCCGCCGACAAGGGCCGCCGGCTGGACCATGTCTGGGCCTCGCCCGACATCGCGGGGGCGGCCCATTCCAGCCGCATCCGCCGCGACGCGCGCGGATGGGAGCAGCCCTCGGACCATGCGCCGGTCTTCGCGACCTTCGACCTCTGAGACCGGCTTGCAATGCCTCCCCGCGCGGCCCATCTGTCCCGACGAAAACGTGAAGCGGAAGGACGAGCGATGATCGAACTGGGACAGGGCGCCAGCCAACCGCAGGCCGGCGACGATCTGATCAAGGAGACGACCGAGGCCACCTTCATGGCCGACGTGGTCGAGGCCAGCCGCGACGTTCCGGTCATCGTCGACTTCTGGGCGACCTGGTGTGGCCCGTGCAAGACACTGGGGCCGATGCTGGAAGACGCGGTGCGCGCCGCCAAGGGCGCGGTGAAGATGGTGAAGGTCGACGTCGACCGGGCCCAGCAGATCGCCGCCCAACTCCGGATCCAGTCGATCCCCACCGTCTATGCCTTCTACCAGGGCCAGCCCGTGGACGGCTTCCAGGGCGCGGTGCCGCAGAGCGAGATCAAGGCCTTCGTCGACCGGGTGGTGGCGCAGGGCGGTGGCAAGCAGCCCGAGGGCGACGGCCTGGCCGAGGCGGTCGCACAGGCCGAGGAGATGCTGGAACAGGGCGCGGCGGCCGAGGCGGCGCAGGTCTTCGCGGCCATCGTCGGCGAGGACAAGACCAACACCGCCGCCTATGGCGGGCTGGTGCGCAGCTACATCGCCATGGGCGATCTGGAGCAGGCCGAGGCGATCCTGAACGGCGTCGATGCCGAGGTCAGCCACGCGCCCGAGCTGGAGGCGGCCCATGCCCAGCTGCAACTGGCGCGGCAGGCGGCCGAGGTCGGCCCGGTGGAGGACCTGCGCGCCCGCGTGGAGGCCGATCCGGACGACCATCAGGCCCGCTTCGACCTGGCGCAGGCGCTCCATGCCCATGGCCAGACCGAGGAGGCGGTGGATCAGCTGCTGGAACTGTTCCGCCGGGACCGGGAGTGGAACGAGGGCGCCGCGCGGACCCAGCTCATCACCCTGTTCGACGCGCTTCCGGCGAAGGATCCGGTTGCGCTGAAAGGTCGCCGTCGGCTGTCCTCGATGATATTTGCCTGACAATGGGGGCGGGCTAGCTCGCCCCACATGTACAGCGTAGCCGACCTGCCCCGCACGATCCCGGTCTTCCCGCTGCCTGGCGCGCTGCTCTTGCCGCGGGGGCGATTGCCCCTGCACATCTTCGAGCCGCGCTACCTGGCGATGATCGACGACTGCCTGAAGACGCGCGACCGCCTGATCGGCATGGTCCAGCCCCGCGAGGGGCCGGACGGCGACCGGTTGCGCCTGCAGGCGATCGGCTGTGCCGGGCGCCTGACCGCCCTCAGCGAGACGGAGGACGGACGCTACATGATTACGCTCTCGGGCGTGTCCCGGTTCCGCATCGCGCGCGAGATCGAGGGGTTCACGCCCTACCGCAAGTGCGACGTCTCCTGGAACGGGTTCGCGCGCGATCTCGGCCCGGCCGAGCGCGACGAGTGCTTCGACCGTGAGCGGTTCCTGTCGCTGCTCGGCCGCTATTTCGACGCCGAGGAGCTGAAGACGGACTGGTCCTCCCTCACCGAGGCGGAGGACGAGATGCTGATCAACGCCCTGTCGATGCTGTGCCCGTTCGAGCCCGAGGACAAGCAGGCCCTGCTCGAGGCGCCGGACCTGACCACCCGTCGCGAGACCCTGGTGACGCTGATCGAGTTCGCGCTGGCCGGAGGCGGCGAGGAGCGGCTGCAGTGACGCCGATCGACCGCAAGATGCTGGAGGCGCTGGTCTGCCCCGAGACCCATGCGGTCCTGACCTACGATCCCGCGCGGCGGAGCTGGTCTCGCGGGCGGCGCGGCTGGCCTATCCGATCCGCGACGGCATCCCGATCATGCTGACAGACGAGGCGCGCCGGATCGACGACGGCTAGTCCGAACAATGTCCGACCCGGACCTTATCCGCGGATAAGGTGGGGGCTCGATCGTGGGGCTCGGGGCGGCCGGGCGGGACGCTTCAGAGCGGCCGGCCGGTGAGGAGCCTGGGCCGGTCTCCGGTCAGCCCGGCGGCCTCGCGGATGAAGCCCCGCCGCAGCCCCGGCAGCCGCGATATGGCGGCGAGCCCAAGGTCGCGCGCCAGCCGAATCGCCGGGTTGTCGTTCGAAAACAGTCGGTTGAACCCGTCCGTGGCCAGCGCGAGCTGCACCGAATCGGGTCGGCGCCAGCGTTCGTAGCGCACCAGCACGTCGATCCGACCGAGATCCTCGCCGCGCCGGGCCGCCTCCACCAGGATCTCTGCCAGCGCCGCCACGTCCTTCAGCCCCGCATTCAGGCCCTGACCCGCGATGGGGTGGACGGCATGGGCCGCATCGCCAAGGAGCACCACCCGGTCGGCGGCGAAGCGCGTCGCCAGCGACAGGCCGAGGGGATAGGTGAAGCGCGCGCCCTCGAGGCCGATCTCGCCCAGGAAGTCGCCGAAGCGGGGGCGCAGCACGTCGAGATAGGCCGCGTCGGGCAGGGACTGGATCTGCGCCGCCCGGTCGCCACGCTCCGTCCAGACGATGGAGGAGCGGTTGCCCCGGAGCGGCAGCACGGCCAGCGGCCCCTCCGGCATGAAGAACTGGTGGGCGGTGCCGTCATGGGGATGCTCGTGGGAGATGGCGGCGACCAGCGCGGATTGCCCGTAGCTCCATTCGACGCGGCGGATCCCGGCGCGCCGGCCGACGCCGGTGGCGCGCCCGTCGCAGCCCACGAGGACGGCGGCGCGGCGGGCGCTCCGGTCGGCGAAGCGCACCTCGATCCCGCGCGGGGCCGGGCGACTGGCCGGTGACGGGGGAGGCGATCCGGGTGACGCCGCCCGCCGCGTCGAGCAGGGCGGGGCGCAGGTGGCGATCCTCCACCATGTGGCCCATCGGCCCCTCCTCGATCTCGGCATGGTCGAAATGCAGCGTGAGCGGCGAGGGGCCCGCCCCGGCGCGGCCGTCGGAGATGCGGATGTCGAGGATCGGCTGGGCCTGTTCGGCGACCGCCCCCCAGATGTCCAGCGCCGACAGGAGGTTGCGCGAGCCGACCGACAGCGCGTAACTGCGCCCGTCGAATTCGGCGGCGCGGCGCGGATCGGGCGCGGCGGGGTCGGCGAGGGCGACGTCGAGGCCGTGCCGCGCCAGCGCCACGGCCAGCGTCGTTCCGTTCAACCCGCCGCCGGCGATGATGACATCATGGTCCATGGGCGGGATGATGGGTCGGGGGCGGCCGTTGTCCATGCGCCCGAGCGACACGGGAAAGGGAGAGCCGAGTGAGCGATTGGCGCAGCATGGAAGCCGGGGCGCTGGGCCGCGGCATCGCGGCGGGGCGGATCGACCCGGTGGACCTGGCCGAGACCTTCCTCGAGGCCATCGCCACGCATCCCGTGGGGCCGCTCGCCTATGCCCGGACCACGCCGGAGCGCGCCCGCGCCGAGGCGCGGGCGGCGCGCGACCGGGCGCGGGCGGGCACCCGGCGCGGGCCGCTCGACGGGGTGCCCCTGTCCTGGAAGGACCTCTTCGACAGCGCGGGCGTGGCGACGGAGGCGGGATCGCGGCTGCTCTCGGGCCGGGTGCCGGAGCGGGACGCCACGGTGCTGGCCAATGCCGCCGCGGCTGGCTGCCTGTGCCTGGGCAAGACCAACATGAGCGAGCTGGCCTTCTCGGGGCTGGGGCTGAACCCCTCCACGGCCACGCCGCCCTGCGTCAACGACGCGGACGCGGTGGCGGGGGGCTCCTCCTCGGGGGGCGCGGCCTCGGTCGCCTTCGGCCTCGCCGCGGGCGCGGTGGGATCGGATACCGGCGGCTCGGTGCGGGTGCCGGCGGCCTGGAACGACCTGGTGGGCCTCAAGACCACCTCGGGCACGCTGCCGATGGCGGGGGTGGTGCCGCTCTGCCCGCGATTCGACACGCTGGGGCCGATCGCGCGGTCGGTGGCGGATGCGGGGCTGATGCTGGGCGCGCTGGGCGATCGCCCGGCGGCCTCGCTCGACGGGGCGGACCTGTCGGGCCTGCGGCTGGCGGTGCTGGAGACGGTGGCGCTCGACGACCTGGAGGGCCCGGTGGCCGACGGCTTCGGGCGGGCGGTGGCCCGGCTGGAGGCGGGCGGCGCGACGGTGGTGCGGCTGCCGGTGCCGGCGGTGGCGGAGGCGATGCCGCTCTCGGCCACGCTGTTCGCGCCCGAGGCTTACGGCATCTGGCGCGACGCGATCGAGGCGCAGCCCGACCTGATGTTCCACGAGATCCTGACCCGGTTCCGGGGCGGGCGCGACGTGCCGGCCGCCGATTTCGTCGCCGGGTGGCGGCGGCTGGAAGCGTTGCGCCGCGACTACCTGGCGGCGACGGCGGGCTGCGACGCGGTGATCCTGCCGACCTGCCCGATCCTGCCGCCCGAACGCGCGCGGCTGGAGACCGAGGGCGACTATTACGCCGAGCGCAACCTGATGACGCTGAGGAACACGCGGATCGGCAACCTGATGGGGCTGCCGGGGCTGACCCTGCCGACCGGCGTGCCCTCGGTCGGGATCCTGTTGCAGACGCCTCCCGCGACGGAGGCGCGGCTGCTGCGGCTGGGGGCCGCGGCCGAGCGCGCGCTGGCCTGAAAGTCACAGGCAATCCGCGCGGGAACCGGGCGTCTGGACCGTGACCCGCCCGACGCTGTAGGCTAGGACCAAAGGGGCAAAAGACCCCATCCGAGGCAAATGATGCAGTATCCCCGGCGGTTCGAGGCCCTGCCCGATTACGCGTTCCCGCGCCTGCGCGCCCTGCTCGATTTGCACGAGCCGGGGGGCGAGGTCGTGCACATGTCGATCGGCGAGCCGCGCCACGACCCGCCCGCCTTCGTGGGCCAGGTCCTGTCGGAGACGGCGGCCGGGTTCGGGCGCTATCCGCCGAACGACGGCACGCCGGACCTGCAGCAGGCGATCGCGGACTGGCTGGGGCGGCGCTACGGCGCGACGGTCGACCCGGCCGCGCAGGTGCTGCCGCTGAACGGCACGCGCGAGGGGCTGTTCAACGCCGCGCTGGCGCTTTGCCCCGAAGGCGCGCCGGCGGTGCTGATGCCGAACCCGTTCTACCAGGTCTATGCCGTGGCGGCGCTCGCCGTGGGGGCCGAGCCCGTCTATGTGCCGGCCACGGCCGAAACCGGCTTCCTGCCGGATTTCGCCGCGCTGCCGGCGGAGGTGCTCGACCGCACGGCGATGGCCTATATCTGCTCGCCCGCGAATCCGCAGGGTGCCGTGGCGGGGGAGGGCTACTGGCGCGACCTCCTCGCCCTGGCCGAGCGGCACGATTTCCGCGTTCTGGCCGACGAATGCTATTCCGAGATCTGGCGCGACGCGCCCCCGCCGGGCGCGCTGCAGGCGGCGGCCGCCGCGGGCGCGGACCCCGAGCGGGTGG
The DNA here is from genome assembly GCA_963814835.1 of uncultured Alphaproteobacteria bacterium. Taxonomy (GTDB): domain Bacteria; phylum Pseudomonadota; class Alphaproteobacteria; order Rhodobacterales; family Rhodobacteraceae; genus Palleronia. The sequence continues at coordinate 2,142,861 of CAWFEG010000003.1, forward strand.
TGGTGTTCCACTCGCTCTCGAAGCGGTCGAACCTGCCGGGCCTGCGCTCGGGCTTCCTTGCGGGCGGGCCCGGAAGCGTGGCGCGCTGCAAGCGGCTCAGGGCCTATGCCGGCGCGCCGCTGCCGGGGCCGATCCAGGCCGTCAGCGCGCGGGCCTGGGCCGACGAGGTGCATGTGGAGTCCAGCCGCCGCCGCTATGCCGCCAAGTTCGACATGGTGGACCGGATCTTCGATGGCATTCCGGGCTGCGCCGCGCCCGAGGCCGGCTTCTTCCTGTGGCTGCCGGTGGAGGACGGCGAGGCGGCGGCGCTGAAACTGTGGCAAGAGACCGGGGTGCGGGTGCTGCCCGGCGCCTATCTCTCGCGCGAGGTCGGCGGCGCCAATCCGGGCCGCGGCTACATCCGCGCCGCTTTGGTGGCGCACGAGGACGAATTGCAGCGCGGGCTGATCGCCCTGCGCGACTGCCTGTACCGGTAACGACGAGGACCCAATGGCCAGCTACCAGACGAGAGCCCGCGACCCGCTATTCGACAGCGACACCCAGGCGCTGCTGGAGCGGCGGGGCCGCGAGCTGATCGGTCTGGCGCTGATCGGGGCGGGCGTGGCCGTGGCGGCGATGCTGGGCAGCTACGTGCCCGACGATCCCAGCTGGCTGGCCGCGACCTCGGACCCGGCGCAGAACCTGCTGGGCCGGTTCGGCGCCTCCATCGCCTCGCCGATGATGGTGATCGCGGGCGCGGGCTCCTGGGGCGTGGCCGTGGCGCTGGCGGTCTGGGGCGGGCGGTTCGTGCTGCACCGGGGGGCCGACCGGGCGCTGGGCCGCGCCGTCTTCGTGCCGATCGCGATCGCGGTCCTGTCGGTTTACCTCTCCACCCATGTGCCGGGGCCCGGCTGGGGGCAGGGCTTCGGCCTTGGCGGGCTGTTCGGGGATACCGCGCTTGGGACGCTGATCGGGCTCCTCGGGATCGGCACTCCGCTCGGGCTGAAGCTGGCGGCGGTGGGGCTGATGCTGGCGAGCCTGGTCGCGGCGGGCTTCGTGCTCGGCTTCACCCGGGAGGAACTGCGCGGCATCGGCGTCTGGCTCCTGCGCGGGTCGATCCTGACCTATGCGGGCCTCGTCTCGGCGCTGGGCATCGGGCGGCGCGGCATGGGCGTGGGCGCGCGCGCCGCGGCCGACCGGATCGCCCGGGCGCGCGCGCGCCCGCGAGGCCGAGGACCCGGCCCGCCCGGGCCTTCTCTCCCGCCTCCGCGACCGGCTGGCCGGCCCGGCGGAGCGCGACGTCGGGTTCGGCCCCGAGGGCGATCCGGGCGATCCCCGCGAGGAGCGGCTGCGCGAGAAGATCGCCGACGCGATCCGCCAGCGATCCGGCAGCACGGCGCCGGTTCCCCCGGGCCAGCGGGTGGAGCCGGAGCTCGTCCGCCGTCCGCTGGTGGTGCCGAAGGGATCGACGCCGTCGCTGTTCGAGGACGGGGAGACCGACGACGACGCGGACACCGTGGTCGAGGACTGGGACGCCGAGCCGGACGCGGCGGCGCCCGCCCCGGAGCGGCGCGTCCAGGCCGGCGACATGCCGCAGACGGCGCCGGAGATCCGGCGCGAGGCACCGCGGCCGCGGGTGCAGAAATTCGCCCCGCCCGCCGGCGCCGACGCGCCGCGCGAGCGCCCCGCGCCGCAGGGCGAGGGGCCGGGCTACGAGGCGCCGCCGCTCGACCTTCTGACCGACCCGGCGACGATCCAGCGCCATGTCCTGTCCGACGAGCAGCTGGAGGACAATGCCCGCGCGCTGGAGACGGTGCTGGAGGATTACGGGGTGCGCGGGCGAGATCGTCTCGGTCCGGCCCGGCCCGGTGGTCACCATGTACGAGCTGGAGCCGGCGCCGGGGCTGAAGGCCAGCCGGGTGATCGGGCTGGCCGACGATATCGCCCGGTCGATGTCGGCGCTGTCGGCGCGGGTCTCCACCGTGCCGGGGCGGTCGGTGATCGGCATCGAGCTGCCCAACGAGAAGCGCGAGATGTGCGTGCTGCGCGAGATCCTGGCGAGCCCCGCCTTCACCGGCCGCCAGCGGCAGCTGCCGCTGACGCTGGGCAAGGATATCGGCGGCGAGCCGGTGGTGGCGAACCTGGCAAAGATGCCGCACCTGCTGATCGCGGGCACCACCGGGTCGGGCAAGTCGGTGGCGATCAACACGATGATCCTGTCGCTGCTCTACAAGCTGACGCCGGAGGAGTGCCGGCTGATCATGATCGACCCCAAGATGCTGGAACTCAGCGTCTATGACGGCATCCCGCACCTGCTCTCGCCGGTCGTGACCGACCCCAAGAAGGCCGTGGTGGCGCTGAAATGGGTCGTGGGCGAGATGGAGGACCGCTACCGCAAGATGTCCAAGATGGGCGTGCGGAACATCGAAGGCTACAATTCACGCGTGCGCGACGCGCTGTCCAAGGGCGAGATGTTCGAGCGCACGGTGCAGACCGGCTTCGACGACGAGACCGGCGAGCCGGTCTTCGAGACCGAGGAGATGCAGCCCGAGGTCCTGCCCTTCATCGTCGTCGTGGTCGACGAGATGGCCGACCTGATGATGGTCGCGGGCAAGGAGATCGAGGCCTGCATCCAGCGGCTGGCGCAGATGGCGCGGGCCTCGCGGCATCCACCTGATCATGGCCACGCAGCGCCCCTCGGTCGACGTGATCACCGGCACGATCAAGGCCAACTTCCCCACCCGGATCTCCTTCCAGGTGACGTCGAAGATCGACAGCCGCACGATCCTGGGCGAGCAGGGGGCCGAGCAGCTGCTGGGCATGGGCGACATGCTCTACATGGCGGGCGGCAGCCGGATCACCCGCGTCCACGGCCCGTTCTGTTCCGACGAGGAGGTGGAGGACGTGGTCACCCACCTCAAGAGCTTCGGCCCGCCGGACTACAAGTCGGGCGTGGTCGAGGGGCCGGACGACGAGAAGAGTTCCGACATCGACGCGGTGCTGGGCCTCGGCGGCGGATCGGGCGGCCCGAGGGCGACGAGGAACTCTACGACAAGGCGGTGGCGATCGCGATCAAGGACCGCAAGTGCTCCACCTCCTATATCCAGCGCAAGCTGGGCATCGGCTACAACAAGGCCGCGCGGCTGGTCGAGGCGATGGAGGAGGAGGGCGTCGTCAGCTCTGCCAACCATGTGGGCAAGCGCGAGATCCTGGTACCGGAACCAAGCTGAGCCCGGGGACGCCATCCCGCGGACGGAAACGGCCCGGCGTCGGGGAGACGCCGGGCCGTGGCACATGGAGGGGCCGGAAAGGCCGTGGGAGCGGCGATCAGCCCTTGACGGGCGCGTTCGCGGCGATGAACCAGGCATCCTTGTCGATCTGGCGCGAAACCTCTGTGAACAGGTCCTCGGTATCGTCGTCGCCGATCTCGCCGGCCTCGCCGATGGCGGCGCGGATCTTCTCGCCCACGTCCAGAAACCGCTCGCGCAGCGCCTCGATATGGACCTGGATGTCCTTCTCCTCCAGCGGGTAGGCGGCCATCGTGGTCTTCTCGGCGACCACCTCGGCGGTGCCGTGGGCATGGCCGCCGAGGATCACGGCGCGCTCGGCGATCAGGTCGGAGCTTTCCCGCAGGCGGTCGGCGACATCGTCCAGCAGCTCGTGCACGCCGATGAAGCCCGGCCCCTTGATGTTCCAGTGCGCCTGCTTGGTGGCCAGCGCCAGTGACACCATGTCGGCCAGCCGCGCGTTGAGCAGGTCGATCACCTTGCTGCGGGTGTTGTCGTTCAGTCCGGCGACGAATGCTTCGGGCATCTCTGGCTCCTTTTGATCAAAGGGAAATTCCGCGGCGCCCATGTGGGCGCCTTCGGGCAGGGAAAGTCGCGAGGGGGCCGGACGGTTCCTGCCAATCACGCGCGGTTGTCATGGCATGACGATGGCAGCGGGGGCCAGAATGCCTAGATGGACAGCGATACCGACGAACGGAGCCTGATTCGATGCCGAGCCGCAGACACTTCATCGCCGGGGCGCTCGCGACCGGCGCGCTTGCCGGGCTGCCGGCCGCCGCCGCGCCGATCCCGCTGGGCCAGCTGTCGCAATATCTCAACGGGCTGACCACGGCGCAGGCGGAGTTCACCCAGATCAACGCCGACGGCACGATCTCCACCGGCACGCTCTACATCAACCGGCCAGGCCGGCTGCGCTTCGACTACAAGCCGCCCGAGGAGATGCTGGTGATGGCGGGCGGCGGCCAGGTCGCGGTGTTCGACGGCAAGTCGAACAGCCGGCGCCCGGAGCAGTACCCGCTGAGCCAGACGCCGCTGTCGATCATCCTGGCGCCGAACGTGAACCTGGGCCAGGCCGGTATGGTCACCGGCCACCGCGAGGAGGGCAACAAGACCATCGTCACTGCCCAGGACCCCGAGAACCCGCAATACGGGCGGCTGGAGATGGTCTTCACCGGCAACCCGGTGCAGCTGCGGCAATGGGTGGTGATCGACGGGCAGGGCAACCGCACGACCACCGTTCTCGGCAACCTGACGCGCGTGAACTCGCTGCCGTCTCGCTATTTCTCGATCCCGACCGAGATCCGCTCCCGCTCCTAGAGGCGCCGGCAGGACGCCAGCTGGTTGTGGTAGAGTGTCGCGCGCGAGGCCACCCGGTCGGAAACGGACAGCAGCCAGGGCTTGGCATTGTAGCTGCCGCGGGCATAGCCGGTGCGGCCCTCGTGATAGGCGAGGTACTGGTTGCGCGCATCGCTCTTGGAGATGCCCAGGCCGCGCTGTGACTGGTCCATGTACCAGCCCATGAAGTCGGTGGCGTCGTCGATGTCGTCGCGCCGCGCGCGGCGCTTGCCGGTCTCCTGCTTGTACTCCTCCCAGGTGCCGTCGAGCGCCTGGGAATAGCCGTAGGCCGAGCTCTGCCGCCCCATCGGGATGACGCCGAGGGCGAAGCGCAAGGGCGTGCGGGCATTGCCGACGAACCTGGATTCCTGGTGGATCGTCGCCATCTGCACCGCGACCGGCACGCCCCAGCGCCGCTCGGTGCGCTTCAGGGCGCGGGTGTAATGCGGACGCTCGTCGAGGATCGCGCAGGCATTTTCGAGATTGCGGGGCGCCGTGCCCTCGGTCCCGCCGCACGAGGCGACGAAGATCAAGAGGACGAGCGCGCGGAATGTACTGCTCATGTGCCGCCCGTAGGTTTGTTGTTGGTGTTGCTTGCCTGTTTTTCGACGAGCCTAGCAGGGTCGCGGCCGCCGATCAAAAGAATGCGGGCCCGGCCGGGCATCGCAGGCGGGAATCACCGTGCGCGCGGGGGCGACAAATCGGCGCGACCGGCAGATTGGACTGTGTGACGTCGCGTCACAGTCTGTTTCCCTTGGAATTCTCGCGCCTCATGGACATCTGCGCGGGTCTGCGACACTTTAAGACGTGGTGAACGCCACGAGGATAGCCATGCTCAAGACCCGCGCCCGCTACAACCTCGGCCAGATCGTCCGGCATCGGAAGCACCCGTTCCGCGGCGTCGTGTTCGATGTGGATCCGACCTTCGCCAACACCGAGGAATGGTACCAGTCCATCCCCGAGGAGGCGCGCCCCGCCAAGGAGCAGCCCTATTATCACCTTCTGGCCGAGAACGATCAGAGCTACTATGTGGCCTATGTCTCGGAGCAGAACCTCGAGGCGGATTATTCCGGCGAGCCCGTGGGCCACCCGGACCTTCCGGACTTCTTCGGCGATATCGAGGACGGATCCTATCCGCTCCAGTTCCAGCTGAACTGAGGCGGCCCGATCCGGGCTGCCGGGGGCGGGGATCGCCCGCGCCACGGCGCGGGCCCGGCGGCCGGGTCAGCTGCCGCGGATCGACCGGCCGAAATGCATCTCGAATCTGAGCCGGTTGGTCTCGTCGCGCCGCTCGTAGCTCAGCCCGTGCGCCAGAGAGCGGATCAGCATCCAGCCGAATCCGCCCTCCGGCAGGTCGCCGTCGGCCCGGTTCGGCATTGGGCGCCCCGGGGCGGGAAGGCAATCCAGCGGCATCGGCCGGCCCTCGTCGATCACTCGGATGACGAGATGGCCGTCCCGGCGGGTGATCTTCAGCTCCACGAGCCCGCTGGGATCGTCCGGGTAGGCGTGTTCGGCGACGTTGTTGAGCACCTCCGCCAGAACGAGCTCCACGCTCGAGGCGCAATCCTCGTCGAGGCCGAGATCCGCCAGACCCTCCATGACGCTGCCCAGCGCGCGGCGCACGGCGAAGGGCCGGTTCGGGTAGAGGATGCGCAGCTCGAACCGGCCGGGCCTGGGGGAGCGATCTGTGACGAGGATGCCGGAAACCCCCTCCTCAACCCGCACGGCAGGCATCTGGAGCCTCCGGAGCCGGCGCCACGGGATGGATGGTGAAGATCCGGTCCATCTGCGTCAGCCGGAACACCTTCGCCACCGCCGGCGTCAACCCGGCCAGTTCCAGCCGGGTGGCGGGGGCGAGCAGCTTCATCGAGCCGATCACCGCCCCCAGCCCCGAGGAATCCATGAACTTCACCGGCGCCATGTCGAGGATCACCCGCGCCGGGGCGTCATCGGCCAGCGCGCGGATCGCGTCCTTGAACTGTACCGCCGCCGCCGCGTCGAGCCTGTCTTCCGCCGGGGTGACGATCAGCACGTCGCCATCGAGAATCGCATGCAGCTTCATCGCTTTTGGCCTTTCCGTCGCAACGCGGCCAATCTATGGCCGGAGGTGCTAACCGTGCCTTACCGCGCAATCGGCGGCTCGGGCGCCTCGCGCCGGCGGCCGCGGAGGCACCTGATCGAGAGGCGTGAAACCCGGTGTCCGACTACGACCCACCGCAGGATCCGCCGGAGATCCTGCATCTCGACGACGACCTCCTGGTGGCGGCGAAACCGGCAGGCCTGCTGTCGGTGCCCGGCCGGGGGCCGGAACTGGCCGATTGCCTGATCTCGCGGCTGCAGGCGCTGCATCCGGATGTCCTCCTCGTCCACCGCCTGGACCGGGACACGTCCGGAGTCATGGTCTTCGCCCGCAACCCCGCGGCGCAGCGACATCTGGGCCTGCAGTTCGAGCGGCGGCGGCCGCGCAAGAACTATGTCGCGCGCGTGGCGGGCGAGATGGCCGAGGAGCGGGGGCGGGTGGACCTGCCGATGATCGTGGACTGGCCGAACCGGCCGCGCCAGAAGGTCGATTTCGACACCGGCCGGCCGGCGCAGACCGACTGGGAGGTCGAATCCCGCGGCGACGGCGAGACCCGCGTGCGGCTGTCGCCGCTGACCGGCCGGTCGCACCAGCTGCGCGTGCACATGCTCAGCCTCGGCCACGCGATCCTGGGCGACACGCTCTATGCCACCGGGTCGGCGCTCGACCACCCCCGGATGATGCTGCATGCCGAGGTGCTGGAACTGCATCACCCCGATGGCGGGCGCTGGATGCGGTTCGCCTGCCCGGCGCCGTTCTGAGTCTCAGACGAGGAACTCCCGCACCGCCTCGATCTCGGCCTGGGGCACCTCGTGGCCGCCCGGATGCCAGGCCAGGACCACGTCGGCCTTCTGGGCGGTGAACCAGTCGGCCAGGCCCTGGGTCATCCCCGGCGGGCAGATCGGGTCCGACTGCCCGGCCGTGATCAGGACCCGCGTCATCGCGAGATCCGGCACCGGCTCCGGCACCCAGGGGATCAGCGGGTGCATGAGCACCAGCGCGTCGAAGATCTCCGGGTGGGCGATCGCCGTGGCGGCGAGGATGTTGGCGCCGTTGGAGAAGCCGATGCCGGTGACCTGCACGGCGCCGACCCGCTCGGCCTCGCTTCGCAGGAAGGCCGCCATCGCCTCCGTGCGCTGTGCGAGGTCGTCCATGTCGTAGACGCCCTCGGCATGGCGGCGGAAGAACCGCGCCGCGCCGCCCTCCCGCACGTCGCCCTCGGGCGAGACGACGTGGTGATCGGGCAGGAAGGTGCGCGCCAGCCCGTGCAGTTGCGAGGCGTCGGCCCCCGTGCCGTGGAAGGTCAGGGCGAGCTTGGGCGCGGCGCCGTCATCGCGCAGGGCGTCGTAGGGCATGGTCGTCTCCTCTTCGACCGCGCAGCATAGCGCCTCAGTCGAGGGGGGCGAGGCGCTTCTCCAGCCGGTCGCGAAGATGGGCATGCTGGGCGGGCAGTTTCAGCGCCTCGCCCAGATGCGCGGGATCCTCGTCGCGGTCGAAGCCGGGCTCGTCGGTGGCGACCTCGAACAGGATGCCGCCCGGGCTGCGGAAGTAGATCGCCCAGAAATAGTCCCGGTCGATCGGCGGCGTGACCTGGACGCCCCGGTCGACCAGCGCCTCGCGCACCTCCAGCTGGCGGGCCCGGGTCTCGACCGAGAAGGCGATGTGATGCACCGAGCCCGCGCCCTGCACCGCGGCGGGGCGGTCGGGTGCGGCGACGAGGTCGATCACGTGGGCGCGGCCGCCGGGCCGGACGAGGCGGGTGACGGGGCCGGCGCGCTCCGCCTCCTCGTAGCCCATGAAGCGCAGGAGATCGGCGGTGCCGCCCGGATCCGACAGGGTCGCCAGGACCGAGTGGAAGCCGCGGATGGCGTGGTCGGCCGCGACGGTGCCGGCATAGGGCAGGCGGGGATCGTCGGCCTCGACCAGGCGGAAGGCATCGCCGTCGGGTGCGGCGACCGCGACCGAGGGCGCGCCGAAGGGGTCGTCCTCGATGCCCGCGCCCAGGCGCTCGGCCCAGAAGCCGGCGGCGCCCTCGGGAATGGCCAGCCGCACCTCGCCGACCTCGCCGGTGCCGGGGCGGCCGCGGGCGGCGTCGGGGAAGGGGAAATAGGTCATCGCCGTGCCGGGATGGCCCATCCCGTCGCCGTAATAGAGGTGATAGACGTCGGGCGCGTCGAAGTTCACCGTCTTCTTGACGCGCCGGAGGCCGAGGAGGCCGGTCCAGAAGCGGTCGATCGCGGCGGCGTCGGAGCCGATCGTGGTGACGTGGTGCAGGCCGTTGATCTGGGTCAGCATGGGATCCTCCATTCGCTGCGCCTCAAGCTAGGCCTTCGCGGCATCGCGCGTAAGCTGCGCCTGTGGAGGGGGACGGTGCGTTTCCGCACGTCGGACGTTCCCCGATCGGGGCGGCGGGACGGAAAACGGACCCGCGCGGCGCCTGCGGGCGGAACCGCCGTTCCGAGCCGCGGGTGGCCCGTTGTAGCGGCCCGTGCCGCAGCCTACCTGTGACGGCGAGACCAGTGAAGGAGAGCCGCGATGACGCTGCGCATCAACGAGACCGCCCCGGACTTCACCGCCAATTCCACGGAAGGCGAGATCCGGTTCCACGACTGGATCGGCGACGGCTACGCCATCATCTTCAGCCACCCGAAGGACTTCACGCCGGTCTGCACCACGGAGCTGGGCGCGATGGCGGGCATGGCGGAGGAGTTCGCCAAGCGGAACGCCAAGATCATCGGCGTCTCGGTCGACCCGGTGGAGGACCACCACAAGTGGAAGTCCGACATCAAGAGCTATACCGGCAACGAGGTCTCCTATCCGATGATCGGCGACCCGGAGATGAAGGTCGCCAAGCTCTACGGGATGCTGCCCGCCGAGGAGGACCGGGTGGAGGGCCGCACGCCGGCGGACAACGCCACCGTGCGGACCGTGTTCGTCATCGGGCCGGACAAGAAGGTGAAGCTGTCGATGACCTACCCGATGACCACGGGGCGGAACTTCGACGAGATCCTGCGCGCGCTGGATTCGATCCAGCTGACCGAGAAGCACAAGGTCGCCACTCCGGCGGGCTGGACCCAGGGCGGCGACGTGATCATCACGCCCGCCGTCTCCGACGAGGAGGCCCGGGATCGGTTCGGCCAGTTCGACCAGAAGCTGCCCTATCTGCGCACCACCAAGCAGCCGGTCTGATCCGGCCCCGGTGCGACGCGCCGCCCCTTGCCCGGGCGGCGCGTTCGCGTAAGGGGCGGCCATGGACGACGACATGAAGGGCATCGGGCTCGCCCTTGCCGGAGCCCTGGTGATCGTGCCGGACACGCTGTTCATGCGGCTGTCGGGGCTGGGGGCCAGCCAGATGGTGGCCTGGCGCGGCCTCTTGATGGCCGGGGTGCTGCTGGTGCTGTGGTCGCTGACCTCGGCCCATCGGCGCGCCGACCTCGGCTGCATCGCCACGCCCGCCGGGATCGGCGCGGTGGCCGCGCAGGCGGCGAATGCGGGCCTGTTCTCCTTCGGGATCGCCAATGCGCCGGTGGCGGTGGTCCTCGTCGCGGTGGCGACGGTACCGGTCTGGTCGGCGCTGCTCGGCGCCCTCTTCCTCGGCGACCGGGCGCAGAGGGCGACGCTCGCGGCCTCGGCGGCCGTTCTGCTCGGGATCGGGATCTCGGTCTCGGGTGGCGGGCATGGCGGCGCGGGAAGCGCCACGCTGGGCGCGATCGCGGGGTTGTGCGTGGCGCTCGCGCTGGCCTCCAGCTTCACGCTCTACCGGGCCAATCCGCACCTGCCGGTGTTCCTGACCGTGGGGGTGGGCGCGCTGATCGCCGGGAGCGTCGGCTGGGCGCTCGCGGGGCCGCTCGCCGAGACGCGGGGCTGGCTGCCGGCGATCTGGATCACCGGGCTGGTGATCCTGCCGGTCACCTTCACCACGCTGGGGATCGCCGCGCGTTACACCGTGGCCGCCAATGTCAGCCTCCTCCTCCTGCTCGAGACGGTGCTCGGCCCGGTCGCGGTGTGGATCGTGCTGGGCGAGGCGGTCGGCCCGGCCGGTCTTGCCGGCGGCGTCGTCGTGATCGCGACGCTCGGGCTCTATCTCTGGGATCAGCGGCGGCGGACCCTGCGCCGGGCCTAGTCGGCCTCCGTGCCGAGGTAGCGGGCCGTGATCCGGCCCCAGACCGGGGCGCGGGTATAGGACAGGAGGGCGCGGTTCAGCGGTTCGCGCAGCTCTGATCCGGGAGGCAGGGCGATCCCGTAATCCTCGCGCCCGATCGTGTCGGGCAGGACATGCACGGCGCCGTCGAACTCCTCCTGCGCCAGCCACCGGAGCAGCGGCCGGTCATGGACGAAGGCGTCGAGCCGGTCCTCCAGGAGAGCCGAGAGACCGGCGGCGGTGCTATCGAAGCCACGCGCCTCGATGCGGCGCGTGGCCAGCTCCTCGGCGCCCGAGCTGCTCGACACGGCGCCGACCCGGACCTCGTCCAGATCGGACAGGCCGGTGACGCGGGAGCCGAGCTGCCCCACCGTGAGGGAGGCGGCGATGGAGGCGGTGAAGCTCGCCACCACGATCAGCGCGGTGAACATCCAGATCAGGCCGACGATGCGCCCGCCCAGCGTCCGCGGGCTCTTGTCGCCGTAGCCCACGGTTGTCATCGTGACCGCCGCCCACCAGAAGCCGTCGCCCAGCCCCCGGACCGGGTCGGCGTGAAATTCCTCGTTGTTGCCGCGCCGCTCGAAGATCCAGACCGCCGTGCCGGCCGCCAGCAGGATCGCGGCCAACCCGGCGAGAACGGCGGCGAACTGCCAGGTGAAGGCGTTCCGCGCGACCCGCAACCAGCCGCCGCCCGCCTGCGGGTCGACCGCCACGCCGAGGCCGGTGGAGTAGTAGGGGAAGGTGAAGTCGATCCGTTCCTCCCGGGAGGGCGTGATCGACAGGGCGGCGATCGCCGCGTCGTAGGTGCCCGTGGCGGTGCCGTCGATCATGTCGTCCAGCGCGTCCGCCTCGACGAGGCGGTAGGAGAGGTCGAGCTCGTCGGCGAGCGCGGCCCAGAGCTCGATCGCGATGCCGGTCCACTCGCCCTCAGGGCCGCGGAAGGCGAAGGGCGGCGCGGATCGTGTCGCGACGGTGAGCTCTTCGGCGATGGGGGCGGCGTCCCCCGCAGGATCGGCCATGTCGGTCTGGGCGCGGTTCGGTGTCTCGTCCTGCGCCGCGGCGGGCAGGGCGCAGGCAGCGACGATCAGGATGGCCTGGATATGCTTCATGAAGCGGGGAACCAGGGCGCGGAGACGCGGCGTCATTTTCGGCCGCCCCTCACAGGATCATCAGGCGGATCGCATAGGCCACGATGCCGAGGGCGGCGACGCTCGCCGCCCAGATCGCGACGAACCACGCCGCCCGGCGCCACCACATCAGTGATATCCTTCGCCCGGCCGGATCTTGCCGCGGAAGACGTAATAGGCATAGGCGGTGTAGCCGAGGATGATCGGCACCAGCACGACCGCCCCCACGAACATGAAGAGCTGCGACTTGAACGGGCTCGCCGCCTCGGACAGCGTCACGCTGGTGGGGATGACATAGGGCCAGACGCAAACCCCGAGGCCGAGGAAGCACAGCCCGAACAGCCCCAGCGTCAGCACGAAGGGCATGTAGTCGTTGGCCTCGTTGAACAGCTCCCGCGCCAGCAGGACGGCGAAGCCGATGACCAGGATCGGGATCGGCGCGACCTCGAGGATCTGCGGCCAGTCGAACCACCGGGAGAAGTATTCCTGGTTCAGGAACGGGGTCCAGAGGCTGACGATGCCGATGAAGCCGACCGTCGCGAAGCCCAGGATGCGGGCGAGGACGCGGGCGCGGTGCCGCACCGGGCCGAGGGTCTTGAGGTTCAGCCAGCAGGCGCCGAGGAGCGCGTAGCCGCAGACCACGGCGAGGCCGCAGACCACCGAGAAGGGCGTGAGCCAGTCCCACCAGCCGCCGCCGTAGCGCCGGCCGTCGACCTCGATCCCCTGCAGGAAGGCGCCGAGGATGATCCCCTGCGACAGGGCGGCGACGGTCGACCCTCCGATGAAGGCCCAGTCCCAGCCGCGCTTGGTGAAGCGGCTGGTGGCGCGCCAGCGGAACTCGAAGGCGACGCCGCGGAAGATCAGCGCCAGCAGCATCGCGATGACCGGGGGGTAGAGTGCGGTCATGGTGATCGCGTAGGCCATCGGGAAGGCGGCGAAGAGACCGCCGCCGCCCAGCACGAGCCAGGTCTCGTTGCCGTCCCAGACCGGGGCCACGGTGTTCATCAACAGGTCGCGATCCTCCTTCCCGGGATAGGCCGGGTAGAGGATGCCGATCCCGAGGTCGAAGCCGTCGAGCACGACATAGACGTAGATGGCGAAGGCCAGCAGGATCGCCCAGGCGAAGGTGAGGTTGAGGCTGATTTCGAGTCCCATGATCCTACTCCGCCGGGGTCGCTTCGGGGCCGCTGCCGGGCGTGATGCCGGCGGTCCGGATCGGCCCGGGTTCGGTCTCGGGCGTCTCGCCGCGCTCGGGGGCCTTCGCCATCAGACGCAACAGGTAGATGATGCCGGCGCCGAAGACCACGAAATAGATCACGATGAAGGCGATCAGCGAGGCCCCAACCGCCTGCGCGCCGATCGGCGAGAGGGACTCCGCGGTGCGCATCTCGCCATAGACGGTATAGGGCTGGCGGCCGACCTCGGTGGTGATCCAGCCGGCGATCACCGCCACCAGGCCCGACGGCCCCATCACCAGCGAAGCCCGGTGCAGCCAGCGGTCGTAGTAGAGTTCGCCGCGCCAGCGCGACCACAGCGACCACAGGCCGACCGCCGCCATCAGGAAGCCGATCCCGACCATGACGCGGAAGCTCCAGAAGACCATGGCCACGGGCGGCTCCTCGGAGCGGGGCACGGTGTCGAGCCCCTCCATCGAGGCGTTCCAGCCCTTGCCGAGGATCGGCCCGCCGATCTTCGGGATCGAGACCTCGTAGCGCATCTCGCCGGCCTCCTGGTCGGGGATGCCGAACAGGATCAGCGGGATGCCGTCGTCGTAGCTCTCGAAATGGCCTTCCATCGCCAGCACCTTGGTGGGCTGGTACTCGTAGGTGTTCAGCCCCTGCTCGTGGCCCAGCACGATCTGCAGGGGCGCGACCACGGCGGCCATCCACATCGCCATCGAGAACATGGTGCGGACGCCGTGATTGTGCTGCCGGCCCTGCAGCAGGTGCCAGGCGCCGACACCGCCGACGATGAAGGCGGTGCTGAGATAGGCGGCTGTCAGGGTATGGGCGAGGCGGTAGGGGAAGGAGGGCGAGAAGATCACCTCGATCCAGTCCTCGGGCAGGAACTGCCCATTCTCGCCGTAGACGAAGCCGGCCGGCGTGTGCATCCAGCTGTTCACGCTCAGGATCCAGGTGGCCGAGATCGCGGTGCCGACGGCGACCATCAGCACGGCCACCATGTGCAGCCCGTTTCCGACCTTGTCGCGGCCGAACAGCATGATGCCGAGGAACCCGGCCTCGAGGAAGAAGGCGGTCAGCACCTCGTAGGCCATCAGCGGCCCGATCACCGGCCCGGCCCGGTCTGAGAAATCGCCCCAGTTGGTGCCGAACTGGTAGGACATGACGATGCCCGATACGACGCCCATCGCGAAGGAGATCGCGAAGATCTTCACCCAGTAGTTGAAAAGCCGGAGATAGGCCCGGTTGCCCGTCTTCAGGTACATTCCGTTCACCACGGCGAGGTAGCTCGCCAGCCCGATCGAGAAGGCGGGGAAGATGAAGTGGAAGGCGACGGTGAAGCCGAACTGGATGCGGGCCAGGAGGAGGGCGTCGAGACCTAGGAACGTGTCCATGTGCACACCTTTCTGCTTGCTCCCGACAAGGTAAAAAGCCCGGCGCGGAAATCCATCGCCACGGTGCGGCGTGAATTGTCGCAAGGGGAGCGGCGCGACGCGGACGGGTCATCGCCGGGGCGGCCCCTACCAGATGTCGGGCCGGTCCAGGGCCGGGACGCAGGAGGACGGCCCGCGCAGGGTGGGGGGGCCGCCGCCGGCGAGGACCTGGCCCAGCCAGCCATGTGGGGCGCTGAGCGGCAGCGGCGGGCGCACCTGCTCCTCCGTCACCGGCGCGAAGCCCGTCCGCGCGTAGTAGTCGGGGTCGCCGTAGGTCAGGGCGACATCCACACCCCGGGCGGCCAAAGCGGCAAGGGCATGGCGCAGGATTGCCCCGCCGACGCCGCGGCGCTGCCGGTCGGGCGCCACCGCGAGGGGAGAGAGCAGGACCGCGTGGCGGTCGTCCTGCGGAAAGGCCAGGCGGGTGAAGATCGCCGCGCCGACGAGGCGTCCCTGCGCCTCGGCGCGGAACACGTGGATCTCCTCCGGCGGCGTGCGGCGCAGGAGGTCGCGCACCAGGCCGGCGATCAGCGCGCCCTCGTCCCGGCCCTCGGCGGCGGCGAACGCCGACTCGAAGAGCGTGACGATCTGCCGCTCGCGCCCCGCCGTGCCGGTGGCGACGGTCGGGCCGGGGGGCGTCACGGTCGGGGCCCCGACGCGTGGCGGCGATGCGGCCCCGCCACCGTCATCGCGGTGGCAGGGGTGCGGTGCCGCCTCACGCCATCTTGGGGTAGAGGACCACGCGCGCGTTCATCGGCACCTGTTCGTAGAGCAGCTTGATGTGCTCGTTGGTCAGCCCGGCGCAGCCGTTCGACACCGCGCGGCCGATGGAGCTGATGTCCGAGGTGCCGTGGATCCGCAGGAAGGTGTCGCCGCGCCCCTCCTGGAAGAGGTAGAGCGCGCGCGCGCCCAGCGGATTGTCCGGGCCGCCTTCCATGCCGTCCTCGGCGTATTGCGCGTATGCCTCGGGATCGCGCTCCACCATGTCGGGCGTGGGCTTCCACGACGGCCATTCCTTCTTGGCGCCCACGTAGTACTGGCCGGGCTCGTAGAGCTTGTCGCGCCCGACCCGGATGCCGTAGCGCCAGGCCTGACCGCCCGGCAGGGTCCAGAACAACTGGAAGTGATCGGGGAAGACATGCACCTCGCCGGGGGGCAGCGGCTGGCGCAGGGCGACCAGCGCGGGCTGCAGATGCGGGGCCAGCACCTGCGCGGCCGCACCGCGGGCGAGGGTCGTCGTCGCGAAGGCCGCCGCACCGGCGGCCAGTAGTTCTCGGCGGTTCATCGTCAATCGGTCCCTTGTTCGCTGCGAGGGATATAGGCGCGATCCCGCGATGGCGAAAGCGTCCATACGGTTGACGGGGCTGGTGGCGGCGGGGCAAGCTGCCGCGGCGGACCGTCGCGTAAATCCTCGCGCGGCCCCTTGGCATTTCCCGGCGAACGCTCTAGTGACGCTTGCACGGACGGGTCCGCGATTCGCGCATCCGTCCGTTTCGTCCGAGACGGTGGGTCGGCCGGTGGCCGGTAATTCCTGCCCGAGACGGGAAGAGACATTTCCTCGGGGCCGTCTGCTGCGGCCGCCACGGGATGTGCGACCCGTTCGGACCGCATGGCCGGGATCTTCCCGGTCGGACTGAGCCGGAGGGGTCCCCCTCCAAGACTTGGAGTGAAACTGTGGATAGAGCCCAGAAAGAGAAAGTGGTCGAGGAACTCGGCCAGATCTTCGAAAGCTCTGGCGTCGTGGTGGTCGCGCACTACCAGGGCCTCACGGTTGCCGAGATGCAGGACCTGCGCGCGCGCATGCGCGAAGCGGGCGGGTCCGTTCGCGTTGCCAAGAACAGGCTCGCCAAGATCGCCCTTCAGGGAGCGTCGATGGCCGACATCGGCGACCTTCTCGAGGGCCAGACCGTCCTGTCCTATTCCGAAGACCCCGTGGCCGCGGCCAAGGTGGCGGACGAATACGCCAAGCAGAATCAGAAATTCGTGATTCTGGGCGGCGCCATGGGCGCGACGAAACTGGACCAAGCCGGCGTCACGTCGGTCGCGAAGCTGCCGAGCCGCGAAGAGCTTATCGCTCAGGTCGTCTCGTGCATCGGAGCGCCCGCGTCGAACATCGCCGGTGCGATCGGCGCCCCTGCCTCGAACATCGCGAGCATCCTGTCGACCATCGAGGAGAAGGCGGAAGCCGCCTGATCCCGGCCGGCGCGGCCCGCGCCGCGACGCCCAGACACACGTAGCAGAACGGAATCGAGAACATGGCTGATCTGAAAGCTCTCGCCGAGCAAATCGTCAACCTGACGCTTCTGGAAGCGCAGGAACTCAAGCAGATCCTGAAGGACGAATACGACATCGAGCCCGCCGCCGGCGGTGCCGTGATGATGGCCGGCCCGGCCGATGGCGGCGGCGCCGCCGCCGAGGAGGAGCAGACCGAATTCGACGTGATCCTGAAGAGCGCCGGCGCTCAGAAGATCAACGTCATCAAGGAGGTCCGCGCGATCACCGGCCTCGGCCTCAAGGAGGCCAAGGAGCTGGTCGAGGCCGGCGGCAAGGCCGTCAAGGAGCAGGTCTCCAAGGACGAGGCCGAGGAGATCAAGGGCAAGCTCGAGGCGGCCGGCGCCGAGATCGAGCTGAAGTAATCCGCTCCACGGCGCCGCTCTCCGCCCATCTGCGGAGCGGGCGCCGAGGGCTGCACGAACAGGCCGATCCCGGGTTGCCCCGGGGTCGGTCGCCGCGTCTCGGAAAGGGCGATCTCCCGTTCGCGTGAGGTCGGTCCTTTCCCAGGGGCGGCTTCCGGATCGGGCGGCTGTCGGTGGGACGACGGCCAGGGATTGATCCGGGCCCCGGCTTCGCCCGGGCGCGCGACCTTCCCAGGGATCGCGGGCCTGCGAACAGAAAAGGTGCGTGTCTCCATGGCGACCAGCTATCTCGGCCAGAAGCGGCTTCGGAAGTATTACGGCAAGATCAAGGAAGTCCTTGAGATGCCGAACCTGATCGAGGTCCAGAAGTCCAGCTACGACCTGTTCCTGCGGTCGGGCGAAGGGGCCGAGCCGCTCGACGGCGAGGGCATCAAGGGTGTCTTCCAGTCGGTCTTTCCGATCAAGGACTTCAACGAGACGGCCGTGCTGGAATTCGTCGGCTACGAGCTCGAGAAGCCGAAATACGACGTCGAGGAATGCCAGCAGCGCGACATGACCTATGCCGCGCCGCTGAAGGTCACGCTGCGGCTGATCGTGTTCGACATGGACGAGGATACCGGCGCCAAGTCGGTGAAGGACATCAAGGAGCAGGACGTCTTCATGGGCGACATGCCCCTGATGACCCCCAACGGCACCTTCATCGTCAACGGTACCGAGCGGGTCATCGTGTCCCAGATGCACCGCTCGCCTGGCGTGTTCTTCGACCACGACAAGGGCAAGACGCATTCCTCCGGCAAGCTGCTCTTCGCCTGCCGCATCATTCCCTATCGCGGCTCCTGGCTCGATTTCGAGTTCGACGCCAAGGACCTCGTCTATGCCCGCATCGACCGGCGCCGCAAGCTGCCCGTCACCACGCTGCTCTATGCCCTGGGCCTGGACCAGGAAGCCATCATGCAGTCGTATTACGACGAGGTGCCTTTCCGGCAGGTTAAGAACCGCGGCTGGGCGACCAAGTTCTTCCCCGACCGGGTGCGCGGCACGCGCCCCGCGTATGACCTGGTGGACGCCGAGACCGGCGAGGTGATCGCCGAGGCCGGACAGAAGGTCACGCCGCGCACGGTCAAGAAGCTGAAGGACGAGGGCACGGTCAAGGAGCTGCTGCTGCCCTTCGACCAGATCGTCGGCCGCTACGTCGCCCGCGACATCATCGACGAGGAGACCGGCGCGATCTTCGTGGAGGCCGGCGACGAGCTGACCTGGGAGACCGACAAGGACGGCGAGGTCACCGGCGGCACGCTGAAGGACCTGCTGGACAACGGCATCACCGAGATCCCGGTGCTCGACATCGACAACGTCAATGTCGGCCCGTACATGCGCAACACGATGGCGCAGGACAAGAACATGAACCGCGACAGCGCGCTCATGGACATCTACCGCGTCATGCGCCCGGGCGAGCCGCCCACCGTCGAGGCCGCCTCGACCCTGTTCGATTCGCTGTTCTTCGATCCCGAGCGCTACGACCTGTCGGCCGTGGGCCGGGTGAAGATGAACATGCGCCTCGACCTCGACGCCGAGGACACGGTGCGCACGCTGCGCAAGGCCGACATCATCTCCTGCATCAAGGCGCTGGTGGAGCTGCGCGACGGCCGCGGCGAGATCGACGACATCGACCACCTGGGCAACCGCCGGGTGCGCTCGGTCGGCGAGCTGATGGAGAACCAGTACCGCGTCGGCCTGCTGCGCATGGAGCGGGCGATCAAGGAGCGGATGTCCTCGGTCGAGATCGACACGGTGATGCCGCAGGACCTGATCAACGCCAAGCCGGCGGCGGCGGCGGTACGCGAGTTCTTCGGGTCCAGCCAGCTGTCGCAGTTCATGGACCAGACCAACCCGCTGTCGGAGGTGACGCACAAGCGGCGCCTGTCGGCCCTCGGGCCCGGCGGTCTGACGCGCGAGCGGGCCGGTTTCGAGGTGCGCGACGTGCACCCGACGCATTACGGCCGGATGTGCCCGATCGAGACGCCGGAAGGGCCGAATATCGGCCTGATCAACTCGCTCGCCACCTTTGCGCGGGTGAACAAGTACGGCTTCATCGAGACGCCCTATCGCGTGGTGAACGAGGGACAGGTGACCGAAGAGGTCCACTACATGTCCGCCACCGAGGAGATGCGCCACACCGTCGCCCAGGCCAATGCCAAGCTCGACGGCGAGGGGCGCTTCGTCCAGGAATTCGTCTCCACCCGGCAGAAGGGCGACTACACCCTCGCGCCGAACGAGAGCGTTGACCTGATCGACGTCTCGCCGAAGCAGCTGGTCTCCGTCGCCGCGGCGCTGATCCCGTTCCTGGAGAACGACGACGCCAACCGCGCGCTGATGGGCTCCAACATGCAGCGCCAGGCGGTGCCGCTCCTGCGGGCCGAGGCGCCGCTCGTGGGCACCGGCATGGAGGAGCGCGTGGCGCGCGACTCCGGCGCCGCGATCACCGCGCGGCGCGCCGGCGTGGTCGATCAGGTTGACGCCACCCGGATCGTCATCCGCGCCACCGAGGACCTGGAGCTGGGCGATGCGGGCGTGGACATCTATCGCCTGCGGAAGTTCCAGCGCTCGAACCAGAACACCTGCATCAACCAGCGCCCGCTGGTGAAGGCGGGCGACACGGTCGGCAAGGGCGAGGTCATTGTCGACGGCCCCTCCACCGACATGGGTGAACTGGCGCTCGGCAAGAACGTCGTCGTCGCCTTCATGCCGTGGAACGGCTACAACTACGAGGACTCGATCCTGATCTCGGAGCGGATCACCCGCGACGACGTCTTCACCTCGATCCATATCGAGGAGTTCGAGGTCGCCGCGCGGGACACCAAGCTCGGGCCCGAGGAGATCACCCGCGACATCCCGAACGTGGGCGAGGAGGCGCTGCGCAACCTCGACGAGGCGGGCATCGTCTATATCGGCGCCGAGGTGGGGCCGGCCGACATCCTGGTGGGCAAGATCACCCCCAAGGGCGAGAGCCCGATGACGCCGGAGGAGAAGCTGCTGCGCGCGATCTTCGGCGAGAAGGCGTCGGACGTGCGCGACACGTCGCTGCGCCTGCCGCCGGGTGATTACGGCACCGTGGTCGAGGTGCGCGTCTTCAACCGCCACGGCGTGGAGAAGGACGAGCGCGCGCTGCAGATCGAGCGCGAGGAGGTCGAGCGCCTGTCCCGCGACCGGGACGACGAGCTCGCGATCCTCGACCGCAACATCTACGCCCGCCTGCGGGAGTTGATCCTGGGCAAGACCGCGGTGAAGGGGCCGAAGGGCGTCAAGCCCAACACCCAGATCACCGAGGAACTGCTCGACGGGCAGCTGTCGCGCGGCCAGTGGTGGCAGCTCGCCCTCGGCGACGAGGACGACGCCAAGATCATGGAGGCCCTGAACGACCAGTACGAGGCCCAGAAGCGCGCGCTCGACGCGCGGTTCGAGGACAAGGTCGAGAAGGTCCGCCGGGGCGACGATCTGCCGCCGGGCGTCATGAAGATGGTCAAGGTCTTCGTCGCGGTGAAGCGCAAGCTGCAGCCGGGCGACAAGATGGCCGGCCGCCACGGCAACAAGGGCGTGATCTCGCGCGTGGTGCCGATGGAGGACATGCCGTTCCTCGCCGACGGGACGCCGGTGGACTTCGTTCTCAACCCGCTCGGTGTGCCCAGCCGGATGAACGTGGGCCAGATCCTCGAGACTCACATGGGCTGGGCCTCGCGCGGCCTCGGCATCCAGATCGACGATGCGCTGGGCGGCTATCGCCGTGGCGGCGACCTGACGCCGGTCCGGGACGCGATGAAGATCGCCTATGGCGACGACGTCTTCTCCGAGGGGATCGAGCCGATGGAGGACGACATGCTTCTTGAGGCGGCGGGTAACGTCACCCGTGGCGTGCCGATCGCCACGCCGGTCTTCGACGGCGCCAAGGAGCACGACGTCAACGATGCGCTGACGCGCGCGGGCTTCGACCAGTCGGGCCAGTCCGACCTGTTCGATGGCCGCACGGGCGAGCAGTTCAGCCGTCAGGTGACGGTGGGCGTGAAGTACCTGCTGAAGCTGCACCACCTGGTGGACGACAAGATCCACGCGCGCTCCACCGGTCCGTACAGCCTCGTCACCCAGCAGCCGCTGGGCGGCAAGGCGCAGTTCGGCGGCCAGCGCTTCGGCGAGATGGAGGTCTGGGCGCTGGAAGCCTACGGCGCGGCCTACACCCTGCAGGAGATGCTGACGGTGAAGTCCGACGACGTGGCCGGCCGGACCAAGGTCTACGAGAGCATCGTGAAGGGCGAGGACAATTTCGAGGCCGGCGTGCCGGAATCGTTCAACGTGCTCGTCAAGGAGGTCCGGGGTCTGGGCCTCAACATGGAACTCCTGGATGCGGAGGAGGAGGAAGGCGAGGACGCCGAGTGAGGCGCCCGAACTTCCGGCGAAGATCCGTCCCCGGATTTTCGCCGGACCTCTCCTTTCCGCACCCGTTCAGCAAGGACCGAACATGAACCAGGAACTCACCCAGAACCCGTTCTCGCCGCTGTCGGCGCCGCAGACCTTCGACGAGATCAAGGTCTCGCTCGCCTCCCCCGAGCGGATCCTCAGCTGGTCCTTCGGCGAGATCAAGAAACCCGAGACGATCAACTACCGGACCTTCAAGCCCGAGCGCGACGGGCTGTTCTGCGCCCGCATCTTCGGGCCGGTGAAGGATTACGAGTGCCTCTGCGGCAAGTACAAGCGCATGAAGTATCGCGGCATCGTCTGCGAGAAGTGCGGCGTCGAGGTGACGCTGCAGAAGGTCCGCCGCGAGCGCATGGGCCATATCGAGCTGGCCGCGCCCTGCGCCCATATCTGGTTCCTCAAGTCGCTGCCCTCGCGCATCGGCCTGATGCTGGACATGACGCTCCGCGACCTGGAGCGGGTGCTCTACTTCGAGAACTACGTGGTGATCGAGCCGGGCCTCACGGACCTCACCTACGGTCAGATGCTGACCGAGGAAGAGTTCATGGACGCCCAGGACCAGTACGGCATGGACGCCTTCACCGCCAATATCGGCGCCGAGGCGATCCGCGAGATGCTGTCGATGATCGACCTGGAGGCCGAGGCCGAACGCCTGCGCGAGGAGCTGAAGGAGGCCACCGGCGAGCTGAAGCCCAAGAAGATCATCAAGCGGCTGAAGATCGTCGAGAACTTCCTCGAATCCGGCAACCGCCCGGAATGGATGGTGATGACCGTGATCCCGGTCATCCCGCCCGAACTGCGCCCGCTGGTGCCGCTGGACGGCGGCCGCTTCGCGACGTCGGATCTCAACGACCTGTACCGCCGGGTGATCAACCGCAACAACCGCCTGAAGCGGCTGATCGAGCTGCGTGCGCCTGACATCATCATCCGCAACGAGAAGCGGATGCTGCAGGAATCGGTCGATGCGCTGTTCGACAACGGCCGCCGCGGCCGGGTCATCACCGGCGCCAACAAGCGACCGCTGAAGTCGCTCAGCGACATGCTGAAAGGCAAGCAGGGCCGGTTCCGGCAGAACCTGCTCGGCAAGCGCGTGGACTTCTCGGGCCGGTCGGTCATCGTGACCGGGCCGGAGCTGAAGCTGCACCAGTGCGGGCTTCCGAAGAAGATGGCGCTCGAGCTGTTCAAGCCGTTCATCTATTCGCGGCTCGAGGCGAAGGGGCTGTCCTCCACCGTCAAGCAGGCCAAGAAGCTGGTCGAGAAGGAGCGTCCCGAGGTCTGGGACATCCTCGACGAGGTGATCCGCGAGCACCCCGTGCTGCTGAACCGGGCGCCGACGCTGCACCGGCTCGGGATCCAGGCCTTCGAGCCGATCCTGATCGAGGGCAAGGCGATCCAGCTGCACCCGCTGGTCTGCTCGGCCTTCAACGCCGATTTCGACGGCGACCAGATGGCCGTGCACGTGCCCTTGAGCCTGGAGGCGCAGCTGGAAGCGCGCGTCCTGATGATGAGCACCAACAACGTGCTGTCGCCGGCCAACGGCGCGCCGATCATCGTCCCCTCGCAGGACATGATTCTCGGGCTCTACTACATCTCGATGATGCGCGAGGGCATGAAGGGCGAGGGCATGGCCTTCTCCTCGGTCGACGAGGTGATCCACGCGCTCGACGCCGGCGTCGTGCACATGCACGCCAAGATCCAGGCGCGCCTGACCCAGATCGATCCCGAGACCGGCGTGGAGGTGACCCAGCGCTACGAGACCACGCCCGGACGGGTGCGGCTCGGCGCGCTGTTGCCGCTGAACGCCAAGGCGCCGTTCGAGCTGATGAACCGCCTCCTGCGCAAGAAGGAGGTGCAGCAGGTCATCGATACCGTCTACCGCTATTGCGGGCAGAAGGAATCGGTCATCTTCTGCGACCAGATCATGACCACGGGCTTCCGCGAGGCCTTCAAGGCCGGGATCTCCTTCGGCAAGGACGACATGGTGATCCCCGAGGACAAGTGGGGCATCGTCGAGACCACGCGCGAGCAGGTCAAGGATTTCGAACAGCAGTACATGGACGGCCTGATCACCCAGGGCGAGAAGTACAACAAGGTCGTGGACGCCTGGTCGAAGTGCAACGACAAGGTGACCGAGGCGATGATGACCAACATCTCGACCCCGGGCACGGACGAGAACGGCGCCGAGAACGAGCCGAACTCGGTCTACATGATGGCCCATTCGGGCGCGCGGGGCTCGGTCACCCAGATGAAGCAGCTGGGCGGGATGCGCGGCCTGATGGCCAAGCCCTCGGGCGAGATCATCGAGACGCCGATCATCTCCAACTTCAAGGAGGGCCTGACCGTGCTGGAGTACTTCAACTCCACCCACGGCGCGCGGAAGGGCCTGTCCGACACCGCGTTGAAGACCGCGAACTCGGGCTACCTGACCCGGCGCCTCGTGGACGTGGCGCAGGACTGCATCGTGCGCGAATACGATTGCGGCACCGACCGCGCGGTGACCATGCGGCCGGCCGTGAACGACGGCGAGGTCGTGGCCAGCCTGGCCGAGCGGGTCCTCGGTCGGGTCGCCGCCGACGACCTGCTCAAGCCCGGCACCGACGAGGTGATCGTCAAGGCGGGCGAGATCGTCGACGAGCGCCGCGCCGACATGATCGACGAGCTGAAGCTCGCCGAGGCGCGCATCCGCTCGCCCCTCACCTGCGAGAACGAGGAGGGGATCTGCGCCATGTGCTACGGTCGCGACCTGGCGCGCGGCACGATGGTCAACCAGGGCGAGGCCGTGGGCATCATCGCGGCGCAGTCGATCGGCGAGCCGGGCACGCAGCTGACGATGCGGACCTTCCACATCGGCGGCGTGGCCCAGGGCGGTCAGCAATCGTTCCAGGAATCGGGGCATGACGGCTCGGTCGAGTACCGCAATGCGCAGATCCTGCAGAACGAGGCCGGCGACAGCATCGTGATGGGCCGGAACATGACCCTGGCGGTCATGGACGAGAACGGCGTCGAGCGGGCGTCCTACAAGCTGGGCTACGGCACGCTGCTGCACGTGACCGACGGCGCGACGGTCGAGCGCGGCGCGCGGCTGTTCGAGTGGGATCCCTACACGCTGCCGATCATCGCCGAGAAGTCGGGCCGGGTCCGCTTCGTCGACCTGATCTCGGGCCTCTCGGTCCGCGACGAGACCGACGATGCCACCGGCATGACCCAGAAGATCGTCTCCGACTGGCGCTCGGCGCCGAAGGGCGGCGACCTGAAGCCGGAGCTGGTCGTTGTCGACGCGCAGGGCGAGCCGGTGCGCAACGACCAGGGCAACCCGGTCACCTATCCGATGTCGGTCGACGCGATCCTGTCGATCGAGGACGGGCAGGAAGTGAAGGCCGGCGACGTGGTGGCGCGGATTCCGCGCGAGGGCGCCAAGACCAAGGACATCACCGGCGGCCTGCCGCGGGTGGCGGAATTGTTCGAGGCGCGCCGTCCCAAGGACCACGCCATCATCGCCGAGGCCGACGGGCACGTGAAGTTCGGGCGCGACTACAAGAACAAGCGCCGGATCGCCATCGTGCCCACCGAGGAGGGCCGCGACCCGATCGAGTACATGGTGCCGAAGGGCAAGCACATCCCGGTGCAGGAAGGCGACTTCATCCAGAAGGGCGACTACATCATGGATGGCAATCCCGCCCCCCATGACATCCTGTCGATCCTGGGCGTGGAGGCGCTGGCCGATTACATGATCGACGAAGTGCAGGACGTCTATCGCCTCCAGGGCGTGAAGATCAACGACAAGCACATCGAGGTCATCGTCCGCCAGATGCTCCAGAAATGGGAGATCCAGGACTCGGGCGACACCACGCTGCTGAAGGGCGAGCACGTCGACAAGGTCGAGTTCGACGAGGCCAACGAGAAGGCGATGAAGAAGGGGGGACGCGCCGCCAAGGGCGAGCCGATCCTGCTCGGCATCACCAAGGCCTCGCTGCAGACCCGGTCCTTCATCTCGGCCGCCTCGTTCCAGGAAACGACGCGGGTGCTGACCGAGGCCTCCGTCCAGGGCAAGCGCGACAAGCTCGTCGGCCTGAAGGAGAACGTGATCGTCGGCCGCCTGATCCCGGCCGGCACCGGCGGGGCGACGCAGCGCGTGCGCCGCGTCGCCGCCGAGCGCGACCTGAAGGTGCTCAAGAGCGCCCAGGCCGAGGCCGAGCAGGCCGCGGCGCTGGCCGCCCCGGTGGAAGTGGAAGACGCGCTCGACGCCGACATCGTCGACGTACCGGAGAGCCGCGACGAGTGATCGCCGGCCTCCGGCCGGAACCGACAAGGGCCTCGCTTCGGCGGGGCCCTTCGCGTCGAGACAGGCGGCAGGCGGTTGATCTTGACCGCGGGCGGGCCTAGGGGCAATCCGGGCCAGGGAGAGGGCGCATGACGCAGTATCTGGATTTCGAGAAGCAGCTCGCCGATCTCGAGGGCAAGGCCGAGGAACTGCGGGCCATGGCCGAGGCCGACGGCGACGTGATCGAGCAGGCCAGCGCGCTCGACGGCAAGGCCAAGGCGCGGCTGGCGCAGATCTACAAGAACCTGACTCCGTGGCAGAAATGCCAGGTCGCCCGCCATCCCGAGCGGCCGCGCTGCCGCGACTATGTGCGCGAGCTGTTCACCGAGTTCACGCCGCTGGCCGGCGACCGCAACTTCGCCGACGACCACGCGGTGATCGGCGGGCTGGCCCGCCTCCAGGGCCGGCCGGTCGTGGTGATCGGGCACGAGAAGGGCCACGACACCAAGACGCGGCTGGAGCACAATTTCGGCATGGCCCGGCCCGAGGGCTACCGCAAGGCGATCCGGCTCATGGACCTCGCCGACCGGTTCGGCCTGCCGGTGGTGACGCTGATCGACACGCCCGGCGCCTATCCCGGCAAGGGCGCCGAGGAACGGGGCCAGTCCGAGGCGATCGCGCGCGCGACCCAGAAATGCCTCCGGATCGGTGTTCCGCTGGTTGCGGTGATCGTGGGCGAGGGCGGATCGGGCGGCGCCGTTGCCTTCGCCACAGCCAATCGCGTGGCGATGCTGGAACATTCGGTCTATTCGGTGATCTCGCCAGAGGGCTGCGCCTCGATCCTGTGGAAGGACAGCGACAAGATGCGCGAGGCCGCCGAGGCGCTGCGCCTGACGGCGCAGGATCTCCGGAAGCTGGGCGTGATCGACGGGATCATCGCCGAGCCCCTGGGCGGCGCCCAGCGCGCCCCGAAGGAGGCGATCGGCCATGTCGGGGCCGAGATCGTCAAGGTACTCGAGGAGCTGACCCCGATCGGGCCCGAGACCCTGCGCCGCGAACGGCGCGACAAGTTCGTCGCGATGGGCGCGAAGGGCCTCGGATCCTGAGCGTGGCCGCTACTGCCAGGTGTCTTCGGTGACCTCGGGCAGGTCCGACAGCTCGCTCTCGCTCAGCTTCGTCACGTAAGCCACGGTCCCGTCGTCCAGCACGATGGCGATGTCCTGGATGGACAGGAAGATGCGGCGATCCCCGGTCTCGGCCACGATTCCCGCATAGGCGCTGTCCTGCGAGATGACGAGGTCGGCGATGCGGCCCGCCTCGCTCCAGCTCTCGCCGACCTCCTCGTAGACCGTCGAGGCCGTCCAGCCCTCGTTCTCGGCATCGCCCGTCACGTAGAGCGTGCCCCCCTCGAACTCCTGGCCCCGGAACAGCTGTCCCTTGGCCGTTTCGACGACCTTCGCGCTGGTCGGCCGATCCGACGATCCGCCGCCCTCCTGCTGCGCCATCGCCCCGGTTGCAGAAAGGGCGATCGCCGCCAGGCTCGCTGTCAGACCTCTCATCCGTGCCTCCACTCTTCACGATTCCTTGAACGCCAACGGGTGGGGCGCGGTCTCGTTCCGGCGCCGTTTCAGGTGACGGGGCCGTCCGGGTCGGGGATGCGGCGGCCCTTCTGCACCGCGGGGCGGTTGTGAAACCGGTCGAGATAGGCGACGGCATTGCCGAAATCGGACCATCCGACCATGTCCTTGGCGCCGTAGAAATCGAGCGCATTGAGCCAGGGCGCGATCGCGATGTCGGCGATGGAATAGTCCCCCGCCACCCAGTCGCGGCCCTCAAGCTGCCGGTCGATCACCGCCAGCAGCCGCTTCGCCTCGCCGATGTAGCGCTCGCTCGGGTAGGGGTCCTCGACCTCGGCGCCGCCGAGCTTCACGAAATGGCCGAGTTGGCCGAACATCGGCCCGAGCCCCGCGACCTGCCAGGCAAGCCAGGTCTGCACCTCCCAGCGGGCCCGCCCCTCGCCGCCGAGCCGGCCCGTCTTCTCCGCCAGGTAGGTCAGCATGGTGTGGCTCTCCCAAAGGCCGATCGGCGCGCCGCCGGGCCCGTCGGGGTCGATCATCGCGGGGATCTTGTTGTTGGGGTTGAGCGACAGGAACGCGTCGCTCTTCACGTAGTCGTCGCCCAGGGGCACCAGGTGCGGCTCGTAGGGCAGGTTCAGCTCCTCCAGCAGGATCGAGGCCTTCACCCCGTTCGGCGTGGGGTAGGAATAGAGCTGGATCACGTGCGGATTCGTGGCGGGCCATTTGCGGGTGATCTGGAAATCGGAAAGATCGGTCATCTGGGGCGCTCCGGTTCGTGTGCCGCGCGGGACCTAGCGTCCGGTATCGCAGCCGTCATCCGCGCTGTGCGCAGGTCGCCTGTGCGCTATCGTCCGGGGCAGGGAGGATTCGCCATGGCTCCGCGCGCCGTCTGGACAGGGCAGCTCCGGCTGTCGCTCGTGACCATCCCGGTGGAGATCTATGCCGCGACGACCGCGGGGCCACGGGTGTCGTTCCGCCAGATCCACGAACCTTCTGGCAAGCGGGTGCGCCATGAGAAGACGGCCGAGGGGGTGGGCCCGGTGGCGGCCGACGAGATCGTGAAGGGCTACGAGACGGAGGACGGGGAATACGTCCTGATCGATCCCGAGGAGCTGAAGGAGCTGCAGATCGAGACCTCGCGGACGCTCGAACTGGTGCAGTTCGTGGGCCAGGACGAGATCGCGCCGCTCTATTACGACCGTCCCTATTACGTCGTGCCCAAGGACGACCTGTCGGAGGACGCCTATCGCGTGATCCGCGACGCGCTGCGGTCGGAGAAGAAGGCGGGGCTGTGCCAGATCACGCTGCGCGGCAAGGAGCATCTGGCGGCGATCCGGCCTTGCGGCGACGGCCTCCTGCTGGAGACGCTGCGCTATGCCGAGGAGGTGCGCGAGGCCGATCCGATGTTCTCGCAGATCGAGGATGCCGCGGCGGACGAGGAGATGCTGGAACTGGCGCAGCAGTTGATCGAGAAGAAGACGAAGCCCTTCGACGCGGGCGCCTTCCACGACAGCTATCACCAGGCGGTGCTGAAGCTGATCGAGGCGAAGCGGAAGGACGGGGAGGCCGGCCGCGCCCCGGCCGACGAGGGAGGCGACACGGATGGCGACAACGTGGTCGACCTGATGGGCGCGTTGAAAAAGAGCCTGAAGGAGGACGGGGGGCGTCGTCATCCGGCAAGACGGGGTCCGGCAAGGCGAAGAAATCCGGGAAGGGAAAATCCGCGAAAGGCGGGAAGAAGAAGGCGTCGTGATGGCCAACCGGCTGAAGGACTACCACGCGAAACGCGACTTCCGGAAGACGGCGGAGCCGGAGGGATCCGCGGGCGAGGGCGGCGGCGACGAGCTGTGGTTCTCGATCCAGAAACACGATGCCTCCTCGCTGCATTACGACCTGCGGCTGGAATGGGACGGGGTGTTGCTGTCCTGGGCGATCCCGAAGGGGCCCGCCCCGGTGACCGGGGAGAAACGGCTGGCGCAGCGCACCGAGGACCATCCGCTGGATTACGGCGATTTCGAGGGCACGATTCCGGAGGGCGAATACGGTGGCGGCACCGTCATGCTGTGGGATCGCGGGACCTGGCGTCCGCGCGGGCGACGCGGACCGGATGCTGGAGGACGGCAACCTGAAGATGGACATCTTCGGCGAGCGGATGCAGGGCGGCTGGGCGCTGGTGCGGTTCCCGAAGGGGGGCGACAGGGCCTGGCTGCTGGTCAAGGAGACAGACGACCAGGCGGGCGACGACCCCGACGCGCTGACGGGCGGATTCGAGACTTCGGTGAAGACCGGGCGCGACATGGCCGGGATCGCGGAGACGGCCGCGCGGCCCGAGCGGAGGCGCGCGGCCCCCGGCTTTCGCAAGCCGCAGCTCGCGACCCTCGTCGACGCCGCGCCCGAGGGGAATGGCTGGGTCCACGAGACCAAGTTCGACGGCTACCGGGTGCTTGCCGCCGTGGGCAAGGGCGGCGTCACGCTCTGGACCCGGAACGGCAAGGACTGGACGGAGAAGCTTGCCGCGCTCGACGGTGCCTTCGATGCGCTGCCCTGCGACAGCGCGCTGCTCGACGGCGAGGTGATGGCGGCGAAGGTCCGCGGCTCGGCGTTCTCCTCGCTCCAGCGGGCGCTGGGGGAGGGGGGCGACCTCGTCTATTTCGTCTTCGACGCGCTGGAGATCGACGGTGAGGACCTGACGGCACTGCCCCAGTCGGAGCGTCGCGCCCGGCTGGAGGATCTGTTCGGAGAGGTCCCCGAGGGCGGGGCGCTGCGCCTCTCCGACCAGATGGTCGGGCGGGGCCCCGAGATGTTCGCCGCGGCCTGCCGCGAGGGGGCGGAGGGCATCGTCTCGAAGAAGGCCGATGCGCCCTACAAGCCGACGCGGACGAGGGCATGGCGAAAGGTGAAATGCACGAAGCGGCAGGAATTCGTCGTCGGCGGCTACACGCCCTCGGAGAAGGACAGGCCCTTCGCCTCGCTGTTGATCGGCGAGCACGAGGGCGACGCGTTGCGCTATCGCGGCCGCGTCGGCACCGGCTTTTCCGAGGCGGATCTGGACGGTCTCTCCACCGGCTTCCGAGACCGCAGGACCTCGCCTTTCGACGAGGTGCCGCGCGACGTGGCCCGGGGCGCGGTGTGGGTCACGCCCGAGACGGTGATCGAGGTCGAGTTCACGGAACTCACGGCCGACGGCCATGTGCGACACGGCGTCTTCGAGGGGGTGCGCGAGGACAAGGGGGCGCGGGAGGTCGCGCTGGAGACGCCCGAGGCCGCGGAGGATCACGAGGTGGCCGGCGTCGAGATCTCCTCCCCCGGCCGGGAGGTGTTCCCCTCCTCGGGCTGCACCAAGCTGGACGTGGCGCGGCACTACGAGCGGGTGGGCGAACGGATGGTCGAGATCGCCGGTCACCGGCCGCTGTCCCTCGTCCGCGCGCCCAAGGGGATCGGCGGGCAGACCTTCTTCCAGAAGCATGCCGGCAAGGGCTTTCCCGACGCGCTGCAGGAGATCGAGCTGGAGGAGGCGGACGGCACCACGGCGACCTATATCTATGCCACCCGCACCGAGAGCTTCGTCGCCGCCGCACAGATGGGCACGATCGAGTTCCACATCTGGGGCAGCCGCACCGACCGGCCGGAGCGGCCAGACCGGCTGGTCTTCGACCTCGACCCCGACGCGGGGCTGGGCTGGGACGAGACCCGCGCGGCGGCAGTCGACCTGCGCGACCGGCTGGCGGAGCTGGGCCTGGTCTCCGGCGCGCTGGTTACCGGGGGCAAGGGCGTGCATGTCTGGGTGCCGCTGCGGCGCGACCACGGCTGGGACCTGGTGAAGACCTTCGCCAGGACCGTGGCCCACGTGATGGCCGAGGCGGAGCCCGACCGCTTCACCGCCACCATGTCGAAGGCCAAGCGCAAGGGGCGGATCTTCCTCGACTGGCTCCGGAACGAGCGGGGGGCGACCGCCGTCGCGCCTTATTCCCTGCGCGCGCGGGAGGGCGCGCCGGTGGCCGTGCCGGTGACCTGGGAGGAACTGGGTGGGCTGGAGGCCGCGAACGCCTTTACCATGGGGGCGGTGAAGGAACGGCTGGCCGATCCCTGCCCCTATCTCGATCTCGTGGGCGATCACCAGCGCATCACCGGGGAGGTTCTGGACACGCTGGAGCGCTGGAGGACGGATGGCTGAGCCGCACCGTTTCGCCGTCACGGTGTATTACGAGGACACCGACATGGGCGGGATCGTCTATCACGCCAACTACCTGAAATTCATCGAGCGCGCCCGATCGGCGCTGGTGCGGGAGCGGGGCCTCGACCAGAACGCGATGCGCGACGCCGGCACCGTCTTCGTGGTCCGCCGAATCGACGCGGAGTTCCTCGGCCCCGCCCGGCTCGACGACGCGCTGGAGGTGCGCACCGAGATCGCGTCGGCAACCGGCGCGCGCCTGTCGCTGGTGCAGACCGTGGCGCGCGGGGTGGAGGATCTGTTCCGCGCCCGGGTGGAGATCGTCGCCGCCGATCCGGCCCGCGGCCGCCCGCGGCGCTTGCCGCCGGAACTGCGCGCGCCGGGCTGAAGCGTCGCGCGAGCGCGGGACGTCACACTCTCGCGAAACGAGCAGAAGGCTTCACCGCTTTGTGCGTCCGATGTGGCTTTTGCGCGCGGCCTGGGGTAGGTATGGCCACAGAAGGCCCTGCAAGAGGCCCGGCAGAGCGAAGAGCAGTCAGATGGAAACCGAAACACTCGCGGCGGCGGGACAGATGGATTTCTCCATCCTCGGCCTGTTCGCGCGCGCCTCCCTCCTCGTCAAGCTGGTGATGCTGCTGCTGATCGCGGCATCCGTGTGGTCCTGGGCGATCGCCCTGCGCAAGTATCTCAGCTTCCGCGCCGCCCGCGCCGAGGCGGCGCGGTTCGACGCCGCCTTCTGGTCGGGCGAGCCGCTGGACGACCTCTATCGCCAGCTCGGGCCCGATCCCGACGGCCGGTCGGCCCGCGTCTTCGTCGCCGGGATGACCGAATGGCAGCGCAACCACCGCGACGACGGCGCGCTGATCCCCGGTGCGCAGCCGCGCATCGACCGCTCGATGGACGTGGCCGTGGCGCGAGAGGCCGACGACCTGGAGCGCGGGTTGCCGATCCTGGCCACGATCGGCGCCACCGCGCCCTTCATCGGCCTGTTCGGCACGGTCTGGGGCATCATGACCGCCTTCATCGACATCGCCGAGCAGCAGAACACCAACCTCGCCGTCGTGGCGCCGGGCATCGCCGAGGCGCTGCTGGCCACCGGGCTGGGGCTTCTCGCCGCGATCCCGGCGGTGATCTTCTACAACAAGCTCTCGGCCGACCAGGGGCGCATCGTCGGCGGCTACGAGGCCTTCTCCGACGAGTTCTCGACCATCCTGTCGCGGCAGCTGGATTCCTGAGATGGGGGCGGGTGCGATCGCGAAGGAGGCGAGGGGCTCCCGGCGGCGTCGCCGCAGCCGCGTGCGCCCCATGTCCGAGATCAACGTGACCCCCTTCGTCGACGTCATGCTGGTTCTGCTGATCATCTTCATGGTCTCGGCGCCGCTCCTCACCGTGGGGGTGCCGATCGAGCTGCCCGAGAGCGCGGCGGAGGCCCTGCCCACCGAGCAGGAGGAGCCCCTCAGCGTCACCATGACCGCCGACGGTCGGGTGCTGCTGATGGACAACGAGACCGAGAGCGCGAACCTCGTCGGACAGTTGCGCGCCATGGCCGCCGAGCGCGAGAGCCGCAAGGTGTTCCTGCGCGCCGACGGCACGGTGCCCTATGCCCGTGTGGCCGAGGTGATGGGGGCGCTCAACGCCGGCGGGTTCAACCAGATCGGCCTGGTGACCGATGCCGGGGGCCCGCGATTCGACGGGACGGACGGCTAGGCGGACGGGAAGGGGCCCGCGGGGCATGGACACGCCGCTGATCATATCGGGCGCGGGCCATACGGCCCTGATCCTGGTGCTGCTGTTCGGCGGCTTCCTGCCGCGCCAGCCGGAGCGCAGCTTCGATGCCGCCGAGGTGACCGTGCTCAGCGAGGAGGAGTTCGCGGCGCTGACCCGCCCCGAAGTGGCCGAACAGCCCTCGCCGCCGCCCATGCGACCGGCCGAGGAGCCTTCGGCGGCCGTGGACGAGGCCGCGCCCGAGGACCAGCCCCCGCCCGAGACGCCGCGCGTCGCCGATCCGGCCCCTGAGCCGGAGCCTGAGCCCGCGCCGGAGCCGGAACCCGCGCCGCCGGCGGCGCCCGACCTTCCCCGCGCCGAGGAAGAGGTGCCCGACGCCGCGCCACGGGTCGCTCCCGATCCCTCCCCGGAGCCCCCCGCACCGGTCGAGACGGCGCCCGAGACCCGGCAGGCGGTCCTCCCCGAGCCCGCCCCCGAGGTGCCGGAACCGGCCGAGGAGGCGCCCGCTTCGGCCCCCGAGGAAGCCGCGCCCGAGATCGTCACCGAGGCCGAGGAGCCCTCGACCCGCGCCGCGCCCGAGATCGTCGGCCGCCCGCGGTCCCGCCCCGAGCGGCCCGTGCGCGCCGAGCCGGAGCCCGAACCGGAGCCTGAGCCTGAAACCGAGCCGGACCCGGCGCCCCGCACCGAGGGGGAAACGTCCACCGCCTCCTCCGACGCCATGCGCGACGCGGTGAGCGACACGATCGCCGGGCTGGAGGAGCGGCTGGAGGCCGGCGAACTGGAGGGTGCGCCCGCCGGACCGCCGCTGAGCCAGGGGGAACGGGAGGCGTTCCGCCTGCAGGTGCGCCGGTGCTGGAACGTCGATGTCGGCTCCGAGGCGGCGGACGTGACCGTCACCATCCGCTTCGCGATGAATCCCGACAATTCCGTGGTCTCGGGCTCGCTGCAGCAGGTGGCGGCCAGCGGCGGGTCGCCGCGGCGCAACGCACCGCCTATGAATGGGGCCGCCGCGCGATCCTGCGCTGCCAGGTCGAGGGCGGGGGTTACGACCTGCCCGCCGAGAAATACGCCCAGTGGCAACAGGTCGAGGTGACCTTCAACCCGCGCGAGATGCGCGTTCGATAGGAAGGGGAGGACATGACCACCATCCGCACACTCGCCCTGGCCGGACTGGCCACCCTGGCGGCGGCCGTCGCCGCGCCCGTGACGGCACAGGACGGCCCGCTGCGCATCGAGATCACCGAGGGCGTGGTCGAGCCCCTGCCGTTCGCCCTGCCGGCCTTCGTGGCCGAGGATCCGGGCGCCGCGGAGATGGCCCGCCAGATCACCCAGGTCATCGCCGACGACCTGACCGGCACGGGCCTGTTCCGCCGCATCCCGTCGGACGCCTTCGTCACCGATCTCACCGAGTTCAGCTCCAGCGTGACCTACGCCAACTGGAAGGCGATCAACGCGCAGGCCTTGATCACCGGCGCGGTGTCCACCTCGGACCAGGGCGTGACGGTCAAGTTCCGCCTCTTCGACGTCTTCTCCGAGGCGCCGCTGGGCGAGGGCCTCCAGATGCGGGGCAGCGATGACAGCTGGCGACGGCTGGCGCACAAGGTCGCCGATGCGGTCTATTCCCGGATCACCGGCGAATCGGGCTATTTCGACAGCCGCGTGGTGTTCGTGTCCGAACAGGGGCCCAAGGACCAGCGGCAGAAGCGGCTGGCCATCATGGATTACGACGGGGCCAACGTGCAGTACCTTACCGACGGCCGGTCGCTGGTGCTGGCGCCGCGCTTCTCGCCCGGGGGCGATCGCGTCCTCTATACCAGTTACGAGAGCGGCTTTCCGCAGATCTACCAGATGGACGTGGGTTCCGTGCAACCGCAGCGCCTGCCGGTGCCGGCGGAATCGATGACCTTCTCGCCGCGCTACGCGCCCGACGGGCAGACCATCGTGTTCTCGGCCTCGACCAACGGCAACACCGACATCTACCGCCTGCGCCCGGGCGCGCAGACCCCCGAGCAGCTGACCAACGCGCCCTCGATCGAGACCGCGCCTTCCTACAGCCCCGACGGCAACCGCATCGTCTTCGAGAGCGACCGCTCTGGCACGCCGCAGCTCTATGTCATGCCGGCGAATGGCGGCGAGGCGCGGCGGATCAGCTTCGGCCAGGGGCGCTACGGCACGCCCGTCTGGTCCCCGCGCGGCGACCTGATCGCCTTCACCAAGCAGAACCAGGGCCGCTTCCATATCGGCGTGATGCGCACCGACGGGTCGGAGGAGCGGCTGCTGACCGCCTCCTTCCTCGACGAGGGGCCGACCTGGGCGCCGAACGGCCGGGTGCTGATGTTCACGCGCGAGAGTTCCGGCGCGGGCGGCTCCTCCTCGCTCTATTCGGTGGACGTGTCGGGGCGGAACCTGTCGCTGGTGGACACGCCCGGCCCCGCGTCGGACCCGGCGTGGTCGCCGCTCCTGCCGTGAGGTTTCCCAAGCGCGGCCGGGAGTGCTAAGGACCGGCAAAAGAGAACGAGAGAGGCGGCAGAGATGCGTGGTTTCAAGCTGGGTCTGACGATCCTGTGCATGGCGGGACTGGCCGCCTGTTCCAATCCGGGGCGGTTCGGCCCCGGCGGGCCGGGCACGGGCCCGGGCGCCGACGGGTTCGGCCAGCCCGGCGGCGTGAGCCAGGGGGCGCTCGATCCCTCCTCGCCCGCCTATTTCGAGGAGACGGTGGGCGACCGCGTCCTCTTCGCGGTCGATCAATCGACGCTTTCGGACGCGGCGCGGCAGACCCTCGCCCAGCAGGCGCGGTGGCTGTCCAGCAACCCCGAATACACCGCCGTCATCGAGGGCCATGCCGACGAGCAGGGAACGCGGGAATACAACCTCGCCCTCGGCGCGCGGCGGGCCGCCTCTGCACGCGACTTCCTGGTGGCCCAGGGCGTGGCGGCCAGCCGGCTGCGGACCGTGACCTACGGCAAGGAGCGGCCGATCGAGATCTGCTCGACCGAGTCCTGCTACACCCAGAACCGCCGGGCCGTGACGGTGATCGCCGCCGGCGGGCTGACGAGCTGATCGCGATGCTGCGCGTTCTGCTCATCGCCGCGCTCCTCGCGCCCGGCCTCGCGCGGGCGCAGGACGACGAGACGCTGGCCGACATGCGCCAGGAACTGCAGGTCCTGTTCGTGGAGGTGCAGCGCCTCAAGCGCGAGCTGTCCACCACCGGCGCGCCGGGCACGAACCTGTCGGGGACCGGCGCGCTGGAACGGATCGACGCGATGGAGGCCGAGCTGCGCCGCCTCACCGCCCTGTCCGAGGAGCTGGAGAACCGCATCAACCGGGTGGTCAGCGACGGCACCAACCGGATCGGGGACCTGCGGTTCCGCATCTGCGAGCTGGAGGAGGGCTGCGACATCGCCGATCTGGGCGAGACGCCGCCCCTCGGCGGGGTGGAGACGCCGCAGGCCGCGCAGCCCGCCCCGGTGACCGAGGGCGCCGAGCTGGCGGTGGGCGAGCAGCAGGATTTCGACCGGGCCAAGGCGGCCTTCGACGCCGGCGAGTTCGCCCGGGCCGCGGAGTTGTTCGCGGCCTTCACCGAGACCTATACCGGCGGACCGCTGACCGGCGAGGCGCATTTCCTGCGCGGCGAGGCGTTGAGCGAGACGGGCGACGACAAGGCCGCGGCCCGGGCCTATCTGGATGCCTTCTCCGGCCAGCCGCAGGGCGAGCGCGCGCCACAGGCGCTGTTGCAGCTGGGCCGCAAGCTGGGCGCGCTGGGCCAGACCGCCGATGCCTGCGCCACTCTGGGCGAGGTGCCGGCCCGGTTTCCGGACAGCGCCGCGGCAGACGAGGCCGAGGCCGCGCGGGCCGATCTCGACTGCGGGTGAGCGGGTCGGAGGCGGGCCTGCTGGCCCGTGTCGGGCCGCTCTTCGAGGCGCCGGGGCGCGTCGGCGTCGCCGTGTCGGGCGGCGGCGATTCCATGGCCCTGCTGGATCTCTGCATCCGGGTGGCGGAGGGGCGGCGGCGATCCCTGTCCGCCGTCACCGTCGATCACGGGTTGCGCCCAGAAGCGGCCGAGG
This sequence comes from uncultured Alphaproteobacteria bacterium, assembly GCA_963814835.1. Classification (GTDB taxonomy): domain Bacteria; phylum Pseudomonadota; class Alphaproteobacteria; order Rhodobacterales; family Rhodobacteraceae; genus Palleronia. Next base: position 2,180,325 of record CAWFEG010000003.1, read on the forward strand.
AGGCCGCGGCGGTGGCCGCCTTCTGCCGGGACCGGGGCGTGCCGCACGAGGTGCTGGGCTGGCGCTGGGACGGGGCCGGAAACCTGCCCGCGCGGGCACGGGACGCGCGCTACGGGCTGATCGGCGACTGGGCCAGCGCGCGGCGGCTGTCCTGCGTGGCCCTCGGCCATACCCGCGACGACGTGGCGGAGAACGTGCTCATCCGCCTGCGGCGGGCGCCCGGTGTCGACGGCCTGGCGCGGATGCCGGGCCGGTTCCGGCGCGACGGGGCCGTGTGGCGCCGGCCGCTGCTGGAGGTTGGACGCGCCGAGTTGCGGGCCTATCTCGGCGCGCGGCGGATTCCCTGGGCCGAGGACCCCACGAACGAGGACCCCGCCTATGACCGGGCCCGCGCCCGGGCGATCCTCGAGGCTCTCGAGCCGCTCGGGGTGACGCGGGCGGGGCTGGCCAGCATCGCCGCGTCCCTCGGCTCCGCACGGGAGGCTCTCGACCACCACGCCGCGCGGGAGGCGGAGCGCGTGGTCACCGAGGACCGGGGCGATCTCCTGATCGACCGCGCGCCCGATCCGCCGCTGTCCGCCGAGATCGACCGGCGCCTTCTGCGCAAGGCGCTGGCCTGGGTGGCGGGGCCGGCCGCGCAGCCCCGCCAAGCCGCGCTCGCGGCGCTGCCCGGGGATCTGGCGCCGGGACGTCCCCGCACCCTCGGCGGCTGCCGGATCTCCGCCGAACGAGGAATCTGGCGGATCGCGCGCGAATGGGCCGCGGTCCGCGCGCATCGTACGCCCACGGATGCGCTCTGGGACGGGCGCTGGCGCCTGTCCGGCCCCCATGCGCCCGACCTGCACGTCGCCGCCCTGGGGGAGGGGGTGCGCGGCTGCTCGGGCTGGCGCGCGACCGGCCTGCCGCGCGCCACGCTCATGGCCGGGCCGGCGGTCTGGCGCGGCGAAACGCTGATCGCCGCCCCGCTCGCCGGTCACGCCGGAGGGTGGCGCGCGGTGGCGAGCGCGCGCGGCAAATTCGCGGCGTTCTGTCTTGGCGATTGAATTGAACCGGGCGATGGTTATTTAGACACCAAGCAGGATGCCCCGCATCCCCTTTCCCACCGTCGAGGAGGCAATTTTGGGAAACGCGCGCAACATCGCATTCTGGGTCGTGCTGTTCCTGCTCGTCCTGGCTCTGTTCAATCTGTTTTCCGGCGGGCAATCGAGCATGAATTCCCGCTCGGTCAGCTATTCCGATTTTGTCGAACAGGTTGAGTCCGGCGATGTCAGTTCCGTCACGCTCGACGGGGAACGGGTGTTGTTCCGCGGCGCGGACGGCCAGGAATACAGCACGGTACGCCCCGATCAGGGCGGCGAGCTGACCGACCGGCTGATCGCGAATGACGTCACCGTGAAGGCGGAGCCGCAGGAACAGTCCGGCTTCACCACCATCCTGATGAGCTTCCTGCCGTTCCTGCTGCTGATCGGCGTCTGGATCTATTTCATGAACCGGATGCAGGGCGGCGGAAAGGGCGGCGCCATGGGCTTCGGCAAGTCCAAGGCGAAGCTCCTGACCGAGAAGCACGGCCGCGTGACCTTCGACGACGTGGCCGGCATCGACGAGGCCAAGGATGACCTCGAGGAGATCGTCGAGTTCCTGCGCAACCCGCAGAAATTCTCGCGCCTGGGCGGCAAGATTCCCAAGGGGGCCCTGCTGGTGGGTCCGCCGGGCACCGGTAAGACCCTGCTCGCGCGGGCCGTGGCCGGCGAGGCCGGCGTGCCCTTCTTCACCATCTCCGGCTCCGACTTCGTGGAAATGTTCGTGGGCGTCGGCGCCAGCCGGGTGCGCGACATGTTCGAGCAGGCCAAGAAGAACGCCCCCTGCATCGTCTTCATCGACGAGATCGACGCGGTCGGCCGCTCCCGCGGCGTGGGCTATGGCGGCGGCAACGACGAGCGCGAGCAGACGCTCAACCAGCTTCTGGTCGAGATGGATGGCTTCGAGGCGAACGAGGGCATCATCATCGTCGCCGCGACGAACCGTCCCGACGTGCTCGACCCCGCGCTGCTGCGCCCCGGCCGCTTCGACCGGCAGGTGCAGGTGCCGAACCCCGACATAAAGGGCCGCGAGAAGATCCTCGGCGTCCATGCCCGCAAGGTGCCGCTGGGGCCGAATGTCGATCTGCGGATCATCGCCCGCGGCACGCCCGGCTTCTCGGGCGCGGACCTGGCCAATCTCGTCAACGAGGCGGCGCTGATGGCGGCGCGGGTCGGCCGGCGCTTCGTCACCATGGACGATTTCGAGAACGCCAAGGACAAGGTGATGATGGGCGCCGAGCGTCGCTCCATGGTGATGACCGAGGACGAGAAGAAGCTGACCGCCTATCACGAGGCGGGCCACGCCATCGTCGGCCTGAACGTCCCGCAGCACGACCCCGTGCACAAGGCGACGATCATCCCGCGCGGCCGGGCGCTGGGCCTGGTGCTGAGCCTGCCGGAGCGCGACCAGCTGAGCGTGACCTTCACCAAGTACAAGTCCAAGATCGCCATGGCGATGGGCGGCCGGGTGGCCGAGGAGCTGAAATTCGGCAAGGAGAACGTGACCTCCGGCGCCGCCTCCGACATCCAGCAGGTCTCCAAGATCGCCCGGGCGCTCGTCACCCAGTTCGGCTTCGCCGAGGAGCTGGGCTTCGTCGACTATGCCAACGAGCAGCAGAGCTATCTCGGGCCCTACGGCTCGGGCACCAACCACTCCGCGGCGACGCAGAAGATCATCGACGAGAAGGTCAAGGAACTGATCGACGAGGGCTACGACACCGCCAAGCGCATTCTGACCGAGAAGCGCGAGGAATGGGAGCGGCTGGCCCAGGGGCTGCTGGAATACGAGACCCTGACCGGGCCGGAGATCCAGAAGGTCGTGAACGGCGAGCCGCTCAACCGGGGCGACGATGACGACACGCCGGATCGCGGTTCCAGTTCCTCGATCGCCTCGATTCCCAAGACCAAGCCCAAGCCCAAGGCCGAGAGCGGCCCCGAGCCGCAGCCGACCTGAGACTCGCGTATCCTGACACGGGCCCGGCGATGCGCCGGGCCCGTCCCTTTTGGAGCCGGGCGCCAGCGCCCAGATCCGCGTCGTGCCGGAGGTCCGGATGCCCGCCCTGATCCCCACCGCCCATGTCGCGCGAATTGTCTGGCTGGGCCGGGTGCCGCACCGGAACCGTGCGGCCGTGGATGGCGAGCCGGTCGAGGCGATGCCGCTCGATTTCGGCGGCATGGCGGGCGAGCATCACGCGGGCACGACACGTCTTTCCTGTTCAAGGGTCGTGACGCAGCACCCGAAGGGCACCCGCATCGCCAATGTCCGTCAGCTCTCCATCGTGTCGATGGAGGAGCTTCGCGCCATCGCGGCCGAAATGGGCGCCGAGGCGCTCGATCCCGCCTGGCTCGGCGCTTCGATCGCGGTGGAGGGGATCGCGGATCTCACGCATCTTCCGCCCTCGTCGCGCCTGCAGGGGCCGGACGGCGCAACCCTCGTCGTCGACATGCAGAACCAGCCTTGCCAGTATCCGGCGATGCGGATCGCGGAGACCCTTGGCGCCGTTGGCAAGAAGTTCAAGCCGGCCGCCGAAGGACGACGGGGCGTGACCGCCTGGGTAGAGCGGCCGGGCACCCTGCGACGGGGCGAGCCGCTGCGCCTGCACATGCCGGAGCAGCGATCGTGGCAAGGCGGGTAACAGTTCGTTGAGGCAACTCGGCGAGTCTTTGCCGCATTATGCGGGTAACGACTCGGGAGTCTTGACAATGACCGCTGCCACCTTCTTCCACGGCGCCCTCTTCCTCGGTTTCGTGGTGTCCGCCCTGATCCTGATCTGACCCGACCCGTCAGGCCGGAAGCATCGTGCCCTGCAGGATCGCCACCTCCACCTCGCGCCCAGCCAGCCGCGCCGAGACTGTCGCAGATGACCACGAGCAGACGCCGACCAGGTTTTACCACGCGGCCCCGGGCGATCAGCCGGTCGCCCTCGCAGGGGCGCAGCAGGTTGATCTTCATCTCCGCGGTCAGCGGCTCGGCGTCTTCGGGCATCAGCGTCGCCGCCGCGTAGCCTGCGGCCGTGTCGCCCAGCGCGAAGGTCAGCCCCGCATGCCCGTAGCCGTGATGCTGCCGGGCGAGCGGCAGGATCGGCGCCTCGATCACCGCCAGCCCCTTGCCCAGCTCGGTCAGTTCCGCGCCGAAGGTGCGCATCATGGTCTGCCGGGCGAAGCTGTCGCGGATCGCCGCGCTCATGCCCGGGCCCGCGCCGGCAGCGGCACCGCACAGGGGGTCGCCCCGGTGAGGATCGCCCGTCCGCCCTCCGGGAACAGCTCCGCCAGGACCGGCGCGGTCCAGTCCAGCCCCCCGGTATAGGTGCCGTAGGCCGGCAGGATCGCGCGCCGCGCATCGAGGAGCAGGCAGGGGCGGGAGAGTGACCGCCCGCGCAGGGACAGCCGCGCCTTGGGGTGATAGTGGCCGGAGACTTCTCCCGCGGCCTCCCGCGCGGCCACGTGGCGCAGGGTGAGCGGCCCGATCGTCGCGGTGGCGCGGGCCGCCCCGCCGAGGGACTGCGGCGCGGGGTCGTGGTTGCCGCTGATCCAGATCCAGTCCCGCCCCGCTTGGAGCCGCGCGATCCACCGCGTCCCGGCCTCCTCCAGCCCGGCGCGGGCCGCGTCGTCGTCGAAGGAATCGCCCAGGCAGACGACCCGCCCGGGGCGGGTGGCGTCGAGGTCGGCCTCCAGCCGCGCCAGGGTGTCGCGGGTCTCGTAGGGGGGCAGCATCTGTCCCGAGCGGCGGGCGATCCGTTCCGACTTGCCCAGATGCAGGTCCGACACGACCAGCGTGTTCGCCTCGGGCCACCAGACCGCGCCGGAGGGCAGCAGCCGCAGCGCGGCGCCGCAGAGATCGAAGCCGTAGCAGTTCATGCTCCGTTCGATAGCCGCCCGCGGACTCCCCCGCAAGCGGTCAGGACGGGACCCGCCAGCGTCGTTCGTCCTCGGCGGTGATGGCGAGGCCCGCGCCCTCCATCAGGCGTTCGGCCTCGTCGGCCAGCAGCTTCTCGGTGGCCGCGCCCTCCACCGGCACGCGCCCCGCCTCCAGGAACAGCGGCGCGGCGAGCGGGGTGGGGCGGTCGGTGCGGACGTGGTCGATCCGGCCGGCGGTGCGCGCCAGCATCTCCTCGATCCGGCCGAAATCGACGAGGCCCTTCAGCGCCTCCTCCCGCGTGATGTCCAGGAGCAGGTGGTCGGGGTCGTAGCGGCGCAGCGTGTCGTAGAGGATGTCGGAGGAGAAGGTCGCCTGCTTGCCGGATTTGCGCTGGCCGCGCGTCTGCCGGTCCACCAGTCCGGCGATCACCGCCGCCTGCTTGAAGGTGCGCTTCATCACCGCGTTGCCGCCGAGCCAGGTCTCGAAGGCGGCGCGCAGGTCGTCGCCGTCGAACAGCGGCGCGGGATCGGTCACCGGGTCAAGCCCCCAGATCAGCGTGGCATAGTCGGTGGAGACGAAGCCCAGCGGATGCAGGCCCTGCTCCTCCATCCGCTGGGTGACCAAGAGGCCCAGCGTCTGCATCGCGTTGCGTCCCGCGAATCCGTAGATGCAGGTGCAGTGCCGCGACAGGAACGGGAAGCTTTCCACCAGGATGCGGTCGGCCTCGGGCAGGCGCGAGCGGTCGCGCTGCAGGTGCAGCCAGTCGCGCGTGGCGGGCGGCAGGTCGGGCCAGTCCGCCTGCCGGAACATCTCGAGGATGCGGTGGCTGAGCTGCGTCGAGGTCGCGAACTTCGTCCCCATGAAGGTGGCGATCTTCGGCGGCTTCTCGGGGCGGCGGGTCACCTCGACCACCATCTCCCGCAGCCCCTCGTAGCGGACCACCTCGCCGCCGATCAGGAACGTGTCGCCGGGGCTGAGCGTCGCGGCGAACCCTTCCTCCACCTCGCCCAGCGGCGTGCCCGCCCGGCGGTTCCTGAGCCGCACCTTCAGCAGGTCGGTATCCATGATCGTCCCGATATTCTGTCGGATGCGCGCCGATCGCCGCGGGGGTCGCGCAACTGCCAGAGCCCGTCGCGCTGCACCAGCCGCTGCCAGCGGTCGTAGGCGCGGAGCGCGTACCCCCCGGTGGCGACGAAATCGAGGCAGGCGTCGAACTCGTTCCGTGTGAGCCCGGCATAGGCCCCCGCGCTCGTGACTTCCGAATAGAGCTCGCCCGCGTCGAAGGGGCCCGAGGCGGCGCGGATCAGGATGTGCTGGCACAGCACGTCGCGTGGCCCGGGCCCGCGCGGATCGCCGTCGAGGTCGCGGGCCCTGACCGCCTGCAGGGCGGCGACGCATTCCACCACCTCGAAGCGGTTCGCAGGCACCAGCAGCGCCTTCGACGGCGCGTTGTAGCGGTGGTTCGCCCGGCCGATCCGCTGCACCAGCCGCTTGACGTTCTTGGGGGCGCCGACCTGGATCACCAGGTCCACGTCGCCCCAGTCGATCCCGAGGTCGAGGCTCCCCGTGCAGACGATGGCGCGCAGCTGGCCCGCCACCATCGCCGCCTCGGTCTTCGCCCGCTGCTCGCGCGACGAGCGAGCCGTGGTGGATGCCGATCGGCAGCGCCTCCTCGTTCTGCAGCCAGAGCTCGTGAAAGAAGATCTCCGCCTGTGCGCGGGTGTTGTGGAAGATGAGCGTGGTGCGATGCGCCCGCACCTGTTCCAGCACGGCGGGAATGGCGTAGCGCCCGCCGCCGCCCGCCCAGGGCGGCGGATCCTCCACCTCCAGCATCGAGATGTCGGGGTCGGGGCCGGGATCGGCGTGAAGGATCTCGCACGGATCGGGGTGGCGGGCCAGGAAACCGGCGATCGCCGCCGGATCCTCGACCGTGGCCGAAAGGCCCACGCGCCGCAGCCCCGGCACCAGCGCCTGCAGCCGCGCCAGCGCCAGCATCAGCTGGTCGCCGCGCTTCGATTCGGCGAGCGCGTGGATCTCGTCCACCACGATCCGCCGCAGGCCGGCGAAGATCCGCGGCGCATCCTCGTAGGACAGCATCAGCGCCAGGCTCTCGGGCGTGGTCAGCAGGATGTGGGGCGGGTCGGCCCGCTGCCGCCGCTTGGCCGTCGCGGAGGTGTCGCCGGTGCGGTCCTCGATCCGGACCGGCAGGCCCATCTCCTCCACCGGCCGGGTCAGGTTGCGCCGGATGTCGGTCGCCAGCGCCTTCAGCGGCGAGACGTAGAGGGTATGCATGCCGTCGTGGCCGCCCTCCGCGAGGTCGACGAGCGTGGGCAGGAAGCCCGCCAGCGTCTTGCCGCCGCCCGTGGGCGCGATCAGGAGCAGCGCGGGCGCCCCGGACCGGTCCAGCATCTCCTGCTGGTGGGGGTGGATCGACCAGCCGCGGGCGGCGAACCAGTCCTCGAAACGGGGGGGCAGGGGCGTCATCGTCCGCAGATAGGCCCGAGGCGCGGGCTTCGCCACGCGGTGCGCCCCCGGTACTCCGCCCCAGCCCGGCTCGCGGCGCCGGGAACTACCCGGGCCATCCGGCGGCGGCCGGGCCGCGCGTCAGCCGCGCGCCGCGGTCCGGGTGGACCCTGCGGCGGGGGCGGCGTCCCCGTCCCGTTCGGCACCGGCCAGCCGGAAGGAGAGCGCCTCGGCGATCTCGCCCGCGCCGACGCGCTCGGCACCCGCCAGGTCGGCGATGGTTCGGGCGACGCGCAGCACCCGGTGATAGCCCCGCGCGGAGAGTCCGAACCGGTCGGCCGCGCGGCGCAGGAGGTCACGTCCGGCCGCGTCGGGCGCCGCTTCCGCATCGAGCAGGGCACCCTGCGCATCGGCATTCACCCGCACCCCCTCGACCCCGGCATACCGGTCGGCCTGGATGGCCCGGGCCGCGGCGACGCGTGCGGCGACGGTCTGGGATCGTTCGCCCGAGGGCGGCAGTTCCAGATCCGCGTAGCCCACCGGGGGCACCTCCACGCGCAGGTCGAACCGGTCCATCAGCGGGCCGGAGATGCGGCCGAGGTAATCCTGCCCGCAGCCCGGCGCCCGGGCGCAGGCCCGCGCCGGGTCGGCCAGGTGGCCGCAGCGACAGGGATTGGCGGCCGCGACCAGCAGGAACCGGCACGGATAGCGCACATGCGCGTTCGCGCGGGACACGACGACCTCGCCGGTCTCGATCGGCTGGCGCAGGGTCTCCAGCACCTGGCGCGCGAATTCGGGCAGTTCGTCGAGGAACAGGACACCGTTATGCGCCAGGCTGATCTGGCCCGGCTTGGCCCCCTTGCCGCCGCCCACGATCGCGGCGGCCGAGGCGGTGTGGTGCGGATCGCGGAACGGGCGCATGCGCGAGATGCCGCCCTCGTCGATCAGCCCGGCCAGCGAATGGACCATCGAGGTCTCCAGTGCCTCGGCCGCCGACAGCGGCGGCAGGAGGCCCGGCAGGCAGCGGGCGAGCATGGATTTGCCGGCCCCCGGCGGCCCGACATAGAGCAGGTGATGGCGCCCCGCCGCCGCGATCTCCAGCGCGCGCCGGGCCCGTTCCTGGCCGCGGATATCGCCGATGTCGTGGGCCGGCGGGGTCGCGACCACTTCGCCCGGATCGGCGGCGCCCATGGGCCGCGCGCCGGTGAAATGGGCGATGACATCGCCCAGTCCCGCCGGCGCCAGCACGCGCGCCGCCTCGACCCAGGCCGCCTCGGCGCCGCAGCCCGAGGGACAGAGCAGGTCCCGCCCCTCGGCGGCGGCGTGAAGTGCCGCCGGCAGCGCCCCGGTCACCGGCACCAGCGCGCCGTCGAGGGACATCTCCCCGAGCGCCACCACCCCCTCGACGGCGTCGCGGGGCAGGACCTCGATCGCGGCGAGGAGCGCGAGCGCGATCGGCAGGTCGAAATGCGCGCCCTCCTTCGGCAGGTCCGCCGGGGCCAGGTTGATGGTGATCCGCTTGGAGGGCAAGGCGATGGACAGCGCCGAAAGCGACGCCCGGACCCGTTCGCGCGCCTCGCTCACGGCCTTGTCCGGCAGGCCGACGATGGCGAAGCTGGGCAGGCCGGGCGCGACGGCGCACTGGACCTCGACGGCGCGCGTCTCGATCCCCTCGAAGGCCAGGGTATGGGCGCGGGCGATCACGGGGGCGCTCCTCGATGGACCCCGCCGGGGTAGCGGCCGCAGGGTTGCCGGAGCGTTAACGCGACCGTCGCGTCACGGCGTCGCGGAACGCGTGTTCCTAGTGCGCGCAGGCCGGCATGCAACATTTTCCCGGGAACTTTCCCGGGTTCCATTCGTATTCGCTGTGAACGCGCCCGGTAACGATCTTTCAATCAGTCCAGAAAATCGCGCGACCCACTGACGTCCCTTGGGGGTAGAACAGACATGGCTTTCGACGGATTCTCCGACCAGACGCTTTCCCGCCGCGCCATGCAGGCGGAACTACTCGATGCCGAGACCGAGCTGGAACTGGCCTATGCCTGGCGCGACCAACGCGACGAGGCGGCACTGCACCGGCTGATCACCGCCTATATGCGGCTGGCCATCTCCATGGCGGCGAAGTTCAAGCGCTACGGCGCGCCGATGAACGACCTGATCCAGGAGGCCGGGCTGGGCCTGATGAAGGCGGCCGACAAGTTCGACCCCGACCGCGGCGTGCGCTTCTCGACCTATGCGGTGTGGTGGATCAAGGCCTCCATCCAGGACTACGTGATGCGCAACTGGTCGATGGTGCGCACCGGCTCCACCTCCAGCCAGAAGTCGCTGTTCTTCAACATGCGGCGGGTTCAGGCGCGGCTGGAGCGCGAGGCCGCCGCCCGGGGCGAATATCTCGACAAGCACCAGATGCGGCACCTGATCGCCACCGAGGTCGGCGTGCCCATGCAGGACGTGGAGATGATGGAGGGCCGGCTGGCCGGCTCCGATTTCTCGCTCAACGCGACCCAGTCCACCGAGGACGAGGGCCGGCAATGGATCGACGCGCTGGAGGACGACAGCGCCCAGGCCGACGAGACCGTCACCCAGGCCAAGGACATCGACACGCTGCGGGTCTGGCTGGTGGACGCGATGCAGCAACTCAACGAGCGCGAGCGCTTCATCGTCCGGGAGCGCAAGCTGCGCGATCAGCCCCGCACCCTGGAAAGCCTCGGCACCGAGCTGGGCCTGTCCAAGGAGCGGGTGCGGCAGCTGGAGGCGGCGGCCTTCGGCAAGATGCGCAAGGCGCTGGAAACCCAGTGCACCGAGGTGCGCAACTTCCTGTCGTGAAGGCGGGCACCTTCCTGTCTGCCGGCGCCGCCCTGATCTGGGCGGCGCCGTCCTTTTGCGGCGAGGTCGCACCCGGCGAGGTGCCGCTCGACGCGCCGGTCGTGGTGATGGGCGAGGAGCATGACGCGCCCGCCCACCACGCCCACCAGGCCGACTGGGTGACCCGGCAGGCCCCGCGCGCGGTCGTCTTCGAGATGCTTTCGCCCGATCTCGCGGAGGTCGCCATGGCGCGCCGCGATGCGCCGGTGGCCGAGCTGGGCGCCGCCCTGTCCTGGGAGGGGCGGGGCTGGCCCGATTTCGAGGCGTATCACCCGATCTTCGAGGCGCTCGGGGAGGCGCTGATCCTCGGGGCCGAGGTGCCGCGCGCCGACCTGGCCCGGGCGGCCGAGGAGGGCGCGGCATCCGTCCGACGGGACGCGACCGCGCTCGGGCTGGACCGGCCGCTGCCGGCCGCGGAGCAGGCCGCGCGGGAGGCGGAACAGGCAGCGGCGCATTGCGACCTGCTGCCCCGGACGGCGCTGCCCGGCATGGTCGAGGCGCAGCGGCTGCGCGACGCGGCGCTGGCCGCCGCCGTTCTGGAGGGGCTCGACCGGACCGGCGGGCCGGTGGCGGTGATCACCGGCAACGGCCATGCCCGTCGGGACCGGGGCGTTCCGGCGCTTCTGTCGGTGGCGCGGCCCGATCTGGAGGTGATCGCGCTGGGCCAGTTCACAGAAGCGCGCGAGACGGCGCCGTTCGACGCCTGGGTGGTGACGGAGATGCCCGAAGAGCGGCCGGCGGACCCCTGCGCCGCGCTCAGGTGACGCCCTTGCCGACCCCGGCGGGCGAGCCTAGGCTCGCGCGGCGATGGTGACGGGCAAGCATATCCTGTTGGTGATCGGCGGCGGGATCGCGGCCTACAAGGCGCTGGACCTGATCCGGCAGCTGCGCCGCGCCGGCGCGGAGGTGACACCGGTGCTGACCCGGGCGGGGGCGGAATTCGTCACGCCGCTGTCGGTGTCCTCCCTGGCCGGGAAGAAGGTGTTCTCGGACCTGTGGGACCTCACCGACGAGGCCGAGATGGGTCATATCCAGCTGTCCCGCGTGGCCGACCTGATCGTCGTGGCACCGGCGACGGCGGACCTGATGGCGAAGATGGCGCAGGGCCAGGCCGACGACCTGGCCTCGACCCTGCTTCTGGCGACGGACACGCCGGTGATGATCGCCCCGGCGATGAACGTGCGGATGTGGGAGCATCCCGCGACGCGGCGGAACCTGGCGACCCTGCAGGGCGACCGAATCGCCGTGGTCGGGCCCGACACCGGAGACATGGCCTGCGGGGAGTACGGTGCGGGAAGGATGTCCGAGCCGGAGGCGATTTTCGAGGCGGTTTCCCGTCGGTTCTCCGGCGGAGTCCTGGAGGGTAAACGCGTGCTGGTCACCAGCGGGCCGACCCACGAGCCGATCGACCCCGTGCGCTACATCGCCAACCGTTCCTCGGGCGCGCAAGGGACCGCCATCGCGCGGGCGGCGCGGGAGGCGGGGGCGGAGGTAACCTTCGTCACCGGGCCGGCGCAGGTGCCGCCGCCCGAGGGGGTCGAGGTGGTGCGGGTGGAGACGGCCGCCCAGATGCAGGCGGCGGTGGCGGCCGCCCTTCCGGTGGACGCGGCGATCTTCGCCGCCGCCGTGGCGGATTGGCGGGTCGCCAATGCCGCGGAGCGGAAGGTGAAGAAGCAGGACCACCGGCTGCCGGCTCTGGAGCTGGCGGAGAATCCCGACATCCTGAAGGGCGTGGCGGCACGGTCCGACCGGCCCCGGCTGGTGGTGGGTTTCGCCGCCGAGACCCATGACGTGCTGGAGAACGCCATCGCCAAGCGGGCGCGCAAGGGCTGCGACTGGATCGTGGCCAACGACGTTTCCGAAGGGACCGGGATCATGGGCGGGACCGAGAACGCGGTGATGCTGGTGACGGAGGAGGGCCACGAGGACTGGCCACGCGCGGGCAAGGACGAGGTCGCCCGCAAGCTGATCGCCCGGATCGCGGAGCGTCTGGCGTGATCGTGGAGGTGATGCGGATGCCCGGCGCCGACCCGGAGGTGCCGCTGCCGGCCTATGCCAGCGCGGGCGCGGCGGGGGCGGACCTGCGGGCGAACCTGGCCGAGGCCGATCGCGCCGCGGGGCTCACCCTGGCGCCCATGGCGCGAGTGCTGGTTCCCACGGGGATCGCCGTCGCCCTGCCCGAAGGCATGGAGATGCAGGTGCGGCCGCGCTCGGGGCTCGCCCTGCGCCACGGGCTGACGGTGGTGAACGCGCCGGGGACGGTGGATGCCGATTACCGCGGCGAGGTCGGCGTGCCGATGATCAATCTGGGCGAGGCGCCGGTGACCATCGCCCATGGCGACCGGATCGCCCAGGCCGTGATCGCGCCGGCGCCGCAGGCGGCCTTCGCGGAGCGCGACCGGCTGGCGGAGACGCCGCGCGGCGCGGGCGGCTTCGGCTCCACGGGGGCCGGCTGATGGCGCTGGCGATCGCGCTGGGCGCGCTGATCTGGATCGCGGGCGGGCGGCTGGGCTGGCCGCGGCAGGCGCGGGTGATCGCGCTGGGGCTGCTCTATGTCGTGGTGCTGGCGGTGAACGTGGCGCTGCCGCGGGGCGCCGCCCTGCGCGAGGCGCTGGGCGGATCGGCGGGGGAATGGCTGGTGCTGGGTGGCATCGGCGTGCTCGTCCTCCTCTATGCCAAGGGTCTGGGCAAGCTGCGCGAGAAGGTGCGGCCCGAGAACCGCCCCGTGGAGGTGGCCCCGGGGGAGTTCGCGCCCGGGGAGATCGACCGCTATGCCCGCCACGTGGTCCTGCGCGAGATCGGCGGCATGGGGCAGCGGCGGCTGAAGGAGGCGCGGGTGCTGGTCGTCGGCGCGGGCGGGCTCGGCTCGCCGGCGATGCTCTATCTCGCCGCCGCCGGGGTGGGCACGATCGGGGTGATCGACGACGATTCGGTGGAGGCGAGCAACCTGCAGCGGCAGGTGATCCACACCGATGCAAGGGTGGGGATGCCCAAGGTGTTCTCGGCCGAGGCGGCGATCCGGGCGCTGAACCCCTATGTCGCCGTGAAGCCCTATCACCGGCGGCTGGACGCGGCGATCGCGGGCGAGCTGGTGGCCGAGTACGACCTGGTGCTGGACGGCTGCGACGACCTCGCCACGCGGCGGGTGCTGAACCGGGCCTGCCTGGGCGCGCGGGTGCCGCTGGTCTCGGGTGCGCTCAGCCAGTGGGAGGGGCAGCTGACGACCTATGCCCCCTTCGAGGGCACGCCCTGCTATGCCTGCGTCTTTCCCGAGGATCCGGCCGAGGGCCTGGCGCCGTCCTGCGCCGAGGCGGGGGTGCTGGCCGCCCTGCCGGGGATCCTCGGCACGATGATGGCGGCCGAGGCGATCAAGGAGATCACCGGGGCGGGCCGGGGGCTGCGCGGCCGCATGGCGATCCATGACGCGCTCTGGGGCGAGCACCGGGAGATCGCGCTGGCGCGGCGGGCGGACTGCCCGGTCTGCGGCGCGGGGTGAGCGCCGGCGACGGTACGCACTGACGCGCGCGCGCCGTGTCCCGCGCCCGTCCTGTCGGACAGGCGCGGGCGGGCCTCCGGCGGAGGTATTTCGCGAAAGGGTGAGGAAGGGTGCGAAGGCGGCGCCGGCGCGCTAGGGTCCGGGCCATGGAAAAGGAGACCTTCGTGACAAACCCGCTGATCGAGACCTGGGACACGCCGTTCGGGATGCCGCCCTTCGACCGGATCGGGGACGGGGATTTCCGCCCCGCCGTGGAGGCGGCGCTGGAGGAGGCGCGCGCGCGGGTGGCGGAGATTGCCGGGTCCGACGCGGCGCCCAGCTTCGAGAACACCGTCGCGGCGCTGGAGGAGGCGGATGCGACGCTGTCGAAGGTGCTGGGCGTGTTCTACAACCTCGTGGGCGCCGATTCCAACGAGGCGCGGCAGGCGCTGGCGCGGGACTTCTCGCCGATGCTGTCGGCCTATTCGTCCGACGTGGCGATGAACGAGGCGCTCTTCGCCCGCATCGAGGCGGTGTGGGACGCGCGGGAGACCCTGGACCTCGGCCCCGAGGAGGCGCGGCTCTTGTATCTCACCCGGCGCAGCTTCGTGCGGTCCGGCGCGCAGCTGGAGGGGATCGCGAAGGACCGGCTGCGGCAGGTGACCGAGCGGCTGTCGACACTGGGCGTGCAATTCACGCAGAACCTGCTGGCCGACGAGCGGGACTGGCAGATGGTACTGGACGAGGCCGACCTGGAAGGGTTGCCCGACTTCGTCGTGGAAGGCGCGCGGGCCGCCGGCGAGGAGCGCGGCACGGGCAAGCCCACGATCACCCTGTCGCGGTCGCTGATCGTGCCGTTCCTGCAATTCTCCCCCCGCCGGGACCTGCGGGAGGCCGCGCACCGGGCCTGGAGCTCGCGGGGCGCGAACGGGGGCGAGACCGACAACCGGGCCCTGGCCGCCGAGATCCTGGAGCTGCGCGAGGAGCGCGCGGGGCTGCTGGGCTATGACAGTTTCGCGGAGTTCAAGCTGGAGACGCAGATGGCGAAGACGCCGGACGCGGTCCGCGAGCTCCTGATGAAGGTCTGGGAGCCGGCGCGGAACCGGGCCGTGGAGGACGGCGCGCGACTGGCGGCGATGATGCACAATGACGGGGTGAACGGCGACCTGGAGCCCTGGGACTGGCGCTATTACTCCGAGAAGCGGCGGGTGGAGGAGCACGACCTCGACGAGGCGCAGCTGAAGCCGTACCTGCAGCTGGAGCGGATGATCGAGGCCGCCTTCGACTGCGCGAAGCGGCTCTACGGGATCGAGATGACGCCGGTGGAGGCGCCGCTCTATCATGGGGACGTGCGCGCCTGGGAGGTGACGCGGCAGGGGGAACATATGGGCGTGTTCCTGGCCGACTACTTCGCGCGTGGCGCGAAGCGGTCGGGGGCCTGGTGCTCCACCATCCGCTCGCAGACGGGACGGCGTGCGGCCGATCGTGGTGAACGTGTGCAACTTCGCCAAGCCGCCCAAGGGGCGTCCGGCGCTGCTCAGCTACGACGATGCGCGGACGCTGTTCCACGAGTTCGGGCATGCGCTGCACCAGCTCCTGTCCGACGTGCGCTTCGAGTTGATGAGCGGCACCAGCGTCGCGCGGGACTTCGTGGAGCTGCCCTCGCAGCTGTTCGAGCACTGGCTGGAGGTGCCGGAGGTGCTGACGCGGTTCGCGACCCATGCCGAGACCGGGGAGGCCCTGCCCGACGCGATGCGCGACCGGGTGATCGCGGCCTCGACCTACGACATGGGGTTCCAGACGGTGGAATACCTCGGCTCGGCGCTGGTCGACCTGGAGTTCCATGCCGGCGAGGCACCGGCGGACCCGATGGAGATGCAGGCCGAGCTTCTGGAGGATCTGGGCATGCCGAAGGCGGTGGGGATGCGGCACGCGACGCCGCATTTCGCCCATGTCTTCGCCGGCGACGGCTATTCGGCCGGATACTACAGCTACATGTGGTCGGAGGTGATGGATGCCGACGCCTTCGCGGCGTTCCGGGAAGCCGGCGACCCCTTCGATGCGGAGACCGCGAAACGGCTGGAGCGCGAGGTGCTGAGCGTCGGCGGCACCCGGGACGAGGCGGAGAGCTACATCGCCTTTCGCGGGGCCATGCCGGGGGTCGCGCCGCTGCTGAAGGGGCGGGGGCTCGCGGCGCCGGACTGAGGGGCCGGGTCGTCAGGCCCGGGCGCGGATCGCCTCTCCGGCGGCCCAGCCGGAGGACCAGGCCCATTGGAAGTTGTAGCCGCCGAGCCAGCCGGTGACGTCCACCGCCTCGCCGATGGCGTAGAGGCCCGGGAGGTGGCGGCTTTCCATCGTCTTCGAGGACAGGCCGGCGGTGTCGATGCCGCCGGCGGTGACCTCGGCGGTGCGGTAGCCCTCGGTGCCCGAAGGGGTGAGGCGCCAGTCGCGGAAGGCGGCGACGGCGCGGTCCAGCGTGGCGTCGGAGCAATCGGCAAGACGGGGCGGCAGATCCCCGGCCAGGCGAGCGGCGACGAGGCGCTGGGGCAGGTGCTGCGCCAGCGCCCGGGCGGGGGCGCGGCGACCCTCGCGCGCGCGGATCTCCTTCAGGGCGGCGAGGAGGTGCCCCCCGGGATCGAGGTCGAGTTGGACGGGCGCGCCCTCCTGCCAGTAGGAGCTGATCTGCAGGATCGCGGGGCCGGAGAGGCCGCGATGGGTGAAGAGGACGGATTCGTCGAAGCCGGTCCCGCCTGCCGTGGCGCGCGCGGGGGCGGAGACGCCGGAGAGGGCGGCGAGCGGCTCCAGCGCGGTGCCGGTGAAGGTGAGGGGCACGAGGGCGGGGCGCGTCTCGACGAGGTGGTGGCCGAATTGCCGGGCGATCCGGTAGGCCGCGCCGGTCGCGCCCATCTTCGGGATCGACAGGCCGCCGGTGGCGAGGACGAGGGACGGGGTGGTGACCACGACGCGCCGCCCCTCCCGGTCGAGCGCGACGCGGAATCGGGTGCCGTCATGGGCGATGTCGGCGATTGCCGTGCGGAGCCACAGATCGGCCCCGGCGCGGGCGATCTCGTCGCGCAGCATCTGGACGACCTGCGTGGCCTTGCCGTCGCAGAAGAGCTGGCCCAGCGTCTTCTCGTGCCAGGCGATGCCGTGCGCCTGCACCAGGCCGAGGAAATCCCACTGGGTGTAGCGGGCCAGCGCGGACTTGGCGAAATGCGGATTGGCCGAGAGGAAACGGTCGGGCTCCACGCCCATGTTGGTGAAGTTGCAGCGGCCGCCGCCGGAGATGCGGATCTTCTCGCCCGGCGCCTTGGCGTGGTCGATCACCAGCGCGCCGGGACCGGCCCGGCTGGCGCACATCAGGCCGGCCGCGCCGGCGCCGAGGATCAGGGCGGGAACCTCCATGGCGTTCCCCTGCCCCGGGCGGCCCGCGGGGGCAAGATGCGAAACTTCTGGTCAACCCCCCCGCGCGTAAGGTAGTCTGAGCGGCACGAGACCCGGCAAACGGGCGGTATCGAGGCGAAGGCAGTGTTCCCATGACCGAGATGGTCCATGGCAGCGTCCCCCTTGCGGTGGGCGAGCCCATCCTTCCGAAATGGTGGCGGACGGTCGACAAGCTGTCGCTGGCCTGCGTGCTGGCATTGTTCGGCATCGGCATCCTGCTGGGGCTGGCGGCCTCGCCGCCGCTGGCGGCGCGCAACGGCTTCGAGCCGTTCCACTACGTCATCCGGCAGGCGGTGTTCGGCGGCGCGGCGATCCTTGCCATGCTGGTGGTGACGGTGATGTCGCCGCGGCTGGTGCGGCGGCTGGCGGTGCTGGGCTTCCTCGCCGCCTTCGTGGCGCTGATGGGGCTGCCGGTGCTCGGCACGGATTTCGGCAAGGGGGCGGTGCGCTGGTATTCGCTGGGCTTCGCCTCGCTGCAGCCGTCGGAATTCCTCAAGCCCGCCTTCGTGGTGATGGCGGCCTGGATGCTTGCGGCGAGCCAGGACCCGAACGGGCCGCCGGGCAAGTCCATGAGCCTCGGCCTGACGCTGGTGATCGTGGCCTTCCTGGCCCTGCAGCCGGATTTCGGGCAGGCGGCGCTGGTCCTGTTCTCCTGGGGGGTGATGTATTTCGTCGCCGGGGCGCCGGTACTGCTCCTCGTGATGCTGGCCGGCGGCGTGGCGGCGGCGGGCACCGTGGCCTATTCGAACTCGGAGCATTTCGCCCGGCGGATCGACGGCTTCCTCTCGCCCGAGATCGATCCGCGCACGCAGCTGGGCTATGCCACGAACGCGATCCAGGAGGGCGGCTTCTTCGGCGTGGGCGTGGGCGAGGGGCAGGTGAAATGGTCGCTGCCCGACGCGCATACCGATTTCATCATCGCGGTGGCGGCGGAGGAATACGGGCTGGTGCTGGTCCTGGCGATCATCGCGCTCTACGGGACGATCGTGCTCAGGGCGCTGGGCCGGCTGACGCGGGAGCGGGATGCCTTCATCCGGCTGGCGGGCACCGGGCTGGCCTGCACCTTCGGGGTGCAGGCGATGATCAACATGGGGGTGGCGGTGCGGCTGTTGCCGGCCAAGGGGATGACGCTGCCCTTCGTCAGCTACGGCGGGTCGTCGGTGATCGCCACGGGGCTGACGATGGGGATGCTGCTGGCCTTCACCCGGGTGCGGCCGCAGGGCCAGATCGGCGAGATCCTGATGCGCCGGAGGCTCGGATGAGGCGAGGGCGCGCATGCGGCGGGCCGGCGGCCGGCGTATTTGGCAAAGCAAAGAAGGGCGGGCGATGAGCGCGCCGCTGTGCCTGATCGCGGCCGGCGGGACGGGCGGGCACATGTTCCCCGCCCAGGCGCTGGCCGAGGAACTGCTGGCGCGGGGCTGGCGGGTGGCGCTGTCCACCGATGCGCGGGGCGCGCGTTATGCCGGCGGCTTCCCCGAGGAGGTGCCGGTGCGGCAGCTGTCCAGCGCGACCTTCGCCCGGGGCGGGCTGATGGCGCGGGCCGGCGTGCCGTTCCGCGTGGGCGGCGGCGTGGCGCAGGCGCTGGCCGCGATGTGGCGTGACCGGCCCGCGGTGGTGGCGGGGTTCGGCGGCTATCCGGCGATCCCGGCCATGGCGGCGGCGGGGATCCTGCGGCTGCCGCGGATGATCCACGAGCAGAACGGCATCCTCGGCCGGGTCAATGCCGCCTTCGCGGCACGGGTGGACGCGGTGGCCTGCGGCACCTGGCCCACCGACCTGCCCGAGGGGGTGCTGGCCTATCACGTGGGCAACCCGGTGCGCGCGGCGGTGCGCGCGCAGGCCGGGGCGCCCTACGAGCCCCCGGGCGAGGGGCCGCTGCGGGTGCTGGTGATCGGCGGCAGCCAGGGCGCGCGCATCCTGTCGGAGACGGTGCCGCCGGCGATCGCCGGCCTGCCGGAGGCGATGCGCGGCCGGATCGAGGTGGCGCAGCAGGCCCGCGCCGAGGATTCCGACCGGGTGGCCGGGTTCTACGAGGCGCGCGGCATCGCCGCCGAGGTGGCGCCGTTCTTCGACGACGTGCCGCGGCGGCTGGCCGGGGCGCATCTGGTGATCAGCCGGGCCGGGGCCTCGAGCCTGGCCGACATCGCCGCGATCGGGCGGCCGGCGATCCTGGTTCCCTTCGCCGCCGCCGCGAACGACCACCAGGCGGCCAATGCCCGCGCCCCGGCCGAGGCCGAGGCGGCGGTGACGATCCCCGAGGCGAAGCTGTCGCCGCGGGCGCTGGCCGCGACCATGGAGGCGATCCTGTCGCAGCCCGAGGCGGCGGCGCGCATGGCCGAGCGGTCGCGCCGGCAGGGCAAGCCGGACGCCGCCCGGCAGCTCGCGGACCTGGCCTGCCGGCTGGCGGGGCTGGACAAACATGCCGACGGAGAGGACATGCCGTGAAACACGAAAAGATCGACCGGGACTTCGCCATGAACGCCGCCCGCGCCACCAAGTTGCCAACGGATATCGGGCCGATCCACTTCGTCGGCATCGGCGGGATCGGCATGTCGGGGATCGCCGAGGTGCTGCTGAACCACGGCTACCGGGTGCAGGGATCGGACCTGAAGGGCTCGCCGATCACCGCGCGGCTGGAGGGGCTGGGCGCCACGGTCTTCACCGGGCAGAGGGCGGAGAACCTGGAGGGCGCCGAGGTGGTGGTGATCTCCTCCGCCATCAAGCCGGGCAATCCCGAGCTGGACGCGGCACGGCGCCGGGGCCTGCCGGTGGTGCGCCGGGCAGAGATGCTGGCGGAACTCATGCGGATGAAGTCGAACGTCGCCATCGCCGGCACCCATGGCAAGACCACGACGACGACGATGGTGGCGGCGCTGCTCGACGAGGGGGGCGTCGATCCGACGGTGATCAACGGGGGCGTGATCCACGCCTATGGCTCCAATGCGCGGATGGGGCAGGGCGAGTGGATGGTGGTGGAGGCCGACGAGAGCGACGGCACCTTCAACCGTCTGCCGGCGACCGTCGCCGTGGTCACCAATATCGATCCCGAACACATGGAGCACTGGGGCGATTTCGAGCGGCTGAAATCCGGCTTCGACGCCTTCGTCTCCAACATCCCGTTCTACGGGCTGGCGGTGTGCTGCACCGACCATGCCGAGGTGCAGGCGCTGGTGGGGCGGATCACCGACCGCCGGGTCGTCACCTTCGGCTTCAACGCGCAGGCCGATGTGCGGGCGGTGAACCTGCGCTACGAGCAGGGGATCGCGAAGTTCGACGTGGCGCTGCAGGCCGAGGAGCGGGTGATCGAGGGCTGCTCGCTGCCGATGCCGGGCGACCACAACGTCTCGAACGCGCTGGCGGCGGTGGCGGTGGCGCGGCATCTGGGCCTGAGCGTGGAGGAGATCCGGCGCGCGCTGGCGAGCTTCGGCGGGGTCAACCGGCGCTTCACCCGCGTGGGCGAGGTGAACGGGGTGGCGATCATCGACGATTACGGCCACCATCCGGTGGAGATCGCCGCCGTCCTGAAGGCGGCGCGGCAGGCGACGCAGGGCCGGGTGATCGCGGTGCACCAGCCGCACCGCTATTCGCGGCTGCATTCGCTGTTCGACGATTTCTGCGGCTGCTTCAACGAGGCCGACGTGGTCGCCATCGCCGATGTCTATGCCGCCGGCGAGGAGCCGATCGAGGGCGCGGGACGCGACGACCTGGTGGCCGGGCTGATCCGCCACGGCCACCGCCACGCGCGCGCGATCCTGGACGAGGAAGACCTCACGCGGCTGGTGCGCGAGCAGGCCGCGCCCGGGGACATGGTGGTCTGCCTCGGTGCGGGGACCATCTCGACCTGGGCCAACGCCCTGCCCGAGCGGCTGAAATAGGGCCGTCGCCGCCGTCGCGGTCGGAAAACCCGGGCGGGATGTCGCAGGCCGGCATCCCGTATCCGGCCGATTTGCCACCTCTGGCGCAACAGGCCCCCCGAAGGATTTCGCCATGGACACGATCGCCCTGACCGTCACCTGCCCCTCGACCCGCGGCATCGTCGCCGCGATCTCGGGGTATCTCGCCGAGAAGGGCTGCAACATCGTCGATTCGGCGCAGTTCGACGACATGGAGACGGGGCATTTCTTCATGCGGCTGAGCTTCCGCCCCGAGACCGGGGCGACGGTGGCCGACCTGGAGAGCGATTTCGGCGCGGTGGCCGCGCCCTTCGACATGGATTACGCCTTCCACGACGAGAGCCGGAAGATGCGCGTCCTGATCATGGTGTCGCGCTTCGGGCACTGCCTCAACGACCTGCTCTATCGCTGGCGCATCGGGTCGCTGCCGATCGAGATCGTCGGCGTGATCTCCAATCACCACGAGTACCAGAAGCTGGTGGTGAACCACGACATCCCGTTTCACCACATCAAGGTGACAAAGGAGAACAAGGCCCAGGCCGAGGCCCGGCAGATGGAGATCATCGAGGATTGCGGCGCCGAGCTGGTGGTGCTGGCGCGCTACATGCAGGTGCTGTCGGACCGGATGTGCACCGAGATGTCGGGGCGGATCATCAACATCCACCATTCCTTTCTGCCGTCCTTCAAGGGCGCCAATCCCTACAAGCAGGCCTTCGAGCGGGGCGTGAAGCTGATCGGGGCGACCTCGCATTACGTGACCAGCGACCTCGACGAGGGGCCGATCATCGAACAGGACATCGTGCGGGTGACCCATGCCCAGTCGAACGAGGACTACGTCTCGCTCGGCCGCGACGTGGAGGCGCAGGTTCTGGCCCGCGCGATCCATGCCCATGCCAATCACCGGGTCTTCATCAACGCGCACAAGACCGTGGTCTTCCCCGCCACGCCCGGCTCCTACACCTCGGAGCGAATGGGGTGAGGAGAGCCCGGACATCGCTCCGGTGGACCTTTCGAGCCATTCACGGACGGCGCCCGAGGCCGGACCTGCGCTCGGCCAACGGAAGGTCCGGTGAACCGTGGCGGGCTGCGCCCGGCAGGCGTCAGGATATCGCGCCGGGCCGGGACAGCGGGGCGGCTTGCGCCGCGCGGGCTTGACCGATGGGGGCTCCGCCCCCAAACCCCCGGGGTATTTTTCCAAAGGGTGACGGAGGGGCGCGCGTGGATCTGCCACCGGTGCGGGGCAAGCTGAGGCCGGAGCAGAGCCTGGCCGATCTGACCTGGCTGAGGGTCGGGGGGCCGGCGGAGTGGCTGTTCCGACCCGCCGATGCGGCCGACCTCGCGGCGTTTCTCGCCGCGCTCGATCCGGGCGTGCCGGTCATGCCGATCGGGGTGGGATCGAACCTGATCGTGCGCGACGGCGGCATCGACGGGGTGGTGGTCCGGCTGGGGCGCGGCTTCAACGGGATCGGGATCGACGGCGACCGGGTCGTGGCCGGGGCGGCGGCGCTGGATTCGCACGTGGCGCGGAAGGCGGCGGCTGCGGGGCGCGACCTGACCTTCCTGCGCACCATCCCCGGCGCCATCGGTGGGGCGGTGCGGATGAACGCGGGCTGCTACGGGTCCTATGTGGCCGATCACCTGATCGAGGTGCACGCGGTCCTGCGTTCGGGCGAGGCGGTGACGATCCCGGCGGCCGACCTGAGACTGGGCTACCGATCGAGCGCGTTGCCTGCGGGGGCGGTGATCGTGGCGGCCGTTCTCGAAGCGGAGGCGGGCGATCCCGAGGCGCTCGCGGCGCGGATGGAGGAGCAGCTGGCACGGCGCGACGCGAGCCAGCCCACGAAGGAGCTGAGCGCCGGATCGACCTTCCGCAATCCCTCGGGCGCCTCCTCCACCGGGCGGCCAGAGGACACGCATGAGTTGAAAGCCTGGTCACTGATCGACCGAGCCGGGCTGCGCGGCCATCGCCTCGGCGGGGCGCAGATGTCGGAGAAACATCCCAACTTCCTGCTGAACGCCGGCGGGGCCACGGCCGCCGATCTCGAATCGCTGGGTGAGCTTGTTCGAGAAAAGGTCTTCCAAAGCAGCGGAATTCGGCTAGAGTGGGAAATACGGCGCATCGGCAAGAATGTGCCGCAGAGCGACGGCGGATAACGCCGCGCGAGGCAGGCAGAGGGTCCGGACACAAGGACCCCGCAGGAAGAAGAATGGCGGGTATGTCGAGCAGGGCATTCCCCAAGGTTGTGGTACTGATGGGCGGACCCTCGGCCGAGCGCGAGGTGTCGCTGTCGTCGGGGCGCGAATGCGCGGCCGCGCTGAGGGGCGAGGGATACGACGTGGCGGAGCTGGACGCGGGGCCGGACCTGCCCGCGCGGCTGTCCGAGATGGCGCCCGACGTGGTCTTCAACGCGCTGCACGGCCGCTGGGGCGAGGATGGCTGCGCCCAGGGCGTGCTGGAATGGATGCGCCTGCCCTATACCCATTCGGGCGTGCTGGCCTCGGCGCTGGCGATGGACAAGGAACGCTCCAAGGCGGTCTATCGCGCCCAGGGCCTGCCGGTGGTGCCGTCGCGGCTGGCGCCGGCCGACGAGGTGCGCGCGCGCCACGTGATGGACCCGCCCTATGTGGTGAAGCCGTTCAACGAGGGCTCCTCCGTCGGCGTCTACCTGGTGCATTCGGCGGCGAACGGGCCGCCGCAGCTTGCCGATGACATGCCGGAGACGGTGATGGTGGAGCGATTCGCGCCGGGGCGCGAGCTGACCGTCACGGTGATGGGGGCGAACGCGGCCGGGCCGGCGCGGGCGCTGGCCGTGACCGACATCCTGACCGAGGGCTGGTACGACTACGACGCCAAGTACCGCGCCGGCGGGTCGCGCCACGTGGTGCCTGCCACGCTGCCGGCGGAGGTGGAGGCGGCCTGCCTCGACTTCGCGCTGCGCGCCCATGTGGCGCTGGGCTGTCGCGGCATCAGCCGCACCGATTTCCGCTGGGACGAGGCGCGGGGCGCCGACGGCCTGGTGCTGCTGGAGACGAACACGCAACCGGGCATGACGCCCACCTCGCTGTCGCCGGAGCAGGCCGCCCATGCGGGCCTGTCCTTCGGCGCGCTGTGCCGCTGGATCCTGGAGGACGCCTCATGCGACCGCTGACATCGTTCCGCCGTCCGCCCCCGCGCCGCGGCGATCCGGCGCCGTCGCGCATGGCCTACCGGATGCAGCGGCTGGCGCTGACCCCCTCGGTGCGACGGGCCTTCACGCTGGGCGTGCCGGCCTTCGCGCTGGCGGTGATCGGCGGGCTGACCTTCGCCAGCCCCGACCGGCGGGCGGCGCTGGCGGCCTGGGCAGGCGACATGCAGGAGGCGATCCGCTCGCGCGAGGAATTCATGGTCCACGACCTGGCGATCGCGGGGGCGAGCGGCGATCTGCGCGAGGCCGTGACCGGGCGGCTGGCGCTGGACCTGCCGGCCAGCTCGTTCGACCTGGACCTGGGCGCGCTGCGCGACCGGGTGATGGCGCTCGACGCGGTGGAGCGGGCCGATCTGCGGGTACGGCCGGGCGGCGTGCTCGACGTGGAGGTCGTGGAGCGCGTGCCGGCGCTGCTGTGGCGGACCGCGGAGGGGCTGACGGCGCTGGACGCCGCCGGCAAGCCGGTCGGCCCGGTCGCCGCGCGGGCCGAACGGTCCGACCTGCCGCTGGTCAGCGGGCGGGGCGCCGACCGGGCCGCGGAGGAGGCGCTGCGGCTGGTCTCGGCGGCCGAGCCCCTGGCGGTGAGGTTGCGTGGTATGGCGCGGATCGGCGAGCGGCGCTGGGACCTGATCCTGTCGGACGGGCAGAAGATCAAGCTGCCGGAGACCGGCGCGGAGGACGCGCTGCGCCGGGTTCTGGAAGTGGACGCGGAGCAGAACCTGTTCGCCCGCGACGTGGTGCTGGTGGACATGCGGCTGCCGCGGCGGCCGACGGTGCGCCTGCACCCCGACACGGCGCGCGACCTGCGCCAGGTGAAGCTGTCGCAACTCGGAGACGATTGACCATGTTCGACCTTTATCGGTCCCAGCGCGCGATGCGCGCCATGCGGCAGGCGGCGGTGCAGCGCGGCCATGTGGCGATCCTGGACGTGGGCACGTCGAAGATCGCCTGCCTCGTCCTGGCGGTGGACGGCGCCACCCCGCCCGGCGACGCGGTGGGCCACATGGCAGGCGCCTCGTCGTTCCGCATCATCGGCGCCGCGGTCACCCGCTCGCGCGGGGTGCGGTTCGGCGAGATCGAGGCCATGCACGAGACCGAGCGGGCGATCCGCACCGTGCTGCAGGGCGCGCAGAAGGCGGCGCAGGTGCGGGTGGACCACGTCATCGCCGCGGTCTCGGGTGGCGGGCCGCGCAGCTACGGCCTGGCCGGCGAGGTGGACCTGGGCGGCGAGGCGGTGGGCGAGCAGGACGTGGCCCGCGTGCTGGCGGCCTGCGATGTGCCCGATTTCGGCGACGGGCGCGAGGTGATGCATGCCCAGCCGGTGAACTTCGCGCTCGATCACCGCTCGGGCATGAACGACCCGCGGGGCCAGGTCGGCGACCGGCTGGCCTGCGACATGCACATGCTGACGGTCGACGCCCATGTGGTGCAGAACCTGATCCACTGCGTGAAGCGCTGCGACCTGGAACTCGCGGGGCTGGCCTCCTCGGCCTATGTCTCGGGGCTGGCGAGCCTGACCGAGGACGAGCAGGAACTGGGCGCGGCCTGCGTCGACATGGGCGGCGGCGCGACGGGGATCTCGGTCTTCTGGCGCAAGCACCTGATCTATGCCGACGCGGTGCCGATGGGCGGCGACCAGATCACCGGCGACATCGCCAAGGGGCTGCAGATCCCGCTCTCCACCGCCGAGCGGCTGAAGACGCTGCATGGCGGCGCGGTGCCGACCTCGATGGACGACCGCGAGATGATCGAACTGGGCGGCGACAGCGGCGACTGGGAGCGCGACCGGCGCACCGTCTCCCGCGCCGAGCTGATCGGGATCATGCGGCCGCGGGTGGAGGAGATCCTGGAGGAGGTGCGCGAGCGGCTGGACGCGGCCGGCTTCGAGGCGCTGCCCTCGCAGCAGATCGTGCTGACCGGCGGCGGCAGCCAGATCCCCGGCCTCGACACGCTGGCGCCGCCGTTCTTCGGCCAGCAGGTTCGGGTCGGCCGGCCGGCCCGGGTCGCGGGCCTGCCGGACCGGGCGACGGGGGCGGCGTTCTCCAGCGCTGTGGGCCTGTGCCTGTTCGCGGCCAATCCGCAGGACGAATGGTGGGATTTCGAGATCCCGGCGGCGACCTATCCGGCGCGGTCGCTGCGCCGCGCCTTCCGGTGGTTCCGCGACAACTGGTAGGCGGGATGACAGGGCGGCGCATGGCCGCTATGCAGGACGCGAGCGGGCCGCATCGAGAGCCCGCCACGGGGCCCGGGCAGGCGCCCGCAAGACGATCGAGACCCGGAGCCGCGCCCCCGGGGGCGCCGGCCGGGATCGTGGTGCCAGGGCGCCGGGCCACCCGATCTGGACGATGGTCCCAGATCGCGGGGTCTCGGCGGAAAAAGGCCGCCGATATGGCGGTTCATCGGCGATTTTGGGGTGACGCAGCGGGCTTGCCTCGCTAGGATTTGCAAAAAAGAGGCGGAAACCCGCAGCCAAAATCGCGGGGAACACACAGGCGGACCAGACGATGACACTCAACCTCTCCATGCCTTCCCACGAGGAACTGAAGCCGCGCATCACCGTCTTCGGCGTCGGCGGCGCCGGTGGCAACGCGGTCAACAACATGATCGAGAAGCAGCTCGACGGCTGCGAGTTCGTGGTCGCCAACACCGACGCCCAGGCGCTGGCGCAGTCGGCGGCGCAGAACCGCGTGCAGATGGGCGTGAAGGTGACCGAGGGGCTCGGCGCCGGCGCCCGCGCCCAGACCGGCGCCGCGGCGGCCGAGGAATCCATCGAGGAGATCGTCGATCACCTGGCCGGCGCGCATATGTGCTTCATCACCGCCGGCATGGGCGGCGGCACCGGCACCGGCGCCACCCCGATCATCGCCCAGGCCGCGCGCGAGCTGGGCGTGCTGACCGTGGGCGTCGTGACCAAGCCGTTCCAGTTCGAGGGCACGCGGCGGATGCGCCAGGCCGAGGAAGGGATCGAGACCCTCCAGAAGATGGTCGACACGCTGATCATCATCCCCAACCAGAACCTGTTCCGGCTGGCCAACGAGAAGACCACCTGCACCGACGCCTTCGGCATGGCCGACGACGTGCTCTACCAGGGCGTGAAGGGCGTGACCGACCTGATGGTGCGGCCGGGCCTCATCAACCTCGACTTCGCCGACGTCCGCGCGGTGATGGACGAGATGGGCAAGGCGATGATGGGCACCGGCGAGGCCGAGGGCGAGGACCGCGCCCTGCAGGCGGCCGAGAAGGCGATCGCCAACCCGCTTCTCGACGAGATCAGCCTGACCGGCGCCAAGGGCGTGCTGATCAACGTCACCGGCGGCAGCGACCTGACGCTCTACGAGCTGGACGAGGCGGCGAACGTGATCCGCGAGAAGGTCGATCCCGACGCCAACATCATCGTCGGCTCCACCCTCGACGAGTCGATGAGCGGCCGGATGCGCGTCAGCGTGGTGGCCACCGGCATCGACACCATGGCCGAGGGCCGCGAGACCCCGGTGGCCCGCCGGCGTGGCGCCGATGCGGTGGCCGAGGCCGCCCCGGCCGCGGCCGGCGAGGACGTGCCGGCCCCGGCCTATGAGGAAGCCGCCGCGCGCAAGGAGGCCGAGGTCGCGACCGCCGGCGAGAGCGGCGAGGACTTCTTCGCCGACTGGGAGAAGCGCCGCGCCGGGGAGGGCGCCGCCGAGGCGCCCGCCATCCCTGCCGCGGCCGCGCGCAAGCCCGGCCAGCCGACGGCCGAGGCGATGACGCGCCTGGAGGCGGCGGTGCGCAAGCAGCCCGGCGAGAGCGCGGCCAGGCCGGCCGCGCCGCGCCCGGTGGCCGGGTCGCGCCCGCAGCCGGTGGCGCAGCCCGAGAAGAGCCGGTTCGGCATCGGCACGCTGATCAACCGCGTGTCGGGAGAGGGCCGGAGCCAGCAGCCGCAGCCGCAGCCGCAGGCCGAGCGCGCCGCCCCGGCCGCGCCGCAGCCGGTGCGCCGCGCCGCGGCCCCCGCGCCGGTGGCGCACGAGGAGGAAGACGAGGTGGCCAACGATCAGGACAAGATCGAAATCCCCGCCTTCCTGCGCCGCCAGGCGAACTGAGCACATCACATCAGGGACAGGGATGGGGCCGGCGCAAGCCGGCCCTTTCGCGTTTCAGCGCAAGGGGTTGCGCCGCATTCCGCACGGGGCGGCGGCATCGTGCCGAGGGCGCGGACCCGGTGTTTCAGAACCGTTGCAATGGTTGATTTGAGCCCCGCCGCCCCTCTGCCTAGGTGAGACTGGGCAGGAACCAAAAGCCGGATCAACCGGTACAGGCGGAAAGGTCACGACATGCAGATGACATTGGCGCATCCCGTCGCCTTCGACGGCGTGGGGCTTCATTCGGGCCGGCCGGCGCGCTTGCGCCTGCTGCCGGCGCCTGCGGATAGCGGGCTCGTGTTCCGCCGCACCGACATCGCCGGCGCGGCCGCGATCCCGGCGCGCTGGGATTTGGTGGAGCAGGGCGAGTTGTGCACCCGCATCGTCGGGCCGGCGGGCATTTCCGTGTCGACCATCGAACACGTGATGGCGGCCGTCGCGGGCTGCGGCATTCACAACCTGGTCATGGAGATCGACGGGCCGGAAGTGCCGATCCTCGACGGCTCCTCGGCGCCCTTCGTGGATCGGATCCTGGCCGCGGGCACGCGGCGTCAGGCCGCACCGCTGCGGGCGATCCGGGTGCTGGAGCCGGTGGAGGTGCGCAACGGCCCCGCCCGCGCGCGGCTGGAACCGGCCGAGACGCTGGAGATCGACTTCTCGATCGATTTCGCCGACGCCGCGATCGGCCATCAGGAGAAGCGGCTGAGCCTGGCCAACGGCACCTTCGTGCGGGAATTGTGCGACAGCCGCACGTTCTGCCGCCGGGCCGACGTGGAGGCGATGCGCGCCCGCGGGCTGGCGCTGGGCGGCACGCTGGAGAACGCGGTGGTGGTGGACGGGGCCGAGGTCCTCTCTCCCGGGGGGCTGCGCCATGCCGACGAGGCGGTGCGCCACAAGATGCTGGACGCGCTGGGCGACCTGGCGCTGGCGGGGGCGCCGATCCTGGGGCGCTATGTCGGCGTGCGCTCGGGCCACGCGCTGACCAATGCGCTGCTGCGTGCGCTGTTCGCGCGGCCGGGCGCGACGCGGATCGTCGAGGTCGACGAGCCGGTCCTGTCGCGGCTGCCCGGAACGGGGCTGCGTCACGAGGATGCACCGCGGCCGGCGGCGTGATCTTTCGGGCGTTTTTCCCGGCATCTTTCTGTGTTACCACCCGCCCCGACACGAGGATCGGGATCGAGGCTTGGATATGACGGGGATCGCGGGGCGCCTGATCGGCCTGTCTGTGGCGGGGCTTGTGCTGGCCGCCTGCGGCGGGGGCGGGCCGTTCGCCTCGCGCGACGTGCCGCTGGAGAACCAGGACGCCGAGACGATCTATCAGCGGGCCGAGCTGGAACTGGAGACCGACGACCCCGCGCAGGCGGCGGAGTATTTCGGCGAGGTCGAGCGGCTCTATCCCTACAGCGAATGGGGGCGCCGGGCGCTGGTGATGCAGGCGATGGCCTATCACCGCGACGGCGACTACGAGAGCGCGCGCGGCGCCGCCCAGCGCTATCTCGACTTCTATCCCGGCGGTGAGGACGCGGCCTATGCGCAATACCTGCTGGCGCTGAGCTATTACGACCAGATCGGGGATGTGGGCCGCGACCAGGGCCTGACCTTCCAGGCGCTGCAGGCGCTGCGGCAGGTGATCGAGACCTATCCCGACAGCGAATACGCCCGCTCGGCGGTGCTGAAATTCGACCTCGCCTTCGACCACCTGGCGGGCAAGGAGATGGAGATCGGCCGCTACTACCTCAAGCAGAGGCATTACGCCGCGGCCGTGCGGCGCTTCCGCGTGGTGGTGGAGGAGTTCCAGACCACGACGCACACGCCGGAGGCGCTGCTGCGGCTGGTGGAATGCTATCTGGCCCTGGGTCTGGACAACGAGGCGCGGACCGCCGGGGCGATCCTGGGCTACAACTACCGCTCGACGGAATGGTACCAGCGGGCCTATGCGCTGCTCACCGACCGGGGGTTGAGCCCGGAGGCCGCGGGCGACAACTGGCTGTCGGCGATCTATCGTCAGGTGGTCCGGGGCGAGTGGCTCTGAGCCGCCGCACCGGCTGGCCCCCGCCTGTCGTCCGTGCGATACCGGCCCCGACCATGGGGGTGATCGGTCATGCTCAGGACCTTGAGCATTCGCGACATGCTGCTGATCGACCGGCTGGAGCTGGAGCTTCGGCCCGGGTTGAACGTGCTTACCGGAGAGACCGGGGCGGGCAAGTCGATCCTGCTCGATTCGCTGGGATTCGTGCTGGGCTGGCGGGGCCGGGCGGAACTGGTGCGCCAGGGCGCGGAGCGCGGCGAGGTGGTCGCCTCCTTCGACCTGCCCCCGGTGCATCCGGCCCGCGCGATCCTCGAGGAGGCGGGCATCCCGGCGGATGAGGAGCTGCTTCTGCGCCGGGTGAACACGCCCGACGGGCGCAAGACGGCCTGGATCAACGATCGCCGCGCCTCGGGCGAGATCCTGCGCCGGGTCTCGGACACGCTGGTGGAGTTGCACGGCCAGCACGACGATCGCGGGCTGCTGGATCCCAAGGGGCATCGGCGGCTGCTCGACGCCTTCGCGGGCGCCGAGGCGGCGCTGGCCGAGACGCGGGCGGCCTGGGGCGCGCGGTCGGCGGCGGAAAAGCGGCTGGCGCGGGCGGCGGAGGCGCTGGAGGCGGCACGGGCAGAGGAGGATTTCCTGCGCCACGCGGTGGGCGAGCTGGACGCGCTGGACCCGCAGCCGGGCGAGGATGCCGAGCTGGACACGCGGCGGCGGCGGATGCAGGCGGCCGAGCGGGTGCGCGAGGACATCCTGCGGGCGCATCAGGCGCTGGGGCTCGACGGGGCGGAGGGCATCCTGACCGATGCGGGCCGGCGCCTGGACGCGGCCGCGCCGGGGGTCGAGGGGGCGCTGGACCCGGCGATCGAGGCGCTGGCGCGGGCGATGGACGAACTGGCCGCGGCCGAGCAGGGGGTGGCCACGGTGCTGGAGGCGCTGGATTACGACCCCGGCGAGCTGGAGCGAATCGAGGAGCGGCTGTTCGCGATCCGCGGTCTGGCGCGCAAGCACGACGTGCTGGCCGACGACCTCGGCGCGCTGGCGGAAGACCTGCGCGCGCGGCTCGCCGCGCTCGACGCGGGCGAGGGCGACATCCGTGCGCTGCGGGGCGAGCTGGAGGCGGCAGAGGCGGAGTACGACGCCGCGGCCGCGCGGCTGTCGCAGATCCGGGCCGAGGCCGCGGGACGGCTGGACGCGGCGATGGCGGCCGAGCTGGCGCCGTTGAAGATGGAGCGGGCGGTGTTCTCCACCGACATCTCGGCGGCCCCGCCGGGTCCGGAGGGGCGCGACGCGGTGGAATTCCGGGTGGCGACCAATCCCGGCGCGCCGTCGGGGCCGCTGGGGCGGATCGCCTCGGGCGGGGAGCTGTCGCGGTTCCTGCTGGCGCTCAAGGTCTGCCTGACCGGGGGCGCCGAGGGGCTGACGCTCATCTTCGACGAGATCGACCGGGGCGTGGGCGGGGCCACGGCCGACGCGGTGGGCCGCCGGCTGGCCGCGCTGGCCGAGGGGGCGCAGGTGCTGGTGGTGACCCATTCGCCGCAGGTCGCGGCGCGCGGGGCCCATCACTGGCGGGTGGAGAAGCGGATCGCCGACGAGGTCACGACCTCCACCGTGATCGCGCTGGATACCGGGGACCGGGTGCACGAGGTGGCGCGGATGCTGGCCGGCGACACGGTGACGGACGAGGCGCGCGCTGCGGCGCGGTCGCTGCTGGGGGCCTGACGCCCGCGCGGCATTGTGCCGCCCATCGCTTGATCCGACGCCGGGGCAAGCCAGCATTGCGCCATCGCACCAACGACCGGGGGCCGCGTGAAACGGTATCTCAAGATTGCCGGCGGCATCGCCGCGATCGCCCTGTTCGGGGCGGCGGGGCTCTATGGCACGGACGCGATCCTGCCGGACGGGGCCGCGCGCGGTTCGACCGGCGGCGAGGAGGCGCAGCCGACGCGGGTCTCGGTGGCGGCGACGGAGCAGCGACGGATCGAGGACACGGTCACGGCCGTGGGCACCCTGCGCCCGGTGCGCGAGGTGCAACTTCGCCCCTCGGTTTCGGGGCGGGTGGCCGAGATCGGCGTGACCTCGGGGCAGACGGTAACCGAGGGCGAGCTGATCGTGCAGCTGGATGCCGGGGCCGAGCGCGCGGCGCTGGACGAGGCCGAGGCGACGCTGCGCGAGGCGCGGCAGAACTTCCGCCGTATCGAGGAACTGGCGGCGTCGAACGCCGCCGCGGAGAATCAGCTGGAGGCGGCGCGGGCCACGCTGAGCCGCGCCGAGGCGGCCGTGAGCCGCGCCGAGGTGGCGCTGGAGAATCGCCGCGTCACTGCGCCGTTCGACGGCACGGTGGGGCTGATCGACACCGATCCGGGCGAATACATCGACCCGCAGACCAGCGTCGCGACCCTGTCGGACCTGAGCGTGATGCGGGCCGACATGGGGCTGCCGGAGCGGTATTACGCCCGGGTCGAGGCGGGGCAGCCGGTGGAGATCGAGGTGCCGGCCTATGAGGGCGAGACCTTCATGGGGCGGATCACGGTGCGCGCGCCCGGGGTCAGCGCCGACTCGCGCAGTTTCGAGGTGCGCGCGGAGGTGCCCAACGACGCCCGGCGGCTGGTGGGCGGCATGTTCGCGCGCTCGCGGATCGTGTTCGGCACCCATGACGGGCTGGCGGTGCCCGACGACGCGGTGATCGGCGAGGGCCTCTCCACCTACGTCTTCACCGTGTCCGAGGGCACGGCGCGGCGCCGGGAGGTACGGCTGGGCGCCTCGACGGGCACACGGACCGAGGTGATCGAGGGGCTCGACGCGGGCACCGAGGTCGTGGTGGCCGGGTGGGATACCCTCTCGGACGGCGCGCCGGTCACCGTGGGCGAGGACGTGCCGGAAGAGAGCCTGGAATGACCCTGCCGGATCTGTGCCTGCGGCGGCCGGTGCTGGCCACGGTGATCTCGATCCTGATCGTCATCCTCGGCATCGCCGGCCTGACCCGTATGCCGGTGCGGGAACTGCCCGACATCTCCACCGCCGAGGTGACGGTGAGCGTGAACTATGTCGGCGCCGGGCCGGGGGTGGTGGATTCCGAGATCTCCACCGTGATCGAGGGGGCGATCTCCAGCGTGGCGGGGATCGAGCGCATCGAGACCGAGGCCGAGCTGGGCGGGTCGCGCACGGTGATCACGTTCCGCCAGGGCCGTGACATCGACCAGGCCGCCTCGGATGTGCGGGCGGCGGTGCAATCGGTCACCGACGACCTGCCCGAGGATGCCGACGAGCCGGAGATCGAGAAGAACGACAGCCAGGGCGACCCGATCCTGTGGATGACGATGACCTCCCAGGAGATGTCGGCCACGGAGTTGACCGATTACGCCGACCGGTTCGTGACCGACCGGCTGGAGACGCTGTCCGGGGTCGCGGCGGTCAACATCTATGGCGACCGGCCCTATGCGATGCGGCTCTGGCTGGACCCGGACGCGATGGCGGCGCGCGGCGTCACCGTGACCGAGGTGCGCGAGGCGCTGGAGAACAACAACCTCGAACTGCCCGCCGGGCAGATCGAGAGCGCGTCGCGCACCTACCTTCTGCGCACCCAGACGCGGCTGGACGACGTGGCGGCCTTCGAGGACCTGATCGTGGTGCAGGGCGACGGCTCCCAGGTGCGCATGGGCGACGTGGCGCGGGTGGAGATCGGCACCGAGACCGACGATTCGATGTTCCGCGCCAATGGCGAGACCGCGATCGGGCTGGGCGTGTTGCGGCAGAGCTCGGCCAACACGCTGTCGATCTCGTCGGCGGTGGCCGAAGAGGTGGAGGCGATCCGCGAGGGCCTGCCCGGGGGGACGCAGCTGTCGATCACCAGCGACGATGCGGATTTCATCCGCAACTCGATCCGGCAGGTGCTGACGACGCTGGCCATCGCCGTGGGGATCGTGGTGGCGGTGATCTACGTCTTCCTGACCTCGGCGCGGGCGACCCTTGTGCCGGCGGTGACGATTCCGATCGCGCTTCTCGGGGCCTGCGCGGGGATCGCGCTGGCCGGGTTCTCGATCAACATCCTCACCCTCTTCGCGCTGATCCTGGCCATCGGGCTGGTGGTGGACGACGCCATCGTGGTGCTGGAGAATATCGAGCGCCGGGTGGAGGAGGGCGACGATCCGCAGGAGGCGGCGCGGGTCGGGGCCAACCAGGTCTTCTTCGCCGTCGTCTCCACCTCGGCGGTTCTGATCTCGGTCTTCGTGCCCTTGTCGCTGCTGCAGGGGGAGATCGGCAAGCTGTTCCGGGAATTCGGCGTCACCCTGGCCATCGCGGTGGCGCTGTCGACCTTCGTGGCGCTGTCGCTGTGCCCGGTGATCGCCGCGCGCGTGCTGAAGAAGGGGATGAACGCGGGGAGGTTCGCGCGCATCGTCCACGGGGTGACGCGGCGCACCTCGGACGGGTATCGCCGCCTGCTGCGCCGGGCGATCAGGGCCCCGCTGCTGGTGCTGGGGATCGCGGCGCTGCTGACGGGAATGTCCTGGACGCTGTATCAGCGGCTGCCGTCGCAGCTGACGCCGGAGTCGGATCGGGGCATCTTCTTCGTCAGCGTGGAGGCGCCGGCGGGCTCGGCGCTGGGCCTCACCGACGCGGCGGTGGAACAGGTCGAGCAGCTGATCGCGCCCTGGCAGGAACGCGGCGTGGTCGAGGACGTGATTTCCATCGTGGGTCAGTACGGCGAGACGGGGCGCGCCTTCGTCGTGGCCGTGATGGCCCCCTGGGGCGAGCGCGACGAGGGGCCGCGCGACGTGGTCAACGCGATCCGGCCAGATCTGGGCAAGATCACCCTGGCCAGCGTGCGCGCCTTCGCGCCCTCGGGGCTGGATGCGGGCGCGGGTTCGGGGCTGGAACTGATCGTCACCGCGCCGAGCTTCGAGGAGGCGGCGGAGTATTCCGGGGAGCTGGCCGACCGGCTGCGGGATTCCGGCGAGGTGGTCGGCGTGCGCCGCGCCTACGAGGAGAACACGCCGGGCTACGACATCCGCGTGAACCGGGAGCTGGCGCGGGAGATCGGCGTCGACGCGCGCGCGATCTCGGACAGCGTGCGGGTGTTCTTCGCCTCGGCGGAGGTGACCGACTTCATCTCGCGCGATCGGCAATACCCGGTGATCCTGCAGGCGCCCGAGGACCGACGGTTGACGCCCGAGGACGTGCGCACGCTGAACATCCGCACCGAGAGCGGCGAACTGGTGCCGCTGGACGGGCTGGTGGAGCTGGACCGGCGCGCCTCGGTGCGGGCCTACAACCGGTTCAACCGGCAGCCCTCGGTGGAGATCTCTGCCTCGCCGGCGGAAGGGGTGGATCTGGGACAGGCCATCGCCACCGTCGAGCGGCTGGCCGAGGACATGCCGGCGCAGATGCAGATCGCCTATTCCGGCCAGGCGGAGAGCTTTCAGGACACGTCGGGCGGCATGGCCGCGACCTTCGCACTGGCGATGCTGGTGGTGTTCCTGGTGCTGGCGGCGCAGTTCGAGAGCTTCGTGCAGCCGGTGGTGATCCTCCTGTCGGTGCCGCTCGCCGTGGCCGGGGCGCTGTTGACGCTGTTCGCGCTGGGCGAGGCGGTCAACATCTACTCGCAGGTGGGGATGGTGATGCTGATCGGGCTGATGGCGAAGAACGGCATCCTGATCGTGGAATTCGCGAACCAGCTCCGCGACCAGGGCCGGTCGGTGCGCGAGGCGGTGGTGGAGGCCTCGGCGGTGCGGCTGAGGCCGATCCTGATGACGGTGATGTCCACCGTGCTGGGCGCGGTGCCGCTGGTCCTGTCCACGGGGGCGGGGGCGGAGAGCCGGTTCTCCATCGGCATCGTCATCATCGGCGGCTTCCTCGGGGCCTCGATCCTGACGCTGTTCCTGACGCCGGTGCTCTATGACCTGCTGCAGCGCGACCGGACGGACACCGCGCGGGAGGCGGAGGCGGTGCCGGCGGAGTGAGGGACTTGCCCTCGCCGGCGGCCTGCCGCTAGACCGGCGCGGAACGTTCCCGACGCGGCTGCCCATGCGCCTGACCCTTCTCCTCGCCGCCCTGACGCTTCCCGCGCTGGCCTTGCCGGCGGCGGCGCAGATGGACGTGACGAGCCGCTCGACGATCTTTCCCGGCCCCTATCTGGCCGAGCTGGTCGATGTGATCGACGGCGACACGCTGGACATGCGGGTGGCGATCTGGCCGGGGCTGGTGGCGGAATACGCGGTCCGCGTGCGCGGCATCGATGCGCCGGAGACCCGGCGACCGGGCTGCGAGGAGGAGCGCGCCGCGGGCGAGGCCGCCGCCGAGGCGGTCCGCGAGCTTTACGGCCCCGAGACGCGGATCCGGCTGTCGCAGGTCGCCTACGATCCGTTTTCGGGCCGGGTGGTGGCGGAGGTGCGGCGCGAGGCGCCGGCGGGCTGGCGGAGCCTGGCCGACGAGCTGGTGGAGCGCGAGCTGGCGCAGCGCTGGCGCCCCGGCATGAACGCCGTGCCGTGGTGCCTGCTGCTGTCGGCGGGCGGGTAGAGCGTCATGGCGCAGACCGATCCGATCCTCTATGCCCATGTCCTGTCGGGCCCGTCCCGCGGCCTGAAACCGGAGGGCAACGCGGCGATCTCGGCCGCGCTGCACGACGACGACCTCGCCTGGCTGCATCTCGGCGCCGACCACCCGGCGGCGGACGACTGGATCGACCGGCACCTGTCCTGGCTCGACCCGGCGATCCGCGACGCCCTGACGGAGCCGCAGACCCGGCCGCGGGCGCTGCCCCTGGGCGACGGGGTGCTGCTGATCCTGCGGGGGATCAATTCGGCGCAGGGGGCGGACCCGGAGGACATGGTGTCGGTGCGGCTCTATGTCGATCCGGCGCGGGTCGTCTCGCTGTCGCGGCGGCCGCTCGCCGCGCTCGAGGAGATGGACGCGCAGGCACGGGCGGGGCAGGCGCCCGACAGGTCCGGCGCCTTCCTGTCCGAGCTGGTGGAGCGCCTGACCGACCGGATCGAGGCGC
Source organism: uncultured Alphaproteobacteria bacterium (assembly GCA_963814835.1). Taxonomy (GTDB): domain Bacteria; phylum Pseudomonadota; class Alphaproteobacteria; order Rhodobacterales; family Rhodobacteraceae; genus Palleronia. Next base: position 2,217,726 of record CAWFEG010000003.1, read on the forward strand.
AGGTGGCGGACCTGGAGGAGCGCGCAGACGAGCTGGAGGCGCGGGTGATCGCCCGCGACCGGGGCGAGCTGCGCGGCGAGATCGCCGACCAGCGGCTGGAGCTGACCGATCTGCGTCGGTTCCTGACGCCGCAGCGCGACGCGGTGCGCGAGCTGACGCGGGGGGCGATCCGCTGGCTGACGGAGGGGGACGTGCGGCGGCTGGGCGAGCAGCTCGACCAGATGACCCGGGTGACCGAGACGCTGGAGGCCCTGCGCGAGCAGCTGCACACGATCAGCGACGAGATCGAGGGCGCCCGGGCCGACCGGCTGAACCGCAATCTCTATGTGCTCAGCGTGATCTCGGCGGTGTTCCTGCCGCTGGGCTTCCTGACCGGGCTGATGGGGATCAACCTGGACGGGATGCCCGGCGCGGCGTGGGATCCCGCCTTCTGGACCTTCACACTGGGCCTGACGGCCGTCGCGGGGGCGGTTCTTGCCCTGTTGCGGCTGTTCGACATCCTGTGACGCCGGGGGGACGGTTCGACCGCCCGGTCCGCGCCTAGACCGGCGCCAACAAGAGGAGGAACGGATGGCCGCGCCGAAGGCCGCACGCGACTGGAGTTTCCTGGACGCGGCCCTGTCACGGGGCCGGCACGGCTGGGATCTCTTGCGAACGCGGGGGCCGGGGCAGATCCAGTTCTGGTTCATCGCGCTGGCCATCGGCATCGCCTCGGGCTTCGTCGCGCTGGGCTTCCGGCTCGGGATCGAGACGTTGCAGGCCGCGCTCTACCGGGTGGACGACGTCACCACGCTGGCCAGCGCCAGCCGCGACCTGCCGTGGATATTCTTCGTGCTCTGGCCCGCGCTCGGCGGCCTGATCGTGGGGCTGCTGCTGTGGCGCTTCACGCCGGATGCGCGGGTGCACACGGTGGCCGAGGTGATCGAGGGCGCGGCGATGCGCGACGGGCGGGTGGAGATGCGCGCCGGGCTCGCCTCGGCGGCCGCCTCGCTGATCACGCTGGGATCGGGCGGATCCTCGGGGCGGGAGGGACCGGTGGTGCACCTGGCCGCCGTGATCTCCACCTGGGTCAACAACCTGATTGCGGCGCAGGGCGTCACGGCGCGCGACCTGCTGGGCTGCGCCGTGGCCGCCGCCGTCTCGGCCTCGTTCAACGCGCCGATCGCCGGGGCGCTGTTCGCGCTGGAGGTGGTGCTGCGGCACTTCGCCGTCCATGCCTTCGCGCCGATCGTCATCGCCTCGGCGGTGGGGACGGTGATCAATCGCTGGCAGTTCGGCGGCGTGACCGAGTTCGACCTGGGCCAGGAGTTCGATCCTCGCCTTCTATATCGAGCTGCCGGCGTTCCTGCTGCTGGGCCTCGTGTGCGGCGCGGTGGCGGTGGTGCTGATGCGCGCCGTGTTCTGGACCGACGACGCCGCGGAGGCGATGCGTCGCAGGCTGGGTATCGCGCCCTGGGCCAAGCCGGCGGTGGCCGGCGCGCTGGTGGGGATGATCGCGCTGCCCTTCCCGCAGGTCATCGGGGTGGGCTACGAGACCACCTCCGACGCGCTGACGGGACAGCTGCTCCTGCGCGAGGCGATGCTGATCGCCGTGGTCAAGTGCGCCGCCGTGGCGATCACCATGGGCGGGCGCATGGGCGGGGGGATCTTCTCGCCCTCCCTGATGATGGGGGCGCTGGTCGGACTCTGCTTCGGCTACATCGCCACCGCGGTGTTCCCGGAGGTGTCGGGCACCGAGACCCTCTATGCGCTGGCCGGCATGGGCGCGGTGGCCGCGGCGGTGCTGGGGGCGCCGATCTCGACCACGCTGATCGTCTTCGAACTGACCGGCGACTGGCAGACCGGGCTGGCGGTGATGGTCGCGGTCTCGACCTCGACCGCGCTGGCCTCGCGGCTGGTCGATCGCAGCTTCTTCCTCACGCAGCTGGAGCGGCGCGGCGTGCACCTGTCGAAGGGGCCGCAGACCTACCTGTTGTGCATGTTCCGGGTCGCCAATGTCATGCGCAAGCCGGATCACGACCGCGCCGTGCCCCCCGACGACGTCTGGGAGGCGGTGGAGGCGGGGGTCTATATCGACCCGAACGCGACTCTGGAGGCGGCGATGCCGATGTTCCAGGAGACGGCGCGGATGTGGCTGCCGGTGGTGAACATGGGCGGCGAGGGGGAGCCGCCGAAGATCCTCGGCACGCTCCACCATGTCGACGCGCTGCAGCGCTACAATCGGGCGCTGGCCGCCACGGCGGCCGAGGAGCATTCCTGAAGCCGCGGCGACGGGGCGCGGCCCGGTCAGACCTGTTCGACGGTGACGCCCGTGTCGTGGAAGGCCATGTGCCCGGCGATCCGGTCCACGTCGTCCTGGGGTGCCTCGTAGCTCCAGGCGGCGTCGGACAGCGTCATCGACTTGGTCTGGATGGAGTAGTAGCGCGCCTCGCCCTTGTGCGGGCAGGTGGTCGTCGTGTCCGAGGCATCGAGGAAGGCCATGGCGATGTCGCCCCGCGGGAAGTAGACCACGTCGTCGTGCCCCTCCTCGTGCAGGATCAGCGCGTTCTGGGATTCGCCCAGGACCGCGCCGCCGGCCCGGACGACCCAGGTACCGGGCGCGTCCTCGATCGTGATGTTGCCGCTCATGGCGCTCCTCCCGGCGTGGTTGCGGGGCGGACCATAGCACCTTGCCCCGAAGTGGCAAACGCCGCCTCAGAGCGGGGCGCAGGCGGTGCCCAGCCATTCGGCGACGTCGTGGGGGACGCGCCCGGTCATGCAGCGCTGCACGCCCGCATGATAGGCGTCGATCCAGCCCCGCTCGCCGGGCGACAGGGCGTCCGCGTCGATCAGCCGGCGGTCGATGGGCGCCCAGGTCAGCGTCTCGAAGGACAGCATCTCGCGCCCCGGATCGGCGCCTGGCAGGTCATGGGCGGGCTCCACCGCCACGAGGTTCTCGATGCGGATGCCGAAGGCGCCCTCGCGGTAGTAGCCGGGCTCGTTCGACAGGATCATGCCCGCCTCCAGCGGCACCTCCGACCGCTTGCTCAGCCGCTGCGGCCCCTCGTGGACCGACAGCGCGACGCCGACCCCGTGGCCGGTGCCGTGGTCGTAATCCTGCCCCGCCCGCCAGAGCGGCGCCCGCGCCAGCGCGTCGAGGTCGCGGCCCGCGAGCCCCTTCGGCCAGCGCGCGCGGGAGACCGCGATCATGCCCTTCAGCACCCGGGTGAAGGCGGCGATCTCCTCCTCCCCCGGCGCGCCGATGGCGACGGTACGGGTGATGTCGGTGGTGCCGTCGGGATACTGCCCGCCGGAATCGACCAGGAGCAGCTCGCCGGCGGCGAGCGCCCGGTCGCTGTCGCGGGTGACGCGGTAATGCGGCAGGGCGGCGTGGGGGCCGCTGCCGGCGATGGTGTCGAAGGAAATGTCGCACAGCGCGCCGGTGGCGCTGCGGAACGCCTCCAGTTCGCGCACCACGTCGATCTCGGTCACCCGCGCGCCGTCCAGCACCCGCGCCTCGGCCCCGGCGAGCCAGTGCAGGAAGGCGCACATCGCCGCCCCGTCGCGCAGATGCGCCTCGCGCGTGGCGGCCATCTCGGTCGCGGTCTTGCGTGCCTTGGGCAGGATGCAGGGATCGGGGGCCCAGGCGATCTCCACCCCCGCCTCCTCCAGCAACTGGCCGAAGATCCATGGCGCGGTGTCGCGGTCCACGCGCACCGGGCCGGAGGCCTGCGACAGCGCCTGCACGATCGCGCCGGGCGGCAGGATCGGCACGCCGGGATCGACGGCGGCGAATTTCCCCGCCTCGGCGAAGAGGCGCAGGTCGCCGGTCGTCGCCTCGACCAGGGCGAAGGCGTGGACCACCGGGTTGCGGGGGATGTCGGAGCCGCGCATGTTCATGAGCCAGGCCGACCGAGTTCGGCCAGCGATCAGCACCGCCATGGCCTGTCCGTCCCGCTCCAGCGTCTCGCAGACCTGCGCGATCTTCTCCTCCCGCGTCGCACCGGCGATGGCGAGGGGGAAGTCGCGCACCGGGCCCGCAGGCGCGGCGGGCTGATCGGTCCAGATCGCGTCCACGGGGTTCCGGTCCGCGGGGACGACGGCAATGGCGGGGCCGAGCATGCGGTCCAGCCCGTCGATCTCGGCCCGGGTATGCAGCCAGGGATCGAAGCCCACGCGCGCGGCCTGGGGCAGGCGCTCGCGCAGCCAGTCGCCGGCCTTGGTCTCGGGCCAGTCGACGGGGGTGAAGCAGTCCGCCACCTGCTCCTTCACCTGCACCCGGTAGCGCCCGTCGACGAAGATCCCGGCCTCCTCCTGCGTCACCACGGCGAAGCCGGCCGATCCGGTGAAGCCGGTCAGCCATTGCAGCCGGGCGTCGCGCGGGGCGACGTATTCGCCCTGGTGGGCGTCGGCCCGGGGGACGAGGAAGGCGTCGAGTCCCTGCCGTCGCCATCGCCGTGCGCAGCCGGGCCAGGCGGTCCGGTCCCGCGTCGCGGTCGCCCTCGGTGTCGAAGCTCTGGAACATGCGCGGCCCCCCGGGCGCGAGGCGCCGCCCGCGCCCCTTCTTTGCTTTGGAAAAATACGCCGGCCGGACGGTTGCCGCCGGCGCGGCGGTCAGGCGACGCGGCGCCGGCCCAGCCAGCGGTCGCGCTTGCGCTTGTCCACGTCGAACAGGGCGGCGAGCTGGTCGGTGATGGCGCCGGCCAGCTGCTCGGCATCGGTGATCGTCACCGCGCGGTCGTAGTAGCGCGTCACGTCGTGGCCGATGCCGATGGCGCAGAGTTCCACCTGCTTTCCGGCGCTGGACCATCGCGATGACGTCGCGCAGGTGCTTCTCGAGGTAGTTGGCCGGGTTCACCGACAGCGTGCTGTCGTCCACCGGCGCGCCGTCGGAGATCACCATCAGGATCTTGCGCTGCTCGGGACGCCCGGCAAGCCGCCGATGCGCCCATTCCAGCGCCTCGCCGTCGATGTTCTCCTTCAGCAGGCCCTCCTTCATCATCAGGCCCAGATTGGGCCGGGCCCGGCGATAGGGCGCGTCGGCGGACTTGTAGATGATGTGGCGCAGGTCGTTCAGGCGGCCGGGCAGCTGCGGCCGGCCCTGCGGCCAGCCATTGCTCGCGGGCCTGTCCGCCCTTCCAGGCGCGGGTGGTGAAGCCCAGGATCTCGGTCTTCACGTCGCAGCGTTCCAGCGTCTGGCGAGCACGTCGGCGCAGATCGCGGCGATGGAGATCGGCCGCCCGCGCATCGAGCCGGAATTGTCCAGCAGCAGCGTGACCACCGTGTCGCGGAATTCGGTGTCCTTCTCCACCTTGTAGCTGAGCGGCGTGGTCGGGGAAGCGACGACGCGCGCCAGCCGGCCGGCATCGAGGATGCCCTCCTCGCGGTCGAATTCCCACGACCGGTTCTGCTTGGCCTGCAGGCGGCGCTGCAGCTTGTTCGCAAGGCGGCTCACCGCGCCCTTCAGCGGTTCGAGCTGCTTGTCGAGATAGGCGCGCAGACGCTCCAGCTCGGGCCGGCTCGGCCAGGTCCTCGGCGCGGATGATCTCGTCGAAGCCCTGCGTGAAGACGCGGTAACTCGGCGTCGGCCTCGCTGGCCGGCGGGGGGGATGGCGGCTCCTGCGGCGGCATCGCCCTCGGGCATGTCGGTCTCCTCGCCCTCGGCACCGTCGGCGGTCTCGTCCATCGAGACCTGCGCCTCGGCGGCGTCCTGGGTCTGCTCCTGGCTGTCCTCGGGGGCCGCGTCCTGGTCCTCGCCGCTTTCCTCCTCGCCGCCGGAATTCTCGGGCTGGTCCTGCTCGTCGGGCTCGGCCTCCTCCTCCTCGCCGTCCTCGGTCTCGTCGGCGCTGTCGGGATCGTCGCCCAGCTGGTCGCCGATAGCCCAGGTCGTCGATCACCTGCCGCGCCATGCGGGCGAAGCGCGCCCTGGTCGCCGAGCGCCTCCTGCAGCTCGCCGAGCGTCGTCGCCGGCCTGTTCCTCGAAATGCGCGCGCCACAGGTCGGCGACGTTGCCCGCGCCCTCGGGCAGGTCGCGCCCGGTGGCCATCTGGCGGATCAGGTAGCCGGCGGCGACCGAAAGCGGCGATCTCCTCCTTGGCGATCACGGACTTGTAGCCCTTGCGCGCCGCCTCGGCGGCGATCTTGGCGTCGATGTTGCCCGCGGTGCCGGGCATCGCGCGGGCGCCCATCGCCTCGCAGCGGGCTGTCTCCATCGCCTCGAAGATCTCGCGCGCCTGATCGCCGGGGGGCGCGTAGCGCGAGTTCGTGCCCGCATCGTGGAACCGGCGGCGCAGGGCGAAGCTGTCGGCGGTGCCGCGCGCCAGCATCACCTCGTCGCGGGTCATCCGGCGGCTGATCTGGGGCAGGCGCAGCCCGTCGCTCGACATGCCCGGCGGATCGACGGAATAGCTGACCCCCATCTCCGGATCGTTGGCCAGCGTCCGCGTGGCCTCGGCCAGCGCCTTCTTGAACGGATCGGCGGGGTTTTCAGGCTGCCTGCTCATGCGGTGTAATCTAGCGAGCGCGCGCGGTGACACAATGCGATGCCCCGGCCGGCGGGAAACAATTTACCGGGACCGCCGCCGGCGGCGCGCGCCGCCCGGGACTATGCGAGCCTTGCCCCGTTCGCCGCCGACTCAGCCGAGCGAGGCGCTGGCGGCGCTCTCGGGCAGTTCCTCGTCGAAGCAGCGCTGGTAGAACTCGGCCACGGTCTCGCGCTCCAGCTCGTCGCACTTGTTGAGGAACGACAGCCGGAAGGCATAGCCCACATGGCCGAAGATCTGGGCGTTCTGCGCCCAGGCGATGACGGTGCGGGGGCTCATCACCGTGGACAGCTCGCCGTTCATGAAGGCGGTGCGGGTGAGGTCGGCCACGGTGACCATCTGGCTGACCGTGCGCCGGCCCTTGTCGGTGTTGTAGCCGGGCAGGCTGCGACAGCACGATCGCGGCCTCGGCGTCGTGCTCGAGGTAGTTCAGCGTGGCGACCAGCGACCAGCGGTCCATCTGGCCCTGGTTGATCTGCTGGGTGCCGTGGTAGAGGCCGGTCGTGTCGCCCAGGCCCACCGTGTTCGAGGTGGCGAAGAGGCGGAAGAACGGATGCGGGTGGATCACCTCGTTCTGGTCCAGCAGCGTCAGCTTGCCGTCGACCTCCAGCACGCGCTGGATCACGAACATCACGTCGGCGCGGCCGGCATCGTATTCGTCGAAGACGATGGCGGTGGGGTTGCGCAGCGCCCAGGGCAGGATCCCCTCCTGGAACTCGGTCACCTGCACGCCGTCGCGCAGCTTGATCGCGTCCTTGCCGATCAGGTCGATGCGGGTGATGTGGCTGTCGAGGTTCACCCGCACGCAGGGCCAGTTCAGCCGGGCGGCGACCTGCTCGATATGGGTCGACTTGCCGGTGCCGTGATAGCCCTGGATCATGACGCGGCGGTTGTGCTCGAACCCGGCGAGGATGGCGAGCGTCGTGTCGGGGTCGAACTGGTAGGTGGGGTCGATCTCGGGCACGCGGTCGGTGCGCTCGGAGAAGCCGTGCACGACCATGTCGGTGTCGATGCCGAACGTGTCGCGCGCCGAGATCCGCTCGGTCGGGGTGACGTCGATATCGCTTCTGCCGTCGGCCATAGGCGCTGTCCTCCGAGGGCCCGTCAATGTCGGGATGCCTCGTGCAACATATGGCCTGTCCCTTCAAGGGAAACCCCGGGGTCGCGACGGCGACGCGGCCAGGGACGGCGGCCGGGGGCCACCCGGCGATCACGTTTGCGCCAACCGGTCCCGTTGCCGGCCCGGATGGGTTAACAGGAGGCCGACCGTGCCGTGCACCGGAGGATTCATGAAACGCCGCTTCTTCCTGACGAGCGCCGCCGCCGCGGCCCTGGCCGGATCGGCCGCCCGCGCCGCCGAGGGCGCCTTCGAGGTCACCCGCAGCGAGGCCGAATGGCGCGAGATGCTGGGCGACACGGCCTATCGGGTGATGCGCGAGGAGGGCACCGAGCGCGCCTTCACCTCGCCCCTGAACGAGGTGAAGGCCGCGGGCACCTATCATTGCCGGGGCTGCGACCAGGGCCTCTATTCGTCCGAGACGAAGTTCGACTCGGGCACCGGCTGGCCGTCCTTCTGGGCGCCGCTGGAGAACGCGGTGGCCACCAAGCCGGATCCGGGCTGGTTCGGCATGCGCACCGAGGTTCATTGCGACCGCTGCGGCAGCCATATGGGCCACGTCTTCGACGACGGGCCCGAACCCACCGGCAAGCGCCACTGCATCAACGGCGTGGCGCTTGTGTTCCGCCCCGAGGATGGCGGCGAGCCGGTGGTGGGGTGACGGCCCCGCGCGGTCTGGGGGGGCCGGTCAGCCGGTGAAGTTGCGGCTGTCCTTGAGCTGGTCCCAGGCCCAGACGACCTCGGCCAGCTGTTCCTCGTGGCCGCGGTCGCCGCCGTTCATGTCCGGGTGCAGGACCTTGATCAGCGCCTTGTAGGCCTTGCGCAGCTCGGTCTTGGTCCAGTGGTCCTTGGCGTCGAGGATCTCGATCGCGCGGCGCTCGGTCGGCGGCAGGCGGCGGGTCGTGCCGCCCGATTCGGAGCGGCCGGGATTGCGGGTGGCATTGGAGCCCAGCACCTCGTGCGGGTCGCTGACGCCGAGACGGGCCCAGGCGCGCTGCTCCTCGGTGCGCCAGGGCTTGGTGCCGCGGCCCCAGACCTTGTCCTGGGCGATCTGGTCCTCGAACTCCTCCTCGGTGGAGCCGTTGAAGAAGTTCCACTTCAGATTGTACTCGCGCACGTGATCCTTGCAGAACCACAGATACTCGTCGAGGTGGTCGGGCGAGCGGGGCGCGCGATAGACCCCCTTCTCCTCGCAGCCCGGATGCTCGCAGACCCGCGTCGACGTCTCGAACGCGCCCGACATGCCGCGCTTGCCGCGGGGGTTCTTCCTCTTGGCCGAGGACACGCGCATATCGAAACCGAAGGGATCGCTCTTCGACATGGGGGGCTCCTTTCCGAGTTTGCGGCGAGAGTTTAGAGATCGCGCCCGAGAGGTGAAGAGGGAGAGTGTCTAATGCGCGTGGCCGACGAGATCAAATCACGGCTGGCTCAGCGGTTCGACCCGCGCGAGCTGGAGGTCGAGGACCAGTCGGCGCTGCATGCCGGCCATGCCGGGGCGCCGCCCGAGGGGCAGAGCCATTTCGCCGTGCGCATCCGCGCCGCGGAACTGGCGGAAATGTCGCGCATCGCCCGACACCGGGCGGTCCATGACGCGCTGGGGCGCGACCTGGTGGGCCGGATCCACGCGCTGGCCATCGACGCGGACGGCTGAGATCACTCCCGCGCGACCCCGCCCATCGGCCGCAGGACCGGCTCGGCGCCGCGCCGGGCGGAGGGGGCGCGGGCCGGCGCGACGCCGCCGTCCTCGATCATCGCGGCGGGTTCGACCTGGCGCGCGAACTCGGCCGGGCGGCGGAACACCATCACCGTCACCGATTCGGTACGTGCCCGGCTGAGCCAGCCGCGCTTCAGTTCGGCGGGGATCGTCTCGATGCGCTGGAATTCCCAGCCCTGGCGTCCCTCGGCATTCAGCGCCGCCTCGAGCCCGTGGCCGAACCGTGCCTCGGGGTCGCGCAGGCCCTTGACGCGGGCCGGCTGCTTCGGCGCCGGGACGACGCGGTATTCGTAGATGGACATCGAGGGCGCTCCGCATCGGGGGACGATCGGCGGGATACGCCATCGCCACCCCTCGCGGCAAGCGACAGGTCCACAAAATCCGCCCCGCGGCAGGAACTGGCCGCGCGCGAGTCCGTTGGACGGCGATTTTGGAAGGAGATCCGCGATGCTTCGTGCCGCACAGTTCAGTCTGTTGCTGACAACCGGGCTCGCGGCGTGCGTGCAGGCCGATCGTGTCGACGATCCCAGCCCTCAAGGCACGTTGTCGCAAAATCTGAATGAACCAACGGACGGCTTCGCCAACGAGATCGGCACCGATTGAAGCCGTCGACCCATCGGATACCACAGAAGGAGATCAGATCATGACCCGTACCACCACGCTCGCCGCGCTTCTGGCAGCCGGACTTGGCCTGTCGGCCTGCATGTCGAACGACACCGCGATGTCGGAGCAGTCGCAGCTGACCAACGGCGTGAGCAACCCCGCAGACGAAGTGTCCACGGGCGATGTCGTGTCCTCGCCGACGGACGGGATCGAGGACAATCCGGACCTGTGATCCGGCGGAGCCGCGGCGCAGCCACGGCGTGACGGGCGCGCGGAGAACCGCGCGCCCGTTCTGCGTTCGGGGCGGGGTGGCGGTCATGTTCAGGCGAGGGGAACCCGCGCCGTGCGGCGATCTGCCGCCCCTGGCTCCATTCTGCGGGTGGCCGCTTCGCCGGAGGAGTCGGCGACCGGGTGTGGCGGCTCAGAGGCCCAGTTTGCGGCTCACGAGCTGATTGACGGCAGCGGGATTCGCCTTGCCGCCGGTGGCCTTCATCACCTGGCCGACGAACCACCCGGCGAGCTTGGGATTCGACTGCGCCTTCTCGACCTGGGCGGGGTTGTCGGCAATCACCTTGTCGACCTCGGCCTCGATGGCACCGGTATCGGTGACCTGGCGCATGCCGCGTTCCTCGACGATCGCCTCGGGGTCGCCGCCCTCGGTATAGACGATCTCGAAAAGGTCCTTGGCGATCTTGCCAGAGATGTCGCCCGCCTTGATGAGCGCGGTGATGCGGCCCAGCTGCGCCGCGGAGACGGGGCTCCCGGCGATGGTGCGGTCGTCCTTCTTCAGCCGTCCGAACAGCTCGTTGATCACCCAGTTGGCCGCCAGCTTGCCGTCGGCCCCCGAGGCGACGACCTCCTCGAAATAGGCGGCGTTCTCGACCTCGGCCGTCAGCACGCCGGCATCGTATTCCGTCAGGCCGTAATCGGTGACGAATCGGGCCTTCTTGTCGTCGGGCAGTTCGGGCAGGGAGGCGGCGATCTCGTCCACCCAGGCCTGCTCGATCTCCAGCGGCAGGAGGTCGGGATCGGGGAAGTAGCGGTAGTCGTGCGCCTCCTCCTTGGATCGCATGGGGCGTGTCTGGCCCTTCTCGGGGTCGAACAGGCGGGTTTCTTGCACCACCGGCTTGCCGTCCTCAAGCAGCGCGATCTGGCGCCGGGCCTCGGCCTCGATGGCCTGCTGGATGAACCGCGTGGAGTTCATGTTCTTGATCTCGCACCGGGTGCCGAGATGGGAGAAGTCGCCCGTCTCCTGGTACTTCTCATACTCGCCGGGGCGGCAGACGGAGACGTTCACGTCGGCGCGCAGGTTGCCGTTCTGCATGTCGCCGTTGCAGGTGCCCAGGTACCGCATGATCTGGCGCAGCTTCAGCACATAGGCCGCGGCCTCCTCCGGCCCGCGGATGTCGGGGCGGGAGACGATCTCCATCAGTGCGACGCCGGTGCGGTTGAGGTCCACGAAGGACATGGCCGGGTCCATGTCGTGGATCGACTTGCCGGCGTCCTGCTCCACATGAATGCGCTCGATCCGCACGCGCCGGGCGATGCCGGGCGCCATGTCGACGATCACCTCGCCCTCGCCGACGAGCGGGTGATAGAGCTGGCTGATCTGGTAGCCCTGCGGCAGGTCGGGATAGAAGTAGTTCTTGCGGTCGAAGGCGCTCGAGAGGTTGATCGCCGCCTTCAGCCCCAGCCCTGTCTTCACCGCCAGCGCGATGCAGCCCTCGTTGATGACGGGCAGCATGCCGGGCATGCCGGCATCGACGAAGGAGACGTTGGAATTGGGCTCGGCCCCGAACTCCGTGGAGGCGCCGGAGAACAGCTTTGCCCGGCTGGCGATCTGGGCGTGGACCTCCAGCCCGATCACCAGCTCCCAATCCTCGCGCGCGCCCTGCAGCACCTTGGGGGCGGGGGCGTCATAGGTCAGATCGAGCATCGGGGTCTCCGTCGTCGCTTCGCCGCGGGTGTTACCGCCGCGCCCGGATGAGCGCAACGCCGCCGAGCGACCACGCGCGGGGTTCAGCCCGGGCGCCGCTTTCTCTATGACACGCCCCGCCGGCCGCGACGAGGGCCGGCGCCGCTTCCGTGAGAGAGACATGCGCCTGATCCTGATGATCCTCGCCCTTGCCGGCCTTTCGGCCTGCGCCACGCAGACGCAACCCGAAGAGCCGGACACGCCGGTCATGCGCTGGGATTTCCGGCCCAATTCGCAGGCCTGGACGGAGGGGACGCTGGACGCGCTGGAAAGCCATGGCCAGGTGCTTCCGGCGCTGGTGCCGCGAGACTACGCCGAATGGTGCCCGGGCTATGCCGAGCAGACCGAGGAGAACCGGGCGGCCTTCTGGGCGGGGCTGTTCTCGGCGCTGGCCAAGCACGAGAGCACCTGGCGACCCGAGGCGGTCGGCGGCGGCGGACTGTGGTACGGCCTGGTGCAGATCCTGCCGGCGACGGCGCAGGGCTATGGCTGCGAGGCGCAGACGGGGGCCGAACTGAAGGATCCGGTGGCCAACCTGCGCTGCGGGGTCCGCATCGCGGCGGCGCAGGTCTCCAAGCGCGGCACCGTGGGGCGCGGCATGCGGGACTGGGGGCCGTTCCACTCGCCCGCGAAGCGCGCGGAGATGGCCGCCTGGACGCGGGCGCAACCCTATTGCGCGCCGACCTCCTGACGGGCGCGCTTGCCGGGGCGCCACCCCGCGTTAACTTTCCGGGATGCGCGCCCCGATCCTGTCCGCCTTCCTGTCCCTCGGCCTCGCCGCGTCGGCCGCGGCGCAGGACGGCGTGCCGCCGGCCCGATGGGACCACCGGGAGGAAAGCGACGAGTGGAGCCGCGCGGCGATCTCGGCGCTGAAGGACCACGGATCGGACTTGGTGGAGGCGACGCCGGAGGATATCGGCCGCTGGTGCCCCGGCTACGCGGCAGCGGAGGACGGCGACCGGCGCGCCTTCTGGGTGGGGTTCCTGTCGACGCTGGCCGAGTTCGAGAGCACCTGGCGGCCCGACGCCGTGGGCGGGGGCGGCAAGTGGTACGGCCTCTTGCAGATCCTGCCGGCGACGGCGCGGCAATACGGCTGCCGGGCACAGAGCGGCAATGCCCTTCTCGATGGTGCGGCGAACCTGTCCTGCGCGATCCGTATCATGGCCGAGACGGTGCCGCGCGACGGCGCCATCCGCGGCGACGGGGCCGAGGGCGTGGCGGCGGACTGGGCGCCGCTGCGCGTGCCTGCGAAACGCGAAGACATGCGCGGATGGGTTCGCGGGCAGGAATATTGCCGGATGGACGAAAGCCTTCGGCCGAAGCCGCGGCCCGAGGGGGGCCTCGCCCGACGCGACTCGGCCGAGCCGGCGGACTAGGGGATCAGGAGGAGCGCGCCGCCCAGCTGGGCAGGCGCGTGGCGTCGAGAAGGGAGACCTCGGGCGCGTGGCGCCCGCCGAGGGCGAGGGTGGCCCGGCGCATGATCTCGATCCCCTCCTCGGCGCTGCCCTGCAGCGCCTTCGGCGAGATCGGTTCCCCCACGGTGACGCGGAACGGCTGGTTGGCCTTGTTCAGGGTCTCGTGGAACAGGGTGATGTCGCGCAGGGACGGATGGATCAGGTCGAACAGGTAGAACAGGACCGAGTTGCGCGAGCGGATGTTCATCGGGATCACAGGCACGTCGAACTTCTTGGCGATCATCGCCGCCGAGGTCATCCAGTCGCGTTCGTGCAGGCGCAGGCCGCGGCGCTTGGCCAGGCGACCGGAGGGGAAGATGATGCCCAGCCGCTCCTCGGCCATGGCGGCCCGGGTGAAGGTCATCGTCTCGCGGGTCTTCTGGCGCGAGCGTCGGTCCTCGCGCCATTCCACGGGCGCGATCATGCGCTCGAGCTGGGGGACGACCTTCAGAATGTCGGAATTGGCGTAGAAGAACAGGTCGGGGCGGATACCCGAGAGCAGATGGTAGAGCACGATCCCGTCGGCGATCCCGGTGGGATGGTTGCACACGATCAGCGCGCCGCCGCGCCGGGGCACGCGCGAGAGGCCCGAGATCTGCACGTCGCGGGCCAGCATCCGGCCCATCCGCGTCATTATCTCGTGGCCCGACCAATCGTCCATCTCCTCGGCCAGCCCGACCGTCTGGTCGTAGCTGAGCACGCGGTTCAGCCCCGCCCGCACGGCCCGGACGAGGGGGTTCTCCCGCTCCAGCCAGGCCGCCCGTTCGACGATCTGCGCGTCTATGCGTTCCTTCATGCCCATGGCGGCCTCGCCCGTCGCGTCTCCTGTCGGAGATTTGGCGTGCCCTTAACCGAAAGGCAAGAATAGGCCGATACCGGCGCCCCGGTCGGTGGCGAATCGCCGGTATCGGCGGCCGCCGTCATGCGGCGTCCCGGTCCGCGCGCGCGCGCCGGACCGCCTCGATGATGGCGTCGACGAAGGCGTCGAGATCGTCGGGATTGCGGCTGGTGATGAGGTTTCCGTCCTGCGCCACCTGCTCGTCGACCACCTCGGCCCCCGCATTTCGCAGGTCGGTGCGGATCGAGGGATAGGAGGTGAGCCGCTTGCCGCGGACCAGATCCGCCTCGATCAGGAGCCACGGCGCGTGGCAGATCGCGGCGAGCGGCTTGCCGGTGTCGGCAAAGGCGCGGATCTTCTCCACCGCTTGCGAATCGGCGCGCAGCACGTCCGGGTTGATCTGGCCGCCGGGCAGGACCATCGCGTCATAGGCCTCCACGTCGATATCGGCGATCTTGCGGTCGGCCGCGACGTCGTCGCCCCAGCGGTCGAAATACCAGCCCTTGATCGCCTGTCCGTCGGGGCTGGCCACGTGGACCTCGGCCCCGGCCTTTGCCAGCTTCTCCTGCGGGGTGGTCAGTTCGACCTGTTCGAACCCGTCGGAAGCCAGAATCACGATTCGGGCGTTCTCGATCTGCGCCATGGGTTGTCTCCGTGCTTGATGAGGTGTTGCGGTCAAAACCGACGAGGCCGCGCGCCGGTTCCGATCCCCTCAGCCGGACTGGCCCAGCATCCGGTCCACCATCTCGGCGGTGTCGCGCGACAGGCCCGGCGTGGCGGCGATCCGCTGCAGCGCCTCCCGCATCAGCGCCTGCCGATCGGCGTCGTAGCGGCGCCAGGTCTCGAACATGGTGGTCATGCGCGCCGCGGTCTGCGGGTTCAGCGGGTCGAGCCGGATCAGCCAGTCGGCCACCAGCGCGTAGCCCGCCCCGTCGGCGGCATGGAATCCCGCGTGGTTCGCCCCCAGCGCCCCGATGACGGCGCGGAACCGGTTGGGATTCTTCCAGTCGAAGGCGGGGTGTTCGGTGAGGGTGCGGGTCACCGCCGCGCCGGTCTCGCCAGGCGCGTTCAGGACCTGCAGCGTGAACCACTTGTCCATCACCAGCCGGTCGCCCTTCCAGCGCTCGTGGAAGGCGGCCGTCTCTTCGGCGCCGGCGCCGATCCGCTGCAGCGCGGAGAGCGCGGCGACCTCGTCGGTCATGTTGTCGGCGGCGTCGAACTGCGCGCGGGCGCGGGCCCCACCGTCGCGGCGCGACAACAGGCCCAGCGCGGCGTTGCGCAGGGCCCGGCGGCCGGCGGCATCGGCGTCGGGCGAATAGGGGCCCTGAACGGCCATCTCGTCAGGGAGCGCGGCGAGATCCGCCTCCAGCCGGGTGGCCATGGCGTCCTGCATCCGCAGGCGCGCGGCGGCGATCACGGCCGGATCGGGGATGGTGCCCGAATCGGCCAGCGTCTGCGCCATGTCGTCGTCGGTGGGCAGTCCCAGCACCATGGCGCGGAAGGCCGGGTCCTGGCGCGTGTCGCGGATCACGGGGCCCAGCGCGTCGAGATAGGCGGTATCGGGGCCGGCCCGGTCGAGCACCATGCGGACCAGCGCGTTCTTGGCCAGCATCCGCCCCGATTCCCATTTCACGAACGGGTCGGTGTCATGGGCCAGCAGCAGCGCCCGGTCGGCCGCGGAAAGGTCCTGGCGCAGGATCACCGGGGCGGAGAAGCCGCGCAGGACGGATGGCACGGCGTCGTCGGTGCCGATCTCGAAGGTTGCCGTCTGCCGCGCCTCGGACAGTTCGACCACCTGCGTCGGCAGCACCTCTCGGCCGTCGCGGGCGATGGCAGCCGACGGCGACGGGGATCAGCTGCGGCAGCTTCTCCGGCTGGCCGGGCGTCGCGGGGATGTCCTGGGTGAGGTCGAGGCGGAGCGTGCCGTCCTCGATCCGGCTTTCGACGGTAACGCGGGGGGTGCCGGCCTGATGGTACCACAGCGCGAAGCGGCTCAGGTCCCGCCCGGTGGCGTCCTCGAAGACCGTGAGCCAGTCCTCGATCGTGCAGGCCTGCCCGTCGTGGCGGTCGAAATAGAGGTCGAGCGCGCGGCGATAGCCTTCGGCCCCCACCAGCCGGTGGAGCATGCCGATGACCTCGGCGCCCTTCTCGTAGACGGTGGCGGTGTAGAAATTGTTGATCTCGACATAGCTTTCGGGGCGGACGGGATGCGCCAGCGGCCCCGCATCCTCGCGGAACTGGCGCGCGCGGAGCATCTGCACGTCCTCGATCCGCTTCACCGCCCGCCGAGCGCGCGTCGCTCGAGAACTGCTGGTCGCGGAAGACGGTCAGCCCCTCCTTGAGGCAGAGCTGGAACCAGTCGCGGCAGGTGATGCGGTTGCCGGTCCAGTTGTGGAAGTATTCGTGCGCGATGATCGCCTCGATCCGGTCGTAGTCGGCATCGGTCGCCGTTTCGGGCGAGGCGAGCACGTAGCGGGAGTTGAAGATGTTGAGGCCCTTGTTCTCCATCGCGCCCATGTTGAAGTCGTCCACCGCGACGATGTTGAAGACGTCGAGGTCGTAGTCGCGGCCATAGGCCTCCTCGTCCCAGCGCATCGACCGTTTCAGCGCGTCCATGGCGATAGGCGCAGCGGTCCTCGTCGCCGGGGCGGACCCAGATGTTGAGGTCCACCTCGCGCCCCTCCGAGGTGGTGAAGCGGTCGGAATGGGCGACGAGGTCGCCCGCGACCAGCGCGAAGAGATAGGCGGGCTTCGGCCAGGGATCGTGCCAGTCGGCGTAGCCCGCACCGCGCTCCACCGGGTTGCCGTTCGACAGGAGCACCGGCCGGTCGCTCTCGATCGCGGACCGTCGAAGGGGGCCATCACGTCGGGGCGGTCGGGGTAGTAGGTGATCTTGCGGAAGCCCTCGGCCTCGCATTGGGTGCAATACATGCCGTTCGACATGTAGAGCCCCTCCAGCGCGGTATTGGCCTCGGGCGCGATCTCGACCTCGGCCTCCCACAGGAAGCGCGTCGGGGGCCTCGATCTCCAGCCCGTCGGGCAGGATGCGCGGCGTCACCTCGACGCCGTCGATCGCGGCGCGGATCAGCGTCAGGCCCTCGCCGTCGAGGCGCAGCGGGCCGCCGGGGCCTTCGGGATTGCGCCGCATCCCGAGCGCCGAGACCACCCGCGTGGCGCCCGGATCGAGGCGGAAGGTCAGCGCGGCATGGTCGACCAGGAAGGCCGGCGGACGGTAATCGGCAAGGCGGATGGCGCGCGGCGCGGCGTCCTTCATGGGCGACCTCTCGAAATCGTGGCGAACCCCGGCCCGCCGTCTACGTTGGCACCCCGAAGGGTCCGCGTGGCGGATCGGGAACAATCGAAGGGAACAGCATGTCTGCTCCGGAGACGAATGTGAAGAAGCAGGAACGGCGTCACTCGTTTCCCCTGGGGGGAATGGTCGTGGTGATCGCCTTCGCCCTCGTCCTGCTGGTCGGGATGGTCCTGTGGCTCTCGGCGGGCGGCAACGAGCCCGGCGACGGGGAGCCGGTCGCCGACTCGGCCAACGCGGAGGCGTCGGAGTGAACCGGCGCGGCGGGCC
This sequence comes from uncultured Alphaproteobacteria bacterium, assembly GCA_963814835.1. Lineage (GTDB taxonomy): Bacteria > Pseudomonadota > Alphaproteobacteria > Rhodobacterales > Rhodobacteraceae > Palleronia. The sequence goes on from CAWFEG010000003.1 coordinate 2,235,528, forward strand.
CCGCCGGGGGCCTGCCGACCGGGACCCGCATCGCCTGGAGGCCGTCCTGCCACGTGTCCTTTCACGTGGCGACGGACGTGGTAGGACATGCGGCGTGATGTCAAATATTGCTCGGATCTTGGCCGGTCGGGCCGATCCCGAGGGAAGATCAAACCAGATGACGGAGGAACGCGGATGACCGACAGGGTGGAGCGGCATGGATTGCAGGTGGACCGGGACCTCGCGGCGTTCGTCGACGAGCAGGCGCTGAGCGGGCTGGACCTGTCAGCCGACACGGTCTGGAAGGGGTTCTCGGCCATCGTCCACGAGATGGGCCCGGAGAACCGCCGCCTGCTGGAGACGCGGGCGGAGATGCAGGGCAGGATCGATGCCTGGCACCGGGACCATCCCGGCCCGGTCGAGGACCGCGAGGCCTATACCGCCTTCCTGCGCGAGATCGGCTATCTGGTGGAGGAGGGCGAGGATTTCGCCATCGACACGCCGCCGACCGACCCCGAGATTGCCACCGTCGCCGGGCCGCAGCTGGTCGTGCCGATCATGAACGCGCGCTATGCGCTCAATGCGGCCAATGCGCGCTGGGGCTCGCTCTATGACGCGCTCTACGGCACCGACGCGATGGGCGACGCGCCGCAGGGGTCGGGCTACGACCCGGAGCGCGGCGACCGGGTGATCGGCTGGTCGAAGGGTCTTCTGGACGAGCTGTTCCCGCTGGACGCCGGATCGCACCGCGAGGTGACGGGCTATCGCGTGGAGGACGGCACGCTGGTCGCCGCCACGGACGACGGCGACCGGCGTCTGGCCGCGGCGGACACCTTCGCCGGCCATCGCGGGGATGCCGCCGCCCCGACCGAGATTGTGCTGACGAACAACAACCTGCACGCGATCCTCCACGTGGACCGGGACCACCGCATCGGGTCGCGCGACCAGGCCGGGATCGCCGATATCGAGATGGAAAGCGCCGTCTCGGCGATCATGGACTGCGAGGACTCCGTCGCCGCCGTCGATGCCGAGGACAAGGTGCTGGCCTATTCCAACTGGCTGGGCCTGATGAAGGGCGACCTGACCGAGGAGGTCAGCAAGGGGGGCGAGAGCTTCACCCGGCGACTGGCCGAGGACCGGACCTTCACCGCGCCGGACGGGGGCGAGCTGCGCCTCAAGGGCCGGGCGCTGATGCTGATCCGCAATGTCGGCCACCTGATGACCAATCCCGCGATCCTCGACCGCGACGGCAACGAGGTCTTCGAGGGGCTGATGGACGGGATGATGACCTCGCTCATCGCGCTGCACGACCTGAACCGCGCGGGCGGCAATTCCGGAACCGGCTCGATCTACGTGGTGAAGCCCAAGATGCACGGGCCCGAGGAGGTCGCCTTCACCGACCGGCTGTTCGGACGGGTCGAGGAGATCCTCGGCGTGCCGGCCAACACGGTGAAGATCGGCATCATGGACGAGGAGCGCCGCACCTCGGCCAATCTCAAGGAATGCATCCGCGCCGCGAAGAGCCGCGTCGCCTTCATCAATACCGGCTTCCTCGACCGGACCGGCGACGAGATCCACACCTCGATGGAGGCGGGGCCCATGGTCCGCAAGGGGGAGATGAAGAACTCCGCCTGGATCAAGGCCTACGAGGACGGCAACGTCGATGTGGGCCTGGCCTGCGGGTTCCGCGGCAAGGCGCAGATCGGCAAGGGCATGTGGGCGGAGCCCGCGCTGATGGAAGCGATGCTGGAGCAGAAGATCGGCCATCCGAACGCCGGTGCCAACTGCGCCTGGGTGCCGTCGCCCACCGCCGCCACGCTGCACGCGATCCACTATCACCGCGTGGACGTGGCCGAGGTGCAGGAGGAGATCGCCAAGGGCGGCCGGCGTGCCGCGCTCGACGACCTGCTGACGCTGCCTCTGGCCTCGGGGAAGAACTATTCCGACGAGGAGATCACCGCCGAGATCGAGAACAACGCCCAAGGGATCCTCGGCTACGTGGTGCGCTGGGTCGATCAGGGTGTGGGCTGCTCCACCGTTCCCGACATCCACGACGTCGGCAAGATGGAGGATCGGGCGACCTGCCGGATCTCCAGCCAGGCGCTGGCGAACTGGCTGCATCACGGCGTCGTCAGCGAGGACCGGGTGATGGAGACCATGAAGAAGATGGCCGAGGTGGTGGACCGCCAGAACGAGGGCGATCCGAGCTACCGGCCCATGGCGCCCGGTTACGACGGCCCGGCCTTCAAGGCGGCCTGCGACCTGGTGTTCAAGGGCCGGGAACAGCCCTCGGGCTATACCGAGCCGGTGCTGCACGAGCGGCGGCTGGAGAAGAAGGCGATGAGCGGGGCCTGAGCGCCCCGCCCGCAGATCAACAGGAGATACCGACAGATGACACTGACGCTCGACAAGGCCCGGACGGCCATTCGCGCCACCTTCGATGCCGGCGCGGAGGCCGGGCTGAAGCCGCTTTCGGCCGTGGTGCTGGATGCCGGCGGGCATGTGCTGGCCTTCGAACGCCAGGACGGCGCCGCGCCGGGCCGGTTCACCATCGCCCATGGCAAGGCCTACGGCGCGGTGATGCTGGGCATGCCCGGCTCGGCGCAGATGGACCGGGCCGAGAGCCAGCACTACTTCATGACGGCGATGAACGGTGCCTTCGGCGGCGCGGTCGTGCCGGTGCCGGGCGGCATCCTGATCAAGGACGGCAATACGGTGATCGGCGCGCTGGGCGTGACCGGCGACACCTCGGACAACGATGCCGATGCGGGCCTGAAGGGCCTGGAGGCGGCCGGGCTGACCGGCGCGGCCTGAGCCCGACCGCGGCCATGCGTGGGGACGGGCGGGCGGCCCGCGGTTGCCCGCGGGCGGGGGCATCGCCTATATAGTCCGCTGTCCCCGTTCAGGAGCTTCGCATGGCCCGCCCGCTCGTCGGCATCATCGGCAATCACCACCTGATCAACGAATCCTACGAGATCCATGGCGGCGGCCGGATGATTTCGGAGAGCGTGGCCCAGGTGGCGGGGGCGACGCCCGTGATCGTGCCGGCCGACCCCGACCTGGTGTCGGTGGGTGAACTGCTCGACAGTTTCGACGGATTCCTGTTCCCGGGCGGGCGCCCCAACGTCCACCCGGAGGAATACGGCCATGACGAGACCGAGGCCCATGGCACCTTCGACCGCGGCCGCGACCGGATCGCGCTGCCGCTGATCCGGGAGCTGGTGGACCGGGGGCAGCCCCTTCTGGCGATCTGCCGCGGCTATCAGGAGGTGAACGTCGCGCTGGGCGGAACGCTGCATCCCGAGATCCGCGACCTGCCGGGGCGGCTGAACCACCGCATGCCGCCGGACGGCACCATCGCCGAGAAATTCGCCTTGCGCCACGAGGTGACCTTCACCCAGGGCGGGCCGTTCCACCGGCTGATGGGGGCGAGGACGGTGATGACCAACACGCTGCACGGACAGGGGGTGGAGGTGCCGGCGCCGCGATTCGTCGTCGATGGCCGCGCACCGGACGGCACGCCGGAGGCCTCCTACGTCGCCGATGCGCCGGGATTCACCCTGTCGGTCCAGTGGCACCCGGAATATCGCGCCGGGCTCGACCCGGTCTCGCGCAAGCTGTTCACGGCCTTCGGCGCCGCCGTCGCGGACTGGCGCGAGGGGCGGCAGGCCGCGGTGCGCGCCATCGCCTGAGCCTCATTCCGCCCGGTCGGGCCGCGGCGCGGGGCGCGGCGCGTCCGCCAGCGGATCGGCCGGATCCGCGTCCGGCGCCGCGGCCGCCGCGACGGCACCTGCCCGGGGCGGCTCGGCGAAGATCTCTCCGGCGAAGGCGCGCACGGCGTCGATCACCGCCATGTCCGGGTTCTGCCGGCAGCGCAGCGCCACGCCGGTGACCACGTCGGCGGCCAGTCCGGGCGACAGTGTGGCCCCCGCGACCGGCACCTGGCCCGCGTCGAGGCGCCCGGCCAGGTAGCCCAGCGCCCAGTCCCCGACCTGGGCGAGATACGGGATGTTCTCGGGCCCGACGACCTCCCGGCAGGCGAGCAGCCCGATCCCGCCCACCACTGCATCCTGGCCCTGGGCGGACAGCGGCAGGGCGAGGAGGATGAGGAGGGCGAGGGCTCTCGGCATCGGGTCTCCTTGGCGGCGGCGGGCCGGGCCGGCCGCGAGGGAAAACGGCAGGCCCGGGCATGCGTTCCCGCAGTCCGGGGGAGGGGGTGACACGCCCGCCCGCGATCCGCTAGATGCCGCCGGCCCGGCCCGCGCATGGCCGGCGGCAGGAAAGGCAGGACGGATGGCCGCGACGAAGGAGCGACTGTATCTCTACGACACCACGCTGAGGGACGGGCAGCAGACGCAGGGCGTTCAGTTCTCGGTTGCCGAGAAGCGGGCGATCGCGGTGATGCTGGACGATCTGGGCCTCGACTATATCGAGGGCGGCTGGCCCGGCGCCAACCCCACCGACAGCGCCTTCTTCGACGAGGGAATCGCCACGCGCGCGACAATGGCCGCCTTCGGCATGACCAAGCGGGCGGGCCGGTCGGCGGAGAACGACGAGGTGCTGGCCGGCGTGCTGAACGCCCGCACCCCCGCCGTCTGCCTGGTTGGCAAGACCGATCCCTGGCACGTGGAGGCGGCGCTGGGCATCGAGCCGTGACGAGAACCTGGAGAACATCCGCGCCTCGGTCGCGCACTGCGTGGCGCAGGGGCGGGAGGCGATCTTCGACGCCGAGCACTTCTTCGACGGTTACGCAGGCGATCCGCGGTCTACGCGCTCGACTGCCTGCGCGCCGCACAGGAGGGCGGCGCGCGCTGGATCGTGCTCTGCGACACCAATGGCGGCACGCTGCCCGTTCGGGTGGGCGAGATCGTGCGCGAGGTGATCGCGGCCGGCATTCCCGGGGAGCGGCTGGGCATTCATGCCCATGACGATACCGGCATGGCGGTGGCCTGCTCGCTGGCGGCGGTGGATGCCGGCGCGCGGCAGGTGCAGGGCACCCTGAACGGGCTGGGCGAGCGCTGCGGCAACGCCAACCTGATCAGCCTGATTCCGACGCTCCTGATGAAGCCCGCCTATGCCGACCGCTTCGAGATCGGCGTGACCGCGGAGGCTGCGACGGGCCTGACGCGGATCTCGCGACGGCTGGACGACATCCTCAACAGGGTGCCGCGGGGCAACGCTCCTTACGTCGGCGCCTCGGCCTTCGCGCACAAGGCGGGGCTGCATGCTTCGGCCATCGCCAAGGCGCCGGGGCTCTACGAGCATGTCGAGCCTGGCCGCGTCGGCAATGCCCGGATCGTGCCGATGTCGAACCAGGCCGGGCAGTCGAACCTGCGGGCGCGGCTGCTGGACATGGGGGTCGAGGTCGCCAAGGGTGATCCGCGGCTGGCGCGGATCCTCGACGAGATCAAGGCGCGGGAGGATCGCGGCTATTCCTACGACACCGCGCAGGCGAGCTTCGAACTGGTCGCGCGCGAGGTGCTGGGGCAGATGCCGCGCTTCTTCGAAGTGAAGCGGTACCGGGTGACGGTGGAGCGGCGGAAGAACAAGTACGACCGGATGGTGTCGCTCTCCGAGGCCGTGGTGGTGGTGAAGATCGGCGACGAGAAGAAGCTCTCGGTCAGCGAGAGCATGGACGAGACCGGCAGCGACCGGGGCCCGGTCAACGCCCTGTCCAAGGCGCTGGCCAAGGATCTGGGCCCCTGGCAGGAGGCCATCGACGACATGCGGTTGGTCGACTTCAAGGTGCGGATCACCCAGGGCGGCACCGAGGCCGTGACCCGCGTCATCATCGACAGCGAGGACGGGCAGGGTCGGCGCTGGTCCACCGTGGGCGTGTCGGCGAACATCGTGGATGCGAGCTTCGAGGCGCTGCTCGACGCGGTGAACTGGAAGCTGATCCGCGATGCCGGGGCGGCGTAGGTCACCCCGGCGGTCGTGCGAGGAGGTCGACCAACCTGCAATTCGGGGCCCATCCGGGCGCGGAGTGGGCCTGCCGTATAGCCATTGCGCGGGATCCCACCCCCACCGGCGCGGCAAGCGGTCCTGCGCATTCGAGGCAACTCATCCAGGCCCCCCAGGGCAGGTCTGAACGTTGCCGCAACGTAAGGATCGGCGTAGCATGCGGCACGGTGTTTCGCACCGGAATGCCGGCTTTCGCTGGGAGGCGAGAAAATGCTCATGAAAGTCTTTTCCAAGACGGTCGCTGGTGCGACCCTGTGCCTCGCTGTCGCGGCCTCCGCCACATCGGCCTGGGCGGAGTACGAGGGCGCCCTGAAGGACGTCGAGCAGGTCAGGGCGGTTTTCGACTACACCCAGGCCTCGGCCGCGACGTCCAACGTGTTGGTCTGGCCCATCCGGGACGTGTACCGGGACGAAACCGTCACGTCCCTGCCCAATGCCCCGATGGCGGCGGTCGTGTTCCACGGTCCTGCCGTGAAGCTTCTATCGACCGACACGTCCCACCACGAGGGCCAGGACGCGGCCGAGGTGCAGGAGTTCCAGGACGCCCTGGCGCAGATGAGGGAGGACGGCGTCCAGCTCGAGGTCTGCTCCTACGCTCTGGAGGTGATGAACGTCGATCCCGAGACGGTCATCCCGGCGGTCGAGAAGGTTCCGAACGGCTTCGTCTCGGTCGTCGGTTATCAGGCCCAGGGCTATCAGGTCGTGCGCATCCCGTAGGTCGAGCGGGGCTGTCTCGGCCGAAGGCGCCCGCGCCTCGGCCCGCGAGGTCCATCTGCAGGCCGTAGGCGGCTGGTGCAAGCAAGACGGAGGGCGCGACGCCGTCCGGGCGGGTCAATCGGTTCCTCCTCGGGGCGGCGGCGTGCCGCACCGTTTCAACCGGCTGGGTTCGCGTGCTACGTCGCCACGCGAGCCCGGCTCCGGAGGATGCATGACCGTGAATGCCTGTGCCGAGATCGTCCGCCGGGGCGATCCCGATCGCTTCCTCGCTGCCATGGCCGCGTCGCCGGCGGCGCGCGGGGTGCTGTTCCCGGTCTATGCCCTGAACGTCGAGGCGGCGCGTGCGCCTTGGGTGACCGAGGAGCCGATGATCGCCGAGATACGGCTGCAATTCTGGCGCGACGTGCTCGACGAGATCGCGGCGGGCAAGCCGGTGCGGCGGCACGAGGTGGCCGAGCCGCTGGCCGCGGCGATCGACGCCGAGGGCGCGCGGATCCTCGATCTCGCCGTGGCCGCGCGGCGCTGGGAGATCGCGCGCGAGCCCTTCGCCAGCGTGGAGCAGCTGCGCGGGCATCTGTGGGATCTGGCCGGTGGGCTGATGTGGGCGGCCGCCCGGTCCCTCGGCGCCGCGGACGAAGCGGCGGTGCGCGGGACGGGTTATGCAGGGGGGCTGGCCGGGTGGCTGGTGGCGGTGCCGGCGCTGGCGGCGCGGGGGCTGGCGCCGCTGCCCGACGACAGCGATGCCGGGATCCGCGCCCTGGCCGAGGAGGGGCTGGACCATCTGTCCTCCGTCAGCCGCCGGGCGCGGCCAGCGGCGCTAGCGGCCTGGGAGGCGGCGCCGGTGCTGAAGGCGGCGCAGACGGAGCCCGGGCGGGTGCGGCGGGGTGGGCTGGAGCGCGCGCCCTTCGCCCGCCGGGCCCGGCTGATCCGGATGGCGCTTTTCTAGGCCGCGCGGCCGCGCAAGCTCAGCCAGATCAGCGCGCCCCCGGCCAGGGTGAGGAACGGCACCATGGCGAGGTTGACCGCGGCCCAGCCGGCCTCGGGCGTGCCGCCGGCGCAGTTCATCAGCCCGCCGGAGGCCAGCGAGGCCAGCGTCACGCAGCCGAAGACGACGAAGTCGTTCAGCCCTTGGACCCGGCCTCGCTCCTCCGGCGTATGGGCGGCGGCGAGCATCGAGGTCGCGCCGATGAAGCCGAAGTTCCAGCCCAGCCCAAGCAGGATCAGGGCGCCGAAGAAATTGGCCAGATCCACCCCGGCCAGCGCCACGCCGCCCGCCGCGGCAAGGCAGAGAAGGCCCGTTGCCACCACCGGTCGCGCGCCGAAACGGGCGATCAGGTGGCCGGTGAAGAAGGAGGGGGCGTACATCGCCAGGACATGCCCCGAGACGATGTCGGCGGCCACGTCCTGGTCGAAGCCGCAGCCCACCACGGCCAGCGGCGTCGATGTCATCACCAGGTTCATCAGCGCGTAGGACACCATGGCGCAGATGACCGCGACCGCGATCCGCGGCGTGGTCAGAAGCTGGCCGCGGGTCCGGCCGCGGGGCGCGTCCGCGCCCGGTGCCGGGGGCCGGGGGATGTCGAGCGCCAGGAACAGCGTCGCGCCGACGAGGTTCAGCGCCGCCACGGCGAGATAGACCCCGAGGAAGGGGATCGCCGTGCCGGAGGTCAGCTTGACCAGCTGGGGGCCGAGGATGGCGGCCACCAGCCCGCCGGCCAGCACGTAGGAGATCGCCTTGGGCCGGAACGCCTCGGAGGCGGTGTCGGCGGCGGCGAAGCGGTAGAAGCCCAGCGAGGACATGAACACGCCCGATCCCAGCGCCCCGAGCGCCAGGAGCGGGAAGCTGCCCGCCAGCAGCCCGGCGGCCGAGACCAGCGCGCCGAAGGCGCCGGCGGCGGTGCCGGTCCAGAACCCCGCGCGACGGCCCCGGCTTTGCATCAGCGCCGACATGGGTTGCGCCGCGAGCATGGATCCCAGCACGATGAGCGAGATCGGCAGCGTGGCGAGGCAGGGCACGGGGCTCAGCATCTGGCCGGCGAGGCCGCCGACCACGAACAGCATCGGCAGCTGCGCGCCGAGCAGCGCCTGGGCCGCAATCAGGACCGCGACGTTGCGGCGGGTGGGGGCGGATCCGGTCATGGGCGAGCGGTATCGCGCCCACCGCCCGGGGGGAAGCCCGGTTGACCGGAGGCCATGGCATGTCATCTTGCCCCTCGCGGTCCCGTGCGGAGGGCCGGGGGCGGGAACCGGTTCATGCCGACATCGCGATCCTTGCGGAGCGGAAACTGACCTGATGCGGGTGTTGATGCTGGCTGGCACGGGAGAGGCGCGCCAGGTCGCCGCGGCGCTCGCCCAGGTCCGGGGCCTGACCCTGATCGCCTCGGTGGCGGCCGGGACGCGGGCGCCGAACGCGCTTGGCGTGCCGACGCGGATCGGCGGCTTCGGCGGCGATGCAGGGTTCGAACGCTACCTCGAGCACGAGCGGATCGGGGCGGTGCTGGACGCGACACATCCGTTCTCGGCCGGTATCTCGCACCGCACGGCCCGGATCTGCGCCGCCCGCGGGTTGCCCTATGCCCAGGTGCTGCGCCCGGCCTGGCGCCCGATGGAGGGCGACCACTGGCTCTTCGCCGAGGACGAGGCGCATGCCGCAGCGGCCGTGCCGGACGGAGCCACCGTGTTCGTGGCGACGGGACGGCAGCGGATCGAGGCCTTCGGGCCGATGCCGGGGCGGCGGGTCCATGTCCGCCAGATCGAGACCGCGCCGGAGGAGCCGCCGCCCTTCGCCGATGGCCACTGGGTGGTGGGCAGCCCGCCCTTTCGCACCGACGAGGAGGTGGACCTGTTCCACCATCTGGGAATCGACTGGCTGATCGTGCGCAATGCCGGGGGCTCGTCGAGCCGGTCCAAGCTGGACGCGGCGCGCACGCTGGGCATCCGGGTGGCCATGATCCGGCGCCCCCTGCAGCCCGAGGCGGTGAGGCTCGACAGCGTGGCGGCGGCGCTCGCCTGGGTGCGGCGGTTCAGCCTCGGGACCGAGCATGGCTGAGCGCGTGCTGACCGGACCAGCCTGCGTGGCCGAGGGCGCGGACTGGCTCGCCGTCCGGGAGCCGCGCTTCGCCGCGGCGCTGGGCGAGACCGGGCCCTGGCCCGACCGGCTCCGCCCGGGCGGATTCCCCGCGCTGGCCCGCGCCATCGTGTCGCAGCAGGTGAGCGTGGCCTCGGCCCGGGCGATCGGCGACCGGGTGGCGGCGGCCGGGTTCGAGGACCCGGCGGTGGTGCGCGCGGCGGAGGAGGGCGCCTTGCGCGCCTGCGGGCTGTCGCGGCCCAAGGCGCGCTATCTGCGGGCGCTGGCCGAGGCCCGGATCGACTTCGACGCGCTGGAGGCGCTGCCCTCCGACGCGGTGGTGGCGCGGCTGGTGGAGGTGCCGGGGATCGGCCGCTGGACGGCGGAGATCTATGCGCTGTTCTCGCTCGGCCGGGCGGACGTCTTTCCGGCCGGCGACCTGGCGCTGCGCGAATCGGCGCGGCTGCTGTTCGGGCTGGAGTCGCGGCCGGGCGAGGCCGGATTGCGGGACCTGGCGGAGCCGTGGCGGCCCTGGCGCGGCGTGGCGGCGCGCGGGCTCTGGGCCTGGTATGCCGTGGCGACGCGGCGCGAGGGTGTCACCTGAAACGGGTATTGCGGCCCGCCGGCGGGCTTGCCCGGCCGGGCACCCGCCACTAGACGGGGCGGCGTCTTGAAACATCGGGGGACCGGCATGGCACGGGCATTGGAAGGCGGGCGCAAGCCCTCCGCGTCGGGGCGGACCGGATCGGTGGTGGTCTTCCTGCACGGATACGGCGCGGACGGCGCGGATCTCCTCGGCCTGGCCGAGCCGTTGTCGCAGCACCTGCCGGACACGGTGTTCCTGGCGCCCGACGCGCCCGAGCGGTCCACCGTCAACCCGATGGGTTACCAGTGGTTTCCGCTGCCCTGGCTCGACGGGTCCGACCCCGCGGAGGCCGAAGCCGGCTTCCAGAGTGCCGCCCGGGATCTCGACGCCTATCTCGATCACGTGCTGGAGGCCGAGGGAATCGGGTCCGACCGGCTGGTCCTGTTCGGGTTCAGCCAGGGCACGATGATGGCGCTGCACGTGGCGCTGCGCCGGGCGGAGCCGGTTGCCGCGCTGGTGGGCTTCTCGGGGCGGCTGATGTGGCCCGAGACGCTGGAGGACGAGATCCGGGCGCGCCCGCCGGTGCTGCTCGTCCATGGCGACCAGGACGAGATGGTGCCGCCCGCGTCCCTGCCCGAGGCGGCGCAGGCCCTGCAGGACCAGGGCCTCGACGTCTATGCCCACGTGATGAAGGGCACCGGCCACGGCATCGCGCCCGACGGCCTGTCGGTGGCGCTGGCCTTCATCCGCGAGCGCCTGGGACTGGACTCCTGACCGTACCCGCCAGGGGGCGGGACAGGATGTCACAAGACATTCGCGCTTGCACATCCTCTGCGAAGTTTTAAACGCGGCTTCAAAGTTTCATGCGCTAACACGCACCGGGCGCCCGCGCCCGGAGGAGGGAAACATGAAAGACATCCGCGTTCCGTTGCCCGCCGACACCCTGGGCGAGGCCATCCTGCAGCGCCTGAAATACAGCCTCGGCAAGGATTCGGCCCATGCCACCACCACCGACTGGCGGCTGGCGCTGAGCCTGGCGATCCGCGACCGGATCGTCGATCCTTGGTTCGCCTCCAGCCGCGAGACCTATGCCCGGCAGGGCAAGCGCGTCTATTACCTGTCGATGGAGTTCCTGATCGGCCGGCTGCTGGAGGATGCGGCGGTCAATCTGGGCCTGCTCGACGAGGTGACGGAGTTCTTCGAGTCGCGCCACATGGATGCCCGGGCGGTGATCGCGGACGAACCGGACGCCGCGCTGGGCAATGGCGGGCTGGGTCGGCTGGCGGCGTGCTTCATGGAATCGCTCTCGACGCTGGGCTGCCCGGCGATGGGCTACGGCATCCGCTACGAGCACGGCCTGTTCCGGCAGAGCTTCGAGGAGGGCCGCCAGGTCGAGGCGCCGGAGGACTGGCTCACCCAGCCCCACGCCTGGGAGTTCGAGCGCCCCGAGGCGCGGTACCGCATCGGCTTCGGCGGGGCGGTCAAGGCGCTGGGCGACCGGACGATCTGGCAACCGGCGGAGACGGTGGTGGCGCAGGCCTTCGACACGCCGATGATCGGGTGGAAGGGGCGCTGGGCCAACACGCTGCGGCTCTGGTCGGCGCGGCCCGAACAGGTCTTCGACCTGGGCCGGTTCAATGCGGGCGACTATTACGGTGCCGCCGAGCCCGAGAACCTGGCCCGCACGATCAGCCGCGTGCTCTATCCCGACGACACCACGGGTGACGGCAAGCGGCTGCGCCTGAAGCAGGAATTCTTCTTCACGGCCGCCAGCCTGCGCGACATCCTGCGGCGGTTCGAAAGCGAGTACGAGGACCTGACGCTCCTCCCCGCGAAGGTCGCGATCCAGCTCAACGACACCCATCCTGCGATCGCCGGGCCCGAACTGGTCCGCCTCCTCGCCGACGAGCGGGGCGTGGAGTTCGACACCGCGGTGGAGATCGCCCGGGGCTGCCTGGGCTACACCAACCACACGCTGCTGCCCGAGGCGCTGGAGCGCTGGTCACTGGATCTGATGGGCGAGCTGCTGCCGCGCCACCTGCAGATCATCGAGCGCATCGACGCCGCCCATGCCGCGGCGCATCCCGACCGCACCGTGGCAATGCTCGACGGCGATCACGTGCTGATGGGGCCGCTGGCCTTCGCCATGGCGCACAAGGTGAACGGCGTCTCGGGGCTGCATACCGACCTGATGCGGCAGACCGTGTTCGAGGAGCTGAACCGGCTGCATCCCGACCGGATCGTCAGCCAGACAAACGGCGTCACGCCGCGGCGCTGGCTGCTGGCGGCGAATCCGCGGCTGTCGGGGCTGATCACCGAGGCGATCGGCGATGGCTGGATCGACGACCTGGAGCAGCTGGCGCGGCTCGAGCCGCTGGCCGAGGATGCCGGATTCCGCGACGCCTACGCGGATGCCAAGCGGCGCAACAAGGCGGATCTCGCTGCCTATCTGGACCGGCGCGGCACCACGGTCGACCCGGATGCCATGTTCGACGTGCAGATCAAGCGGATCCACGAATACAAGCGCCAGCACCTCAACATCCTGGAGGCGATCGCGCTCTGGCAGGAGATCGGCGACGCGCCGCAGGCCGACTGGCTGCCGCGGGTGAAGATCTTCGGCGGCAAGGCGGCGCCGGGCTATGTCTTCGCCAAGGAGATCATCCATCTGATCAACGCCGTGGCCGAGGTGGTGAACGCCGACCCGAAGACGAACCACGCGCTCAGGATCGCCTATCCGGCGAATTACAACGTGTCGCTGGCCGAGCGGCTGATCCCGGCCGCGGATCTGAGCCAGCAGATCTCCACAGCCGGCAAGGAGGCGTCGGGCACCGGCAACATGAAGTTCGCCCTGAACGGGGCATTGACGATCGGCACGCTGGACGGTGCGAATGTGGAGATCCGAGAGCGGGTGGGCGCCGAGAATTTCTTCCTCTTCGGCATGACCGCCGAGGAGGTCGTCGCCCGCCGCGCGGTCGAGGGCCACGCCGCGCAGGCGGTGGCGGACGCGCCGCGGCTGGATCGCGCGATCGGCGCGATCCGGTCGGGGACGTTCGGCCCGGGATTCGAATCCATCGCCGACAATGTCACGGGACACGACTATTTCCTCGTCGCCTCGGATTTCGCCGACTACTGGCGCGCCAGCCGCGCGGTGGAGGCGGCCTATCGCGACCGGGAGGAGTGGACCCGGCGGGCGATCCTGAACACGGCGCGGTCGGGCTGGTTCAGCTCGGACCGGACGATCCGCGGCTACATGGACGGGATCTGGAACGCGAAGGGCCTGATGCCGGGCTGATCCGGCCCCGCACCGGCGCCTGCGCCGCCGGCGGGGGCGCGCCGGCGGGCGCTATATTTCGCGCGCGGCATGTTGCCATGTTGCGCGGGTGGTTTAGCCTAACGGGCATGACCGGCCATGCCCCACAACCCGCCCCGCCCATTGACCGCAAGAGCGCCGAGGCGCTGCACCAGGGCCGCCATGGCGACCCGTTCTCGGTGCTGGGCCCGCACGAGGTCGCGGGGGAGCGGGTGGTGCGCGCGCTGGACCCCGGGGCCGAGCGCCTGTTTGCGGTGACGGATGACGGGGTCGAGCACGAGCTGACGCGAGTGGCCGACGGCATGGCCGTCTTCGCCGGACCGGTGCCCGGGACGGGGCATTACTGGATCCGCGGCCGATCGGGCCAGGCCAGCTGGGACTACGAGGACGCTTACAGCTTCGGCCCGGTGATCGGCGAGATGGACGAATACCTGCTGGGCGAGGGCACGCATCAGCGGATCTGGACCGTCCTCGGCGCCCATATCATGCAGCACGAGGGCCAGCACGGCACCCATTTCGCCGTCTGGGCGCCCAATGCCGAGCGGGTCAGCGTCGTCGGCGGATTCAACCACTGGGACGGGCGGCGCCACCCGATGCGCCTGCGCGGCGCCACCGGCGTGTGGGAGATCTTCGTCCCCAATATCGGGGAAGGCGAGGCCTACAAATACGAGATCCTCGGCCATGGCGGCGAATTGCAGCCGCTGAAGGCGGACCCGGTGGGATTCGGCTCGCAGCATGCGCCGCACAACGCCTCGGTCGTGCGCCATATCAAGGGCTACGGCTGGAAGGACCAGGCGTGGATGGAGGAGCGGCAGGCGCGCCAGGACCGCACCGCGCCGATCTCCGTCTACGAGGTGCATCTGGGATCGTGGAAGCGGGTGCCGAAGGAGGGCAATCGGCCGCTCTCCTACAAGGAGGCGGCCGAGGAACTGGTGGGCTATGCCCACGAGATGGGGTTCACGCATCTGGAACTGCTGCCGGTCAGCGAATATCCCTTCGACGGGTCCTGGGGCTACCAGCCGGTGGGCCTGTTCGCGCCGACGGTCCGGTTCGGCCCGCCGCACGAGTTCCGCGACCTTGTGGATGCCGCGCACCGCAAGGGGCTGGGCGTGATCCTCGACTGGGTGCCCGGGCACTTCCCCGCCGACCCGCACGGGCTGGGCAAGTTCGACGGCACCCATCTCTACGAGCATGCCGACCCGCGCGAGGGGTTCCACCACGACTGGAACACGCTGATCTACAATTACGGCCGGATCGAGGTGTCGAACTTCCTGACCTCGAACGCGCTCTACTGGCTCGACGAATACCACGTGGACGGGCTGCGCGTGGACGCCGTCGCCTCGATGCTCTATCGCGACTATTCCCGGAAGGCCGGCGAATGGGTGCCCAACAAGGATGGCGGGCGCGAGAACTACGAGGCGATCGACTTCCTCAAGAAAGTGAACGTGACCGCCTATGGCGAGGCGCCGGGAGTCATGACCGTGGCCGAGGAATCGACCTCCTATCCGCAGGTCTCGCGCCCCGTCGACGCGGGCGGCCTCGGATTCGGCTACAAGTGGAACATGGGGTGGATGAACGACACCCTCCGCTACATCGCGAAGGATCCGCTCTATCGCAGCTACGACCATCACCTGATGACCTTCGGGCTGCACTACGCGTTTTCCGAGAACTTCATCCTGCCGATCAGCCACGACGAGGTCGTGCACGGCAAGGGTTCCATGCTGGGCAAGATGCCGGGGAGCGAATGGGAGAAGTTCGCCAACCTGCGCGCCTATTACGGCTTCATGTGGGGACATCCGGGCAAGAAGCTGCTGTTCATGGGCTGCGAATTCGCCCAGCCCTCGGAGTGGAACCACAACACGCAGTTGTCCTGGAACCTGGTCGAGGATCCCAAGCACAAGGGCGTCCAGCGCCTGGTGCGGGATCTCAACACGCTCTACCGCGGCGAGCCGGCGCTGCATGCGCTGGATTGCGACCCGGCCGGGTTCCAGTGGATCGAGGCCAACGACGACAAGGCCTCCGTGCTGGCCTGGATCCGGCGTTCGGGCGGCGACGACCCGGAGGTGGTGGTAGCGTGCAACTTCACCCCGGTGGAGCGGGTCTATCCGCTGGGCCTGCCGCAGGCGGGGCGCTGGCGCGAGGCGCTGAACACCGACGCGACGATCTATGGCGGCGGGGGCCGCGGCAACATGGGCGCCATCGAGGCGAAATCCGTGGAGCAACACGGCCAGCCGGCCAGCGCCGAGGTCGTGCTGCCCCCCCTGGCGACGGTGATCTTCGTGAAGGAGGGCTGAGTTTGCCCGGCAAGGGGGGAGTGATGGAAAAGATACCGAAACGCCTGGCGTCGCACACGATGGCCTTCGTGCTCGCCGGCGGGCGCGGCAGCCGGCTGCGTCAGCTGACCGACAACCGCGCCAAGCCCGCGGTCTATTTCGGCGGCAAGACCCGGATCGTCGACTTCGCGCTGTCCAACGCGCTCAATTCCGGCATTCGCAAGATGGCGATCGCCACGCAGTACAAGGCGCACAGCCTGATCCGGCATTGCCAGCGCGGCTGGTCGTTCTTCCGGGCCGAACGCAACGAGTATCTCGACATCCTGCCCGCGAGCCAGCGGGTGAGCGAGGACAAGTGGTATCTCGGCACCGCCGACGCGGTGACGCAGAACATCGACATCATCGACAGCTACGGCATCGAGTACATCCTGATCCTGGCCGGCGATCACATCTACAAGATGGATTACGAGATCATGCTGGCCGAGCATGTCGAGAGCAACGCCGACGTGACCGTGGGCTGCCTGACCGTGCCGCGCGAGGAGGCCAGCGCCTTCGGCGTGATGGCGGTGGACGACAGCCTGAGGATCACCTCCTTCCTGGAGAAGCCCGCCGACCCGCCGGGCATGCCGGGCGATCCCGACAACGCGCTGGCCTCGATGGGGATCTACGTCTTCAAGTGGTCCTATCTGCGCGAGCTGCTGCTCAACGATCAGGAGCTGGAGGGGTCGAAGCACGATTTCGGCGGCGACATCGTCCCCTACATCGTCAAGCACGGCCGGGCGCAGGCGCATCGCTTCACCGACAGCTGCGTTCGGCACCGCCCCGACGCGCCCGCCTACTGGCGCGACGTGGGCACCGTGGATGCCTATTGGCGGGCCAATATCGACCTGACCAACTTCGACCCCGAGCTTGACCTGTGGGACCGGAACTGGCCGATCTGGACCTATGCCGAGGCGACCCCGCCGGCCAAGTTCATCCATGACGAGCAGCGGCGGCGCGGCCACGCGATCTCCTCCATGGTCTCTGGAGGCTGCATCATCTCGGGGACCGAGATCCGCAAATCGCTCCTGTTCTCGATGGTGCACACCAATTCCTACGCCCAGCTCGAACAGGCGGTGATCCTGCCGCATGTCACCGTGGGCCGGCACGCGCGGCTGAAGAAATGCGTGGTCGATCGCGGCGTGACCATTCCCGAGGGGCTGGTCGTGGGCGAGGACCCGGAGGAAGACGCACGGTTCTTCGACGTGTCGAAGGGCGGGGTCGCGCTGATCACCAAGCCCATGATCGACGCCTGGAGCGCGGAGCACTGATGCAGGTCCTGTCCGTCGCGTCGGAATGCGCGCCGCTGGTGAAGACCGGCGGGCTGGCCGATGTGGCGGGGGCGCTGCCGGCGGCCCTTACGGCCGTGGACATCGACATGCGGGTGCTGCTGCCGGGCTACCCGGCGGTGCTGCGGGCGCTGCCGGAGGCGCGGGAGGTGCTGTCCTTCGACTCGCTGTTTTCCGGGCCGGCCCGGATCCTGGCGGCCGAGGCGCGGGGGCTTCGCCTCTACGTGCTGGAGGCGGCGCATCTCTACGACCGGCCGGGGACGCTCTATCTCGATCCCCAGGGGCGGGACTGGGAGGACAATCCCGAACGCTTCGCCGCATTGTCGCAGGCCGGCGCCGAGATCGCGCGAGGACGCTGCGGCTGGCAGCCCGACATGGTCCACGGCCACGACTGGCAGGCGGGCTTTCTGCCCTATTTCCTGAACCGGGACGGGATCGACGTGCCGAGCGTCCTGACGATCCACAACATCGCTTTCGCCGGCTTCGCCCCGCCGTCCCGGATCGAGCGGCTGGGTCTGCGGCGGAGCGATTTCCACAGCGAGGGATACGAGTACTGGGGCCAGGTCTCGGCGCTGAAGGCGGGGCTGGTCTGGGCCGACCGGATCACCACCGTGTCGCCGCGCTACGCGCAGGAGCTGACGACGCCAGAATTCGGCATGGGCTTCGACGGCGTGATCCGCAAGCGGCAGGCGGACCTCGTGGGCATCCTGAACGGCATCGACACGCGGGTCTGGGACCCGGCGCGGGACCCCGCGATCCGCCGGTTCCGCGGCTGGCGAACCAAGGCCGCGGCGACCGCCGCCCTGCGCGACGAGATGGGCCTGCCCGAGAGCGCGGGCCCGCTGGCGGTGGTCATCTCGCGCCTGACGGGACAGAAGGGGCTCGACCTGCTGCTGCGAGCGGTGCCCGACTTCCTCGCGGCGGGCGGGCAGTTGGTCCTGCTCGGCTCGGGCGAGCACGCGCTGGAGCGCGCCTGGCGCGCCGCGGCGGATCGCCATCCGGGGCTCGCCGTGACGATCGGCTATGACGAGACGCTGAGCCACCGGATGATGGCCGGCGGCGAGGCGGTGCTGGTGCCCTCGCGGTTCGAGCCCTGCGGCCTGACCCAGCTTTACGGCCTGCGCTACGGGACCATTCCGGTCGTGGCCCGGGTGGGGGGGCTCGCCGACACGGTGATCGACGCCAACCATGCCGCGCTGAAGGCGGGGGCGGCGACGGGCATCGTGCATGCGCCGGACGACGAGGCGGCGCTGGCGCGGGCGCTGTCGCAGGCCGTCGCGCTCTATCGCGACGGCGAGACCTGGCCGCGGATGGTGCGCAACGCCATGCGCCATCCCGTCGGCTGGAACGCGTCCGCCACCGAATACGCCCAGCTCTACCGGGGCCTCGCACCCGCCGCATGACACGCACCTTCTCCATCGCTGCCGGCCGCGCCGCCCCCCTCGGCGCGACCTTCGACGGCGACGGCGTGAACTTCGCCGTCTTCTCCGAGCATGCGACCCGGATGGTCCTGTGCCTGTTCCCGGAGTCGGGCCACGAGGTGCGGATCGACCTGCCCGAGCGGGACGGCAATGTGTGGCACGGCCGCGTTCCGGGGCTCACGCCCGGGACGCGCTACGGCTATCGCGCCCACGGCCCCTATGCCCCCTCCGAGGGGCACCGGTTCAACCCCGCCAAGCTTCTGATGGACCCCTATGCCAAGCGGCTGACCGGGCATCCGGTGTGGAACGACGCCCTGATGGGCTACCGGGTGGGCGACCCGGAGGAGGATCTGTCGCGCGATTTCCGCGACAGCGCCCCCTACATGCCGCGCTCGGTGGTCGAGGATCCCTCCTTCTCCTGGGGGCGGGACCTGCCGCCGATGACCCCGGTGGAGCGGTCGGTGATCTACGAGGCGCATGTGAAGGGCCTGACGCGCCTGCATCCGGGCGTCCCCGACCCGGGGACATTCCTCGCCATGGCCTCGGACCCGATGCTGGATTACCTGACGGATCTGGGCGTCACGGCGGTGGAGCTGCTGCCGGCGCAGGCCTTCCTGACCGACCGTTTCCTGCACCGCAAGGCGCTGACGAATTACTGGGGCTACCAGACGCTGGGCTTCTTCGCGCCCGAGCCGCGCTACCTCGCGCGGGGGCGGATCGCCGAGTTCCAGCAGATGGTCGCCCGTTTCCACGCCGCCGGAATCGAGGTGCTGATGGATGTGGTCTACAATCACACCTGCGAGGGCGATGCTCTGGGCCCGACGCTGTCCTTCCGCGGGCTGGACAACGCCTCCTATTACCGCCTGGCGGAGGATCCGCGCCACTACGCCGATGTGACGGGATGTGGCAACACGCTGAACGTGGATCATCCGATGGTGCTGCGGATGATCATGGATTCCCTGCGCTACTGGGTCGAGGTGATGCATGTCGACGGGTTCCGCTTCGACCTGTGCTCGACCCTGGGGCGGGCCGGGGACGGCGCCTTCGACCCCGGCGCCGCGTTTTTCGACGCGGTGCGGCAGGACCCGGTGCTGGGCGGCGTGAAGCTGATCGCCGAGCCCTGGGATATCGGGCCGGGCGGCTACCAGCTGGGGGCCTATCCGCCGCCGTTCCTGGAGTGGAACGACAAGTTCCGCGACCGGGTGCGGATGTTCTGGCGCGGCGATGCGGGGTCCGCACCGGGGCTGGCCGACCGGCTGACCGGCTCGGCCTGGCAGTTCGACCATTCCGGGCGGCCCGCCACGTCGAGCGTCAACCTGCTGACCGCCCATGACGGGTTCACCCTGCAGGACGTGGTCAGCTATGCGCGCCGGCACAACGAGGCGAACGGCGAGGGCAATCGTGACGGGCACGGCGAGAACTATTCCGACCCGATGGGCGCCGAGGGGCCAAGCGACGATCCCGCGATCCGCGCCGCCCGCGCCCGTCGCAGGCGTGCCATGATGGCGACGCTGATGCTGAGCCAGGGCACGCCGATGCTGCTGGCGGGAGACGAGATCGGCAACAGCCAGGCGGGCAACAACAACGCCTATGCCCAGGATAACGAGATCGGCTGGATCGACTGGTCCGATCCCGACCTCGCGTTTCACGCCTTCGTACGGCGGATGATCCGGTTCCGCCGCGACCACCCGATCCTGCGCCAGAAGCTGTTCCTGCATGCCCGCGAACGCGCCGCGGACGGCAAGGAGGACCTGTTCTGGTGGCGGCGCGACGGCGCACCGATGACCGACGCCGACTGGACGGCGGAGGATCTCGACTTCGTGGCGATGGAACTCAGGATGGCGAGCGGCACGCCCGCCTATGCGGAAACCGAATCCGCCATCTTCGCGATCTTCAACCAGGGGGCGGTGCGCCCCTTCGTCCTGCCCGAACCGTCCGACCGGACGGGATGGGACTGGGTGATCGACACCGCCGATCCCGAACGGGCACCCGGACAGGTGCGCGGGACGGTGGAAATTCCGGCAGAGTCCGTCAGCGTCTTCGTCCTGTGGGGTGAGTCATGAGCGATCCGAGAGACGATCTGGCGGCGGCGATGGGCGTTCTGCCCCGCTACACCGATGCGACCGGCACGCAGCACGAACTGTCGCCCGAGAGTCGCGACGCGGTCTTGGCCGCGATCGGCGTTGAGCCGGGCGAGGACGCGGCCGCCCGGCGGCTGGAGGAACTTGGCCGAGCGGGGCCGGTCCCGTCCTGGCAGGTGGTCGAGGCGGAGGCCGATACGCGGTTGGAGGGGCTCGACGGGCGCGACTGGCGCATCGAGCTGGAGGACGGGGCGATCCGGGACGGTCACGGCGCCGAGATGGCGGCCCTGCCTCTCGGCATCCACCGGATCGTGGCCGGGCAGGAGACGGGCTGGCTCCTGTCGGCGCCGGCCCGGCTGCCGGAGCCGCCGCGGGCCTGGGGGGTGACGTTGCCGCTTTACGGCCTGGCGCCGGACGGCCGGCTCGGAACCTATGCCCACCTCGCTTGCGCCGCCGCCAGCCTGGGCCGGGCCGGGGCGGACTTCATCGGCGTCAATCCCGTCCATGCCGGGTTCACGACCGATCCCGGCGCGGCCTCGCCCTATTCGCCCGCCCACCGCGGCCGGCTCGCCGCCATGCACGTCGCCCCGGCGGAGGAGCCGGGGATCGCGGCGGAGGGGCTCATCGCCTACGAGGCCGCGCTGCCCGCCCGGATGGCGGCGCTGCGGGCGGAGTTCGACGGCGGGGACTGGGCGGAGTTCCGCGACTGGCGTGCGGCGCAGGGCCCCGACCTCGACCGCTTCGCGCTGCACGAGGCGCTGGCCGAGCGGTTCGGCGGCGCCTGGCCGGACTGGCCGGAGGCCTATCGCGACCCCGAGGGGGCGGAAGCCCGCGACTTCGCGCGGGACAATCCCGAGGCGCTCGCCTTCCATGCCTGGCTGCAATGGCGCGCGGGAGCGCAGCTGGCCGAGGCGCAGGCGGAGGCGCGGTCGGCGGGCATGCGGTTCGGCCTCTATCTCGACCTGGCCGTGGGCACCAACCCGGCCGGGGCGGAGACCTGGGGGCATCCGGCGCTGTTCGCCCGTGGCGTGTCCCTGGGCGCGCCGCCCGACGCCTTCTCGGCGGCGGGCCAGAGCTGGGGCCTCGCCCCCTTGCGGCCCGACACGCTGGCCGCCGAGGGATTCCGGCCCCTGGCGCGGATCCTGCGCAGCGCGCTGTCCCATGCGCGGCTCCTCAGGATCGACCACATCCTCGGATTCGAGCGTGCCTTCTGGGTGCCCGAGGACGGCACGCCGGGCGCCTATGTCGCCATGCCGCGCGACGCGATGCTCGCCGTGGTGCGGATCGAGGCGGCGCGGGCCGGGGCGACCGTGGTGGGCGAGGATCTGGGAAATATTCCCGGCGGCCTCCGCGAGGCCTTGGAGGAAAGCGGCATCCTGGGCTGCCGGGTGGCCCAGTTCGAGCGGGACTGGGACGCGGACGGCTCCCCCTTCCGCCCGGCGCAGGACTATGCCCGCGCGGCGCTGACCTCCTTCGGCACCCACGATCTGCCGACATGGGACGGCTGGAAGGCGGGGCGCGACCTGGAATGGCGCCGCGACCTGGGCCACATGGACGAAGCCGCCTACCACGACGCGCTGGCGGAGCGGCGCGAGACCGTGCGTGCCTTCTGCGACCTGATCGGCGGGGACGGGATCGACGACCTGCACCGTTTCCTGGCCGCGACGCCCTCGCGCCTCGTCGCCTGCCAGATCGAGGACCTCATGGGCCGGGTGGAGCAGCCGAACCTGCCCGGCACGATCCACGATCACCCGAACTGGCGGCGGAGGGTCGGGGTGGATCCGGGCGCCCTGGGCCAGCTTGACGCCGTGACCCGCACCGCCATCATCATGGCCCAAGCCGACAGATAGGACCGATCATGGACATCGTGCATGTCGAGACGACCCCCTTCGACGACCAGAAGCCAGGCACCAGCGGGCTGCGCAAGAAGACCAGGACCTTCATGGCGTCCCATTACCTGGAGAACTTCGTCGAGAGCATCTGGCGCGGCATCGGCGGCGTGGAGGGCAAGACGCTCGTGCTGGGCGGCGACGGCCGCTACTTCGCCGACCGCGCGGCGCAGGTGATCCTGCGCATGGCGGCGGCCTCCGGCGCGCGCAAGGTGATCGTGGGGCAGGGGGCGCTGCTGTCGACGCCGGCCGCGTCGAACCTGATCCGCAAGCGGCAGACCGACGGCGGCATCATCCTGTCGGCCAGCCACAATCCCGGCGGCCCGGAGGAGGATTTCGGCGTCAAGTTCAACACCCCGAACGGCGGCCCCGCCCCCGAGGAGGTGACCGGGCGCATCCACGCGGCGACGAAGACGGTCGAGGGCTACCGCATCCTCGAGGCGCAGGACCTGGACCTGTCGCGCCTCGGCACCGTCGATTTCGGCGGCATGGAGGTCGAGGTGGTCGACCCGGTGGCCGATTACGCCGACCTGATGGAGAGCCTGTTCGACTTCGACGCGATCCGGCGCATGATCGCGGGCGGCTTCCGGCTGACCTTCGACGCGATGCACGCGGTGACGGGGCCTTATGCACGGGAGATCCTGGAGACCCGGCTGGGCGCGGCCGCGGGCAGCGTGCGCAATGCCGAGCCGAAGCCCGATTTCGGCGGCGGCCACCCGGACCCGAACCCGATCTGGGCGCGCGAGCTGATGGAGGCGATGCATGGGCCGGACGCGCCCGATTTCGGCGCCGCCTCGGACGGCGACGGCGACCGCAACATGATCGTGGGGCCGGGGATGTACGTGGCCCCGTCGGACAGCCTTGCGATCCTGGCCGCCAATGCGGAGCGGGCCCCGGCCTATGCGGGGGGCCTGAAGGGCGTGGCGCGGTCGATGCCCACCTCCCGCGCGGTCGATCACGTCGCGGGCAAGAAGGGGCTCGACTGCTACGAGACGCCGACGGGCTGGAAGTTCTTCGGCAACCTGCTCGACGACGGGCGGGTGCGGATCTGCGGCGAGGAGAGCGCCGGCACCGGCGCGGACCATGTGCGCGAGAAGGACGGGCTCTGGGCCGTGCTCCTGTGGCTGAACGTGCTGGCGGCGACGGGCAAGGGCGTCGTCGATCTGGTCCACGACCACTGGCGCGAATACGGACGCGACATCTATTCCCGGCACGATTTCGAGGGGATCGAGACGGAGAAGGCCGAGGCGCTGGTCGAGGATCTGCGCGGCCGCCTGTCCGATCTGCCGGGCCAGACCTTCGCCGGCCGCACCGTGGAGGCGGCGGACGAGTTCTCCTATACCGACCCGGTGGACGGATCGACCGCCGCCGCGCAGGGGCTGCGGATCTTCCTGGAGGGCGGCGGCCGCGTCGTGCTGCGCCTGTCGGGCACGGGCACATCGGGCGCCACGCTCCGGGTCTATCTGGAGGACCGGACCGAGGATCCCGACAGGTTCGGGGTGGACGCGCAGGAGGGATTGCGGGAAGTGATCGCCGTCGCGCACGAGATCGCGCGCATCGCGCATCACACGGGCAGGACCGACCCGGACGTGCGTGCCTGACCGCCCCGGCCGCGCGGCCGAGACCGAACCGACCCGATGAAAGGACGGCCATGAGCCTGCAGGATCGCATCGCCGCGGACACGGACACGGCGGAGGGCCTCGCCGATGCCTGCCGCCGCGCGCTGACCACCTCCGAGACGCTGTTCCATGCCCACCAGCAGATCGCCCGGACGCTGGGCGGCCAGGTGAACGGCGACCGGGCGACCTTCGGCTTCTGGACACCGGAACTGCTCGATCACCGCATCCCCGACGGGGACGTCTTCCTGGAGGTGCTGTCGCCCACCGGGCCGCTGGACCTGACCCGGGCGCACCAGACCGTCGATTTCGAGCGCGTCTACCTGCCCGTGGCGCGCTACGAGGCGCATACCTTCGCCGCCGCCACCGGCATGCGGGCGGGCAACCGCGAGGAGGGCGGCGACTTCTATGCCCTCGTGTGGCGCGACCAGCACGACGAGTGGCACCGCATCCTCGATCCGCTGGCCTCGTCGCTGCCCTTCGGTGCCTTCGCGCCGGCCGAGCTCTACGACCTTCACCGGATGCAGGGCGGCCGGCGCGACAAGGCGTATTGGGCGCAGTTCAAAGGAGAGGCGCCGCACAAGTTCGGTCCGCCCTCCAACATCCTGCAGATCCACGTGCCCACCGCCACCGCCGGAGGGACGCTCGCCAGCCTGACACGGCAGTTCGAGCGGCTGGCCGAGCGGCTCCGGAATGACCTGCCGATCGACCCGATGGACGAGATCTTCCTCGGCTACGACGCGGTGCAGCTTTTGCCGGTGGAGCCCACCACGGTCTACGAGACCGGCCCCGACTTCTGGTCCGAGACGCCGATGGACGAGGACCGCGTCGAGATCGAGCTGATCCGCCCGGACACCACCAACTGGGGCTACGACGTGGTCATCTCGGGCATGTCGGCGGTGAACCCGGTTCTCCTGGAGAGCGGGCGACCGGACGAGCTGGCCGATTTCGCCGCCGCCCTGCACAACTTCCCCGAGCGGCCGAAGATGCTGATCTTCGACGTGGTCTTCGGCCATGCCGACAACCAGGGGCTGGCGGCGCTGAACAGCCATTACTTCGCCGGGCCGAACATGTACGGCCAGAACCTCGACTACCGCAACTCCGCCGTGCGCGCGATCCTGCTGGAGATGCAGCGCCGCAAGGTCGATTTCGGCGCCGACGGCGTGCGCGTGGACGGTGCGCAGGACTTCAAGTGGTGGGACCCGCAGACACAGGAGCTGATGCACGACGACGACTACCTGAACCTGATGTCGGACATCGTCCAGACCGTGGCGGGAACGGAATACCGCCCCTGGTTCGTCTTCGAGGACGGCCGCCCCTGGCCGCAGGAGGACTGGGAGCTGTCCTCCACCTATCGCGCGGTGATCGAGCAGCATGCCGATGCCGACGTGTTCCAGTGGGGGCCGCTGACCTTCGCCCACAACACGCCCTTCATCTATGGCTACTGGCTGTCGAAATGGTGGCGGATCAAGGAGATGCTGCACCGCGGATCGAACTGGATCTCCGGCACCGCGAACCACGACACGCTGCGCCGCGGCACCCAGGTGAACCCCAAGCTGAACATCAACACCCGCCTCGGCGAGACCCGGATGGAGATCCTCGAGAAGGCCTACGACAATCCGGCGGTGTCGATGCTGACCTATGCCGCCTTCCCGGGCGTGCCGATGGATTTCCTCAACGCCACGGCACGGGCCAACTGGGGCTTCATCCGCAACCAGGACGACAAGTACGGCGTCAAGGTGGTGGCCGAGGAGGCGATCAGCCTGAAATGGCAGGTCGACGCCTATCGCTACTCGGTGCCGGGCAACTTCACGCCGGCTGAAGGCGCTGGGCTTCGAGACGCGCGAGGATCTGAGCCGGTTCTTCGAGTTCCTGCCCGCGCTGGTGGAGGTGACCGACTACGACCTCGACCATATCGTGCGGCTGCTGAACGGGGTGGAGCCGCCGCTGGCCGGGCCCGGCCACTTCACGTTGCAGGACCTGAAAACCA
Source organism: uncultured Alphaproteobacteria bacterium (assembly GCA_963814835.1). Classification (GTDB taxonomy): domain Bacteria; phylum Pseudomonadota; class Alphaproteobacteria; order Rhodobacterales; family Rhodobacteraceae; genus Palleronia. The sequence goes on from CAWFEG010000003.1 coordinate 2,261,749, forward strand.
TCGCCCGTGCCTGGATGGACGACATGCACGAATACTGCAACGTCGCGAATTCCACCTCCAGCCTGAACCCGATGCAGACGCGCTTCATGCTGAATCTGCGCGACTTCCGGCGCGAGAATCCGTGGCTGCGCGACAATCTGGGCCCCGAGGACGCCTTCGACTATATCCAGCCGGTGGACGGGCGGACGGTCTTTACCAGCTACCGCAAGGGCCCTGGCAAGGAGGTCTTCACGATCACCCACATGGAGGGCGGGGCCTCGGACGAGTTCGACCCCCTGCGCCTGCCGATCCCGGGGCTCAGGGGGGCGGGCTGGCGCTGCGTGTTGCGCACGCCGGGCATCGGGGAGGATTACGTCTCCGGGCCGATCACGCTGCGCGATTCCATGGGGCTGACCTTCGAACGGACCTGACGGCCCGGCCGGGGGGGGGCGTCCCTCCTCGGGCCGGTGCCGAATCTTCGTCGGGAATTCGCCGCCGCTCAGAGCTTCAGCAGGCCGTCGATATGGCGCGCGCAGCCCATGAGGGCGGCGTAGTCGTCGTCGACGATCCAGGTGGCGAACTGTTCCATGAAGCCCGAGAACCGGCCCTTGGCGCGGAACGCCTCGGTGTAGCCGTGGCGGACGAGGTGGGGGCGCATGGCATTGGCCATGCCGCCCACCAGATAGACCCCGCCGAAGGGCAGGTGGATCAGCGACAGATCCCCCGCCACCCGGCCCAGCGCGCGGCAGAAGGCCTCCGCCGTGCGGATCGCGACCGGATCCTCGCCGCGCTCGATCGCGGCCATGATCTCGGTCGAGGAGAGCGCGGTGCCCCCGCCGCCGGCCCAGGCATGGATCCGCTCCAGCCCGCGCCCGGAGAGGACGTCCTCGATGCTCGGAAAGCCGTGGTTGCGCTCCACGAAGCGAGCGAGCGAGCGATCCTCCTCGCTCAGGACCGGGAAGGTCGCATGGCCGGCCTCGCAGGGCGGCACGTAGCGGCCCGTCTCGGTGCGGAAGACCGGCACGGCGTTGAAGCCGGTGCCCACCCCCACCACCAGCTTGGCGCTGTGATCCTCTCCCGCCGGGCCGGGCACGACCTCGTGGAGGCTCTCGGCGGGCAGGGCCGCGACCGCGTGGCCCTGCGCCTGGAGATCGTTGAGGATCGCCGTCTGCGGGGCGCCGGTGGCCGCGGCAAGCTCTTCGCGGTCGAAGGTCCAGCCCCGGTTGGTCAGCCGGCCGGTGCCGTGCAGCACCGGCCCGGCCATGGCGATGCAGGCCCCGGCGCAGTCCGGGTTGCCGCGACCGGCGAGATAGGCGGCATAGATCGAGGCAAGCCCGTCATGCTCGGCATTGCGGAAGCGCGAGACCGTGTCGGTGCGCACGACCCCCTCGGCAGCGAGGCCCACCCGGGTATTGGTGCCGCCGACATCGGACACCAGGCTGAGCGCCGTCATCGCCGCTCCGCTCCCGGCCGGGGCCGGCCACCGCCCTTGGCGGGCGTTCTGCGGGCAGGGGTCGGCATGGCACCTCCTCGGTCGATCCGCGCGATCATAGACCCGGCCGGGCCGGGGTGAAAAGGCCCCGATCCGGGGCCTTGGGCGCGGTTCGGGGCCCCGGGCCGCGCGGCGCATTTGACTTCGGGCTGCACAATGTGGACGCTTGCCATAATGGTGGGATAACGAGATCGTTTCCGCTAACGCGAAGCGACGACACCGACGGGAGGGAGAGAGATGAGACCGACACGCACGCTTCTGGCCGGGGCCGCGGCGATGGCGCTCGGGACCGGGTTCGCCGCGGCGCAGGACCTGCAGTTCGAGATCGGCGAGGGGCCGTTCAGCTGGGACAGCCTGGAGGAGTTCCGGACCGCGCACGACTTCTCCGGAACCTCGATCGACATCACCGGACCCTGGACGGGCAACGACGCCGCGCTGGTGGAATCGGTGATCGCCTATTTCGAGGAGGCGACGGGCGCGTCGGTGAACTATTCCGGCTCGGACAGCTTCGAGCAGGACATCGTCATCTCCACCGAGGCGAACTCGGCGCCGAACATCGCCGTCTTCCCGCAGCCGGGGCTGCTGTCCGACCTCGCCTCGCGCGGGGCGGTTACCCCGCTCGACGAGGAGACGGCCACCTGGATCGCGGAGAACTACGCCGCCGGCGAAAGCTGGGTCGACCTGGCCACGTTCGAGGGGCCGGACGGGAATGCCGCCCTCTACGCCTTTCCCTACAAGATCGACGTCAAGAGCCTCGTCTGGTACGTGCCCGAGCAGTTCGAGGAGGCGGGCTACGAGATCCCCGAGACCTATGAGGGCCTCAAGGAACTGACCGAGCAGATCGCGGATGACGGGGGCACGCCCTGGTGCATCGGCCTGGGATCGGGGGCGGCGACCGGCTGGCCCGCGACCGACTGGGTCGAGGACCTGATGCTGCGCACCGTCGAGCCCGAGGTCTACGACCAGTGGGTGACGAACGAGATGCCCTTCGACGACGAGCGCGTCGTGGCCGCGATCGCGGAGTTCGGCTGGTTCCTGCAGGACGGGTTCGTCAATGGCGGCCGGGAATCGGCGGCCACGACCGATTTCCGCGATTCGCCCAGCGGCCTGTTCCAGTTTCCGCCCGAATGCTACATGCACAAGGCCGCGACCTTCATCCCGACCTTCTTCCCGGAGGGCGCCGTGGTCGGTCAGGACGTGAGCTTCTTCTACTTCCCCGCGCCCGAGGAGGGCGATCTGGGCCAGCCGGTCCTGGGCGGCGGCACCATGTTCGCGATCACCGAGGACAGCGAGACGGCGCGTGGCTTCATCGACTTCCTGCAGACGCCGGTCGCGCACGAGATCTGGGCGGCGCAGGGCGGGCTCCTCAGCCCGCACCGGGGCATCAACCCGGAGGTCTTCCCCTCCGACAGCCAGCGCGAGTTGAACGACATCCTGCTCAACGCCACCACCTTCCGATTCGACGGCTCCGACCTGATGCCGGGCGAGATCGGCGCCGGGGCCTTCTGGACCCAGATGGTCGAGTTCACCACCGGCAGCCAGGACGCCGAAGCCACCGCCGGGGCGATCCAGAACCGCTGGTCCCAGCTGGGCGACTGATCGACGACCGCGGGGCCGGTCGCGGCCCCGCCGACCAATCGGCCCGCTCCGGTTCGGCGGTCCGCGCGGACCGGGCAACGCAGTTCCCGGGGCAGCGAACGACGAGGGAGGGACAAATGCCAGTGGTGCTGCAGGGGATCGTGACGATCCTGATCGGCGTCGGGGGATGCGTGGCGTATTTCTACGTCTCGAACTTCGTCCTCGACCGGTTCATCTTTCCCGCCAAGGGCGCCAATATCGGGCGGAACATCAACAGGGCCAATGCCGTGCGCCCCTGGCTCTTCCTGTTCCCGGCGATCTTCGTGCTGGGGCTCTATCTGGTCTATCCGGTGGTCGGCTCCTTCATCCGCTCGCTTTACGGGCGCAACCCGGACGTCTTCGTGGGGCTGGGGAACTACACGCAGCTGTTCGGCAGCAGCGATTTTCAGATCGCCTTCCTCAACAACCTGGGCTGGGTCATCGTCGTGCCCGCTGCCTCGACCTTCCTCGGCCTGCTGGCCGCGCAGCTCACCGACAAGCTCAGCTGGGGCAGTTTCGCCAAGTCGATGATCTTCATGCCGATGGCGATCAGCTTCGTCGGCGCCTCGCTGATCTGGAAGTTCGTCTATGCCAACGACGCCGATATCGGCCTGATCAACGCGATCCGCGCCAGCCTCGGCTTCACCGACCCGATCGACGTGCTGCAGATCCCGTTCTGGAACAACTTCTTCCTCATGGTGATCCTGATCTGGATCCAGACCGGCTTCGCCATGGTGATCCTGGCCGCCGCGCTGCGCGGCATCCCCGACGAGACGATCGAGGCCGCGATCCTCGACGGCGCCAACCCGGTGCAGCTGTTCTTCAGGATCAAGGTGCCGCAGATCATGCCCACAATCGTCGTCGTCTGGACGACGATCACCGTCCTGGTGCTCAAGGTCTTCGACATCGTCTACACGATGACTGGGGGCAATTTCGACACCGAGATCCTGCCCTCCTACATGATGGACTTCATGTTCCGGGACGACGGGCGCGCCACCGCCATCGCCTTCGTCATCATGATCGTCGTCCTGCCGGTGATGTTCTGGAACATCGCCCAGGCCCGCAAGGAGATGCGCTGAGATGGACAATATCGCGGGTCAGAAATCCTCGCTCGCCTGGGCGACGAACCTGTCGGTCGTGTTCCTGGTCCTGATCTGGCTGGTCCCGACGGTGGGGCTCCTCGTCTCCTCGTTCCGGGAGCGCGACCAGATCTCGGCATCGGGCTGGTGGGAGGCGCCGTTTCCCGTTGAGCTGACCGCGCGGGGCCGCACCGGCACGGAGGCGACGCCCGAGGGCGACGTCTTCGTCGTCACCGGCAACATCTACGACGACGAGGAGGCGCGCAGCTACTTCCCCGAGGGAGGAGGCGAGGTCGTCGCCTTCGGCACGCGCGGCGTGAACCCGACCGAGTTCGAGGCCGGCACCACCGCCGATCTGGGAGACGGCGAGAGCCTGACGGTGAACGTCGACGGCACCTACCGCTGGGTGACCCCCGAAGACCCTGGCGACCGCGGCCAGAGGGTCTATTTCGCGGCCCAGTCGCCGCCCGAATTCACCCTTTCCAACTACCGCCAGGTGCTGACCGCCGACAACATGGACCGCGCCTTCATCAATACGCTGACGGTGACGGTTCCGGCCACCGTGATCCCGATCCTGATCGCGGCCTTCGCGGCCTATGCCCTGGCCTGGATGGATTTCCCCGGCCGTGGCGTGCTGATCGCGCTGATCGTCGGCCTTCTGGTGGTGCCGCTGCAGCTGGCGCTGGTGCCGATGCTGAACCTGCACAACCGCATCGGGATCGGGCAGAGCTTCCTCGGCATCTGGTTCGCGCACACGGCCTTCGGGATGCCGCTCGCGGTCTATCTCATCCGCAACTACATGGCCGGCCTGCCGCGCGACATCATCGAGAGCGCGCGGGTCGACGGCGCAACCGATTTCGAGTTGTTCCTGCGCATCGTCCTGCCGCTGTCGCTGCCGGCGCTGGCGGCCTTCTCGATCTTCCAGTTCCTGTGGACCTGGAACGATCTGCTGGTGGCCAAGGTGTTCCTGCCCTCGGACGACGCCTCCAAGGTGATGACGGTGAAGATCGCCGACGACCTGCTGGGCTCCCGCGGGGGGACTGGGGCATCCTCGCCACGGCCGCCTTCGTCTCCATCGCGGTGCCGATCGCGGTGTTCTTCGCGATGCAGCGGTTCTTCGTTCGCGGCCTGCTGGCGGGGTCGGTCAAGTAGCGCATGGCATATCTCGACCCCCAGACGGACCGGCCGATCGAGGCCGGCCCACCGGACCCCGACTGGTGGCGCGGCGCCGTGATCTACCAGATCTATCCGCGCTCGTTTCAGGATTCCAACAATGACGGCGTCGGCGACCTGTCGGGCATCATCCACCGGATGGACTATCTCGCCCGCCTCGGTATCGACGCGATCTGGATCTCGCCCTTCTTCCGCTCGCCGATGCGCGATTTCGGCTACGACATCTCCTCGTTCCGCGACGTCGATCCGCTGTTCGGGTCGATGGGCGATTTCGACGCCCTGATCCACCGGGCGCACCAGCTGGGTATCCGGGTGCTGATCGACCTGGTGATGAGCCACACCTCCTCCGATCACCGCTGGTTCAAGGAGAGCCGCTCGTCGCGCGATAATCCCAAGTCAGACTGGTATGTCTGGGCCGATCCCAAGCCCGACGGCTCGCCGCCCACCAACTGGCTGTCGATCTTCGGCGGCTCCGCCTGGGAGTGGGAATCCGAGCGGATGCAGTATTACCTGCACAATTTCCTGATCGAGCAGCCGGACCTGAACTTCCACAATCCGGAGGTTCGCAAGGAGCTGCTGAACGTGGCCCGGTTCTGGCTCGACAAGGGGGTCGACGGGTTCCGCCTCGACGTGGTGAACTTCTATTTCCACGACAAGGAACTGCGCGACAATCCGGCCCTGGCGCCCGAGCACCGCAACGACAACACCGCGCCCTCGGTCAATCCCTACAACTTCCAGGACCATCTCTACGACAAGACCCGGCCCGAGAACCTGGAGTTTCTGCAGCAGTTGCGCGCGGTGATGGACGAATACGGCGCGATCACCTCGGTGGGCGAGATCGGTGAGAGCCAGCGGGGCATGGAGACCCAGCGCGACTATACCTCGAACGGCCGGCTGCACATGGCCTACGACTTCGACTTCCTCGCCAACGCCTTTCCGACCGGCAACCGGATCCGCCGGGTGCTGGAGCGGTTCGACCGGATCGTGAAGGATGGCTGGGCGTGCTGGGCCTTCTCGAACCATGACACGGTGCGCCACACGACGCGCTGGGAGCTGAACGAGGCGCAGAAGAAGCTCTACGCCGCGATCCTGATGACCTTCAAGGGCACGGTCTGTCTCTACCAGGGCGAGGAACTGGGCCTGACCGAGGCCTACGTGCCCTATGACGATCTGCAGGACCCTTACGGCAAGCGGTTCTGGCCCAGGTTCAAGGGGCGCGACGGGGCGCGGACGCCGATGCCGTGGAACGAGGAGCATCACGGCGGCTTCACCGACGCCCGCCCCTGGTTGCCCATCGCGGTCGAGCATCTGGAGCGGGCCGTGTCGGTTCAGGAGCGGCAGCCGGCCTCGACCCTGTCCTTCTACCGCAGCTTCATCGCCTTCCGGCGCCGCTTCCCGGCCTTCGCCAAGGGCAGCCTGACGGTGCTCCGGTCGGACAGCGACATCTATTGCATGATCCGCGAACATGCCGGCGAACGGGTCTTCGCCGCCTTCAACCTGACCGGGGTGCCGCAGGTCGTCCACCTGACCGACGGCGACTGGACGCCGTGCGACGAGGCCCCCTTCGAGGCCGCCTTCGAAGGACGGGAGATCCGGCTGCCACCCTATCAGGGGGCCTTCGCCACGGCGGCGGACGACCAACAGGGAGGGGAGACATGGCCGATCTGAGGCTGACCGACGTGGCCAAGGCCTATGGCCGCGTGAAGGTGCTGGAGAACATCAACCTGGAGATCGAGAAGGGCGAGCTCGTCGTCTTCGTCGGCCCCTCGGGCTGCGGCAAGTCCACGCTCCTGCGCATGATCGCCGGGCTGGAGAAGATCACCGGCGGCACGCTGGAGATCGACGGCCGGGTGGTCAACGACGTGCCGCCCAGCCAGCGCGGCATCGCCATGGTGTTCCAGTCCTATGCGCTCTACCCGCACATGACGGTCTACGACAACATGGCCTTCGCGCTGAAGATCGCGAAGAAGTCCAAGGGCGAGATCGACGAGGCGGTGCGCAACGCCGCGCGGATCCTGCAGCTCGACCCCTATCTCGACCGGCTGCCCAAGGCGCTGTCGGGCGGGCAGCGCCAGCGGGTGGCGATCGGCCGGGCGATCGTGCGCGATCCCAAGGTCTATCTCTTCGACGAGCCGCTCTCGAACCTCGACGCGGCGCTCCGCGTGGCGACCCGGATCGAGATCGCGCAGCTCAAGGAGCAGATGCCCGAGTCGACGATGATCTACGTCACCCATGACCAGGTCGAGGCGATGACCCTGGCCAGCCGGATCGTGGTGCTGGCGGGGGGCGGGATCAGCCAGGTGGGCACGCCTCTCGACCTCTACCGCAAGCCGCAGAACGAGTTCGTGGCCCAGTTCATCGGCTCGCCGGCGATGAACATCCTCGACGGCGAGATCGTCGAGACCGGCGAGCGGACGGTGGTGAAGATGGCCCGGGGCGGTGGCACGGCGGTGTCGCACTACCCCTCCACCGACGCCGACCGGGGCGCCAAGGTGCGCATCGGCGTGCGGCCGGAAGATTTCGTCGAAGCGCAGGGAGAGGACTACATCTTCGAGGGACGGGTGGACATCACCGAGGCGCTTGGAGAGGTGACTCTGCTCTACTTCGAGACCGGCGAGGCCTCGATGGAGGACATGGAGAAGGGCGACGCGGCGGTGATCGCCAAGCTGCAGGGCGTGCATCAGAACCTGCGCGGCCGCGAGGTGAAGCTCGGCGCCGAACCCGACCGCGTCCATATCTTCCGTGATGGCATCTCGCTGCTCTACCGCTAGGGGCGGAATCCCCGCCGGTCAGTCGGCGTGGAGCCCTGCCAGCAGGCGTTCCATGGCGTTCTCGGGCAGAAGCCCCATCTGCATGAACAGGCCCAGCATGTCGAAGTGGTTGTAGGCCTCGGCGATCAGTTCGCCCTCGAACCGCACCAGCGTCTGCCCCGACAGGGTGAGGGTGCGCCCCGTGCGCCGGGAGGTGGCCGTGCTGCGGATCAGGGCGGAGACCCAGGGACCCTCCGCGATCACGTGGTCGACATGCACCTCTATTGCGCTGGCATGCATCGCCAGGGCCTGCACGAAGCTCACCATGTCCTCGGCGTTCAACTCCATCCCGCCGACGAGCCCCGTGGCGAAGGCATCGGGGGCGAAGAACCGGCGCACGGCCGCGGCGTCACCGCCGTTCCACACGGTGTCGAAGAAGGATTGCAGGATCTCGGCGTCGCGGGTCATGGTGCCTCGGCCCCGGTGAACGCCACAGAGGTACCCCATGCCGGGTTAAGGGTCGGTGAAGGGAAGTGCAGGCTTCTGTTGCCAGGTGCCTGCGAACCCCGCCTTACCCTGCTAGGGGCAAGGACTTCAGGTTTCGGTCTTGATTACCGCTTAGGCGGCAACCGCAACCGGAGCATGATTGTTGTTGGCAACTATGCTTTACGGACCGATAACGGTGGTACCTCACCGGGACAAAGCCACACCTTTAGACGTCCGTCGATCCTGTTTCGGCCCCATGATCCGCCAACAATCGGATGTTTGGTGGAGCCGCCGGGTACCGCCCCCGGGTCCGATCCGCTTATTACGTGCGCGTTTATGTCCATAGTCCCTTGCGGAACGATCCAAATGTAGGCCGTCGCGGCGCGCCGTTCAAGACGGATTGGCGTCAGTGATTGATGACGATGGCCAGCACGCCGACCGCGATCTCGACCGCGAAGAAGATCCATTTCGGCCGCGAGGCCCCGTCCAGCAGGATCGAGGTCAGCCGCCCGATCGCCGCCCCGCCCCAGGCGCAGCCGATCATCGCAAAGGCCGTGGGGTTGCCGATCAGCAGCGCCCCCAGCCCCAGCCCGACGAAGAGCGCGCCGGAGGCGGCGCGCATCTCGCCGTGGCCCATCGTGGATTGGCCCGCGGGCGCCAGGTCGAGCTGACGCATCGTGTAGCGGGGCGCGGCCCAGCCGATGGCGCCGAAGCCGATCGAGACGAGGGCGATCAGGATGTTGAGCAGGTCGACCATGGGGTTCTCCGGTTGTGGGGCCGGCCGTTCCCGGCGCGGCAAGGCGGCGATGTGCGAGCCGGGCGAAGGGGGGGCGGCGAAGACCGCCGCCCGGCCGCTGGCCTCCCCGCGTCTCGGGTCGGCGACGACGGTGTCCGAGGTGCCGTCCATACCCGATCTGCCGCCGCGCCGGGACGCCAACCGGGCAGGTGGCGGGCGGTTCCGGCATGGACCGTGCGACGAAGCGGCCTAATGTGAACGGCGACGGTCCGACAGGGGGAAAGACGATGTTCAAGGCGCTGCTGGTCGAGAAGGACGCGGAGGGCAAGACCCACGCGAGCGTGCAGGAACTGTCGGAGGACCGGCTTCCCGACGGCGACGTGACCGTGGCGGTCGAATATTCGACCCTGAACTACAAGGACGGGCTGTGCATCGGCCCGGGCGGCGGCCTCGTGCGCGACTATCCCCACGTGCCGGGGATCGATTTCGCCGGTACCGTCGAATCCTCGGACCACGACTGCTACAAGCCGGGCGACAAGGTCGTGCTGACCGGCTGGCGCGTGGGCGAGGCGCATTGGGGTGGCTATTCCGAGAAGGCCCGCGTCAAGGCCGAATGGCTGGTGCCGCTGCCCGAGGGGCTGACCACGCGGCAGGCCATGGCCGTCGGCACCGCCGGTCTCACCGCGATGCTGGCGGTGCAGGCGCTTGAGGATCACGGCCTGTCGCCCGAGACAGACAAGCCCGTTCTCGTCACCGGGGCCTCGGGGGGTGTCGGCTCGGTCGCGGTGGCGATCCTGGCGCATCTGGGCTACCAGGTCGCCGCGGTCACCGGGCGGCCGGAGAACGCGGACTACCTCAAGGGTCTCGGCGCGACGCAGATCGTCCCGCGCGAGGATCTGGCCGAGACGGTGAAGCGCCCGCTGGAATCCGAGCGCTGGGCCGGCTGCGTCGATGCCGTGGGCGGGCCGATGCTGGCGCGGGTGCTGGGGCAGATCGCTTATGGCGGATCGGTCGCCGCGGTCGGCCTCGCCGGCGGCTCCGACCTGCCGGCCAAGAACATCCCGTTCCTCCTGCGGGGGGTGAACCTCCTCGGGATCGACAGCGTGATGCAGCCCTACGACAACCGGCTGCGGGCCTGGCGCCGGATCGCGACCGACCTGCCGATGGAGACCCTGGAGTCGATGGTCGAATCCGCAACCCTGGCGGACCTGCCGAAACTCGGGGCCGAGATCCTCAAGGGGCAGGTCAGGGGCCGGGTCGTGGTGACGGTCGGCGACTAGCAGTTTGCTTTGTCGGAAGCCCGCCTGTTAGGGTTTTCGACGTGAAATGACACAGGGAGACCACGTCGTGTTCTCGAAAATCATGTGCCCGGTCGATCTCGCCCATATCGACGACCTCAAGAAGGCCCTGCAAGTGGCCGGACGGACCGCAAAGGAATACGGGGCCGAAATCGTCTATTGCGGCGTGGCCCCCGTGGCCCCCGGCCAGGTCAGCCACTCGCCCAAGGAATACGCCGAGAAACTGGAGGCCGTCGCCGGCGCGGAAGGGGAGACCTACGGTGTCCCGACCTCCTCCCTGACGAAGTCGGCCGTCGATCCGAACACCAAGCTCAACGAACTCCTGTGCGAGGTGGCCGAAGAACTGAACCCGGACCTGATCGTCATGGGCACCCATACGCCCAACCTGACCGATCACTTCTGGGCGTCCCACGGCAACCGCCTCGCCCGGGCGACGAATGCCTCGATCTTCCTCGTGCGCGGGGACAAGTAAGAACCGGCGGCGCCGCCGCGGCCGCGCGGGCCGGCGTTGTCCCAACAAAGGAACGCAACCCATGCCAGACTCAAGTCCAGGGCTGGACATCCCGTCGCCGGACGGTCCGGTCAACACGATCGACACGGACTACAACGTCGGCGATGACAATGTGCAGGGCCATCTCGGCCCGCTCAGTTTCGACATCCACAACCCGGTCTTCCTGGTCTCCTCGCTGACCACCGTCGCCTTCGTCCTGGTGACGCTGATCTTCCAGGATCAGGCCTCGGCCGTCTTCAACTGGCTCTTCACCTTCGTCACCACCACCTTCGACTGGTTCTTCCTGTCGGCGGCCAACGTCTTCGTCATCTTCTGCCTCGCGATCGTGGTCTCGCCGCTGGGGCGGGTTCGGCTCGGCGGCAAGGACGCGACGGCGGATTACGGCTACCTCTCGTGGTTCGCCATGCTCTTCGCCGCCGGCATGGGCATCGGCCTGATGTTCTTCGGCGTGCTGGAGCCAGTCTATCACATGCAGGTCTCCGGTCCGCTGGGCCTGGAGGGGCCCTTCGCGGAGGACGGAACGCTGAACGAGGAACAGGTCGCGTCTGCGAGCGCCCACGGTCTGGCCGCGACGATCTTCCATTTCGGTCTGCACCCCTGGGCCGCCTACGCCGTGGTGGCCCTGTCGCTGGCGCTGTTCACCTACAACAAGCAGCTGCCCCTTTCACTGCGCTCGGCCTTCTACACGATCCTCGGCGACCGGGTCTGGGGCTGGCCCGGCCACGTGATCGACATCATCGCCGTCTTCGCCACGCTGTTCGGCCTGACCACCTCCCTCGGTCTCGGCGCGCAACAGGCGACCGCCGGCATGAACTACGTCTTCGGCGCGCCGAACACGGTCAACACCCAGGTCATCGTCATCGCCTGCGTGACCGCGGTGGCGCTGATCTCGGTAATCCGGGGGATCGACGGGGGCGTAAAGCTCCTGTCCAACATCAACATGGGTCTCGCGGCGCTACTCGTACTGTTCATTTTCTTCGCGGGTCCGACAATGGCGATCCTGCGGGCTGCGGGCGTCGGCCTCGTCACCTATCTGGGGGACGTGGTGCCTCTGTCGATGCCGTTCGGGCGCGATGACGACTCCTTCCGGCAGAGCTGGACCTCGTTCTACTGGGCCTGGTGGATCAGCTGGTCGCCCTTCGTCGGCATGTTCATCGCCCGCGTCAGCCGCGGCCGGACGGTGCGGGAATTCATCACCTGCGTGATGCTGATCCCCACGCTTGTGGGCGTCTTCTGGATGGCCGTCTTCGGCGGCACCGCGATCGAGCAGGTCGTGACGATGCAGGAAGAATCCGGTGTCTACCAGAACGTGATCGCGAACTACAACGACGCTCTCGCGATGTTCGCCATGTTCGGGGACATGCCGCTGACGATGGTCACCTCGACGCTGGGCATCGTGCTGGTGCTGGTGTTCTTCATCACCTCGTCGGACTCGGGATCGCTGGTGATCGACACGATCACCGCCGGCGGCAAGACCGAGGCGCCCACCGCGCAGCGGGTGTTCTGGGCGACGACCGAGGGGATCGTGGCGATCGTGCTGCTGATCGGCGGCGGCCTGACGGCGTTGCAGGCGATGGTGAACACCACCGGGATCATCTTTACGGTCGTGCTGCTGTTCCTGTGCTACGCGACCTACAAGGGACTGAAATCCGAGCCGCGCTGAGCGGATCGACGACGGACTGCGACATCGCGCCGGCCCGGTTCCTCCGGGCCGGCGCTTTTCGTCCCGGGCCCCGGTTCTATTTCGCCCGCCATGCCCGACAACCGTTCCCCCGTCATCCTGTGGTTCCGCCGCGACCTGCGGCTGTCGGACCACCCCGCGCTCGATGCCGCCGTCCGGAGCGGCCGCCCCGTCATCCCGGTCTTCATCCTCGACGAGGTGGTGGAGCGGCACGGCGCGGCCCCGAAATGGCGCCTTGGCATGGGCGTGGAGCACTTCGCCGCGCGGCTGGAGGGGATCGGCTCGCGGCTGACCCTGCGCCAGGGCCGCGCGGCTGAGGTTCTGGAGGCCCTGGTGAAGGAGACCGGCGCCGACACCGTGTGGTGGACGCGGGCCTACGACCCGTTCTCGATCACCCGCGATCGCGCGGTGAAATCCGCGCTGGAGGCGCAGGAAATCGAGGCCGGCAGCCATCCCGGCCATGTCCTGTTCGAGCCGTGGACGGTGGAGACGAAGTCCGGCGGCTACTACAAGGTCTACACGCCCTTCTGGCGCGCGGTGAAGGATCGCGCCGTCCCGACCCCGCTCACGGCCCCGTCGGAACTGCCGGCACCCGAGACCTGGCCGGAGAGCGACCGCCTCGCCGACTGGGCCATGGGCGCGGCCATGCAGCGGGGCGCCCCGGTCGTGGCGCGGCACGTCACCGTGGGCGAGGAGGCGGCGCAGACCCGCCTGGGCATCTTCATGCGCGACGGCATCGCCGATTACGAGAAGCGGCGCGATTTCCCCGGCATCGACGGCACCTCCCGACTGAGCGAGAACCTCACCTATGGCGAGATCTCCGTCCGCTCCTGCTGGCACGCGGCGCAGCGGGCGCTGGACGAGGGCAAGGACGGCGCGGCGACCTGGCTGCAGGAGCTGGTCTGGCGCGACTTCGCCTATCACCTCGTCTATCACACGCCGCGCCTGATGACCGACAACTGGCGCGAGAAATGGGACGACTTCCCCTGGAACGAGGACGAGCGCCTGGCCGAGGTCAAGGCCTGGAAGCAGGGCCGCACCGGCATCCGCCTGGTGGATGCGGCGATGCGCGAATTGTGGGTGACGGGGCGGATGCACAACCGCGCCCGCATGGTGGTGGCGAACTACCTCACCAAGAACCTGATGTGCCACTGGAAGATCGGCATGCGCTGGTTCGAGGACACGCTGGTGGACTGGGATCCGGCCTCCAACTCGCTGGGCTGGCAATGGGCGAGCGGGCCGGGGCCGGACGCCACGCCCTATTTCCGGATCTTCAATCCCGGTCACCCAGCTCGACAAGTTCGACCGGGACAGGGCCTATGTCACCCGGTTTCTGGCCGAACTGTCCGAGGATCCGCCCGAGGAGGCGCTCAGCTTCTACGACGCGATCCCGAGCCACTGGCCGATGGCGCGCGGCGACGCCTATCCCGACACCCCCATCGTCGGACCCAAGGAGGGGCGGGAGCGGGCGCTCGCAGCCTATGCCGACCGCGATTTCTGACCGGGTGCGTCCGCCGCGCCGCACCCGCGCAAACGTGAGGGCGGGGTGATCGACACGGCGCGACCACCCTGTATTGACGAAGGCATGTCTGCGATGCGCGCACTCCTTCTGGTTGTCCTGGCCTGCGCCATGATGCCGCTCGCGCCCGGAGGCCGCGCGCCGACCGCGGCCGCCGGCCCGGCTCTGGAGCTGCGCGCGGAGGGCGACGGCGCGCTCGTCGCCGCGGCCCGCCCGTGTCGGGGCAAGGCGGCCGGCATCGCCTGCGGCCCCGATCTGTTCCTGGCGCCGCCCGGCCCGTCCGTCGGGCCGGCCCGACGGCCCGAGCCGGTCGATCGGGGCGGCCCCAGCCCGGAGGGAATCCTCCCGGCGGGGATGCTGGACCCGCCCCGCCACGTCCGAGCGATCTGAACGGGCCGGCTCGCCGGCCCCGGAGCCCTCGGATACAGGATGCACGCCATGACCATGACCAGACGCACGCTTCTCGCCACCGGCGCGGCCGCCACCCTCTCGGCCTGCGCCCCGCCGCCGCACCTGCGGGAGGAGGTGAGCCGGACCGTTCCGGTGGACCTGCCCCCGCCGCCACCCCCGCCCCCACCGATGCCGGCGCGCTATGGGGCGATCATCGACGAGCCCTATCCCGTCCCGGCCGTCCCCGACGGCATCGTGCCACCCGAACTGTGGCGGCGGGAGGTCGCCAACCCCTATCCCGACATGCCCCCGGGCGGCATCGTCGTGGATCCCGACGACGCCTATCTGCACCTCGTGGAGGAGGACGGGCGCGCCCTGCGCTACGGGATCAGCGTCGGCCGCGCCGGCTTCGGCTGGGCGGGGGATGCGGTGGTCCAGTTCGGCCGGAAATGGCCGCGCTGGAAGGTCCCCGAGGAAATGGCCGCCCGCCAGCCCGAGCTCGCCCCCTACACCGTGGCGATGGGCGGGATGGATCCGGGGCCGGACAACCCGCTGGGGTCGCGGGCGCTCTACCTGTTCCAGAACGGTGTCGACACGCTCTATCGCATCCACGGCGGCTGCGAGCCGGAGTATCTCGGCAAGGCGGTCTCCTCCGGCTGCATCCGCATGCTCGACCAGGACGCGATCGACCTCTACGACCGGGTGCCCCATGGCGTGCCGGTGCGGGTGCTGCGATCGGTGCGCCCCGCGAAGTTCGCGACCGTCTACTAGGCATCCGCCGCCCTGGATCCCCGTGACGCAGGGGCGGGGCAACGTTTCCGCTTGGACACCGGCCGGAGGGGCGACTAGCTTCGCCGAAACGGGGAGTGACGATGACCGCGCTGACGACTTCGGAGGGGCAGGAGGGCCTGCCGCGCTATTTTGCACGCGTCTTCCAGATGGCACAGGAGATGGAGGCGGGGCGACTGGATATGGTCCTGCCCGACGGGCGCCGGTTCCGCGCCGAGGGCCGCGCGCCCGGCCCGGTGGCGGAACTGCAGGTGCACGACCCGGACCTCTTCGCCCGCCTGGTGCGGGACGGCGACATGGGCTTCTGCGAGGCCTATGTCGATGGCGGCTGGACCACGCCGGACCTGCAGGCCTTCATGGACCTCGTCCACGTCGCCGGCGACGATATGTATGACGGCTTCCCGGCCATGCGCCTCGTCCGCGCCTGGGAGCGGTTCCGTTTCTGGCTGAACCGCAACTCCCGCCGGCAGGCGCGGCGCAACATCGCCGCCCATTACGACCTGGGCAACGACTTCTACGAGCTGTGGCTCGACGACACGATGACCTATTCCTCGGCCAAGTTCGACACCGGACAGGAGAGCCTGGAGGTCGCCCAGCGCGCCAAATACGCCTCGATGGTCGACCAGATGGGCGCCGGCCCCGGCGACCACGTGCTGGAGATCGGCTGCGGCTGGGGCGGGTTCGCCGAATACGCGGCGCGGGAGCGGGGGCTGCGCGTCACCGGCCTGACGATCAGCCAGGCCCAGTACGACTATGCCACGCGGCGCATGGCCGAGGCCGGCCTCTCCGACCTGGTGGAGATCCGGATGCAGGATTACCGCGACACCCGCGGCACCTTCGACGGCATCGCCTCGATCGAGATGTTCGAGGCCGTGGGCGAGCGCTACTGGCCGGTCTATTTCGAGACCCTGCGCGAACGCCTGCGTCCGGGGCGCAACGCGACGCTGCAGATCATCACCGTCCAGGACGCGCGGTGGGAGGTCTACAAGCGCGCCCCCGACTTCATCCAGAAATACATCTTCCCCGGCGGCATGCTGCCGTCGCCCTCGGCACTGCGCGACGAGATCCGGCGCGCGGGGCTGGGGCTGGTTCGCTCCGTCGAGTTCGGCGAGAGCTACAGCCAGACCCTGCGCCGCTGGCACCAGAGCTTCAACGACCAGTGGGACGAGGTGGCGCGGCTCGGATTCGACGAACGGTTCCGGCGCATGTGGAACTTCTACCTCACCGCCTGCGCCGCGACCTTCCGCAGCGGGAATTGCGACGTGACCCAGATCACGGTCACGCGGACGGCCTGAAGCCGGCCCGTGCCGCGCCGTCGACTTCGCGGCACCGGGCGCCAGATGGGACGGGGCGGCGCGTTCGATCCGCGGGCCCGGCCCGGATCGGCGCGCCGTCGGACCTGACCGTGGAGCGACGACGACAATGACCCCGATCTTCCTGTTCGGTACCCTGCTCGATCCCGAGTTGCGCGCGATCGTGCTGGGTCGCGCCGTTCCCGGCCGGGCGGCCACCCTGCCGGACCATGCCATCGAGGTGGTGGCGGGGGGCGACTGGCCGATCCTCGTGCCCCGGGACGGGGCGCAAGCGGAGGGGCTGATGGTCGATCTCGACACCGAGGCGGCGGCGCGGGCGGCCTTCTACGAGGCGGGATACGGCTATGCCGCCGTCCCGGCCGAGATCCGCGCCGGGGGCGGACGCTTCGCCGTCCGGGTCTACCGCGCCCCGGACGGGACCGGCAGCGGCCGCCCCTGGGGGCTGGAGGCCTGGCAGGCGGCGAAGGGGCCGCTGACCCGGCGGGCCGCGGCCCGCGCGATGGCGATGTTCCGCCGGATCGCGCCGGGGGAGCTGCGCTTCCGCATGCCGATGATCCGCGCCCGGGCGGATGCCGCGCTGCGCGCCGAGGCGAATCCGGCGCCGGCCGACCTGCGCGCCGGGCTGCACCGCGACACGGTGGAGGTGCTGGGCCACCGGCAGCCCTATTGCCACTACTTCGCCGCCGGGGAGACCCGGCTCAGCCACCCGCTCTATGGCGGCGGGCGGAGCGCGGTGGTGGAACGCGCGGGCCTGCACATGACCGACGCCGTCACGGTCCTGCCCTACGATCCGGTGCGCGACCGGGTGCTGATGATCGAGCAGTTCCGCTATGGCCCCTGGCTGCGCGGCGACCCGCACCCCTGGTGCCTGGAGCCGGTGGCGGGCCGCATCGACCCGGGCGAGGACGCCGAGACCACCGCCCGGCGCGAGGCGCTGGAGGAGGCCGAGATCGAGATCGGCGCGCTGCACCGGGTGGGCAGCTACTACCCCAGCCCCGGCGGCGTCAGCGAATACATCGAGAGCTTCGTCGGGATCGCGGACCTGCCGGACCGGGCCGAGGGGCTGGGCGGGCTCGACGCGGAGGACGAGGACATCCGCGCCCATGTCGTCGGATTCGACCGCGCGCGCGACCTCGTGGCCAGCGGCGAGGTCGATACCGCGCCGCTGCTGCTCTCGATCCTGTGGCTGGAGGCCGCCCGGAATCGCGGCACCTTCGCTTGAGTTCGCAGCCCCCGCGTCCTAGTCAAACCCGGCACGACATCGACGCGGAGGAGCGCCCGACATGACCATCCACAGCGATCTGGCCGCGGCGGTCGGGAACACCCCCCTCATCCGCCTCAAGGGTCCGTCCGAGGCTACCGGCTGCGAGATCCTGGGCAAGGCGGAGTTCATGAACCCCGGCCAGTCGGTGAAGGATCGTGCCGCGCTCTACATCATCCGCGACGCGGTGGAGCGGGGCCTTCTGGAGCCCGGCGGCACCATCGTCGAGGGCACCGCCGGCAATACCGGGATCGGCCTCAGCCTCGTGGGGGCGTCGATGGGCTTCCGCTCGGTCATCGTGATCCCCGAGACCCAGAGCCAGGAGAAGAAGGACATGATCCGCCTGGCCGGCGCGCAACTGGTCGAGGTGCCGGCCGTGCCCTACAAGAACCCCAACAATTATGTGAAGTATTCCGGCCGCCTCGCCGCCGCGCTGGCCGAGGCCGAGGCACACGGCGCGATCTGGGCCAACCAGTTCGACAACACCGCCAATCGCCGCGCCCATGCCGAGACCACCGGGCCGGAGATCTGGGACCAGACAGGGGGCGGCGTGGACGGCTTCATCTGCTCGATCGGGTCGGGCGGCACCATCGCCGGCGTCGCCGAGGCGCTGCAGCATCGCGGGGTGAGGATCGGGCTGGCCGATCCCGAGGGCTCCGGCATGTACAAGATCTATACCGGCGAGGAGAACGAGGGCAATTCGATCACCGAAGGCATCGGCCAGGGCCGCGTGACCGCCAACCTCGAAGGCTTCACTCCCGATTTCTGCTGCCGCATCCCCGATGCCGAGGCGCTGCCCGTGGTCTTCGACCTCTTGCAGGACGAGGGGCTGTGCATGGGCGGGTCCACCGGCACCAACGTCGCCGGGGCGATCCGCATGGCGCGGGAGATGGGGCCCGGCCACACGATCGTGACGGTGCTGTGCGATTTCGGCAACCGCTACCAGTCCAAGGTCTACAATCCCGACTTCCTGCGCGAGAAGGGCCTGCCGGTGCCCGAATGGCTGGTCCCGGGCCACGAGCCGTCCCTGCCGACGGTCTTCGAGGAGGCATGATCCGCCTCCTCCTCGCGGCGGCGCTGTGGCTCTGCCTGGCCCTCGCGGCGCCGGCGCAGGAGGTAGAGGCGCCGGATTACGACGCCTGGGCCGAGCTGTCGCAGGAGGTCCAGACCGCGCTCGAGTCCGATGTGGAGGTCGACCAGCTGGAGGAGCTGCGCGAGCGGCTCGCGCAGGAACGGGCCGAGTTCCTCGAGGCGCAGGAGACCAACGCGGCGCGGATCGAGACCGTGCAGGGCCAGCTCAACTCCCTCGGGCCGCCGCCGGCCGAGGGCGAGCCACCCGAGAGCGAGCAGATCGCCGACCGGCGCTCGGATCTCAACGAGCAGCTCGAGGAGTTGCGGGCGCCGGTCCGCCTCGCCGAACAGGCCTATACCGAGGCCGACAGCCTGATCTCCGCCATCGACCGGCAGATCCGCGACCGCTACGCGCAGCGGATCGTGGCGCGGGATGCCAGCCCCCTCAATCCCATCTACTGGCCCGGCGCCATGTCGGCGCTCGTCGATACAGGCCTCACCGTGCTGGAGGAGGCCCGCGCGGGGTGGAACGATGCCACCGACCGGCAGCACGTCTTGCAGAGTCTGCCGGCCGCGGTCGCGCTCCTGATCCTGGGGCTGCTGCTCCTGTTCCGCTCCACGTGGTGGCTGCACCTCTTCCAGGTCTGGGTTCTGGGCCTGACGCGGCGGGGCAAGGGGGTGCTCGGGTTCGTGCTCTCGCTGGGGCAGGTCATCCTGCCGCTCGCCGGCGTCGCGCTCATCGCGGTCGCGGCGCGGGTCAGCGAACTGGCCGGACCGATCCTCACCGAGGCGGCGGATGCGCTGTTCTTCGTGGTGGTGCCGCTGGTCGTCGGGTTCTGGCTGTCGCGCGTGCTCTTCCCTGCCGACCGCCCCGGGCCCCTGAACCTGGAGGACGATCTGTGCGACCGGCTGCGCCGCTACGGCCTGGCCGTGTCCTCGGCGACCGCGCTCATCGTGGCGATCAAGGTGATGGGAGATTTGACCGATCGCGACGATATCGCCATCGCCGTGCTGCTCTACGTGCCGCGCCTGCTGCTCTGCTTCCTGCTCTTCCGGATCGGCCGGCTTCTGACCAGGGCGCGCTGGCCCTCCGAGGAGGGCGATGGCGAAGAGCGCAGCCTCACCGGGTCCTTCACCCGCCTGCTGGGGCGGCTCCTGATGCTGGTAGCGGTGGCCGCGGCGCTGCTGGCTACGGCGGGCTATGCCAACGCCACCGAGTTCCTGCTGGTCCCCGCGGTCGAGACGTTGGCGCTGACCGGGCTCGTCCTTATCCTGCAGCGGCTGGTCAACGACCTCTACGCGCTGATGACAGACACCGCCGAGGGTTCCAGCGACGCCCTTCTCCCGGTGCTCCTCGGTTTCGCGCTGACCCTGTCGGCGATGCCGGTCTACGCGCTGATCTGGGGGGCGCGGGTCTCGGATCTCACCGAGATCTGGTCGCGGTTCCAGGCCGGGTGGAGCTTCGGCGAGACGCGGATCTCGCCGGTGGATTTCCTGACCTTCCTCGTCGTTTTCGTCGTGGGCTACGCGTTGACCCGGTTCATCCAGGCCACGCTGAGAAGCTCCGTATTGCCCAAGACGCGGCTCGACATCGGCGGACGCAACGCGATCGCCTCCGGACTGGGCTATGTCGGCATATTCACCGCGGCGGTCGTGGCGGTCGGCGCGGCGGGGATCGACCTGTCGAACCTGGCGCTGGTCGCCGGTGCGCTGTCGGTCGGCATCGGCTTCGGCCTGCAGAACGTGGTGTCGAACTTCGTCGCCGGGATCATCCTCCTGATCGAGCGGCCGATCAGCCAGGGCGACTGGATCCAGGTGAACAACGAGATGGGCTATGTCCGCGACATCTCGGTGCGTTCGACCCGGATCGAGACCTTCGACAAGACCGACGTGATCGTGCCCAACGCGGATCTCGTCTCGGGCACGGTGACGAACTGGACCCGGGGCAACAATGTCGGCCGGGTGATCGTGCCGGTGGGCGTGGCCCATGGCAGCGACACCCGCGAGGTCGAGCGGATCCTGATGGAGATCGCCCGTGAGCACCCGATGGTGACGCTGAACCCCGAACCCTTCATCTATTTCGCCGGCATCGGCCAGAACAGCCTGAATTTCGAGATCCGGGCGATCCTGCGCGACATCAACTTCGTGCTGAACGTGCAGACCGACATGAACCACGAGATCGTCCGCCGCTTCGCCGAGGCGCGGATCGAGATTCCCTTCACCCAGCAGGACATCTGGCTGCGCAATCCCGAGACGATGCGCGGGAAGGAAGCGCGCGAGCCGCACCCCACCCGCCGGTTCCGCACGCAGGACCAGGCGCCCCAGCGCGGTTCCGGCGAGGCGGGAGACGGAGACGGCGACGGCGACGGCGACGGGCGCTAGGCAGGAGGAGGGCGCGATGCGGAACGGCCTGAGACGGATATGGCAGGAGGGGCGTCCGGCCCTGAACGGATGGCTCGCGATCGGCAGCCCCTTCACCGCCGAGATCATGGCCGCGCAGGGCTATGACAGCGTGACCGTCGACATGCAGCACGGCGCGCTCGACTACGGCGCGGCCCTGCCGATGCTGCAGGCGATGCGCGCCTCCGGGGTCGTGCCGCTGGCGCGGGTGCCGTGGCGCGATCCGGGCCAGGTGATGAAGGCGCTCGACGCGGGCGCGATGGGGGTGATCTGCCCGATGGTGAATTCGGGCGCGGAGGCGGCGGAGTTCGCCAGCTACATGCGCTACCCGCCCGAAGGTCAGCGCAGCTTCGGCCCGACCCGCGCCTCCGTGGCGATGGGCGGCTACGGGACGGAGATGAACGGCGAGGTGCTGGCCTTCGCCATGGTCGAGACGGCCGAGGGAATGCGCAATCTCGAGGCCATCGCCGCTACGCCGGGGATCGACGGGATCTATGTCGGCCCCGCCGACCTGACGCTGGGCACGCAACAGGGCCGGCTGGCGCCCGGTTTCGACCGGGAGGAGCCCGAGATGGTGGAGCAGTTGCACGCCATCGTCGCCGCCTGCCGCAGCGCCGGCATCCGTGCGGGCCTGCATTGCGGAACGCCGTCCTATGCCGCGCAGGCCGCGGGCTGGGGGTTCGATCTGGTCACCGTGTCCCAGGACGCGGCACTGCTGGCGGAGGCGGCCGGGGCGTCGGTCCGCGCCTTCCGCGACCTTATCCGCGGATAAGGTTTCGGGGCCGCCGGAGGGCGGCCCCGCGAAGGTCAGGCCGCCGTTTCGGCCACGGCCTTGGACAGCGCCGCCTCGAAGATCCGCAGGCCTTCCTCGATCACGGCGTCGGACGCGGTCAGCGGCACCATGATCCGCAGGGCGTTGCCGTGCATGCCGCAGGGCAGCAGGATCAGTCCGCGATCACGCGCATGCTGCACCACGGCCTTGGTCAGCGCCGCATCGGGGGTGGCCGTCTCGAAATCGGTGACGAACTCCACCGCGACCATCGCGCCGAGGCCGCGGATATCCCACATGCGCCAGGGCGCGGTGCGGGCGCCGATCTCGGCGAAGCGTTGACGGAAGGTCTCGCCGAGCGCGGTGGAACGGGCCAGGAGCCCCTCGCTCTCGATCGCCTCGATCGCGGCCAGCGCCGCGGCGCAGGCGACCGGGTTGCCGCCATAGGTGCCGCCAAGGCCCCCGGGCCCCATCGCGTCCATCACGTCGGCACGGCCGATCACGCCGGCGACCGGATAGCCGCCGGCCATGGATTTCGCCACGGTGATGAGGTCGGGCACGACGCCGGAATGCTCGATGGCGAACCAGGTGCCGGTGCGGCCGAACCCGGCCTGGATCTCGTCGGCGATCAGGAGGATGCCGTGCTTGTCGCAGATCCGGCGCAGCGCCTGCATCATCTCGAAGGGCACCGGGGTGTAGCCGCCCTCGCCGAGCACCGGCTCGATGATGATGGCCGCGACCTTCGAGGGGTCCGCGTCAGTCAGGAACAGCGTCTCGAGGCCCTTGAGCGCGTCCTCGACGGTGATGCCGTTGCGCAGGTCGGGGAAGGGGGCGCGGTAGATGTCGGTCGGGAAGGGGCCGATATCCTTCTTGTAGGGCGAGACCTTGCCGGTCATGCCCAGCGTCATCATCGTGCGGCCGTGATAGCCGCCGGTGAAGGCGATCACGCCCGGCCGGCCGGTGGCGGCGCGCGCCATCTTGACGGCGTTCTCGACCGCTTCCGCCCCGGTGGTCACCAACAGGGTCTTCTTGGGGCTATCGCCCGGCGCCAGCGCGTTCAGCTTCTCGGCCAGCGCCACGTAGGGCTCGTAGGGCAGGACCTGGAAGGAGGTGTGGGTGAACCGGTCCTCCTGGGCCTTGGCGGCCTCGACCACCTTGGGATGCCGGTGGCCGGTGTTCAGCACGGCGATGCCGCCGGCGAAGTCGATGTAGCGGTTGCCCTCGACATCCCAGACCTCGGCGTTCTCGGCCCGCTCGGCGAAGACCGGGTGCGCGGAGGCGACGCCGCGCGGCACCGCGGCCTCGCGCCGGGCCAGCAGCGCCGCGTTGGAACCGGTCGCGGCCGCGCCGGGCCGGGCGGCCGCGGCACCGGTGACGGGGGGCGTCACGGTTTCGGGGGCGGGGGCCTTGCGCGCGCGGCCCGGCTTCGGCGCCCCGGACTTGGCGACGGCGGCGTCGTCCTTCACCGCGGCCGCGGCGGTGGTGGTCTTCTTCGTCCGGGGGGTCCGGGTGGAACGGTTCGGGGTGCTGCTGCCGGCCATGGGGAGGCTCCTCGCATTGGAAACTGCAATTATTACGTGCGGCGATTGAGTTTTGTTGTCAATGCGCCATGAGAGGACTGCGCGCGTCCTCGCTCGACCCCAAAGATAAGAAGTGCACGAGGAATGTGAACCGGGAGGCGGCTTGACCGTTGGGGGTCCGCACTGTTGAGTATTCTGCATCCCCCGCCAAGAGGACATGGATGACTTTCGACATCGGCGCCCGTCTCAGGAAGGTCCGCGAGGATCGTGGCCTGTCGCAGCGCCAGCTTGCCGCCCGCTCGGGCCTGACGTCGAGCGCCGTGTCGCTGATCGAGGGCAACAAGACGAGCCCCTCGGTCGCCTCGCTGAAGAGCCTGCTGGACGCCCTGCCGATGACCCTGTCGGAGTTCTTCTCCGGGCTGGAGGAGGAGGGCGCCCGGCGCTACTTCTATGCGGCGACCGAGTTCACCGAGCTGTCGCCGGCCAACCCCGACGCGCAGGTCTCGCTGCGGCAGGTCGGCGACGCGTCGCGGCATTCGATCCAGATGCTGCGCGAGGTCTATCACCCCGGCGGAGATACCGGGCCGGACATGCTGTGCCACGAGGCCGAGGAGGCGGGGATCGTGATCTCCGGGGTGATCGAGGTGACGGTGGGCGACCAGAGCCGGGTGCTGAACCCGGGCGACGGCTACCTGTTCGATTCCCGGCTGCCCCACAGGTTCCGGAATATCGGCAATACCGCCTGCGTAGTGGTCAGCGCCTGCACGCCGCCCACTTTCTGAGGAAAGGTGGTTCAATTCCCCCGGGCCGGCCCCTTAAGTGCAGGGCTTCCGGGATGCGCGCCCCCCGGGCCCGGCAGATACGGGCCGCGCGCCCGACGAGACGAGAGATTGGGACCCCGACGGTCCCGGATAGGAGACGACCCGATGACCCCCTTCGCCATTGCCGGCATCCAGATGCACGTGGATGCCACGCGCTCGAACGTGGATGCGATGCTGCACAAGGTCGACGTGACCATGGCCCGCTTTCCCTGGACCCAGATGGTCCTGTTCAGCGAGCTGGCGCCCTTCGGGCCGCTCGACCATTTCGCCCAGCCGTTCCCCAACGAGGCGATCGAACGGTTCCAGGCCAAGGCGGTCGAGCACGGCCTGTGGCTGATCCCCGGCTCGATGTTCGAGACGACCGGCGACGGCCGGATCCTGAACACCTCGGTGGTGATCAACCCCGCCGGCGAGATCGTCAGCCGCTATTCCAAGATGTTCCCGTTCCGGCCCTACGAGGCCGGTGTCTCGGCCGGGACCGAGTTCTGCATCTTCGACGTGCCCGGCATCGGGCGGTTCGGCCTGTCGATCTGCTATGACATCTGGTTCCCCGAGACCACGCGCCAGCTGACCGCGCAGGGCGTCGAGGTGCTGCTGCACCCGGTCCTGACCGGCACCTCGGACCGCGACGCGGAGCTGTCGATCGCACGTGCCACGGCGGCGCAGTTCCAGTGCTACGTCTTCGACGTCAACGGCCTGGGTGCGGGCGGCAACGGCCGGTCGCTGGTCGTCGATCCCGGGGCGCATGTCCTGCACCAGTCCGCCGGGCAGGAGGACATCTTTCCGATCGAGGTGGATCTCGACGTGGTGCGGCGCCAGCGCGAGACCGGCATCAAGGGGCTCGGCCAGGTGCTGAAGAGCTTCCGCGACCGGGAGACGGAGTTCTCCGTCTATGACCGCGCAAGCGGCGCCGACGCCTACCTCCATACGCTCGGCCCGCTGGCCATGCCGGGGCAGGGCGCGCAGGACGGATTGCGCACGCCCTCGCCGCGGCGGACGCTTGCCGGGCGGGCCGAGGCGCCCCTCGCCAAGGGGGCGCCGGCACCCGCCGCCGCGCGGCCGGCGGCGCCCGCCGCCCCGGTGGCACCGGTCGCCCCGGCGACCGCGCCGGAAATTCGGTCTTTTGTCTCGGAGGAAACTGGGTCTAACTGACTCCCTGACGAAGGGGGAGACGAACAAATGGACAAGCCGTCGCCGGGGGTTCCGACCGCCCAGGTCATCGGAGCCGAAGCCGCGCGCCCCCTGGTCGGAGATTCCTATTCCGCCTTCCAGTTGCGCGCCGACCGGTGGAACGCGCTGCGCGAGATCGCCGAGGATCTCGCGCATAATCGCCTGCCCGAGCGGCGGCGCAAGGAGCGTCTGGACGAGGCCCACGACATTTTCGACCTGCTGGAGCCGGTGGAGCTCTACTGGGCCTTTCCGGGCGGGGATGCCTTCGAGCGGATCCGGCGCCTGCTGCACCGCAACGACCTGGTCGACTTCGCCAACGCGGTGCGGCGGGTCGCCCGCGCCCTGAGTTCGGGCGCCTACCGCAAGCGGGTGATCCCGCTCTTCGGGGAGACCGAGGACCCGGAGATCTTCGAGGACGAGACGCTTCTGCCCTCCGACGAGGCCAGCCTCGGGCGGCCCTATTTCGAGGTGCTGGTGGTCGACAACCTGACGCCGGAGCAGGTCTCCGCGCTGAAGGCCAACCTGCGCAAGGTGCGCCGGGCCGAGGATCCGTTCATCTACGAGATCGTCGCCGTGCCCTCGCTGGAGGACGCCCTCGTGGCGATCCTGTTCAACCACAACATCCAGGCGGCGGTGGTGCGCAACGGCCTGACGCTGGAGACGCAGGCCGATCGCGACATGCTGGCGATCTATCTCGACCGGATCCGGGAACTGTCGGACATCGACGCGTTGCGCCCGCCGCAATACGCCCCCGAGACCTGCAACCTGATCCGGCGGATCCGCCCGGAGGTGGACCTCTACCTCGTCACCGACCGCTCGGTGGAGGAGATCGCGGGCGCCGACCTGCGCGGCCTGCAGCGGGTGTTCTACAATCAGGAAGACTTCTTCGAGCTGCACCTGAACATCCTGCGGGGCGTGAACCGGCGCTACGAGACGCCGTTCTTCACCGCGCTCAAGAAGTATTCGCGCCAGCCCACAGGCGTGTTCCACGCCATGCCTATCAGCCGCGGCAAGTCGATCTCACGCAGCCACTGGATCCAGGACATGGGCGCCTTCTACGGGCCCAACATCTTCCTCGCCGAGACCTCGGCGACCTCCGGCGGGCTCGACAGCCTGCTGGAGCCGAAGGGCCCGATCAAGCAGGCGCAGGAACTCGCCGCCCGCGCCTTCGGCTCGCAGCACACGTTCTTCGTGACCAACGGCACCTCGACCTCGAACAAGGTGGTGGTGCAGGCGCTGATCCGTCCCGGCGACATCGTGCTGGTGGACCGCGACTGCCACAAGTCGCACCATTACGGCATGGTCCTGGCCGGCGCGCATGTCGCCTACATGGACAGCTATCCGCTCGACCGCTACTCGATGTACGGTGCCGTGCCGCTGCGCGAGATCAAGCGCCACCTGTTGCGCCTGAAGGCGGCGGGGCAGCTCGACAGGGTGCGGATGGTGCTGCTGACGAACTGCACCTTCGACGGGCTGGTCTACAACGTGGACCGGGTGATGGAGGAATGCCTGGCCATCAAGAAGGACCTGGTGTTCCTCTGGGACGAGGCCTGGTTCGGCTTCGCGCGGTTCAACCCCGCCTACCGCCAGCGGACCGCCATGCACTGCGCCCGGACGCTGAAGGAACGGCTCGGCACGAACGAGCGGCGCGAGGCATGGGAGGAGCAGCGCGTCGCGCTGCAGGATGCCGACGAGGAAACCTGGCTCGACACCCGGCTGATCGCGCCGCCCGACGCGCGGGTGCGGGTCTATTCCACCCAGTCCACGCACAAGACGCTGACCTCGCTGCGGCAGGGGTCGATGATCCACATCTACGACCAGGACTATCGCGGCGAGACCGAGCAGGCCTTCCACGAGGCCTACATGACCCATACCTCGACCTCGCCCAACTACCAGATCATCGCCTCGCTCGACGTGGGCCGCCGGCAGGTGGAGCTGGAAGGCTTCGAGTTCGTCCAGAACCAGATCGAATGCGCCATGTCGATCCGGCAGGCGATCTCCAACCACCCGATCCTGCAGCGCTATTTCAAGGTGCTCACGCCCGGCGACCTGATCCCGGCGGAACATCGCGAAAGCGGGGTGGAGGCCTATCACGGCCGTGGCAAGGGCTGGACCGACGCGCTGGAGATCTGGGGGCGCGACGAGTTCGTGCTGGACCCGACCAAGATCACCCTGCTGGTGGGCCGGACGGGATACGACGGCGACACGTTCAAGAACGACGTTCTGATGCAGCGTTACGGCATCCAGGTGAACAAGACCTCGCGCAACACGGTCCTGTTCCTCACCAATATCGGCACCACGCGGTCCTCCGTCGCCTACCTGCTGGAGATCCTCGTCGATTTCGCCCGCAACCTCGACGAGCTGCACGAAAACGCTTCGAAGATGGAACGCCGGTCGCTGGAGAACCGGGTGCGCGGGCTGATGGAGGACGTGCCGCCGCTGCCCGACTTCTCGTGTTTCCATCCCGCGTTCCGGGATCACCGGACCCAGGCCGGGGACATGCGCCAGGCCTTCTTCGCCGCCTATGCCTCGGAGAACTGCGACTATGTCGGCCTCGACGGCGATCTCATCAAGCGGTTGAACGAGGGCGAGGAGCTGGTATCGGCAGGGTTCATCACGCCCTATCCGCCGGGCTTTCCGATCCTCGTTCCGGGGCAGGTCATCGACCGGCAGGTGATCGACTTCATGCGCGCGCTCGACGTGAGCGAGATCCACGGCTACCGCCCCGACCTGGGGCTGCGCATCTTCACCCCCGAGGCGCTCGAACGGCAGGGGCAGGCCCCGCCGGGAGCGATGCGATAGACGGTTACGAGTATGGCCGGCCGCGCCGCCGGCGCGGCCGGCCGGTGCGTTGCGAAAACCAAACCAAACCAGCGAGGGAGCCCCGGACATGAGCGTCACGCACCTGAAGAACCTTTCCGAGATCAGGCGGTTCTTCCACCGCAACGAGCGGCCGATCTACTTCGTGTCCGGCACGAACTACAACCTGCTCGGGATCGACGAGTGGGTGCGCAACTTCAAGAATATCAGCTATATCGACTGCTATGACGGGCGGCACCCGAACACCTTCGTGCCCGGCCCGCGGGAGCACGAGATCTTCGAATCGATCGAGGACATCAACAACTACCTGCTCCAGCACCCCGAGGTGATCGACTACATCCGGGATCGCGGCGGCGATCCGGTCTTCGTGTTCTTGATGTTCAACGAGGAGACCGAGCGCCTGGTGGCCGAAATGGGCGGCGAGATCTGGTTCCCCAAGGCCGAACTGCGCGAGAGCTGCGACGACAAGATCAAGACCGTCCGGATCGGCAACGAGGCCGGCGTGCCTTCCGTCCCGAACGTGCTCTCGGAGGTGCAGGACTGGAACGACCTGTGCCGCATCGCCAAGGAGCACGATCTGGGCGAGGATTTCGTCATCCAGTCGGCCTTCGGCGACAGCGGCGAGACCACCTACTTCATCTCCTCCGAGAAGGAGTTCGACGAGGAGAAGGAGGGCATCGTCGGCCAGGGCGAGGTCAAGATCATGAAGCGGATCGACTGCCGCGGATCGGCGATCGAGGCCTGCACCACCGCCGCCGGCACGCTTGTCGGCCCGCTGATGACCGAGCTTGTCGGCTTTCCGCAGCTGACCCCGCACAAGGGCGGCTGGTGCGGCAACGAGGTGTTCTCCACCGCCTTCTCCGAGACGGTGCGCCAGAAGGCCCGGGACTATACCTTCAAGTTCGGCGAGCAGCTGCGGAAGAACGGCTATCGGGGCTATTTCGAGCTCGATTTCCTGATCGACAAGACGACCGAGGAGGTCTGGCTGGGCGAGTTGAACCCGCGCATCGCCGGGACCACATCGATGACCAACCACGCCGCCTTCGCGCATGCGGACGCGCCGCTGTTCCTGTTCCACCTGCTGGAATTCTCGGGCGCGACCTTCGACATCGATATCGACGAGATCAACTCCCGCTGGTCCGATGCCGACATGATCGACGACTGGTCGCAGATGGTGATCAAGTACACGGCCGAGGATACCGACATCCTGACCGCCGCGCCCTATACCGGCATCTACCGGATGGATGCGGATGGCAGCGTCACCTACGACCGGTTCGACTATCACCGCCGGGCGGTGGAGGGCGACGACGAGGCCTTCTTCCTGCGGATCCTGAAGCCGGGCGATCACCGCTACGAGGGGGCCGATCTGGGCATTCTGGTGGCGCGCGGGCGGATGATGACCGACGATTTCACGCTGACGGACAGGGCCGAGCAATGGGCCGCCGGCATGAAGGCGCTGTTCGCCGCGGGGCCGAGCCAGGCCGAGGCGGCGCCCTATGCGCGGTTCAAGCTCGGCTGAGACGGAATGGCGAAGGAGTTCGAGTGGAACGCGCGGTCGCTCGACGACGGGCTGGCGGGGTGGTCGTCGCTTCTGGACGATGCCTGGCCGGCCTATGACTCGTGGTGGCGCCAGGACGGAACCGAGGTGCGTCCGCCGCTCGATCTCTGCCACGCCGCTCTCGACCGCCACATGCACGAGCTCCTGCCTCTGTGGGAACGACTCGGCGCGGAGGCCACCCCGCAGCAGAAGCGGTTCCTGAGCTTCTGGTCGCCGCCCGCCTATATCCAGGCCTGCTCGCAGGCCGCGGTGCGGGGGCCGCGGCCGCTGCTGGTGCGAAACTACGATTACGGCGCCGATGCCTTCGACTGCCTGCTTTTGCGCACCGACTGGCTCGGCCGGCGGGTGGTCGGGGTAAGCGACGGGCTCTGGGGCCTCCTCGACGGAATGAACGATGCCGGGCTCTGCCTGTCGCTGGCCTTCGGCGGCCGGTGGCAGGTGGGGCAGGGCTTCGGCATCCCGCTGATCCTGCGCTATGCGCTGCAACTGGCCGAGACCACCGAGCATGCAGTCCGCATCCTGAAGCGGGTGCCCTCGCATATGAGCTACAATGTGACGGCGATAGACGCGCGGGGCGAGATCGCGACCGTGGTGATCGCGCCCGACCGGCCGCCCCGCGTGACCCATCGCGGCATCGCCACGAACCACCAGAAGGAGCGGCCGGAATGGCCCGACCACGCGCGGCTGACCCGCACGCGCGAGCGGCTGGCCTGCCTTGACCATCTGGTGAACCGCCCGGATCCGGGGGCGGACCTGGTCGAACGGTTCCTCGCGCCGCCGCTTCATGTGCCGGGGTTCACGCGCGGATTCGGCACCCTCTATACCGCCGCCTACCGGCCCGACGAGGGCGCCATGACCCTCAACTGGCCGGGCCTCTCCCGGCGCGTCGCGCTCGACGACATGCCGAACTGGGATCTGACCGTGCGCCTGGCCACCGAGGGGCGGGCGGCCTGAACCGCGACTTGCGCCCGGGGCGCCCCCCGGTCTAGGACGCCCACGACCGGGAGGGGGAGACCCAGAACCGATGCGCATGCGCGACGTCGTGCTGAAGCCGATGCATCCGGAAGGCCGCCGCTTCGTGGCGCTCTTCGCGGTGGTGACGCTGGCCCTGTTTCTCGTTGCCGAGCCGCTGGGCTGGATCGGCCTGGGGCTGACGGTCTGGTGCTACTACTTCTTCCGCGACCCCGAACGGGTGTCGCCCCGCCGCGAGGGCCTGGTGCTCAGCCCGGCCGACGGGATCGTGTCGCAGATCGGCCCGGCCCGGCCGCCCGGTGAACTCGGCCTGCCGGACGGGGACATGACCCGGGTCAGCGTCTTCATGTCGGTCTTCGACTGCCACGTGAACCGGATGCCCGCCGCGGGCCGGATCACCGCCATCGCCTATCACCCGGGCACCTTCGTCAACGCCTCCCTCGACAAGGCGAGCGAGGACAACGAACGCAACGCGCTGGCCCTCGAGACCGCGGGCGGCGACCGGCTCGCCGTGGTGCAGATCGCGGGGCTGGTGGCGCGGCGGATCCTGTGCTTCGCCGCAGAGGGCGACCGGCTGGCCGCCGGCGAGCGGTTCGGCCTGATCCGGTTCGGATCGCGGCTCGACGTCTACCTGCCCGAGGGCGTGGCGCCGCTGGTTTCGGAGGGGCAGACGATGATCGCCGGCGAGAGCGTGATCGCCGACCTGACCGCGCCCCGGGCGGCGGCGCGATGACCGGACGGCCCGATCCGGGCGGCGACGATCGGCCGAGCCTGCCGCTGGTTTCGCTCCTGCCGAACCTGCTGACGCTGTCGGCGGTCTGCGCGGGCATGACGGCGATCCGCTTCGGATTCCAGGGCGATTATGGCTGGGCGGTGCGGCTGATCCTGGTGGCGGTGGTGCTCGACGCGCTGGACGGCCGGCTGGCGCGGCTGCTCCGGGCCAAGTCGCTCCTCGGGGCCGAGCTCGATTCGCTGGCCGATTTCCTGAATTTCGGCGTGGCGCCGGGGCTGATCCTCTATGCCTGGTCGCTGGGGGAGCTGGGCGGGCTGGGCTGGCTCGCCTGCCTCGGATTCGCGCTGTGCTGCCTGTTGCGGCTGGCGCGGTTCAACGTCGATGCGAAGGCCGGCGGCGAGGGCGGGGCGAGCGATCATTTCATCGGCGTGCCGGCGCCGGCGGGGGGCGTCCTGGCGCTGATCCCGCTCGTCGTCGCGCTCCATTTCGGCCCCTCCTCGGTGCTTCCGCCCGGGGTGATCGCCGTCTATATCGCGCTCGTGGGGTTCCTGATGATCAGCCGCCTGCCCACGCGCTCGTTCAAGAACGTCCGCATCTCGCGGGCACGGGTGCCCCATGTCATGCTGGGCGCGGTGCTGGTGGCCACCGCCCTGCTGATCTACACATGGCCCACGCTCATCGTGCTGGCGGCGCTCTATGCCGCCAACCTGGCCGGGTCGCTGCTCGCGGCCTGGCGCGCGG
Organism: uncultured Alphaproteobacteria bacterium; assembly: GCA_963814835.1. Lineage (GTDB taxonomy): Bacteria > Pseudomonadota > Alphaproteobacteria > Rhodobacterales > Rhodobacteraceae > Palleronia. Next base: position 2,294,398 of record CAWFEG010000003.1, read on the forward strand.
GCCGGAAGGAGTGAACCCCCATGGATACCGCCTCCGTCACCCGATCCTATGCCCGCTGGGCGCCGATCTACGACAGGACCTTCGGCGCGGTGACCTCCCGCGCGCGCCGCGCCACCGTGGCGCGGATCAATGCGCTGAGCGTGGAGACGGTGCTGGAAGTCGGCGTGGGGACGGGGCTGGCGCTGCCGTTCTATGACGGCCGCAGCCGGGTCACCGGCGTCGATTACTCGCCGGACATGCTGGCCAAGGCCCAGGCCAGGGTCGAGCGCGAGGGGCTGGGCCATGTCGCGGATCTGCGCGAGATGGATGCGAGGCGCCTCGACTTCCCCGACGCGGCCTTCGACGCGGTGGCGGCGATGCACATGATCTCGGTCGTGCCGGAGCCCGAGCGGGTGATGGAGGAAATGGTGCGGGTGCTGCGGCCGGGCGGGTATCTGGCTGTCACCAACCATTTCGCCCGCGAGGGCGGGGCGATGGCGCGGCTGGAGCGGGCCGCCGCGCCCTTCGCCGACCTGCTTGGATGGCATTCCGACTTCCCGATCGAGACGGTGACCGGCGCGCCCCGCCTCGAGGTGCTGGAGCGGCGCGCGGCGCCGCCCCTGGGGATGATGACCTTCCTGCTGCTGCGCAAGACGTGAGCGCTCAGGTCTCGGCCCGCAGCACCTCGGTATCCATGATCTGCCGCTGCCGCTCGCTGCCGATCTGCGCCTTGGCGAGCGTCCAGAGCGCCAGCCCGGCCACCGACCACAGCGCCACGATCAGCCATTCCGCCGGCCAGATCAGCGCCGAGGGCATGCCGGGCAGGTAGAGCACCGCCAAGGCGCCGCCGAGGATCACCGCCGCCCAGCCGACGCGCTCGCCCTGCGGCACGCGGTAGGGGCGGGGCATGTCGGGCTCCCGCCGGCGCAGCACGAGGAAGGAGATCGCCACGAGGACATAGGCGATGACGATCCCGAACCCGCCCGCGTCGACGAACCAGACCAGCGCCGAGCGGCCGAGGAACGGCGCCAGCGTCGAGAGCGCGCCGACCACCAGGATCGCGTTCACCGGCGTGCGGTGGACCGGGTGCATCTTCGCCAGGAAGGCGGGCAGCATGCCGGAATGGGCCATGGCGTAGATCGCCCGGCTGCCGCCGATGAAGAAGGCGTTCCAGCTGGTCAGGATGCCGCAAAGCCCGGCGAAGACCAGAAGCTGCCCACCCCATCCCGCGCCCACGACGGCCGCCAGAGCGTCGGCGGGGGCGAGCTCCGTCTCTCCCAGCGCCGTCGAGTCCAGCATCAGCGAGACCGCCAGGATGATGAGCATGTACCAGATCACCGCCATCGCCACCGACAGGAGCAGCACCTTGCCGATGGCGCGATGGGGGAGGTCGATCTCCTCGGCCGCCTGCGGGATGACGTCGAAGCCGACGAGAAGGAACGGCGTCATCACCAGCACCGTCATCCAGCCGCCGAAGCCGTCGACGAATTGCGGGGCCGTGTTCGCCACCTCGCCGGTGAAGAAGCTGCCGATGATGAGGGCCACGCCGACGATGCCGAGCGCGAAGACGAAGATCTTCTGCAGCGCGGCGGAGAAGGAGATGCCGCGGTAGTTGATCCAGGTCATGAAGATCGCGCCCAGCGATCCGGTCAGCGCCCAGGTCAGGGTCACGTCCCAGCCGGCCACGGTCCAGAGATAGCCCCACTGGTAGTTCGGCGCGAGATATTCCAGCACCGTGGGCAGCGCCACCGCCTCGAAGGCGGTCACGGCGACATAGCCCAGCACCACCGCCCAGGTGCAGACGAAGGAGCCGACGAGGCCGAGCGCACGGTAGGAATAGACGTGCTCGCCCCCGGTCTTGGGCATGGCCGAGCACAGTTCGGCATAGGTCAGCGAGATCAGGAAGACGGCGAAGCCGCCGGCGGCGAAGGCGAGGATGGCGCCGAGCGTGCCGCCCTCCCTGATCTGCGTCCCGGCGAGGACCACCCAGCCCCAGCCCACCATTGCCCCGAAGGCGAGGGCCAGGATGTCCCAGCGGCCCAGCACCCGTTGAAAGCTTACCTTGTCGCTCATCGTGTCCCTTGTCCCTGTCCCGGTTGTTTCACCGGCTGACCTAGGGGCACGCGGGCGACAAATCACGCGCGGCAGTGTGCCGGGACCGCGACGAACGGGCAGGTTGCCTATTGCGTGGGCAGGGAGGCGCAATGCGCGCCGGCGGCGGCACCGCCCGAGCCCAGCGCGATCACCGGCGGCTGGGCGTAGATGTCGGGCGGCTCCGAGGCGGCGAGGTCGAAGGCCAGGAGGCCCACCACGAAGGCGGCGACGATGGAGGCGGTGAGGCGACGCGTCATCTCAGCCTCCCAGTCCGAACCGGGGGCGCAGCCTGACGCCGACGGCGGAGCCGGCGAAGCCGGCGGCGAACCAGGCCCAGCCATGCAGCGAGCCGGTGGAGATGCCCGAGAAGAAGGCGCCCACGTTGCAGCCGAAGGCGATGCGGGAGGAATAGCCCAGCAGGAACCCGGCAACGATCGTCGTCGCCCAGGCGCGCGCCGGCAGCCGCGGCAAACCCTTCGTCAGGTCGCCCCGCCACACGGTGACGAGAAGCGCGCCGCCGATCAGGCCCAGATTGGTCAGCGAGGTGACATCCGTCAGCAGGCTCTGGGCGATGCGCTCCTGGTTCGCCGGCAGGCCCCAGAAGGCGGAAGGTTCGGTGGGCACGCCGAGCGCCGTCGCGCCCTTCGCCGCCCAGAGGCCGAGGCCGTAGACCACGCCCCAGGGCTGCCCGGCCACCACGATGTTGAGCACGGCGAAGAGGGCGAGGAACAGCGCCGCCCAGACATAGCGCCGCGGCAGCCGGCGCGATTCCGACGGGGCGAGCCAGAGCGCGAGGGCGGCCACCGCGGCCAGCGCGGCGAGGGTGACGAGCAGCCCGTCGGTGCCGTCGAGCGCGATCACCGGCAGCGAGCCCAGCGAGGTCCACCAGACGAGGTTGTAGGCGCCGAGGAAGGATCCGATGGCGAAGAAGGGCAGGGCGACGACGCCCACCGGATTGCCCGAGCCGGCATTGACCAGCGAGCCGGAGCCGCAGCCCATCACCAGCTGCATCGACAGGCCGAAGACGAAGGCGCCGCCGACCATGGCGAGGCCGACCGGCGCATGGGCGCCGATCAGTTCCGGCCCCGCGGCCGCGAGAAGAGGGAAGGCCACGACCGCCACCAGGGCGATGGCCAGCAGGTGGCCGAGGAGGCCGCCGGGATCGCGCTCGGTGATCATCCGCCGCCAGGGTCCGGCGAAACCGAAGCGGAACCCTTCGAGCGTGATGCCGAAGCCCAGGCCGATCAGGATCAGCAGGCCGTAGCGCACCCCTACCAGCAGCGCGACCGCCAGGGCGAAGGCGAGCGCCGCCCCGATCAGGGCGGCGCGGAGGGTCGTGGAGGCGGCCGCGCCGGCGGGCGGCGCGACGGTTGCGGATTGGGCCATGGGGACCTCCCGTCGGGATCAGAAGACCGACTTCACCTGGTTCCAGAGCGTGCGGATCGGGCCCGGCACATTGGTCATCTCGTAGCCGGCGTTGGACCAGCCCACCACGCTCTCGGGATAGAGCTTCACGTTGTCGATGCCAGCCAGTTCCGACAGGGCGAACCAGTTGGTGGCCGCCCAGTGGCCGGTGTTGCAGAACGAGATGATCGCGGCAGTGCCGGTGAAGTCCTGCTCGGCGGCGAGATCCCGCGCGGCCTTGGCATCGACGATGGCGGGACCGTCCGAGAACCAGCCCGCATGCTCGAAATACTCCGATTGCGGGATCGTGCCGGGCTTGGCGGCGGCCGCGTGGGCCTGTTCGCCGTTCCAGAAGCTCTCGGGACGGGCATCGAGCAGCAGCGCCTCGTCCTCGCCGTTCAGCACCTGCTGCACGTCCTCGGCCGTGGCGGTCCACCGGTCGTTCCAGGTCACCTCGACATCGGTGGGCTCGACCTCGACCGGTTCGCTCGACAGGTCGTTTCCGGCCTGGGACCAGGCGTTGTAGCCGCCGTTCAGGATCGAGATCTTCTCGAACCCGCTGGATTTCAGCGTCCAGTAGACGCGCGCCGCGGCGCCGAAATCGGTCGCGTCCTCGCCCTGATAGGCGATCACGACCGGGTCGGAGGGCTCGAGGCCCAGCTCGCCCAGCGTCTGGCTCAGCTCCGCCTCGGAGGGCACCTGGCCGGGATTGTCGGCGGGGCCGCGGAACAGCTCGTAGGGGGCGTTCACCGCGCCCTCGATATGGCCGCCGCCATAGCCGTCTTCGCCGGCGGCGCGGATGTCGAGAACCTCGACGCGGTCGAGGGCCGGTTGCAGGTCGCCGGCCGAGACGAGCGGCCCGAAGTCGCTCTCCTGCGCGTGGACGGCGGTGGTGGCGAGAAGCCCTGCGGCGAGGGGCAGGGCCAGGCGCATGGTCGCGGGCATGGGATCACCTCCAGATGGTCTGCGAGCGATGTGGCCGATCGGCGCGAAGAAGCAAGACCCCGCGACCGCGTGGCCGCGAAACGCCGGTTCGCCGCCGCCGGCCCGGACGGGCCGATCGTCTCTTTCGGGCGGCCCGGATCGAACGGATGTCGGGGATCGCGCCCGGGCGCCGGACATCCAGTCCTTTCTGCGCCATCGGGCGGATTTTCGACCCGCAGGGCGGGACGGCGCCCGCGCCTCAGCGGCGGCGGTCGCGGCGCGAGGACATGGGCTGGAAGGCCACGCCCACATGGGCCTCGCAATAGGGCTTGCCCGACTGCACCGGCAGGCCGCAGAACCAGAAATCCTCGCTCGCCGGGTCGCCGATCGGCCATTTGCAGGTCCGTTCGGTCAGTTCCATCAGCGACAGCTTCTTCGATTTCTTCTCCACCTCGCGCACGGTCTCCAGCGCCTCGGCGCTGATCTCGTTGGCGGAGGGCTGCGGCGGCAGGGGCTGCCCGGCGGGCACGATCTGGCGCGCGGGGGCCGGTGCGGGCTCCTCCTTCGCCTCGGGCTCCTCGACCTTCGGCTCCTCGGGGGCGGGCTCCTCGGCCGGGGGGCGGGGGCCGGGTCCGGCGCCGCGGCCTGCGGCGGCGGCTCCGGCAGGGGCTCGGCATCGACCGGGGCGCCGCCGGTGCGGTTCGACAGGCCGAGCCGGTGGACCTTGCCGATCACGGCGTTCCGGGTCACGCCGCCCAGCTCCTTGGCGATGGCGCTGGCCGACTGCCCCTCGTTCCACATCTGCGTCAGCTTCTCGACGCGTTCGTCGGTCCAGGACATGGGGTTCCTCGCGTAAGGGATGGGGCTTGCGATTGGCACGGCCGCGCGCGGGACCGCTTGGTATCTGGCGTGAGGTCCCTATTCTAGTCACGCATGGCCGCGACACAAGGACGGGACGCCGGATGACCGAGACCACATCGCACGAAATGGGCGTGCGGCGCTTCGGCCGCTGGAACTGGATGGGGCTCTACACCCTGGCCGAGCGGGAATGCCGCCGGTTCATGGCGATCTGGGCGCAGACGGTGATGGGCCCGCTGATCAATGCGGGGCTGTTCCTGGCCGTCTTCGCCATCGCCATCGGGCCGACCCGGGGCGACGTCATGGGCGTGCGCTACGTCGATTTCATCGCGCCGGGGCTGATGATGATGACGGTGATCCAGAACAGCTTCGCCAACACCTCGTCCTCGCTGCTGGCGGCCAAGGTGCAGGGCAACATCGTCGACACGCTGATGCCGCCGCTCTCGCCGGTGGAGATGGTGGCGGGCTACCTCGCCGGCGGCGTCGTGCGCGGCGGGCTGGTGGCGCTGGTGATCGGCGCGGTGATGGTGGTCTTCATCGGCACGGGCCTCGCGCATCCCCTCGTCGCGCTCGCCTTCATCGTCCTGGGCGCGGCGATGATGGGGGCGCTGGGCATCCTCGCCGGGATCTACGCGTCGAAGTTCGACCAGATGTCGGCGATCACCAACTTCATCATCACGCCGCTGTCGTTCCTGTCGGGCACCTTCTACTCGATCGAGGCGCTGCCCCCCGCACTCACCGCCGCGTCGCATTTCAACCCGTTCTTCTACCTGATCGACGGGGCGCGATACGGCGTGCTCGGCGTCTCGGACACCTCGCCGCTGCTCGGCTTCGCGGTCTGCCTCGTCACCACGCTGGCGCTGTGCTGGCTGGCCTGGGCCTGGCTGCGGCGCGGCTATCGCCTGAAGGCGTGAGACGGCGCGCGCGTCGTTGACAGCGTTGCGGGCCTTTGGCACCTCTGGGCCTCGCTTTCCTCAAGGACAGACCGCCATGATCCCCGCGATCCTGCCCACCTACAACCGCGCGCCCATCGCCTTCGAGCGGGGCGAGGGCGCGTGGCTGTGGACCGGGGACGGCACCCGCTACCTCGACATGGGGGCCGGGATCGCGGTCAACGCGCTGGGCCATGCCCATCCCGCGCTGGTGGAGGCGCTGACCGAGCAGGCGCAGAAGCTCTGGCATGTCTCCAACCTCTACGACATCCCGCACCAGCAGCGGCTGGCCGACCTTCTGGTGAGGCACAGCTTCGCCGAGACGTGCTTCTTCACCAATTCCGGCACCGAGGCGCTGCGAACTGGCCGTGAAGATGGCGCGCAAGCACCATGCCGAGGCCGGGCGCCCCCGCCACCGGATCGTGACCTTCGAGGGCGCGTTCCACGGCCGCTCGATGGCGGCGATCTCGGCCGTCGGGGCGGAGAAGATGACCAAGGGCTTCGGCCCGCTCCTGCCGGGGTTCACGCAGGTCCGCTGGGGCGATCACGACGCGCTCGACGCGACGATCGGGCGAGGACGTGGCCGCGATCCTGGTCGAGCCGATCCAGGGCGAGGGCGGCATCCGCGCGCTGCCGGACGCCTGCCTGCGCGGGCTGCGCGAGCTGGCCGACCGCCACGGCGCGCTTCTGATCTTCGACGAGGTGCAATGCGGCATGGGCCGGACCGGACGTCTCTTCGCCCATGAATGGGCGGGGATCGCGCCCGACATCATGATGGTGGCCAAGGGGATCGGCGGCGGCTTCCCGCTCGGCGCCGTCCTCGCCACGGAGCGGGCGGCGGCGGGAATGACCGCCGGCACCCATGGCTCGACCTATGGCGGCAACCCGCTCGCCTGCGCCGTCGGCGCGCGGGTCATGGAGATCGTCACCGGGCCCGGCTTCCTCGACCGCGTCGAGGAGGCGGGCGCACGGTTCCGCGCCGGGCTCCAGGATCTCGCGGCCGCGCATCCGCAGGTCTTCGACGATGTCAGGGGGCGCGGCCTGATGCTGGGGATCAAGGCGCGCGTGCCCAATACCGATCTGGTCGCCCAGGGGTATGCCCAGCACCTTCTGACCATTCCCGCCGCCGACAACGTGGTGCGCCTGCTGCCGCCGCTGATCATCGGCGAGGAAGAGGTGGCGGAGGCCCTGTCCCGGCTCGACGCGGCGGCGACCGCGCTGGCGCGCGCGGCCTGATGCCGCGCCCCGTTTCATCCACGTTCCGCGGCGCAACGGGGATCGCGCCCCGGGCCGCCGACCGCCAAGGGGGGGCCGCGCGATGACCCATTTCCTCGATATCGACAAGACCGATCCGGCGGACCTGCGGCGGATCATCGACACCGCGCGGGCGATGAAGGACGGTCGCGACGGCAGGCCGAAGGCGGCGCCGGATGACGACCGCCCGCTCGAGGGGATGATGGTGGCGCTGATCTTCGAGAAGCCCTCGACCCGCACCCGGGTTTCGTTCGACGTGGGCGTGCGGCAGATGGGCGGGCAGACGATGGTGCTGTCGGGGGCCGACATGCAGCTCGGCCATGGCGAGACCATCGCCGACACCGCGCGGGTCATGTCGCGTTATGTCGACCTGATCATGATCCGCACCTTCGAGGAGGCCACGCTGCTGGAGATGGCGGACTACGCCGAGGTGCCGGTGATCAACGGGCTGACCAACCGCTCCCATCCGTGCCAGATCATGGCCGACGTGATGACCTACGAGGAGCATCGCGGGCCGATCGCGGGGCGCAAGGTGGTCTGGTCGGGCGACGGCAACAACGTCTTCGCCTCCTTCGCCCATGCCGCGCGGCAGTTCGGGTTCGACCTGACCTTCACCGGGCCGGAACCCCTTGATCCGCCACGGGAACTGCACGACTTGATCACCATCGAGCGCGACCCCGCCAGGGCCGTCGAGGGGGCCGACCTGGTGGTCACCGATACCTGGGTGTCGATGCACGATCCGCAATCGGCGCGGGAGCGGCGGCACAACCAGCTGCGCGGCTACCAGGTCAATGCCGAGCTGATGGCGCGGGCGAAGCCGGACGCCCTGTTCATGCATTGCCTGCCCGCGCACCGGGAGGACGAGGTGACCTCGGAGATCATGGACGGGCCGCATTCGGTGATCTGGGACGAGGCCGAGAACCGGCTCCATGCCCAGAAGGCGATCATGCGGCACTGCCTCGGGGTCTGACAGGGGCCGGAAACCCGTGTCGGAATCGCGTCGGAGTCCCGGCGGAGTTCCGGAGCAGCGGGATCACTCCCCGGGGAGGGCGCGGGCTGCGACCGGGGCATGCGCTTGCGGCCGAGGAACACCACCGCGCAGACGCCCATCAGCGCCATGGAGACGAGGAACGGCGCGCCGGGCAGGTAGAAGCCTGTCGACTCGGCCGTGGAGAACCAGAAGACCTGGCTCATCAGCGCGGGCGAGACCACCATCGCCAGGGCGCCGGCGCTGGTCAGCAGGCCCTGCAACCCGCCCTGGGCATTGTCGGGGATCGCGCGCGACATCATCGCCTGGATCGCCGGGGTCACCACCGCGCCGAGCGCCGTCAGGGGGGCGAGGAACAGCGCCACGGTGCCGGATTCCACCACCGCCAGCGCCAGGAAGGCGAAGGCGTTGAAGATCAGGCCGTAGAGCACCGTGCCCCGGTCGCCGAACCATTTCAGCACCAGCCGGATCAGCCCGCCCTGCACCACGGCGAGGGAGATCCCGAACAGGCCCAGCGAGATGCCGGTCATCCGCGGCCCCCAGCCGAAGCGCTCCTCGGCGAAATAGGCCCAGATCGCGGGATAGACGAAGAAGGCGGTCTGGTAGAGGAAGAACAGCAGGGTCAGGCGGCCCACGCGCTCCTGCCGGCCGAGGTCGAGCAGGGCGCCCAGCGGGTTGGCGCGGACCCAGGAAAACGGGCGGCGGATGCGGTCGGTCACCGTCTCGGGCAGGATGAAGTAGCCGAAGGCCAGGTTCATCGCCGACAGCGCCGCCGCCGCCCAGAACGGCGCGCGGGTGCCGAACTCCGCCAGCACGCCGCCGAAGAGCGGGCCGAGGACGAAGCCGAGCCCGAAGGCCGCGCCGACGAGGCCGAACCGCTCCGCCTTCTGTTCGGAATTGGAGATGTCGGCGATGAAGGCCGTGGCGACCGAGCGGGTGGAGGCCGCGATCCCGCCGATCAGCCGCCCGACCAGCAGGAGCCAGACATTGCCGGCCAGCGCGATCACCACGTAGTCGAGCGCCATGATGGTCAGCGTCAGCAGCAGGACCGGCCGTCGCCCGTATCGATCGCTGAGGGCGCCGAGCAGCGGGCCGCAGAGGAACTGCATGATGGCGTAGGCGGTGGTGAAGATCCCGCCCCACAGGGCCGCCTGGGCGATGGTGCCGCCCTCGACCTCCTGGATCAGGCGCGGCATGACCGGGATGACGAGGCCGATCCCCATGGAATCGATCATCAGCGTCATCAGGATAAAGAGCAGGGGAAGGCGCGCTGTCATGGTCACTCCGGCGGACTGGGCCGGTATGGGCCGGCCCGGCGTCCCGGTCAACGCGCGCGGGCGGAAATGGGGCCGTGCCCCGGACGTTCGGCCGCGGTCCGCCGGTCAGAGCCGGCCGAGCGCCCGGGCGAACAGCTGCGGATCGACATTGCCGCCGGTGGCCACGACGGTCACGGTGTCGCCGGAAAGATCGCGCGCGCGGAACAGGGCCGCGGCCAGCGCCACGGCGCCGCCCGGCTCGCACACGATCTTGAGCCGCAGGAAGGCGAGCGCCACGGCGCGCAACGCCTCGTCGTCGGAGACGGCGAGGCCGGGGCCGCAGAGCCGGGACAGGATCGGAAAGGTCAGCTCGCCGGGGCTGGGCGTGACGATGGCGTCGCAGATCGAGCCGGAGATGCGGTCGTTGGCGACGATCCGGCCGGCGGCGAGCGAGCGGGCGGTATCGTCGAACCCCTCCGGCTCCACCGGGCGGACGCGAAGGTCGGGGCGCAGCGCCGCGAGCGCGAGGGCCACGCCGGATGTCAGCCCGCCGCCGCCGCAGCAGACGAGGACGTCGCCGGACGCCTCGGCGGGCACCTGGCGGGCGAGTTCCAGCCCGACGCTGCCCTGGCCGGCGATCACCTCCGGGTCGTCATAGGGCTTGACCAGCGACAGGCCGCGCGCCTCGGCGAGGCGGGTGCCGATCTCCTCCCGGCTCTCGCCGCCGGCGCGGTCGTAGAGCACGATCTCCGCCCCCAGCGCGCGGGTATTGGCGACCTTCAGCGCGGGCGCGTCGCGGGGCATGACGATCACCGCCGGCACCTCGTGCAGCGCGGCGGCGAGCGCCACGCCCTGGGCGTGGTTGCCCGAGGAATAGGCCAGCACGCCCCGCGCGCGGACGGCCGGGTCGAGCGCGGAGAGCGCGGCGAAGGCGCCGCGGAACTTGAAGCTGCCGGTGCGCTGCAAGGGCTCGGCCTTCACCAGCACCCGCCGGCCGGCGATCTCGTCGAGGAAGGGGGAGTCGAGCAGCGGGGTGGGGCGGAGCTCGGCCCCCGACCGGCGGGCGGCGGCCTCGATCCGGTCGAAGTTCACAGCCGCGCGCGCCAGGCGGCGATGGCTTCCAGCGCCTCGGGCTCGTCGAGGAAGGGGACATGGCCGCGCTTGGGCACCTCGGCCACGATCATGTCGGGCCGGCGGCGGCGCATCTCGGCAAGGGTGGCGGGGGAGAGAAGGTCGCTGTTGGCGCCGCGGATGCAGGCCAGCGGCAGGTCCGCCATGGCGTCGAACCAGGGCCAGAGATCGGGCGCGGGCTCGGCGCCGCCCGCCGCCACCGCCTCGGCGAGGGCGGGATCGTAGTTGATCGAGAGGCGGCCGTCGCCCTCGACATAGTGTTTCTCCACCTCCTCGCGCCAGCGGCTCTCGGGGACGTCCTCGAACCCGGCCATCAGGGCGGCGCGGGCCGCGACCGCCTCGGCGTGGCTGGACTGGGCCGGGTCGCGGCCGACATAGCCGGCGATGACGGCGAGGCCGGCGGGGTCGATCTCGGGCCCGATATCGTTGAGGCAGACGCCCGCCACGCGCTCCTTCACCGTGGCCGAGAGCAGCATGGCGATCAGCCCGCCGCGCGAGGTTCCGAGGATCGGCGCCCGGTCGAGACCCAGATGGTCGAGAAGCTCGACCGCGTCGCGCGCCTCCACCGGCACGGTATAGGTGGCGGGATCGGCCCAGTCCGACCGGCCGCGCCCGCGATAGTCCAGCGCGATCAGGCGCGCATCGGGCAGGTGCGGCGCCAGGTAGTCGAAATCGGTCGCGTTCCGCGTGAGCCCGGACAGGCACAGCAGGGGCGGGCCCTCGCCCCGGTCCGTGTAATGAAGGCGAAGGCCGTCGGACGTGGTGAAATCGGGCAAGATGGCGCCTCTGATCGGTTCGGACTGGCAAGCGCGGGCATCGTCGCACGCGCCCGCGAGCCCCGCAAGACGCGGGATTTTCCGGGGAAATGGGGGGATTCCGACCGAAAACCGGCCGAAATCCGCCCGCCGCGGTTTACAGGCGGGGGTGCCGCTCCCACCTAGGGGCTGTCGCAGACGAGCACCCGCCGAGACTGGCGGCCTCGAACCAACCCAATCCAGACATGAGGGAATGCCATGAGCCAGGCGAAGCCAGGTGACACCGTCCGCATGCACTATTCCGGAAGCCTTGCCGACGGGACCCAGTTCGACAGTTCCGAGGGCCGCGATCCGCTGGAGTTCACGCTCGGCAGCGGGCAGATCATCCCCGGCCTCGACAAGGCCATGACCGGGATGGAAGTGGGCGAGAGCAAGCAGGTCGTCGTGGAGCCGGACGAAGGCTATGGCGATCGCGATCCGTCGCGCATCCAGGCCGTCCCGCGCGAGCAGATCCCCGATCACATCCCGACCGAGCCGGGCACCCAGCTGCAGATGCAGACGCCCGAGGGCCAGACCATGCCGGTCGTCGTCGCCGAGACGAACGAGACCGAGGTGACGCTGGACGCCAACCACCCGCTGGCCGGCCAGAAGCTGACCTTCGACGTGGAGCTGGTCGAGATCGTCTGAGACGACCCTGACGCATCGATCGAAGGGCCGCGTTCCAGCCGGAGCGCGGCCCTTCCTGCGTTCTGGGCGCCGGTCGCCGGGGCAGGGTGCCCAACGGCAGCCTAGACGTGGATGTTGTCGATCTGCGGCATGCCGAGGACGTGGTAGCCGCCGTCGATATGCAGCACCTCGCCGGTGGTGAAGGCGCCGCCGTCCGAGGCCAGGTGCACGGCGGTGGCGCCGACGGCCTCCAGCGTGGCATTGGCGCGCGCCGGCGCGTTCTGCTCGGCGAACTTGAAGGTCTTGCGCGCGCCGGTGATCGCCGCGCCCGCCAGCGTCTTCATCGGCCCGGGCGAGAGGGCGTTCACGCGGATGCCGTCGGGGCCGAGATCGTTGGCGAGGTAGCGCACCGCCGATTCCAGCGCCGCCTTGGCCACGCCCATCACGTTGTAGAACGGCGTCACCCGGTTGGAGCCCTGGTAGGTCAAAGTCAGGATCGTGCCGCCCTCGGGCATCATCGCGGAGGCGCGGCGGGCCACGTCGATCAACGAGTAGCACGAGATCGACAGGGTGTGCCCGAAATTGGCCCGCGTCGTGTTCACGAACCGGCCCTTTAGCTCGTTCTTGTCGGAATAGGCGATGGCGTGGACGACGAAATCCAGGCTACCCCAGCGTTCCCGCAGGGTCTCGAAGGCCGCGTCCATGGACTCGTCCTCGGCCACGTTGGCCGGGATCACCAGATCGCTGCCGACGCTCTCGGCCAGCGGCTGCACCCGCTTCAGAAGCGCCTCGTTCTGGTAGGTGAAGGCGAGTTCCGCCCCGGCCTCGTGCATCGCCCGCGCAATGCCCCAGGCGATGGAGTGGTCGTTGGCCACCCCCATGATGAGACCCCGCTTGCCCTGGAGCTGTCCCGCCATTGCCGTCAATCCTTCCACTTCGTCATCAGCATCGACCCGTTCGTCCCGCCGAAGCCGAAGGAATTGGTCATCACGGTGTCGAGGCCCGCGTTCTCGACGAGGGCGGTCGCGATCTCGCCCTCGCGGATCTTCTCGTCGAGGGTCTCGACGTTGATCGAGGGGGCGATGAAGTCGTGCTCCAGCATCAGCAGGCAATAGACCGCCTCCTGCGCGCCGGTGGCGCCCTGGCTGTGTCCGGTCATCGACTTGGTGGAGCTGATCGGCGGGGTGCTGCCCTCGCCGAAGACGCGGCGCACCGCCTCGACCTCGCCCACGTCGCCGACCGGCGTGGAGGTGCCGTGGGCGTTGATGTAGCCGACCCGGCCCGCCTCCATGTCCTGCAGGGCGAGGCGCATGGCGCGCTCGCCGCCCTCGCCGGAGGGGGCGACCATGTCGTGCCCGTCGGAGGTGGCGCCGAATCCCGTCACCTCGGCATAGATCTTCGCGCCGCGGGCCTGGGCGTGTTCGAGGCTTTCGAGCACCACCATGCCACCGCCGCCGGCGATCACGAAGCCGTCGCGGTCGGCGTCGAAGGCGCGGGAGGCGCGCTCGGGCGTGTCGTTGAACTTCGTCGACATGGCGCCCATCGCGTCGAACAGGCAGGACAGGGTCCAGTCCAGCTCCTCGCCGCCGCCGGCGAACATCACGTCCTGCGTGCCCAGCTGGATCTGCTGCGCGGCCATGCCGATGCAGTGCAGCGAGGTCGAGCAGGCCGAGGTGATGGAGAAGTTCATCCCCTTGATCTTGAACGCCGTCGACAGGTTGGCCGAGACGGTGGAGGACATGCATTTGGGCACCGCGAAGGGGCCGATCCGCTTCGGCGAGCCCTTCTCCTCGACGATCCGGTGCGCCTCGTGCAGCGCCGAGGTCGAGGGGCCGCCGGAGCCCGCGATGAGCCCGGTGGCGGGGTTGGAGACGACCTCCTCGGGCAGCCCGGCATCGGCGATCGCCTGCTGCATGGCGATATGGGCATAGGCCGCCCCCGGCCCCATGAAGCGCAGGGTGCGCTTGTCCACATGGTCGGCGGTGTCGATCTTCAGCGTGCCGGCGACCCGGCTGCGGAAGCCGTGCTCGGCCATCTCAGAGCTCGCCTCGATGCCCGACCGGCCCGCCTTCAGCGACTGGGTGACCTCCTGGGCGGAATTGCCGATGGGCGAGACGATGCCCAGTCCGGTGACGACGACGCGGCGCATCGTGCTTCTCCTGTTGTTTCGGTCAGCTTTCCGAAAGGGCGACCTTCATGTCCTTCACCTGGTAGATCAGGTCGCCGTCGGCGTGAACGGTCCCGTCCGCGACGCCCATGGTCAAGCGGCGGGATTGCACCGCCTTGGTGAAATCCACGTGGTAGGTGAGCATTTTCCGTTCCGGACGGACCATGCCGGTGAGCTTCACCTCGCCGACGCCGAGGGCGTATCCGCGCCCCTGCCAGCCGCGCCAGCCCAGGTTGAAGCCGGTGAGCTGCCACAACCCGTCGAGTCCGAGGCAGCCCGGCATGATCGGGTTGCCCGGGAAGTGGCACTCGAAGAACCACAGGTCGGGCTGGATGTCGAATTCCGCGACGACGTGGCCCTTGCCGTGGGCGCCGCCATCGGCCGAGATGTCGGTGATCCGGTCCATCATCAGCATCGGCGGCAGGGGCAGCTGGGCGTTGCCGGGGCCGAACAGGTCGCCCTTCGCGCAGGCGATCAGGTCCTCGCGGTCGAAGGACGTGGGAAATTCGGACATGCGGCCCCTCCTGGCGGCGTCTGGCGCGTCGTTGATCGCCTGTATCACCCCCCGCGAAAGCGGCGCAAGGGCGGCGGCCCACGTTGAAATCGGGCCCCCGCCCGCGCTATATGCACCGGCATGGCCGATCTGGACCCGCATATCGACGACGATCGCCTCGCCCGGGGGGCCGAATGGCTGTCGAGCGCGCCGCTGCGCCCCACGCGCCAGCGGCTGTCGCTGGCCGCGCTGCTGGTCGGCGACGGCGAGGTTCGGCACGTCACCGCCGAGAGCCTGCATGCCGCGAGCCGGGCGGCGGGCGAGACCACGTCGCTGGCCACCGTCTACAACACGCTCAGGGCCTTCTGCCGGGCCGGACTGTTGCAGGAGATCCGCATCGAGGGCGCGCGGAGCTATTTCGACACCCGCGTCGACGACCATCCGCACTTCCTGTGGGAGGAGGACGGCCGGCTGATCGACGCGCCCGCCGAGGAACTGGAGATCGCGCGGCTGCCCGAGGCGCCGGAGGGATCGCGGATCAGCGCCGTCGACGTGATCATCCGGCTGCGCCGCGAGACCTGATCCCTGCGGCGCCGGCGTTGCGGGACGGGGCGCCGGGGTGTATGGGGCGGGCTTCCTGCATCCGCCGGTGAAAGGACCCGCCATGACCGAGGCGCGCAAGCTCTTCATCCGCACCTACGGGTGCCAGATGAACGTCTATGACAGCGAACGCATGGCCGAGGCGCTGGGCGCGGAGGGCTACGTCACCACGGAAACGGCCGAGGAGGCGGACATGATCCTCCTCAACACCTGCCACATCCGCGAGAAGGCCGCCGAGAAGGTCTATTCCGAGCTGGGCCGGTTCCGCGGGCTGAAGGCGGCGAACCCGGAGCTGAAGATCGGCGTGGCGGGCTGCGTCGCCCAGGCCGAGGGCGAGGAGATCCTGCGCCGCCAGCCGCTGGTGGATCTGGTGGTGGGGCCGCAGAGCTATCACAACCTGCCCGTCCTGGAGCGTCGCGCGCGGGCGGGCGGACGGGCGCTCGACACCGATTTCCCGGCCGAGGACAAGTTCGACCGGCTGGGCGGGCGGCCGAAGGCGGCGCGGGGGCCGACCGCGTTCCTCACCGTGCAGGAGGGCTGCGACAAGTTCTGCGCCTTCTGCGTGGTCCCCTATACCCGCGGGGCGGAGGCGTCGCGCCCTGCCGCCCGGGTGATGGCCGAGGCCCGCGACCTGGTGGAGCGCGGCGTGCGCGAGATCACGCTCCTGGGCCAGAACGTGAACGCCTACCATGGCGCCGGGCCAGGCGGGGAGTGGAGCCTCGCGCGGCTGATCCGGGAACTGGCCGGGATCGACGGGCTGGAGCGGATCCGCTTCACCACCTCGCACCCGAACGACATGGACGAGGACCTGATCGCCGCCCATGGCGAGGTCGACAAGCTGATGCCCTATCTGCACCTGCCGGTGCAGTCGGGATCGGACCGGGTGCTGAAGGCGATGAACCGCAAGCACACGGCGGAGTCTTACCTGCGGCTGATCGAGCGGATCCGGGCGGCGCGGCCCGACATCCTGATCTCGGGCGATTTCATTGTCGGCTTCCCGGGCGAGACCGAGGCGGATTTCGCCGCCACCATGGATCTGGTCGAGGCGGTGGAATACGGCCAGTGCTATTCCTTCAAGTATTCCACCCGGCCCGGCACCCCGGCGGCGGAGCGCGAACAGGTCGGGGAGGCGGCGAAGGACGCCCGCCTGCAGCGGCTCCAGTCTCTCCTGAAGCGCCAGCAGCGCGCGGTGCAGGACCGCATGGTCGGCCGCGAGGTCGGCGTGCTGTTCGAGAAGCCGGGCCGCGAGCCGGGGCAGATGGTGGGCAAGTCCGACCACCTGCATTCGGTCTTCGTCGCGGGCGATGTGGGCCGCGGCGATCTCGCCCGCGTGCGCATCACCGGCAGCGCCGCGAATTCGCTGGCCGGCGCGCTGGTCTGAGGGCGCGCGGGGTCGTCGGGCCGGGGCGTGGCCGTCGGTGGCCCCGTTCGGCCCGCGCAGCGGCGTGGCGGCAGGCGGCGGGCCAAGCGGCAGATGTCCTCCCGCAAGGTCGGGAGTTCGCGCCGGTCCGGCCGAGAGGAGCCGATCACCCGCGAGCAGGTGCCCCCGGTCGGGGAGCGCCCGGCGGCGGGGCAGAGGCGCGGCCTGTCCGCGCCCGGCGTCCTTGTCAGCGCGCCGATCACCGGGTGGATATTCTTCTCGGGCGTGGAGTCGCAGGCCGCTCAGGGCTTGCCGCACGTCATGCCGGCTCCGTGCGGTCGGCGGCGGCCCCGTCACGCGGCACGCGTCCTCGTCTCGCGGAGCTGCCGGCGCCGCAGGAGCGGCATGACCACCGTGACGATCACGAGCAGGATCGCGACGCCGAGGAGGATGGCGCTGATCGGGCGCTGCCAGAAGACCGGCAGCTCGCCCCGCGACATCGCCAGCGACCGGCGCAGCTCGCTCTCCGCGATGGGGCCCAGCACGACGCAGAGGATGATCGACACGAGCGGAAAGCCGATCGTCTCGCGCAGGAACCCGGCCAGCCCGAAACCCGGCATCAGCCACGTGTCGAACACCGAGTTCTGCACCGAATAGGTCCCCATGATGCAGCAGATCACGATGATCGGGCCGAGCACCGAATAGGGCCGGTCCGGCAGCTTCGACAGGATCGCGATGAACGGCTCGGAGAAGACGAGGATCAGCACGTTGACGATCGGCAGGCCCACGAAGACCGCGTGGATCAGATCGCTGTTGCCGGTTCCGAAGGCCGGCCCCGGGGGCAGCCCATGCACGATGAAGGCGCCGAGGATGACGGCGGTGGTGCCGGAGCCGGGAATGCCGAGCGCGAAGAGCGGCACCGGCGCGCCCATCGACGCGGCGTTGTTCGCGGCCTCGGGGGCGCGCCCCTGCCGAAGAGCGAGCGGTCCTCAGACCAGCGCAGGGGCTCGCTGTAGGCGCATATCGACGCGGTCGAGGCGCCGATGCCGGGCAGGTTGCCGATCGCGATCCCCAGGATCGAGGAGCGCACCACCGTGCCGCGGATCCGCCGCACCACGGGCCAGTCGAAGATGCGGATGGTGAAGGACCTGGTCGAGACCTGCATGTCGCCCTCCTCGCATCGCTGAGATGGCGAAGAGGCCGATGATGACGGGGATGAGGTCGAGCCCGCCCATCAGGTGCAGGCTGCCGAAGGTGAAACGCGTCGTCCCGTTCAGCGAATCGAGCCCGGCCGACGCGACGAACAGCCCGATGCAGACGCCGAACAGGCCGAGCAGGAGGTTTCCGCCCAGCGAGGCGACGACCGCGAGCGCGAGCACCGCCGGCGCGAAGAACTCGGGCGAGGAGAAGTGCAGGGCGATCTGTGCCGGCAGCGGCGTCGCGACGATGTGCACCACGGTGCCGACCATGCCCTCTAGAGCCGAGGACAGGATGTCCACGCCCAGCGCCTTGCCGGCCTCGCCCTTCTGCGTCATCGGGTAGCCGTCGAGCGCGGTCATCACCGCCTCGGGCCTGCCCGGCGCGCGGTACAGGATCGCGGTGATGAGCCCCGGGAACACGCTGGAGGCGTAGATCGCGGCGAGCCGCATGACCGCGCCGGTGGGCTCGATCGTGTAGGTGGCCGGCAGGAGGATCACCACGAGGATCACGCCGCTGATCCCGGGAAGGGCGCCGCCGACGAATCCGGTCAGGACCGCCGAGGCGAGGATCGGCAGATTGACGGGCGGCATCACGGCGCCGAGGCCGCCGACGGGGTCTTCTATCCTTGCGGATCCTTTCGGGCGCGCGTGCCGGTCGCCAGGGCAGCGGGACGTTCAGCAGGCGGTCGGAGAGCCCGGCCACGACCAGCACGGTCTTCACGATGGTCAGCGCGATGCGCGGCGGCCTGACTTCGCCGGGGATGAGGGTGGCGATGCAGGCGAAGAGCGCCCTCGCCGCGATATAGCCGGTGGACGCCATCGCGATCGTGTCGGCGACGGTCACGGCCAGGACCGCGAGGCGGCGCCAGCCATGGCCGCTGGCGTCGCCGGCGATGCCGGCCGGCGCGTCGGCCGCCGCGTCCGCGCCCGTGCCCGTGAACTGCGCCGGCCCGCGCAGGGCCAGGAGCGCGATCATCAGCGCACGAGGGCCAGCATCGTCAGGAGGTCCGCCACTGGCCGGGTGCGCGGGCCGATCAGGGTGCTGACCGCCTCGCCGCCGGTCAGTTGCACCGTGCGCCACAGCAGCACGAGGCCGGCGAGTGCCGCGAGCGCGGCGAAGCAATAGAATCGGGCTGTCGTTCCGGGGCCGCCTTTCCGGTGCGTGCCCGGGGGAGAGGCCGACGGCGCCGTGTCCGCGCTCGGGCCGCCCGCCCGGTCGGGGCGGGCGGCCTGCGGGGCTCACTGCGCCGCCAGCAGCTCCTCGAAATACGCCGGGTTCTCCTCGATCACCGTGCGGTATTCCTCGCTCCCGAGCCAGCCGCTCCGGAGGTCGAGATCGGCCGTCCCGGCGTAGGCCTGGTGGTCCTCGGAATTGATGATGCCTTCGAACACCGCCTCCGATGGTCTCGGCCGGGATCTCGGCGTTGAGGAAGCCGCCCCGCTCGTTGCGGAAGGTCAGGTCCCAGCCGTTCACCACCGTCGTCGGCAGGTCGGGACAGGCTTCGAGCCGGTCCTCCGCCAGCGCCGGGATCGGCTTCGTCCCGCCCGAGTCCAGTAGCCCTGGATCGCGCCGATCTCGTTGAACATGCCGTCGCTACTGCCGCTCATCAGGTTGGTCGAGGCGCTCCCTTCGTTGTCGTCGGGGATGAAGGCGAGGTCGAGGCCGGTGGCGTCGTTCAGGCCGAGAAACGCCATGCGGTCGACGCTGGCGGCATGGGGGCCGCCGATCCCCACCTTGCCGGGAGTCGCCTCGGCATGGGCGATGAACTCCGCCAGTGTCTCGAACTTCTCGGGGTTCACGACCAGAGACAGCACGTCCGACTGCATCCGCGCGACGGGCGTCAGCTGTTCGAGGCCGATCGGGTTCCGCCCCGCGGCGCGGCTGGTGATGAAGGTCGAGCAGGCGAAGTCGCGCGCTTCGCCGGTCGGCTCGCGCGCGGGGCGGTGCGCTGGTGCGCCAGGGCGCCCGATGCGGACGGCAGGTTGCTGACTGTGACGGAGGTGTCGAGCCGCGCTTCCAGAACCGGCTGGACGGTGCGGGTGAAGTTGTCGGTGCCGGCGCCGGTCGCGACGAAGGCCGTGATGCCCGAGGGTTCGTAGCCCCCCTCCGGCGCGGGAGCCGGCGTTGGTATTCGGAGCGCGACGGCGGCCGGGGCCGGGGCGATGGACCGAAGGGTGATATGCATGATGGTCCTCCCTCGGGTCTGATGCATGCACGGTGTCGCGCTCCGGGGCCCTCCTGCGCCCCGGTATCGGTGGCGGCAGCCGGGTCAGGCGGTCGGCCGCCGTCCGGCCAGCCCCCGGTCCGGGGCCGCGCGCAGGCGCCGCAACTCGCTGGCGCAGCCGAGGTCGAGGTCGCCCATCCGGATCGGCTCCCCGGCGCGCATGTCTCGGGCGAGGGTCCGGTTCGCGGCGCTGTCGAAGGGGCACCATGCGCGACGCGACCCCGTCGATGGAATGGCGATGCCCGCGCATGGCGGGCCGGATGCCGGCGGGAAAGTTCCGGTCGGCCACGGCGATCAGGTCGATGTCGTGGCCGGGCCGTTCGGCCCCGGAGGATACCCCGCGCAGCGCGATCGCGAAGACGGGGGGCGCGGCCTCCATGCCCGGCAGGTGACCGGGGGATGTGGACCATCGCGGTCCGGCCGAGGACATGGCCCTTGCCGCGCAGAAGCGCCCGAGCCTCGTCGTGCCGGCAGCGCACGACGACGAAGACACCGCCGGCGAAGCTGACCTCGCCCGGCGCGCGCAGGCAGTGGACCACGTAGAGCACACCCGCCCCGGACAGGATGTCCCCCTCGGAGGCCCAGGATCGACGCCGCCTCGTCGATGCACGCGATCGGGCAGTGCAGGTCCGCGCGGCCGGGCCGCATGCCGCAGGCATCGACGACGATGGTCATCTCGCACAGGTCGGGCACTGCGCGCGGGGGCAGGGCGGCCGTCGCGTCGGCCCGGCGCGCGACCATGCCGGCGGCATCGCTGGCGCCCAGCCGGTCGAGTTCCGCGAAGCCGGGCACGGCGCAGGTCGTGCCGTTGCACTCGACGGTGCCGGCGGCGGGGACGTGCACGAAGTCACATTCGCTGGACTTCCCGGCGCAGACGATCTCCAGCCCCGGGACCTGGGCCCAGGTCACGAGGCCGATGAGCAGGCTCGGCTGGTCGCCGTCCACCGGCGAGACGGTCACGCCCGCCTCGCGCGCCGCCACGCATCGCTCCTGCGGGAGTTCTTGCGCGCCCACCATGTCGCGGGCCGGAAAACGGCCCGGCTCGCCGTCGAGGCCGACAGGGTACGCACCCCGCCCGCGGAGGGAGAGGCGGACGGGCAGCCCTGACGATGCGGCGGCGGGGCCAGTTATCCCCGCGCCATCTCGGGCAAGGTTGCCCCTTGTCCGCCCCGCAGGCACTGTCCGCGACGGCGTGATACCCGGTCTTCTTCGGCGCAAGTGCCACGGGGCGGCCGCGCTGTGCTCCCGCCGCGGGTCGCCGCTCCGAAAGGAGGCCTCCCGGGCCGGGATCTCCGCGCGCGGCGGGGGTGGCACGTCGTCGAGGTCTTCGACGACACGGACATCTCGGGCCGGACCAGCGGGTTCACGGCGATACGCGCGACCCCGGGCGACCGGGCCTGCGGACGGGTTCGTCTCCGTGGCCATTGCCTGCCTGCCGGGCGCACCGCGCCGGTCACGCGGTGCCCGGCCAGTTCGTCCATCTGCGCGGCGGCATGCACTCGGTGACCGAGGACAGGAGAGACGCGAGGCCGATCCAGCGGCGGCCCCGGATCGGGCCTCGGCGGCCTTCTCCGGACGGCAGGCCATGCGTCCTCCGCGGGCGGGATTACTCGCCGCGCGGATCGACCGGGGCACGGGCGTCGGGCCGCGCCCCGACCGCTCGGCCACGGGGCCCGCGGGTTGCGCGCCGGGCGCGATGGGCATAGACGGTCCCGGTCACGACAGACGGATCCGGCAGCCCATGCAAACCATCGTCCTCACCGTCCACCTGATCCTCGCCCTGTGCCTGATCGGGGTGGTCCTGTTGCAGCGCTCCGAGGGGGGCGGCCTGGGCATGGGCGGGGGCGGCGGCGCCATGTCGGCCCGCGGCGCGGCGACGGCCCTGGGCAAGGCGACCTGGGGGCTGGCGGTCTGCTTCATCGGGACCTCGATCTGGCTGACGATCATCGCCGCGCAGGACGCCTCCGACAGTTCGGTGCTCGACCGGCTGGGGACCGAGGGCGCGCCGATCGAGGAGGGGGACCAGTCGCCCTCCACGCCCGACCTGGGCGGCGACCTGCTGCCGCCGCCGACGGCGACCGGCGACGCGCCGCCCGAGGGCGGCGGGGACGGGCCCTCGGTGCCGCCGCGCGCCGAGTGAGGCCCGCGCCGCTTGCGGGAGGGCCGGCCGCGCGGTAAGCGGATCTCCCGTGACGGGGTCGGTCGCCGGCCCCGCCGAGTTCTGCCGCAATTCGATTCACGGGGGTTTCCGATCCATGGCGCGTTACGTCTTCATCACCGGCGGCGTGGTGTCGTCCCTGGGCAAGGGGCTGGCCTCGGCGGCGCTCGGCGCGCTTCTGCAGGCGCGCGGCTTCTCGGTGCGGCTGAGGAAGCTGGACCCGTATCTCAACGTCGATCCCGGCACGATGAGCCCGTTCGAGCATGGCGAGGTCTTCGTCACCGATGACGGGGCGGAGACCGACCTGGACCTGGGCCACTACGAGCGCTTCACCGGGGTCGCGGCGCGGGCGACCGATTCGGTGTCGTCGGGGCGGATCTATTCCAGCGTGCTGGAGCGCGAGCGGCGCGGCGACTACCTCGGCAAGACGATCCAGGTGATCCCCCACGTCACCAACGAGATCAAGGATTTCCTGACCATCGGCGCCGACGAGGTCGATTTCATGCTGTGCGAGATCGGCGGCACGGTGGGCGATATCGAGGGGCTGCCCTTCTTCGAGGCGATCCGGCAGTTCGGGCAGGAGCGGCCGCGCGGGCAGTGCATCTTCATGCATCTGACGCTGCTGCCGTGGATCGCGGCAAGCGGCGAGTTGAAGACCAAGCCCACCCAGCACTCGGTCAAGGAGCTGCGCTCCATCGGCATCGCGCCGGACGTGCTCGTCTGCCGCTCCGAGAAGCCGATCCCCGAGAAGGAGCGGGAGAAGCTGGCGCTGTTCTGCAACGTGCGCCCCGACAGCGTGATCGCCGCCTATGACCTGAAGTCGATCTACGAGGCGCCGCTGGCCTATCACCGCGAGGGGCTGGACCAGGCGGTGCTGGACGCCTTCGGCATCCATCCCGCGCCGAAGCCCAACCTCGCCCGCTGGGACGACGTGGCCGACCGGATCTTCAACCCGGAAGGCGAGGTGCGGATCGCCATCGTCGGCAAGTACACGCAGCTGGAGGACGCCTACAAGTCCATCGCCGAGGCGCTGACCCATGGCGGCATGGCGAACCGGGTGAAGGTGCGCGTGGAATGGGTCGACGCGGAGCTGTTCGACAGCGAGGACCCGGCACCGCACCTGGAGCCCTATGACGCGATCCTTGTGCCCGGCGGCTTCGGCGAGCGCGGCACGGAGGGCAAGATCAAGGCGGCGCAGTTCGCCCGCGAGCGCAAGGTGCCCTATCTCGGCATCTGCCTCGGCATGCAGATGGCGGTGGTCGAGGCGGCGCGGAACCTGGCCGGGCTGGAGCGCGCGGGCAGCCAGGAATTCGACCACGAGGCGGGGGAGCTGCGCTTCGAGCCGGTAATCTTCCACCTGAAGGAGTGGATCAAGGACAACCAGACCATCGCCCGCGACGTGATGGGGGACAAGGGCGGGACCATGCGGCTGGGCGCCTATACCGCGCATCTTAGGGAGGGGTCGAAGGCGGCCGAGGTCTATGGCACCCACCGGATCGAGGAGCGCCACCGGCACCGCTACGAGGTCGATATCCGCTATCGCGAGGCGCTGGAATCGCACGGGCTGTGCTTCTCGGGGATGTCGCCGGACGGCCGGCTGCCCGAGATCGTCGAGGTGGCGGGCCATCCCTGGTTCATCGGCGTCCAGTTCCACCCCGAACTGAAGTCGAAGCCCTTCGCGCCGCATCCGCTCTTTGCCGATTTCGTGCGCGCGGCGAAGGAGGTCTCGCGGCTGTTCTGAGCGTATCGTGTGCTCCGGCGCGGCGCCGCCTCGCGCCCGTATCGCCGGCGCGGCGTCAGTTTCGAAAGCGGCCTTCTCTCGTGTATTTGAGCGACGCATTGCTCGGTGACGAATTCCAGCCGTCGTCGTAAAGGATCCGCCGGTATCTCTTGATGCTGCCTTTGGTCTTTGCCTGCCAATGGCTGGGGGCGACTTTTCCCTCGAAATGCTTTTTGTATTTGCCGTTCGACTTCTTGTAGTAGATCCGGTGGCGGGCCCACAGCCAGCTCCCCCATCCGGCGGGCGTGCAATTCGCGATATAGCTCTGGGAGTATCGCTTCTTGCCGCCGAATTGCGATGCGTAATAGGCGTGCGGGCTCATTCCGGGGGTTGCGGGGTCGTGCCAGTCCCACCACGAATAGTAGATGCTGAAGCATGTCTGGCCCGCCGCAGCCTGCGTCTCGGCTCTGAATTCCTCCGAAACCGCCGTGCTCCGGATGCCTTCGGTCGCGATCTCCCGGCCGGACAATCTCTGAAACAGTTCCGCTGAGTCCCGCGACTCTTCCAGAAGCTCCTCCGGCACGGGCAGCTTGCTGTCGGCGATGTGCAGGTAGACCTCCGCGATGGTCGGCAGATCCCGTCCTGGCAGGATCGGCCGACCTTCCCCGAGGCGGCCCTCCTGCAGAAGCGCGAGATCGCCGGTCTCTTCCTCGTAGCTGAATGTCAGACGATGGCTGTCGCCGATGTCAAATCGCGCAATTTCGTAGGAATCCGCGGCGTCGGAGGTATCGGACACATGCGAGCCGACGGCGGTCAGGTCTGGCTGGCTCGAGTCCGGTTCGTCCAGCGTCGAATGGTCGAACGTCTTCATGGGGAATTCTCCTTGAGAATGGCAATATCCATCAGCACAAGGCGCAATCGTGAAGTTTACGCCCGCGAAACTGCATCTCGTCCCCATCGAAATGCAGCCGGCGAACCGTGGTGCGCAATAAAATCCGCTTTAATCTTATCGTACAGCAATCGGGTGATCGCGCAAGCGTTCGCCTCACGGCGCCGCGTATCGTGACGATCAGCGGACGGGGACCACGGAGGAAAGCGTTCCTCGCAGGGCTGAAATCGAAGCCTGTCGCGCCGCATCCGCTCTTTGCCGATTTCGTTCGCGCGGCCAGGGGGATCTCGCGCCTGGTCGGAGCGGCCGGCCTGCCGCGACGGAACGCAGCGCCCGCGGCGCGCGTTCTCTCTCCTCATCGGTCAGGAGGAGACCAGCATGACCAACGAGAACGAGACCAAGGGCAAGTCCAAGGACCTCATGGGCAAGGTGAAGGAAGCCGTCGGCGATCTGCTCGGCAACGAGAAGATGCAGGCCGAGGGCAAGGCCGACCAGGTCGAGGGCAAGACCCAGGAGACCGCCGGCAAGGTGCAGGACGCGGTGACGCCCGACAAGACCGAGGAGCATCACCACCATCACCACCACGACCAGTCCCACACGGACGAGACCAAGAAGTGACCTCGGGCGGGCGCGCCGGCGCCCGCCTGCCACGACGGACCGCCCCGCCCGTCTGGCCTTTCGCTCCGCCCCGTGGGATAGGGGCGTGACGGCCGAAGAGGGGCATGCATGAGCGAATTCGACTACGATCTCTTCGTCATCGGCGGCGGCTCGGGCGGGGTGCGGGCGGCGCGCACGGCAGCGGCCACGGGCGCGCGCGTGGCGCTGGCCGAGGAGAGCCGGCTGGGCGGCACCTGCGTGATCCGCGGCTGCGTCCCGAAGAAACTGATGGTCTTCGCCAGCGCCTTTCCCGACGCGATCGCGGATGCCCGCGATTTCGGCTGGGACGTGCGGCAGGGGGCATTCGACTGGCCGGCGTTCCGCGCCCGCCTGCACGGCGAGCTCGACCGGCTCGAAGGGGTCTATCGCTCGATGCTCGAGAAATCCGAGGTCGAGATCTTCGACGGCCGCGCCCGGCTGACCGGACCGCACGACCTGGAGCTGGCGGACGGCACGGCCGTCTCGGCCAAGCATATCCTGATCGCGGCCGGCGGATCGCCGGTGCGCCCGCCGCTGGAGAACGCCGATCTGGGGCTCGTCTCGAACGACATGTTCCTGCTGGAGCGGCTGCCCGAGAGCCTGCTGATCGTCGGTGGCGGCTATATCGGCTGCGAGTTCGCCTGCATCATGGCCGGGCTCGGCGTGAAGGTGACGATGTATCTGCGCGGCGGGCAGATCCTGAACGGGTTCGACGAGGAGTGCCGCGGGCTGGTGGCCGAGATGATGCGCGAGCGCGGAATCGACATCCATACCGGCACCTCCATCGTGGCGATGGGCCCGGCCGCCGATCACGATGACGTAAGGCCCGTGGGAGCGGGATCGGACGCGGCGACCGGCGCGCCGGTGGGCAATGCGCCCGAACCGGAGCCGGACCTGCAGGGCAATCCCAAGAGCGAGACCAGCGCCGAGGCGGGCTGCCCGATCTGGGTACAATCCACCACGGGACGCGAGGCGGTGTTCGATCACGTGCTCTTCGCCACGGGGCGCAAGCCGAACACCGACGGGCTGGGCCTGGAGGAGGCGGGGGTGACCCTCGGCCGCAAGGGCGAGATCGTGGTCGACCGGTATTCGCAGAGCTCGGTGCCCTCGATCCACGCCATCGGCGACGTGACCGACCGGGTTCAGCTGACGCCGGTGGCGATCCGCGAGGGCATGGCCTTCACCCGCACGGTGTTCCAGGGCGAGGACTGCCCGGTCGATCACGAGAAGATCCCGTCGGCGGTGTTCACCCGGCCGGAGCTGGGCACCGTGGGCATGACCGAGGAGGCGGCGCGGGACACCTGCGAGATCGACGTCTATTGCACCGCGTTCCGGCCGATGCGCACGGCCTTCATCGGGCGCCCGGGCCGGACACTGCTGAAGCTGGTGGTCAATCGCGAGACGCGGGTGGTGATGGGCGCGCATGTGGTGGCAGAGGATGCCGGCGAGCTGATCCAGCTGATCGGGATCGCTGTGAAGAACGGGCTCACCAAGGAGCAGTTCGACGCGACCTGCGCCGTCCATCCGACGATCACGGAGGAGCTCGTCACCATGTCGCAGCCGGTACGTTCGGGTTGAACGGCTTTCGCAAAGGCCACATCTAGGCCACACTACAGGGACGAGACGAGAGGGGACTCACCGCGCATGGCGAGCAACAACGGCGGCCCTTGGGGCGGCGGCAACCGGGGCGGCAACGGGGACGATCGCCGTCCGCCAGGCCAGCGTCCCGGACAGGGGGGCAGGCCCTCGCCCGATATCGACGACCTGATGCGCAAGGGCCAGGACCGGCTGCGCGTGCTGATGGGCGGCAAGGGCGGCCGGCCGGGCGGCCCCTCCGGCGGGTCGGAAGGACCGGGCTTCGGCCGGGGGACCTTCGTGCTCGCCGGGCTGGTGCTGGTGGGCATGTGGCTCTTCGCCAGCGTGTACACGGTGCGTCCCGAGGAACAGTCGGTCGAACTGTTCCTCGGCGAATACAGTTCCACCGGCGAACCGGGCCTCAATTTCGCGCCCTGGCCGGTCATGACCCACGAGGTCCTGCCGGTGACCCGGGAGCAGACGGAATCGCTCGGCACCGGGCGCGAGACCGCGCTCGACAACGGCCTGATGCTGACAACGGACGCGAACATCGTCGATATCGAGTTCGAGGTCGTCTGGAACATCAGCGATCCGGCCCAGTTCCTGTTCAATCTCGCCGAGCCGCAGCAGACGATCCGCTCGGTCAGCGAATCGGCGATGCGCGAGATCGTCGCCCGCTCGGAACTGTCGCCGATCCTGAACACCGACCGGGACGAGATCGCCGCCGACACCCAGCAGCTGATCCAGGACACGCTCGACAGCTACAATGCCGGGGTCAACATCCTGCGACTCAACCTCGACCAGGCCGACCCGCCGGCCGAGGTGATCGACGCCTTCCGCGACGTGCAGGCGGCCGAGCAGGAGCGGGATCGGCTGGAGCGGCAGGCCGACGCCTATGCCAACCGGGTGCTGGCCGGGGCGCGCGGCCAGGCGGCCGAGCTCCTGGAGGAGGCCGAGGCCTACCGGGCGCGGGTGGTCAACGAGGCACAGGGTGAGGCCTCGCGCTTCTCCGCCGTCCTCGCGGAATACCGCAAGGCGCCGGAGGTGACGCGCAAACGCCTCTATCTCGAGACGATGGAGGAGGTGTTCAGCCGCGTCGACAAGGTGATCCTCGACGAACAGGGCGGTGCCGGCGGCCAGGGCGTGGTGCCGTACCTGCCTCTCAACGAGCTGCGCGGCAACCGCGGCGGCAGCCAGTCCACGGCGAACGGAGACACGAACTGATGCGCAAGGCCTACATCCTGATCGGCGTCGCGGCCGTGGCACTGTTCGTCCTTCTGTCCTCGATCTTCGTGGTGGACGAACGCGAGAAGGCCCTCGTGCTCCAGTTCGGGCAGATCCAGCGGGTGAAGGAGGAACCCGGGCTCTCCTTCAAGATCCCGTTCATCCAGGACGTCGTGCGCTACGACGACCGGATCCTGCCGCTGGCGACCGATCCGATCGAGGTCACGCCCTCGGACGACCGCCGCCTGATCGTCGACGCCTTCGCCCGCTACCGCATCGAGGATGTGGAGCAGTTCCGTCGCGCCGTCGGCGTCGGCGGCATCCGGTCCGCCGAGGCGCGGCTGGCGGCGATCCTGATCGCGCAGACCCGGGCCGTTCTGGGCTCGGACGGCGTGACCTCGAACACGATCCTGTCGGAGGATCGCTCCGAGCTGATGATCCGGATCCGCGACCAGGCCCGCCTGCGTGCCGACGACCTGGGGCTCGAGGTGATCGACGTGCGCCTCAAGCAGACGGCCCTGCCGGACCAGAACCTCGCCGCCACCTTCGAGCGGATGCGCGCGGAGCGGGAGCGCGAGGCCACGGACGAGCGCGCCCGCGGCGAGGAGGCGGCCCAGCGCGTGCGCGCCCAGGCCGACCGGACGGTGGTCGAACTGGTCTCCGAGGCCCAGCGCGAGGCGGAGATCACCCGAGGCGAGGCGGATTCCGAGCGCAACGCGATCTATGCCGACGCCTATGGCGCGGACGAGGATTTCTTCGCCTTCTACCGCTCGCTGGCCGCCTATGACCGGTCGCTGCAGGGCGAGAACTCGACGCTGATCCTGTCGCCGGAGGGCGAGTTCTTCGACTATCTGCGGAGCGACAACCCCCGCGGTGTCGCGCCGGCGGCGCAGCTGGAGCAATCCGGCGAGGCCGAGGAGCAGACCAGCACCGATGCCGGAACGGGCGCCGCCGAGACGAACTGATGGCCACGGCGCTTCTCGCGCTCGGCCTCGTTCTGGGCGTCGAGGGCCTCATCCTGGCCCTGGTTCCGGACCGGCTCGAGGCACTTCTGGACACCCTGCGGGCCATGCCCGTGGAGGCCCGCCGCCTGGCGGGCCTTCTCGCGCTGGCGGTGGGCATCGGGCTGGTGGTGCTGGCGCGGAGCCTCGGGGCGTGAGCGGCCCCGGCCCATGCGTCACACCGTGTTGAGCCGCCGCGACCGGTCGTTGTGTTGCGGGCGGCTCCGCCTATCTTTTAGGTCGTCAGGGCACGCCGCGGCAGCATCATCTTGCCCGGACCACCGGCGATTTCCATCGCATCAAGGAGAGTTCCCGAGTGACGCACCCATTCCACAATCCCGCCCGGCAGGCGCGCCGGCTGGCGACCGCCCTGATGCTGGGCACGGCCCTCGTCGTGACGCCCGCACTGGAAGCCCAGGCCGCGCCGGAGACCTTCGCGCCGCTGGCCGAGAAGATCAGCGATTCGGTGGTCAACATCACCACCTCCTCGACGGTCTCGGCCCAGGCGGCGCCGATGCCGCAGATCCCCGAGGGCAGCCCCTTCGAGGACTTCTTCCGGGACTTCATGGACCGCAACCCGGACGAGCAGGCGCCGCGCCGCAGCCAGGCGCTGGGATCGGGGTTCGTGATCTCCGAGGACGGCTACATCGTCACGAACAACCACGTCATCGAGGGTGCCGACGAGATCGAGGTGGAGTTCTTCAACGGCGAGAGCCTCGAAGCAGAGGTGATCGGGACCGATCCCAAGACCGACATCGCGCTGTTGAAGGTCGAGAGTGGCGCGCCGCTCAAGCCGGTTCCCTTCGGCGATTCCGACGAGGCCGCCGTCGGCGACTGGGTGATGGCGATGGGCAACCCGCTGGGGCAGGGCTTCTCGGTCTCGGCAGGGATCGTTTCGGCGCGCAACCGGGCGCTGTCGGGCACCTATGACGACTACATCCAGACCGACGCGGCCATCAACCGCGGCAATTCCGGCGGGCCGTTGTTCAACATGGAGGGCGAGGTCGTCGGCGTGAACACGGCGATCCTTTCGCCCACCGGCGGCTCCATCGGCATCGGCTTCGCCATGTCCTCCAACGTCGTGCAGAAGGTCGTCGACCAGCTGCGCGAATACGGCGAGACGCGGCGCGGCTGGCTCGGCGTGCGCATCCAGGACGTGACCGAGGACATCGCCGAGAGCATCGGCCTCGATGACGCGCGGGGCGCGCTGGTGACCGATGTGCCCGAGGGGCCGGCCGCCGAGGCGGGGATGCAGTCCGGCGACGTCATCGTCGCCTTCAACGGCCAGGAGGTCGAGGACACGCGCGGACTGGTGCGCCGGGTGGGCGATGCGCAGGTGGGCGCCACGGTGCCCGTGACCGTCTGGCGGGAGGGCGACACGGAGGAGCTGTCGGTGACCCTGGGACGCCGGGAGGAGGCGGAGGCCGTTCCCGCGACCGTGAACCGCGACTCCCCGGAGGAAAGCGAGACCCAGATCCTGGGGATCAACGTCCAGCCCCTGACCGACGAGATGCGCGAACAGCTCGGCCTGTCGGCGGGGCAGGACGGGCTGGCGGTGACCGACGTGGCCGGCGACAGCGAAGCCTACGAGAAGGGCGTCCGGTCGGGCGACGTGATCACCGAGGCGGGCCAGGAGAGGGTCGCCAGCGTCTCCGACCTGCAGGAGCGGATCGAGGCCGCGCGGGAGGCCGGGCGCAAGTCGATCCTGCTGCTGATCCGGCGCGACGGCGAGCCGCGCTTCGTCGCCCTGCCGATCGACGGGTGACGCCAGGGCGCGCGCGCCGGGGCGGGATCATCGCCCTGGCGCGGCGCCTCCGCCGCCACGGGGCGTGGTGGGCCAGCACGGACACCGCGGATCCGGCCCCGTTGACCCACCCGCCGGGCCGATCAGGGGAGGCCCTGAGCCGTTAGGGCGCGCCATGCGCTCGATGCCCTCCGGCGGGGCCCTCGGTCGCGCGGCCCGGGTCCGCCTCCATGCGCCACGGGACCGGATCGAAGGCTCAGCCCCAGCGCCCCGATCCGGCCCGGGTCGCGGCCAGTTCCTCTCCGCGGTGGGGGACGGCCCCGGCCCGATCTTCGGTCTGGGGGAGGGCTTGCTCGACATTCCGATCCCGATTTCCGCCGACGAGGAAGCGATCATCTGCCGGGCCGGGCCCGGCTTCTGGAGCGGCCAGGCAATGCCGCCTGTCCCGCGTTTCGATCGGCGCAGTGCGCTGCGACCTGCCGCGGCATCCCGGGGACCGGCCGTGCTTCTTAAGGCTCAGCCAGGCGAAGGCCGCGCTCGCGGTGCGGAACCTCGCGGAGGTCCTCTCGCTTTCGCCGCGGGAGCGGTCCGCCCGAATGTTGCTCCGGCTGGCCGGCCCCGACGGATCTGTCCGGGCGAGCCGGGAGGATCCCGGCCGGATGGCCGGCATGAGCCGCACCGCCTTTCGCCGCGCTCATCGACTCTGGTGGGGTGCGGACGCAAGACGGCTGCCTCCGCATCGTTTACCGCGTCGCCCTCGCACGCCATGCGGACGCGGACTGACGCCGCCCTTGAAAGGCGGCAGAGAGAGATCGTGGCGCCGCACAGCGCCCGGTCGAGATGGCGCCGCCGGGTACAGGGCGAACAGGCCCGGCCCTGCGGTATCGCCCTTGGGGAACCTTGCCCTCGAACGCGGCCGCGCTCGGGGCGATCGACATCGGCAAGGCGGTGGCCAGAACCGCTGCGGCCGCTGTCAGGCTCGGATGATGCGTCGGATGGACCCTGTCTTCGGCCTGATGCGCAGCCACCGGCAGGGCATCGTGCTTTGCCGTCGATCAGAACCGGGCCGTGAAGCCGAGTATCGGACCGCCGGGATCCAGTTCGACGTCCCGCCCCTCTATCTCCGTCTCGATCCCGATCTGCCGCCAGCCGCCCTGAACCGACCAGCGGTCGTTGAACTGGTATCCGACGGTCGCGAGGACCTGCCAGGACAGGTCGGAACCGAAACCGAAACCGCCGATATCGGCGAGCGCCGTGGCGAACCAGCGATCGGTGACCGCGAACCGGGCGCGGGAGCCGAGAACCGGATCGACCCAGCTCTCCTCCAGGTCGAAGCTCCGGGCGCGCAGCACGCCGGGTTCGAGCGCGACATCGAAGTCGAGCCACACCGCCCGCACGCCGCCGAGGATGTCCAGCGCGATGCGGGCGTCCTCATGGGAGCGGTAGCTGCCATAGAAGGTGGTCATCGTGAGCTCGGTCTCGACCCGCGCCTTCGAGAACAGCTGGTCGAATGGCGCATCCTTCCGCTCGGAAAGATCGCTGTAGACGAGGTCTCCGATAATCCCCCAACGGCCGTGGCGCGCCTCGACGGCGCCCATGAACGCGAAGTGCGTCGCCGAGCGGACGTCATCGATGCCGGCATCGGCGTCGAGCGTACCGAAGCGGGTCTCCACCGAACTCGATGTCCCCGGGGTCCAGATGTAGGGCGAGAAGGCGAATCTCCACCCGTCGTCCGCCTGAGCGAGAGCGGGGCCGCCAAGCGCCGCGATCAGAACGCCAGTCGCAACCGCATCGGCCACACTCCCAGGTCGGCTTGCATATCGGGCTCCTCTGTCGCCGCCGCCGTGACGTCACTTTCCCCGGTTTCGACGGAGTCCTGCGGAGTGTAGCAGATCGTCGAGGTATCGGCGCGTTCCTGGGTCGCCATCGGCGCCTCGTCGGACACCTCCTCGCCGAAGCGGACCGGATCGCAGGCGGTCCGGCGCGGGGACGGGATCTCGATCGCCCGGGCGTGGTCGAAGGCGGCCCGGCTCGGGTCGAATTCAGGGTCGGGCCACGGTACGCCGGGGATGTCCATCCTTGCCCTCCACGCGGTCTCGCCGCCCTCGCTGGGGCAGCGGCTCCGGTCCAGTTCGTCGGGTCGCACCTCGGTATCGGGTCGTCCGCGGCGGCTTCGCCCGCAGGCCGTATCGGGCGTGCGGGGTGGCGGAGGAAGCGAGGGGGCCGGTGATCAGCAGGACGTTCACGACGGCGCGCAGGAGACCCTCCTTCTTTGCGACCTCGACCTCTTCGTGCCTTGTCGGGGAGAGCCCCGGGCGGAGGCATCCCCCTGCGACGGTCCTTCTCTCCTCCGACCCGGGGGCCTTGTCGGCCATGGCCCGCCGGTCACGAACGCGCCGGTCGCGCCGGGCGGCGTCTTGACGCGCATATCGGAACCGGTGTGGTTTCCGCATCGTGATTTCTGGTTGCGCCGTCAGGGCATCGACCGGTGCCCACGGACGCGGACAAAGCGAGCGGGCCCGGCCACCGGCAACGGCGAGCGTGGGGCGCCGCCCCGGCTCGCCCTCGGCGCCGGCGCTTGCCGACCCGGTGGCCCTCCGTCGGCGCCCGGCAAGCGGCTCGAGGATGAGGTCCGCGCCGGCCTGGAGGATCGTGGCGCTGCAACCGACGACGCCCGGTCCCTTGCCCGCCTCGAAGACCCCGAGGCCGGTGGCGTCGCGGCTGCGGATGAACTCGATCAGTTCCGGGGAGGTGCCGACCTTGAATTGGTCCATCCGGTCGCCGTTTCGAACGATCGAGAGGTCGATGACCGAGACGTCGAGAGCGCCGAGATCGGGCTGGCTGCGGATCGATCCGAGGCGAGACCGCTCGCCCCGCATCAAGGCCGATGACCGCAGGGCACGGTGGCGGCGGGAGACAAGGACGTCGATCGGCACACCGCGGGCGAGGAGGGGCTCGGCCTGCTGGCGGAACACGTCGATCTCGATGTCGGGAGAGATCAGGACCACGGCGCCGCGCTTGTCGAAGACCCGGTCGTGATCGACCCGCGCCAGCAGGCGCAGCGTGTCCACCAGCAGGAGCGCCCCGATCGAATGCGCGACGAAGTTGAAGCAGGTGGCGTCGGATCGCGCGAGGGCGGCGATCGTGATCTCGAGCGCGTCGCGCGAGAATAGGGCGCTTTGCCGGTCGGCGAGGCAGGCTTGCGGGCGCGTCGCCGAGGGCCAGGAGAACAGCACCCAGGTCCCGCGCCGGGCGGGATCGTGTTGCACCTGCACCTGGCGGTAGAGGCCTTCCGCGAAGTTGGCGTTGACCCGTGAATGAAGATCGACGCCCTGCCGCCGCTACCCGGATCGGCAGCGATCGCCTGGTTTGCCGCCCCGATGAAGCTGCCCTCGTCGGGAAGACGCGCGGCGGAGACGGCGGGGAAGTCGGTGGCCGGGTCGGGCGCGCCGGGTTCGGGGTAGGTGACGGTCCCGAACGTCCGGCGCGGCGGTCCCGAGACGTCGAACCGGGCGAAGCCCGGCTCGTTCGCCCGCGGGGCGATATAGAGCGGAAGCGTATCCACCGGCTGCCGGGCGGTGCTGACGATGACGGTTTCGACCGATCCCGCCGGCGCCGCTTCGGGCAGGAACCCGATTTCGCCTGCGCCCCGCAGGACGCGAGCAGCAGTGAGGCCACCGACATTCGCGCAAGCCTCCCCGCCCCGTTCACCCAGGCCTGCGCCGGTCGCGTGGAAAACCGCCTCTCGCCGTTCCGTCGGAGGACACTGCCGCGCCATATGCCGCGCGGCCCGGTCATGCGACGAAGCCCGCGATCCCAGCCTCGGCCGGCGCCACCCGCACGACGATCCAGACGAAGGTCGCCGCCCCGAGCGAGGCCGACCGCGCCAGCGGAACGGCAGTGAAGGCGCCGACAAGCGGGCGGGCCCGGCGGACCAGGAGCAGGAGGAGGAAGACGAAGAGCAGGTGGTCGAACCGCGCGAGGATGCGGGTCACCCCGAGCCGCGCGCCCGGGCACGCCGCGCCGGAACCTCGAAGGCCGTCGCGTCGGGCCTCGGTCCAACCGTCTGCGCCTCCGATCCGCCGGCGAGATTGCATCGTTCGAGAATCCCGGTGCGCGTGGTCTCGGGGCCGTCGATGCGAATGGTGCCGCCGATCAGCCCGCGCTCGCAGGTCCCGACCGGGCTCGCAACGGAGGTGCGGCCGTCGTATGCCAATTCCGGCCCTGCCTTGGGACCGCAGCCGTCGGGGAGGTCCGCGCCGACGGCCAGCGGGCGGCCCTGCACGTCCAGCGGGCGGAAGGTGTTCCGCCAGGCCGGCCCGGCCCGGCGCGCCACCTCGAGGAGGCCGGGATCCTACGCATGTCCTGTCGCCACGCCGGAAGGACCGGCAAGGAGCAGCGCTTGACTTGCGGCGACCCGCTTCGTCGGAGGGGGCCGAAATCTGTTTCGACGGCCGGTGCCGTGGCGACGTTCCGCGACAGGAGCGCCTGCGGGCGCTTCGCGGCCAGCCGCTCCCGCAGCATCGCGCGCCAGTCGCGGTCGGCGTCGTCGCGAACGTGATCGAGCGGCGGCACGCGCTCCACATCAGGACCAGAGCCGGTCTCGACGGGCCCGGCCCATCGCGCCCGCGGCAGCGCCGCGATGGCATCGAAGAGCCCGGAGCCGAAGGTTCCGCCGGTTGCCAAGCGGGGCCGCGGCGCGGAGCTCGGCGGCAGACGGCTTGTGGAGCCGATACCTCCTCCTGCATTCCCACGCCAGGTGGCCTCGAACTGTCGCGCGAGGCGGTGGGCGCCGGACTTCGTCACCCCGATCCGGTTTGCCCCCGAGGGGCGGGGGCCATCGTCCGGAACCGCGAACAGGGAGACGATTCCCGCGCCAGCGAAACGGAAGTGAGGCAGCGGTTCGCGTATCACGGGGGAGGCGATCATGGCCCGCCTGTCCGGGACGTCCCGCGCCGCTCGGCGGGAGTCGAATTCCGCGCGTCGTGACGGGCTCGAGATCGGCCGCCGCATGATTCGCCCCGAGGCCCCGGTGCATCTTCCACAGTCCATGGTCCGCGCCACCTCGGACTTGATTTGACGCAATCGCGCGCTTGCGCCGGGTCGGCATCGCCGCGCAGGGGAGGCATGTCTACCTCCACCGCTTCCTCATCGCGCAGAGGTCGCAGGCGGGTGTCCGGGGCCGGTGCCGAGAAGCGCGCCGGACCCGAATCACCCGGGACTGCCGCTCCGCTCGGTTTCGACAGAGGGTTCGGTGTCGCCGGCCGGTCCTTTCCCGGGCGGGGCCGGATCGAAGCGTCGTGCCGGGGGGCGAAACGAGGCTCTTCCGGAAGAAGCGGGGCGATGGCGGGGACGCTGCGATCCGTTCTTGGATCAAGGACCGGACGGAGAATCGCAGTATGCTGCGGCCGTATTGTCCTGGGAGGTCGAAGTGGAACAGACCGCGTTCGGCATGTCGATCCGTCACCCGGTCGGGACGCGGGGGCCCCGCGTACTGGGCCTCGCCATCCTGCCGCTCCTGCTCGGGATGCTGTTCTTCGCGGCGTCGCTGACGCCGTCGCTGATCCCGCGCGGCTGGGAGGTCCAGGGCGCGCTGGCGGGGGTGGTCACCGCCATCGGCTACATGCTGGGGCAGCTGGGACTGGTGGTCTGGCGGGCGGTCGAGCTGCCGCGCCTGTCCGGGCGGCCCGCCCGGATCGCGCATGTCGCGGTGGCGGTGCCGGTGCTGGGCATCTGGACGCTGTCCCTCGCGCGGGCGGCGCACTGGCAGGACACGGTGCGGATGCGGGTCGGCATGGAGCCGGCGGACGAGGTCCACACGCTGCGCGTCCTGATCCTGGCGGTGGTGGTGTTCGCCCTGTGCTTCGCCGCGGGCTGGCTCGTGCAGGGACTGTTCGACCTGACGCGGCGGCGGCTCTACCGGGTGATGCCCGCGCGGACCGCAAACGTCCTTGGGCTCGTTCTCGTCGCGGCGCTGCTGTTCGGCCTGACGCGGGACCGGCTCGTGCCCTGGATCCTCGAAGGGCTCGACGAGTCCTACGAGGCGGCGCAGGACCTCTTCGCGACCGCCCCGCCGGCGCCGGAGGATCCGGCGGTGCCCGGCGGGCCGGGCTCGGTCGTGGATTGGGGGGCGATGGGCCAGCCGGGGCGGGACTTCGTGACCGGCGGTCCCGACGCGGCGGCGATCGCCGCGGTGACCGGGCGGCCGGCGCGAGAGCCGATCCGCGTCTATGTCGGCCGGGCGCAGGCGGACGACCCGGTGGCCCGGGCGGAGGTCGCGCTCGACGAGTTGAAGCGGCTCGGCGCCTTCGACCGCGAGGTCCTGATCGTGGCGAGCCCCACCGGGACCGGGTGGCTCGACCCCGCCGGGTTCGACCCGGTGGAGTACCTGCATGGCGGCGACATCGCCTCGGTCGCGGTGCAGTATTCCTACCTGCAGTCGCCGCTGGCGCTGATCTTCGAGACGCGGACCGGGCTCGACCAGGCGACCGCGACGATGCGGGCGGTCTATCGCCACTGGGCCGCGTTGCCGCCCGACCGGCGGCCGGCGTTCTACGTGCACGGGATCAGCCTCGGGGCGTGGTCGTCGATGCATGCCTTCAACGTCTTCGAGATCATCAACGACCCGGTCCAGGGCGCGCTCTGGACCGGGCCGCCGTTCCCGTCCGACCTCTGGAACCGGGCCACGGCGGCGCGCAACCCGGGCTCGCCCTACGTCCTGCCGGAGGTGGGGCGGGGCGCGCTCGTCCGCTTCATGTCGCAGTTCGGCGGGCTGGAGCGGGCCACGGCGGAGTGGACCGGGCTGCGCCTCGTCTTCATGCAGTATGCCTCCGACCCGATCGTCTTTTTCGAACCCGCCTCGCTCTGGCGCGCGCCGGCCTGGATGCGCGAGCCGGCAGCGCCCGATGTCTCGCCCGCGATGCGCTTCCTGCCCATCGTGACCCAGTTCCAGCTGGCGATGGACATGGCGATCTCGAAGGCCGTGCCGGAGGGATACGGGCACAACTACCTCGCCGAGGACTACATCGACGCCTGGATCGCCGTCACCGATCCCGACGGCTGGTCCGCCGCCGAGGTCGCGCGGCTCAAGGAGTGGTGCGGCCTGGAATGGGGCCTCGGGTGCCGAAACTGATCGCCTGGGGGCTCGCGGCACTGGCGGTGCTGGCGATAGCGCTGCTTGCGAACATGGGCCGCCAGACGGCGGGACTGTCGCTCGCGCGGGAAACACCGGAGGCGCGGCTGGAGCGCCTCGCGCCCCATTGGCGGATCGTGCGTCCCGAGGGACCCGATTCCGGGGGCGGCGCCATCGTGCTGTCGGGATGCGACGGCGTGCGCGACAACATGTGGTTCTGGGCCCGGGAGCTTGCGCGGCAGGGACGGGTCACCCTCATCCTCGACAGCCATGCGCCGCGCGGACTCGACAGGCTTGATCTCTGGCGGCTGGTCTGCGCGGGGCAGCTCCTCGACGGCGGCGAGCGCGCGGGCGACCTCGCCGTGGCGCTGCACGCCCTGGTCGGGACCGAGGGGGTGACGGGGGACGTCGTGATCCTCGGCGCCTCCCACGGCGGCTGGACGGCGATGGAGTTCGCGGCGCGGGCCGGGACCGGAGGGGAACTGCCGGGGCTGACGCGGTGGCCCGCGCCGCCGCAGAGGCTTCTCGGCCGCGTCCCGGGGCTCGTGCTGCTCTATCCCTATTGCGGCATTCTCAACGGCGCCGAGGGCGAGAGCTGGCGCGCCGCTCCGCCGACGCTGATGATCCTCGCGGGGGAGGACAGCATCGTCGGCACCGAGGCCTGCCTCACCCGTGCCCGCGGCCTCCGCGAGAGCGGAGCGAGCGTCGAGGCCGAGGTCATCCCCGGCGCCGACCATGGATTCGACCAGCGGGACAAGGCCCTGTTCTCGACGCTGGCCTTCGACGCCGGGCAACGCGACGCGGCGCTCGGCCATGTCCGGGC
The DNA here is from genome assembly GCA_963814835.1 of uncultured Alphaproteobacteria bacterium. Lineage (GTDB taxonomy): Bacteria > Pseudomonadota > Alphaproteobacteria > Rhodobacterales > Rhodobacteraceae > Palleronia. The sequence continues at coordinate 2,333,585 of CAWFEG010000003.1, forward strand.
CTTCCTGTCGAAACTCGCGGGGGAGGGGGACGGACGCGACCCCGCGATCTCGACGGATCCGTAGGCGGCGACGCCGCCATCCGTCGCGTGGTTCACGCCGGTAATGTTCGACGGTTCCGGCGCGCGCCCAAGTGGCGGAACGGCCGCATCCAGGGCGCGCTCTGTCCGGTGGACCGCGGCTTGGGCATCACGCCCGGCCCGAACGGCGCGTTCCTCACGGTGCCGGTCATTCCCGCCGGACAAGTCGGCAGTCGAAGGTGGTACCGTCCGGGTCGGGCTCCCGATAGATCGCCGCGTCGCCCCTGGTCCAGATCGAGCGGCCGAAGCTGCCGTCGTATCTCGACCCCGAGGCGGTCGGCGTGAGCGTTCCGGTATCTATCCGGTCGCCCCGCTCGAAGCGGACGCTCGGCACCGTGGTGTCGAAAAAGAAGGTGACGACCTCGTTGGCCGGGCTGCCGCCGCACGCCCAGAACGCGACCCCGACGGGCTCCTCGAGCATCCATCGTGCGACCAGCTCCCCTTCGCGGCGCTGGTAGGCCCATTCCACGCAGTCTCGGGGATCGTCGGCCTTCCAGCACTCGTCCCGGCCCTTGATCCAGCCCCGCTGTTCGGCGCGCAGCCGGCGTTCCGCCTGGCGTGCACCCGCGCCGAGCGCCCTGATGGCATCCAGAGCGGAGGCGTAGCGGTCCGCGATCAGCAGGTCCAGCCGGGCGAGTTCGACATCTTGACACACGAGGTTCTCGGCCGCGCTCTCGGCCTTCGCGCAGTCGAACGAAGGACCGTCCTGACCGAATGCCGGGCTCGCGAGCAGGAGGCATGTCAGGGCGGAGGACCGGAGCATCGTTCCATTCCTTCGATCCCGGCTCGCCGCTGCTCCGGGAGTCGAGTGTCTCCCGTGCGCGTCGCAAGCGGGAACCGCGAGCGCGAAGGCGCGAGAGCCGCTGCTTGGCATCGCCGCCTTCTCCACGGTCGGGCGTCCGCGGGCCGAAGAGGGTTCAGGCAACGGGCGTGCCAGCGACGGGGGTGGGGGGCGTGGTCGGGGTTTCTTCGATGTCGTCGGCGAGGACAGTGCGCCAGACCAGCGCCCCGATCGCCGCGCCCGCCAGCGGGGCGACCCAGAACAGCCAGAGCTGACCCACCGCGCCTGCCTCGGCGAAGAACGCCACGGCCGTGGACCGCGCCGGGTTGACCGAAGTGTTGGTGACCGGGATCGAGACCAGGTGGATCAGCGTGAGCCCCAGGCCGATCGCGATCGGCGCGAAACCGGCGACGGCCGTCGCAGAGGTGGCGCCGAGGATGATGATCAGGAAGGCCGCGGTCAGCACGACCTCGGCCACGAGGGCCGCGACCATGCCGTAGCCGCCGGGCGAAAGCGTCCCGTAGCCGTTGGAGGCGAAGCCGCCGGGCGTCCAGTCCGGCGCCCCAGAGGCGATCACGTACAGCACCATCGCCGCGATCACCCCGCCGGCGACCTGCACCGCCCAGTACGGTGCGAGTTCGTTCCATTTCAGCCGCCCCGCGATGGCGAGGCCCAGCGAGACGGCCGGGTTGAAGTGGCCCCCGGAAATATGGCCGACGGCATAGGCCATGGTCAGCACGCTCAGGCCGAAGGCGAGCGAGACGCCGACGAAGCCGATCCCGAGTTCGGGGAAGCCCGCCGCGATCACCGCGGCGCCGCACCCGCCGAAGACGAGCCAGAATGTTCCGATGAACTCGGCCGCAAGTTTCCTGAACATGGTCACCTCTCCGCAGCCGGGCGCTGATGTCTGACGCGCTCCTGCCGGCGCGGAGCGCGTATCGGACCCCGATCCGCCTCGGGGATCCCGGCAGTTCGTGCCCTGCAATGCCGTCGCCGTCATTGACCTCGGTCAAAAGGCCAATCTCCGGCCCCGGCCGATGCCCCCTCGCACCCCGAAGGACGATTGCGATCCGCACCGTACGCGTCCCGCCGCTGGAGCGGGTTCGAGGCGGCGGCCTCTGCAAGGATTCCTTTGCGCGCGCGCGGTCGGACGCCCGATCCCGGGAGAGGCGTCCTCGGTGATCCGGGGCGGCCTCTTCCGGGCCAAGGACCCGAATACCCGGGAGGCCCCGCAGCCGCGGCAAACGGAAGGCCTCCCGCCCCGGCTCGGGTCATTTGCAGACAGCGAACGACCAGCCTGCCCGGCGCAGGGCCTTCCCCCCTTCGCGGCGCTCGGACAGACGAGTGGATCGCGTTTGCCCTGGGCCAAGCCGATCCGGCACGGGAGTGGGCGAGATCTGCGGCAAGGCGGGCCTAGCGGAAGCTACCGAGTTCGGCCCGGAGGGTCTCCTTCGGCATGCGCCGGTGGCGGGCCTCTCCGTGGCCCGGAGGGGGTCGCGCAGTCCGCCGAAATCGTCGCGCGTGGAGTGCCGCGGTCTTGCAACCCTCCGTGAAGAGGGCGGGGGATCTCGGAGGAGTGGTCGGCGGGGCAGGGCTCACAGCGAGCCCACATGGTTCCAGATCTTGAACGTCAACGCGGAAAGCGTTGATTGCATTGTCTTCTGGATCACGGCGGGGCGGCAGAGCTCTAATATAAGTATATGATATAAATAAAAAATATCGAAAATACAAGTATATGATGTCAAGCGTCATCATGCGGAAATGCCGGATGTGTGCCAGGCAGTGCACCATTGGCCTGCCCCTGTCGGGCGGTCCGGTTTCAGCCTTGGTGCAGGACGGGCCTCGGCGCCAAGGCGGTTGCCTCGGACGCGGTCGGCTGTCCGGTGTGTGACGGCCAGTGGACGGCCTCCGCTGGCGGCCGGTAGCCCGGCGACGAATGGGGTCTGACGGGATTGGAGTGGACCCGCCATGCCTCGATCACGGCGCGGGCCTCGGCCATCGAAGGGAAGATCTCCCCGTTCAGGTGATCGTATAGGATCACCGTCGCGAAGCTTGGAGTTGAAGCTCTCGCAGGAGCCGTTCTCCCAGGGACTGCCCGGCTCGATGAAGGCCGTCTTCGCGCCCACGGCGGCGATCCAGTCCCTCACCGCCCTGGCGATGGGCTCATTCGGGCGTCGCCCTCATCATTGTCCGGGCGGACGTGGCCGGGCCCATCCCGTGAGGCATGAACAGATCGGTCAGGACATCGACCACGGCGGTCGCGTTCCGCGTCCGGTCGATCCGGATCGCCAGGCACTCCGTGGTGAACTCGTCGACGATGTTCCGCATCCTGGACTTCCTTCCGTCCCGTGCCCGGCTCTCCACGACATCGCAGGACCGGACGCGGTTCGGGCGCTCAGGGCGCAGGCGGAGGCGGGACCCGTCATCGAGCCGGAGCCGGCCCTTCCCGGGTTGCTTCTGCGGCACCGTCAGCTTGGTCGGGGGACACGCCCCACTGGGGCCTTTCCCGATCCCCCTCAGTCCCGCCGCCACTCGCCATCGTCCTCGAACCGGTGGCGGACAGGGGCTCGTCGCTCCCCGCGCTTCACGATCACGGCCCCGCCGGCATCGCGCAGCATGGCCGCGATCCGACGGTAGCCGCAGCGCCCGTATCGGGACGCGAGCGCGACGATGTCCGCGGTCAGCGCCTTCTCGTCGGCCCGTCCGCGCGGCCTCTTCCGCGGGTCGACCGATGCTGTCCGAGCACTCGGCAGGCGAAGCGCTTCGAGATGGAGAACTTCCGCCGGGCATGATCGACGCAAGCCCGGCGGCGGGCGGGGCTGGGACGTTGCGCTGGTGCGGACCTTCGGATCCCGACGCGGCCTCCCGGAGGATCAGCTTCTCGAGCGTCAGGTCGCAGACGGCCTTGCGCAGCCGTTCTTCTCCTTCTCGAGCTGCTTCGGCCGCTTCACCTGGTCGGTCTTCAGACCGCCGACCTCCTTGCGCCACCGGTCACAGGTGAACCGGGTCGGCATGGCACTCGGACCGATGGCGTGCTCATGCCTCACCCCGAAGGACCGGTCGACGTCTGCGTCGCCCCTCGGGCACCGATCGGCCCTGCGCTACCAGCACCTCGACCTGACGAAGCTTCGCGACGAGCTCTTCCGGCTTGGGCCTCGTCTGTCCCGTTCCTGCGTCCTCCATCCGGCTCGAAAGCCTGCGTCAGGGAGGACCACTTTTCAGGCGGCAGGCCAGTTGCTTCTCGTAGGATCCTCCGCCGGGTGCAGGTGTCTCGCGCTTCTCTCGAGCGTTGCCGAGAATTGCGCCCTGCAGCGCCACCATGTGCGCGATCTGATCGAGACGCGTCGGCTGCTCACCCTGCAGCAGGTCGGAGATCCCGATCGAGAGGAGACCTCGCTCTTCGCAAAGATCGACCCTGCCGATCCCCGCGTGCACGACCTGTGCCCGCTCGCAGACCGCATGCTCGATCTCCTGATCGAGATCGCAGAGGCGCAGGAGGATGGGCCACGCCGCCCGAACTCATCGAGTACATCGCTGCATGACGCTGTTCCGGTCACACGTGGCCGGCAGCATGAAGAGGGGGCAGGCACGCCCGCTCATCTCTGGAGTGGGACATGCAGAGCAATTCCGAGATTCCATTGGAAGAACTGTGCGCGCGGATCATCGGGATGGCCCGCGACTTCGCCGAGGATTTCCCGACATCGGACGTCGCGGTAGACGTTCTCGAGCGGAACTCCCTTCGACGCACGCTCGAGGGGTTCGCTCAGCACGGCGGACTGTCCCGGCGGGACGATATCGAACTGGATATCCTCGCCGCGGTTCTGAACCGCGAGACCCGGGGCTGGATCCAGTCATTCGAAGGTATCGCCGATCCCGAGAACGGCGCGGTCGGATACGACATCGAAATCCGGGACCTGACCGAACGGGGTCGGCGCGTCGAGCGACTGCTGAAGCAGTTGAACCGGTCCGCGCATCTTCGTTCGACGGGCCGTGCACGACTCGACGCCGTGAAGCTCATCATGGGGCGGTGATGCCAGGCACCTCCGGATCGTGTCCTGGCGGGCCTGAGGGGTCGATCTGGCTGGGGCGGAACGTCCATCTCCGCCGTGATAAGGCTGGTCGAACTCTGCTCGCCGCTCGCTTCCGTGAGGCCGCGAGCCGCGAGCCGCGAGACAGGAATACCCTCTCACACGACGCAATGCCCTGCCTGATCCATGATCTCTTCGACCATGCATCGCCGAATGGCGATCTGAGGCTGCCCCGGTATCCCGGCCAGGCTTGGCTGGTTCACGACGGGATCGAAGGGACGCAGCGCTCGCCGGCACTTCGATGAACTGCTCGGCGGGGCTGGGCTGCGAGCGGATGTCGTCATGTCACGGCGACGGTCCGGTAATGTCGACGATGAGGGAAGGCGCGATCCTTGATCCAGATCACCGCGCCCTGGCCGTTCCGTGTCAGGATGACCCCGTCAGCACTTCAGGTTTGCGGACGATCCCCGATGCCGACCATCCATCACCCCATTGCCGACACAGAGATCTCCACCGGGGCGCTCGCACCTTTCCTCGCCATCACCTTCGCCGTCACCTGGGGATCTATCGGGGTCTATGTCGTCGCCCCGGACATGGCCGCCGGCACGCTGGGAGAGATCAGCAGGTCGCACCCGGTCTTCTTCCTCGCGACCTGGTCGCCTGCGATCGCGGCCTTCGCGGTGGTGCTCACCCGGTCGGGCGGATCGGGGCTCCGGCGGTTCCTGTCCCGGCTCCTCCTTTGGCGTTGCCCGGTGGGATGGGTGGCGCTCATCGTGGTCGGGTTGCCGCTCGTCTTCGTTGTGGGCTCACTGATCAAGAGCGGCCCGATCTTCGCACCGTTGCCGCCCGGCGGAGTGGGCCCCGTCGTGGCGCTGCTCCTTTTGATGCTGGCGCTCGGCCCCGTGGAAGAGTTCGGCTGGCGCGGCGTCATGCAGCCCCTGCTCCAGCGGCACATGGCACCGGTCTGGGCCGGCCTCGTCATCGGCGCGACCTGGGGGCTCTGGCATCTGCCGGCCTTCTTCCTGTCGAGCACCGTCTACGCGGAGTGGAGCTTCCTTCCCTTCCTCGTCGGCAACGTGGCGCTCGCGGTCCTGGTCACGCCGATCCTCAACGACACCCGCGGCAGCCTGCTCTGGCCGATGTCGTTCCACTGGCAACTCATCAACCCGGTCTGGCCGGAGGCGCGGCCCTGGGACACGGTGATCCTCGTGGTTCTGGCTGTCCTCGTGGTGTGGTGGAACCGGGAAGCGATGTTCTCGCGGTCGGGCGCGGTGAACGAGGTCGTGCCGCCGGGCTCCGCCCATGTGGCAAGCATTGCGGGGCAGGGGGGATGAGCAAGACCCTCACCGCGACCGTCAAGACCGCGCTCCCGAGCGCCCTCCCGATCCATGTCGAAACCTCAGGCGGCCCCGCTCCCGGTCACAGTCGGGTCCCAATCCTGCACCGCAGACCCGATCAGGGCGGGACGGTCGCGGTTCAACCTGCCGACGGCGCGCGCATCGGCAAAGACAGTCCCGCTTTCGCACCAGATCGCGTGGACGCGCTGAACGCTGCCGCGACGGAGGCGATGCTGTGATCGCCCGCCGGACCGCACTCGTCGGATTGGGGGCTCTCGGGGTGGCCGGCGGCGCTTGGACCGCCGGCGCCTATCGGGCGTCCATGGCGGCGGCGGAGGCGCGGCTCGCCCGACGCAGCAGCGTCCTCGGCACCAGTGCGGGCGCGCTGGAATACGCGATCGCGGGGCAGGGGCCGCCCCTCCTCATGATCCACGGCTCCGGGGGTGGCTTCGACCAGGGACTGCTCTTCGCCCATCCCCTTCGCGAGGTGGGTTTCCGCATCGTCGCCCCCTCGCGCTTCGGCTACCTGCGCAGCGCCTTCCCGGAGGACGCCTCGCCGGCCCGCCAGGCCGATGCGCTCGTGGCGCTTCTCGATCATATCGGGATCGAGAGCCTGCCGGTGGTGGGCGGGTCTGCGGGCGCCCTGAGCGCGGCCGAGCTGGCGCTACGCCATCCCGGCAGATGCTCGCATCTCATCCTGCTCGTGCCTGCGGCGAACCTTACCGGCCGCGACCCGGTCGAGTTCACCGCCCTGCAACGGAGGTCGGTCGACTTGATGCTCGGTTCGGACCCGGCCTTCTGGACCCTCTCCACCCTCGCGCCGGGGCAGATGATCCGCACGCTCCTGGCAACCGATCCGGCGCTACTCTCGCGGGTCGTCCCCGGGGAGCGGCGGCGCGCGAGGCTGATCCTGGACGGCCTCATGCCGATCAGCCAGAAGATTGAGGGTCTGCGGGCAGACGGTTTCTGGGCCGGCGCGCCCTCGCAGACCCCTTGCGAGGACATCACGATCCCGACCCTGATCCTCTCCTGCGAGGACGATCTCTTCGGCACCGCGGACACCGCACGGATCCTTGCCGACCGCATCCCGGAAGCCCGGCTGAAGATCTGGGCGGAGGGCGGCCATATCTGGCTCGGCCACGATACCGACATGGCCTGCGAGATCGCGCGCTTCATCGCGCCGCGCGGATGACCGGTGGCGCCAATGCGCACGCGCCAACCTGAACGGGAGTGGGGAGATGACCTGGAGCAAGATCGTCCTGACGGGGTTCGGCGGACCGGATCGCCTGGAGATTGAGACCGTCGAAACCGTGCCGCAGCCCCGGGGCGCGGAGGTCCGGATCCGTGTTCTGGTGACGAGCGCGGCCTTCACCGACGTGATGATCCGAAAGGGTCTCTACCCGGACGTGAAGGAACGGCCGCCCTTCACGCCGGGCTACGACCTCGTGGGCGTGGTGGACGCGACGGGGCCCGATGCGACCCGCTTCCGGCCCGGCGAACGGGTGGCGGAGCTGACGACCATCGGCGCCCATGCCGAGTATCTCTGCCTGCCAGAGGACGGGCTGACGCGCGTTCCAGCCGGCGTGGGCGAGGTCGATGCGCTCGGCATGATCCTCTCGGCGGTGACGCCCTACCAGATGCTTCACCGCGTGGCGAAGGCCCGGGCCGGTCAGAGCCTGCTGATCCACGGCGCGGGCGGGGCGGTGGGCACGGCCATGCTGCAACTGGCCCGCGACGCCGGGATCACCGCCTTCGGCACCGACATCGCGACCAAGCACGATCTGATCCGAAGCCTCGGCGCGACGCCGATCGAGGCCAACGCACCTCCGGCAAGATTGCGCGATGCGATCGGCGGGGACGTGGATTTCGTGTTCGACCCGCTCGGCGGCGAGAGCCTGAGGCGCTCATGGCAGGCACTGAGGCCCGGCGGCCTGCTCGTGGCCTTCGGCTTTCACCACCGGGTGCTGGGCCAAGGCGGCTCAATCCCGATGGATCTCGTGAAGCTGAAGCTCTGGACCTGGCTGCCGAACGGCCGCAGGACGGCCTTCTACTCGATTGGGGCGCTGCGGCGGCTACACCCCGATTGGTTCAAGGAAGACCTCGCGGCCCTGTTCGGAATGCTGGAGGGGGGACGGATCGCCCCCGTGGTCGCCGAGGTCATGCCCCTCGAGAACGTCCGGGAGGCCCATCGCCGGCTCGAGGCGGGCGGGGTCGCCGGAAAGCTGGTCCTGAGGGTGACAGAGCCTTGACCTGGCGAGCTCGGAAGGGGCTCGACTCCCTAACCCGGGATGCCGGACTGCGCCTCATGGCCCTATTGGCCAACGGCCTGGCCACGATCGCCGCCGTGGCCGGCCTGATGTGGACCCCGACGGGCGAGATGCCGCCCGCCTCCGATCTCTATGGCAGGGGCCTCTATCGGCGCGACACGCCCTTCACCGCGGGTGGGTCACAGGGCGCGGACCTCGTCACGCTCGCCTTGGTCCGCCCCGCCGCGCTCCGGGCGCTGGCCGGGCCGATGGACCGAACGCGGAGCCTCGTTCTCGTCGTCGCGCTGGCCTGGACGCTCTTTGTCGGCGCGTCGCTCTCCCCCGGGGCGATCGCCTTCACCGAGGCGCGCCCGCTCTGCATCGCGGTAATGCCGCTCTCCGCGCTCGGTCTCGCGGCGGTTCTCGCACGGATCGAGGCCCTTGGCACGCCGCAATGGCTGCCGGCCTTTCTTCTCGCCTGCGGTCTCGCAACCGGGACAGCCTGGTCGCTTCTGCTGTGGCTGGAGATGGCGGCGGGCGCCTATCCGCCCGGGAGCTACTACACCCCCCGCACCACCCAGGTGCTCGATCTCGGCCTGATCGTCCCGGGTTGCGTCGCTGCGGCCATCGGCCTCTGGCAGGACCGCTCCCGGAGCATGGCGGTCGCCCTGCCGCTGCTCGGCATCGCCGCGCTTGTCCTGCCGATGATGGCGGCGCAGACCCTCGTGCAGCTTCGCGCCGGGGTCGCCTTCGGTCCGGAGGCGTTGGTCCCCTTCATCGGCTTCGCCCCGGTCTCGGCGGGCGTGGTCCTTTTACCCATGGAAAGTGGCGCACCGGGAGGGGCCACGCTCGCGCGGCCCGACCCGGGGAGGGGCCTCGTTCGGGATATCTTGAGGGCGTATCGTCGGTTCGGCTTTCGATCGCGCGCCATGCTCTTCGACATGACATCAGAAGCGGCACGACCGGGAGATTTTCGTCTTATCCGTCCCGGCCCGCGATCCTGTCGCCGCGCACGAGGAAGCGGTGGTCGATGCGCAAGGCCAGCGGATCGCCCGAGATGGGCGGGGCTCCCTCGGGGGCGGGCCGCTGGGCGTGGATATGCAGATGCGGCTCGGTCGAGGCGCCGGAATTGCCGACCTCGCCCAGCCGGTCGCCCCGGGCGACGGCACGCCACGGGGCGACGGTTACGCTGCCCTGTCGCATATGGGCGAGCACGATCTCGGCTGCACCGCAGCGCAGGATGACGTGGTTGCCGAGGCGGTTCACCGGGTCCTCGTTCGGCACCTGGAAGTCGGGCATGCTGTCTTCGGCCGCGACCACGGTTCCGGTGCAGGGTGCGCGTAGCTCGGCCCCGAAGATCGCGTAGGCCGCGGGATCGGCCGGGCGCCAGCCCCGGGCGCGCAGGCCGAAGGGACCGAGACCGAAGAAATCGACGGCGTAGGATTGCCCGCGCCAGGGCCGAAAGCGCGCGACGCCGGTGTCGAGCGTGCGCAGGTGCCCGTTCACCAGCGTGTTCGAGCCGCCATGGCCCACGAGGTAGCGGCCCGGCCCGAAGGGATTGGCGATGTCGATCACATCGACGGGTGGCAGGCTCCGGCCCATCAGGGCCCGTGCGCCATACCATCCGCCCAGGGACAGGAGCAGGACCGACAGGGCGAGGCCAAACCAGCCCGGAAGGCTGGCGGGCAGCGGCGACAGGTCGCGGGGGCCCGGTCTCAGAGGCCAGGTCAGAACGAGGGCCAGCCACAAGCCGGAATAGAGCCAGGGCAGCCACCAGGCCGGAACCGCCCATTGCGCGACCCGCGCCAACGCGAACAGGAACGCCCCCGTGCCGGCCGCCTGCAAGACGATGCCGAGAAGGCTGCCGGCCGGCAGGAGCGCGAGCCAGGCGAGCAGGGCCAGGGGCAGGGCGATCTGGATGAGAAGGATGAGGGCGGTCACGGTCAGCCCTCGGGAAAGTGGATGCCGGTGACATCGGCGAGGAAGAACGGGAAATGGGCCTCCGTGCCGAACATGTTGCCGGCCTCGACGTGGAACGCCAGGCGGTAGCCTCCGACCTCCCGGACGTCGGACAGGACGGCACCGAAGGGTTGCAGCCGGTACTCCTTGTCGGGGTTGGCGTTGCTCCAGCGCTGGAAGGACACGACGACCGGCCGGCCCTCGCGGTCGACCGCCACGTCCACCGCCTGCTCGAGCCCGCCGTGGCGGACGGTCACGCGCGCCGTGTCGCAGTCGACCTCCGTCCAGGTGACGCCCGGCCCCGGCAACAGGGCCGCGGGCGCCCAGATCGCGGCCTCGGCCACGTAGCGCCCGAAGGCCGACCGGGCATGATCCGGGTCGCCGCCCGCCCGCGCGACCGGGATCAGGCCGAAGATCCGGAACCGCGTCCAGGATCCCGAATCCGATCCCGACAGCGGCAGGCCCCCGCGCGTGCGCATGACCCAGACGAACCCTTCCGGCGCCGCGAGGATCTGGCGGGCCGCCATGGGCTGGTAGCGCGGATCCTCCCTGGTCCCGAGCCCGAATCGGCCGGTCATCTCGATGACGGCCACGGGCCGAAGCGGCGTGCCCGGCCGGATGGCATGGGCGAAGAACCGACGCGCGGGCTCGGGTAGGTCGGCCACCATATCCGGCGCGAACCGATCCGGGTTCCTGGGCTGGAGCGAGGCCAGCCTGTCCCATTCGGCGCGATCCGCCCGCCGGTCCAGCCGGCGCAGGACCGCCAGAGCCGGGAGGCCCGGAATGACCGAGAGCAGAAGCGCGACGAGGACCTTCATGCCAGCAATCTCCTCCCGAGTGCTGCCCCTCGCTATGCGCGGGAAGTCGTCGGAGCGATGATGCAGATCAATCTCGCAGGACGGTCCGGTTTCGACCACATGGACAGGCCCGGTCGGCCCTCCGCGATCATGACCTCGTCCAAGGCGTGCCTAGGACGGCGTCGCACCTCTACCGCAATCCCTCGGCGAGGACGTCCCAGACCGTGCGCAGGCGGCGGGAGCGGCGCATGTCGCGATGGGCGACGAGCCAGACCGGGAAGGGCACGGGCGGCAGGTCGGGCAGGACGCGTTCCACGGCCGGGTCGGCATCGCCGATGCGATCGTCCACCACGCCGATCGCCATGCCGCGGCGGATGAGTTCCCATGAGACGGTGAAATTCGACGTCCGCCAGGAAAAGCGCATGTGCTCCACCGGAAAGCCCTGGCCAGCGAGCAGGTCGCGCAGCGCGCCGGTGCGGTCGATCTCCACGCAACCGGCCCCGACAAAGCCCGAGGGCCCCATCGGCCGCCCCAGCCGGTCGAGCAGGGCGGGCGCGGCGTAGAGCCGGGCGCTGGCGTCCCGCAGCTTCGCCGCCACGAGGTCGCCCTCGACGGGCCGGACATTGCGGATGGCGATGTCGGCCTCGCGGCGCCGCAGGTCGGACAGCGCGTTGTCCGCGACGATCTCCACCCGGATCCCGGGATGGGCCGCGTGGAGCCGGGAGAGGATCGGCGGCAGGAAGTGCACCGCATCGATGTCGGGGGCCGAGATCGAGACCTCGCCCTCGAGCGCGTCCGTCTGCCCGGCCGCAGAGAGCGCCAGCGCCCCCGCGCCGTCGCCCATGGCCCGGGCATGGGCCAGGAGGTCGTGCCCCGCGGAGGTGAGCATGAGCCCGCGGCCCGTGCGCTCGAAGAGCGCAAGGCCCAGCTCGCGTTCCAGGGCCTCGACCTGCCGGCCGAGGGTCGGCTGCGCCAGCCCCAGCGCGCGGGCGGCGGCCGAGAGCGAGCCCTCCTCGGCGGTCACGAGGAAGGCTCGCACCCGGTTCCAGTCGAAGGTCACCGCACGCCACTCCATGCGGATCGGCATAGCAGATCGGCGGATCCCGGCAATGTCGCATGAGGCGGGCGGGGCGTAGATTGGATCTGTCTCGATCACGTCCGCCCCGGAGGTTCGCCATGCCTGCCCGTTCCATATCCTTTCCCGAGGAGCACGCCTTTCGATCCGTCTCGCGCATGGCCGGTGTGCTCTACCTCGTCATCGCCGCCGCGGGGTTCTTCTCGATCCTCTGGGTGCCGTCCCAGGTTACTGTGCCGGATGACCCCGCCGGCACCGCCGTTCTGATCGCCGCCCGCCCGGGCGTCGTGGCGGCCGGGATTGGCGGGGACGTGGTGATGATGGTGGCCGAGATCCTGCTCTCGGTCCTGCTCTACGTCATGTTCCGCCCCTTCGGCCCCGTGCTGGCGCTCGCCGCCATGGTCGCGCGGCTGATGATGGCCGCGGTGATGGCGGCGATGCTGCTGCCCCAGGCGGGGATCCTCGCGCTGGCCGATCCGGAGGCGCCGCTCACCGCGCTTGGCGCCACCGAGCGGGCCGAGATCGCCTGGGTGCTGCGGCAGGCCCACGATGCGGGCGTCTGGATCTGGCAGGTTTTCTTCGCGCTGCATCTGTGGCTTCTCGGCACGCTTGCGTGGCGCTCGGGCGCCGTGCCGCGTTTGCTGGCGGCGGGGCTCGTTGTCGGCGGGACGGGCTATCTCGTGGACAGCGTCCGGGCCTTCGCCTTTACCGGCTCTGCGCTGCTGACAGGCCTCGGCTTTGCGCTCCTCGGCATCGTCACCCTGGCGGAGATCGGCTTCGCCCTATGGCTGCTCCTGCGTGGCCGCGTGGGTCCTAGGGATCGGCGGGATGGAGCCGCTGCGGATCGCCGGGCGTGATAGGATCGACTGAACGGGGACAGGGAGCGGCTCGCATGGCGCGTCTGGAGGGCAAGACCTGCATCGTCACCGGCGCGGGGCGCGGGATCGGCGCGGCCATCGCCCGGGCCTTCGCCGCGGAGGGCGCCCGGGTCATCGTCACCGACCGGGACGCGGAGAGCGCCGCCGCGGTGGCCCGGGCGATCGATGGCGAGAGCCTGCGCCTCGACGTCTCCGACGAGGCGGACTGGGAGGCCCTGGCGCGCAGCCACCCCGCCTGCGACGTGCTGGTGAACAATGCCGGCGTCACGGGCTTCGAGGAGTCCGCCCGGCCGCAGGATCCTGAACACGCCAGGCTCGCGGAATGGCGCGCGGTCCATGCCGTGAACCTCGACGGCACCTTCCTCGGCTGCCGCTACGCGATCGGGGCGATGCGGGCGACGGGGACGGGCTCGATCGTCAACATCTCTTCTCGGTCTGGCATGGTGGGCATCCCCATGGCGGCGGCCTACGCTTCCTCGAAGGCGGCGGTGCGCAACCACACCAAGTCGGTGGCACTCTACTGCGCGGGCGAGGGGCTCGACATCCGCTGCAACTCGATCCATCCGGGCGCCATCCTGACTCCGATGTGGGAGCCCATGCTGGGCGACGGGCCGGATCGCGAGGAGCGCATGGCGGCGCTGGTGGTCGACACGCCGCTCCGCCGCTTCGGGCGGCCGGAGGAGGTCGCCGCCCTGGCCGTGCTCCTGGCCTCGGACGAGGCGGCCTACATGACCGGTGCCGAACTCACCCTCGACGGCGGGCTGCTGGCCGGGTCGTCAGTAGCACCGGGCCGCGAGTGATGGGCGGCAAAGTGTGAAGAGGATCTCCGGTTCGCCACGCTGCGAGACCCATCGCGAGCTTGGACCCTCATGAGGCGCCCGTAGAATGCGGGGCATGGGCTACGTGACGTCGCTCTTCGCACGCAAGATGGTCGCCGCGGCGGGCAACGGCATCGATGCGGCCGGGATGCTGTCGTCGGTCGGGATCGATCCTGAAGGGGTCTGGGAGCCCCGCCAGATGATCCCCGCCGAGAGCTACTACGATATGCTCGAACGGCTTGCCGGGCAGATCGACGCGACCGACCTGCCGATCCGCACCGGCGCGTCCATGCGCCTCGACGAGTACGGCGCCCTGGGGTTGGCCTTCAAGGCGGCGACCACGCTGGGGGCGTCCTACGCGCGCGTGGAGCGCTACGCCCGGCTCTGGACCAGCGTCGTCGAATACGAGTTGCGGCCCGCGGCGGGGGGCACGCTCTTCATCCTGCACCGCGCCGGCGAGCGGCGGCTCGGGATGCGGCTGTCGAACGAGGCGACCCTGGCGAGTGCCGTCTCAATCGCGCGCCAGGTCTGCCCCGGGCCGCTCGCGCCCGAGGAGGTGAGGATCCGTCATGCGGCCCCGCGCTCGATCACGGCGCACGAGGACTGGTTCGGGTGTCCGGTCCGCTTCGATGCGGATCTGGATGCGGTCCTGTTCGCGACCGAAACGCTGGCCCAGCCGAACGTCCTCGGTGACGAGGGGATCTCCCGCTATCTCCTCTCGCATCTCGATGCGGAACTGTCGGAGGTGGTCGAGGCGCCAGATCTCGTCGGGCAAGCCAAGGCCGCCATCGCCCAGGCCCTCAGCGAGGGAGTACCGAGGATGGCGGTCATTGCCCGCGGGCTCGGTCTCAGCCCCCGGTCCTTCCACCGACGCCTTTCCGAGCACGGGATGAGCTTCCAGGCCCTGACCGAGGAGACCCGCCGCGATCTCGCCGAGGGGCTGCTGCGGGACGCGCGCCATTCGCTGGCCGAGATCGCGTTCCTCACCGGGTTCTCGGAGCAGAGCGCCTTTACCCGCGCCTTCAAGCGCTGGACGGGCACCACGCCCGCGGCCTACCGGAAGGATATGCCCGGTCGCTGACATCCGGATTGGCGACGTCGGTCAAAACGGTGGCATCGCCGGTCAAGACCGCAGGGCGATGCGGCGCCTATCCCTTGGCTATCGAGCCCGAAGCCAGGGAGAAGCCCCATGCAAGTCCGACCCATTCTCGTCATCGGCGCCACCGGCAAGACCGGCCGCCGCGTCGCCAGCCGCCTCGAGGCGAAGGGACTGCCCGTGCGCCGTGGCTCGCGGAGTTCCGCCACGCCCTTCGACTGGGACGCGCCCGACACCTGGGCCCCCGCCCTCCGCGGCGCTCGGGCGGCCTACGTCACCTACTTTCCCGATCTCGCCTTCCCCGGCGCCTTGGAGAAGCTGGACTCACTCTGCGAGACGGCCCGGGACGTGGGCGTCGAGCACCTCGTCCTCCTGTCCGGTCGCGGCGAGCACCACGCGCGGATGGGCGAGGACGTCGTGCGCGCCTCCGGCCTCGACGTCACCATCGTCCGCTCCGCCTGGTTCGCGCAGAATTTCTCCGATGGTTACCTGCGTGACCCTATCCTCGCCGGGGTCCTGCCGATGCCGGGCGGCGACACGCCCGAGCCGATCATCGACATCGATGACATCGCCGATGTCGCGGTCGCCGCACTGACCGAGGAGGGCCACAAGGGCCGGCTCTACGAGGTGACGGGCCCGCGGCTGATGACCTTCGCCGAGATGGCGGCGGAGCTCTCGCAGGCCACCGGACGCGCGATCCGGCATGTTCCGATCAGCTTCGAGGAGTTCCACGCGACCATCGCCCGGTCGGGCGGCGCGTTCGTCGCCGACGTCTTCACCGCCATCGCCCGCGAGACGCTGGACGGGCGCAACGCCCACATCACCGACGGCGTGATGCGCGCACTTGGCCGCTCCCCCCGCGACTTCTCCGAGTTCGCCCGAGCCGCCGCCCGAAGCGGCGTCTGGACAAGCGCCGCCTGACACCGCCCCATGAAGGGAGCACGACATGAGATCCACCCTCCCCGAGAAGATCGCGCTCGGTCTCTCCGGTCTCGCGGCACTCACCATCGGCACCTTCATCCTGATCGCGCCCCATGTGTTCTACGCCAGTTCCGGCATCATGCTCGGCAAGATGCCAGCCTGCTGAGCGAGCTACGCGGCCCGGGCGCGGGTCTTGCGGAGTATGGCCTTCTGATGCTTCTCGGCATCTTCCGGCATGCGATCCTGCCCGTCGCCATCGCCGCGGCCCTGGCGGTCTTCATCGCCTTCCCGGCCGCCCGGGCTTGCGGCGGACGGGATGCCATCCGGCAGCGTCATCGCCGCTCTCGTGATCGAGCTGGCCATCGCCGTGCTCTGTCTCGCCGCCTTCCTGCGGCGGCTTTGGCAAGCTTTGGGCGGCCGCCCAGCGGCGCAACCCGCGCACTGACCCGACGCGGCGGCGTGATCCTGACAGAGACGCCGCCGGCCAGGCGGAGGAACTCGGCTTCATGTCCCCCCATCTCTTCTACTGCGCGCACCTTACTGTCATCGCCTATGCGCTGGTTGGCGGCGTCTTTCTCGCGTTCCCGGATTTCATCATACAGGCCCCGTCTCTGACCGGCGGCCGGGCCGGCACGGAGGTCATGCAGGTCATCAACCGAGAGGTTTCAGCCGGCTTCTCACGACCCTCCTCCTGGGCCTCGCCGCCGTCTCCTTGGCGCTGATCATCCATGCAGGGCTTGCCCCTTCCGGGCCAGCTGCGGTGCCAGTGGGAACGGCAACTCGATCTCTACAGGCGGCAGCTGCAAATGCGCGGGATCGGCCCCGCGAAGCGCATGCCACGCCTGGACTGCGTCTCCACGCCCGTCGCCGCCGATCTCTACTGCCATTACGAAACCTGCATGGGATTGTCCCCGTGCGGGATGCGCGAGCCCACCGGCCGGGGGAGCCCCTCGTTCGAGGCGGATCTCGGCGCCCGCATGTCGGCGCTCGAGGCGGTGGAGTGCGCCCCTGGGGCCGGACAGTTTCAGACTGCGGTTTTGACCATGGCCGGGCGGTTGATTTGCTCGTAGCGCACAGGGCTCTGATAGCCGAGCGCGGAGTGAAGGCGCGTTTTGGTCTAGACCTCCTCGATGAAGCGCGGAAGGTGGGCGGCGACATCTTCGAACTTCTCGTAGCCGGCCCCGTAAACCGCCTCGACCTTGAGCGTCTTGATCAGGCTCTCGGCGGCGGCATTGTCGTACGGATTGCCGCGTCGGCCCATCGAACCGACGAAGCCGTACCGCCTCGGGATCTTCCGGTGCGATTTCGACGCGTACCGCGAGCCGCGATCCGGGTGGAAGACCATGCCCGGCAGCGGCGGACGAAACGCGATCGCCGCGTCAAGCGCTGCAGTAACGAGGCGGGCGTCGATCTTGCGGTCGAGCGCGTAGCCGACGGTGAGGCGGGCGCCGAACGCGCGACCAGGCATCCATGATCACCGCGAGATAGGCAAAGCCGGCGGCGAGCTCGACATAGGTGATATCTGCGACCCAGAGCTGGTCGGCCGCGTGGTTCTCGAAGCCCCTGGCGATATCGGGAAAGATCGGGTCATCGTGGTTGCTGTCGGTGGTGGCGACGAAGCGGCGCTTTCGCTTCGGCTGCAGATCCTGCTCGCGCATGACGCGGCGGACCTTCCTCGAGTTCACGACGAACCCGCGGTGACGGAGCTCGGCGCCGACGCGCCGGTATCCGCAGGCTGGCGAGGCCGCGCAGATTGCCTTGATCTCTTCGGCGATTGCGGCCTCCGCGGCCGTCATCTCGGGTTCTGCATAAAAGGAAGAGCGCGCTATACCCATCAGCTCGCACCCTTTTCGGACGGAGATACCACGGGGCCGGTGATTGCGGATGCAGGCGCGTTTCTCTGAGACCGTTTCGAGGCGGGAGCCCCCTTTGGAAATTCGATCTCAAGCGCCTGACGGCCGACGAGGCGCTCGAGCGCGGCGACCTTGGCTTCATACTTGCAGAGTGTTGGCCGCCTCCTGCTCGGCGTCGAACTCGCCGGCCTCGTATTTCTCGATCCAGATCCGCATCAGGTTGCGGCAGACGTCGTGCGTCCGGCTCAAGGTCTGAAGGGCAGCGCCAGCGCGGTATTCCTCCACGATCTGGCGCTTGAAGGCGGTGCTATGGCGTCTGTGTCTGCGCATGGGCTTTCGTACTCCGAAAGCCCGACCCTTGATGGTCAATTCGCGAGCGATCCGCTGTCCGGTCTCAGGGACGCACTCCAGACCTTGGGTAAACGCTTTCGAAAATAGTAGGTCCGGCCCCGGCGCAGCAGGTACGGGCCGGCGGCCCGGCCCGGCCGGGGCTTCGGCGCGGCGCGGGCGGGACCTGGCGAGGGGCGTGTATCCCACCTGCGGGAGGCTGGGACACACGGGTTTACGACAGGAACTATGCGTCCCTATTTTCTTGGGTCTTTGGTGTCTGGTGGGAGTTCATTGGCTGGGGTGGTAGGATTCGAACCTACGGTACACGGTACCAAAAACCGCTGCCTTACCACTTGGCTACACCCCAACGGTGACGCGGGTTCTAGTCGGCTCGAACCGGGGCTGCAAGGGGATCGGAGAGAAAAACGGTGGCCCTATCTCCTTGCCCGGCGGCGCCGCTCCGCTCGACCCCGCGGGAAGGGGGCGCCCGTGGCCGGGCGACCCCCAGATAGGCGGCGGGCGCCTCAGGAGAGCGCGGCCTGCAGGTTCTCGTCGATCTTGTCGAGGAACTGCTGCGTCGTCAGCCAGCCCTGGTCGGGTCCCACGAGCAGGGCGAGGTCCTTGGTCATGTGGCCCGATTCCACCGTATCGACCACCACCTTCTCCAGCGTGTCGGCGAAGTTCTCCAGCTCGGCGTTGTCGTCCAGCTTGGCGCGATGGCGCAGGCCGCCGGTCCAGGCGTAGATCGAGGCGATCGAGTTGGTCGAGGTCTCCTCGCCTGCCTGGTGGCGGCGGAAGTGGCGGGTGACGGTGCCGTGGGCGGCCTCGGATTCCACGATCTTGCCGTTCGGCGTCATCAGCCGCGAGGTCATCATGCCCAAGCTGCCGAAGCCCTGCGCCACGATGTCGGACTGCACGTCGCCGTCGTAGTTCTTGCAGGCCCAGACATAGCCGCCCGACCATTTCAGCGCCGCGGCCACCATGTCGTCGATCAGGCGGTGCTCGTAGGTGATGCCCTTGGCCTCGAACTTGTCCTTGAACTCGGCGTCGAAGATCTCCTGGAACAGGATCATGAAGCGGCCGTCATAGGTCTTCAGGATCGTGTTCTTGGTCGAGAGGTAGACCGGCCAGCCCATGTCGAGGCCGTAGTTGAACGAGGCGCGGGCGAAGTCGCGGATCGAGTCGTCGAGGTTGTACATTCCCATGTAGACACCGGCCGAGGGGGCGTGGAACACTTCCTCCTCGATGACCTCGCCATTGTCTCCCTGCCATTTCAGCGACAGCTTGCCCGGCCCGGGGAACTTGATGTCGGTGGCCCGGTACTGGTCGCCATAGGCGTGACGGCCGACGACGATGGGCTTGGTCCAGCCGGGCACGAGGCGCGGCACGTTCCGGCAGATGATCGGCTGACGGAAGATGACGCCGCCCAGGATGTTGCGGATCGTGCCGTTGGGCGAACGCCACATCTTCTTGAGGCCGAATTCCTCGACCCGGCCCTCGTCGGGGGTGATCGTGGCGCATTTCACGCCGACGCCGATCTCCTTGATCTTCTCGGCGGCGTCGACCGTGATCTGGTCCTCGGTCCGGTCGCGCTCCTCGATCCCGAGGTCGTAGTACAGCAGGTCGATGTCCAGGTAGGGCAGGATCAGCTTCTGCTTGATGAAATCCCAGATGATGCGGGTCATCTCGTCGCCGTCGAGTTCGACGACCGGGTTCTCGACCTTGATCTTCGACATGGAAGCCTCTTCGCCAGTGGTTCGGGTTTCGCCCCGCCATAGACGAAGCGCCCGATCATGGGAAGCGCATCCCACGGGATACCGCCGCAGCGCCCGGAACGAATGGCCCCTGGCGCGCGTCTCCTCCTGCAATAAGGAGCATTACATGGACCTCATCCGCATCATCATCGCGATCCTGCTGCCGCCGCTCGGGGTCTTCCTGCAGGTCGGCCTCGGCAAGCATTTCTGGCTGAACATCCTGCTGACGATCCTGGGCTACATCCCCGGCATCGTTCACGCCGTCTGGATCATTGCGCGGCGCTGATCCCGAACGCCACCGCGCCGCGCCGATCCCGCGCGGTGGCGCACAGGGCCTCTTCGCCCGTTCCGGCTGACAGCGGTGCGGGCGCCTTCTATGTCGGGGTCAACCGAAACCGACACGGAGGAAGCCAGATGGCCAGCCCCAAGATCACCGTCCTGTTCTACTCGACCTACGGGACCAATCACGCCGTGGCTCAAGAGGCCGTGCGCGCCGCCGAGGAGGCCGGTGCCGAGGTTCGCCTGCGGCGTGTCCGCGAGACCGCGCCGCAGGAGGTCGTCGACGGGCAGGACGCCTGGAAGGCGCAGCTGGAGAAGATGTCCGACATTCCCGAGGCCACCCCGGACGACATGGAATGGGCCGACGGCTACTTCATCTCCTGCCCGACCCGGTTCGGCGTGGTGGCGAGCCAGATGCGCGCCTTCTTCGACACGCTGGGCGGCCTGTGGCAGGCGGGCAAGCTGGCCAACAAGGCGCTGACCGCGACCACCAGCGCCAACACCCAGCACGGCGGCCAGGAAACGACCTTCCTGTCGATCTACCTCACCGCGATGCACTGGGGCTGCGTGCTGGTGCCGCCGGGCTACACCGACCCGGTGAAGTTCGAGGACAACGGCAATCCCTACGGCTTCTCCAAGGCGGCCGGGGAATTGACCGAGATCGACCGGCGCAGCATCTCGCACCAGGCGCGCCGCCTCGTCGAGATGACGGCGAAGATCCGCGCCTGAGGGCGCGTGGCCCCGGGCGCGATCCCGGGGCCGTTACCCCTCCTCGGGCGGGTCGGCCAGCCGCTCCGAGACCAGGAACCGCTCGTAGGAGTCGAGGTTCACCGGGTCGAACTGGCCGAAGCCCTGCATCCAGACACTGGCGGAGCGCAGCGCGTCGGGGTCCAGCTTGCACCAGACCAGCCGCCCGCGCCGCTCCTGCGTGACGAGCCGCGCCCGGGTCAGGATTCCGAGATGCTTGGAGATCGCCGCCAGCGAGATGGGGAAGGGTTCGGCCACGTCGGTCACCGACATGTCGTCCTCGAGCAGCATGGCGAGGATCGCCCGGCGGGTCGGATCGGCCAGGGCGTGGAACACGGTGTCGAGGTCGCGGCTCATGGGCGAGGACATAGGTCGTTCAACCGCCACGTTGAATATCCCCGCTTGAGCGAAGGCCGGCTGGATCCGGGTAAGTCACTGATTTACTTTCAGACCTGCCATATTGACCATTCCGCACCCCCAGCCTAGGGTCCGCCCAATCGTTCGAGGGGCAGCTTCGATGGTCGACGATGCCACCCGTGCCCGGATGGAGGCGCTGGAGAAGCGGCTGGCCGCGCGGAAGCGTCAGGACCGGCCGGCCCCGAAGACGGGACAGGGCTATTCGGGGGCGGAGCTCGCCTGGCGGATGGTGCTGGAGCTTGTGACCGGTCTGGGGATCGGTTTCGGCATCGGATACGGCCTCGATTCCCTGCTGGGGACGATGCCGGTCTTTCTGGTGCTGTTCATATTCTTGGGCCTCGCGGCCGGCATCAAGGTGATGCTGCGCACCGCCAAGGAGGTCGAACGGGGCGCGACGCCGCCAGAGGCGGGTGAGAGAGGGGACGACGATGGCGCAGAATGAGGCAGCCATTCTGGTCGAGGAGGGCGCGGGACACGCGGCCGAGGGCGGAAGCGGCCTGAACATCCACCCGATGGACCAATTCGTGGTCCAGCCGCTGTTCCACGACGGCGCGGTGGGCATGTTCACGGTGACCAACGCGACCTTCTGGATGGCGCTCGCGGTCCTGTGCACCGTGCTCCTGCTTGTCATCGGCAGCCGCGGCCGCAACGTCGTGCCAACCCGGGCGCAGTCGGTGGCCGAGCTGGCCTACGGCTTCGTGCACAAGATGGTCGAGGACGTGACCGGCCGCGACGCGGTGAAGTATTTCCCCTACATCATGACCCTGTTCATGTTCATCACGCTGGCGAACATGCTGGCGCTGCTGCCGATGTCCTTCGCGCCGACGGCGCATATCTCGGTGACGGCGCTGCTCGCCTTCGCGGTGTTCTTCGGCGTCACGATCCTGGGCTTCGTCAAGAACGGCGCCGGGTTCCTGGGCCTGTTCTGGGTCACTTCGGCACCGCTGATCATCCGGCCGGTTCTCGCCGTCATCGAGGTGATCTCCTACTTCGTGCGCCCGGTCAGTCACTCTGTGCGACTGGCCGGCAACATCACGGCGGGCCACGCGGTGCTGAAGGTGTTCGCGGGCTTCGCGGGCGCGATGGGCATCGGCGCCATCCTGCCCGTGGTGGCGATCACCGCGATCTACGCGCTCGAACTGCTGGTAGCCTTCATCCAGGCCTACATCTTCACCATCCTCACCTGCGTGTACCTCAAGGACGCGCTGCATCCCGCGCACTGAGGCGTTGTGCGCGGGGCACGCCCCGCGCATCCACCGGACCACTTCCAGAATTCAAGGAGAAAGATCATGGAAGGCGATATCGCGAACATGGGTCAGTTCATCGGCGCCGGCATCGCCGCGCTGGGCTCGGGCCTCTCGGCTCTCGGGGTCGGCAACGTGGCCGCCAACTTCCTCAACGGCGCGCTCCGCAACCCCTCTGCGGCGGCCGGCCAGACCGCCACGCTGTTCATCGGCATCGCCTTCGCCGAGGCGCTGGGGATCTTCTCGTTCCTCGTCGCGCTCCTGCTGATGTTCGCCGTCTGATCCATCGGGCGTGACGCACGGGGCCGGGCCGGTGCCGCAGGGCGCCGCCCGGCCGACCCACTTTCAGGAGGACGCGGATGGCGACCGATCCTAGAGAATCCGCCCTGGGCGAGGGCGAAGCGGCGGCCACGGGCATGCCGCAGCTGGATATCGGATCCTATCCGAACCAGATCTTCTGGCTCATCGTGGCGCTGGTCGCGATCTACTTCATCCTGTCGCGGGTCGCGCTGCCGCGGATCGGTGCCGTTCTGGCCGAGCGCCAGGGCACCATCACCAACGACATCGCCGCGGCGGAGGAACTGAAGCTGAAGGCCGGCGAGGCCGAGCGCGCCTACGAGAAGGCACTCGCCGATGCCCGCGCCGAGGCCCATCGCATCGCCGAGGAGAACAAGGCCGAGATCCAGGCCGAACTCGACCGCGCGATGGAGAAGGCGGACGCCCAGATCGCCGAGCAGCAGGCCGAGAGCGAGGCCCGCATCGCCGAGATCCGCGACAGCGCCGCTGCCGACGTGGAGCAGATCGCGCGGGAGACCGCCGAGGCGCTCGTGGAGGCACTTGGCGGCGAGCCCGAGAGCGGCCGCGTTCGCGGCGCCGTGGACGCCAGAATGGAGGACCGCGCCTGATGCGACCGATCGCCCTTCTTCCCCTCCTCGCTCCGGCGCCCGCCTTTGCAGCGGAGGGGGCCTTCTTCTCGCTGAACAACACCGATTTCGTCGTCAGCCTGGGCTTCCTGCTCTTCCTCGGCATCCTGGTCTACTACAAGGTCCCGCAAATGCTGGGGCGGATGCTGGACAAGCGGGCGGAGGGCATCCGCTCCGACCTCGCCGAGGCGCGCGAGCTGCGCGAGGAGGCGCAGACCCTGCTGGCCTCCTACGAGCGCAAGCAGAAGGAAGTCCAGGAGCAGGCCGATCGCATCGTCGCCTCCGCCCGGCAGCAGGCGAAGGCCGAGGCGGACCAGGCGCGCGAGGATCTCGACCGCTCCGTCGAGCGCCGGATCCAGGCCGCGAAGGACCAGATCTCCCAGGCCGAGGCCGATGCGAAGCGGCGGGTCCGCAACCGCGCGGTGGAGGTGGCCGTCGCCGCGGCCCGCGACGTCCTGCGCGAACAGATGGATGGCGAGCGCGGCGGCGCGATGATCGACCGCTCCATCCAGAGCGTGGGCCAGCGCCTCAACTGAGTGGCGATCCCGGCTCGGGGCCCTTTGGCCCGGGGCCGGGATCGGGCCGTATCCGCCGCATCGCGCGCGGTGGCGCTCCGCCGCGGCGGCCGCGTCGCATCGCCGCCCCGGAGGCCGGCACGTTGATCCCCCCATCCGCCGTCTTACGTCGCCGCTCATGAAAAAGTCACTCGTCACCGGGGGGCGCGGCCGGGATCGATCGCAGCATCATCGCGCCTCAACCGGGTCACCCCGGGCGGACAGCCGCGTGCGACCGGGCCAGGTCGCCGCTGGCGGAACAAGACGCGCTCATGCGGATCAAGGTCGACATCCCTGGCGAGCCCACGGTTGTCCGACGCGATTGCCGCAACCGGGACCGGAGGTCCGAGGCCGCCCCAAGGACGCGGATTGCGCCGTCGCCGAACTGGCCGAGGCGGAGTTCACGACCCGGCAGATCCTCTCAGTCGATGGCAGCATGACCCGAAGGATGGCGCATGGGCATTGACTCCGCGCTGGTGATCGGCGCGTCCGGCGGCATCGGCTGTGCCGTGGCGGCCAATCTGGAGCGACGCGGGGCGTCCGTCACGGCCCTGTCGCGCTCCGCCGACGGCGTCGACCTCACCGACGAGGACAGCGTGCGGGCCGCGCTGGACGGTCTCCGCCACCCCTTCGACCTGGTCTTCGTCGCGACCGGCGCGTTGACCTGCACCCGCGAGGCGCCGGAGAAGTCGCTCGCGGACCTGGGGGAGGCGGAACTGATGGCTCAGCTGCGGCTGAACGCGCTCGGCCCCGCGCTGGTCCTGAAACATCTCAAGCGCCATGTGCCGCGCAAGGGCCGCTGGGTCTTTGCCGCCCTTTCCGCGCGCGTGGGCTCCATCGGCGACAACGGGCTCGGGGGGTGGTATTCCTACCGCACCTCCAAGGCGGCGCTGAATTCGCTCCTGCACGGGGCAGCGGTGGAGCTGGCCCGGTCGCGCCGGGAAGCCATCGTGGCCTGCCTTCACCCGGGCACGGTCGCCACGCGTTTCACCGCAGGCTACGACCACGACAAGGTGCCGCCGGAACGGGCCGCAGACCGCCTCGTCGACGTGATCGAGGGGCTGAAGCCCGCCGATACGGGGCGCTTCTTCGACTATGCCGGCAAGGAGATCCCCTGGTGAGCCGCCTGATCCTGGTGCTGGGGGACCAGCTGACCCGCGAGGTCGCGGCGCTGCGCGAATATCGCGACGGCGACGTGGTGGTCATGGCAGAGGTGGAGAGCGAGGCGACCTATGTGCGCCATCACCCCAAGAAGATCGCCTTCACCTTCGCCGCCATGCGCAAGTTCGCCGCGCGCCTGCGTTGCGAGGGGCTGACCGTGGCCTATACGCGTCTTGACGATCCCGGCAACGCCGGGTCCATCCCCGGCGAACTCCTGCGCCGCGCCGAGGAGCACGGCGCGCGCGAGGTCATCGCCACCGAGCCCGGCGAATGGCGCCTGATCGCGGCGCTGTCCGACTGCCCGCTCCACCTGCACCAGCGGCCCGATGACCGGTTCCTCGCCAGCCATGCCGAGTTCGACCGCTGGGCAGAGGGGCGGCGGGAGCTGCGGATGGAGTGGTTCTACCGCGACATGCGCCGCAAGACCGGCCTGTTGATGGAGGATGACGAACCGGCGGGCGGCAGATGGAACTACGACCACGACAATCGCGAGCCGCCGCCCGAGGCGGTCGATTTCGGCGGGCCGATGCACTTCAGCCCCGACGACACCGTGGAGGAGGTGCTCGACCTCGTGGAGCGGCGCTACTCCGGCAATTTCGGCGACCTGCGGCCGTTCTGGTTCGCCACCGACCAGGAACAGGCGCGCCGCGCGCTCACCCGGTTCGTCAAGCACGCGTTGCCGCATTTCGGCGACTATCAGGACGCCATGCTGACGGGGGACGAGTTCCTGTATCACTCGGTGCTGTCGATCTACCTCAATGCGGGGCTCCTGACGCCGATGGAGGTCGCGCGCGCCGCCGAGACGGCCTGGCGCGAGGGCCGTGCCCCGATCAACGCGGTGGAGGGCTTCATCCGCCAGATCATCGGGTGGCGCGAATATGTGCGCGGGATCTATTTCCGCGAGGGGCCGGACTATTCCCGGCGCAACGACCTCGGCCACCACCGCCAGCTGCCGCCCATGTTCTGGGGCGCCGAGACGCGGATGACATGCATCGCCAGAACAGTGGCGCAGACCCGCACCGAGGCCTATGCCCACCACATCCAGCGGCTGATGGTGACGGGCAACTTCGCCCTCCTCTGCGGCCTCGATCCGCAGGAGGTGCAGGGCTGGTACATGGCCAGTTATGCCGACGCCTATGAATGGGTGATGAGCGCCAATGTCATCGGCATGACCCAATTCGCCGACGGCGGCATCGTCGCCTCGAAACCCTACGTCTCCTCGGCGAACTACATCGACAGGATGTCTGATTACTGCGACGACTGCGCCTACAGCGCCAAGACCAAGCTGGGGGAGGGGGCCTGCCCCTTCAACCTGCTGTTCTGGGCCTTCCTCGACCGGCACCGGGACCGGTTCGCGGGCAATCCGCGGATGGCGCAGCTCTACGCCACCTGGGACCGGATGAAGGACGACAAGCGCGCCGCGATCCTCGACCAGGCCGGGACCTTCCTCGAGCGGATGGACCAGGGCGCGACCGTATGATGCCGGTCGCGCAGGCGCTCCGCGCCCGGGTCCTCGCCGCCGCCAGCGTCACGGAGGCGATGACCGACTGGTGCGACAGCCGGGGCATCGGGTGCCTGCCGCTCCGCTCGCAGGTGCATGTGCGCGCCGAGGCCGTTTCCCCGCCCGCCGAATTCGCGGCCGAGGCGGCTGACGCGCGGGTGTTCTTCCGGCGCATCACCCTGCATGCAGGGCCGGTGCCGCTCCTCGATGCCGACAACTGGTTCCTGCCCGACCGTCTGCCGGCGGCCGCGGTCGAGGCGCTGCAGGGCGGCGATACCCCGTTCGGGGCGGCGCTGCCGCCGGGGCGGCAGTCGCGGCGCAGCATCGCCGTTCTGGTGCCTCCGGGCGCGGTCATGCCGGCCGGCGCACGACCCGCGCCCGGCGTGCCGCTCCTGACCTTGCAGGGC
Source organism: uncultured Alphaproteobacteria bacterium (assembly GCA_963814835.1). Lineage (GTDB taxonomy): Bacteria > Pseudomonadota > Alphaproteobacteria > Rhodobacterales > Rhodobacteraceae > Palleronia. Next base: position 2,360,769 of record CAWFEG010000003.1, read on the forward strand.
ATCGTGTCGCTCGACGACCGGCCCGTCGCCTTCGTCGAGGAACGTTTCAGGGTCGAGGCGCTGGGCTAGCCCGTCTTTGCTTTGCCAAATACGCCGTCGCGGCGGGGCCGCCCGGGCGCGGCGCGGGGATCAGGCCGCGACGACGCCCACCTCTGCCATCGCCTCGGCCGCCAGTTCGAAGGAGCGCAGCCGAGCCGCGGGATCGTGGATCGTCCCGGTCAGGATCACCTCGTCCGGCCGGTGCCGTTCGACCAGCGTCGCGAGCTGCTCGGCCACCTCGGCGCGGGTGCCGATCGCCGAGACGCGCAACGCGTGATCCACGGCCCGGCGCACATCCGGCCCGATCGCCGCGTCGATATCGTCGACCGGGCGGGGCAGCTTTCCGGGCCGGCCGAGCCGGAGCTGCGCGAAGGCCTGCTGCATCGAGGTGCGGATCCGGCGTGCCTCCGCGCCCGTGTCGGCGGCGAAGACGTTGACCGCGAGCATGGCGCGGGGCCGGCCGAGCTGCGCCGAGGGGCGGAAGCTCTCGCGATAGACGCGGAACGCCTGCTCCAGCGCATCGGGCGCGAAATGCGCGGCGAAGGCATAGGGCAGACCCAGATGCGCGGCGAGCTGTGCGCCATAGAGCGATGAGCCGAGGATCCAGAGCGGCACTTGCGTCCCTTCGCCGGGCAGGGCGCGCACCGCCGCCCCCTCCCGCGCCGGGCCGAGCAGGCGCTGCAACTCCTGCACGTCGCCGGGGAAATCGTCCTGGCCCTGACGGCGCAGCGCCCGCATCACGGCTCCGTCGCCGCCCGGCGCCCGGCCGAGGCCGAGATCGATCCGCCCGGGATGGATCGTCGCCAGCGTGCCGAAATCCTCCGCCACGCGCAGCGGCGCGTGATTGGGCAGCATGATTCCCCCCGCGCCCACGCGGATGCGCCGGGTGGCGTTCGCCACGTGGCCCAGCAGGACCGCGGTGGCGGCCGAGGCGATGCCGGGCATGTTGTGGTGTTCGGCCATCCAGAACCGGTGATAGCCCCAATCCTCGGCATGGCGGGCGAGATCGACGCTGGCGGCGATCGCGGAGGCCGCATCGCCGCCCTCGGGAACGGGACAGAGATCGAGCAGGGAATAACGCATCGGGGTCTCCTTTCCCGACCGATATGGGCGGACCTGCTCCGGGATGAAACCCCGCGCCCGGGCCCCGGACCCGCGCCGCTGCGCGACGCCTCAGCCGTCCCCGTCCGCCAGGGGGGCGGCGGCGATCCCCGTCAGCACGCCGTCCACCCAGATGCCGCTCTCGACCGCGCCGGTGGCATGACGCACGGCGCCCCGGCCCGCGCGCCGTCCTTGCGCGAATTCCCCCTCGTAGCGGCTGCCATCGGCATAGACGGCCACGCCCGCGCCCTCGATCTCGCCCTCGCGCCACGCGCCCTCGTAGGTGGTGCCGTCCGGAAAGGTGACGCGGCCCCACCCGTGCCGGCGCCCGTCCGCGAAGTCGCCGGCATAGAGGGACCCCCCGGCGTGCCGTTCGGTCCCGCGACCGGAGCGCAGGCCGTCCCGCCACCGGCCTTCGTACGCCGAACCGTCGGGCAGGATGAGCCGGCCGATGCCGTCGCGGCGCCCTGCCGCGATCCCGCCCTCGTAGACCGATCCGTCGGCCAGGGTGGCCAGGCCCCGCCCGGCGATCCGGCCCGCGGCCCAGTCGCCCTCGTAGCGCGACCCGTCGGCAAAGACCGCCGTACCGGTCCCGTCGGGAACGCCGCCCCGGATCCGCCCGCGATAGACCGTGCCGTCGGGATAGGTGATCTCACCCTCTCCCTCCGCCTCTCCCGCGGCCCAGTCGCCGGCATAGCGGAAGCCGTCCGGTCGTGTCAGCGTGCCGTGCCCCTCTGGACGCCCCGCGGCGAGGGCACCCTCGTAGGCGGAGCCGTCGGGCCAGGTCAGGGCGCCGGCCCGGGACAGCTCCCCCTCCGACCACTCGCCGGCGCGGATCGTCCCGTCGGGGCGGGTCAGGCGCCCGGCACCGTCGCGGGCCCCCGCGACCATGTGCCCCTCGTAGACCGACCCGTCGGGGTAGGTGATGCGCGCATCGCCCTCCCGACGGCCATCGACCCAGCCGCCGTCGTAGACATGGCCGTCGGGCGTATCCAGCCGCCCCGACCCGTGCCGGCGACCGTTGCGGAACGCGCCCTCGTAGACGGTGCCGTCGGGCCGGGTCTCGATGCCGTGGCCGGTGATCTCGCCCTCCGACCACGCGCCCTCGTAGATGGTGCCGTCCGGCCAGGTGATCCGGCCCTTGCCATGCGGCCGGCCGGCGGCGAAGCTGCCCTCGTAGACCGCATCTCCGGGATAGCGCGCGATGCCCTGGCCGCGGATCTCTCCGGTGTCCCATTCGCCGGAATATTCGAACCCGTCCGGCAGCCGGTAGGTGCCGTGGCCGTGCCGGAGGCCCTCCCGGAAGGACCCCTCGTAGACGCTGCCATCGTTGTAGCGCACCGTCCGCGCCGCGGCCTCCTGCGCCACCGAAGGCGCGGCGGCGAGCATCCAGAGCGCAAGGGATGCCAGAATGAGTTGCATCGGAACCTCCTGGGGATTCGCCGGGCCCGTAGCTTGCGCGCGCAGGGTAGGGATGGGGCGGGGGCCGGGCAACGCTTTTCGCCGCGCCGCCCTTCCCATCCCCGCCGCCCCCGTTATCTGCCCGGCGAGAGCAGGAGCCGCCCATGACCGACCGTTTCCGCCTGACGCTGGCGCAGCTGAACCCCGTGGTGGGCGATCTCGACGGCAACGCCGCCCTGGTGCGCGCCGCCTGGGAGGAGGGGCGCGCCGCCGGGGCGGATCTCGTGGCCTTCCCTGAGATGTTCGTCACCGGCTACCAGATCCAGGACATGGTTTTGAAGCCCGCCTTCTCCCTCCGGGCGATGGAGGTGATCGAGGGCATCGCGCGCGATTGCGCCGACGGGCCGGCCATCGCCGTGGGCGGGCCCTATGCGTTCGGCGAGGATCTCTTCAACGCCTACTGGATCTGCCAGGGTGGCGCGGTCACGGCGCGGGTGCTCAAGCATGTGCTGCCCAATCACGCCGTCTTCGACGAGCGGCGCATCTACGACGCCGGCGCCATCTCCGGCCCCTACCGCGTCGGGCCGATCAGGATCGGCTCGCCGATCTGCGAGGATGCCTGGGTGCCGGACGTGGCCGAGGCGCTGGCCGAAAGCGGCGCGGAGATTCTGCTGGTGCCGAACGGCTCGCCCTATCACCGCACCAAGCACGACCTGCGGCTCGGGCACATGGTCGCGCGCGGCGTCGAGACCGGCCTGCCCCTGGTGTATCTCAACATGGTCGGCGGCCAGGACGACCAGGTCTTCGACGGCGCGTCCTTCGTTCTGAACCCGGGCGGCGCGCTGGCCGCGCAGATGCCCTTCTGCGCAGCGGCCGTCCGCCATGTGGACTTCGTGCGCGGCGAGGCGGGCTGGCGGGCCGAGACGGGCCCGCGCGATCCGCTGCCCGACGAATGGGAGGCCGATTACCGGGTCATGGTCATGGCCCTGCACGACTACTGCGCGAAATCCGGCTTCGAGCGGGTGGTGCTGGGCCTGTCGGGCGGGATCGACAGCGCGCTCGTCGCCGCGATCGCCGCCGATGCGCTGGGGCCCGGAAAGGTGCGCTGCGTGATGCTGCCCTCGGAATATACCAGCGCGGCGTCGCTGGAGGATGCGGCGGGCGTGGCCCGGAACCTGGGGTGCCGGCTCGACGAGGTATCGATCGAGGGGCCGCGCCGGGCGATGACCGAGGCTCTGGCCCCACTCTTCGAGGGGCGGCAGCCGGACGTGACCGAGGAGAACATCCAGTCCCGCCTGCGCGGCGTCACGCTCATGGCGCTGTCCAACAAGTTCGGCGAACTGCTCCTGACCACCGGCAACAAGTCCGAGGTCGCGGTGGGCTATGCCACGATCTACGGCGACATGGCCGGCGGCTACAATCCGATCAAGGATCTCTACAAGACCCGCGTGACCGAGACCTGCCGCTGGCGCAACGCCCATCACCGCCCCTGGATGAGGGGCCCCGAGGGCGCGGTGATCCCGCAGCGGGTGATCGACAAGCCCCCCACGGCCGAATTGCGCGCCGACCAGAGGGACGAGGACAGCCTGCCGCCTTATGCGGTGCTCGACGACATCCTCGAACGCCTGATCGACCGCGAGGAGAGCAAGGCCGAGATCGTCGCAGCGGGGCACGAGCGGGAGGTGGTGAGCCGGATCGAAGCGCTGGTCTATGGCAGCGAGTACAAGCGCTACCAGGCCGCGCCCGGCGCCCGCCTGACGCCGCGCGCCTTCTGGCTCGACCGGCGCTATCCGATCGTCAACCGCTGGCGCGATCCATCCTGAGCCGGCGCCTCCCGCGGGGATAGTGCAGGCGGCGCAAAAAAAACGGCCCGCCGGATGCCGGCGGGCCATCGTCGTCACGGGATGCGGGGTCCGGTCACTCGCGCTGGCCCATGAAGGACAGCAGGAACATGAACAGGTTGATGAAGTCGAGATAGAGGTTCAGCGCCCCCATGATCGCCGACTTCGCCAGCCATTCCTGATCCATCGCCTGCGCGTGCTGGATGTAGTCGTTCTTGATCTTCTGCGTGTCGTAGGCGGTCAGACCGGCGAAGATCAGCACCCCGAGCACCGAGACGGCGAAGGCGATGGCGGGCGAGCCGAGGAAGATGTTCACGATCGAGGCCACGATCAGGCCGACGACGCCCATGATCAGGAACGAGCCCCAGCCCGAGATGTCCTTCTTCGTGGTGTAGCCCCACAGCGACAGGGCGGCGAAGGCGATGGCCGTCACGAGGAAGGTCTGCGCAATCGACATGCCGGTGAAGACGAGGAAGATCGAGCTGAGCGACAGGCCCATCAGCACCGCGAAGGCATAGAAGAACAGCTGCGCGCCGGCGGCCGAGATGCGGTTGATGGCGGCGCCGAAGGCGAACACCATGATCAGCGGCGCGAACATGATCAGCCATTTGAGCGGCGAGGCGTAGATCGCGGTGCCGAACTGGCTCAGCTGCCCGGATTCGGTCACGGCGAGGCCCGAGATCGCCCACCCGGCCAGGGCCGTGATGATCATGCCCACCGACATGGTCCCGTAGACCTTGTTCATGTGGGCGCGCAGTCCCTCGTCGATCGCGGCCGAGCGCGTGCCCGCCCCGGTCCGGACCGTCTGATATTCCGCCATTGAACCCTCCTAGCAGCTATCCCTGTGGGCCGGCGCAAGCCGACTTTCCCTCGTAAATATCGGGGATCAGGGGGGGGCGTTCAAGATGTGGCAGTCTGCCACACGCAGTTTTCAAGACGGTGCGGGCAGAAAGGGTTCCTTCGCCCGGTCATTCCTCCATCGTCACGACGACCTTGCCGGTCGCGGCGCGGCTGCGCAGGTGGTCGAGCGCCTCGGACGCGCGGGAGAAGGGGAAGGTCCGGCCGATATGCGGTGACAGCTTCCCGGCCCGGAACAGCTCGAACAACTCCTCCAGATCGGCCGAGAGCACGCCAGGCGCGAAGGCACGATACCCGCCCCAGTAGAAGCCCAGCACGTCGACATTCTTCACCAGCAGGTGGTTCGCCGCCAGGCGCGGCAGATCCCCGCTGGCGAATCCCACGAGCAGGACCCGCCCCTCGGGCCGGCAGGCCCGGGTGGCCGCCGTCGAAAGGTCGCCGCCCACCGCGTCGTAGACCACGTCGACCCCGCCCATCTCCTTCAGGGCGGCGCGCAGGTCGACCGCCTCGCTGTCCACCAGCCGGTGGGCCCCGGCGGCCTCCGCCACGGCGAGCTTTTCGGAGCCGCGGGCAACGGCCACGACCTCCGCACCCAGCGCGGCGCCGATCTCCACCGCGGTCAGGCCCACGCCCCCGGCCGCGCCCAGCACGACGAGACGCTCGCCCGCCTTGAGCCGGGCGCGCCGCGTCAGGGCCAGATGCGACGTGCCGTAGGCCACGACGAAGGCCGCCGCGGTCGCGAAATCCATCGAATCCGGTATCTGCACCGCCGCCGAGGCCTCGAAGGCGCCGTATTCGGCGAGGCCGCCATGTCCGGCATTGACAGCCACCCTCTGGCCGGCCGCGAGGGTCGTGACCCCCTCGCCGACCGCCTCGACCACGCCGGAGGCTTCGAGCCCCAGGGTGACGGGCAGGGGGGGGATATCCTGGTAGGTGCCATCGACGATCAGCAGGTCGGCGAAATTCAGCCCACAGGCTGCGATCCGCACCAGAACCTCGCCCGGCGATGGCGTTGGCACGGGTCTGGAAACCATTGCGGGAGGATTTCCGTGACTGTTCACCTGGAAGGCACGCATTCGTGATGTTCCGCTATGCGCCATGTCTTTCGAACTCGCCATAAATCTTGGGTTTTTCCGCTCCGCACTGTGCGCCGACGGGGGGGCCGGTTCCAGACCTGTCTTAACAGTCAGGTTGAAAGATTCCGGGGGGTGTAGAGATTGGCTTCAACTTTGAACGGTAGGGAATGCAGATGAAACACCCGGTAGATGTGCACGTCGGGCAACGCGTGCGGCAGCGCCGCTGGATGCTCGGGATGACGCAGCAGCAGTTGGCCGAGAGCGTCGGGATCAAGTTCCAGCAGATCCAGAAATACGAGACCGGCATGAACCGGATCAGCGCCTCGCGCCTCTGGGACATCGCCGAGGCGCTGGACGTGGCGGTCTCGTTCTTCTTCGAGGGCCTGCACGGAGAGGAAGCGGTGAACGGCGACGCCACCCCCGACCTGACGGTGGACCGCGAGGCGATGGAGTTGGTCCGCTCCTACTATTCCATCCCCGAGGTGCAGCGCCGCCGCCTGTTCGAGCTCGCCCGGTCGCTGTCGGACGTGTGATCGTCCGGCCACGCCGCGGCATGCTTGACCGCGCGCGGCCCCCGGCCTAGCCCGGAGCGCAACTGCGGAGCGCGACCGGTGACAGAGATTTCCCCACGCCTGCTGGCGGACCTCGATGCGACAGCCCATGCGCTGGCCGACGCCGCCGGGGTCCAGACCCTGCGTTACTTCCGGCGCGAGGTGGAGACCGCGAACAAGGGCCATGCCGGGTTCGACCCCGTGACCGAGGGGGATCGCGCCGCCGAACGGGCCATGCGCGCGGTTCTGGCAGAACGCCGCCCGGGAGACGGCATCCTCGGCGAGGAATACGGGACCCTGGCGGGAACAACGGGGCTGACCTGGGTTCTCGACCCGATCGACGGTACCCGCGCCTACCTGGCGGGAGCCCCGACCTGGGGCACGCTCATCGCCGTCTCGGATTCCACGGGGCCTATTCTCGGCCTGATCGACCAGCCCCATATCGGCGAGCGATTCTCGGGCGGGCCCGGCGGAGCGGTGCTCATCGGCCGCGACGAACGCCGCCTGCTGTCGTGCCGGTCCGCCCGCCCGCTGGATCAGGCCATCGTCATGACCACCTTCCCCGAGGTCGGGACGCCGGCCGAGGGGGCCGCGTTCGCTCGTGTCGCCGCCCGGGCGAAGCTGACGCGCTACGGCTTGGACTGCTACGCCTATGCGCTTCTGGCGCTCGGCCAGATCGACCTCGTGATCGAGGCGGGCCTGCAGCCCTACGATATCCACGGGCCGATGGCGGTGGTGCAGCGCGCGGGCGGAATCGTCACCGACTGGCGCGGCGGCCCGGCCAAGGACGGCGGGCGAGTGATCGCCGCCGCGAATGCGGGCATCCATGCCGAGGCGCTGGAGATCCTCTCGCCGGTCTGACGCGCGGCTCCGCCCGGGGCCTGGAAGGCCAAGAGCCGCTACTGCCGCGCCGCACCGTGTCCGACGCTCGCGACAGGGCGAATACGCGCGCCCTCGAATGCCGGGAGTATGGCGGCGGCGCACGCCCGGGGCGGCGGATTTTAAGCATACCTTCACCGCGGGGCGTCAGGGTGGGGACGACGGACGGATCGGAATGCGCGATCCGCACCGCGCCCCAAGGGCCGGCCCGCGCCGGTCCGCGACCCGATGGAGACGCCGTGATCGCGAGAATCCTGGCCCCGCTCATCCTGGCAGCCTGCGTGCCGCATGGCGGCGCGCCCGCCTTCTCGACCATGTCGTCGGGGGCGATGCCGGCCGACAGTGTCAACATGGTGCGGCGTGCCGCGGGCCTGCCCGCGGTGCGCAGTTCGGTCCGGGCCGAGGATGCCGCGCGCCGGCACGCCGAGGATCTGGCCCGCACCGGTCGGCGCGGCCATCGCGGCTCGGACGGGTCCACCCACGCCCAGCGGCTGCGGGCCGCGGGCTGCGGCCGCGGGGTGGAGAATGTCGCCTGGGGGATGGCCACGGGCCGGGATGCGGTCGCCGCGTGGATGGCCTCGGAGGCGCACCGCCGCAACGTGCTCTGGCCCGAAGCGCAGGTCTACGGCCTGGCGCGGGCGGACGACCGCTGGGTCCTGGTCCTCTCCGAAGGCTGCTGAAGGCCGCGCCGGGCCGGCCTCAGACCCTCCGCCGTCCGGCCACCCAGACGCCGGCCACGGCGCGGTCGTCGCCCATCATCATCGTCGGGAACAGCGCCTCCCAGACGTCTTCCGCACGGGCGCTGCGCTGGGCGATGGCGGCGGTGGAGCCGAGGTCCAGCGCCACGAGGTCGGCCGCGCTGCCCGGGGCGAGGGTGCCGATCTCGCCCTCCATCCTCAGCGCCCGCGCCGATCCTTCGGTGGCCAGCCAGAGAAGCTGCGCCGGGTGCAGGGCGGTGCCCGTCAGCTGGCCGATCTCGTAGGCCGCGGCCATGGTGCGCAGCATGGAGAAGGACGATCCCCCGCCGGTATCGGTGGCCAGGCCGACGGTGATCGCCTCGGCGCGCGCCCGCGCACAGTCGAACAGGCCCGATCCGATGAAGGTGTTCGAGGTCGGGCAATGCACCACCGCCGATCCGCTCTCGGCCAGGCGCGCGCGCTCGCGCGGCTCCAGGTGGATCGCATGGCCGAAGAGCGCGCCTGGGCCGATCAGGCCGAACCGTTCGTAGGTGTCGAGGTAATCCCGCGCCTCCGGTTCCAGCTCGCGCACCCAGGCGACCTCGTCGGGCTGCTCGGACAGGTGGGTCTGCATCAGGCAGGTCGGGTTCGCCGTCCAGAGTGCGCCGAGAGCCTCCAGCTGGCCGGGGGTCGAGGTGGGGGTGAAGCGCGGTGTGATGGCATAGCGCGCGCGGCCCCGCCCGTGCCAGCGGGCGATCAGCGCGGCGCTCTCGTCATGGGCGCTGGCCACGTCGTCGCGCAGGCCCTCGGGGGCGTTGCGGTCCATGCAGGTACGCCCGGCCGCGACGGCCATGCCCCGCGCCTCGGCGGCTTCGAAGATGGCATCGACGCTATGGGCATGGATGGTGCAGAAGCTGGCCAGGGTCGTGGTGCCGTGGGCCAGCGCGAGGTCCAGCGTCAGGTCGGCCTGGGCGCGGGCATGGGCGGGATCGGCGAGACGCATCTCCTCGGGGAAGGTATAGCTTTCCAGCCAGTCGATCAGCCGCTTGCCCCAGCTGGCGACGATCCCGGTCTGCGGATAGTGCATGTGCGCATCGACGAAGCCGGGCAGGAGGAGCCGCTCGCCCATCTCGACCCGCTCCGCCGCGGGCGCGCGGGCGGCGACCTCGTCCAGCGGTCCGGCGGCGACGATGCGCCCCCCCTCCAATAGAACGGCGCCGCGGGCCTCGTGAGTCGCGGCCTCCGCCGGCGGCACGGCGAAGGGATCCGCGACGAAGCGGAGCAGTTGTCCGGTGACGATCTGGGCCATGTTCCCTCCGGCCTTGCGGGTCCGGCCGGGCATAATCGCCCGCGCCGCAGGTGAAAAGCCGCGCCGGTCTGGCCCTGCGGCGATCCGTGACCTACACCACGCGGGGACACGTCCGTCCGAGCCGCGAGGATCCTCCATGGCCGACCCCGTCGACGACCCCGTCGAGACCGACGCCGAGGATGCCTACGCGCTCAACCGGGAGACGATGCGCGCGGTGCGCCAGGCGGTCGAGTTCGAGGACCGCGCGGCGCTTCTCGCGGCGATGGAGGATCTGCACCCGGCGGATATCGCCGACCTCCTCGAGCAGATGGAGACCGGCCCGCGCCACAAGCTGATCCACATCTACGGCCCCGAATTCGCCGGCGAGATCCTGTCGGAGCTGGACCAGTCGATCCGCGAGGACGTGATCGAGACGCTCTCGCCTGCGGTCCTGACCAAGGCCGTGCGGGATCTGGAATCCGACGACGTCGTGGACCTTCTGGAGACGCTCGACGATCCGCAGCAGGAGGCGGTGCTCGACGCGCTGGAGCGCCCCGACCGGATCGCCATCGAGCGGGCGCTGTCCTTTCCGGAAGGTTCTGCCGGACGACTGATGCAGCGCGAGGTGGTGGCCGCGCCCGAGCACTGGACGGTGGGCGACGCGATCGACTTCATGCGCGCCTCGCTCGACCTGCCGGAACAGTTCTACCACATCGTCCTCGTCGATCCGCGCTACCGGCCGATCGGGCATGTCACGCTGGGCAAGGTCATGTCGTCGGACCGGGTGACGCGGCTGCGCGACCTGACGGAGGAGGGGTTCCGCACTTTCCCCGCCACCCAGGACGAGGAGGACGTGGCTTACGCCTTCAACCAGTATCACCTGATCTCGGCCCCCGTCGTGGACGAGGACAACCGGCTGGTCGGTGTCATCACCATCGACGACGCGATGATCGTGCTGAGCCAGGAAAACGAGGAGGATCTGCTGCTGCTCGCCGGCGTCGGCGACGAGTTGATCGCCGACCGGACCTTGCAGATCGTCCGGCAGCGGTTTCCCTGGCTGCTGGTGAATCTCGCCACGGCGATCCTCGCCTCGCTGGTCATCGCCCAGTTCGAGGACGTGCTGGCGGCGGTGGTCGCCGCCGCCGTGCTGATGCCCATCGTCGCCTCGATGGGAGGCAATGCCGGCACCCAGTCGATGACCGTGGCGGTCCGCGCGCTCGCCACCCGCGACCTGACGGGGTCCAACGCCTGGCGGGTGGTGCGGCGCGAGACGGTGGCGGGCCTGCTGAACGGGGTCGGCTTCGCCGTAATCATCGGCATCATCGGCGCGGCGTGGTTCTCCAACCTGCTCTTGGGCCTGGTGATCGCGATCGCCATGGTGATCAACCTGGTCGTCTCCGGTCTGGCTGGCGTTCTGGTGCCGATTGTCCTCGACAAGGCGGGGATCGACCCCGCGCTGGCCTCGGGGACGTTCGTCACCACCGTGACCGACGTCGTGGGGTTCTTCGCCTTCCTCGGGCTGACCGGGCTGATCCTGTTGTGAGCGCCAAGGCGCAGGCCCGCGCCGCGGCCTTCGCCCGCCGCAAGGCGGCCCATGCCATGGCCGGGCCGGGGGCGGCGGACCTCCTGATCGAGGCGCTCCGCCCGCACCGGGGCCGCACGCTGGCCGGATACGCCGCGATCCGGAGCGAGATCGACCCGGTCCCCGCCATGGCGGCGATGGCGGCCTTCGGCCCCGTCTGCCTGCCGGTGATCGGGGGGCAGGGGCGGCCATTGCGGTTCCGGGAATGGACGCCAGAGGCGGAGATGACCGCCGGCCCCTTCGGCGCGGCGGTGCCGGCCCGCGGGGCCTGGCTCGTGCCGGAGCTGCTGATCGTCCCCCTCGTCGCCTTCGACCGGGGGGGCGGGCGGCTCGGCTACGGGGGCGGCTTCTACGACCGCACGATCGCGGCGCTGCGCCGATCGGGGCGCGCCACGGCCATCGGCTTCGCCTATGCCGCGCAGGAGGTGCCGGACCTGCCACAGGAGCCGACCGACGAGCCGCTCGACCTGATCGTCACCGAGCGGGAGGTGATCCGGCCGGGCTGAGCCTCAATGGTCAGCGTGACCGTGCGCTCCGCCGTCCGAGGGGGGCCGTGCCTCGACATTGAAGGTCACGTCGACATCGCCCGCGCGCTCGAAGGTCAGGGTCGCGTCGATGGTTTCGCCCTCGGACGGGCCCGCAGGCAGACCCGTGATCATCACGTGATAGCCCCCCGGGGCCAGTACCGCCGCGCCGCCCGCGGGAATGTCGATAGCCTCTACCGGCTGCATCGTCATGACGCCGTCGCGCATCTCCGAGCGGTGAACCTCCGCCCGCGCGTCCTCGACGGCGACGGCAACGTCCGTCAGCCGGTCGTCCGCCTCGCCCTGGTTCACCACGGTCATGTAACCGGCCGCGGCGCGCGCGGTCGGCGGCGCGGCGTAGACGACGGGGTGATCGACCGTCAGTTCGCCCACGGTGTAGTCGTGCGCGGCAGCGGGCAGGGCGAACAGGAGGGCGGCGGCGAGAAGACGGGACATGCGGGCTCCGGGGTTTCGGCCCGGAAAGTCCTAGGTCGGGTCGCCGCGAAGCTCAATCCGCTTGAGCCCTCACGCTTCGAAGACTAGGCAGGCGCCCATGCGAGTGCTTTTCCTGGGCGATGTCATGGGCCGCGCGGGCCGGACCGCGATCCGCGAGCGGCTGGCGCCGCTCAAGCAGGAGCTCGACGTCGAGTTCTGCGTGGTGAACGGCGAGAACGCGACCAACGGCGCCGGCCTGTCGCCCGACCATGCCCGGCTCCTGCTCGAGGCGGGGGCGGACGCGCTGACCCTGGGCGACCACGCCTTCGACCAGAAGGACATGCTGCAATTCGCCGAATCCGAGCCCCGGATCGTGCGGCCGCTGAACTTCTCCAAGATCGCCCCGGGTCGCGGCGCCCGGATCTTCGAGACCGCCCGCGGGCGCCGTATCCTCGTCGCGCAGGTTCTGGGCCAGGTCTTCATGAAGCGGCCCTTCGACGATCCGTTCTCGGCGGTCGAGCCGGTGCTGAAGAACGCGTCGCTCGGCCGCAGCGTGCAGGCCGCGATCGTCGACATGCATTGCGAGGCCACCTCGGAGAAGATGGCAATGGGCCATTTCTGCGACGGCCGCGCCTCGCTCGTGGTGGGCACGCATACCCACGTGCCCACGGGCGACGCGATGATCCTGCCCGGCGGCACCGGCTACCAGACCGACGCCGGCATGTGCGGCGATTACGACAGCGTGATCGGCATGGACAAGCAGGAGCCGATGCGCCGCTTCGTCACCGGCATGTCCAAGTCGCGCTTCGAGCCGGCGGCGGGCGAGGCGACGCTGTCCGGCGTGCTGGTGGAGACGGACGAGGCGAGCGGCCTCGCCGTCTCGGTGCGGATGATCCGGCGCGGTGGGCGCCTGCCGCCGGCCTGAACGCTCCCGGGGGTGGCCGGGCGCGGGGTGTCTCCGGTGGCCCCGTCGGCTGCGGGCGGCCGATCTGCTTGCGCCGGGCGCCGCGCCCGATATTGTCCCCGGGTCGCCCGATCGCGCGCGGAGCCATGATCGACCTAGCCCTCTCCCCCGCGGCCAGCGCCGTCCTGGCCTTCGGCATCGTGCTGGTGATGTTCGTCTTCTTCGCGCGGGAATCCTACCCGACCGAGGTGATCGCGCTTGCCGGCGCGGCGGTGATGTTCGCCATCGGCATCCTGCCCTACGACGCGGCCCTCGAGGTCCTGTCCAATCCGGCGCCGTGGACCATCGCGGCGATGTTCCTCGTGATGGGCGGGCTCGTGCGCACCGGGGCGCTGCAATACCTGACCGAACTGGCCGACGCCCGCGCCGCCCAGAAGCCGCGCAAGACGCTGGTGCAGTCGCTGGCGGCGGTGTCCGTGGGGTCGGCCTTCATGAACAACACGCCGGTCGTGGTGGTGATGATCCCGGTCTTTACCCAGCTTGCCAAGCGGCTGAACGTGCAGCCCTCCAAGGTGCTGATCCCGCTCTCCTACGCGGCGATCCTGGGCGGCACGCTGACGCTGATCGGCACCTCGACGAACCTGCTCGTCGACGGCGTCGCGCGCAGCCAGGGGCTCGACGCCTTCACTATCTTCGAGATCGCGCCGCTGGGCCTGATCCAGATCGCCGTCGGCGCTGCCTATCTCTCCCTCGTCGGCCGCCACCTGCTGCCTGCGCGCGATTCGCTGAGCGGCATGCTGAACGATCGCCGGCGCATGAAGTACTTCACCGAGGTCGCGATCCCGGAGGGGTCCTCGCTGGTGGGCGAGAAGGTCCAGGACGTGGAAATGTTCAAGCGCGAGGGCGGCCGGGTGATCGACGTGCTGCGCGGCGACGCCTCGCTGCGCCGCGACTTCGCCTCGGTGGAGCTGCAGCCGGGCGACCGCGTCGTGCTTCGCACCGAGATGGCCGAGCTTCTCAGCCTCAACCGCAACAAGGATCTGCGCGGGGTCGACCGTCTGTCCTCGGTGGAGACCACCACCGTGGAGGTCCTGATCACGCCGGGATGCCGGATGATCGGCCGCTCGCTGGGGGCCATGCGCCTGCGCCGTCGCTACGGCGTCTATCCGCTGGCCGTGCATCGGCGGAACCAGAATATCGGCCGGCAGCTCGACGAGGTGATCGTCCGGGTGGGCGACACGCTGCTGCTGGAGGGGGCGCCGGCCGATATCCGCCGCCTGGCCAGCGACATGGACCTGGTCGACATCTCCCACCCGACCGAGCAGGCCTATCGCCGCCGCCGCGCGCCGGTGGCGATCGGCGCGCTGGCCGCCGTGGTCGTGCTCTCGGCGCTCGACGTGGCGCCGATCCTCGGGCTCGCCGTGGTCGCCGTGGCGGTGATCCTGCTGAGCCGCTGCGTCGATGCCGACGAGGCCTTCTCCTTCGTCGAAGGTCGGTTGCTGGCGCTCATCTTCGCCATGCTCGCCGTGGGGGTGGGTCTGCAGGAATTGGGGGCGGTGGAGCTTCTGGCCGAGGCGATCTCGCCCTGGCTCGCGGTCCTGCCGCCGACGATGGTGGTGCTGGTGATCTACGTGCTGTCCTCGGTCCTGACCGAGATGGTCTCGAACAATGCCGTGGGCGTGATCCTGACCCCGATCGCGATCCAGATCGGGGTCTCTCTCGGCTACGATCCGCGGCCGCTGGTGGTGGCGGTGATGTTCGCCGCCTCCTCGGCCTTCTCGACGCCCATCGGCTACCAGACCAACATGCTGGTCTTCGGGCCGGGCGGATACCGCTTCACCGATTACCTCAAGGTCGGCATCCCGATGAACCTGCTGCTGGCCTGTTCGGCCAGCCTCGCGATCCCGCTGATCTGGCCCCTCTGACCGGAGCCGCCCATGTCCCCGCGCCTGTCCCTCGCCCTGCTTCCGCTTCTCGCCGCCTGCGCCGCCGCCGGCCCGCCCGCGACGGCGCCCGGCGCACCACCGCGGGAGGTCACCCTCTACCGCGACACGGTGACCGCGCGAATGGCCGACGGCTCCCTTTGCGCCGCGGTGCGGGAGTCCGGCGCCGGGCCCTGGTCGGCGGCGTTCCGGGGCTGCCCGCATCCCTGGCCGGTCCGCGTGGCGCGCACCGCCACGCGCCCGCGCCAGCCCCTCGCGCCGACGGCGGCCGATGCCTGGGTCACCTTGGGCGCGCCGGGCGGGCCGATGGGCTACGCGCCGGGGCCGTGAGCCTTGCGCACGAAGTAATGGCTGGCCGGCCCGTCCTCCTCGACGGCGACGAGCTCGTGGCCGGCCTCGGCGCAGAAATGCGGCACGTCCACCACGGCCGCCGGATCGTCGGCGCGGATCCGCAGCACCGACCCGGCCGCCATCCCCTGCAGCCGCTTGCGCGCCTTCAGGACGGGCAGCGGGCACAAGAGCCCCAGGGCGTCGAGATCGGCATCGTGGTCCATGCCCCGCCTATCGCGCGGGCGGGGCGTCTTGTCCAGAACGCGTGACGGGGATGTGAGCCGCACGATGCGTGACGCGGCCCGGCCGCTGGGATAGGGGAAGCCCATGATCGGGTTCGACATCATCGACGCCGGGCTGCTGCCGGCGATGGCCATCGCGCTTGCCGCGGGGCTGCTGTCCTTCCTCAGCCCCTGCGTGCTGCCCATCGTGCCGCCCTACCTCGCCTATATGGGGGGCGTCACGCTGAACGATCCCAGCGATCGGGGCCGGCGCGCGATCCTGCCGGCGCTGTTCTTCGTCCTCGGCCTGTCGACCGTGTTCCTGCTGCTGGGGTTCACCGCCTCGGCCTTCGGTGCCTTCTTCCTGCAGAACCAGACGCTGTTCGCGCGGATCTCGGGCCTCGTCGTCATAGTCTTCGGCCTGCATTTCCTGCACGTCTTCCGCATCCCGATGCTCGACCGCGAGGCCCGGATCGACGCGGGCGAGCGCGGCGGCTCGGCGCTGGGGGCCTATGTCCTCGGTCTCGCCTTCGCCTTCGGCTGGACCCCCTGCATCGGCCCGCAGCTCGGCGCGATCCTCAGCATGGCCGCGAGCGAGGCGGACCTGACGCGTGGCACCACGCTGCTGGCGGTCTATGCCGCGGGGCTGGGCATCCCGTTCCTGCTGGCGGCGGTCTTCCTGCAGAAGGCCACGGGTGTCCTGAACCGGCTGAAGCGGCACATGGGCGCGATCGAGAAGGCGATGGGCGCGCTCCTGCTGATCGTCGGCGTGGCGCTCCTGACGGGGGCCTTCTCCGCCTTTTCCTACTGGCTGCTGGAGACGTTCCCGGCGCTCGCGCTGCTGGGCTGATCCCGCTCCGCCAGCACCCGCTCCAGAACGAAGACCCGGATCGCCGAGGCGAGGCCCACATCGGGGGCACGGCCTTCGTCGATCTCGGCGGCGAGGGCGTTCAACGCGCGGCCGTCGTCGGCAGCGATGCGGCGGAACTCCGTCCAGAACGCATCCTCGAGGGAGACGGAGGTGCGATGGCCCCGGAGCGAGAGGGACCGCTTGGCCGGCGGACCGCTCACGGTTCGCGCTTGTGCCCCTCGAGCGCCGCGCGCAGCTTCTCGGCCTCGGCTTTCAGCCGGGATCGCTCCGCCCTCGGGCGGCCGAACTTGACGGCATTCTCGTCGGCGGCCTTGCGTTCGGCGATCCGGGCGCGGTCCTTCCGCGCCCGGTTGAGGTTCACCACCCTGGTCACGATTTCGGGCCGATCATGTCCTCGGGGCGCACGACCTTCTCGAAGGTCTCGGCATCCACGAAGCCCAGATTGATCGCCTCCTCCTTCAACGTGGTGCCGTTCTTGTGCGCGGTCTTGGCCACGGTGGTCGCGTTGTCGTAGCCGATGGTGGGCGCCAGCGCGGTGACCAGCATCAGGCTTTCCCGCATCAGCTTGCCGATCCGCTCCTCGTCGGCGCGGATGCCGGCGACGCAATTGTCGGTGAAGGCCACCGCCGCATCCCCCAGAAGCTGCATCGATTGCAGCACGTTGTAGGCGATCATCGGCTTGAACACGTTCAGTTCGAACTGCCCCTGGCTGCCGGCGAAGCCAACCGCGGCGTCGTTGCCCATCACATGCGCGGCGACCTGGGTGATCGCCTCCACCTGGGTGGGGTTCACCTTGCCCGGCATGATCGACGATCCGGGCTCGTTCTCGGGCAGCATCAACTCGCCCAGCCCGCAGCGGGGGCCGGAGCCCAGCAGCCGGATGTCGTTGGCGATCTTGTAGAGGCTCGCCGCCACCGTCTTCAGCGCGCCCGACATCTCCACCATGCTGTCGTGGGAGGCCAGCGCCTCGAACTTGTTGGGCGCGGTCTCGAAGGGCAGGCCGGTGATCCGGGCCATGTTGCCGGCTACCTCCTCGGCCCAGCCGGTGGTCGTATTGAGGCCGGTGCCCACCGCCGTGCCGCCCTGGGCCAGCTGTTGGATGCGGGGCAGGGCGCCCTTCACCCGCTCGATCCCCATGCGGACCTGGTGGGCGTATCCCGAGAATTCCTGCCCCAGGGTCAGAGGCGTCGCGTCCATCGTGTGGGTGCGGCCGATCTTGATGATGTCCTTGAACGCTTCGGCCTTACCCTCCAGCGCGGCGGCGAGCCTCTCCAGCCCCGGGATCAGCACGTCCCGCGCCGTCGTAGCCGTGGCGATATGCATGGCGGTGGGGAAGGTGTCGTTCGAGGATTGTCCCATGTTGCAGTGGTCGTTGGGGTGGACGGGGTCCTTCGATCCCAGCTCGCCGCCCAGCATCTCGATGGCACGGTTCGCGATCACCTCGTTGGCGTTCATGTTAGACTGGGTTCCCGACCCGGTCTGCCAGACCACCAGGGGGAAGTGGTCGTCGAGCGTGCCGTCGATCACCTCCTGCGCCGCCGCGATCATCGCGTCCGCGATCTTCGCGTCGATCTTGCCGGACCCCTTGTTGGCCTCGGCGCAGGCCCGCTTGATGACGCCCAGCGCCCGCACGATCGCAACGGGCTGCCGCTCCCAGCCGATGGGAAAGTTCCGGATCGATCGCTGGGTCTGTGCCCCCCAGTAGCGATCTGCGGGCACCTCCAGCGGTCCGAAGCTGTCGGTCTCGGTGCGGGTCTGGGTCATCGGCGGCTCTCCGTCACAGGGTCGGGGAGGGGGATAGCGCGGTGGCCGGTCCGCGTCCATGGCGCCGCCGCGCAACAATCGCACCCGGCATCCGTCACCTGATCGACCCCATCAAACAATCTTTGCGAGAATTGGAGGCGAATTTGACCCCCCGCGCAATTGGCGTACCACCGGTGGACATTCAACGAGCGGAGTATTTCGACATGAAGGCTTTCCTTTCGATCGCAGCCCTTACCATCGGTTTCGGCGGTGCGGCCGGGGCCGCTGCATTCGACGGCCTGATCAATCCCAATTCCGGCGGTCTCGGGGTCCCGGCGGCGACCTGGGACTTCGACGGCGCCACGCTCGGCCTCGCGGGGCTGCGCGATGCCGAGGTCGGCGACGAGATCAGCCTGTCGATCCTCAACTCCCTGTCCGCGCTCCAGAGCGGTGGCTTCCTGGGCCTCTATGTCGGCGATGCCTCGATCTTCGACGAGACGGTCTCCGCCGGCGACCGCATCGACGGCACGCTGACCCTGGCGAAATCGGGAACGCTTTTCGATTCCCTTTTCGTGACCTATGGCGCCAACGTGGTCACGCAATCCGTGGGCGGGGGCACGACGACCTTCGGAACACAGGTCCGCCTCGATGGCCAGCCCGACGCCTTCGACACCACCTCGCCCGTGCCGCTGCCGGCGGCCCTGCCGCTGCTGCTCGCCGGTCTGGGCGGAATGGGGATCGCCGCGCGCAAGCGCCGCCGGGCCGTCGCCTGAGCCTCCACCCCGGTCGGGAACGGAGGGGGAGGCGCCGTCGCCGCGTCTCCCCCTGGAGCCCCCGCGGCCTACTTGCGGAACTTGTCGAGGCTGACGATCTCGGCTTCCCGGTTCTGCGGCGGATCGTCCGGGTCGGTCTCCGCGTCCGGGTCCGCGGCCTCGTCGATCTCGATCATCGCGGCGGTCGGGGCCTCGTCCTCCTCCTGGCTCTCGAAGCGCAGGCCGAACTCCACCGACGGGTCCACGAAGGTGCGGATCGCCTCGAACGGAATATAAAGCGGCTCGGGGCTGTCTCCGAAGTTCAGCGTCACCGAGAACCCGTCCTCGCCGACCTCCAGCCCGTCGTACCAGTGCTGCATGACCACCGTCATCTCGCCCGGATAGCGGTCGGACAGCCAATCGGCGATCTCCACGTCCGGGTGCAGCGTGTCGAAGGTGATGAAGAAATGGTGCTCCCCGGGCAGGCCGTCGCGCTGCACGTCCGACAGGATCTTGCGGATCAGCCCGCGCATCGCCGCGTGCATCAGGTTGCCGTAGTCGATCGTGCGGGCCATCTGGCGCTCCGGTTTGCAGGGACGCCTCGACAATAGGAATTCCGCGCCGGATTGAAAACGCCTTTCGGCCCGCACCCTCGCGCCCGTTGCACGGCTGCGCGGCGTGGCCGGGGATCCACGGTGCAATCTGCATCGTTGGCCGGGCGAAGGGAGGCCCGCGTCATGCAGGAGATGGTTCGCCCCCAGGGGAGATCGCGACCCGCAGGCGCCTCTTCGCGCCCGCCGGGGCCGTGCCGAACAACCCGGAACTTCCCGTCATTCTGATGGGCGGCGCGCTGCACCCCGCCGCCGGGGCGGTCGATATGGACGCGGTGTTCCGCGCGAACGGCTGGGGCAGAACCTGGCGCGGGACGATCTTTGTCCATCACCATTTCCACCCGGATGCGCACGAGGTGCTGGGCTGCCTGTACGGCTCGGCCGAGGTGACCCTCGGCGGCCCGTCCGGGGAGCGCGTCCGGCTCACCGCCGGGGACGTGGTCTTCCTTTCCACCTATTGCGTTGGAAAAAACTCGGCCTGTTTTGGGTCTGGGCGCTGATTCAATTCCCACGCAGGGGCGGGGGGATTGGCGATGATGGGACCGAAGCAGGAGGCTCAACCAGCGCTGTTCTACGAGTTCTCGCTGGAGGATCATGTCCCCCAGGATCACCTGCTGCGATCCATTGATCGGTTTGTCGACCTGAACAGCATCCGCGCCCATCTTGCGGGTTTCTACAGCCACACCGGCCGTCCGTCGATCGATCCCGAGCTGCCGATCCGGATGCTTCTGGTCGGCTATTGTTTCGGTATCCGGTCGGAGCGGCGCCTGTGCGAAGAGGTGCATCTGAACCTGGCGTAACGCTGGTTCTGCCGGCTCGACCTGGCTGATCGGGTCCCTGATCACTCCACTCTTTCGCAGAACCGCCATGGCCGGTTCCGCGACAGCGAGCTGCTGCGCCACCTGTTCGAGGTGACGGTCGCATGTTGCATCGAGGAAGGGTTCGGGAGCGGGCAGCGCATGGCGGTGGATGCCAGCCTTATCGAGGCTGACGCGAACAGGCAGAACTCGACGGTGAAGGAGGACTGGGATGTTTCGTCGATCGACCCGGCGGATAAGCCCCGCACCGTTCGCGAGTATCTCGACACGCTGGACGAGGCCGCCTTCGGGGCCGCCAGCGAGGTCCAGCCCAAGCACCTCGCATTCCGACCCGGCCAGCCAATGGACGGCGGCGCGCAAAGGTGAGCCCATGTCGCGCCAATGATCCGAGAGACATTGGCGAACGCCTTCTGCAGCTGTTCCGACAACTACCTGATCGACACGGATCACGGGGTCATCGTCGATCTGGAGGCGACAAGGTCGATCCGGCAGGCCGAGGTCGGATCGACCAAGACCATGTTGAAGCGCGTAAAGGAGAAGCTCGACCTGCACCCCGAGCGCCTGATCGCGGATACCGCCTACGGCACCGGGCCGATCCTGGGCTGGCCGGCCTGTCGCAAGATCGCGCCGCACATCCCGGTGTTCGACAAGTCCGGCCGCAGCGACGGCACATGGACCCGGGCCGACTTCGAATGGGACGCTGACAACGACCAATACATCTGCCCCGAGGGCCATGCGCTGAAGCAGTTCCGCCGGAACTATTCCGATCCGAACCGGGGCCGACCGGCAAGGGCGCGCCAAATACCGCGGCTTGAAGCTCACCTGCCAGGCCTGCCCCTCGAAACCGCGCTGCTGCCCCAACATGGAGTTCCGGTCCATCCCCCGCGAGGAACACGAGGACGCCCGCCAGGTCGCCCGGGATGTCGCGAAGACCAGACGATACGAGATCTCGATGAAGCTGCGGAAGAAGGTCGAGATGCTCTTCGCGCACCTCAAGCGCATCCTCGGCCTCGGAAGGCTCCGACCACCCGGCCCATGGGGCGCGAACGACGAATTCCTGCTCGCCGCCACCGCCCGGAACCACAGGAAACTGGCAAAGCTCCTCCCCGCACCGCAGCAAACGCGAAAAGCCTGAGGGGAAAGGCACGCGCGTATCTCTCGAGCGCCAGAATCCTGCGCTCGCGAACGGGTGTTTTTCCACAGAAGGGGCCGGGACAGGGCATTGCCGCACGGCGGCCTCCGGCGATTTCGCGATCTGCGGCGCCTGTCCCGCCGGGCAGGAGGACTTCACCACCATCGCCGCCGACGGCCCGGGGCCGCCCGATCCGGCGGTGGCCGCGGCGATCCGCCGCGTGCCGCGCCCTGCCTGCGATCTACTCCACGGCGCGGCCTGGGGCTGATCCGGGGCGGCGCCACCGGCGACGCCGCGGGCGGGGCTTCCCTTATCCCCCTGCCCGTGAAATAGGGAGGCGCCAAACGACGCCCTCCAGAGGAGACTCCCATGGAGATTCGCGAGGCCCTCACCTTCGACGACGTCCTGCTGCAGCCCGCCGCCTCCTCGGTGCTGCCCTCGACCGCGGATACCCGCACGCGAGCGACACGCGACATCACCATGAACATCCCGCTCCTGTCCTCGGCCATGGACACGGTGACCGAGGCGCGGATGGCCATCGCCATGGCCCAGGCCGGGGGCATCGGCGTGGTGCATCGCAATCTCGGGGTGGAGGAACAGGCCGACGAGATCCGCCGCGTCAAGCGGTTCGAGAGCGGCGTCGTCTACAATCCGATCACGCTGACCGCCGATCAGACCGTGGCCGACGCCAAGGCCCTGCAGGAGCGGTTCCGCGTCACCGGCTTCCCGGTGGTCGACGCGGTGGGGCGCGTGGTGGGCATCCTGACCAACCGCGACATGCGCTTCGCCACGGATGACACCACGCCCGTGCGGGCGGTGATGACCAGCGACCGCCTGGCGATCCTGACCGAACCGGCGGATCTCGAAGAGGCAAAGAACCTGATGAAGGCCCGCCGGATCGAGAAGCTCCTCGTGACCGACGTCGCGGGCAAGCTCACCGGCCTGTTGACGCTCAAGGACACCGAGCAGGCGGTTCTGAACCCCGCCGCCTGCAAGGACGCGCTCGGTCGGCTGCGCGTGGCGGCGGCATCCACCGTGGGCGATGCCGGCTTCGAGCGCACTGCGGCGCTGGTGGAGGCGGGCGCCGATATCGTGGTGATCGACACCGCGCACGGCCATTCCGCCGGCGTGGCCGAGGCGGTGACCCGGGCCAAGCGGCTCTCCAACGAGGTGCAGGTGATCGCCGGCAACATCTCCACGGCCGAGGCCGCGCGGGCGCTGATCGACGCGGGCGCCGACGCGGTAAAGGTCGGAATCGGGCCGGGATCGATCTGCACCACTCGCATGGTCGCGGGCGTGGGCACGCCGCAGCTGACGGCGATCATGGATACGGTCGAGGGCGCGGGCGACGTGCCGGTCATCGCCGATGGCGGCATCAAGTTCTCGGGCGATTTCGCCAAGGCGATCGCGGCCGGGGCCTCCAGCGCGATGGTCGGCTCGATGCTCGCCGGCACCGACGAGAGCCCGGGCGAGATGATCCTGTACCAGGGCCGGTCGTTCAAGGCCTATCGCGGCATGGGCTCGCTCGGCGCCATGGCGCGGGGCTCGGCGGACCGCTATTTCCAGAAGGACGCGGCCTCCGACAAGCTGGTGCCCGAGGGGATCGAGGGGCAGGTCCCCTACAAGGGCATGGCCGGCAACGTCATCCACCAGCTCATCGGCGGCCTGCGCGCCGCGATGGGCTACACGGGATGCGCCACCGTCGACCAGATGCGCGGCGGGGCCTGTCGCTTCGTCCGCATCACCAATGCCGGCTTGAAGGAGAGCCACGTCCACGATGTCCAGATCGTGCGCGAGAGCCCGAATTACCGGATGGGCTAGGCGCCCTCGGAGGAGGCGCCTAGCCGGTTACCTCCTGGTGCATCGTGGCCCGAACGGCGGGGCTGCGTTTCGCCCCGGGCCGAAACGGGCCGTGGCCATTGGGCCAGACTCGATTGTGGGTGCAAGCGCGGACTCCTCTGTGACCCAGGGACCGCGCGGCCCGCGCGGCGGTGTCGTGCGATGACCCCCGGGGCGCGGGTGCAGGCGGCGCTTGAGGCGCTCGACCGCATCGCCGCCGGAGAGCCGGCGGAGCGGGTGCTCACGCGATGGGCGCGCGCGGCCCGCCATGCCGGATCGAAGGATCGCGCCGCGGTGCGCGACCACGTCTTCGACGCGCTGCGCCGCTGGTGGAGCGCGGCGGCGCGCGGCGGGGGGAGACCGGCCGCGCGCGGATGATCGGGCTGCTGCGCGATCTTGGCACCGATCCCGACACTCTGTTCACCGGGCAGGGCTACGCCCCCGCGCCCCTGTCCCCGGCTGAGCGTGCGGTGCCGCCCGCTCAGCCGCTTCCCGACGTGCCCGACTGGCTGTTGCCGGAACTGGACCGCAGTCTCGGCGATGACCGCGCCGCCGTCCTGGAGGCGTTGCGCCACCGCGCCCCGGTCTTCCTGCGCGCCAACCTCGCCCAGGGCGACCGGGACGGCGCCGCGGCCGCGCTGGCCGGGGAGGGGATCGAGACCCGGCCGCATCCCCTGTCCCCCACCGCGCTGGAAGTCGTCGCGGGGGCGCGGCGGGTCCATCTCTCGGCGGCGTTCCGCGACGGGCTGGTGGAGGTGCAGGACGCCGCCAGCCAGGCCGTGTCCGACATGGTTCCGCTCGGCGGCGCCGCGCGCGTGCTCGATTACTGCGCCGGCGGCGGCGGCAAGACGCTCGCCATGGCGGCCCGCCACCGCGCCACCTATCACGCCCACGACGCTGATCCCGGGCGGATGCGCGACCTGCCGGCCCGGGCGGTGCGCGCCGGGGTCCGCATCGACCGCGTCGATCACGCCGGGCTCGCCCCGGCCTATGATGTGGTGCTGGTCGACGCGCCCTGTTCCGGCAGCGGCGCCTGGCGCCGCTCCCCCGAGGGCAAGATCCGCTTCACCCCCGACCGCCTCGCCGCGCTGACCGCCACGCAGGACGCGGTACTGGTGCAGGCGGCGGCGCGCGTCGCCCCCGGGGGCGCCCTCGTCTACGCGACCTGTTCGCTCCTCGCGGCGGAGAACGGCGACCGGATCCGCGCCGGCCATCTTCCCGCCCGCTTCGACATCGAGGGTGAGCGGCACCTCACCCCGCTCGACGGTGGCGACGGGTTCTACTGCGCCGTCCTGCGCGCCCGATCGTGATTAACGCGGTGTTAACGCCGCTCGCCCAGTCTCGGCGCCGCAATCAGGGCCCACGGATGCCATGACAGAGATTCGACCCGCCCCCGACGCGATCGCCGCGGGGCACATGCAGAATGCCGCGTCGCTTGCCGCGCTTGCCGCGCTCGGCGGCGTCGCGGCGCCGCTCCTGCCGGGCGACTCGCCCGGCGTGGTCCTGGCGGCGATCTCCGCCACCCTGTTCGCCGTGGCGATCCTGATCGTGGCGCTGGGCTTTCGACGCGGGTGGCTGCGCCGGGGCATGATCCGCTGCCTCGCCGCGGCCGAGGGCGGCGACGACCGGCCGGTCCTGCTGACCGATGCGGGGGGCGAGCTTCTGTGGCGCAACGAAGCGGCAGGCCGCGACTGGGAGGCGCGCCTGTCCCGGGCGCTGGCCGATCCCGACCGGGCGCTGGCCGATCTGCGCACCCGGGCGCTGGGCGACGGTCACGCCGAAAGGCTGCTGCCCGCCGGACCCGAGGATCGGCTGACGGTGGACCGGCTCGGCCCGGCCGAGCTCGTGTGGCGGATCGTGCGCGGGCCCGAGGACGGGGGGAGGGGCGGCTGCCGCTCTGATGTGGATTCGCTGCCCGTGCCGTTGATCGAGCTCGACGACAAGGGCGTGGTCACGGTCGCCAACGCCGCGGCGCGCACGCTTCTCGAGATCGGGCCGGAGGAACGGGCCCTGCTCTCGCGCCTGGTCGAGGGGCTCGGTCGGCCGATCATGGACTGGCTGGAGGACGCCTTCGCCGGCCGCGCGGTGCACCGCCCCGAGGTCGTGCGTGCCAGCCGGCCCGCGAAGGACATCTATGTCCAGATCACCCTCGACACGGTGGAGCGCGACGGCGAGCCGCGGCTGATCGGCGTGCTCAACGACGCCACCGAGCTCAAGACCCTCGAGGCACAGTTCGTCCAGAGCCAGAAGATGCATGCGATCGGCCAGCTCGCCGGCGGGATCGCGCATGATTTCAACAACCTGCTGACCGCCATCACCGGGCATTGCGATCTTCTGCTGATGCGCCACGACGCGGGCGACCCGGATTTCTCCGACCTCGACCAGATCAACCAGAACGCCAACCGCGCCGCGAGCCTCGTGCGCCAGCTCCTGGCCTTCTCGCGCAAGCAGAACCTGCGTCCCGAATCGATCGACCTGCGCGAGGCGCTGGCGGACCTCACCCATCTGCTGAACCGGCTCGTGGGCGAGCGGACCCGGCTCACCTTCCATCACCGCCGCGACCTGCGTCGCGTGCGGGTGGACCGCCGCCAGCTCGAGCAGGTGATCATGAACCTCGTGGTCAATGCCCGCGATGCCATGCCCGGCGGCGGCGAGATCGAGGTCGAGACCGATATGGACCGGCTCGAGACGCCGCTGGTGCGTGGCCGGGTGGAGATGCCGGCGGGCGCCTATGTGGTGATCCGCGTCTCCGACCGGGGTGTCGGCATTCCCGCCGACAAGCTCGACAAGATCTTCGAACCCTTCTTCACCACGAAGAAGCCGGGCGAGGGGACGGGCCTGGGCCTCTCCACCGCCTACGGGATCGTCAAGCAGTCGGGTGGCTACATCTTCTGCGACAGCGAGACGGATGTGGGCACGACCTTCACCCTCTACTTCCCCGCCCAGGCCGACAGCGCGGCCGAGGCGCCCGCGCCCGAGCGCCGGCCCGCCGTGCTGGAGGAGCCGGGATCGGGTGCCATCCTGCTGGTGGAGGACGAGGCCTCCGTGCGCGCCTTCGCCGCCCGGGCGCTCAGAATGAGCGGGTTCTCGGTGATCGAGGCCGATTGCGCCGAATCCGCGCTCGAGGTGCTGAACGACGCCGACCTGCACATCGATCTCTTCCTCAGCGACGTCATCATGCCCGGCCGCGACGGCCCGTCCTGGGTCAGCGAGGCGCTGGACCGGCGCCCTGGCACCAAGGTGGTCTTCATGTCGGGCTATGCCGAGGAGAGCTTCTCCGAGCAGCAGGCCGGCCTGCCCGACTCCCGGTTCCTGCCCAAGCCCTTCTCGCTGCCGGACCTGATCTCCACCGTGCGGGCCAGCCTCGATTAACCAAACGGTCGGATAGGTTGCCGGAGTGTGAAGGGAATCCTTGCAATGTTCTTGTTTCACCCTCATGTTCGAGCGGAACAAGACGCGAACGACGCAGCGATTGCCGCCCGTCGGTCGGCATGAAATAAGGAGCGCGAACCTTGGCTACGGCGAACATTCTGGACATGGCTGACAAGAAGAACGCGGACAAGCAGAAGGCGCTCGATTCCGCCCTGGCCCAGATCGAACGCCAGTTCGGCAAGGGCTCGATCATGAAGATGGGCGGCGACAATCCCGTCCCCGACATCGAGGCGACCTCCACCGGGTCGCTCGGTCTCGACATCGCGCTGGGCATCGGCGGCATCCCCAAGGGCCGCATCGTCGAGGTCTATGGCCCCGAAAGCTCCGGCAAGACGACGCTGACGCTGCATTGCGTGGCCGAAGAACAGAAGAAGGGCGGCGTCTGCGCCTTCGTCGATGCCGAACACGCGCTCGACCCGCAATACGCCAAGAAGCTGGGCGTCGATCTCGACGAGCTGCTGATCTCGCAGCCCGACACCGGCGAGCAGGCGCTGGAGATCACCGATACGCTGGTTCGCTCCGGCGCGGTCAGCATGGTGGTCGTCGATTCGGTCGCCGCGCTGACGCCGAAATCCGAGCTCGAGGGCGACATGGGCGACTCGTCCGTGGGCGTCCATGCCCGGCTGATGAGCCAGGCGATGCGCAAGCTCACCGGTTCGATCCACCGTTCGGGCTGCACCGTCATCTTCATCAACCAGATCCGGATGAAGATCGGCGTCATGTTCGGCTCCCCCGAAACGACGACGGGCGGCAACGCGTTGAAGTTCTATTCCTCCGTGCGGCTCGACATCCGCCGGATCGGCGCGATCAAGGACCGCGACGAGGTCGTGGGCAACCAGACCCGCGTGAAGGTGGTCAAGAACAAGGTCAGCCCGCCGTTCAAGCAGGTCGAGTTCGACATCATGTATGGCGAGGGCATCTCCAAGACCGGCGAGTTGCTCGATCTCGGCGTCAAGGCCGGCGTGGTGGAGAAGGCCGGCTCGTGGTTCTCCTACGGCGACGAGCGGATCGGCCAGGGCCGGGAGAACGCCAAGTCCTTCCTGAAGGAGCATCCCCAGGTCGCGCTCGCGATCGAGGACAAGATCCGCGCCAGCCACGGCCTCGACTTCGATGGTCTCGGCGGCGAGGAGGATACCCTGGTCGAGGAGTGAGGCCTCGGGGCGGGATGGGCTTTGCCCCCCGCCGGGCGCGGTGCTAGGTCACCCGCGACCGCGCCAGCCGAGGAGCCCCGCAATGCCGCCGAAGAAGTCCCTCAGGGACTATATCCGCACGATTCCCGACTTTCCGAGCCCGGGCATCATGTTCCGCGACGTGACAACGCTCTTCGCCGATCCGCGCGGCTTCCGGATCTGCATCGACCAGCTGCTGCATCCCTTCGCTGACGAGCGCTTCGACAAGGTCG
Organism: uncultured Alphaproteobacteria bacterium; assembly: GCA_963814835.1. Lineage (GTDB taxonomy): Bacteria > Pseudomonadota > Alphaproteobacteria > Rhodobacterales > Rhodobacteraceae > Palleronia. The sequence continues at coordinate 2,389,019 of CAWFEG010000003.1, forward strand.
CCGCCCTCGAAAGCCGCGGCTTCATCCTGGGCGGCGCCATCGCCCATCAGCTCAATGTCGGCTTCGTGCCGATCCGCAAGAAGGGCAAGCTGCCCGGCGCCACCATCTCCGAGGCCTATCAACTCGAATACGGCGAGGCGGTGATGGAGGTCCATGACGACGCCTTCCGCGAGGGCGAGCGGGTGCTGCTCGTCGACGACCTTTTGGCCACGGGCGGCACGGCGGCGGCGGGCGTGACCCTCTGCGAGCGGCTCGGCGCCCGGATCACCGGCTGCGCCTTCGTCATCGATCTGCCGGGACTGGGCGGCCGCGGCCGGCTGGAGGCGCTGGGCCATCGGGTGGAGACGCTCTGCGCCTTCGAGGGGGAGTGATGCGCCTCGGCCTGCTGCAATGCGGCGCCGTGCGCGAAACCCTCGTCCCGCGGCACGGCGACTACCCGCAGCTCTACGCCGCGCTCTTGGGGCCCGGCTTCGCCTGGCGCACCTTCCGCTGCTTCGAGGGGGACGTTCCCGACGATCCCGACCTCTGCGACGGCTGGCTGGTCTCGGGCTCCCGCTTCGGCGCCTACGAGCCGCATGACTGGATCCCGCCGCTGGAGGATCTGCTGCGCAAGATCCACGGGCGCCGGCCACTGGTCGGAATCTGCTTCGGCCACCAGATCGTCGCCCAGGCCCTCGGCGGCCGGGTGGAGAAGGCGGAGCAGGGATGGGCGGTGGGCCGCCGCGCCTATGACTGGGAGGGCGAGACGGTGCACCTCAATGCCTGGCACCAGGACCAGGTCGTCTCTCCGCCCCCCGGCGCCACGGTGATCGCGCGCAACACGTTCACCGACTATGCCGGGTTCCGCATCGGCCCGGGCACCCTGACCCTGCAGCCGCATCCGGAATTCCCGCCCGCCTACATCGCCGACATGATTCCCGAAGTCGGGCGCGGCACGGTACCGGAAGATCGCCTTGAGGAAGCCGAGGCGGCGCTCCCGCTCCCCGTCGACAACACGCTCGCGGGGCGGCGGCTGGCGGCCTTTCTCCGCGCCCGGGCCGCCTGACGCTCCGGCGTGCCGCCATCGCGCCGGGCCCCGATCCCGGCGCGACGCCTCCGCTGCCCGGCGCCCGAAACCCGGTGACCCGGTCGCCGGCGGACCGGCGATTTCCGGGCCCGCGTCGCATTTCGCCTGCGCAAGGTCGCCACCGCCTCAGAGCCCGCGGATGCGGCTGACAGATTGGCCGCGGCAAGACAGGGAGCGGCGCGATGAAGACGCATGTAAGGGCGCTGGTGGTCGGCGGCGGCGCGGTGGGAACCTCCATCGCCTATCACCTGGCGAAGGCGGGCTGGAGCGACGTGATGCTCCTGGAGCGCGACGAGCTGACCTCCGGCTCCACCTGGCACGCCGCCGGCCTCCTGCCTTACTTCAACATGTCCTACGCCACCACCTGGATCCACGACCACTCGATCAAGCTCTACAAGACGCTGGAGGAGGAGACCGGCCTCAATGCCGGCTTCTACGTGGTGGGCAACCTGCGCATGGCCCGGTCGAAGGCCCGGATGGACGAATACATGCTCTACGCCGCCACGGCCGAGAGCGTGGGCGTCCCCTTCGAGTGGCTGACGCCGGACCAGATCAGGGAGCGCTACCCGCTGGTCCGCACCGACGACCTCGAAGGCGCGATCCTCCATCCCTCTGACGGCTACATCAACCCCGCCGACGTGACCATGGCGATGGCCAAGGGCGCCCGCCAGCGCGGCGTGACGGTGGAGCGCAAGTGGCAGGTGGACGGCTACCAATGGACCGGTTCCGCCTGGCGCGTGAGCCTGACCAAGATGGCCGAGAAGGGCGGAAACCTCGTCCCCACCGACGAGACGGCGGTGGTCGAGGCCGAGCATGTCGTCACCGCCACCGGCAACCACGCCCAGCGCACCGCCCGGCAGCTCGGCATCAAGATCCCCGCGATCCCCGTCGAGCACCAGTACATCGTCACCGAGCCCGACCCGGCGCTGCAGGACTGGCGCCAGGGCAATCCCGAACATCCGGTCCTGCGCGACGCCGACGCCAAGTGGTATGTCCGCGAGGAACGTGGCGGCTGGATCCTGGGGCCTTACGAGCGGGGCGCCCCGGCGCGGTTCGAATACGGCGTGCCCGACAGCTTCCGTGCCGACCTCTTCCCGCTCGATCTGGAGCGGATCGAGGAGGAATACATGTCCTTCATCCACCGCATCCCCTCCTCCGAGCATGTGGGCCTGAAGGACGACTACAACGGTCCGATCTGCTACACGCCCGACGGCAACCCCCTGATCGGTCCCGCGCCGGGCCTGCGCAACATGTGGCTGGCCGAGGGCTTCTCCTTCGGCATCACCGCCGCGGGCGGCGCGGGACACTACCTCGCGCAGATGATGGTGGAGGGCGAGGCCGAGATCGACATGGCCTCTCTCGACCCGCGCCGCTTCGGCGACTGGATCACCACCGAGTATTCCGCGCGCAAGGACGAGGAGGCCTACGAACACGTCTACATCCTGCACCACCCCGACGAGGAGCGCCCCGCCTGCCGCCCGCTGCGCACCGCACCCGCCTATGACCGGCAGAAGGCGCTGGGTGCCCAGTTCGGCTGCGTCAACGGCTGGGAGCGGCCGAACTACTACGGGCCCACGGATGCCGCGGACAGCTTCGACTACAAGTCGCGCTCTTTCCGCCGCGGCGAGTGGTGGGCCTGGTCGCGCACCGAGGCCGAGGCGATCCGGGGCGGCGTCGGCCTGATCGACGCCACTGCCTTCGCCAAGCATGTGGTCACCGGCCCCGGCGCCACCGCCTTCCTCGACTGGCTGACCTGCAACCGCCTGCCCAAGACCGGCCGCGTGAACCTCACCTACGCCCTGACGGAGGCCGGCACGGTGCGAACGGAATACACCATCGTCCGGCGGGGGGAGAACGACTACTACCTCGTCTCCGCCGGGGCCTGGGCCGCTTATGACGGCGACCACCTGCGGAAGTCGGCGGAGGACTTCATGGGGCAGGGCGGCGGCTTCGTCGCGGTGCAGGACGTGACGACCCAGTGGGGTGTCTTCGCCATCGCTGGCCCCAAGTCGCGCGACGTGCTGCAGCCGCTCGTCCGCGATGCCGAGCCGCAGACGGTCCTCGGCAACAAGCGCTTTCCCTGGCTCTCGATGCGAAACATCGAGCTCGGCATGTGCCCGGTCATGGCGCTGCGGGTCGCCTATACCGGCGAGCTGGGCTGGGAGCTGCACCACCCGATCGAGATGCAGGCGTATCTTTGGGACCGGCTGGTGGAGGCCGGCGCCCCGCACGGTCTGAAGCCGGTGGGCGCCCGGGCGCAGAACTGGCTGCGGCAGGAGAAGTCCTACCGCGCCTTCGGCCACGAGCTGGGGCGCGACGCGACCCCGCTGGAGGCCGGTCTCGACCGCTTCGTCGACACGTCCAAGGAGTTCCGCGGCAAGGCGGAGATGGAGGCGAAGGGCATCCGCTCCAAATGCGTCACCGTCCTGATCGACGGGCCCGCAGATGCCGATCCCTGGGGCCGCGAGGCGCTGTTCGACGGCGAGACAATGGTCGGCCGGCTGACCTCGGGCGGCTATTCCGCAGCCTTCGGACGTTCCATCGGCATGGGCTACGTCGCACCGGCGCTTGCAACTCAGGGCACGAAGCTCAAGGTGCGGATGTTCCGCGAGTTCTGGGACGCGGAGGTCGTCGAGGACAGCCCCTATGACCCGAGAAACGAGACCATCCGCGCGGATATCTAGCCACCTGCGCGCGCTCCTCTTCGTCGCACTGGCCGCATTGGCCTTCGGGGCGGCCATGCGCCACGCCGACCTGCCCTCCACCGGCCGGGCGGAGGGCTACGCCCGGGAGATCACCGTCGGCGCCTCGGCAACCTATGTCACGCTGCGCACGCTCAACGCCTTTCTTTCCTCGGCGCAGGAGATCGAGGTGGGCGTTGCCTTTCTCGGCCAGGCCTCGGCCCAGCCCCTGAAGGTTCTGGAGCCCATCGACGACACGGTGGAGCGGATCGCTGGCGTGGTCTTCGCGGTGATGCTGGCCTCGGCTGCGGTCGCCGTCGCGCTGGGGCCGCTCACCGCCACGGGCTTCGCGCTTCTCTCCCTCGCCGCGCTGGTCGCGGCCGGCTTCGCCGCCACCGGTCGCCGCGTCGGGATCCTGCCGCGGCAGATGCTCTCCTACGGCGCCTTTCTCGGGATCGGCGTTCCGCTCGCCTTCCTGCTCTCCGCCCTTGCCGCCGATCTCCTGACCGAGCGTACCTGGGCCGAGCATCAGCGCATCGTCTCCGAGATCACCGCCACGGTCGAGCGCGGCGCCCTGGAAGAGGCAGAGGGCAACTGGAGCGCGATGATGGACCGGGTGGAGACCTACCAGCGACTGGCCGGGAACATCTCGAGCCGCGCCGACGAGTTGATCGGAAGCCTGCTCGGGCTCCTCGCGGTGTTCCTCGTGCGCCTCGTGGTGCTGCCGGTGGTGCTGATCGGCGGGCTGTTCCTCATCGCCCGGCGGCTGGGGCAGGGGGCGCGGGAAACACCGTATCGTAGGCCCAGGTGAAGACGAAGGCATAGACGAGATAGAAGGCCGAAAGCCCCGCATCGGCCACGAAGGCGGGCCAGAGCCCCACCTGCAGCCACCACGCCGCCACCGGCAGGAGCGCCAGCACCAGCACCGTCTCGAACAGCACCGCGTGGATCAGCCGCGCCGGCAGCGATTTCCGCACGCTCCCCGTGAGCCGCAGCAGCGCCCGGTCGAAGCCGAGGTTGAACGCGTAGTTCCATACCGTCGCGGCGAGGCTCGCAATCGCCGCGAAGCCCCCGATCTCCCACAGCGAATGGCCGAGCGCCAGGCTGCCGAGCGGCGCGGCGAGGCACAATCCGATCGCCTCGAACAGCAGGGCCTGGCGGATCCGGTCGGGGGTGGTGCGCATGGGGGGTCCGGTTGCGGTCGCGATCTCGCCGAACGGGCCGGGACCGGCCGTCGTTCCGCCGGGCGCGGCGTTACTCGTCGCCGTGGGTCAGCGCCGGCACGTCCGAGGCGCCCGCCGACCCCCGGCCCGACAGCGACGGGTTCTCCATGAAGAAGCGGTGACAGGAGAAGGTCCGCCCGTCGGCCTCCGGCCCGGGCCGGTCGAAGGAGCCGTCGGGCCGCAGAATCCAGCTCTGCGCCGTGTCGGCGAGGTTGGCGGCCATGATCTGGCGCACGATCTGCGCCTTCACCGTGGGGTTCTTGCATTCCACCAGCGTCTCCACCCGGCGGTTGAGGTTGCGCCCCATCCAGTCGGCCGAGGAGATATAGACCCGGGCGTGCTTCGAGGGCAGCTCGCGCCCGTTGGCGAAGCACACGATCCGGCTGTGCTCCAGGAACCGGCCGACGATGGACTTGATGCGGATGTTCTCGCTCAGGCCTTCGATGCCGGGCCTGAGCCCGCAGATGCCGCGCACCACGAGCGAGATCTTTACCCCCCGCTGGCTCACCTCGTAGAGCTTCTCGATCACCTCGGGCTCGATCAGCGAGTTCATCTTCGCCCAGATCGCCGCCGGCTTGCCGGCCTCGGCGTTCTTCGCCTCGCGCTCGAACATCTCCAGCAGTCGGCTCTTCAGCGTCATCGGCGAGACGGCGAGGTTCTCCAGATGCTCGGGCTGGGCATAGCCCGACAGGAAGTTGAACAGCCGCGTCATGTCGCGCCCCAGCGCCTCGTCGGTGGTGAAGAACGACAGGTCGGTGTAGATCCGCGCCGTGATGTGGTGGTAGTTGCCGGTGCCGAAATGGGAGTAGGTGATGGTCCGGTCGCCCTCGCGCCGCACCACCGCCGACAGCTTGGCATGGGTCTTGAGGTTCATGAAGCCGTAGACGACATGCACCCCCGCCCGTTCCAGCTTGCGCGACTGGCGGATATTGGCGGCCTCGTCGAAGCGTGCCTTCAGCTCCACCAGGGCGGTGACCTGCTTGCCCGATTCCGCCGCCTCGCAGAGCGCGTCGACGATCGGGCTGTCGGGGCTGGTGCGATAGAGCGTCTGCTTGATGGCGACGACATGCGGATCGTTCGCCGCCTGCTTCAGGAAGCGCACCACCATGTCGAAGGTCTCGTAGGGGTGGTGCAGCAGCATGTCCTTCTGCCGGATCGCGGCGAACATGTCGCCCTCGTGATCCTGCACACGCTCCGGCACCCGCGGCGTGAAGGAGGGCCAGAGCAGGTCGGGCCGGTCCTTCAGCACCAGCTCCGACAGATGGCCGACGCCGATCAGGCCGTCGGTCTCCATCGTCTCCTCCTCCTTGACGGGAAGCTCGTCCATGATGATCCGCTTCAGCCCCAGGGGCGCATGGGCGGAGATGTTGAGCCGCACCACCTCGCCCCGCCGCCGCCGCTTCAGCGCGACCTCGAATTCCCGCACCAGGTCCTCGGCCTCGTCCTCCACCTCCAGGTCGCTGTCGCGCAGCACGCGGAAGGTGCAATAGCCGTTCAGCCGGTAGCGCGGATAGAGCGTGCCGATATGCAGCAGCAGCAATTCCTCCAGCGGGATGAATCGGTGCTGCCCCTCGGGCGCGTCGAGCCGGATGAAGCGGTCGATCTGCTGCGGGATCGGCAGAAGCGCGCGCAGCGTGCGTCCGTCCTTGTCGCGCTCCAGCTGCATGGCCAGAGAATAGCCGGTGGAGGGGATGAACGGGAACGGATGTGCCGGGTCGATCGCCAGAGGCGACAGAATCGGGAACACGCTGTCGAGGAAGATCTCCTCCACACGTGCCCGGTCGTCCCCGGTCAGCGCCTCGCGGTCGAGGATGTGGATGCCCTCGGCGGCCATCAGCTCCCGCAGCGCGGCATAGACCACCTGTTGGCGGTCCATCAGCTTGCGCGCCGTGGCGTCGATCCGCGCCAGCTGCTGCTGCGGCGTCAGCCCGTCGGCTGCCGGCGTGGTGTTGCCCGACAGCGCCAGCTCCCGCAGGCCGGCGACCCGCACGGTGTAGAACTCGTCGAGGTTGGTGGCCGAGATCGAAAGGAATCGCAGCCGCTCCAGGAGCGGCACCTTCACGTTCTCCGCCTCCTCCAGGACGCGCCAGTTGAAGGCCAGCCACGACAGCTCCCGATTGAAGTAGCGCCCGGGCCCGGCGAGGTTCTCGCCCTCCCGCGGCGGCACCGGGTCGGGGAAGGGCGCGGAGAGGAAGTCGGTGACGATCATGGCGTGTCTTCTGACGGGGAAGTGTGACGCTCGGGTGACAACTGGGCCAGCCGCTCCAGCGCCATCCGCGCCAGCGGCACCGTGACCGGGCGCCGGCGCGCCAGCGACAGCCGGTCGATCTCGGCCGCGATGGTCCGCGCGGCCTCCGCCGAACGGGTCATCCGGGTGACGAGGAACCGCAGAACCGCGTCCGGCGGGTCGAGATTGCGATCCGCGAACTGCTTCTCCAGCAGCGCCCCGAGAAGCGCGTCGTCCGGGGCCAGAAGCTCGGCGACCATCAGCGCCGACAGGCGGCTCGCCAGATCGGGCAGCGCCACGGGCCAGTGCCCCGGCGCCCCTCGCCCGGTGACGAGGAGCTGTCCACGCTCGGAATGCAGGCGGTTGTGCAGATGGAACAGCGCCGCCTCGGCCGCCCTGTTCCCGGCGATCCGCGGCACGTCCTCCACCGCGATCCGTCCCGCGCCCGCCAGCGTGGCGATGTCGTAGCGCGGCAGGTCCTCCGCGCCCACGATCAGCGCGCCGGCCTGTCCCGCCCAGACATTGGCGAGATGGGTCTTGCCCGAGGCCGCGGGGCCGGTCAGGGCCAGCCGCCCGCCCGGCCAGCGCCCGCCCGCAACCAGCGCCAGAGCATCGGCGTTCGAGCGGGTGACGACGAAACTCTCGCGGCCCAGGGCCGGCCGGGGGGCGAGGTCGAGGGCGAGCTGCTCGGGTGTCATTCCGGGCCCGTCCCGCCGGTGCCGCGATAGAGCGCGCTCTCGCGGTAGCGCGCCGTCAGGAACCGCGCCACCACGCCCATCACCGCCGCCACCGGCACCGCCACCAGCAGCCCGACGAAGCCGAAGATCGAGCCGAAGGCCGACAGCGCGAACAGCAGCCAGACCGGGTGCAGGCCGACCGAATCGCCCACCAGCTTGGGCGTCAGGAAATTGCCCTCCACGAACTGGCCCGACTGGAAGATCGCCCAGACGGCCACGATCCAGAGCCAGTCGCCCCAGAACTGGAACAGCGCCAGCCCGATCGCCAGCACCCCGCCCACCAGCGCGCCGACATAGGGAATGAAGGTCAGCGCCCCGGCGATCGCCCCGATGATGAAGCCGAATTGCAGCCCCACGAAGCCCAGCGCCAGCGCGTAATAGACCCCGAGGATCAGGCAGACGAGGCCCTGTCCCCGCACGAAGGAGGCGAGCGTCTCGTCGATCTGCCGCGCCAGCCGGCGGATCGTCGGTGCGTGCTCGCGCGGCAGCAGGCTGTCGACCTGGGCCACCATCCGGTCCCAGTCGATCAGCAGGTAGACCGCCACCACCGGCACGATGACGAACAGCACGATCACGTTGAACACGCCCGATACCGAGGCCAGCGCCCCCTCGATCAGGGCGCCGGCGCGTTGCCGCATCGCCTCGGTGGCGTTGCCCAGCATGCCGCGCAGGGTGGCTTCCAGGTCGCGCGATTCCGGGAACCGTTCCAGCAGGCCGGGGTAGTTCTCGGCGAGCCAGCCCTGCATGCCGCTCACGGATGCGGGGGCGCTCTCGATCAGCGCCCCGATGCGCTCGCTCAGCGACACCGCCTGGGTGATCAGGGTCGGGATCACCAGGATCACCAGGGCGACGAAGACGACCAGCATGACGATGGTGATGATCGCCACCGACAGCGCCCGGCCCAGCCCCAGCGCCTGCAACCGGTCGGCCACCGGATCGAGCAGGTAGGCCACCGCCGCGCCGAGCAGGAACGGCAGGATCACGTCGCCCAGCCACCACAGGACAAACAGGAACAGCGCCAGGGCGGCGCCCCAGTATTTCATCTGGTCTCGGACGGGCAGGGCCATCGGGAGGGGCTCCGGTGCGCCGGTATGGCGGATCGCGGGGTGGCGGGTTCCCCCTTGTCCCCGATGACCCGGCCGCGTGCAAGATGAAGGGGGTCGCGTCCGCCCGGCCGGGCGGCTAGAAGACCCGCGATGAAACAGGTCGTCTGCATCAACTGGGGGCGGAAATACGGCCCCCCCTACATCAACCGGCTCTACGGGATGGTGGCGCGCAACATCACGCCGCCGTTCCGCTTCGTCTGCTTCTGCGACGACGCGGAGGGCATCCGCCCGGAGGTGGAGGCCCAGCCCCTTCCGGAGATCGACTACGAGATCCCGAAGACCCGGCGCGGCATCTGGCCCAAGTCGCGGCTCTGGGGGCCGCGGCTGGGGGATCTGGAGGGGCCGGTCCTGTTCCTCGATCTCGACATCGTGGTGACCGGCTCGCTCGATGCGTTCTTCGACTACGGCGATCCCGACCAGGTGATCCTGTCGCGCAATCCCGCCAATCCGCTGGAGCGGCTGGGACAGACCAGCGTGTTCCGCTTCCCCGTGGGCAAGCTCACGCCGCTGCAGCGCCGCTTCGCCGAGGATCCCGAGGGCATCGCGGCGCGCTACGGGTTCGAGCAGCGCTTCGTGACGCGCAACGCGCCGGGCGGGATCGACCTGTTCCCGCGCGGCTGGGTGGTGCATTTCCGCCGCCATTGCCGCCGGCCCTTCCCGCTGAACTACGCGCTCGCCCCGAAGCTGCCCGAGCGCGCGCGGATCGTGATCTTCCCCGGCCAGCTGACGCCGCAGCACGCGATCGAGGGCCGCTACGGCAAGGGTCGGGCGGGATCGGCCGCCGAGCATCTGCGCGACCTCGCGACGGGGCGCTACGAGCAGACCGCGCTGCACCACCTTCGGCACTTCATCCGCCCCGCCCCCTGGGTGGCCGAGCACTGGCGCGAGTGATCCCGGGCCGGGGCGCCGGGCGGAAAGCGGCCCTTCGGGGAGGGTATTTCGACAAAGGGTGAAGGCGCTTGCGGCAAGGGCCCCGATGGCCTAGCCAATCGGGCGTCTTCCAAGGGAGCCCGTCCATGCGCCTCAGCCGCTATTTCCTGCCCGTCCTGAAGGAGACGCCCGCCGAGGCGCAGGTGGCGAGCCACCGGCTGATGCTGCGCGCGGGCATGATCAAGCAGGCCTCGGCGGGGATCTATTCCTGGCTGCCGCTGGGCTATCGGGTGCTGCGCAACATCGAACGGATCGTGCACGAGGAACAGCAGGCGGCGGGCCATGTGCCGATGCTGATGCCGACGCTGCAGCCGGCCGATCTGTGGCGGGAATCGGGCCGCTACGACGCCTACGGCCCCGAGATGCTGCGTATCCGCGACCGCCACGAGCGCGACATGCTCTACGGACCCACCAACGAGGAGATGATCACCGACATCTTCCGCTCCCACGTGGCGAGCTACCGCGACCTGCCGCTGACGCTCTACCACATCCAGTGGAAGTTCCGCGACGAGGTGCGGCCGCGCTTCGGCGTCATGCGGGGGCGCGAGTTCTACATGAAGGACGGCTACAATTTCGACCTCACCCGCGAGGACGCGATGGTGGCCTATGACCGGCACATGGTCAGCTACCTGCGCAGCTACGAGCGCATGGGCCTGAAGGCGATCCCGATGCGGGCGGATTCGGGCCCGATCGGCGGCGACGACACCCACGAGTTCCTCGTCCTGGCCGACACGGGCGAGTCGGAGGTGTTCTACGACGCCGCCATCACCGACCTGCGGCTGGGCGACCGCGCCATCGACTACGGCGACGCCGCGGGCCTGCGCGCGATCTGCGAGGAATGGACCGCGCCCTACGCCCGCACCGACGAGACCCACGACGCAGGCGTCTTCGCCGAGATCCCCGAGCAGCGCCGCCGCGTCTCCCGCGGGATCGAGGTGGGGCAGATCTTCTATTTCGGCACCAAGTATTCCGAGCCCATGGGCGCCACCGTCTCGGGCCCCGACGGTCAGGTGGTGCCCGTGCATATGGGCTCTCACGGGATCGGTGTCAGCCGCCTCGTCGGCGCGCTGATCGAGGCCAATCACGACGAGGCCGGCATCGTCTGGCCCGAGGGCGTGACCCCGTTCCATTGCGGCATCGTCAACCTGCGGCAGGGCGACGGCGATTGCGACGCGGCCTGCGCGACGCTCGAGGCGGCGCTGATCGCCAAGGGCCTTGACCCGCTCTACGACGATCGCGAGGAACGCGCGGGCGCGAAATTCGCCACCATGGACCTGATCGGCCTGCCCTGGCGCATCACCGTGGGCCCGCGCGGGCTGAAATCCGGGATGGTGGAGGTCACCTCCCGGCGCACGGGCGAGAGCGAGGAGATGACGCCCGAGGCCGCGATCGGGCGGATCGCGGCCATCTACGCAGCGTCCTGATCTCACTCCGGGTTGGCCTGGCAGACCGTCCGGAAGAGGCGCACCGACACGAATTCGCGGCGGATCCTCCAGAAGTTCCGCGGATCGTCGCGGGCCACGACCATGAAGTAGGCGAGCGACGTGGTGCTCGGCCGCAGGACAAAGGCGAGGTCCGCCCTGCGCGGGCTTCCCGCGGTCGCGTCCGGATCCTCGAGCACGTAGGACGGGACAGGACCGCCCTCGCCGGGGATGTCGATCGCCACAGGGTCGAGATCCGGTCGTCCGGCTGGACGGCCCGCATAGGCCGGGATCACCACGGCGAGGCGGCGAACGCCGTCCGGATCGGTCGCGGTGGCGCGTAGCGCGACGAGATCCTGGCCGGGGGGCAGGGCGTAGTAATTCTCGCCGGGGAAGATCGGCACATATCCCTCGGGGCAGGCATCGCGCACCGGCCGGGCATCGGGCCGCGTGGAATGGACAAGGGCGTCGTCTCGGGTCGTGTCGACGACCTCTATGCGGGGTCCGCAGGCGGCCAGAGCAAGACAGAGGGCGGCATGGCGCATGGGACCTCCTGTCCGCCACGATGCCGGCGAAGGCGCTCCGCGGCAAGCCCCAGCGGACAGCTAGCCGAGCAGGGCCGGCAGGGTCGGATCGCGCAACAGCCGCGCGAGATCCGGGTCCGCGACCAGCTTCGCCGCCTTGCCGAGCGGCACCCAGCGCCGTCGCCGCGCCTTGCGCTCGGGCCAGTCGTCGCGCAGCGCCATGACCTCGACCGGGAACACCACCACCACAACGGGCACCGACGCGCCGTTCAGCCGCTTGGCATAGGTGAAGATGCCCAGGGACCGCTCCGAGGCGATGCCGGCCACGCCGGCCTCCTCCCGCGCCTCCACCGCCGCCGCCTCGGCGGGGCTGCGCCCGTCCATCGGCCAGCCCTTGGGGATGATCCAGCGCCCGGTGTCGCGGCCGGTGACCAGCACCACCTCGATCCCGCCCCGGCGACGCCGCCAGCACAGGGCGGCGAACTGCGCCCGCGCCCCGCGCTTGCCCGCCTCCGACAGCGCCAGCGTCCGCGCGCCCGCGATGGTCCTGCCCATGGCCCCGCTCCCTGTCCGACCTGCCCGGTCACGGCCGGGCGCGGACGTGATGCCGCGTTGATCCCGGTCCCGGCCAGCATAGATCTTGGCCGTGGTGAAGGAAGCGTTAACGATCGGGCGGCCGCGTCCGCCCCGGGGCCGTGGCCGGCGCGCCAGATGATCCGCTTCGTCGGCTCCAACATCTATCGCGGGTCGAGCTACGGGCCGCTCCATCCCCTGCGGGTGCCGCGGGTCTCCACCGTGATCGACCTCGCCCGCGCGCTGGGCTGGCTGCCGGGCGATCTCTACCTGCCCTCGCCGCGGGCGCGGCCGGCCGCGCTCCATGCCTGGCACAGCCCCGCCTATATCGCGGCCCTGCAGCGCGCCGAGGCCGAGCAGGCGGTGGATGCCGCCACGCGCGCGCGCCACGCGCTCGGCACCGCCTCGAACCCGGTCTATCCGGAGGTCTTCCGCCGCCCCGCCACCGCCGCCGGCGGCTCGATCATGGCCGGCGCGCTCCTGCGCGGCGGCGGCGTGGTCCACAACCCGGGCGGCGGAACCCATCACGGCCTGCCCGACCGGGCGAACGGGTTCTGCTACCTCAACGATCCGGTCCTCGGCATCCTGTCGCTGCGCCACCACGGCGCGGGCCGCGTGGCCTACGTGGACATCGACGCGCACCATTGCGACGGGGTCGATCACGCCTTTCGCGACGAGCCCGAGGTGCTGGTCATCTCCACCCACGAGGAGCGCCGCTGGCCCTTCACCGGCCCGCTGGAGGATCGGGGCGCCGGCAATGTCTGGAACCTGCCCCTGCCGCGCGGCGCGGGCGACGCCGACCTGGCGCTGGCCGCCGAGCGGGTGATCCTGCCGGCCGTGCAGCGCCATCGCCCCGACGCCATCGTCCTGCAATGCGGCGCCGACGCGGTGGAGGAGGATCCGCTGTCGCGCCTCGCCATGTCGAACAATGCCCACTGGGCGCTGGTGGCGCGGCTGCGGGAGATGGCGCCGCGGCTCCTCGTGCTCGGCGGTGGCGGCTACAACCCGTGGTCGGTGGGCCGGCTCTGGACCGGGGTCTGGGCCACGCTGTCGGGCGCCGAGATCCCCGACCGGCTGCCGCCCGCGGCTCAAGGCGTGCTGCGCGGGCTGAGCTTCCCCGGCAACCGCCGCGGCCGCAATCCGCCCGAGCACTGGTTCACCACCCTGCGCGACGCCCCGCGCGACGCGCCCGTCCTGGCGGAGGTCCGCGACCGCACGACCGCGCTCGCCTCCCGCCTCGCCGCCTGGGCCTGACCGCATCGGCAGGCCTCCGGGATCGCCCGGCGGCCGCGCGGCGTTCGCCCGAAGGGTCGGGACCTTTCGAGCCGGCCCGAAAGCCGGTAACCCGGTCCCCGAACCCAGACAGGAGCGCCCCATGGCCAGACGCAAGCTCGCCGCCGGAAACTGGAAGATGAACGGGACGGCCGACAGCCTCGGCATGATCCGCAGCCTCGCCGACGATCAGGGCCGCGCCAGTTCGGAGATCCTTCTCTGCCCGCCCGCGACCCTGGTGCACCGCATGGCCGTGGCGGCCGAGGACACGCCCGTCGCCGTCGGCGGACAGGATTGCCACTGGGAGGAGACCGGCGCCCATACCGGAGATGTCTCCGCCGCGATGCTGCGCGATGCCGGCGCCTCCTACGTCATCCTCGGCCATTCCGAGCGCCGGGCTGACCACGGCGAGACCGACGAGATCGTCCGCCGCAAGACCAAGGCCGCCTGGGCCGCGGATCTCACCGCCATCGTCTGCGTCGGCGAGACCCTGGCCGAGCGCGAGGCCGCGAACACGATCGAGATCATCGGCGGCCAGCTCGCCGGATCGCTGCCCGACCGCGCCACCGGGCTGAACCTCGTCATCGCCTACGAGCCGGTCTGGGCCATCGGCACCGGCAAGGTCCCCTCCACCGACCAGATCGGCGAGGTCCATGACGAGATCCGCCGCCGGCTGGAGAAGCGCTTCGGCGCGGGCGTCGGCCGCTCGGTCCGCATCCTCTACGGCGGCTCGGTGAAGCCCGCCAACGCGGAGGAGATCTTCGCGGTGGAGAATGTGGACGGCGCCCTCGTCGGCGGCGCCTCGCTGAAGGCGGAGGATTTCGGCGGCATCATCGCCGCGCTCGACGGCGCCTGATCGCGCCGGGGCGGGTCAGGGCTCCAGCCCGGCCCGCGACAGCGCCGACGGAACCCCCGCGAAATCGGGCCCGTGCAGCACGGTGACGCCCATCGCCTCGGTCTCGGTCATCGCGGCTTCGGCCGCCGCCCCGGCCCCGGGGCGCGGCTCGCGCAGCACCACGGCCCGGATCCGCCCTGGATGCCGCCGGCAGGCGTCGCGGTAGATCGCGGCGTCCTTCTGCCCGGTATCGCCCACCAGCACGAAGGGCAGGCCGGGATTGGCCGCCAGGATCCGGTCGATCGCCTCGCCCTTGTGGCTGCCGTGGCCCCGGGTGATGAACTGGTCCTCCGCGATGCCGTAATCGCGCAGGAAGATCGGCCCCTCGGCCAGCCCCGCCCGCGCGAACACCTTCTCCAGGAAAGCGTGCAGGTTCCACGGGCTGGAGCTCACATAGAAGACCGGGTTCCGCCCGCCCGCCGCCAAGTGGTCCATCAGCGCCACCGAGTCGGGAAAGACGTGCCGCGAGTGGTGCGTGCCGGTGAAGGTGGTCCACAGGTTCCGGGCCAGCGAATACGCCCCCGTATGCATCATCGTGTCGTCGATGTCCGAGACCGTGCCGATCCGGGCCTCGGACGAGGGCACCAGCGCCGGCGCCAGGACGCGGCTTTCGGGGTCGCCGGCGATTTCCAGCGCGATCTCGTGCCGCCCGGGCGCGTGGTCCCCCGGCAGGATCAGCGTGACATAGCCCTCCTCGTCGCTCAGCCCCGAGACGCCGCCGGTGGGCGCGATCACCGTCACCTCCGCGACCTCGCGGGTCAGGAACAGCGAGGCCATCTCGCGCAGGTTCTGCCAGCGGCTCTGCCCCGGCTCGGGCGTGGTGCGCCGCAGCGAGGCCAGCACCCGCGCGCGCAGTTCAAGACCCTCCGGCGTGGCGAAGCCGCGATAGGCGTCGAGCACGGGTCGTTCGGGCACCCGGTTCGGCCGCAGCCGGTCGACCGCCCAGTCCCCGGCCAGCGCGATCCGGTGCAGGACCCGCTTCGCCACGCCCGCCACCGCCCTCATCGCGCGCCGAGCCGGTCGAGCGCCCACCGCGCCGCGTCCGCGACCGCCGGGTCCGCGTCCCGCGCCAGCGGCGCGGCCGCGCGGGCGAGACCCGGCGCGCCGGAATTGCCGATGGCGTAGCAGACATTGCGGACGAAGCGGTCGCGCCCGATCCGCTTGATCGGCGAGCCGGCGAAGCGCGCGCGGAATCCCGCATCGTCGAGCGCCGCCATCTCGGCCAGCTCCGGCGCACGCCGCCCGGGCTGCGGCGCCAGCCGCATGTCCCGCGCGCGCACCGCGAACTTGTTCCAGGGGCAGACCGCCAGGCAGTCGTCGCAGCCGTAGATCCGGTTGCCGAGCCCCGGCCGCAATTCCTCGTCCACCGGCCCGCGATGCTCGATCGTCAGATACGAGATGCAGCGCCGCGCATCGAGCTGGAACGGCGCCGGGAAGGCGTCGGTGGGGCAGATGTCGAGGCATTTCGTGCAGCTGCCGCAATGCTCCCCCTCCGCCGGGTCGGGGGGCAGGTCCAGCGTGGTGAAGATCGCGCCCAGGAACACCCAGTTGCCCAGGTCCCGGCCCAGCAGGTTCGTGTGCTTGCCCTGCCAGCCGAGTCCGGAGGCCTGCGCCAGCGGCTTCTCCATCACCGGCGCGGTGTCGACGAAGACCTTGATCTCCACGCCTTCGTGGCCCTGCCGCTCGGCATGGTCGATGAGCCACCGCCCGACCCGCTTCAGCCGCTTCTTGACCACGTCGTGATAGTCCCGCCCCTGGGCATAGACGCTGACCGCGCCGCGCTCCGGCATCGCCGTGTCCTCCAGCGGATCGTGCCCGGGGGTATAGGCCTCGGCCAGCATCACCACGGAGCGCGCCTCGGGCCAGAGCGCGCGCGGATCGCCGCGCCAATGGCTGCGCGCTTCCATCCAGCCCATCTGCCCGTGCCGGCCCTCCTTCAGGAATTCGTCGAGCCGCCCGGCCGCCTCGGGGATCGCATCGGGGCGGCAGACGCCCATCTTCGCGAAGCCCGCGGCCAGTGCCTCCCGTTCCAGCGCCGCCTTCAGATCCGCCGTATTGCCCATCTCAGTCCGCGGCCCGCCGCCACAGCGCCCAGCCGCCGAGCAGCATCGCCGCGCCCCAGGCGAGGAATCCCAGGTCCCACCAGATCCAATGCGCCCGCGGCGCCGTCTCGTTGACGTGGTGCAGGCCGAGGATCTGGTGGTTGATCGTGCCCTCCACGAGGTTGAACAGCCCGAAGCCGACCAGGATCGTGCCGATCACCACCCGTGGCCGCCACATGAGCGGGGCCTGCCGCCCCGCCCGCCACAGCACCGCCAGACCGGCGGCGAGGAAGATGTAGGTGGAGGCGTGGAAGAGCCCGTCGAAGAAGGTGTTGATCTCCAGGTTGGCCACCGTCGTCGGCGGATAGCCGGCGCTCGTCACCATGTGGTGCCATTGCAGGATCTGGTGCAGCACGATCCCGTCGAAGAACCCGCCGAAACCCAGTCCGAACAGGATGCCCGCCGCCGCGGGAAAGTTCCGTGCCTCGATCGTGTGGGCCATTCCGGTCCCTCCTTGCGCCTGTCCCCTCCCATGCGCGGGGCCGCGCCGCGGTTCCCGGATCTCAGAAATCCAGGTTCGCGTAATGCGCCGGCGGCGGGAATCCCGGCACCACGTCGGCCAGGATGCCGCGGAAGGCGGGGCGCGACTTGATCTTGGCATACCACTCGGTCACGCCCTCGTTGCGCGTCCAGTCCACGTCCGAGGTGTAGTCCAGCGCCGAGAGCTGCGCCGCGGCGGCGAAATCCGCCAGGCTCAGGTCGTCGCCCGCCAGCCAGCGCCGCTTCTCCAGCAGCCAGGCCATGTAGTCCAGGTGGAACTTGATCGCCCGCGCCCCGGCCTTGACATTGGCCGAGTTGGGATAGCCGCCCCCCGAGATCTTGCGCATCACCCGCTCGTACATCAGGTTCCGCGTCACCTCGTGGAAGAACTTGTCGTCGAACCAGCCGCAGAGCCGCCGCACCTCGTAGCGCTCGTCGATCCCGCCGGGCAGCAGCGCGGGCTCGGGATGGCGCTCCTCCAGGTATTCGCAGATCGCCTGGCTCTCGGGCAGGAACCGCCCCTCGGCGCGCAGGACCGGCACCTTTCCGGCGGGGTTGCGGCGCAGGAAATCCCCGTCCCGCTCCCAGTAGCGCTCCTCCACCAGGTCCACCTCGATGCGCTTCTCGGCCAGGACCAGGCGCACCTTGCGGCAGAAGGGCGAGAGCGGCATGTGGTAGAGGCGGTACATCGCTATCCTCCGGTCGGAAACGCCCGCCTTCTGTGACGCGGGCCGGGCGCGCGTTCAACCCGCCTCGAAGCAGGCCGCCCGGCCGTCGCGCGCGATCGTGGCCGCCCCGTCGCGGATTCCCGAGGCCCGCCGCGCCACCGCCGCCGACGGCCGCGCGGCCGAGCGGCCCTTGGGGTCGGGCAGGATCGCGGCCAGCCGCGCCGCCTGGGTGCCGGTCAGGTCGGCCGCCGCGACACCGAAACTCGCCCGGGCCGCGGCCTGCACGCCGAACACGCCCTCGCCGAACTCGGCCACGTTGAGATAGACCTCCAGGATGCGCCGCTTCGACCAGAGAAGCTCCACCATCGGCGTCAGCACCGCCTCGATCGCCTTGCGCGGCCAGCTGCGCCCCTGCCAGAGAAACACGTTCTTCACCACCTGCTGGGTGATGGTCGAGGCGCCCCGGCCCGCGCCCGCGTCGATCGCGGCGCGGATCGCTTCCAGGTCGAAACCCCAGTGCCGGCAGAACTCCGCGTCCTCCGCCGCCACGGCCGACCGCGCCATCACGGGCGCGATCTCCTCCATCGCCACCCAATCCTGCGACACCCCGCCCAGCCGGCGCGATTCGGCCGCCATGTAGGGGGTGGTGGGCGGCGCCACCAGCGACAGGAGCGCGACCGTTGCCACGACGGCCAGGACGAGGCCCAGCGCCACGCGCAGGCCCCAGCGGCGAATCGACGGCCCGACCGGGTCGCGCGTGCGTGCCGCGGGCGCGGCCTTGGTCGCCCGCCCCGGCTTCCGTTTCGCCGTCTTCGTCGTTCTGGTGGTGCCGCGCTTCGCCATCGCCGTTCCAATACCGGCCCGGCAGGCGGGGGGAAAGACGGCGCGATGCGCAGCGTCCGGCGCCGTCGCGCCCGTGCTACTCCTGCGGCGGCTGGCCCATCGCGCCCATCACGCCCGAGGTCAGTTCCTGGCGCAGGGCATAGCGCTCCTCGGTCACGTCGCCCTCGAAGGGGGGCATGCCAGCCTGGGCGTACCAGTGTCGTGCATTGCCATCGTCGCCTTCCACCCGGTGCAGGTGCGCATGCAGCCAGGCCGCGCCGGCGCCGTTGAAATCCTGGACGATCCGGTGCGACCGCTCCCAGTCTCCGGCTTCGAGCGCGTCGAGCGCGTCGATCAGCAATGCCGCCATGTCGCCTCATCCTCTTTCGTGCAGGTCTGGATCTAGGGCGAAGGCCGGGTGTCGCAATTGGTCGCGGCGGTTTCGATTGGCATCACCCGCGCAATTTTGTTACTTTCTTCCCGCAGGAAAAGGGGCCGCAGGATGAAGCATGTTCTCGTGTGTTCAGATCTTTCGGACCGGTCTCGGGCCGCTTTGGCCCGCGCCGCGCGCGTCTCCGCCGACGCTGGCGCGGCGCTCACCGCCTGCACGATGCTGGACGAGGACCTCCCCGACGCCACGCTGGACGAGCGTCGCGAAAGGGCACGCGCCGACCTCTCCGCGGCGCTGGCCGAATGCGGGGCGGGCGCGGCGGAGATCGCCGTCGAGGTCAGTCCCCCGGTGGAGGCCGTGGGCGCGCTCGCCGACCGGCTGAAGACCGACCTGGTCGTTCTGGGTCCCCATCGCCACCGGCCGCTGCGCGACCTGGTGGGGCACACCACGATGGAACGCATCGTCGGCGCCATCCGCCGCCCGGTCCTGTTGGCGGCCGGTCCGGCCTCGTCCGGCTACAAGCGGGTCCTGGGCGGCGTCGAGGCCTCAGCGGCCTGCGCCGCGGCGCTCCGTACGGCGCGCGACCTCGCCCCGGGGGCCGAGTTCCGCACCTTCCACGCGGTGGAGCCGCCGGCGCGCGGCTGGTTCGGCGGCGGCGACGAGGCCGGGCGCTCCACCGCCGCGCTGGCCGAGGCCGAGGAGCGGATCTCGCGCTGGTGGACCGAGGCGGACCTGCCGCCGGAAGTGCCGCCCCCCGACTACCTGGCCCTGCCGCTGGAAAAGGCGTTCCGCAAGATACGCTACGACTTCGCCCCCGACCTCGTGGCCATCGGCGCCCATGATCGCCCCGGCGCGGCACCCGGTCGCCTGGGATCCTTCACCGAACAGATCCTGCGCTGGCAGTTCTGCGACACGCTGATCCTGCGCGCTCCGGACGAGACCGCCGCCTGAGCGACGCGCGCCCCCGGGCAGGGGCGCGCGGATCTCATTCCGCGGGGATCGCCTCCTCCTCGATGCCGATCGGCGCGTCGAGCTTGCCCAGCATCTCCTTGGGGCAGACCTGCGTGAAGCGCGGCAGTTCCTCGTCCCAGTGCTGCAGGATCTCGGCGGCGCGGCGCGACCCGGTCTCGGCATGGTGCCGCTCCACCAGCTCCTTCAGCAGCGACGCCCAGTGATCCACCGTGACCGGGCAGGTCACCAGCGTCTCGGCGTTCATCAGCGTCTCCAGCCGCGCGTCGGGATCGTAGACGAACCCCATGCCCCCGGTCATGCCGGCGCCGAAATTGGCGCCCACCTCGCCCAGGATCACCGCGATGCCGCCGGTCATGTATTCGCAGCCGTTCGACCCGCAGCCCTCGATCACCACATGCGCGCCCGAGTTCCGGACCGCGAACCGCTCCCCCGCCCGGCCGGAGGCGAACAGATACCCCGCCGTCGCGCCGTAAAGCACGGTATTGCCGATGATGGTGTTCTCGGCCGCCTGCAGCGGGCTGACCATCGGCGGCCGCACCACGATCGTGCCCCCCGACAGGCCCTTGCCGACATAGTCGTTGGCATCGCCCGAGACCTCGATCTTCAGCCCCGGCGCCGCGAAGGCGCCGAGCGACTGCCCCGCCGACCCGGTCAGCTTGATGTGCAGGTGATCGGGCTGCAGCTGGTTGCGCATGCCGAACTTCCGCACGATGTGGCTCGAGGTGCGCGTACCCACCGTGCGATGCGTGTTGCGCACCGCGTAGGAGAGCTGCATCTTCTCGCCATCCTCCAGGAACCGCCGCGCGTCGCGCACGATCTCGGCATCCAGCGTGTCGTCGGGTTCGTTGCGCGGCTGGTTGCGGTCGTAGACGATCTCCTTGGCGTCATCGACGGTGATCAGGAGCGGGTTGAGGTCCAGATCGTCCAGATGCGTCGATCCGCGGCTCACCTGGGACAGCAGGTCCGCCCGCCCGATCACCTCGTCGAGGCTGCGGGCCCCCAGCTCGGCCAGGATCTCGCGCACCTCCTGGGCGTAGAAGGTGATCAGGTTCACCACCTTGTCGGCGTTGCCGGTGAACTTCTCCCTCAGCGCGTCGTCCTGGGTGCAGACGCCCACCGGGCAGGTGTTCGACTGGCACTGCCGCACCATGATGCAGCCCATGGCGATCAGCGCCGCGGTGCCGATGCCGTATTCCTCGGCCCCCATCATCGCCGCCATGACGATGTCGCGCCCGGTGCGCAGGCCGCCGTCGGTCCTGAGCGTCACCCGGCTGCGCAGGTCGTTCATCGCCAGCACCTGGTGCGCCTCGGTCAGGCCCATTTCCCAGGGCAGGCCGGCATACTTGATCGAGGTGGCGGGGCTGGCGCCCGTGCCGCCGTTGTGCCCCGAGATCAGGATCACGTCGGCCTTGGCCTTGGCCACGCCGGCCGCGATCGTGCCGACCCCGGAACTGGCCACCAGCTTCACCGTCACCTTGGCCTTCGGGTTGATCTGCTTGAGGTCGTAGATCAGCTGCGCCAGGTCCTCGATCGAGTAGATGTCGTGGTGCGGCGGCGGCGAGATCAGCGTCACGCCGGGCGTCGAGTGCCGCAGCTTGGCGATCAGCTTCGTCACCTTCATCCCCGGAAGCTGGCCGCCCTCGCCGGGCTTGGCGCCCTGCGCCACCTTGATCTCCAGTTCCTCGCAATGGAGCAGGTATTCCGCCGTCACCCCGAAGCGGCCCGAGGCCACCTGCTTGATCTTGGCCGAGCGGTTGTCGCCGTTGGCGTCGGGCGTGAAGTCCTTGGGGTCCTCGCCGCCCTCGCCGGAATCCGACTTCGCCCCGATCCGGTTCATCGCGATCGACAGCGTCCGGTGCGCCTCGGGGGAGAGCGCCCCGAGGCTCATCCCCGGGGTGACGAACCGCTTGCGGATCTGGGTGATGCTCTCCACCTCCTCGATCGGCACCGGCTTGCCCAGCGGCTTGAACTGCATCAGGTCGCGCAGGTGGATCGGCTTGGCCTCGGTCATCTTCTTGGAATACTGCTTCCACAGCTGGAAGCTGGCCTTGTTGCAGGCCATCTGCAGCATGTGCATCGAGGTCGATTCCCAGGCGTGCTGCTCGCCCGACCGGCGGTACTTGTAGAAGCCCCCGATCGGCAGCACCGTCGCCGTGCCGCCCACGTCGCCCATGTAGCCGCGGCCATGAACCTCCTCGGCCTTCATCTGGATGCCGTTGACCCCCACGCCCGAGATCCGGCTCTGCATGCCGGGGAAATACTCGGCGCACATGGCCCGGCTCAGGCCCACCGCCTCGAAGTTGATGCCGCCGCGATAGGAGGAGATCACCGAGATCCCCATCTTCGACATGATCTTCAGCAAGCCCTGGTCGATCGCCTTGCGGTAGCGCGCCACCGCCTCGGTCAGCGATCCCTCGATCAGGCCGCGCGCCACCCGGTCGGCGATGCTGTCCTCGGCGAGATAGGCGTTCACCGTCGTCGCCCCGCAGGAGATCAGCACCGCGAAGTAATGCGGGTCGATGCACTCGGCCGAGCGCACGTTGAGCGAGGTGAAGGTCCTGAGCCCCTTGCGCGTCAGCCAGGAATGCACCGCGCTGGTCGCGAGGATCATCGGCATGGCGACGCGCGTGTCGGAGACGTGCTGGTCGGTCAGCACGATATGCCCCGCGCCCGAGCGCACGGCCTCCTCGACCTTCTCGCGCACCGCCGCCAGCGCCGCGCGCAGGGCCCCCTTGCCCTGTCCGGCCTCGAAGGTGCAGTCGATCTCGGCCATGGGCGCGTTGAACGCCTCGACCATGCGCTCGAACTGGGCATTGGCCACGAAGGGGCTGTCGAGCACGATGATCTCGGTCTGCGCGCTCGATTCGTCGAGCACGTTCTTGAGGTTGCCGAACCGGGTCTTCAGGCTCATCACCCGAAACTCGCGCAAGCTGTCGATCGGCGGGTTCGTCACCTGGGAGAAGTTCTGCCGGAAATAGTGGCTCAAGGGCCGGTATTTCGTGGACAGGACCGCCGCCGGCGTGTCGTCCCCCATCGAGGCCAGGGTCTCCTTGCCGTCCTCGGCCATGGGCGCCAGGATCTGCTCCAGCTCCTCCAGCGAATAGCCCGCCGCGATCTGGCGCCGACGCAGCTCCGCCCCGGTGAAAAGCGGCGCCTCGGTGGCCTTCGACAACTCGCCGTCGAGCTCGGTGATCCGGCCCACCCAGTCGCCGAAGGGCTGGCTCGCGGCCAGCTTGTCCTTGATCTGGGCGTCGTGGAACAGCTGGCCCTCCTTGATGTCGATGGCCAGCATCTGCCCGGGGCCGAGCGCGCCCTTCTCAGACACCCGCGTCTCGTCCACCGGCACCATGCCCGCCTCCGACCCGGCGATGACGAGGCCGTCGCCGGTGACGACGTAGCGCATCGGCCGCAGCCCGTTGCGGTCGAGCCCGGCGCAGATCCAGCGCCCGTCGGTCATGGCGAGCGCGGCGGGGCCGTCCCACGGCTCCATCACCGAGTTGCAGTAGGAATACATGTCGCGCCAGGCCTTCGGCAGCTCCTCGCGCTGCTTCGACCAGCTTTCGGGAACCAGCAGCGTCTTGGCCATCGGCGCCGACCGGCCCGACCGCACCAGCACCTCGAACACCGAATCGAGCGCCGCCGAGTCGCTCGATCCCTGCGGCACGATCGGCTTGATGTCCTCGGCGAAGTCCCCGAACGTGGCGGAGGCCATGCGGATCTCGTGGCTCTTCATCCAGTTCAGGTTGCCCTTCAGCGTGTTGATCTCGCCGTTATGGGCGAGCATGCGAAAGGGTTGTGCCAGCCACCATTGCGGGAAGGTGTTGGTGGAATAGCGCTGGTGATAGATCGCGAAGGCGCTCTCGAATCGCTCGTCCTTCAGGTCGGGATAGAACTCGGCCACGTCCTGGGCCAGCATCATGCCCTTGTAGATGATCGACCGGCAGGACAGCGACGCGAGGTAGAGCTGCGGCACGCCCTGGACCACGGCCTGCTTCTCGATCCGCCGCCGGATGACGTAGAGTTCGCGCTCGAAGGTCTCCTCGTCGGTGCCCTTGGAGTTCGAGATCAGGATCTGCTCGATCTCGGGCCGGGTCGCGTTGGCCTTCTGCCCCAGGCAGCCGATCTCCACCGGCACGTGGCGCCAGCCATAGATCGAATAGCCCATGCGCAGGACTTCCGATTCGACGATGGTCCGGCAGGTCTCCTGGGCGCCGAAATTCGTGCGGGGCAGGAAGACCTGTCCCACCGCCATCAGCTCGTCCCAGCGCGGCTCGTGCCCGGTGCGCCGGATCTGGTCGTAGAAGAACTTCACCGGGATCTGCACGTGGATGCCGGCGCCGTCGCCGGTGCGTCCGTCGGCATCCACCGCGCCCCGGTGCCAGATCGACTTCAGCGCGCCGATTCCGTTCTCCACCACCCGGCGCGACGGCTTTCCGTCGAGCGAGACGACGAATCCCACCCCGCAGGAGGAATGCTCGCTGTCGGGATCGTAGAGACCCCGTTCGGCCATGAAGGCGCGCTTCGCTTCCTCGCGGGCCACCCAGTCGGCATCGTGCTTGGTCATCTCGTCACTCCCTGGCGGGGCCGACCGGCGATCCGGCACGGCGGATGAAACTCCGGGCCTGCGGCCCACTTGTCGGGCCGGCTTTCCGGCCCCGAATCTGTTGCGCGGCGGGGCAGGGGGGATGCGCCCGGCGCGCGGATCGGTCGCGACAAACCTGCCGCAACGGAATGTCAGGCGGACTGACCGGTTTGTCCGATCCGCCGCCCCAGGGGCGATCCGCAGCCCTCCGGGACTCCGCCGGGACTCCGACGGGATTCCGCCCCCCTATTCCGCGGCCATCGCCGAGGCGCCGGAGAGCTGCGCCAGGATCGCCTGGGCCGCCTCGCGCCCGTCGCGGATCGCCCAGACCACGAGGCTCGCGCCCCTCTGGATGTCGCCGCAGGCATAGATCCCGGGCAGGCTGGTCTCGTGGGTCTGGAAATCGGCCAGCACCGTGCCCCAGCGCGTCACTTCCAGCCCCTCGACGCCCCAGAGCTTCGGCAGGTCCTCGGGCTCGAATCCCAGCGCCTTGATCACCAGGTCGGCCTCCTCGGTATAGTCGGCCCCCTCGATCACCTCGGGCACCTGGCGCCCGGTCGCGTCGGGCTGGCCCAGCCGCATCTTCGACACGACAACGCCCTCGACCCGCTCGCCGCTGAACGCCTTCGGGGCGGAGAGCCAGATGAAATCGACGCCCTCCTCCTCGGCATTGGACACCTCGCGCTGCGATCCCGGCATGTTGTCCCGGTCGCGGCGGTACAGGCACTTCACCGATGTCGCGCCCTGCCGGACCGCCGTGCGCACGCAGTCCATCGCCGTGTCGCCGCCGCCGATCACCACCACGCGCTTGCCCTCGGCGTTCAGCTCGCCGCTCTCGAACTCGGGCACCTCGTCGCCGAAGGACTTGCGGTTCGACGCGGTCAGGTAGTCGATCGCGCGCACGATCCCCTCGGCGCCCACGCCCGGCGCCTGCAGGTCGCGGGTCTTGTAGACCCCGGTGGCGATCAGCACCGCGTCGTGGGTGTCGCGTATCTCGTTGAAGGATATGTCCTCTCCGACCTCGCAATTCAGCCGGAACGCGACCCCGCCCGCCTCGAGCTGGCGGACCCGCTTCATCACCACGTCCTTCTCCAGCTTGAAGCCGGGAATGCCATAGGTCATCAGCCCGCCGGCGCGGTCGTAGCGGTCGAACACGGTGACCTGTACCCCGTGCCGGCGCAGCATGTCCGCGCAGGCCAGCCCGCCGGGCCCGGCGCCGATCACGGCCACCTTTTCGGGGCGTTCCGAGACGGGCCGGATCGGCTTGACCCAGCCCTCGTCCCAGGCGGTGTCGGTGATGTATTTCTCCACCGCGCCGATGGTGACCGTGCCGTGGCCGGCCTGCTCGATCACGCAGTTGCCCTCGCACAGCCGGTCCTGCGGGCAGATCCGGCCACAGATCTCGGGGAAGGTGTTGGTCTCCTGGGCCACCTCGTAGGCCTCCTGCAGCCGCCCCTCGGCGGTCAGGCGCAGCCAGTCGGGGATGTTGTTGTGCAGCGGGCAGTGGGACTGGCAATAGGGCACGCCGCATTGCGAGCAGCGCCCCGCCTGTTCCCCAGCCTTCTCGGCCGCGAATTCGCCGTATATTTCGGCGAAGTCCGTCCGCCGCAGGTCCGGCGGGCGTTTCTCGGGCATGTCCCGCGCCACGGTGGTAAACTTCAGCATCTTCTCGCTGGCCAAGGCACGCTCCTCCTGCTGACGCGACTCCCCTACCCGATCCCGCCCCCTTAGGAAAGTCTGAACGGGCAAAAAAGTCCGTATTACTTACCCAATTTTCATATTTGGAATGCTGCGGTGGGGTGAGGCCCTGCTGCCTCTGTGAAAAATGGATCCGAACCGGATATAATAATCAGTCTGTGCACTGCAGCGCGATCCGTTAGGGTCCGCGCGAATCCACTTCGAGCCGTTCCCCTTCATGACGCTGTTTCACCTCCTGCTCGTCGCTGTCATCCAGGGCGTGACGGAATTCCTGCCCGTGTCCTCATCGGGTCACCTCATCCTCCTCCCGGCGCTGACTGGAGCGGCGGATCAGGGTCTGGCCATCGACGTGGCCGCCCATGTCGGGACGCTGGGTGCGGTGATCCTGTTCTTCCGGCGGGACGTGGGACTGGCAGCTTCGGGGATCCCGTCGCTGTTGCGCGGACGGGTGGACGGGCCCGGGGCCTGGCTCGCCCTTTGCCTCGCCGTTGGAACCGTCCCTGTCGCCGTGGCAGGCGCACTGGTGAAGATCACGGGCTTTGACGCGGCCCTGCGCTCGGTCGCCGTGATCGGCTGGGCGACGATCGTCTTCGGGCTGCTCCTGTACTGGGTCGATCGGGCCGGACCGGAGGGAAGGGCGGCCGAGCGTTGGTCCCTGCGTCACGCGGCGATCATGGGCTTGTGGCAGGCGCTGGCGCTGATCCCGGGCACATCACGCTCGGGTATCACCATCACGGGGGCGCGGTGGCTGGGCTACGGTCGCAAGGACGCGGCGAGACTGTCCATGCTGATGTCGATCCCGACGATCATCGCTTCGGCGGCTCTGCTGAGTCTCGACGTGATCGGCGAGGCGAGCGGCGCGCTCCTCCGCGATGGGGCCATCGCGGCGGTCTTTTCTCTCGGCGCGGCTCTCTCGGCACTGGCGCTCATGTTCCGCCTACTGGAGCGGGTCAGCTTCACCCCCTACGTCGTTTACCGGCTGTTCCTGGGCGCGGCGCTGCTGATCTTCGCCTATACATGATGACTCAGGAAAAACCCGCGCGGTTGTGCCCGCCCTTCACGCCGCCGGGGCCGGACCGCAGGTTTCCCGCCGATTCGTTCGAGGCCGCGTACTGCCCCGAGGGGCGGAAGCGCCACAGGTAATCCGGCAGCACGGCCTCCGTCGAGGTCGGCTGGATGCCCAGATCCGCGAAGGTCTTTACGCCGTCGTGGACCACGTTGTCCTGCGCCAGGTTGCGCACCTGGTCGAGGGTAAGGGGGCCGCGGACCAGGCCGAGTGTCGCCCAGCGGATCTTGTCGAAGATCCATCCCAGCAGCTTCGCCACCGGCATCGGGGTGTTCACGATCAGCGCGCGGCGCTTGGTTATCGCCAGCATTTCGACCATCCAGTCCCGGAAGGTCGAGACATCGGGCCCGCCCAGCTCGTAGATGCCCGGTGCGGCCTTTCCCTCGATTCCCATCTGGATCGCCGCCGCCACATCGTCCACATAGACCGGCTGAAACTGCGTCGAGGCGCCCACCAGCGGCAGGATCGGCGACATTCGTGCCATGGCGGCGAAGCGATTGAAGAACTCGTCCTCGTGCCCGAAAATGATCGACGGGCGCAGGATCACCGCGTTCGGAAAGGAGTCCTGCACCGCCTTCTCGCCCAGCGCCTTGGTGCGAGCATAGCGGCTGGTGGCGTTCTCGTCGGCGCCGATGGCCGAGACCTGCACCAGGGTCTCCACGCCTTCGTCGGCGGCCATGCGGGCGATCCGGGCGGCGCCGGACTGCTGCAACGCCTCGAAGGTCTGGCGCCCGGATTCCGCGAGGATCCCCACACAATTGACGACGGCATCGGCGCCGCGGGTGACGTCGCGCACGCTCTCGTCGTCGCGCACGTTGCAGAACACGGGCTCGACCTGGCCGACGACGCCGTAGGTCCGAACGAAGGGATAGTCGTTGGGCCGGCGGCAGGCGCAGCGCACGCGCCATCCCTCCCGTGCCATGCGGTAGGCCACGTAGCGACCGACGAATCCGGTGCCGCCGAAGATGGTGACGAGCTTCATGGCGGGAACCTCCTTATACGACCCGACCGGGTGTAGGATGCACGCTAGCACAGGACAAGCCGCGAGCACGCCGAAAGGTTCGGAAATCCCGTTGACACCTCCCGGCGTGCCGGTTAGATCGCGGCCTCACGACACCGGCCCAGGTGGCGGAATGGTAGACGCGCTAGCTTCAGGTGCTAGTGTCCGTATGGACGTGGAGGTTCGAGTCCTCTCCTGGGCACCATACATCCGACAGATATGACGAAAAATCAGCGACTTGGGCGTGTGGCTGCGGTATGTATCCCCCAGGATATCCCCCGAGCCTATTTGGTTCGGTTGTTTTGCGGATGCCCCCGCGAAGGGGCATCCAAGATTATACGGTCAGCTTCTTCCGGTCGGGCTGCTTGACGTGATGAACAATGCTGAGGCCGTTAGCATGATCTCGCGCCACGCGTCTTTGAACGATGTGCGCGGATCTTCCTCGTCCGCGTGGTCCGCGGCCTCGTTGGCCATCAGCGAGGCGATGACTAGAGCGGGCTCGGGGATGCTGAAAGACTTTGCAAGCAATCTCGCCATGTCCATGATCTTCTCGATCCCCTCCATGCGCCGGTCGAGGGCGACGAAGCGCCGGTCGATGGCGGCGAAGCCGTCGCGCATCAGGCGCTCGAGGCTGGTGAACTGGCCGTCGGTCATCCGCCCGCTTCCTGGCTGGCGACCGGCTCACGCAGCCATTCGGTCAGCGTCACGAGCGAGGACGGCATGCCCCCGAAGATGGCGATGACCGTCAGCCGGAAGGTCCAGCGGACGTTCTCGGTCGGCTGTCGGGCAAGCTCCTCCTGCGACCGGATGAGTTCAGACTCTGCACGTCGATTGCCTCCTGTAACTGGTTTCTCCTGATCTCGTTTGCCGATCCAATTTCGCATATCCTACCACGCCAGAACCGGAATGCCCCGCCCGTTATCGATCATGATCGTGTCGTTTGGGACGGTCGTGAAAAGCCTTCCCCCCTGAGCGGGGGTCTGTCAGGCGGGGTTGCCCGTCAGGGTGGCGCCAGATGATGCTGGTCGCTAGCAAGACGACGATGATCGCCGCCACGGGGACGAAGCCGAGGGACCGCTTGCAGCGCGGCCGGCTGCCGATCAGGGTAGATATGGGACTGGTGCATTGGTGATCCGAAATGTTGGCGCAGCACGAGCTTCGAATCTCCTCGATCCACGTACCCGTGAAACGGATGAAGACGCTGGACCGGGACAAGGTCGACCAGATTGCGCTCAGCATCCTGGATGAGGGCCAGAAGACCCCGATCCAGGTTCGCGCCGACGGGTCCCGGTTCGTGCTGATCGAAGGCCTGCACCGGCTGGAGGCGATGAAGGCTTTGGGCGAGGAAACCATCTCCGGATACCTGGTGCAGGCCCGGCTGCGTTGAGCGGAGTTCGCCTGTCGTCGCTCACGTGGCGAGTGTCGGAGTAGCAATCGAACCAAGTTGGGCGAGCCCTCACCGCCGTTCTCAGACGATTGCGCGCCGCGTGGACCCGCCGGGACCGGGAGATACCCTCTCCCATCCACCGTGCAGAGGAACCGACATGAAGATCACCGCGCTGAAGACCTTTATCGTGCCGCCGCGCTGGCTGTTCCTGAAGATCGAGACCGACGAGGGCGTCTGCGGCTGGGGCGAGCCGGTGGTCGAGGGTCGGGCGCAGACGGTGGAGGCCTGCGTCCACGAGCTGGCCGACTACCTGGTCGGCCGCGACCCGGTCCCCATCGAGGATCACTGGCAGGTGCTCTACCGCGGCGGCTTTTACCGCGGCGGGCCGATCCTGATGAGTGCGCTCGCCGGCATCGACCAGGCGCTGTGGGACATCAAGGGCCGGGCGCTGGGCCAGCCCGTCCACCAGCTTCTGGGCGGGCCCTGCCGCGACCGGATCGCGGTCTATTCCTGGATCGGCGGCGACCGGCCCGCGGACGTGGCCGCGGCCGCGGCCGAGGCCGTCTCCCGCGGCTTTCGCGCGGTGAAGATGAACGGGCCCGAGGAGATGCAGATCGTCGACGGCTACGACAAGGTCGAGCGGGTGGTGGCGAACGTGGCCGCCGTGCGCGAGGCGGTCGGCCCCCATGTGGGAATCGGAGTCGACTTCCACGGCCGGGTGCACCGCCCCATGGCCAAGGTTCTCCTGCGCGAGCTGGAGCCGTTCAGGCTCATGTTCGTGGAGGAGCCGATCCTGTCGGAGCATCTCGAGGCGCTTCCCGAGGTGACGAAGGGCTGCTCCACGCCGATCGCGCTGGGCGAGCGGCTCTATTCCCGGTGGGACTTCAAGCGGGTGTTCGAGGGCCGGTGCGTCGACATCGTGCAGCCCGACATCAGCCATGCGGGCGGGATCACCGAATGCCGCAAGATCGCCACCATGGCCGAGGCCTACGACGTGGCGCTAGCGCCCCATTGCCCGCTGGGCCCCATCGCGCTGGCCGCGAGCCTGCAGCTCGACGCGGTGAGCCACAACGCCTTCATCCAGGAGCAGAGCCTCGGCATCCACTACAACGAGGGCAGCGACATCCTCGACTATCTCGCGGACCGGTCGGTCTTCGACTACGTCGATGGCCGGGTGGCGATCCCCACCGGTCCCGGCCTCGGGATCGAGATCGACGAGGCGGCCGTCGCCCGTGCCGCCGAGACCGGGCATCGTTGGCGCAATCCGGTCTGGCGCCACGCCGACGGGTCGGTGGCGGAGTGGTGAGGGAGGCTGTCCACGCTTCCGGAATCCCAGCTTGTGATCCTCGTAGCAGCCGAGCAGGCGCGCATCGTGGCGCTGCTGGTCGAGCGCGTGGACATCGGCACGGACGGGCTTAACGTGCGCCTGCGCGTCGATGGCCTCGGCGGCTTCGCACGCGAGATGCTGCCCGGCGGCATTGGGGAAGCCGCATGACCCGCGGAACGCCAATCCCCGAGACGGTGACGCTTCACGTCCCGTTCCGTGTCGTGAAGCGCGGCGGGCGGAAGGAAATGCAGTTGCCCGAGGGCGCGATGCAACCGCAGCGGACCGACAACACGCTAGTCAAGGCGCTGGCGCGCGCCTTCCGCTGGAAGCGCATGCTGGAGTCGGGCGAGTTCGCGACCATCGCCGAACTGGCCGAGCGCGAGGGAATTGCGTCGTCCTACATAACGCGCGTCCTTCGGCTTACGCTACTCGCGCCCGACATTACCGAGGCCATCTTGGACGGGAAGCAGGGGCCGGATGTGACGCTGGCGCTGGTGCTGGAACCGCTCCCGCTGAGGTGGGCTGACCAGCTGCAGCACTTCTGGCAAATTGGCCGAAGCGGCCGTTCGTGCGCGGCGTCGCGAACTGGTACTCCGAGCCCTCCCTGACGGATGCTGCGCATTACGTGAATGTCAGCTTCACGGTGTTGATCCTGTTCGTCGTGCTGACGGCGAGTCAGACGCCACGCCGTTTCGGACGCCGCAACCCTTCCTTTGAGCCCGTCGGCGACATCGCGTGTTTCCAAGGCCGTGCGTGTGTAGGCCGCGCCATGACAGGCAGTCACCTCGGTGGCGTCAACGCTGAATGGCGGGCCCGTCCATCGCCGTTTGGTCATAGACGAAGGTGATCAGCAATTGAGGCGCTTGGGCCGTGATCGTGGCAATGTGGGCGGCGTAGCGACGGCGTGAGGGCTGCGGAAGCGCCACGAGGGCCGCTCGGTCATAGACGGCATCCACTGGTCCCAGTCCGCGGGCGTCCAAATCGAATACATTGCCGACGAAGATTGTCACACCGCCGCCCTCCCACCGCGTCAGCGTGCCGGCGGGCTCGCGTGTGGGCATCACGCCGGCTTCCTCGAAGAACTCGGCTACCGCTGTCTCGGACAACTCAACCCCGATCACTCGGACACCACGGTCGCGCAACCACCACATGTCAATCGCCTTGCCAGACAATGGTACGAGCACCCGCGCGCCCGGTCTCGGCGTCAAGGCATCCCAGTGGCGGGTGAGCAGCGTGTTGGCCCTGCCTTCGTGGAACGCGGCTTGCTTCAGGCGCCAGCGGTCGTGCCAGAAATTCGCGTCCATGCCGTCTCTACCCGTGTTGCTCGCCCGAAACCTAGCAAGCGAGAGCTCAGAACTCTTCCGTGTTACGAGTTCGAATACCGGGCTTTGGTCAGGTGCTTTCTTGGTTGACCAGATTTCCAACGCGGCCGCTCCGAGAACCAGCGCGCCGCCGGCCATCTCGATACTACTCAGATGCTCCCCCGCCAGTATGGCTCCCTAAAGCGCACCCACGAGAACCTCGGACATGAGCAAGATGCCGATCCGAGTAGGTTCGAGACGGGCCGTGGCCCACATCAAAGCCGTCATGAACACGGCCCACCAAAGAGCGCCTTCTCCGATCCCCCAGCTGATCGCCGGACCAAGAGCGATTTCCATCGGCAGAGGGGCGAGAACCGGGGCGAGGACGAGTGCCCCCGCGCAGGCTTCGAGAACGAAGACGAAACCTGCTTCAGGTGCCTCCATTTCGGTGCCGGATCTGATGCCCGTGGAAGATACCGACCAGAGCATGCCGGATAGGAGGGCGAACCATTCCCCGATATTGCGCGGGAGGGGAACATCACCGTTTGCGCCCAGCATGAGGGCCAGGCCGACGAGGCCGATCGCGATGGCCAGAACCCGTGGCGGCGGACTCCGCCACCCCATCACGTAGCGACCTATCAGCTGCTCCAGACCGGGGTCAGGTAGAACAGCAGGATGATGATCGCGACGCGACCGTCGACGAGCCCGACCGAGTAGAGCACGAAGGCTGCCCCGCCGAGAGCCGTGAAGAAGAAGGCTCGAGGGTGCACGTTTCGTAGATTGCGGCGGCGGCGTATCGTGATCGATGCCATCAGAATTGCTGCCGTCAGAACGGCGGCAAGCATTCCCCAGGCCCCCGGAAGACCGGCTTCCGCAAGGCGGCGTACCGGTATCCAGTAGACCCCCCAGAGGGCGCCGGTTCCGACCACGATGGCGCTGGCGAGAGATGCTGGCCGATCATTTCCCATGGCCCGGCTCTAGTAGGGCGTGCAGATCAAGGCAAACCGCCTCTCAAGCGGTGACCAGCCAGCACAGGACTGGCTTGTTTGTCCCGCAGAGTGTGAGTTCGGGGCTGCCTCGATCTCGCGACCGCGGCGAACGGCCGGTTCGGCGGGCCGCGCTGCGGCATTCAGAGAAGCGGTGAACGTCAGCTGTTGGGCTACCCTCTCACGGCGACCCTGCTCGAAGCAGTGGCTCGCGTCCTGCGCCCCTGCTGGTCCGCTTGGAGCCCACCCCGCTCATCGCCGGGCTGAACCCGTAAAACTGCGCGTACAGAGCAAGAGAAGGTACGCTTCTTGAAATGGGCTAGTCCCGGACCTTTGTCCGCCGAGGAATTTCTATCTAGGGTGGGCCCATCTGATCGATCCCGACTCCCCCCCGCGAGAGTGTGTTCTGTGTGTGAGGGGTCGGATGGAATTCAACCCGCGATTGCGGCGGCGAGGTACGCGATCTCACCGCACGTCTATCGACCGAAGAACCTGTATCCGATCCGCCCACCTTGCTCCGGGCGGGGGAAGGGCCGCCCATGCAGACGCTCACTCGTATCGCCTCGGCAGGGTCGGCCGCCACCGCCGTCGCCTTCGGGCCCGCGCGGATCGGATTCGGCCTCTTTCTTCCGCAGTTCCGCGAGGCCTTCTCGATCTCGACCGGCACGGCGGGAATCATCTCGAGCCTCGGCTTCGCGGCCTTCTTTATCGGCCTCGCCTGCTCCTACAAGCTGATCGCCCGCGCGGGCCCCCGCGTGCCCATCGTGGTCGGCATGATCGCGGCGACCCTTGGCTTGGCTGCCGTCGCCGCAGCGCCGAACGCCATCATCCTCGCCATCGGCGTCTGCCTGGCCAGCGCCAGCGCGGGGTTCTCGTGGACTCCGTTCAACAACGCCGCCCAGAGGGTTCTCCACGAGCGCGACCGCCCCGGCGCGTTGTCGATGATCAGTTCGGGAACGGCGGTCGGGGTGCTGCTCGCGGGCCTTCTCGCGCTGTCGCTTGCCTTCTTCGGCTATGGCTGGCGCGTCGTCTGGGCGGTCTTCGCCGCCGGTGCGGCCGGGGCGGCGCTCGCCAACCTCCTGGCCCTGACCGACACGGTGGAGCCCGCCGGCGATGCGCCGCCGCGCAAATGGGGCGAGCTCGCCACCCGCTCGGCCATCCCGCTCTATCTCGTCGCGTTCTCCTTCGGCGTGACCAACGGTATCTACGTCACCTTTGCCGCCGACCGCGTGACCGAGCAGGGCGGGCTCGCCGGGCTCCCCTCGCAGGCCAGCGGGGCGATCGTCTTTGCCGCCTACGGGGCGCTCGGGCTGCTGGGGCTCCTGACGGCCCGGATCAAATCCGCGATCGGCCTGTCCTGGCTTCTGCGCGCGCTCAACATCGGCGCGGCGCTGTCCCTCGCGATCATCGCGTGGGTGCCAACGTCGTGGGGCGGCGTGATCGTCTCGGCGGGCCTGCAGGGCATTTTCGTGATGATGATCAGCGCGGTTCTGTCGCTCTGGTCGGAGCGGCTCTTTCCCGATCTTCCCTCGCTCAGTTTCACCGCGGCGCTGCTGATCACCGGCGCGGGCAACATCGCGGGGCCCGCCCTCGCGGGTGTGGCGTCGTCGGTCTTCGGCCCGGTGCCAATGTTCTTCGGTACCGCAGCGCTCGCGCTCGCCACGGCACTCGTGCTGAAGCCCGGCATCATCCGAGAACAGGCGTCGACGACGGAGGCAGCCTGACGGCAGACCGTCACGGCGCTTCCAACAAAGCGACACGACGATTGAGCGTGGCACCGAACCTCAGGTTCCACAGAAACCGTAATGGCAGATCGGTCCGCATAATGTGAGTTCGGCTGCCGCGATGTTTTGCGATCGCGGCGAATGTCGGGTTCGGCGGGCCGCGCCGCGGCATCGAGAGCAGCGGTGAACGGCAGGTTAGGGCCCATCCGGTTCACCCGAGTTGCGCGGCGGCTTCCTCGATTCTGTCCTGAGCATAGCATGCCCTCGCTGACCAGAGCCGGCCGCGGCGCGCGACGAGCCAGAGGTCGTGCCAGCGGCGCTTGGGAAGGGGCGTGACGAAGAGTTTCGCCTTATCGGCGAAGGCTTCCACGCCACTGCGGGGGAGGAGCGTGTAGCCGACCCCCATGGCCACGGGCGCGGGAATCTGGCCGATCTGGTTGACCGAGCCGCGCACCTTGAGCCGGTCGGCGCCAGGGTAGTCGTCGGGGAAATTCAGCTTCAGCAGGTCATCGGCGTAATCGTAGCCGTCGGGATGCGCGATGAAGCCACGGGCTTCCAGATCGGCGAACGTCACCGGCGTGTCTACGGCATCTGCGGGCAGGATGAGGCACAGTTCTTCGTGCCCGAGATGTCTGGCCTCCAGCCGCGCGTGGTCGGGAGTCCGACCCCAGCACGCCGAGGTCGAAGCGCCCATCGAGCAGTCCTGCCAAGATATCGGCCTGCGGCGCCGCCTTGAGATGGATGCTCAGATCCGGCGCGGCGCGCATCCAGCGCAGCAGGATCGGGTAGAGCAGCATCGCGAAGCTGCCTGAACACGCGATATGAATCGGCCCCGCGTCCCGGTCATCGGCCTCGATCGCATCACGGAGGCGTTTCTCCTCGGCCCTGCGGGACAGGCCGAGCGCGAAGACCGCCTCGCCTCCCGGCGTGAGGGTGAAGCTCTTGCCCTGACGGCTGATCAATCCCTGTCCGACCTGCTGCTCGAGCTTCCTGAGGTGCTGGCTCACGCCCGGCTGGGTCATGTGCAGCCGCTCGGCTGTCCGGGTGAAGTGTCCTGTCTCGCAGAGCGTGGTGAAGGTCTCGAGCCAAGTCGCGTTGAGCATATATGATAACTCTGCGTTCGGAGGTGTATGCCGATTGATAATTTCCCGGAAGGCTCCGCCCAGTCCATATCGGTGTCGACACAAACGCCAGAGGAGACACCGAATGTGGCCTGCCCCCATCGGGTGGTCCGGTTTCAGTCTTAGTGCATGACGGGTCTCGGCGCCAAGGCTGGGCGTGGCCGGCGAAGCTGATCCGGATGGCGGAGCCGGCCAGTGAGATGGCCTCCGGAGCCGGCGGGCGATAGCCCAGCGACGAGTGCGGGCGCTGCGTGTTGTAGTGGACCGCGCCAGCCTCGATCACGATCTTCGCCTCGGCGAGGCGAGTAGAAGATCTCGCCGTTGAGCAGTTCGTCCCGGAGCTTCGCGTTGAAGCTCTCGCAGTAGCCGTTCTCCCATGGGCTGCCCGGCTCGATGAACGCCGTCTTCGCGCCGACGGCGGCGATCCAGTCCCGCACCGCCTTGGCGATGAACTCCGGGCCGTTGTCCGAGCGAATGTGGCCGGGCACGCCGCGCAGGATGAACAGGTCGGTCAGGACGTCGATGACGTCGGTCGAGTTGAGCTTCCGGTCGATCCGGATCGCCAGGCACTCCCGGGTGAACTCGTCGATGACGTTGAGCATGCGGAACTTCCTTCCATCGTGGGTCCGGCTCTCGACGAAGTCGTAGGACCAGACGTGGTTCGGACGCTCCGGCCGCAGACGGATGCAGGACCCGTCGTTCAGCCAGAGCCGGCCCTTCTTCGGTTGCTTCTGCGGGCACCTTCAGCCCCTCCCGCCGCCAGATCCGCTCGACCCGCTTCACGTTCACCGCCCACCCGGCCTCCCGAAGCAGCGCCGTGATCCGGCGATAGCCGTAGCGCCCGTACTGGGTGGCGAGCGCGATGATGTCCGCGGTCAGCGCGTCTTCGTCGGCCCGGCCGCGCGGCACCTTCCGCTGGGTCGAGCGATGCTGGCCGAGCACGCGGCAGGCGAACCGTTCCGAGACGCGCGAACTTCTGCCTGACATGATCGATGCAGGCGCGACGGCGGGCGGGGCTCAGAAGTTTCCCGAGGCAGCCTCCCGAAGGATCAGCTTCTCGAGCGTGAGGTCGGAGACCGCCTTCCGCAGCCGCTCGTTCTCCTTCTCGAGCTCCTTCAGCCGCTTCACCTGGTCGGTCTTCAGCCCGCCGAACTCCTTGCGCCACGGTAGTAGGTGAACTGCGTCACGCCGATCGACCGCACCGCCTCGGCCACCGATCGGCCCTGCGATACCAGCACGTCGACCTGCCGAAGCTTCGCGACGATCTCCTCCGGCTTGTGTTTCTTCTGTGGCATTCCTTCGTCCTCCATCTGGCTCGAAAGCCTACTTCAGGGAGGACCACTTTTCAGGGGGCAGACCAA
>CAWFEG010000004.1:0-455461 GCA_963814835.1 uncultured Alphaproteobacteria bacterium
CAGGCGTCTCCGGGCGTGCCCAGTTTGCCGCCTGGTTCGTGGAAGACCTGCTCGACGGGGGGGTCGGCGCACCGACCACGTCTTCGGATGAAACGGGATCTTGAGCTTCGGGTAAAAGCCTTAAACGTTTGTGGCACCTTCCAGATGTCGTCTCCGGCCCACATGCACGCATGCACGCATGCGCAGATCAAAGCCCTCCAACGCGATCTCGTGCATCAGACGAATGGCCGAACTGGTGAGGCCGCGCCGCAGCGATTGGCGGTATCGCGAGATCCGAATTGGGCCGGATGCGATAAGAAGCGTTGCGCTGCAAACGCGGATGCGGCCCAGGCAGCCCCGGTCAATCTGGGCTCCGAGCGGACCTGCGGCGGCGCGGCGTGCTACCATGCGGTGCCGGTGTCATGTCGGCGATGGGGAGGAGCGCGGCGGATCGGAGGAATTGCCATGCCGGCCTCGAACCTTCCCGCCATCCGTGCGTGCCGGCCAGCCTGGAACAGGGGCCGCCTCGTGGGCCAGAAACGCCCGCTCCTACCAAAACATGTCTGGGCGATCCGCGTCGGGCTCGAACTCGCCGACCGCACCCGTGACCTCGCCCTCTTCAATCTGGCGATCGACAGCAACCTGCGCGGCTGCGATCTCGTCCGCCTCCGGGTCGCCGACGTCTACGCGGCGGGCCAGATGAAGGAGCGGGTCTCGATCACCCGGAGCAAGACCCGGCAACCGGTCCGCTTCGAGGTCACCGAAGGGACGCGGAAGTCTCTCCTGGCGTGGCTCGACGATCCCTTACTGGTCGGCTCGCAATATCTCTGGCCTGGACGGTTCCACGAGCGGCTCCACATCTCGACCCGCCAGCATGCCCGCCTCGTCCGGGCTGGGTCACCTCGATCGGGCCGGAGCCGGGCTCCTACGGCAGCCACTCGATGCGCCGAACCAGGGTGGCACAGATCCACCGCAAGACCGGCAACCTCCGCGCCGTTCAGCTCCTGCTTGGCCATACGAAGATGGATAGCCCCGTTCGCTACCTCGGCGTCGAGCTGGAGGATGCGCTCGCCATCGCGGAGGCGGTCGGGATCTGAGTAGCGGGGCCGCCCGCTTCTCCGGGCGGCCTATTCCGGACTTTCACCCCTCGCGCGGTGGAGTTGCGGGATCAGTTCAGGACCGGCCATTCGAGAAACGCGAAACTTTGTCGCAGAACAATCCCTCCCGCGGACTTCGGCTTCATGACCGTCAAGTTGCAGCGAAGGCCCAGTGACATTTCTGGAGCGCGCGCTTTTCGGCATTCACTGGACACCGGATCAGATCCTTTCATGATCCCTTTCCGGCATAGGGACATGATATCGTGGCGATTACGCGCATCGGGCGGTTGGTCATCGAGACCGCCGAAACACTTTCGAGCGTCCAGGGTGGCGATGACCGCTGGTGGGCGATCACTCGTATCGCGCGGCACCTTGGAGCGGAGGCGGTGAATACCGGAGCCTTCAATACCGCGACGCGCGAGGTTTGCTGGGTTAGAAGCACGAAAGACCCCCTCTGGCTCGAGGAGTACGATCATTCAGGCTTCGCCGGAGTTGATCCACTGGTCCGTGGTGCCGTGACCGGAAATGCGCCGTTTCTCATCGATATCGGACAGGACGAGAAGAGGACGCCTGCCTCGGGAAAGCTCCGAGACTGGCGCGCCAGCAGCATGAGCTACGGCTACAACTATCTGATCTCCCATGCCTGCTA
Organism: uncultured Alphaproteobacteria bacterium; assembly: GCA_963814835.1. Taxonomy (GTDB): domain Bacteria; phylum Pseudomonadota; class Alphaproteobacteria; order Rhodobacterales; family Rhodobacteraceae; genus Palleronia. Next base: position 1,726 of record CAWFEG010000004.1, read on the forward strand.
TGACGGAGACTACGGGATGGGGGTGGCATTGAGCTGCCGGGACGATCCCGTGGGTCTGTTCGGGCCCGGAACGATGCGTGCCTTTTCCGCCGTCTCCGCCATGATCGCGACCAGCCTGATCGAACCGGAGATCGATATCCACGAGGGATGGGCCTACGGAGCGGAGTGTCAGAACCTTGTCCCGGCGGAGCGGGACGTCCTCGCCTTCATCGCCAACGGTCTGCCGGAATACCAGATTGCCGAAACCCTGAAGCTCACGGAGTTCGAGGTCTGGCGGCTCATCCGCAGTGCGAGCCTCAAGATGCGGGCGCAGACCAAGGAGCAGGCGCTCGCAAAGGCGATCTCGCGCGGCCTGGTGGAGATCTGACGCGACTGGCGCTTTGCGCCTTTCAGACCTTCGCGAAGCACGCAGCGAAGGTCCGCTCTCCCGGGAATACCAATCGACTGCCTTGGCGTAGAAGTCTCCACGCTTCCCGCGGCCACGTCTCCGGAGGGCACCGGATCGATGCCAGGTATTCCGAGATCGCGAAGTCGAACGAAGCATCCGCCAAGCCTGTCTTTTCGGCATTTCCCTCGATGAAGGTGATATCCGCACCGTGGTCTGCCGCAATCCGACGAGCGGTGGCCAATTGCTCCGCGGAGATATCGATCACCGTAACCCGCGCGCCGCGACGGGTCATCCAGCCGGACACCTAGCCGGTCCCGCACCAGAGCTCGATGGCCTTCATGCCTGTCATGATGGAGGGCAGCAGGTTCAGCCCTTCGTCCGAGTTGCCCAAACACCCCATTTTGGTGTCTCGAGGCTCCAGAGGCGTTCGCCGAACTCCACCCAGTTGGCTGCGTCGGCATTCCAGATGTCCCTGTTTGTCGACAGGTGGTCGCGTGTCATCGAAAACTCTCCAGGCATGGCCCGGGAGGCTTCAGTTCGTGTTTCCGGGTCCACCGACCCGGACTGCGATCTTCAGCGTGGAGCGTTGGCTGAAGTGGGTTCAAGGCTTCGAACTGCCATGTGACAAAGTAGCGAAAGTCTGGTTCCTCAACTGCGTAACACTTGCCAGCCATCCGGTCGGGACCGACACGCTCACGCTCTGGCAACACGTCGTCATGACGAGGGCGCGGAGATTATCTCCCGGGCTGGGCCATGCTCCGCAGGGGGCGTCTTTGCCATCGTATCGAAATTGAACCAGCGGCGGAGGCGGCGAACAAGCTTGGGCGTGCCATCGACCCGCAGTCGGCCGTCGTCCATGGCAGTCTCCAGCGCGACATCGCCGCGATAGACCCGGATCAAGTTCGCCAGCGTGGCATCGAGGTAAAGATCGGTGGACCCGCCCGGATCGGACACGCAGAGATCGAGTTCTCCAGCCTGGCAGACGAACCAGTAGAAGCGCTTGTGCTCCGGCTGGTCGGAGACGCTGATGCGCACGACATGGCGGTCCGGCCCGAAGGCCGCCGGATCGACCGAGTATTCCAACCCCCAGATCAGCAGACCAAGGTCCAGTTCGCCCTCCTCGAGCTCTCGCCGGGTCCACCGCTGCCCCCAGATCCCAAGCGCGCCGACCAGGGGAAGGAATTCGCCTCCGGCCTGGGTCAGGTGATAGGTCCACGACTTGCCCGAAGAACTGCGCCGGCGCTGGACGAGACCCTCCGCCTCCAGCTGACGCAGGCGCTTCGTCAGCAGTGTGGCGGACATGTGCGGCACGCCTCGGTGGATGTCGTTGAACCGCTGCGCGCCGGCGCCGATGTTCCGGATGACGAGCGCGGTCCAGCGTTCGCAGAAGATCTCCGCGGCCTTGGCAATCGGGCAGAACTGGCCGTAACCTTTCATGGCAGCCTCTCATGTCCTCTCGAGACTACCGCGGATTTTCCAGGCTGAATACTTCATTCCGTGGAGTATCCGTCGACGCGCCTGCCCGGCACACTCCCTCGCAAGCCAGCGAAGGGAGACAGCAATGGACATCGACACGTTGAGCCCCGAAGCCCGCATGTGGGGCGACCCTGGCAGATCCTACGACGGGATCTCGTTCGGGCTTTCCGACACGATATCGCACACGGTCCAGGCGCTTTGGCCACGGCCCGGCGAGCGAATCCTCGATATCGGAACCGGCACCGGCTGGGGCGCCCGGCTTGCGGCCTGGCGCGGCGCCAACGTCACCGGTGTGGACATTGCCCCCGGCATGGTTGAGGCGGCGGAAGCGCTGTCGGCCAGTCTCGATCCTCGCCCCGTCTTTCGACTCGGGGCCGCAGAAGCGCTTCCCTTTCCCGACAATAGCTTCGATGGGGTGCTCTCGACCTATGGCGTCATCTTCTCGAGCGGGCCGACCCGGGCCGTTGCGGAGATGGCGCGGGTGCTGCGACCAGGTGGTCGCCTGGCGCTGGCGACCTGGGCCGATGATCCCGGAGGCTACATCGCGGGTTTCTTCGGCTTGGTTGGCGCGTGGTCCGACGCGCCCCCGCCACCCGCCTCGCCCTTCGACTGGGGCCGTCCGGACTGGTTACGGGAGACGCTGGGCGCCTTCTTTGAGATCGAGGTTCGCGAACAGATGACGACGCTCTATGCGCCGGACGTGGCGACGGTCTGGGCCGAATACGTCCAGGGGTTCGGGCCCGTCGCGGCCACCCATGCCTCCCTACCACCGGATCGGCGCGATGCCTTCCGTGCAGCCTTCGAGGACTTTCACCGGCCTTACGCGACCACCTCGGGACTGACGATACCGCGCCGCGCATTGGTCCTCCGCGGCCGTCGCCTATGAGCAGCGGCACCACAATTCCTGCTACTTGGCCAACGCTGATGCCATCGAGAGCTGGCTGTCTTCACGACCGGCCCGTAGCTGCCTTTCACCGCTGCATTCGATGCCGTAGCGCGGCCCGCCGAACCGGCCATTCGCCGCGGTTGCAAGGCCCAGCGGCGATGGATTCACGCTATGCGGGACAATCCGGACTTTCGCCGCGTCCGCGAAGCTTCATCGCCTGCGTCGCAGAAATGAAAGCCGGAGGATCATCCTCGCAGAATAGGAACCCTTCTTGAGCAGCGGTTGGGCGGTGGGCGGGATGGCATATGGCCGCGGATCCAGGTCGACAACCTCAGTCAGTGTTCCTCTCACGAAGGCGCTGCGACGATAGCCGCGTGGCGGTCGCCCCGTCCAACTGGCCTGCCGCCTGAAAAGTGGTCCTCCCTGACGCAGGCTTTCGATCCGGATGGAGGACGCAGGAACGGGACAGACGAGGCCCAAGCCGGAAGAGCTCGTCGCGAAGCTTCGTCAGGTCGAGGTGCTGGTAGCGCAGGGCCGATCGGTGCCCGAGGGGCGACGCAGACGTCGACCGGTCCATCGGGGGTGAGGCATGAGCACGCCATCGGTCCGAGTGCCATGCCGACCCGGTTCACCTGTGACCGGTGGCGCAAGGAGGTCGGGGGTCTGAAGACCGACCAGGTGAAGCGGCCGAAGCAGCTCGAGAAGGAGAAGAACGGCTGCGCAAGGCCGTCTGCGACCTGACGCTCGAGAAGCTGATCCTCCGGGAGGCCGCGTCGGGATCCGAAGGTCCGCACCAGCGCAACGTCCCAGCCCCGCCCGCCGCCGGGCTTGCGTCGATCATGCCCGGCGGAAGTTCTCCATCTCGGAGCGCTTCGCCTGCCGAGTGCTCGGACAGCATCGGTCGACCCGGCGGAAGAGGCCGCGCGGACGGGCCGACGAGGAGGCGCTGACCGCGGACATCGTCGCGCTCGCGTCCCGATACGGGCGCTGCGGCTACCGTCGGATCGCGGCCATGCTGCGCGATGCCGGCGGGGCCGTGATCGTGAAGCGCGGGGAGCGACGAGCCCCTGTCCGCCACCGGTTCGAGGACGATGGCGAGTGGCGGCGGGACTGAGGGGGATCGGGAAAGGCCCCAGTGGGGCGTGTCCCCCGACCAAGCTGACGGTGCCGCAGAAGCAACCCGGGAAGGGGCGGCTCCGGCTCGATGACGGGTCCCGCCTCCGCCTGCGCCCTGAGCGCCCGAACCGCGTCCGGTCCTGCGATGTCGTGGAGAGCCGGGCACGGGACGGAAGGAAGTCCAGGATGCGGAACATCGCCGACGAGTTCACCACGGAGTGCCTGGCGATCCGGATCGACCGGACGCGGAACGCGACCGCCGTGGTCGATGTCCTGACCGATCTGTTCATGCCTCACGGGATGGGCCCGGCCACGTCCGCCCGGACAATGATGAGGGCGACGCCCGAATGAGCCCATCGCCAGGGCGGTGAGGGACTGGATCGCCGCCGTGGGCGCGAAGACGGCCTTCATCGAGCCGGGCAGTCCCTGGGAGAACGGCTCCTGCGAGAGCTTCAACTCCAAGCTTCGCGACGGTGATCCTATACGATCACCTGAACGGGGAGATCTTCCCTTCGATGGCCGAGGCCCGCGCCGTGATCGAGGCATGGCGGGTCCACTCCAATCCCGTCAGACCCCATTCGTCGCCGGGCTACCGGCCGCCAGCGGAGGCCGTCCACTGGCCGTCACACACCGGACAGCCGACCGCGTCCGAGGCAACCGCCTTGGCGCCGAGGCCCGTCCTGCACCAAGGCTGAAACCGGACCACCCGACAGGGGCAGGCCAAGAAGTTTCCCGACGCGGCCTCCCGGAGGATCAGCTTCTCGAGCGTCAGGTCGCAGACGGCCTTGCGCAGCCGTTCTTCTCCTTCTCGAGCTGCTTCGGCCGCTTCTCCTGGTCGGTCTTCAGACCGCCGACCTCCTTGCGCCACCGGTCACAGGTGAACCGGGTCGGCATGGCACTCGGACCGATGGCGTGCTCATGCCTCATCCCCGATGGACCGGTCGACGTCTGCGTCGCCCCTCGGGCACCGATCGGCCCTGCGCTACCAGCACCTCGACCTGCCGAAGCCTCGCGACGAGCTCTTCCGGCTTGGGCCTCGTCTGTCCCGTTCCTGCGTCCTCCATCCGGCTCGAAAGCCTGCGTCAGGGAGGACCACTTTTCAGGCGGCAGGCCAGCCACTCAACATACAAGCTCCCCACCGCCCGGTACGAGCGCCCAATCCGGCGCGAACTGGTCTGACTTGATAATGCGCGCCGCCAACGTGGCTGCGTCATGCGTCTCACATTCCGGTAACACAGATGGCGCGTAAGACGAAGTGCCACGGTCCGGGCCTGCCAACAGGTGCGCGCCGTCGTGGCAGGACTGACCCTGTCGGGCGACGGGGCCCTGGAACAGACCGCTCGGCATCTCGGGACCGGCCCGCGCTCTCTTCAGCGCCCCCTCCGCGAGCGCGACGTCCGGTTCCGCAGCCTCGTCGAGGCCAGCCGGTTCCAGATCGCCGGCGCCCTGCTGCAGGAAACCGATCTGAGCGTCCACGAGATCGCGGCACAGATCGGCTACCGGTCGCCTGGCGCGTTCCAGCCTGCCTTCGCCCGATGGACCGGCCGGACGCCGTTGGCGTATCGCGCCGCCGGCCGTCGCCGGCGGAATGACTGAAACGAGCGCCCGTGAGGCGATCCCGCCAGCGGGATCAAGTCAATTCTCAGTCGCCATGGCGGTTTGCCGAGGAAATGCGAGCAGGTGGACCGTCCGGGCGACGATCACGGGTTGCCCGCTCCACGCTTTTCTCCGTCAGCGCATACCACCGTGTCTTTTGGCGCGAAGTGGTCTGACTCGCGTACCCCGCACCGAGATTATCACGAAGCCATGCATCCGTCACCGTATGGCCGAAATCGGAGAACTCTCATGCTGAACCGAAGCCTCCCGGTCCTTGGAGCCATGTGCACGCTCGCCTTCGCGAGTACCGCCTGGGCCGCAGACCCGATACCCGAGAGCAGCGACAGCCTCTCGGAGTACAAGCAAATGGGCGAGTGGACCATCTACGCCGATGCCACCCGGGGAAGCTGCCTCGCCGAGCGTGTGGGGCCCGAGGGCAACGTCATGCAGATGGGACTGACGCAGAACCAGTCCGACGCCTATGTCGGTGTCTTCACGCCGGCCAAGATGGATTTCGACAGATCGCAGCCGATCGAGATCGCTGTCGACGGCCAGGTTTTTGAAGGTAGGTCTCACGGAATCCGCAGCAGGAAGCTCGGCGGGGAGTATTTTGGTGGCTACATCGTCACCAACAATCCCAATCTGATCAATGCGATTGCCGAAGGCTCTGAACTCGTGGCGTTTCCGGAACGGAAGGGCCTCTTTGTCATCGACCTCACTGGAACGAAGGTCGCGATTGAAGAGGTCCGGACCTGTACCGCAGAGTTGGCGGGCTGAGCAATCGCGTCTCCGGCAGCCAGCCCGGAATGATACCTTCGTCCTTGCACTTAAGGTTCGGACCAGAGGGGCAGATAGGAGGCGTTGGTAGTGCCGAAGGCACGGTCGGGCAGATCGCCGCCAAGACCTGGCCACGGCGCTGCAAGGGCCTTTTCCCGTGCCTTCAAGAAATGGGCTGGCTGCTCGCCGAGGGCATACAGGAACAGCGTCGCTGGCCGAAGGCGCGGCGCGGAAGAATGGCGCGAAATGGGCAGAAGCGATGAGCGGCCGCGCGCAACCTCGGGTATCGACCGGGATCGGCCTGAGGAGACGTGACGAATGAGACGCCTTTCCACCTCGAGCGCCTTGGCATTCGCGATCGCCGTCGGGCCGGCGGTTGCACAGGTTTCCCCCTCCGAACTTGAGGCGATCTCCGTTCCCGACAAGGTCGAAACGGCGATCGGCACGCTGCACTTCTTCGACGGCGTGCCGACCGACGCCACGGTCGCCACCGTCTACGACAACCTCGACCGCATGCGCGGGATGGGGGTGTTTCTCGACAATGTCGGCGCCGTGTCGATGCACAGCGTGCGCGAAGGCCTCGCCGCTGCCGGGGCCGCAGGCGCGAACAGGATCGCCATCTTCGAGCAGTTGATGGATTCGCAGTCGCTCGTCGTCACGGCCAACACCTCGACGCTCTATGCCTATACCTACACCGACCTCGCCAGGGACGGGCCGACGGTGATCGAGATCCCGCCCGGCATGCTCGGTTTTCTCGACGACGCCTGGCAACGCTTCGTGGGCGACATGGGCGTGACAGGGCCGGATGCGGGCAAGGGCGGCAAGTACCTGGTCGTGCCTCCCGGCTTCTCCGGCGACGTCCCCGACGGATATTTCCTGCTGAAGCCGCCCACGAACCGGAACTTCATGTTCCTGCGCGGCTCGATCAAGGACGGCCTGAAGCCGGCGGTCGAGAACATCACCTCGACCCTGCGCGTCTATCCGCTGAAGGACGCGGCGAGCCCGGCAGCGACCGAATTCGTCAACATGTCGAACAAGGCGTTCAACACGGTCTTTCCGAGCGATTTCAGCTATTTCGAGAACCTCGACAAAGTCGTGCAGGAGGAGCCGCTCGACGCGATCGGCCCCGAAGTCCGTGGCGCCATCGCCGCCATCGGCATCGTCAAGGGCCAGCCCTTCGCGCCCGACGCGCGGATGAAGACGCTTCTGACCGAAGCCGCCACGCTCGGCGATGCGACGGCTCGGACCATCACCTACCACCCGCGGTTCGCCGGCGTGCGGATCTACCCGGACGATCCCAAGAGCGTCTGGTCCACGGCCTTCGCCAACCGCAACACCAGCTTCGAAGCGGACGGAACGACGGGCCTCGACGCGCGGGTGCTCTACTACTTCAATGCCGGCGGCGTGACCCCGGCCATGGCCACGAGCCGCGCGGGCCAAGGCTCGGACTATGCGCTGGCGCTGCTCGACGCCAAGGCCCGGGCCTTCGACGGCTCGAAGACCTACAAGCTGCATCTGCCCAAGGACGTGCCGGTCAACGACTTCTGGGCCGTCACGCTCTACGACACCCAGACCCGCTCGCAGCTCCGGACCGGCCAGAGCTTCCCGACCATCGGCAGCCAGACCGAGGGCATGACGGCGAACGCCGACGGCTCCTATGACCTGTATTTCGCGCCGGAGGCGCCGGCAGGCAAGGAAGGCAACTGGCTTCAGACCGTTCCGGGCAAGAGCTGGTTCACCATCCTGCGCATGTACGGCCCGCTCGAGCCCTGGATCGAGAAGACCTGGCGGCCGGGCGAGATCGAACTGGTGCACTAGGCCGCTGCGCGGGCTGCTGCCCGCCGGACGAATGACGCGCATGTCGAAGACGGGAGGAAGCGAAATATGTACCGCGTGACAATGACCTGTGGGGTCGTCGTGGCTGCGTCGCTCGCGGTGGCGGCGCAGGCCGAGATCTCGCCAGGGACCGTCGAGGCGCTCGGCGCGCCCGACCGCATGGAGACCTCGATCGGCGAATTGACCTTCAAGGACGGGGCGCCGAGTGCCGACACCGCGCAGAAGGTCTTCGATGCGCTCGATTTCACCCGCGCGTTGAACGTCTACAACAACAGCTTTCGCGGCGCGTCCGCCCTGGGCTTTCACAAGGGCTTCCAGAGCATCGGGGCGGACTACAACGATGTTGTCATCACGTCCGAGCTGCTGGACTCGACGTCGCTGTTCCTGACCGGCAACGCCGACACCGTCTATTACCTGTCCGTCATTGACCTCTCGAACGGCCCGATGGTGATCGAGCAGCCTGCCAATGGCGTCGGGACCATCAACGACATGTGGTTCTCGTGGATCATCGATGTCGGCGGCCCCGGGCCGGATCGTGGCCAGGGCGGCAAATACCTGATTGCCGGACCGGATTACGACGGGCCGCTGCCCGAGGGCGGCTACTTCGTCGCCCATTCCAAGACGAACCGCATCCTCTACGCCTCGCGCGCCTACCTGGTGGACAGCGATCCCGAGCCGGCGGTCGCGAACATCAGGGCGAACATGAAGATCTATCCCTACGCGCCGGGCGGCTACGGGACCAGCATCGCCCAGGCCCTCACCGGCGCCGTCCGGCTCGGAGAAAACGCGAAGATCCCCGACACGACATTCGTCGAGGCGAGCGACCTGGCGTTCAACACCATCCCGCCGAGCGATATCGGCTTCTACGAGTGGATCGACGAGAACGTCCAGGCCGAGCCCGCCACGAGCTACGACGTGGAGCTTGCGGGGCAGCTCGCCGCCATCGGAATCGCCAAGGGCAAGGACTTCGCGCCCGACGACCGGATGAAGACGATCCTCTCGGACGCCGCGGCCGTCGGCCAGGCGGCAGGCCGGGTGCTGAACTGGCGCGCCTATGAGGCTCACCCGGACTGGGCCTACTATGACGGGTCGATGTGGGGCAGCATGCTCTGGGACGGCGGCGCCTTCTTCGAGACGCCCCCGCCCGCCTTCGCGGAGGGCATGTTCAGGCCGCTGCCACCGACCGGCGCCCGCACGCTCGATTCGCGCACGGCCTTTTACTACGGCTACACGCTCGACAGCCCGGGCATGATCATGAACATCCCGGGCGTCGGATCGCAGTACCTGATGGCCTTCCTGGATCCCGCCAGCAATCCCTTCGACGGCGCGAAGACCTACAAGGTGACGCTGCCCAAGGACATCCCGGCCAAGGCGTTCTGGTCCCTCACGCTCTACGACAACCAGACCCGGTCGATGCTGCAGACGCCGCAGAAATACCCGCGCGCCGGCTCCCAGAACTACCCCTCTCCGGCGGCGACGGCGGCCGAGGACGGCTCCACCACGGTCTGGTTCGGCCCCGACCAACCCGACGGGGTGGACCGCGGCAACTGGATCCAGACCGACCCCGAAAAGGGCTGGTTCACCATCCTGCGCCTCTACAGCCCGCTGCCGTCGTTCTTCGACAAGTCCTGGCGGATCAGCGAGATCGCTGTCGCGGAATGAGGCGTCCCTGCCATTGACCTGCCATTGCCCAGGGCCAGGCAGGCCCTGGGCTGCAATCCCACCCAACTCTTCACGGTGGAAGCGCGCGACCCGCACAGATCGGCCTCGGCGCGACCGCCGGGCATCAGGAAGGAAACCCGATGACATCTTCCGACACCCCGCACGCCGCGTCAGGGCCAAACCGGCGGCAGTTGATCGCCGGCACCACCGGCCTCGCCGGCGCCCTGCTCGTTCCGGGAGCGGCATCCGCTCAGGACGCGTCCGCAGCGAACGCCGACTTCCTGTTCGTCCAGACCGCCGCCTCCATGGCCTTCGCCGCAGACGCGAACCGACTTACCCTGCACAACGTCAGCCCGACGACGCTGTTCTTCTCCGACCGGCCCGATCGGATCGCCGGCAACATGACCACGGAGTCCTTCGTGCCGTTCTGGAGCGAGGGCAAGGACAGCTTCCTATCCGAGCCGCCCAACGCCGACCTTTCGATCATGGAGGACGGCGAGCTGCGCCAGACCGTCGTCGTCCTCCGCGACCCGGTGCTGAACGGCTCGGACCTGCACTACACGGTGAGGATCATCGACGGACACATGCCGGTGCTCGGCGAGAACGTCTCGGTCTTCATCGACGTCATCGGCATGCCCCTGACGCCCCTGTCCGTCGCCGGCGTGAACCGGCGCGCCTACCGGCGCGCGGCGATCTACTGACGGACATGTGCCTGCAGCCCCGTCGCACCGCTGGACGCAGCGTCTCCTTCAACGATTTATCGGAGCATCCAAGATGCTGAAATTCGTTCTGTCCGCACTCGCATGCCTTGCACTTCCGACCATCGCCCTTTCGCAGACCTCCGATGCGACGAGCGGGGCCGCCGACGGCGCCGATCTCGCCAAGAAGCTCTCGAACCCGGTGGCGGACCTGATCAGCGTACCGTTCCAGTACAACTACAACGACGGCTACGGCGATGGGTCCGGTCAGCAAAGCTACATCAATATCCAGCCGGTGATCCCGATCTCCATAAGCCCGAACTGGAACGTTATCTCGCGCACGATCATACCGGTCGTCGATCAGGACGATCTCGCGCCCGGTTCCGGCTCGCAAACCGGGTTCGGCAACATCACTCAAAGCCTCTTCTTTTCGCCGAAGCAACCGACAGCTGGCGGTTTGGTCTGGGGCGTCGGGCCCGTTCTTCAGCTTCCGACCGCCGGCCACGACATCGGCCCAGACCAATGGGGCGCGGGGATCACCGGGGTCGCCTTGAAGCAATCTGGCCCCTGGACCGTCGGCGGGCTTGCCAATCATGTCTGGTCGATCAGCGGAGAGGACGAGTACGGCGATCAGTCCGCGACGTTTCTCCAGCCGTTCCTGGCCTACACCACGCCCAAGGCGACCTCGTTTTCATTGAATACCGAGAGCACGTATAACTGGGAGACGGAGGAGTGGTCCGTCCCGATCAACTTCGTCGTGGCGCAGGTGGTCAAGTTCGGCAAGCAGCCGGTCCAGCTCGGCCTCGGCGCAAGGTACTGGGCCGACGCACCCGAAGAGGGTCCGGACGGCTGGGGCCTCCGCGCCCAAATGACATTTCTCTTCCCGAAGTGACGATCCCCGGCGCGAGACTTTGCGCCTGGGCGACCCGCCACGGTTCCGAGCCTGGCCGCGGCGTGAACTTTCTACCTGTGTAGTTCGTGGTGAACCCACACCACAACATGTATCGAGCAATCTGTTGCTTCGGCAATGGGGCGTTGTCAGTTCACAACGTTCTCGCCCACGTCGATCTTCTGGGCCGGGGTGAGCTTGGGTCGCCGCCCGCCGATCCGTCCCTCGGCGCGGGCCGCGGCGAGGCCGGGGCTGGTGCGCTCGCGGAACATGGCGCGCTCGGACTCGACGAAGGAGCCGATCATCTGCATCATCATGCGCCTCGCGGGCGTGGTGGTGTCGATCGCCTCGGTCAGCGAGCGGAAACCGGCGCCGGCGGCCTCGATGCGGTCGAGGACACGGAGCAGATCCTTGAGCGACCGCGACATGGCCTGCCCCTGTCGGGTGGTCCGGTTTCAGCCTTGGTGCAGGACGGGCCTCGGCGCCAAGGCGGTTGCCTCGGACGCGGTCGGCTGTCCGGTGTGTGACGGCCAGTGGACGGCCTCCGCTGGCGGCCGGTAGCCCGGCGACGAATGGGGTCTGACGGGATTGGAGTGGACCCGCCATGCCTCGATCACGGCGCGGGCCTCGGCCATCGAAGGGAAGATCTCCCCGTTCAGGTGATCGTATAGGATCACCGTCGCGAAGCTTGGAGTTGAAGCTCTCGCAGGAGCCGTTCTCCCAGGGACTGCCCGGCTCGATGAAGGCCGTCTTCGCGCCCACGGCGTCGATCCAGTCCCTCACCGCCCTGGCGATGGACTCATTCGGGCGTCGCCCTCATCATTGTCCGGGCGGACGTGGCCGGGCCCACCCCGTGAGGCATGAACAGATCGGTCAGGACATCGACCACGGCGGTCGCGTTCCGCGTCCGGTCGATCCGGATCGCCAGGCACTCCGTGGTGAACTCGTCGACGATGTTCCGCATCCTGGACTTCCTTCCGTCCCGTGCCCGGCTCTCGACGACATCGCAGGACCGGACGCGGTTCGGGCGCTCAGGGCGCAGGCGGAGGCGGGACCCGTCATCGAGCCGGAGCCGGCCCTTCCCGGGTTGCTTCTGCGGCACCGTCAGCTTGGTCGGGGACACGCCCCACTGGGGCCTTTCCCGATCCCCCTCAGTCCCGCCGCCACTCGCCATCGTCCTCGAACCGGTGGCGGACAGGGGCTCGTCGCTCCCCGCGCTTCACGTTCACGGCCCCGCCGGCATCGCGCAGCATGGCCGCGATCCGACGGTAGCCGCAGCGCCCGTATCGGGACGCGAGCGCGACGATGTCCGCGGTCAGCGCCTCCTCGTCGGCCCGTCCGCGCGGCCTCTTCCGACGGGTCGACCGATGCTGTCCGAGCACTCGGCAGGCGAAGCGCTCGGATATGGAACTTCCGCCGGGCATGATCGACGCAAGCCCGGCGGCGGGCGGGGCTGGGACGTTGCGCTGGTGCGGACCTTCGGATCCCGACGCGGCCTCCCGGAGGATCAGCTTCTCGAGCGTCAGGTCGCAGACGGCCTTGCGCAGCCGTTCTTCTCCTTCTCGAGCTGCTTCGGCCGCTTCACCTGGTCGGTCTTCAGACCGCCGACCTCCTTGCGCCACCGGTCACAGGTGAACCGGGTCGGCATGGCACTCGGACCGATGGCGTGCTCATGCCTCACCCCCGATGGACCGGTCGACGTCTGCGTCGCCCCTCGGGCACCGATCGGCCCTGCGCTACCAGCACCTCGACCTGCCGAAGCCTCGCGACGAGCTCTTCCGGCTTGGGCCTCGTCTGTCCCGTTCCTGCGTCCTCCATCCGGCTCGAAAGCCTGCGTCAGGGAGGACTACTTTTCAGGCGGCAGGCCAGAGACGAAGCTAGGCGGGACGTGTTCGACTACATCGAGATGTTCTACAACATCTCGTCACAACGCACATCTCGCTATGTGATTGAAGAGAATAGGCTTTCCTGCTGGACCACTGGTCCTGCGGGGTGTTTCCCGCCGGTTCGGGCGCCGGCGGCCAGGTGGCGAACCGCAGTCCCGTCGAGATCGGTCCGCCGGAAGAGCCATGGCCCGTCCGGGAGCGGGTGCCTGGCGTCGATCTCGCCTCGTTCGGCGGCGAGGCGCAGCGTCTTCGGAGCGACGCCGACGACGGACGCGGCCTGCGTCAGGTTAAGCCACGGCTCCACGCCATCTTCGGCCGGTCGATAGACCGGAATCCGGTGACTGGAGCGCATCGAAGTCACGCGCTCGCGGCTCCAGCGGTTGCCGTTGCCGGTCCTGAGGCCGTTGCGGTTGAGCACGCCGGCGATGACGTCGTCCTTGGCAACGAGCGCCAGCGTGCGCACCGCTTCGACGACGTTGTCGGGCGTGCTGTTGCGCTGCCCGCGCCGCCGGCGCGGCAGCCGGTGCTCGGTGTGGGCGCCGCCCACCCAATGGATCGTCAGGACGATCTCCGCGGCCGCATCGTCGATATCGGCGATGGCCTCGTGGATGAGGGTGCGCACGATCCGCTTCTTCAGCCGGGCGTCGGTGGTCGGCGCGGACCAGACGGCCTGAAGATCTCCAGCGAGCGCTTCGAAGGACACGGGCGGAAGCGCGGCGTGTGGGGTGGCGGCGTCGTGCTCCGCGATCCGCCGTTCGATCCCGGAGACGCGCTCGAGGGCCTGGTTCCACCGCAGCTCGAGCTCCCCCGTGACCAGGCGGTTCTCCGGGTCGGCGGCGTCGTACTGGCGGAAGGCACGGTCGGCCGCGTACCTCGCGGCCTCGAGGTCGCGGAGCAGCGCCTCGCGGGCTTCGTCTTGGCGTGTCGCTGCCTGGGCTTCAGCTTCCCGGGCGGCCTGGATAGCGGCGGGCTGCACGACCGCGAGCAAGGCCGCCTCCACCATGTCGTCGACACGCAGGCCGCCGAACGCGATGCAGGAGGGCTCGCCGTAGTCGAGCCGACCCCGAACGCAGGTGTAGCGCGGAATGTCATGCTTGGCGCCGGTGTATTGGATGTTGAGCTTCCGGCCGCACCGCCGGCAGCGGAGGATGCCCGCGAGCAGTGCGGAGCCATGCTTCGGAGCGCCGCGGGTGCTGGCGGCCGGTACGTTGTCGCTCACCATCTTCCGGATCGCCTCTGCGCCGTCCCAGTCGACGTAACCTTCATGCGCCCCGGGCTTCAGCGCCAGCCATTCCTCGCGCGGCCTGCGCCGCGGGCGCGCCTTTGGTCCCGTGGCGCCATACTGGACCGATACGCCGGTGCGACCATAGGCGTAAGCGCCGCCATAGGCCGGGTTGGCGATGAACTCACGGAGCGTGGCATAACGTGGGCGGCGCCAGGTGACCGGTCCGCCGTTCACCCGGGTCGGGAGCTCGAGCCCATGCTCGAGGAACCACAGCAGCGCCTGTCGCACGCTGCCGAGCTCTGCGACCTTGTCGATCGCGAGCCGGATCGCTTCCTGGACACGCCGGTCGGGGTCCTTCTCGATCCGGTCACCGACCTTCACGAAGCCAACCGGCGCCGCGACGACGAGCTCGCCGCGCCGCGCCTTCTCGTAGCGGGCGGAGAGGGACCGCTGCCGCAACAGGTCGAGCTCGTACTCGTTGAGGCTGCCCTTGAGCCCGAGCAGCAGCCTGTCGTTGCCCTGTCGCGGTGCGTACACCGTCTCCTGGTCGATCAGCAGGGTATCGACCACGCGGCACATCTCGACCAGCTGCTGCCGTCAAACGTATACGTTTGACCGGCTGTTGCGGGCGAAGCGAGAGACCTCCCGCGCCTCGACGGCACCAACCTTGCCGAGGCAGACCTCGGCGACCATCCGTTCGAACCCGGCACGGGTCGTCCCTCGCGCTGCGGAGCGCCCGAGGTCCTCGTCGATGACCTCGATCTCCGACCAGCCGAGTTGCGCCAGCCTATCGCGCATGGCGTATTCGAGGGTCCGGCTCTCGCGGTTGTGCTGCACCTGGTGGGCGGAGGACTGGCGGACGTAGAGCACCGCCTTCCGAGCGCGGTGCTGCGCGCCGATCTTGTCAGAGGTCATCGTCGTCATCCTCCGACATCATCACTGGGACGCTGGCGTGGGCGATCAGCATCCGCGTCACGAGCCCGGTCAGCGCGTGCCGCGTCTTGTCCGGGAGCGCTGTCCACAGCGGCGTTCCCGGCGGCACAGGCGGAGCGTCCTTCTCGAACAACTCGAGTTGCGGCGATGAGCGGCGTGGCTGGCGCGGCATGGCGATCTCCATCATGGCGATCGCCAAAGCCTATCCGCAAGCGCCCCGAAGCCTCATCGGTGATCGTGTGGGTAGCCAGGGCATCCGACAGGAGCGCCCGCAGGTCGGCAAGCGCAGATGCCGACGCCTCCGGCGTCGCCGTTGTCCGCATCGCCCCGCACGCTGCGGCGTCCAGCATCCAGAACGGCATCTCCTGCACGCCCCTCGCCGACCCATCACCGGGGCTGCAGCGCGCTGACACCTCCCCGCGGCGATCGAGCACTTCCTGGACGTGGACCGTGCGCCCGAACCACGGATGCCAACCGTAGCCGACCACGGCGTCGTAGCCGCAAGCCTCGGTTCTGTGGGTCTTGTGTCGTAAGATCGTACAACCCGAGGCGCAAGCACGCGTGGAACGTAACGATGTCGCCCGTCGAGTTCGAGCGGCAGCAGAAACTGAAACACGAGGGCGTCTCAGAGCCCAACCCGGAAAGCGTCGAGCAGTTTCGGTGCCCTGTGATTCTGTCCGGTTGCCAGACTGGCCGGAGGGTCACATGCCTTGGACTGAAACCGCCCGGCTTGAGCATGATCGGCGCGGCGGCCGCTACGCAAGCGATCCGACAAATCGGGAACGGGCGCTGATCGGGCCCTTCATGCCCTCGCCGCGTCGCATCGGCCGGCCTCGAACGACCGATTTGCGCGAGGTGATGAACGCGATCCTCCACATGGCGTCGACCGGCTGCCAGTGGGCCTGTCTGACGAAGGACGTTCCACCGCCCGCGACGGTGCAGCGCCATTTCCACGAATGGCGCGACAGCGGCCGGCCGAAGGCCGTCAACCAGTATCTGGTGAGGGCGGCGCGCGAGCGCGATGGTCGCGACGCCACGCCTTCAGCCGGCGTGATCGACCGCCAGAGCGCAAGAACCACGGAAAGCGGAGGGGTTAGCGGCTTCGATGCCGGCAGGAAGGTCAAGGGACGCGAGCCCCATAGCGTCACTGACACGCTCGGCCTGATGGTCGGGCTGGTCGCGCGCGCGGCCGACATCCAGGATCGCGACGGCGCGCCAGCGGTGCTCGGATCCATCCGCCATGCGTTTCCCCGGCTGCGGCACCTCTCCGCCGACGGCGGCTGCGCCGGGCCGAAGCTCCGCAGCGCGCTGGACAAGATCGGCGACCGGACGCTGGAAATCGTCAAGCGCTCCGACGCCGCCAAAGGCTTCGAGGTGCTCCCCCGCCGCTGGGTCGTCGAACGCGCCTTCGCCTGGCTCGGCCGATGCCGCCGGCGCGCGAAAGACCGGGAGGAAACCATCGCCAGTGCCGAGGCATGGATCACCATTGCCCCCATTCGCCGCGTCACCCGCCATCTCGCAAGGCATCGTCGAACATCATGGAGTTTCGAGTCGGGTTCTGAGAAACTCGGGGCTATTCAATTGGCATTTTTCGATCCAACCGGTGTGATCGACGCTGATGACCTTACCAGATACGCAACCTGCGTTGCGCCTCCACCGGTGCACGTCTCGGCAACCCAGTGTGAGCGTGGCGGATGAAGCCTGAAACTGAAGTCTGCCATCTCGAAATCCGACCCAGCCGCAGCGGGCACCGGCGTTTGTCTCGCCCACGGCGACGTCGACCGGTCAGTAGCCAATGTAATGGCCGATCACGAGGAATGCCCAGCACACCGCGTAGAGCACGATCATGAGTGGCATCATGATCCCGATCCACTTCGGATAGGGAACGCCGGCGAGCGCCAGCATCGCCAACGTGCCGCCGGATGTCGGGACGATCAGGTTGGTCAGTCCGTCCCCCACCTGGAAGGCGAGGATCATGAGCTGCTTCGACATGCCCGTGATCTCCGCCAGGGGGATCAAGATCGGCATCGTCACCAGCGCCTGCCCCGAACCCGAGGGCACGAAGAAGTTCAGGATGCCCTGCAGGACGCTCATCACCGGACCGAGGATGACCAGCGGCACCTGCTCGGCAACGCCGGCCAAGGCGTGGATGATCGTGTCGATGATGTTGCCGTCTTCCAGCATGATCTTTATCGAAGCGGCGAGGCCGATGATGAGCGCCCCGCCGACGACCTTCGAGGCGCCCTCGACCATCGTCTCGATATAATCGCGCACCGACATGTCGCTGGCGATGCCGGCGACGATCGAGATCAGCAGGAAGACCGCCGCGATCTCGTTTATGTACCATGGCCGCCCCAGCATCCCCGTCCCGGCGAGATAGGAGCAGACGGCAATCGCGACGACGCCCAGCCCGAACGCCCCCATGATGATCATGTCGCGCCGTCGCATGGTGTACTCGGCGAGATCGCCGAGCCCGTGATCGGAGTTCGGGTCGAGCTCGGCATCCTCTCGCCGGACCACCCAGTGATTTATGTAGAGAGACAGGAGCGCCAGCGCCGCCACGGTCAGCAGTGTCCTGACTCCCGCGCCGGAGAAGAGCGGCAGGCCGGCGATGTCGTGGCTGACGCCGACGGTATAGGGATTGATCGGCGAGAGCGCGAACCCCACGCCGATGCCGCCGATCGCCATGGTCGCCCCGACGACGTTGGAATAGCCCAAGGTCGCCACGACGATCATCGCCACCGGCACGAGGGCGATGTTGTTCTCGAATCCGACCGCGACGCCGAACAGGCCGTAGACGAAGGTGCCGATCCAGATCATGACACCGCGGTTCTCGGTTCCGACCTTTCTCACGACGGTCGCCACGGTGTTCTCGAGCGCGTTCGACCGCTCCATGACGTGGAACAGGCCACCCGCGATGAACACGATGAACAGATACGGCCCGGCATCGACGAGCCCGCGCGGGATCGCCACGAAGATCGAGAACAGGAAGTCGATCGCGCCGGCGATCGAGGCCCCGCCCTCCGTTTCGGAATAGGAGAAGGATCCCGGCACCACCCGCTCGCGTCCGGCCACCTCCTCGCGCTCGTAGCTTCCGGGAGGGACGACAAGGGTCATCGCCGCGGCGAGCAACAGGATGTAGAAGATCATCGCCATCGGATGCGGGAACCGCATCCCCGGACCGCCACCCCCGCTGCGCTCTTGAGTTCGTGTCGGCCATGATCGCATCCTCCCTCGCGCTTCTGGCGTCGGTGGCGTCGGCGTGTCGAACTCGCTTCCCTCGACCTAGAACCCCATTCCCCTAGGTAAACATCGAAACCTCGATCCCCCCGGCCCTACCCCCGAGGAGCCTTCGCCGATGACCCTGTCCATCCTGTGCGGCGATCCCGAAACCGGCCATCTGGGAGGGGCCGCGGCCACCGGCTCTCTCTGCGTCGGCGGATGGGTCCTGCGGGGAGATGCCCTCAGCGGCCTCTCCGCGTCCCAGGGGTCGCTGCCCAGCACGATCTGGGGGACCGAGTGCCTGGCCCGCATGGCGCGCGGAATTCCGCCGCCGAGGCCATCGCGCAGGTCACGCAGGCCGATCCCGGGCGGGCCATCGCCAGATCGCCGCGCTCGATCCATCCGGCCGGACAGGCGCCTTCACCGGCGAGAGGTCGGTTCCCGCAAGCGGTGCGCGCCGGGCCGACGGCTGGGTGGTGGCCGGCAACATGCTCGCGTCCGAGGACGTGCTGGACGCCGCGGCCGAGGCACTGTCCGGGTCGGAGGGCGCCCTGCCCCGGCGCCTCCTCGCCGCGCTCGGCGGGGGCGCCCGCGCGGGTGGAGACCATCGCGGCCTTCTCTCCGCCGCCCTGCTCGTCGTGGGTCGCGACATTCCGCCACTCACGCTGCGGATCGACCGTTCCGAGACGCCCCTTGAGGACCTTTCGCGCCTCCTCGAGGCAGCGACGAGCGGGGACTACGCCCGCTGGACGGGTTCTCTCCCCACCCTCGACGATCCGTATCGCGGCGGCCCTGAGGATGCGCCTCCAAGTGACGAGGCCGAAGTGATCGCGGACGGACCGGCCCGGACGGGCTGACGGATATCCAAGCGCAGGAGGACCGAAATGGACCGTCAGGAGATCATCTCCGCCCGCCTGGCCGAACTGGCGCGGCTCTCCGAAACGGACCGGGGCGTGACACGCCTGCCCTGGACGGAGCAGCATCGCGCCACGCTCGACCGCCTCTCGGAGTGGATGGAGGAGGCGGGACTCACGACCCGGCTGGACCCCGCCGGCACGTTGATCGGCCGCGCGCCGGGCCCCGAGGATCGGCCCGTCCTGTTCCTCGGCTCGCACCAGGACAGCGTCCGGGAGGGTGGCGCCTATGACGGCATCATGGGGGTAGTCCTTGCCATCGAGGCGGCGCGCGCGCTGCGCGTGGACCATGCCGATCTCCCGGTGGCGCTCGAAGTGCTGGCCTTCGCCGACGAGGAGGGCGTGCGCTTTCCCACTGCCCTGCTCGGACCGCGGGCCTTGGCCGGAACATTCGACACGGCGGCGCTGGAGCTTGCCGACCGGGACGGAACGAGCATGGCGGAGGCGATGCGCGGCTTCGGCCTAGACCCCGAGGGCATTCCCGGCCTCGCGCGCGATCCGGCGACCGTCGCGGGCTACCTAGAATGCCACATCGAACAGGGCCCGGTTCTCGAACGCGAGGACCGGGCCGCGGGGATCGTCACCGCCATCTGCGGCATCTCGCGCAGCACCATCGAGATCGAGGGGGAGACCGGCCATGCCGGGACCGTGCCGATGGCCGGACGCCGCGACGCCCTCGTGGCGGCGGCGCGGAGCATCGACCGGATCGACCGCGCGGCGCAGGAGCGGAACTCGCTGCGCGCCACGGTCGGCCGGATCGACGTCGCTCCCGGGGTGGTGAACGCGATTCCCGCCCGTGCCACCCTGACGCTCGAGATCCGTTCGCCCGACGACCCCGCGCGCGAAGATTTCGAGACCCACGCCGCGGAGCTGGTCGAGGCGACCGCGTCCGAAACCGGCTGCGCTGTGAAGGCCAGCCGCACCTATGACCAGCCCGCGGTAACCTGCGACAGCACCCTGCAGGACCACATGGCCGGTGCGATGGCGGACCTCGGCCTCCCTCCCTTTCACCTGCCCTCGGGCGCCACCCACGACGCCTCGGCCATGGCCGACCTTTGCCCGGTCGCGATGCTGTTCCTGCGGTGCCGGGGCGGAATCAGCCATCACCCCGACGAGGCCGCCGCGGCTGCCGACATGGCGCTCGGCGCCGAGATCCTCGCCATGACCGTCCGACGGGTGGCTGGAGCCTAGGCGGCACGCGACCGAACGGGCCATGCGTTTCCCGCCGGCCATTGGTCAGACCGGATGCAGCCGACGGGATGGCGGGCTTATCGCTGCAGAAAGCCGGACAGGATGGAGACAAGCGATGTCGTGAGATCCGGCGACAGGTAGCCGCCTTCCTGAACGATGGCCGTCGGCAGACCCGCCTGCGCGATCCGGCGCCCCGCTTCGCGGAAGCCATCGAAGGTGACCTGCATGCCCTTGAGGGGATCGTTCTCATGGGCGTCGAGGCCGAGGCTCAGGACAAGCGCGCCCGGGTCGTGGGCGGCGATCCGTTCGAGCCCCTCTTCCACGGCGGCGATCCATCCCTCATCCGACGTGGATCTCGGCAGCGGCAGGTTCAGGTTCGCCCCCTCCCCGGCTCCGCTCCCCGTCTCGTGGGCATAGCCGAGGAAGAACGGGTAATAGACCGACGGATCGCTGTGCACGGAGACGAAGAGGACATCGTCCCGCTCGTAGAAGATGCGCTGCGTTCCGTTGCCGTGATGGACGTCGATGTCGAGGATGGCGACCCGGTCATGCGTCCGCCGCAACCGCTCGGCGGCGATGGCGGACACGTTCAGCAGGCAGTGGCCGGCAGCCGTCTCCCGGTCCGTGTGATGGCCCGGCGGCCGGCACAGGGCATAGGCGGCGCGGTCGCCGCCGGCCACGGCATCCGCCGCGGCCACGCCGCAGGCGGCGGCGGCCAGCGTGCCCTCCCAGCTGCCGCGACCCAGGGGCGCCGAGGTGTCCCCCATGTGCCAGCCGGCGCGTCCGACCACGCTCTCCGGATAGGTCGCCCAGTCCCGCTGGGCGAAGGCGTTCGGCACCACCTCCTCCCCGGGGTCGGGCAATGCCTGCCACTCGTCCCAGGCGGTACGGAGGAAGTCGAGGAAGGCCGGGCTGTGGACGCCACGGATCGCCTCCATCGGCGCCTCGGGCGGCCGCTCGGCCTTCAGGCTCAGCTCCTCAAGTCCCTTCAGGAGATAATCGGCGCGCTCCGCCCGCTCCGCGCTGCGATGAACACGGCCGTTGGTCAGCCGGAATTGCGGATCGTGGGAGGCCGTCCCGGGGTGGTAGAAACATCTCATAGGTGCCTCCGAACGCTGGGTGAAACTGCGAGGCCAAGCATGGCCAGGCCATATCGTCCGCTTGACCTAGGGGATCCGACTTCCCGCTCCAGTCCGAAGCCGGCAGATCTTGATCTCGGGACAAAGGGCTTACGTCTTCATCAGACCCGAAGCTTTTTCACCTCCGGGAGATCGCCCGATGTTCAGCGCCGGCCAGTCCCTTGTGCTTTCCCTCCTGGTCATCGCAAGCGCCGGGCTGCTTCTGGCGCTGTCATGGTACTTCTACCGCCGCATCAAAACCTATGACGACTACAACGTGGCCGGGCGGACGGCGTCCTTCTTTCCCCTGATCTGCACCCTCGTCGGCACCGCCATCGGCGGCTCGACCCTTCTGGGCTTCATGTCGGCGGGCTTCGCCAGCGGGGTCGGACAGATCTGGCTTCCCGGCGCGATCACCCTTACCGGCGTGATCCTGCTGCTGTTCTTCGTCTCCCGCATCCGGGCCTGGGGGGAGCGGTACAACATGGTCACGCTCGCCGACTTCATGGTACGCCGCTACGGAACCGCCGCGCGGCTGCCCACGGTGCTCAGCATGATCTCGGCCTATGCCGCGATCACGGGCATGCAGTTCGTGGCCATCGGCACGGTCCTGCAACTCGTGTTCGGACTGAACCTGTCCGCAGCGATCGTGATCACCTGGGCGGTGCTGACGCTGAAGACCTGGCTCGGCGGGCTGATGGCGGTGATCTGGTCCGATGCGATTCTCGGCGCACTGCAGACCATCGGCATCTTCTTTCTCCTCGCCGTCGTCTTCGTGCAGGCCGGCGGCTGGCAAGGCGTCGCATCGAGCCCGGAGCTTGCGGATAACCCGGGATTTCTCAGCGTC
Organism: uncultured Alphaproteobacteria bacterium; assembly: GCA_963814835.1. Classification (GTDB taxonomy): domain Bacteria; phylum Pseudomonadota; class Alphaproteobacteria; order Rhodobacterales; family Rhodobacteraceae; genus Palleronia. Next base: position 24,386 of record CAWFEG010000004.1, read on the forward strand.
TTGGGAATCTCCCCGACGGAGCTCTTCGTCTACCTGATGACGATCGGCGGCTACCAGTTCGTCCGTCAGGATCTCTGGCAACGCTTCTGGGCGGCGGAGAGCGCCCGGACCGCCTACGGCGCCTATGTCGTCGCGGTGGTGTTCACGATGCTGATCGGCGGCGCTGCCGTCCTGATCGGAGTCTTCGCCCAGCTGGGCTTGCCGGTCAGCGTGGACAACCCCGACCTCGTCTATTACTCGGTCCTGCAGGAGGCGCTGCCATTCTCCTTCGTGGTGGTGATGATCCTCGTGCTCCTGGCGACGGTCGTCTCCTGTGCTGACTCCTTCTTCATCGCCGGCGCCTCGTCGATCTCCAACGATCTTCTCCGTCCCTACCTGAAGATCGAGGACGAGAACCGTCTCCTTACCTGTAGCCGCCATGCCGTGGTGATCATGTCCCTGATCGCCCTGGGGCTGGCCCTCTATGCGCCGAACCTGGTCGCGATCTGGGTTCTGGGCAGTGCGATGCTTGTCTGCGGTGTCTTGGTTCCGGCCCTGGCCGCGCTGATCTACGACGATCTCGAGGCCCGCTTCGCCGTGGCGTCGATGTGGCTGGGCTTGGGTTCCGCAATTATCTGGCAGATCCTTGGCCAACCCTTCGGCATCCACCCCGTCTTCATCGGCCTGCCCCTTGCCTGCGCGATGCTGCCCATGATGATGAAAGGCGCAAGCCGGGCTTCGGTGCAGGTCGGCTAGCGTCGGAGCGTAGTCTCTCGGAAACTTGGCGACGGGGAGGCCGTTTCCGCCGGATCACACGCGAGGCGCGCGTTCGGGTCTCGCGCGCTGAGGGCCGAAGAAAACTACCGGTCCACTGAACCCATGCAGATCGCCACGGGGCGGCAGTGAACCTCCCTCTGAGCCCTAGTTTTTACCGGCCACGATCCGCCCGGCCCTTGGGAGGAACGGTAAAAACGTGTGTCCTGCCCCGTTTGCAAGCGTCGATTGGGTGATGGTGTGAGCAGTCTGCGCAAACGTATCCGGCATGTCGGCGCGTCGGCCGCTGCCAAGATGGAGATCCGCGCGTCCCGATCCTCGAAAAGGGGCTGGCCTCGTCGGGTCATTTTGTGCCGCAGGTTGTCGGGACACCGGTCGACTGTCAGGCCATCTTCCTTTCACCACTCGCAGCTCGAAGCGCCGGGCGGTGGTCCCGCCGAGCGCCTGTTCAATGTCTTCAGCGCGTCGTCATCAGGCAGGTTCGAAGCTGCGTCCGTAATGGAGCAGCGCCCAGACGACACGCGCCATTTTCGCAGCCAATGCGACCACGGCGACGTTGGGATGCGCTCGCGAAAGAAGCGCCCGAAGCCACTTCCCGGTCGCAGTGTCTTCTCGTGACACCACGTGCATGGCGGCGCGGGCACCCTGGATCAGCATCTTTCGCAAATACCGGCTCCCGCGCTTGGTGATGCCGAGAGGCCTGGGCTTGTCGCCGGTCGTTGCCTGACGTGGCACGAGGCCGAGCCAGGCTGCGAGATCCCGGCCTTTCGAGAACGTGGCCGCATCGCCCACCGCTGCCACCAGCGCGGTGGCGTTCAACGCCCCGATCCCAGGAATGCCGGTCAGGCGGCGAGCCCTGTCGTCGGTGCGCGCCATGGTGGCGAACCCGGCATCGAAGGCGGCAATTCGTCGGTCCAGTTCCGTCCATCGCGTGCGCATGTCCTCGAGCAAAAACGCCATGCGCGGGCTCACGGCTTCCGCGTCCGCAGCGAGTAACCCGGCCAGCTTGCTGCGCAGCTTGGCGTGCCCCTGCGCCACGGCATGCCCACGCTCGAGCAGAAGGCTCCGGATCTGGTTGGCCAAGGACGTACGCTCAGACACGAGCCGGTCGCGCACCCGGTGAAGGGTCTGCACGTCGAGTTGCTCTTCGCTCTTGAGCTCGACGAACCGCATCGTCGGTCGGGTCGCCGCCTCGGCGATGGCCTCCGCATCGCGGTCGTCGTTTTTCTGCGCCTTCACATGGGGTCTCACGTATTCCGGCGACATCAGCCGGATCTCGTGACCCAAGCCTGCCAGTGTTCGCCCCATGTGATGCGCGCCACAGCACGCCTCCCTTGCCATCGGGCAGGGTGCCAGCTTCGATGCAAGAGCAATCACGCCGTCCCTGTGCATCCGTCGACGCAGCACGACCGTCCCGCTCTCATCCAGTCCGACCAGGCTGCAGCTGTTCTTGCCGAGATCAATGCCGAGGATCACTATGCTCATGGTTCGCTCCTTCCTCCTTCGAACACCGACAGCCTTCACAGGCGTCGGCAAGAGGGGCGGGCCATCCATAAAGGGGGGTGTGTGCATCACATAAAAGCGCGGCGGAGAGCGCCTGCTCGGTTATGGTAGGTATAGCGTGGCGCAATTTGCGCCCCGGGCATTGATCGATGTTTCCTTTTGGAAAGGACGCAACGACAAACCAACCCGACAGGATTTCTCCCATGACGAGCCCTCAACGATCCCTCTCGGCGGGATGCTTCTTCGCCGCGGCGACTCTGTCTGCCTCCACCGCTCTCGCGCAGGAGGTCAGCATCCGATCGGGCCACATGCTCTCCGAGAACCACAGTTGGCACGAAGCCGCCCGCGGCTCCGCCGATCAGGTGGCCGAGGACACCGAGGGTCGGTCAAGGACCTGCAGTTCGGATCGGTATAGGCGGCGGTCATCGGCAGCGGATCCTTCCAGTTCTTGAAGCCAAAGATGGGTATCATCGAGATGCCCTAGGCCTGGAAGGCGCGGGAACAGGTCTTCGAGGCTCTCGACGGCGATCTCGGCGCCCCGCGCTGCGACCTGCTGGCGAACCACGGACTCCGGGTCCTGGCTTGGTGGAAGAACGGCTATCGCCACGTCACCAACAACGTGCGGTCGATCGAGACCCCAGAAGACTTGGAAGGCGTGAAAATTCGGGTGACCCCGGACAAGGTTCGTCTCGCCACCTTCGAGACCCTCGGTGCGGAGCCGGCGCCGCTCGATTTCGGAGAGCTCTACTCCGTCCTCCAGCGGGGCGCGTTCGACGCCCAGGAAAACCCGCTCCCGATCATCCACACGGCCTCCTTCTTTGAAGTTCAAGATTACCTCTTCCTGACCGGGCATGTCTGGGGCGCGGCGAGCCTCGTCTTCTCCGATGCCGTCTGGCGGCAGATCGCCGAGGAAGACCGCGCGACCGTCGAAGAGGCCGCCGGGCCTTGGGCCGAGGAGCAGCGTCGCATGGTCGGAGAGGCGAGCGAGGCGCTGCGCCCCACGCTCGAGGAATGGGGCATCACAGTGAACGAGGTCGATAAGGCCCCCTTTGTCGAGGCCGTCCAACCCGTCTGGGAGGCCCAGGCCGATCTTTACGGCGAGGAGCTGATGACCATCATCGACGGGTATCGACGATGACGGCGCCCTCGCCCGTCCAGGTCGAGCTCGACGAAGTCGAACCGGTACGCCTGTTCGACTTCGACCAGCGTATCCTGTTCTCGCCGAACCTAACCGGCCAGGGATTCATCAAGTTCGCCGTCACCACCGGAAAGCGGGGCGCGCGCAGCGCGCCCCTTGCCCACCCGCGGGATGAAGTCACGCTGACCTTGCGGGAAGGAGCCGTGCTGCGGGCGGACGGACAGGAATACTGGATGCGGGAGGGCACGGCCACCCGGCTGCCTTCCGGTGTCGAGCACGAGGTCGAGATCCTGAGCGAGGAATGGCAGGTCGTCGCCGCCTATTGCGACAAATGCTCGCTCTGCCGCGGCCCGAACGGAGAATTCTTCGCATGACCGGTGATGAAGGCCGAACCAGCGCGGACGTCGAACCCACGGGGGCTCTGGGGCTGATCGACCGTGCAGCGCGCTATCTGGGCGCCCTCTTCGTGGCCAGCTTCACGACGATCGTCGTGTATGTGGCCTTCAGCAGCTATGCGCTGTCGACCACGCCCCGATGGGCCGAGGAACTGCCGCGCCTCCTTCTGGTCTGGCTCACCTTCGTCGGCACCATCAGCGCCTTCGCGCAGAGGTCGCATTTCAGCGCCGGCCTGCTGCAACTCGTCATCCCGCCGGGGCGCGCACGGCGTGAGGTCACCACTCTCGCCACCCTTTCGAGCGCGGTCCTCCTCGTCGTCCTGGCCGTGACCGGATGGAAGATCGCCGGGCTGACATGGTCGAACCGGACGACCGCGATGTCGATGCCCATGGGCCTGTTCTACGCCGCGCCGCCGGCGACCTGCGGCTTCTCCCTTGCGGCGCTTCTGCTGGTGGCGAGGCGAAGACGAACCCCGAACTCGTTCTCCTGCTGGGAAGTTTCGCGTTCCTCGTGGCCATCGACGCGCGCATCGCCGTGGCCCTTGGTCTGGCCTCTGTCGCCTATCTCACGTTCGTCGATATCGCGCCCCTCATGGTAGTCGCGCAGCGAGCGGTTGCGGGGATCAACAGTTTCACGCTCTTGGCGATCCCGCTGTTCCTGCTCGCGGGGCTGCTGATGGTGCGGGGCGGGTTCGCGCCTCGGATCGCGGATCTCTGCGCCGCTCTTATCGGACGGCGGATTGGGGCTACGCGCCCGGCTTTTCGGCGGCTGCGCCGGCTCGCTCGGCACCGTCATCCCGCCCTCCATCGTCCTCATCGTCTACGGCATCGCGACGGGAACCTCGATCGGTGATCTTTTCGTCGAGGAGATCGTTCCAGGCGTCCTCCTGGGACTCGGCCCGATGATTGTGGGCTGGGAGATCTCGCGGCGCAACGGCTGGAGCTTAGGGCAAGACCTCTCATGGCCGGCATTCTGGCGCGCACTCCGCCGCTCCGTGCTCGCCCTGCTCGCGCCCCTCATCATCGTCGGCGGAATCCGCCTCGGGATCTTCACTCCAACCGAGGCCGCCGGCATCGGGGTCGCCTGTGCGCTGTCGTCGGAGCGGTGATCTACCGCTCCCTCAGCCTCCGCTTTGTGGCGGAGATGCTCCGCGAGACAACCGAGACCACGGGCCCCATCCTTCTGGTGATTGCCTCGGCCTCCGTCTTCGGCTGGATCCTCGCGGCGGAACAGGTGCCCCAACTGGCCGTCCGCGCGATCGACGCCACCACGGACAACTGGATCGTGGCCCTGCTGATGGTGATGGTCGCGGTGCTCCTCTTGGGAACCTTCATGGAGGCGATCGCGATCATTCTCCTTCCCGCGCCAGTTTTCATGCCCGTGCTCGACGCCTACGCGATCGACCCGGTGCATTTCGGGATCCTGCTGACCATCAATCTGGCGATCGGGGCCAACACGCCGCCGCTCGGAACCGAGCTCGTGGCGGCCTGCCGCACCGGCAATATCCCGATGTCCGACTCCTTCCGCTACCTGATGCCCTTCTTGGGCGTGATGATCGCCGTCCTCGGCCTGATCGTCGTCTTTCCCGCCCTGATGATCCTCTGAGGCAAGGAACGCACCGTGCCTGTTTTCGCCGATACCCGTATCGACCTCGACCGCTTCTTGTCCACGATCGCAGCCTCCGCCGAGATCGGCAAGGGACGCCCGGGGGGCTTTCCCGCCTGGCCTTGAGCGACGCCGGCAAGGCCATGCGCGATCTCTTCGTCGAGTGGTGCCGCGAGGCCGGCCTCGCGGTCGAGATCGACAGCTGCGGCAACATCTTCGGCCGACGGGCGCGGCAGGACGACGACCTGCCGCCCGTTCTGGTGGGCGGTCACCTTGATACCCGGATCAACGGCGGCCGGTTCGACGGCATCGCCGGGGTCCTGGCCGGACTGGAACTCGTCCGAACCCTCAACCACAGGCAGACGCAGACGCGGCACCCCATCGTGATGGTCAACTGGACCAACGAGGAGGGCGCGCTTCTCACCGCCGATGGCCGCCTCCGGCTGCTTCGTCGGCAAGCATACCGAGGAATGGGTCCACGATCTTGTCGCAAACGACGGCGCCCGGTTCGGCGATGAGCTTGAGCGGATCGGCTACAACGGCACTGTGCCCTGCGCGGCCGGAGAGATCGACGCCTATTTCGAACTGCATATCGAACAGGGACCGATCCTCGATATGGAGGGCCGGGAGGTGGGCATCGTCACGGACAGCTATCCGACGCAAGGAGCGCGCGCCTCTTTCGCCGGAACGACGGCCCATACCGGCCCGACTCCGATGGACCTTCGCCACAACGCGCTCGTGGCTGGCGCGCGCTGGCTCACCGCGGTGGACGGGATCGGCTGGGATTTCGCGATCCACGACGGCAAGGCTAGGGGGCTCGCCTGACCGCCTAGCCCGACAAGCCCGGCATTCTCTCGGACGAGGCGCAAGCTACCTGCGACGTGCGTCACCCCGATCCCATTACCCCCCGCGTCATGGCCGAGAAGACGCGCCGCGCGCTTTACGAGAGCGCGGCCCAAGCCGGATGCACTGCCCGCCTCGCGGACGAATGGGTCTGGGGGGTGACATCTTTGATGCGGACCTCGTCGAGAGCCTGAGGCGCCACGCCGAGGCTCTCGGTACCAACTGGCGCGACATCAGCAGCCAGGCGGGCCACGACGCCTATCATCTGGCGACCCATTGCCCTTCGGCGATGATCTTTGCACGCTGTCGGAACGGCATAATCCACAACGACGAGGAATCCTGCGATCCGCGGGATTTCGAGGCCGGCCTGAACATTCTTCTCCATGCCGTGGTGGAGCGCACCAATCATGAGTGAGACCGAGACGAACATGCACAAGTCGGACTGGACACCGCTCCTCGACGAGCTTCGGGACTGGTTCAACCGCGGCGAGGTCGAGGCTCCCGCGCGCCAGGTTTTGAAGATGCCGCAGCCTGACGGTAGCGAAGCCTCGCTTCTGTTGATGCCGGCTTGGGTTCCCGGAAAGGCGATCGGCGTCAAGGTGGTCACCTTCCTGCCGGAGAACGCCCGCGCCGGACGGCCGGTGATCCATTCGGGATACATGCTGTTCGACGGCGAAACCGGCGCGCTCGTTTCGGCCTCGGAGGCCGAAAGCCTTACTGCGCGCCGGACGGCCGCAGTCTCGGCGCTCGGGGCCGATTACCTCGCCCGGGCAGACGCCGGCCGCCTTCTGGTCGTGGGAACCGGACAGCTGGCCCCCTTCATGGCCTCGGCCCATGCGAGCGTCCGGTCCTACAAGGATATCACCGTCTGGGGTCGCAACCCCGATCGCGCGAACGTGGTGGCGGAAAAACTCCGCCGGGCCGGCCTGCCCGCACGGCCGGTAACGGATCTCGAGCCGGCCTGCGCCGAGGCGGACGTGATAACGACCGTAACGGCCTCCACCGAGCCTGTCGTCCGGGGAAGCTGGCTGCGCCGCGGGACCCATCTCGACCTGGTCGGGGCTTTCCGCGAGGACATGCGCGAATTCAGACGACGAGGCGATCGCGCAGGCGCAACTCTTCGCCGACGACCGCGAGAGTGCCATGCGTTCCGGTGACTTGGCGCAGCCCGCCGCGGCGGGCCGGTTCCACCCCTCCGCAATTCTTGCCGACCTCGCCGAGCTTTGCCGCGGCAAGCACGCGGGCCGGAGGGGTGACGAGGAACGCACCGTCTTCAAGTCCGCCGGTACTGCCGTCGCCGATCTCGCCACGGCGAACCTGATGGCTTCTCAGCGATTCTGAAACAGCGGCAGGATCTCTCTGAAAAGGTCGATGAACCGCCGGTCGGCGGAGGTAAGCTGCGTCTGGTGGACCAGGCAGACATCCGCCCCTATGGCCTGATCGGCCGGGCCCAGCGGCCATAGAGTTCCGTCCGCGATGTCGGCGCGAACCGCATCGGGCGGCAGGAGTCCGATCCCGAGCCCCGCCACAATCATCCGTCGCACCTCACGCAGGTTCGAGCTCGACCCCGTCCCTCGACCCCCCGTTCCGTACTCGCACTCAGTACCGACATCGGTTCCAGCCCCATGCCTTCCGCCGCGAAGGTGAATGCATGAAAGGTTTCTGCCGCAACTCCCGAAGCAGCACCGCCTCGCGGCCGAACAGTGCGTGTGATCATCCCCCACATCGGAGGCGATGTGTATCAGCAATCTGGTCCCAGGGGAATCTCCTCACGGTCAGTGCCGGACACCGCTGATATAATTAGGCCCAAGCGCGGCACCAAGGATCTGTCTCCGCCAAGATCGGATTGATCGAAGCCGCGCCCTTGGGCGGAACTTTCGCCGCGTCGCAACGCCTCACAAGGTAATGGCAAGTGTGCCGGTCGAAAATTCTGGACCCGAAGCGAACCTCCGCCTAAAAAAATGCGGAGGGTCAGGTCGTCCTCCCGCAGCCGCCATTGAAAGGTGCGGCGGCTCATGCCCAACTCGCGGAAGTTCCGCGCAACAATAGGCTGCCCCTTGCAGGCGCATGTTTCGACTGCTTCCCGCAGCCGCAGAGGCGGCTCAGATCTGGGGTGATCTACCCCCCGCTGGTCCCTTGGTCATAACGAGAGTCTGCGGGTGTGAGATTGGTAGTCGGGCCCGTCGTTTCGGACAAGCGCGCCGGGCGCGGAGCCCTGCGAGCCCAACCCGAAAAGCGTCGAGCAGTTTCAGTGCCTTGTGATTCTGTCCGGTTGCCAGACTGGCCGGAGGGTCACATGCCTTGGACTGAAACCGCCCGGCTTGAGCATGATCGGCGCGGCGGCCGCTACGCGAGCGATCCGACAAATCGGGAACGGGCGCCGATCGGGCCCTCCATGCCCTCGCCGCGTCGCATCGGCCGGCCTCGAACGACCGATTTGCGCGAGGTGATGAACGCGATCCTCCACATGGCGTCGACCGGCTGCCAGTGGGCCTGTCTGCCGAAGGACGTTCCACCGCCCGCGACGGTGCAGCGCCATTTCCACGAATGGCGCGACAGCGGCCGGCCGAAGGCCGTCAACCAGTATCTGGTGAGGGCGGCGCGCGAGCGCGATGGTGGCGACGCCACGCCTTCAGCCGGCGTGATCGACTGCCAGAGCGCAAGAACCACGGAAAGCGGAGGGGTTAGCGGCTTCGATGCCGGCAGGAAGGTCAAGGGACGCAAGCGCCATAGCGTCCCTGACACGCTCGGCCTGATGGTCGGGCTGGTCGCGCGCGCGGCCGACATCCAGGATCGCGACGGCGCGCCAGCGGTGCTCGGATCCATCCGCCATGCGTTTCCCCGGCTGCGGCACCTCTTCGCCGACGGCGGCTGCGCCGGGCCGAAGCTCCGCAGCGCGCTGGACAAGATCGGCGACCGGACGCTGGAAATCGTCAAGCGCTCCGACGCCGCCAAAGGCTTCGAGGTGCTCCCCCGCCGCTGGGTCGTCGAACGCGCCTTCGCCTGGCTCGGCCGATGCCGCCGGCTCGCGAAAGACCGGGAGAAAACCATCGCCAGTGCCGAGGCATGGATCACCATTGCCCCCATTCGCCGCGTCACCCGCCATCTCGCAAGGCATCGTCGAACATCATGGAGTTTCGAGTCGGGTTCTCAGGGTCGCCGACCTCGTTGTCGGGCATCGGGTACGCGAACCCGTATCCCTCATCCAGAGCAAGACGCAGCGTCCCGTGCAGCTTGAAGTCACGAAAAACACCCGTGCTTCGGTCTCGGCCTGGGTGTCACGGCCCGAGATGATCGGTTGCGCTTTCCTCTCCCCGAGCCGATTTCACGACCGACCACACATCTCCACGCGGCAGTACGCGCGGCTCGTCCGCGAGTGGGTGACGACGATCGGTCTCGAGCCCACCGGATACGGAACGCATCCGCTGAGGCACACCAAGGCGGCGCAGATCTACCGCAACACAGGCATTCTTCGAGCGGTCCAACTCTTGCTCGGTCACACGAAGGTGGACAGCACGGTCCGCTACCTGGGCGTCGAACTTGAGGATGCCCGGAACTTCGCGGAGTCGGTCGACATCTGATACCTTCGGCGAATGGCGCACGCCGTTCGCCATCCGAGACCGGACGCGTGGCGGGGTGCCGACCAACGCTGGCTTCGAGCCCCTCTCGATTGGTACTGCCGGGCAGATGAACGACGGCTTCAGCGGGCCGCATTCCTGACAGGAAATATCAAACCGCTGCGACCCCCGGACATGCGTCACTGGTATGCTGCGCGCTTTCAGGCTCACTCGCTCATTCAAACCGGGACGTTGTCGAACCGATCGTCGTCGTCGCCCTCATCGGGTCTGTGCGTATCGGCAGGCTTCGGTTTCGAGAGGGCGATCAGATCGCGCAACAGGAGCATGCCATGTGTCTTCGCGTCGTCGCTGTGCGCAGAGATCAGTCGCTCCGCCTCGGTCAGCTTATCGTTTAGACTTACCAGGTTCATTCCAGTCGCTTTCAGCTGCGTGGCTTCCCGACAGGGACGTCGACGGCACTCGTGCACCGAACATCTTGACGAAACAAAAAATTCGAACGTCTCGACTCAGTTGAATACCCTTCGAAAGAATGCACGAGCGCCGTCTCGCGTGCCCGCCGCGGCTCTCCTCCAACCGCAGCGAACAACCCTTGCGTAACGCCCAAGAGGACGCTTGCCGCTAACACAGGTTAGGATTGCAAGCGCGCTCGCGACGCCAAACGCATGTTCGCAATCGCCAGGCCGCCGTATCTTTCATCAACATGCACAGGATCGGCCGGCGCCTGCCGGATGGTCCGGTTTCAGCCTTTGGTGCATGCCGGGTGGAGACCTGCCCCGAGATCCGGTCCGGGCGTCACGGGACTTTTCGGGCCCGGTGGCGTTCAGGCATTCCTGGTTCATCTCCCTGGGCGTGTCTGAGACACGGCCCCACCGTCATCTGCCGGAACCAGCCTGCGGACCTTCTGCCCGCGCTCTGCACCGGATCGCTGAGGCCTTCCGTGCCAGGCAAATTGGCCATTTCCTGCGCGGGATCGTAAGTCAGGTTTGCCCGACACCACGTTACGATCGCCGAACCGAATTTCCGCCGGCGATGATCGCATTGATCAGGGCCGCGACGGCCCGATGTGTTTCCGCTTTGCCTTCTGTTCCGAGGGCGCCTTCGTGCGTGGCCGCTGCATCGCGCAGAATGCCCAGGATCTCGTGCTCGGGGAGCACCCCGTGATCGTTCATGGCAAGAAGGAGCGCCTCGCAGATCGAGAGCGCTGCCAATCCCGCATGGTCGTTCGACGTTGACATCCGCGACATTCCTTTCGCCGCATCGCGATCGTGGAAGAGGTGCCGGTGCGATGTTCCCGTACTTCTCACACGAGATGGTCTACACTGGACTGATCGGGAGCAGTCTCCGGGCGAATTTCAGATCGAGCGTCGCAACGGCAAGGGAGGGGCGATGATGCCAGTCGGGGCCAGCCCATTGACCCGCAAGCTCTCGGCGTTCGTCGCCCTGTCGCAGCCCGAACTTGCCGTGCTCGAGCGTCTGCACCAGCGCCGCCGCACCTTCGCCGTGGGGCGTGAGATGGTACATCAGGGGCAGTCGGGACAGGCATCTTACATCCTGTCGGACGGTTGGGTCTGTTCCTACAAGATCCAGCCCGGCGGGACGCGTCAGATCGTCGATTTCCAGGTGCCCGGAGATTTCCTCGGCTTGCGCAGCGTTCTGCTGCGCACGTCGGATCACAGCTTCGAACCCGTCGTGGACATCCAGGCCGCCGAGGTACTGACCACCGATCTGCTTGACGCATTCGCGCAAACGCCTCGTCTTGCCACTGCCGTTCTCTGGGCGGCATCACGGGACGAAGCGATGGTGGTCGAACATCTTGTCGGCATCGGCCGGCGGGACGCAGTCGGCCGCGTGGCGCATTTCCTTCTCGAGCTGGGATCGAAGCTGGCGCTGGTGGGTTTGGGTGGCCGGGAAGGTTTCGACTGTCCGCTGACGCAGTACCACCTCGCCGACGCGTTGGGGCTGAGCGCGATCCATGTCAACCGTGTCCTTCGGCAGCTGCGGGAGGCCGGGCTGGTGACTTTCCGGGACGGCCATGTGACGTTTCACGACTACAGGGGGCTGGTGGATCTTGCCGAGTTCGATCCCGCTTACCTGGACCAAACCGGGCCGCTCTTGAAATGAGGCCCCCGGTTGCCGTTCTCCGGAGAGCGCCCCAGACCATCCGGGCAGATGCGGCATGAGACGTGAGCACCGGGCTGCCGCGCAGATCGTGGTTTGCCAAGGCTTCAGGACCGCCTCATTCTCCGAACCCGAGACCATATCGTCCCTCGCGGCTCATCAGTTTTTCTCTTGTCGAGCGCGTCACGCTTTTTTGGGGTCTTGGAAATGGAAGCGCGCAGGTATGTCGACCTTCTCGGGTCAACATCCCGCGCGCTTCTCGGTGCTCAAAAGCCCGCGCCACCAAGTATTCGGCGAACGCCTCTTTACTTATTCCCCATCCGCCGCCCGCCTGACTAACACAGGTTAGTATGGTCATCGGCGCAGTCCAAGGACGATCACCGTCATCTGCCGCTCCGCCTGGCGACGGAAGTCCGGATCACCACGTCGGGTCATCGCGCGCATCATCCAACGCGCGCATTTGCTCGGCGGATACCTTTCGCCGATGTGAAAAGGTCAGGTCTGTGCATGTCTTGCCTCCAGAGCCCATGAAGTCTCGTATCGGCGATCCACGCTAACCTGGATCAGTACGGGTAGGCAGGTACGGAATATTCTGAAGGGAATGGTTCGTTGCGCTGCAGCCGAAATCACGGACCCTCTCCCGGCGGTGTGACAAAGTCCCGGAGGCCAGACATGAACACGCGGTCGACCCGTTCGTTGGTGACTTTTTCCCGCCCATTCTTCCTCGCGGGATATTCGGGCGAACTACCGGCCGGCGACTACGAGGTCCTCGTCGAGGAGGTGCTTCTCGAAGGTCTCAGCTTCGTGGCCTGGCGGCGGACCGCCACCTATCTGACGGCATCCGGCAAGGGCAGCCGGGGAGGCCGAAGCCAGACGCGTCGGACAACGGATCGCGATCTGCAGGAAGCGTTGATCCGGGACCGAGCCTATCCCCTGAAAGACAAGGCCAGCGAAGCGGTGCGGTCTCCGTAGAGACGGATACGAACACGCCCGGATGGCCCGGTTCGCGCATTTCACGTTCCAATCGGGACGCCCGGCAACGGCATACCTCGCGCGAGATGGACATTTTTGGAAGTGCCGCGGGGATTGCCGCGCACAGGCCGATCGCGAGGGTCCACGATGATGCCATCCGTTTCCTGCCGGATTTCCACGTGGCAATCGAAAGGGAGCTCGAGGTGACCGATCAACATCCGAGGCGGCCGGGATGCGGAGGGGTCGAGTGGCCTGCCCCTATCGGGTGGTCCAGTTTCAATCTTATTGCATGACCGGTCTCTGCGCCAAGGCGGATGCCTGGGAAGGTGCTGATCCGCCATCGCGGGATGGCCAGTGAACGGCCTCCGGCGCGGGTGGTCGATAGCCCGGCGACGAGTGGGGGCGGGCGGTATTGTAGTGGACCCGCCACGCCTCGATGATCACGCGGGCCTCGGCCAGCGAGTAGAAGATCTCCCCGTTCAGCAGCTCGTCGCGGAGCTTCGAGTTGAAGCTCTCGCAATGGCCGTTCTCCCAGGGGCTGCCGGGCTCGATGAACGCCGTCGTCGCCCCCACCGCGGCGATCCAGTCCCGCACCGCCCTGGCGATGAACTCATCGGGCGTCGCCCATCGGGCTCGGACCGATGGCGCCGCGATGGGCAACTCCGAACGAACATGGCCGGGCACGCCTCGAAGGATGAACAGATCGGTCAGCACGTCGATCACCGCGGTCGAGTTCAGCTTCCTGTCGACCCGAATGGCCAGGCATTCCCGCGTGAACTCGTCGATGACATTGAGCATCCGGAACGTCCTTCCGTCGTGAGTCCGGCTCTCCACGAAATCGCAGGACCAGACGTGGTTCGGACGCCCCGCCGCAGGCGGATGCATGACCCGTCGTTCAGCCAGAGCCTGCCTTTCCCGGGTTGCTTCTGTGGCACCTTCAGCCCCTCCCGTCGCCAGATCCGTTCGACCCGTTTCACGTTCACCGTCCACCCGGCATCTCGGAGAAGGGCCGCGATCCGGCGATAGCCGTAGCGCCCATACTGGCGCGCCCGCGCGACGATGTCCGCGGTCAGTGCCTCCTCGTCGGCCCGCCCACGCGGTGCCTTCCGCTGGGTGGAGCGATGCTGGCCGAGCACGCGACAGGCAAGCCGTTCCGAGACCCGGAACTTCTGCCTGACATGGTCGATGCAGGCTCGACGGCGGGCGGGGCTCAGTAGTTTCCCGAGGCAGCCTCTCGCAGGATGAGCTTCTCAAGCGTCAGATCGGAGACCGCCTTGCGAAGCCGCTCGTTCTCCTTCTCGAGCTCCTTCAGCCGCTTCACCTGGTCGGTCTTCAGCCCTCCGAACTCCTTGCGCCACCGGTAGTAGGTGAACTGCGTCACACCGATGGACCGCTCGACGTATACGTCGACCCTCGGCCACCGGACGGCCCTGCGATACCAGCACGTCGACCTGCCGTAGCTTCGCGACGATCTCCTCCGGCTTGTGTTTCTTCTGCGCCATTCCTTCGTCCTCCATCCGGCTCAAAAGCCTACTTCAGGGAGGACCACTCTTCAGGGGGCAGACCAGGTCCACATCACCCGGAGATCACGCCGCCTTCGAATTTCCACCACTTCCGAGACACGACCAGGCTGCGATCGGATGATCGAGAGTTCCACCTTCGTCTTCGCATCCTCCGGGCGGATAAGCACCTGGCTCTTGTCGACAGCATCCCCCTCGCGGACCGCAATCTCGCGCACGATGCCGCCGTCACGATGCTGTATGGCCTTCAATTGCCTTTGTTGCGCAAAGGCCGAGCAGATGATTCATCTCGTGAATTTGGCGTGGTAGCTGGTCTGCATGAGCGGACCCATCCCGCCGAGCTGCAAGACCAGGAACCGGCCGGGCCCCAACGAAGCGGCGAGGCAGAGTGGCTCCCTGACTATCTGGTTCGACCCGGAGATGGTGTGGGTGCCGCCGCCGACCGGCAAGCAGGGCAGGCAGCCGCAGTATGGCGATGCCGCGATCGAATGGCACGCCCGCAAGCATGGCGGTGCGAAACGCCGTCCATGGCGCAAGATCCATATCGGCGTCGACGAACAGACGCTGGAGATCCGCGCCATCGAGAGTTCACTGGCGATTGATCGACGTATATGTCGACGGTCCGAAAGAGCCGGTGGACGGGAGCAGCGTCGGCGATGCGTCCATGCTGCCTGAACGGCTCAGCCAGATCCCCGCGGATGTGGAGATCGGCACGGTCACCGCGGATGGTGCCTGCGACACGCGCCAGTGCCACGACGCCGTCGCGCACCGAGGCGCCCATGCGTTCGGGCATTCTCTCGGACCAGTGGCGTTCATGCCCTCACTACCGCCGCACAAGAACGCCAGCACGTGGAAGCCGTCGACTGCGGGCGCCATCGCCCGAAACGCGGCTCTACGCGCATCGAAGGACCCCGGTCGCGCGATCTGGCGAAAGTGGCGCGGATACCACCGCCGAAGTCGCGCCGTGACGACGAGGCATTGCGCGAAGCTGCCGGGGCGGAGCCTCGTGGCACGCGACTTCGATCGCCAGGTCGCCGAACCCCGGGCCCGCGCCGCCGTGCTCGACGGCTGCACCGCGCTCCGCATCCCGATCGTGGAGCCGGCAGGACAGGTGCGCCTGGGAAAAGGGGAAGTCCGGACTTCACGCGCATTGCGCAACAAGGCCCCCTGGCGGCGAACCCGACCCGGAATCGGGACCTAGACCTTCTGCCGTTGCTCCTGCATTTCGACGAGGAACGCATGCGGGGCTCGGTTACCGCTCGCGAAGTTCGGGAAGCGGGCCGTGCTGCACTACCGTCTAGCCACCGCGCGGATAAGCCAACCGGACTGGAGCATCGCGCAGGACTGGAACCGCTGGGTGGCAGTCGAGCGGCTCGCGGCTGACCGGTTACGACTGGAGCGGCTTGCCGATGCCGCGTAATGCTCGGCATGTCACAAACCGGGGAATGGGCGAAGATCTCGGTGCGGCTGGCGTTCAGCGAGTAAAGTCCGACTGACGGGCTGGTCCTAACTTTCAAGCGTGAGACCCAAGGCGCATAATCGACCTGTACCTTCTCCTGCCTAACGGTAAGGATCACGGAAGGGGCCTGTCGACATCCCCGAATTGAGTTGCCCTGCCCTGCAGGCCGGGCCCTCCCCGTTCCGAGACGCGACGGGCGATGCCTCTGTCGGCCGTGACAAACGCATCGCCCCGCTCGATCGCCGGGGCGAGACACATGCAATCGTAGGCCGGGTGATCGAAATCCAGCGACAGCGCCATGGCACGCGAGGCGACGGCTGGTCTGTGGACGAGTTCGACATCGGCGCGCAAGAGAAGCTCGATTGCGCGGGAGGCTTCGTCCCGGAACAGCTCGGCGCGGCGGACCCTCTCCCACGGGATGTTAGCGCACTCCGCCATCAGCAGATCGGGGCCGCTCAGGGTTGGACCGTCGATGAGCCGGAGGGCGCGTTCCGACCCCGGCTCATCGACTACCCAGTTGATCGCGACGCTCTCATCGATGACGAACGCCGTCACCTCTCCGCCCTGCCCTCGCTCTGAAGCTGCTCCAACGGTGTGTGCTTGCGTCCGGCGGACATTGCCCTCAGCCGGGTAGCAAGATCGGCAAACGAGGGCCGACCTGGGCCAAAAGGGCATGGCGCAGGATCTCCCGGTGCTCGGCCTCGGCTGATCTGCCGTGCCGTGCGGCCCTCGACGTGAGGCGCTCGGTGATCTCGTCGTTCAGATTTCGGACCCGGAAGGAACCTGGCATCCTGTAACTCTCGACGGCGCTGACATATTTGAAACCATATGCAACACCTCGCTTGTCAATTCGGGCCTCGATATCTGCACGCGGAGGGTGTCGAAAAGGGAAGGATTTCTGACATGCTCGGACCTCGCCGCAAAACGCATGGCATGAAGTCAGTTTCCGGATTTGTTGTCAGGGTCTCCTTGTGGTCACCCGTCGTTGGCGGGCTCTGACGATGAAGGGACGCAACCTTGACGGTCACTTGCGCGGAGCGCAGCGAGGAACGCTCCAGCGACCTGGTGGAGCGAGGCAGGTGGATTGATGGCTTGCCGGCCCTCAAATGCCCAAGGCCATGGCGGTCCGGTACAGGACCCTCGACAGATGAACGGCTTAAAAGCCGAGTTGGGACTCCCCTTCGTTCGGTACGCCCTCGTCAAAAAGAGACCTCTTCTGCGAAGGGGTGAAGGAGGAGGACGGGCGTCGGGACGAAGTCGTCGGAACAGGCGCGTCCACGTGCCGGATGTGGCGCGCCACATCCGCGATCGTCTTCAGCTCCGGCACCTCATCGTCCGCGAACTCGAGACCGAACGCATCCTCGATCGCGATCATCAGTTCGACGCAGTCCATGCTGTCGGCCCCCAAGTCCTCGGCAAAGCGCGCGGAGGCGGAAACACGGTCGCGGTCGATTTCGAGGGTGTCGCAAGTGATGTCGATTAGGCGGGCCGTGAGCTCTGGCATGGTTACTCCCCCAAATGCTTCTTTATCAGCACGGTCTTCACGTTATGAGCGAAGCTGCGGATTACCCAACGGAAATTATACCGTGTGGTAAGGAGCTTGCCGCAGCGCGGCTAACTTCTGACCGCGAATCACCCTATGCGCGAGCCCGCCGGAGAACTTGGTGACGCGTGAACCAGTCGAGGTGAGGTTACCGGCTTTCGCTCGACCAGGGGCGCAAAGAACGCGTTCCGGACCGCAAAGATGACCCACGCGGGTTTGGTGCCATGGCCAAGCTCAGATCAGGCCCCGGCACGCGGCTGTATGGATTGCCGCGAGGGTGGTCGGCGCTCCAAGCCGCTTGCGAGCGGCCCTCAGCCGGAGCTTCACGGCGCTTTCGGATATGCCGAGCGCATGGGCGGCCTGGCAGATGCTTGCCCCGGCGGCCAGAAGGCGCAGCGCCTCGGCCTCCCCGTAGGTCATTCGGGGTTGCTCCCGGAGGAACAGAGGGTGGAGTTCCGCGAGCCGAACCTTGAGTTCCCCCAAGAGGGAAATGTCAAAGCCCCTCGTTTCGGAAATGAGCTCGAGGATCGAGCGTGCGCCCTGCCCCGCGACCGAGATCCCCGCCATCGTGACGATGCCGTGCCCATGGGCTTGCAGGAAGAAGCCGCCCGGGTCGTCGGGCCTGGGTCGATCCAGGCGTGTCCATTGCCGGCAACCCGTTCGCCGTAACCCCCAGGCAACCACAGGGTCGGCGTATCGGTAGGAGTTCGCTCTGTAGGTCCGCTGCCATGCGCCCGTCGTGCCATTCACGCGGGTGGAGACCCGGCCATCCTGGATCCCGGCGAGCAGCTTGAACCCGCTCGGACAAACCGTTTGGACCCACGAGAGGAAGTCTGCAGAGTCGTCGCCTATTTCGTCCAGCATGAAAGCACCCGGCTCTGAAACGTCGGACACGACCGTCGACATAATCACATCGTCACATGGCGCGCGCCGCGATCCGTCCGGATAGACTGGAAACCAGCCGCCTGACGTGATGTTACACTACGTAAAGCAAAGTGGTGAGGATTTTCACCCGCATCAGCTGAGTGCTGCCATGTCTCCGTCGCGTCATGCACCGGCACGGGTCGCGAGGACGGCATGCCCTGCGCACGACAGGATCGGACGTTCGTCGAGCAGTCAGCGGGCGACTGAAGAAGCGAGGATCCCTGCAATCGCCGAGACTGGCTCCCTCGCCACCAGAACTAAGTCCCCCGGTCACAGTGCGGCGTCAGGGGAGCATGCGCTTCAGGACGCCATCGCCATCGACCAAATGATGCTTCAGCGCGGCGCCCACATGGACGATCAGAAGCCCGACGAGTGCCAAGGCGGAATACCGGTGCAGGAGCCACGCGATGTTGGCTATCCGCTGGTGGCCCTGCGGCCAAGGATCGGGCAGGACCACCGTGCCGAAGACGCGGTTCTCGACGCCGAGGAGGGTCTGGAGCGGCGCGGCCGAGGCATAGACCCAGCCCGAGAGCGGTAGCGCGACGAGCAGTGTATAAAGGGTGAGGTGGCTGGCCTGAGCCGCGCGCACCTCCCAGGCGGGCATGGTGGGCGGTATGCGCGGAGTGACGCGACTTGAGACGCGCCAGATAACGCGGACAAGGCCAACGCAGAAGATCACCGCACCCCAGCTTTTGTGCAGCTGACCGGCATCGTAGCGCCGGACCAGATCGTCGACCGTCAGGATGTAGGCGGCGAGCCCGAGTTGGAGGACTATCAGCGCCGCCGTTGCCCAGTGCAGCAACTGCGCGACCCACCCCCAGCGCGTCTCGGTGTTTCCCGCCGGCATGGCGATCTCACCGCGCGACCATGTCGAGCCGGATCCTGACGGGCAGGATCGCGGGCACGTCTGCCGGCGCGCCGTTGGCCCCGAAGGCGGCGCGGTCGATGGCGCCCTCAAGATCGAAGGCCGCCGAGCCCGGGTCGTAGCGACGGACCATCGCCTTGAAGAGGATGGGTCGCGTCACGCCGCGGAAGGTGATCCGGCCGTAAATGTCGGCCGTCGACCGCGAGGTCTGCACGAGCCGGTCGAGGTCGAAGCGGATGACCGGGAAGCGGTCGGCGGCGAGGAAATCTTCCGAGCGTGCGACCCGGTCGGCTGGCGGCAGGCCGGTCGTAGCCGCGCCCGCCGCAACCTCGATGCGGGCTGCCGCCGTTTCTGGCGCGGTTGCGTCGAAGTCGATGATGCCGCCGTAGCGCGGGAAGGCTAGTCGCACGGTGAGGCCGCGCCATGGTACCAGCAATTCGATCTTCGTGGCATCCGTCAGCGCCCACGGCGCTGCCGAAGCCGGCGCGGCCGCCATCAGGAGACAGAGAAGAAGCGCGCGCAGCATGCGCGCAAGCATACCATTCCGTCCGTGATATCGGTGCCACGTCTTCGTGTAGATCGCCCTGCGCGCTGACGAGACGACCGGCCTCCCTGACGATGCTCCATGGCTATGCCTGGGTCAGTACCACCGACCGGGACCTCTCTGTTCAGTGGCCGCCCTTCGCCCGGCCGGATACACGATCATCCGCGCCGAGAAGAAGCGCCGGGCCCGGCGCTACGGCCGGACCAAGCTCGCCATTGTTCTCGACTTCCTCCGCCCCGGCGACAAGATCGTCGTGACCCGGATCGACCGGCTTGCCTGTTCCATGAAGTATTTCCAGAAGATCGTCTTCGAGCTGAAGCGGCGCGGCCTCGCCCTGCCCGCCACCGAGCAGCCCGTCGACACCGCCACGGCCGCCGGAAAGGCCTTCCTCGACATGCTGGGCGGCTTTGCCGAGTTCGAGACCAATCTGCGGCGGGAGCGGCAGCTCGAGGGAATAGAGGCCGCCAAGGTACGTGGCGCCTAGAGGGGCCGGAAGGCGTCGATCGACGCCGCCGAAATGCGCCGGCTCCATCGCGAAGATAAACTCGGCCCCACCGCGATCGCGCGGCACCTCGGGATCGGACGCGCCGCCGTCTACCGTCTCCTAAAACAGGCCGACGGAGCCTGATCGAAGGATCGAGCGATCGCGCCAAAGACGATTCACCTCTCGGCTGAGTCCCCGGTGTCTGTATGATCCAAGGCTACCCAGCCGGAGATCCTCGATGCGCCTGAGACCCTTTGTCTCTGCACTCCCCCTCGCGGTCGCGGCACTCGCGGTCGCCTCCCCGCAGGTTGCGGCGGCCCAGGTCCACGACATGGATTGCAAGCTCCTCCTCTGCCTGCCGGGCGGTTTTCCGGACGGCTGTGGCGATGCCTACGACCACATGATCGACCGCCTGCGGGACGGGAAGTCGCCCATCGGCACCTGCGCCACGTCCGGCGGTGGCGCGTACGACGATTACGAGATCGACTGCGCCTTCAACGGTGCCGCGTCGCGCGAGGGCTGGCAGTGTCCCGAAGGATCGAGCCTCTACCATGCGTCCCGGCCCGTCGAACGCAACCGGAACGCCGTCAACGTCTTCTGCTACGAGGGCAGCGACACGGTCCGCCTCGGCGAGATCACCCGCACCTACTACACGGGTACGAGCCGTCCCGAGCGCACCGATTTCACCCTGGACATGGTGATGAACGCCAGCGCCGAGACGCCCTACGAGACCGGCGTGATGCGGTTCAGCACCGGGCGCGCGCGGGACTGGATGACCAGCATCTACTACATAGAATGACCGAAGGGCTCCGCCTCTCCCTTCTGGCGGCAGCAATCGCGCTGTCCCCGATCACTTCCGGCGCGAAGGTCGCGTGTACTCCTCCGAAAGAGCCCCACCCCTTCGAGCCCGGCGATCTGGGCCTCGAGCTGCGCCAGATCGTCAACGACCAGCACGAACAGTGCGCCCGCAAGATCGAGGACTACCTCAACTGTCTCGGGACCGAGCGCGCCTGGTCGTGTCTCGGAAGTGGGGGAAATTCGAAGGCGGCGTGATCTCCGGGTGATGTGAACCCACCCAGCCGGCGGCGCCAACCGCCAGGGAGATTGCGCCATGACCGAGATGACCGAGAGCGCTGTCTTTTCGCCGCCGCCCGAGGAGGCGAGCCACGATCCGATCGAGTATCGGCTTCGGGCGAACGTGCGCGCCACCATCGAGGCGATGTTCGAGGAGGAGCTGGCCGCCTGTCTCGGCCGCTTCCGCCACGGGCGCGGTGGCGAGGGGGGCGGCGATGCCAGGGGATACCGCCACGGGCACCGAGAGCGGCAGCTCGCCGGGACCTTCGGCACCGAGACCGTGCGGGAACGCAGTTGGGCGCGGGGCGCCGATGGCCACGGCCAGACCACCGAGCGGCGGTCGAAAGCCCTGCCGCGCTACCGGCGGCTGACGAAGACGGCCGAGGCGCCGATCGCGGCGGTCTGCCTCGCCGGCCCGAACGCGCGCCGGGTCAAGCGAGCGCTGTTCGGGCTGTTCGAAGGCGCCGTGAGCAGTCGCCATTGTCGCCCGGACCGATGGCGCGACACGGCTCGTTGTCGTCAGCCGCGCGCGGGCAGCACAGGTGAAGGTCGGCTGGGACGCCCGGTGCGTCCGCAACCCTGCCGACGAGGACATTGTCCGCCCGATCCTGGACGGGACCGTCATCGGGACCCGGCCGGACAGGAAGGCCGTGAACATCTCGGTGCTGGCCGCCATCGGCGTGCGCCGCGACGGTCAGAAGGTGCTGCTCTCGATCCGCAACATGGGCGGCGAGAGCACGTCGTCGACCTCGCAGCGCCCCATCGGGGCCCCTGCGTCCGGCTGATGCCGGACCGGTCTCGACCATGGCGCCGGTTCCTCGACGATCCCGATGCGCGAGGTCTGACGCGGCCCGAGTTCGGGATCCTGGACGGCGCCCCGGGCCTGGAAGCCGCGCTCGTGACCCTGCGGGGCGAGGAGCCGCCGATCCAGCGCTGCACGGTCCACAAGCATCGCACCCTGCTCGCCCATGCGCCCGAGCACCTGCATGACGAGCCGACCGAGGCCTGCCGGGACATGATCTGCGCCGGGACGAAGGCCGAGGTCGGGCAGCACCGCCGGGCCTTCCTTCGGACATGGCGGCTGAAATGCAAGGCGGTGGCCGACAGCCCGGAAGAAGCCGGGGACCTGCTGTTCGCCTTCACGCGGCCCGATCCCTCGCAATGGAAATCGGCCCGGACGACGAACGCGATCGGGCGGCTGAACGAGGAATTCCGGCGCCGCATCGAGACCCAGACCGTCCTGCCCGATGCCGGGACCGCGCCCATGCCGTTCCGGGCGCTGCCCGCGTCCGGCCGGATCGTCATGCGAAAGATCGACGGATGGGAAACGCTCGACCAACCCATCGCTGCCGAAACCGTCGACCGCGCTGCCTGAAGCAGCCAACCATCATCCGCCCGGAGAACACGCTCGGCAATTCCCACCACATCCGCGACACCACCGCGCGCCGAGGCCATGCGGTCAGCCCAGGCGGTCGTCCATCGCTGGGTCCGGTACTTCGGGGCGGAGGCCGCGCTTCGATATGACGTCGGGGCGGACGACATTCCGGCCGATCGATCGGTCGACTGAATCTCCCCGTTCCTAGTCGTCGAAGAGGTCTTTGGAGGGCGGGTTGAGGACATTCCGGCATTCGCCCGGAACGTATGAGCCCTAGGCGGAAGGCGATGTTCAGACGCCCTTGCGGGGCAGGTCTACCCCGGCGCATGAAAGGGCTGAGCCTAGACCGACATCATCTGGATAATGCGATCACGGTCGGCCTCGTCCTTCCGGGCGGCATGGGTGACCCGGCCGCGATCCATCACGATGATGCGGTCGGCCAGACCGAATGCGAAGGCGAAATACTGTTCGACGAGCACAACGGCGAGGCCCTTTGCCTTCAGATGCGCGATCACCTGCCCGATCTGTTGAATGATGTTCGGCTGGATGCCCTCCGTCGGCTCGTCGAGGAGCAGGATGCGGGGCCGGATTACCAAGGCGCGTCCGATGGCGAGCTGTTGCTGCTGCCCGCCGGAAAGATCGCCGCCACGCCGGAGTGCCATCTCGCGTAGGACCGGAAAAAGCTCGTAGATCTCCTCGGGCACGCACCGTTCGGCCTTGGGCAGGCTGGCGAAGCCGGTCTCCAGGTTCTCCCGCACGGTGAGGAGCGGAAAAATGTCACGCCCCTGAGGCACGTAGCCGACGCCGCGGCGGGCCAGCGCGTGGGCCGGAACGCGTCCGAGCGCCTCGCCATCCAGGGCGAGCGTACCACCCGACCGCGGGTGGACGCCGGCGATGGCTTTCAGAAGGCTCGTCTTGCCGACACCGTTCGTGCCCATGACGCAGGTGATCTGACCGGCCTCGGCGTCGAGATCGACGCCGTGGAGGATCTGGCTCTGGCCGTAATGGAGCGTCAGTCCGCGCGCTTCAATCATGTTCAGCGTCCCAGGTAGACGTCGATGACGCGGGGGTTCCGCGTGACGTGATCGAGGCTTCCCTCGGCCAGCACCGATCCTTCGTGCAGCACCGTCACCCGGCATTCGAGCCGCCGCACGAAATCCATGTCGTGCTCGACCACGACCACGGCCCGGGTCTTCGCCGCCTGCTTGAGAAGGTCGGTCGTGTGCTCGCGCTCTTCGAGCGTCATGCCGGCGGCGGGTTCGTCGACCAGCAGGAGGCGCGGCTCCTGCGCGAGGAGCATTCCGATCTCGAGCCATTGCTTCTGTCCGTGGCTGAGCTCGCCGGCCCTGCGCGCAAGGTGCCTGCCAAGGCCGATTTCCGAGGCGAGGCCCCGCACCCGCTCCATGTCCGCCGGGCTTCGTCGGTAGAAGAGCGCCGAAACGGGCCCTCGGCGGTTCCTAAGCGCCATGACGAGGTTCTCCTCCACGCTCTGATCCTCGAAGACGGTGGGTCGCTGGAATTTCCGCCCGATCCCTTCGCGTGCGATCCGCGCCTCGGACATGGAGACCAGCGAGGTTCCGAGATCGCCCCACCTGACGGTGCCCGTATCGGGCCGCGTCTTGCCGGTCACGATGTCCATGAACGTCGTCTTGCCTGCCCCATTCGGGCCGATCACGGCCCGCAATTCGGACTTGCCGATGGAGAAGGACAGGTTGTTGATGGCACGGAACCCGTCGAAGGTCTTCGATACGCCCGAAACTTCGAGAAGGCTGCTCATCGGGCCTCCTCCGCGTCGCGCACCGCACCCTCGTCGGGACCGACCGCATCGCCGTGGCGGTCGGGATTGCGCCGGGCGAGGGCGAGATCGATCAGGCCGGAAAGCCCCTTCGGCGCGAAGATCGTGACCAGCACGAAGCCCAGGCCCAGCATGACCTGCCACCAGGACACCCAGGCGATGGTATATCCCAGCACGGTCACGTCGGGCGCGCCGCCACCCGAAAACCAGTTCGACAGCAGGCTGACGCTCGCGGCCCCCAGGACCGCGCCCCAGATCCGGCCACGCCCACCAATGGCGACCCAGACGGCCAGGTAGATCGAGGCGATGGGCGCAAGCTCGGCCGGATTGATGATACCGGCCTGCGGGTAATAGAGCGAGCCCGCGATCCCCGCCATCACGGCCGACACGGTGAAGACGAAGAGCTTGTAGGACTCCACCGGGTAGCCGAGGAAGCGCACCCGCGCCTCGTCGTCACGCACGCCGCGGATGACCGAGCCGAACTTGCCCGCCACGATCCAGGCGGCGAGGACGTAGCCCAGTGCCAGTGCGAGCGCCGATCCCCACACGAACCAGAGCGAGATCCAGGCCTGCGACACGCCGCCGGCATGGGGGATGTTCTGTAGCCCCGACAGGCCGTTGTTGCCGCGCAACCCGCTTTCGTTCTGAAAGAGGTAGAGCGACAGCGCGAGCGTCATCGCCTGGGTCAGTATGGACAGATACACCCCCGTCACGCGGCTGCGGAACGCGAGCCAGCCGAAGACCAGCGCGAGCAGTCCCGGCACCAGCACCACGAGCGCGAGCTGCACCGGCAGCGACCCCGCAAAGGTCCAGATCGCCGGCAGCTCGGACGCCCCGACCACGCCGAAGATCTGCGCCGCGATGGCGTCCTGCACCTCGGCGGTGGTCGGCGGCAACGGCTGGGCCAGCAGCGACGGCTCGACGATCAGGCGCGTGCGCTCGTACATCAGCCACATGCCGATCATGTAGCCGCCGAGCCCGAAGAACGCGAAATGACCCAGGCTCAGGATCCCCGCATAGCCCCAGACCAGGTCCATCGCGATCGCCACGAGGCAGAGGCAGAGCGTCTGGCCCAGGATCTTTATGAAGGAGGTGCTGAGCGCCCCGGTCCCCGTGGCCTCCGAGAGGACCGTCACGCCGAGGGTGAAGAGCGCGAGCAGCGACAGGAAGACGAGTACGTGGGGATGGCGCCTGAGGAACATGGCTCAATCCCCCGCCGCACGGCCGCGCGGAGCGACGATGCCCTTCGGCCGGAACTGTATGAAGAGGATGACGAAAAGGATCATGTAGGTCTGTGCGGCGAGCGTGTTCGACGGGTTGAAGCTCTCGATGCCCTTCTGCAGGACGCCGATCAGCGTGGCGCCCGCCAGCGTGCCCCAGATATTGCCCACGCCACCGATCACCACTGTCATGAAGCTCTGCACGATGTAGTTCTGGCCGAGTTCCGAGGTGACCTGGGCGAACATGCCGATGGCGACGCCCGCGATCCCCGCGATGCCGGAGCCGAGCCCGAAGGTCAGCATGTTGATCCGGCCCGGATTGATCCCCATCGACGCCGCCATGCGCGGGTTCTGGGTCACCGCCCGCACCTCGAGGCCCAGCCGCGTGCGGTTGAGGATGAACAGCAGCAGACCCAGGAACGCGAGCGCAAGGACGAAGATGCCGATCCGCAGATAGCTGATGCCGATGATGTCGTTGACGACCAGCGACCCGGCCAGCCAGTCGGGCGGCGTCAGAGGCTTTGCCTGGGTGCCGAAGACGTTCTTCACCAGTTGCTGCAGCGCGATCGAGATCCCGAAGGTGGCCAGCAGCGTCTCCAGCGGGCGGTGATAGAGGTGGCGGATCACCAGCCGCTCCAGCGCGACGCCGGCGGCAAAAGCGACGGCAAAGGCCAGCGGCAGCGCCAGGACGAGCGAGATCGTGTAGTTCGGCACCTGGGTCTGGACCAGCCATCCGGTGAAGGCGCCGAGCATGATGAACTCACCATGCGCCATGTTGATCACCCCCATCACCCCGAACGTGATCGCCAGCCCGATCGCTGCGAGGAAGTAGATCGAGGCGAGGCTCAGCGCATCGAGGCCCAGATCGGCCCATTGCTGCAGCCGCAGCGACAGCGCGATCCGGTCCAGCGCATCGGCCGCCGCCGCCGTCACCTCGGCCGAGGGGTCGTTGTAGAGTTCGTAGAAGACATGGGAGTCGAGGATGTCTTGGACTTCGCTTTCGAGGGCGGTGGCCGTGACCACCCCCTCGGCGGCGAGGGCTTCGTAGGCCGCGTCGCGTGCCTCCTGCCCCCCCAGTGCGGCGACGGGCACGCCACCCACGCGGCCGTCCACGATATTGGCGATGAGTGCGTCGCGCCGGTCCGCCCGGTCGATCCGTTCGGGCGCCAAGCCGCGCGAGACCAGAAGCGCGTAGGCCTCGTCGAACGAAAGCGCATCGCTGCCGGGCGTCAGAAGGCGAGCGACATTCTCCTCCTCGCCCGGCGCTTCGGTGGCAGCCATGCGCCGCGTCGCGACCACCGGGGTCAGCGTCGCGCGCACGTCCCGCGCCGTATCCGCGCCGAGGCTCTCGATGGCGGCAATGCGCGCGGCATCGCTCTCGCCGTAGGCGACCGTCAGCAGCCGCTCCAGCCGTTCCATCCGCCCGCGGAGCATGGCGTCGGGTTCGCCCGGAATGACGTTGCGCAGCATGTCCAGGTGTTCCGGCTCGGGATTGCGGGCGATGGACGCGACCGCCCGGCGCCGTTGCACGATATCCTCGTCCTGCAGCCGGAATTGCGCCAGAGCCGACTGGATCATCGCCCTGATACCCGCGTTGGGCCGGATTTCCGTGAAACCGTCGTCGGAGACGATGCCCGCATCGGCCCCCGTCGCGATGTCGGTCAGGGCAAGGGTATCGTCTTCACCCTCCTTCGCGAAGAAGAACATCCCGTCCGAGTCGCGGCGATAGAGCTCCCGTTCCTGCCACCTGCGCAGGACCTCCCGCGCTTCGGGAAGGCCGCTGTCGCGCAGCGCCGCAATGGCGGGGTCGATCGTTCGGCGCGAGCTTTCCTCGATGAGTTCGCCCTGCGCCTGCAGAACATCCTCGATACCCTCCTGCGCGAGACCGGCGGCTGGCAGGATGGCAAGGGTCAGGGCGGCCAGAAGCCGTCGCAGATGGTGCATCGCGGATGTCCCGGAAAGGCGATGGCGGGGCACGCGTGGCGCCCCACCGATGGCGTCAGTAGTTCGACTGGATCTGCACGCAGGTGTCCGTCTCGGTGTTGTACATCCCGCAACCGAGTTCCGGCCAATCCGATGTCAGCACGGCGGAATCGGGCAGGTAGTCCGTCCAGGCATCGCCCGGAACCTCCTCGGTCTGCTCGAGGATGTCGAACTGCCCGTCGGCCGTGATCTCGCCGATCAGCACGGGCTTGGTCAGATGATGATTGGGCAGCATCTCGGCCTCGCCGCCCGTCAGGTTCGGTACGGTCTGGCCGTACATGGCGTCGCGCACCGCGTCCACGTCGGTGGTCCCGGCCTCCTCCACCGCCTGGACCCACATATTGAAGCCGATGTAGTGGGCCTCCATGGGATCGTTCGTGACCGCGTCCTCGCCCATCCGCTCCTTCCAGTTGGCGACCCAGTCGTCGTTCAGGTCGCTTTCGGCCGACTGGAAGTAGTTCCAAGCCGCCAGGTGTCCGACGAGCGGCCCCGCATCGAGCCCCGAGAGTTCTTCCTCGCCCACCGAGAAGGCGATCACCGGCAGGTCGAACGCATCGATCCCCTGCGCGGCAAGCTCGGTATAGAAGCCGACATTCGCATCGCCATTGATGGTCGAGATCACCCCGACCTGCTGGCCCGTCGCCCCCATCGCGACCACGTCCGACACGATGGTCGACCAGTCGGAATGGCCGAAGGGCGTGTAATTCACGAAGATATCCTCTTCCGCGACGCCGTTATCCTTGAGATACGCCTCGAGGATGCGGTTCGTGGTCCGCGGATAGACGTAATCGGTCCCGAGAAGCGCGAAACGCTCCACCCCGAGCTCGTTCAGCATGTAATCGGCGGCGGGAATGGCCTGCTGATTGGGCGCGGCCCCGGTATAGAAGACGTTGCGCGAGCTTTCCTCGCCCTCGTACTGGACGGGGTAGAACATCAGGCCGTTGAGTTCTTCGAGCACCGGCAGGACGGCCTTGCGGCTCGCGCTCGTCCAGGCGCCGAAGATCACGTCGACCTGATCCTGCGTCAGCAGATCGCGCGCGCGCGCCGCGAAGGTCGGCCAGTCGGACGCGGGGTCGACGACCACGGCCTCGATATCGCAACCGAGAAGCTGGCCTTCGGCGTTACGCTGCTCGATCAGCATCTCCATCGTGTCCTTCAGCGTGGTCTCCGAGATCGCCATCGTCCCCGAGAGCGAATGCAGGATGCCGACCTTGATGGGGCATTCGGTGGATTGGTCCTGCGCCAGTGCCGGTGAGCCGAGGAGGCCGACGAGGGGCACGGCCAACGCTGCGGTCGGAAATGTGTTCATGAAGACCCTCCTGAGGATATCCGCCAAGTCTTCGATGGTGGTGCTGGCGGCACGCGCCATTGAAGGACGCACCGACTTGATCCCGAACGGCTCCCGCAGAACAGATCTTGGCCCTCCGGAATCTCCGCTTTGATGGCGCTCGATCATATTTTGGTCCGATCGCCCGCCGGGTAGGCGTTCGGCGGATCAGGGGATATCGAGCGCGACACGCCCCCCGACTCGGGCGCGGTGCCGCCGCTCCCAGCGATGCGGGGTACTCCTCGAACCCAACGGCGATTTTCGAGAGGCGCCGCTGCTCCGGCCGACCGGCGGCGGATGACCGGTCAGGACCGTGAACGGCACCCCGATCGTGCCACTGCAACGCAGTTTTGTGCCACATCGAGGACGCTCGGGAATCTCGCACAGCCGTCGTCGATCTCGGTCCAGATCAGCCCGCGTGAGACTGGGTCTTTCCCTGATTACGCAAAGTTCAGGGCACATGCATCCACGCCACCGACCGCGTTTCGGTCGTCAGCCCGACCCCCGCGGCATCTCAACCGGGAACGGAATCACCAGCACATCCGGGCCCTGGTGCATGGCGACATCGACCGACCCCGCGATCACGACAGCGCAGCGGTGAAGCCGGAGGAGATCCGGCCATAGATCCATGAGGTGCGAAGCGCGCAGCATAGGGCATGACCCTAGATGTTCGATCCCACGATTTGACGGTGTGACCCTTTCGAGGGAAGGGAAGGACGCATCCTGGGACAGGTTCGTCACGGGGGAGCGCCACGACCGCGCCCGCCGTCAGGGCTGCAAGACGGCGATCGCAAGCTTCGCTCGCGCCGCCGATCCAGGAGCCGGGCGTCACCCCGAAGACGGTCGCGAAGTGGCGCCAGCGGGCGACCGTCGAGGATCCGGAGACCGGACCGAAAGGAGCCGCGCGCGACGGTGCCGCCCGAGGCGGGGGAGGCGATGATCGCCACAGGCTGCTGCCCCCGGAGGACCGCCTCCATGCCCTTCAGCCCCCGATTGCGCCTCTGAGGCGGTCGGCACGGCCCCGTTGCCTGCGGCGATGCGCGATGTCGCGCCACCGGTCCGGGCGAGGATGACGAATGCCTCTCCCGCCTGCGGGGCATCGAGGACGACGAGCCGAAACGGCGGCGGTTCGAGCGCCGCCCGATCGGCTTCCTTCACATCGACATCGCCGAGATGCAGACCGCCGCGGGCAGGCTCCATCCCGTCGTCGGCATCGACCGAACCCGCAAGTCCGCCGTCACCCGGTCCGCGGAGAAGGCGGACAGGCGCACCGCCCGGGAGGTCCCGCGGCATGTGCCCGCGGCCTGCGCCGCCCGGCGGCTCGTCCTGCCGGGTTCGCGCCATCCTGACCGACAGCGGCATCCGGTGCGCCGGGCCGCCGCGGAACCGGAACGCGACCCTCTCCCGGCCGATGCGCTTCGACATGATCCGCGACGGCGAGCCATGGTCCGCCATCGGTCCGGGGACGATGGCGCGCGGGATCGGGCACCGCCTGACGAAGCCGCCGCCCCCTGGACCGACGGTCAGGTCGAACGGATGGACCGCACGATCAGGGAGGAGGGGGCACAGCCGATCCGGGGGCTCGGCGGCGGCCGACCGTGAAACGCTTCCCCTGCGACAGCCAGGATCGGCGGCGCACCCGGCTCGGCGACTTCATGGCAGCCTGCACCTTCGCATCTCGGCTCGAGACCCTCGTCGACCCGTGTCGCCCGGACCGATGGCGCACAATGGTCGCCCCTCACGCCCTGTGACTGCAGCCGCAAGATCCCGACCTCGGAGCCGGATCGATTCATCCGCGACCCGATCCACCAAATGCCGGGACGGAACAGCTGGGCCCCGCGCCCGGCAGCCATGAGGCGCGCCTATGGCAAGCTTCGTGCATCATCCACGGCCGGCTTCCGGCCTCCGCACCGCCTGAGCCGCCGCCGTAGCCGGGTCCCGGCTTCACCCGGGTCGCCCCATCCCGGCCCGGTCGCCAGGCCCAGCCCTGAAGAGAGGAAAGCCGGTCTTTTTTCTGGTATGATCGGTTCTGGGGAAGAGGTGGACACCTTCCGCCCGGATCCTGGCCGATGGATCGGCCCGCGAGAGAGATCGCGGCCGAGGCCGTGCCTGTCGAGCAGGCACCACAGGGCGCGCGAAGACGCCCGACCCATCGCGACATGCCAGACCGGAGAGGAGGTGATTTCTTTGATCGACTGGACCACGCGCAGGGCGGAAGCCTGGGCGCTACTGAGGAAGGGCGGCCTCTCCGCCAAGATCGCCCGCACCTTCCTCACCCAGCACGGAACCGTCTGAAACGGCTCCAGGCCTCGCCCCCGAAGGGGCGTGGCCTTCCTACCTCGCCCATCCCACCGACACCACAGGAAGCCGGATGCCGGGCGCTGGCCGCGCCCGCAGCCGCGGCCGATGCATGGAGGTCCCTCATGCCTGACTTAACCGCGCATCGTCATCCCGTCCTTGCCGTCCCCTGCCCCGATTGCCGTGCCCCGATTGCCGTGCCGCGCCCGGCACCTGGTGCCGCCGGCCGAGCGGCCACCGCGCCGCGGCGCTGCACGGGGCACGGCGCGCGGCAGCGGATCGCAGCTTCGTCGCTGCCTACGGCCCCTCGGCCGAGATCCGGCAGGATTTCGACGCCGGACGCTGGGAGATCGAGGGAGCGGAGGCCCGCGTCGAGGCCCGGGCATGACGCGAGACCCGCCGTTCATTTCCACCGCGGCGAACTCACGCTTCGAGCCCGTCCACGACATTCGTCATGACTGTGCCACAGCAAGGCACGCCTATGACTGCCTGCCCTGTTGGCCATGTTGGAGGGCCTTTGTTGCGCAAAGGCCGAGCAGATGATTCATCTCGTGAATTTGGCGTGGTAGCTGGTCTGCATGAGCGGACCCATCCCGCCGAGCTGCAAGACCAGGAACCGGCCGGGCCACGACGAAGCGGCGAGGCAGAGTGGCTCCCTGACTATCTGGTTCGACCCGGAGATGGTGTGGGTGCCGCCGCCGACCGGCAAGCAGGGCAGGCAGCCGCAGTATGGCGATGCCGCGATCGAATGGCACGCCCGCAAGCATGGCGGTGCGAAACGCCGTCCATGGCGCAAGATCCATATCGGCGTCGACGAACAGACGCTGGAGATCCGCGCCATCGAGAGTTCACTGGCGATTGATCGACGTATATGTCGACGGTCCGAAAGAGCCGGTGGACGGGAGCAGCGTCGGCGATGCGTCCATGCTGCCTGAACGGCTCAGCCAGATCCCCGCGGATGTGGAGATCGGCACGGTCACCGCGGATGGTGCCTGCGACACGCGCCAGTGCCACGACGCCGTCGCGCACCGAGGCGCCCATGCGTTCGGGCATTCTCTCGGACCAGTGGCGTTCATGCCCTCACTACCGCCGCACAAGAACGCCAGCACGTGGAAGCCGTCGACTGCGGGCGCCATCGCCCGAAACGCGGCTCTACGCGCATCGAAGGACCCCGGTCGCGCGATCTGGCGAAAGTGGCGCGGATACCACCGCCGAAGTCGCGCCGTGACGACGAGGCATTGCGCGAAGCTGCCGGGGCGGAGCCTCGTGGCACGCGACTTCGATCGCCAGGTCGCCGAACCCCGGGCCCGCGCCGCCGTGCTCGACGGCTGCACCGCGCTCCGCATCCCGATCGTGGAGCCGGCAGGACAGGTGCGCCTGGGAAAAGGGGAAGTCCGGACTTCACGCGCATTGCGCAACAGGGCCACCGCATGGGGCTTTGTTGCACGGACCTGTACCGGGCTTCGCTCTGGCTGGTCAGCGGGAGAGCCGGAGGGCATGATGCGACCTGCTCCGACCCGCTACCGGACCCTGAACAGGACCGCTTGCAATGCCGCACTGCGTGAGCCGGGCTCACTGACGCTCTGGTTCGACCCGGAGATGACGTGGGATGCGGCACCGACCGGCAGGCGGGGCGGCCTGCAGCGACGAGGCGATTCGGGCGTGCCTTACGGTCAAGGTCCTGTCCGGGCTGCCGCTTCGTCAAACGACCGTTCGGCAAGCCTCACCGTCCAGAGCCTGTTGCGGTTGGCGGCGCTGGACTGGACGGTACCGGATTACAGTACGTTGTGTCGGCGACAGCGGACCTTGGCGGTCAGACTGCCCTACCGGGGATCGAAGGGGCCGCTGCATCTGCTGGTGGACAGCACCGGGATCACAGTCCGCGGCGAGGGTGCTTGGCATGCCCGCAAGCATGGTGGCGCTGGCCGGCGCGTTCGTCGGAAGGTCCACCTGGGGATCGACGAAGCGCCGATGGAGGTCCGGGCGGTCGAGAGTTCACTGGCGATTGGTCGACGTATACGTCGACGGTCCGGAAGAGCCAGTGGACAAGAGCCAGTTTGGCGATGCGCCCGTGGTTCCGGACCTGATCGGTCAGATCCCCATGGCCGAATCGATCGGCTCGGTCACGGCAGACGGCGCCTACGATACCCGCCGATGCCACGATGCGATCGCCGATCGCGGCGACCATGCCGTCATTCCGCCCCGCCGGAATGATGAGCCATGTCGCGCCAACGGTCTCAGCGACAATGGCGAATGCCATGGCAGCCGGACACCACCGGCGCCACAACTCGAAACGAAGCCGGGCGGGCGTCGAAATATCTGGGCCGATCCCTCTGGCGGCGTCTGACCGGATACCACCGCCGGAGCCGCATCGAGACGAAGATGCATGGCATGAAACTATTGGGCCAGCGCCTGATGGCGCGTGATTTCGATCGACAGGTTGCCGAACTCCAGATCCGCATCGCCGTGCTCGACCGCTATACCGCACTCGGCACCTCCGTCACTAAACCCGCAGGATAAGCCTGTCCGGAGAAAGAGGCAGTCCGTCCAGCAGCCGGGCCATGCAACAATGCCGGGACGCCGCGCGGGAGAGGAGTTCACGATCTTCAAGAACGGCGGCGGCACGCTGAAGCGAAGCGATTACAGAAAGGAGCCGTTTGCAGGAGAACGTGAAATCCTGCGCCGGGCCGGGAACCTCCCCGCCAGCCGCGGCGAATGACCCTTCCGGGCCCGCCCTGCTTATCCCTGCATCCCTGCCACTCGCCCGGTTTTGCGCCGCCTTGCGGCCGGTTCTGTCACTGCCGGTGACAACGAGATCCCGGTCTATCCTCGTCACCGCCCCGGAAGAATGGTTCAGTTTGACGCCCGCAGAAGTCCCGTGGTCGGGAAACGTGATCGAGTCAGGCCAAACCGTCGGATCAGGCTGCGCGACGGCTTTCCTCCGGGCGGGATACGACACGTCTGGAAGGCTTCTGGTCCGCATAACTCGCGTTCAGTGCGGCGATCTCGTGCGGGAGCCTGCCAAGCAGGAAACGGCGCTTCTTGCCTTGAGCCTCCGGGGCGTCGAACCAGGAAGAACCGGTTCGCGCATAAATTCCGAAATAGCCAAGCATGGGATCTCTCCACTGAGTAAGTTCTCAGTATCGATGTGCGCCCCTGGCGGTCACGCCACAACGCAGGCTTGGGGGAAGCCGTCCTGCATCTGGCGCATGGCGGGGCAGAACCGATCGAACCCGGTGTTCGCACGCGCGGGCGCTTCAGCGGGTCCGATGGGGAGATCCGTCGGGCCGCGCTCTCAGCTCCCCCAGCAGTTTCGCACACCATACGCGATGTCGTTCAACTCCACACCTGGCGCTGGATCCCCGGTGATGAGCCTTACGCCGGTATCAAGGTTGCCCCCGAGGGCCTCGCCCTCGCGGATGGCGTTGGCCAGGGCGCGGACGCCCTCCCGCGCCATGTTGGCGGGGAATTGCATGGCCGTCGCGTCGATCTCGCCTGGCCGCACGGCGTTTTTCATCGCCCGGCACCCGCCGTCGATCGAGACGAGGATCGTCCGGTCGAGATCTGCGCCCGCCTCCTTCAACGCGTCGAGTGCCCCAAGCGCGGCGGGCTCGTTCACCGTATAGACGACGTTGACCTCCGGGGTCTCGGAGAGGATCTCGGACATGCGCGCCCGAGCTATGTCCCGGTCGCCTTCCGTGTCGGTCGTGGCGACGATGGCCGGGTCTCCGTCTGAGAGTCCGAAGCCGTCGAGGAACCCGTTGTGCCGCAACTCTCCGGACCTGATTCCCGGCGCCAGGTCGAGCATCGCGATCTTGGGGTCGAGCCGCATCTGCTGCGCCTTGACCGAGGCGTATTGCCCGACGAGCCGGCCCGCCTCCGCGTTGTCGGTGGCGAAGAAGGCATCGACGGCGTCCAGCGGATCGACCGGGGTATCGACGGCAATGACGATGACCCCCAGTTCCTGCGCCGCCTTGATCTCGGGCACAAGTTCCGTCGAACTCGTCGGCGCGATCAGGATACCCTTGGCGCCGTCGGCGACCATCTGTTCCAGCGCACGTTTCTGGCTCTCCACATCGACGTCGCTCGTGCCCGTCGCCGTCAGTAGCTCGACGTCGCTGTCCTCCGCCGTCTCCTCTGCCACTTCCCGCATGGTCACCCAGTAGGGGTTCACTTCCTGCTTGGTAATCAGGCCGATGGTCACTTCGGGCTCTTCCGAACAGGCCAGCAGCGTCGCGGCGAGAGACGCCAGCGCAAGTACCCTGGAAACCCTGAGGGCGTTCTTCGAGATATCCATCAGATCGCCCCCCCGACCGACGCCTCGGCATCGTCTTCCTCGTCGATGATGGCCGGTCGCGTGTTTCTCAGGTCGAACAGGGCGTAGGCGGCGACGAGGGCGAGGCAGATCGCCGGCACGATGTAGCCCTTCGACGGCCCCGCAACGTCCATGACCGCGGCATGAAGCATCGGCATGATCGCCCCGCCGAGGATCGCCATGACCAGTCCCGCGGAGCCGAACTTCGCGTCCTCCCCGAGCCCCTGCAGGGCGAGGCCGTAGATCGTCGGGAACATCAGCGACAGGGAGGCGGAGGTCGCGACGACCGCGATCAACCCGACGATGTTCAATGCTACGAGCGAGACGAGGCAGCAGACGACCCCGAACACCGCCATGACCAGGAGCAGGAGGGCGGGACGGATGACGCCCAGAAGCCAGGTCATCAGGAACCGCGAGAACAGGAAGATGATGAGACTGCCCTGCAACCACCAGCCGGCCGCCTCCGGCGACAGGCCCACCACGTCCTGCGCGTAGAGGATCGTGAAGGTCCAGACGCAGGTCTGCGCCGCGACGTTGAAGAATTGCGCCATCACCCCGTAGCGGTAGTGCCGGTTTCTCCAGAGCCGGCTGGCCACGCTGCCCGAGGGGATCTCCCCCGCGGCGGCGAGCTTGGCAGGGGATTTCTGCTTGGGAAGCTCGAACTTCCGGAAAAAGATCAGCAGCCAGATCGCGATGAGCACAAAGGCGATGCCGAGATACGGCGTCAGGACGAGGTTCAGATCCGCCTCCTGGCTGGCCAGGAGCTGCTCCTCGGTCATGATCGCCTTGCTCGGTTCCGGCGTCAGCGCCGGCAGGATCAGAAGGGCCCCCAGAAGCACGCCGATATTCGCCCCGATCGGATTGAACGATTGGGCGAGGTTCAACCGTTGCGTCGCGGTCGATTCCCGTCCCATGGCGATGACGAACGGATTGGCCGAGGTCTCGAGGATCGAGAGCCCGGCTGCGAGCGTGAAGAGCGCCAGCAGGAACATCTCGTAGACCAGCAGTTCGCTCGCCGGCAGGAACATCAGCCCGCCGGCGGCTGCGAGGCCGAGTCCGAGAAGCACTCCCGTCTTGTAGCCGTAGCGGTTGATGACGAAACCCGCCGGCAGCGCCAGCAGGAAGTAAGCTCCGTAATAGGCGAACTGGACCAGCGAGGACTGGAAGTTCGACATGTCGAAGATGCCGCGGAAGACGCCCACAAGGATGTCGGTGAGGTTGGCCGCCGCGCCCCAAGCCGTGAAGCACAACACGAGAAGGACGAACGGCACGACGAGCTCTCTCGGCACGAAAGACTCGGAATTCGACACGTCCTTGTCTTCGAGCCTCGCCATCTGCTCCCCCCCGGTTCCTGCTTATTTTCCGTCCATCTCCGAAATCTTCTCTAGCAGGCGCGCAGTCCGTTCCGATGCGATGAGCGAAAGCCCGACCTGTTTCTCACCATGGGCGCGCGGCGAAATAGGGGCAAGCTTTTGCTGACCGTTCCGCGGAGATGACCCGTCGGACGGACTTAACTGGTGACTGGATCGAGAGGAAAATACCAACCGCATGGACTGCCTGGCAGATGCTGGTCCCATCACCGGGAGGCACAACGCCTCAGCCTATCGAGGTGCTTCCCAGTTCCGGACGACAAGTCCCGGAACGTGCTCAAATTCCTTGGTGTTCGCCGCCACGATGAGCGGGTCCCGCGCCTTGGCCTGTCCCGCGATCAGCACGTCGAACGGTCCGATCGGCATGCCCTGCCCCGAGAGATGGGCGCGGACCGCCCCGGCGCCGGCGGCGTCCTCCTCGGTAAACGGAAGGACCTCCGGTGGGCCTGCCAAGAGAGCATCGATCCGCGCGTGGTTCCGGTCCGGGCGTGCGCTTCGGTCGGCGCCGCACCGAAGCTCCAAGATCACCGTGGAGGATATTTGGCCTGCCCCTGTCGGGCGGTCCGGTTTCAGCCTTGGTGCAGGACGGGTCTCGGCGCCAAGGCGGTTGCCTCGGACGCGGTCGGCTGTCCGGTGTGTGACGGCCAGTGGACGGCCTCCGCTGGCGGCCGGTAGCCCGGCGACGAATGGGGTCTGACGGGATTGGAGTGGACCCGCCATGCCTCGATCACGGCGCGGGCCTCGGCCATCGAAGGGAAGATCTCCCCGTTCAGGTGATCGTATAGGATCACCGTCGCGAAGCTTGGAGTTGAAGCTCTCGCAGGAGCCGTTCTCCCAGGGACTGCCCGGCTCGATGAAGGCCGTCTTCGCGCCCACGGCGGCGATCCAGTCCCTCACCGCCCTGGCGATGGGCTCATTCGGGCGTCGCCCTCATCATTGTCCGGGCGGACGTGGCCGGGCCCACCCCGTGAGGCATGAACAGATCGGTCAGGACATCGACCACGGCGGTCGCGTTCCGCGTCCGGTCGATCCGGATCGCCAGGCACTCCGTGGTGAACTCGTCGACGATGTTCCGCATCCTGGACTTCCTTCCGTCCCGTGCCCGGCTCTCGACGACATCGCAGGACCGGACGCGGTTCGGGCGCTCAGGGCGCAGGCGGAGGCGGGACCCGTCATCGATCCGGAGCCGCCCCTTCCCGGGTTGCTTCCGCGGCACCGTCGGCTTGGTCGGGGGACACGCCCCACTGGGGCCTTTCCCGATCCCCCTCAGTCCCGCCGCCACTCGCCATCGTCCTCGAACCGGTGGCGGACAGGGGCTCGTCGCTCCCCGCGCTTCACGATCACGGCCCCGCCGGCATCGCGCAGCATGGCCGCGATCCGACGGTAGCCGCAGCGCCCGTATCGGGACGCGAGCGCGACGATGTCCGCGGTCAGCGCCTCCTCGTCGGCCCGTCCGCGCGGCCTCTTCCGACGGGCGACCGATCCGACGCGAAGCCCGGCGGCGGGCGGGGCTGGGACGTTGCGCTGGTGCGGACCTTCGGATCCCGACGCGGCCTCCCGGAGGATCAGCTTCTCGAGCGTCAGGTCGCAGACGGCCTTGCGCAGCCGTTCTTCTCCTTCTCGAGCTGCTTCGGCCGCTTCACCTGGTCGGTCTTCAGACCGCCGACCTCCTTGCGCCACCGGTCACAGGTGAACCGGGTCGGCATGGCACTCGGACCGATGGCGTGCTCATGCCTCACCACCGATGGACCGGTCGACGTCTGCGTCGCCCCTCGGGCACCGATCGGCCCTGCGCTACCAGCACCTCGACCTGACGAAGCTTCGCGACGAGCTCTTCCGGCTTGGGCCTCGTCTGTCCCGTTCCTGCGTCCTCCATCCGGATCGAAAGCCTGCGTCAGGGAAGACCACTCTTCAGGGGGCAGACCACCGCGCCGCCACGGCCATGAGGTTCGGTCGAGTCAATTATTCTCTTGCAGGCGACATCACCATTGATCCGGTCGCCAACATCAATAGGCACAATCCGTCTTGAAGAGGCTGATAGGGGTCCGCAGCAGGATCTTCAGGTCGAGCCAGAGCGACCAGTTCTCAATATACTCGAGATCGTATTGTACTCGTTGTTCCAGCTTGGCGGGGTCGTCGATCTCTCCCCGCCAGCCGTTGACCTGAGCCCATCCAGTAATGCCCGGCGGCAACCGGTGCCGTGCGGAATATCCGTCGACAATCCGCGTGAACCTTTCCTGCTGGGTCGAGACGGCGTCGACGGCATGCGGACGAGGCCCGACCAGCGACAAGTCGCCTTTCAGGACATTGAAGAGTTGCGGAAGCTCGTCGATCGAGCTGCGCCGCAGGAACCGGCCGACACGCGTGACGCGGACGTCGCCACGGGTCACGACACGGCGCGCTTCGGGATCCGTCTGGTCGTCATACATGGAGCGAAACTTCAGCACGGTGAGGATGCGGTCGTTGTAGCCATGCCGCCTCTGCCGGAAGAACACCGGGCCGTTGCTCTCGAGGCGGATCGCAAGGGCGGCGATAGCCATGATCGGCAAGACCAGCACCAGGACGGCCAGCGCAAGGACGATGTCGAAAGTCCTCTTCGTCAATCGGCACTGCGGGGAGAAACTGCGCCGGATCGCCGAGATCAACGGGTCGCGACCCGCCTGGGCGAACGTATAGTTCTGGCTGTAGGCCGACAGGCGTATCTCGACCGGCAGCACTTTGAATGCGTCGAGCAGCCACTCGATCCGGGCCTCTGCATCCAGCGGCAGCGAGATGATGATCATGTCGATTTCGGAAACCCGGGCGAAGGTGATCAGTTCGTCGTACCCGCCTATCTTGGGAACGCCCAAGATCTGGCACGGAGAGCGAGCGTCGTCCCGGTCGTCGAAGATGCCGTACACCTGCACGTCGTTGCCCGGCCGACGGGCAAGACCGCGCACCAGCTGCACCGCGTGTTCCCCACCGCCGGCGATCACAGCTCGGCGACTTAACAGGCGGTTGTCGGTCATCCATCTGGCGACCATCGCGCCGCCGATCCGTGTCGGAACGGTGACCGCCGTCAGCGAAGCAATGGCAGCGACGAGAAACGCGCCCGAGGTCCCGCCGGGCACGGTGATGGCGATAGCTCCGACAGGGACCAGGCAGGCAAGGAACGTCCGCAAGGCGAAGCGCAGGGGACTGTGAAGAACCGAGGGATCATAACCTGAAGAGGCCGCAAGCGTGGCAGACGAAACGACCGCTGCGAGGACTCCCGCGAGAGCCGCGGATACCGGTGAGAAAGCCGCATTCGAAAGCACCGCATATTGCGCGAACCACAAGGCCGTCGCGAAGACCGGCACGTCGACACAGGCAGCCACGCAAACAAGCCAAATCGGAGCCAGAGCCGATCGTTGCAAGGCTTGAGCAATGTTGGCAGCCGCCTCGCCAAGTCCATCGGGGCTCTGAGTCGTTAGGTCGGTCATGCGGGCATTATCCATGCACAGTCGTCTCGAACGGAACGATGCACCGAGAGGCTTAAGTTCGGGATAATCGGTGCCTGGTGCTTCCTGCGGCCAAGCATGCCGGCGGGGTTGCTGAACTGGCCCCCGTTTCGACCGGACACTTGGGCATAGCCATGGAGGCTTGGGCATATGCCTGAACACGTGCTCATGTCCGAGATCGAGATCATCACCGATGGCGGCCGGCGCCGCCGCTGGTCCGCGGCCGAGAAGCTGCGGATCGTGGAAGAAACCCTGGACGAGCGGGAGAGCATCTCGGTGGTCGCGCGGCGCAATGGCGTGGCTCCGAACCTCCTCTATCGTTGGCGCAGTCTGATGCTGGAGGGAGGGAGCGTGGCGGTGACCGGCGACGACGAGGTGACCGGGTCGAGCCTGCGAGACGGGCCGTCCGGCAGATGGAGGACCGCATCCGCGAGTTCGAACGCCAGCTTGGGCGCAAGACGCTTGAGGTGGAGATCCTCAAGGAGGCGCTGGACAAGTCACGGGCAAAATAACCGACGTTGCTCGTGCAGTCGCCGCTGAAGGGCGGTTCCCGATGGCGGCCGTGGCCCAGACGCTCGGGATGTCGCGCTCGAACCTGCATGACCGGCTGAGCGGAAGGACCAAGCCGCGGCGGCGCTACTACAAAGCGCGAGACGCGGCGGTGCTGCCGTTGATCACGGCGCTCGTGGCGGCGCGACCGACCTGCGGCTACCGGCGGATCACGGCGCTCCTGAACCGCCAGCTGCGGGCGCAGGGGCTGGCGCCGGTGAACCACAAGCGCGTCTACCGGGTCATGCAGACCAACAACCTGCTTCTCGCGCGGAGCAGGACCGAGCGGCCGGCGCGCACCCACGACGGCAAGGCCCTCGTCATGCGCTCGAACCTGGGATGGTGCAGCGACGGCTTCGAGTTCACGTGCTGGAACGGCGACATCGTCCGCGGCGCCTTCGTCATCGACGCCCACGACCGGGAGATCATCGCCTGGCGCGCCGTGGCGAACGCCGGCATCAGCGGATCCGATATCCGCGACATGATGCTCGAGGCGGTGGAGACGCGGTTCAGCGCGCACCGCGCCCCGCATCCGGTCGAGATGCTCAGCGACAACGGCTCGCCCTACACCGCCCGCGACACGCGCATCTTCGCCAGCCAGCTCGGCCTGAGGTCCCGCTTCACGCCGGTCAAGAGCCCGGAGAGCAACGGCATCTCGGAAGCCTTCGAAAACACGCTCAAGCGTGACTGCGTGCGCGTCACGCCGTTGCCGGACGCTCAGGTCGTCCTCGACCTCGTCAGCGGGCGGATCGAGGACTACAACGACAACCACCCGAACTCAGGGCTGAAGTTGCGCTCGCCCCGCGAGTTCATCGCAGCTCAAACCGCAACCGCCTGAGTGTCCGGCGAAACGGGGGCAATATCAGCTCGCCGATTCAGCGGCTGATGCCGGCCGCTCGGGGAAACGCAACCTGGACGCTTCCGGAAAGTTCGCTCTGAACGGTTTCGAGATGTTCCGGCCGGTGCTGGAGGGTGCCCTCGGGCGGCCGGCCGCCCTTCGACCCCGTGCTGAAGGTCCGCCTGCTCGTCTTGCAATCGCTGCCCGGGCTTTCGCTGGAGCAGACGGAGTACCTTGTCCGGGACCGGCTGTCGTGGATGCGGTTCTGCCAGCTCGGCCGTGAAGACCGGGTGCCGGACGCGAACACGCTGTGGGACTTCCGCGAGGCTCTGATCGCAGCGAACGCGTTGGAGGACCTCTTCGATCGGCTCGACCGGGCGATCACGGCGGCGGGCTACCTGCCGCGGGGCGGCCAGAACGAGCCAATGTCCGCCATTGGTCCGAGGGCAATGGCGAACGATGCGAGCCTGGTCGCCGCGCCCCGGCAGCGGAACACCGACGGGGAGAAGGCGACGATCAGGGAGCGCAGGTCCGCCGCGAAGATCTGGCCGGACAAGCTGGCGAAGGCGCGCCAGAAGGACGTCGATGGGCGCTGGACGGTCGAATACTCGAAGGCAACGGTCCGGACCGACGACACGAAGCCGGTCGATCTCGCGATCCCGGTCTAGGGCTACAAGTCCCACATCTCGATCGACCGGATGCATGGGCTCGCCATTGTCCCCGGACCAATGGCGGACAATGGCTGCGCTCCGCCGCCAGGCCGTCACCGATGCCGCCCGGCATGATGGGAGGCGGATGCGGGAGGGACTGATCGCCCGGTCCAACACGGCCCGCTTGGCCTGGGCGGACAGCGCCTGCCGCTCGGCCGAGAACGAGGCCTGGCTGGAGGCGCAGGGCATGGTCAGCCGCATCCATCGTCGCAAGCCGAGGGGCCGCCCGATGCCGAAGCCAACCCGCCGCGCCACCGCCGCGAAGTCCGCGCTGCGCTCGAAGGTCGAACACGTCTTCGCCCACCAGAAGGCCCGCATGGGGATGACCATCCGCACCATCGGGCTGGCATGCGCGGGGGGGCGATCACGCTGGCCAACATGGCCTTCACCATGACCCGATGGCGGTGGCTCGACAGCCGATCTGCACCAGCCTGACCGGGATCGGCCGGCGATCCGGCGTCATCAGGCGCCAGCGACGGCCCGAGGCCGCTCGCCAGCGCCGCAACCGTGATCTTCTGGCTCTGAAGATCAATGAGTTTGGAGCCTAGGGTGGGCCCATCTGATCGATCCCGACTCCCCCCCGCGAGAGTGTGTTCTGTGTGTGAGGGGTCGGATGGAATTCAACCCGCGATTGCGGCGGCGAGGTACGCGATCTCACCGCACGTCTATCGACCGAAGAACCTGTATCCGATCCGCCCACCTTGCTCCGGGCGGGGGAAGGGCCGCCCATGCAGACGCTCACTCGTATCGCCTCGGCCGGATCGGCCGCCACCGCCGTCGCCTTCGGGCCCGCGCGGATCGGATTCGGCCTCTTTCTTCCGCAGTTCCGCGAGGCCTTCTCGATCTCGACCGGCACGGCGGGAATCATCTCGAGCCTCGGCTTCGCGGCCTTCTTTATCGGCCTCGCCTGCTCCTACAAGCTGATCGCCCGCGCGGGCCCCCGCGTGCCCATCGTGGTCGGCATGATCGCGGCGACCCTTGGCTTGGCTGCCGTCGCCGCAGCGCCGAACGCCATCATCCTCGCCATCGGCGTCTGCCTGGCCAGCGCCAGCGCGGGGTTCTCGTGGACTCCGTTCAACAACGCCGCCCAGAGGGTTCTCCACGAGCGCGACCGCCCCGGCGCGTTGTCGATGATCAGTTCGG
Source organism: uncultured Alphaproteobacteria bacterium (assembly GCA_963814835.1). Classification (GTDB taxonomy): domain Bacteria; phylum Pseudomonadota; class Alphaproteobacteria; order Rhodobacterales; family Rhodobacteraceae; genus Palleronia. The sequence goes on from CAWFEG010000004.1 coordinate 68,107, forward strand.
GAACGGCGGTTGGGGTGCTGCTCGCGGGCCTTCTCGCGCTGTCGCTTGCCTTCTTCGGCTATGGCTGGCGCGTCGTCTGGGCGGTCTTCGCCGCCGGTGCGGCCGGGGCGGCGCTCGCCAACCTCCTGGCCCTGACCGACACGGTGGAGCCCGCCGGCGATGCGCCGCCGCGCAAATGGGGCGAGCTCGCCACCCGCTCGGCCATCCCGCTCTATCTCGTCGCGTTCTCCTTCGGCGTGACCAACGGTATCTACGTCACCTTTGCCGCCGACCGCGTGACCGAGCAGGGCGGGCTCGCCGGGCTCCCCTCGCAGGCCAGCGGGGCGATCGTCTTTGCCGCCTACGGGGCGCTCGGGCTGCTGGGGCTCCTGACGGCCCGGATCAAATCCGCGATCGGCCTGTCCTGGCTTCTGCGCGCGCTCAACATCGGCGCGGCGCTGTCCCTCGCGATCATCGCGTGGGTGCCAACGTCGTGGGGCGGCGTGATCGTCTCGGCGGGCCTGCAGGGCATTTTCGTGATGATGATCAGCGCGGTTCTGTCGCTCTGGTCGGAGCGGCTCTTTCCGATCTTCCCTCGCTCAGTTTCACCGCGGCGCTGCTGATCACCGGCGCGGGCAACATCGCGGGGCCCGCCCTCGCGGGTGTGGCGTCGTCGGTCTTCGGCCCGGTGCCAATGTTCTTCGGTACCGCAGCGCTCGCGCTCGCCACGGCGCTCGTGCTGAAGCCCGGCATCATCCGAGAACAGGCGTCGACGACGGAGGCAGCCTGACGGCAGACCGTCACGGCGCTTCCAACAAAGCGACACGACGATTGAGCGTGGCACCGAAGCCCAGGTTCAACAGAAACCTTCAACGGAAGACCGGTCCCGCAAAGCGTGAATCCATCGCCGCTGGGCCGTGCCACCGCGGCGAATAGCCGGTTCGGTGAGCCGCATTGCAGCGGCCGGCGATGTCGCCATGGTTCGCATTGGACCGCCCGGAGAAGCGGGCGGCCCCGCCGCTCAGATCTCGACCGCCCCCGAGATGGCGAGCGCATCCTCCAGCTCGACGCCGAGGTAGCGAACGGGACTATCCATCTTCGTATGGCCAAGCAGGAGCTGAACGGCGCGGAGGTTGCCGGTCTTGCGGTGGATCTGTGCCACCTGGTTCGGCGCATCGAGTGGCTGCCGTGGGAGCCGGCTCCGGCCCGATCGAGGTGACCCAGCCCCGGACGAGGCGGGCATGCTGGCGGGTCGAGATGTGGAGCCGCTCGTGGAACCGTCCGGGCCAGAGATATTCCGAGCCGACCAGTAAGGGATCGTCGAGCCACGCCAGGAGAGACTTCCGCGTCCCTTCGGTGACCTCGAAGCGGACCGGTTGCCGGGCCTTGCTCCGGGTGATCGAGACCCGCTCCTTCATCTGGCCCGCCGCGTAGACGTCGGCGACCCGGAGGCGGACGAGATCGCAGCCGCGCAGCTTGCTGTCGATCGCCAGATTGAAGAGGGCGAGGTCACGGGTGCGGTCGGCGAGTTCGAGCCCGACGCGGATCGCCCAGACATGTTTTGGTAGGAGCGGGCGTTTCTGGCCCACGAGGCGGCCCCTGTTCCAGGCTGGCCGGCACGCACGGATGGCGGGAAGGTTCGAGGCGGGCATGGCAATTCCTCCGATCCGCCGCGCTCCTCCCCATCGCCGACATGACACCGGCGCCGCATGGTAGCACGCCGCGCCGCCGCAGGTCCGCTCGGAGCCCTGAGAAACTGGGCAAGCCCTTCGCGTGGATGTCTGCTTCATGCGGTTCCGACGCCGGAGCAAATGTGCGGATCAGTTTGCAAGTAGCCTTCGTTTGCCGACGGATCAGGACTACAAGAATGGTTGTCAGCCTGAACAGGAGAGTACCAGACATGACCCGACACCTGTACGGACCGGCGGTCATTGCGGGCATTTTTGTCATGGCCGGGGCGGTCTCGGCGCAGGAGATCGCCGAGACGATCTACACTGGCGGACCTATCCTCACCATCGACGACGCACAACCTGCCGTCGAGGCCGTGGCGGTCAAGGACGGGCGCATTCTCGCGGTTGGCGCGCTGGCCGACGTCAGCGCGCATCAGGGCGAGGAAACCGAAATCTTCGACCTCGACGGGCGGGCGATGCTGCCCGGCTTCGTCGACAGCCATGGGCACGTCGTCATGGGCGGCCTCCAGGCTCTGTCGGCGAACCTGCTGGCGCCCCCCGACGGCGAGGTCAGGGACATCGCCAGCCTACAGTCGGCGCTGTCGGCGTGGGCGGAGAAGAACGCCGACGTCGTTGATCAGGTGAACATGATCGTCGGTTTCGGCTACGACAACGCTCAGCTGGCCGAGTTGCGCCACCCGACGCGCGAAGACCTAGACGTCGTCTCGACGGAAATTCCGATCATCATTGTGCACCAGTCCGGGCACCTCGGCGTCGCGAACTCGAAGGCGCTAGAGATGGCCGGGGTCGACGCCTCGACAGAGGACCCGGCGGGCGGCGTGATCCGGCGCACTCCGGACAGGGAGCCGGACGGAGTGCTGGAGGAACATGCCTTCTTCACCGTGCTGGTGCCGATGATGTCCGGGATCGGTCCCGAGGGCTTGGCCGCCTTCGCCCGGGCGGGGGCCGAGATGTGGGCGCGTTTCGGGTACACGACGGCGCAGGATGGTCGTTCCTCCGCCGCGCTCGTCGAAACGCTCATGGCTATCGACGCCGCCGGCGACCTGCCGATCGACGTCGTCGCCTATCCCGACGTCCTGGAGTCCAGGGACTACATCGAGGCGAATGTCTCCGAGGACTACGCCGGGCGCGTCCGCGTCGGCGGCTGCAAGCTGACCATCGACGGCTCGCCGCAAGGGTTCACCGCGCTGAGGGACCGCCCCTACTACGCCCCGGTGGGCGACTACCCGCCGGGCTACGCCGGCTACGCGGCCGTCACCATCGAGCAGGTGCAGGACGCCGTGAATTGGTGCATAGGGAACGGCATCCAGATCCTCACCCACGCCAACGGCGAGGGCGCGTCCGACATGCTGATCGCTGCCATAAGCGCGGCGCAGGACAAGTACGGCGATCCCGGCAACCGGCCCGTGCTGATCCATGGCCAGTTCCTGCGCGAAGACCAGCTGGACAGCTACAAGGAACTGGGCGTTTTCTTGTCGCTCTTTCCGATGCATACCTTCTACTGGGGCGACTGGCACCGCGACCACACGGTCGGGCCGGTGAACGCCGACAACATTTCTCCGACCGGCTGGGTTCGTGAGCGGGACATGATGTTCGGGTCGCACCACGACGCGCCCGTGGCCTTCCCGGACTCCATGCGCATCCTGTCGGCCACCGTCACCCGCCGGACCCGGTCAGGCGATATCCTTGGTCCGGACCAGAGGGTCGACGTGATGACCGCCCTCAAGGCGATGACGATCTGGCCGGCGTGGCAGCATTTCGAGGAGGACGACAAGGGCAGCATTGAGGCGGGCAAGATCGCCGACTTCGTGCTCCTCTCTGACGACCCCACCGCCGTCGACCCCGAGACGCTCGCCGACCTCCGCGTTCTTCTCACGATCAAGGACGGCGGAGTGATCTACGAGGCTGAAGAAGGCGAGGACGAGACAAGGCTGAGGGAGTCTCCGTTCACGTCGGACCCGGTCACAGCCCATCGGTTTCTCGAGGCGATCGAGGATGGGATGGGACGCTTCCAGTAGGCTCGTCTGCTTCCCAGAACGCGGGACGGCATGGCATATTCCCCTGCAAACCTGCCTTCGGCAAGATTCATCGAGACGACAAGAAAGTCCGCGGTCCGGTCCTTGCTCCTTGGGTGGCCTGCCCCTGTCGGGTGGTCCGGTTTCAGCCTTGGTGCAGGACGGGCCTCGGCGCCAAGGCGGTTGCCTCGGACGCGGTCGGCTGTCCGGTGTGTGACGGCCAGTGGACGGCCTCCGCTGGCGGCCGGTAGCCCGGCGACGAATGGGGTCTGACGGGATTGGAGTGGACCCGCCATGCCTCGATCACGGCGCGGGCCTCGGCCATCGAAGGGAAGATCTCCCCGTTCAGGTGATCGTATAGGATCACCGTCGCGAAGCTTGGAGTTGAAGCTCTCGCAGGAGCCGTTCTCCCAGGGACTGCCCGGCTCGATGAAGGCCGTCTTCGCGCCCACGGCGGCGATCCAGTCCCTCACCGCCCTGGCGATGGACTCATTCGGGCGTCGCCCTCATCATTGTCCGGGCGGACGTGGCCGGGCCCACCCCGTGAGGCATGAACAGATCGGTCAGGACATCGACCACGGCGGTCGCGTTCCGCGTCCGGTCGATCCGGATCGCCAGGCACTCCGTGGTGAACTCGTCGACGATGTTCCGCATCCTGGACTTCCTTCCGTCCCGTGCCCGGCTCTCCACGACATCGCAGGACCGGACGCGGTTCGGGCGCTCAGGGCGCAGGCGGAGGCGGGACCCGTCATCGAGCCGGAGCCGGCCCCTTCCCGGGTTGCTTCCGCGGCACCGTCAGCTTGGTCGGGGGACACGCCCCACTGGGGCCTTTCCCGATCCCCCTCAGTCCCGCCGCCACTCGCCATCGTCCTCGAACCGGTGGCGGACAGGGGCTCGTCGCTCCCCGCGCTTCACGTTCACGGCCCCGCCGGCATCGCGCAGCATGGCCGCGATCCGACGGTAGCCGCAGCGCCCGTATCGGGACGCGAGCGCGACGATGTCCGCGGTCAGCGCCTCCTCGTCGGCCCGTCCGCGCGGCCTCTTCCGATGGGTGGAGCGATGCTGGCCGAGCACGCGGCAGGCGAAGCGCTCCGAGACCTGGAACTTCCGCCGGGCATGATCGACGCAAGCCCGGCGGCGGGCGGGGCTGGGACGTTGCGCTGGTGCGGACCTTCGGATCCCGACGCGGCCTCCCGGAGGATCAGCTTCTCGAGCGTCAGGTCGCAGACGGCCTTGCGCAGCCGTTCTTCTCCTTCTCGAGCTGCTTCGGCCGCTTCACCTGGTCGGTCTTCAGACCCCCGACCTCCTTGCGCCACCGGTCACAGGTGAACCGGGTCGGCATGGCACTCGGACCGATGGCGTGCTCATGCCTCACCCCCGATGGACCGGTCGACGTCTGCGTCGACCCTCGGGCACCGATCGGCCCTGCGCTACCAGCACCTCGACCTGCCGAAGCCTCGCGACGAGCTCCTCCGGCTTGGGCCTCGTCTGTCCCGTTCCTGCGTCCTCCATCCGGCTCGAAAGCCTGCGTCAGGGAGGACCACTTTTCAGGCGGCAGGCCACGCGTCCCGCCGACCGCCGCGGAATCATCCCACCGCTACTTTGGCCAACTTTATCACCGGAATTCTCACAATTCCTTCATTCCTGTTAGGCTCAGGACCCATTGATCAGCTTGTAGCTAGGCCGTCCGGATGCTTCATGCTCCCGAACTCACGGGGGCATCATGGGCAATCTTTTCTGGCTGACCGACGATCAGATGGCGCGGCTTCGGCCCTACTTCCCCAAGAGCCATGGCAAGCCTCGGGTCGATGATCGTCGCGTTCTGAGCGGGATTATCTTCATCAATCGCAATGGCTTGCGGTGGAGCGACGCACCGGAGGCATATGGGCCGCACAAGACCCTGTACAATCGATGGAAGCGGTGGTGCGACATGGGGGTCTTCGCGCGGATGATGCAGGGGCTGGCGGCGGAGAGCGGCGCGCAGACAACGATCATGGTGGACGCGACCTACCTGGAGGCGCACCGCACGGCCTCGAGTCTGTGCGTGAAAAAGGGGGGCGCGGACGGCTGATTGGGCGCACCAAGGGCGGGATGAACACCAAGCTTCACGCCGTCACCGACGCCCAAGGCCGACCCATCCGCTTCTTCATGAGTGCCGGCCAGGTCAGCGACTACACCGGTGCGCGCGCGATGATGAGCAGCCTTCCCATGGCCGAGTGGCTGATCGCCGACCGTGGTTACGACGCCGACTGGTTCCGGGAGGCGTTGCGAGACAAAGGGATACGAGCTTGCATCCCGGGCCGGAAGTCGCGTGACAAGCCGGTGCGATACGACAAACGTCGCTACAAGCGCCGCAACCGCATCGAGATCATGTTCGGTCGTCTCAAGGATTGGCGGCGCGTCGCCACCCGTTACGACAGGTGCCCGAAGGTCTTCCTCTCCACCGTCGCCCTCGCCGCAACCGTGATCTTCTGGCTCTGAAGATTGAGTTAGGCTAGAGCCATCGATTAGATTGAGGCTCTGAACTGCCGCCCATTTCGACCGGACAGTCCGGAATAATCAATGCGAAGATTCACCAGCGGAAGCCCGGACGTTTTCAGGCGAAACAGGCCACTTATGTTGCCAATGAAGGGCAATAATTCACCTTCCGCGATGCTCCGTTACGTTTCAACAAACTAAAACCGTTTTACGCCCTCCTCATCACTGAAACAGACAAGTGACCCGTACTGTGAGCGTCAATCTAACTGATACGAATTTTCACGCACGGCGCCGTGAACGGCTGGTTCCGCTGGGGCCGCGTCATAGCTTTGCACCCGCAGAGAAGGTCCGCTTACCGCCCTCTACCGGAGTGCCGTGTACGGCCCTTTGGTGGCTCGGATCCAAACGTTTGGCGGCGGAGCGACGCCACGTACCTGCCTTTCATCCATGGCGCAGCCGGCGGAGTGCCGCCGAGGTCAACAGCGTGAAGGCAGGCAGTTGGCACACATATCGGCGGAAAGAGGCCGCTCATCGGACCTCTGAAAGCACGGTTTCAGAACCGGCCTCCCACGCGAGGCCGGTCGCTACACCGATAGGCCGCTCTACGTGGACACCTGAGCGAATTAAGGAGGTTCATCATGAGTAGGGAACGATCGAAAGTGCAGCCGCTCGACCCCTACCGGGTTGCGGCCATCGAAGCGTTCGGTGGCCGGATCGTCCCTCTGGCCCCCATCGGAGCGCAGGTGAGCGGCATCGACCTGACATCCCAGACTCCGCCGCCGCAGAGGGTGCGCGAGGCGCTGGAGCAGGAAATGGCCCATCGCGGTTTCCTCGTGTTCAAGAACGACAGGAAAATCGAGCACGAGGACTTTCTGCGCGCGAGCTGCTGGTGGGGCGGCCGGGAGTTGCACAGTACCCATGGCGTCCACCCGGAGACACCCGGCGGAAACCCCCATATCTTCCGCCTCTCGAACGATCGCCGCCACGGGATTCCGGATGTCGGCCCGCAATGGCACAACGACGGAAGCTTCCTTCCGGCGACCTTCTCGCACTCGGGCTACCACATTATCCGCCCGGCCGAGCGCGGCGGCGGCACCCATTTCGCCCACCAGGGCATCGCCTACGAGGTCCTCCCGGAGGATCGAAAGGAGCGGTGGGCCCGGCTCTCCTCGGTGAACTCCGCCTCGGGCGTCGTGCATCCCTTGGTGCACGAGCACCCGGTATCCGGCCAGACATGTATCTGGCTGCACTTGGGCATGACCGGGGCGATCATCGAGAAATTGCCGGACAACGGGGGGTTCCGCCTTCTCGACGCCGAGGACATGAAGCGAGTCTGCCGCGACTACAACGACGTGCTCAACGCCGGTCTCGAGAGCGGATATGGCATCGCCTACGAGTACGAGGAGAACGACTGCGTCTTCATCGACAACCTGGCCGTCGCGCACCGGGCTTCGCCCGAAGCCCACATGCCTGTCGAGCAGCAGGGTCTGAGGATCATGCATCGCAGCACCGTCCGCGGCATGCACGACCTCGCCCCGAGTTTCGGATTGCCGCTCCGCGTGGATATCGACGGCAGCAACCCGTTCGGAAGCGGCGTCTGGCAAGGCGGCGGTGTCGGCTTCCGCTGGGACGAGGCGATCCCGATGCGGAACTGAGGCGCTCCATCGATGAACTGCGGCCAAGTCATCGGGCGAAGCCCGGTGCGCGGTCCGGCCAGGCTGCCCCCTATCGTATTGCCGCGCGGTCGACGCAGATCACGCCGGCATCGCCCGCCGAATGCAGCGCTGCCGATGACCAGCCTCGCACTTCCCGATTCTCCGAACCGAAACGATCAGCCCCTTATTGGCGCGGTGTGCCGGGTGATCAGAGGACAGCGCCGCCTCGACGCGACCGAAGAAGCGCGCCGAATTCCCGACAGCGGTCGGGTTCGGCTCCGGGGCGGTGGCCGTGGAACCTCCCGCGGGGAGGGGCGCCCGCTTCAGGAGACCTCGGCGTCGTAATCGAGAACGTCCTCGAGTATCCACCGGCCTTCGATCTCCTCTTCCGCGTGGCCGTGCAGGACATGGATCTTGCCCGTTCCCTCCATGACCACGGCCTGAACCGCGCCGAGGTCGAGGACGTTGCTGGCGCGCAGATGGGCGCGCAGATCGCTTTCGGTCACCCGCGCCGCCCTCATACCGTTCCGCTTGAGGCGGCCGCCGGGTCCGACCAGCAGGATGGGTGTATTGTCCGTGGCCCTCCTGAAGCCCGGAATGCCGAGGCGCAGCCTCGACGCCGCGAGCTGGATCGCGAACAGGGTTGCCAGGGCCACGACCCCCTGGAGGAGGGACGGCGACTTGGTCGCGACTGTCGTCGCCAGCAGCGAGCCCACGGCGATCGTCACCGCGATGTCGAAGGCCGACATCTCCGCGAAGCTGCGGACACCGGACCATCGGGCGAGACCGAGTAGGGTCAGGTACATCCCGCATGATCCGGCCACGACCCAGAGGAGGACCCATGGGGAGTCCGGGTAGAACCATTCCGTCCACATGGGCATTCCTTTCGCAGATGCGGCCTCGGAAACCCGGTTCGTTTGCCATCGCGACGTCCGGCACCGGGCGCCAGCCGAGGTTCCCACCAATCGCGACCCGCCTCAATGGGCGAGCGTCTCTCCGGTGGCCGCAACTGCCGGCGTGCGGCGCGCCCTTTTCAGCCGAGGCTTGCAGCCACCGCGCGACCGCGGCGCGGGTCGAACAGGATCAGATATGGGCCGAGGCTGTGTGGAAACTCCCTGCCGGAGTGCCCCGAAGGTGCTGTGGTCGCCCTATTCCCGATCGTTCCGCTGCTTGGCCGGGATGATCGGCTCTTCTCAGGTCGACAGCGCCGTCATCGGCCCCCGGGTGCCGAGTATCGAGAGCATCCGCTTCATGTTGTAGGCCAGGACTTGAAGCGCCATCTCGGTTCGGACCTTCGGCAATCGACGCGTCGGGACGTGGGTTGCTCCCATCCAGCTCTTGATAGGGCCGAATGGGTGCTCGACGGTCGAGCGGCGCAACCGCATCCATCCCTCTCGACCTGCGATGCGTTCGGTCATCTCGTCGACCAGGTGCTCGTGCTCCCACCTTGTTACCCGGCGCTCCCTGGCCGTCGTGCAACGGGACTTGAACGGGCAGTCCCGGCAGGCGGTCGTCCAGTATCGCCGCATCCCGAGGCCGTCCTCCTCGCGGGTGTGGCGGCAGGTCGGCTCCTCGCCGGCCGGGCAACGGTAGACGTCGGCCTCGGCGTCGCAGGCAAGGTCGGCCTTCACGTAGAGGCCCGTCTTGCGGTTGCCGGAGGTCTCGGGCCGCGGAACGGTCGGGACGATCCCGGCCTCGTGGCAGGCCGGGATCTGGCGTCCGCTGACGTAGCCCTTGTCCGCGACGACGCTCGTCCCGTCATGGTCCAGGGCCACCTGCGCTGCGACCGCCATCAAATTCGGCTGGTCGCGGTCATGACCGGCATTGGTGACTTCGTGCGCGACGATCAGATGGGTTTCGGTATCGACCGCCGCTTGGACGTTGCAACCCACGAGCCCGCTGCGCCTCGCACTGGTCGCCATGGAGCGAGCGTCCGGATCGGTCAGCGAGACCTGTCCGTCGGACGCTTCCTCTACACGTCCCTCCATGGCTTGCAGAGGCTGTATCTCCCCCTTCACGCGAGCGTGGCGCCGGCCGGGGTTGTCGACCTTCCCGGTCCGCGCCTCGCCTTCCTCTTGGCGGTCGATCCGGACCATCTCGTCGATGTATCGCGCGACACTGGCCTCCAGGTGAGCGAGCCGGCTCGCTATCTTGCCCTTCGGGAAGTTCCGATCCCGGTTGTCGACCGCCTTGAACTTGCTGCCATCGACCGCAACGCAGTCGCCCTTCAGCACCCCCGCCCGGCGGCCGAGTTCGACGAAGAGGGCGCGGGTCCGGCGGATGGCGGGGCCGTTGTCGCGCCGGAAGTCGGCAATCGTCTCGTGGTCCGGCACCAACCGTCCGGTCAGCCCCATCACCTCGACATTCCGCCCAGCCTCGCGCTCGAGCCGCCGGCTGGACGGAACGCGGTTCAGGTAACCGCAGATGAAGAGCTTCGGCAGGACGGCGGGATGGTAGCCCGGCCGGCCCGTTCGCGCAGCGGCGACACGCTCGAAGCCAAGGTCTCCAAGCTCGAGATCATCGACGAAGAGGTCGATCACCCGGACCGGATCGTCTGCGTCCATCCAGTCCTCAAGCCGCTCGGGAAACAGCGTCGACCGGCTTCGCCCGACACCTTCGATCGAACCTGCCCATGCCTGCTCCTGCCGTTCCCAGCAGCATGCATCAGCGGAGTGTTCTCACGCAGCCTCGGCCCTTTGCGGGAATTCGGTTCGTCTGCGGCGGGTCGCAGCACCATGCCCTCCGCATCATGTGCGCCTGTACAGCCACAGGGTGACGGGCGCCAGCACGGCGGTAAGCAGGACGGGCGCGAGGAGGGCGAGCCCGACCTGCGCCAGTGTCGCCGAGCCCGCCATCAGCCCGCGCATGGCGGTGGTCATCAGGGTGATCGGGTTCACCTCGACGAAGGCGCGCAGCCAGCCGGGCATCGTCTCCGGCTGCACCATGATGTTGGAGGCGAAGACCACCGGGAAAAGCACCGTGAAGCCCAGCGTCATCACCGTGGTCGGCGTGCGGATCAGCAGGCCGAGCACGATGAATACCCACCCGATCCCTAAGCCGATCGCCAGGAGAAGGAGGGCCGCCCCCGCCACCCCCGCCGCGCCCGCCTCGGGCCGGTATCCCAGCGCCAAGCCGATCCCGAGAATGATCCCGCCTGCGATCAGGTGGCGCAATAGATCCCCCACGACCAGCCCGGCGAAGGGCGCCAGCGGCCAGATCGGCAGGCTGCGGAACCGGTCGAACAGCCCCTTGCCCAAGTCCGTGGACAGGCCCATCCCCGAATAGACCGCGTTGAACGCCACCGTCTGCACCAGGATTCCCGGCAGGAAGAACTGCAGGTAATCCCCCGTCGATCCGGCGAGCGCGCCGCCGAAAACGAAGGTGAAAAGCAGCGTGAACATGATTGGCGTCATCACGAGATCGAAGAGTTGCTCGGGCACGTGGCGGAACTTGAGCACCGCCCGCCAGCCGAAGGTGAGCGCATTCGATAACGCCGAGGGCCGCGGCGGCCGCGGTGTGTGCTGCAACGTGGCGGGGGTGACCTCGGTCATACGGCCTCCTCCGGGTACGGCCCGGTGCCGCCGGTGAGAGCGAAGAACACCTCTTCCAAGCTGGGTGCGCCCATCGCGAAATCCTCCAGAGCGATGCCTGCCGCGACCAGGGCGGACAGCGCCGCGTTCGCCGCCTCCGGGGTTCGCGCCATGACCGAGAGGTGCGCGCCCTCCGGGCCGCGCTGAACCGGTGCGTCCAGGCGCTCCTCGAGCAGCCCGGCCGCCCGGTCGAGTTCCGCCGGGTCGGCGAGCGTCACGTGGAGGAACCCCGATCCGGTGGCCGCCTTGAGCTCCCGGCTGGTACCCTCGGCAATCTTGCGGCCGTTATCGATCACGGCGATCCGCTGCGCCAGCTGGTCGGCCTCCTCGAGATACTGCGTGGTAAGCAGCACGGTGACGCCCGACTGGGCGAGCTGCCGGATCATCCGCCACACACGCAGCCGGGCCGTCGGGTCGAGCCCGGTGGTCGGCTCGTCGAGGAACAGCACCCCAGGAGTGACGATCAGCGAGGCGGCGATGTCGAGGCGTCGCCGCATCCCGCCCGAGTAGTCCTTCACCTGCCGGTGGCGGGCCCCGCTCAGTTCGAAGGCGGAGAGGAGATCGTCGGCCCGACGGCCGGCGGCCCGGCCGCCGAAGCCCCAGAGCCGCGCGAGGAAGACCAGGTTCTCGCGGCCCGTCAGGTCCTCGTCGAGCGAGGCGAACTGGCCGGTCATCGCGATCGCGCCCCGCACCGCGCCGGGATCCGCCAGAAGGTCGTGCCCCATCACCTCGGCCGTCCCTTCGTCCGGCCGCGTCAGCGTGGCGAGCATGCGCATCAGGGTCGTCTTCCCGGCCCCGTTCGGACCCAGGATGGCGAAGATCATGCCGCGCGGCACGTCGAGGTCGATGCCGTCCACCGCCGTCAAGCCGCTGAAACGCTTGGTCAAACCATGCGCTCGGATGGCCAGTGCTTCACTTCTTGCCTCACGGGGCGAGGGGGTCTCTGGGGTGACCTCCGCCATTGTTCCTCGGCTCAATCATTCGCTTTCCGCCGAGCCATAGCACGGGGAGAGCGCGCGTTGATGGATCTTTGCGGGTCCGAGCGACCCGATGTCGAACCTCCATCCCCATCGGATCAGGGGCGCGATGGTCACGGGGGATCGTCGGTTTACCAACCAATTCTGCCGGGGCCCAGCTGTTCAACTATGACTAGAAGCCATGCGGATGTTCGCAGACCAAACGCACGCACTGGTGAGCAACGGCAACTTCGCCCCGTAGAGTCTGACTCCGTGTCGACCTCGATCTTGCAACCTTCGCGAACGGCCGGTTTGGTAGAGTTAAGCCGCAGCGGCTGGCGGTGCCGCGGAAGCCCGGAACGCCGTTCACGTCGATCAATGAGCTTTGGCAAAGCGGCTGAAGCGCCAAATCCACAAGGGACCCAAGGGCTCTGCGTCCGCCCTCGTACCCGTCGCGCGGCCGCGTTTCCGCGTGTCTTTCTCCGATCCGATCTCCCGACCGTCACAGCGGAAGGTCGAGAGATGTCGGAACGGAACCTGGTCTCTCCCGTCGTCATGCGGATGCAGGGGCTCTGGCCCCGCGATGTCGCCGGGTATGAACGACATCGGACCCGCCGGGGCGGGGATCTCGGCCATGTCGATCCATCGCGCAGCGGCCTGAACAGGCGGCTGATCGGGAAGAAGGCCTGGGCGCAGGAGGCGTGGAACGAGATCGGCGAGATGCGCCGAGAACCACGTCCGCGAGCTCGAGCAACTCAAGAAGCGCCGACGCAAGGCGGAGACGCTCCGGCGCATCGCCGAGGGGCCACGGGATCCCTGGCGGGCGACGCGGCACGGCCCGATGCGCGAGATCGTCCTGACGGCCAACCGGCGGTGGTTCGAGGACGACCTGACCGGGTTCCTGGGCGAGAGCGGCCCGACCCGCGAGGAGGAGTTCGAGGCGCGCGCGATCGCCTGGCTGAAACACCATTTCGGGGAGGATTGCGTGCATGCCCGCGCCGACCGGGACGAGGAGGCCCATCACGTCCACGCCGTGATCCTGCCGCGCGCGACCACGAAGGACGGGCGGCGCATGCTGCAGCCCTCGGTGCATGCCATGATCCGCGACTACGAGAAGGCGCGGGAGGATGTCGGCGCCCGGTTCTCCGGGATCGGCCTGACACGCGGCGCGCGGCGCAAGCAGGCGATCCGGGATGCGCCCGAGCAGAACCGGAAACTCCGCGAGGATGAGGAGGCCGGAAAGGACGTGACGGACGCCCCGGTGGCGGTGCCGCGCCATCGCCGGCACGTCTCTCCGCGGCAGTGGCGCGAGACATAGGAGAAGGCCCTGGCCGAGCGCGACCTCGCCGTCGGCGCGCAGGAAGAGGTCCTCGATGCGCGCGAGGCGGCCACGGCGGAGAAAGCCGCCGAGGTGGCCGAGGGACGTATCGGCCCGATCGCCGCCATCGAGGAAAGCGAGAGGGAGCCCGAGGACCCTGCGGGTTCCCCGTCACCCGCCGGGCTCTTCGCGCGGGCCTTCGCGGCGCGCCGGACCAGAGCGCGGGAGGGCGAGCTGAAGACGGCCTTCGACGAGATCCGGGCGGCGGATGCCGCGATCGTCGGGATCGCGCGGCAGATGCCGGCCGCAGTGCGACGGAAGATCGCCGAGGCCCGCACGTCGCTGGCCCGGTCCATCATCGGCCTGCATCGTACGGCGCGGTCCTGGCTGCCGTTCGAGAAGGAGCCCGATCGCGACGGCTGAAAAGGTTCGCCACGGGGTCGACAGTCGTTTCCGCGCTCCAAGGGCCGTTCGCATTTCCTCCACAGTCGAGGATCGAACGGCCCGGACGGGCTTCTCGGCTGACATCGCAACCCGCTTCGGAGGAACACATCATGGCCAGGAAACGCCGCCCCTCATCGACTACGATCATCTCACCGACCGCCAGAAGCGGATGCAGGACCGCGCGAACGCCCTGCACGCCGGTATCGCCCTCGACCAGCACGTGGGACACGAGCGCGCCCTCGATGCCGCCCGCGACACGTTCGACGACGCCATCGCCGCATGCCACGGCGGAAAGCTGCATCACGAGATCTTCTCTCCCTTCGGACGCGCGGCGACGATCGCCAATGCCCGGCGCATCGCGGCGCACCCCGATTGCCCTGCATCCGTCCGGAAGGAAATCGAACTGCGCGTCTCGGCGGGTCAGGCGCCGGCGAACACTCCCTCCGCGCCGGCGCAGGCGAAGGGCGACGCCGCGAGCGGTGAAGCGCCACCCGACCCGAACGAGTAGGCTCGCGTCGACGCTTCGACCGGGCCGAGATCGAAGCTCATCGAGGGCGCGAACCGAGGTTCGCGTCCTCTCTGCGTCCACGGTCTCCGGAAACGGGGCCGTCGGCAGGCGTCGAGATCGCGCCGCTTCTGGCCTCTCAGTCCCACGGCGCGGGGCCGTCGGCCACGACCTGCCCGAAGATGGTCTCGCGATGCCAGGCCAGGTTCGCCGGATGCGGCCGATCGCGAGGATCCTCGGGCAAGTGCAGCTCACCGGAGGGCGAGATCAGCCGGTCCACGACCTCTCCCGGGACCTTGTTGTGGGAGACGAGGGTCGTGCGCGCGTCATCGGCCACCGAGAGCAGGCCACGCTCGAACATCCAGTGCAGCGTCCCGACAGCGCCAGTCCGTTGCGCACGGAATCGCTGCCCTCCCGCTCGACCGGCCGGATATGCGCGGCCTGGACCTCCGGGCGGCCGCCGCCGTTCCGCAGCCGCAGGCCGGGCGCAGCAGGGGCGGCGGACGTGGCCTCTCCACCCCGCCGGAACGGTCAACTGACGGTCGCGCGAAGTGACGAGAAACGATGGCGAATGCTCACGGCGCCTTCGAACAGCCCGAACAGCGCTCGCTTGACCCGGCGCGCGTTCGGGCCGGCGAGGCAGACCGCCGCGATCGGCGCCTCGGCCGTCTTCGTCAGCCGCCGGTAGCGCGGCAGGGCTTTCGACCGCCACTCGGTGGTCTGGCCGTGGCCATCGGCGCCCCGCGCCCAACTGCGTTCCCGCACGGTCTCGGTGCCGAAGGTCCCGGCGAACTGCCGCTCTCGGTGCCCGTGGCGGTATCCCCTGGCATCGCCGCCCCCCTCGCCATCGCGCCCGTGGCGGAAGCGGCCGAGACAGGCGGCCAGCTCCTCCTCGAACATCGCCTCGATGGTGGCGCGCACGTTCGCCCGAAGCCGATACTCGATCGGATCGTGGCTCGCCTCCTCGGGCGGCGGCGAAAAGACAGCGCTCTCGGTAATCTCGGTCATGGCGCAATCTCCCTGGCGGTTGGCGCCGCCGGTTGGGGGGGGTCACATCACCCGGAGATCACGCCGCCTTCGAATTTCCACCACGTGCTCGGACACTAACGAGCTACCACCACATACGGGTGATGCGGCCTTAGAAAGCGGCTTCTCGGGAAGGGTTCTGGAGCCTGCCGGAACCTGTGACGAGAGCGATACGCCGGGACAGAAGATGCCGAGGTCATCCCGCTGCGTCAGCCACATTCTGGGGAGGATCCTCTGACCGGGATCGCTCGTGAAGGAGCCCGCCGGATGCCGGCGGCGGCGGTGCGGACAGAGGCGGATGCCCTTGGTGCTGAACCGGCCGGGAGCGCTTGACCGACGGGCGCCGGCAAGTGGTGGGACCCCCGCCACGGGCCCAAGCGGATGATCCAGACCGGTATCGGTGGCTTGGCGGTACGGCGGTCGAAGATCCGTGTCCGGGCCAAGGGACCATCATAGAGTAGGGTTAAGACTCACCACAAGAACATGACGGTTGCGGCGATGCGGATGGCGGAGAGCAACAGTTCTCCGGATCTGTCGCAGCAGGTAGCGATCCGGCACCAGTCCGTGAGCCGAGCGAACAGGTTCTCGATCCGGTGACGCCGCTTTTTTGGAGCCTGAGGTCATGGCAGGCAGGAACCTTGCGGCCGCGCCAGGCTGGAATGCAGGCGTCGATCCGCTTGTCTTAAAGGGCTCTGCGGAACCTAGCGGCGTCGTACCCCTCGTCGGCCAGCAGTACCTTGGCGGGCGGCAGAGCTTGGAGCAGCGCCAGAGCGCCCTTTGCGTCACTCATCTGACCGGGCGACAGGAAGAAAGTTAGACGCCGCCCCGCCCGTCGCAGACCATGTGCAGCGTCGAGTTCAGCCCGCCCTTTGTCCGTCCGATGGCCCGCGTCCGAGGCCACCTTTTGAGAGGCTTGCCACCGTGCGGTGAGCCATGAGGTGGCTGCTGTCGATCATGATCATGTCGCCATCCGGCCCCGGCTGCGCGAGCTCAAGAAAATCCCGGCGAGCACCCCCATGCGCGACCAGCGGACGAACCGGTTGTAGAGCGTTTTGGCAGGGCCATAGACAGATTGCGCGTCCTTCCACTGCAACCCGTTCTTCTTGAGTTGGATTATCCCGCTCAGAACCTGCCGGTCATCGACCCGAGGCTTGCCTCGGGGCTTGGGAAAGAACGGTTGCAGCCGCCCCATCTGCTCGTCGGTTAGCCAGAAATGTCCGCTCATCATGCCCCCTCAGTTCGGGAGCTTGAATCACGCTGCCAAGACCCCCTTGCTGTGACCCCCGATCTTCATCCACCCGAAGCCGGAGCCTGGCGGTCAGCGTGGCGCGATAGCCACGGCGGTCCCCCGTCTGGAGACCCCTCTACCGGTCCTGTACCTGCACAGGGTCTCCACCCGGGACCTGCAGGAAGCCTTGTCGGCTCTGCTCGAGGAGACCGGGATCGACCTGTCGTCCGGATGCTGTCGCGACTGACCGGGGAGCGGGAGGGCGACGGCCGACGCCGGCAAACCCCGCGATCTCTCCGCGCGGCGATATGTCCGCGTCTGGGGGCACGGAGTCTAATCTCCAAGCGCGCAAGGAGCCGCATGCCGGGTGGATTCTGGCGATGATCGGGGCAGCGCCGGAGGGGAAGAAAGAACTCTTCGGTTTCCAGATCGGCATGGTCGAAAGCGCCCAGAGCCGGCGCGAGTTCCTGATCGATATCAGGGCGCGTGGTCCGAGAGTGGCACCCGAGATCGCCGTGGGTGACGAAGCGCTCGGCTTCTGGAAGGCTCTCGACGAGGGGTTCCCCCGGTACGCGGCATCAGCGCTGTTGGGTCCCCATGACCTCGAACGTCCTCAATTACGTACCAAAGTCGATCCAGCCCGCGGTCAAATCCGACCTCCGCAAGCTCTGGCAGGCGGAGACCCGTGCCGCCACCGTGACCGCAATGGATGTCGCGCCGAGAAGGTCGCAAGATGCCTGAGCAAGGACCGCGAGTCCTTGCTGGCCTTCTACGACTTCCCGGCGGAGCACTAAGAGCGCCTAGCAGAACCGGTGGATCTGCTTGATGCAGATGAGGACTGCGGCGAGGGTGCTGAAGGCTTTGTGGAGGTCCGCGCGACGCTCGTAGCGAGTGGCGAGGCGTCGAAACCAGGCGAGTCAGGCGAAGGTTCGTTCCACGACCCAGCGATGGCGCCCGAGATGGGCGGAACTCTCGATGCGCTTGCGGGCGATGCGAGGCATGATGTTCCGGGCGCGGCACGCCATGCGACATCGCCGGCTGTCGTAGGCCTTGTCGGCGTGCAGCTTGTCTGGGCGCTTTCGGGGCCGCCCCCGACCGCCGGGGCGCACGCCCGGCACGGCATCGAGGACGGGCGCCAGCGCCATGCTGTCATGACGGTTCGCTCCGGTGGGGATCAGGCCGAGCGGTGTGCGTTCGCCATGGATCTCGAACCGATGCGACCCATGGCTCACCGGTCGGTGACGATGTGGCGCTTCGTCCCCGGCTTGCCCCTGTCCGTCGGGCTTGGCCCCGTTGCGGCACCCCCCCTTTCGGGCCCGATCGAAGCGCTGTCGATCGAGGCGCGCGACCGGTCGATCTCCCCTGCCTGATGCAGCCGTTCCAGAAGCACCCGGTGCAGGTGGCCCCGCACCTCGGCTTGCTGCCAGTCCCGCATCCTGCGCCAGCACGTCATTCCGGAACAGCCGAACGCCTCCCGGGGCAACATCTCCCAGGGAATGCCGGATCTCAGCACGAACACGATGCCCCGCAGCGCATCGCGATCGCTGCATCGGGTCCGGCCGCCTCTCGGCTTCGCGGGCTCCTGGGGGAGAAGCGGCGCGATCGCCGCCCAGAGATCGTCGGATACAAGCTCGCCTCGTGCCATGCCGGAACAACGCGAGCGGCCCCAAGAGAGGTTCTGTTAGGCGCTCTAAGACCACCTGCGCACCGCCGACCCGATCGAAAGCGTCTCCGCCACGGTCAGGCTTCGCACCGTCCGGACCAAGAGCGCGCTGTAGCAGAAGATCGCTGACCTCGTGGTCTAGATGCTCATCCAGGCGGCCTCTAATGGATGGCTCCCCCTAAAAGGCTCCAGTCAGTTGGCAATGGTCGTCGAGGGCTTCAGAATCACCGACGGCACCGCCGAGATCGGCGACGCCAGCCGCGTTACTTGGTCAGGGCGCGTCACCCAAATTCAGCCATTAGCTCTCTCAGCCTGTCCCCGCATCGTTCGTCGGCTCACGCGGCGCCACTGCCGCCACGATCTGCCGCACCATCTTTCATGCGCTGCTTAACGAACGGCGTCATGTAGACTGACGGGAGGAGACGAACCACGTGCCCCAGCCTTTGGATCTCCCGTCCCCCGGAGATTGGCGCCGCCGCAGGCTTTCATCACAATCACGCATGTGGGAAGGCGGCCGAGGAAATCGAGAACCTTCTCCCGTCTCAGCTTCTTGCGGAGCACGACGTGCCGGGCGCTGTCAGCCCCGTCCAGTTGGAGAACACCCTTCAAGAGATCGAAACCGAACGCGGTAATCCCCGAGATGACCGGCCTCCTTTGTGGATCGTTATTGACCCGTTGGCAGATTGATGCCGCCGGCAGGCGGTCATATCGTCATCGCCTCACATGACGGTCGTTCATCCGCGCGCAACAGAGGAACGTGACACGATCTGAGATTTCACGGGCTGATCGAAACCATGAAAGGCGGCAAGATGGGAGTAGAGCGGACATCTCGACATCTACGATCGCGAGGTGGAAGCGTTGCTGGCCGATCGCGAGCTCACTACACCTGTCGCTCCCGGGAAGCAGCCCCGCGCGGTTCGGGCACATCGGCATCGCGCCGAGAACCGGCCCGGTTGGATCTATCCATGGCGCAAGCTCAAACGCCGAAAGAAGATCCGCCGGATGCTGGAAGGGCACTAGCGCCCCCGCGCGGCGCTGAGCGCAACCGCCCGACCTGGTTCCCGCGGCCGGACCTTGAACCCGGCCCCGCCTCGGCCGCCGTCATCAGCGGGGTAGTGCCAGCTTTGCCCCGTCAATGTCGGCCATGATTTTCAAGTACTGCTCCGCGATGCGGCGCCAGGAATAGCGCGCGGCGTGGGTAAGGCCGGTGCGAACCTGCGCCAATCGCAAATCGCTGTCGCGGAAGAGCCGTTCGACCTGATCCGCCCAGGCGGAGGGGTCGTCCGGGCTGGCATAGAGCGCCGCCGAACCGCAGATCTCGGGCAGGCAGGGCGCGGGCGCGCAGACGACCGGGCATCCGCAGGCCATCGCCTCGACCGCGGGCAATCCGAACCCCTCCATCCGCGAGGGGAACAGGAAGCAGACCGCTCCTTGGAGGGCCTGCCTGAAGTCGTCGTCGCTTATCCGGCCAAGCAGGCGGATATTGGGCGGCGCCGTCTCGGAATATTGCGCGACCATTCCCTCGTCCGCCTCTCCCGCCAGCCACAGGTCCAGTCCCAGGCGGTCCAGCAGGGGCGCGAGACGCACGAGAAGATCGGGGCTCTTGTGCCACTGCGTTCCGGCCCAGGGCCAGGGCGTAGGGGCGGCTCGCCGCAGCCAGGCTGGACCGGGCGGCATCCCAGCGCTCGGCATGATCGCTGCCGTTATAGGTGACGGTGATCTTGTCGCTCCCGGCGATACCGCCGCGCACCAGATGATCGCGCGAGAACGACGAGACCGTCGTGATATGAGCGGCCCGCCGACCGAGGATCGGCAGGATGAGGTCATGGGCCAGGCGGAACCCGCGGCTGTAGCTTTCGGGTACGAGCCGCGTATGCAGATCGTGTATGCAGACGATCTGTCGACGGACCGCGATCGGGGCGAGATTGCAGAAGCTCAGCAGGCCGCCGCGGACATGACGGGGCAATTGCAGTTGGACCCAGACCTGTGGCAAGCGCGGACGCTTGAACTCGGGCAGGATCTCCAGCCTCAGCGCATGCAGCGCCAACGGTTCCACGCCCGCCTTCGGCGCGACGATCGCCAGGTCGAGACCCTCCGCGAGAGGATGCGACTCGGCAATCAGCAGATCCAGCGCAAGCGTGACCTCCCTCGCGTATCGGGCCACGCCGTTCGGCTGCAACGCCAGAAAATCGCCGTTTATCGTCCATTTGCGGCGCGCATCGGGACCGTCCCCGGCGGCGGCGCGGGGCGGGGGGGGCATGCTTTCGGATCGAACGCTGGACCGGCCCGAGGCCGCCGTTCCGGTTCCGGCCATGCGCGATGAAGCCGCCATCCGACGGGTCGCCGGCCAGCCGCCGAGGCCTCCGGGACTTTCACCGATCATGTCGCGCCCCGCCGCAGCGCCTCGGCGATCACGCTGGGGGCACGGCGGACGGCGCTCCGCCCCGGCCGAAGGTGCCAGACGGGCGGTGGCGCCGGCCAGCCTGCGCTATTGCGCCGGGCGAACGCGAAGAGCGCCGTCGCCTGCGCCCTCCTGCCGCGAACCAGATGCGACAGTCCCGACCAGTATCCCCACGCGGCCAGCCGCCGGTGCACGCTCGCCTGAAGTCGGTCGGCTCCGCGGAGCCCGGCGCCCTCGTTCGCGAAGAAGCTGGCGAACACGTCCTCTCGCTCCATCAGGTCGCGGAGCCGGTCCTGCCAGATCGACCGCGAGATGCTGCCGCCGTGCAAACCCGTCACCACCAACGGTGCGGAGAGTTCCGCCACCGCGCCTTGGCAGGCCAGCCGCAGGGCCATCTCGAGATCGTCCATGAGCGGCAGCGACCTGCGATAATGGCCGGCTGCCTTTTGCGCCGAGGTTCGGACCAGCATCGCGTTCGCGGTGATGTCCACGCCGATCACCCGGCAGCATCGCGCGACGAAGTCGCGGGACGGGATCATCCGCCCTCCGGTATGCTCCGGAGGAACCGGTATGAACCCGTCGCGCCAGGGCTCCATCCCGGGTGCGCCGAGTGCGACGGCGGCCTCCGGGTGCCGCTCCAGCAAGCCGATCCCGGTGCGCAACGCTCCCGGCGTAAGAACGTCGTCCGCGCGGAGGATCATCATGTAGTCCGCCGTGGCGAGATCGATGCCTTCGTTGAACGAGCCATGGGAGCCGACATTCTCTGCGTGGCAGCCGACCTCGATCCTCTCGTCCTCCGCCGCGAGCCGATACGCGACCTCGACGCTGTCGTCGGCCGAGGCATTGTCGATGATGATGACCCGCAGCGGCGCGACGCCCTGGGACAGGACACTCCGGACGCACTGGCGCAGCAGATGGCCGTAGTTGCAGCACGAGATCACGACATCGACGCTCGGCATGGCGAGACCTCCCCCATCAGTATCGGCGGCGGGGCCACTCCGGCCCGCCAGCACGCGGCGAATCGATGTCGGGACCATGCGACCGGCCGCGCCCGACCCTAGGGCCGTCGCGCCACGGCCCCGCCTCCCTCGATAGGCGTAAGCGGCGCGTGACATTCCCAACTCGGTCGCCTCCGACCAGAGGCCCGGCCCGGATCGGCGCGGGTGGCTACGCCGAATGCGTCGCTCCGCGGCGCGCGGGTTCCGGTCAGGGTGAGGCCGAGGCATCGCGGCACGGACGTCGCGGCAAATCGCGGAGGGTGATCGTGCGATCCCGCTGGGCCATCAATGGCCGTTTCCTGTCGCAGCCGACCACCGGAGTGCAGCGCGTCGCCTGCGAGGTCGTGCGCGCGTTGGACGCCCTCATCGGAAGCGACCCGGCGCTGGAGCGATCCCTGTCGCTGGAACTCGTCCTGCCTCCCGACGCCGCGATGCCCTGGAGGCTCGACGCCATCCCGCATCGCCGCGCGGGGCGCGTGCGCGGGCACGCATGGGAGCAGGGCGTCCTGCCCGCCCACGCGCCCGGCGGCCTGTTGAGCCTGTGCAATACCGGCCCGCTTCTGCACCGCAAACAGATCGTCTGCATCCACGATGCCACCACCCGGTCGTCCCCGGACAGCTACACGTTCGGCTTTCGCGCGCTCTATCGTGTCCTGCTGCCGATGCTCGGACGCAGGGCCCGCGCGGTCACCACGGTGTCGTCCTATTCCGCGCGGGAGATTCGCCGCCTGGGCATCCGCCCGTCCGGTTCCATCAGGGTCGTCCCGAACGGGCACGAACATGCCATCCGGTGGAGTCCCGCCCATTCGGACCGAACCCGGGCCGTGGCGGGGCGCGACACCGTCGTTGTGATCGGCAGCCCGGCGCCGCACAAGAATATCGGCCTTCTCCTCGGAATTTCCGAACGTCTCGAAGCGGCCGGCATCCGGCTGGCGGTGGCAGGCGGGGTCGATCCGCGTGTCTACGCCTCCGGTCCCTCGCCGGGTGCCGGCGTGGACTGGCTCGGCCGGATCACCGATGCAGAGATGGCGGCCCTCCTGCAGGACAGCCTGTGCCTTGCCTTTCCGTCGCTGACGGAGGGCTTCGGCATGCCGCCGCTCGAAGCGATGGCTCTGGGCTGCCCCACCATCGTCAGCGACCGGGCAAGCCTGCCGGAAATCTGCGGCGACGCCAGCCTCTATGCCCCGGCCTCCGATCCCGAGGCCTGGTTCTCGCGGATCTGCGAGTTGCGGCACTCGCACGCCCTGCGTCAGGATCTGGCCGGGCGCGGAAAGGTGCAGGCCGCCAGGTTCCGCTGGTCGGATGCGGCCGCGGCCTATCTGGAGATCATGGCGTCGCTCGACGGCCAGGCGAAACCGGCGGCGGCCCGGCCCCGGATCGCCCGACCCGGGGCGTCGCCATGCGAGCCGGTATCGCGGCCCGCCGCCAGAATCGCGCCCCTGCCGGAGTCGGCGCGCGCCCCGGGCGGAGCCTGAGCGACCCCGCGGGCCGGTCCTTTCAAGCGCACAGATCGCCGGGAAACCGTTTCCTGCCGATCCCCGCCACGCGCTCGGAGCGCCAACCCCAGGCGGCAACCGCACGCGCCCGCCTGTTTTTCCCCTGCCGGGCGCTGGGAACCTCGATCCCCCACACAGCCGAGAGGCAACAGGGCCGGGATGGCCCGTGGGCGGCCGGAGCTAGCCTTCTGCGCAGGCCAGTTGCGCCGCCGCCAGCGACCGGGCAATCATCGCGTCGAACCGGGGCTCCGAGAACCTGCCCGCGTTGTCCCGGCAGGCGCGGGGCGTGATCGCATGGCCCTCCCGCTCGAACCGCTCCACCGCTTCGCACAGCGCCGCCTGGCTCTGCTTCCGGAACAGAATGCCGGTCGGGTGTTGCGCCGATTCGAGCGGCCGGACGATATCGACGGCGCCGCCCCGGCCGAACGCGATCAACGGCGTCCCGCAGGCCTGCGCCTCGGCCAGCGCGATGCCGAAATCCTCGCACCCGGCGAAGACCACGGCACGGGCGCGCGCCACGGCGCGCACGTAGTCGCGCCGTGGCAGATGGCCGAGAAAGGTGACGTTCGGCCCGGCAAGCGCGCGCAGGTCGCGGTTCGCGCCACCGCCCACCACGAGCAGGCGGCGATGCGGCATGTCAGTGAAGGCCCGAACCACGAGATCCGTGCGCTTGTAGGGCGCCTCGAAGCAGGCGGACAGGAAATAGTCATCCTTGTCCTCCACGTAATCCATCGCGTCCACGGCGACCGGGGGATGGACCACCTCGGCATCCCGCCCATAGATCCGCCGGATGCGCGACCGGACATAGCTGGAATTGGCGAGCATGAGATCCGGACCGTGGGCGGTTCGGGTATCCCACATCCTGAGATTGTGCAGCATGTGCCGGTAGAGGATTCCCTTCGGTCCGTAGTTCAGCCGCCCGCGGTTCAGGTAGGAGAACTGCTCGTCCCAGGCGTAGCGGACGGGGCTGTGCACATAGCACAGATGCGGCTGGTCCGGACGGGTGATCACCCCGCGGGCGAAGGCCGAGGAGGAGGAGATCACGGCGTCATAGCCCGTGACGTCGAACTGCTCGACCAGGAACGGGCAGAGAAAGAACAGGGAGCGGTAGTATCGCTCGACCATGGGCAGCCGGTTGGCGGGCGAGGTGTGGAACGACACGCCGCTGAAATACTCCTGTTTCACGTCTTCGGGCAGGAAATCGAACAGGGTGAAGACTTCGGCATTCGGGAACTGCGCGCAGATCCGCGCGACCACCCGCTCGCCGCCGCGGAAGTTCGGGCACCAGTCGTGCACCACGGCGATCCGCAGGTCGCGCAGGGACGAGGGCGTTGCCGAGGGTGGCGTTGCGCGGCCCGCTTCGGAGCCGAGGGCATTCATGTCCAGCAATGGTGAACCTCCCCATTTGCCGACGGCCCATCCCGCCGGGTCGCATCGGCAGCAGGCTACCGGCGGCCCTGGCCTGTCGGAACGACCCAGTTTGTGGCCCGGGCGCACGAATCGCGGAATTTCTAGCCATTCGAGGGCGGGTTCCCTCCGATGGGCAAGGCGCCTACGCCAAAGCGTCATGGCCCGGGGCCGATGACGTGCGGACCCTACCGAACAACCATGCTGCCCCGGGATCGGCCGCGCCGTATGGTGGGGCGCGCTCGATTGCGAGTGAGTGCCCCGAGGGGATCGGCATGAAGCTTATTGTCGCCATTCCGACCTACGGTCGGCGCATGCAACTGGAGACGCTGATTCGCTATCTGGCGGAGCAGACACGCCTGCCCGACGCGGTCGTGGTCTCGGCGCCGGACAAGTCGCATGTGAGCCTGCCGGAGGACTCCCCCTTTCCGGTGCGCGCCGTCTACGGCCAGGGACTTTGCGCGCAGCGCAACGCCCTGCTGGCGGAGGCGGCCGATCGCTGCGACATCATCACGTTTCTCGACGACGACTTCGTCCCTGCGAAGGACTACCTCGCGCGCGTCGAGGTGGCGTTCGAGGCGCCGGAGCAATATTCCGTCGTGATGGGACGCGTCGTGCTGGACGGCATCTCCGGCGCGGGGATCTCCTGGGAAGACGCGCTGGCGGCACTGGACGAGCCCGACCGCCATCGCGGCCCGGAGGTCGTCGATCACGTGGGCGCCTACGGCTGCAACATGTCGATCCGGACCGCCATGATCGGCGATCGGCGGTTCGACGAGCGGCTGGTCCTCTATGGCTGGCAGGAGGACATCGATTTCACCTGTGACCTGAACAAGCTTGGCCGGGTGGTCTGCGTCACGGCGATCCGCGGCGTGCATCTGGGCCTCAAGGGAGGGCGGATCAGCGGCCTGCGCTTCGGCTATTCGCAGGTCGCCAATCCGATCTACCTGATCCGGAAGGGCTCGGTCCCGGCCTCCTTCGCGCTGCCGTTGATGATCCGCAACCTGGCGGCCAATCTCGTGAAGAGCCTCCGCCCGGAGACCCATGTCGACCGGCGCGGGCGCCTGCGGGGCAACTGGATCGCGATCCTGGACGTGCTGAGGGGCCGGATCGAGCCGGAACGGATCCTCGACCTCTGACCACCATTTCCACGCAAGAGACCCGGACATCGCGCAGAACCACATGCCACTCCGCTCCCCCCTCCCTTCCTTGCAGCGGCTCTTCGCGACCGTGTCGCTCGGGGTCCTCGTTCTCTTCGCATCGCAGGGGCCGGGCCTGGCGCAGTACCGTCTGGGACCGCAGGACAGGGTCCGGCTCAAGATCTACGAATGGCGGCCGTCGCGCGACACGATCTTCGAATGGACCGCGCTCAACGACGAGTTCACCGTCGGACCGGACGGGTCCCTGTCGCTGCCCTTCGTGGGCGCGGTCAAGGCGGCAGGACAGGAGCCGGTCGAGCTGTCGCTGACCATCGCGGACCTCCTCGTGCGGGCGATGGGGCTCGGCGTGGCGCCCGATGTCGCCGTGGAGATCGTCGAGTTCCGGCCCGTCTACATCACCGGCGACGTGGTGGAGCCCGGCGCATTCCCCTATCGGCCCGAGTTGACCGTGTTGCAGGCAGTCAGCCTGGCCGGCGGAGTACGCCCCCGGAGCGACAAGGACGAGCGGTTCGTGCGCGAGCTGATCGCCGGGCGGGGCGAGGTCAATGTCCTGGCCGTGGACCGGCTCAGCCTCGTGGCCCGGAAGGCCCGGCTCGAGGCCGAACTCGAAGGCGCCGAAAAGATCGCATTCCCGTCTTCGGTGTCCGAGCGACAGTTCGACGACATGGGCACGATCTTCATGGAGCAGGAGACCGCGATCTTCGAGGCGCGCCGCGCCGGCCTCGACGCCCAGCTTCGCGCCCTCGCCAGCCTGCGCGCCTTCCTCGAACGGGAGGTGAGGGCGCTGCAGAAACGGCTGGATCTGCTCGACCAGCAGATCGCGAGCCTCGAGGCCGAGTTCGCCAATGTCGGACAGCTCGTCGAGCAGGGCCTGGCGGTGGCGCCCAGGGAAATGGCGCTGGAGCGGTCCCTGCTGCAGATCCGCAGCGACCGGGTGACGGCCGAATCCGCGCTCCTGCGCGCCCAGCAGGATATCAGTCGAACCGACGTCTCGATTCTGGAATTGCGGAGCAACCGCGACAACGAGGTCGCGAGCCTGTTGAAGGAGGTCCAGGCGGAGCTGAACCAGACCGAGCGCCGCACGGACACCGCGCTCCTGCTCCTGCGGGAGTCGGAGACCTACGCCCCCTCGACATTCATGGGCTCCGAAGCAGCCCAACTCCCGCCGCGCATCACGATCGTTCGGCCGACGACGGACGGTATCGTCGAGATCCCGGCCGAGGAGACCTCCGCCTTGAACCCGGGCGATACCGTCAAGGTGGAACTCCTTTCCGTTCGAGGCCGCGCCGGCGCAGGCCGCCGCGGTGCCGGCCCGCGCGGTCGCCGAGGTGCGAACTACGCCCTGAGGCGTCGCTCCTCGTCTTTGGATGCCATCATCGCACATCGCGCGCGGGATCGCCCAGGATGATCCGCAGGCGGCGCCTACGCCGCATTCTCTTCCGGTCTCGCCCTCCGCGCGGCGTCTGATCTATGCCTTCGTCGTAGGTCGGTAGAATGCGATTTCTGACGGGTTTACGGGACGCTACGAGGTTCTCGAGGAGCGCGTGGCCGGGCGTCGGACGTGGCCCTGGGACGTGAAGCTGCGGATCGTTGCCGAGAGTCATGCGGCCGGGGTGATGGTCACCGCGGTGCCGCGGCGGCATCGACGGAGGCCCTCGCAGGGGACGACCTGGCGGCGCCTGCACCGTGAGGGGAAGTTGCGGCCTTGCCAATGCTCGGACCGCTGATGCTGGAAGATCCCGAACTCTCCCGGCCCGCCCCGAACTCCACGGCCGATCCGGAGCCAAGAGCCTCCGAGCTGATCGAGATCGAGGCCCGCGGGGCGTGGTGATCCGGCTGGGGTCCGCGACGCCGGCGGCGCGGATCGCCGAGATCGCGTCAGCCCTGCGCGAGCCTCGGCGGTGATCCTGCCGGGGCAACGCCTGCCGATCGTGGGGCGGCTGTTACCCGGTCGGGCCAAGGGTATCGTTCGGGGTCGTCAGAACCGCCTGCTCGTTCGGGTGTTTCATTCTACGTCGTCCCAATCCCTGCGCCACGCCGTCACGGCGACACAGGGGATCTAAGATCAACAAGAAAACGGGCCGAAAAGAAGAACGGGCGAAAATTCTGCGCGAGCCGGCCGCGTCCAGATCGGACGGGGCAGCCGGCAGCTACGGCGCCCTCGCCGGCAGCCAGATTCCGAGGCTGCGGCAGAGATGGTGAACGGCGCCGTACCCAGAGCGGACATCCGCCACGGGCACCTTGGACTGCAGTTGTGCGCACGAAGCCGATGGGGTGGATGGCTCCTGCTCCCCCGGCGTCGCGATGCGCCATGCTGCAGGTGTCATGATCTGCATGTGGAGGAGCCGCCCATGAGAGTTTCCACCATCGGTCTGGACCTGGCCAAGAGCATTTTTCAGGTTCATGGCGTTACCGATCAAGGCGAGGTCGCGTTCAACCGACCGCTCCGCCGGGCGCGGGAACTCTCGAAGCTCGGTCACGAGGTGCGGCTCATCCCGCCTCTGTACGTCAAGCCATACGTCAAGCGGGGCAAGTCCGACGCGGTCGACGCCGAGGCGCGTCTCGCGAGGCGGTGACGCGCCCGACCATGCGGTTCGTCGAGATCAAGACCGGGGACCGGCAGGCGCTGCTCAGCCTGCACCGGATGCGCGATCTGGCGGTCCGACAGAGCACGCAGCTGGTCAACATGCTCCGTGGCCTGCTGGCCGACTGCGGGATTACCATCCCCAAGGGTATCGGCAGGGCGCTCGGATACGCCAGGGATATGACCGAAGGTGCCTCGCCGGAGATCCCGGAGATCGCCCGGGTCTTGTGCCGCCAATTGAAGGCCCTGAATACCTGGATCGGCTGGTACGAGGCGCGACTGAAGATCGAGACCCGGGCAAACCCGCAGGTCAGTCTGCTCCAGACGATCCCCGGGGTGGGCCCAATCAGGCCTCGGCGATCGCGGCCACGGTCGGCAGCGGACGTCTGCTCCGAAGCGGCCGCGACTTCGCGGCGTGGCCGGGCCTGACTCCCCTGAACCGATCCAGCGGTGGCAAGGAGCGCCTCGGCCGGATCTCGAAGATGGGCGACCGATACCTGCGACAATTGCTGGTCGTGGGCATGACTTCACGGGTCCGGCAGGTCCGCAACCATTCCGACCGCGCTGACCCGTGGCTCGCGCGCTTGCTCGACCGCAAACCAGCGCGTCTCGCCACGGTTGCCATGGCGAACAAGACCGCCCGTATCGTCTGGGCCGTGCTGACGAGAAACCGCCCCTACGCCCAGACTGCGGCCTGAGAAGGGCGGCATTCGAGATAGCAGACCAACGATGTGATGGGTGCACCCTCGGCCGCAGCGTTCAGGATACCCCGCCGAATGGCAAGGGCTCAATGGCCCGCAGGGCCAACAGGGAGTCGATCCGCGGGCCCCATCAGGGCCAGCGGTCAGATGCACCGCGCAAACAGGCCGGACATACGACCGCTTCTGAAAGGTGCGCGCCAGACCATTTTCGGCTTGCTATGCAGGAGCCATCCACACAGGCCATTCGATGCGATTGACACGAAAATCCGTTTCTACAGGGCATGCCGTAAGCGGATGCTTATTCTGAAACCTATTCTAGCCGCAGCCATCGGCGTTCGATACTCCTTGCCGATCTATTGTTTATTGGCGCGTTTTCTGGGTATGTAGACAAGCTGCGGACGATTACGGATTTCATGGGATGTGAATGATCGCTTTGATGCACTGCTAGATACGGCGATCCGCTCATTGAGATGATGGAACCCATCTACGAGGGTCCGCAACGTCGCTCGTGCCGTCTTGGGCAAGGTGCCTTCGGATACCTCGACCAGCTCGATCAGGCGACGTGCGCTCCACGTCGAATAGGGAACGACTTTTCCGAACTCGGTCAGGTGCCTCCGCAATGCTTCCATTGCTGTTGTACAGGATGAAATTCTCGCAGGAACCTGAAGCACCTATCCGCAGCGTAGCTTGCGCCTCAGCACCGTTCTGCCAGAAGCGTCCGCCCCGTGTGGTCTGCCCCCTGAAAAGTGGTCCTCCCTGAAGTAGGCTTTTGAGCCGGATGGAGGACGAAGGAATGGTGCAGAAGAAACACAAGCCGGAGGAGATCGTCGCGAAGCTACGGCAGGTCGACGTGCTGGTATCGCAGGGCCGTCCGGTGGCCGAGGGTCGACGTATACGTCGAGCGGTCCATCGGTGTGACGCAGTTCACCTACTACCGGTGGCGCAAGGAGTTCGGAGGGCTGAAGACCGACCAGGTGAAGCGGCTGAAGGAGCTCGAGAAGGAGAACGAGCGGCTTCGCAAGGCGGTCTCCGATCTGACGCTTGAGAAGCTCATCCTGCGAGAGGCTGCCTCGGGAAACTACTGAGCCCCGCCCGCCGTCGAGCCTGCATCGACCATGTCAGGCAGAAGTTCCGGGTCTCGGAACGGCTTGCCTGTCGCGTGCTCGGCCAGCATCGCTCCACCCAGCGGAAGGCACCGCGTGGGCGGGCCGACGAGGAGGCACTGACCGCGGACATCGTCGCGCGGGCGCGCCAGTATGGGCGCTACGGCTATCGCCGGATCGCGGCCCTTCTCCGAGATGCCGGGTGGACGGTGAACGTGAAACGGGTCGAACGGATCTGGCGACGGGAGGGGCTGAAGGTGCCACAGAAGCAACCCGGGAAAGGCAGGCTCTGGCTGAACGACGGGTCATGCATCCGCCTGCGGCCGGGGCGTCCGAACCACGTCTGGTCCTACGATTTCGTGGAGAGCCGGACTCACGACGGAAGGACGTTCCGGATGCTCAATGTCATCGACGAGTTCACGCGGGAATGCCTGGCCATTCGCGTCGACAGGAAGCTGAACTCGACCGCGGTGATCGACGTGCTGACCGATCTGTTCATCCTTCGAGGCGTGCCCGGCCATGTTCGTTCGGAGTTGCCCATCGCGGCGCCATCGGTCCGAGCCCGATGGGCGACGGCCCTGAGTTCATCGCCAGGGCCGTGCGGGACTGGATCGCCGCGGTGGGGGCGACGACGGCGTTCATCGAGCCCGGCAGCCCCTGGGAGAACGGCTATTGCGAGAGCTTCAACTCGAAGCTCCGCGACGAGCTGCTGAACGGGGAGATCTTCTACTCGCTGGCCGAGGCCCGCGTGATCATCGAGGCGTGGCGGGTCCACTACAATACCGCCCGCCCCCACTCGTCGCTGGGCTATCGACCACCCGCGCCGGAGGCCGTTCACTGGCCATCCCGCGATGGCGGATCAGCACCTTCCCAGGCATCCGCCTTGGCGCAGAGACCGGTCATGCAATAAGATTGAAACTGGACCACCCGATAGGGGCAGGCCACCGGTTGTCGACCGCCTTGAACTTGCTGCCATCGACCGCAACGCAGTCGCCCTTCAGCACCCCCGCCCGGCGGCCGAGTTCGACGAAGAGGGCGCAGGTCCGGCGGATGGCGGGGCCGTTGTCGCGCCGGAAGTCGGCAATCGTCTCGTGGTCCGGCACCAACCGTCCGGTCAGCCCCATCACCTCGACATTCCGCCCAGCCTCGCGCTCGAGCCGCCGGCTGGACGGAACGCGGTTCAGGTAACCGCAGATGAAGAGCTTCGGCAGGACGGCGGGATGGTAGCCCGGCCGGCCCGTTCGTGCAGCGGCGACACGCTCGAAGCCAAGGTCTCCAAGCTCGAGATCATCGACGAAGAGGTCGATCACCCGGACCGGATCGTCTGCGTCCATCCAGTCCTCAAGCCGCTCGGGAAACAGCGTCGACCGGCTTCGCCCGACACCTTCGATGAACCTGCCCATGCCTGCTCCGGCCGTTCCCAGCAGCATGCATCAGCGGAGTGTTCTCACACAGCCTCGGCCCAAACCGGACGTCCAGCGCGTGTGGTGCTGCTACGGTGCAGTTTCACCGAAACGGCCATTCACGCGGAAGCGGGTCCGCGCCCGAATCACGGTCTGCGACCCAATGACCGTCGTGCCAGTTTCTACAGGCTTGCGATCGAGCGTCTTGCGGATTCGATATCCGGAAGAGAGAGCGGAAAAGACGGAATTCGTTGCGCTGCGGAGTAAATTGCGGGTGCACAATGAATGGGCCTCGCGATAGCAGATAGAAGTGTATGCACCTTTTTCTTTTCAGGACCTCTGTCTTTCCTCCGTCTCGATCGCTTGGCGGCGGAGATGACATAGCGCAGTGCGATGGTCGGATCTTCGTGCGAGACCCTGGAGGAGAAGGCAGGCTCATCAGGACCACGCACGCCATGCGCGCCTCTTAGAACCCGACTCTGAAACTCCATGATGTTCGACGATGCCTTGCGAGATGGCGGGTGACGCGGCGAATGGGGGCAATGGTGATCCATGCCTCGGCACTGGCGATGGTTTCCTCCCGGTCTTTCGCGCGCCGGCGGCATCGGCCGAGCCAGGCGAAGGCGCGTTCGACGACCCAGCGGCGGGGGAGCACCTCGAAGCCTTTGGCGGCGTCGGAGCGCTTGACGATTTCCAGCGTCCGGTCGCCGATCTTGTCCAGCGCGCTGCGGAGCTTCGGCCCGGCGCAGCCGCCGTCGGCGAAGAGGTGCCGCAGCCGGGGAAACGCATGGCGGATGGATCCGAGCACCGCTGGCGCGCCGTCGCGATCCTGGATGTCGGCCGCGTGCGCGACCAGCCCGACCATCAGGCCGAGCGTGTCAGGGACGCTATGGCGCTTGCGTCCCTTGACCTTCCTGCCGGCATCGAAGCCGCTAACCCCTCCGCTTTCCGTGGTTCTTGCGCTCTGGCAGTCGATCACGCCGGCTGAAGGCGTGGCGTCGCGACCATCGCGCTCGCGCGCCGCCCTCACCAGATACTGGTTGACGGCCTTCGGCCGGCCGCTTGATATTGCCCCCGTTTCGCCGGACACTCAGGCGGTTGCGGTTTGAGCTGCG
The DNA here is from genome assembly GCA_963814835.1 of uncultured Alphaproteobacteria bacterium. Classification (GTDB taxonomy): domain Bacteria; phylum Pseudomonadota; class Alphaproteobacteria; order Rhodobacterales; family Rhodobacteraceae; genus Palleronia. The sequence goes on from CAWFEG010000004.1 coordinate 101,023, forward strand.
ATGAACTCGCGGGGCGAGCGCAACTTCAGCCCTGAGTTCGGGTGGTTGTCGTTGTAGTCCTCGATCCGCCCGCTGACGAGGTCGAGGACGACCTGAGCGTCCGGCAACGGCGTGACGCGCACGCAGTCACGCTTGAGCGTGTTTTCGAAGGCTTCCGAGATGCCGTTGCTCTCCGGGCTCTTGACCGGCGTGAAGCGGGACCTCAGGCCGAGCTGGCTGGCGAAGATGCGCGTGTCGCGGGCGGTGTAGGGCGAGCCGTTGTCGCTGAGCATCTCGACCGGATGCGGGGCGCGGTGCGCGCTGAACCGCGTCTCCACCGCCTCGAGCATCATGTCGCGGATATCGGATCCGCTGATGCCGGCGTTCGCCACGGCGCGCCAGGCGATGATCTCCCGGTCGTGGGCGTCGATGACGAAGGCGCCGCGGACGATGTCGCCGTTCCAGCACGTGAACTCGAAGCCGTCGCTGCACCATCCCAGGTTCGAGCGCATGACGAGGGCCTTGCCGTCGTGGGTGCGCGCCGGCCGCTCGGTACTGCTCCGCGCGAGAAGCAGGTTGTTGGTCTGCATGACCCGGTAGACGCGCTTGTGGTTCACCGGCGCCAGCCCCTGCGCCCGCAGCTGGCGGTTCAGGAGCGCCGTGATCCGCCGGTAGCCGCAGGTCGGTCGCGCCGCCACGAGCGCCGTGATCAACGGCAGCACCGCCGCGTCTCGCGCTTTGTAGTAGCGCCGCCGCGGCTTGGTCCTTCCGCTCAGCCGGTCATGCAGGTTCGAGCGCGACATCCCGAGCGTCTGGGCCACGGCCGCCATCGGGAACCGCCCTTCAGCGGCGACTGCACGAGCAACGTCGGTTATTTTGCCCGTGACTTGTCCAGCGCCTCCTTGAGGATCTCCACCTCAAGCGTCTTGCGCCCAAGCTGGCGTTCGAACTCGCGGATGCGGTCCTCCATCTGCCGGACGGCCCGTCTCGCAGGCTCGACACGGTCACCTCGTCGTCGCCGGTCACCGCCACGCTCCCTCCCTCCAGCATCAGACTGCGCCAACGATAGAGGAGGTTCGGAGCCACGCCATTGCGCCGCGCGACCACCGAGATGCTCTCCTGCTCGTCCAGGGTTTCTTCCACGATCCGCAGCTTCTCGGCCGCGGACCAGCGGCGGCGCCGGCCGCCATCGGTGATGATCTCGATCTCGGACATGAGCACGTGCTCAGGCATATGCCCAAGCCTCCATGGCTATGCCCAAGTGTCCGGTCGAAACGGGGGCCAGTTCACCACTGTCGCGCCATTCGTGGAAATGGCGCTGCACCGTCGCGGGCGGTGGAACGTCCTTCGGCAGACAGGCCCACTGGCAGCCGGTCGACGCCATGTGGAGGATCGCGTTCATCACCTCGCGCAAATCGGTCGTTCGAGGCCGGCCGATGCGACGCGGCGAGGGCATGGAGGGCCCGATCAGCGCCCGTTCCCGATTTGTCGGATCGCTTGCGTAGCGGCCGCCGCGCCGATCATGCTCAAGCCGGGCGGTTTCAGTCCAAGGCATGTGACCCTCCGGCCAGTCTGGCAACCGGACAGAATCACGAGGCACCGAAACTGCTCGACGCTTTTCGGGTTGGGCTCTGAGGGACCTCCAATCCCGATTCGATAGGTCGCCAAGTGGCTTGATCGGGTGGACGCGGATGAGCGTCCGGCGCGGCCCCTCGCGACCATGCGCGGTATCGGGATGCTCTCATCACCCGCCTTCGCAGCCAACACGCCGAATGTGGAAACGTATCGAAGCGCGCGACTACGCGACATCGCTCGAACTGAGGCCGCGGGCGCGTTCGAGCGGCGTCACGGAGCGACACTGGCGTGCTTCAAAGGCCGGAAACAGGTGTCCCGATGGCTGCTCTGCCTGGATGCCATCGCAGTCATCAGCGCCCGGCGGGAACAACTGAGGCTACCCTCGGCCCAAGCCGCCAACTGGCTGGAGCGCATGGGTGGCCGAGTGCCGCACCGACGCATCCGCTTACATCTCGTATTTCCGCTCACACCGTCCGCAGGGTGCGCCGCGCCGATGGAATGGTCCGGGTTCGGTCTCGATGCAAGACGGGTCTGGAAGCTGCATTCGGAGTGGCCGGATAAGCGGCTACGGATGCCGGAACCGGCGGCGGCACGACCTCCGGAAACGAGGGCTCGTAGCCAGCGAGGAGCGCGGTCACATCCTGGCGCCACTTGTCTATGACAATCCTGGCCCCTGCGAGGTTGCAGAAGTCCTCGCCCTTGAGTGGCTTTCAGCCGAGCTTCGCGTCGAGGCTCTTCCGGTAGCCTCCGTCGCAAGGGCTGCCCGGCTCGATGCAGGCGGTCCCGGTGCTCACGGCAGCGACCCACTCCCTCACCCTCTCTATCAAGAATTCCAGGCGTTGTCGGACCTCACCCGATCCGGGACGACCCGCGGGATGGACCGTCCGGTCAGCACGTCGAGGACGTCCTCCGATCGACGCGGATCGCCAGGTATCCCGGTTGAACTCTTCAACCCGCCTGAGTACGCAAAACGCCCTTCCGTCATGGGTCCGGCACTCGATGAAGTCGATCGACCAGGCATGGTTCGGACGCTCCGCCCGGAGCCGAACGCAGGACACCTCGTCGAACCAGAGGCGCCCGTCCTTCGGTTGTCTCAAGCGAACTTCCAGCCCGTCTCCGGTATGGTCCCCGGGACGATAACGGTCCCATGCCAAGGCACCACATCCGCTCGACCCGCTTCCCCTTCACGGCCCAGCCTGCACCACGCATCAGGATCGCGATCCGGCAATAGCCGCATCGTGCAAACTGCGACGCCCGCACGGTGATGTCCGGCTCGAGCGCCTCCTCATCAGGACGCCCGCGCGGTATCTACCGGTATACAACCGATGCTGCCCGAGCACATGGCGGGCGAGGTGTTGCGAGACGCGGAACGTCTGCCCGACATGAGGGACACAACGACGGCGGCGAACTGGGCCCGAAAGTTTCACCGCGGACCTTCGATTTCCGACGCAGCCTCCACAGATCGGCTTCTGCCGTCGGAAGCACCCCTCATCCTCCAATTGGCTCGAAAGGCTCCTTCGGGGCGGAGGACTTTTCAGAGGGCAAGCGATCGACCCGGAACAGCCTCATCACGACCACGAAGAACAGCGGCACGAGCAGCACGCCGAGGAGGGTGGCCGACAGCGTCCCGCCGAGCACGCCAGACCCGATCGCATTGCGCCCCCCGGCCCCCGCGCCGGTGCTCAGCACCAGGGGCAGGACCCCCAGGGAGAACGCCATCGAGGTCATCACGATGGGCCGGAACCGCTGCCGCGCGGCCTCGGTGACGGCGGTCAGGAGCGGCTCCCCGCCCTGCAGCCTGTCGCGCGCGAACTCCACGATCAGGATCGCGTTCTTGCCGGTCAGGCCGATCACGGTCAGCAGTCCCACCTGGAAGAAGACGCCGTTCTCGAACCCGCCCGCCCAGGCGCCGAGCAGCGCACCCAGCACGCCGATCGGCATGGCCAGCATGACCGAAAACGGGATCGTCCAGCTCTCGTACAGCGCGGCCAGGGAGAGGAACACCGCCGCGAGGGACAACGCATAGAGGAGCGGCGCCTGGTTTCCCGAGGCCCGTTCCTCCAGCGACAATCCCGTCCAGGCAAGCGAGAACCCCTCGGGCAGCTGCCCGGCGAGCCGCTCCATCTCGGCCATGGCCTCGCCGGTGGTGACGCCCGGCGCGGGGGACCCCTGGAGCTGCATGGCAGGAACGCCGTTGTAGCGATAGATGCCCTGCGGACCCTGGCTCCAGCCGCCGGTGGCGAAATTGGAGAAGGGGACGAGGCCGCCCGTCTCGTTGCGCACGCGCCACTCGTCGATGTCGGACGGGGTCGAACGGGATTCGGCCTCGCCCTGCACATAGACCCGCTTGATCTGGCCGCGATCGATGAAATCGTTGACGTAGGTGCCCGCCCAGGCCGTGGCGAGGAGGCTCGACACATCCGTGGCGGAGACCCCCATCGCGCCGGCCTTGCGCCAGTCGATGTCGATGTTGAACTGCGCCGCGTCCTCCAGCCCGTTCGGCCGCGCCGAGGCGATCAGGTCGCTCTGCGCCGCCAGACCCAGAAGCTGGTTGCGCGCCTGCAGCAGTTCCTCGTGCGTCTGCCCGGCCCGTGCCTGGACGTAGAGGTCGAAGCCGGAGACGTTGCCGAGCTCGATCACCGAGGGCGGAACGACGGGGAACACCATCGCATCGCGGATTTGCGAGAAGACGGGGAAGGCGCGACCGGCAAGGGCCTGGGCGCTCTGGTCCGCGCCGGGCCGCTCGTCCCAGTCCTTCAGGCGGACGAAGGCGAGCCCCATGTTCTGCCCCGCGCCGCCGAAGCTGAAGCCGCCGACGCCGAACACGGATTCCACGGCCTCGCTCTCGGTTTCCAGGTAGTGGTTCTCGACCTGCTCGATCACGTCCACGGTGCGGTCGAGGGTGGCGCCCGTCGGCGCCTGGACGATGGTGAAGAGGATGCCCTGGTCTTCCTCGGGCAGAAAGCCGGTGGGGGTGCGGACGAACAGGACTCCCATCACGGCCACAAGCATCAGGTAGAGGAGCCCGACCCGGAGCGGCCGCCGAACGATCCAGCCCACCGCCCCCGCATAGCCACCCAGCGTCCTGTCGAAGCCGCGGTTGAACCAGGCGAAGGGGCCGCGCCGGGCACGGTGGCTGGAGGGCTTGAGCAGCGTGGCGCAGAGCGCCGGCGTCAGGGTCAGCGCCACCACGACCGACAGTGCCATCGCCGAGACGATGGTGATCGCGAACTGCTGGTAGATCACGCCGGTCGAGCCGCCGAAGAAGGCCATCGGCACGAAGACGGCCGACAGGACCATGGCGATGCCGATCAGCGCGCCGGTGATCTGGCCCATGGACTTGCGCGTGGCCTCGCGGGGGGACAGCCCCTCCTCTTCCATCACGCGCTCGACGTTCTCCACCACCACGATGGCGTCGTCGACCAGCAGCCCGATCGCCAGCACCATGGCCAGCATGGTGAGCGTGTTGATGGTGAACCCGGCCACGGCGAGAATCCCGAAGGTGCCGAGCAGGACCACCGGCACCGCCAATGTCGGGATGATCGTCGCGCGGAGGTTCTGCAGGAACAGCAGCATCACGAAGAAGACGAGGATGATCGCCTCGAACAGGGTCTTCACCACCTCCTCGATGGAAATCTCGACGAAGGGGCTTGTGTCGTATGGGATGACGTAATCGATCCCCTCGGGGAAGTTCCGCGCGAACTCCTCCATACGCTCCTCCACCGCCGTGGCGGTGTCGAGCGCATTGGCCCCCGACGCGAGGCTGATCGCCATGCCGGCGGCCGGGTTGCCGTTGTAGCGCGATTCGTAGGCGTAGCTCTCGGCGCCGATCTCCACGCGCGCCACGTCGCCCAGAAGGACCAGCCCGCCGCCGGTCTCGGCGCGCAGGACGATCTGGCGGAAGTCGTCGGGCGTCTGCAGCAGCGATTGCGCGGTGATCGTCGCGTTCAGTTGCTGGCCCGCCTCGGCGGGCCGGGTGCCGAAGGCGCCGGCCGAGATCTGGGCGTTCTCCTCCGACACCGCGGCGACGACATCGGCCGCCGTCAGGCCGTAGGCGGCCAGCTTCGAAGGGTCGAGCCAGATGCGCATCGCGTAAGGCGCGCCGAAGACCTGAACGTCGCCGACCCCGTCGATCCGGCTGATGTCGTCGCGCAGGTTCGAGACGAGGTAGTCAGACAGGTCGGCCTGGTCGTAGCTGCCGTCGGGCGAGATCAGCGAGACGACCTGCAGGAAGCCCGAGGACGACTTGCGGACCGTCACGCCCTGCCGCTGCACCGGCTCGGGCAGGAGCGCGCTGGCCTGGCTGATCTTGTTCTGCACCTGGACCTGGGCGATGTCGGGATCGGTCCCGGTCTCGAAGGTCAGGGTGATCTGGGTCGAGCCGGCCGAGGAGGAGGTCGAGGAGAAGTAGCGCAGCCCGTCGAGGCCGGTCATCTGCTCTTCGAGGACCTGCGTCACCGTGTTGGCCACTGTCTGCGCGGAGGCGCCGGGATAGGTCGCGCTGACCTCGACCGTGGGCGGCGCGATCTGCGGATACTGCGCGATCGGCAGGACGCGGATGGCCAGCAATCCGATCCCCATGATGAGGATCGAGATCACCCAGGCGAAGACGGGTCGGTCGATGAAGAAGCGGGCCATTACTCCGCTCCGGTCCCGGCCGAAGACGCGGCTCCGGGCCCGGCATCCGCCAGGTCCCGATCGTCGCCATCCGCATTCTCGCCGCGCTCCTCGGGCACGACGGTCGCCCCGGGCGCCACCTTCTGCAGCCCGGCGACGATCACGCGGTCGCCCGGGTTCAGCCCCTCGCTGACGATCCAGTCCGATCCGCGGTCTTTCAGGATCGTCAGATCGCGCTGTTCGACCACGTTGTCGCCGTTGACCACCAGGGCCGTCGGATTGCCCCGTCGGTCACGCGATACGCCTTCCTGCGGAACGAGGAAGACGTCCTCGGCCGTGCCCGTAGGCATCTCCACCTGGACATACATGCCCGGCAGCAGCAGCCCGTCGGGGTTGGGAAACGACATGCGCAGCAGGACCACGCCGGTCTGCTCGTCCACATGCGGCTCGGCGGCGCTGAGCCGGCCCCGGGCCGGGTAGGTCGAGCCGTCGGCCAGTTCCAGCGAGACCTCGCGGTGCCCGGCTGCCGCCGGTCCCTCGCGGCGACGCCATTCCAGCAGGTCCGCCGCCGATTGCGTCACGTCGACATAGACCGGATCGAGCGTGCGGATGATCGCCAGCGGCGTCGCCTGGCTGGCGGTGACCAGCGCGCCCTGGCTGGCCTCGGAAAAACCGATGCGCCCCGACAGGCGGGCGCGCACCTCGGTCCGGTCGAACTCGATCTCCGCCGTGCGGAGCTGCGCGCGCGCGGCTTCCAGCCCGGCCGCCGCGGCGTCCCGGCTCGACACGGCTTCGTCCTCGTTCGCGGAGGAGGAGATGCCCCGCGCGCTCAGCGTCTGGATCCGCTCCGCCTCCTGCTCGGCCGCGCGCAGCTCCGCCTCGGCCTGGGCGACGGCCGCGCGAGCCTGGGCGACGGTGGCCTCGTAGCTGACCGGGTCGATCCGGTAGAGGATCTCGCCCGCCTCGACGGCCCCGCCCTCCTCGAACAGGCGCTCGGTCACGATCCCGCTGACCTGCGGCCGCACCTCCGCTTCGGCCGACGCGCGAACGCGGCCCGGCAGGACGGAGGTGAGCGTCACGGATCGGGGCTGGACCGTCTCGACGCTGACGGCGGGTGGCGGCGCGTCCTGCGCGCCGGCCGGGACCGCCGCCACAAGACCGACGAATGCCGCGACGGCGGCGGCGCGCAGGATTCTGGCCATGTCGTACTTTCTCTCGCGAATATCCGGGGCGCTTGCCGTCACACGGGCGAGCATATAAGAAACCCTGAAGTTCCCTAAATCGGGTTGTGTGATTGTGCAAGACCGGAATGCTGCGTCGCAAAAGCCCGGAGCATGTCCCTGCGGCGAGAGATCCGGGCGGGGCCGCGGCCGTGGGCGCCCCCTGACGATGTCGCCCGAGGAGCGGGTGGAACGGATATTCGGCGCTCTCGACGCGGTGTTCGCGCGGATCGGTCTCGAGCGGACCACGATGGCCGCGATTGCGGCCGAAGCCGGGATGTCGAAACGCACGCTGTACGGCCTCTTCGCCGACAGGGACGAGCTGCTGGGTGCCTATATCGCGCGAATCCGGGGCCAATTCGTCCACGAACTTGAAGAGCGGGATGTCGATCTTTCGCTCGAGGACCGGTTGCGCCGCCTGCTGGCCCCCTGCCCGCGGACGTCCGGTTCCGATCTTCCGGTGGCGGTGCTGCGGCTCGCGCTGTCCGGCACGGAGACGGGCCCCGGCTCCGCGCGCGCACGGCTGGCGCGGCTGCGCCGTCAGGATCGCGACCTGGTGCGGATCGAACTCGACCGGGCGGTCACGCGAGGAGAGGCCAGTATTCCCGATACCGCCGCCGCCGCCGCGATCCTGGAAGGAATGATTCGCCCCTCGATCGCCGACCTGCTGCTCGACCCGGCCACGACGTCCGACAGGGACGCGATCCACGCCCGGTTCGAGACCGGGCTAACGATGTTCCTGGCGGCTGTGGAACCCTGACGAACCCCCGCGGGCCCCGCCCGGCCGCACCCTGGGCGGAATCACATTCGAGCAATACGTTCGGCGGGCCGACGATCCACGGCGACCTCCTCGATCCGGGTGGCGAATGAGATCCGTGCGGCCGTCATCCGGCGCCTCGCCAAGCGCGTCCGGCTTTAAATAGCTGAACCGGCGCCGGCCCCACTGGGCGAGGACCTCGGGGCTATTCCTGCCTCACCACGCCGGGATCACATGATGTATTCTTGGGAAAATTCGCGCGGCATGGCCCGTCCCGATCCCTGAACCTCTTGCGTCAGGTCAGCGACGCCCGCTTTCAGGCGTCTTCCGGCCGTGCACGCACCCCCTCCAGGATGCTGCGCGTGATCGCGGCCTTGAGTTCGGCCTGCGCCACCTCCGAGAACAGCGCATCACCGAAGTTCCGCGCGAAGGTCTGCCGATTGGCGACGTTGAAGAAGCACAGGGCACTGATCTGCCAGTGCAGCATCAGGGGCGACACGTCCGCCCGGAACAGCCCTTCCGCGACCCCGGCGGCGCAAATCCTTTCGAGCTTCTCGATCGCGGCCCGGTTCAGGTCCGCCATGTCGGCCATCTCGGCCATGTGGCGCCCGCAATGGATGTTCTCGATCGCCACCAGACGGATGAATTCGGGGTTGGCCCGATGGTGGTCGAAGGTGAACTCCACGAGCCGCCTCAGCGCCCGATCCGGCGGCAAACCCTCCAGATCCAGCTCACCCTCCTGATGGCGGACGCTTCTGTAAGCCTCCGCGAGGACCGCCCGATAGAGCCCCTCCTTGTCCCCGAAATAGTAAAAGATCATCCGCTTGGAGCTTTTCGTGCGCTCCACGATCTTCTGGATGCGCGCCCCGGAAAGGCCGTGTTCCGCAAATTCCTCCCGCGCCACGGCCAGGATGTCCGCCTTCACCGCCTCCGGGTTCTGTTTCCAGGACCGCCCGCGCCTGTCCTGAGCCATGTCGTCCCCCGCCGTCTCCCTGCCGGGCGCAAGCCAAGCACAATTAACCGACCGGAACAATCCTGTTGACTCAATTAACCGAATGGTACAGTTTCGCCGTCGTGAGGATTCGACCAGGGAGGCCAGGGATACCGATGCCGGGCGACATCCAGGACAAGGCGCTGCTCGCGGGGCTGATCGGCCGCGGCATCTCGCTGTCGCGAACTCCGGCGATGCACGCGGAGGAGGCGCGCCGCCAAGGCCTCGGCGGCGCCTACCGGATCCTCGACATGGACGACCCGATCCGGTCGGACGCCACGCTGGCGGACATGCTGCGCGCGGCGGAGCTCGGCGGATTCCAGGGCCTCAACATCACCTACCCGTTCAAGATCGAGGTGATGGACCATCTCGACGACGTCTCCGACAACGTGCGCGCCGTGGGCGCCGTCAACACGGTGGTCCTCAAGGACGGCAAGAGGGTCGGGCACAACACCGACCTTTGGGGTTTCGCCGAGAGCTTCCGGCGCGGGCTGAGCGGTGCGAAGACCGATCACGCCCTGCTTGCCGGGGCCGGCGGTGCGGGGGTCGCGGTCGCCCATGCGCTGGCCGATTGCGGCGTGGCGCGCCTGTCGATCCTCGACGCCGATCCCGACCGGGCCGCCGCCCTGGCCGACCAGGTGCGCCGGAACCGCCCCGGCACCGAGACCGGGGCGGTCACCGATGTCGCGGCCCTGACGCGCGACGCCCGGCCCGACGGGATGGTCAATGCCACGCCGATGGGCATGGCCAAGCTGCCCGGCACGGCCATCGACCCCGCGCTTCTGTCGGCCGATCAGTGGGTCGCCGACATCGTCTACTTTCCGCTCGAGACCGCGCTTCTGGCGGCGGCCCGCGCCAAGGGCTGCCGGGTTCTGCCCGGCTCCGGCATGGCCGTGTTCCAGGCGGTGCGCGCCTTCGAGCTGTTCACCGGCAGGCCCGCCTGCCCCGACCGGATGAAGGCGACCTTCGACGCCTTCGATCCAGACTGACCGGAAATCCAAGGGAGGACTTCAATGCGTATCAGTTACACCACCCTCGCCGCCTCGGCGGCCATGACCCTGGCGCTTAGCGCCACCGCCGAGGCGCAGACCATCCGTCTCGCCCATGTCGATCCCGACGACTGGCAGAACTCGAAGAAGGGCGCCGCGGCGCAGATCTTCAAGCAGATCGTCGAGGGCCAATCCGAGATGGAGGTGGAGATTTTCCCCGCCGGCTCGCTCGGCAACGAGGGCGAGCTCGTCAGCCAGGCCCAGGACGGCCTGACCCAGATGGTGCTGGTCTCCGGCGCGATGTCGCAGGCCTGCCCGGCCGCCTCGGTCCTCGACATCCCCTACACCTTCTCCTCGGCACCCCTTGCCTGGAAGGTGCTCGACGGAGAGTTCGGCGACGCGCTGGCCCAGCACTGCCTCGAACAGACCGGGCTCCGGACGCTGGCCTACGGCGAGACGGGCTTTCGCAACTTCACCAATTCGGTGCGCGAGATCCGCACCCCCGAGGACATGGAAGGGCTGAAGTTCCGCGTCCAGGAGCTGCCGCTCTACATCGAGATGGTCGAGGCGCTCGGCGGCGAACCCACCCCGATCGCCTGGACCGAGCTGCCCAACGCACTCTCCACCGGCGTCGTCGACGGCCAGGAGAACCCGGTCGGCGTCATCTACAACAACGGCCTGCACAACCTGCAGGAGTTCATGACCCTCGACGGCCACGTCTATGCCGCGGACTTCTACCTGATGTCCGACGAGTTCTTCCAGTCGCTCGACCCCGCGCAGCAGGAAGTCGTGCAGAACGCGGCCGAGATCGCCTCCACCATGGGCCGCGCGATCCAGCAATGGACCACGGCCCAGGGCATCACCGCGGTGCAGGAGGACGGCATGCAGGTCTACTCCCCCACCGCCGAGGAGATCCAGGCCTTCGCCGACGCGGCCCAGCCGGCGGTGATCGAGTACCTGCAGGGCGAGCTCGGCGACGATGCCCAGTGGATCGACCAGCTTCAGGAGGCGGTCGACGCGGCCAGCGGCTCGGCCGAAGGCGGCGACGGCAACTGAGGTCGCGCCGGGCGCGGGAGCGATCCGCGCCCGGCGGCATTTCATCCTGAACGCTGGGGGTCGTCATGACCGTCTTCTCCAACGCGATGCGACGGCTCTGCGCCGTCGGGGCCGGGCTGTCGATGGCGCTGGTCTTCCTCATCATCTTCGGCAATGCCAGCCGCCGCTACCTGTTCGGCAACTCCGTCTCCTGGGGCGAGGAACTGCCGATCTACCTGACGATCTACGGCGTGATGTTCGGCCTCGCACAGGCCTATCTCTCCGACAGCCATATCCGCTTCACCGTCCTCACCGACATGCTGTCCGACCGGGTTCGCCGCCTGCTGTTCACCGGCGTCGACGCGGTCACCGTGGTCGCGGGCATCGCCCTGACCTGGTCGGGGATCGTCTTCGGAATCCGTCGCGCCGACCGGGACGCCTCCGGTCTCACCGCCCTGGCCGACGCGATCGCCGGCGCGACGGGCCTGCCGGCGCTGGAATGGCTGGGCCGGATGGGCCCGTGGCAACTGGCGATCGCCTTCGGCGGCGCCCTCCTCACCATCGCCGCCATGATCCGCTTTGCCGAACGGCTGGCCGAATTCGGAAAGGCACCGGCATGACCTATGTCATCCTGATCGCGGGCCTGCTCGCCGGCGTCCCCATCGCCATCGCGATCATCGCGGCGCTGCTGTGGTTCATGGCGACCGGCGAGGCCCCCTACGACCTCCGCCTGGTCGCGACCGAGATGTTCTCGGGCCTGAACTCCTTCCCCCTCCTGGCGATCCCGCTCTTCATCCTGGCCGGCGAGGTGATGAACGAATCCGGCATCACCGGCCGCATCATCGCCTTCTGCAACGTCCTCGTCGGCCGCCTGCGCGCCGGCCTCGCGCTGGTCAACATCTGGGCCTCCGTCATCTTCGCCGGGCTCTCGGGATCGGCGGTCGCCGACACCTCGGCGATCGGCCGGGTCTTCATCCCCGAGATGGAGCGGCACGGCTACACGCGCGAGTTCGCCGCCGCCCTGACCGCGGCCTCCTCCGTCATCGGGCCGATCATCCCGCCCTCGATCCCGGTCATCATCTACGCGCTGATCGCCTCGGGCGTCTCGGTCCCGGCGCTGTTCCTGGCCGGCATCGTCCCGGGCATCCTGCTGGCGATCTTCCTGTCGGTCTTCGTCATGCTGACGGTCAAGGTCGATCCCGGCCAGGCCGCCGACGCGGAGATCGAGGCGCAGCCCGCGAAGGCCGCGATCCTGGGCGGGATCCTGCCCCTCTTCATGCCGGTCTTCGTGGTCGGCGCGATCCTCCTCGGCGTCGTCACGCCGACCGAGGCCGCCGCCTTCGCCGTCGCCTACGCGCTCGTCCTCGGCGTGCTCGTCTACCGCAATATCGGCGCCCGCGAACTGCCGCGGATCTTCTCCAAGTCCATGGCCGACAGCGCGTCGATCCTGATCATCATCGCGGCCGTCGGCGCCGCGAACTGGGTCCTCACCTTCAATCGCGTCCCCAACATGCTGACCGACTGGGTGCTGGCCAATGTCGACGGGCAGACGACCTTCCTGATCGCCACGATCCTGCTGTTCCTGTTCGTCGGCCTGATCCTCGAGGGGATCGCGGCGATGCTCGTCCTGGTGCCGATCATGCACCCGATCGCGGTCGAGCTCGGCGTCGATCCGGTGCATTTCGGGATCATCGTGATCTTCAACCTGATGATCGGCCTGATCACGCCGCCGCTCGGCCTCTGCCTCTTCGTGGCCGAGGGGATCGCCAATGTCGGCATGACCCGGATGGTCCGGGCGATCATCCCGTTCTTCCTCGTCGAGGTCCTGGTGCTGGTGATCCTGACCTTCGTTCCGGAACTCATCACCTTCCTGCCGACCGCATTGGGGTACTGACGATGAAGACATCCATCGCCACCGTCACCGTCTCCGGCGACCTGACCGAGAAACTCGCGGCCATCGCCGCCGCGGGCTTCGACGGGGTCGAGATCTTCGAGCAGGACTTCATCGCCCATGACGGCGGCCCGCGCGAGGTCGGCCGCATGGTCCGCGACCAGGGGCTCGAGATCACGCTGTTCCAGCCCTTCCGGGACTTCGAATGCCTGCCCGAGCCGCTTCGGTCCAAGGCCTTCGACCGGGCGAAGCACAAGTTCGACACCATGGCCGATCTCGGCACCGACCTGATGCTGATCTGCTCCTCCTGCCATCCGCGCTCCCTCGGCGGCATCGACCGCGCCGCCGACGACCTGGCCGAGCTGGGCGAGATCGCGAAGGAGCGTGGCCTGCGCCTCGGCTACGAGGCGCTGGCCTGGGGCCGGCACGTGAACGACCACCGCGACGCCTGGGAGATCGTGCGCCGCGCCGATCATTCCGCGGTGGGGCTGATCCTCGACAGCTTCCACACGCTCGGCCGCAAACTCGACCCGGAATCCATTCGCTCGATCCCCGGCGACCGGATCTTCTTCGTGCAGCTCGCCGACGCGCCCGCGATCGGGATGGATCTGCTCTACTGGTCGCGCCACTTCCGCAACATGCCGGGCGAGGGGGATCTCGGCGTCGAGCGTTTCATGCGCGCGGTGATGGCCACGGGCTATGCCGGCCCGATCAGCCTGGAGATCTTCAACGACCAGTTCCGCGGCGGCGATCCCAAGGCCGTCGCCCGCGACGGCTACCGCTCCCTCATCGCGCTGATGGACGACGTGCGCCGGGCGGAACCCGACGTGGCCCAGGACCTGCCCCGGATCCCGGCCCGCATCTCGGCCGACGGGATCGGCTTCATCGAGATCGCCTCCCGCGGGGACGAGGCCGAGGAGCTCGCGGCCTCGCTGCGCGCCCTCGGCTTCGATCTCGTCGGCCGCCACCGCACCAAGGAGATCGACCTCTGGCGCCAGGGCGAGATCCGCATCGTCGTCAACCGCGAGACCGAGGGCCACGCCGCCCATACCTGGAACGCCCGCGGCACCTGCGTCTGCGACATCGGCATCGAGGTCGCCTCCGGCGAGGACGCGCTCTCCCGCGCCCGCGCCCTCGGGGCCGACCCGTTCCACCAGGAGATCGGCGTCGGCGTGCTGACCCTGCCGGCGATCCGCGGCCTCGCCGGCTCGGTCCTGCACTTCGTCGACGAGACCAACGGCCTCGACCGGGTCTGGAGCGACGAATTCATCCCCGTCCCCGTGGAGGGACCGGATGCCGGCCTGACCCATGTCGACCATTTCGACCAGACCATGGGCTACGAGGACATGCTGAGCTGGACGCTCTTCTACACCTCGCTCTTCGACATGGAGAAGTCGCCGATCCTCGACGTGATCGACCCCAACGGCCTGATCCGGGCCCAGGACGTCACCAGCCGGTCCGGGGGCTTCCGTGTGACGCTGAACGCGACCGAGACCCACCGGACCCTGGCGGGCGGGTTCCTGGCCGACAGCTTCGGCGCCTCCGTCCACCAGATCGCCATGGCCACCGACGACATCTTCGCCACCGCCCGCGCGCTCGCCGCCCGCGGCTTCGATCCCCTGCCGATCCCCGAGAACTACTACGACGATCTCGACGCGCGCTTCGACCTGCCCCCGGGGCTGCTCGACCGGCTGCGCGAGGCGAACGTGCTCTACGACCAGATCGGGGGCGCGGAGTTCTTCCAGATGTATTCCCGCGCCCTGCCCGGCGGCCTCTACGCCGAGATCGTGCAGCGCGGCCCCGGCTATCGCCGCTACGGCGAGGCCAACGCGCCGTTCCGCATCGCCGCCCAGACCCGCCTGGCCCGTCCGAAGGGAATGCCCCGGGCATGACCGGCGGGCGCCCGGCGTGACGGCGCGGCATCGGCCGTCCCGGCGAGGGCGATCGGCCGGTCGGACAGGTCGTGGCTTTCCTCCGACCGCTGGCGCGTCAGAGGGCGACCTCGACGAAGGCGGCCTTCCGCTCGTCCACGCAGGCCGTCACGGCCGCGTCGAAGACCGTATCCAGGTCTTCCACGCGCTCGATCCGCCACGCCGCCGCGCGGCTGGCCCGCGCGATCGCGCAGAGGTCGGGCACCGGGTCGAGCGCGGTCAGCGGCACGCTGTTGGCGCGCGCCGCCGCGCCGTCGGGATACATGTCGAGCACCGACTGGCGGACCGCCCCCCATTCGCGATTGTTCAACACCACCACCAGAAGCGGCAGGTCGAGCGCCTCGACGATCTGATGGCACGCGGCGGGATTGGCGAAGAGGTAGCTGCCGTCGCCCATGGTCGCGACGCAGAGCCGGCCGGGGTCGGCCATCTGCGCCCCGATCGCGGCGGCGAAGGCCCAGCCAAGACCGCCGGAATGGGGTTCCTGGAACCACGAGGCGTGGTCCCGCCGCGAAAGCGGGCCCAGCGGCACGCCCAGTTCCGAGAACACCGAAGAGACGATATCGGCCCGCTCCAGCGTCCTCCCCAGCACGTGCCCGACACCGGCCTTGGTGATCACGCCGGCGTCGAGATCGCTCCGGATCGCCTCGTCTTCCTTCGACTTTCTCGCCGCGGTCCGCCCGGCGAGCCGGTCCGCACGCTCCGGGCGGCCGGCGCCACGGCGATCGGTGGCCGCGATCAGGGCCGGCAGGATCTCGCGGGTCTCCCCGGCGATGGCGAGGTCGCCCGGAAAGTGGCGGACCGGGAACCGGGTGAAGAGCGGGTCCGGCCCCATCTGGATCACCCGCGCATCGGGGCGGAGGGAATGGATCTCGGGCTGCCACGGCGCCAGGGAATCGAGCACCAGCACCACGTCCGCCTCCGCCAGCGCCGCGCCGGGATCGGAACCCACATGGCAGTCGTGATCGGTGGCGATGGCAAGGTGCGTGGCCCACCACGAGGCGACCGCGATTCCCCACCGCGACACCCAGTCCGAGAACGCGCCGAAGCTCGCCGCATCCCCCGCGCCACGCTGCGCGACGATGAGCGGCGCCTCCGCCCCGGCAAGCCATTCCGCCGCCGTCTCGATCGCCGCGCCGGGGCCGGCGCCGGAGACCGGGTGCTGGCGCACCGTCGCCGCCAGCGCGCTCCGCGGGCAGGTCTCGGCGAGCACCTCGCGCGGCAGGGACAGATAGACCGGCCCCTTGGGCGTGGTGTCGGCGATCGCCATCGCCCGGTCCAGAAGATCCGGCACCTGCTCGGGAAACCGCAACTCGTAATCCCACTTCACCGAGCCGCGGACCAGCGCGGCCTGGTCCCCCATTTCCTGTCCCCAGGAGATCGGGACGGTGCGCGCCCCGAACCGGCCCTGCTCGGTCACCGGCGTGCGGCCAGACATCACGATCATCGGGACATGCTCGCAGGCGGCATTGATCGCCCCGGCGGCCGCGTTGGCGAGGCCGACATTGGTATGCAGCATCACCGCCTGCGGCCGGCCCGACAGCAACCAGTGGCCGTGCGCCATGCCCATCGCCGCGTGCTCGTGCGGCACGACGACCATGCGCGGAAGGTCGAGATCCGCGGCCGCCGCCTGGGCCATCCCCTCGATCACCGGCGGAAAGTCGGTGCCGGAATTGACGAACACGCACTCCACGCCGAGCCGGTGGAGGCGCGCCAGAACCGCGCCGCCGGCGGTGATCCCGTCCCCGTCCGTCATCCGCCGAGGGCCTGAGGCAGCCACAGGGAGAGGGCCGGGAAGGCGAGCAGCAGGCCCACACGCACGATCTCGGAGATGAAGAACGGCGCCACACCCCGGAAGGTCGTCATCATCGGCACGTCGCGCGCAAGGGAATTGATGACGAAGACGTTCATCCCCACCGGCGGCGTGATCAGACCGAGTTCCACCACCACCAGGGCCAGGATCCCGAACCAGATCTTCAGATCCTCGGTGCTCATGCCGAAGGCGGAACTGTCCGCGGTGGCGTAGAGGCCGCCGTTGATCTCGCTCAGAACCGGCCAGAAGAAGGGCAGGACCAGCAGGATCATCGACAGGGAATCCATGAGACAGCCCAGCAGGATCAGTGCCAGGAGCAGGATGAGCAGCACCATCATCGGTGTCAGCCCGGAATTCACCGCCCATTCCGCCGCGGCCTGCGGCACCCGCGCCCGGGACATGAAGATCTTCAGAAGCTCGGCGCCGAGCAGGATCAGGTAGATCATGCCGGAGGTCGCCGCCGTCTCCAGCGCCGACTCCCGCAGATCGCGCAGGCTCATCTGGCCCCTGAGGAGCCCGAAGATGAAAACCGCGAAGACCCCGATGGCCGCGGCGGGCGTGGGATTGTAGAGGCCGGCATAGATGCCGCCGATGACCAGGCCGAAGACAACGAGGGTGGGCAACACGCCGCGCGTGGCGGCCCAGAACTCGGTCTTGTCCCCTGCTCCGCCGGCCGGTCCCGATCCGGGAAAGATCCGGACGTAGATTCCGATGGTGACGAGGAAGAGAAAGACGGCGATTATGCCGGGTATCAGCGCCGCCTCGAACATCGCCACGATGTTCGCCTCGACGATGATGGCATAGATGACGAGCGCCACGGAGGGCGGGATCAGGATGCCCAGAACACCGCCCGCCGCGATCGATCCGGTCGCCAGGGCCGGCGAATACCCGTATCGCCGCAGCTCCGGCAGGGCGACCTTGCCCATGGTCGAGGCGGTGGCGAGCGACGAGCCGCAGACCGCCCCGAAGCCCGCGCAGGAGGCGATGGAGGCCATGGCGGTGCCGCCCCGCATCCAGCCGAACCAGGCGTTCGCAGCCCGGAACAGGTCGCGCGACAGGCCGGTCTTGGTGGCCAGCGCGCCCATCAGGATGAACATCGGCACGACCGAGAGGTCGTAGATGGAGAACTGGCCGTAGGCGAGGGTCTTGAGCTGGGCCAGCAGAACCTCGGCGCCGTTCAGGATGAGAACGCCCCCGGCCCCCACCAGGATCATCGCGTAGCCGATGGGCATGCGGATCGCGATCAGGACCAGAAGCAGGACGAGACCGATGATACCGATCAGGACGGGATCCATCAGCGCACCTCCCGGAGTTCGTGGCGCAGCGTCTCCACCGCGGCTATGAGGAGCATGACAAGCGAGACCAGGATCGGTACATAGGCCCACCAGATCGGCACCTGCAGGATCGTCGTGGCGTAGTCGTAGGCCTTCTGGTCGAGCAGACCGAACCACATGCGCCATAGCAGGAGCGCCGCGAACAGAAGGGCCACGAGGGAGCCTACCGCGGAGAGGGCGGCGATGGTGCGCCGGCCGGCATTCGCCGTGAAGATATCGGCCGTGACGTTCTGCCCGGTGAGCTGGCAATAGGGCAGGAAGGTGAACACCGCCACCGCGACCCCCATCTCGGTCAGTTCGAAATCACCGGCGAAGGGCAGCCCGATCCAGGGCCCCACGACTGCCCAGACATTGATCAGGACGACGAGCACCAACAGCCCGCATCCCGCCAGGGCCCACCATGTGACCACGCGACCGAAGGCGCCGCGCTCGACCGGCGCCCTCGTCTCTTCCGGCTCCGCGCTCATTCCGAGGCAGCGTCGATCTCGGAGCGGGCCTGTTCCACGAGGGCGGCCCCATCGACCCCTTCGCCGGAGACCTGCTCGACCCAGCGATCGACCACCGGCGTCAGCGCCTCCTCGTAGGCCGACCATTCCTCCTCGGTCAGCTGGATGTGAGTGTTGCCGTTCTCGACCGCGATCTCGATGCCGCGCTCGTCGGCGGCCCGCCAGACTTCGGCGAGTTCCCGCAACCAGTCTTCCCCGCCGGCATCGCGGAATGCCTGTTTTATGTCGTCGGGCAGCGCGTCCCACCGGCCCTTGTTCATCGAGACCTGGAAGACGGAGGTCCCGATACGCTCCTTCTCGGGGCCCTCGATCTGGAAGTCGGTCTGCTGGTAGATCCTGAGGGCCGGGATGATCTCCCACGGGATCAGCGCGCCGTCGACCACGCCCTTCGAAAGCGCCTGCGGCAATTCCGGCACCGGCATCGCCACGGGCTGTGCGCCCATCGCCTCGATCGCCCAGGCCCCGGTCCGGGTCGGGATGCGCAGGGCAGCCCCTTCAAGGTCCGCGGGCGTGCGCGCCTCGATGTCGGTGGTCTGTATGCCCTGCCCCGCATGGACGTGCAGGAACATCACTTCCAGCCCGCGATAATCCTCGGCCAGATGGTCGTCGAACATCGACGCCATGGCGAGGTTGGCGGCGGCGATATCGTTCTCGTAAACGGTCGGAAGCTCGAATACCTCGGAACGGGGAAAGAGACCGGGGGTATATCCGTTCAGTGTCCAGACGAGATCGGCGACGCCGTCGCGGGCCTGCTGCACGAGCTCGGTCGGGCGCCCCCCGAGCGTCATCGACGGATAGATCTCGATGGCGACGCGGCCGCCGGAGTTTTCCTCCACCCGGCGGGCCCATGGCTCGAGCATGTCCGTATGCGCGGGAGCCTGCGGTCCAAGAAAATGGTGCAGTGTGAACTCGAACTCCTGCGCCAGCACAGGTGTCCCACCCAGAATCGACAGCAATCCCGCGGCCAGTATCGTTCTCTTCATCCTCGTACCTCCCTTCGCCGCCCGACTGCATTCCTCCGACAGCCTGCGACACAAATCCTCGAACGAGATCCTTCCATAATCTCCAGCGTCCAATAAGGTCAAAACTACTGCAGGAGATATAGCTTTGTGACTATACATCGGGGCGTCAAGCTCAGGCATCTGAGGATCTTCCTTGCCATCGCGGAAGAGCGGACGATCTCCGCCGCGGCCCGCAAGCTCGGCGTGGCGCAGCCGTCCCTGTCCAAGGCCATGGCCGATCTGGAGGCGATGCTGGGGGTTTCCCTGTTGACCCGCGTGGGGCGCAGCGTGGGCCTCACTGCGGAGGGAACCACCTTCCGGCGCCATGCCATCCAGGCGCTGCAGCAGCTGGAGACCGGGGCCGAGTCGATCCAGGCCGGCGGCACCGCGGGAACGCTCGCGGTCGGGGTCCTGCCGACGGCGGCCGGTCGCCTCTTTCCCGACGCCGCCCTCGATCTGCGCGCCCGCCGGCCCGGCCTGCGGCTCGCGATCACCACCGGCCCTCACCGCCACCTGGTCGAGCGGCTGCGGGCGAACGAGATCGCCCTGATGGTCGGCCGGATGCCCGACGCGGCCGAGATGCCGGGCCTTCGCTTCGAATGGCTCTACGACGAGAAGGTGGTCCTCGTGGGGCGGCGGGATCATCCCGCCGCCCGGAAATCCCATGTCGAGGCCATCCGCTCCAGCCCCCTGATCCTGCCGACCCGGCAGGCGATCATCCGGCGGCCGGTGGAGGAGTTCCTCGCGGTGTCGGGCATCCTCGATCCCGAGATCGCCTTCGAGAGCGTCTCCCTGTCGGCGGCGCTGCGGCTGCTCGAACGCTCGGACATGCTGTGGTTCATATCCCGGGGCGTGGTCGAACGGGAGTTGCGCAACGGCGCGCTCCACGAATGGCCGCTCGACGCTCCCTTCCTGTCCGGGGCGCTCGGGATCACCACCCGCCGCGAGGAGACCCCCGGCGAGGACGTGCAGGCCCTGATCGACGCCCTGAGCGTGGTGGCCTCGCGCGATCAGGAGTTCCCGCCCGGTGCGGCCCGCCCGATAGTCGCTGGGGCTCGTTCCCTCGGCGCGGCGGAAGGATCGGGAGAAATAGGCCGGGTCGGCATATCCCAGGTCATAGGCCACCTGCGAGATCGAATTGCGCGTATAGGCGAGCTGCCGGCGCGCCTCCTGCATCAGCCGTGCCTCGACGAAGGCCGCCGCGGACAGGCCGGTCATCGCCCGGCAGATCCGGCCCAGGTGATCCGGGCTCAGCCCCAGTTCGCCGGCATAGTCGGAAATCCGCAGATGCTCCCGCAGACGCTGGCGCACCAGTCGTTCGAAGGCCCGCATGTGCCGTTCCGCGGGCCCCGGCGGCCCGCGATCGGCGCCCCCGCGGCTGTCCCGCAGCAGTGTCACGGCCAGTTCCGTCACATGCGCCCGAAGCAGCGTTCCCCGCAACGGCTGCGTATCGCCGAGCTCTTCCAGGATCGCCTCGAACCGCGCATCCGTGCCCCGGGGCGCGCGGGCCGCCATCGGCACCGAGAAGGTGGCCGGCCGTTCGGCGGCGGGCCCGAACAGATCCGGAAGCACCTCGGGCGGCACACTCAGGACGTAGCCCTCCTGCCCCTGCGGGAAGCGGAAGGCATGGACCGCGTAGCGCGGCACCGACAGGAGGGTCGGCGCGTCCACCGCGATCTCGCGCCCGTCGAGCGCGACGGTGGCCCCGCCCCCCCGATCAGGAAGAACTGGTGCAGGTTGGCGTGGCGATGCGGGTCGATCACCCAGTCGTGCCGCGCCGCGCGGTCGACGATCCGCTCGCAATGCAGGATGTCCGGGAACAGCCCGCTCTCGCCGTAAAGGCCGAAGGCCGGTATCTCCCTGTCTCTCTGCGCCATGTCGGAAAAGTGCCAGACAATGCCCGGACCGTCCATGGAGCCGGCACCCTTCGCCCCTAGGGTCCGCGCCGAAGTGGAGGACCGACATGAAGACGGACGTCGTGATCATCGGCGGCGGGCCCTCCGGCCTGCTGCTGTCGCAACTGCTCAACAAGGCCGGAATCGGGACCGTGGTGCTGGAACGGCGGACCCGGGACTACGTGCTGTCCCGGATCCGCGCCGGCGTGCTGGAGAGCGGGACGGTCGACCTGCTGCGCCGGGCGGGCTGCGACGCGCGCATGGATCGGGAGGGGCATCCCCACGAGGGCTGCTACCTGTCGACGGAGCGGGGCATGTTCCGGGTCGATTTCCGCGAGCTCTGCGACAAGGAGGTGATGATCTACGGCCAGACCGAGGTGACCGAGGACCTCTATGCCGCGCAGGACGCGATCGGCGCCACCGTCATTCACGAGGCGATGGAGGCCAGGCCCCACGACCTGCACGGATCGCCCTACGTCACCTACGAGAAGGACGGCGAGACCCACCGTATCGACTGCGATTTCGTGGCCGGCTGCGACGGCTATCACGGCGTCTCGCGCAGCGTGATCCCGGCCGGCAAGAAGCACGAGATCGAGCGGGTCTATCCCTTCGGCTGGCTCGGGGTGCTGTCGCGGACGAAACCGGCGGCGGAGGAGTTGATCTATGCCAATCACCCGCGCGGCTTCGCGTTGGCCTCGATGCGGAACGAGAACCTCTCGCGCTACTACATCCAGGTGCCGCTGGAGGACGATCCCGACCAATGGTCTGACGACGCGTTCTGGGCGGAGCTGAAGCGGCGCCTGCCCGACGAGGTGGCCGAGACGATGGAGACCGGCCCCTCGATCGAGAAGTCCATCGCCCCCTTGCGCAGCTACGTCTGCACCACGATGCGCCACGGGGCCCTGTTCCTCGCCGGCGACGCGGCGCACATCGTGCCGCCGACCGGGGCCAAGGGGCTCAACCTCGCCATGTCGGACATCCACTATCTGAGCGAGGGGCTTCTGGCCTGGTACAAGTCGGGCGACGCCGCCGGGCTCGACGCCTATTCCGACCGCGCCCTGCTGCGGGTCTGGCGCGCGATCCGGTTCAGCTGGTGGATGACCTCGATCCTCCACCGCTATCCCGAGCAGGACGAGTTCGACCAGCGGATGCAGGAGATGGAGCTGGAGAATCTGCGCGACCTGGACGCGGCCCGCCGCGCGATGGCGCTGAACTATGTCGGTCTGCCCCTGTGACCCATAGCCAAGCGGCTATGGATTAAGGGGCAGAATACGGATTTCGCCGCGGTTTTCAGCATGGCATCCTGCCCGAAAGACCATTTCAGGGATGCGGTTGCATGACGACACGACACGACACGGGCATGGATGTGCGCCGGCGCGTCCTCGGCGGGGAGCACGTGGACCGGGCCGAACGCGCCAAAACCGCCTTCGACGCGCCCTTCCAGGACTTCATCACGGAGGGTGCCTGGGGGTCGGTCTGGTCCGGTGACCAGTTCGACCTGCGCGAAAGGTCGATGGTGACGCTGGCGCTCCTCGCCGCCCTGGGGAACTTCGAGGAATTCGCTCTGCATGTCCGCGCCACGGCGAATACCGGGGCCTCTCCCGAGGACGTGCGCGAGGCCCTGATGCACGTGGCGGTCTATGCCGGAGTGCCGCGCGCCAACCACGCGATCAAGGTGGCGCGGGAAACCTACGCCGAGATGGGGGTGGAGCTGTGACCTTCGAATATCATCAGCGCGACCGGCGCTGGCATCCTCCCGCGCTGACACCGGACTACAAGACGACCGTCACCCGCAGCCCGCGGCTCCCGCTTCTGTCGGTGGAGAACTCGCTGAGCGAGATCACCGGTCCGACCTTCTCCCACGCGGCGCTGGGGCCGCTGGATCACGACCTGATCCACAACTACACCGGCGAACCGGCCGTGGGCGAGCGCACCATCGTCCACGGCCGGGTGACCGACGCGCACGGCCGCCCGGTGCCCGGCGCCCTGCTCGAGGTCTGGCAAGCCAATGCCGGCGGGCGCTACCGCCACGTCAAGGACGGCTACCTCGCCCCGCTCGACCCCAATTTCGGCGGCTGCGGCCGCTGCCTGACGGATGCGGAGGGATACTACTACTTCCGCACCGTGAAGCCCGGCGCCTATCCGTTCCGCAACTACTCGAACTCCTGGCGCATGGCGCACATCCATTTCTCGATCTTCGGCGCCGGCCTGGCGCAGCGGCTGATCACCCAGATGTATTTCGAGGGCGACCCCTTGCGCGATCAGGACCCGATCGCGCAGACGGTCCCGGACCCCGCCGCGCTCGACCGTCTGGTCGCGCCGCTGGATCTCGACGCGAGCGTGCCGCTGGATGCCCTCGCCTACCGGTTCGACATCGTGCTGCGCGGCCGGCGGCAGACCCTGTTCGAGAACAAGCTGGAGGGCGCGTGATGCCACTCGAATACGCCCGCGAGACTCCGTCGCAGACGGCCGGGCCCTATGTCCATATCGGGACCCTGCCCTCCCGCGCCGGCCTCGGCGCCCATCCCGCCGAGATCGGCACCGACATCGCCGGGCCGGAGGTCGCGGGATCCCGCATCGCCATCGAGGGCCGGGTGCTCGACGGCCTCGGCGCGCCGGTGCGCGACATGCTGATCGAGGTCTGGCAGGCCGATCCGCAGGGCATCCATCCCCATCCCGCGGACCCCCGGGCCGCGCAGGTCGCGCCGGGCTTTTCCGGCTTCGGCCGACTGGCCACGGATTTCGACACCGGCGCCTTCCGCATCGAGACGGTGAAGCCGGGTTCCGTCCCGGGCCGCCACGGGCGGGTCCAGGCCCCGCACCTGTCGCTCTGGATGGCGGCCCGCGGGGTGAATGTCGGCCTGCACACCCGGCTCTATTTCGGCGACGAGGAGAACGGCGCCGACCCGCTCCTGTCGATGATCGACCCCGCTTTCCGCCGCGAGACGCTGATCGCGTCCCCGGCCGGGGACGGCCTCTATCGCTTCGACATCCACCTCCAGGGCGAGAAAGAGACGGTGTTCCTCGATGTCTGATCCCGCCATCATCTGCGTCGCGATCACCGGCTCGGTGCCGCGCAAGTCCGACAATCCGGCCGTGCCGATCACCGTGGACGAACAGGTCGAGAGCGCGCAGGCCGCCTTCGAGGCCGGCGCCACGATCTGCCATGCCCATGTCCGCAACGACGACGAGAGCCCCAGTTCCGACCCCGACCGCTTCGCGGCCCTGAAGGCGGCGCTGGAGCGGCACTGTCCGGGCATGATCGTGCAGTTCTCCACGGGCGGCCGCTCCGGCGCGGGCCATGTCCGGGGGGGCATGCTGCCGCTGAAACCCGACATGGCCTCGCTCTCGGTGGGCTCGAACAACTTCCCCACCCGGGTCTACGAGAACCCGCCCGACCTGGTGGAGTGGCTCGCCGCCGAGATGCGGGAACACGGCATCAAGCCCGAGATCGAGGCCTTCGACCTCTCCCATATCTACCAGGCCCATGCCATGTGGCGGCGCGGCGAGATCGCGGACCGGCCTTACGTCCAGTTCGTCATGGGCGTGAAGAACGCGATGCCGGCCGAGCGGCGGGTCTTCGACACCTATGTCGAGACGGTGCGCGAGCTGTTCGGCGCCGACGCGCCCTGGTGCGCCGCAGGGATCGGCCGCCACCAGGCCGAGCTGAACGAATGGGCCGCCGCCGCCGGGGGCCATCTGCGCACCGGGCTGGAGGACAATATCCGCCTCGACCGCGACACGCTCGCCCCGTCGAACGCCGCGCTGGTGGAGCGGGCGGCGCGGATCGTCGCCGAGGCCGGCCGCCGGGTCGCCACCCCGGCCGAGGCGCGCGCGATCCTCGGGCTGCGGGAGGCCTGAGCGATGCCCGACTTCCTGCGGATCAATGACGCCGTGCTGCATGTCTCCCACCGGCCCGGGGCCGGGCGGCCGGTCGTGTTCCTGAACTCGCTCGGCACCGACCTGCGGATCTGGGACGCGGTGACAGAGCGGCTGCCCGCCGAGACGCCGCTCCTGCGGATGGACAAGCGCGGCCACGGCCTGTCGCAGACGACGCGGGCCGGCATGGCCACCTACGCCGCCGACGCGGCCGGGTTGATGGAGGCCCACGGCCTGTCGGACGCACTGATCTGCGGCGTCTCGGTGGGCGGGATGATCGCGCAGGAACTGGCGCTGTCGCGTCCGGACCTCGTCGCCGGCCTGGTCCTGTCGAACACCGGCGCGAAGATCGGCGACGACGAGACATGGGACACCCGCCTCGACGCCCTCGCGACCCACGGGCTCGATGCCATGGCGGAGGCGGTGCTGGAGCGGTGGTTCTCGCCCGCCTTCCGCGAGACCCGGGGCGCGGAGCTCGAAGGCTATCGCGCCATGCTGACCCGCACCCCGGCGGAGGGCTACGGCACCTGCTGCGCCGCGATCCGCGACACCGACCTGCGCGACCGCGTGCGCGACATCGCCGCCCCGGCGATCTGCCTCGCCGGCGGGGCCGACCTCGCCACCCCGCCCGAGCTTCTGGCCGACCTCGCCGACCGCCTGCCGCAGGCGGAGTACCGCGAGATCGAGGGCGCGGGTCACCTGCCCTGCATCGAGGCGCCGGATGCGGTTGCCCGCGCGATCCGCGACCTGGGCGAGCGGATCGAATGATCTCCGTCTTCGACCATCCCTGGCTCGGCGGCCTCTTCGCCGACGCGGAGGCGCAGGCGATCTGGTCGGCGGAACGGCAGCTCGCGCACATGCTGGCCTTCGAGGCCGCCTGGTCCCGTGCCCTCGGCGCCGCCGGGCGCGTGCCGGCGCGGGCGGCCGACGCCGCCGCCGCGGCCATCACAAGCTGGACGCCGGACCTCGCCCGCCTGCGCGACGGAACCGCGCGCGACGGGGTGCCGGTCCCCGCCCTCGTTCGCGCGCTGAAGGCGGCCGCCGGGGACGCCGCCGGGGCCATCCATGCCGGGGCCACCTCGCAGGACGTGATGGACACGGCCCTCGTCCTCACCCTGCGCGAGACCTCCGACCTCCTCGAACGCCGCATCGCCGGGCTGGAAATGGCGCTCGCCGATCTCGCCGCGCGTTTCGGGGACCGCCCCCTCATGGGACGCACCCGGATGCAGGCCGCGACCCCGATCGCCGCGGCCGACCGGATCGCCGCCTGGGCCGACCCCCTGCCCCGCCACCGCGACCGGCTGGCCGCGATCCGTCCCCGGGTGGAGCGGCTGCAGGTCGGGGGCGCGGCCGGCGACCGCGCCGCGCTCGGCGATGATGCGGGGGCCGTCATCGCGGCGCTCTCCCGCGAGCTCGGCCTCGCCCCGACGGTGAAGGCGTGGCACGCCGCCCGCGACGGGATCGCCGACTATGCGGGGCTGCTGTCGCTCCTCGCCGGAAGCTGCGGCAAGATCGGACAGGACATCTGCCTGATGGCGCAGCAGGGGATCGACGAGATCGCGATCGCGGGCGGTGGCGGCTCCTCCGCCATGCCCCACAAGCAGAACCCGGTCCGGGCCGAACTCCTCGTCACCCTCGCCCGGTCGGCGGCCACCGATCTCGCCGGCATGCACCACGCCCAGATTCACGAGCAGGAACGCTCCGGCGCGGCCTGGGCGCTGGAATGGATGACCCTGCCGGGCATGGCCGTCGCCGCGGCCCGGAGCCTGGCCGTCACCACGGACCTTCTCGGGGATATCGAGCGGTTCGGATCGGCCTAGACGCCCGCGACGCCCGCCCAGAGCCCGATCGTGGCGAAGGAGATCGTCACCGCGGCGATCAGCGCCGTGGCGCACAACCGGTCGATCCCGAACGGCTCGCCGAGGATCGGGAAGATCGAGATCATCGGCATGGCCGCGAACAGGACCGCGATCCATGCCAGCTCCGATGGCGGTCCCGGCATGAGCGTCATGGCGAGGAGCACCAGGGCGGGATGCAGGAGCAGCTTGCCCACAAGGATCGCCGCCGCCAGCCCCCCGTCCGACCTCTCCACCGGATACCGCGCCAGGGTGGCCCCGACCACGAAGAGCGCCACCGCGGGCGCCACGTCGGCCAGCATTCCGATCGCGTCGGCCAGGGGACCGGGCACCGCCACGCCCGAGACGCGCACCGCCAGGCCCGCCAGGACGCCGATCAGGAGCGGGTTGCGCAGGGCCAGTCCGAAGGCGGAGCGCGCCAGCCTGCGCATGCCCCCGCCGCGGCTGTCGGAGATCTCCGCGGCCACGAGCCCCAGGGGCAGCATCACCACGTTCTCCACGATCACCGCGATCGCGAAGAACCGGGCCGACATCTCCTGGCTCACCAGCAGCGCGACGATGGGAAACCCCATGAAGCCGCTGTTCGACACGCCGCATCCCAGCCCCAGGATCCACGCCCGCGCGGCCGAAGCGCCGAGCAGGCCGCGCAGGGCGGCGACGCCGGTCAGGAGCGCGGCCAGCGAGCCGGCGAGATAGGCCAGCCCGACGCCCGCCTCCAGCGGCCGGTCGGTCCCCGTCAGCGCGACGGCCGAGAAGACCAGCGCGGGCAGGCAGACCCGGAGCGTGAAGCGGCTCAGCGCCGAGACCGCCTCCGCCGCGATGTATCCCGTGCGGATCGACAGATACCCCAGCGCGATCAGCAGATAGACCGGGAGCGTTATCCAGATGGTGCCGAGAATTGTCCTTCTCCTTCAGCAGGCCGGCCGCCTTCATCGTCGATGAGGCGGCTCGCCCGAAGGTAGGCGCCAATCCGGCCGCATCAGGTCGGTTCACTTCGCCAGACCGAAAGAGCCGTGAGCGTGATGACCGGCAATGGTCCGGGCCTCGGACTGCACACCTCGATTGATGGGACGAAACTGCGCGAAAATGGCCCTGGCTCGGAGTTTGCCGTCATTTCCGGGTGAACGTCCTTCCGTCGTTTGTCCGGCTTTCGACGAGATCATGGGTCCGGACGCGGCTCAGCCGCTCAAAGCGTAGACAGATGCCCGACCGCCCGTCGCGCCCGAGGCGAACCTCTTCGCCCGCTTCTGCGGCACCTTCAGCTCCCAGAGGGCCCGAGCGCCCGACAGGGCGCCGGGGTGACCTCTCCCGCCCCTCTCGGGTGGGCCGGCTTCGGTACATGCCGGGGCCCGATCCTGCCCCGAACCGCCGGCGCCGTTCCGACCGCGCGGCGCATTGCCCGACGGGAACCCTCCGCGACGGGCGGGTTCTTGCAAAGCCGCGCCCCCGCCGGTACCGGCAAACCGCAACCTGCACGGCGTGCGACGATCGACGTGCACCGCGCAGAGGTCTACCGGTGGCGACGCCATGCCCGTCCAGACGATGACATCACACGCGCCCTCGCCCGGCGAACCCCAGCCCGGCCGCGCCGGAAGGCACTGCCGGCTCGCGCTTTCGGGCGCCGGTCTCGACCGCGAGGGCCGCCGGGTGCTCGGGCCCCTCGATCTCGACCTCGCCATCGGCCGGCTCGGCGTGGTGGGGCGGAACGGATCGGGCAAATCCACCCTGACACGGCTCCTCGCCGGGCTCGCCGGTCCGACGACCGGAACCGTGCGGCTGAACGGGATCGACCCGGCCGCGGATCGCCGCGCGGCCCTGGCCGAGGTCGGAATCCTGTTCCAGAATCCCGACCATCAGCTGATCTTTCCCACCGTCCTGGAGGAGGTCGCCTTCGGTCTCGGCCAGCAGGGCCTCTCCCGGGCCGCGGCGGAGGCCGAGGCGCGCCGGGCACTGGCCGGGTTCGGACGCGCCCATTGGGCCGGCGCCTCGGTCGCGACCCTGTCCCAGGGCCAGAAGCACCTCGTCTGCCTGATCTCGGTCGTGGCCATGGCCCCGGGGCTCCTCGTGCTCGACGAGCCCTTCGCCGGCCTCGACATTCCGACCAGGATGCAGCTGTCGCGGCACCTGCGGCGGTTCGCGGGGAACGTCCTCCACGTCTCCCACGATCCCGCCGACCTGGGCGATTGCGACGAGGTCCTGTGGCTGGACGAGGGCCGCCTCCGGGCCGTGGGTCCGGCGGG
The DNA here is from genome assembly GCA_963814835.1 of uncultured Alphaproteobacteria bacterium. Classification (GTDB taxonomy): domain Bacteria; phylum Pseudomonadota; class Alphaproteobacteria; order Rhodobacterales; family Rhodobacteraceae; genus Palleronia. Next base: position 130,532 of record CAWFEG010000004.1, read on the forward strand.
GGATGTCCTGCCGGCCTATGTCGCCGCCATGCGCGATTTGGGAGAGAACCATGATCTCGCTGACCTCCCCGGTTGAGACCCGCGCCCATTCCTGGCCGGCCGGGGCGAAGCTCGGCGGCCTCTGCCTCGCCACGGGCGCGCTCTTCTTCCTCGACGGGCTCGCCCTGCTCGGCGCGGCGACCCTGCTCGTCCTCGCGCTCTATCTCCTGCCCGGTCGCACCTTCCTGGCCTCGGGGCTGCGGCGCCTGGCGAAGCTCTGGCCGTTCCTGCTCGTCGTCATCGCCTGGGCGGCGATCGAGGGGCGGCCCGCCCACGGGGTCGGGATCGCCCTGCGCATGGTCTCTGCCGTGGCGCTGGCCAATCTCGTGACCATGACCACCCGGCTGACCGACATGATCGCCGTGGTCGCGCTCCTGTGCCGGCCGTTCCGCCGCCTCGGCCTGCCGACACGGACGCTCGAGATCGCCATCGCCCTCGTGATCCGGATGACCCCGGTCCTGCTGGACCGGGCCGAGGACCTGATGCAGGCATGGCGGGCCCGCTCGCGCCGCCGGCCCGGCTGGCGCATCATCCTGCCCTTCGCCCTCCTCGCCTTCGACGACGCCGACCGTGTGTCGGAGGCGCTGAAGGCGCGGGGCGGCCTCATCCCGACCAAGGAGACCTGAATGGAACGCACCGTCGCCATGATCGCGCTCTTCGCCGCCCTCATCGCGGTCCTGGGCCTGGTTCCGCCGATCACCCTGGCCTTCGGCGTGCCCGTCACCGCGCAATCGCTGGGGGTGATGCTCGCCGGCACCGTCCTCGGGGCGCGGCGCGGGGCGCTGGCGGTCCTGCTCTTCGTCGGCCTCGTGGCCCTCGGCCTGCCGCTCTTGGCCGGCGGGCGCGGCGGGCTCGGGGTCTTCGCCTCGCCCACCGTGGGCTACCTCGTGGGCTTCCCCGTGGCGGCCTTCGTCACCGGCTGGATCGTCGAACGCTGGCGGGGCGCGAACCTCGCCCTGGTCGCCGGCCTCGCCGCCGTGGTCGGCGGCATCGGGATCGACCATGCGTTCGGCGTCGTGGGCATGTCCATCGTGCTGGACCGGTCGCTGACCGAGGCGGCGATGCTCACCGCGGCCTTCATCCCCGGCGACCTCCTGAAGGCCGCGATCGCGGGCATGCTGACCGCCGCGCTCGCCCGCGCGCGGCCCGGCAGCGTTCCGTCCCGCGCCGATGCCTGACCCGGTCGCGGCGATCCTGGCGCGCCGGCGCTCGGTCCGGGCCTTCACCGGCCGGCCGGTGCCGCGCGCCACGGTCGCGGCGATCTGCCGCGACGCGCGCCGGGCCCCCAGCGGGGCCAACCTGCAGCCCGGCCGCTTCCACGCCCTGGCCGGCCCCCCGCTCGAAGACCTGACGGCCAAGCTCGCCGCGGCGGAGGCGGAGGGGCGTCCGCACGATGCCGAATACTCCTACTTTCCCGACCCGATGCCGCCCGACCTGAAGGACCGCCAGCGCGCGGCCGCGCAGGCGCTCCATGCCGCTCTGGGGATCGGCCGGCGCGACGTGGCGGCGCGGCGCGCGCAATTCGCGCGCAACTACGCCTTCTTCGGCGCGCCGGTGGGGATCCTCGTGACCATCGACCGCCGGATGGGCAAGGGCGGGTTCATGGATCTGGGGATGAGCCTCATGGCCTTCCTGCTCGCCGCCGAGGCGCGCGGGCTCGCCACCACGGGGATCGGCGCGCTGGCCAATCACGGCCGCCTCGTCCACGACCACCTGGCCCTGCCCGAGGCCGAGATGGTGGTCTGCGGCATCGCCCTGGGCCACCCCGACCCGGACGCCCCGGTGAACCGCACGCGCACGGAGCGTCTGCCACTGGAGGCGTTCGCCACCTTCCAGGGTTTCGAGACGGAGGAGACATGACGGAGCACGCCACCCTGGCCGAATGCCACGCCGCGCTCGACCACATTCGCGCCGCGCCACAGGACGGCGCCTCGATCCGCCAGATCTGCCTGCGGCCGAGCCAGGGCGCGCGGGCCTTTCCCGACCACCTCGACATGAGCGTGGAGCAGGGCATCGCGGGGGATCGCTGGCCGGCCGAAGCCTGGCTGCGCCGCCCCGACGGCGCGCCCGACCCCCGTATCCAGGTCTCGATCCTGTCGCAGCGGGTCCTCGACCTGTGCTGGCGCGACCGCCTCGCCACGCCCCATCCCGGCGATCCCCTGGTGGTGGACATGGACCTGTCGCACCGCAACCTGCCCGTGGGAACACGCCTCGCCGCCGGAAGCGCGATCCTCGAGGTCAGCGACAAGTTCAATACCGGCTGCGCGAAATGGCAGGCCCGCTACGGCGGCGACAGCCTGCGCTGGATCAACCGGCCCGAACTGCGGCCCGACCGGCTGCGTGGCATCCTGTGCCGCATCGTCCGGGGCGGCCGGGTCCGCCTCGGCGACCGGCTGACGAAAGTCGCGGCCTAGCGCCGCAGGACCAGCGCCGTGCCCACGCCGCCGGCCCCGGCGATGGCGGCCAGCCCGGTCCCCGGCCGCCGCTCCAGCAGATCGACCAGCTCCACCGCGAGGATCGCGCCCGACGCGCCGACTGGATGCCCGCGCGCCAGTGCCCCGCCCCGGGGATTGACGATCCCGGGCGGCAGGCCGGCCCCGTCCCGGCAGGCGATGGCCTGGACGGCGAAGGCCTCCATGATCGCCGCGACCGACAGGTCTCCGATTCCCGTTCCCGCGGCCTCCAGTGCGTGCCGAATGGCCCGCACCGGCGACAGGCCCGGCCGTTCCGGGTCGCCGCCCACCGTCGCGCCGGCGACGATCCCGGTCCCCTGCCCGCCGGCGATCCGGTCGGATACGACCACCACCACCGCCGCGCCGTCGGCCGCGACGGCCATGTTCGCCGCCGTGATGCCGCCCGCGACGACCGGGGCGCGTCCGGCCAGCCGTGGCGTCAGGTTTCGCGCGAAGGGGTCGTGCGCCAGGCCGCCCATCGCGACGATCCGCGCATCCGGGCCCGCCGCCCGCGCCGCGCGGTGACTCTCGATCGCCCAGGCGTCCTGCCGGGCCCGGTCGATGCCCAGCTCCCGCGCCAGCCGGTCGGCCGCGACCGCCATGTCGGGGTCGCGGTCGGGCCAGGGTGTGAAGGGCGCCTGGTCGTAGTATTCCGGCGCGCGCCCGTCGGCATGGGTGCGATACCGCAGCGGCCGGCGCGAATAGCTCTCCACGCCGCCGGCCACCACCACGTCGTGCATCCCCGCCCGAACCATGGCATCGGCCAGAAGCACGGCGTCCAGGCCCCCGGCGCATTGCCGGTCGATGGTCAGGCCCGCGACTCGGTCCGGCAGGCCGGCCGCCAGGGCCGCCGAACGGGCCGGATTGCCGCCCGCCCCGAGTGCGTTCGACAGGATCACCTCTCCCACCCGGTCGGGGGACAGGCCGGCATCGGCAAGCGCCCGGCCGATCACCGGCGCCGCGAGTTCGTGGATCGCGAACCTCCGCAGGGCGCCGTTCCTCGGCACCACGGGACTGCGGCGGGCCGCGAGGATGACGCTCATCGGGCCGAATCCAGCGCCTGCGCCAGCCGCGCCAGGTCGGGCTTGCCCGCCGGCAACAGCGGCAGGCGCGGGACGAAGACGACGCTGTGGGGAACCGCCTCCGCCCCGATCTCGTCGCGACAGCGCCGCCGCAGCCGGCGCAGGGTCTCGCCATCTTCCGCTCCCTGCACGACGCAGACGATCCGGTGCCCGCGGCGCGGATCGGGCCGCGCGATCACCGCGCAGAGCTGCACCGCGGGGTCGCGCGACACGGCGGCCTCGATCTGCTCGGGGAAGACCTTGCGATCCGCCACCGTGATCATGCGATCGGCGCGCCCGCGCAGGTGGAGGAACCCGGCCGCGTCCAGGTGGCCGATCTCGCCCGTCGCCAGGAACCGCCCCGAGCGGCGGGGGCCGGGCTCCTCCGCGGTCTCGTATCCCTCGAAGAGATAGGGGCTGCGCACCCGGATCTCGCCTTGCGCGCCGAGCCGGAGATCGACGCCCGGATAGGCTCGGCCGACCGAGCCCTCCGGCGTGTCGGCATCGGTCCAGGTGACGAAGCTGGTCTCGCTCGTGCCATAGAAGTGGCGGATGGCCGCATCCGGACACAGCCGGGCGACCGTCTCCCGCAAGGCACCCGGGAAGGGTCCGCCGCCCGTCATCACGAGCCGCAGGCGCGGCAGGGCCGCGATCCCCGCCGCCCGGGCGCCGAGGCCCAGCAGGTGAAGTTGCGCCGGAGTGGCATAGAGCACGGTGATCCCCAGCTCGCACATCGCCCGCGCCTGCCGGCGCGCCGACAGGGGCGCGAGCAGCGCCAGATCCGCCCCGAGAGAATGCCCCTCGAGCATCGCGTAGAGCGTGATCGAATGGCCCAGCGGTCCGAGCGCGGCATAGCGATCGCCCCGTCCGATCCCGTGATGATGGCGCGTGACGTCAAAACTCGCGCGCCAGCTCGCCGCGCGGCGCAGGATCACCTTCGGGCGGCCGGAGGACCCCGACGTCTCGCAGGCGATCAGGCTCGCCGGGCCGGAACCCGTCGAGACGGGCGGGCCGCCGCCCTGCCGGGTTCGGATCTGGCATCCGCTCCGCAGGGCGGCGCGCAGCGCCGCCAGGCCCGGAGCCTCTGGCGTCAGTATCGCGCCCGGCTTCCGACGGGGAAATCCTGCCTCGTCCATCGCGTTCGCCCGGCCCTGATGCCCATACCCCTCGGATCTAACCGATGCAGGCCCCCGCGCCAACGGATGCGGGGGCGCGCCCTGGCCGGCAACTCGGCGGAGCCGAACCCCGCATCGCCATCCAAACCGGTCATCGGCAGCGCCCCGCCCCGGCTTTGCCGCGGATTTGGATAGCCCCATGCCCCGCGGAGACCGTCTGCGGTGATTTCGAAGCAAGGTAGCCGCGATGAGCAGAGACGGGTTCAAGCCGGCTGCGCTCGGACGCATCGCCGAACGGGGCCACCCGGTCGGGCAGGCGCGGTGGTCCCGAAACACGGAACTCCCGCAAGGTCGCGGCCACGCCCCGGCCATCTCCGCGGGATATGGACGAAAGGGCGGTATCGAACGCGTTTCGATCCGGCCCCCTCGCGCCCCGAAATCGACCACCCGGCAGCCTGACGCCGTGGATCGCGCAAACGGCTCTTCGGTTCTCCCGGGCCATGATCCTGTCGGCTCGCCGGGTCCGGGACCCTCATGCGAGCCTCGCAGGCGTCAGCCCCGCCGGGCGATGGCGCAGGTCTTCGCGGAGGTCTCGGACGCGTTTGTGGCGAGGAAGGCCTCCACCTGGTCGGCGCTCAAGGGGCGGCTGAGGAAGAACCCCTGGGCCACGTTGCAGCCGAGATGCATCAGGTGGGCCAGCTGCTCCTGCGTCTCGACCCCCTCGCCGACCGTATCCACCGACAGGCCGCGCGCCATGCCGACGATGGCGTTGGTCACGGCCCAGGCTTCCCTGTTGTCGCTCGCCACGTTGATGAAGCTGCGGTCGATCTTGATCTCGTCGAGCTCGAACTCGCAGAGATGGGCGAGCGACGAATATCCGGTTCCGAAATCGTCCATGGCCACCTGCACGCCCAGTTTTCGCAGCGCCGAGATGTTCGCGGAGAGGCGCTTGCCGTCCGTCATGATGGCGGTCTCGGTCAGTTCCAGCTTCAGTCGGCGCGGGTCCAGCCCGTGCTTCGCGAGCGTCGAGGTGACCGTGTCGACGAGCGAGGGAAGCCGCATCTGCACGGCGGACACGTTCACCGCCATCATCAGGTCGTCGGGCCAGAGAGACAGCTGGCGGCAGGCCTCGTCGAGGACCCAGGCCCCGATATCGACGATCATCCCCGTCTCTTCCGCAAGGGGAATGAAATCCGCCGGGGAAATGGGGCCATGCTCGGAATGGGGCCACCGGATCAGGGCCTCGAAGCCCACGATCCTGCGATCCGGCAGGCGGAACAGGGGCTGGTAGTTCAGCGTGAAATCGCCGGAGGCGAGGGCCTGCGCCATGTCGATCTCGCGCTGGCGCCGCGCGCGGACCTTTTCCTGCATCCCTTCCTCGTAGACCTCCACCCGGTGGCGGCCGCTCAGCTTCGCGCGGTAGAGGGCGAGATCCGCCTTGCGCAGGAGATCCGAGGGATCCTCCTTCTCCGCGGTGACATACATCCCGACGCTGCATCCCGAGGATATGGTATGCCCGTCGATCTCGAACGGACGTCCGATCCCGGCCACGACCCGTCGGGCCACCTCGCCCGCGGCCTCCGCGTGATCGCCGGCGAGCACCAGCGCCATCTCGTCCCCGCCCAGGCGGAACGCGGTGCCCCGATCGTCCAGGGCGCGCCGCAGGCGCTCCGCCACCTGGACGAGGAGGGCGTCCCCGACCGGGTGCCCCAGCGTGTCGTTGACGTTCTTGAAGTGGTCCAGATCGAGGAGGAGAAGGGCCTGTGCGCGCCCCGCGCCCTGGTTCTCGCGCAGATGCTCCCGGAACGCCCTCCGGTTCGGCAGGTGGGTGAGCGTGTCGTGGTAGGCGATATAGGCGATCTCCGCCTGGGCGTGCCTGCGTTCGGTCACGTCGTCGAAGGTAAGGACCGTGCCGCCTTCGCGCACCCGGCGGCAGGAAACATGCAGGACCCGCCCGTCCGACAGCTCCTCCTCGCTCTGCGCGACCCGTCCGGCATCCGCCCCGCGCAGGTAGTCCTCGAACTTCGCGGCGACGTGGCCGATCTTCCAGCCGTGGCGCGCGGCGATCCGTTCGAGCAGGAGGGCGAACGGCGTTCCGACTTCGATCCCCTCGGAGGAGATGTCGAATTGCGCGAATGTCTGCGGATTGATGGCGGTGATCGCGTCGTCGGTGCCGATCATGACGAGCCCGTTCGACATGTTCGACAGCGCGGTCGCGAAGGCCTCGTGCTGTCGCGCGGCCGCCTCGTCGGCCAGCCTGCGTTGCTGCAGGAGCTTGCGGCGCGCATAGGCGGCATTGACCGCGACGATGCACAAGGCCGCGAAGGCGACCGTCACCATCAGCATCAGGATCGACCGGCTGGTGCCGACGGCATACGTGGCCACCACCTCGAGGGAGAGGCTCGACATCGCGAGGAAGTGCAGCGAACAGATGCCCCCCACGATCCCGGCCGCTTTCGCCACCTCCCCCGTCGCACCGTCGGTACGGACCGACAGGGCGCCCGCGAAACACGCCACCCCGGACGCGACGGCCACGCCCAGGAGCAGGGGGTCGTAGCGCGTGACGCAGCCCATCAGCGCGCTCATCCCCGTCATGTGCATCGCCGCGACGCCGAGGCCCGCCAGAGCCCCCAGCCCGGCCCGCCGGCGCCGGTCGGAGGTGAGGCAGGTGAGTGCCAGCGGAACGCCGGTCAGGATGACGCCCACGACGATCGAGGCGAGCGTGATCGAGGTGTCGTAGGCCAGTGCGGCATCGGGGCGATACCCGATCATGGCCACGAAATGGGTGGTCCATACCCCCACCCCCGCCACGATTGCGATCATGGTCATCCAGACGAGGCGGCGCCTGTTCCGGGAGGCCTCCGCGTTCTTGAAGAGCATCAGGAGGGTGCCTGCCATGGCGGAGCAGACGGTCGCGGCCGTGAGGATGAAGCTGGGCTGTGTCTGGAGGACACCGTCCACGAGGATGCCGATCATGAAACGCTCCGAAGGAAATCCGTGGCCGCCTCGTCGGTCAGGATCGAGGCCGAAAGATGGCGCAATTGCCGCCATCGCCGGTCCCCCGTCCGAGAGTTTTATCGATTTCACATGCCGTCGCGATGCGATGCCGCAGGCGTCCCATCCGATCCTGCGCCAAGAACATGGAGCCGGGCCGCCATGCGCGCCCACGCAGTCGGTGCACGCTCGACAATCGCGGATTGCAGACCTCGCGGGCGAACGCCCTGCCTTCGACCGAGCCCCATGCGGGCCGGGCAGAAGCCCTCGGCGTCAGGCCGGGCGATCCCGGCGCGCCCCGTCCCCCGCTCGCATGAAAAGCGGTTCGGTTCGGCCAACCCGGAAGGCGCCTCCCCTCCCGTCGTCGGACGGCTCGACGATCCGGTCTGCGCCCCCGAAGAGTGTGGGGATCAGGTCTCCGGACCGCTGCGGGCGTCTCGCGCATCCAGAGCCGCGGCAAGCGCCTGCACCGGGTGGCGGAGTCGCGTGCCGGAGAACCGCTGCGCCTGCGACCGGCAGGAGAAGCCGGTGGCGAGAAGCTCGGCGCGGTCCGCCTCGACATGGCCGCGCCAGGCCAGGTCGTATATGTCGCGCGACAGGTCCCGGTGTTCCGCTTCATGCCCCCACAGACCGGCCATGCCGCAGCATCCGGCGCGGACGGCGGTCAGGTCCAGCCCGGTGGCCGCGAAGACGGTCCGCCAGCGGCCGAGATGGTCCGGGGCGGCCGAGGTCTCGGTGCAGTGACCGATCAGCCGGAACCGCGCGGGAGCGGCCGCCTTCGGCAGGCGGTCCCGGCGCGCCTCCAGGATCTCGTCCAGGGAGGCGATCGGCAGGTCCCCGACCTCCGTTGCCATCTCCTGCCGCAGGAGCATGGTGAAGGCCGGCTCGACGCAGACCAGCGTGGCGCCGGAGGCCGACAGCGCCCGCAACCGCGCCGACAGGGCGGCGCGGATCTTCGGCACCCCGCGCAGGAGGCCGCGCACCTCCAGCGCCTTGCCGTTCCGCAGGACCGGCGTGAAATGAACGGCACCGTCCACGAAGGAGAGGCAGCGCGCCGCATCGGCCAGCAGCTCCGGCGCGAACACCCCCAGGAAGCTGTCGGAGAGCAGCACGATCCCGCCCGGCGGAGCCTTCGCCCCCCGGCCCAGCGGCCGGGCGCCGGCCGCCTTCATCGCGGCCGGGAGGGTCCGCCGGGCAAAGACCGGCAGATCGACGAGGCCGAACCCCGACCCGAGCGCCCGGCGGACCGCGGCGGACCGCATCACCCCTCGCGAGATGGCCGGGATCCGCGCCCCGAGGATCGTGCCCGGCTCGAGCAGGCGGATCAGGGCGTCGCGTCGCGGGCGGGGCCGATCGCGATGCCAGTCCTGCAGGAACCGCGCCTTCATCGACGGAATGTCGATCCGCACCGGGCATTGGCTGGCGCAGGCCTTGCAGGACAGGCAGGTGGCGAGGCTGTCGTGCAGCGCCCGCCCCACCCGCTCCGCCGCCGCGGGGTCGGCGGCGGAGCGGGACAGGTGCAGCCATTCGCGGATCAGCGCGGCGCGCCCCTTGGGCGATTGCACCCGGTCCCCCGTGGCCTTGTAGGAGGGGCACATCTCGAACGACGCGTCCCAGTGAAAGCAGGCGCCGTTCCCGTTGCACCGGATCGCGGCCCGGAACCCGGAGGCCGCCGCCCCGGCGATCCCGGCATCGCGGGCGCCCCGGAACGGCAGGCCGTCGATCCGGTCGATCCGTCCCGGCGCGCCCAGCGGAACCACCAGCTTGCCCGGGTTGAGCCGGTTCGCCGGATCGACGGCCGCCTTGATCTCCCGCAGGTAGCGGTAGAGGCCGGCCCCGAAATAGGTCTCCAGATACTCCCCGCGCACGCCCTTGCCGTGCTCGCCCCAGATCAGCCCGCCATGGCGCAGGGCCAGGTCCGCCACCGCGTCCGAGATCGGCCGGATCAGCGCCCGATCCTCCGCACGGCTCATGTCGAGCATGGGGCGGACATGCACGCATCCCGCATCCGCGTGGCCGAACATGCCGTAGGACAACCCCGCTCCGTCCAGAAGCGCCCGGAACTCGCGGACGAAGCCGACGAGCGAACCGGGCGGAACGGCCGCGTCCTCGACGAAGGCCGTTCCCTGGCGCCCGTCATCGCCGCGCGACAGGAGCCCCACCGCGTCCTTGCGGAACTGGGCCATCGCGGCGACGGTACCGGGATCGGCGGCGGTGGCGCATCCCCGGCACGCCGCCTGGCCCCCGGCCCGCGCGGCGATGCGGTCCAGATGCGCCTCGACCGCCTCCCGGCTGTCGCCGCAGACCTCCGCGAAGAGGTAGCCGCCCCTATCGGACAGATCGCCGACGAAGGCGCGCAGCTCGTCCCAGGCGGCGGTGCTGCGCCCCATCCGCACGACCGTGTCGTCGAGGAACTCCACCGCCTCGGGATCGGCGGGCAGCAGATCGGGCACCGCCTCCAGCGCCGCGTCGCAATCGTCGTAGGCCAGCAGGGCCACGCCGCGATGCCCGGGCAGCCTGGTCAGCGACAGCTCGATCGCCGCCGCCACGGCCAGCGTGCCTTCGGAACCGGCGAACAGCTTCGTCAGGCGCAGACCCCCGTCCGAGCGCGCGGTGTCGCGAAGGTTGTAGCCCGTCAGGCCGCGATTCATCTCCGGAAAGACCCGGGCGATCTCGTCCCCCCGGGCGGGCAGGCCCCGGTCCAGGCAGGACAGGAGGCGCGACAGGGGCCCGCCCGCCGCGACCGCCTCCGCCACCTCGCCGGCCTCCATGTCGCGCAGGGTTCCGCGGCTGCCATCGGCGAAGACCACGTCGACCGAGACCAGGTGGTCCGATGTGCGGCCGTATCGGCACGACCCCTTGCCCGAGGCATCGGTCGCGACCATCCCGCCGATCGTCGCGCGCGACGCGGTGGAGACGGAGGGGGCGAACATCCAGCCATGGGGCCGCAGCCAGGCGTTGAGCCGGTCGAGCACCACGCCGGGGCCCACCCGCACGGTGCCGCGCACCGGATCGAGCGGGCCGATCGCCGTCATGTGGCGCGAGGTGTCCAGGACCACGCCGCCGGTCAGGGATTGCCCGTTGGTTCCCGTGCCCCCGCCCCGCGGCGAAACGGCGATCCCGTGCCGGGCGGCGAGGGACATGGCGAGCGCCAGGTCGTCGGCATCCCTCGGTTCGAGCACGCCGGCGGGGGCGACGTGGTAGATGCTGTTGTCGGTCGCGGCCACGATCCGCGCGGCGGCGTCGAAGCGGACGCCGCCGCCGAAGCCCGAGGCCGCGAGATCGGCCCGGAACCGCGCCAGGGCCGCCGCCTCCGGGACGCCGGAGGTGGGCGGCGCCCCCTCGGACCGTTCGGCCGCGCCCTCAGCCATCGCGGCCCAGGATCAGGTCCGCGCCCTTCTCGGCGATCATGAAGACGGCCGCCTGGATGTTCCCCGAGACCTGGGTCGGCATGATCGAGGCATCCACGACCCGCAGGCCCGCCACGCCGTTGACCCGCAGCCGCGGATCGACCACCGCGCCCGGATCCGCCCCCATCCGGCAGGTGCCCGCGGCATGGTAGATCGTCTGCCCGTTCGACCGGGCGAAGTGCAGCCACTCGGCGTCGCTGTCGCAGCCGGGCCCCGGCGACATCTCCTCCACGCGCCAGCCGTCCATCGGCGGCTGCTCCACGATGCGCCGCCCCTCGCGCATGCCCGCGATCATCGTCATGCGGTCCTCCGCCGCATCGAGGAAGTTCGGCCGGATCGCCGGCTGGTCCTCCAGCCGCGGCGACCGGGCGTGGATGCTGCCACGCGACTGGGGCCGGAGCTGGGTCACGCCCAGGGTCATGCCCGGCTCGGATTCGAGCTTGCGCTCGGCGGCGTTGGCGTAGCTGGCATGCATGAAGAAGAACTGCACGTCCGGTCCGGCCAGATCCTCGCGCGTCCGGACGAAGCCGTAGGCGAGCCCGGTGCCGAAGGTCAGGATGCCGCGCCGCCCGAGGCCGTAGCGGAGCACCTCCCGCACCAGCGGCAGGCCGCGGCCCAGCTCGTTGAGGGTCTCCGGCCGGCTGACCCGCCAGTTGAGGCGGGTGCAGAAATGATCGGAATAGTTCTCGCCGACCTGCGGCAGGTGCCGCACCGGCACGATCCCGAGATCGGCGAGCCGCGCGCCGTCGCCGATGCCGCTCAGTTCCAGCAGATGCGGCGTCTGCACGGCCCCGGCGCACAGGATGACCTCGCGCCGGGCGGCGAAGGTCTCCTCGGGGCGCCCCTGTCGGGCCACGGCGACCCCGGTCGCGCGCCCGTCCTCGACCAGGATGCGCCGCACCCGCGCCCCGGTCTCGATCCGCAGGTTGGGACGGTGCCGGACGGAATCGAGATAGGCCGCCGCCGCGCTGACCCGCCGGCCGTTCTGCTGGTTCACCTGGTAATAGCCGAAGCCCTCCTGCTCGCGGCCGTTGTAATCGGGGTTCAGCCCGTAACCGGCGGACCGGGCCGCGGCGAGGAACGCCTCGCCGATCGCCGGGCGCTCCGCGACCTCGGTGACGGGCAGCGGCCCGTCGCGCCCGCGCAGGCCCTCGGGGTCGGCGTCGGCATAGCTCTCGACGCGGCGGAACAGGGGCGCCACGTCGTCGAAGCTCCAGCCCGTGCAGCCCATCTGCGCCCAGCCGTCGTAATCGAGGCGCTGGCCGCGGACATAGATCATGCCGTTGATCAGGGTCGACCCGCCCAGGCCCTTGCCGCGCGGGATGGCGATCGGGCGGTCCATCGTCGCGGGCTCCGGGTCGGAGGTGAACATCCAGTTGAACCGGGGATTGGTCAGCAGCTTGTAGAAGCCCGCCGGAATGACCGTCCAGGGGCTTCGCGCCCGGTGCCCGGCCTCGATCAGGACCACCCGGTTCGCGGGATCGGCGCTCAACCTGTTGGCCAGGACGCATCCGGCCGTCCCGCCCCCCACGATGACATAGTCGGCCGGCTCAGCCATCGCCCCTGCCCCCACCGTGGCCACGGCGCCGCGATACGGCATCCCGCCGGACGCCGGTCACGAGATCGCCCCCATGTGGCGGGCCATCAGCTCGATCTGCTTCTCCAGCATCGGCAGCCCGGCATGGATGCGGCATCCCCGGGATCGCGCGGCCTTCAGGAGCGGTGTCAGGGCAGGCTCCATGATCACCTCGGCCACGACCTGCCCGGGGACGAAGGTGCCGGGATCGACCGGCAGGGGGTCGTCCGGCCGCATGCCCAGGGAGGTCGCGTTGACGACGAGGTCGCAGGCCCCCGCCCCCTCGTCTGATCCCGCCGCCGCGACCGGCAGGTCCGGATAGTGTTCCGCGATCCGGGCCGCGAGGGCGCGGGCGCGGTCCACCGTGCGGTTGGCGATCGTCAGGCGGTCCACCCGGGCCCCCGCCAGGGCGAAGGCGATCGCGCTGGCCGCGCCCCCCGCCCCGGTCAGGAGCACGCGGCGGCCGGCGATGTCGATCCCCGCGCCGCGCAATCCCTCGACGAAGCCGATCCCGTCCAGCATGGTCCCGACCATCCGGCCGTCGGGCTCCCGGCGGACGCAGTTGACCGCGCCGATCCGGGCGGCCTCGTCGGTGATCTCGTCGCACAGGTCGGGCATGGCGCCCTTGTGGGGAACCGTGGCGATGAAGCCGCCGAAATTGTGCAGCCCGCGCAGGCCGTCCAGCGTGCGGGCCAGGTCCGGCGGCGGGACATGCATGGGAACCAGGACGCCGTCGACCCCGCGGTCGCGGAACAGGGCATGCATGACCTCGGGCGTCTTCACGTGCCCGATCGGGTCGGCCAGGATTCCGTAGAGGCGGGTCCGTCCGGTGACGCGGGGTCCGGCGGCGGTGTCAGGATGCGACATAGGCGGTCTTCACGATGGTGTAGAATTCGCGGGCATGGGCGCCCTGCTCCCGCGGGCCGTAGCTGGAGGCCTTCCGCCCCCCGAAGGGAACGTGGTAATCCACCCCGGCCGTCGGCAGGTTGACCATGACCATTCCCGCCTGGGCATGTCGGCGGAAATGGGTGGCGTGCTTGAGGCTGCCGGTGGCGATCCCCGCCGAAAGCCCGAATTCCGTGTCGTTGGCGACCTCCAGCGCCTCGTCGTAATCCCTCACCCGGATCACCGCGGCGACGGGGCCGAAGATTTCCTCGCGCGCGATCCGCATGTCGTTCCGCACCTCGGTGAACAGGGCGGGTTCAAGGTAGAACCCCGGCGCCTCGCGTTCCAGCCGCCTGCCGCCCCATGCCAGCGTGGCGCCCTCGTCGCGGCCGATGCGGAGGTAGTCCTCGTCCGTCGCGAGCTGCCGTTCGTCCACGACGGGGCCGATCTGCGTCTCCGGGTCCAGGGCGTTCCCGATCCGCAGGGCGGCGATCCTGTCGCCCATCGCGGCCACGAAGCGGTCGTGGATGCCCTCCGTCACGATCAGCCGCGACGAGGCCGTGCAGCGCTGCCCGGTGGAGAAGAAGGCGCCGTTCACGGCCGCCTCCACCGCCGTGTCGAGGTCCGCGTCGTCGAGCACGACGAAGGGATTCTTGCCCCCCATCTCCAGCTGCACCTTCTTCATCGGCGTCGCCGCGACGCAGCCGGCGGCGATGCCGCGGCCCGTCGCCACCGACCCGGTGAAGGAGATCGCGTCGATCCCGGGATGGTCGACCATGGCCTGTCCGATGCGACGTCCCTGCCCCATGACGAGGTTCAGGGCGCCGTCGGGCAGGCCCGCGCGGTTCAGGATGTCGACCAGCAGCCAGGCCGAATGGGGCGCCAGCTCGGCGGGCTTGACCACCACCGTGTTGCCCCAGGCCAGCGCCGGCGCGATCTTCCAGGCCGGGATGGCGATGGGGAAGTTCCAGGGCGTGACGATCCCCACCACGCCCACCGGTTCGCGCGTGACGCCGACCTCCACCCCCGGCCGGACCGAGGGCACCAGGTCCCCCGCCTGCCGCAGCGCCTCGCCGGCGAAGAACGCCAGCACCTGCCCGGCCCTGACCGCCTCGCCGATCCCTTCGGCGAGGGTCTTGCCCTCCTCGCGCGACAGGGCGCGGCCGAGTTCGTCCTTGCGGGCCATGACCTCGGCCGAGGCGCGCATGAGGATGTCGTGGCGCTCGCCCGGCAGGCTCGCGGACCAGCGCGGCCCCGCCGCGCGCGCGGCCGCGACCGCCGCGTCCACGTCCTCGGGCCGCGCCCGGGCGAAGGTGCCGATCACGTCGCCGGTATCGGAGGGATTGACGTTCCGCGCCGCGTCCCCGCCCGGGGCGGCGCGGCCGCCGATGATGTTCTCATGATGCATGATCGCTCCCCGCCCGTCAGGTCATGTAGAGTCCGCCGGCGACGTCGATCGTCTGGCCGGTCACGAAGCTGGCCTCCGAGGAGGTCAGCCAGAGCGCGGCGTCCGCGACCTCGGCGGGCTGGCCGAGCCGGCCCAT
This sequence comes from uncultured Alphaproteobacteria bacterium, assembly GCA_963814835.1. Classification (GTDB taxonomy): domain Bacteria; phylum Pseudomonadota; class Alphaproteobacteria; order Rhodobacterales; family Rhodobacteraceae; genus Palleronia. The sequence goes on from CAWFEG010000004.1 coordinate 145,609, forward strand.
GGGGGTCAGGTCCACCTGCGCCGCGTTGATCTCGGGCGCCACGCCGGCCACCATCGGCGTCTCGATCCTTCCCGGCGCCAGCGCGTTCACCCGGATGCCGAAGGGGCCCAGCTCGGCGGCCAGGTGCTTGGTGAAGCCGATGATCGCCGATTTCGTCGCCGCGTAGTGGCAGGCCACGATCGGGGAATAGGTCTTTCCCGCCACCGAGGAGGTGTTGACGATCCAGCCGCGCCCCGCCTCGCGCATCCCCGGGCTGAGGGCGCGGATCGTGTTGAAGTGGCCGGTGAGGTTCACGTCCACCACCCTGCCCCATTCGGCCGGGTCCATCTCCCAGACGCGATGCGCCGCGCCCGCGTGCTTGGGCGAGATGCCGGCATTGTTCACCACCGTGTCGAAGGCGCCGCCCATCCGCGCCCCGGCGCCCTCCAGCGCCGTCGCCAGCGCCGCGTAGTCGCTCACGTCGGCGGGCAGCCCGATCGCGCCGCCGGGGCGGATGCCCTCGAAGGCGGCGACGGCCTCCGCCACCTCGTGCTCCGACAGGTCCAGCACCCCGACGGTTGCGCCGCGGCGGACGAAGGCCTCGGCGATGGCCCGGCCGATCCCGCGCGCCGCGCCGGTGACCAGGACGCGCCGGCCGGCATGGCTGTCCCGGGCGGCATGGCGCCGGTCGTCGTCATCTGCGAGTTGCATGGTCAGATTCCCAGATAGGCTTGGCGGACATGGTCGTTCTCGAGCAGCGCCTCGGCCGCGTCGTCGAGCACCATCTCGCCGTTCTCGAGGACATAGCCGCGATCGGCGGCCTTCAGGGTGTGCCAGACGTTCTGCTCCACGATCAGCACGGTCATGCCCGAGGCCGCCACCTTCGAGATCACGTCGAAGACCTGTTCCACGATGATCGGTGCGAGGCCGAGCGACGGTTCGTCGAACATCAGAAGGCGCGGCCGGGCCATCATGCCCCGGGCGATCGCCACCATCTGCTGCTCGCCCCCCGACAGCGAGGAGGCATGCTGGTCGAGCCGCTCGCCGAGCCGCGGAAACAGATCGAGGACCTCCCCGAGCGTCTCGGACCGCACCCCGCGGGCATCGCGCCGATGCGCCCCCATCAGGAGGTTCTCGCGCACGCTCATGTCGGGAAAGAGCTGCCGCCCTTCCGGGATCAGGGTGATGCCGCGGTCGACCACGTCGTGCGGCTGCAGCTTCGAGATCTCCTCCCCCTCGAAGAACACGCCGCCGGATTTCGGCGTGACCAGGCCCGAGACGGTCCTCAGGGTGGTGGTCTTGCCGGCGCCGTTGGCGCCGACGATGGTGACCACCTCGCCCTGCTCCACCCTCAGCGAGACGTCCTGCAGGATCACCGTCGAGCCGTAGCCCGCATCCACGTTCCGGACCTCAAGCATTGGCGAACTCCTTGCCCAGATAGGCCTCGACCACATGGGGATCGCGCACCACCTCCTGCGGGTTGCCCCGGGCGATGATCTCGCCCGAATTGAGCACGATCACCCGGTCGGACAGCGCCATGACCGCCTGCATCACGTGCTCGATGGCGATGATGCTGACCCCGGTCTCGCGGATCGACAGCATCAGCTCGACGGCGCGCTTGACGTCGGTGCGGTTGATGCCGGCCATCACCTCGTCGAGCAGCAGGACGCGCGGCTTCATCGCCATGACGCGGGCCACCTCCAGCCGCTTCAGCCCGCCCACGGTGAGGCTGTTGGCCTCGTCCTGCAGATACCGGCCGAGGCCCATCCGGTGGGCGGTCTCCCGCGCCGCCTCCCGCGCGTCGGAGACGGCATGGTAGCGGTGGAACGCCCCCACCATGATGTTCTCCTCCACCGTCATCGCCGCGAAGGGCTGGACGATCTGGAAGGTGCGGCCGAGGCCGAGCGCGGCGAAGTCCCCCGGGCTGCCGGGCTCGTGCCATTCCCCGTCTGGACCCAGCAGCGCGACCCGGCCCCGGTCGGGCTTCAGGAAGCCGGAGAGCATGTTGAACACGGTGGTCTTGCCGGCCCCGTTGGGACCGATCAGGCCCAGGATCTCCCCCTCCCGCAGGGTGAAGCTGACATCGTTGGTGACGTGCAGGCCGCCGAAATGCTTCTGCAGGCCTTCCACGCGCAGGACCGGATCGCCGATCCGCGGCGCGGCGTCGGACCGGGCGACGGCGGCGATATGGGTGTCGGGCTCCTTCCCGGCGGTGTCCTTGCGGTCGGAGGCGAACCGCGACAGCACGCCCATGATCCCGTTCGGCATGAACAGGACCACCAGCATCAGCACCACGCCATAGACGAAGCCGTGCAGGCCGATCGCCTCGGCCCCGAGCGCGCCGCGGGCAAACTCCGTGATCGGGACCAGCAGGACCGCGCCGAGGAGCGGCCCCCAGACGGTTCCGATCCCCCCGATCAGGGCGAACATCGCGATCTGGATCGACAGCTGCAGCGAGAACATCGAGGCCGGCTCGATGAAGGTGAGGTACATCGCGTGGAACGTGCCCACCATCGCCGACAGGGCCGCCGAGACGGCGACCGCGATCAGCCGCACCTTCACGGTGCCGACGCCCGCCGCCCGGGCCGCCGATTCCCGCTCCCGCGTCGCCACCAGGTGGAAGCCGAGGCGGCGCGACCGGATCGCCCAGGCCACGCCGAGGCAGACCAGCAGCATCCCGAAGGCGATGATCAGGGCGGGCAGGCGTTCGCGGAACACCATCCATTCCCAGCCGATCTTGAGCGGGATCATCAGGCCCGTGGCCCCGCCCGTCAGCTCGCGGAAATGCAGCGCCAGCACGCGGAACACCTCCAGGAACGCGATCGTCGCCAGGGCGAAGAACGGCCCGTGCAGCCGGAAGCAGGGATAGCTGACGACGACCGCCGCGACCACGGCCACGGCCGCCCCGGCGAACATGCCGATCCAGGGCGAGATCCCCATGTTGACGAGGATCACCCCGGCATAGGCGCCGATGCCGTAGAAGATCGCGTGGCCGAGCGACAGCTGCCCGGCATAGCCGCCGACGATGTTCCACGCGGTCGAGAGCGCCGCGAAGATGCAGATGGTGATGAAGATGTGATAGACGAACTCGTCGCCGATCGCGACGGGGATCACGAAGAGCGCGGCGAGGACGAGCCCCAGCGCGATCAGTCCCAGGCGTTGCCGGCCGATCCGGCCCGGCGCCGCGGCGGATTTCAGGGTCATGTCGGTCATGGCGATACGTGGGACTGGCTGACGCGGGTTCCGAAGAGACCCGAGGGTTTCAGGATCAGGATCACGAGGAAGATCCCGAAGACGACGGCCTCGCGCAGGTCGGAGCCGATGTAGAAGCCCGACAGCGCGTCGACGAGGCCGATGATGAGCGCCCCGAAGAAGGCCCCGGGGATCGATCCCAGCCCGCCGAGCACGACGATGACGAAGGCGATCAGCACGAAGTAGGTGCCGATGGTCGGCGAGGTCGGATAGAGCGGCGCGATCAGGGCCGACCCGAAGCCGACGCAGGCCGCGCCGATGCCGAAGGTGAGCACGTAGATGAACCGGTCGTTGATCCCCATCAGCCGCGCGGCGGCCCGGTTCTGGGCGGTCGCGCGGATCGCCCGGCCGGTATTGGTCCGCGCCAGGAACAGCTGCAGCCCGATCACGAGGAGGATCGCGGCCAGGAAGATCCAGAGCTGCCCCTCGAGGATGCGCACCGGTCCGAGCTGGATCTGCGAGCGCACGCCGTAGGTCGGCGTGTTGGCGATGTCCGCCCCGAAGACCAGGAGCGCCAGGTTGATCAGGGCCGTCGAGAGGCCCACCGTGGCGAAGATCTGGATATGCTCGTCCCGGGCATGCATCAGCGGCTGGATCAGCAGCCTCTGCGTCACCGCGCCGAGGACGAACAGGATCGGTATGACCGCGACCGCCGTGGCATAGGGGTGCACGCCGAGCCCGGTGGTCAGAAGGAAGGTCAGGTACATGCCCACCATCAGGAACTCCCCGTGGGCGAAGTTGACGACCTTGACGATCCCGAAGATCAGGGTCAGCCCCACCGCGACGATGGCGAAGAGTCCCCCGAGCATCAGACCGTTGGCGATGATCTGAAGAAAGGTCTGCATGACGGCTCCGTCGGAAGAGGGAAGATTGGACCGCGGGGGATCGCCCCCCGCGGTCCGGGCCGGCCCTACTGGCCGATCTTCATCTCCGAGGTGGCCGCCTCGGCGGGATAGACGGTGACGAGCTTGCCGTCCTGCCACTGCATGCCCATCATCTTGGCGCGCTCGTTCTGGTTGTTCTCGCCGAACTGGATGCCGTAGCCGGCCGCGGTCTCGCCTTCGGGGATGTCGATCTGCTCGACCGCCTCGACGATGGCGTCCGGCTCGAAGCTCTCCGCCCCGTCGATCGCCGCGAAGATGGCCATGGCGCCGACATAGTTGTTCAGGGAATGGCCCGAGCGGGGCTCCTCGCCGTATTTCTCCCGGTAGGTCTCGACGAAGTCCTCCATGCCCGGCGCATAGGCGGGATCGACCGTGTACTGGGTGAAGTCCACGTCGAGAACGCCCTCGATCACATCCGTGCCCACCGCCTCGGCGGTCGGGACCATCGAATAGCCGCCGCCGCCGCCGATGATCGCGGCGGGCTTGAAGCCGGACTCGTTGGCCTGCTGCAGGAACAGCACCGAGTCGTTCTGGTAGGAGGTCTGCATCACCACGTCCACGTCGCGCCCCTGCAGGTCGAGGACCAGCGAGGACATGTCGACGGTCGAGGCGGGATAGCCCTGCACCGTGGCGATCTGCAGTCCGGCCTCCTCGCCGAAGCGCTCCTGGTGGCCCGCCACCGAGGTGCCGTAGCTGGAATCCTCGTGGATGATGCCGACCCGGACCTCGGAGGGATCCTTGTCGAGCGACGGGGCGATCTCGTCCACGATCATCTGCACCGACATCCGGCCCATGTCCTCGGCCGTCGGATTGGTGCGGTAGAGATATTGCAGGTCACGGCCCGTCACCTCGTCGGCCACGGCCCCGAGCTCGAAATACGGGATGCCGGACAGCTCCGCGACCTGGCTCGCGGCGATGGAGCGCGACGAGGAATAGGTCCCCAGGATCGCCTTCACCCCCTCGCGGGCGATCAGGCGCCGGGCCTCGCCGATGGCCTGGTTGTTGTCCACCGCGTCGCCCCGCACCAGGGTGATCTCCTCGCCCTGCACGCCGCCATTGGCGTTGACCTCCTCGACGGCGATCTCCACGCCCCGCGCGCTTTCCTCGCCCAGAAGCGCGAGCTGGCCGCTGAACGGATAGAGCGCCCCGAACTTCACCTCGGCGGCGGCCGACCCGGCGATCAGGGCCGCGGTGGCGGCCGTGGCCATCATGGATGACAGTCTCATGTATATCCTCCCAGAACGTTGCGGACCCCGAGGGGCCTCAGTAGTCGAGGGCCTCCTTGCCCTCGAAGCTGGTGATCGGCGGATGCGCCTTCTCGTCGGTCAGCACGTCGATGACGGTGGTGCCGTCGAAGGCCAGGGCCGTTTCCAGCGCCGGCAGGAAATCCCCCGGCCGCTCGACCCGGACCCCCTCGCAGCCGACGGCGCGGGCGATCGCCGCGTGATCCACGGGTCGGAAATGCACGACGTCGGTATGGTCGCCGAACAGGCTCAGCTCGGCGTGCTTCTGGTAGCCGAGGATCTGGTTGTTCAGCACGATCACGACCACCGGAAGGCCCATCCGCTGCGCCGTCTCCAGCTCGCCCCAGACATGGCCGAACCCGCCGTCGCCGGTGACGCAGACGACCGGCGCGCCGGGGCGTGCGGCCTTGGCGCCCAGGGCGAAGGGCAGCCCCCAGCCCAGCCCCGCCAGCCCGCGCGGCGTCACGAAGCGCTGCCCGGCCCGGCGCGCCACCAGCCCGTTGGCGATCCAGATCGAGGAATAGCTCGCATCGGCGACCACCACCGCGTCCTCCGGCAAGGCCCCGTCCAGGTCGCGCATCAGCCGCTCCGGCCGACAGGGCGCGGCGTCCCAGTCGATCAGCCGGTCGAGATCGGCCTCGTGCGCCGCGCATCCCTCGGCGATGCGCCGTTCCAGGCCGGCACGGCGCGCCTCGACGGCGGAGAGGTCCGCCGCGTCCAGCGCCTCCGCCAGCGCCTCCAGCGTCAGCTTGGCATCGCCCAGGAGGCGCAGCGCCTCGTAGTTGCGGCCGATCTCCGCGCCGTCGATGTCGATATGGATGTAGCGGGCGGCGCGCGGATAGAGTTGCCAGCTGTCGGTGCCGTTCTGGTTCGTGCGGTTGCCGACCAGCAGCACCACGTCGGCGTCGGCGATCAGCGCCCGCTGGTGCGCGGCGCGGCCGCCCGGCGCCATGAAATACCCCGCCACCCCGAGCGACAGGGGATGCGTCTCGGACACGGCCCCCTTGCCCATGACGGTGGTCGCCACCGGAAAGCCCATCTCCTGCACCCGGCCGAGCGCGGCCACGGCACCCGAGGAATGCACGCCCCCGCCGGCGATCACCACCGGGCGCTCCGCCTGCGCCAGCAGGCGCGCGGCCTCCGCCACCCGGTCGGGATCGGCGACGCTGCGGTCGAGCGGGAAGGCCCCGAGCGAGGTCTGCCGCCGGGCGGCGCCCGGAACGGAGGGCCGGTCGTCGAGCACGTCCACCGGCACCATCAGCACCGCCGGCCCGCCCCGGCCCGAGGCCGCGGCGGTGAAGGCCATGTCCACGTAGTCGTCGATCCGCTCGACGTCGTTGACCCGGCGGACCCATTTCGACACCCCGTCGAACAGCGCGAAGTGATCCAGCTCCTGGAAGGCGTTCTTGTCGGTGAACTTGCGGTGCACGTCCTGGACGATGGCCACGACCGGGATCGAGGCCTTCAGCGCCTCGCCGAGCCCCGGCACCAGCAGCGTCGCCGCGGGGCCGTTCTGGGCGGTCACCACCGGCACCCGGCCGCTCAGCCGGGCATAGGCGTCGGCCATCGCGGCGCCGCCGTTCTCGGTCCGGTAGCCGATCTGGCGGATGCCGTGATCCGGGGCCGCCAGGATGAGGGCCGAGGGAAGGGACTGGCCGAAGATCTCGGTCACCCCGTGGCGCGCCAGGGCCGCGGCCATCACCTGCGCCCCGGTGCGGTTGCCCTCCAGCGCGCGGCTGTCGATCTCGCTCGCGTCGTCCATGCCTGTTCCTCCTGTCACGGTGTCGCCCTCAGTCCTGCGGCTGCATGTCGAGGACGATCTTTCCCACGTGCTCGCTCGACTCCATCCGCGCATGGGCGCGCGCCACCTCCTCCAGCGGGAAGACGGAATCGATGGGCGGGCGCACGGACCCCTCGGCCAGGAGCGGCACCACATGGGCCTCCAGCGCCCGCGCCAGCTTCGCCTTCATCGCCACCGGGCGCGCCCTGAGGGTGGAGCCGGTCAGGGTCACCCGCTTCAGCAGCAGCGGCTGCAGGTCGAGATCCGCGCGGCTGCCCTGCAGGAAGGCGATCTGGGCGATGCGTCCATCCGTCGCCATCAGGTCCAGGTTGCGCTGCACGTAGGGGCCACCGACCATGTCCAGGATCACGTCCGGGCCGGCGCCGTCGGTGAGCGCGCGAACCTCGGCCACGAAGTCGGCCTCCCGGTAGTTGACCGCGTGATCCGCGCCCAGGTCGCGGGCGGCGGCGCATTTGGCGTCCGACCCGGCGGTCACGATCACCCGCGACCCCCGCGCCTTGGCCAGTTGCAGGGCGGTGGTGCCGATCCCCGAGGTTCCGCCATGGACCAGCAGCGTCTCGCCCTCCCGCAGCGCGGCGCGTTCGAAGACGTTGCTCCAGACGGTGAAGAACGTCTCCGGCACGGCCCCTGCCGCGACCATCTCCATCCCTTCGGGCACCCGGATCGCCGTGGGCGCATCGACCACGGCCCAGTCCGCATAGGCGCCCGAATGCACCAGCGCCATCACCCGGTCGCCCTCGGCGAAGCCCTCGGCACCGGGGCCCACGGCCTCGACCCGCCCGGACAGTTCCAGCCCGAAGACCTCGCTGGCGCCCGGCGGCGGGGGGTAGTTCCCCTGCCGCTGCATGACATCGGGGCGGTTCACGCCGGCGGCGTGGACCCGCACCAGGATCTGGCCGGGCCCGGGTTCCGGGCGCGGTCTCTCGACGATGCGGAGGACGTCAGGCCCCCCGGCTCCTTCTGCGACGACGGCGCGCATCGTGGTCATGTTTCCCCCGGGGTTCCGCTTGGATAGAGAATGATCTTCATGGCCGTCCCGCCGCGTGCGAGCTCGAAGCCGCGCAGCGCCTCGCGCAGCGGCAGGCGGTGGCTGACGAGCCGCCCCAGCGCCTCTGCCTCGCGATCGAGCAGGTCGATCGCCCGGCGGAAGGACGGTTCGGTCGTGTCGTGGGCGCCCCGGATCTGCTTCTTGCCGCGCACGAGGTCGGCCAGATCGACGGAGCAGTGGCCGGAATGGATTCCCGCCGCGACGAGCACGCCCCGCGGCCGCAGCACGCCCAGCCCCTCCTCGACCGACGCCGGCGCGCCCGTCGCCTCGATCACGCGGTCGGCCTTGCCGCCGAAGGCGGCCTCGACGTGATCGGCCAGGGTGCCCTGCGACAGGTCCGCGACGCTCTCGATGCCCATCTCGCGCGCCAGCTTCAGCCGGTGCGGGTCGTCGAGCCCCACCAGCAGCACCCGCGCGCCGTCCCGTGCCGCGATCCAGGCCGCCGCCAGCCCGATGGGTCCGGGGCCCAGCACGGCCACCCGCGATCCCGCCTCGATCCCGGCGAGGTCGGCGGCGTGGATGGCGATGGCCAGCGGTTCGGCCAGCGCCGCCAGGTCCGGCGCCATTCCGGGCGGCACGGCGAAGCAGTTCGCGGCCGGCACGCGCACCCGGGCGCAGAACCCCCCGTCGCGGTGCAGCCCGATGATGCGCCGGGCCTCGCAGCCGAGCGGATCGCCCCCCCGGCAGGCCCCGCAGGCGCCGCAGGGCACCGTCGGCCAGCAGACCACGCGATCCCCGACCGCCACCGCCGCCTCGCCCTCGACGGCGGCGCCCCGGGCCCGGACGATCCCGCAGAATTCGTGCCCGATCGTCACCGGCAGCAGCGGCGCCATGAACTCGTAGCCGCTGTCCCAGGCGTAGGCGTGCAGGTCGCTGCCGCAGATGCCTGCCGCCAGCACCTCGATCTCCACCTCGTCCGGGGCGAGGTCCAGATCGGCCAGGGACGTCTCGACCAGCTCCGCCCCGAATGCGGGCGCCGTCTTGCGAAGTGCAAGAATGGCCATGATCCTCCCAACTCCCTTTGCGCTCCCCGGAGCCCGGGGACGGTCCGGCCTACCCATCCGAACCGTTATTTGATATTTGTTATAACAACAGTGGCGAGGATTTGCGGACCATGTCAAGCCAGCTTCGAACGGAAGGAAATAATCAGGTGGGATCAGGGGACTGGGCAAAGCCGGTGGAGCGGGAGAGCCTCGCCGAACAGGCCTATGCGTCGATTCGCAACGCGCTGATGCGGGGCCAGCTCGCCCCCGGGGAGCGGATGCGGCTGCGCCCCATGTCCGAGAAGTTCGGGATCTCCATGACCCCGATGCGGGAGGCGCTGCTCCGCCTCGTGGTCGAGAAGGCGATGGTGATCGACGGGCGCGGAACGGTCATCGTCCCCGAGCTCACCCTGGCCCAGCTGCTCGAGATCCGCGCCATCCGCATGGATCTGGAGGGGAACGCCGCGGCCTCCGCCGCCCGCCACGCCACCCCCGAAGAGATCGACCACCTGCAAGCGCTGCAGGAGAGGATCTCCGAATGCCATGCCCGCCAGAGCTTCGAGGACGCCGTCCACCTGAACACGGAGTTCCACCTCGCCCTCTGCGGCGCGGCCCATCTTCCGATCACGCGGGAGATCGTGGAGGGGCTCTGGGTCCGCTGCGGCCCGATCCTGTCCCACCTCTACGATGCCGGCGTCCCCGCCGACTGGGACCCCCATCCCCATATCCGGATCATCGAGGCGTTGCGGCGCCGGGACGCGGACGCCGCCCGCGCGGGAATCCAGCACGATATCGAGATGGGCGGCCGTGGATTGCTCGACCATGTGCGGGAAAGCTGACCGGCGCAGCATCGCCACGGTCCCCGATGGCTTGCCCCCCATCCGGCTCCCCGCTCCCTCGCCGGTCCTCGCCCCTCCGGTCGACCTCCCGGCGCGTCCCGGTGCCGCCCCGCCGGGGCACGCGGATCACGGCCCCCGGCGCGCCGGCTCCGCAACCGCCCCGCGCCCCGCGCTTGATCGCGAGGGTCTCCCGGCTATAGACGGGCCGTTCCCGCCGCCAGAAGGACCCAGCCCGTGCTCCGCGACTTCGCCGCCTATTACCGTCCGTGGAAGGGGTTGTTCTGGCTCGATTTCGGCAGCGCCGTCCTGTCGGGGCTGCTGGAGCTCGCCTTCCCGCTCGCGGTGAAGCTCTTCATCGACGTGCTGCTGCCGCGGGGCGATCTCGCGCTGACGATCCTGGCGGCGGCCGGCCTTCTCGTCGTCTATGTGCTCAATACCGGCCTCATGGCGATCGTGACCTACTGGGGCCACATGCTCGGCATCAACATCGAGACCGAGATGCGCCGCCGCGCCTTCGAGCATCTGCAGCGGCTGTCCTTCTCCTATTTCGACAAGGTCCGCACCGGCAAGCTCGTCGCCCGCGTCACCCGCGACCTCGAGGAGATCGGCGAGGTCGCCCATCACGGCCCCGAGGACCTGTTCGTCGCGGTGATGACCTTCGCCGGCGCCTTCGTCATGATGCTGACCATCGACGTCCGGCTGGCGCTGATCACCGCCGCCATCGTGCCGCTCTGCACCGCCGTGGTCTTCGTCTTCGGCGGCCGGATGACGCGGACCTGGCGCGCGATCTATGCGCGCGTCGCCGATTTCAACGTCCGGCTGGAGGAGAACGTCGGCGGCATCCGCGTGGTGCAGGCCTTCGCCAACGAGGACCACGAGAAGACCGCTCTTCGCCCGCGACAATGCCCGCTACCGCGACACGAAGCTCGCCGCCTACCGGGTCATGGCCGCCTCCACCACGCTCAACTACATGGGCATGCGCCTGGTGCAGGTGGTCGTCATGGTCGCCGGCGCGGCCTTCGTGCTGCACGGCGCGCTCACCACCGGCGGCTTTGTCGCCTTCCTGCTGCTCGTCGGCGTGTTCTTCCGCCCGATGGAGAAGATCGCCGCGGTGATCGAGCTCTATCCGCGCGGCATCGCCGGGTTCCGCCGCTATCTCGACCTGCTGGCGCTCCGCCCCGACATGGCCGACCGCGAGGGCGCGGCCGAGGCGCCCGCCTTCACCGGCGCCATCGCCTTCGAGGGCGTCACCTTCGGCTACGATCCCGCCCGGCCGGTCCTGCGCGACGTCACGCTCCAGGTCGCCGCCGGCGAGACGGTGGCCTTCGTCGGCCCATCGGGGGCGGGCAAGACCACGCTCCTGTCGCTCGTCCCGCGCTTCTACGAGCCCCAGGCAGGCCGCGTCACGATCGACGGCCTCGGCCGCCGAGACGTGACCCTGCGCTCGCTGCGCCGCCAGATCGGCATCGTCAGCCAGGACGTGTTCCTCTTCGGCGGCACCCTGCGCGAGAACATCGCCTATGGCCGGCTCGACGCCACCGAGGCCGAGATCCGCGCCGCGGCCGGCAAGGCGCGACTGGCGGAGATGATCGCCGACCTGCCCGAGGGGCTCGACACGGTGGTCGGCGAGCGCGGCGTCACCCTCTCGGGCGGCCAGAAGCAGCGCGTCGCCATCGCCCGGATCTTCCTGCAGCAATCCGCCGATCCTGATCCTCGACGAGGCGACCTCCGCGCTCGACACCGAGACCGAGCGCCAGATCCAGCAGGCGCTGCACGACCTCTCGGAGGGGCGCACGACGCTGGTGATCGCCCACCGGCTCGGCACCATCCGCGACGCCGACCGGATCGTGGTGATGGAGAACGGCCGCATCGCCGAGACCGGCACCCATGCCGAACTCCTCGGCCGCGACGGCCGCTATGCGCGGCTGAGCGCGGCCTGAGGGTCGCCCGGCGCGGGCCGGGCCGGGAATGGCACGGATCGCGCGCCACGATCCCGGCCGGCGACCTCGCGCCGCAGACCCGCCGGATCGGCGCCTGCGCCCGGATCGCCCGGGCGAACGGGCGCGCCCGCCTCAGGCCGCGTGGGCGCCGATGCCCGAAATCGCCTGGATCAGCGAATCCTCGGTCACGGTCTCCCGGTCGAAGATCGTCACCAGCCGCCCCTCGTGCATCGCCGCGATCCGGTCGGACACCTGCAGCACCTCCGGCATCTCCGAGGAGATCACGATCACCGCCAGCCCCTGCGCCGCCAGCTCGCGCAGCAGCGAATGGATCTCCGACTTGGAGCCCACGTCGATGCCCCGGGTGGGCTCGTCGACGATCAGCACCTCCGGCGCCATCGACAGCCACTTGCCGATCACGATCTTCTGCTGGTTGCCGCCCGACAGGTTGCCGACCATCGCCCGCCAGGAGGGCGCCTTGATCCGCAACTGCTTGGCGTAGGTCTCGTAGATCTCCACCTCCCGCGCGCCGCTGACGAAGGGGCCCGCGCGCAGCCGGTCGATCTGCGGCAGGGTGATGTTGTCGCGGCAGTTCATGCCCAGGACCAGCCCCTGCTCCTTGCGGCTCTCCGGCACCAGGCTCAGCCCGTGGGCGATCGCCTCCGCCGGAGAGGTGATCTCCACCGCCTCGCCATGCAGCCGCACGGTCCCGGCCGAAGGGCGCCTCAGACCGAACAGAGTCTCGGCGATCTCGGTCCGCCCCGCGCCCACCAGGCCGTAGAATCCCAGCACCTCGCCGGCGCGCACCTCGAAGCTCACCTCGCGGAACAGGTGCCCGCAGGACAGGCCCTCCACGGCGAGCCGCACATCGCCGGTCTTCGCCCCGTGATCCTCGCGCGACAGGTCGAGCGTGCGGCCGATCATCATCCGCGTCACCTCGTCCTCGTCGGTCTCCGCCGTGGTCAGCGTGCCGCGATAGCTGCCGTCGCGCAGGATCGAGATCCGGTCCGAGATGCGGAAGATCTCCTCCATCCGGTGCGAGATATAGACGATCCCCACCCCGCTCTCCTGCAGCGAGGCGATGATGTCGAACAGCACCACCTTCTCGGCATCGGTCAGCGAGGCGGTGGGCTCGTCGAACACCACCACCTTGGCGTCGTGGGTCAGCGCGCGGGCGATCTCCACCAGCTGCTTCTTGGCGATGGAGAGCTGGCGCACCCGCGTCCGCGGCCCGAAATCCACGTTCAGCCGCTTCAGGATCTCGCCCACCCGCGCGTCGAGCCGCCGCCAGTCGACGAAGCCGAACCGGCGGCGCGGCAGCTCGCCGAGGAAGATGTTCTCGGCCACCGTCATGTCCTCGGCCAGGCTCAATTCCTGGTGGATCAGGATGATCCCGGCCTCCTTCGCGGCGATCGGCGTGGGCAGGGTATGCGCCGTGCCGTCGATGACGATGCGGCCCTCGTTGGGCTGGTGCATCCCCGCCAGCACCTTCATCAGCGTCGACTTGCCGGCCCCGTTCTCCCCCATCAGGGCATGGACCTCGCCGGGGCGCAGGTCGAAATCCACGCCGTCGAGCGCCCGCACGCCGGGGAACGTCTTCACGATGCCTTCGAGCTTCAACACGGGTGTGGTCATAGCCGGATCTCCTCGTCGCCGCCGCGCATCAGGTACTTGTCGAGGACGAGGACCAGGATCAGGATCGAGCCCAGCACCACCAGCACGTAGAAGGCCGGCACGCCCAGCAGGTTCATCCCGTTGCGCAGCATCCCGATCGCCAGCACCCCGCCGAGCGTGCCGACGATCGAGCCGAACCCCCCGGTCAGCTTGGTGCCGCCGAGCACAACGGCGGTGATCACCCACAGCTCGAATTCGCGGCCCAGGTTGGGCGTCGCCGCCCCCATCTGGGTCGACAGCGTGATCCCGGCCAGCGCCGCGAGGAATCCCAGGATCATGAAATTGATCATCATGTGCGACCCGACCCGGATGCCCGCGTTCACCGCCGCCTCGCGGTTGTCGCCCACCGCATAGGTGTTGGCGCCGTGCACCGTGCGGCTCAGCAGGACATGGGACAGCGCGGTGAAGGCGAGAAACACGATGGCCAGCGTCGGCACCCCGGCGACCGAGGAATAGGCGAAGTCCGAATAGGCGAAGTTCGTCGCGAAGAAGGACTGCTCCTGCGTGTAGACGAAGACCAGACCGCGAATGCCCAGCATCGCGCCCAGAGTCACGATGAAGGCGTCCACCCCCGTCTTCCAGACGATGAACCCGTTCAGCGCGCCCACCGCCACGCCCACGAGCAGCCCCGCCACCACCGCCGGCAGGATCTGCCAGTTGCCCCAGGCCGCGAAGGTTTCCCAGCCCATGACGTCCACGGTCACCGAGGCGGCGAGGGCCAGCGTCGCGCCGACGCTCAGGTCGATATTGCCGTTGATCATCACCAGCGTCATCCCGAGCGCGATCAGCCCGATGGTCGAGGTCTGCACCAGGATGTTCTGGAAGTTGCCGAGATCGAAGAAGCGCTCGGTCGCCAGCGAGAAGAAGACGAAGATCACCGCCACGAAGACCCAGATCGGGTTTCTCAGCAGCTTGGCGAAGGTTGCGGATGACAGCATGAGGGCCTCCTCAGGCGATGGGGGACAGAAGGCGGCCGCGCTTGCCCGCCACGTCCAGCCAGACGGCCAGGATGATGACGATCCAGGTCACGATCCACTGCGCGTAATAGGGATAGCCCAGAAGCAGCAGCCCGTTCTGGATGAAGCTCAGGATCAGCACGCCGATCACGGTGCGCCAGATCGTCCCCGACCCGCCCAGAAGCGAGGTGCCGCCCAGGATCACCCCGGCCAGCACCAGCAATTCGTAGCCCTGGCCGACATTGTTCTGGCTGCCCATCACCCGGCTGCCGAGGATGATCGCGGCCATGCCGACGCAGGCGGCCGAGATCAGGTAGGTGGCGAAGACCACCCGCCCCCGCCGGATGCCCGAGAACACCGCCGCCGTGGGGTTGCCCCCCACCGCATAGACCCGCCGCCCGAACGGCGTGTAGGCGACGACCACGTGCAGCACGATGGCGAGGAGCGCGAACAGCACGATCGGCATGTCGAGCCCGGCGATGTCGCCCCGCCCGAAGATCCGGAACCAGGTCGTCCCCTGGCTGGCGGAATCGATGTCGACGTTCTGCCCGCCGGAATAGATCAGCGTCAGCCCCTGGATCGCCGACAGCATCCCCAGCGTCACGATCAGCGAGTTCAGCCGCAGGAACCCCACCAGCGCCCCGTTCACGCAGCCGAGCGCCAGCACCGCCAGCATCATCGCCGCGATCGCCGGAAAGGCGCCGATCTTGTCGTGCAGGTCCACCACCATGACCGTGCCGAAGGACAGCATCGAGCCGACGCTGAGGTCGAGGTTGCCCGACAGGACCACCACCGTCACCCCCAGCGCCATCACCCCGATCACCGCGCCCGACCGCAGCACCGCCTCGATGTTGGAGCTGGTCAGGAACCGGTCCGAGACCAGCCCGAACACGAGGATGAACAGGGCGAAGGCAATCAGGATGCCCTGCCCCGCCAGAACCTGCCGCAGCCGGGCGCGGGTGTTGGGCCCGGGCCCGGTGGTCCCGGGGTCTCGCGGCCGCGGCGCGGCGGCGGTCTCGGTTTCGCTCTTCGTCATGGCAGTGTCTTCCCCCCGTCGGTCCTCGCGCTCCGTCCCGCCCCGTCATCGCCGCCGGGGAAAGGCGCCCCTTCCCCGGCCCGCGGCCCCTCCCGGCCGCCCGGCGATCAGAACACCGGCTTGTCGAACTCGGCCATGTTCTCCTGCGTGATCTTCGGCGTCTCGAAATAGTTCAGCTTCGGAACCTCCTCGCCGCGCACCACCGCCACGGCGGTCTCCAGGGCGTTGCGCGCGTCGTCCACCGGCGACTGGTAGATCGAGCCGTAATACTCGCCCCGCTCCATCGCCTCGTAGCCCACCGCGAAGTTGGTGGCGCCGATGAAGGCGATCTCCTCGCCGCGGCCCGCGGCCTTGGCGGCGTTCAGCGCGCCGACCCCCATGTTGTCGTCGCCGGAATAGACGCCGTCGATCTCGTCGTATTTCACCAGGAAGTTCGACATGACCCGCTGCGCCTTCTCGCGGTTCCAGTCGCCGGGCTGGGTCTCCAGGATCTCGACGCCGGGGCAGGCCTCGGGCAGCCGGTCCTCGAACCCCTTCTGCCGCTCGATCGCGGTGGTATAGCCCGGCTGGCCCGAGATCTGGACGATCCGGCCCTCGGCCTCGGCGGGGTCCTGCCCCTCTTCGGCCAGCGCCTCGCACATCAGCTCGGCCGCCGAGGCGCCCTGCTGGATGTTGTTCGGCCCCGAGAAGGAGGCCATGAACTCGTGCCCGGCCTCGGCGATGTTGGAGTTGGTCACGACCACCGGGATGCCGGCGCGGTCCGCCGCGCGCACGGCGGGGACCACGGCCTGGCCATTGGTCGGCCAGATCACGATCACGTCCACCTGCTGCTGGATCAGGTCCTGCAACTGCGCGATCTGGCGCGCCACGTCGCCACCCGCGTCGAGAACCCGCGCCTCGACGCCCTCCATCTCCTCGGCGGCTTCGATGAAGGCCTGCTCGTAGGTCGTCTGGTAGCTGTCCACGCCGACGTTGTTCTGGGTGATGCCCACGGTGATCGTGTCGTCCTGGGCCAGGGCCATACCGGCCAGGGCCGTGCTGGCGACCAGCGCCGTCAGGGTCGTCTTCATCGTCGTCCTCCCATGATCCGTTCCGCCCCGGGCCTTTCGGACCGGCCCGTGTCGCGGCGCCCTCAACATGCCCCGACGGCAGCCAGGGCGATCCCGCCAATTTATCCAATCTGGATATGATCAGATCCGATATGGATAACTACCGCGTGTAACCCCGCGCCGGACCCGACCATCCTCCCCAAGGAGCGACCGACATGACCCGCAATTCACCAGAACGGATGCCGACCCCCGCCATGCCGAAGGACATCGTCGATACCAGCGCGACCCCGGCCCAGCCGGGCGTCACGGCGCCGGAGCGGATGCGCGGTGTCATCGACTACTTCGACGCCTTCCACCTCGAGATGGAGGGCGTCCTGGGGCGCACCGTGCCCACGCCGCATTTCCGCATCGCCGCCCATGTGGTGCTCGGACAACTCGACGCGCGGATGGTCACCTCCTCCTCGGCGATCGCGGCCTCGGGCGTGCCCTATGCCACGGCGACGCGGCGGCTGGGCGAGCTGATCGCGGCCGGCCTGATCGAGCAGCGCGCCCGGACCCGCACGGGGCGCAGCTTCACGCTGCACCCCTCGGCCGAGCTTCTCGCCGGCTTCACCCGCTTCGCGGATCGCGCGCCGCGCCTGGCGGCGGACCATTTCGGCGCCGCAGGGGAGGGCAGCGACTACTATTTCGGCAATTCCTACCAGGCCAGCCGCGTGATCGGCCCGGTCCAGCCCCTGTCCCAGCCGCTGCAACTGCCCGGCGGGGTGCATGTGCTGGTCCACGGCGACCCGACCTTCCTGGCCATGTCCAACCTCAAGCGCCAGTTCGAGCAGGCCGTCGGCTGCCCCATCCGGCAGCGCGCCTTCTCCATCGACCGCCTGCGCGACGAGGCGCTGCGCGACGCGGCGCGCAAGGCGTCGCGCTACGACATCGTCGCCCTGGACCTGCCCTGGGTCGGCGAATTCGCGACCAAGGGGGTGCTCGCCCCGCTCGACGAGATCATGGCAACCGACCGCCTCGATCCGTCGGATTTCCACACCGCCGGCTGGCAGGCGGCCCATTGGGGCGGCCGTCCCTACGGCGTGCCGAACCAGACCACGCCGGAGCTGCTGTTCTACCGCACCGACCTCTTCGCCGAGGCCGGGCTCGCCCCGCCGCAGACGGCCGAGGCGGTGCTGGCGGCCTGCGCGGCGATGCACGATCCGCGCCGGGGGCGCTACGGGATCGCCTTCAACGGCGCCCGCGGCACGCCGCTCGGGCACCAGTTCATGATGACCTGCGCGGGCTTCGGGCAGCCGATCCTCGATTTGCCCAAGGTCGCCGGCGGCTTCGGCGCCATGAGCCTCGCCGAGCGGACCAGCCGGCCGATGTTCGACCAGCCCCGCGCCCTTCAGGCGGCCGAGTACCTGGTCGAGATCCTGCGCTTCGCGCCGCCCGACATCCTGTCGATGTCCTGGTACGAGCGGGTCCGCGCCTATGCCGCCGGCAAGGTCGCCATGGCCTACGGCTACACCCTGCTCGCCCCCTATTTCGACTGCGACCCGGACTCGCCGGCGCATGGCCGCACCGGCTACCTGCCGCATCCCTCGGGCGCCGGGGCGCCGCCGGTCGCCCCGGTCGGCGGCTACCTGCTGGGCATCCCCGCCAACATCGCGCCCGAGCGGCGCGAGGCTGCGGTGGAGGCGCTGATCGCCTTCACCGCAGCCCCCGCCCAGAAGAGCATGGTGCTGGCCGGTTCGCGCAGCCAGCCGCGCTATTCGGTGGGCGCCGATCCCGAGGTGCGCGCGCTCTCGCCCATCTTCGAGGCGGTGGACGGCATGTCCTGGCGCGACGAGCTGCAGTTCTGGCCCCGCCCCCCGGTCCCCGCGATCACCCGCATCGTGCAGGCCTGCGGCGAGGAGCTTCACGACATGCTGCGCGGGATCGTCACCCCGCGCGAGGCCCTGGCCCGGGTCCAGTCCCGCGCCGAGGCCGCGCTGACAGAAACCTGAGGAGGACGACAGATGGACCCCAACCGCCTGAAGGGCAAGAACATCCTCATTACCGGCGCGGCGCGCGGCATGGGCGCGGCAAATGCCGAATGCTTCGCCGCGCAGGGGGCCAATGTCTGCCTCGGCGATCTCGACCTGGACGCGGCCGAGGAGGTGGCCGGGCGCATCAACGCCGCCGGCAACGGGGCCGCCATCGCCCGGAAGATGGACGTGACCCGGCGCGAGGACAACGCCGCCGCCGTCGCGGCCGTGGTCGAGGAATGGGGCGAGATCAATGTGGGCGTGTTCAACGCCGGCCTCAACAAGCCGCGCTTCTTCATGGATATCGACGAGGACAACTGGGACCTCATCATGACCGTGAACACCAAGGCGATGTGGCTCGGCATGCAGGAGACCGCGCGCCAGATGATCGCGCAAGGGACGCGCGACTATCCCTACAAGCTGATCAATGTCGGGAGTATCGCCTCGCGCAAGCCGCTGGTGGATGTCACCGTCTACTGCACCTCGAAATACGGCTGCCTCGCGCTCACCCATTGCGGCGCCATCGGCCTGTCCGAGCACAACATCACCGTGAACGGCTACGCCCCCGGCGTGGTGGTCACCCCGCTCTGGGAGCAGCTCGACAAGGATCTCGTCGATATCGGCTTCAAGCAGAAGGCGGGACAGGCCTACGAGGACATCGTGCGCGACGCGCTGCAGATCAAGCGCGTCTCCTACCCCGAGGACGTGACCGGCACGGCCGCCTTCCTGGCCTCGCCCGACAGCGACTACATGACCGGCCAGATGATCCACATCGACGGCGGCTGGTGCATCCAGTGACCCGGCCGGGGGCCGAGCCCCCCGTTCCAGGCTCCGCCGGGAGTCCGCCGGGACTCCGACGCGGTTCCGACACCCGATTTTCGCCCCATGGGAGGCCCCGATGAACAAGCTGAACCCCGCCCTGACACCGAACGTCCTGCAGCCCTTCGACCTGGAGCCGAACTGGCAGTGGGGCAGCCGCCTGCCCGCCTGGGGCCACATGAGCGTCGATTTCGAGCGCCGGGTCGATCACGACCGGCTGCGCCGCTACCGCCTCGCCCGCACCCGCCAGGCCCTGAAAGCCTCCGACTGCGGCACGCTTCTGTTGTTCGACGTCAACAACATCCGCTACGTCTCGGCCACCAAGATCGGCGAGTGGGAACGGGACAAGATGTGCCGCTTCTGCCTGCTGACCGGCGACGACGCCCCCCATGTCTGGGATTTCGGCTCCGCCGCGATGCACAACAAGAAGTATTCCGACTGGCTGCTGGATGATCACTGCCGCGCCGGCGTCACCGGCATGCGCGGCACCATCCCTCCCTCCGTGGGCCTTCTGAAGAAATACGCCGAGGAGATCGCCGGCCTGATCGAGGATGCCGGCATGAAGGACATGCCCGTCGGCGTCGACTATGCCGAAACGGCCATGTTCCACGCCCTGCAGGAGGCGGGGCTGCGCGTCGTCGACGGCCAGCAGGTGATGCTCTCGGCGCGCGAGATCAAGAACTGGGACGAGATCCAGCTGCTGACCCAGGCGGCCAGCATGGTCGATGGCGTCTACCACATGATCTACGAGGAGCTGAAGCCTGGCGTCCGCGAGAACGACATCGTCGCCCTGTCCAACAAGATGCTCTACGAGATGGGCTCCGACGACGTCGAGGCGATCAACGCCATCGCCGGCGAGCGCTGCAACCCGCACCCGCACAACTTCACCGACCGCTACTTCCGGCCCGGCGACCAGGCGTTCTTCGACATCCTGCAAAGCTACCAGGGCTACCGGACCTGCTATTACCGGACCTTCAACATCGGGCGCTCGAAGCCGGCCCAGGTCGATGCCTACGTCAAGGCGCGGGACTGGCTGGACGCCGCGATCCAGGCGATCAAGCCGGGTGTCACGACCGACCAGGTGGCCAAGCTCTGGCCCACCGCCGAGAGCCTGGGCTTTCCCGACGAGCTGTCCGCCTTCGGGCTGCAGTTCGGCCACGGGCTGGGGCTGGCGCTGCACGAGCGGCCGATCATCTCCCGCGCCGTCAGCTTCGAGCATCCGATGGAGATCGAGACCGGCATGGTCTTCGCGCTGGAGACCTACTGCCCGGCCGCCGACGGCTATTCCGCCGCGCGGATCGAGGAGGAGGTCGTCGTCACCGAGACCGGCTGCGAGGTGATCTCGCTGTTCCCGGCCGAGGAGCTGCCGATCGCGAACCGCTACTGACCGCGCCGCGCCGGGGCCGCGGCCCCGGCGCCGCATCCATTGAAGATCGACGGGGGGCACCCCGACCGGGGAGGACCAGATGGCCGAGGCCACGCACAATACCGAGGACTACATGCGGATGTATCGCCAGATGGTCCGCATCCGCGCCTTCGAGGACAATGCCAACCAGCTCTACCTCTCGGCCAAGATGCCGGGACTGACCCACATGTATTCGGGCCAGGAGGCCGTCGCCGTGGGCATCTGCGAGGCGCTCACGCCCGAGGACCACATCACCTCGACCCATCGCGGCCACGGCCATTGCGTCGCCAAGGGCGCCGAGTTCGAGCCGATGTTCTGCGAGCTTCTGGGCAAGGAGGCGGGCTATTGCCGCGGCAAGGGCGGCTCGATGCACATCGCCGACCAGTCGAACGGCAATCTCGGGGCCAACGCCATCGTCGGCGGCTCCATGGGCATCGCCACCGGCGCCGCGCTCAGCCACAAGATGCTGGGCGACGGCAAGGTGGCGGTCTGCTTCTTCGGCGACGGCGCGACCGCCCAGGGCCTGTGGTACGAGGTCATGAACATGGCCGCGCTGTGGAAGCTGCCGGTGATCTATGCCTGCGAGAACAACGGCTACTCGGAATACACCAAGACCTCCGAGATCGCCGCCGGCACGATCACCGCCCGGGCAGAGGCCTTCGGCATCGAGAGCTTCCGCGTCGACGGCCAGGACGTGCTGGCGGTGAACGCGCTCGCCGCCGATCTCGTCGAACGCTGCCGCAAGGGCGAGGGGCCGTTCTTCGTGGAGCTCGATACCTACCGCTACCACGGCCATCATGTCGGCGACATCAACCGCGACTACTACCGCTCCAAGGACGAGGAGCAGGAGTGGAAGCAGACCCGCGACCCGATCACGACCTTCGGCAAGTGGCTGGAATCACAAGGGATCGCCAGTGCGGACGAGCTCTCCGCCCTGGGCGAGGAGGTGAAGGCCGAGGCCGAGGCCGCCGTCGCCCATGCCGAGAAGGCGCCCTATCCCGACGGCTCGGAGGTGGACATGCACGTCTTCACCGACCGCACCCACGCCCTGGCCTGAGGAGAGAACCATGCGACAGATCACGTTGGGCAAGGCGGTCAACGAGGCCATCGCCGAGGAGATGCGGCGCGACCAGCGCGTCTTCCTGATGGGCGAGGACGTGGCCGAGGCCGGCACCCCGTTCAAGATCACCGCCGGGCTGGTGGAGGAGTTCGGCACCGGCCGCGTCATCGACACGCCGATCTCCGAGCCCGGCTTCGTCGGCATCGCCGTCGGCGCGGCGATGACCGGCACCCGGCCGATCGTCGACCTGATGTTCGGCGACTTCCTGTTCCTGGTCATGGACCAGCTCTGCAACCAGGCGGCCAAGATCCACTACATGTCGGGCGGCAAGCTGAGCGTGCCGATGGTGCTGCGCACCAATCTCGGCGCCACCCGCCGCTCGGCCGCGCAGCACAGCCAGTCGCTGCATGCGCTGGTGGCGCATATCCCGGGGCTGCGCGTGGCGCTGCCCTCCTCGGCCTACGAGGCCAAGGGCCTCTTGAAGACCGCGATCCGGGACGACAACCCGGTCGTGATCTTCGAGGACAAGCTCATGTACAACGACAAGGCGGAGGTGCCCGAGGAGGATTACGCGATCCCCTTCGGCGAGGCCGCGGTGCTGCGCGAGGGAAGCGACATCACCCTGGTCGGCACCTCCTCCATGGTGCAGGTCTGCCTGAAGGCCGCCGAGGCGCTGGAAAAGCAGGGCATTTCCGCCGAGGTGATCGATCCGCGCACCATCGTGCCGCTCGACGAGGCGACGATCCTCGCCTCGGCGCGGAAGACCACCCGCGCCATCGTCGTCGACGAGGGGCACCGCAATTTCGGCACCACCGCCGAGATCGCCGCCCGCATCACCGAGAAGGCGTTCTACCATCTCGACGCGCCGGTGCTGCGCTTCGGCGCGATGGACGTGCCGATCCCGTTCTCGCCCGCGCTGGAGGACCTGACCGTGCCGACGCCCGA
The DNA here is from genome assembly GCA_963814835.1 of uncultured Alphaproteobacteria bacterium. Classification (GTDB taxonomy): domain Bacteria; phylum Pseudomonadota; class Alphaproteobacteria; order Rhodobacterales; family Rhodobacteraceae; genus Palleronia. The sequence goes on from CAWFEG010000004.1 coordinate 168,535, forward strand.
GAAGGTCGCCGAGGCGGCGGCGCGGCTCTGCCGCGGGGAGATGGTCCATGCCGCGTGAGGTCATCATGCCGGCCCTGGGCATGGCGCAGGATTCGGGCGTCATCGTCTCCTGGCTGAAATCCGAGGGCGACCCGGTGGCCGAGGGCGACCCGATCTTCGAGGTCGAGACCGACAAGGCCACCATGGAGGTCGAGGCGCAGGGCGCGGGCTTCCTCACCGATCTCCGCGCGGCGGCGGGCGAGAGCGTGCCCGTGGGCCACGTCATCGCGCTGATCTCCGACACCGCCGAGGGCGCGCAGGACACCCCGGGCATCCCCGAGACCCCGGCCGGGGACGCCGACGACGCGGACCAGGCCGAGGCCAGGCCCGGTCGCGGGCCGGCAGATCATCATGCCCGCGCTCGGCATGGCCCAGGATACCGGCCGCATCGTCGACTGGCTGGTCGCGCCAGGCGACCAAGTGGCCGAGGGCGATCCCCTGTTCGAGGTGGAGACCGACAAGGCGACGATGGAGGTGCCCGCCGACGTGGATGGCTACGTCGCGGCGATGTATGCCGAGGCGGGGGACGACATCCCCGTGGGCCAGGTGATCGCCGTCATCTCGACGGAGAAGCCCGAGGCCCCGGTCACCGGCAAGGCGCCGCCCGCCGCCGCACCCGCGCCCGACACCGAGGCCGACGGCGACGCGGAGCCGGCCGAGGCTGCGCCGCCGCGCGCCGCCCCGGACGCGCCGGCGCGCCCGGCCGATCCGGGCGGCCGCATCCTCGCCTCGCCCCGGGCGCGGCGGCTGGCCGCCGAGCGCGGCATCGACCTCGCGCGCCTGGTCGAGGCCGGCATCGCGCAGCCCTTCCACGCCGCCGACCTGGACCGGCCCGAGGCCCGCGCCCCCGCCGCCGCCCCGGCGCCGCAGGCCGCCGCGGCGTCCCTGCGGGTCGCGGCCCGCGCCCCGGCGGAGGCTTTCGACGCCTTCGCCGCCTGGGCCGGGACCTCGCCCCTGCCGGCCTTCGCCGCCGGGGCGCTGCGCCGCGCGACAGGCGCCGACCGCGTCGCGCTGGAACTGCGCCGCCCCGGCGCCGATCCCCGGCAGCTCGCCGATCCCGACCTCGCCCGGCCCGGGCCCGACCCGGAGGGCGCGGCGGACCTGATCCTGCGCGACCTCACCGCCACCCGGCTGACGGCGCTCGACACGGGCGCCGGGCCGGTGCCCGTGCTGACGGCGGCGCGCGACGGGGCCGACCTCCTGCTGACCCTCGCCGCCGACCCGGAGGCGATGGCCGAGGCGACGGCGGCCGACCTCGTCGCCGGCCTCGCCGACCGCATCGCCGACCCGATGCGCCAGCTCTTCTGAAGGAACGATGCCATGAAGGACCATGTCTGGACCGAGGACCGCCTGAAGACCGACCTCTATATCGGCGGCGCGTGGCGCCCAGGTTCCGGCGGTGCGCGCTTCGACGTCGTCAACCCCGCCGACGAGAGCGTGCTCGCCTCCGTCGCCTCGGCCGAAACCGCCGATGCCGACGCCGCGCTCGACGCCGCCGAGGCCGCCTTCGCCGACTGGGCCGGCCGCACGCCGCGGGCCCGGTCGGAGATCCTGCGCCGCGCCTGGGAGCTGATGACCGAGCGGCAGGAGGAATTCGCCCGCCTGATCACGCTGGAGAACGGCAAGGCCCGCGCCGACGCCATGGGCGAGGCCGCCTATGCCGCCGAGTTCTTCCGCTGGTTCGCCGAGGAGGCGGTGCGCGCCGACGGGATGATCACCCGCGCCCCCGCCTCGGGCGCCCGGATCGTGGTGCAGCACAAGCCGGCCGGCATCGCCGTGCTGGTCACGCCCTGGAACTACCCGGCCGCCATGGGCACGCGCAAGATCGCCCCGGCGCTGGCCGCCGGCTGCCCCGTGATCATCAAGCCCGCTTCCGAGACGCCCCTCACCATGCTCGCCCTCATGCCGCTTCTGGAGGAAGCGGGCGTGCCGAAGGGGCTGGTGAACGTCCTGCCCTCGCGCAGGACGGGCGCACTCGTGGATCACCTCCTCCATGATCCACGGGTGCGCATTGTCTCCTTCACCGGCTCCACCGGGGTCGGCCGCACGCTGTTGCGCGCCGCCGCCGACCAGGTGCTGAAACCGGCGATGGAGCTGGGCGGCAACGCCCCCCTCATCGTCTTCGACGACGCCGACCTGGACCAGGCGGTGACGGGCGCGATGCAGGCCAAGATGCGCAACCTGGGCGAGGCCTGCACCGCCGCCAACCGTTTCTACGTCCACGAGGCGGTCCACGACGCCTTCGTCGAGAAGCTCTCCGCCGCGATGTCCGCCCTCAGGGTCGGCGACGGCCGCGAGGCGGGCGTGGATGTCGGCCCGCTGGTCAATGCCGCCACCCGCGACAAGGTCGCCGACTTCGTCGCCGACGCGGTGGCGAAGGGCGCGCGCGTCGTCTGCGGCGGCGAGGCGCCGGACGGCCCGGGATACTACTACCCGCCCACGGTGCTGGCCGACGTGCCGGAGACCGCCGATTGCGTGGCCGACGAGATCTTCGGACCCGTCGCCGCGATCCAGCGGTTCCGGGACACCGACGACGTCGTGCGACGTGCGAACGACACCGAATACGGCCTTGTCGCCTATGTCTTCTCCGGCGATTTCCGGCGCGGGATGCAGGTCTGCGAACGGCTGGATTACGGCATGGTGGGGCTCAACCGCGGCCTCGTCTCCGACCCCGCGGCGCCCTTCGGCGGCACCAAGCAGTCGGGCCTGGGCCGCGAGGGCGGGCACGAGGGGATGCACGAATTCATGGAAACCCAGTATATCTCGGCGGAGTGGTGAACATGGTCACGGCATCCCCCTCGACCCGCAAGCGCGCCATGGAGGCGGGCCTCGACCTCGAGGCGCTGGGGCGCAAGACCGGCCGGTCCCACCTCGCCCGCGAGGACGTGGAGCGCGCCGCCGCGGGCCGCACGGAGGCGGCGCCCGCCGCTCCGGCGGCGGACCATGCCCGCTACTGGGCCGTCGACCACGCCGCCTTCGGCCCCGTGCGGGAGGAGGAGCTGGGCCGCGTGGCGCGGATCGCCGCCGGCAATCTCGGCGCGGCGAACGCGATGATCCCGCAGGTCACCCACCACGACAGCGCCGACATGCGCGCGGTCGAGGCGCTGCGCGCCCGGCTGAAACCCGAGGCGCAGGCCCGCGGCGTGAAACTGACGGCGCTGGCCTTTCACACCGCCGTGCTCGCCCGCTGCCTGATCGAGTTCCCGCGCGTCAACGCCTCCCTCGCGCCCGATGGCAAGCATCTGATCCTGAAGGATTTCGTCCATGTCGGCATCGCCGTGGACACGCCCGGCGGCCTGCTCGTGCCGGTCATCCGCGACGCCGACCGCAAGGGGTTGTGGCGCCTCGCCGAGGAGATCGCGGACCTGGCCGGGCGGGCCCAGAACGGCAAGCTGAAGGCCGCCGAGATGGGCGGCGCCTCGATGACGATCTCCAATCTCGGCGGCATCGGCGGCGAGGGGTTCAGCCCGATCGTGAACCCGCCCGAACTCGCCATCCTCGGCCTCACCCGGACCGAGCTGCGCCCGGTCTGGACCGGCGCGGAGTTCGAGGCGGTGCCGAAGGTCCCGCTCGATCTCAGCTACGATCACCGGGTGCTCAACGGCGCCGATGCCGCCCGCTTCCTGACGCGCTACGCCGCGCTGATCGCCGAGCCGAACCACCTGATCCTGCCCGGGCCGCGTCCGGGATGAGCGCGGGGCGGCCCCGCCCCCGTGGCGACCTTATCCGCGGATAAGGTTTCCGGGCCGCCGTTCGGCCGGATCGGCGGGGGCACGGCCTGCCGCACGCCGCCCCGCGGACTGGCCATGCCCATCCTGCGGCGGATCGCCCGCCTTCAAAATCCACCCCGGCTTGATCCGCATCAAGGAGGTGCCGGCGCACCCGCGCCATGGTCCCGGGGACCGGAGCGTTCATGTCCGGGAGTGGCCGATCCGTTGATCACGGTCGCGATGCCTGCCGGTCCGCGGCCCGGGCATCGCGGCCCCTTCGGACGGCGGGGGGACGGGACATGGCGGACCGTGACGCCACAGCGGACTGGATGCTGTCGGAGGCGCTCGGGGCGCTGGCCCGGGTCGAGCGGCTGCGCCATCGCTTCGGCGGCCTCGGCACCGAGCCGGAGGCGTTCTGGGAACCGCCCGTCGACATGTTCGAGACCGAGACGCATATCCTCGTCCTGGTGGCACTGCCGGGCATCGCGCCCGACCATGCGGAGGTGGCCGTCGAGCGGGGCGACCTGGTGATCCGCGGCCGCCGCCGCCTGCCCGAGGCCCTGAGGGGCGCCGCGATCCGGCGCATGGAACTGCCGCAGGGCCGGTTCGAGCGCCGCCTGCCGCTGCCCGCCGGCACCCGGGGGCTGGAGCGGCTGGCGGCGGAGGGATGCCTGCTCCTGCGCCTGGCGAAGGCCGGGACGGGCGGTGCGCCATGAGCGGCCCGGCCGATCCCGCCGATCCCGGCACCGAGGCCGAGGCCGCCGCGCCCCTGCCCGCCGACGGGCTGATCCTGCTGCCGGTGCGCGACGTGGTCCTGTTCCCCGGCGTGGTCGTGCCCCTGCGGATCTCCCGGCCCCGGTCGGTCGCGGGGATCCAGCGGGCGGTGGCCGAGGAGCGGCCCGTGGGCCTTGTGCTGCAGCGCGCGCCCGAGGCGGACGAGCCCGGCGCGGAGGGGTTGCACCGGATCGGCTGCCGCGCCGCGATCCTGCGCTACATCACGGCGCCGGACGGGCAGCACCACGTCATCCTCCAGGGGATCGAGCGGTTCCGCCTCATCGAGGTGCTGCGCGACGCCCCGGTCCTGGCCGCCCGGGTGCAGCCCCTCCCCGAGCCGCGCGCCCGCTCGGCCGAGATCGAGGGCCGGTTCCTCTATCTCCGCGAGCAGGCGGCCGAGGCGCTGGAGCTGGTGCCCGACGCGCCCGAGGAGCTGATCGCCTCGATCCGGGCGATGGAGGCGCCCGGCGCGCTGGCCGATGTCGCCACCGCCTATGCCGACATCCCTGCCGCCGAGAAGCAGGCGGTGCTGGAGACGCTGGACATCGCCGCCCGGGTCGAGCGGGTGTCGAAGATCCTGGCGCGGCGGATCGAGGTGCTCAAGATCAGCCGCGAGATCGGCCGCCAGACCCGCGCCGCCTTCGACGAGCGCCAGCGCGAGGCGGTGCTGCGCGAGCAGATGGCGACGATCCGCCGCCAGCTCGGCGACGACGGGGAGGATCCCCGCGCCGCCGAGGTGGCCGAACTGTCCGAGGCGATCGCCGGGGCCGGCATGCCCGAGCCGGTCGAGGCGCAGGTGCGCAAGGAGCTGCGCCGCTACGAGCACCTGCCCGAGGCGGCGGCGGAGGCCGGCATGCTGCGCACCTGGCTCGACTGGATGGTGGAGCTGCCCTGGCGGCTGCCCGAGGCGCCGCCGATCGATCTCGCCCGCGCGCGCGCGATCCTCGATGCGGACCACGAGGGGCTCGACAAGGTGAAGGCGCGGATCGTGGAGTTCCTCGCCGTGCGCAAGCTCGCCCCCGGGGGCCGCGCGCCGATCCTGTGCTTCGCCGGCCCGCCCGGGGTTGGCAAGACCTCGCTCGGCCGGTCGATCGCGCGGGCGCTGGAGAAGCCCTTCGCGCGGGTGAGCCTGGGCGGGGTCCACGACGAGGCCGAGATCCGCGGCCATCGCCGCACCTATGTCGGCGCCCTGCCCGGCGCGGTGATCCAGGCGGTCCGCCGCGCCGGCGACCGGGGCTGCGTGATGATGCTGGACGAGATCGACAAGGTCGGCCGCGGCGTGCAGGGCGACCCCGCCGCCGCCCTGCTGGAAGTGCTCGACCCCGAACAGAACGCCACCTTCCGCGACAATTACCTGGGCGTGGAATTCGACCTGTCGCATGTGGTGTTCCTGACCACGGCGAACCAGCTCGACACGATCCCGGGCCCCCTGCGCGACCGCATGGAGGTGATCCGCATCGCCGGCTACACCCAGGAGGAGAAACTGGCCATCGCTCGCCGCCATCTCCTGCCCCGCCAGCTGGAGGCGACGGGGCTGCGGCCCGGGCAGGTGGAGCTGACCGAGGCCGCGCTGGCCGAACTGGTGCGCGGCTATACCCGCGAGGCCGGGGTGCGCGCGCTGGAGCGGGAGATCGGCGCGGTGCTGCGCCACGCCGCCGTGCGGATCGCCGAGGCGGGCGCGGGGTCCGAGCGGATCGACGCCGCCGACCTGGAGCGGATCCTCGGCCCGGCCAGGTTCGAGGGCGAGGTGGCGATGCGCACCAGCCTGCCGGGGGTCGCCACGGGGCTGGCCTGGACGCCGGTGGGCGGCGACATCCTGTTCGTCGAGGCGAGCCGGGCGCCGGGCAAGGGCGGGCTGATCCTGACCGGCCAGCTTGGCGAGGTGATGCGCGAGAGCGCCCGGGCGGCGCTGTCGCTGGTTCGCGCGCGGGCCGCGGATCTCGGCATCGGGCCGCGCGTGATCGAGCGGTCGGACATCCATGTCCACGTCCCCGCCGGTGCCACGCCGAAGGACGGGCCGAGCGCCGGCGTCGCCATCTACGTGGCGCTGGCCTCGCTGCTGCTCGACCGGCGGGTGCGCAGCGATACCGCCATGACGGGGGAGATCTCCCTGAGGGGCCTCGTCCTGCCGGTCGGCGGGATCAAGGAGAAGGTCCTCGCCGCCGCCGCCGCCGGAATCGGCCGGGTCCTGCTGCCCGCCCGCAACCGCCGCGACCTCGACGAGATTCCGCAAGGCGCCCGCGAGCGGCTCGAGATCGTCTGGCTCGACGATGTGGACCAGGCCCTGCGCGCGGCGCTGGAGCCGGAGCCGGCGGCGCAGGCCGAGGCGGCGTGGCCGGCGGATGCCCGCGCCCCGTGAGGCCGGGACGGCGACGGCGGCGGGACGGCGCGACCGCCGCGGTGCAAAAACCCGCCCGGACTTGACGCCGGGCAAGGCGCGCGCGCCCGGCCGGTGCGATCCTGGGCCCCGCCCCGCCCCGGGCCGCCCGGGGCGGACGAGCCACAGCGAGGATCGCCATGAGGCGCGCATATCCGACGTCCTTCGGACATTTCCCCGCCCTTCCCAGGCGCGATGCAGCCGATCCCGGGCCGCCCCCGATGCCGGCGCTCTCCGCCGCATTGCACCGGGTGCGCGACGGGCTCGCTCCGGCGGATGCGCTCTATGTCGGGGCCCGGCTGCCCTACTCCCTCCGGGGGTCGTATTTCGCGGGCTGGGCCGCCACCGCGCCGGTCTCCGGCCGGGACTGGCGCGCCGTCACGGCGGCTCGGCGCGACCCCGCCGAGGCGGCCCTGCGGGATCTCCTCCCCGACGCGGCGGGCGCCGACGGCGCGCCCTAGACGCGGGAACCGGGCCTCAGGCCACGCCCGCCGGACGCGCGGCGGGGTCCGGCTCGGGAGCGGCGGCGGGCGGGGCGAGAAGGTCGGCGATCTCCTCGGCGGCGAGGGTCTCGCGCTCGATCAGCAGGCGCGCGCCGCGCTCCAGCGCCGGACGCCGGGCGGTCAGGATCTCGGTCGCCCGGTCGAACGCCACCTCCACCAGGTCGCGCACGGCGGAGTCGATCTCGCGCGCCGTGGCGTCGGCGATGTCGCGCCGCTCCAGCATCGCGCGCGCCAGGAAGCGGTCCTTCTCCACCGCATAGGTCCGGTTGCCCAGCCCCGGATCCATGCCGTAGCGCGACACCATCTCCAGCGCGATCTCGGTGGCGCGCTGCAGGTCGTCGGCCGCCCCGGTGGAGATCTCGCCATAGATCAGCTTCTCCGCCGCGCGGCCGCCCATCAGCACCGCGATGCGGTTGCGCAGTTCCTCGGCGCCGAGGAGGAAGCGATCCTCGGTCGGGCGCTGGATCGTGTAGCCGAGCGCGCCGACGCCGCGCGGGATGATCGACACCTTCACCACCGGATCGACCCCGGGCAGGGCCGAGGCCACCAGCGCATGCCCCATCTCGTGATGCGCCACCCGCGCGCGTTCGGGCGGCGACAGCGTCTTGCTGCGCTGCGCGAGGCCCGCGACGATGCGCTCCACCGCCTCGGTGAAATCCTCCGCGGCCACCGCCTCGGCCCCGCGCCGGGTCGCGGCCAGCGCCGCCTCGTTGACGAGGTTGGCCAGGTCCGCCCCGGTGAAGCCCGGCGTGAGCCCCGCCACCGCGTCGAGGTCCAGCCCCTCGGCCAGCCGCACCTTCCCGGCATGGACCGTCAGGATCGCCAGCCGGCCCTTGCGGTCGGGACGGTCCACCAGCACCTGCCGGTCGAACCGGCCCGCGCGCAGCAGCGCGGGGTCCAGCACCTCGGGGCGGTTGGTCGCGGCCAGAAGGATGATGCCGCCGCGCGGGTCGAAACCGTCAAGCTCGGCCAGCAGCTGGTTCAGCGTCTGCTCCTTCTCGTCGTAGCCGCCGATGGGTCCCACCCCGGCGCGGGATCGCCCCAGCGCGTCGAGCTCGTCGATGAAGATGATGCAGGGCGCGGCCTTCTGCGCCTCCTGGAACAGGTCGCGCACCCGCGCCGCGCCCACACCCACGAACATCTCGACGAATTCCGAGCCCGAGATGGAGAAGAACGGCACCCCCGCCTCGCCCGCCACCGCGCGGGCCAGCAGCGTCTTGCCGGTGCCCGGCGGCCCGACCAGCAGGATCCCCTTGGGCGCCCGCGCCCCCAGCCGCCCGTAGCTGTCGGGGTCCTTCAGGAAGGCCACCATCTCCTGCAGCTCGGCCTTGGCCTCGTCCACCCCGGCGACATCGGCGAAGGTGACCCGGGTGTCGGTCTCGACATAGACCTTGGCGCGCGACTTGCCGATCGTGGTCAGCCCGCCGATGCCCTGACGCTCGGCCATCCGGCGGAACACGAACCACCAGAAGCCGAGGATCAGCGCCATCGGCAGGAGCCACGACAGGATCTCGGTGAAGATGTTGGCGTCGCTGCCCCCGGTATAGGTCACGCCCCGCTCGGACAGCGTCTCGGCGATGTCGGGGGGCACCCGGACGGTGACGAAGCGCTGATCCGCGCCCGCCTCCGGCGCGGTCAGCGTGCCCTCGATCCGCGTCTCGGTGACCCGCAGATCCGCGACGCGACCGGCGTCGAGTTCGGCCTCGAAGCGGCTGTAGGGGATGGTCTCGATCCGGGCCCACTCGGTCCACCAGGCCTGGAAGGCCATCAGGAGCAGGAACGCGGCGAGCACGTACCACAGATCGGGTCCCGCGGGGCGCGTCCTGTCCTTGTCCATCGGTTCCTCGCATGGCGGCCACGGGCGGGGCCCCGCCCGGCCCATGATCGCCGATGCGCGGCGGCGGGCATTGACAGAGATCATTCCGAGCCGGCTCGACGGGAGTGACGCGCGTCAATGCGCGGCGCCCGCGCGGGCGCGAGGATGTGCCGTCCGCATTCCTGAAGGAGGTGTCAACGATGCAGACCCGTCACTGGCAGGACTGGGTGACCGGGGCCGTGGGGCTCTGGCTCATCGCCTGCCCCTTCATTCTCGACGTTCAGATCACGGAGGGATCGCGGGCCACGCTGCTGGCCGGCAACTTCCTTCTCTGCGGCGGCTTCGTCGTCGTGCTCGCGGCCTCGGCCCTGGCCACGTTCCGCCCCTGGGAGGAATGGCTCACCGCCTGCCTCGGCCTGTGGCTGATTGCCTCGCCGTGGCTCCTGGGCTTCGCCCAGTCCCGCCCGGAGACGGGGAATGCCGTGGGCGCCGGGATCATCCTGGTCTCGCTCGCCGCATGGGCGCTGTTCGACGACCGCGAGGCCGGTGCCGCCTGAGAGCGTGCGCGCCGGTCAGGGCCGGTGGCCGCCGCCCGGCCACAATTCCCGGCGCACCAACTCGGACAGGTCGCCGGTGACCACCAGCGCGAGATTGCCCGCCACCTCCCGGTCGACGAGGGTTCTGAGCGAGGTCGTCATCGTGTCCCGCAGCAGCGCCAGCATCCGCGGCACGGCGATGACGGAGAGGCGGCCCAGATCCCCGGAGCGGCGGTGCCGCTCCAGCAGCGCGACCACCTGGCGCACGAACTCGCCGTCATCCTCGGCAAGGACCGCCCACCCCGCCCCGAGGTCCGGCCGGCCCTCGGCCCGCATCCGGAGCCAGATCGACCCGTCCGCGATCATTCGGCGCAGGTGGTTGTTCGGCGCCCGGACGATCAGTTCGGAGCGTGCCGGGGCCCCCGCCCCCTGCAGATCCCGCACGATCCGCGCCAGGCTCGTGCCGAGGACGAGAACCCAGTGCCCTGCCTCCATCATCGTTCTCCCGAACGACCGCCAGGCGCGGTCATCGCTTCCGGTCGCGCTCCTCGATGCCGCGGCCGCCTGCGGCCCCGGGCACCGCGCCCTCCTGGCCCGATAATGCCACGAGGGCGTCGGGATCGTCTATTGCGACTGTAGTCGCGGTCTCCGCCCGCAGGATTCCCTCGCGCTGAAGCCGCCCGAAGGCGCGGCTGAGGGATTCCGGCCGCACCCCCAGATGGCGGGCGAGATCGACCCGCCTCAGCGGCAGGTCGAGGCGCAGCCGGTCGCCCGGTGCCGCCCGGCCGCCAGCGACCCGGCGCTTGAGCAGGTGCAGCAGGAACCCCGCCAGCCGCTCCGCCGCGCTGTGCGTTCCCATCAGGACCAGCCATTCCCGGGCCGCGTCGAGCTCGTCGAGCATGGCCACCAGCATCAGGCGTTCGGCCTCGACCGAGGCGGCGATGGCGGCGTCGAAGGCCGGCCGGCGCACCATCAGCGCGGTGGATTCCGCCAGCGCCTCCAACCGGTAGGCCAGCGACCCCTCGCCCAGCCGGCCGAACATGTCGCCCGGCACCAGGAGGCCGACGATATGGCAGGGGCCGTCCGGCAGCCGCTTGGTCATCCCCAGGGCGCCGTCGATCAGGAACCCGATCTCGGGCATGTCATCGCCCTCGGCATGCACCTGCTCGTTGCGGCTCCAGCCGCCGAGCCGCGACGCCGCCGCCAGCTCCGCGGCGCGGTCGGGGCCGAGCGCATCGAGCAGGGCCGACACGGAACCGTGACGGTCGTCCAGCAGCCGTCTGATCGCGCACGGATCCATGACCTCGCTCCGCAAATGCAGGCCCGGCGCCCCCCGGACCGGCCCGCCCGGCACAGGCGGCACGACGGCGCCCCCCCGTGGCGGAGCCGTGCGAGCCAAGCCTGCGCTGGGGACAAGCATTAACACTTCTTGATCTGGGTCAATGCCCGCACCTGCGCGGACGCCCAAGCTGGGCTCGTGCGGCTTCCCCGGGATGACGGATCGATGATCGACGACACGGTTCTTGCCAAGACGGGCGCTGCCGGAGCGCCGCTCCGACGGGAGGGGCCGCATTTCGGACCCCTCCCCGAGGCCGCGACGCCGCCGCGCTGCGTGGCCTGCCCGGTGCGGCCCTGCGGCCTGTGCGGGAACCTGGGGCGGGACCTCGCGGCGATCGCCGGCGAAGCGACGCGCCTCGACCTGCCGGCCGGCGCGACGCTCTGGGAGGAGGGCCGGGACGGATATCCCTGCGGCATCCTGGTCCACGGCCTGTTGCGCAGCGTCTATCACGGGGCGGGCGGCCGACGGCACGTCATGAGCCTGACCTGGCCGGGGGAACTGATCGGCCGGCACCTGATGCGACCGGGCCTGACGCTCGAAGCGGCCACCGACGTGCGGATCTGCCGCGTCTCCCAAGCGGGATATGCCTGGGCCGTGCGGTGCAGCCCCGCCTTCCGCGACCTCGTCCGCCGCCAGACCGAGACCGACCTGGAGCGGGTGCGCTACTTCACTCTGGCCCTCGCCGCGCTCGGCGCGGACGAGCGGCTCGCCGCCTTCCTGACCCTGATGACGACGACGATGCCGTGGCGGACGCTGCCGGCGGGCGGCGGCATCCTCACCCTCACGCTGCGCCGCGCCGACATCGCCGACCTGCTGGCGATCTCGATCGAGTCGATCAGCCGCATCACCCATCGCTGGGAGCGCGCCGGGCTGATCCGCATCCTCGATCCGCGCCATATCGAGATCCGCGACCCCGCGCGACTGGCCCGGATCGGCAAGCTGGAGGGCGAGGCGCGGGTCCGTGCCCTGTTCGCGCTCGATCAGACGGCCGACCCGGCGGAGCCGTCCGCCGCCGCGCGACGGGGCCCGCGGCCGGCCGCAACGCCGGCAGGCCGGCACGACGCGACACGACATGCCCGTGGAGGATCGCGATGACGACCTGGACCGCGCTCGAGGAGCGCCTGCGCGCCCGCCGCGAGGAGCTCGTCCGGCGGATGGACGACTGCGACCGCCGGCTGGGGCAACGCCCCGACCCGGACGACGAGGATCGCGCGCTGGAGATGGAGGACGACGAGGTGCTCGAAGACCTCGGCATCGCCAGCCAGACCGAGATCCGCGCCATCGACCATGCCCTCGCCCGCATCGCCGACGGCACATACGGCACCTGCGAATCCTGCGGCGAGCCGATCGCGCCGGCGCGGCTGGAGGCGGTGCCCTATACCAGCCTGTGCCGCAACTGCGCCTGACGGGGCCGGATCGCGGGCTATCTTCCGCCCCGGGCCGCCGCGCGCGCCCGCCCCCGGCCACGAGAGGACAATGTCCGCCAGCCCGCTGAAAGGTCTCTTCGATCCGGCCTCGGTGGCGGTCTTCGGCGCTGGCCCGGCCGCGGACAGCGTGGGCGGAGACGTCTTCGCCCGGCTCGCCGGAGGCACCTTCGCGGGCCCTGTCGTGGCGATCAACCCGGCCCATGCCGCCCTGGGCGAGCGGCCGTGCTACCCCGATCTGGCCTCCGCCGGCATCCGCCCCGACCTGGCGGTGATCGCGACGCCCGCCGGGAGCGTGGCCGGGATCGTGCGGCAATGCGGCGAGGCGGGGGTACGCAACGCCATCGTCCTGTCCGCCGGCTTCGCGGAGACGGGCGCGGAGGGTGCGGCGCTGCAGGACGCGCTGGCGCAGGTGGCGCGGCGCCACCGCGTGCGCCTGCTGGGGCCGAACTGCGTCGGCCTCGCGCGGCCCGGGATCGGACTCGACGCGACCTTCCTGAAATCCTCGCCGCCGCCGGGCGACCTGGCGCTGGTGTCGCAATCGGGCGCGCTCTGCTCGGCGATCGCGGACTGGGCGCTGGCGCACGACCTGGGCTTCTCGGCGCTGGTCTCGCTGGGCAACGCCGCCGATATCGGCTTCGGGGCGGCCATCGACTTCCTCGCCACCGATCCCGCGACGCGGGCGATCCTGCTCTATGTCGAGGGGCTGCGGCACGCCTCGGCCTTCCTCTCGGCGGTGCGGATCGCGGCCCGCACCAAGCCGGTGATCGTGCTGAAGGCCGGGCGCCACGCCGACAGCTCCCGCGCCGCGCATACCCATACCGGCGCGATGATGGGCAACGACGCGGTGTTCGACGCCGCGCTGGCGCGGGTCGGCGCGGTTCGGGTGCGCAGCTTCGGCGGGCTCTTCGCCGCCGCCGAGATCCTCGCCGCCAATCGCCGGGCCCATGGCCACCGCCTGGGCATCGTCACCAATGGTGGCGGGGCGGGGGTGCTGGCCGCCGACCGGGCCGGCGACCTCGGGCTCGACCTGCCCGCGCCCGCCGCGTCGACGGTGGAAGCGCTCGACGCCGCGCTGCCGGCCTACTGGTCGCGCGCCAATCCGCTCGACATCCTCGGCGACGCGCCGCCCGCCGCCTTCGGCACCGCGGTGGGCGCCGCGCTGTCCGATCCGGGCTTCGACGGCGTTCTCGCCATGCTGACCCCGCAGGCGATGACCGATGCCGGCGCCGCCGCCGAGGCGGTGATCGCCGCGCACGCGGCAGGCACGGCCAAGCCGCTGCTGGCCTGCTGGATGGGCGAACGCTCGGTCGCGGCGGCGCGCGGCCTCATGTCGCGCAACGGCATCCCCGATTTCACCACGCCGGAGCGGGCGGTGGAGGCCTTCTCCTATCTCGCCGCCCATCACCGCGCCCACGAGTTGTCGCTCGAGGTTCCCGGGCCGCTGCCGGCGCAGTCCCCGCCCGACATCGAGGGCGCCCGGATGATTCTCGACGCCGCCTTGCGCGACGGGCGCACGATGCTCTCCGACATCGAGTCGAAGGCGATCCTGCGCGCCTTCGGCATAGCGGTGAACACCACCCTGCCCGCCGCCGACGCCGCCGCGGCCCTGGTCGCGGCCGAGACGGTGGGCTTTCCGGTCGCGATCAAGCTGGTCTCGCCCGATGTCACCCACAAGAGCGACGTGGGCGGCGTCCGCGTCAACGTGGCCGGCGCCGCCGAGGTGATGGCGGCCGTGCGCCAGATCGCCGCCGACCTGGCCCGCGCCCGGCCGCAAGCGCGGTTCCGGGGCGTGACGGTGGAGAAGATGGTGCCCGCCGCCCAGGCCCGCGAGCTGGTGGTCGGCGTCAGCCGCGATTCCGTCTTCGGCCCCGCGATCCTCGTCGGCGCGGGTGGCACCATGGTCGAGATCCTGCGCGACCGCGCCATCGGCCTGCCACCCCTGACCAGCGTGCTGGCCCACCGGATGCTGGAGGGAACGCGCGTCGATGCCCTGCTCGGCCCGCTCAGGGGCCGCCCCGCCGCCGACCGGGAGGCGGTGATCGACGTGCTGCTGCGGGTGTCGGAGATGGTCTGCGAACTGCCCGCGATCACCGAGCTGGACATCAATCCGCTGATGGCCGGGCCCGAGGGGGTGCTGGCGGTGGATGCGCGGATCGCCGTGGCGCGGCCCCGTGCCCGGGACGGCCCCTACGACCATGTGGCGATCCACCCCTATCCGCGCGGCCTGGAGCGGGTGGAGCACCTGGCCGACGGCACGCCGCTGACGATCCGCCCGATCCGCCCCGAGGATGCCGAGGGCGAGGCCGGCTTCGTGCGCACCCTGTCGCCGAGCGGGCGGCGGTTCCGCTTCATGGGCGCGCTGAAGGAGTTGACGCCGGAGATGCTCGCCCGCTTCGTGCAGACGGATTACCGCCGCGAGATGGCCCTGATCGCCACCCTGTCCGAGGGCGGCGGCACGGTGCAGCAGGGCGTGGCGCGCTACACCGTCAACCCCGACGGGAAGAGCTGCGAATTCGCCGTCGTGGTCGCCGACGACCAGCAGCACCGGGGCATCGGCACGCGGCTGATGAAGGCGCTGATCGAGGCGGCGCGGGCGCATGGACTGGAGCGGATGGAGGGGGTCGTGCTGGCAGACAACGCGCCCATGCTGCAGCTGACCGAGGAACTCGGCTTCCACCGCGGGCCGGTGAACGACGATCCCGACCTCGTGGCGGTGGAGCGGGACCTGCGCGCCGGAACCTGAGCCGCGCCGCGCGCGTCAGCCGGCGCCGCCGAGCGCCGTGGGATCGACGAGAAAGCGGTTCGACAGCGGCAGCGAGGCCGCGCCGAGGGCGCGCGCGCCGGGGCCGATCGTGCCCGGACGGACCTGCGGCGGCGTCACGCCCGACAGGTCGATCCGCGACAGCGCCTGCGCCGTGGCCTCGATCAGCCGGGCGCGCAGCGGCGCGGGCATCCAGCCGTCGATCACCAGCGCCTCGAGGTCGATCAGCGCCGCGCCGGAGGCCGCCACATGCGCCAGCCCCGCCGCGGTGCCGGCCAGCCAGCGCGCCAGCACGTCGGCGTCGATGTCCCAGTCGTCGGGGCTTTCCCACATGGCCGAGCCGTCGAGCCCGCGCGCGGCCAGCATCGCCTCGAGCCCCGACAGCGAAGCCACGCGCAGCAACTGCACGCTGCCGCCTCCCCGGGCGGGCACCGGCATCGACCCCAGCGCGCCGGCATTGCCCGTCCGCCCGGTGACGAGGCGGCCGTTCAGCACCAGACCGCCGCCGGCGAAATAGCCGATATAGGCATAGGCCACGTCGCGGATGCCCTCGGCGGGGTCGCGGGTGCCGAACACGATCTCGGCGTTGCACGCGGCCGAGGCGTCGTTCGCCACGAAGACCGGGAACGCCACCTCGGCGGCGAGGCGCGCGGCCAGGTCGACATCGCGCCAGGCTGCCATCTCCGCCGGCGGGACGCCGAGCGGCTCGGCCCAGTCCCACAGGTGGAAGGGCACGCCGACGCCGAGCCCGGCGATCCGCGCGCGCCGTGGCGCCGAGAGGCGGCCGGTCAGCTCCGGCACGCCGCGCCGCACGAAGGCCAGCACCCCCTCCGGCGTGGGGACACGGTGCGTCTCGTGCGCCTGGCCCAGCACCCGGCCGAGGAAGTCCACCAGCACCAGTTCCAGGCTGCGGCGGCCGATCTTCAGGCCGAGGAAATAGGCCCCCCCGGCCGCAAGATGCATCGGGATCGAGGGCTGGCCGACGCGGCCCCGCCGCGGCGCCCCCCGCGCGATCAGCCCGTCGGCCTCCAGCGCGCGCATGATGACCGAGACGGTCTGCGCCGAGAGGCCGGTCAGGCGCGCGATCTCGGCCTTGGCCAGTTCCCCGCGCCGCCGCAGGAGGGTCAGCACCAGCCGCTCGTTGTGGTCGCGCATCCCGCTCTGGTTGGTGCCGCGGATGCCGCCCTGCGCCATCCCGTCCCGAAGATCGCCATCCGCCGCCCGGTCCATGCGCCGTCCTCGCGTTGCTTTCCGCATCGTGCCCGGCGGCGGCACGGCGGTCAATATTAAATCAATCTGATTTACTTATTGACATGGCGTGGCCCGAGGCGGCAGTTTGGCAGCCGGGACGGGCCCGAAGCGGCATCCGCGTCCCGACCACGCGACGAACGCCGCGCCCCGGGGAGGGGGCGCCAACGGGAGGACACCCATGACCAGGATTACCGCTCTCGCCGGCAGCGCCGCGCTCGCCCTCGCCTGGGGGGCCGGTGCGGCCCGGGCGCAGGACGATGTGCTCGCCTGCCTGATCACCAAGACCGACACCAACCCCTTCTTCGTCAAGATGAAGGAGGGCGCCACCGCCAAGGCCGATGAGCTGGGCATCGAGCTGAACACCTATGCCGGCCGCTACGACGGCGACGTCGAGACCCAGGTGGCGGCGGTGGAAAGCTGCATCGCCGCGGGCGCGAGCGGCATCCTGATC
This sequence comes from uncultured Alphaproteobacteria bacterium, assembly GCA_963814835.1. Classification (GTDB taxonomy): domain Bacteria; phylum Pseudomonadota; class Alphaproteobacteria; order Rhodobacterales; family Rhodobacteraceae; genus Palleronia. Next base: position 185,519 of record CAWFEG010000004.1, read on the forward strand.
ACGCCCACCGACAGCCGCGCCCTGGTGCCGGTGATCGAGCAGGCCAAGGAGGCCGGCGCCCTGGTGATCGCGCTCGACACGCCGTTCGAGCCCGCCGACGCGGCCCATGCGACCTTCGCCACCGACAATTACCGGGCCGGCGAGCTGATCGGGCAATGGGCCCGCGAGACGGTGGAGAACCCCGAGGAGGCGAAGATCGCCACGCTCGACCTCAACGCCTCGGAGGTCTCGGTGGACTATCTGCGCAACCAGGGCTTCATGGCCGGCTTCGGCATCGACGTGAAGGACCCCACCGATATCGGCGACGAGGACGATCCCCGCATCGTCGGCAGCGACGTCACCAACGGCGACGCCCAGGGCGGCCGGCAGGCGATGGAGAACCTGCTGCAGGTCGATTCCGACATCAACCTGGTCTACACGATCAACGAGCCGGCGGCGGCGGGCGCGCACGAGGCGCTGGCCTCCTTCGGCATGGCCGACCAGGCGATCATCGTCTCCGTCGACGGCGGCTGCCCGGGGGTGGAGAACGTGCAGGCCGGCGTGATCGGCGCCACCTCGATGCAGTTCCCGCTGCGCATGGCCGCGCTCGGCATCGAGGCGATCGCGCAATACGCCGAGGACGGGACCGTGCCCCAGCCCGAGGAGGGCAAGGAGTTCGTCGATACCGGCGTGACCCTCGTCACCGACCAGCCCGTCGAGGGGATCGAGTCGATCTCCTCCGAGGAAGGGCTGGAGCAGTGCTGGGGTTGATCTGACCCCCGGCGGGCGGGCGCCTGCGTCCCGCCCGTCCCTGCATCCCCACGCGACCCGGAGGCCTCGCCCGGCCCGCGAGGCAAGGGAGGACATCATGACCGATACCAGCAGGTCCCCGGACGGCGGGGACGACTACGAGGCGAGCCTCGCCGACAGCGACCGCAGCGTCGCCAGCTTCGCCCGCACCCACAGCCCGACCGAGACGATCCGGCACCTCCTCCACGGCAACCCCACGCTGGTGCCGGTGATCGTGCTGGTCGTCTCGGTCGGGATCTTCGGCATGATCGCCGGGGAGCGGTTCTTCTCGGCGTTCAACCTCACCCTCATCATCCAGCAGGTCTCGATCATCGGCATGCTGGCCGCGGCGCAGTCCCTGGTGATCCTGACCGCGGGGATCGACCTGTCGGTGGCCGCGATCATGGTGCTGATGTCGGTCATCGCCGGCAAGCTGTCGATCCAGTTCGGGGTGCCGGCGCCGATCGCGCTGCTCGTCGCCTTCGCCGGCGGCACCGCGGCGGGGCTCCTGAACGGCTTCCTCGTCACCAAGGCGAAGCTGCCGCCCTTCATCACCACGCTGGGGACCTGGTCGATCTTCTACGCGCTGAACCTCTGGCTGTCGGGGGCGCAGTCGATCCGCTCCTCCGACCTCGACGAGCAGGCGCCGTTCCTGAAGGTCTTCGGGGAGGTGATCCAGATCGGCGGCGCGCGGATCACCTACGGCTCGATCCTGATGGTGCTGGTCTTCGTCGTGCTGTGGTTCATGCTGAACAAGACCGCCTGGGGCCGCCACGTCTATGCGGTGGGCGACGACAAGGAGGCGGCGGAGCTCGCCGGCATCCGCACCGACCGGATGCTGCTGTCGGTCTATGCGCTGGCCGGCTTCGTCTGCGCGCTGGCGGCCTGGGCCTCGATCGGCCGGGTCGGCTCGATCAGCCCGCAGGCCTTCTACGAGGGCAACCTGCAATCCATCACCGCCGTGGTGATCGGGGGGATCTCGCTCTTCGGCGGGCGCGGCTCGATCCTGGGCGCGCTGTTCGGCGCGCTGATCGTCGGCGTGTTCCAGTCGGGGCTGCGCCTCGCCGGGGTCGACGTGCTCTGGCAGGTCTTCGCCATCGGCTGGCTCATCATCATCGCGGTCGCGATCGACCAGTGGATCAGGAAGGTTTCGGCATGACACAGGATCCCATTCTCACCGGCCGCGGACTCGTGAAGCGCTACGGCCGGGTCACCGCGCTCGACCAGTGCGACTTCGACCTCTATCCTGGCGAGGTGCTGGCGGTGATCGGCGACAACGGCGCCGGCAAGTCCTCCCTGATCAAGGCGATCTCGGGCGCGGTGCAGATCGACGCGGGCGAGATCCGGCTGGAGGGCAAGCCGGTGCGCTTCTCCTCGCCGCTGGAATCGCGCGACGCCGGGATCGAGACGGTCTACCAGACCCTCGCCCTGTCCCCCGCCCTGTCGATCGTCGACAACATGTTCGTCGGCCGCGAAATCCGGAAGCAGGGCTTCATGGGCCGCTGGCTGCGGATGCTCGACCACCGCCGGATGGAGGAACTGGCGCGCGAGAAGCTCTCCGATCTGGGGCTGATGACGATCCAGAACATCAACCAGGCGGTGGAGACCCTCTCGGGCGGGCAGCGGCAGGGGGTCGCGGTGGCGCGCGCCGCCGCCTTCGGCTCCAAGGTCATCATCATGGACGAGCCCACCGCCGCGCTCGGCGTGAAGGAGAGCCGCCGGGTGCTGGACCTGATCAACGACGTGAAGGCGCGCGGCATGCCGATCGTGCTGATCAGCCACAACATGCCCCATGTCTTCGAGGTGGCCGACCGCATCCATGTCCACCGGCTGGGCAAGCGGCTCTGCGTCATCGACCCGAAGAACCACACGATGAACGACGCCGTGGCCTACATGACCGGCGCCAAGGTGCCCGAGGAGACCGTGGCCGCCTGAGGCCCGGCGCGGGCCGGGCGCCCCCTGCCCGGTCCGACCACCCGCGCCTCAGGTGCCTCGGCCCACGCAGTGCAGCCGCACGCCCCGCTCCCGGCAGGCCCGGGCCAGGTCGGGCGGCAGCGGCCGGTCGGTGAAGAACGTGTCCAGCTCCATGAGCGAGGCCACCCGTACCGGGGCGGTGCGCTCGAACTTGGAGGCGTCGGCCACGAGGAAGACCCGCCGGGCCTGCTGCAGGATCGTGCGGGTCACCCCGACCTCGGCCATGTCGAAGTCCAGCAGGTCGCCCTCCCGCTCCAGCGCCGAGCAGCCGATCACCGCGATGTCGAAGCGGAACTGCCGGATCGTCGCGGTGGCGAGATCGCCCACCAGCCCGCCATCGGAGCGGCGCAGCGATCCGCCGGTGACCACGATCTCGCAATCGGGATTGGCGGTCAGGATCGCGGCGACGTTCATGTTGTTGGTCACCACCAGGATATTGCGGTGGGCGCGCATCCTCTCGGCCACGGCCTCGGCGCTGGTGCCGATGTTGAGGAAGACGGAACAATCGTCGGGGATCTCGGCGGCGCAGGCGGCGGCGATGGCGTCCTTGGCCGCCGCGTTCAGGCCGCGCCGGTCCTCGTAGCCGATATTGGTCGTGCCCGAGGGCAGGATCGCGCCGCCATGGACCCGCTCCAGCCGCCCGGCATCGGCCAGCTCTGCCAGGTCGCGGCGGATCGTCTGCAGGGTGACGCCGAAATGCGCGGCCAGCCGCTCGACGCTGACCTTGCCCTCGCGCCGGGCGATCTCGATGATCTCGGGGTGTCGGAACGATTGCGGCACGGATCGAACCGCCCCCCTCGTGGCGCGCTGCTGGACCGAGTGTTCCGGCTTCGGGGAAAGGCGTCAAACCCTTTGACGCCGCGATATTCGTTTTTGTTCGAATTGCGCCGTTTCGTCGCGAAACGCTCGGGCGCCCGGAAAGATAATGGTTCTGTGACGGCGACATGGCGCGGCCGCGACGCCGCGTCGATACCGCGAGACGAAACATAGCGAAAGAAACCACTTTCGCCCCGCGCATCGATTCGGTATCCACGGCGGCGGAACGGGCCGAGACTTTCGCGGTGGTTTCGCGTGGAAGCTGCGCCGGCCGCGGGATGGCCCCCGCGCCGCCGCCCGCGGCGGCGCAAGGCCGGGAGGGGGACGCAATGACGCTCGTGCTTGACGGCGTATCGAAGGTTGTTGGCGGTTCGGTGCATGTTCACGCGACGTCCCTGGAGCTGTCGCGGGGGACGATGAACGTGCTGCTCGGTCCGACGAATGCGGGCAAGACGTCGCTGATGCGTCTGATGGCGGGTCTGGACCGTCCGAGCGCGGGCCGGGTGCTGTGGGACGGGGCGGAGGTGACCGGCGTGCGGGTGCAGGACCGGGACGTGGCGATGGTCTACCAGCAGTTCATCAACTACCCGTCGATGAGCGTCTACGACAACATCGCCTCGCCGCTGCGGCTGCGCGGGGTGGCGAAGGGCGAGATCGACGCGCGGGTGCGGCGGGCGGCGGACCTGATGCAGCTGGGGCCGATGCTGGAGCGGCGGCCGCTGGAGCTGTCGGGCGGCCAGCAGCAGCGCTGCGCGCTGGCCCGGGCGCTGGTGAAGGCGGCGGGTCTGGTGCTGCTGGACGAGCCGCTGGCCAATCTGGACTACAAGCTGCGCGAGGAGCTTCGGGCCGAGATCCCGCGGATCTTCGAGGAATCGGGGGCGATCTTCGTCTATGCCACGACCGAGCCGGAGGAGGCGCTGCTCTTGGGGGGCAACTGCGCGACGCTGTGGCAGGGGGCGGTGACGCAGTTCGGGCCGACGCCGCGGGTCTATCGCCGGCCGGCCGACGCGGTGACGGCGCGGGTCTTCTCGGACCCGCCGATGAACTTCCTGGAGCTGGAGAAGCGGGGGCCGGATCTGGTCTACGGCGACCAGAAGGTGATGCCGGCGGCGGCGCTGGGGATCGACCCGGACCTGGCCGACGGCCATTACAGCGCCGGGTTCCGGCCCGGCCATCTGGGCCTTTCGCCGCGGGCGGGGGCGGCGGAATTCCACACCGTGCTGCGGGTGACCGAGATCACCGGCTCGGAGACCTATGTCCATCTCGACCATGACGGCGACGCGTGGGTGGGGCTGGTGCACGGGGTGCGCGACCTGGCGCCCGGGGCGGCGCTGACCGTGCATGTGGATCCGCGCCACGTCTATCTCTTCGACGCGGAGGGCGCGCTGGTCCGTCCCGCCCCCTACGCCGAGGCCGCCTGATGGCCGAGATCGCGCTGGAACGGCTCGCCCACAGCTACGCCGCCGATCCGCGGGGGCCGGAGGATTTCGCGCTCCAGGAGCTGAACCATGTCTGGCGCGACGGCGAGGCCTATGCGCTGCTGGGCCCGTCGGGCTGCGGCAAGTCCACGCTTCTCAACATCATCTCGGGGCTTCTGGTGCCCTCCCACGGGCGGGTGCTGTTCGACGGGGAGGACGTGACCCACCTGCCCACGGCGGCGCGCAACATCGCCCAGGTGTTCCAGTTCCCGGTGGTCTACGACACGATGAGCGTGCGCGAGAACCTGGCCTTCCCGCTCAGGAACCGCCGGCTGCCGGCGGCCGAGGTGGCCGAGCGGGTGGACCGGGTGGGGCGGATGATCGGCATGGAAGCGGTGCTCGACCGCCGCGCGGCGGGGCTGACGGCGGATGCCAAGCAGAAGATCTCGCTCGGCCGCGGCATGGTGCGCGACGACGTGAACGCGCTTCTGTTCGACGAGCCGCTGACGGTGATCGACCCGCAGATGAAGTGGGAGCTGAGGACCCAGCTGAAGACGCTGCACCGCGATTTCGGGCACACGATGATCTACGTCACCCACGACCAGACCGAGGCGCTGACCTTCGCCGACCGGGTGGTGGTGATGAACGAGGGCGTGGTGGTGCAGATCGGCACGCCGCAGGAGCTGTTCGAGCGGCCGGCCCATACCTTCGTGGGCTATTTCATCGGCTCGCCGGGGATGAACCTGTTCGAGGCCCGGGTGGAGGGGACCAAGGCGGTGGTGGCCGGCACCCGGTTCGACCTCGGCCGGGCCTATCCGCTGAAGGGCGGGGCGGTGCGGATCGGGGTGCGGCCCGAGCATCTGCGGCTCGGCGATCACGGGTTGCCGGCCCGCGTCACCCGGGTGGAGGATGTGGGCCGGCACCGGATCGTGCGGCTGCAGATGGCCGGCGGCGGCACCGCCGCGGCGCTGCTGCCCGAGGGGCGGTCCGTGCCCGATGGCGGCACCCATGTGCAGTTCGTGGAGGGCGGCGTGAACGTCTACGAGGACGAGTGGCGCGTGGCCCCCGAGGGCGGCGAGGCGGAGACCGGCAAGGGGGAGGCGGGGCCATGAAGACGCGCGACGAGCGGGCCTGGCTCCTGGTGCTGCCGGTGCTGGTGCTGGTGGCCTTCTCGGCGGTGGTGCCGCTGATGACGGTGGTGAACTACTCGGTGCAGGACACCTTCGGCAACAACGTGTTCTTCTGGGCGGGGCTCGAATGGTTCCGCGAGATGCTGCATTCGGAGCGGATGTGGAACGCGCTGGGGCGGCAGCTGGTCTTCTCCGGCATCATCCTGGCGATCGAGGTGCCCTTGGGGATCTTCGTGGCGGTGAACATGCCGCGCAAGGGCGCCTGGGCGAGCCTGTGCCTGGTGCTGATGGCGCTGCCGCTGCTGATCCCGTGGAACGTGGTGGGCACGATCTGGCAGATCTTCGGCCGGGTCGATATCGGGCTTCTGGGCCACACGCTCGACCGCCTCGGGATCGACTACAACTACACGCAAGGCTTCTACGCCGCCTGGGTGACGGTGATCGCCATGGATGTGTGGCACTGGACCTCGCTGGTGGCGCTTCTGGCCTATGCCGGGCTGCGCTCGATCCCCGACGCCTATTACCAGGCCGCCGAGATCGACCAGGCCTCGCGCTGGTCGGTGTTCCGCTACATCGAGCTGCCCAAGATGCGCGGCGTGCTGACCATCGCGATCCTGTTGCGCTTCATGGACAGCTTCAAGATCTACACCGAGCCCTTCGTGCTGACCGGCGGGGGCCCGGGCAACGCCACCACCTTCCTGTCGATCGACCTCGTGAAGATGGCGCTGGGGCAGTTCGACCTCGGCCCGGCGGCGGCCTTCTCGCTGATGTATTTCCTGGTGATCATGGTGATCTCCTACGTCTTCTACATCGCCATGACCAATCTCGACAAACGCGAGGAGGGCGGATCGTGAGCGACAGGACCTCCGATACCGCCGCCCCGGGTGCGGCCACCCTGCCGGGGGATGTCACCCCCGCGGATGCCAACACGAAGCTGCGGCGCGGCGCGCGGGTCAGCGGCTCGGCCCTGGTGATGGCGCTCTACATCCTCTTCCTGATGCTGCCGATCTACTGGCTCGTGAACATGAGCCTGAAGACCAATTCGGAGATCCTCGGCGCCTTCTCGCTCTGGCCGCGGAACCTGACCTTCCAGAACTACGCCACGATCCTGACGGATGCCTCGTGGTACATGGGCTACGTGAACTCGCTGATCTACGTGGTGATGAACACCGCGATCTCGATCGCGGTGGCGCTGCCCGCGGCCTATGCCTTCTCGCGCTACAGCTTCATGGGCGACAAGCACCTGTTCTTCTGGCTCCTGACCAACCGGATGGCGCCGCCGGCGGTCTTCGCGCTGCCGTTCTTCCAGCTCTATTCCTCGGTCGGCCTCTTCGACACCCATATCGCCGTGGCGCTGGCGCATTGCCTGTTCAACGTGCCGCTGGCGGTGTGGATTCTGGAGGGCTTCATGCGCGGCGTGCCCAGGGAGATCGACGAGACCGCCTATATCGACGGCTATTCCTTCCCGCGCTTCTTCGTGCGGATCTTCATGCCGCTGATCGCGAGCGGGATCGGCGTGGCGGCCTTCTTCTGCTTCATGTTCTCCTGGGTGGAGCTGCTCTTGTCCCGCACCCTGACCTCGGTGGACGCCAAGCCGATCGCCGCCACCATGACCCGCACCGTGGGCGCGGCCGGCGTCGACTGGGGCGTGCTGGCCGCCGCCGGCGTGCTGACCATCATCCCCGGCGCGCTCGTGATCTGGTTCGTGCGCAACTACATCGCCAAGGGCTTCGCCCTGGGGCGGGTGTGATGAATGGCAGGGAACGCGAGCTTTGGGAGCTCGATGGGGCAGGGAATTTGCCGATCGCACGAGAGCATTCGAGGTTGGGTTGTGAGATTCGTGCTCGAGTGAGGTGTTTGCCGCGGAATGGGGCCGAGAAATTCCAGGTGAAAACAAATACTGCGCTAGGCCGCGCGATCCGATATGCCGTGCTGCAGACGCCGTAGAGATTTCCGAACGTGGCTCGACGTTGGGGATCTTGGTCCGCCACCCCGCACCGTATCATATCCGATATGGCAGGAGAGCTGATGATGGCATGGATGGCCTGGACCTGGCCCACGGCGGCCTTCTTCCTGGTGATCGCGGCGATCCTCGGGGTGATGTCGTATCTGGCGATCCGGTATCCCGAGACGCCGCGGCGGGGGATCTTGCGCATCGAGACGACGCGGGGCGACCGGCTGTTCATCTCGCTGCTGGTCGCGGGCTTCGTGAACCTGGCCTGGCTGGGGCTGGGCCTGGGCAGCCAGTGGGGGGCGCTGGCGCTGTCGCTGGTGCTGGCGGCGGGGATCTTCCGCACCGTGTGACCGGGGCGGGACCGCCGGCGCCAACAAGATCAACAAGAACAAGACCAAGAACCGACACCATCAAGGGAGGACGACGATGACACGGATGCTGAGATCCACCACGGCGCTGGCCGTGGGGCTGGGGCTTCTGGCCCCGCCCGCGCTGGCCGACATGGACGCGGCGCGGGAGTTCCTCGACGCCGAGATCGGCGAGGTCTCCACGCTCTCGCGCGAGGCGCAGGAAGAGGAGATGCAGTGGTTCGTCGATGCCGCGGAGCCGTTCCGGGGCATGGAGATCAACGTGGTCTCCGAGACGATCACCACCCACGAATACGAGGCCCAGGTGCTGGCCCCGGCCTTCTCCGCGATCACCGGGATCGAGGTCACCCACGACCTGATCGGCGAGGGCGACGTGGTCGAGCGGCTGCAGGTGCAGATGCAGTCGGGCGAGAACATCTACGACGCCTATGTCAACGACAGCGACCTGATCGGCACCCACTGGCGCTACGGCCAGGCGCGCAACCTGACCGAGTGGATGGAGGGCGAGGGCGCCGAGGTCACCTCGCCGACGCTGGACCTGGAGGACTTCATCGGGCTGGAATTCACCACCGGGCCGGACGGCAACCTCTACCAGCTGCCCGACCAGCAGTTCGCCAACCTCTACTGGTTCCGCTACGACTGGTTCAACGACGAGCAGACCCGGGCCGACTTCCAGGAGGAATACGGCTACGAGCTGGGCGTGCCGGTGAACTGGTCGGCCTACGAGGACATCGCCGAGTTCTTCACCGGCCGCGACATGAGCTACGTCGAGGGCTCGCCCTCCTCGGTCTGGGGCAACATGGACTACGGCAAGAAGGACCCCTCGCTCGGCTGGCGCTACACCGATGCCTGGATGTCCATGGCCGGCATGGGCGATACCGGCGAGCCCAACGGCCTGCCGGTGGACGAATGGGGCATCCGGGTGAACGAGAACTCCCAGCCGGTGGGCGCCTGCATCGACCGGGGCGGGGCCACCAACTCGCCCGCCGCCGTCTATGCCGTCGACAAGGCGATCAAGTGGCTGCAGGACTATTCCCCGCCCCAGGCCGCCGGCATGACCTTCTCCGAGGCCGGCCCGGTGCCCGGCCAGGGCAACATCGCCCAGCAGATGTTCATGTACACCACCTTCGTCGCCCCCCTCGTCGAGTCCGACGCGGTGATGAACGAGGACGGCACGCCCAAATGGCGCCTCGCCCCCTCGCCCCACGGCGTCTACTGGGAGGAGGGGATGAAGGTCGGCTACCAGGACGTGGGCTCCTGGACGATCCTCGACTCCACCCCCGTGGACCGCGCCAAGGCGGCCTGGCTCTATGCCCAGTTCGTCACCTCCAAGACCGTGGACGTGAAGAAGGCCGATGTGGGCCTCACCTTCATCCGCGACTCGACCATCAACTCCGAGCACTTCACCGAGCGCGCGCCGCGCCTGGGCGGCCTGGTGGAGTTCTACCGCTCGCCCGACCGGGTGCGCTGGTCGCCAACCGGGACCAACGTGCCGGACTATCCCAAGCTGGCGCAGCTGTGGTGGCAGAATATCGGCGACGCCATGTCGGGGGCCAAGTCCTCCAAGGAGGCGCTCGACACGCTCTGCGCCGACATGGAGGACGTGATGTCCCGGCTCGAGCGCGCCGGCATCCAGGGCGATCTCGGCCCCGCCCTCAACGAGGAGCGCGACCCGCAATACTGGCTCGACCAGCCCGGCGCCCCAAAGCCCGCGCTCGACAACGAGGAGGAGGACCCCGAAACCATCCCCTACGACGACCTCGTCCAGTCCTGGCAGTGACCGATCGCGGGGCGCGCGCATCCCCGCGCGCCCCGCAACCCCCGCACCGCACGGCCCGCACGGACGGACGGTGCGCCAATGCGCCCCTGCGAACCCAGCCGGCGCCCCCCTATCTTCCCAACATGGACAAGACTTTTTTCAGGGCCCGATGGAGCCGCCCGCGGGGCTGCCCGTCATTCCCCCGGTCACGCGGTGCCCGGGGCGCGGCGCGATGAGCGGCCGCCCCCTCGACCGCTTCGGCGCCGGCCGGCCGGTGCCGGCGCACCGGCTGTCGCGGCTCCTGCGCATGGGCGGGCTCGCCTCCGGCATCGCGGGCGGTGCAGTGGCGGGCGGGATCGGCGGGCTCGCCGCCGGCCGCCGGCCCCGGCTCGACGAGCTGATCCTGACACCCGGCAATGCCCGCCGGGTGGCAGAGGAACTGTCGCGGATGCGCGGCGCGGCGATGAAGGTGGGGCAGCTCATCTCGATGGATGCGGGCGACGTGCTGCCGCCCGAGATCGCCGCGATCCTCGACCGGCTGCGATCCGAGGCCGAGCCGATGCCGCCGCGCCAGCTGCGCGACGTCCTAGACGCCGCCTGGGGGCCGGGCTGGATCGGGCGGTTCGCGCGGTTCGACGTGCGCGCCCATGCCGCCGCCTCGATCGGGCAGGTGCATTACGCCCGCCTGAAGGACGGCCGAGAGCTGGCCGTGAAGGTGCAGTATCCCGGCATCCGCCACAGCATCGACAGCGATATCCGCAACATCGCCGCGCTGATCCGCCTGTCAGGCGCAGCACCCCGCGGCATGGACCTGGCGCCACTTCTGGAGGAGGCGCGGCGGCAGCTCCACGAGGAGGCCGATTATGTCCGCGAGGGCGCCGCGCTCGACCGGTTCGGCGCCCATGTGGCGGACCTGCCGGGCCTCACCGTGCCGCGCCGGCACCCCGAGCTCTGCACCCCCGACGTGCTGGCCATGGATCACGCGCGGGGGATGCCGGTGGAGCGGCTGGCCGGGGCGGAACAGGGCCTGCGTGACGAGGTGGCCGCGCGGCTGATCGACCTCGTGTTGCACGAACTGTTCACCTTCGGCGAGATGCAGACCGACCCGAACTTCGCCAACTACCTGATCGCGCCGGAGACGGGGCAGATCGTGCTCCTCGATTTCGGCGCCGTGCGGGCGCTCGACCCCGCGCGCGTCGCCGCTTTCCGCGCGCTGATGGAGGCCGGGATCGCGCGCGACCGCGAGGGGGCGCGGGCCGCCGCCATCGCCACCGGCCTGCTGGCCGAGACGACCCCCGTGCCGCAACAGGAGCAGGTGCTGGAGATGTTCGACACCGCGATGGCGCCGATCCGCGCCCCCGGCCCCTTCGATTTCGGCACCAGCGACCTGCTCTCCCGGCTGCGGGAGATGGGGCTCAGGCTGGGCATGGAGCGCGACTTCGCCCATGTTCCGCCGGGCGACACGCTGCTGGTGCAGCGCAAGGTGGCGGGCACCTACCTGCTGGCCGCCCGGCTCGGCGCGCGGGTGGACCTGTCGCGCATCGTCGCCGCCCACCGCTGAGCCCGTGTCATGCGGCGGCGGTCTCGGGCGCACCGGGGCGCAGCCGGGCGGCCGCCAGCGCGCTCAGCCCCACCATCGCGGCGGCGGTGGCCAGCATCAGCGCCAGGCCCCCCGCCTGGTAGGTCAGCCCCGACAGGAGCGTGCCGAGGAGCCGCCCGCCCGCATTCGCCATGTAGTAGAAGCCCACATCCATCGTCACCCGCTCCTCGCGCGAGAAGGCGAGGATCAGGTAGGAATGGAGCGACGAGTTCACCGCGAAGAGCGCGCCGAAGGCCAGGAGCCCCGCCACCAGCACACCCGTCAGCCAGGGCGCCGGGCCGTCGGCCAGCATCGCGGCCCCCGCCAGCGCCGCCGGGACGACGAGGAGCGCCAGCGCCCAGCCCCGCGCCGCGGCCACCAGCTCCGCCTCGGGCCGCCGGGCGGCGTTCAGGAGGCGCGGCGCCGCCGCCTGCACCGCGCCGTAGAGGATGATCCAGAGCGCCATGAAGCCCCCCACGAGGAAGAAGGCCGCGCGGTCTCCCGCTTCCGTTCCGTCCGACAGGACGGCGTGGAAATAGATCGGGATTCCCACCACGAACCACACGTCCCGCGCCCCGAAGAGGAACACCCGCGCCGCCGAGAGCCGGTTCACGTTGGCCGATTTCGACAGGATCTCGGAGAATTTGGCGCCCCGGCGCCCCTTCGGCAGACCCGCCGGCATCGCCAGAAGCACGGCGGCGAGGATCGCCGCCAGCACGGCCGCCATGGCCAGCACCGCCCAGGCGAAGCCCAGCGTGGCGAGCAGCGCCGCGCCGAGGAGGAAGCCCAGCCCCTTCACCGCGTTCTTCGATCCGGTCAGCACCGCGACCCAGCGGAACAGCCCCCCCTCCCCCTTCGGCGCGAGGATCTTCACCGCCGATTTGGAGGACATCTTGGCCAGGTCCTTGGCCACGCCGCTCGCTCCCTGCACCACCATCACAAAGGCGACCGAAAGCCCCACGGCCCAGCCGGGATCGAGCCGGGACAACGCGAGGAGGGCCGCGACCTGCAGTGCCAGCCCGGCATAGAGCGTCGAGGTCATGCCGAACCGCGCCGCGATCCAGCCCGCGGCAAGGTTGGTGACCATGCCCGCGATCTCGTAGAGCAGGAAGAGATAGGCGAGTTGCACCGGCGAGAAGCCCAGGTCGTGGAAATGCAGCAGGACCAGCATCCTGAGCGCGCCGTCGGTGAGCATGAAGGCCCAGTAGGCGGCGGTGACGGCGATGTAGGCGGAAAGCCCCTCGGGCCGCCCGTTCACAGCGCGGCCCCCACCATCCGCGCCACGTCCACCAACCGATGGGCATAGCCCGTCTCGTTGTCGTACCAGGCATAGACCTTCGCCTGGCTGCCGTTCACCACCATGGTCGAGGCGGCATCGACGATGGCCGATCGGGTATCGTCGACGTAGTCGGCCGAGACCAGCGGCCGCTCCTCGTAGCCAAGGATGCCGGCCAGAGGCCCCTCGGCCGCGGCCCGGAACAGGGCGTTGACCTCCGCCACGCTCGTCTCGCGCTCCATCTCGAAGACGCAATCGGTCAGCGAGGCGTTCAGGAGCGGCACGCGCACCGCGTGGCCGTTCAACCGACCCTCCAGCTCGGGATAGATCAAGGCGATCGCCGTGGCCGATCCGGTGGTCGTCGGGATCAGGGAGTTGAGCGCCGAGCGCGCCCGGCGCAGGTCCTTCGCGGGCCGGTCCACGATGGTCTGGGTATTGGTGACGTCGTGGATCGTGGTGATCGAGCCGTGGCGAATGCCGATCCCCTCGTGCAGCACCTTCACCACGGGCGCGAGGCAGTTGGTGGTGCAGGACGCCGCGGTGACGATCCGGTGCCGCGCCGGGTCGTAGGCGGCGTCGTTCACGCCGTGGACGATGTTCGCCGTGGGGCCGTCCTTCACCGGGGCGGAGACGACGACCTTCCTGACCCCCGCGTCGAAATAGGGCGCGAGCGCGGCCTCGGACCTGAAGACGCCGGTGCAGTCGATCACCACGTCGACGCCCGACAGCGGCAGGTCGGCGATCGCGCGCGCGCCGACGAAGGGCAGCCGCCTGCCGTTCACCGTCACGCCGCTCGCGTCGTGGGAGATGGCGGCGGCCCAGCGGCCGTGCACCGTGTCGAACTCCATGAGATGGGCGTGCATCGCCGGATCGCCCACCGCGTCGTTGATCCAGGCGATCTCCGCCCCGCTCTCCAGGAGCGGCTTCAGCGCCAGCTTGCCGATCCGGCCGAGCCCGTTCAGCGCATAGGTGGTCATGCCGGCGCCCCCACGCCGCCGCGCCCGATGGCGTCCACCTCGCGCTGCAGCGACATCCGGTCGAGCGAGGCCAGCGGCAGCGCGGTGAACAGGCCGATCCGGTTCTGCAACTCGCCATAGGCGCGCTGGAAGGCCAGGCTCTTCTCCGCCGCCGTGCCCGCCACCTTCACCGGGTCGGGCACGCCCCAATGCGCGCTGACGGGCTGGCCCGCCCAGGCCGGGCACTCCTCGTTCGCCGCCCGGTCGCAGACGGTGAAGACGAAATCGAGCGCCGGCGCATCCTCGCCCCGGAACTCCGAGATGTTCTTGGCCCTGAGGCGCGAAATGTCGTGCCCCTTGGCCCGCAGAACCTCGAGCGCGAACGGGTTCAGCTCGGAATAGGGCCGCGTTCCGGCCGAGTAGACCTCGAAGCGGTCCCCCGCCACCGCGCGCAGGATGGATTCGGCGAAGATCGAGCGGGCGGAATTGCCCGTGCAGATGAACAGCACGGCGTATTTTCGGTCGGTCATGGCCGGGGGCCCCGTATGGAGGAGGGAAGTGAGCGGCGCGCAGATCTCCGGGCGGCCGCGGCAGCAATCGAGGAGCAGATAGTCGAAGGTCTCGCGCACGGCCCCGAACTCGATGCCGTAGCGCAGCGAGGTGCCCGCCCGCTCCTGGCCGATCAGCCCCGCCTGCACCAGTGCCGAGAGATAGGCCGAGAGCGTCGAGGGTTTCAGAGCCAGCGCCGCCGCGATCTCCCCCGCCGGCAGCCGGCCGGGATGGCGCCGTATCAGCAGGCGGAAGATCGCGAGCCGCTGGGGATGGCCGAGGATGGCGAGCCGGTGGGATATGACTGATTCCATATTTCTAGAATATAGGAATTATCTGCCACGGCAAGCGCGATATGCCCAACAGGCCGAGCCCGACCGCGCCGCTCCGGGCGCGGTCGGGCTCGATCGCCAGGTGCGGAATGCTTCCGGGCCTTGGATCACGCTCGCACGGCGCCGCCCGGATCGACGGGCTGCACCTGCGCGTGGTGCGCCCGCAGGAGGAGCGCCGTGGCCGTCGGCAGCGCCGCGGTGCCGAGGAACATTGCCCCGGGCCCGGCTGCGCCCGAGACCAACCCGGCCACCGCCGGGCCGATCACGCTGCCCGCCGCCGTGGCGAGCAACGCGGCGGTAAGGCTGAGCGAGGGGAGCGCCGGGAACAGCCGCTCCGACCAGAAGGCGAGGACCGCGCTGGTCATCATCACGTGCAGCCCCTGCAGCGCGGCCGAAAGCATGAGGCCGCCCCAATGCGCGGGCAGGACGGCCACCAGCGCGACCGACGCCGCCCCCGCCAGCATCAGCAGGCGCAACAGCCAGGCCACGCCAATCGCGTCCCGCACCCCCCCGGTCAGCAGCCCGCCCAGCCCGAACAGGCCGTAGAGGATGAAGACCATCGCCGGCGTCGCCGCCTGGGGGATGCCGGGCACGCCGCCCGCCTCCAGCATGTGATCGGCCGCGAAGGAGACGTAGATCGCCGAGACCGTGCCATACACGAAGGCGATGACGAAGAGCGGCGCGGCCGAGAGATGCAGCAGGTCGCGCCACCCCTTCTGCGACCCCTCGCCCGGATCCCTGTCCACGTCGCGCAGCGCGGCCCGGTTGGTGACCGGCGCCAGCGCACTCGCCCCGGCGAAGAACGCCCAGCAGCTGCGCCAGGTCACGCCCGTCAGCACCATGACCAGCGCCGCCGCCCCCGCCCCGGCGATGCCGATGGCGGTGCCGGGGCTGATCGCCGACAGGGCCGTGGGCCGGTCGACGTCGCGGATCTTGCGGTGACCGCGTCGTTTAAGGACGTCCAGGCGAAACCGGCGCTGGCCGCGGCGAGGAACACGCCCGCCACCAGCATGATCAGGTTCGACGCCGCGGCCACCACGGCCAGCCCCGCCGTCGCCGCCAGCAGGCCCGACAGGACCGGGAATTCCGGGCCCCGCCGGTTCAGCAGCAGCTGCGCGATCAGCAGCCCGCCGAAGAAGCCGAGACTGGAGACCTAGCCCACCGCCGAGGTCGACATGTCGAAGGCGCAGCGGAACTCCGGCACGAACAGGCCGAAGCCCGTCCGGCCGGGGCCCCAGCTGATCGCGGTGCCGCGAATCCGGCGGCGGAGAGGCTCTGGAAATAGGTCATGGCGCGTCCTCTCCGGGCTGTCTCGGCCGGAATTGCGGCCCCCGCGCACAGGTTCCATCGCGCGACGGCGGGGTCCGGGCCCGGCAAATCGCTGCCGCCCCTTCCCTTTCAGCCGGCGGCGATTGTCTTGCCCGGGTCGAAGAACGGCCGCTCGACCACGGTGGCGGGCACCGTGCCCGAGGGCCGCTCCACCTCCATCTCGGTGCCCACGAAGGCGCAGCCCGTGGCGACCAGCGCCAGGGCGATGTTCTTCTCCAGGCGTGGCGAATGGATCGCCGAGGTCACCTTGCCCACGGTCTCGCCGTCGCGGGTGACCGGCCAGAACCGCGTGTTCGGCCCCTCCAGCGGCACGCCGCCGATCTCGAGGCCAACCTGCCGGCGCGCCACGCCCTCCTCCCTGATGCGCGCAAGCGCCGCCTTGCCGATGAACTCCGCCTCCATGTCCAGATCGACCAGCCGGTCGAGGCCCAGCTCGTAGGGGTTGGTGTGGATGTCCGCATCGGCGTGGTAGGACAGCATCGCCCCCTCGATGCGCCGGATGGTGGAGGTATGGCCGGGCTTCAGCCCGTGCGGCGCGCCGGCGGCCATGATCCGCTCCCACAGCTC
Organism: uncultured Alphaproteobacteria bacterium; assembly: GCA_963814835.1. Taxonomy (GTDB): domain Bacteria; phylum Pseudomonadota; class Alphaproteobacteria; order Rhodobacterales; family Rhodobacteraceae; genus Palleronia. Next base: position 202,294 of record CAWFEG010000004.1, read on the forward strand.
CTCGCCGCGTGCGCCATCGCGCAGGTAGAGTTCGTAGCCCAGCTCGCTCGACCAGCCGGTGCGCGAGATCACCAGCGGAATGCCGTCCAGCTCCGCCTCGCGCAGGCGGAAGTAGCGCAGATCCATGATCCCTTCGCCGAACAGCTCGCGCATCACCGCGCCGGATTTCGGCCCCTGCAGCTGCAGGGGCGAGACATCGGGCTCCCGGATCGTCACGTCGAGCCCGGCATGGACCGCCACGCCCTGCGCCCAGAGCAGGATGTCGCTGTCCGACAGCGACAGCCAGAAACGATCCTCCGCCAGCCGCAGCAGGATCGGGTCGTTCAGGATGCCGCCCTCGGCATTGGTGATCAGCACGTACTTGCACTGCCCCACCGCCATCCTCGACAGGTCGCGCGGGGTCAGCATCTGGGTGAAGCGCGCCGCGTCCGGGCCGGTGATCTCCACCTGCCGCTCCACCGCCACGTCGCACAGGATCGCCGCGTTCACCAGGTTCCAGAAGTTCTGCACCGGGTCGCCGAAATCGCGCGGAATATACATGTGGTTGTAGACCGAGAAGCCCTGCGCGCCCCAGCGCACCGTCGCGTCGAAATAGGGCGATTTGCGGATCTGGGTGCCGAAGCCGAATTCGTTGGAACGCGTCATGACCAATTCCTCCACTGATGACCACCCGGGGAGGTAGAGCGCGCCGCGCCATCGTCGCTCGCCCCGGCCCGATCCGGGCGGAGGCTTGCGCGCACCGCAATGCGGCGCTGCAGCAGGGTTCGTTGTGCAGGTGCAGCACGCGGCCTAACTGCTCTGTCGACCGCTAACAGACGACAGACCATCAGGAGCCAGACACATGGCCTTCACCAGCTCGATCGACCGCCCCGCCGCCCTTCCCGCCCTGCGCGAATGGCTCTCCCGCAAGGCCGCCGCGCGGCGCGCCGCCCGCGCCCGGTTCAGCGCCTATTTCCGCGTCTATAACGAACTGGCGCGGCTCAGCGACCGCGACCTGGCCGATATCGGCATCGGCCGCGACGAGATCGAGGGCATCGCCCGCGAACATGCCTGGGGCCCGAACCCCCGCGCCTAACCGCCGCCCCGCGCCAGCGCCTCGGCGCGGATCGCCGAGAGGGTGGTCCTTGGCGTGATCGCCTCGGGCGAGATCGTCAGGTCGAGGAGGGCGCCGGTGCCGGAGGCCCGTGCCCGCCCGAAGGCGGCGGCGAACTCCGCCGTGCGCTCCACCCGCTCGGCATGGAGGCCATAGGCGCGCGCCAGCGCGACGAAATCCGGGTTCGCCAGCTCGGTGCCCGAGACCCGTCCGGGATAGTGCCGCTCCTGGTGGGCGCGGATCGTGCCGAAGGCGCCGTTGTTCAGCACAAGCACGATCGGCACCGCCCCCGCCTGCCGCGCCGTGGCCAGTTCCGCCACCGTCATCTGCAGGTCGCCGTCGCCGGCGAAGCAGACCACGCAGGCCTCGGGGCGCGCGACCTTCGCCGCCACCGCCGCGGGCAGGCCATAGCCCATCGCCCCCGATTGCGGCGCGAGCAGCCGCTGGCCTGCGCGATAGCGCAGGAACCGCCCCGGCCAGATGGCGAAATTCCCCGCCCCGTTGGTCACGATGGCATCGCCCGGCAGCACGTCGCGCAGATGTGCCATCACCGGCCCCATGTCGACGGGCGAGGGCAGCGGATCGGTGGCGAAGGCCCGCTCCCAATCGGCCCGGGCCGCGCGCCGCCAAGCGCCCCACGGCCCCCGCACGGGCCCCTCCGCGACCAGCGCCCGTGCCACGGCACCAGGATCGGCGTGGATGCCGAGCGCGGGGCGATAGACCTTGCCGATCTCCCGGTCCGAGGCATGGACATGGACCAGCCGCTGCACCGGGTCGGGCACCGACAGGAGCCTGTAGCCGCCCGTCGAGTTCTCGCCGAACCGGTTTCCGAGAGCCAGGATCGCATCCGCGCCGCGGATCAGCTCGGCCACGCCGGGATTCATCCCAACTCCCGCCTCGCCGCAGAAGACGGGCGAGTCGTTGTCGAACCGGTCCTGGGCGCGGAACACGGCCACCACCGGGATGTCGGAGCCTTCCGCGAAGTCCTGCAGCGCCGCCCGCGCCTCGGCCGCCCAGTCGAAGCCGCCGAGCAGGATCAGCGGCCGCGCCGCGCCGGCCAGGATTTCGCGCGTCCGCGCCACCGCCGCGGGCGCGGGCTGCGGCCGGCTCACCTCCACCGGCCCGGACAGGGGCGCCAGATCGGTGCGCGCCGACAGTACGTCCTCGGGCAGCGCCACCACCACCGGCCCGGGCCGCCCGGTCGTCGCCGTCACCCAGGCCCGCGACAGGATCTCGGGGATGCGCTCCACCCGGTCGATCTCCACCGCCCATTTCGCCACGTCCTCGAAGGCCCGGGCGTAGTCGATCTCCTGGAACGCCTCGCGGCCGCGCATCCCCGTGGCTACCTGCCCCACGAACAGGAGCATCGGCACGCTGTCCTGCATCGCGGTATGCACGCCGATGGCGGCGTTCGTGGCCCCCGGTCCCCGGGTGACGAAGGCGAGGCCCGGCCCTCCCGTCAGCTTGCCCCAGGCGGCGGCCATGAAGGCCGCGCCGCCCTCGTGCCGGCAGGTGACGAAATCGAGCCGCCCCTCCATGTCGTGCAGCGCGTCGAGTACCGCGAGATAGCTCTCCCCCGGCACGCCGAAGGCCTTGCGCCCCCCCAGCGCGGCCAGGCTCTCGGCCAGAAGGGCGCCGCCATGCCGGCTCATGCCCCCGCCTCCGCGCGCATCCAGTCGCGATACTCCGCCGCGATCCGCGCCGTCAGCGGCCCGGGCCGCCCGTCTCCGATCACCCGCCCGTCCACGGAGCGCACCGGCGTCACGCCGCCCAGGGTGCCGGTGACGAAGGCCTCGTCGGCGGAATAGACCTGCGCCAGCGTGAAGTCGGTGCGCCGCGCGGTGCCGATCCGGCCGGCCCAGAGGTCGAAGACATGGCCCTGCGTGATCCCGTTGAAGGAGAAGCGCCCGGTGGAGGTCCAGAGCTCGCCCTTCCGCACGATGAAGAAGTTGGTGGAATTGCAGCTCGCCACCATGCCGTGGGGGTCCAGCATCAGCGCCTCGTCGGCCCCCGCCTCGATCGCCTGGATCAGCGCCTGGATCAGGTTCAGCCGCGAATGGGTGTTGAGCCGCAGGTCGAACACGTCCGGGGTGGAACAGCGATAGGTCGAGGTGAAGAGTGCGAGTCCCGTCTCGGCCGCGCCGGCCCGCGGGCGCTTGATCTCGGCGGCGATCACCACCGTCGCCCCGCCCACGACGAATCGCGGGTCCTGGTTCGGCGTCGATTTGCGCCCCCGCGTCACCATCAGCCGGATATGGGTGTCGGTCTCGAAGCCGTTCTGCGCGCAGGTCTCCAGGATCGCGGCGCGGATCTGCTCCCGGTCCATGCCGATCTCCAGCCGGATCGCCGCGGCGCCCTCGAACAGCCGGTCCATATGCGCGTCGAAGGACAGAAGATGCCCCTCGACCAGCCGGATTCCCTCCCAGATCCCGTCGCCCAGCACGAAACCCGCGTCGAAGACCGAGACGGTCGCGCGATCCCGCGGCACCAGGTCGCCGTTCACCCAGACCCGGGCGGTGTCGTTGCGCGGGTCGCCCTCGTAGCCCTGGGCGCTGGCGGACTGGTCCATGATCACGGGCTCCCGGGGTTTCGCGGCCCCGGGGGCCGCCACGGGCCGACGACACACGCGCCCGGCACGATTCGCAACCCGCCCCCCCGCCGGACCCCCAAGGCCCGTTGCGCCGGCGGGCTTCCGCGACGCCCTCGCGCGGCGAACCGCAATCCCGCCATTCCGCTGCCGAGCAGCCCCGAACCGCACGAAATCGGACGATGCGTCGGCCGAAACAGGCGGCGCGACGCCGTGCGGTTGCGCGAGCCGTCGGCCATCCACCGCCGATCGCGCATCGCGGGAAAGGCGGGCTTGCATTGCCGCGTTAACACTTCGTGAACTGCGGTAACGCGCGCGCCGCATTCTGCCGCGTCCGCGTTCAACCGTGGAGAGACAGTATGTGCACCCTCTGCCGCGCTGCCGACCCGTTCGGCAACGGTTACGAGTTCCACGACACCGCAGTCGCGCCGGCCGGCACCGGCGTTGCGGGCCCGGCGGCCGCGCTGCCAACCTACTCCCTCGACCAGATCGCGGGCTACCTCACCCGGGGCTACTGGCAGGACCAGGGGCGCGCCCCGCGCAGCTTCGACGTGGCCGCCGGCGGCGCGCTCACCGTCGACCTGTCGGAGCTCGCCGAGGGTGCCCGGGCCGTCGCCCGCCAGGCGCTCGACGCCTGGACGGCGGTGAGCGACATCGCCTTCGCCCCGGCCGCCTCGGGCGCCGACATCACCTTCGGCGAGGACGGGACGGGCGCCAACGCCACCGCGCTCGTCTCCGGCGGCACGATCCTGTCGGCGGCGGTGAACGTCGCCGCCGACTGGGCGAAATACGGCAGCTACTACCTGCAGACCTACATCCACGAGATCGGCCACGCACTCGGCCTCGGCCATGCCGGCAACTACAACGGCAGCGCGACATATGCCGACGACGCCCATTACGCCAACGACAGCTGGCAGATGTCGGTCATGTCCTATTTCGACCAGGCCGAGTCCGCGATCGACGACGGCGACCACCGCCGCGCAGACACGCCGCAGATGGCCGACATCCTGGCGATCCAGACCCTCTACGGCACGCCCACCCGGTCGCGCGCCGGCGACACCGTCTATGGCGACGGCCAGACCACCGGCGACCACGGCATGGGCCTGTCCGGCCACCGCGCCCATGCGATCCACGATTCGGGCGGCACCGACGCGATCGACCTCGCCCGGCGCGTGCATGACCAGCGGCTGGACCTGCGGGCCGAGCATTTCTCCGATATCGACGGCGCGCGGGGCAATGTCGGCATCGCCCGCGGCACGGTGATCGAGAATGCCCGCACCGGGGCGGGCGACGACCGGGTGCACGGCAATGCCGCGGCCAACGCGATCTCCGCCGGCGCGGGCGACGACCGTGTCCGCGGCGGCGCCGGGGACGACCGGCTGCAGGGGGGGGCCGGGTCGGACTGGCTGATCGGGGGGCCGGGCCTCGACACGGCCGTCTTCGCGGGCCGAGCTGGCGCATGGGCGGCAATCTGGAACGCCGGGGCCGCGTCGGGCGAGGCGCTCGGCCTCGCACACGCGACCAGCGGCGATCTCGACCGGCTGGAGGGGATCGAGTATCTCGCCTTCGACGACGTGACCGTGACGGTGGCCGATCTTCTGCCCGAGCTGGCGGCGCGGTTCGGCCCCGCCACCGGTCAGCGTATCGCCCTGACCGATCTCGACGCGGCGAGGCGCAACGCGCTCCCCGAGGCCAGCGACGACGCGGGCCGCGTGGACCGCGGCGGCGCGCTGACGCTCGACCTCCTGGCCAATGATTCCGATCCGGACGGCGATCCGCTGCAGGTGGTCGCGCTCGACGGGGCGGGCCTGCGCGGCACGCTGTCCTGGTCGGCCGATGGCCGCGCAACCTACGACGCCGCCGGCGCCTTCACCGCCCTCCCGCCCGGCGAGACGGCGACGGAGGGCTTCACCTACACCGTGGCCGACGGCCGCGGCGGCATCGCCACCGCCGCCGCGCGCATCGCCGTGGAGGGCGGCGGCACCGCGCCGCCCGGTCCCGCCGGAGCGACGATGGAGATCGGCCGCCTGACGCTGGCGCAGGATGGCCCCGCCCAGTGGCATCGCGTCGATTTCGACGCGCCGATCTCCGATGCCACGGTGGTGACGGGCCCGGCCTCCGATGCCGGCGGCCAGCCACTCTCGGTGCGGGTGCGCGACGTCACCGAGAACGGCTTCGAGGTGCAGATCGACGAATGGGATTACCTCGACGGCGCCCATGTTCCGGTGGAGATCGCGTGGATGGCCGGCAGCCGCGGCGCCCATGCCCTGCCCGATGGCAGCCGCCTCGTCCTCGGCCAGTCCGAGGCGACGGGCCCCGCCGGCGGCCGGGTGGAATTGTCGGGCTTCGAAGCGGACCCGCTGGTCTTCGCCCAGCTTGCCGGCGCGGCCGAGCCGGGGGCGATGGTCCACCGCCTGTCGGACGTGGACGCGCGGGGCTTCGCCTTCGCGCTTCAGCGCGAGGAGGCGGCGCCGGCAGGGGACACCGCCGACGAACTCCTGCACTGGATCGCGCTGGAGGCCGAGGCCGCCGGCCCCTTCTCCACCGGATCGGTCCGGACAGGCGACCGCGCGGCAGCGCTCGGTCCCGGATCGGCGGCGCCGGCGCTCTTCGCCGACATGCAGTCCTTCCGCGGCCCCGACACGGCCGCGCTGCGCTGGGGCCGCGACGATGCCGGCACCGCCCGCCTGCGGGTCGAGGAGGAGGCCTCGCACGATGCCGAAACGGCCCATACGGCGGAGCACATCGCCTGGCTCGGCGCCCCGACCGGGCTGTTCGACCTGGCGTGAGCGATGCGCGCCGGGCGGTGCCGAGGGCGCGCCCGGCACCGCCAGGGGGCCAGTAAATGTCCGCGACGCATCGACGCTGACCGGGCCGGGCACTAACATCCTCCCCATCGTTCGCCGCGGGGCCGGGCGGCGCCGGAGCGCGCCCCCGCCCCGCAGACTTACCAGGGAGGTACCATAATGAGACATCTCGCACTCGCCGCCGGGCTGGCGCTCGCCGCGGGCGGCGCCGCCGAGGCGCAGACCAACCTGCGCTTCCAGTCGTCCGACCCGGCCGGCAATCCCAATTACGAGCTGCAGGCGGAATGGGCGGCCTCGGTCGAGGAGATGACCGACGGCGAGGTCACCGTCGAATTGCTGCCGGTCGAATCCATCGTCTCCCATTCCGAGACGCAGGACGCCATCGCCGCGGGCATCCTCGACGGCCACGTGACCGACACGTCCTATTTCGCCGGCAAGGATCCCGCCTTCGGCCTGATCGCCAACCCCGTGGGCGCCTGGCAGGACCCGCAGGAGATGTTCGACTTCATGGAGAACGGCGGCGGCAACGAGCTGATGAACGAGCTGCTGAACCCCTACGGGCTGCAATTCGTCGGGGCCACCACCCCGGGGCTCGAGGCCTTCGTGTCCTCGGTGCCGCTCGACGGGGTCGACGACCTGGAGGGGCTGAAGCTGCGCGCGCCCGAGGGGCTGGTGCAGCGGGTCTTCGCCGCCGCCGGCGCCGCCCCGGTGAACCTGCCCGGGTCGGAGGTCTTCACCGCGCTCGACAAGGGCACGATCGATGCCGCCGATTACAACGTGCTGTCCACCAACCATGCCCAGGGCCTGCACGACGTGGCGCCGCACCCGGTCTATCCCGGCTTCCACTCCATGCCGCTCATCGAGATCTCGATGAACAAGGAGAAATGGGACGCCCTGTCGGAGGAGAACCGCCAGGCGCTGACCGAGAGCGTACAGGAGTTCCGCCAGAACCAGGTCCAGGCGGTGCAGGAAGCCAACGAGGCCACCGCCGAGGAGATCAGCCAGAACCCCGACATCACCATCCACGACTGGTCCGACGAGGAGCGCGCCGAGTTCCGCACCATCGCCACCGGCGAATGGGAGCAGGTCGCCAGCCAGTCGGAAAACGCGCAGAAGGTCTACGACACGCTCACCTCCTATCTCGAGGAACAGGGCATGCTGTCGAACTGACGGCGCCCCGGCCCCGCGCCGTCCGGCGCGGGGCCTTTCCCACCCAGCCGGAGGAGCGGCGATGACGCCGAACAGGGACCCCGAGGACCAGCCGCAGGCCGGCCCCTCGGCCGAGACCGACGACCCAGCAGCGACCCATGCCGACGACACCCCCGAACGCGCGCCTGCCGGCCCGATCCCCGAAGCCGGCCTCCTGGGCCGGATCGTGGACAGGGGCGGGTGGATCTTCGCCGCCGGAATCTTCGCGGCGATGCTGATCCTGATCCAGGAGATCGTGCTGCGCTATGTCTTCAACAATCCCACGACCTGGGCGCACGAGACCACCGTCTTCCTGTGCGGGGCGGCCTTCGTCTATGGGGGGCTGTTCTGCGCCGCGCGCGACGAGCATATCCGGGTGGTGCTGATCTACGATGCGATTCCGCCGCGAATCCGACGCCTCTTCGACGTGGTGATCTCGCTGGTTTGCGCCATCGCCTCGGGCTTCTTCGCCTATGCCTCGATCCTGATGGTGCAGAAGGCCGCCTTCCGCCCCGACGGCTCGTTCCGGCTGGAAAGCTCGGGCAGCGCCTGGGATCCGGTCTATCCCGGCGTGCTCAAGATCTTCCTGATGGTGATCCTGTTCGTTCTGACGACGCAATTCCTGATCCTCGCCGTGAACTATGCCCGCGGGGTGCGCAAATGAGCTTCTTCGGCTCCCTCGCGGGGATGGAGATCGCCGACGCGACGCTCCTGATGTTCGGCATGCTGATCGCGCTTCTCGTCACCGGCATCCCGCTGGCCTTCGTCACGCTGCTGGTGGCGCTGTTCTTCGCCCTCGGCTGGTTCGGTCCGATGGCGGTGCCGCTGATCACCTCGCGGGTCTATTCCTTCGTCAATTCCTTCGTCTTCGTCTCGGTGCCGATGTTCGTGCTGATGGCGGCGATCCTCGACCGATCCGGCATCGCGCGCGACCTCTTCGACGCGATGCGTCTCGTCGGCGGCCGGCTCCGGGGCGGCGTCGGCATCCAGACGATCCTCGTGGCGGTGATCCTCGCGGCCATGTCCGGCATCATCGGCGGCGAGATCGTGCTTCTGGGCCTGATCGCCCTGCCGCAGATGCTGCGGCTGGGCTATGACCGGGACCTCGCCATCGGCGTGGTCTGCGCCGGCGGCGCGCTGGGGACGATGGTGCCGCCCTCGATCGTGCTGATCATCTACGGGCTCGCCGCGAATGTCTCCATCGGCGACCTGTTCCTGTCGGCCTTCATCCCGGGGCTGATGCTGGCCTCCTTCTACGCGCTCTACGTTCTGTTCCGGGGCTGGATGAACCCCGAAATCCGCCCCCGCGCTGCCCGACGAGGAGGTGCCCCGGGCCGAGAAGCTGCGCCTGCTGAAGGGGCTCGTGCTGCCGCTGCTGGTCGTGGCCGCAGTGATGGGCTCGATCTACGGCGGCGTCGCCAGCGTCACCGAGGCCTCGGCCATCGGCGTCGCCGGCGTGCTGCTGTCGACGCTGATCCGGCGCGAGCTGACCTTCGACCTGGTCAAGGACGCCTCGATGCGCACGCTGCAGACCGTGGGCATGATCGTGTGGATCGGCATCGGCGCCTCGGCCATCGTCGGCGTGTTCAACCTGATGGGCGGGATCGACTTCGTCTCGGGGCTGCTGACGGGGCTGAGCGAGAACCGCTACGTCATCCTGCTGACGATGATGGGGATCCTGTTCGTGCTGGGGATGTTCCTCGACTGGGTGGGGATCGCGCTCCTGACGATTCCGATCTTCATCCCCATCGTGCGCGAACTGGGCTTCGACCCGTGTGGTTCGGCGTCCTGTTCGCGCTGAACATGCAGGTCAGCTTCCTGTCGCCCCCCTTCGGACCGGCCGCCTTCTACCTCAAGTCGGTGGCTCCGCCCGAAATCAGCCTCGGCGACATCTTCAAGGCGCTGCTGCCCTTCATCGGGTTGCAGATCCTGGCCCTGGCCATCGTCCTCGTCTTCCCGGGCGTGACCGGGCGGTGAGGCTCACCAGATCCGGGTGAGTCCCGGATCGCTCAGCGTGTCGAGGGTCGCATCCCTCGACACGACCGGCATCCGGTGGATCAGCGCGGTGGCGACGATCAGCCGGTCGAAGGGGTCGCGATGGGCCCAGGCGAACTGCCCCGCCCGTTCCATGATCGCGCCGCTCGCCGGCAGGATCTCGATCCCCATCGCCGCCAACCGGTCGGACAGGCCCGGCCCGGAATGGGGCGCGACCTCCGGCCACTTGCCGATCCCCGCCTTGTAGGTGATTTCATAGAGGCTCGCGGCCGACAGCGCCCGCGGCCCCGCCGCGATGGCGTCGCGGGCCGGGCGCGAGAGCATCTCGGGCGCCATCAGCGCCCAGACGAGGGCATGGGTGTCGAGCAGCAAGGCGGCTCAGAGGCCCATTTCGTCGAGCAGATCCTCGTCCGTCGGCAGGTCCAGCCGCTCCAGCCCCGGCCGGGCCGGACCCCAGGCGCCGAAGGGAAAGGCCCCGGGCGTGCGCGCGGGCACGCATTCCGCAACCGGGCGCCCGTTGCGGCAGATGGTGACGCTCTCGCCCCGCTCCACCGCGGCGACGAGCTTGGAGAACTGGGTCTTGGCCTCGTGGATATTGAACTGCATGGGCCGGGCCTCCGAAGGGATGGACTAACCTAGTCCATCCCCACGTCGCTTGCAAGTCTCACTGCCCCAGCGCGATCCCCTCGCGGCGCGGATCGGCCCCGCCCTTCAGCGTCTCGCCGATCTCGATGGCGTGGAGGCCCGATGTCAGATCCCGCAGCTCGGTCTCGTAGCCCAGATCCTGCAGCGCGCGCTCCTGCTCGGCCATCGGCGTGCCGGCCTCCAGGTCGTAGGTGCCGAACCGGTTCACCGCGTGCGGCGCGCCGAGCGCCTGCTGCACGTTCATGCCGAAATCGACATGGTTGACGATGGCCTGTGCGACATAGCCGATGATCCGGCTGCCACCCGGCGAGCCGATGGCCAGCACCGGCTCGCCGTCCTGCATCACGATGGTGGGCGACATCGACGAGCGGGGCCGCTTGCCCGGCTCCACCCGGTTGGCGATCGGCCGGCCGTCCTCATGCGTCTCGAAGGAGAAATCGGTCAACTCGTTGTTCAGCAGGAACCCGCCCGGCGCCATCAGCCGCGATCCGAAGCCGTTCTCGATCGTCGTGGTCATCGACAGCACGTTGCCCTCCCCGTCGACGATGGAGATATGGCTGGTGGAGGGGAACTCGATCGACTGGTCGGCGGCCCAATCCATCGCGTGGGACCATTCCGGGTCGCCCGCAGATACCTCGGGCAGCGCGTCGTCGCCCGCCAGCAGCTCGGCGCGGCTGGCCAGGTAGTCGGCATCGACCAGCCCCTCGGTCGGCATCGGCACGTAGTCGCTGTCGGCCATGTAGAGGCCCCGGTCGGCGAAGGCGAGCCGCGAGGCGTCGCCCAGCAGGCGCAGCGCCTCCGGGTCGGTCGGTGCCATGCCCGACAGGTCGTGGCTGTCCAGCATGCCGAGGATCTGCCCCACGGTCAGCGCGCCCGAGGAGGGCGGCCCCATGCCGCAGACGTCGCGGCCGCGATAGGCGGCGCAGACCGCGGGCCGTTCCACCGGCGCGTAGATGGCGAGATCCGTCAGCGACAGGACCCCCGGATTGCCCTCGGCGCCGCGCACGGTGTCGACGATGCCCCGCGCGATCTCGCCGGAATAGAACACGTCCGCGCCCTCGGTCGCGATCGCCTCCAGCGTGTCGGCATAGGCGGCATTGGTGAGGGTGTCGCCCGCCGCGATCGGCTCGCCGTCGGGAAAGAAGTAGTCGGCCGTGGCCTCGAACCGGGTCAGCCGGTCCCGGTCCCCGGCCACCAGCTCGGCCAGCCGCGGCGACACGGTGAAACCCTCGCGCGCCAGCCGCGTGGCCTCGTCGAACAGCCCCGCCCAGTCCAGATCGCCCCATTTGTCATGGGCCATCTGCATCAGCGCCGGCGTGCCCGGCGTGCCGACCGAGCGGCCCCCCACCACCGCGTCGTAGAACTCCAGGGGTTCGCCCGCCTCGGTCTGGAACAGCCGCGGCGTGGCGTCGAGCGGCGCGGTCTCGCGGCCGTCCAGCGTGGTCAGCTCTCCCGCCTCGGCATCGTACCAGACCAGAAAGGCGCCGCCGCCCAGGCCGGAGGATTGCGGCTCCACCAGACCCAGCACGGTCTGCACCGCGATCATCGCGTCGGCGGCGGACCCGCCCGCCTCCAGAACCTTGGCACCGGCCTCGACCGCGAGCGGATTGGCGGCCGCCACCATCCAGTCGCCGGCCTCCACCGGCTCGCCGGCGGTCTTGGCCGACAGCGCCCGCTGCACCCGCTCGGGCAGGTCGGCGAACGCCTCGGCCGCGCCCGGCCCGGCGGGGGCCTCGGGATCGACGGTATCGGTGCTCTGCTGGGCGTGCAGCGGCTGGGCCAGCACGACGAGTAGCGGCAAGAGACGACGCATGGAATTCTCCCTCGATCTGCGCGCGATACAACCTGTGGCGGCTCGCCGCGGGGGCAAGGCGCCGGGACTCGCCCACATGGCGGGATTGATCGCCGCCACGCCTGCGATACTCTGGACCCCGGCGACCGGGACGGGAGGCGACCATCGACAGCATCGACCATCTGGCCGCAATGGAGCCCTGGGCGGCGCTGGCGGCCGAGGACCGCGAGCGCCTGGCCGGGGCGCTCCTCCGGCGCAACTTCGCGGCGGGGGATCTGCTCTTCGACGTCGGCGAGATGCCCGAGGGCGTCTTCGTGGTCGAATCCGGCCAGGTCCAGGTCACCGACGACGACGGCGCGGTCCTGTCCGAGATCGGCCCCGGCAGCGCGGTGGGCGGACGGCGGATCCTGCGCGGGCCGCCGAACCACGTGGCGGTGCGCGCCCGCACCGCTGTCAGCGCGCTCGTCGTGCCCGCCGACCTGTTCCGCGACCTGGCCGGCCGCAGCGCGCCGGTGCGCGACTTCTTCCGCATCGACGCCCCGGCCCGCGCCCGCCCGCGCAGCCTCGTCACCACCCCGGTCGCGGCGCTGATGACGCGCGATCCGCTGACCCTGCCGCCCGGCGCCACCGTGCGCGAGGCCGCCCAGGCGATGCGGGAGGCGCGGGTCTCCTCGGTGCTGGTGACCGAGGGCGAGGCCCTGCGCGGCATCTTCACGGTGCGCGACGTCTCCTGCCGGGTCATGGCCGAGGGGCGCGATCCCGCCAGCCCCCTGTCCGAGGTGATGACCGCCGATCCCGTGGCCCTGTCGCCCGAGGCGCTGGGATCGGACGTGCTGCACCTGATGATGGAGCGCGGGATCAGCCACGTGCCCATCCTCGGCGGCAATCGCCTGGTGGGCGTGGTCAGCAAGACCGATCTCACCCGCGTTCAGGCCGAAAGCTCCGGCGCGGTGATCGGCGACGCCGCCACCGCGCCCGACATCGCCGCGCTGGCCCGCGTGACGGCGCGCATCCCCTCCCTGCTGGCGCAGCTCGTGGGCTCGGGCAACCGGCACGAGGTCGTCACCCGCTGCATCACCGACATCGCCGACGCGGTGACCCGGCGCCTGCTGGCACTGGCCGAGGCCGATCTGGGCCCGCCGCCCGTACCCTATCTCTGGGCCGCCTGCGGCAGCCAGGGCCGGCAGGAGCAGACCGGCGTTTCCGACCAGGACAACGTGCTGATCCTGTCCGACGAGGCCACCGCGGCCGACGACGCCTGGTTCGCCGAGCTGGCGAAACGGGTCTCCGACGGGCTCGACGCCTGCGGCTATTTCTACTGTCCGGGCGACATGATGGCGACGAACCCGCGCTGGCGGCAGCCGGTCGCCACCTGGCGGCGCTACTTCGACAACTGGATCGACCGGCCCGGGCCCGAGGCGCAGATGCTCGCCTCGGTGATGTTCGACCTGCGGCCCATCGGCGGCGACCACGACCTGTTCGAGGGCCTCCGGACCGGAACGCTGGAACGCGCCGCGCGCAACACCATCTTCGCCGCCCACATGACCGGCAACGCGCTGGCGCACCAGCCGCCGCTGGGCTTCTGGGGCGGGTTGGCCACGGTGCGGTCGGGCGAGCACCGCGACACGATCGACATGAAGCTGTCGGGCGTCGTGCCGGTGATGGACCTCGCCCGCCTCTACGCCATCCGTGGCGCACTGCGCCCCGTGAACACCCGCGCCCGGATCGAGGCGGCGCGCGGCGCCGGCCCGGTGTCGCCCCGGGGCGGCAGCGACCTCCTCGACGCCTACGACGTCATCGCCGGGGCGCGGCTGGAGCACCAGGCCGCGCAGATCCGCGCCGGCGAGAAACCCGACAACTTCATGGCGCCGGGACGGCTCTCCGCCTTCGAGCGCAGCCACCTGCGCGACGCCTTCCTCGTGGTGCGCACGATGCAATCCGCCGCCGGACAGCGGCGGGGCGTGCTGTGAGGGCCCGTGCGGCGTAGGCTCGCGCTCGGCGCGCTCCTCGCCGCGATGGGCCTCGCGGCGGCGGCCGTCGCGGGGACGCTGCTGGCGCTGAATGGTCCTGCGGGCGGACCCGACGCGCATCTGGCACAGGCGGCGGCGACCGCCCTGGGGGGCCTGCTCGTGGTGCTTCTCGCCTGGCGCTGGCTCGACGCCCGTGTGGCCCTGCCTGTCGAGCGGATGGCGGCCGAACTGCGCGCCCGCTCCCATGCCGGCGTCGGCCGTCCGCTCGACGCGGACGTCGCCTCCGCGCTCGGCGATCTCGGCCCTGCCGCCGCATCGCTCACCCGCGCGCTGGCCGAGGAGCGGGCCGACCGCGACGAGCGGCTGCGCGCGGCCACCGAGGCGCTGGAGGCGGAGCGCGCCAACCTCGTGGAGATCCTGTCCGAGATCCCGGTGGCGATCCTCGTCGTCGACGAGCGCGACCGGCTGCGGCTCTACGACCGGCAATCGGTCCACGTGCTGGGCGGGGTGGCGACGCTGGCGCTCGGCCGGTCGATCTTCGACTATCTGGAGCAGGCCCCGCTGCGCGAAGCGCTGGAGCGGCTCGATTCCGGCCCGGAGCGGCACTTCCTCGATGCCGACCTGCCGCGCGCCGACGGCTCCGGGCCGGTCCGGGCGCGGATCCGGCGGCTCGGCGGGCGCGGCGGCTTCGCGCTCACGATCGAGGTCAACGACGCCGTCACCGCCGAACGGCCGCTGGTCTTCGACTTCTCCGCCCTGCCCTCGGGCGACGGCGCGGTCGCCGACACGCCGCTGTCGGACCTGACCTGCGTGATCTTCGACACCGAGACGACAGGCCTCGACCCCGCCGGCGACGCGCTGGTGCAGATCGCCGCCGTACGGGGCATGAAGGGCCGCCGCATCCCCGGCGAGAGCTTCGAGACGCTGGTCGATCCGGGCCGCCCGATCCCGCCGCTCGCGTCCCGGGTCCACGGCATCACCGACGAGGTGGTGAAGGGCGCGCCGGGGCCGATCCCGGCCATCGCCGCCTTCCACAACTTCGCCCGCGGATCGGTTCTGGTGGCGCATAACGCGCCGTTCGACCTGGCCTTCCTGCGCCGGCAGGGCGAGGGGATCCGCTTCGACCACCCGGTGCTCGATACCGTGCTCCTGTCGGCGGCGGTGTTCGGCGAGGGCGTGCCGCACACCCTCGACGCCATCGCCCAGCGACTGGAGGTCGACCTGCCGGCGGCCGTGCGCCACACCGCGCCGGGCGATGCGCAGGCCACGGCCGACGTGCTGTTCCGCCTGATCGAGATCCTCGAGGCCCGCGGCGTGCGCACCTTCGGCGACGCGGTGGCCGCCATGCGCCGCCACGAGCGCCTGCTGCGCGATCCGAACCGCCCCGAGTGAGCCCTCAGACCAGCGCGCGCGGCACGCTTTCGCGCCAGGACACGTCGCGCACCGTCTCGCCGCCCGAACTGGCCACCAGATGCGCCTCGATCTCGAAGGTCTCCGCCGTGGCCCAGAGCCTGGTGCGCGTCACCGTCCGCACCTCCCAGTCGTCGCGGCTCATGACATGGGTCCAGGTCACCTCGCCCTCGGCCGAAAGCGGGTCGCCCGGCAGGACGGTATAGGTCTCCACCCCTTCGGCGGAATGGAACAGGTCCTGCCCCTCGATATGGGCGCCGCCCTCGTGGTCGCGGACATGGACGGTGATCCGCCCCGTCGCCATGTCCTCCTCCACCTGCCACTCCGATTGCGGCGGCTCCTCCATCGTCTGCGGCAGCGGCGCGGCGGCGCGGGGATCGCCGAAGTCCTCGGCGCCCTCGGCCTCTGCCGCCCGTTCGGGCAGCGACAGGGTGGTGCCGTCCAGATGCACCTTAAGCTGCACCGGCTCGGGCGCGGGCCAGGCCAGCGGGAAGTAGCTCGACGAGATGCCGAGCCGGATCCGGTGCCCGGCGCGGAAGGTCTGCGCCACGTGCTTCATCGGCACCCAGACGGCATAGCGCCGACCCGGCTCCAGCGCCTCGGGCTCCGCATGGCTGGTGCGGTGGGTGAGGTTCAGAAGGCCCCAGCTCACCCGCGTCGCCGCTCCGTCGGGCGCCACGTCCGACAGCCGCACGGCGACCTGCGCCACCGGCCGGTCCACCTCGAAGGTCAGGTGCAGGCCCGGATCGCCGGCGATCTCCACCTTCTCGGCCAGAGGCTCGGTCTCGAAGACCAGCGAGCCGGCATCGTCGCGACGCTGGTCGCCCGGCTGGTCGCCGGGATGGGCGTAGGAGCACCACTTGCCGCCCTGCATCCCCACCCAGAGCGGCGAGGTGATCGCGGCCATCCCCGCCGACGGCGCCGATCCGGGCCGCAGCCCGCCATCGGCCCCCACCGCGTAGGAGACCCGGGTGACGTTGGGCGAGGGCCAGGCGGGCTCGGTGATCCAGCGCCCCTCGCGATGCGCGTAATGGGTCGCGGGTTCGGCATGGTCCTGCAGGAACAGGCGCAAGGGCGGCTCGTCCGCGATGCCGGTGTCACGGCCCTTCAGCCACTGGTCCCACCAGCGGGTTTCTTCGCCCAGCCAGTCGATGGCGGGCCCCGGCTCGCCCAGATGCGGATAGCGATGCGCCCACGGGCCCACCAGCCCCTTCACCGGCCCCTTGAGGTTCTCCACCAGCCGGAACACGGCCCGGCAATAGCCGTCGGCCCAGCCCGAGACGGCATAGACCGGCACCTCGATATCGGCGTAATCCTCGCAGACCGATCCGTGGCGCCAGTAATCGTCGCGGTGCTGGTGCTCCAGCCAGGTCTTCAGCCACAGTCCCGCCCCGTCCAGCCGGTCCTCCCACATCTTCCGCCAGCGGTCGCCCACATGCGCCGGGTCCGGCGGCAGGGTGTTGATCCCGAACATGATCGAGGCCCAGCTCAGCTGGTCGATCAGCAGCGTGCCGCCCATGTAGTGGATGTCGTCGGCATAGCGGTCGTCGGTGGAGCAGATCGTCACCACCGCCTTCAGCGCCGGCGGCCGCAGCGCGGCGAGCTGCAGCCCGTTGAACCCGCCCCAGGAGATGCCCACGATCCCCACGCCGCCGTCGCACCAGCCCTGCTCGGCGATCCAGGCGATCACGTCGCAGCCGTCCTGCAGTTCCGTCCGGGTGTATTCGTCGGTCATCACCCCCTCGGATTCGCCGCAGCCCCGCAAGTCCACGCGGACATAGGCGTAGCCGCGCGCGGCGAGCCAGGGCGCGCGGGCGAAGTCGCGCTCCAGCGTCTTGTCGTTCTTGCGATAGGGGATGTATTCGAGGATCGCCGGAACGGGCCGCGCCTCGGCATCGGCGGGCAGCCAGATCCGCGCCGCCAGCCGCGTCCCGTCGGGCAGCGGGATCTCCAGGTGCTCGATCTCCCGGACGTCCCGGGGCAGGTCGTGGTCGATCTTCATCCGCTCACCTCCAGCCGCTGTCGCAGCCGAAGGCTATGGCCACCCCCGGTGCCATTGTCCAGATGCGCCGCTGACGCGCGCCGCTACTTCTGGATCGACTCCAGGTAATACGCGATGGAAAGGATGCGGCCGCGGGTGATCGCCTCGGCGCCGCCCATCACGCCTTCGTCGCGGACCTGGCGGCTGAAGACCGCGCCCCAGACCGGCATCGGGCCGCCATGGGCGCGCAGCTCGGTGCGCCCGTCGATGGCGTGGATCACCTCCAGCATGGGAAAGGCGCCGTCATTCTCTGCGGCCAGGGTGGTCAGGTCCGGCGGATCGACGGTCAGGAACTCGGCCAGCGGCCCGTGGCCCATGCCGCTCTCGCCGTGGCATCCCGCACAGCCCTGCATGTAGTCCAGCCGGCCCATCTCGTCGGCCATCCCGGCGCCGGCCCACAGCGTCGCCATCATGGCGAGAACAAAGCGCGACATCCCATACCTCCCCCGTCCGCGTCTCCACCGGGGGCCAGTGTCGCGGCGCGGGGGCCGGGGCGCATTGACGCCGGTCAAGCCGGCGCGGGGCCTATTCGGCGATGTCGGTGAACTCGTAGTCGAGCTTCTTGAGCACGTGCTCGTAGTTCCACAGGAGCTTGGAGTGCTTCGACGCGCCCATCCAGATCGAGGCGATGGCGTAGGAATAGGCGTCCTGCTCGGGCAGCTCCGACAGGCGCATGCCGCGGCGGACATGGTTGCCGATCCGCGTGCCGGGCGTGCCCTGCTCGGCCGCCACGGCCAGCTCGGCGTCCGAGGGGACGCGCGCCACCGTCGCGTCGTTGAAGAAGACGCGATAGAAGAACTCCGCGGCCACGTTCTGCTGGCCCTCGCGATGCGGCATGTCCGGTTTCCGCCCCAACCCGAGGTCGATCGTCACCTGCTGGTGGCTGACCCCGTCGACCATCTCGAACAGGTCGCAATGGGATTGCGCGATCCGGGTGTTGATCTCCAGAAGCCAGATCTTGTCCTGCACCTCGTCCCAGTAATACTCGACGTTGAAGCCCGCATTGTCATAGCCGATATGGGCCATGATCGTGCGGGTGATCTCCCACATCTTGTGTTGCACCTTGGGCGGCAGGGTCGAGGGATAGAGGTAGTAGAAGAAGCTCAGCACCTGCGGGTAGCGGATCGAATCCACCGTGCCGTAGGGCACCACCTCGCCGTCGTGGACATACCCCTCCACCGTGCATTGCCGCCCGCCGATCACCTGCTCGGCCATGCAGTAATGGCCCTCGACGGCCCGGATCTCGTCGGGCAGGTCGGCCTGTGCCAGCACGTGGTCGAAGGGCTCGCCGATGGAGCGGATCTCGGCGCGCAGCTTCTCGGTCGCGTAGTCGAAATCCTCCGGCGAATCGATGCGGAAGCCCAGCCGCGAGCCCGAGGACTTGATCGGCTTGACGAAGAAGGGAAACCGCAGCTCCGCCGCGCCCACCTTCGACAGGGCGTCCTCGTCGAACGGGTCGAAGGCGGTGAATTTCGGGATGTGGTCGGGGATCAATTCCCGCATCACCACGCGCGACCAGAACTTGTGCTCGCATTTCAGCAACGCCTCCAGCGAGGCCTGCGGCGTGCCGTATTTCCGGCACAGGATCGGCAGCATGGTCGAGACCGGAAAGTCCATGTAGCCGACGATGGCGTCGATGGAGCCGTCGAAGGCGTCGAGGATGTCCTCCGCCTCCTTCAGCATGGCGGGGATGTCGAAATCCTGGGTCTCGTAGACCTGCGCGGGCGTCAGAAGGGGGTGGAACGCCACGTCCTCGACGCCGCGCAGCCGCTTCAGACGCTCGGCATTCAGGTCGTTCATCCCCACGACGAAGACGTTCTTGGTCATGTCCCACCTCCCACAGGGTATTCCGGCGCAGCCCCCGTCGGGCCGCGCCGCCATTGTCGATTTCAAGACGTCAGGTCTGCGCCAGTTCCGCCGGCCGCGGGAAGCTGCGCCCCTTGAGACGGTCGGCCGTGCCCTCGATGTCGTCCACCAGCAACAGGAGGAAATCCCCCGCCACCGCATCGGCCATCGCCCGGTCCACCGCCGCGGCCTCCTCCAGCACGATCTCCACCCGGCAGTCATTGCCGGAGCCTGCGGCGCCGTCATGGATCAGCCGCGCGGTGTCGCCCGGATTCCGGCCGCGGCTGTCGCTCTCGTAGACGTAGAGGATATCGCACATCTTGGCGAGCTGGGCGCCGAGCGCCTCAAGGTCCTCGTCGCGCCGGTTGCCCGGCGCGGTGGAGACGCCGATCTTCTTCTGCTGGCCCAGGCCCTTCACCAGCGGTTCCAGCGCCACCAGCGCCGGCACGTTGTGGCCGTAATCGATCAGGCACTTGATGCCGTCGGCCTCGAAGTAGTTGGTCCGCCCCGGCATCTGCGCCGGCGTGGGGTGGAACGTGGCCAGCCCGTTACGGATGTCGGTCAGGTCGAGCCCGTGGGCAAGTCCCACCGCCGCCGCCGCCATCGCGTTCTGCACGTTGAACCGGGCATGTCCCTCGAAGGCGATGGGCACGTCGTTGACCTCGATGATCTCGGCCTCCACCCGGCCGCGACGCATGACGATGCGACCGTTCTTGACCGTGATCACGACCCCCATGTTGCCCAGATGCTCGGACAGCGCCGCGTTGTCCGGGTCCATGGTGAAATAGATGATCTCGCCGCGCGCCCAGTAGGTGCCATGCTCCATCACCAGCGGGTCATCGGCGTTCAGGACGCAATGGCCGCCGGTCTTCTTTACCGCGTCCACCACCACGGTCTTGCAGCGCGCCAGCTCGTCCAGCGTATGGATGTCGCGCTCGCCCAGATGGTCCGAGGCGATGTTGAGCAGGACGCCCACATCGCATTCGTCGAAGCCCAGGCCGCGGCGCATGATGCCGCCGCGCGCCACTTCCAGCACCGCATGCTCCACCGTCGGCTCGCGCAGCACGGCTTGCGCCGCGCCGGGGCCGGAATAGTCGCCGCGCAGGATCACGTGGTTGTCGATCTCCACCGTGCCGGTGCAGCCGAGCCCCACGGAATTGCCCGCCTGGCGCAGGATATGCGCCGAAAGCCGGGTCGTCGTGGTCTTTCCGTTGGTGCCGGTGATCGCGGTGATCGGGATGCGCCCGTCATCGGTCGGGTCGGGGAACAGCATGTTCAGCACATGCTCGCCCACGGGCCGCGGATGGCCGTGGGTCGGCGCCATGTGCATGCGGAATCCGGGCCCGGCATTGACCTCGACCACGCCCGCCGACTGCTCGTCCAGCGGCTTGGACAGATCCTCGGCCAGAAGGTCGATGCCGATCACGTCGAGCCCCACCAGCCGGCCGATCCGCTCCATCTGGAACTTCACCGTGGGGTGGACCTCGTCGGTCAGGTCGGTCGCCGTGCCGCCGGTGGAGATGTTGGCCGTCGATTTCAGGAACGCGATCTCGCCCTCGGGCAGAACCGTGTCGAGCGTGAGATTGGCCTGCTCGAGCATCCGCATCGTCTGCTCGTCCACCTTGATCTGGGTGAGCAGGTTCTCATGGCCCACCCCGCGTCGCGGATCGGCGTTCTCGGCGTCGATCAGCTGCTGGATGCTGCGCCGCCCGTCGCCGGTGACGTGGGCCGGCCGGCGGCGCGCCGCGGCGACCAGCGTGCCGCCCACGACCAGCATCCGGTGATCCTCGCCGCGGATGTAGCTCTCCACGATCACGGCCTGCTCGGCGTCTCGGGCGCGCGCAACCGCCGCCTCGTAGCCCGAGCGCAGATCCTCCATCGAGCCGATATCGGTGGTCACGCCGCGGCCGTGATTGCCCGAGAGCGGCTTGGTGACCACGGGCCAGCCGATCCATTCGGCCGCCTCCCCCGCTTCCTCGAAGCTGTAGCAGGTCTGTCCCCTGGGCACCGCAATGCCGGCATCGCCCAGGATCTGCTTGGTCCAGTCCTTGTCGTCGGCGATGGAGTGGCCGATGATCCCGGTCGCGTCCGTCACCGTGGCCTGGAACCGCCGCTGCTTCGCGCCATGGCCAAGCTGGGTATAGCTGGTGCCCTCGGTGAGGTTGTACCACGGGATGTTGCGCGCCTTGGCCGCGCCCACGATCGCGCCGGTGGAGGGGCCGAGCGCGTTGGCGTCGCGCACCTCCTTCAGCCGCGCGATATGCGGGGCGAGGTCGACCTCCTCCCGGTCGTAGAGCTTCTGCACGATCTCCACCGCCGCCTCGCCCGCGGCCAGGCCCGTGGCCTCGTCGCGGTAGCGGTAGACGACGTTGTAGATGCCCTTGTCGTAGCTGTCGACCGTCTTGCCGTAGCCGACCGAGAAGCCGACCATGTTCTGCAGCTCGATGGCGACGTGCTCGACCATGTGGCCGGCCCAGGTGCCCGCCCGCACCCGCTGCAGGAAGCCCCCCGGCTCGCCGACCGAGCAACGATGCTCGTAGATCTCCGGCATCAGCGCCTCGAGCGCCTCGGCGATGCCCTGGACCTGGTCGCTCGGCCGGTCCTCAAGTTCCTCGATGTCCAGCCGCATGTAGATCGCGACGTAGCGGCTGTAGTAGTTCGGCCCGCGCAACGCGCGGTGTTCAAGTATGCGCAACCTTTCGCTCCACCCTCGAAGCCCCGAGCTCCTGCGGAGTCAGGACCCGCCGGTCCGACGGATCGTAGCCGTACCCGTCAACCAGCGCGTGCATTATCACGTTCGAGACGCTCACCGCCTCGCCGTCCTGTAAATCGTAAACATTGGAGCCGGTTATCTGGGAACTGTCAACGATGACCACGTGACCGGGGCCGAAGCTGCGGATCGTGCCGTCGTCGTGGAACAATACGGCGGCATCCTCGCCCAGGCCGATGCCGACATATTCGGGATTCGTCGCCCCCACCTCCATCAGCCGCGAGAAGCGTCCGCGCTCCAGGAAATGGGTGTCGATGATCACCCCCTCGACGAAGCCGAAGCCGGCGCTCATCTTCACCGCGCCCTTGCGCAGGGAATCGTCCGACGGGCCGCCATAGACCATCGTGGTGGACTGACAGGCCGCGCCCGCGCTGGTGCCCGCGATCACCGCGCCCTCGGCGTGGCGGCGCCGAATCGCCTCCAGCGTGCGGCGCCCGCCCAGCGTGTTGGTCAGCCGCATCTGGTCGCCGCCCGAGATGAAGATCACGTCGCAGCGCTCGATCATGTCGACGAATTGCTGTTCGCCGGCCTCCAGTCGGGTGCGGATGCGCACGTCCAGCACCTCGGCCGCGCCGAGTCGGTTGAACACATCGGCATAGCCGGCGAAGACATCGTCGGGAATGCTGCTCGCCGTGGTGATGACGCCGACCACGGGGGCCTCGACCCCGGTCATCTCCAGAACCTGCTGAAGGATCACCGCTTCCGCGGTCTTGTCCTCGGCGCCGCCGATGGCGACCAGCGGTCCGCTCTGGGGAATCTTGTGCATCATGTTCATCTTTCCGAAGCCTTCTGCCGGCGGCGTTACCACTATATGTAGCGTCCTGCGGGCCGGGTTCACAGGCCATTTCCGCGCAGCCCTGGCGCTGATATCACGCGGATCTCAAATTCGCCCGCAAATGTGACGAAATTGTTCACGCACGCCGCCGCTCGGGGCGGCCCGAGAAAAGGGGCAAGGACGATGACATATTCTCTGGCCATCCACGGCGGCGCCGGAGTGATCCCGCGGGCGCGCATGGACGCGGCCGCCGCGCGCGCCCATCACGCGGCGCTCGCCCGCGTGCTCGCCGTCGGCGAGGCGGTCCTGCGCCGTGGAGGCGCCGCGCTCGATGCCGTGACCGAGGCGGTCGCCGCGCTGGAGGACGAGCCGCTGTTCAACGCCGGCCGCGGCGCCGTCTACACATCCGCCGGCACCCAGGAGATGGACGCCGCGGTGATGGACGGGCGCGACCGCCGCGCCGGCGCCGTGGCCGGCCTGTTCGGCCCGAAGAATCCGGTCCGCGCCGCTCGCGCGGTGATGGACCACACCGACCACGTGCTGATGATCGGAGACGGCGCCGTTGAGATCGCGCGCGCCGCCGCCCTGCCCTTCGCCGAACCCGCCTATTTCCACACCGAGGCCCGCTGGGAGGCGCTGCAGGAGACCCTGCGCCAGATCGAGGCCGGCACGCTCGACGACGATCCCGCCCGCCGCCACGGCACCGTCGGCGCGGTGGCGCGCGACCGTCGCGGCCACCTGGCCGCGGCGACCTCCACGGGGGGCATGACGGCGAAGCGGCCCGGCCGTGTCGGCGACACCCCGATCCCCGGCGCGGGCACCTTCGCCGACGACGCGACCTGCGCGGTGTCGGCCACCGGCGACGGCGAGGCCTTCATCCGCTGGGCCGCGGCGCACGAGATCGACGCGCGGATGCGCCACGCCGGGCAGGACCTCGACCGCGCCGCCTTCGGCGTGGTGGACGATCTCGCCGCGCATGGCGGGTCGGGCGGCCTGGTCGCCGTGGATCGCTCCGGCCGCGTCACCCTGCCCTTCAACTGCGAGGGGATGTATCGCGGCTGGGCGGTGGAGGAGGGCCCCCGCGGCACCGCGATCTACGGCCCGCCCGAGGATTCGGGGACGGCCGCATAGCCGCGCCGGCGCTTCGCCGCCAGCCATGCGGCGGCCCGCCGCTCGGCCTCGGCGCGGCTCGCCGCCGTCTGTGACGGGCCCCGCGCGGCGCCGCCGATCCGGCCCCATTCGCGCCGCAGCGCCCGTTCCCCGAACAGCGTCGGCACCACGTCGACGCGGTAGAACCGCGCCGTCCGGCAGGCATGGTCGATCTTGCGCAACATTCCCGGCGTCTCCCGCACCGAAACTGGCCCGAAACGGCGCCGCGGCGCGAGATGGCCCCTCGAAGGCGATCGCCACCCCGCTCGGGCCGGCATCGCGAACGACGCCGCCTGGCCATGCGGTCAGGCCGGATCGCCGTTCCGTCACGGGCAGGGGCCGGCCCGCATATGCCGGTGCGCCGGTCCCCGGCCGGGGACCGGGTGGCAGGGGTCTCGATCGGACGTGCCGGATCGCCGCCCGCATGGCGGCGAAGGTCCATGTCCGCGGCCGGTTCCGTCACCCCCCGCCGCTCGGCCGAGGGCTCAGCGCTCGGACGCGATCCGGTCGAGCGCGCGTTCGAGGGCCCGCTCGTCGAAGGGTTTGCCGATCCAGTCGATCGGATTGGCCGCCGCGGCGCGGGCGCGCGTCTCCGCATTGCCGAAGGCGGAGATGAAGATCACGCGGATGCCCGCCTGCTCGTAGATCTCGATCGCCGCGCTCACGCCGTCGCGGTCGCCCTTGATGTGAATGTCCATGGTCACGAGGTCGGGTTCGTGGAGCCGCGCCAGCCGCACCGCCTCGGCGGCGGTGGCCGCCCGGCCCACCACCTCCGCGCCCATGGCCTCCAGCGTCATCTCGATATCGAGGGCGATCAGCGCCTCGTCCTCCACCACCATCACGCGCAGCGGCCGGCCGCCCCTCCCGACCCCGCCCCGCGGGCCGGGATCGGGGGTCGGGCTCATCGCGACCGCCCGATGCCCCCTCGGGGCCAGCCCCGGCGCCGGGCCCCGGGGCATGGCGCGGGGCCGGCGGGGATCAACGGCAACGTCGTCTCGGGTCATCATCCATCCGTCTCGTCCAGGCTCGACCGGAACCGGACCGAACATCTGGTTCCGCGGTCGTGCACGACATCTAGCGTGGCACCGATCTGCCGGCAAAGTGCCCGCACCAGCGACAGCCCCGAGGAACGCGACGTCGCCCGCCCGTCGAAGCCCGGGCCGCGGTCGCGCACCTCCAGCACATGCCCCTCGGGATCGGAGGCGAAGGACACCGCCACCGGCGTCCCGGCCCCGGCCGTGCCGTGGCGCATCGCATTGGTCACCAGCTCGTTGGCGATCAGCGCCAGGCAATGCGCCTCCTCGGGGGTCATCTCCCCGTCCGCGATGGCCGCGTCCAGCCTCCCCGCCCGGCCGAGCGCCGACGCGGTGGCCTGGACCGCCGGGCCGAGGAAATCCCGCGCCGACAGCGCGCTGGTCCGGCCGGTCTGGTAGAGCGCCTCCTGCGCCGCGCTCATCGCCCGCAGGCGGCGCGTGGCGGTGGCGACCACCTCGGCCACCTCGGGCGTGTCGTGCCGCGCCGCCGACATCTTGATCAGCGACAGCATCTGCTGGATGAAGTTCTTCACCCTGTGCTGCAGCTCGCGCACCAGAACCCGGTTCTCCGCCAGGGCCTCCTTCAGCAACAGGTTCTCGCGCTGGCGCCGGCGCAGGATCCGCTCCGTCTCGGCGAGCTGCCGGTTGAGCACGCCGAACCTGTCCCCGCCCGCCTCCAGCAGCCTCAAAACCAGAACTGTCTCGCCCTCCGGGTCCCGCCGCAGCCGCGCGGCGAGCGCGCGGCAGCGGTGCCCGCCCGCCCCCGGCGCCAGGATGACCGCCCCGGCATGGGACGCGGTCGACCGGCTCGCCCGGCGCAGATAGGCCGAGACCGCAGCCTCGTCCGCGACGAGGTCGAAAAGGTCGCCCGCCGCCAGCCCGGCCCCGAACAGGTCTCGCGCCGCCGCGTTCGCGCCGCGCACCCGTCCCTTGGCGGTCACCACCAGCGCCGCCTCCTGGAGGAATTCCAGATCGGAGCCCGGACCGCCCACCGCCATCACTCCTCGATCCGGAAATATTCCCGCGCATTCGGCTCGACGCCGTCGGAGGGGGTCAGGTGCACCACCACCCGGCAACCCGCGTGACCCTTTGGCGATCGCCTCCTCGATCTCGACGCGGGCATAGCCGAGATTCTGCGCGGCGACCGCGCCGAAGACGTTCGAGGTCATCATGCACAGCGACGGCCGCCCCGCCACGAAGGCGCCGAACGGGCAGGCCCGGTTGCCCAGGACGATGCGGTCCTCGTGTTCCTCCAGGACGAAGAAATCGCCCTCGATCCGGCGCTTGAGATCCACCAGGACGTCGCGCACCTGGTCGCGGTCGAGCCGGTCCACCGACAGGGCCGCGCGGTAGTCGGCGTCGATCTGCTCGCCGATCGCCCCCCCCACGACGCTGATATAGCCCGAGGCCTCGGACAGGCCGACGACGTTTTCCAGCGTGCCGGCAAGCTCCCGCAGGAGACGCCGCAGGAACACGTCGCGGCCCAGATCGACGGGGGCGTCGCGCACCTCCGTCCGGTTCCGATCGGTCCGGCCTGTCATCGTCTACCTCCGGGCTCGCCGCCGCACGGGGATCGACTTAGCACGACGGTGTCGCGCGTCGTCAACTTCCCCCCCGCCGCAGCCACGGCGGCCCCGTCCCGGCCGGCGCCGGTCGAGCCGTTCCTCCCCCGCGACGACCGCGCGCAAGAGCGCAGGGCTCCTCCCGGCGGGTGACGTCCCGCCACGCTTGGGCCACCGCCGGCCACCCGGATATTTCCACCCGAGCTCACGCCGCCAGCGCGCGCATCTCGGCGATCAGGTCGGCCTTCCCCTCGAAACCGATGCCCGGCAGATCCGGCAGGGTGACGTGGCCATCCACCACCTCCACCCCGTCGGGGAAGCCGCCATAGGGCTGGAACAGGTCGGGGTAGCTCTCGTTGCCCCCGAGCCCCAGCCCGGCGGCGATGTTCAGCGACATCTGGTGCCCGCCATGGGGGATGCAGCGCGCGGGCGACCAGCCGTGATCGAGCAGCATCTCCAGCGTGCGCAGGTATTCCACCAGCCCGTAGGACAGCGCGCAGTCGAACTGCAGCCAGTCGCGGTCGGGGCGCATGCCGCCGTGCCGGATCAGGTTGCGCGCATCCTGGTGGGAGAACAGGTTCTCCCCCGTCGCCATCGGCCCGGAATAGACCTCCGACAGGGCCGCCTGCAGGCGATAGTCCAGCGGGTCGCCCGCCTCCTCGTACCAGAACAGCGGATAGTCCGACAGCATCCGGCCATAGGCGATCGCCGTCTCCAGGTCGAAGCGGCCATTGGCGTCGACGGCCAGTTGCGCGCGGTCGCCCACCTCCTCCAGCACCGCCTCGATCCGGGCCCGGTCGGCCTCGATCGTGTCGCCGCCGATCTTCATCTTCACCACCGTGTAGCCGCGCTCGACATAGCTGCGCATCTCGCCGCGGAGCGCGTCGAGCCCCTTGCCGGGATGGTAGTAGCCCCCCGCCGCATAGACGAAGACGCGGGGATCGGCCTGCCGCCCCGCACGTTCGGCCAGCATCCGGAACAGGGGCTTGCCTTCGATCTTGGCCACCGCGTCCCAGACCGCCATATCGATCGTGCCCACCGCGACCGAGCGCTCGCCGTGCCCGCCCGGCTTCTCGCCGGTCATCATCGCGTCCCAGACCCGGTGCGGGTCGATCGCGCCGGACCCGTCCAGCAGGCTCTCGGGCGCGGCCTCCAGCACCCGGTCGCGGAACCGCTCGCGGATCAGCCCGCCCTGCCCGTAGCGCCCGTTCGAGTTGAAGCCGTAGCCCACCACCGGCCGCCCGTCGCGCACCACGTCGGTGACCACCGCCACCAGGCTCGCGGTCATCTTGGAGAAGTCGATATAGGCGTTGCGGATGGGCGAGGAGATCGGCTTGGTGACCTCCCGGATCTCGGTGATGCGCATGGGTCCTCCCGTCGGCTGCGCGCGCATCGAACCCGATCGGGGCGGCGATGGCCAGAGCCTCAGGCCATCCGGTCGGGCCGGGAGAAGACCTCGAAATCCCCACGCCGCGCCCGCGCCACCAGGGTCAGCCCCGCCGTCGCCGCCGCCGCCACCGCCAGCCCGGTGGGGGTGGCGACGGCGATCAGCGCCGGCACGCCGGCGGCGGCGCATTTCTGCACCAGGTCCACCGAAACCCGGCTGGAGACGACCACCGCGCCGCCGCCCGCCGCGATCCCCTGGCGCATCAGCGCGCCCAGCACCTTGTCCACCGCGTTGTGCCGCCCGACATCCTCGCGCGCCAGGACGATCCCCGATCCGGGGGTCCAGAACCCCGCCGCGTGCAGCCCCCCGCAGGAATTGCGCAACGGCTGGTGCCGGCCGAGCGCCGCCGTCGCCCCGGCCACCGCCGCGCCCGGCAAGCGCAATGCCACATGGGCCACCGAGGGCGGCGGGCGCAGCGCCTCGTCCAGGCTGTCGATCCCGCACAGCCCGCAACCCACGGGCCCCGCCCGCCGCCGCCGCCGCGCGGACAGCGCCGCGGCGCGGCCCGGCACCAGCCAGAACCGCGCCTCCCGGCCCGCCGGCCCGTGGTCGAGGATCTCGAACTGCTCCACGCAGCCCGGCCCCTCCAGCACTCCCTCGGACCGGGCGAAGCCCCAGGCGAAATCGGCAAGGTCGCCCGGGCTGGCCATCATCACCGCCAGCGCGCCGCCGTTGCAGGTGATCGCTACCGGGACCTCCTCTGGCAACGGCGCGGGATCGGTGCGGCGGGCAGGCTCGGCCATCGGGGCGCTCCAGCGGGTCGCGGGATCAAGCCGCCCCGCGCCCGCACGGTTCCCGCCGCGCCGCTGGCCGGGTCGCGGTGGCGCCCCGCGCGCGGGATTGCCGGATCGGAAACAATGCCCGCGCCGCATCCCCACTGGTGCCGGGCCGGCCCCGGAAGCGCCTCGTTCGGGCCCCGGGATGCGGTTTCGCGCAGCTTCCCGCTCCGGTTGTGGCATGCGGGGGCCGGCCCGCCTCGAAAGGAACCGCCATGCGCCCGACCCTCTCCGCAACGCTCGGCCTCGCGGCGGCGGCGTGTTTCGCGCTCGCCGCCTCCGCCAGCGCGGCGCCCCTGTCGCTGACCTATCACGGCGCCTCCAGCGGCGCCGAGCGCCAGACGGTCACCGTCACCGGCGCGCCGGTGGCCTATCCCGGCTCCGGCGACTGGCCGCGCGCCGTCGGCGCCTGGGGCTTCAAGATGCGCGACGCCTCCGGCCGGATGACGGATTTCCTCGCCTGGTGCCTCGACCTGGCCAGCTTCGTCTCCACCTCCGCCAGTACCGGCCGGGCCTACGCGGTGACCGACACGCCCTTCTCGGGCAGCTATCTCGACGCCGCCGGGCGCGACCGGGTGCAATCGGTCTTCGACGCCAATTTCGCCCGGGTCGACGCCACCTCCGGCGCGCAGGCCGCGGGGTTCCAGCTCGCCCTGTGGAACGCGGTCTACGATGCCGACGACGACGTGATGGCGGGGGATTTCCGCGCCGCCGCCGATGCCGCCACCCTGTCCTATGCCAACGGCTACCTCGGCGCGGCCTCCGGCTACGCTGGCGCACGCCGCTACGACCTCGCCTTTCTTGAAAGCACGGGCGGCTCCGGCGGCAAGTATCAGGATCTCGTCACCGCCTCGCCGGTCCCGATCCCGGGCGCCGGCGGGCTGATGGCGCTGGCCATCGGCGGCATCGCCCTCGCCTCCCGGCGCCGCAGGGCCGCCTGAGCTCCGCGGCCTCCCGGCGGCGGCCCGCCGCCGCGCCGATATCCGGGCACCGAATCCGCCCTCCGCGCGTTCGCCCGAACGGACTGCACGGCGGAGGGCATCATGGCCGAGGACGACACCCCCGGGGATCTGCCGCGCGAGAGCGGCCCGGCCGGCGGCTGGGGCTCGATGCGCGGCATCGCCCGGATCTTCGGCGAGAGCTGGCCCACCCCCGGCGCGCTGGCCACCCTCGCGCGGCAGAACAAGCCCGGCGGCTTCATGTGCTCCTCCTGCGCCTGGCCCAAGCCCGCCAACTACCGCGCCTTCGAGTTCTGCGAGAACGGCGCCAAGGCGACCCTGTGGGAGAGCACGACGGCCCGCTGCGGCCCGGAATTCTGGCGCGATCACACGGTGAGCGCCCTGCTCGACTGGACCGACCACCAGCTCGAATCCACCGGCCGCCTCACCCACCCCCTGCGCTACGACCCCGAGAGTGACGCCTATGTCGAGGTGACCTGGGAGGCGGCCTTCGCCGACATCGCCGCGATCCTGTCGGACCTGCCCCCCGACGATGCGGTGTTCTACTCCTCCGGCCATGCCGGGCTCGAGGCGTCCTATCTCTGGGCGCTGCTGGCCCGGCTCTACGGCACCAACAACCTGCCGCAATCGTCCAACATGTGCCACGAGACGACGAGCGTGAACCTCAAGCGCGTCATCGGCTCCCCCGTCGGCACCGTGGTCTGGGAGGATCTGGCGCGGGCCGACCTGTTCCTGTTCTTCGGTCAGAACCCCGGCACCAACTCGCCCCGCTTCCTCCATCCGCTGAAGGAGGCCAAGGAACGCGGCGCGAAGATCGTCACCTTCAATCCCGTGCGCGAACAGGGCCTGATCGCCTTCGTCGATCCGCAGAACCCCGTCCACATGGCGACGGGGCACGAGACGAAGATCTCCGACCAGTATCACCAGCTCAAGGCCGGTACCGACATCGCCGCCATGCTCGGCATGGCCAAGGCGGTGGTGGAGGCCGACGACGAGAGCGGCGGCGGCGTCATCGACCACGCCTTTCTGGCCGAGCACACCACCGGGGCGGAGGCCTTCATCGCCCATGCCCGCGCCGCCGACTGGGAAGCGCTCACCGCCGAATGCGGCCTGAACGAGGCCGACCTGCGCGCCGCCGCCGAGGTCTACATGGGGGCCGAAAGCGTCATCGGCGTCTACGGCATGGGGCTGACCCAGCAGGCCCACGGCGCCGACAATATCGGCATGCTGGTCAACCTGCTGCTGCTGCGCGGCAATGTCGGCCGCCCCGGCGCCGGGCTCTGCCCCGTGCGCGGCCATTCCAACGTCCAGGGCCAGCGCACCGTCGGCATCGCCGAGAAGGCCGATCTGGTTCCCCTCGACCGGCTGGCGGAGATGTTCGACTTCGACCCCCCGCGCCACGACGGCACCCATGTCGTCGATGCCGCGCAGGGCATCGTCGAGGGCCGCATCCGCGCCACGCTCTGCCTCGGCGGCAACCTGCTGCGCGCCCTGCCCGAGACGGCCGCGCTGGAACGAACCTGGCGGGCGCAGGACCTGACGGTGATGATCTCCACCAAGCTCAACCGCTCGCATCTCTATCCCGGACGCGCGGCCTACATCCTGCCCTGCCTCGCCCGGACCGAGACCGATGAGCAACAGGGCGGCCCGCAGGCGATCTCGGTCGAGGACAGCTTCTCGATGATCCACGGCTCGCTGGGCCACCGCTCGCCGGCCTCCGAGCACCTGAAATCCGAGCTCGCCATCATCGCCGGGATCGCCAGGGCCCTGACCCCGCCGAACCCGAAACGCCCCTGGGACGACTGGGTGGCGGATTATGCCCGCGTCCGCGACCTGATCGAGGCGACCTGGCCCGACGATTTCCGCGACTACAACGCCCGCCTGCACGAACCGGGCGGTTTCTGGCGCGGCAACCCCGCCCATCACCGGGTCTGGAAGACGGAGAGCGGCCGGGCCGAGTTCACCGTGCCCGCCCGCCTCAACGCGCTCTCCTTCGCGCCCGCGCCGGGGCGCTACACCCTGATCACCATGCGCTCCAACGACCAGTTCAACACCACGATCTACGGCTATTCCGACCGTTTCCGCGGCATCGAGGGCACCCGCGACGTGGTGCTGATGCATGCCGAGGACATCGCCGCCGAGGGCCTCGGCCCCGGCGACGCGGTGGCGCTGCTGTCCGATGCCGGCGACGGGGTGCAGCGGCGGCTCGGCGGGCTCACCCTCGTCGCCTTCGACATGCCGCGCGGCACGGTCGGCGCCTACTACCCCGAATGCAACGTGCTGGTGCCGCTCGGCCTGCACGACCGCGCCTCCAAGACGCCCGGCTCCAAGGCGGTCCCCGTCCGCCTCGTCGCCGACGGGTGATCGCCCCGCTTGCGCGGCCTGCCCGCGCGCCCTACCTCTGAGGCACATCCGTTGGGGTGCCCCGTCCGGGGGCTGAGAGGCGGCAATGCCAACCCATCGAACCTGATCCGGGCCATGCCGGCGGAGGGAACGGAGATCGCGCGGACCGACCGCGCCGCCCCCTGCCCGCCGCCAAAGCCCAGAACGCGGAGGCAGACATGGGCACAGCGACGCTCCTCATCATCGCCGGATCCGACAGCGGCGGCGGCGCCGGCATCCAGGCCGACGTCAAGACCGCCTCGGCCCGCGGCGTCTATGCCACGACGGCGATCACCGCCATCACCGCCCAGAACACCCAAGGCGTGCAGGCGGTCGAGGTGCTCTCCCCCGATCTCGTCGCGGCGCAGATCCGCTCGGTCCTCTCCGATATCGGGGCCGACGCGGTGAAGATCGGCATGCTGGGCTCCTCCGGCATCGTCGCCGCGGTGGCGGACGCGCTTGAGGGCTACGACGGCCCCGTGGTGCTCGACCCGGTGATGGTGGCGAAATCCGGCGATCCGCTCCTGCCCGACGATGCCGTCGCCGCCCTGCGCGACCAACTCCTGCCGCGCGCCATGCTGCTCACCCCAAATCTGCCCGAGGCGGCGCGCCTCCTCGGATGCGACACCGCCCGCACCGAGGACGAGGTCGCCCGCCAGGGCGCCGCCCTGCGCGATCTCGGCGCGCGGGCGGTGCTGATGAAGGGTGGCCACGGGACAGGGCCCACCTGCCGCGACCTCCTGCTCCACGACGGCGCGCCGCTGCCGCTCGAGGCACCGCGCCGCGACACGCGCAACACCCACGGCACCGGCTGCTCGCTGGCCTCGGCGCTCGCCGCGGAACTGGCGAAGGGGGCCGGCCTTCCCGCCGCCGCCGCCAGCGCTCATGCCTGGCTGCAGGGCGCGCTCGCCGGGGCCGACGGGCTGGGGATCGGCCATGGCCATGGTCCCGTGCACCATTTCCACGGGATCTGGGCGTGACCGCTCCCGTCACCATCCTCGGCGCCGGCGTCGCCGGGCTGGCGCTCGCGACCGAACTCGTCGCGCGGGGCGCCACGCCCCGCCTCGTCGATCCCGCCGGGCCACCCGGTCCGCATGGCTGCTCCTGGTGGGCGGGCGGCATGCTCGCCCCCGATTGCGAGGGCGAGACGGCGGAGCCCGAGGTGGTCCGCCTCGGCCGGCAGGCCGCCGACTGGTGGGCGCGGGCCGGCGTCGAGGTCACCCGGCGCGGCTCCCTTGTCGTGGCGCAGGGCCGCGACCGGCGCGAGATCGACCGCTTCGCCCGCCGCACCGAGAACCATTCCCGGCTCGACCGCGCCGGCCTCGCCGCGGTGGAGCCGGGGCTTGCCCCCCGTTTCGGCATTGCGCTCCACTTCGCGGAGGAGGGCCATATCGACCCCCGGGCCGCACTCGCCCATCTCGCCCGCCGCCTCGACGCCGCCGGCGTGCCGATCTGCCCCGACGGCCCCGCGGCGGGCGTCATCGCCGATTGCCGCGGCCTCGCCGCCCGCGACCGGCTGGCCGATCTGCGCGGCGTGCGCGGCGAGATGGCGGTGATCCGCGCGCCCGAGGTTGCGCTCTCCCGCCCCGTTCGCCTCCTCCACCCGCGCCACCCGATCTACGTCGTCCCGCGCGGCGCGGGTGTCTTCATGGTCGGCGCGACCCAGGTGGAGAGCGCGCATCGCGGCCCCGTCACCCTGCGCTCCACGGTGGAGCTCCTCTCCGCCGCCTATGCGCTCGACCCGGCCTTCGGCGAGGCCGAGGTGCTGGAACTGGGCGCCGATGTGCGCCCGGCCTTTCCCGACAACGTGCCGCGCGTGGTGGAACGCGACGGCCGCCTCCACCTCAACGGCCTCTACCGCCACGGCTTCCTCATGGCCCCCGCTCTGGCGCGGCGGGCCGCCGACCTGATCCTCGACATATCGGAGATGTCCCTTGCTGAAGATCACGCTGAACGGTGAGCCCCGCGAGATCGCGTCCCTCACCCTCGCCGCCGCGCTGGAGGAACTGGGCTACGGCGAGGCCCGCGTCGCCACCGCGGTGAACGAGACCTTCGTGCCGGCCGCATCGCGGTCCGGAACCGAGCTATCCCCGGGCGACCGGCTGGAAGTCCTCACGCCGCGCCAGGGGGGCTGAGATGCCTGTCTTCTACGGCGCGCATGTCGCCTCGCGCCTGATGCTCGGCACGGCGCAATACCCCTCCCCCGCCACCCTGCGCGAGGCGTTCCGCCGCTCCGGCGCGGGCATCGCCACGGTGTCGCTGCGCCGCGAATCCGCCGGCGCCGGCGCGGGGTCCGAGTTCTGGAGCTCGATGATCGCGATCTCGGCCTGCCGGTCCTGCCCAACACCGCCGGCTGCCACTCGGTGAAGGAGGCGGTCACGACCGCCCGGATGGCGCGCGAGGTCTTCGGCACCGACTGGATCAAGCTGGAGGTCGTGGGCGACCCCGACACGCTCCAGCCCGACCCGTTCGGCCTGGTGGAGGCGGCGCGGATCCTCTCGGAGGACGGGTTCCGCGTCTTCCCCTACACCACCGAGGACGGCATCCTCGCCGACCGCCTGATCGATGCCGGCTGCGAGGTGCTGATGCCCTGGGGCGCGCCGATCGGCACCGGGCTGGGGCTGAACAACATCTACGGCTTGCGCGCGCTCCGCGCCCGTCACCCGGACGTGCCGATGGTTATCGACGCGGGCCTCGGCCTGCCCTCCCAGGCCGCCCGCGCCATGGAACTCGGATTCGACGCGGTGCTCCTGAACACCGCCGTCGCCCGCGCCGGCGACCCGGCGGCGATGGCCGAGGGCTTCGCCCGCGCGCTGGAGGCCGGGCGCCTCGCCTTCGAGGCCGATCCGATGGAGCCGCGCGACATGGCCGCCCCCTCCACGCCCGTTCTCGGACTGGCGGTGCTGGAATGATCCCCGACCGCCTCTACCCGATCTTCGACCACCCGTCCTGGCTGCCCCGCGCCCTGCCCCTCGGCGTGCGGTTCTTTCAGCTGCGCCTGAAGGACCTTCCCGAGCCCACGCTCCGGAACCACATCGCCACCGCGCGCGACGCCGCCCGCGCCGCCGGGGCGGCGATGGTGGTCAACGACCACTGGCGCAGCGCCATCGACCTCGGCTGCGACTGGGTGCATCTGGGGCAGGAGGATCTCGACACCGCCGACCTGCCCGCGATCCGCCGCGCCGGGCTGCGCCTCGGTCTCTCCACCCATGACGAGGCCGAGCTGGAGCGGGCGCTCGCCTGCACCCCCGATTACGTCGCCCTCGGCCCGGTCTGGCCCACGGTGCTGAAGAAGATGAAATGGCACCAACAGGGCACCGCCCGCCTGCGGCAATGGAAGGACCGCGTCGGCCCCCTCCCCCTCGTCGCCATCGGCGGCCTGTCGGTGGACCGCGCGGCCCGGGCCTTCGCCGCCGGCGCCGATTGCGTCTCGGTGGTCACCGACATCACCCTGCACCCCGCCCCCGAGACCCGCATCGCGGAGTGGATGGAGGCCACCCGATGAGCCGTTATGCCCGCCAGGTCGCCGTGCCCGAGCTGGGGCCCGAGGGCCATGCCCGGCTCCGCGCCGCCCATGTCCTCGTCATCGGCGCCGGCGGCCTCGCCGCGCCGGTCCTGCACTACCTCGCCGGGGCGGGTGTCGGCCGCATCCGCCTCGTCGATCCGGACGTGGTGGAGGAGGCCAACCTGCCGCGCCAGACCCTCTTCGCCACCGCCGATATCGGTCAGCCGAAGGCCCGTGCCGCCGCCGAAATGCTCTCCCGCCACAATTCCGACGCCCGGGTGGAGCCGGTGGTGGCCGCCTTCGGCCCGGGAAACGCGCCGGATCTCGCCGCCGGCACCGATCTGGTTCTCGACTGCGCCGACAGCTTCGCCGCCTCCTACATCGCCTCAGACCAGTGCCGCGACGCCGGCCTGCCGCTGGTCTCGGCCTCGGTCGTGGGGGTGGAGGGATACGCCGGTGGCTTCTGCGGCGGCGCGCCCAGCCTGCGCGCGGTCTTTCCCGACCTGCCGCAAAGGCTCGGCTCCTGCGCCGAGGACGGGGTGCTGGGCCCGGTCGTCGGCGTCGTGGGCGCGATGCAGGCGCAGATGGCGCTCGCACTGCTCGCGGGGCTCTCCCCCTCGCCGCTCGGCCGCATCGTCAGCTATGACGGGCTCGCCCACCGGGCGGGCGGCTTCGCCTTCCACGGCGCGCCGGAACCCGCCACCGCCCCCCGCTTCCTGGACCCCGCCGCGATCACCGCGGCGGACTGGATCGCCGATCTGCGCGCGCCCGAGGAGGGCCCCCTCGCCCACCCGGCGGCGCAGCGTCTCCCCGTTGCCGCCTTCGGCCCCGGCGGCCCCGAGCCCGCCCCCGGCCAGCGCGCGGTCCTGTGCTGCCGCTCGGGCCAGCGCAGCTGGACCGCCGCCGAGGCCCTCGCCGCGCGCTGGCCGGGCGAGATCGCCCTCGTCGCCCTGGGCTAGGAGGCGGCGCGCAGGCCCCCCTCGGCGGCGTCCGTGGGCACCAGCGCGCGCACCACATCGGTCATCGGCAGGATGCCCACCGGCTCGCCGTCCTGCATCACCCGGTAGATGCGGCGCCGTGTCGCCACGCGCCTTGGCGATCACCGCCTCCAGCGTGTCGTCGGAATCGACCTCGCCCGCCAGCCCGCCGGGATCCTCGCGCCCCGGCGTCATCACCGAGCGCACGCGCAGCACCCGGGCGCGATTGATGTCGCGAGATGAAGTCCACGATGTAGGGGTCGTTGGGGTTCATCAGGATATGCTGCGGCTCGCCCTGCTGCACCACCTCGCCGTCCTTCAGGATCACCAGGTGATCGGCCAGCTTCAGCGCCTCGTCGAGGTCGTGGGTGATGAAGACCACGGTCTTGCTGCAGCTCGCGCTGCAGCTCCAGCAGCAGGTCCTGCATGTCGGTGCGGATCAGCGGGTCGAGCGCCGAGAACGCCTCGTCCATCAGCATGATGTCCGAGTTCGAGGTCAGCGCCCGGGCGATCCCCACCCGCTGCTGCATCCCGCCCGAGAGCTGGTGCGGGATACTGCTCGCCCTGACCCTCCAGCCCGACCCGGTCGAGCCATTTCGTCGCCTCGGCCTCGTACTCCGCCCGCCTGCGCCCCGTCCACGATCCAGCGGCGTCGCCGGCATTCTCCAGCACCGTGCGGTGCGGCAGCAGCGCGAACTTCTGGAACACCATCGACATGTCTCGGCGGCGCAGTCGCCGAAGCTTGCGCGTCGCCGTAATCCATGATGTTCTCGCCGTCGACGAGGACCTCGCCGGCGGTCGGGTCGATCAGCCGGTTGAGGTGCCGGATCAGGGTCGACTTGCCCGAGCCCGACAGGCCCATGATGACGGTGATCTCGCCCGTCGGCCATGTCGACGTTGATGTCGCGCAGGCCGAGCACGTGGTTGTGCCTCTCCAGCAGTTCGGCCTTGTCCATGCCGGCGCGGACATGCTCCAGCGCCGTCCTGCGGGTCGTCGCCGAAGATCTTGTAGAGGTCGCGGACCGAGATCTTGGGATTCGCTCATAGTCGGTCCCCTCATTGCTTCTGCGCGGCGTTGATCGCGCGCCAGCGCCGCCTTGGTGGCGCGGTCGAGGATCACCGCCAGCAGCACGATGCCGAGCCCCGAGACCAGCCCGACGCCCAGCTCCAGGTTGCGGATGCCGCGCAGCACCAGCACGCCGAGGCCGGGAGCCGAGACGAGCGAGGCGATCACCACCATGGCGAGGCTCATCATGATGGTCTGGTTCACGCCGGCCATGATGTTCGGCAGCGCCAGCGGGATCTGCACCCCGAAGAGCTTCTGCCGCGTCGGTCATGCCGAAGGCGTCGGCGGCCTCGATCACCTCCTTGTCCACCAGCCGGATGCCGAGATTGGTCAGCCGGATCACCGGCACGATGGCGTAGAGGATGATGGCGATGCCGTAGAGCTTGGGCTCGGTCACCGAGAACAGGAAGATCAGCGGGATCAGGTAGACGAAGGGCGGCAGCGTCTGCAGCATGTCGAGCACCGGGATCATCGCGTTCTGGAACCGGTCCGAGCGCGACATGGCGATGCCGATCGGCACGCCGAGCAGCACGCAGATCAGCGCGCAGACGAAGATGATCGCCAGCGTCTGCATGGCGTAGTCGTAGTAGTCGATGAAGGCGAGCGCCGCGAAGGAGCCCGCCACGAAGGACAGCAGTTTCCACGACCGGCTGACGAGGCAAGACGATCAGGCCCAGGAGCGGGATCATGACGAACCACGGCGTCGCCTGGAAGAGCTCCAGCGCGCCATCTCAGCGCCCAGCTGAGCGGCTGGGTCAACGGGTCGAGCACGGTGGACATGGCGTCTTTGACGTCGAGGAAGCCGCGCTCCAGCCCCGAGGTCACCTCGCGCGATTGCGGGAAGGCCGCCGCAGGCGTCGTTCAGCGCGTCCATCGACGGGAACGGCGTCTCCCAGACGGTGCGGTCGGGCGTCCGCCGCCGGCCTGTCCCATCAGGTCCGCCATCGACATCGGCGCCGCCGCCGCCGCCGCCCTCGCACCAGTCGCGCAGCCCGAGGGTGTCGAACACCCAGTCGTAGGTCGCCATGATCCGTCCGTCCCGTTCTCGGCTCTTGGTGGGAACGGCCCCGCGGGGCCGTCCCGGTCATCCGGCGCGGCGGGCGCCGCGAGGCCGATTCTTCGCCGAAGAATCGCGCCCCGCCCGCATCACTGCTCCAGGACCTGCTGGAGGTTCTGCCGCGCCGCGTCGCTCAGCCAGTCCGACCAGGTATCCTGGTGGTTGGTCAGGTAATAGACCGCGCCCTCCTCGCCGGAGGCCGAGTTCTCGTCCATCCAGGCGACGATCTCGTTCATCGTCTCCACCTTGAAGGTCATGTTCGACAGGAACTCGGTGATCTCGGGATGCTGTTCCGAGAAGTCGGTCGTCACCGCCGTCAGCACCGGCGCGGCGGGGAAGTTCGTCCGGCCGACATTCCCGGCATCGGGGTTCTGGGCGGCATTGTGCTCCTTGGCGACGTATTCGCCCATGTCCACCTTGACCATGTCGTAGCGGCCCAGCGGGGCGGTCGGCGCCCAGTAATAGCCGAACCAGGGCTCCCGGCTCTCGTAGGCGGAGGCCATCGAGGTGGCCAGCGTCTCGCCCGATCCGTGGTTGAAGATCTCGATCCCGGCCTCGCCGACGCCGAAGGCGGGCAGCAGGTTGTCGTTGACCACCCGACAGCCCCAGCCCTCGGGGCAGTTGTGGAACCGCCCGCCGACCAGATCGGGATTCTCCAGCACGCCTTCGATGGTCTCCAGTTCGGGATGCTCCTCGACCAGGTAGCGTGGGATCCACCAGCCCTCGACCCCGCCGGGCTCCAGCACCGGGCCCAGTTCCTCGATGCG
Source organism: uncultured Alphaproteobacteria bacterium (assembly GCA_963814835.1). Taxonomy (GTDB): domain Bacteria; phylum Pseudomonadota; class Alphaproteobacteria; order Rhodobacterales; family Rhodobacteraceae; genus Palleronia. The sequence goes on from CAWFEG010000004.1 coordinate 241,893, forward strand.
GCCCTCGTCGCGCAGCCGGGTATAGACCTCGCCGGTGGAATTCGCCCAGAGTTCGGTGACGATGTCGGGTTCGCCGTTCTCGGCGACCGAGGTCACCGCCGGCACCGTGTCCGACGGCACGATCGACACGTCGCAGCCATAGCCCTGCTCCATGATGAAGCTGGCCACGTTGGTCACGACCGAGGCCGAGGCCCAGTTCATCTCGGTGATCGAAACCTCGCCGCAATCGCCGTCCTGCGCCAGCGCCGGCGCGGCCAGCAGGGTCAATGCGGTGGTGAGTGCGAGTTTCCTCATGGGTTTCCCCTGTTCTTGGTTCTGTTTTTCCCGGTGGCGGGGCACCGCGCGGGCGCCTGCCGGGGCCGCGGCAAGCATGCACAGCCGCCGCAAGGGCACAACCCGACCGTCGGGACAGGTCGCGCCGCGCACGCCCGACACCGTCCGCCGGGACCGGCCGAGGCGGGCGCCTTGCATCATACACGTTCTCGTGCTCCCGGCGGGACACGTTCGCGCGGGGTCGCCGTGGCCCCCTTCCGGGCCCCGCCGGCGCCTCCCGCGGGCCACCCGGCACTTCCCGGGGCGCTCCCGCCGCGCCGGGTCCCGCCGGACGCGCCCTGCGTGATTGATCCCCCCCGTCCCCTCCCCTATCACGCCGGCCGACCCGCGACGCTGCCCGAAAGGCCCCCGATGGACTGGATCCTCTCCCATACCTCGTTCCTCCAACTTCTCGTCAGCATCGCCACGGCGGTGATCTGGGTGGTCTATCTGCAAATGCTGCTGACCAGCCTGCGCCGGCAGCGGCGCAGCGTGCTGACCCTCAACCGGGGCGCCGGCGACGGCTTCGAGGCGCGCATCATCCTGGCCAATCTCAGCTACGAGCCGGTCTTCGTGCGCGACATGACGGTGACGCTGCACAGCGAGGCGGGGCATGTCTCGGGCACCGTCACCGATCTGGAGGAATACGGCCAGGAGGACATGTCCACCGAGTTGCAAGGCACGGTCCAGGGGCCGCTCGGCATGGGCGACCATATCGACGTCGGCTCCTTCAGCGGGATCCTCGAGCGCTTCGATCCCGCCACCCGGCCGAAGATCGAGGCGATCACCCGGTTCGACATCACCATCGTCGCCTCCCGCGAACGGCTGACCGGCGTGCGCAAATGCTACGATATCTCGCGCGGGGCACAGGGCGAGCTGACCGCGATCACGCCGACCAGCTACCAGGTCGAGACCCTGTCGGAGAAACAATGCTGGTCGGTCCTGCAGGAGCGTTGACGGCTCAGCCGAGCAGAGCCAGCGCGAATCGCGCCGCGACCGCCATCAGGAACAGGCCGAAGCACCGGCGCAGCAGCCGTTCGGGCAGCGCATGCGCCAGCCGCGCCCCCAGCGGCGCGGCCAGGAGCGCCGTCGGCGCGGTCAGCGCCAGGCCGAGGCCGGAGACATATCCCGCCGCATGGCCCGGCAGGCCCTGGGCGCCCCAGCCCGCCAGGACGTAGCCCAGCGTGCCGGGCACCGCGATCAGCACCCCCACCCCGGCCGAGGTCGCCACCGCGCGGCGGATGCCGCTGCCATGGGCGGTCAGGATCAGGGTCGAGATCGCGCCGCCGCCGATCCCCATCAGCGCCGAGAGGAGCCCCACCGCCGCGCCGTAGCCCCGCGCCGCCCAGCCGCGGCCGATCCCCCGTCCCGCCGCCGGCGGTGCCAGGCCGAACAGCATGCGCAGGGACAACAGCCCCGCCACCACGGCGAAGACCCCCTGGAACAGCTCCGCCGGCGCCACCCGCGCGATCGCCGCGCCGAGCGCGACGCCGGCCACGATCGGCCCCGCCCAGACCCTGAGCACCGCGCCATCGACCTGGCCGCGCCGGGCATGGGCGCGGGCCGAGGCCAGCCCCGTCGGCACGATCATGGCGAGCGAGGTGCCGACCGCCAGCGGCATCGCCACGTCCTCGGCCGTGCCCATCCCCCGGAACACCTCGAACAGGACCGGCACGCTGATCGCGCCGCCGCCGACGCCGAACAGTCCCGCCAGCATGCCGATCGCGCCCCCCGCCAGGATCAGCGGCAGCGCCAGCGCCAGTATCTCCGTCATGCCGCATGCCCCCGCGCCTGCCAGGGACGCATCACCACGTCGCCGCACCCCCGGCAAGGGCCGGCCGGACAGGCCACGGGGCGGCCCGAAAGGGCCGCCCCGCGCCAGGACCGGAAGGCGAGGGATTCAGCCGCGCTTGCGGCGCAGCGCGGCGAGGCCACCGAGCCCGCCCAGCAGCAGCAGGCCGCCCGCCGGAAGCGGCACCGCCGCGACCGTGCCGAAGCCGTCGACGCCGCTCAGGCCGGATCCCTGGCCGGTATTGCTCCAGGAAAAGATGTTGTCGGCGGTGTTGCTCCGGATCAGCACGTAGCGCGGGCTGCCCCCGCCCCAGGCCAGGTAGTACTGGGACGATCCGCTCCACCCGGCATCATTGTCACCGCCCGTGAAACTGTCGAGCGCGCCCACCTCGTCGAGATCGCCATCGGACGTGGCCGATTGCGAATCGAATTCGGTGCCCAGCACGTTGTTCGACGAAGGCCAGCCGGTTGGCGGCGCTGTTGCCGGCATTGCCATTGCCGTTGCCGTTCCCTTCGAGACCGCCATAGGCCGCGGAGAGCCAGTCGCCGCCGGTCGCGCTGAATCCCTCGGACCCATCCCCCAGGTCCCAGAAGTCGCACGAGCCGGTGCAGGTGATGTCCACGCTCTTGCCCGCGGTGGCAATGGTGGCGGCGGAGGCGCCGCTGGTCACGGCCGCGGTCGCCAGCGCGGCGGCCGCCAGTGTCTTGATAATATTCATGTCGAATGCTCCTCATGCAGCGGTCTCTTCAAGACAAACAAGGAGCGCCCGGTCAAGCCGGAGAATGGTGCAGGCGTCCCGGTCAGCTGGGCGCCGCCTCGGCGAAGGCGTCGGGAACCAGCTCGGACCAGAAGGCGCAGATCGCGTCGTGGCAGATCGCCGACATCCAGCCGTGGCGCTCGAAATCGGCGCGCTCCGTCCCTGTCAGCCGGGCCATGAACAGCCGCCGGTCCGCGTCCCGCTGGGTCGGCGTGCGTGCCCCCACCAGCTCGGTGATCCGCCGCAGGCGCCGCTCCCGGGCCGAAGGCGCGCGCGCCTCGGCGGGGGGCGCCTCCTCCCCCTGCCCCGGCCCGTAGCCGTCGCGCAGCGCCGCGGCCAGGTAGCGCGCCGGATGGCGCACCCCGTCCTGCCCGGTGACATAGTCCAGCTTGGCGCCCACTGCGCCCTCGCCGTGCTCGGCGATCCATTGCCGCGCCAGCCGGTCGCTGATCCCCAGCCCCCGCAGCCGCTCGTAGACCGGGGCGTTGCGGATGCCGGCGCCGTCGTCCAGCTCCAGGATGGCGAGCTGCGGGTTCTTCTCGATCAGGAAGCGGATATCGGTGACCGTGCGGCCGCGCTTGCGGGTCTCGGGGCTGACCACGATGTTGGAGGTCTTGTTCACCTCCGCCACCGCCGGCTTGATGATCTTGGCGTTCAGGTGCTTGAAGGTCTCGTAGTAGGCGCTGTCGTTCACCCCCATCAGTCGGCGGAACGTCTCAAGCGGCCACCAGCCCGTCGATCCCGTCCGCACGAACCGGTAGCAGTTCTCATAGAGCGCCAGCGCGTGGCCGCTCGTGAACCGCCTCTGGATGTTGAGGTTGATGAGGGCGAAGACCTTCGGATCGCGCAGCTTCTCGGCCAGCGCCGGGGAATAGGCGTAGGAACACACCCCCTCCTTCAGCGTCGCGAAGGACAGCAGGCTCGACACGCCCCATTCCTGCCGGCCGCGCTCGTCCAGCATGTCCCATTCCGCGATCGTCTCCGCGAGCCCCCGGAGCGAGGCCTTCAGCGTTTCGGTGTCGTTCGAATTGTAGCCGACCATCAGCGCCAGCGTCTTGGCGTCGATCTGGAACACCGCCTGCTCGCCCAGCATGTCGTAGGCATTGAGCAGCAGCACGTTCGACAGCTTGCGCTGCAACAGCGACAGCTTGCCCGAGACGTGGATCGCCGCCACGTGCTTCTTCACCGATCCGCGCCGCAAGGGGCCGGTCAGCTGGTTCCGCGGGATGTCCTCGATCATGCGCCCTGTCCTCTTCCGCCTCGCCCGGTCCGCTCTTGCCGGCGGATCCACCCCCAGTCTGCCCCGAACAGGCACCTGCGGGCAACAGGCTTGTCGGGTGCCTGTGGCCGGCCGGAGGCCATCCTGCAAACGGGCACCTTGGCGTTTCCCTGCCCTGGCGGACGGCCGTCAAGGCACCCGTTTACGGGGCCGGGCCTGCCAGGGATTCGCTCCGCGGGCCCGCGGAGCGGCATCCGCGGCCGGTTTCCCGCGAATCGGTGCCCCCGCCCCCGTCCACGGGGCCCCTATCTCCCGCAGACGGGTCCCCGTGCTCCCGCATCCGGGTGCCCGGTATGGCCCAAGCCATTGCTTCCAAAGCCGTTTTGTAAGCCCCAAAGTCCTTAAAGACTCTCATAGATTCCAAAGCCCTGCGTGTCGTTTTTCCTATGATATGCGTGGAAAACGACCCCTCCTGGGGCGGCACGATTCCCTGCGCGGTTTTCATGTGCGACAGTTCCGGTGATCTTCGACAGAGATCGGCACATGAGCAGGACACAATGACATTCACAGGCAAAGCTGACCTCCCCCCTTTCTTCGGCCTCAGCCCGGAGCGCGCGGCCAGGTCCCTCACCCAGCCCGTGGACACCGCCCGATTCGCCAAGGCGGCCACCTTCGCCGCCCGCGGCCGGGAGGAGCTCGCGCGGAGCGGCCACGCCCCGGACGGGCACAAGCGGCTGCGGCTCTTCTCCACCTGGGAGGTCTGCCGCTACCTGATCCCGGTGAACCCCGCGCATTTCCGCCGCGTGCTGAAGGCGCATCCCGACCTGCCCCAGGGCAAGGGCGACGGCAATTCCAAGTGGTTCAGCCTCGAGGAGGTGATGGCCCTGCGCGATCACTTCGCCACCGAAGGTGCGAAGGACCGCGAATATCGCCCCTGGCGCCCCGAGGGGCTCGACGCCAAGATCCTGGCGGTGGCCAATTTCAAGGGCGGCGTGGGCAAGACCTCCACCTGCGCGCATCTGGCCATGTCGGCGGCGCTCGACGGCTACAAGGTTCTGGTGGTGGACCTCGATTCCCAGGGCTCCCTGACCTCGATCATGGGCGGCCGCGTCGAGGACGAATGGCAGACCGCCTTCCCCCTCCTCGCCCGCGATTTCGCCACCCATGTCGAGGCGGAGAACCGGGTGAGGGAAGCGGCCGGGCACCCTCCCCTGCCCCTCGACGAAACCCTGACCGAGGCCCTGAAGGTTTCGCCGCGAAACCTGGTCCAGCGCACGCACTGGCCCAATATCGACCTCCTCGGCGCGCAGCTGAACCTCTACTGGGCCGAGTTCCAGGTGCCGGTCTGGCGGATGCAGGAACGGTCCTGGCCGCTCTGGGATGCGCTGACCAACGGGCTGTCGGATACCGGCATGCTGCAGGATTACGACCTTGTGTTCATCGATACCCCTCCCGCACTTGGGTACCTGACGATCAACGCGCTGGCCGCGGCGGACATCCTGCTGATCCCGCTGGGTGCCAGCTTCCTCGAATTCGACTCCACGGGGCGCTTCTTCGACATGCTCTACTCGACCTTCGCCTCGATCGAGGACGGCGAGAACCGGGTCCGGGCCCGCGACGGGCTGCCGGAGATGCGGTTCGAATGGGACGCGGTGCGGACCCTCATCACCCGCTTCGACGCCGCCCAGCAGACCGAGCTGGCGAATGTCATCCACGCCTATTTCGGCGACCTGATGACCACCTTCCGGCAGGAGCTGACGGCGATGATCGGCCAGGCGGGCGAGCAGGTGAACGGCATCTACGAGGCCGATTACCGGGAGTTCAACCGCGACACCTATGTCCGGGGCCGCGAGACCTTCGACCGGACCTGGGCCGAGGTGAAGGAGCTGATCCTGGGCGCCTGGTGGCGTGACCTGCAGCTGGCGCAGGCCGAGGCGGAGGCCGAGGCCGAGGCCGGGTCCGGCGGGGAGGCGGCCCATGGTTGAGGGGGGTCGCCGCGAATCCGGGTCCCGCACCGGGGCCATGACTGAAGGGAGGACGTGATGGCCAGACGCCGCAAGATCGCCGCACCGAGCGCCGAGGACCTGGACCGGATGGAGCAGGAGTTTCGCCGCGAAACCTCCGACCGGGCGGGCGCCACCCCGATGGCCATCGCGCCGATCGCCCAGGTGGCGAGCGAGGCCGCCGGCCAGGCGCAGCCGCTGCCGCCCGAACTGCGCCAGGTCCAGGCGCGGGACAAGCGCGACGCCGAGCGCCTGCGCGAGGCCGAGGCCCATGGCCTGATGATGGTCGACATGCCCCTGGGCTGGATCGACGAGGCGGTGATGGTCCGCGACCGCACCACGCTCGACCCGGAGGAGATGGGCGAGCTGAAGCGCTCGATCCTCAACAACGGCCTGCGCCTGCCGATCGAGGTCTTCGACAAGGGCGAGGCGGTGGAGGCCAAGCGCTTCGGCCTGATCTCGGGCTATCGACGGCTCCGGGCACTCAGGGAGATCCACGCCGAATACGGCTTCGACCACCATTCGACCATCCGCGCGGTGATCCGCGACCCCGCCGAGCTGGGCGGGGCCATCGTGGCGATGGTCGAGGAAAACGAGATCCGCGCCCAGCTGACCCATTACGAGCGCGGCCGGATCGCGGTGATCGCCGCGCAGCAGGGCACGTTCGGGTCGGTCGAGGAGGCGGTGAACACGCTGTTCGCGGCGGCCAGCAAGGCCAAGCGGTCCAAGATCCGGTCCTTCGCGCTGATCTACGAGGAACTGGGCGACATGCTGGAGGCCGGCGAGACCCTGCGGGAGAAGGACGGGCTGCGGCTGGCGCAGGTGCTGCGCCAGGGCGGCGAGGGGCGCCTGCGCGAGGCGCTGGAGCTGAGCCCGGGGGCCGAGGAATGGGCGGTGATGGAGCCGGTGGTGAGCGACCTGGAGGAGGGCCGGGCCCCGGTGGGCGCGAAGGGGGGCCGGCCAAGGGCCGCTCGGGCCGCCCCGAAGACCGGATGGATCGGCCATGACCGGATGAAACTGTCCAGCGGGATCACCCTCGAATACGGGCAGGACGGGGAGAGCCACGTCCTGAGGCTGAAGGGCCGGGGGGTCGACCGGGAATTGATGCACTCGGCGATGGAGGAGTTGGCGCGGCTGTTCGAGGCCAAGTAGGTTTCGTCGCGAAACCGCCGGGGAAGGGGCACGGACTAGACTAGAGACTAGACTAGGCTAATCCGATCTGGCGAGGCTTGGCCGGTCGCGAGCCGGGCAGGGCCGCCGGGTCGCGCTCCGGCGGGCCTCGATGATCGCGGAGCGGGGAGGGCCGGAGGAGGACGGCGGCGGCGCGCTGTAGCGGTGGCAGCAGGGGCGACCCCGCGGTCGCGGCCGGGGCAGGGGGCTTGCGCTCGGCCGGCGCCGCCCTGAGCCGGAGCGGAGGACGGGGCGACCGGCGGCGGCGATCCGGTGGTCGGGGGCCGCGCGGAGGCCGGTCGCCCGTCGGGCGTTGGTCGACCCGGGCGTCGGGCAACGGTCACGACAGCCACCCGGATGCGTCCGTGGCGCCGGGTCCGGACCGCCCGGCCGCATTTCGCGGAAGGATGCGCGGGGTGTGTTGATCGCGCCGGGGCTTTGCCCTCTAAGTGGGGCGAAGGGGTGCCGACTCGGTGGTCGGCCCAATCGGGAGACGCGGGACCGAGATGCGACCGGAGAGTTCCTGGGTGCCGGAGGAATCGCGCCGGGCGCATCTGGAGCTCGTGCTGGAGATGAGCGCCGTCGGCATCTGGGAGCTGGATGTGGACAGCGGTTCGGCCTGGCGCACGCCGCAGCACGACCGGATCTTCGGCTACGAGGCGCCGCTGTCGGAATGGAGCTATGCGCGATTCCTCGATCATGTCCTGCCGGAGGACCGGCACATGGTCGACAGGCTCTATGGCAGCGCTCTGCGCGACCTGCGGCCGTGGTCCTTCGAGTGCCGCATCCGGCGGGCGGACGGCGAAACGCGCTGGATCAGCGCGAGCGGCCGCCCGGTGGCGGGGGCGCGGCCGGGCGCGGCGAAGCTGATCGGCCATGTCCTCGACATCACGCATGTGAAGCGCACCGAGGAGCATCTGCGGGTGCTGATCGACGAACTGAACCACCGGGTCCGCAACACGCTGTCGATCGTGCAGGCGATCGCGGGGCGGTCGTTCCCGGACGGGGCGGAGCCGGCGCAGGGGCGGCGGGACTTCCGCAACCGGATCGACGCCCTTGCCACGGCCCATTCGCTCCTGACCGACCGGACGGGCGTGGATGCCACGATCGGCGACGTGGTCGACAAGACGCTGCGCCCCTACGAGCGGTCCCCGGGCGCGCCCGGACCGGCGCGGTTCGAGGTGGCCGGACCGCCGGAGCCGCGGCTGACCGCCAGGCAGGCGGTGAGCCTGACCATGGCGCTGAACGAACTGGCCACCAACGCGATCAAGCATGGCGCGCTGGGGGCGGAGGCCGGGCGGGTGACCCTCGACTGGACCGAGACGATGGCGGAGTCCGGTCCGCGCCTGGAAATGCGGTGGCGTGAGCGGGGCGGCCCGCCGGTGAGCCGGGGCGAGCGCACCGGATTCGGCCTGACGCTGATCGAACGGCTGATGCCCGGCGACCTGGACGGGGCGGTCGACCTGGATTTTGCGCCGGAGGGCCTGTCGTGTCGGATCGAATTCGGCCTGCAGCCGTTGACCGGGGAGACCCGGTTGCCGGATTGAACCGGGCCCGACCGGAGACTGCGCCATGCCTGCCACCGCCGAACGGCCCCGCGACGCCCCCCTCCGCGCGCTGGTCGTGGAGGACGAGGGGCTGATCGCGCTCCTGATGGAGGACTACCTTCACGCCATGGGCGTCGCGGAGGTCGTCCTGGCGCAGACGCTGGAGAAGGGGCTGCGGGAGGCGCGGCAGGGCCGGTTCGACCTGGCGGTGCTCGACGTCAACCTGCGCGGCGCGCGCTCGGACCCGGTGGCGGACGCGCTGGCCGAACGGGGCGTGCCCTTCACCTTCGCCACGGGCTACGGGCCGGGCGGGGTGCCCGCCCGCCACGCCGATCGCCCGGTCGTGACCAAGCCCGCGCAGTTCGCCGACCTGCAGGCGGCGGTGGCCGGGCTGCTCGAGTGGGGGACGTGAGGCGATCGGCAGGGCAGGGGGGTGGCCCCGCTCAGAGATAGCCCCATTCGCGGAACGAGACCTCGGTATCCTTGCCGATCACCACGTGGTCGTGGATCGTCACCTCGATGGCGCGGCAGGCCTCGGCCACGCGGGCGGTCATGGCGATGTCCTCCTCGCCCGGGGTGGGGTCGCCGGAGGGGTGGTTGTGGACCAGGATGATGGCGCTGGCGCCGAGCTCCAGCGCGCGCTTGGCGACCTCGCGGGGATAGACGGGGACGTGGTCGACGGTGCCGGCGGCCTGGGCCTCGTCGGCGATCAGGCGGTTGCGGCGGTCGAGGAACAGGATGCGGAACTGCTCGGTCTCGCGGTGGGCCATGGCGGTGCGGCAATAGGCGATCAGGTGGTCCCAGGTGGCGATCACGTCGCGGTTGAGAACGCGGGCCTGCCCCAGACGCTGGGCGAAGGCCTCCGCCAGGCGGAGCTGCAGCCAGACCCAGCGGTCGGCGCCCTCGACCTGCAGCACGCGGTGCTCGGACGCCGCCAGCACGCCGGGCAGGTCGCCGAAGGTGGCCAGCAGGCGCTTGGCCAGCGGCTTCACGTCGATCCGCGGGATGGCGTTGAACAGCAGCAGTTCCAGGAGCTCGTAATCGGGCATGGGCGCGTGGCCGCCGGTGAGGAACCGGGTGCGCAGGCGCTCGCGGTGGCCCCAGTAGTGCGGGCGCTTGGTGCCCTCGGCGTCGGTGACGAGGCCGCCGCCCGCCGCCGCCTCGGGGGCGAGGCGCTCGGTGGCGCGGTAGCTCGGCTGGGAGGCGGGGCGGGTCTCGGCCCCGGGCGGGGGCAGGCGCGCCTCCAGCTCCTCCAGCCCGCGGCGGGCCTGTTCGGAGAAGCCCGGCGGGTGGCCCGGCGGCGGGGCCGGGCGGGGGCCGGTCCCGAGGCCGATGAAGTCCAGCACCGGCTCGAAGAAGCCGGGGCGTTTCGGCTTGTGATCCTTGCGCGGCATGACCCGATGCACCCTTGGGAAAACCCTTCGGGCGGTGTGGCGCGAAAGCGGTTAACGCGCCGTTAAGGCGGCCGCGCGGCGCGTTCGCCGGGCGGCAAGCGCGGCCATCAGCAGGAAGACCGGGATGCCCAGTTCCAGCGCCTCCTCGATCTGGCCGGCGCGGTCGTTGACGGCGGCGGCGAGGTCGATCCCCCAGGGTTCGAGCTTGCGGCCCAGCCCGTCGATGCTCTTGCTGACGACCGTCAGGGCGAGGCCCGCGGCGAGGTAGAGCGCCCAGTGGCGGCGGCGGGCGAGGTTGCGCAGGAAGGCGCCGGCGCGGCGGCGCAAGAGCAGCACGAGCGCCGCGGCCAGCGTGGCCAGGACGAGGACGGAGAGCGCCTTCTCCCAGAGCGCCGTGTCGTAGGTGAAGACCTTGATGCTCAGAAGCCCCTCGCTGGTGAAGCGCTTGTCGAAGTCGAGCTCGCGCAGGGCCATCGCGCCCAGCAGCAGCGGCGGCATCCACATCCGCCCCAGATCGGGGTGGCGCAGCGTGACGAGCAGCGGGCCGAGATAGAGCAGCGCCGAGGCGCTCTCCACTCCGCCGCCCTCGCGCATCCGGTCGGCGGCGGGGAAGAGCAGGATGTCGAGCGCGATCACGACGGCGGCGAGGACGAGCGCGGCGAGGCCGGCGCGCGGCGGGGAGGGCAGGGTGGTCATGGCGGGATCTCTCGGGTCGCGGGGAGATAGCCCCTAGCAGCCGCCCTTCCGGGGATCAACGCCGGGGGTCAGATCGCCTGCAGGAGCAGCGCCGAGGCCAGCGCCGAGAGCGTGGCGGCGGCGGGCACGGTGACGAGCCAGGCGGCGACGATGGTGAGGAAATGCGAGCGGCGCACCAGCTTGCGGCGGCGGCGCTCCTCGCGGGCGATGCGCAGCTCGGGGGGGCGGGCGCTCTCGGCGGCGCGGAACCGGGTCTCGGCCTGCCATTCGCGGTAGAAGCCGACGCCGAAGACGCCGCCGATGGCGATATGGGTGGAGCTGACCGGCAGGCCGGCCCACGAGGCGGCGATCACCGTGACCGCCGCCGAGAGGGCGACGCAATAGGCGCGCATCGGGTTGAGCTTGGTGATCTGGTTGCCGACCATGCGGATCAGCTTGGGCCCGAACAGGACGAGACCGAAGCTGATCCCGGCGGCGCCGATCAGCATCACCCAGAACGGGATCGCAACCTCGCCGGCGACGGCGCCGGACCTCTCGGCGCCGACGATGGCGGCCAGCGGGCCGACGGCGTTGGCCACGTCGTTGGCGCCGTGGGCGAAGGACAGGAGTGCCGCGGAGGCGACGAGCGGCAGGCGGAACAGCGCGTTCAGCGCCTTGTCGTCGTCGGGCAGGCGGCGGGCCTGGAGCCGGATCAGCGGCCGGGTGGCCAGCGTGCCGAGGAGGCCCGCGGGCAGGCCGATCAGGAGCGCGGTGCCGATCCCGATCTCGACCACCCGCGACAGGCCCTTGAGCGACAGATAGGCGGCGAAGGCGGCGGCCATGACGCCGATCAGCACCGGCACCCAGGTGCGCGCCGCGGCGACGCGGTCGGCGCGGTGCACGATGGCGGCATTGACCACCGCCAGGATCGCCGCGGCGATCAGGCCGCCGAGCAGCGGCGAGATCACCCAGCTGGCGGCGATCGCGCCCATGGTGGGCCAGGAGACGGCGCCGAACCCGGCCACCGCCACGCCCGCGCCGAGGACGCCGCCGACCACCGAATGGGTGGTGGAGACCGGCGCGCCGATCCAGGTGGCGAGATTGACCCAGACCGCCGCCGACAGGAGCGCGGCCATCATCGCCGCGACGAAGGTGTCGGCCGAGGCGAAGCTGGCGGGCGCCACGATCCCCTTGGAGATGGTCGAGACCACGTCGCCGCCGGCCAGCAGCGCGCCGGCGCTCTCGAACACCGCGGCGATGGCGATGGCCCCGGCCATGGGCAGGGCGTTGGAGCCGACCGCGGGCCCCATGTTGTTGGCCACGTCGTTGGCGCCGATATTGAGCGCCATGTAGGCGCCGAAGGCCGCCGCCACGATCACGAAGACCGATCCCGGCGCGGTGACGAGCCCGGCGGCCAGGGCCGCCAGCGCGATCAGCACCATCGAGACGCCGACGCCCACCAGCGGGCGGGAGACGAACATCGTCGCCGATTCCAGCCGCGTGACGCGGTTGAGATCGGTGTCGAGCGTCTTCCAGCGGTAGGTCTGGTCGGTCTGGGTCACGGTGCGGCGTCGCCCTTCCCGGGAGCGTCGAGGACCAGCGCGTCGCGGGCCCCGGACAGGAGGCGGCCGAGGGAGGGTTCGTCGACGCGGGCCGCCGCCTCCTCGGGGGTGACCCAGTCGCGGCGGCGCTCGGCCGCCTCGGGGAAGTCGTCGGCCACGTCGCGGACCCGGAAGGCGAAGACATCGACCTCGGTGCCCACGGGCACGCCGCGCATGCGCTTGTCGTAGGTGTAGCGCCCGATCGGGCGGCCCGGCCCGTCGAGCCGCACGCCGCCTTCCTCCCAGGCTTCCTCGGCGGCGGTGGCGGCGGCGTCCAATCCGGCCTTGGGCCAGCCCTTGGGCAGCACCCAGCGCCCGGTGTCGCGCGAGGTCAGGAGGAGCAGGCGGAAGGCGTCGCCCTCCAGCCGCCAGCACAGCGCCGCGACCTGGTAGCGCGGCGGGCGCCGGAGCATGGGCAGGAGATAGTCTCTCCACAGGTTGCGGATCATGGGACGGACGGACCCCCGGCGGATACTCGGTACGGGCGAGCGGCCCCTATAGGGGCCGGGGCGCGGAAAGGCAAATCCCGGCCCGCGCCCCGGTCACAGGATGCGGCGGCGCAGGAAGGCCGAGACGACCTCGCCCAGGATCACCAGCGCCAGGATCGCCAGCAGGACGGTGGCGGCCTCGGGCCAGTTGAAGGTGTCGATGGCGCCCTGCAGGATGATGCCGATGCCGCCCGCGCCGACAAGGCCCAGCACGGTGGATTCGCGCAGGTTGATGTCCCAGCGCAGGATCGAGACCGCCCAGAAGGTCGGCATGACCTGGGGCACGATGGCATAGGCGATGACCTTGAAGCGGCTGGCGCCGGTGGCTTCCAGCGCCTCGACCGGGCGCTTGTCGATCTCCTCGATGGCCTCGCCCAGGAGCTTGCCGATGAAGCCGATGGAGCGGAACATGATCGCCACGATCCCGGCGACGACGCCGGGGCCGAAGATGGCGACGAAGAGCAGCGCCCAGATGATCGTGTTCACGGACCGGGAGGTGACGAGGATCAGCCGCCCCAGCCACAGCGTGGCGCGGTTGGGGGTGGTGTTCTGGGCGGCGAGCCAGGCCACGGGCAGCGAGACCAGCACCGCGAAGGCGGTGGCGAAGGTGGCGATGTTCACCGTCTGCCACATCACCGCCAGGATGGTGGCGAGATTGGTGGGATCGGGCGGATACATCCGCCCGAAGAGGTCGCCGATCTGCTCGGGCGCGCTCCAGACCCAGGGCCAGACGACCTCGATCGAGCCGATCGCCCAGGCGATCACGGCGGCGGCCAGCGCCATCGTGGCCCAGCGGCGCAGCTTCTGGCGGGGCGAGAAGCGGGCCCATTCGTCGCGGCCGAACTGTTCGCGGATCGTGGTCACTGGATGCGCTTCCTGATCATGCCCGAGACCCCTTCGGAGAGGAGGATGACGGCGACGATGACGATGGTGATGGCGAAGGCGAAATCGTAGTCGTAGCGGCCGAAGGCATTGGCCAGCGTCGAGCCGATGCCGCCGGCGCCGACGATGCCCACGACCGCCGAGGCGCGCAGGTTGGAATCGAGCTGGTAGATCGACAGCCCGATCTGGCGCGGCATGATCTGCGGAAAGATCGCGTAGACCAGCGTGGAGAGATAGGGGGCGCCGGCGGCGCGCATCGCCTCGACCTGGCCGAAATCGATCTCCTCGATGCGCTCGGCCAGCATCTTGGCGACGAAGCCGATGGAATAGACGATCAGCGTCAGCACGCCCGCGAAGGGGCCGAAGCCCACCGCCTTGACGAACAGGATCGCGACGATGACCGGGTGGAAGCTGCGCGCGACGATGACGATGGCCCGGCCGAGATAGAAGACCGGCAGGGGGGCCACGTTGCGCGCCGCCATGAAGGCGATGGGGATCGACAGCAGCACGCCGCCGGCGGTGGCCAGGATCGCGATCTTGAGGCTTTCGAGGAAGCCGTCGATCAGCAGGCCCGACCGCGCGAAGGAGGGCGGGAAGCCGCCGCCGAAGATCCGGCCCGCGCGTTCCAGCCCCTCGGCGACGCGCGCCCAGTCGATCGGCATGGTGGCGCCGACCCAGAGGAAATAGGCGGCCGCGCCCAGCCAGACCGCCCAGCGGATGACCGGGTTGGCGATGAAGGGCGGCTTGCGCCAGGTGTCGCGAACGGCGCTCACGACGCCTCCGCCAGGTCGTCGCTGCGGTCGGCATGGGGGCTGCCGGAATAGATCCGGTCCATCGCTTCCTGGTCGAGCGCGGCGGGCTTGTCGTCGAAGATGATGCGTCCGTAGCGCATGCCGACGATGCGGTCGGTGTATTCCTTCGCCTCGGTGACGTTGTGGATGTTGATCAGCACCGGCAGCTTCAGCTCGCCGGCGAGGTCGCGCAGGAGGCCCATGATCTGTTCCGAGGTCTTGGGGTCGAGCGAGGCGGTGGGCTCGTCGGCCAGCAGGATGTCGGGCTCCTGCATCAGGGCGCGGACGACGCCGACGCGCTGCCGCTCGCCGCCCGAGAGCTGGTCGGCGCGGGTGTCGGCGTAGTGCGCGATGCCGACGCGCTCCATCAGCTCGAAGGCGCGGCGGATGTCGGATTTCGGGTAGCGGCGGGTGATCGCGGCCCAGGTGGAGATGTAGCCCAGCCGGCCGGACTGGACGTTCTCCATCACGGTCAGCCGGTCCACGAGGTTGAAGCCCTGGAAGACCATGCCGATCTTGCGCCGCGCGGCGCGCAGGGACTTGCCCCGGAGTTTCGTGAGTTCGGTGCCGTTGAGGACGATGGAGCCCGAGGTGGGCTCCACCAGCCGGTTGATGCAGCGCAGGAGCGTGGACTTGCCCGCGCCCGAGGAGCCGATGATGGAGACCACGCTCTCCCCCTCGATCGTGAGGTCGAGGTTCTTGAGCACGGGGTCGCCGCCGCCGTAGCGTTTCACGAGGTCGGTGATCTTCAGCATCGCATCGCTCCGTCGCGGGGCCGGGGGGACCGGCCCCGACAGGGTGGGGTTATTCGGCGGCCAGGCCCTGGGGCGTGTATTCGACGCCGTTGGCCTTCTGGATCTGCCGGATCACCGCCCACTGGTCCTCGTAGGTGATGGGGATGAACTTGGACACGCCCTGGAATTCCTCGCCCAGCTCGGTGCCCTCGAACTCGAAGGAGAAGAACGCCTCCTCGATGCTCTCCTTCAGCTCGGGCGCCAGGTCGTGCGCATAGGTGTAGGAGGTGGTGGGGAAGGGGTCGCTCTCCCAGATCATGCGCACCTCCCCGGGGTCGTAGAGGCCGCGCTCCGCCATCCGCTCGACCACCTCGGAGGCGACGGGGGCGGCGTCGTAGTCGCCGGCGACGACGCCCAGCATGGACTGGTCGTGGCTGCCCGAATAGGTGACCTCGTAATCCTCGCCCGGCACCACGCCGAGATCGGGGAAGAGCGCGCGCGGCGCCTGGTTGCCCGAGTTCGAGGTGGGCGAGGTATGGGCGACGCGCTGGCCGGCGAGATCCGCCACCTCCTCGATGTCGCTGTCGGCCTGGGTGTAGACCTGCAGCGTGTAGCCGAAGCGGCCGTCATCGGCGCCCATGATGGCGAAGGGCACGGCGCCGGCGAGGTTCACCGCGAAGGGCGTCGGCCCGGTGGAGAAGCCGGCGATGTGGAGCCGGCCGGAACGCATCGCCTCGACCTCGGCGGAGTTCGACTGCACCGCGAAGAACTGCACGTCCTTGCCGGTGACCTCCTCCAGATGGGCGATGAACGGCTCCCAGATGTCCTCGTAGATCGCCGGATCCTCGACCGGGGTATAGGCGAAGACCAGCGTGTCGGGGTTGCGCAGCGCGCTCTCGTCCCGGGGCGCGTCGGCCACCAGGTCGCCGTCGGCGTCGCAATACATCGCGTCGAGGGCGCCGCGGTTCTCGCACGCGTCCTGCGCGGCGGCGCCGGTCGCGGTGAGGGTCATCGCCGCCAGAAGCGCGGCGCTCAGGGTGGTGTCGTGTCGCATGTCTCTCCTCCCGTCCGGGGGGCGTCGGTGGCGCGCCCCGCTCGCCCGGACACCACCACCAAAATGTGGAAGTTGCAACATTTCCCCTGCGCAAATTTGCGGTTATGCGTGGGGCATGTCGAAGCGCCGGGGCCCGCCATGACCCATCCGATCGCCGCGCCGCGCCTGCGCAAGGAGCCGCGTCGGGCGCAGATCCTGCGCGAGCTGCGGCTGGCGCCGCATGTGCGGGTGGCCGAGCTGGCCGGCCGGTTCGGGGTCACCACCGAGACGATCCGGCGCGATATCGGCGCGCTGGAACGGGCGGGGCTGCTGCAACGCTCCCATGGCGGCGCCTCGGCGCGGGGGCCGGGGGCCTACAGCCCGCTGGGCCAGCGCAGCCGGGAGCGGGTGGCCGAGCGCGACCGGCTGGCGGCGCGGGCGGCGGCGCTGGTGGGCGAGGGCGACAGCGTGATGATCGACGCCGGCTCCACCGCCATGGCGATGGCGCGGGCGCTGGCGGCGGCGGAGCCGCGGGTGACGGTGATCACCAACTCGCTCCAGGTGGCGATCATCCTGGGCGCCTCGGCGGCGGCGCGGGTGGTGCTGGCCCCGGGGGCCTATCGCGACGACGAGGCGGCGGTCACGGGCACCGAGACCTGCGACTTCCTGCGCCGGTTCCACGCCGATGCCTGCTTCCTCGGCGCGGCGGGGCTGGAGGCGCGGGGCGTGACCGAGGCGGTGGAGGGCTTCGCCGCGGTCAAGCGGGTGATGATGGCGCAGGCCGCCCGCACCCGGTTCCTGATCAACTCGGGCAAGTTCGGCGCCGTGCACCTGAACCATGTCTCGGGACTGGAGGGGATCGGCACGCTGGTCACAGACGCCGCGCCGGAGGGCGATCTGGCCCGGGCGCTGGCGGCCGGCGGGGTCGAGGTGCTGCTGCCCGGGACGGGGTGAGGGGGCCCGCTGCGGCAGGCCCCGCCGCTGCGCGTGCGGCACCGGCGGGCAGAGGCCGGCGAGGGAGACCCGGACCGGCTGCGCCCCGTCAGCCCCGTGACCCACTGGACGCCCGGAGCCATGACGGGCCCCGGGAGCAGGTTGCCCAGCATCGCGGGTCCGGCGGTCGGACTTGTCGTGCGTTCGAGGGTCATCTCCTGCACCCCGATGACGGTCTGCGGGGCGGATCATGCACCCGGCCGCGGGGGCCGGGCGGAAAATCCCGGGCCCCCGGGGCGCGCGGGACGGGACGACGGCGGGCCGCCCTGCTAGGATGGGGCGCCGACCGCCGGCGCCGCGGTCTCTCGGAGCGGTGTGGCGCGGGCGCGTCTCGGCGGGTCATCGGGAGGGACGGACAATGCCGAAACTGGTCGTCACGCACGAGGTGGAGGATGTCGCGCACTGGCTGCGATCGCCGAAACGGGAGGAAGTCTTCGCCGGGGTCGCGACGGACATCACCACCTTCGTGCATCCGGAGGAGTCCAACCGCGTGGCGCTGACCATGGGGGTCGCGGACATGGCGGCCTTCGAGGAGGTGCTGAAGAGCCCGGCCGGGGCAGAGGCGATGCGGCACGACGGTGTCCGGCCGGACACGATCACGGTCTATCACGCAAGCTGAACCCGCGCGCCGCCGGTCAGGCCGGGGGCGGGCCGAGGCTGTCGCGCAGGCAGAGCCGGGTGGGCAGCGCCACGCTGTCGGGCGTGGCGCCGTCGCGGGCCATGGCCAGCAGAGTCTCGGCGGCGCGGCGGCCCATCTGGCGGTGGGGGACGTGGACGGTGGCCAGCGACGGCACCGCGACCTCGGCCAGCTCGATATCGTCGAAGCCGGTGATCGACAACTCGCCCGGGACGGCGAGGCCGAGATCGCGCGCCGCCATCAGCGCGCCCATGGCGAGCACGTCGTTGCCGCACAGGATCGCCGTCGGCCGGTCGGCACGGGCGAGGAGATCGGCGGCGGCGGCGCGGCCATCGGCGATGGAATAGACCGTCTCGACCACCGGCAGGGTGGCGGGGTCGATCCCGGCGGCGCGGGATTCGGCGCGAAAGCCCGCCACGCGCTCGGCGGCGCGGTCGTTGTCGGCGGTGCGGGCCGAGATCATGGCGAGCCGGCGATGGCCGCGCGCCAGGACCGCCCCGGTCATGGCGCGCATGGCGCGCTCGTTGTCGAAGCCCACGGCGGGGCAGGGCGCCTCGGCCGCCCAGGCCCAGGCGACGAGGGTGGGGACGCGGCGACGGGCGAGATAGGCGTAGATCGCCGGGTCGCGGGCATAGCCGATCAGCAGGAGCGCATCGGCGCCGCGGGCGACGAGGGTGCGGATCTGCGCCGCCTCCTCGGCGGCATCGTAGGCGGAGGAGGCGATCAGCAGGTTCACCCCGGCAGCCCCCAGCGTTTCCTGGAAGGTCTGGATGCCGCGGGCGAAGACGGCGTTGTCCATGGTGGGGATGATGACGCCGAAGGTGTCGCTGCGGCTGGCGGCGAGCGACTGGGCGGCGTGGTTGGGCGCGTAGCCCAGCCCCTGCACCGCCGCCATCACCGCGGCGCGGGTGGCGGCGCTGACGCGTTCGGGCGCGTTGAGGCAGCGCGAGACGGTCGCCGTGGAGACGCCCGCGGCCCGCGCGACATCGGCCAGCGTGGGGTGCCTGTCGCGCAGACGGGGCATGGGCGATCTCCGGTTGTTCCCGAAAGTTATCCTAGCGCGAGCGGTTGCGCGGGAAAATGACAAATGCAAGCGCTTGCATGGAATGATGTAAGCGCTTACAGTGTGAGTCGGGAGAGAGGGAGGATCACGACATGGCGCTCGTCGCGGCCGCAATCCTGTTCGGCGTCTTCGCCGCCAATGTCGTCGCCGGGGCCTTCCTGGGAGGGGCGTTCCTCGGCGACGTGACCGAAATGCTGATCCTGCTGGCGACATCCGTGGTCTTCGTGGCCGCCGTGCTGAAGCGCGAGGCCCGGGCCGGGATGGAGCCGTCCGACGACGATTGACGACGACTGATCTGGTTTGATCCGGGAGGAGAGATCATGCGCAAGACGCCGGAAACGCTCGCATCGCGCGAGCGGCGGAATTTCCTGAAGCTGGCCGGGACGGGGAGCTTCACCGCCGCCATGGTCGCGGGCGCGGCGGGCACGCTGTGGTCCGAGGAGGCGGCGGCGCAGACCGCGCAGGAGGAACAGCAGCGCGAGGCCGAGGCCGAGCACACGATGACCATCGCCACGGCCTATGTGCTGGGCGCGTCGCGCTCCTATCCGATCATGCAGCTGGACCTGAAGGAGAACATCCAGAACGCCACCGGGCGCAAGGTCTATGTCAAGCTGGCGCCGGGCGGGCAGCTGGGCGCGGGCAGCGCGCTGGTGCAGAAGGTGCAGGGCGGCACGATCCAGGCGGCGCAGCATTCGCTGGCCAACTTCGTGCCCTTCGCCAGCGTGGTGGACCTGATCAACCTGCCGTATTTCTGCGGCTCCAACCAGCGCTTCGTGAACCTGGTGACCTCGGATGCCTGGCGCGACGAGGTCAATCCGCGCATCGAGCAGAGCGGCTTCAAGGCGCTGTTCTACGTGGTGATCGACCCGCGCGTGGTCGCGGTGCGGCGCGGCGGGCCGGGGCCGGTCCTGGCGCCCGAGGACATGCAGGGCATCAAGTTCCGCGTGCCGGGATCGCAGATGCTGCAGCAGTACTACCGCATGGTCGGCGCCAACCCGACGCCGGTGGCCTGGGGCGAGACGCCCTCGGCCATCAAGCAGGGCGTGGCCGACGCGCTCGACCCGGCGGTGGGCGCGCTCAACGTCTTCGGCTTCCGCGACGTGCTGAGCCATGTGACCTTCACCCAGGCCGTGCCGGACGCGCAGGTCTATTCGTGCAACCTGGAATGGTTCAACGAGCTGCCCGCGGACGTGCAGGAGGGGATCATGTTCGCCTCCGAGATGAGCTTCCACCAGAACCTGGCCAAGGTGCCCTCGGCGCGGTCCTACGCCATGGCCGAGATGGAAGCCGCGGGGGTGGAGTTCCACACGCTCGACGACGACCAGCTCGCCGCCTGGAAGGAGGCGGGCGGCTACCAGCGGTCCGAGTGGGACGACTACAAGGCCGACCTGGCCGGGTCGATGGAGACCTTCTCCGCTCTGGAGGAGGCCGCGGGCACCCGCGCCCGATACTACGTCCACGACGCCTGATCCGGCGGCCGCCGGGCGACCGGCGGCCGGACCCGTTCCACCCCTGCCAGATCCGCGGCGCGCCCCCATGCGCCGTCGCGGGAAAGGAGTGCCATGCGCCATGTCCTGACGCAGATCGACGCCAATCTCGAACGCTGGGCCCTGCTCGTCTTCTACGTGCTGCTGGTGCTGACCATGGCCGTCGAGGTGATCCGCCGCGAGGTCTTCGCCTATTCCTCGGTCTGGGGGGAGGAGGTGGTGCGCTACGCCTTCATCTACCTCGCCTGGATCGGCGCGGCGGCGGCGGTGAAGCAGCGCGGCCATATCCGCATCGACGTGATCCTGCATTACCTCGGCAACCGGGGGAAGGCGGCGATCTACATCCTGGGCGACCTGGTGATGGCCGGCGTCGCCATCGTCGCGCTGGTCTACTCCTTCGAGACGGTGATGGTCTCGGCCGAGTTCGGATCGGTCAGCCACGGGCTCAGGGTCTCGATGGTGTGGTTCCTCGCCGCGGTGCCCGTCGGCTTCGGGCTGATGCTGTTCCGCCTCGTGCAGTCCTTCCTGCGCGATCTCCGCGACCTTCGGGACGGCACGCCCGTCTACGAAGGCGACAAGATGTTCGATTGAGGGGGACCGCGCCATGATGTGGCAACAGCTGAACGAACAGACGGTGGTGCTCGGCGCCTCGTTCTATGTCCCGGTGCTTCTCTTCGTCCTGCTCTGCGCGCTGGCCGTGCCGGTCTGGGCGGTGATCGGCGTGGCCTCGATCACCATGCTGGTGATGTCGGGTGCGCTGCCCCTGAGCCTCGTGGGGGAGAGCCTGTTCGACGGGATCGACGCCTTCGCGCTGACCGCGGTGCCGCTGTTCATCCTCACGGGCGACGTGCTGGTGCGCACCGGCCTCAGCCGCAAGTTCCTCGACGTGGCCGAGGCGCTGACCTCCTGGGGCAAGGGCGGGTTCGGATCGGCGACCGTGCTGGTCTGCGGCATGTTCTCGGCGATCTCGGGCTCGGATGCTGCCGGCGCGGCGGCGGTGGGGCGGATGACCATCGACCGGCTGGTCGAGTCGGGCTATCCGCGGCCCTATGCCTGCGCGCTGGTCGCGGCCGGCGCCTGTACCGGCATCCTGATCCCGCCCTCGATCGCCTATATCATCATCGGCCTGGTGCTGGGGATCTCGGCCTCGACGCTGTTCCTGGCGGCGGTGATCCCCGGCATCCTGATCCTGGTCTCGATCCTCGTGACCAACGTGGTGATGAACGTGATCTACCGCTGGGAGGGCGGCGGCGGCCTGTCGCTCTCGGAATGGCTGGCCCAGCTCGGCCGGTCGCTGGCGCGGGGCTGGTACGCCTTCATCGTGCCCGGCATCATCTTCTGGGGCATCTTCTCGGGCCGGCTGACGCCGACCGAGGCGGGGGCGACGGCGGTGGTCGTGACGATCGTCATCGGCTTCATCCTGGGCACGCTCAGGCTTTCGGACTTCCCGGCGATGCTGGTCTCCTCGGCCAAGGTGAACGGGGTGATCCTGCCGATCATCGCCTTCTCGCTGCCGCTGGCGCAGGCGCTGGCCATCATGGGCGTGCCGCAGGGCTTCGTCGGCGCGGTGACCGGGCTGACCGAGGAGCCGGCCATCCTGATCGCGCTGATGATCCTGATCCTGATCGCGGCGGGCTGCGTGATGGAGACGACGCCGAACATCGTGATCCTGGCGCCGATCCTGAAGCCGCTTGCCGACGAGATCGGCATGAACGAGATCCAGTTCTGCGTGATGATGATCACCTCGCTGGGGGTCGGCTTCATCACCCCGCCGCTGGGCCTCAACCTGTTCGTCGTCGCCGGTCTGACGGGCGAGTCGATCCTGCGCATCGCCTGGCGCGCCGTGCCCTTCGTCTTCTTCATGCTGCTCGTGACGCTGGGCATCGGCTACTGGCCGGCGCTGTCCACGAGCCTGCTTCCCTGATCCCTGAGACACCCGGAGGAAATCCATGCCCCGCGAATATCTGAAGAAAGCCACCCGCACCTCCACGAGCGACGCCGGCGACGTGCGCGGCATCGTGCAGGGCATCCTCGACGACATCGAGGCGCGCGGCGAGGAGGCGGCCAGGGAATATGCCGCGAAGTTCGACCGCTACGACGGCAACGTGGTGATGACCGAGGACGAGATCGCCGCCGCCGCCGAGCGCGTGCCCGAGCAGGTGAAGAAGGACATCGCCTTCGCCCATGACAACGTGCGCCGCTTCGCCGAGGCGCAGAAGGCCACCGCGACCGACGTGGAGGTGGAGATCCTGCCCGGGCTGGTGGCGGGGCAGAAGGCGATCCCCTGCCAAGCGGCGGGATGCTACGTGCCCGGCGGGCGCTACAGCCACATCGCCAGCGCGATCATGACGGTGACCACCGCCAAGGTGGCGGGCTGCAAGCAGATCGTCGCCTGCTCGCCGCCGAAGCCCGGCGAGGGCGTGCCGCCGGCCATCGTCTATGCCGCGCATCTGTGCGGCGCGGACAGGATCCTGGCGATGGGGGGCGTGCAGGGCGTGGCGGCGATGACCTTCGGCCTGTTCGGGCTGGAGCCGGCCAACATCCTGGTCGGTCCCGGCAACCAGTTCGTCGCCGAGGCCAAGCGCATCCTGTTCGGCCGCGTCGGCATCGACATGGTGGCGGGGCCGACCGACAGCCTGATCCTGGCCGATGCGAGTGCCGACGCCGAGATCGTCGCCGCGGACCTCGTGGGGCAGGCCGAGCACGGCTACAACTCCCCCGTCTGGCTGGTGACGGACGACCGCAAGCTGGCCGAGACGGTGATGGGCCGCGTGCCCGAGCTGATCGCGGACCTGCCCGAGCCCAACCGGGGCAATGCCGAGAAGGCCTGGGCCGATTACGCCGAGGTCATCCTGTGCGGGAGCCGCGAGGAGATGGCGGCGACGTCGGACGAATACGCGCCCGAGCACCTGACGGTGCAGGCCGCCGACCTCGACTGGTGGCAGGAGCGGCTGACCTGCTACGGCTCGCTGTTCCTGGGCGAGGAGACGACGGTGGCCTTCGGCGACAAGGCGGCGGGGCCGAACCACGTCCTGCCGACCTCCGGGGCGGCGCGCTATACCGGCGGGTCTGTCGGTGCACAAATACATGAAGGTCGTGACCTGGCAGCGCGCGACCCGCGAGGGCGCGCGCCCGGTGGCCGAGGCGACCGCGCGCCTGTCCCGCGCCGAGGGCATGGAGGGGCATGCGCGCACCGCCGATATCCGGCTGAAGAAGTATTTCCCCGACACGACCTTCGAGCTCGACGCCGATGCCGTCTGATCCGGTCTTCGACGTCACCGGCCGGGTCGCCTGCGTCACCGGCGCGAGTTCCGGCCTCGGCCGCCGGGCGGCGAGCGTGCTGGCCCGCGCCGGGGCCCGGGTGGTGGGGGTCGCCCGCCGGGCCGAGGCGCTGGAGGACTGGCGCGAGGAGGCCGGCGGCCAGACCGCCTCGGTGACCCACGACATGGGCGACCGCGATCGCCTCGCCGATCTGGCGGAGAAGGTCGCCGCGCCGTTCGGGGCCCCCGAGATCGTGGTCCATGCCGCCGGGGTGAATACCCGCGAGACGGCGGACGAGGTGACGCCGGAGGGCTGGGACCGGACGCTGGACCTGAACCTGCGGGCGCCGTTCTTCCTCAGCCAGCACCTGGTGGCGGGCATGCGGGAAAAGGGCAGGGGGCGGATCGTGACCTTCGCCTCGCTGCAGAGCTTCCGCGCCTTTCCGGGCGGGCTGGCCTATGGCGCCTCGAAGGGCGGGATCGCGCAGCTGACCCGCGCCATGGCAGAGGCCTGGTCGCGCGACGGGATCACCGCGAACGCGATCGGGCCGGGATTCTTTCCCACCGAGTTGACGGCGGCGGTGTTCGGCGACGCGGAGCGGGCGGCGCGCAACGCCGCCGCGACCTGCGCGGGGCGGAACGGCCGGCCGGAGGACCTGGACGGGCCGCTGCTGTTCCTGTGCTCGGACGCCTCCGCCTATGTCACCGGGCAGGTGCTGATGGTCGATGGGGGGTTCACGGCGAAATGAGGGCGCTGGTCTATACCGATCCCGAGCGGATCGAGCTTCAGGACGTGGCCGAGCCGGTGCCCGGGGCGGGCGAGGTGCTGGTGCGGATCGCCGCCGTGGGGATCTGCGGCTCGGACATGCATGCCTATCTGGGCCATGACGAGCGGCGGCCGGCGCCGCTGATCCTGGGCCACGAGGCGGCGGGACATGTCGTGGGCGGGGCGCGCGACGGCGCAAGGGTGACGATCAACCCGCTGGTGACCTGCGGCACCTGCCCGGCCTGCCGGGCGGGGCGCGACAACCTCTGCCCGGAGCGGCAGATCATCTCCATGCCGCCGCGGGAGGGGGCCTTCGCGCAAGCCGTGGCGATGCCCGAGGTGAACCTGGTGCCGGTGCCCGAGGCCTTGTCGCTGGAGGCGGCGGCGCTGGCCGAGCCCCTGGCGGTGGGCTGGCACGCGGTGCGGCTGGCGCTGGCCGCCGCCGGCCCGGGGCGGGTGCTGGTGATCGGCGGCGGCGCGATCGGGGTGGCCGCGGCCCTGTCGGCGGCGGCGCAGGGGGCCGGGGATGTCACGGTGATCGAGCCGCATGGCGAACGGCGCGCCTATCTGCGCGAACGGGTCGGGCTGGACGCCGTGGCCGAGGACGCGCTGGCCCCGGGGGCCCTGTTCGGGGCGGTGATCGACGCGGTGGGGATCGGGCCGACGCGGGCGCTGGCCACCGCCCGGGCCGCACCCGGCGGCGCCATCGCCCATGTGGGTCTGGGCGATGCCGGGCCGGGGCTCGACGTGCGGCGGCTGACTCTGCAGGAGATCGCGCTGATCGGCACCTATACCTACACGATGGCCGATTTCCGCGACACGGTGGCGGCGATGGGGGCCGGGCGGCTGGGGCCGCTCGACTGGGTGGAGCGGCGGCCGCTGTCGGAGGGCGCCAGGGCCTTCGCCGATATCCGCGCGGGCCGGGTGGCGCGGCCGAAGGTGATGCTGGATCCCGGCGCCTGAGCGGCGGCGGGGTAGGGGCGTGCTAGTCCAGCGCGATGTGGTAGGCCATCGCGTCTGTGGCGCAGAGCGAGCGGCGCCATTCCACCACCCGGCCCTGCACGTCGATGGCGCGCCGATCCACCGCCAGGAGCGGCGTGTCCGGATCGCGCCCCAGCGTGGCGGCCGGCCCGGGTTCGGCGGCGACGGCGCGCAGCGCCTCCTCGGCGCGGACGATGATGATGCGGTATTCCTGCTGGTAATGGACATAGAGCGTGTTGGGCAGCGGCGCGTGGGCGTCGAGCCCGGGGAACAGTTCGGCCGGGACCACCGAGGTCTCCACCACCGAAGGCCGGCCGTCGAGCGCGCGGACGCGGTCGATCTCGAACACCGTGGCGGGGGCGCCGTGCAGGGTCTCGCGCTCGGCCCGGCGGGCGCGGCGGCGGCGCACCGCCTCGCGGATCAGCTGGGGGCGGGCCTGGCTGCCGTCGGGGCGGCGCAGGCGGAAGAAGTGGAACAGCGCGCTGTCGGGGGTGCGGAGCGTGACGAAGGTGCCGCGGCCCTGGCGGCGCTGCACCAGGCCGCGCGCCTCCAGCGTCATCAGCGCCTTGCGCGCGGTGCCCTGGCTGACGCCCAGCTCGGCGCCGAGCTGAGTCTCGGACGGGAGCAGGGCGCCGGGCGGCCAGACCCCGGTGGCGATGCGGTCGACCACCGTTTCGATGACGACCTGGTAGAGCGGTGCTGCCATCGCGGCCCCCCGAATGCCTGTCCCTCGTGATAGCGGGGACATGCCGATCCGGCAAGTCTTGTATATCTATGCTTGTATAAGTTTGGCGCCCCGGTTAACCTGCGACTCGACGGACCGAACTGCAGCAGCCAGAAGGAGGAGAGACGTGGGAAAGCCGCAATTGCTGGTCCACGACCACGAGGACAATGTCGGCGTGGTCGTGGTCGAGGATCTCAAGGCGGGGACGGACATGCTCTGTGTCGTCACCGCGGACAACTCGGATTTCCGCCTCACCGCGAAGGCCGACATCCCGATCGGGCACAAGGTCGCCCTGAAGGACCTCGCGGAAGGTGACACGGTCGTCAAATACGGCGAGGATATCGGCAAGATGATCGGTACCGCCGAGAAGGGCGGTCACGTCCATACCCACAATTGCAAGACAAAGCGGTGGTGAGCCCCATGCCCCTCGATTTCTCCAACACGACTGTCCAGGCCTGGCGGCGCGAGAACGGCCGCGTGGGCGTGCGCAACCACGTCGTCATCCTGCCCGTGGACGACATCTCCAACGCCGCCTGCGAGGCGGTCGCGAACAACGTCAAGGGGACGATGGCGATCCCCCACGCCTATGGCCGGCTGCAGTTCGGCGAGGACCTCGAGCTGCATTTCCGCACCATGATCGGCACCGGGTCCAACCCCAACGTCGCCGCCTGCGTGGTGATCGGCATCGAGCCGGAATGGACCAAGCAGATCGTCGACGGCATCGCCGAGACCGGCAAGCCCGTCTTCGGCATCTCGATCGAGCAGAAGGGCGATTTCGAGACCATCCGGCAGGCCAGCTGGAAGGCCAAGGAATTCGTCCAGTGGGCGACCGAGCTTCAGAAGGAGGAATGCCCGATCGCCGACCTGTGGGTCTCCACCAAGTGCGGCGAGAGCGACACCACGACCGGGCTGTCCTCCTGCCCCACGGTCGGCAACATGTACGACAAGCTGCTGCCGCACGGGATCTACGGCTGTTTCGGCGAGACCTCGGAGATCACCGGCGCCGAGCACATCTGCAAGGAGCGCGCGGCCACGCCCGAGGCGGCCGAGAAGTTCATGAAGATCTTCCAGGCCTACCAGGACGACGTGATCGAGCCCTACAAGACCTCGGACCTGTCCGACAGCCAGCCCACCAAGGGCAACATCCTGGGCGGTCTGACCACCATCGAGGAAAAGGCGCTCGGCAACCTGGAGAAGATCGGCAAGTCGTCGAGCTACATCGACGCGATGGGGCCGGCCGAGGCGCCGGCGAAGGGCCCGGGCCTCTACTTCATGGACACCTCCTCGGCGGCGGCGGAATGCGTCACGCTGATGGCGGCGGCGGGCTACGTCATCCACACCTTCCCCACCGGGCAGGGCAACGTGGTCGGCAACCCGATCGTGCCGGTGATCAAGATCTCGGGCAATCCGCGCACGCTGCGCACCATGTCGGAGCATATCGACGTGGACGTGACCGGCGTGCTGACCCGCGAGCAGACCATCGAGGACGCGGGCGACGCGCTGATCGAATGCATCCGGCGCACCGCCAACGGCCGCGTCACCTGCGCCGAGGCGCTGGGGCACAGGGAGTTCTCGCTGACGAAGCTGTACCGCTCGGCCTGATGCGGATCGTCGTCACGGAATTCATGGACGAAGCCGCCCTTGGCGGCTTCGATCCCGCCTGGGACGTGCAATACGATCCCTCCCTCGTGGACGACCGCGACCGGCTGGTCGCGGCGCTGGAGGCGGCCGAGGCGGTCATCGTGCGCAATCGCACCCGGGTCGATGCCGGTCTGCTGGCCGCGGCGCCGGGGCTGCGCGCCGTGGGCCGGCTGGGCGTCGGGCTCGACAACATCGACACCGAAGCCTGCGCCGCGCGCGGCGTGGCCGTCCTTCCGGCGACCGGGGCCAACGCTCTGGGGGTGGCCGAATACGTCATCGCGGCGATCCTGGTCCTGGTGCGGAGCGCCTACGGCGCGACCGACGCGGTGCGCCGGGGGGAGTGGCCGCGCAACGCGCTGATCGGCGGCGAGGCCGCGGGGCGGACGCTGGGCCTGCTCGGCTTCGGCGGGATCGCGCGGATGGTGGCGACGCGCGCCCGCGCGCTGGGGATGCCGGTGGCGGCCTTCGACCCGCACCTGCCGGCCGACGATCCGGCCTGGGACGGGGTGCGCCGCTGCGCCACGGCCGAGGAACTGTTCGGCCTGGCCGACGCGCTGTCGGTGCATGTGCCGCTGACGGCGCAGACGCGGGGCCTGGTGGGCGAGGCGGCGATCGCGCGGCTGCCGGAGGGTGCCGTGGTGATCAACACCGCCCGCGGCGGCGTGGTCGACGAGGCGGCGCTGGCCGCGGCGCTGCGCGACGGCCGGCTGGGCGGGGCGGCGCTCGACGTCTTCGAGGGCGAACCGCTGGACGCCGCGGGCGGCGCCGTCTTCGACGGGATCGACAACCTGATCCTGACCCCGCACATTGCCGGCGTGACGGAGGAGGGGAATGTGCGCGTGTCGCAGGTGACGGTGGAGAACGTGCGCCGCGCGCTGGAGGGGGCCGATGGCTGAACCCGAGCGGATCGCGCCGGCGGCGCTGACCGACATGGTGGCCCGCGCCTTCGAGGGGGCGGGCGTGGCGCGCGGCAACGCGCAGGCCGTGGCCCGGGCGCTGGTCGCCGCCGAGATCGACGGCCAGTCCGGCCACGGGCTGAGCCGGGTCGCGGCCTATGCCGCGCAGGCCCGCAGCGGCAAGGTGGCGGGCCATGCCCGGCCGGAGATCGCGCGGACCGCGCCGGGCTGGCTGAGCGTGGATGCCGCGCACGGCTTTGCCTATCCGGCGCTGGAGGCGGCGCTGGCGGAGCTGGCACCGCTGGTCCGCGCGCAGGGCATGGCCGGCGCGGCGATCCGGCGCTCGCACCATTGCGGCCAGCTCGGCGCGCAGGTCGAGCGGCTGGCCGAGGAGGGGCTGGTGGCGCTGATGGTGGCCAACACGCCCAAGGCGATGGCGGCCTGGGGCGGGCGCGAGGCGCTGTTCGGCACCAACCCGATCGCCTTTGCCGCGCCGCGGCAGGGCGACGCGCCCCTGGTGATCGACCTGTCGCTGTCGAAGGTGGCGCGGGGCAAGGTGATGGCGGCCAAGAAGGCCGGCGAGCCGATCCCGGAGGGCATCGCGCTCGACGCAGACGGGCAGCCGACCACCGATCCCGACGCCGCGCTGGCCGGCACGATGGTGCCGGCGGGGGAGGCCAAGGGTGCGGCGCTGGCGCTGATGGTGGAGGTTCTGGCGGTGACGCTGACCGGGGCGACCCCGTCGCGGGAGGCCGCGTCCTTCTTCGACGCCGACGGGCCGGCGCCCGGGGTGGGGCAGCTGATCCTGGCCTTCGACCCGGCCTGCACGCCCGCGCCGGGCTTCGGCGCCGGGATCGAGGCGCTGGTCGCGGCGATGACGGCCGAGTCCGGCGTGCGCCTGCCCGGCAGCCGACGGCTGGCGGCGCGGGAGCGCGCCGCGCGGGAGGGCGTCGCGGTGCCGGCGCATCTGATGGCCGAGATCCGCGCGCTGGCCGGGGAGGACTGAACGGACGCGACCGCCCGGCACGGGGCCCCGGGCGGTCGGCCCAGACGGCCGGCCCCGACAAGAGACGATTAGGGAGGACAGACATGTTCAGACAGACGCTCGCCGCGATCGCCCTGGGGATCGCCGCGCTGCCGGCGGCGGCGCAGGATTTCCCCAGCGGATCGGTCAACTACATCATCCCGTTCGGGCCGGGGGGCGAATCCGACATCACCGCGCGGTTCCAGCAGCCCCATTTCCAGGAGCTGTTCGACGAGGACCTGGTGATCACCTACAAGCCCGGCGGCGGCGGCGCCGTGGGCTGGTCGCAGCTCAATTCGCTGCCCGCCGACGGATCGACGATGATGGGGATCAACCTGCCCCATATCATCGTCAAGCCGAAGCAGGGCAATGTCGGCTTCCAGACCGAGGACATCGTGCCGGTGCACATGTTCCACTACACCCCCGATGCGATCGTGGTGCGCGCCGACAGCGAGTTCGAGACGCTGGAGGATCTGGTCGCCCATGCCGAGGAGAACCCGCGCCAGGTGACCTTCTCGGGCTCGGGCAAGGGCACGGCGAACCACCTGGCCCAGGTGCGGTTCGACGAGATGGCCGGGATCGACACGACCTATGTCGCCTTCGACGGCACCGGCTCCTCCTCCACCGCCAATCTGGGCGGCCAGGTCTCGGCGCAGTGGGGCTATACCACCGTGGGCGCGACGCAGGGTGACGAGGTGCGCATGCTGGCGGTGGCCATGGAGGAGCGGCATCCCCTGTTCCCCGACGTGCCGACCTTCAAGGAACTGGGCTACGACCTGGTTTCGGGCGCCTATCGCGGCATCGCGGTGCCCAAGGACACGCCCGAGGAGATGCGCCAGCAGGTCGCCGATGCGATCCAGCAGATCAACGATCAGGAGGCGTTCCGCCAGACCATGGAGGACAACGGCTTCGCCCTTCTCGACGTGGGTTACGGCGAGGCGATGGACGAATTCATGGCCGAGCAGGCCGAGGTCGCGCTCGAGGCGGCCCGGTCGGGCGGCGTGATCGAGTGATCCGTCCCGGCCGGCCGGGCGATCCCGGCCGGCCGATTTCGTTCCATGCAACCGCCCGGGCCGCCGGGCGAAGGGGTCCGGCATGCTCGAATATCTCGGTCTCGCCTTCTCGCCGCTGAACATCCTGTTCGCGCTCGGCGGCGTCGCGGCGGGCACGATCATCGGCTCGATCCCGGGCCTGACCGCGACCATGGCGGTGGCGGTGCTGGTGCCGATCACCTTCTCCATGGACCCGGCCTCGGCGCTGATCCTGCTGGGCGCGATCTATACCGGGGCGATCTATGGCGGGGCCTATGCGGCGATCCTGCTCAACACGCCGGGCACGCCCTCGGCCATCGCCACCACATTCGACGGCTACCCGATGGCCAAGCGGGGCGACGGCGACCTCGCCGTCTCCATCGCCTGCCTGTCCTCGCTGGTGGGCGGGCTGGTGGGGGCGGCGGCGCTCCTGCTGCTGGCGCCGCCGCTGGCGCGGGCGGCGCTGGCCTTCGGGCCGGTGGAGTATTTCTGGCTGGCGATCTTCGGGCTGACGCTGATCTCGGCCCTGTCCACGGGCAACGTGGTCAAGGGGCTGATCGGGGCCAGTTTCGGCCTGCTGCTGGCGACGATCGGGATCTCGGAGACCAGCGCCGAGGTGCGCTTCACCTTCGGCTCGAACACGCTGCTGGGCGGGATCGAGATCGTCTCGGCGCTGATCGGGCTTTACTGCGTGCCGGTGCTGATGGACCTGGTGGCGACCTCGGACCGCCATCTCGACAAGCCCGAGGAGACGCGCGGCTTCCGCCTGGCGGAGGCGGTGGCGGCCCTGATGCGGAACAAGTTCAACGTGATCCGGTCCTCGGTGATCGGCACGCTGGTCGGCGCGCTGCCCGGTGCGGGCGGTTCCATCGCCGGGCTCGTGGCCTATTCCGAGGCGCGCCGGTCGGGCCAGGGCGAGGAAAAGTACGGCGAGGGCAATCCGGGCGGCGTGATCGCCACGGAATCGGCCAACAACGCCACCGTGGGCGGCGGCTTCATCCCGACGCTGGTGCTGGGCATTCCCGGCACGCCGCCGGACGCGGTGATCCTCGGCGCGCTTCTGGTGCAGGGGGTACGGACCGGGCCGGCGCTCTTCGCCGACGGGTCGAACATCGTCTATACCTTCGTCTTCGGGCTGTTCCTGGCGACGCTGCTGATGCTGCCGGTGGGGCTGCTGATCGGGCGCTTCGCCTATGGCGCCATCGTGCAGGCGCCGAAGATCGCGCTGGTCCCCGTGGTCGCCTTCATGACGGTGATCGGCGCCTTCGCGATCCGCAACTCGCTGTCCGACGTGGGAATCATGGTGGTGCTGGGCGTGATCGGCTGGCTGGCGCAGCGGCGCGGCTTCGACGTCTCGCCGATCGTGCTGGGGCTGATCCTCGGGAGCATCGCCGAGAAGGGCTTCGTGCAGGGCTGGGTGATCGGCGACGCGATGGGCAATGTCTGGGGGCAGTTCCTCGGCCGGCCGATCGCCCAGGTGATCATCGTGCTGGCGGTGCTCAGCGCGGTCTATCCGGCCTTTCCCTGGTTCCGGCAGCAGTTGCGGCGGCGCCGCGAGGCCGGGCCGGCGGCGGTGCCGCCGCCGCTCGCCGAGGAACCCTCCTCGGCGCGGGCGCGGGCCTTCGACGCGGTGGCGCTCGCGGTCTTCGCGGCGGTGGGCGTCCTGGTCGTGGTTCAGTCGCGGGCGTTGAACGCCGAGGCGGCGGTGTTCCCGCGGACCGTCGCCTGGGCGATGCTGGCCTTCGTCGCGCTGGCGGCGGTGCGGCTGTTCCTGCTCAGGCGCGCGGCCGAGCCCGCCTCGGCCCACGGCCTCGGCCGGGTGGCGGTGGTGCCGGTGGCGATGCTGGGCGCGGTGGCGCTGATCCCGACACTGGGCTTCGTGGCGGGGGGCGTGGCCATGGCGCTGGTGCTGATGGCCGCGGCCTTCCATCGCGGCGAGGGCGGCGGCCGCGTGGCGGTGAGCGCCGCGGGTGTCGTGGCGGTGGTGCTGCTGGTGACGCTGGCCTTCCGGCGGCTGCTGAACGTGCCGCTGCCGTCCGGCACGATCTTCTGAAGCGGGGTGGGGCGATGACCGGAACCGACACGATCCGACCTGCCGCGAGCCGGGTAAACCAGCTCTGGCCGGGGCTGCTCGTCTGCGGGCTGATCGCGCTCGCGGCGCAGTTCCTGTCGGACCATTACGGCGCGCCGGCGATGCTGATGGCGCTGCTGCTGGGGCTGGCGCTGCATTTCCTGGTGGAGGACGGCGAGCGGGCGCGGCCGGGGGTGGAATTCTCGGCCAAGGTGATCCTGCGGGTGGGCGTGGCGCTGCTGGGCGCGCGGATCAGCTTCGCGGTCTTCGCCGAGCTGGGCTGGGGGGTGCTGGCGCTGGTGGTGCTGGCGCTGGTGGCGACGCTGGCGGCGGGCTATCTCGGCGCGAAGGTGCTGGGCCGGGGCTGGCGGCTGGCGATCCTGACCAGCGGGTCGGTGGCGATCTGCGGCGCCTCGGCGGCGATGGCGATCGCGGCGGTCCTGCCCAAGAACGAGTTCTCGGAGCGCAACCTGAGCTTCACCGTCTTCGGCGTGACCCTTCTGTCGACGGTGGCGATGGTGGTCTATCCGATCCTGGCCACGGTGCTGGGGCTCGACGAGCGGACGACGGGGATCTTCCTCGGCGGCACGATCCACGATGTGGCGCAGGTGGTCGGCGCGGGCTTCTCCGTCTCCGAGCCGGTGGGGGAGACCTCGACCACGGTGAAGCTGATCCGGGTGTCGCTGCTGGCGCCGTTCGTGCTGTGCCTGACGCTGGCGCTGCGCTGGCTGAAGGTGGAGGAGGCCCGCGCGGGCGGCAAGGCGCCGCCGCTGGTGCCGGGTTTCGTGCTGGCCTTCCTGGCGCTGGCGCTGGTCAATTCGCTGGGGCTGTTGCCGGGGATCGTGCAGGAGGCCTGCTGGGCGGTATCGCGGTGGGCGATGCTGGCCGCGATCGCGGCGGTGGGGGTCAGGACCGAGCTGAAGCGGATCGTCGAGATCCCGCCGCAATCCATCGTGCTCATCGTCTGCGAGACGGTCTTCATCGCCGGTTTCGTGCTGGCGGGCGCGGCGCTGCTGCTCTGATCTCAGGCGCTGGCGCGGGGCAGGAAGGTCACGTCGAGTTCGACGGTCCGCGGCGCCGCGCCGGCCGGGCCGGCCAGCACCGCCTCGGCCACGGCGGCGGCGATGCCGGCGGCCGGCGGGCGCAGGGTGGTCAGCGGCGGCACCATCCACGCGGCGAAGTCCAGGTCTCCGAAGCCCGCCACGGCGAGATCGCCCGGCACGTCGATGCCCCGCCGGGCAGCGGCGAAGATCAGCCCCAGCGCCACGGTGTCGTTGGAACAGGCGACCGCGCGCACCGGATCGGCCGCGATCCGGTCCAGCAGCGGGTCTCCGGCGGCGGCGGAGGCGGGGCCGGGCACCTCCACCAGCCGGGCGGGCCGGCCGGCATCGGCCATGGCGTCGAGGAAGCCGCGGGCGCGGCGGGCGGCGCGGGTGTCCTCGGACAGGCGTGCCCCGGCGAAGGCGGCGGAGGCGTAGCCCTGCTCCACGAAATGGCGGGCGATGCGGGCCCCCACCGCCTCATGCGAGAAGCCGACCATGCGGCCGATCGGGTCGGGGCCGAGATCCCACATTTCCACCACGTTCGTGCCGGTGCGGCCCAGCAGGTCGCGGGTGGCCTGGCCGTGATCCCGGCCGGTGAGGACCACCGCGGCGGGCGCCCAGGAGAGGGCGGCGCGGACAAGGCGCTCCTCCTGGCTGGCGTCGTATTCGGTGTGGCCGACGAGCGTGTGCAGCCCCCTGGCCGACAGGATCCGCTCCAGCTCGGTCACCGTCTCGGAGAAGAAGGCGTTCCTGAGCGAGGGCACGGTGACGGAGACGACGCGGGAGCCGGCGGCGGCGAGCCCGCCGGCGATGGCGTTCGGGACGTAGCCCATCGCCTCGATCGCGGCCGCGACGCGGGCGCCGATCCGCTTCGAGACGGCCTCGGGGCGGCGCAGGTAGAGCGAGACGGTGGAGGGCGAGACCTGCGCCCGCCGCGCCACGTCGGCCATGGTCACGCGGTCCATGCCGCGGCGGCGGCGGTCGGGACGGTCCGGGGGGCCCTCGGCCATCGCCGCCCCCGCGGTCAGTAGGCGGCCGCCGCCGGGGCGGGCACGGGAGCCTCGCCCCGGACCTCGCCCAGCACGGCGCGGGCGCGGCCGGTCATCAGCGCGATGTCGGAGCCGATGGCGGCATAGGTGTAGCCCATGTCGAGGAAGCTCCGCACCATCTGCGGCGTCGGCCCGACGATGCCGGCGGGCAGGTGCAGGGCGGCGGCCATGGCGGCGGCGCGGGCCAGCACCTCCTGCACCGGGGCCGCGCCGACCTGGCCGATATGGCCGAGCGCGGCAGCCATGTCGCCGGGGCCGATGAAGATCGCGTCGAGGCCGGGCACGGCGGCGATCTCCTCCATCCGGTCGAGCGCCTCGGGCGTCTCCAGCTGGACGATGACGCAGGTCTCGTCATTGGCGCGGGAGAGGTAGTCGGCCGCAGCCCCATAGGCCGATCCGCGATGCACGGCGGCGACGCCGCGCACGCCCTGGGGGGGATACTTGGCCGCGGCGACGGCGGCCTCGGCCTCCTCGGCGGTCTCCACGAAGGGGAGCATGATCGTCATGGCGCCGGCGTCGAGCGCGCGCTTGACCATGACCCGGTCGTTCCAGGGCAGGCGCACGATCGCCTTCGCGGGCGTCGTCTGGATCGCGCGCAGGATCTCGGCCAGTTGCGGCGTGTCGACGGGGACGTGCTCCATGTCGACGACCAGGAAGTCGAAGCCGCAATGGCCCATCGCCTCGGCCGTGGAGGGCGCGCCGGACATGAGCCAGGAGCCGAGCGGCGCGCCGTCGCGCGCCCGGATGCGGCGCTTCAGCGGGTTGGCGATGTCCATGGGCGGCTCCTGTCAGTAGATCGGCGGTTCGGGCGTCGGGGCCGGTGCCGGTGAGGAAGTCGAAATCGCAGCCCAGATGCGCCTGGGAGACGTGGTCCCGGAACAGCGCGGTGAAGCCGCGGGGATAGGTGGAGGGGGCGGGGGCCCAGGCGGCGCGGCGGGCGGCGATCTCGGCCTCGGGCACCTCCATGTCGATCCGGCCGGCGGGGGCGTCGAGCACCACCGTGTCGCCGGTGCGCAGGAGCGCCAGCGGCCCGCCGATGGCGGATTCGGGCGAGACGTGCAGGACGCAGGTGCCGGCATGGGTGCCGCTCATCCGGCCGTCGCTGATCCGCACCATGTCGCGCACGCCCTGCTTCAGGAGCTTGCGCGGGATCGGCAGGTTGCCCCATTCGGGCATGCCGGGCCCGCCTACCGGCCCGGCGCCGCGCAGGACGAGGACGGTCTCGGCGGTGACGTCCAGATCGGGATCGTTGATCCGGGCGAACATCTCCGCCGGGCCGTCGAAGACGAGGGCCGGGCCGCGATGGGTGAGCTTGTCCGGGTCGGCGGCGGAGGTCTTCATCACCGCGCCGTCGGGGGCGAGGTTGCCGCGCAGCACCGCCAGCGTGCGGCCGCGCGACAGCGGCACCACCGGATTGTCGAGGCCGCGGATCACGTCGTCGTCCCAGCATTCCGCCTCGGCGATGGCCGCGCCCAGGGTGCGCCCCTCCACCGTGCGGGCGCTCGGGCGCGATATGGGGGCCGAGCTTGCGCAGGAGGGCGGGCAGGCCGCCGGCGAAGTGGAAATCCTCCATCAGCCGGTCGCCCGAGGGGAAGAGGTTGGCCAGAACCGGGATCTCGGCCGCCCGCGCCGCCATGTCGTCGAGCGTGAGCGACAGGCCCAGCCGGCGCGGCCATGGCCGGCAGGTGGACGGCGGCGTTGGTGGAGCCGCCGAGCGCCATGTAGGTGGTGAGCGCGTTGGACAGGCTGGAGGCGTCGAGGATGTCGGAGGGTTTCAGATCCTCCCAGACCATCTCCACCGCGCGGGCGCCGCACCAGGAGGCGAGCCGCGGATGGCCGGAATCGGCGGCCGGGATCGAGGAGGCGCCGGTCTTGGTGAGGCCCATCGCATCCACGATGGAGGTCATGGTGGAGGCGGTGCCCATCGTGTTGCAGGTGCCGTTGGAGCGCGTCATCGCGCTTTCGAGATCGACCCAGTCGTCGGGGGTGATCGCGCCGGTCTGCAGCTCGTCCCAGTATCTCTTGGTATGGGTGCCGGCGCCGGTGGTGCGGCCGCGCCAGCGCCCGTTCAGCATCGGGCCGGCGGGGCAGAAGATCGTCGGCAGGTCCATGGAGAAGGCGCCCATCAGCAGTCCGGGCGTGGACTTGTCGCAGCCGCCCAGGAGGACGCAGCCGTCGACCGGGTGGGAGCGCAGAAGCTCCTCGGCCTCCATGGCGAGGAAGTTGCGGTAGAGCATGGTGGTGGGCTTCACCATGACCTCGCCCACCGACAGCGCGGGCAGTTCCACCGGATAGCCGCCGGCCTGCCAGACGCCGCGCTTCACCGCCTCGGCCCGGTCGCGCAGATGGGCGTGGCAGGGGCTGGCCTCGCTCCAGGTGTTGAGGATCGCGATGACGGGCTTGCCCAGGAACTCCTCGCGCCGCATTCCCATCTGCTGGGTGCGCTGGCGATGGGCGAAGCCGCGGATGTCGTCGGAGGCGAACCAGCGCTGGGAGCGGAGATCGGCGATGGCCTTCCGGGGCGGGCCGGACTGCGGCATCTTGCGTCCTTTCCTGTGCGGCAGTATTCGTAGCGCTACGAAATCGAGGTGTCAACGCCGCGCCCGGCGGGTGGGATCCGGGTGCGACGGGGCGCGCGGGCGGACCGGATCCGACAGGCGGAGGCGTGCCGTGGTCCGGCAGCGGGGCAACGGCAGACGGGAACCGTGCGCGGCCGCTCCATGCGAGGCTTGAGCCGGCCTTCTCTTGCGGCCAGACAGGGGGACGACGGGGAGGAGACGCGATGCGGGTGGTGAGAGCGGCCCTGAAACCCCTCGAGGCGCTCAACGGGGGCCTGCTCCGGCTGGGCCTGTGGCTGGCGCTGGCGGCGCTGGCGCTGATGGTGGTCGTGGTCCTGCTGCAGATCTGGTTCCGCTACGTGCTGAACGGCGCGCTGCCCTGGCCCGACGAGGCGGCGCGGTTCCTGATGCTGTGGATGACCGGCCTCGCCGCGCCCTGGGGGCTGCGGCATTACGGCTTCGTCGCCATCGAGATGCTGTCGGCGGCGCTGCCCGGAACGGCGGCGACGGTGCTGAACCTCGTCTTCCTCGCCATCGCGCTGACCGTGCTCGCGATGGGGGTGCGGCTGGGCTGGGACCACGTGAACTCTGGCTGGCTCTTCGCCTCCTCCTCGCTGCGGGTGCCGCTGGACCTGGTGGGGGGCGAGACGGTGCGGGTCAAACTGGCCTGGATGTACATGTCCGTCTTCGCGGGCATGGTGCTGATGGTTCTGGTGACGGTGGAGCTGATCCTGCGCGAGATCGTCAAGCTGGCCGGCGGGGGCGGCGATCTCGCCTCGCTGGAACGGCCCGACCTTCCGGAGGCCGAGTGATGCTGATCTGGTTCCTGCCGCTGTTCCTCGTCCTCTTGATGATCGGGCTGCCTGTCTTCTTCGCGCTGCTGTTCGCGCCCGGCGCGATGTTGTGGCTGGCCGGTCAGGAACGCGATCTCGCGCTGCTGTATCGCAACCTCTATAACGGGATGGACAGCTTTCCGCTGATGGCGCTGCCGTTCTTCCTGCTGGCCGGCGAGATCATGAACAAGGGCGGCATCACCGAGCGGCTGGTGCAGTTCGCGCAAGGGTTCATGGGGCATCTGCGCGGCGGGCTGGCGCATGTGAACATCCTGTCCTCGATCCTGTTCGCGGGGCTGTCGGGATCGGCGGTGGCGGATACCTCGGCACTCGGCTCCACTCTGATCCCGGCGATGGAGAAGCAGGGCTATACGCGCCGCTTCGCCGCCGCGATCACCGCCGCCTCCTCGGTGATCGGGCCGATCATCCCGCCCTCGGGGATCATGATCATCTATGCCTATGTGATGGGGGAATCGGTGGCCGCGCTGTTCATGGCGGGGATCGTTCCCGGCGTGCTGGTGGGCGTGGGGCTGATGGTGATGGTGCGGCTTCTGGCCGACCGCTACGACCTGCCGCGGGCGGAGCGGATCGTGGAGCCGGGCGCCGGGATCGGGCCGGTGGAATACTGGGTCAGCCTGGTGCTGCTGCGGCTGAACCTGGCGGGCGTGTTCTACCTGCTGGCGGGCCTCGTGCCGGGTGTGGCGGGAGGCCTCGCGGTCTATCTGGGCCTGCTGGTGCCGGCGCACTTCCTGCTCCTGGCGTATCGGCGGCGGGTGAGCCACGACTTCCGCATCGTGTGCAAGAAGGCGGTGGCACCCTTGCAGACGCCGATCATCATCCTGGGCGGCATCCTGCTGGGCGTGTTCACCCCCACCGAGGCGGCGGCGATCGCGGTGCTCTACGCGCTGGTCGTGTCCTACGGGGTGCTGGGGGTTATGACGGTCTCGGACCTCGGCCAGGTGCTGAAACGCTCGGCGGTGGCCTCGGCCACGGTGCTGCTGCTGGTCGGCGCGGCGGTGTCGTTCAAGACGGTGGTGAGCCTGTCCCACGCGCCGGAGATCCTGGCCGACTTCATCCTGTCGCTGTCGGAGAACCCGCTGACGCTGCTGTTCCTGATCAACATCCTGCTGTTCGTGGTGGGGATGTTCCTCGATGCCGGGCCGGCCATCATCATCCTCGGCCCGATCCTGGGGCCGGTCTTCACCTCGCTGGGGGTGGACCCGGTGCATTTCGCCATCATCATGAGCGTGAACCTGACCGTGGGACTGGCGACGCCGCCGATGGGGCTGGTGCTGTTCGTGGCTTCGTCGGTGTCGGGCGAGCGGGTGGAGACGATCTCCAAGGCGATCCTGCCCTTCATCGCGGTGGAGGTCGTCGTCATCCTGCTCGTCACCTACGTGCCCGCGCTGTCGCTGACGATCCCGCGATGGGCGGGGATGATGAACTGAAACGATCCAAGGGGAGGAACGACATGCTCAGACAGGCGATCACCGGGGCGGCGCTGGCCCTGGGGCTGGGCGCGGGATGGGCGCAGGCGCAGGACTACACGCTGCGCGCCACCGCCAATTCCAACGAGCAGGACGAGGATTACGACGGGCTGGTCGTGTTCAAGGACTACGTGGAGAAGGCGTCCAACGGCGCCATCGAGGTGGAGCTGTTCATCGGCACCCAGCTTTGCGCCAACGGCACGGAATGCCTGCAGGGGGTGGCCGACGGCTCCATCGACATCTTCGTGACGACCAGCGGCGGCGCGGCGGGGATCTTTCCCTATGTGCAGGTCTTCGACCTGCCGTACCTGATGCGCTCGGACCGGGTGGCCGAGGCGGTGCTGACCGATGACCAATTCACCAGGATGCTGCGCGACCGGGCGCTGGAGGATTCCGGCGGCCGGATCCGCATCATGACGATCGGCAATACCGGCGGCTGGCGCAACTTCGCCAACACGCAGAAGCGGGTCGCCACGCCGTCGGACCTGGAGGGGATGAAGATCCGCACCGTGGTCGCCGACCTGCCGCAGGAGCTGGTCAAGACGCTGGGCGCCTCGCCCACGCCGATCCCGTGGCCCGAGCTGTTCACCTCGCTGCAGACCGGCGTGGTCGACGGGACCAAGAACGGCGTCACCGACATCATGAGCATGAAGTTCACCGATGCCGGGCTGCAATACCTCACGCTCGACGGTCACGCCTACATGGCGGCGATCTGGGTGATGAACAACGACCGCTTCCAGTCCATGCCCGAGGAGCTGAAGCGGGTGGTGGCCAACGGGTTCTACAACCTGCAGCAGGCGACCTTCGCCTCGCCCAAGCGCAAGCAGATCGAGGCCTACGAGGCCTTCACGCAGGCCGGTGGCGAGGTCTACGTCCCCACGGCCGAGGAGATGGAGGCGTTCCGGTCCGAGGTCGCGCCGGTCTATGACTGGTTCGCCGGGAACGTGGACGGCGGCGAGGAGGTGCTGCAGGGCCTGCGCGACAGCGTCGCCGCCGCCGAGGAGGAGATCGACGCCAAGATCGCGGCGGAAATCGAGTGACCCCCCGCCCCCCGGGGTCGCAGTGGCGGGCCGGGGGGCGGCAGGAGCGCGGGCGGTTCCTTTCCTTGCGGCACGGACGGCCCTTCGATGTTCGATCTTGCGATACCGCGCACGGCTGCCTAAGTTCACAACGCGTGGAGGTCCCTGATCCGGCCCCGCGCATACCTCGTAAAAGTCATCGCCCTGATGCCCATCAGGCAACCCTGGCCCTCCTGAGGTTCGGTCCGTCCGGCATGTCGCCGGGGCGGTTTTGCAGACTGTGAGGTCGTGATGGGAAAAGGCAGCCACAAGCGCGGAAACAAGGAAGCGAAGAAGCCGAAGCAGGAGAAGCCGAAGGCCCCGGCGACGGCCAATTTCGGCGCGGCGAGCCCGGTTTCGCTCGGAGAGAAGAAGAAAAAGTAGACGGCGGAGGTGCCTGCCTCGCCGGCCATCTCCGCGCGTCGGTGATCCATGCACCGGCCCGGGCCGGCGGGAGCCTTGCGCCGCGAGTCTGCCGGAGCGGGCGGGCTGTGCCGCGAGCCCGGTGGCGGTCGGTCGTCCCGCGGACCTCGCGCGGGGCGGGGGATCTGGCGGCCGGCAGTTCGGTCGGTCCGGGCCCGGCCTGACCTGTCCCGGTCGGCGGCGACCCTCGGCCTTGGCGGCGCCGGGGGACCGCTCAGTTCTGCGTCAGCCCGGCGTCGCAGACGAAGTTGGCGCCGGTGCAGCCGGCGCTGTCATCGGAGCCGAGGAACAGGGCCAGACGGGCGACGTGGGACGGGTCGAGGCGGAGCTTCAGCGCCTGCAGGTCGAGGAATTCGCGCTCCTTCTCGGGCGTGAGCCAGAGCGCCTCCTGGCGCTCGGTGCGGATCGCGCCGGGCACGAGGCAGTTGACGCGGATGCCCTGCGGGCCGAGTTCGCGCGCCATGGTCTTCGCCAGGCCGTTGATCGCGGCCTTGGCGGTCGTGTAGGCGACCATGCCGGGGCGGCCGCGCATCCACGAGACGGAGCCCAGCATGATCACCGATCCCCGCCCGCGCGCCGCCATGCCCGGCGCGGCGGCCTGGGTGGCGAAGAAGTGGTGATCGAGGTTCAGCGCCATGAGGCGGCGCCACGCGGCAGGTTCCACGTCCGCCATGCCGTGCCGGTCGTCGCGGCCGGCATTGTTCACCAGAACGTCGAGGCCCCGGCCCGCCTCCGCCCGGGCCACGGCGGCGCGCAGGGCGGCCGTGTCGGTGAGGTCGCAGGGAATGAAACGGGCGCCGGTCTCCTTCGCCAGGGCCCGGCCTTCCGCCTCGGCGATGTCGAGGAAGGAGACGCGCGCGCCCTGTCCGGCATAGGCGCGCACGATCCCGGCGCCGATGCCCGAGGCGCCGCCGGTGACGAGGACGGAGGCGCCCTCAAGGTCGGGGTAGCGGGCGGTCATCCTGATGCCTCCGGGTCGAAGAGCGGTTCCGGGCGGCCGGGCGCGGGCGCGGCGAGCGCGAAGACCGCGCCGGAGAGCGGCAGCTCGGCCAGCTCCGCCTCGGGCCGGCCCGCGCGGGCCGAGGTGACGTAGAGCGTGGCGAGGTCCGGCCCGCCGAAGGCCACCATCGTGGGGCAGCGCGCGGGCACGGGGTATTCGGCCAGGAGCCGGCCGTCGGGGGCGTAGCGCTGCACCCGGCCGCCCTCGAACAGCGCGGTCCAGTAGCATCCTTCGACATCCACCGCGGCGCCGTCCGGCCGGCCGCGATCGGCGGCCTGCGGGTCGAGCCGGGCGAAGGGCCGGCGGTTGGTGGCGGTGCCGGTCGCGGGGTCGTAATCGTGGGCGAAGACCGTGAAGCGCGGCGTGTCGGAATGGTAGAGTGTCCGGCCGTCGGGGGAGAAGGCGAGGCCGTTCGAGGTCATCAGCCCGTCCACCAGCGGGACGAGGCCGCGCCGGTCATAGCGATAGAGATGCGCGGCGCCCCGCGATTTCGGCTCGTCGATGGTGCCGAGGAGGAACCGCCCCGCCGGATCGGTCCGACCGTCGTTGAAGCGGCTGGTGGCGGGGTCCTCGGGGTTGGCGGCGAGCCGCTCCCCCGGGCGGGCGCGCGCGTCGAGCCGCCAGAGCCCCGAACGCAGCCCGGCGACGAAGCCGCCGCCGCGGGCCAGCGCGACGCAGCCGATCTCCTCGGGCATGTCGAAGCCCTGCGTGGCGCCGGTGCCGGGGTCGTGGCGATGCAGGCGCCTGCCGAGGATGTCGACGAACCAGAGCGCCTGTTCCTCCACCGACCAGACGGGGCATTCGCCGAGCGCGCAGCGGATATCGACGGCAAGATCGGTCATGGAGCCTCCATTCGCAATCGGATCGTCCCCGTGAGGATATCGCCGCGGGGAAGGGTCGCCAGGCCGGGGGCGGAGAATGTCGGGCGGTTCACCGGGTCGACGGGACGGAGGCCGGGCTCCGGCGTCGAGGCGGTGCGAGACATCGTTGCGAGGTGGGAAAGGCCGGACCCACCCGCAGCGTCGTTCCGCTCGCACCATCGTCGCCCCATTCTTGTTGCATAGCAGCGCCCGGCGCGTGTAGCAATCATGTATCATTTCGCAGCGCTGCGTAGATCCGCATGTCCGATACCGCCCTTCCCCGCTACCTGCAGATCTCCGAGGCGCTGATCCGCGAGATCTCCGCCGGGCGGCTGCCGGACGGGGCGCGGCTGCCCCCCGAGCGGGAGATGGCCGCCGCCCGGGACGTCTCGGTGGGGACGCTGAGAAAGGCGCTCGCGCGGCTGGAGGAGATGGGCCTGCTGGAGCGGGTCCACGGATCGGGGAACTACATCCGCCGGCCGCAGGGAGAGCTGGGCCTCTACCGCTTCTTCCGGCTGGAGCTGTTGCAGGGCGGAGGCCTGCCGACGGCCGAGACGCTCTCGGTGGAGCGGCTGGCGAAGGCGGCGGACCTGCCCTGTTTCGGGCCGTCGCGGGAGGCGCACCGGATCAGGCGGCTGCGCCGGGTGGATGGCGTG
The DNA here is from genome assembly GCA_963814835.1 of uncultured Alphaproteobacteria bacterium. Classification (GTDB taxonomy): domain Bacteria; phylum Pseudomonadota; class Alphaproteobacteria; order Rhodobacterales; family Rhodobacteraceae; genus Palleronia. The sequence continues at coordinate 285,832 of CAWFEG010000004.1, forward strand.
CCGGCCGCCCTGGAGGAGGTCTGGCTCGACGGCGACGCGGCGCCGCGGATCGACCCGGAGGCGTTGTCGGAATCGCTCTACCATTTCTACCGCGCCGCCCTGGACCTGACGATCACGCGGGCCGAGGACCGGGTCGGCCTCGCCGCGGCGCCCGGCTGGGCGAGACCGCCCGCCACCCTCGCCCCGGGCGACATGGCCGGATTCGTGGAGCGCATCGGGCGCTCGGAGACCGGGGCCGCGGTGGAGTTCTCCCGCACATGGTTCGACGCGGCCCGCCTCCGCTACGTGGCGCGGCTGAGATAGGCAGAGGAGCCCCGAGAGGCATGGTCAGCTACGGTATCATCGGCGCCGGCATGATGGGACAGGAGCATATCCGCAACATCCGCCTGCTGGCGGGGGCGCGGGTGGACGCGGTGCTGGAGCCCGACGCGGAGATGCGGGCCCGGGCGCTGGCGCTGGCCCCCGGAGCGGTGGCGGTGGAGACGATTCCCGACATCCTGGCGCGCGACGGGATCGACTGCCTGGTGATCGCCAGCCCCAATCACTTGCATCTGAGCCAGATGGAGGAGATCGCGGGCCTGCGGCCGCTGCCCCTGCTGGTGGAGAAGCCGCTCCACACCGCGGCGGGGGACGCGCCGCGGCTGGCGCGGCTGGAGCGGGACTATCCGGCGCCGATCTGGGTGGCGATGGAATACCGCTACATGCCGCCCATCGCCATGTTCCTCGACCGGGCCGGGGCCGAGACGGACGGCATCCGCATGCTGACCCTGCGCGAACACCGCTTCCCGTTCCTCGACAAGGTGGGGAGCTGGAACCGGTTCAACGCCACCTCCGGCGGCACGCTGGTGGAGAAGTGCTGCCATTTCTTCGACCTGATGCGGGTGGCGACCGGAGCCGAGCCGGTACGCGTGATGGCCTCGGGCGGGCAGGCCGTGAACTTCCTCGACGAGCGCCACGACGACCGCGTGCCCGACGTCTGGGACAGCGCCTATGCCATCGTCGATTTCGACAACGGCGCGCGGGCGATGCTGGAACTGTGCATGTATGCCGAAGGGTCGCGCTACCAGGAGCATCTGAGCGCGACGGGGCCGCGCGGCAAGATCGAGGCGCTGGTGCCGGGCCCGACCCGGTTCTGGGGCGCGGATCAGGGCCCGGCGCCGGTGCCGCGGCTGGTGCTCAGCCCGCGGCGTCCGGCGGGCGAGCGGGTGCTGGAGGTGCCGGTCGATCCGCGCCTGCTGGAGGCGGGGGACCACAACGGCGCGACCTTCTACCAGCACGAGAAGTTCATCGACGTGGTGCGCGGATGCGGCCGGGTCGAGGTGACGCTCGCCGACGGAGTGCGCGCGGTGGCGATGGGCCTGGCCGCGCAGGCCTCCGCCGAGAGCGGCGAGGCGGTGCGGCTCTAGCCCGGGCCGGGTCGGAGAGGCCGGCAGGCCCTCGCCGTGGCGGTGGGAAAGGGGCATGGCGAGCTCCCCCGGATCGTTCGCCGGTCATGATCGCCGGCGGCGGGTGCCGCCGGGGCGCCGGTGGTCCCGGTATCGGACGGGAGGGCGGCTTGCCGCGACGCCTTGTGTCCGACGCCCGCGCGCGGTCATCTGCGGCGGGGCGCGTCGCCCCGCTGACGAACGGAGGCGAGATGACCGACAGATCCGCGACCCCCGGCGACCCGGCCGCGCCGGGATTCTGGCTCGACGATGCGGCGCACCGCGCCTTCCTGGCAGGCGACGCCCGCGCCCAGCTGGACCTGTTCCGCGCCAGCGTGACCGCGGCGGGGCGGATCGCGGCGCTGGACCGGGCGGGGCGCCCGATCCCCGGCGCGGCGCAGGAACTGCACGCCGTCACCCGCCTGATCCATTCCTACGCGCTGGGGCAGCTGGCGGGCTATCCGGGCGGCGACGTGGTGATGGCGGGCCTGTCGGCGCTGGCGCGCGACCACCGCGATGCGGAGCATGGCGGCTGGGTGTGGTCGGTGAGGCCGGACGGGTCCGTCGCCGACGGGACGAAGCTGGCCTATGGGCATGTCTTCGTGCTGCTGGCGGCGGCGACGGCGCACGATCGCCGGGCAGGGGGAGGGGCGCGCGCTGCTGGACGAGGCGGCGGCGGTGATCGAGGCGCGGTTCTGGGACGAGGAGGCGGGCCTTCTGCGCGACGAGTTCGCCCGCGACTGGTCGCCCTTCTCGGACTATCGGGGCATGAACGCCAACATGCACGGGGTCGAGGCGATGCTCGCCGCCTTCGAGGCGACGGGAGAGGCGCTGTGGCTGACGCGGGCGGGGCGGATCCTCGATTTCTTCGCCCACCGGGTCGCGCCGGCGCATGACTGGCGGCTGCCGGAGCATTACCGCGCCGACTGGAGCGTCGATTATGCCTATGCCGGCAACCCGATGTTCCGCCCCGCCGGGACCACCCCCGGCCATTCGCTGGAACTCGGCCGGCTGCTGATCCAGCATTGGGACCTGTCGGGCCGGCCGGGCACGGAGGCGCCGGCGGCGGCGCGGGCGCTGATCGGGCGGGCGCTGGCCGATGCCTGGGCCGAGGGCGGCGGCTTCGCCTACACGCTGGACCACGCGGGGGCAGTGGATGTGGCCGACCGCTACTGGTGGCCGGTGACCGAGGGGATCGGGGCGATGGCGGCGCTGGTGAAGCTCGACGGGCGGGGGGAGGACGAATCCTGGTACCGGGGGCTGTGGTCCTTCGCCGCCCGGCATTTCATCGACCCGGCGGGGGGCTGGGTGCCGGAGATCGACGCGAACGGAGGCCCCGTGGAGCGGCAGTTCGCCGGCAAGCCCGACATCTACCACGCGCTGCAGGCCGACCTGTTCCCGCTGGCGCCGGGCCTGTCGGACCTGGCGCGGGGGCTGGCGGGGCTGCGGCCGCTGGCCTGAGGGCGCGCGAAACCCGCGGCGGCGCCGGAAGTTGGACCCGGCAGGCGACGGAGGCGCGCATGGACTGGACGGGCATGTTCTATCACGGCTGGGAGGGGGTGGTGCGCATCCTCGTGGTGGGCACGCTGGCCTATCTCTTCCTCGTGGGATCGCTTCGGATCTCGGGCAAGCGCACGCTGGCCAAGCTGAACGCCTTCGACCTGGTGGTGACGGTGGCGCTCGGCTCCACCCTGGCCTCGATCCTGCTGAGCGAGGGGGTCGCGCTGGCCGAGGGGGTCGCGGCGCTGACCCTGCTGATCGCGCTGCAATATGCCGTGGCGACGCTGTCGGTGCGCTCGCGCCGCTTCGCCCGGGCGGTGCGGTCCGAGCCGACACTGCTGCTGCGCGACGGCGAGATGCTGCCCGGCGCGATGGAGCGCGCCCGCATCACCCGCGACGAGCTGGAGACGGTGATCCGGACCGCGGGCCGCCGCGGGATGGACGGGATCGCGGCGGTGGTGCTGGAGTCGGACGGCTCCTTCTCGGTGATCGACGGAGCGGCGTCGCCGGATCGGGAGGCCGGGCGGGCGGGCGACTGAGACGGAGGCGCGGACCTCAGCCGCCGCAGGCGGCAATCTCCCGCGCCACCTCGACGAGGAGCCGGGGATAGAGGTCCGGGCCGGGCGCGATGCCGGCGCCCAGCGGGTCGATCACGGCGGTGCGGATGCCGGCCCCCTCGGCGACCGTCTCGACGAGGCCGGGATCGAATTGCGGCTCCGCCAGCACGCAGGTCACGTCCAGCTCGCGCACGGTGTCGCGGATCTCGGCGATCCGCGCGGGAGAGGGGTCGGAGGCGTCCGACAGGGCGATGGCGCCGGCGGCGGAGAGGCCGAAGCCGCGCTCGAAATAGCGGTAGGCATCGTGGAAGACGACGAAGTTCAGATCGGCGACGGGCGCGAGGATCTCGGCGGCGCGGGTCGCGCCGGCGTCGATCTCGGCCCGGCCCTCGGCCGCGTTGGCGGCATAGGTTTCGGCATTGGCGGGGTCGATCTCCGACAGGGCCGCGGCGATGGCGTCGAGCCAGGCCTTGCCGGTCTCGGGGTCGAGCCAGGCATGGGGATCGGTGTCGTCCGGGCCGGAGCTTTCGCCGTGATCCGCCGCGTGATTCTCGTGATCGTGGTGGTCCCCGTGGTCGTGGGGGGCGAAGCGCGCGGAGTTGCGCACGGGCAGCGGATCCGTCCCTGGCGCGTCCAGAAGTTCGAGCGAGAGTGCATCGGGGGCGAGGGTGGCGACGGTGTCGGCCAGCCAGGGCGTCAGCGCGGGCCCGACCCAGATCACCGCGTCGGCCGCCTGCAGCGCGCCCGCCTCGGAGGGCCGAAGGGCGTATCCGTGGGGCGAGGCGCCGGCGCGGATGATCGAGTCGGGCTCGCCGAGCCCGGCCATCACCCGCGCCACCAGGGAGCGGACGGGCGGGATATCGGCGGCCACGCGGGGCACGTCGGCCGGGGCGGCGGCGGCCAGCAGGGTCAGGAGGCCGGCGAGCGGCAGGGCACGGATGGACACGGGTGTCTCCCTGTGATCTTATAACAGTCCCGTGTCGCTACATGATACCTTGTAACAGTTCAATCCCCGTCAGGACCGCCATGCCCAGCCCCGCTTTCGAGCCCCACGACCACGCCGCCTGCGTCGCCGACGGAGTCGCCGCCGCCGAGCGGCATTGCGCCGCGCAGGGGCTGCATTTCACCCGCGTGCGGCGGCGGGTGCTGGAAATCCTGCTGGGCGAGCACAAGGCGATGGGCGCCTACGAGATCCTCGCCCGGCTCAGCGCCGACGGGATGGGATCGCAACCGCCCGTGGCCTACCGGGCGCTGGATTTCCTCGTCAGCCACGGATTCGCCCACCGGATCGAGCGGCGCAACGCCTTCGTCGCCTGCACCCACCTGGAGAACCGGCACGCGCCGGCCTTCCTGATCTGCCGCGCCTGCGACCGGGTGGTGGAGGCCGGCGCCGACCCGCTGGCCGGAGAGCTGGGCCGGGCGGCGCGGGCGGCGGGTTTCGCCATCGAGCGGACCGTGCGCGAGGCGGAGGGCCTGTGCCCGGCCTGCCGCGAGGCGCCGGCATGAGCGCGCTGATCGCGACCGAGGGGCTGACCGTGCGGCGCGGCGGCGCGGCGGTGCTGGACGGCGTGGATTTCGCCATCGCGCCCGGCGAGATCGTCACCCTCGTCGGGCCGAACGGGTCGGGAAAATCCACCTTCCTGCGTGCGCTCCTGGGCGGGGTGCGGCCGGATGGCGGCCGGGTCCGGCGCGCGCCCGGCCTGCGCATCGGCTATGTGCCGCAGCGGCTGGTGCTGGATGCGACGCTGCCGATGACGGTGGCACGGTTCCTGTCCCTGCCGGGGCGGATCGGCCGCGAGGCGGGCCGCGCCGCGCTCGACCGGGCCGGCGTGCCGGGGATCGAGCGGCGGCAGATGGCCGACCTGTCGGGCGGCCAGTTCCAGCGGGTGCTGCTGGCGCGCGCGATCCTGGCCGATCCGCAGATCCTGATCCTCGACGAGGCGACGGCGGGGCTGGACCAGCCGGGGGCGGCGGCCTTCTACCGCCGGATCGAGGAGGTGCGGGCCGAAACGGGATGCGCCGTGCTGATGGTCAGCCACGATCTGCACGTGGTGATGAGCGCGTCGGACCGGGTGGTCTGCCTCAACGGCCATGTGTGCTGCGAGGGCACGCCGGAGGTGGTGGCCGAGGCGCCGGTCTATCGCGCGCTGTTCGGGGAGGGGACGCAAGGGGCGCTGGCGCTTTACCGCCACCATCACGACCACCGGCACGACGACCGCCCGGCGGCGGAGGCGGGGCGCTGATGCTGGACGATTTCCTGTGGCGCGCGACGCTTGCCGGGATCGGCACCGCGCTGGCCGCGGCGCCGCTCGGCTGCTTCGTGGTGTGGCGGCGGATGGCCTATTTCGGCGATGCCACCGCCCATGCCGCGATCCTGGGCGTCGCGCTGTCGCTGGCGCTGTCGGTGCCGGTCTTCGCCGGGGCGATGGCGGTGGCGCTGGCGATGGCGACGGTGGTCGCGCTGGTCTCGGGACGGGGCTATGCCATGGACACGCTCCTGGGCGTGCTGGCCCATTCGGCCCTGGCCGTAGGGCTGGTGGCGGTGTCGCTGCTGGCGGTGCGGATCGACGTGATGGCCTATCTCTTCGGCGATATCCTGGCGGTGTCGCGCGGCGATCTCGCCGTGATCTGGGGCGGCGCGGCGCTTGTGCTGGGGCTGGTCGCCTGGCGCTGGTCCGCGCTTCTGACCGCGACGCTGGAGCCCGACCTGGCGCGGGCGGCGGGGATCGACCCGGCCCGCGAGCAGCTGGTGCTGACGCTGGCGCTGGCGGTGGTCGTGGCGGTGGCGATCAAGGTGGTGGGCGCGCTGCTGATCACCGCGCTGCTGATCGTGCCGGCGGCGGCGGCGCGGCCCTTCGCCCGCACGCCCGAGGTGATGGCGGCGCTGGCCGCGATGACGGGGATCGCGGCGGCCGGGGCCGGGATCCGCGCCTCCTATGTCTTCGACACGCCGACCGGGCCGACCATCGTCTGCGCCGCCGCGGCGCTCTTTGCCGCGTCGGGGCTGGCCGCGGGGTTGCGCCGGCGCCGCGCCTGAGCCCGCCGGCCGACCCCCCGTTACCCTCGGGGCGGCACGCCGGCCCGGAACTCTTCCGCTTCCGCAGCGAAAAATCGGGGAACCCGCCGCGCGCGCGGGGTCTTCAAGCCAATAAGGCAACGCACCGGGACGGGAGAGTGCGGTTGAGGACAGTGACGATCCGGACCGCCGCGATCGCGGTGGCGGCCATACCCGTATGTGCGGCAGCCGACCCAAGCGGGTTCATGCGGCCCCTGGGCCCGATCGCCGAACTCCAGCGCACCGAGCTGATCTGGGCCACGATCCTGGTCCTGGTGGCGATCCTGCCGGTGCTGCTGGGCGTGCCCTGGATCCTGTGGCGCTATCGCCGCAAGAACGAGCGGGCGAAATACCGCCCGCAATGGCATTTCGACACCAAGCTCGAGATCCTGATGTGGGGCGGGCCGACGCTGATCGTGGCGGCGCTGTCGCTGTGGCTGGCGCAGGCGGTGTTCCGCATCGACCCCTACCGCTCCATCGATTCCGAGATGGCCGAGGGCATGGAATTCGCCATCGACGGGCCGCCGCTGCGGGTGGACGTGATCGGGCTCGACTGGAAATGGCTGTTCGTCTACCCCGACGAGGGCGTGGCCAGCATGGGCGAGATGGTCGTGCCGGTCGGCCGCCCCGTCACCCTGCGCCTGACCACCGACACGGTGATGCAGAGCTTCATGGCCTCGGGGCTGTCGGGGCAGATCTATGCCATGGCCGGCATGGTGACCGAGCAGAACCTGATCGGCACCCGGCCCGGTTCGACGCTGGGCACGAACACCCAGTACAACGGCCCCGGCTTCGCCATGCAGCGCGCGCCGGTCCGCGCGGTGCCGCCCGAGGACTTCGAGGCCTGGCTGGACGGCGGGGACGAGGCCGATGCCGTGCTCGACGACGCGGCCTACACGACGCTGGCGCAGAGCGGCGACCTCGCCCGCGCCCGGTCCGATCTGGGGATCGGCGGCAGCGGCCCGATCCGGTTCGACCTGGCCGCGGACCATCTCTTCGACCGGGTGGTCAGCCGCTACATGAACGGCGAGCCCGTCGCCGACGCGGGCCAGCCCGGATCCCCCTCCTACCGCCCCGAGGCCTACCGGTTCGGGCCCGCCACCATGCTGATGGAGCCCGCGCAATGATCGACCTCTACGGGCGCCTGTCCTGGACCGAGCTGAAACTGTTCGAGATCTTCACCCACGGAGTGAGCATCGACAGCATCGTCGCCGCCGGCGCGGCCTGGATGGTGCCGCTCGGCGCGCTCGCGGTGGCCGCCTGGCTCACCTGGAAGCGGCTCTGGGGCGTGCTGTGGCGCGACTGGCTGACCACGGTCGATCACAAGAAGATCGGCATCATGTACATGGTGCTGGGCTTCGTGATGATGGCGCGGGGCGTGGCCGAGGGCGTCACCATGCGCGCCCATCAGGTCACCGCCTACCAGGGCGGGGTGCTGTCGCAGGAACACTGGGCGGAGCTGTTCTCCACCCACGGCACGATCATGATCTTCTTCGTGGCGATGCCGTTCATCACCGGTTTCATCAACTACCTGGTGCCCCTGCAGATCGGGGCGCGGGACATGGCCTTCCCGATGCTGAACCAGATCAGCCTCGGCCTGACCGCGACGGGCGCGGCCCTGTGCATGATCAGCCTGGTGGTGGGGATGTTCGAGACCGGCGGCTGGACCGCCTATCCGCCCTTCACGGGCGCGGCCTTCGATCCCGGCCCGGGGCCCGATTACTGGGTCTGGGCGATCGTGATCTCGGGCTTCGGCTCGATGTTCTCGGGCATCAACTTCGCGGTGACGATCTACAAGATGCGGGCGCCGGGGATGACCTACATGCGGATGCCGGTCTTCACCTGGACGGCGCTCTGCACCTCGATCCTGCTGACCTTCGCGCTGCCGCCGCTGACCGTGGCGGGACTGATGCAGGCGCTCGACCGCTACCTGGAGTTCAACTTCTTCACGAACGACCTGGGCGGCAACATGATGAACTACGCCAACCTGTTCTGGATGTTCGGCCACCCGGAGGTCTATATCCTGATCCTGCCCGCCTTCGGCATCTTCTCGGAGCTGACCTCGACCTTCGCGGCCAAGCGGCTCTACGGCTACACCTCGCTGGTGCTGGCGACGATGGCGATCGCGGTGATCAGCTTCTGCGTCTGGCTGCACCACTTCTTCACCATGGGCAACTCGGCCACGGTGAACGCCGCCTTCGGCATCGCCACGATGCTGATCGCCATTCCGACGGGCGTGAAGGTCTATGTCTGGATGGCGACGCTGTGGGGCGGGCGGATCCGGTTCCTGACGCCGATGATCTACATGGCTGGCTTCTTCATCATGTTCGTGATCGGCGGGCTGTCGGGGATCATCCTCGCCAACCCGGCGATCAACTGGCAGGTGCACAATACCCAGTTCATCGTGGCGCATTTCCACAACGTGATCCTCCCTGGGACGATCTTCGGCATCTTCGCGGGGGTTCATATCTGGTTTCCCAAGGCGTTCGGGTTCCGACTCGACGAGCGGTCGGGGCGGATCACCGCGCTGTTGTGGATCGCGGGCTTCTGCCTGGCATTCCTGCCGCTCTACGTGCTGGGGCTGATGGGCTATCCGCGACGCTCGGCGTCCTGGGACGATCCGACCTACTTTCCCTACATGGTGGTCTGCGTCATCGGCGCCTGCATGCTGGCGGCGGCCTTCGTGGGGCTGTTCGTGACGCTGTGGATCTCGATCCGCAACCGCGAGAGCCTCGCGGTGCCGATGGGTGACCCCTGGGACGGGCGGACGCTGGAATGGGCGACCCCGGCACCGCCGCCGCCTTGGAACTTCCCCGTCATCCCGAAGATCGCCGAGCGCGACGCCTTCGCCCGCGAGAAGGCGGAAGGGCGACCCTATGTGCTGCCGGAGAAATATGTCGACATCCACCTGCCGCCGAGCACGCCGGCTGGGATGATCGTGTTTCTGACCACCACGGTCTTCGCCTTTGCGGCGACCTGGTGGATCTGGTGGCTGGCGATCCTCTCGGTCGTCGTTCTGATCGGCTGGATGGTGGTCCATTCCTTCCGCGCGCATCCCGAGGTCGTGATCCCGGCGGTGGAGGTGCGGCGGCGCAACAATGCCTGGATCGAGGCGATCGAGCTGGCCGGCAAGGGGATCACGCGCGACGACGAGGACACGCCCCGCAACCGCGGCTATGCCGCGACCGACATGGTGGTGGCGTCATGAGCGAGCAGAATGTCCATCCGGGGATGAACCTGGGCTATGACGGCGGCGAGCATCACGCCGAGGTCTCGGTCTTCGGGTTCTGGGCCTTCCTGATGAGCGACCTCGTCACCTTCGGGCTGGTCTTCGCGATCTTCGGCACGATGCGCGACGCCACCGCCGGAGGGCCGGGCCCCGAGGAGGTGACCAACCTGCACAGCGTGGCGATCCAGACCGCGCTGCTGCTGGGGTCGTCCTTCGGCTTCAGCTGGGCCAGCCTGTCGATGAAGTATCACCCCGATCAGCGCTGGCGCACGCTGGGGTGGCTGGCGGTGGCGGCGACATCGGCATTGCTGTTCCTGATCGTGGAACTGATCGACTTTCACCACTGGACGACGATCGGAGCGGTGCCGCAGCGCTCGGGCTATCTCTCGGCGCTCTGGGCGCTGGTGGGGCTGCACGGGCTGCACGTCGCCGGGGGCCTTCTGTGGATGGCCGCGATGACGGGGCAGATCCTCGTCTTCGGGTTGACCGATTCCATCAAGAGCCGGGTCACGCGGATGGGCCTCTACTGGCACTTCCTCGACGTGGTCTGGGTCGGGATCTTCTCGATGGTGTTTCTCGCGGGGGTGGCATGAAGTCTTGACCGGTTGAAGCAGCGCTTCCTGCTCGACTCGAAGAACGAGGAGGAGCGCGAGGAGCGGCGCTTCTACACGCTGGGCCTCGTGCTCTCGGTCCTGCTGACGGTGGTGGCCTTCGGCAGCGTGATGGTTCCGGTCCTGCCCGGGGGGTGGGCAGTGCCGGTGCTGGCCGTGCTCGCGCTGGCGCAGATCGTGGTCCATCTGCGGATCTTCCTGCATATCGACCTGACCCGGCAGAAGCGGGAGGATCTTCAGCTGCTGCTGTTCACCGTGCTGCTGCTGGGGATCATGGCCTTCGGCACGCTGTGGGTCTTGGCGGACCTCGAGGCGCGCATGATGTGAGGGGCGGCCGCGCCGCCCCGGCCCTCAGCAGCCGATCGTGTCGCAGATGCGCTGGCGGTAGATCGCGTTGGCGGGATTCTCCGGCGCGGCTTCGGGCGCGTCGCAGGCCAGCTCGTAGTCCGGCTGAAGCCCGCGGTTGACGCAGGCGCCGATCTCCCAACCCGGCGGGATGTCCTGCAGGTCGACCTGGCTCCATTTCGGGTGCCCGCTGTCCTGCAGCTGGTCGAAGCGGGTCAGGATCAGGTTCGCGGCGTCCGAGACGGCCTCGCAGCTCTGCCGGTGATAGGCGTTGCGCTCCGGGTCGTAATCGTAGGTCATCAGCACCGCCTTGACGGCCACCGAGTCCACCGGCCCGTCCTGGAACGGGTAGGTGCCCTCGGGGATGGTCGCGGGGACATAGACGGCCTGCAGCACTTCCTCCGTCATCGGCACCAGGTGATGCGCCTCGCCGTCGATGCGGGGATCCTCGAACAGGGCGGCGGGTGCCCCGGCGACGTAGAACAGCGCGTCGATCTCGCCCGCGACCAGCTGGTCGAGGGCGGCGTCCTGCGCGACCGGGACCCGCTCGGCCTCGACCCCGGCGAGATCGAGGATCAGCGAGGCGGTCAGGAAGGTGCCGCTGTCCTCCACCCCGACGGCGACGCTCCGGCCGGCGAGGTCGTCGAGGCTCTCGATCCCGGTTCCGGCAAGCAGGTGCACCTCCTCGTTGTAGAGCGGAAAGGCGATCCGCACCCCGGCGATGGCGCGGGCGATGGCGGGATCGTCGGCGGCGTAGGTGCGCAGGTATTCCAGAACGTCGCTCTGGACGATGCCGAACTGGGTCACCGGGCGCTGGCGCACGCCGAGGAAGTTCTCCAGCGACCCGGCGCTCTCGCGCACGGTCAGGGTCTGGCCGCAGGCATCGAACAGGCCGGCGATGTCGCGGCCGAACTGGATATAGGTGCCGGTGGGCCCGCCGGTGAGGATGTTCTTCTCCAGCTCCTGGGCCATGGCGGGCAGCGGCAGGGCACCGATGGCGAGAAGGGCGAGGGCGTGGCGGAGCGGGGTCATGGCGGGGATCTCCGTTACAGGTCTAGCATCGGCCGAGATCCCGCAGGAGGGATACCAGCGTCTGACGGTTGATCGATCCGAAGGCGGTGCGGAGCGCCTCGGTCGGGCAGACCCCTTCACGCAGGAGTGCCTCGAGTTCGGCCCGCGCGGCCGGATCCCGGGGCAGGCCGGGGGCGGCGCGCAACGCGGCCGCCACCGCGCCGGCCGGGCGCGGGTTGCGGCCCGCCGGCACATCCGCCGCAGCGGGGGGAGCGGGGTCCGCGGCCGCGGCGGCCGCCTCCGGGACGGCGGGGACGGGCTCGGGCTGCGGTGCGGGCAGCTCGGCGAGGGCATTGCGGGCGGCCGACAGGTCGTCGCGGGCGGTGCCGATCTCGGATCGGATCGCCTCGAGTTCCTCGCGGGCGGCGTCGGCCTCGGTGCGAAGCGACTGCAATTCGGCCCCGGCGGAGTCGGCCCGCGAGCGCCTCTCTGCCTGCGCGGCCTCGGTCGAGGCGATCTCCTGTCGCAGGGCGTCCAGCCGGTCTTCGGCCTCGGCGAGATCGGAACGTGTCCGGGCCAGGCCCTCGCTGGCCCGTCGCTCGGCCCGGCGCAGTTCGTCCAGGGTCTTGCGAGCGGCGCCAACCTCGCTCTGGATGGCGGCAAGGTCCATCGTCGCGACGGCGGCGCGCGCGGCGGCGGCTCGCTCGGCCAGGCGGGCCTCCCCGGCCATGCGCGTGACCTCCTGGGCCGCGCTCTCGGCGTCCCCGGCCTGCCGCGCGGCGGTCCGCGCCCTCTCGCGCGCCTCCGCCTCATCCGCCTCGACGGATCCCAGCCGTTCGCGGGCGGCGGCGATCCCCTGTTCCAGCTCCGTCAGGGTCTGGCGCGCGGCTGCGATCTCGCCCTCGGCCTGTTCGCGCTCGTCGGCCATCTGCGCGCGGCTGACAGCGAGCGCGCGGGTGGCGTTGGTCAGCTCGGTGCGCTGCTTCGCCAGTTCCTCCTTGGCGACGCGGTCGGCCTGCTCCTCCAGCCGGCCCAGGCGGTCCTGCGCCTCGGCGATCTGCTCCTCGGTGGCGGCCAGCACCGCGCGGGCGGCGGCGGCCCGCGCCTCGAGATCGGCGACCGCCTCCGCGTCGGGCGGCCCCCGGTCGGACGCCTCCTGCGCCATGCCGGGCTGGCTGAACGCGGCGGCCAGAGTCAGAACAATCAGCGTAAGCCGCATGAATCTCACAGCTATCCTCCCCTGCACCAGTTTTCCCTTTCCAGGGGGCGCGACGCAAGTGCGGAATGGCACATGCGGGCCGGGGCGCGCGCGCCGAGCGGCGGGCGGGGATTGCGCGCAGGCCGGGGGTGCCTATCTGAGGCGCATCCTGCGGTGGAGGGGACGATGAACTACGTCAAGACCGGGATCCTGATGGCGGCGATGACGGCGCTGTTCGCCGGGCTGGGCTATCTGCTCGGCGGCGGCACCGGGGCCGTGATCGCGCTGGTCGCGGCGGCCGCGATGAACGCGATGACGTGGTGGAACTCGGACAAGATGGTCCTGAGGATGCACAACGCACAGGCCGTCGGAATGGACGACCGCTATGGCCTGTCGCGCATGGTGGCCGACCTGTCGCGCCGCGCCGGGCTGCCGATGCCGGCGGTCTATGTCGTGGACACGCCGCAGCCCAACGCCTTCGCCACCGGCCGCAACCCCGAGAATGCCGCCGTCGCGGTGACGACGGGGCTGTTGCGAAGCCTGAGCCGCGAGGAGGTGGCCGGGGTCGTGGCGCACGAGCTGGCCCATATCCGCAACCGCGACACGCTGATCATGACGGTGACGGCGACCTTCGCCGGCGCGATCTCGTTCCTGGCCAATTTCGCCATGTTCTTCGGGGGCAGCCGCGAGCGGATGGGCCTTGTCGGCACGCTGGCAATGGCGATCCTGGCGCCGCTGGCCGCGAGCCTCGTGCAGATGGCGATCAGCCGGACCCGCGAATACGCCGCCGACCGGGCAGGCGCGGAGATCTGCGGCGAGCCGATGTGGCTGGCGCGCGCGCTGGAGCGCATCCAGACGGGGGCGGCGCGGATCGACAACAACGCGGCCGAGCGCAACCCGGCCACGGCGCACATGTTCATCATCAACCCGCTGCACGCCCATCGCCACGACAGCCTGTTCGCCACCCATCCGGCGACGGAGAACCGGGTCGCGGCGCTGCAGGCGATGGCGCGGGAGGGCATGGCCGCCCCGTCCATGGCACCGCGGGACCGCTCGGGCCCCTGGGGCTGATCAGGCGGCCAGCGCGCGGTCGACGGCGCGGGACAGCTTGCCCACCAGTTCGCCGATCTGGTCCTCGGTGATGATGAAGGGCGGCGCGAGCAGGACGTGGTCGCCGCGCTTCCCGTCGATGGTGCCGCCGGCGGGGTAGCAGATCAGCCCCTCCGCCATCGCCGCCGCCTTCACCCGGGCGTTGACCTTCCGCGCCGGGTCGAAGGGGGCGCGGCTGTCCCGGTCGGCGACCAGTTCGAGGCCGCGGAACAGGCCTCGGCCGCGGATGTCGCCCACATGCGGGTGCTGGCCGAAGGTGGCGCGCAGGGCCGCCTCCAGCGTCTCGCCGCGGGCGCGGACCTGCGGCAGGAGATCGCGGTCGAGGATCGCCGACAGCACCGCGCCGCCGGCCGCGGCCGCCAGGGGGTGGCCGTGATAGGTATGGCCGTGCTGGAAGCTGCCCGAACCTTCCGCGATGGCGTCGTGGATCGCGCCGGAGCACAGCATCGCACCGATGGGCATGTAGCCGGCCCCGAGCCCCTTGGCGACGGTGACGATATCGGGGGCGATGCCCTCCTGCTCGCAGGCGAAGAGCGTGCCGGTGCGGCCCATGCCGCACATCACCTCGTCTAGGATCAGCAGGATCCCGTGCCGGTCGCAGATCTCGCGGATGCGGCGGAAATAGCCCGGGACGGGCGGGACCGCGCCGGCGGTGGCGCCGACCACCGGCTCGGCCACGAAGGCCATGACACTCTCGGGGCCGAGGCGCTGGATCTCCGCCTCCAGCTCGTCGGCGACGCGGAGGCCGTAATCCTCGGCGGTCTCGCCCTCGGCGCGGTCGCGATACTCGTAGCAGGGCGCCACATGCGATGTTTCGACCAGGAGGGGGGCGTATTTCTCGCGTCGCCAGGCGTTGCCGCCCGCGGCCAGGGCGCCCAGCGTGTTGCCGTGGTAGCTCTGCCGCCGGGCGATCAGCCGGTGGCGGCCCGACTGCCCGACCTCGAGGAAATACTGCCGGGCGAGCTTGATCGCGGCCTCCACCGATTCCGAACCGCCGGACAGGAGATAGACCCGCTCGATCCCCTCGGGTGCATTCGCCGCCAGCCGATCGGCCAGATCCTCGGCCGGCTCGGAGGTGAAGAATCCGGTATGGGCGAAGGCGAGACGGTCGAGCTGGGCATGGATCGCCGCGCGCACGCCCGCGTCGGAATGGCCGAGGCAGGAGACCGCGGCGCCGCCCGACCCGTCGAGATAGGCGGTGCCGGCGTCGTCGTAGAGGTAGCAGCCCTCGCCGCGGACGGCGGTGGGCCGTGGGGCCGCCGAGCGGGCGAAGACGTGTCCGCTCACCCCTCCGGGCCCCGAACGACGAAGACCGAGCGCTCGGAGTGGCGCACCACGCGGGCGGCGTTCGGGCCCAGCAGGTAGCGCGTGGCGTCGTTGCGCGGCGCGCCCATCACGATCGTGTCGACGTCGAGCCGTTCCCCGGCGGAGATGATCTCGTGATAGATGCGGCCGTGGACGACGTGGGGATGCACCTCCTGGTCCTCGGGGATGTGCTCGCGCACCCATCGCGACAGCTCCTGGCCGACATCGTGCAGCGCCCGGTCGATGAAGCCCTCGTCGAAATAGTTCCCGACCATCGGCATGGAGAAGTTCGGGATCACGGTGATGACGTGCAGCGCGCCGCCCCGCGCCATGTCGAGCGCGCGGGGCAGGGCGTGCTCCCAGGTGTTCTGGTGGGTGAGGTCGACGGGGAACAGGATGTTGTGTGTCATGTCAGAAGGCCGGTTTGGTTTGGCGACGGCGCTGCAGGACGATCACCAGACCGAGGAGCAGGATCGCGGGGATGTAGAAGATCTGCGCGGGCAGACGGTCGTTGTTTGGCGCCAGCACTTCGCTGATCCGGACGGGATCGTCGGAATAGAAGTCGAAGTTCGACAGGTCCTCCTGAATGTCGGTGCCGAACATCGGCTCCTCCAGCGTGCCGGGTGTCTCGGCATCGGGCCGCAGCATCAGGCCCGTCTCGTCGATGCGCGCCTGTTCGTCGCCTTCGGGCACGGTGAGAGAGAGGGTGGTCTGGGTGGTGTTGCCGGTGGCGAAATCCGGCCCCTCGATCCGCAGCCGGATACGGCTGTCCACCGGGGCCTCCGAAAGAACCTGGGCGAAGGCCTCGGGGCTTTCCTCGACGAAGCGGGGCTGGACCTGGTTCAGCCAGAAGTTCGGCACGAAGAAGGTGAAGGCCACGAGAAGCAGCGCCGCGGATTCGTAGAACCTCGACCGCGCCAGGAAGTAACCCTGCGTCGCGGCGGCGAACAGGAGCATGGCGAAGGTGGCGACCACGAAGACGAACAATGCGTGGGCGATGCCGAAGGCCGTCGTCATGTCGACGCCGTAGAGGATCAGCGTGGGATTGTAGATGAACAGGAACGGCAGTGCGACGGTGCGAAGCGAGTAGAAGAAGGCGATGAAGCCGGTCTTGATCGGATCGCCGCCCGAAACGGCCGCCGCCGCGAAGGAGGCGAGGCCCACGGGCGGCGTCACGTCGGCCATGATGCCGAAGTAGAAGACGAACAGGTGGGCGGCGATCAGCGGCACGATCAGCCCCTCCTGCGCGCCGAGCGAGACCACCACCGATGCCATCAGCGACGAGACGACGATGTAGTTCGCGGTGGTCGGCAGGCCCATGCCGAGCACGAGCGAGAACAGCCCGATCAGCACCAGCATGACGATCAGGATTCCGCCCGAGAGCTGCTCCACCAGACTCGCTAGTTCGGTGCCGATGGGGGTGCGGGTGACGGTGGCGACGATGATGCCCGCGGCCGCGGTGGCGACACCGATGCCGATCATGTTGCGCGCCCCCGCGATCAGGCCGTCGATCAGGTCGGTGAAACCCTCGCGCGCCTGTTCGGCGATGCTCTCTCCCTTGCGGAACATCGCTTTCAGCGGTTTCTGCGTGATGATGATGAAGAGCATGAGCGCGGTGGCGTAGAACGCCGATTTCGCAGGGCTCTGCTGCTCGACCATCAGGAACCAGACGAGGACCAGGATCGGCAGCACGTAGTGCAGGCCGGTCTTCCAGACATCCGCGACCTGGGGCAGGCGGATGTCGTCGCCCTCGGCCTCCAGCGTCTCGGGGTCCAGATCGGTCTGGTTCGCCGAGATGCGCACCAGCCAGAGATAGATCGCGGCCAGCGCGATCATGGCGATCGGGCCGGTCAGGGCCGGCGTGACGGCGTTCAGCCCGCGGACGATGTAGATCAGCGCGGTGAAGCCGGCGCCGAAGACGGCGAAGCCGATGGCGAAGTTCAGCGCCATGCGGGGAAGGGAAGAGCCCTCGCCCAGGGACTTCATGTCCTTCTTCAGGGCCTCGAGATGCACGATGTAGACCAGCGCGATGTAGGAGATCACCGCCGGCACGAAGGCGTGCTTGATCACCTGGACGTAGGAGATGCCGATGAACTCCACCATCAGGAAGGCGGCGGCGCCCATGACGGGGGGCATGATCTGCCCGTTGACCGAGGAGGCGACCTCGACCGATCCGGCCTGCTCGCTGGTGAAGCCCACCTTCTTCATCAGCGGGATGGTGAAGGTGCCGGTGGTGACCACGTTGGCGATCGAGGAGCCGGAGATCAGGCCGGTCATGGCCGATCCGACCACCGCCGCCTTGGCCGGGCCGCCGCGCAGGTGACCGAGACCGGCGAAGGCGAGCTGGATGAAGTAGTTGCCGGCCCCCGCCTTGTCGAGCAGCGAGCCGAACAGCACGAACAGGAACACGAAGGCGGTCGAGACCCCCAGCGGGATGCCGAACACGCCCTGGGTGTCGAGCCATTGCGCGTTGACGAGGGAGGTGAACGAGATCCCCTCGTGCGCGAGCAGGTCGGGGATCAGCCAGCCCTGCCCGAACCAGGAATAGGCCAGGAAGATCGTGCCGACGACCGTGAGCGCGGGGCCGAGGGCGCGGCGCGAGGCCTCGAGCAGCAGCACCAGGCCCACGGCGCCGATCCAGACCTGCATGTCGGTCGGCCGGCCGGATCGGGCCGTGTCGGCCAGCTGGTCGGAGGCGGCGAAGATGTAGAAGGCGGTGAAGGCGGCGACGAGCGCCAGCGCCCAGTCGATGAGCGGAATGCGATCCCGCGGGCTCGACTTCATCGCCGGGTAGCAAAGAAAGGCGAGAAAGATCGCGAAGGTGAGGTGCAGCGGCCGCGTCTCGGAGGAGTTCAGGACCGGGAAGTAGGCCCCCATCCACAGCATCGGCTGCGCGATCCAGAGCTGGAACAGCGACCACAGGAGCGCGACGCCCGCGATGAGCAGCGCGACCCAGCGGGTCGTGGGCGTGCGGGCGCCGGCGTCCGAGGAGGCGACGAGATCCTGGAGCTCCTCGTCGGAGAATTGCCGGTTGCCGGATGTCTGTTCGGGCATGGACGTGTTCCCCTGTTGCCGCAGTCGCCCGGGCGCAGGCCCGGGATTCCCAAATCACCGCAACGGGCGGCGCGCACATCGTACCGACGCGCCGGGCCGGCCGCAGGGGCCGGCCCGGCCGGATGTCACTGCTGCGAGGCGTCCTCGCCCTCGGCGGACCCTTCGGAGGCCCCGGCCTCACCCGATTCACCGGACTCGCCGCCACCGAGGAGGCCGGCTTCCTCGAAATAGCGCTGAGCGCCGGGGTGGAGCGGCGCCGAGAGACCCTCGTTTGCCATCTCTTCCCTGGTGAGGTCGGCGAAGGCGGGGTGCAGGCCCTTGAACTGGTCGAAGTTCTCGAACACCGCCTTGACCACCTCGTAGACCACGTCCTCGGAGACATCCTCGGAGGTGACGAGCGTGGCGCCGACGCCGAAGGTCGTCGTGTCCTCGTCGTTGCCACGATACATGCCGCCGGGAATCGTCGCCTCACGGTAGTAGTCGTTCTCCTCGATCAGGGTCTGGGCGGCCTCGTTGTTCACGTCCACGAGCACGGAGTCGCAGGCCGTGGTCGCCTCCTGGATGGAGCCCGAGGGGTGGCCGACGGAATAGACCATCGCGTCGATGTTGTTGTCGCAAAGCGCCTGGGACTGCTCGGCGGCCTGCAGTTCGGAGGCGAGCTGGAAGCTGTCCATGGTCCAGCCCTGCTGGTCCATCAGGCGCTCCATCAGCACCCGCTGGCCGGAGCCCGGGTTGCCGACATTGACGCGCTTGCCTTCCAGGTCCTCGAAGCTCTCGATGCCGGAGCCGGCGCGGGCGACCACGGTGAAGGGCTCTGGGTGGATCGAGAACACCGCGCGCAGGCCCTCATAGGCGCCCTGGTCCTCGAACTGCTCGGTGCCGTTGTATTTCTGGTACTGAACGTCGGACTGGGCGACGCCGAACTCGATCTCGCCCTGTTGAACGGCATTGACGTTGTACACCGATCCGCCTGTCGATTCGACCGAGCAGCGGATGCCGTGATCGGAGCGGCCGCGGTTGACCAGCCGGCAGATCGCGCCGCCGGTGGGATAGTAGACGCCCGTGACGCCGCCGGTGCCGATGGTGATGAAGCTCTCTTCCTGCGCCATGGCGCCGGACGCGCCGACCGCCGCGGCCAGCGCCAGGAGCGATCCGGTGATGGGTCTCGTCATGGTTTCTGGTCTCCCTGATCTGTCCCGGGCCGTGTCGCCCGATGCCGACAGGAGGGCCGAGTGAAGCCGGAAGGTCAAGCACAGGTTCGCAGATGCTCGATTCGGCGCCCCGTCGCAGCGCCGTTGCCGGCCCGGGCCCGGAGGGCGCGCGCCCGGTTGCGCCGGTCTTAACATGGCGGGCCGGAGGGTGCCGCGGACCGCCGGGACGGTGCTCGGAGCGGTCTCACGGGGCCCCGCCCGGGGCCAGTCGCGCCAAGGAGACGGCCATGCAGTTGCCCAAGATCGTCCGGAATGTCCTGCGCTCCTCGGCGCCAACGCTGCTGGCGGCGCTGTCCCTGCCGCCGCCGCTGAACGGGATCGCGGCGCGGGTCGCCGCGGGGGCGCTGCAATCGCTGGACGGCGAGGCCGCCCCGCCCGCCACGGCCGAGGATGCGGTGCGCCTGATCGAGCGCAGCGCCGGCGACCCCGAGGTCTTCGCCCGGCTGCGCGAGGCCGAAGGCGCGCTGCAGCGCTACGAACGCGAGGCCGGGATCCGCTTCGCCGAACTGGCCGTGCGTGACCGCGAGCGCGCCAGCGACCTGCAGGCCAGGGGCGGCATCGCCGACGCCGCCTATCGTCACGGGATGCGGATCGTCTGGATCGCCATGGCCTGCATGTTCGTGATCATCCTCGCCGCGCTGGCCGTGGCGATGGTGGGCGTGCCGGCGCGGGACACGCAATACATGGTGGCCGCCTTCGGCCTCGTCGGCACGGCGGTGGGGTTCATCAACGGCATCGCCGGGTCGGTCGTCACCTTCTACTATGGCTCCAGCCAGGGGTCGAAGGACAAGACCGAGGCCATGGCGGGTGCGATCCGCCGCTACGGCGACGAGATGGAGCGGGCGGCCGAGCGCAGCCGGGCCGACCTCGCGCGCGCCGCCGCGGTATCCGGGCCGTCCGAGGCCCGTCTTGACCAGCCGGCGGAAAAAGACGGCGCGCCGCGCGCCTTCCCGCCGCGCGACGCGCCCGCGCGGCTCGACCTGGTGGCCGAGATGCTGCCGTCGCTGGTTCGGCCGCACCGTCATTTCGAGGAATCCGCCGAATGGCGGCTGACCTCCGGCGGGATCTCGATCGACGGGGCGCCGCCGGAGCGCACGCCCGGCCGGCCGGCGACGGTGGAGCGGATCTGGGATCGCTACGGCGACGATTGCGCGGATGCGGCGATCCGGTTCGGCGTGCCGGTGGAACTGATCGTGGCGACGGTCGCCACCGAGAGCGGCGGCGACCCCGATGCCCGTCGTCCCGAGCCGCGACTGGGCACCGAGAGCGTCGGGTTGATGCAGACGCTGGTCACCACGGCCCGCGAAGCGCTTGGCAAGCGCGCGCTGAGCGGCGACGATCTGCTCGACCCCGCGACCTCGATCGCGGCGGGCACGGCCTTCCTCGCGCAGCAGCGCAAGAGCACCCATTTCGACCCGCCGCTGGTGGCGGCGGCCTACAACGCGGGATCGCTGCGCCGCGATCCCTCGCCGCGCAACCGCTGGAGCCTGGTCTGCTATCCGGCGGGGACCGGCGCCCATATCGACCGCTTCGCGGCCTGGTTCGGGGACGCGATGGCGGTCTCGGCCGAGGCGGACTGGTGTCGCCAGGGCCGGGTGCCCAGCTTCGCCGGGGCCTTCCTGCACGGGGATGGCGGCGACGACGGAGACGGCGGCACGGAGAACGAGGCGAGCGAGGGGCGCCAGGGTTCCACGCCCCCCGAGCCGGACCGCGCCGCCGCGTCCCCCGCCGGCCCCGACCGGGCGATGGCGCTGGCGGGACTCGACCGACCCGTCGCGCTGGACGAGATCGGGGGGCATGGCGAGCTTGTCCGGCAGGTGCAGGCGCAACTGGCCGGGTTCGGCTATCTCGATCCGCCGCCCGACGGGGCCTTCGGTCCGATCTCCACCTGGGCGCTGGAGGCGTTCTGCGACCGCAATGCGCTGCCGCTCGCCGAAGGCGTCACCCCCGCCATCGCCCGCGCCCTGGCCGATCCGGGCAATGCGCTGCCCGCGCCGGGGCCCTGTGGCGAGCATCCGTGGCTCGACCGGGTGATCGCGCACATGGATGCCGAGGGGCACTGGATCGCGCGCGCGCCGGAGTGCCGCAACATCGTCTACCTGGAGGGGGCGAACCCGGACGGGACCGCGAATGCCGACCGCGCCGACATCTTCAACGATCTGCGGGTGGTGTTCTGGACCGATGTCGGGGGGCAGATGCAGGTGCGCGCCTGGGCAGCCACGACCGAGCCGGGCCGGCATTTCACCGATCGCCCGGTGAATCCCCTGGGCGCGGCGCGGATCCGGTTCGGGCAATACAAGGCCTGGCGCGTCGGCACGCACAGGGCGGGCAGCGACTCTGCCCACGAGGCGCTGGTGCAGGTGTCGGACGTGGCCGTGCATCGCGACCTGAACCGCGACCATTCGCGGGCCGGCGACCGGGTCTTCACCGGGCTGTTCGGGATCAACCAGCACTGGGGCTATGACCGTCCGGAAGACAGCATCGGCCGCAGCAGCGCCGGCTGCCTGGTCGGCCGGACCAGGGCGGGGCACCGCGCCTTCATGACCGAGGTGAAGGCCGATCCGCGCTACCGCGCCAATCCGCATTACCGCTTCGTCACGACGATCCTGCCCGCCGACCGGGTGCTGGGCTGAGAGGCGGGGCCGCCGGGCATGCCGGCGGCCCCCCGGCGCGTCACTGCTGGGTGGAGCCCGCGCCGTCGATCTGGGCGGGCAGCTGGCCCGCCTGCTGCTTGGACTGCATGAACCGCGCATAGGTCGACTCGGCGACCTGCTGCCAGAGGAAGTGCTCGGCCTGGAAGGCCATCATGCTGTCGTAGATCGGGCCCCATTCCGAATTGTTCGATCGCAGGTCGGAATAGAGCTGCAATGCCGCGTCGTAGGTCGCGTTCAGCACGTCGTCCGGGAAGGCGCGCAGCTGGGCGCCGTTGGATACGAGGCTGCGCAGCGCGGAGGGGTTCTTGTAGTCGTATTCCGCCATCATCTCGGTGTTGGCGGCACGGCAGGCCGTCTCCAGCAGGCGCTTGTAGCTGTCGGGCAGGCCCTCCCAGGCCTCGGTCCCGACGAAGACGTTGAGGGTCAGGTTCCCCTCCCACCAGCCGGGATAATAATAGTAGGGCGCGACCTGGTAGAAGCCGAGCTTCTCGTCGTCGTAGGGTCCGATCCACTCGGCGGCGTCGATCGTGCCGCGTTCGAGCGCGGGATAGATGTCGCCGCCGGCAATCTGCTGCGGCACGACGCCGATCTGCTCCATCACCTGGCCGGCGAGGCCGGCGATGCGCATCTGCAACCCGTCCATGTCCGACAGGCCGCCGATCTCCTCGCGGAACCAGCCGCCCATCTGGGTGCCGGTATTGCCGGCGGGCAGATACTGCAGGCCCTGGGCGTTGTAGAACTCGTTGAGAAGCGAGATCCCCTCGCCGTAATACAGCCAGGCATTCATGCCGCGATTGTTCAGGCCGTAGGGGATCACCCCGCCGAGCGCCCAGGTCGGTGACTTGCCGACATAGTAATAGGCGGCGGTGTGGCACATCTCGACGGTGCCGTTCTGCACCGCGTCGGCGGCCTGGAGGCCGGGCACGATCTCGCCGCCGGCGAAGACCTGGATGTCGAAGGCCCCGTCCGTGGCCTCGCGGCAATACTTGGCCACGTCCTGCGCGCCGCCGTAGATCGTGTCGAGCGATTGCGGGAACGAGGAGGTGCAGCGCCATTGCACCTGCGGAGCGGATTGGCCGATGGCGGGCGCGGCCAGCGTGCCGGCCCCGGCACCGCCGAGGGCGGCGGTCGTCAGAAACTTGCGTCGGTGCATTCGATCCTCCCTGTGATCTTGTCACTTGCATCCTCACCATAGCGTCTGCTGGCGGGATGGCCACGCGTCCGTGTTTGCGTTCGCGCGTCGTGCGGGGCATACAACACGGGTGGGGAGAGGAGGGAGCGACCATGATCCGTCTCATCGCGGTCAGGGGCGCGGCATGAGCGCGCTGCTGTCGGCTGGCCCGTCTGATCGACCGGGCGAACGGCGTGATCGGGCGCTGGATCGCGTGGCTGCTCCTGGTGGCCGTGATCGTGAGCGCCGGCAACGCCGTCGTCCGCAAGAGCTTCAACATCTCCTCCAACGCCTGGCTCGAGGCGCAGTGGTACCTGTTCGGGGCGGTGTTCATGCTCTGCGCGGCCTGGACCCTGCGCGAGGACGAGCATGTGCGGGTCGACGTGTTGTCGGGCTGGCTGAGCCCGCGGGGGCGGGTGTGGATCGACTTCGTCTGCCACATCCTGTTCCTCATGCCCTTCGCGGGGATGATGGTGTGGCTCGCCTGGCCGTTCTTCGTCTCCTCCTACGTCTCGGGCGAGCAGTCGAGCAATGCCGGCGGGCTGATCCGGTGGCCGGCGAAGCTGTGGGTGCTGATCGGCTTCGTGCTGCTGGCGGCGCAGGGGGTGGCGGAGATCATCAAGCGCGGCGCCATGCTGACCGGCGACCTGCCGATCCCGGAGGACGCGGGACGCGACGAGGACAAGCGCGTCAAGGAGCATACCGGATGATCGAGCTGATCGCCCACAACCTCGCGCCCATCATGTTCATCAGCGTGATGGGGATGCTGCTGCTGGGCTACCCGGTTGCGCTGACGCTGGCGGCGGGGGGGTTGTTCTACTTCGTCGTCGGGGTGGGGCTTTCCGACTATTCGAACGAGATCAACCTGTTCTGGCCGCTTCTCCGGGCGATGCCGGAACGCGTCTTCGGGATCATGTCGAACGACACGTTGCTGGCGATCCCGTTCTTCACCTTCATGGGGCTGATTCTGGAACGCTCCGGCATGGCCGAGGACCTGCTCGACACGGTGGGGCAGCTCTTCGGACCCCTGCGCGGCGGCGTGGCCTTCGCGGTGGTGCTGGTCGGCGCGCTACTGGCGGCGACCACGGGCGTGGTGGCGGCCTCGGTGATCGCCATGGGGCTGATCTCGCTGCCGGTGATGCAGCGCTATCAATACGATCCCTCGGTGGCGACGGGGACGATCGCGGCGGCCGGCACGCTGGCGCAGATCGTACCGCCCAGCCTCGTGCTGATCGTGATGGCCGACCAGCTGGGCGTGTCGGTCGGAGACATGTATCTGGGCGCGATCTATCCGGCGCTGATCGTGATCGCGGTCTATTGTCTCTATGTCGCCGCGCTGACGGTCCTGCGCCCCTCTGCCGTGCCGGCGCTCCCCCCCGAGGAACGGCGGCTGGGCGGTGGGGTCTGGTCGCTGCTGGCGATGATCGCGCTGGCCGTGGTGCTTTACCTGGTGGCGGCGCGGTTCCTCTTCGCCGACCGGATTCCGGCGACGCGGGTGGTCTTCGCCTCCTCGGTTTCGGTCCTGGTCTGCCTCGGCGTGGCGCTGGCCAACCGTCACCTGCGGCTCGGGATGCTGTCGAAGCTGGCCGAGGAGGTGGTGATCGTCCTGATCCCGCCGCTGGCGCTTATCTTCCTCGTGCTCGGCACGATCTTCCTCGGGATCGCCACGCCGACCGAGGGCGGCGCGATGGGCGCGGTGGGCGCGCTGATCCTGGCGGTGGCGAAGCGGCGGCTGGACGTCGCCACGCTGCGCTCGGCGGTGGAGGCGACGGCCAAGCTGTCGGCCTTCGTCATGTTCATCCTGATCGGGGCCCGGGTGTTCGGGCTCACCTTCTACGGGGTGAACGGGCAGGTCTGGCTGGAGGAACTGCTCCTGTCCCTGCCGGGCGGGCAATTCGGCTTCCTCGTCGTGGTGACGATCGTCATCTTCGTGCTGGGCTGTTTCCTCGACTTCTTCGAAATCGCCTTCATCCTGGTGCCGCTGCTGGCGCCAGTGGCCGAAACGCTGGGCATCGACCTGATCTGGTTCGGCGTCATCCTGTCGATGAATCTGCAGACCTCGTTCCTGACCCCGCCCTTCGGCTTCGCGCTGTTCTACCTGCGATCGGTGGCGCCGACGCAGGACTGGCACGACGAGGCCACCGGCCGGACCATGCAGCATGTCCGCACGAAGCAGATCTATCGTGGCGTGCTGCCCTATATCGCGATCCAGTTCGCGCTGATCATGCTGGTGATCCTGGTGCCGGGGCTGGTCACCCACTACGACGATACCCGCTCCCAGCCGCCCGCCGCGGGCGAGATCAGCGTGCCTTCCGGGGGCGGTGATTCGGGCGGCTTCAACTTCGGTGGCGGCGGTGGAACCGCAGGGTCGCAGGGCGGCGATGCCGGTGGCGGCTTCAATTTCGGCAGCGGCAGCGGGGGGACCGACGGGTCCGGCAGCGGTGCCGGGGATACCGGCGATGCAGGCTCTGGCTCCGACTCCGGCGGCTTCAATTTCGGCGGCGGGTCGCAGACGGAGGGTGGTGCTGGGTCGGAGGACCCGGAAGAGGACGAGTCCGGCGGGAACGGAGCCGGATCGAGCGAAGGAACTTCGGGATTCAACTTCGACTGAAGGCCGGGCTGGGCGGGCAGCGACACCGCAGTGAAGGAAAAACCGTGCCGCACCGGCCTTCACTGGATGCGCCGGGTCGCCGCCTCCGATAGGTGCGAGCCACTGCCGCGGCCAGAACGGAGAGCATCTTGCGCGTCCTGATCACCGGAACGGCCGGGTTCATCGGTTATCACCTGGCACGGCTCCTGCTGGAGGAGGGGCATCTCGTCCACGGCTATGACGGGATGACGGACTATTACGACGTGACGCTGAAACGGCGGCGCCACCAGGGATTGCTGCAGTCGCCCGGCTTCGCCGCGACCGAGGGCATGCTGGAGGATGGCGACCTGTTCGATCGGGTGGCCGAGGAATTCGCCCCGGATGTGATCGTCCACCTCGCCGCGCAGGCCGGCGTGCGCTACAGCCTCGAGAGCGCCGCGCGCCTACATCGATTCCAACGTCATCGGAACGTTCAACGTGATGGAGGCGGCCCGGCGCCTGCGCGTCGGCCACCTGCTGATGGCCTCGACCTCCTCGGTCTATGGCGCGAACGAGGACATGCCCTTCGCGGAGACCGACAAGGCCGACACGCCGATGTCGATCTATGCCGCGACCAAGAAGGCCACGGAGGCGATGGCCCATTCCTACGCGCATCTGCACGACCTGCCGACGACGATGTTCCGCTTCTTCACCGTCTACGGGCCCTGGGGGCGGCCGGACATGGCGCTGTTCCAGCTTCGTCGACGCGATCCTCGACGGACGCCCGATCGACATCTACAACCACGGCGACATGTAGCCGCGACTTCACCTATGTCGATGACCTGGTGCGCGGCATCCGCCTGCTGATCGACGCGGTGCCACAGCGGCCCGAGGGCGGACTCGTGCCCGAGGGCGACAGCCTGTCGCCGGTGGCGCCGTGGCGGGTGGTGAATATCGGCAATTCGCAGGCCGTGCGGCTCCTGGACTTCGTCGAGGCGATCGAGGCCTGCCTGGGCCGGACGGCCATGCGCAACTACATGGACATGCAGCCGGGCGACGTCCCCACCACCTGGGCCGACGCGACGCTCCTTCACCGGCTCACGGGTTACCGACCGCACACGGAGATGGAGACGGGTATCGCGGCCTTCGTGGACTGGTTCCGCGACTATTACGGCAAGTAGCGGGAGAGGCGCCGTTCGCCGCGATCTCGCGGGGCTGCAGGGACGACGCCCTCCGCCGGATCGGCCGTTCGACGGAACGCGCGTTCCCCTGTCCGGGCGGCAACCGCGACACGCCGCCCTATCTTTCGGCGCACATTGATCGGCCGGGCCGGACGGATCACCTATGCCGCAGCGCTTTTCAGAGGAGACCACCATGTTGAAACGTCTCGCCACGCTCGTCGCGTTCGGGGTCGCGCTCGCCGGCCCGGCCCCCGCACAGGAGGCGGACACCCTTCGCGTCGGCATGTCGGGGGGGTATTTCCCCTTCACCTTCGTGCGCCAGGACGAGCTGCAGGGTTTCGAGGTCGACGTGATGGAGGCCGTCGGCGAGGAGGCCGGGCTGGAGATCCAGTTCGAGACGATGTCTTTCTCCGGCCTGATCGGGGCGCTGGAATCGGACCGGATCGACACCATCGCCAACCAGATCACCATCACCCCCGAGCGCGACGCCAAGTTCGCCTTCACCCAACCCTATGTCATCGACGGGGCGCAGGTGGTGACCAAGGCGGGCAACGACGAGATCGACGGCGTCGAGGACCTGAAGGGCAAGACCGTCGCGGTGAATCTGGGCTCCAACTTCGAGCAGCTCTTGCGCGAGCTGCCCTATGCCGACGAGATCGACATCCGCACCTACGAGTCCAATATCGAGCAGGACACCGCGCTCGGCCGCGTGGACGCCTTCGTGATGGACCGGGTCTCCTCGGCGCAGGTGATCTCCGAGAGCCCGCTGCCGCTGGAACTGGCCGGCCAGCCCTTCTCGGAGATCCGCAACGCGCTGCCGTTCCGCGACGACGAGCAGGGCCAGGCGCTGCGCGACCGGGTCGACGCGGCGCTGACCGCCCTGAAGGAGGACGGCACGCTGGAGGAGATCTCGCGCAAGTGGTTCGACAGCGACATCACCACCGCCGCCACGGAGTGATCTGAACGATGCGGGCACTCGACCTGGACTACATGCTGGGGCTGGTGCCCGTCATCCTGGGCTACGTTCCGCTGACGCTGTTCATGGCCGTCGCGGGGATGGTGTTCGCGCTGATCCTCGCCTCGCTCCTCGCGGTGGAGCGGGTGGTGCGGGTGCCGGGGCTCGACTGGCTGGTGGTGCTGTTCATCTCCTTCTTCCGCGGCACGCCGCTCCTGGTGCAGCTGTTCCTGTTCTATTACGGACTGCCGCAGGTCCTGTCCTTCCTCACCCAGATCAACGGGGTGACGGCGGCGATCATGGGGCTGACACTGCATTTCTCGGCCTACATGGCCGAATCCATCCGCGCCGCGATCATCGGCGTGGACCGCAGCCAGTGGGAGGCGGCGCAGTCGATCGGCATGACCCAGGCCCAGATGATGCGCCGGATCGTGCTGCCGCAGGCCACCCGGATCGCGGCGCCCACGCTGGTCAACTACTTCATCGACATGATCAAGGGCACCTCGCTGGCCTTCACCCTGGGCGTGACCGAGATGATGGGCGCGGCCCAGAAGGAGGCCGCGGGCAGCTTCCTCTACTTCGAGGCCTTCCTCGTCGTCGCCGTGATCTACTGGATCATGGTCGAGATCCTGAGCCAGGGACAGGCGCGGATGGAGGCCTGGCTGAACCGGGCCTATGCGCGATGATCCGGGTCGAAGGGCTGATCAAGCGCTTCGGCGGGCAGGCGGTGCTGGACGGCATCGACCTGGAGATCGCCGACGGCGAGCGGGTGGTGGTGATCGGGCCGTCCGGCACGGGCAAGTCGACCCTGTTGCGCTGCCTGAACTTCCTCGACCGGCCGGATGCCGGCCGGATCTCCATCGGCAACCTGTCGGTGGATGCGGCGCAGGCATCGCGGCCCGATATCCTGGCGCTGCGCCGCGCCACCGCCTTCGTGTTTCAGAACTACGCCCTCTTCGCCAACAGGACGGCGAAGGAGAACATCATGGAGGCGCTCGTCACCGTGCAGAAGCGCCCCCGCGACGCGGCCGAGGCGCGCGCCCGCGAGATCCTGGCCGAGACGGGGCTCGCCGACAAGGCCGACAGCTATCCCGCCGCGCTCTCGGGTGGTCAGCAGCAGCGCGTCGGCATCGGCCGGGCGATGGCCATCGGCGCGGAGCTGATGCTGTTCGACGAGCCGACCTCGGCGCTGGATCCCGAATGGGTGGGCGAGGTGCTGGACCTGATGCGGCGGGTGGCCGAGCAGCGCCAGACCATGCTGATCGTCACCCACGAGATGCAGTTCGCGCGCGAGATCGCCGACCGGGTGATCTTCATGGAGGGCGGACGGATCGTGGAGCAGGGGCCGCCGGGCCGGATCTTCGACGGGGCGGAAGACGGCCGCACGCGACGGTTCCTGCGCCGCGTCGCGGGATAGCCGGACGGATTGCCGCGACTCGTCGGGAGGAATTCCGGCCGGCGATCCTCTCCGGATCCGGAACCAAGATCCCGACAAACGGGCATTGTTTTCTACAGGCCGCCAGTATTCGCGTTTCGCGCGATGTTCTTGGCGAATTCGATGAGATCATGAGACGAGTTCGAGGCATCGGGCGGGGCGTTCAATTCCGGGCGCCGCCGCCGAGGAAAGCCTAGTTTCAGAGGGTCGTCATGATCAGGAAATTCATTGCCATGGCGGCGGTTGCCGCCAGCTTCGCGGCCGCGCCCGCCGCCGCGAAATCCATAGATTTCGAACTGGATCTGGCCGGGTCCAGCGCCAGCATCACCGATCAGGGCGGGGGCGGGTTCGTCTGCCTGATCACCCGCTGCGGGATCGAGGCGGGCCTGTCCTCCGGGTTCGGCGCGCCGCTGCACTTCTCCCTGATGCAGGGCGAGACCCGGGCCATCGATTTCATCGATTTCGACCTCGACGGAACGACCGGGTTCTTCCCCCGGAAATTCGACATCTTCGCGACCCTGGCGCTCAAGACCCCCTCCGTTTCCACCAGCGCCGGCGGAACGGGTCTCGCCTGGTTCCTCGGCGGCAGCATCGATCTGGATGCCGGTGCCGGGGGTCTGGACTGGACCTCGGGAGTTCCGAACACCGTCACGCTTTCGAATGGCAGCGTCGTGACGATCGATTTCGAGGAGGGCGCGCGCCTGTTCGCCGGGGCACCCGTCACCACCCGCGCCTTCGTCACCGCGGATTACGTGGCTCCGGTGCCGCTGCCGGCGGCAGGGTTTCTGCTGATCGCGGGCCTGGGCGGATTGGCGGCCGTGCGGACCCGCCGTCGCCCCTGATTCTTCAACCGATATTTCGATGACGAAGGGCGCCCTCGATCCGGGGGCGCCCGTTTCCTGTTCCAGGTCCTTTCCTGGATCCCCGCGGGGGAACCGGTCGGAACCGGCTCCACTCGCCGTCCCATGCTTCGGGTGTCAGGACGAGCCCCGCTTCCGTGGAAATACGGGTCTTGTCGCTCGGCAGGCTCGGGCTTCAGGGCGGGACATACGCCCCCGCGCGGCGCGGGGGTGGGCGGCGGGAACCCGCAGCCGGACCGATCAGGCCGCGATCTGCTCCGGATCCCCGGATCCTTCGATCAGTTCGGCGTGGAGCGCGGCGACCACCGGCTGCATCTGGTCCCGTTCAAGGATGAAATGCACGTCCACATTGCGCGGGCCCTGGGTGGCGCCCACGGCGTAGAGACCGGCCTCGGCGATGGCCGTCAGGCCGCGCTGCAGGACCGCAAGCCCGTGCAGGTTTCGCCCGATCGCGGCGACCATCGACATGGGCCGGGTGGAGACGCTGGACTGCGGATAGATCTTCTCCAAGTCCTTCTCGACCCGGCGCATGACCCGCAGCGAGGCGTCGACGTAATGGGTGATCGTGTTGGCGTTCGACACCTTGGAGACGATGCGCACGTCGTTGCGGGTGAGGACCTCCAGGATCGTGGCGTCGTAGCCCTTCACGCCGACCATGTCCTGCTCGAAGAGCTCCAGCGCGACGATGTCGATGCCGGTGACGATCTCCACCCCCGGCTTCTCGGCGGGCTCGTCGTCGATCAGCGTGCCGGGATCCTCTGGCTCGAAGGCATTGGTGACGCGCAGCGGCACGCCGGCCTGGCGCAGGGTCTTGGCGGCGTCCGGGTGGATCGCCTCCATCCCCATGTTCGAGAGCTGGTCGGCCACGTCATAGTTGGTGCGGCCCAGCTTGCGCACCTTGTCGGCGCCCACCGACCTCGGATCGGCGGAGGAGAGGTGGAACTCCTTGTGGATGATCGCCTCCCGCGCGCCGGTCAGGGCGGCGAGGCGGGAGAAGGTGACCTCGGAATAGCCCCGGTCGAACTCGCGCATCAGCCCCTCGGTGCACTGCGCATAGCCGGTGACGATGGGCATCTCGGTCGCCGGGTCGACGCCGTCCATCCCGTGGCGCAGGCGTTCCTCGAGGTCGCGCGGGGTCTGGTCGCGCCAGCCCGAGAGGTCGACGAGCCGCGCGTCCACCCCGGCGCGCTGCAGCGCCAGCGTGGCGACCATGGCGGAATGGCTCTCGCCCAGGCCCGACAGCAACTCGCGGATATGCAGCATCTGCTCCGACAGGCGGAAATGGCCGTAGGAACAGAGGCGCTGCAGGTCGATCAGGCAGTTGCGGGCCCCGTCGATGCGCTCGCGCACGAAGGCGTTGGCCTGGTCGAGATCGGCGTCATGGGTCAGGAGCCGCGAATGGGCCTCGACCATGGCCTCCTCGACCTTTTCCAGCGCCGCCTGCCAGCCCGGCCCGCCCGAGGCATGGGCGAACTTGGCATAGACGCCCGGATCGCCGGTCTTCTTGTGCTCCAGGAGCAGGTCGGTCAGCCCGCCGAAGGCGGAGACGACGAAGATCCGCCCGTAGAGCTCGGGCCCGCTGCGCCCCCGCACGATCAGATCCTCGCACAGCTCGTCGAAGCGCGACATGGAGGTGCCGCCGATCTTCTCGACAGTATGGGACATGGCTCAGGCCACCTCCCCGGGGGCGGCATAGGATCCATCGGCCTGATGCACTTCCGTCCCGGTGACCGGCGGGTTGAAGCAGCAGGCCATGACCAGCTCCTCCTCGGCCCGCAGGACGTGGCGGTCGTGCTCGTTCAGCGCATACATCACGCCGGGGCGGATCTGATGCGTCTCGCCCGTGGCGAGGTCGGTGATCGAGCCCTTGCCCGACATGCAGTAGACGCTCTCGAAGTGGTTCTTGTACTCGAACTCGTGCTCCGACCCGGCCTTCAGGGTGGTGATGTGGAACGAGAACCCCATCCCGTCATCGGCCAGCAGCATCCGCACGGAGGTCCAGTCCGCGTCGGAGACGGCGCGGTCGCCGTCCTTCAGTTCGTTGAAGTCGCGTACGATCATGTCGGCCTCACTCCGCGGCGATATGGTTGGGAACGCAGGTCCGGGCGGCGGCCTCCAGCGTGGCGAGGCCGGCCTTGAACTGCTCCATCGGGATGGTGAGCGGGGCCAGCACCTTCACGACCTCGTCCAGCGCGCCCGAGGTCTCGATCACCAGGCCGTTGCGGAAGCACTCCGCACAGATCTCCTCGGCCAGGTCGCCCGAGCCCACATCGACACCCTGCATCATGCCGCGCCCCTTGAGGCGCGCGCCGGGCACCATCTCGGCGATGCGCGACAGGCTCTCGTGCAGCACCACGGCCTTCTCGGCGATCTCCGTCTTCAGCGTGTCGTCGGACCAGAACTTCTCCAGCGCGACGCGGGCGGTGACGAAGGCATGGGTGTTGCCGCGGAAGGTGCCGTTGTGCTCGGCCGGCTTCCAGATGTCGTCCTCCGGCCGCACCAGCAGCACCGCGAAGGGCAGGCCGAGGCCCGAGAGCGACTTGGCCAGCGGGATCATGTCCGGCTCGATGTCGAACTCGTCGAAGCTGAAGAAGGAGCCCGACCGGCCGAGCCCGGCCTGGATGTCG
This sequence comes from uncultured Alphaproteobacteria bacterium, assembly GCA_963814835.1. Lineage (GTDB taxonomy): Bacteria > Pseudomonadota > Alphaproteobacteria > Rhodobacterales > Rhodobacteraceae > Palleronia. The sequence goes on from CAWFEG010000004.1 coordinate 318,894, forward strand.
TCGACGATCAGCTTGATGCCGTGCTTCTTGGCGATCCGGGCGATGCCCTGCGCCCAGTCCTTCGTGGCGGCGTTCAGGCCGCCTTCGCCCTGGACCAGCTCGACGATGAAGGCCGCCGGCGCGTCGATCCCCGAGGAGGGATTGTCCAGCATCATCTCGATCTGGCGCAGCGTGTCCACGTCGTCGCCGAAGGCGCCCTCGTAGGGCATCCGCGACACGCCGCAGAGCGCGCCGCCGCCCGCACCGGCACGCTTGCCGGCATTGCCGGTGCAGGCCAGCGCGCCCAGCGTCATGCCGTGGAAGCCGTTGGTGAAGGCGATGACGTTGCGCCGGCCGGTGGTCTTGCGGGCCAGCTTGATCGCGGCCTCGACCGCGTTGGTCCCCGTGGGGCCGGTCATCATCACCTTGTGGTCCATGCCGCGCGGCTTCAGGACCAGCCGCTCGAAGGTCTCGAGGAACGCCGCCTTCTCGCTGGTGTACATGTCCAGCCCGTGGGCGATGCCGTCATTCGAGATGTGCTCGATCAGCGCCGCCTTCATGTCGGGGTCGTTGTGGCCGTAGTTCAGCGAGGAACAGCCGGCGAGGAAATCGGTGTAGTCGCGCCCGTCCTCGTCGGTCAGCGTGGCGTTGACCGCCTTGGCGAAGACGGTGTCGAAGCTTCGGCAGTAGCTGCGCACGACGCTCTCGCGGCGTTCGAAGATGTCGCGGGTCGTCTTGTCCATATCCTTGGGCATGACGGACTCCTTTCGTGTTCGGGATGTGGGGCCGATCTCGGCGGTCGCGCGGTGGCCCTCAGGCCACGACGCGCAGGTTGTCGCCGCTGCGCGGGATCGAGATCGACACCATGTGTTCGGTGGGGGCCGAGCCGTCGAAATGGACGTCCTCCTCGAAATGGGGCTCGTCCTCGATCTCGCCGCCGATCGACTTGGCGAAGCTGCGGAACAGGCCCCAGGAGGCGTCGTTCGATTTGGTGATGGTGGTCTTCATATGGCGCGCCTCGGCGCATTCATCGCGATCGATCAGCTCCTGCAGCATCCGCTTGCCCAGCCCCAGGCCGCGGGCGCGGGGGCTGACGGCCACCTGCCAGACGAAGAACGAATCGTCGTTCGGGATCATGTGCCCCGAGATCCAGCCCAGGATCTCGCCGTCGACCTCGGCCACCACGCAGGTATCGGCGAAATGGTCGGCCTGGATCAGGTTGCAGTACATCGAGTTCTCGTCGAGCGGCTTGCACTCGCGGATCAGGTTCCAGATCTCGGACCCGTCCTCGGGCACGGGCTTGCGGAACGTCACCGATGTCGGCTCCGGGATCGCGGTCTCGTCGGGCGCCATGCTCTCGTCGGGCGCGGTGCTCATGTCCTTGGGCATCGGATTGTCGTCTCCGTTTTGCTTCGGAAGTCGAAGTATCAAACCCTGCGGAAAGTTCAACCTGTCGAAGTAACTTTCCGATGAACGCACATCCGGCAGGGTTGTTCCGAGCGCCCGGGCCGCCAGTTCGGCATTCGCCAACCGGCTGATCAGGCGGGAATTCTCACATCGTCGCGACCCGCATGCGACACCTGTTTCGGATGTTGAAGTATCTTGCTCGAATCTGTAACGAGTTCGTCATGACATTTCCCATGCCCGACCGGACGGATGCCAGCCTGATCGCCCTGCGGCGAATCCTTCGGGCCACCGAGATCTACGCCCGCGACCTGGCCCATCAGGCGCATCTGACGCCGTCGCAGCTGCGGCTGTTGCAGGTGGCGGCGGAATGGGGGGAGACCGGGGTGAAGCCCACCGGCATCGCGCAGCAGATGGGCGTCAGCCAGGCCACTGTCACCGCGCTGGTGGACAAGCTGGCGGTGCGTGGGCTGGTTCAACGCCAGCCGTCACAGCTCGATCGGCGGCAGACCTATGTCCGGGTGACGGGGGATGGGCAGGCCATCGTCGACAACATCCCCGATGCGCTGCAGCAGCGCTACGTCCGGGCCTTCGCGGATCTGGAGGATTGGGAGCAGGCGCAGCTCGTCGCGTCGCTGGAGCGGGTCGCCGCGATGCTGGACGCCGACGCGATCGACGCCTCGCCGATTCTGACCTCGGGCGATATCAGCCATTCGCCGCGGCCCAAGTGACGCTCAGACCGGCGGGTCGCTCCGGGCGACCAGGGCATTGGCGTAATCGGCCAGCATCGCGTCCGACAGCGTCGCGTCGGTGACCGACATCTCGAGCGGCGGGCCGGCACCCCGCCGGCCGTCGGCGCGACGCCACTCCAGCCGGCCGGCGACATGCGCCGGGCCGGCACTTTCGGGGACGTAGCGAAGGGTCAGCCGGCCGCGGTCGCGCGCGGGGTCGGCCGAGTTGAAGAGCGCGACCGTCCGGCCCCCGGCGCGGCCGAGGCTCTCGGCCAGCGCGGCGCAGAGCGCCGGCCGCGCGGCCGCGCAGACCAGATGGATCGGCGGCGGCCCGGCAACGGCCGAGCCGGCGGCAAGGGCGACGAGGGCGGCAAGGATCGGGCGCATGGGCCGGCTCCCTTCGGAATCGGGGCCAATGCCGCCCCGGATCCGCGCCCGTGTCAAGGTCGCGGTCAGACGCCGAGATGGCGCGCGGCCAGATCCGCCCCGAGATCCGATGGCGGCCCGGTCCAGACGTCGCGGCCCCCTTCGAGGATCACGGCCCGGTCGGCGAGACGCGACAGCTCGGCCAGCGACTTGTCGACCACGAGGATCGCCATGTCCCCGCCGCGCCGCAGGGCGTCGAGCGCGGCCCAGATCTCGGCCCGGACCAGCGGCGCCAGCCCCTCGGTCGCCTCGTCGAGGATCAGCAGCCGCGGATTGGTCATCAGCGCCCGGGCAATCGCGGCCATCTGCTGCTCGCCGCCCGACAGCGTGCGCGCGACCTGGCCGCGACGCTCGGCCAGGCGCGGGAACAGGCGCTGCACCGCCGCCTCGTCCCAGGGGCCGGGGCGGGCCGCGGCGACGAGGTTCTCGCGCACGGTGAGGTCGGCAAAGAGGCGCCGCCCTTCCGGCACCAGCCCGATGCCGGCGCGCGCGATGCGGTGGGCGGGCCGCCCGGCGAGGTCGCGGCCGGCGAAACGGCGGATGCCGGCGGAGGGAACCAGCCCGAGTGCGGCCCGGATCGTCGTCGTCTTGCCCATGCCGTTGCGCCCCATCAGCGCCACGACCTCGCCCTCGGCGACGTCGAGGTCGACGCCGAACAGCGCCTGTGCCGGCCCGTAGAAGGCGGTGACGCCGGCAAGGTGCAGCAGGCTCATGGCGCCGTACCCAGATAGGCGTCGCGCACCGCCGGGTCGGCCCGGATCTCGGCCACCGTTCCGCTTGCCACGATCCGCCCCGCCACGAGCACCGAAATCCGGTCGGCCAGGGCGAAGACCGCGTCCATGTCGTGCTCGATCAGCAGAATCGGCGCCTCGGCGCGCAACCCGTCCAGCAGCCGTGTCAGTTCCGCCGTGCCCTCGGGGCCGAGGCCCGCCATCGGCTCGTCCATGACGAAGGCGCGGGGCGCGAGGGTCAGCGCCACGGCCACTTCCAGTCGACGGCGCTGGCCGTGGGACAGGTCGGCGGCGCGGGTTGCGGCGAGGCCAGCGAGGCCGATCCGGTCGAGCGCGGCGCGGGCCCGCGCTTCCAGGTCGCGCCGGCGCCGCAGGGCGAAACCCGCGCCGGCCGCGCCCACGGCGCCCAGGAGCGCGTTGTCGAGCACGCTGTCGGCGAGGGCGAGCTGCGAGACCTGGAAGGTCCGGGCCAGGCCCATCCGGGCGCGCGCGGCCACGGAGAGGGCGGTGACGTCGCGCCCGGCAAGCGTCACCCGGCCCGCATCGGGGCGCACCGCGCCGCAGACCTGGCCCACCAGCGTCGACTTGCCCGCGCCGTTCGGCCCGATCAGGGCGTGGATCTCGCCCGGCCGCAGATCGAGCGAGACCCCGTCGGAGACGGTGAGCGCGCCATAGCGCTTGGTGAGCGCCGCGCAGGACAGGACCGGGTCAGCCATGGGCGCGCCCGGTCAGCAACCCGACGAGCCCGCCGCGCGCGAAGAGCACCACGGCGAGGAGGAGAAGGCCGAGGAGGATGTGCCAGTGGTCCCACAGCCCGCCCAGCCAGTGCTCCATCGCCACGAAGGCGGCGGCGCCGAGCACCGGGCCCATCAGCCGGCCCGTGCCGCCCAGGATCACGAAGACGATGATCTCGCCCGAGAGCTGCCAGGAGAACATGGCCGGCGAGACGAAGCGGTTCAGATCGGCGAAGAGCGCCCCCGCCAGCCCGGTGATCGCGCCGGAGACCACGAAGGCGGCCAGGCGCAGGCGCTGCGGCTCGATCCCCGCGGCGCGGGCGCGCTCCGGCGCCTGCCGCGCCGCGTTCAGCGCCAGGCCGAAGGGCGCGCGGCGCAGGGCCGCCACCAGCGCCACGGCGGCGCACAGTAGGGCGAAGCAGAGCCCGAAGAACTGGATCGGGTCCAGCGTGTTCAGCCCCGGAAAACCGTTGCGGACATAGATCGACAGCCCGTCCTCGCCGCCATAGGCCGGCCAGGAGATCGCGAAGAAGAAGAACATCTGCCCGAAGGCGAGCGTGATCATGATGAAGTAGACGCCGGCCGTCCTGAGGGCCAGCAGCCCGATGCCGAGCGCCGCCAGCGCCGAGACGGCCACGGCCACGAGCCAGATCACCGGCATGGAGGTCGTGCCCGGGATCGACAGCCCGCCGAGCTGCAGCGGCTGATACATCTGCGCGTGCCAGGCCAGGATCCCCATGGCGTAACCGCCCAGCCCGAAGAACACCGCGTGGCCGAGGCTGACCAGCCCGCCGATCCCCAGCGCCAGGTTGAGCCCCACGGCGGCCAGCGCGAAGATCGCCGCGCGGGTGGCCAGCGTGATGGTGAAGGGCTGGTCCGCCACCTGCGCGGCGAGCGCCACGAGCGCCATGAGCGGCAGCACCGCCGCGTTCAGGAGTCGCTCGGGGATCACGCCGTCCGCGCCCCGTAGAGGCCGGTGGGCCGCCAGACCAGGATCGCCGCCATCAGCGCGTAGATCGCCATCGAGGCCAGCGCCGCGCCGGTCGCCGTGGCGGTGGCGGGATCGGTGACGAGCAGCAGCGCGCGGGGCAGCAGGATGCCCCCCAGCGTGTCGGTCAATCCGACCAGCAGGGCCCCGACCAGCGCCCCGCGGATCGAGCCGATGCCGCCGATGACGATGGTGACGAAGGCCAGGATCAGCACCGGCTCGCCCATCCCCACCTGCACCGACTGGATCGCGCCCACCAGGGCCCCGGCGAGCCCGGCCAGCCCGGCGCCGAGGGCGAAGACGAGGGTGTAGAGCCGGGCGATGTCGATGCCGAGCGCGGCGATCATCTCCCGGTCGTTCTCGCCGGCGCGGATGCGGATGCCGAGCCGGGTGCGGGCGATCAGGAGGCCCAGCCCGGCCGCCACGGCCAGCCCGATCCCGATCAGCGCCAGCCGGTAGCGCGGATAGAGGATGCCGCCGGGCAGCTCCACCGGTCCCGAGAGCCAGGGCGGAATGTCGAGGAACAGCGGGAAGGAGCCGAAGATCCAGCGCGTGCCTTCCGAGAAGATCAGGATCAGCGCGAAGGTCGCCAGCACCTGGTCGAGGTGGTCGCGGTCGTAGAGCCGCCGGATCACCGCCCGCTCCACCACCGCGCCGGCCAGCGCCGCGCCGGCCAGCGCCGCGGCCAGCGCCAGCAGGAACGACCCCGTCGCCGCCGCCGTGGTCGCGGCGAGGAAGGCGCCCAGCATGTAGAGCGAGCCGTGGGCGAGGTTGATCAGCCCCATCACGCCGAAGACGAGGGTCAGCCCCGCGGCCATCAGGAACAGCATCACTCCCGATTGCAGCCCGTTCAGGACCTGCTCGGCGATCAGCGTGGCGGACATGGGGCGCGGGTACCGTCGCGGTCTGGGATCATCGGCGGGTCGCGCTCACTCCGCCATCTCGCACTCGTCGACATAGGCGTTCGACCGGTCCTCCAGCGCCGTGCCGACGATGCGGTTGGTGAAGACGCCTTCCTCCTCGATCACCTCGCGGACATAGATGTCCTGGATCGGGTGCTGGTTGGCGGCGAAGGCGAAATCGCCCCGGACGCTGTCGAACTCGGCCTCCCGCAACGCGGCGCGGAAGGCGTCGGCGTCCGAGACCTCGGCGCGGTCGAGCGCCGACAGGAGCAGGTTCGCCGTGTCGAACCCTTGCGCGGCATAGAGCGAGGGCAGGCGGTCGTATTCCGCCTCGAAGGCCTCGACGAAGGCGCGGTTCGCCTCGTTGTCGAGATCCTTGGACCATTGCGAGGTGTTGCGCACGCCGAGCGCGGAGGCGCCCGTCGCCTGCAGGATGCCCTGGTCGAAGGAGAAGGCCGGGCCGATCAGCGGCAGGTCGAGCCCGGCATCGGCATATTGCTTGAGGAAGCTGATCCCCATGCCGCCGGGCAGGAAGAAGAACACCGAATCGGCCTCGGAGGCGCGGATCTCGGCGATCTCGGCGGCATAGTCGGTCTGGCCCAGATCGGTGTAGATCTCGCCCGCCAGCTCCCCCTCGTAGAAGCGCTTGAAGCCGGTCAGGCTGTCCTGCCCGGCGGGGTAGTTCGGCGCCATGATGAAGGTGTTGCCGTATTCCGCCTGGTTGGCCCAGGCGCCGGCGGCCTCGTGCAGGTTGTCGTTCTGGTAGGAGACCGAGAAGTAGTTCGGGTGGCAGCCGCGGCCCGCGAGCTGCGCCGGCGCGGCATTGGTGGAGAGGTAGAATTTCCCCTGCGCCGTGGCCGAGGGCACCACCGCCATGGCCAGGTTCGACCAGACGATGCCGGTCAGCACGTCCACCCGGTCGGACTGGATCATCCGGTCGGCGATCTGCACCGCGCGGTCGGGCGCGCGCTCGTCGTCCTCGATCACCACCTCGATATCGTCGCGGCCCGCCTGCTCGATCGCCAGCATGAAGCCGTCGCGCGTGTCGACGCCGAGGCGAGGCCCCGCCGCCCGACAGCGTGGTGATCATGCCGATCTTGGTCTGCGCCGCGGCGGGCGCGGCCAGCGCGGCGAGCGCGGCGGCGGCGAGCAATGTCCTGGTCATCCGTGGTCCCCGTTGGTTGCCGGCCCGTCCCGGCCGGTCGGCCCCTTCGGTAGCGTGTGCGCGAGCCCAAGGGAACCGGGCTTTTCGGCATGCCCCGGTTCGGCGTATCAGGGAGGGACCGGAAAGGGAGCGCCGATGCGACGCGAGGATCTGGGGGCGCGCCCCGACTGGCAGGAGAAGGCCGAGGCGGCCGGCTTCGCCTTCCACCACCTGGGTGGCGACCTCTACTGGGACGAATCCGCCGCCTATGCCTTCACGCTGGAGCAGATCGAGCGCGACCTCGAAGGCCCGGCCGAGGAGCTGCACGGCATGTGCCGCGAGGCCGTCGATCACGTGGTCCGCTCCGAGGAGCTGATGGCGCGGCTGGAGATCCCCCGCGCCCACTGGGATCTGGTGGCCGAGAGCTGGGCGGCGCGGGAGCCCGAGCTCTATGGCCGGATGGACCTCGCCTATGGCGGCGAGGGCCCGGCGAAGCTCCTCGAATACAACGCCGACACGCCGACGACGCTCTACGAGACCTCGGGCTTCCAGTGGCACTGGCTGGAGGACATGATCGCGGCCGGCCGCCTCCCCGAGGGCGCCGACCAGTTCAACGGGTTGCACGAGGCGCTGGCGGCGCGCTTCGCGGCCTTGTTCTACAAGGGCACCAACATCCATTTCACCGCGCTCGAGGACGCGGTGGAGGATTACGCCACGGTGGAGACGCTGGCCTGGGCCGCGCGCGAGGCCGGGATGGGCGCGCATTTCGTGGATATCCGCCAGATCGGCATCACCGATACCGGCCAGTTCGCCGATGCCGAGGACCGCGCCATCGGTGTCCTGTTCAAGCTCTACCCCTGGGAGGACATGCTGCGCGACGACTTCGCCGACGCCATCGCCGGGGCCCGCTGCCGCATGATCGAACCGCCGTGGAAGGCCCTGGTGTCGAACAAGGGCATCCTGCCGGTGCTGTGGCGCCTGTTCCCCGGCCATCCGAACCTGCTGCCCTCGGTGTTCGTCGACGAGGACGCGGGCGATCTGGGCGGCGAGGTGGTGGAGAAGCCGATCTTCTCGCGCGAGGGGGCCGGGGTGCGGATTCGCGCCGAGGGGGCGGAGGAGGCCTCGGCCGACACCGCCTACGACGCCCATCCGCGGATCCTGCAGGCCTATGCGCCGCTCCCCGTCTTCGGCGCGGACCACACCGTCTGCGGCGTCTGGATGGTGGGCGAGGAGGCCCACGGCCTGTCGCTGCGCGAGGATGTGTCGCGGATCACACAGGATACGAGCCGGTTCCGGCCGCACTACATATTGCCGTAGGATGACAGCGATGAGCCACCGCCCCCGCAAACGCGCCCGCACCGCCCGCTACGTGCTGCTGGGCACCGCCGCCTTCGGGCTGGCCGCCTGCCAGCCCGAGCAGGAGGTGGAGGCCACGGTCTTTCCTTCCGTCGAGGAGTGCAAGGCGGTAGCCGATCTGCCGGAGAACGACTTCACCGCCGAGGAGTGCGAGGCCGGATTCGCCGAAGCCCAGGCGGTCCATGCCGAAAGCGCGCCGCGCTACGAGGACGAGGCCGTCTGCGAGGAGGAGCACGGCGGCGAGTGCGTGGTGGAGCAGCGCTCCGACGGCACGTCGATCTTCCTGCCGCTGCTGGCGGGCTACATGATCGGCAACATGATGGGCGGGCGCGGCATGGCGGCCAAGCCGCTCTACCGCACCGGCGCGGGGCGCTACGCCACGCCGGGCGGGGGGACGATCCTGTCGGGGCTGAGGGGCAAGACGAACCTGCGCGCCTCGTCCTTCGCGGCCTCGCCCAACACCCGCACCGCCGCGCCGCTCACCCGCTCGGCGGTGCAGAGCCGGGGCGGCTTCGGCGCCGCGCGCACCTCGGGCGGGTTCGGCTCGCGCGGCTTCGGCGGCTGATCAGACGGCGGTGAAGCCGCCGTCGATCGGCAGCGTCACGCCCGAGATCATCGAGGCGCCCGCGGACAGGAGGAACACGATCGGCGCCGCGATCTCTCCTTCCGTCGCCCAGCGGCCCAGCGGCATCGTGTCGAGGAACGGCCCCTGCACCTCGGGCCGGCCCCAGTACCAGGCCGACATCGGCGTCATCACCACGGTCGGGTTGACGCTGTTCACCCGGATGCCGTGGGGGCCGAGTTCCAGCGCCGAGACGCGGGTGATGTTGTCGAGCGCGGCCTTCGACGAGCCGTAGGAGATGTGCCCCTTCAGCCCGACCAGCGAGGCCTGGCTGGAGACGTTGACGATGGCCCCGCCCCGGCCGGCCGCGATGATCGCGCGGGAGGCGTATTTCGTCACCAGCAGCGCGCCGCGGGCATTGACCGAGATCACCTTGTCGAAGACCGAAATGTCGGTCTCCATCGGCGTCGCGATCTCGCCGCCGAACCCGCCGCAATTCACCACGCCCCAGAGGTCGAGCCCCTCCAGCGCGGCGGCGACCTCCTCCTCCGATTCGAGATCGAAGGCCAGGGTCCGGCAGCCCGTCTCGGCGGCGAGCGCGTCCAGCGCGTCCTGCTTGCGGCCGTTGGCGATCACCTCGGCGCCGGCGGCCGTCAGCTGGCGCACCGTCTCGCCGCCGATACCGCCGCTGGCGCCGGTGACGAGGATGGGGCCGGGGGCGAAATCGTTCATTGTCAGTCCTTTGCGGGAGCGTCTTGATACGGGATCGTCACGTCGGCGGGCAGCGATTCCGCCAGCACGGCGCGGCCGTTCGGCAGGTCGTTGGCCTCGACCTTGGCGGGAATCTCGTCCTCGGGGATGCCGTGGCCGCGCCAGCGCTCGGTCAGCCGGCGGCGCAGTTCCGCCTCGTCCACGTCCAGCGCCACGGTCAGGTCGAAGCGGTCGCGCAGATCGCGCCAGACGGGGCGGTCGAGCAGCAGGTAATTGCCCTCGACGATGACGGTGCCGACCTCGCGCGGAATCATCCGCGCGGCATTGCGCGAGATCTCCACCGCGCGGTCGAAGACCGGCACCGCGATCTCGGGCTCCGCATTGGCGCGCAGCCGGTCGAGCAGATGGGCAAGCCCGGCGGCGTCGAAGGTCTCGGGCGCGCCCTTGCGCGGGCGCAGGCCCCGCGCCTCCAGAAGCGCGTCGTCGTAGTGGAACCCGTCCATCGGCAGGATCGCGGCCGTCACGCCCCGTTCGGTCAGCGCCTCCAGCAGCGCCTCGGCGAGGGTGGACTTGCCCGATCCGGGCGGGCCGACGACGGCGACGAGGCGGCGCGGCCCCTCCGTCAGGGCGGCGATGCGGTCGGCAAGGGTGGCGAGCGGGTCTGTCATGGCGGGCCTCAGGCGATCCGGCGCTCGGTTTCCGGGTCGAAGGCCACGGCCTTGGCCATGTCGAACACGAAGGGCGCGGGCTGCCCGCTCGCCGCCGGGGTATGGGCGCGGAACCGGCCGATCGCGTCCTTCCCCCCCAGCGACACGGTGACATAGGTGTCGCTGCCGGCAGGCTCGACCACATCCACCGGCAGGTCGACCTGGTGCAGCGCGGCGCTGTCGCGGTCGGCCCCCTCCGGGTCGGTCATCGCCTCGGGGCGGATGCCGAGGATCACGCGCGCGCCCTCGCGCGCGGCGAGATCGACGGCGCGGGGGAAGGGCAGGGTGACCTCGCCGCCATCGGCCAGGGCCAGCCGCACCGCGGAGGCGCCATCGATGCGCGCCGCGGTGGCCGGCAGCAGGTTCATCGCCGGCGATCCCATGAAACCCGCCACGAACATGTTGGCCGGATCGTCATAGATCTGCTGCGGCGTGCCGATCTGCTGCACGTCGCCGGCGAACATCACCGCGATCCGGGTCGACAGCGTCAGCGCCTCGATCTGGTCGTGGGTGACATAGACGATGGTGGTGCCCAGCTTCTGGTGCAGCTTCTTGATCTCGGTGCGCATGTCGACGCGCAGCTTGGCGTCGAGGTTCGACAGGGGTTCGTCGAACAGGAACACCGCCGGGTCGCGGGTCAGCGCCCGACCCATGGCGACGCGCTGCCGCTGCCCGCCCGAGAGCTGCCCGGGCTTGCGGTCGAGCAGGTTGGTGATCTGCAGCAACTCCGCCACCTGCGCGATCTTCTCCTCGCGCTCGGCCTTGGGGATCTTGTGCATCTCCATGCCGAAGGAGATGTTCCCGCGCACCGTCATGTTGGGGTAGAGCGCGTAGGACTGGAACACCATGGCGATGTTGCGCTCGGCCGGGCGGACCTCGTTCATCCGGCTCCCGTCGATGCGGATCTCGCCGGTGGTGACCGTCTCCAGTCCCGCGATCATGTTCAGCAGCGTGGACTTGCCGCAGCCGGAGGGGCCGACGAGGACCAGGAACTCGCCCTTCCGGACCGAGATGTCGGTCTGGTTGAGGACCTTCACCGCGCCGAACGACTTGGTGACGCGGTCGATATCGAGAAAACCCATTTCGGTCATCCTTTGACGGAGCCCGACATCAGCCCGCGCACGAAGAAGCGCCCGGCGACGATGTAGACGAGGAGGGTGGGCAGGGCGGCCATGATCGCGCCGGCGAAGTGGACGTTGTATTCCTTCACGCCGGTGGAGGACTGCACCAGGTTGTTCAGCGCCACGGTCATCGGCTGGCTGTCGAAGTCCGAGAACGAGGCCCCGAACAGGAAGTCGTTCCAGATATTGGTGAACAGCCAGATCACGCAGACCACCGCGATCGGCCCCGAGGAGGGCAGCAGGATGCGGAAGAAGATCTGGAAGAACCCCGCCCCGTCGATCTGGGCGGCGCGGATCAGCTCGGTCGGGAAGGCGGCGTAGTAGTTGCGGAAATAGAGCGTGGCGAAGCTGATCCCGTAGATCACGTGGACGAAGATCAGCCCCGGCACCGTGCCCGCCACGTCGAGGAAGCCCAGCGTTCGCGCCATCGGGATCAGCACGATCTGGAACGGGATGAAGCAGCCGAACAGGATCAGGCCGAACAGGACGGTGGCGCCGGGGAAGCGCCATTTCGTCAGCACGTAGCCGTTCAGCGCCCCCATCAGGGTGGCGATGGCGACGGCCGGGACCACCATGAACAGCGAGTTGAGGAAATAGGGCCGCAGGCCCGTGGGCTGGACGCCGATCTGCGCCTCCGACCAGGCCGAGCGCCAGGGCGCCGCCGTCCAGATGTCGGGCAGGGCCATCATCCCGCCCGCCGTGATCTCGTCCAGCGGCTTGAACGAGTTCGACAGCATCACGTAGAGCGGCATCAGGTAGTAGAGGCAGAACAGCGCCAGAAGGGCGTAGAGGATCAACCGCGGCGCCCGGGACGGCAGCCGTGATCCGTGCAGGGAGGCGGGATCGCCCGTCCCGGCGGTGGCGACATTGGCGGCGGGCGCGGCCATCAGGATTTCTCCCTCAGCTCGGAATAGAGATAGGGCACCACGATCGCGGCCACGGTCATCAGCATGATCACGGCCGAGGCGGCGCCGATCCCCATCTGGTTGCGCGTGAACGTGTAGGAATACATGAACGTCGCCGGCACCTCGGTCGCCGTTCCCGGGCCGCCATTGGTCAGCGCCACGACCAGGTCGTAGGACTTGATCGCCATGTGGGCGAGCACGACGAAGGAGGACAGGAAGGCCGGGCGCAACTGCGGGATGACGATCCGGCGGTAGAGCGCGACGGTCGAGGCGCCGTCGATCTGCGCCGCCTTCAGCATCTCGCCGTCGATGCCGCGCAGACCGGCCAGGAACATCGCCATGACGAAACCGCTGGTCTGCCAAACGGCGGCGATGACGATGGTGTAGATCGCCATGTCGCGATCCTTGATCCAGTCGAAGGCGAAGCTCTCCCAGCCCCAGCCCTGCACCACCGCCTCGATGCCGATGCCCGGATCGAGGATCCATTTCCAGGCGACGCCGGTGACGATGAAGCTGAGCGCCATCGGATAGAGGTAGATCGTGCGGATGACCCCCTCGGCGCGGATCTTCTGGTCGAGCAGGATCGCGAGACCCAGCCCCAGCACGCAGCAGATCGCGATGTAGAGCGTGCCGAAGATCGCCAGGTTGGTCAGCGCGATGTCCCAGGTGCGCAGGCTGAACAGGCGGGTGTAGTTCTGCCATCCCACCATGTCGTAGCTCGGCATCATCCGGCTGCCGGTGAAGGACAGGTAGGTGGTGAAGAGGATGAAGCCGTAGACGAAGAACGCGATCAGCGCGATCGTCGGGCTGAGCACCAGGCGCGGCAGGGCCGCGCGCAGCATGTCCGTGGCAGAGGCGGATCGGGGCACGGGAGGTCTCCCTGCAGGTTCGGTCCGCGCGCGCCGCGCGGCGTGGACGGGGGCGGCACCGCCGCCCCCGCGAGGTTCAGAACTGCGACGATTCCACCGCGATCTGCAGCTCCTCGACGGCGTCCTCGGAGGACATGTCCGAGTTGAAGTGCATGGTCACCACGTCGAAGATCGCCCGCTGCACGGAGGAGGTCTGGGCGTGGCCGTGGGCCAGCGATCCCAGGAGCGCGTCGTTGGCCTGCGCCTCCTCGATATCCTCCATCGCCTTCTGCGCGCAGGCGTCGAAATCCTCCGGCGGGATGTCGGTCCGCGCCGGGATCGAGCCCTTCACCAGGTTGAACGCCTTCTGGAAGTCGGGCGACATCACCGACCGGGCGAGCTCCTGCTGGACTTCCTGCTTGTCCTCGCTGACGTCGAAGAGCGCGAAGAAGTCGGTGTTGAACAGGTAGGACCCTTCGGTTCCCGGCGCGGCCACGCACAGGATGTCCTCTCCGGGCACCATGTCGGCGCCGACGATTTCGCCCTTGGCCCAGTCGCCCATCAGCTGCATCGCCGCCTCGCCGTTCAGGACCATCGCCGTGGCGAGGTTCCAGTCCCGGCCCGAGAAGTTGTCGTCCACGAAGCCGCGGATCGTGCGCATCTGGTCGAAGACCTCGACCATCGTGTCGGAGGTCAGGGCCTCCATGTCGGCCTCGATGATGGCGCGGCGATAGAAGTCGGGCCCGCCGATCCCCAGAACCACGTCGTCGAAGATCGTCGTGTCCTGCCAGGGCTGTCCGCCATGGGCCAGCGGGGTGATGCCGGCATCCTGCAGCTGCTGGGCGACCTCGTTGAACTCCTCCCAGGTGGTCGGCGGCTCGAGCCCCTGCTCCTCGAAGATCTGCGCGTTGATCCAGAGCCAGTTCGGGCGATGGATGTTCACCGGGGCCGCGACCCATTCGCCGTCATGGGTGGCGAAATCCTGCAGCGCGGCGGGCACCACCTCGCCCCAGTTCTCCTCCTCGGCGACCGAGGTGAGGTTGCCGAGCGCGCCCTGCTCGGCCCATTCGCGGACCTGCATGCCCAGCAGCTGCGCCGCGGTGGGCGGGTTGCCGGCGGTGACGCGGGCCTTGAGCGTGGTCGCGGCCGCCTCGCCGGCGCCGCCGGCGACCGGCATGTCCTCCCACGCGATGTCCTTGGAGGCGAGATCCTCCTTCAGGACGTTGAGCGCCGCGGCCTCGCCGCCGGCGGTCCACCAGTGCAGCACCTCGACGCTCTGCGCCGACGCGGTGCCGGCCGTGCAGCCGACGGCCACGGTGGCCAGCATTCGAGCCGTTTTCGTGAATGTCATGCCATCCTCCCTGTTCGCGTGCGGGACCGCGCGTCGTCCGTCCCGCCGGCATTCTCCGGGCGCGCGATCCTCCCCCGGAGCGGCGCGCCAGATTTGTTTGTTTGCAAAACAAACACGATGTCACATACCTGTCAACATATCCTGCGGCCGCGGCCGCCCGGACCCGCGCGAGGGGAGGACGCCCATGTCGATGCCGGCCACCGTCAGGCAGATCAACGCCGCCCGCGCGCTGGAGCGACTCCTGGCACAGGGGGCCATGAGCCGCGCCGATCTGGCGCGGGAGCTGGGCCTCACCCGGTCCACCGCCAGCCGCATCGCCGCGGCGCTGATCGAGGAGGGGCAGGTCGTCGAACGGGCCGAGGACGACGCCGCGCGCGGACAGCGCTCGGGCCGCCCGGCGATCCGGCTGGAGCTGAACCCCGACCACGCGCTGTTCCTCGGCGCCGACATCGCCGCGGGGCATCTGCGGCTGGCGGCGGTGGATTTCGTCGGCCGGGTGCGGCACCTGGCCGATCGGCCGGTCGATTCGACGCGGCCCGAGGACCTGGTGTCGGCGCTGGCGAAGATGGTCGCGGGCTTTCGCGCCTCGCGCGACCGACCCGCCGCGATCCGGGGGCTGAACGTGTCCGTCCCCGGCATCGTGGACCTGTCGGGCGAGGTTCGGCGCGCGCCGCCGCTCGGCTGGCAGCGCGTGGCGCTGTTGCGGCTGCTGCGGCCGCGGCTCGGCCCGGTGCCGGTGGCGGGGCTGGTCAACGACGCCAACGCCTTCGCGGCGGCCGCGCGCGAGGCGCATGGCGGCGAGGCGCTGACCGACGCGGTGTTCCTGTTCATCGACGAGGGGGTGGGCGCCTGCCTCGTCAGCGGCGGCCGGATCCTCTACGGCCGCGACGGATTCGCCGGGGAGATGGGCCACATCCCGATGGGGGAGCCGGGATTCGACGACCGCACCGGGGTCTCCGGCGCCTTCGAGAACTTCGTCGCCCGTCGGGCGATCCTGGCCCGCCACGCCGCGCTCGGCGGCGGGGCCGTGGATCTGCCGACCTTCCTGGCGCGGCTCGAGGCCGGCGATCCCTCCGCCGCCCGCGTGGCGGCGGACTGGGCGCGCATCTTCGGTCGCGGCATGGCCATGCTGACGGCGCTCCTGAACCCCCAGACCATCGTCATCGGGGGGCGCGTGGCGCCGCTGTTCCGCCATGCCCGCGCCGCTGCCACGGACGAGATGCAGCGGATGCTGATGCCGGGCAGCGTCGCGCCGCAACTGGAGCCGGCCCGCCTGGGCCCCGAAGGGCCGGCCGTGGGGGCGGCGCTGATGTTGCAGCGGCAGTCGTTCGCGGGCATGGCCGAGGTGGCGGCGGCCGGCGAGGCCGCGCCCGCCGCCGGCTGACCGTAGCCAAGCGAGGGAGGAGACGGGGATGGACCGCAGCACCATCGAGGATCTCGTGGACGCCATGACTCTGGAGGAGCAGGTGGCGATCCTGTCGGGAGAGGACAGCTGGTCGCTGCCCGCGATCGCGCGGCTGGGGCTGGGCAAGCTGCGCGTCACCGACGGGCCGAACGGGGCCCGCGGCGGCGGCTCGCTCACGGGGGGCGTGACGGCGGCGGCCTTCCCGGTGGGCATCGCCATCGGCGCCAGCTGGGACCCGGACCTTGCGCGCGAGATCGGCGCCGCCCTGGCGCGGGAGGTCCGCTCCAAGGGCGCCCATGTCTGCCTCGGGCCGACGGTGAACCTGCAGCGCTCGGTCACCAACGGGCGCAACTTCGAATGCCATTCCGAGGACCCGGAACTCGCCGCGCAGCTGGCCGCGGCGCTGGTTGCGGGTCTGCAATCGGGGGGCGTCGCTGCCACGGTGAAGCATTTCGCCGGCAACGAATCCGAGATCGAGCGCACGACGATCAGCTCCGAGATCGACGAGCGCAGCCTGCGCGAGGTCTATCTGCGCCCCTTCGAGGCCGCGGTGCGCGACGGCGGCGCCTGGGCCGTGATGACCGCCTACAACCGGCTGAACGGCACCTACGCGGCCGAGCACGGCTGGCTCCTCTCCCGTGTCCTGCGGGAGGAATGGGGATTCGACGGAGCGGTGATGTCGGACTGGTTCGGTTCCCGCACCACCGCGCCGACGGTGAATGCCGGCCTCGACCTGGAGATGCCGGGCCCCACGCGGGATCGCGGCGCGAAGCTGGTCGCGGCGGTGGCCGACGGCGAGGTGGACCGCGCCACCATCCGCGCGCGGGCTCTTGCGGTCCTGCGCCTGATGGAACGCACCGGCGCGCTCCAAGAGGATGCACCGCACGAGGAGCGCGCCGAGGACCGCCCCGAGGATCGGGCGCTGATCCGCCGCGCGGGCGCGGCGGGATCGGTGCTGCTCCGGAACTCCGACGGGATTCTGCCGCTTTCTCGCGGCACGGTGGCGGCGATCGGGCCGAACGCCGCCCGCGCCCGGATCATGGGCGGCGGTTCGGCGCAGCTGAACCCGCATTACGCCGTCACCCCGCTTCAGGCGCTGCGCGACCGGCTGGGAGACGAGGCCGTGCCCCACGCCCCGGGCTGCGACAACCACCGCTGGGAGCCGGTGATCGACGGCCCGGTGGAGATGGAGTATTTCGACTCCCCCGACCTCTCCGGCCCGGTCTCGGCGACGGCCACGCTGGAGGAGAGCCAGTATTTCTTCATGGGGGCGCCGGCCCCGGGGATCGACCCGCACCGCTTCTCCTGCCGGGCGCGGGCGCGGTTCGTGCCCGAGGCCGAGGGCGTCCATTCCTTCGGGCTCCATTCCACCGGCTTCTCGCGTCTGTTCGTGAACGGCCGGCAGGTGATCGAGTGCTGGGAAAGCTGGCGCAAGGGCCGCACCTTCTTCGAGGAGGGCAATGACGAGGTCACCGCCGAGGTGGATCTGCGGGCCGGCGAGCCGGTCGAGGTCGTGATGGAGTTC
Source organism: uncultured Alphaproteobacteria bacterium (assembly GCA_963814835.1). Taxonomy (GTDB): domain Bacteria; phylum Pseudomonadota; class Alphaproteobacteria; order Rhodobacterales; family Rhodobacteraceae; genus Palleronia. Next base: position 336,424 of record CAWFEG010000004.1, read on the forward strand.
GGCTTCCGCCCCGGCGACAACCTCGACGTCTCGGCCTTCCGGTTCGGCGTCTCGCGACCGCTCGGCGACGCGGACATCGCCGCCGCCGTGGAGGCCGCGCGGAGGGCGGATACGGCGCTGGTCTTCGTCGGCCGGTCCGGTGAATGGGACACCGAGGGCTCCGATCTCGACGGCATCGCGCTGCCGGGGCGGCAGGACGAGCTGGTCGCCCGCGTGGCCGAGGTCAATCCGCGCACGGTTGTCGTGCTGCAGACCGGCGGGCCGGTGGAGATGCCCTGGATCGACGCGGTGCCCGCGGTGCTGCAGGCGTGGTATCCGGGGCAGGAGGCGGGCAACGCCATCGCCGACATGCTGTTCGGCGACGTCGAGCCCGGCGGCCGGCTGGCGCAGACCTTCCCGCACCGATACGCCGACAACCCCACCCACACCGACGATCCGGAGATCTATCCCGGCCGCGACGGCCGGGTGCGCTATGCCGAGGGCGTGTTCGGCGGCTACCGGCACTACGACCGCGCGGGGATCGACCCGCTCTTCGCCTTCGGGCACGGGCTGGGCTATACCCGGTTCGCCTTGTCCGAGCTGCAGGTCGCGCCGCGCGGGGAGGGGGCCGAGGTCGCCCTCACCGTGGCGAATGCCGGCGACCGGCCGGGGTCGACGGTGGTGCAGGTCTATCTCGGCAAACGCGCCGCGCCGGTTCCGGCGCCCGAGCGGGAGCTGGCCGCGTTCCGCAAGGTGGCGCTGGCGCCCGGCGAGTCGGTGCGGATCACGCTGCCACTCGACCCGCGTGCCTTCGCGGTCTGGGACCGGGATGCCTGGCGCATCGGGGCGGGCAGCTACGTCGTGGAGGCGGGATTCTCGGCCCGCGATCTGCCGCTGGCAGAGGCGCTGCAGCTGGGGGAACGTGTGCTGGAGCGGTGATGGGCGCCGAAATCCGGACGTCGCCTCGGGACACGGCCGGGCGGAACGCCCGTCAGCCCGGCGATTTCCACCGGGTCACGCCGGCGGCCACATCCGGCCGAGGATCCCGTCGCGGCGGATCGCGCCGTGATAGAGCGCCGCGGCGAGGTGCAGTGCGACCGCCGCGATCAGCAGCCAGGCGGAATAGTAATGGACCGCCTGCGCCACCTCCTCCAGCGGCTCGGAGCGCGGGACGAGGGCGGGCAGGCCGAGCGCGTCCAGCGCCTCGACCGGGAAGCCCCCGGCCCGCACCCGGATATAGCCCGAGACCGGCATGACCAGCAGCAGCAGGTAGAGGGCCAGGTGGTTCAGGCTCGCCGCCCGCTCCTGCCAGGCCGGAAGCGGCGGGCGCGGCGGCGCCGGATGGGTCCCGCGCCATGCCGCGCGCAGCAGCATGAGGATCAGCACCAGAACGCCGGTGTTCTTGTGGAAAATGAACAGGGCATCCTGCACCCCGCGCGGCAGCCCGTCGCGGATCATGATCAGCCCCGCGGGAATCATCAGCAGGACCGCGAGCGCGGTGATCCAGTGGAAGGCCCGGGCCGGGCGATCGTAGCCTGGTTTCATGGCCGTCCTCCTCCGGGCGGTGTCGGATGCCGGTGAGGTGACAGGCTAGCACGGCACCGTGTCGCAGGCCATCGCGCGGCCTGCGTCCCGACGTCACCGCCCCGGGCGGCGAGGCCGGGGCGACGGACAGCCGCCCATCGGGTAGGTAAATGCAAGACCAGACAAGGCGTTGGGAGGCGAAAATCAGGCAATGCCCGAAGGCAGGCGGCGGAGCCCCCGCGCCTCATCCCGATTCCGACGCGCTACAGCCGCCGGTGGAATAGCAGTCCGCCAGCAGGCGGCGGATCTCGGTCATCGGCCGTTCCGGCAGGTCCGGCGCGGGCCGGAGCCCTTCCGACCAGGCGCCGGGCAGTCGCTGCAGCAGCGCCGGATCCCGCGCGATGACGTGCAGCGGCACGGCCGCGCTCGGGTCGTCGCCGGTGACCAGCGGGGCGGGCTGATGGTCGCCCAGCACGACCACCAGGGCGTCGCCGGCCGAGCGGGCGATCCACTGCGCGACCACTTCCAGCGAATAGTCGAGTGCACGCGACCAGGCGGCGCGGATCGTCTCCGGCGCCGACCAGACCTGCCGCGGGGAGGCGCCCGAGCGGCGCGTGCCGTCGAAGACGGCGCCGTCGCCCACCGACTCCCAGGGCAGGATCTCGGGCAGCGGCGTCCATGGCGCGTGGGAGGTGATCAGCGCCGCCTCGACCATGACCGGGCCGCGGCCACGGGTCAGCCGGTCCAGCGCCGTGAGGGTGTACTGGTCGGGCATCGTCACCCATTCGAAGGGCTCGCCGCGATAGCCGAGACCGTCCCGGTCATGGATCTCGTCATAGCCGTACCAGGCCGCCTCGGGCCAGGCGCGGGTGATCGCCGGCATCACCGCCGCCGTGCGCCAGCCGGCGCGGGCGAAGAGAGCGTTGAGGGAGGCTCGGTCGGAGGCGATCAGCGCATCGTAGCGCACCTGGGACGAGGTCCACAGTCCCGACATGGCCGCGCCGTGGGCAAGCCAGCTCTGGCCGCCCCGGGTCGGTGCGGTGACCCAGGCGGAACGCATCGCGAATCCCGCCCGGGCCAGCCGCTCCTCGGCGGCGGCGAGCCGGGCGCGTCCCGTGGCGCCGTGGGCGGCGCCATCCAGCCAGGCACGGCCGTAGCTCTCCACGAAGAGGACGATCACGTCGTGGCCGCGCAGCGCGGCGAAATCTGGGGTGGCGAGCTCGTCGCGCGCCAGCTCGGCGGCGAAGCGCCGCTCCTCGGCCAGCGCGATGCGCAGCCGCTCGGCCCGGTCCGCGGCCTCGTCGGGCAGGACCGGACCGGGCCCGACGGCGATCGCGACGAGGGCGAGGACACCGACCCCGATCCGCGCCCGCCCCGGCAGGCGCGGGATTCCCCCCAGCGCCCAGTGCAGGACGGCGACGAGACCCGCGATGGCCAGCACCCCGCCTGCGACGCCAAACCCCATCGCGAGGGGTCCGAACGTGCCCGCGCCCAGTTCCCAGCCCGAGGCCAGCAGGTGCAGGTCGAGCACGGGGTTGAAGCCCCGGCGGAAGGCGAGGACCATGCCCAGATCCGCGACCCGCCACAGGGTCAGCGCCGCCAGCGCCGCGACAAGAAGCGCGCGCGGCACGGTGTTGCCGCGGGGCAGGAGGCAGAGCATCAGGACGATCACGGCCAGATCGGCGGGCGGGGGAAGGAAATGCGAGGGGATATAGGCGCCGGGCCGGTCGGGCAGCGGCACCAGAAGCGCCAGCAGCAGCACTGCCAGGGCCGTGCGGAGTGCCGATGAGGCGGTTGCGCTCATGGCTGCGCCTGCTCGTGCCGGCCGTTCTCATGGCGCTGGTCCTGTGGGCGGTGGATCCCGGCGCGGCCTGGGAGGAGTTGCGCACGGCGCGCGTCCTGCCGGTGATCGGGGCGCTGGCGCTGGCGCATGCGGTGATCGTCGCCTCGGCGCTCCGCTGGGCGGATACCGCGCGGCGGCTGGGCCACCCGCTCCCGGCGCGGACGGCGCTGGCGGAGTACTACGCGTCGAGCCTGCTGAACCAGGTCCTGCCGGGCGGGGTGGCCGGCGACGCGGTCCGCGTCTGGCGCCGCCGGGCGCGCGGCGGCGCGGCGCCGGTCGCCCGCGGCGTGGTGATCGAGCGGCTGGCCGGCCAGGTGGCGGTCGCGGGGGCGCTGATCGCGGGTGTCCTGCTCGGCGGCGTGCCGGGGACGGGGCGGCTGGTCGCCGGCTTCGTCGCCGGGCTGGCGCTGGTCCTGGGCGGGCTTGCGCTGTGGCGCGGCTTCGGGCCGGACCTGCGCCGCGCCTGGGGCTCGCCGGGTGCGGCCCTGGTGCAGGGGGCCCTGAACGCGCTCGTCACCGGGGCGCTGATCGCCGGGCTTCTGGCTCTGCGCCCGGGCGGTCGGCACGCCGATGGGCGCGGCCGAGGCGCTGGTGCTGGTGCCGGTCTGCCTGGCGGCCATGCTGGTGCCGGTGGGGATCGGCGGGCTGGGTCTGCGCGAGGGGGCGGCGGCGGCGCTGTGGCCGCTGGCCGGGCATCCGGCCGAGGCCGGGGTGGCTGCGGCGCTGCTGTTCGGGCTGGCCGCCCTGCTGGCGGCGCTGCCGGGGGCGGCGGTGCTGGCCCGTCATCGATCCTGAGCCAGCCAGGCGAGATCGCGGGCGAAGGAGCTCAGGATCGCGCCGAGGCAGGCCCAGACAAGGAGGCTGGCCGCCCCCGGCGCCACCGGCAAGGCGACCAGCAGGAGCGGCGTCCCCACCTGCGCGACGCAGACCGCCTTGCGCGCCAGCGAGGGCGGCAGCGGCCGGCCGAACCGGGGTCGCGCCGTCCGCAGAAGGGAGAAGGCGTAATACGGCGCGGCAAGGGCAAGGATCTCCGGCCCCGCCGGCCCGGCCCGCCAGGCCAGCACCGACAGGGCGAGCGTCAGGGCGGCGTCCACCTCGACGTCGAACCGCGCGCCGAAGGCCGAGGCGAGCCCGGTGCGCCGGGCCAGCGCCCCGTCGAGCCCGTCGAGGGCCAGGATCGCCAGTCCCGCTCCCGTCGCCGCCGCGACGAGCCCCGGCGTCGGGTCGAGCGCGACGGCGGCCAGGAGCAGCGTCGCCGCGGCGCGCAGGGCGGTCAGCGCGTTGGCAGGGCCGAAGCGCGGATACGGATGCCCGCGCAGGCCGGCGACGATCAGCGCCGAGACCGCAATCCAGGCCGCAAGCAGCAACGCCGGGTCCGCGGCCGGGGCCCGGCCCTCCAGATGCGCGCCGGCAAACCAGATCGGCAACGCCAGGGCGGCGCAGCTCAGCGCGGCGCCGGCCCGGGCGCGCTCGGGCGCGTCGGCGCGGGCCGGTGCGGTCGGCATGTCGGTCGCGGCGATCGTCTTCCCCTCCGTCGGTTCCGCGCCAGCTATGGCGTGGGCGGGCCGGGACAATCGTCGTCCGGCTGTTACAAACTGGCGCAGGGGAAGCCATGTGGAAAGAGGGCACTGCGGCGGCGATCGGTCGCTCCATCGAGACTTACCTGCGTGATCGGGAACGGATTCGCGCGATGGAGGCGGCATTGTCGCGCTTCGTCCGGCCCGGCGCGCTGGCCTTCGATATCGGCGCCCATCTGGGCGACCGGACGGCGGCTTTGGCGCGGCTCGGCGCGCGGGTGCTGGCGCTGGAGCCTCAGCCGGCGCCGTTCCGGGCCCTGCGCCTGATCCATCGCGGCACGGCAGGCGTGACGGTCCTGAACGCCGCCGCCGGCGCGTCGGAGGGCTGGGCGGAGATGTTCCTCAACACCGCCAATCCCACGGTCTCGACCCTGTCCGACGCCTTCGTGGCCGCCGCGCGGGGCGGCGAGGGCTGGGCCGGGCAGGTCTGGGACGGACGCGTCGCCGTGCCGGTCACCACGCTCGACGCCCTGATCGCGGAGCATGGCGTGCCGGATTTCGTCAAGATCGACGTGGAGGGGCACGAGCCCGAGGTGCTGGCGGGCCTGTCGCGCCCGCTGCCGGCCCTGTCCTTCGAGGTGACGCATCTGCAGCGCGGGGCGGGGCGCGCCTGCCTCGACCGGCTGGAGGCGCTGGGGCCGCACGCCTACGCGCTGAGCCTCGGCGAGGGCCATGTCCTGCCGCCCGGCGACTGGGTTGCGGCCGCGGCGATGCGGGAGCGGATTGCCGGCCTGACCCCGGCCGAAAATTCCGGCGACGTCTATGCCCGCCCGCGGGGCTGAGCGCGGCGCCAGGCATCGGGCGTGACCCCCTCCCGCGCGCGGAAGGTGCGGGCAAGGTGCGAGGCGTCGCAGAACCCGGTCTCGGCGGCGATGTCGGCCACCGGAAGGTCCGACCCGGAGAGGAGGGAGCGCGCATGGGCCAGCCGCAGGCGCAGGAACGCCTCGGCCGGGCCGAAGCCGAGGGCCGCGGCGAAATGGCGCTCCAGCTTGCGCCGCCCCACCCCGAGCGCGGCGGCGAGGCGCGCGGTACCCGGCGCGCTGTCCAGGCTCTGCTGCATGTGCAGGATCGCGCGGCGCACCAGCGGATCGCGGGTGCCGAGGTCGGGGGGCAGGATCGGCTGCGGCTCGTCCGCGGGCATGGCGTCGTCGATGATCAGGATGTGCAGGCTCTTGCGCGCGGCCGATCCGCCCACGTGGCGGTCGACCAGATGCGCGGCCAGATGCGCCGCGCTGGCCCCGCCCGAACAGGTCAGCCGGTCGCGGTCCACCACGAAGATCCGGTCCGAGACGGGGACCAGGCCATCGTAGCGTTCCAGGTAATCGTCGTGGTGGAACCAGCTGACGCAGCAGCGATATCCCTGCATCAGACCGGCATCGTGCAGCAGGAACGCACCGGTGCACAGCCCCACCAGCGGCACGCCCGCCGCCGCTGCCCGGCGCAGGAAATCGGCGTGGCGCGGATCGAGCCGTCCGGCCTCGTCCAGCAGGCCGCCGACCACGGCGACGTAATCGAACCGCGCCGGGTCGCCCGGCGGCTCGCCCGGCCCCACCGCGACGCCGCAGGAAGAGCGCACCGGCGCCATGTCGGCCGACAGGACCGACCAGGAACATCGGATCGGCCGGGAGCGGTCGCCCTCGTCGGCGGCCAGCCGCAGCACGTCGACGAAATTGGCGAAGGCCGAGAGGGTGAACCGCTCGGCGAGGATGATCCCGACGCGCAGGGAGGGAGGGGGGATGGCACGCATGTCGCAACCCTACCATGGATGTGACGCGGATCTACTGGTGACGCGGCCCCCCGATCTGTCATAGGCGAGGTATAGGCCCCTGCACCGGAGGACGCTCGCCCGTGACCCGATTCTCCGCCTTCGCGCTGGTGAAGAACGCGCTGACCGGCCAGAGCGGCTGGACCGAGCAATGGCCCGATGCCGAGCCGAAGAAGGAATACGACGTGGTCATCGTCGGCGCCGGCGGCCACGGGCTGGGTGCGGCGCATTACCTCGCCAAGGAGCACGGCATCACGAATGTCGCGGTGATCGAGAAGGGCTGGCTCGGCGGCGGCAATACGGGGCGCAACACCACCATCATCCGCTCCAACTACCTCTACGACGAGAGCGCGCGGCTCTACGACCACGCGCTCGACCTGTGGGAGGGGCTGAGCCAGGATCTGAACTACAACGTCATGTTCTCGCGCCGGGGCGTGCTGATGCTGGCGCACAACGTCCACGACGTGCAGAGCTTCCAGCGCCACGTCCATGCCAACCGGCTGAACGGCGTCGACAACAAGTGGCTGTCGGCGGAGGAGGCCAAGGAATACTGCCCGCCGCTCAACATCTCGAAGGACGCGCGCTACCCGGTCCTCGGCGCGGCGCTGCAGAAGCGGGCGGGGACGGCGCGGCATGACGCGGTGGCCTGGGGCTATGCCCGCTCGGCGGCCGCGCGCGGCGTCGACATCGTGCAGAACTGCCCCGTCACCGCGATCCGCCGCGGCCCGGACGGCGCGGTCGAGGGGGTGGAGACGGCGCGCGGCTTCATCCGGGCGAAAAAGGTCGCCGTCTCGGCGGCGGGGCATACCAGCGTCATCATGGACAGCGCCGGGTTGCGGATGCCGCTGGAAAGCTTTCCGCTCCAGGCGCTGGTCAGCGAGCCGGTGAAGCCCTGCTTTCCCTGTGTCGTCATGTCGAACGCGGTCCATGCCTACATGAGCCAGTCCGACAAGGGCGAGCTGGTCATCGGCTCGGGCACCGACCAGTATACCAGCTATTCCCAACGGGGCGGGCTGCCGCTGATCGAGCACACGCTGGCGGCGATCTGCGAGATCTTCCCGATCTTCACCCGGATGCGGATGCTGCGGAAATGGGGCGGCATCGGTGGACGTGACGCCCGACCGCTCCGCGATCCTGGGCAAGACGCCGGTGCAGGGGCTCTACGTCAATTGCGGCTGGGGCACGGGGGGGTTCAAGGCCACGCCGGGGGCGGCGCACACGCTGGCCTGGACCGTGGCGAAGGACGAGCCGCACCCGATCAACGCGCCCTTCACGCTCGACCGCTTCCGCACCGGCCGCCTGATCGACGAGGCGGCCGCCGCTGCCGTGGCGCATTGAAGGACCTGTTCGCATGCTCCTGATCCACTGCCCCTATTGCGACGAGACCCTGCCGGAGATGGAGTTCGCCTATGCCGGCGAGGCGCATATCGCCCGCCCGGTGGACCCGAACGCGGTGAGCGACGAGGACTGGCGCGACTACCTGTTCGTGCGCTCGAACCGGCGCGGGCCCGCATGCCGAGCGCTGGCGCCACGTCCACGGCTGCGGCTGCTTCTTCAACGCCGTGCGCGACACGGTGACCGACCGGTTGCTCGACGACCTATCCGGCCGACGCGCCCCGGCCCGACCTTTCCGACGACGGAGGCCGCGAAATGAGCCGTTACCGCGTCGCCGGCAAGGGCCGCCTCGATCCGGGCGCGCCGGTGCAGTTCACCTTCGACGGGCGGACCTATACCGGGCTTCGCGGCGACACGCTGGCCTCGGCGCTCCTGGCCCACGGCGTCCACCTCATGGGCCGGTCGTTCAAGTATCACCGCCCGCGCGGCCCGGTCTCCGCCGGGTCGGAGGAGCCGAACGCGCTGGTCGGCACCGCGCGCGGGCCGGGCCGGTTCGAGCCGAATACCCGCGCCACGGTGCAGGAGTTGCGCCAGGGGCTGGTGGCCGAGAGCCAGAACCGCTGGCCGCACCTGAAATTCGACGCCGGCGCCGATGAACGACGCGGCCTGCGCCGCTGCTGTCCGCCGGCTTCTACTACAAGACCTTCATGTGGCCGCGCAGCTTCTGGGACCGGGTCTACGAGCCGTTCATCCGCGCCGCCGCCGGCCTCGGCCGCGCGCCGGCGGAGCGAGGACCCGGACATCTACGCCGTCGCGCTTCGCCCACACCGACGTCCTGGTCGTCGGCGCCGGCCCGTCGGGCATCGCCGCCGCGCTCTACCGCCGCGCGGGCCGGCGCCGAGCGTGACGCTCGGTCGACGAGGCGCCCGAGATCGGCGGATCGCTCCTCTCCGATCCCGGCGTCGCGATCGACGGGCAGGGCGCCTGGGACTGGCTTGCGGCATGCGGACCGAGTTGCGCGACCTGGGCGTCACGGTCCTGACGCGGACCACCGCCATCGGCTATTACCACCAGAACTTGATCGGCCTGGTCGAGCGGCTGACCGACCACCTGGACGAGGTGCCGGCGGCGCCCCGCGCGAGCGGCTGTGGCGCGTCCGCGCGCGGCCACGTCGTGCTGGCCCAGGGCGCGCTGGAAAAGCCGCTGGTCTTCCACGGCAACGACCGCCCGGGCGTGATGCTGGCCGGGCGCCGCGCAGACCTACCTCAACCGCTACGGCGTCGCGCGTCGGCGACAGGCCGGTGGTCGTCACCAGCCATGACAGCGCCTGGTACGCGGCCTTCGACCTCGCCGAAGCGGGGGCGCGGGTTGCCGGCCATCGTCGATACGCGGGACCGAGATCCGGGACGACCTGCGGCGCGAGGCCCGCATCGCCGCGGCATCGAGGTGCTGACGGGCCACACGCGTGACCGGCACGGCCGGCCGGCTGCGCGTTGCCTCGGTCACGGTGAACCCGGTCGCGGACGGGACGGTCGGCGCGGGCGCCTGATCCATTGCGATTGCCTCCTGATGTCGCGGGGGCTGGACGCCGTCGCTGCACCTCTTCTCGCACACCAAGGGCGAGCCTGGACTGGGACGACGAAACCGCGGACCTTCCTGCCCGACCGCAAGTCCGAGGCGGTGGAGATCGCCGGCGCCGGCCGGGGCCTCTGGGGCTATGCGGCCGCGCTCGGCGGACGGGGCGGCGGCGGGCCGCGCGGCGGCCGGGGCGCTGGGGCTGCAGGGGCGAAGACGGCGGCCTTCGCGGTAAGCGGCGACCGCACCGGCACCGGGCAGGCCCACGGCCAGCTGCCGACGGATCGCGCCGCCGCGCCGCATCCGCGCCTTCGTGGATTACCAGAACGACGTCACCGCCAAGGACATCAAGCCTCGCCGTGCAGGAGGGGATGCGCTCGATCGAGCACGTCAAGCGCTACACCACCACCGGCATGGCCACCGACCAGGGCAAGCTCAGCAACATCAACGGCCTGATGATCGCCGCCGAGGCGCTGGGCAAGGCGCCGCCGAAGGTCGGGCTGACCACCTTCCGCCCGCCCTACACGCCGACCACCTTCGGCACCTTCGCCGGTTACCACCGCGGCGCGCACTTCGAGGTCACGCGCAAGACGCCGATCGACGGCTGGGCCGAGGAGCACGGCGCGGTCTGGGAGCCGGTGGGGCAATGGCGGCGCGCGCGCTATTTCCCGCAAGCGGGCGAGGGCATGGACGAGGCCGTCGCCCGCGAATGTCGTGCGGCGCGGGAGACGGTCGGCATCTTCGACGCCTCGACGCTGGGCAAGATCGAGGTGACGGGGCCGGACGCGGCCGAATTCATGAACCGCATGTACACCAACCCCTGGACCAAGCTCGAAACCCGGCCGCTGCCGCTATGGCCTCCTGCTGGGCGAGGACGGGTACGTGCGCGACGACGGCGTGGTCGGCCGGATTCGGGCCGGACAGCTTCCACGTCACCACCACCACCGGCGGCGCCGCGCGGGTGCTCAACATGATGGAGGATTACCTGCAGACCGAGTGGCCCGACCTCGATGTCTGGCTGACCTCCACCACCGAGCAATGGGCGGTGGTCGCGCTGAACGGCCCCGACGCGCGCCAGCGTGCTGGAGCCGCTGGTCGAGGGGCTCGACATCTCGGCCGAGGCGTTCCCGATGATGTCGGTCGCGGACTGCATGGTCGCCGGCTTCCCCGCGCGCCTCTTCCGGCTGAGCTTCACCGGCGAGCTGGGATTCGAGATCAACGTGCCCGCCCGTCACGGCCGCGCGCTGTGGGAGGCGCTGATGGGGGCGGGGCGCGCCCACGGCATCACCCCCTACGGGACCGAGGCGATGCACGTGCTCCGGGCCGAGAAGGGCTTCATCATCGTCGGGCAGGACACCGACGGCACGGTCACGCCCGAGGATGCTCGGGCTCGGCTGGACCATCGGCAAGACGAAGGCGGATTTCGTCGGCAAGCGGTCGCTCGCGCGGCCCGACCTGGTGGCCCGCGGCCGCAAGCAGCTCGTCGGCCTGCTGACGGCGGACGGCGCGACGAAGCTTGAGGAGGGCGCGCAGATCGTGGACGATCCCGACCAGCCGCTGCCGATGCGGATGATCGGCCATGTCACGTCGTGCTATCACAGCGCGGCGCTGGGGCGGTCCATCGCGCTGGCCGTGGTGGAGAACGGCCGCGACAGGATGGGCGAGACGGTGCATGTGCCGATGCCCGAGGGCAATGTCGCCGCCACCATCGCGCCGGGCGGTGTTCTACGATCCCGACGGTGGCCGGGCGAAGCTGTGACGGAGGATCGGCCCATGAAACAGGTCCATCAGTTCGACACCGCGGCGGCCGACCTGCCGGTGATCGAGGAGCTGCCGCCCGGGGCGCGGTTTTCCCTGCGGGCGCGGCCGGCGGCGCGCGCGGGCCTCGCTGCCGCGCTCGGGTTCGACCTGCCCGGGCGCATCGGCGACCGGGCGCGCGAGGGCGCGCGCGAGGTGCTCTGCCTCGGCCCCGACGAATGGATGATCACGGCGGGGGAGGACGAGGCGGCCGCGATCCCGGCGGCGTTCGCCGAACGCTATGCCGCGATCCCGCACGCGCTGGCCGACATCTCCGACCGGGAGGTCAGCCTGGCGATCCGGGGCCCGGGCACACTCGCCCTGCTGGCGATGGGCTGCCCGCGGGACGTGGCGCGGATCGCGCCCGGCCGGGGCGCGCGCACGATCTTCCACGGCGCCACGGTCGTGCTCTGGCGCGACGCCGAGGACGCGGTGCGGATCGACGTCTGGCGTTCTTTCATGCCGCATCTGCGCGCATTGCTGGAGACCGGGCTGGCGGAGTTGCGCGCCGGCCTCTGACCTGCCCGGGCCGAGGGGCCGGGCCATACGCGAAAGGAGCGCGCCGCGATGTTCGTCTCCGTCTTCGACCTGTTCAAGCCGGGTATCGGCCCGTCGTCGTCGCACACGATGGGGCCGATGGTCGCCGCGCGGCGCTTCCTCGCCGATCTCGATGGCGGGGCCGAGCGCATCCCCGGGGCCGAGGCGCCCGCCGCGGTGCGGGTCTCGCTGCACGGCTCGCTGGCCTATACCGGCAAGGGCCATGCCAGCGACCGGGCGGTGATGCTGGGCCTGATGGGCTTCGATCCCGCCACGGTGGACCCGGATGCCGCCGAGGCGGCGCTGGCCCGGCTGCGGGAGTCCCATTCACTCGAACCGGGGGACCTGGCCCTCGCCTTCGATCCGGCCGCGGATCTGGAATTCGACTACGGCCCGCCGCTGCCGCTCCACGCCAACGGGATGGTATTCCGCGCCTTCGACAAGCGCGGCGCGCCGGCGCTGATCCGCACCTACTACTCCGTCGGCGGCGGCTTCGTCCTGACCGACGACGAGTTGCGGCTGGAGCGCGCGCGCGAGGGCGACCGCGCCGGGCCCGACCCCGACGTGCCCTGGCCCTTCGCCACCGCGCGCGAGATGCTGGCGATGGGCCGGTCCTCGGGCCTCTCGGTCGCGGCGATGAAGCGCGCCAACGAGGAGGCCAAGGCGTCGCGCGCCGATGTGGACGACCGGCTCGACCTCATCTCCGGAGCGATGAACGACAGCATCGACCGGGGCCTGTCGCAGGACGGCATCCTGCCCGGCGGCCTGAAGGTGCGCCGCCGCGCCCACGACATCCACCAGAAGCTGCTGGCGGAGGCCTTCTCGAACCAGAAGCTGCCCCATTCGGGCAACGAATGGCTGTCGGTCTATGCCATGGCGGTGAACGAGGAGAACGCCGCCGGCGGCCGCATCGTCACCGCGCCCACCAACGGCGCGGCGGGCACGGTCCCGGCGGTGCTGCGCTACTGGCAGGATCAGTGCGGCGGCCTGAGCGACGAGCAGCGGCGCGACTTCCTGCTGACGGCGGCGGCGATCGGCGGGATCCTGAAGTCCAACGCCTCGATCTCGGGCGCCGAGGTCGGCTGCCAGGGCGAGGTGGGCAGCGCCTCGGCCATGGCGGCCGCCGGTCTCTGCGCGGTGCAGGGCGGCACCAACGAGCAGATCGAGAACGCCGCCGAGATCGCGCTGGAGCATCACCTCGGCATGACCTGCGATCCCGCCGCCGGCCTGGTGCAGGTGCCCTGCATCGAGCGCAACGCCCTCGGCGCGATCAAGGCGGTGTCGGCCGCCGCCCTGGCCCTTCGGGGCGACGGCACCCATTTCATGCCGCTGGACAACTGCATCCGGGTGATGCTGCAGACCGGGCGCGACATGGACGTGAAGTACAAGGAAACCTCCACCGGCGGCATCGCGGTGAACCTGCCGGAGTGCTGACCATCCCTGTGCCGCGAGGCTCCGCCGCGGGCGCCAACAGGCACCGGCGGCGCACCTTGCGCGGGCACTGCGCCCGAATTTCGCGCATCTGGCGGCCCTGACGGCCCTTGTAGCTGTGCATCTGACGCGACTGTTGCGGGATGGGGCCGGGCCGGTTAGGCAATACCAATCCCGAATTGGTTCGGTCCCGGGCGACGCCGCGCCCGGATCGGCCCCCGGCCGGTCGGGCGGCACCCACAGCCGCGCCCGGACCGCCGGGCGGCACGAGGAGGCAGACATGCGCGATCTTCACCTACCCGGGCGTTCGGTCGTCCACGGCACGCGCGCGGCGGTGGCGACGTCCCATCCGGCCGCGTCGGTCGCGGCGCTCGACGTGCTGCGCCGGGGCGGTCACGCGGTCGATGCCGCCATCGCCGCCTGCGCGATGCAATGCGTGGTGGAGCCCGGGATGACGGGGATCGGCGGCGACAACTTCACCATCGTGGCGAGCCCGGAGGGCGAGGTCTCGGCCTATAACGGCTCGGGCGGCGCCCCCGCCGGGACCGATGCCGAGGCCCTGCGTGCCAGGCATCGCTCCGCCCCCCGCTACGACGCGGCCACCGTCACCGTTCCCGGCGCCGTCGATGCCTGGTGCGCGCTGCACGAGCGGTTCGGCAAGCTCGATTTCGCCGAGTTGCTGCGCCCCGCGGTCGACCGCGCCCGCGACGGCTATGTCGTGCACGAGCGCATCGCCCACGACTGGGCGGGGTCGGCCGAGAAACTCGCGCGCGATCCCGACGCCGCCGCCGTCATGCTGCCCGGAGGCCGCGCGCCCGCGGCCGGGCAGGTGCATGGCCAGCCCGCGCTCGCCCGCACCCTCGAACGGATCGGGCAGGAGGGCCGGGCGGGATTCTATGCCGGCCCCGTCGCCGAGGACATGGTCGCCAAGCTGCGCAGGCTGGGAGGCAGCCACACGCTGGACGACTTCGCCGCCGCCGCCGGCGAATGGGTCACGCCGATCCGAACGACCTATCGCGGCCTCGACATTCTGGAATGCCCGCCGAACGGGCAGGGCATCGTGCCGCTCCTCATGCTCAACATCCTGGAGGGGATGGATATCTTCGGGGGCGATCCGCTCGGGGCCGAGCGGATCCACGCCTTCCTCGAGGCGAGCAAGCTGGCCTATGGCGACCGCGACGCGCTGCTGGCCGATCCGCGCCAGGCGGAGGTGGCGGTCGAGCGGCTCCTGTCGGCGGATCACGCCGCCGCCCACCGGGCGCGGATCGACCCCGCCGCCGCCGCGCCGACCCCGCCGCACTCGATGCCGGCGAGCGAGGACACGATCTATGTCAGCGTCGTGGATGCCGAGGGCAACGCGGTCAGCTTCATCAACTCGATCTTCGAGAATTTCGGCTCCGGCTTCCTCGCGCCGGAGTCCGGGGTGATGTTCCACAACCGTGGCTTCAGCTTCCGGCTGGAGGCCGACCATCCCAACGTCATCGCGCCGGGCAAGCGGCCGCTGCACACGATCATCCCGGCCATGGCGATGCAGGACGGCCTGCCGCTGATGCCCTTCGGGGTGATGGGCGGGCATTACCAGTCCTTCGGGCAGGCCTGGGTGCTGTCGAACATGCTCGATTTCGGCATGGACGTGCAGGAGGCACAGGATTGCGCCCGGGTCTTCACCTACCAGGGGGCGGTCACCGCCGAGCGCGGTGTGCCGGCATCGACCTTGTCGCGGCTCGGCACGCTGGGCCACGCGATCACGATCCCCGACACCCCGATCGGGGGCAGCCAGGCCATCCGGATCGACCGCCGGGCGGGGGTTCTCTCCGCCGGGTCGGATCCGCGCAAGGACGGCTGCGCGCTGGCGCTCTAGCGCGCGGACCCAACGATAACAGTCGAAACGAAACGACCAACAGGAGACGCAGACCCATGAGTTCCAGATCCCTCGCCCTGGCCCTCGCGGCCGCAACCGCCACCGTCGCCGTTCCCGCCGCCGCGGAGTATCCCGAACGGGAGGTCGAGCTGGTCATCCCGTTCGGCCCCGGCGGGGCCACCGACGTCCTGTTCCGCCTGATCTCGGCCGAGGCCGAGGAGCATCTGGGCCAGGCGATCGTGCCGGTGAACATGGCCGGCGCGGGCGCCACCCGCGGCTCGCGCGCCGTGAAGGATGCCGAGCCCGACGGCTACACGATCCTCGGGAGCCACGACACCATCGCCCTGTCGAACCTGGCGGGCATGGTCGATTACTCCTACGACGCCTTCGAGCCGGTGATCCTGCTGACGCAGACGATCAACATCGTCGCCGGCGGCGCCGATCCGGCGGTCTCCTCCATCGAGGACATCGCCGCCTACGCCGAAGAGAACCCGGGCGAGCTGGCCTTCTCGATGATCCCCAGCTCCACCGACCACTTCTTCTGGTCCTCCTTCTTCGAGGAGGCGGGCATCGACATGGAGGACATTCGCCTGATCGGCTATCCCGACACCGGCGAGCAGGTCTCGGCCGTGATCGCGGGGGACATCGATTTCGGCATGTTCAACATGCCCTCCGCCGGAAGCCAGTTCGAGGCCGGCACGATGACCCCGCTCGCGGTCGGCTCCGAGGAGCGGCTCGACGCCCTGCCCGACGTGCCCACCCTGATGGAGTCGGGGATCGACGTGACCACGGCCACCAGCCGCGGCGTCTTCGCGCCGAAGGGCACGCCCGCGGAGGTGATCGAGAAGATCGCCGATGCCTACGAGGCCGCCCTGCAGGACGAGGAGCTGGTGGCGCGGATCGAGACCGAGTTCGGATCGATCGTCAACGTCCAGCGCGGCGCCGACTACGTCGATTTCCTGGAGAAGAACGAGGCGGCGCTGGCCCGTGCGGCCGAGAACATGGAATTCGCCCGCTGACCGCCCCGGGGCGCCATCCCGGCGCCCCGTTCCTCCCGCCACGGAGATGACCGATGCCAATCCCCAACAGGACCGTCCTGCTGTCCGTCGCGCTTCTCGCCGCCTGCGCCGTCCTCTGGGTCGCGACCGGCGACATTCCCGGCCCGACCAGCTGGCAGACCTACGGCTCGGCGCTCTTCCCGCGCATCCTGATCGGCCTGCTCGCGGCGCTTTCGGCCCTGCTCCTCGTGCGGGAGCTTCTGCGGCCCGGCCCGGGCAACGCGTTCCGCGAGATCGGCGCCTGGTTCACCACCGAGCGTCGCATCTTCCTCGGCATGGCATTGTTCGGACTCTATGTCTGGGCGATGCCCCGGGTCGGGTTCGCGGCGGCCACGCTGGCCTATCTCGCGGCCTCGCTGCTGCTGTTCTGGCGGCCGCTCGACCGGCGGCGGGTCGTCATCGTGGCCGCGATCACCGTGGTCGCCACCTTCGCCGTTCAGACCGTCTTCGAAGGCGCGTTGTCCATTCGCCTGCCGTGACCGCGGCGGGACAGGAGAGATCCCATGCCCGATTTCCTGCTCCAGGCCGCCGGGGAGGTGCTGTCCCCAGGCGTGTTCGGCCTGATCGTCATCGGCACCCTGCTCGGCATCGTCGGTGGCGCGATCCCCGGCTTCACCGTGACCATGGCGATCCTGGTCGTGTTTCCCTTCACCTTCACCATCGATCCGGTGGCCGGCGTCGCGCTGATGACCGCGGTGTTCGTGGGCGGATATTCCGGCGGCCTGATCAGCGGCATCATGCTGGGCATCCCCGGCACGCCCTCCTCGATCACCACCGTCTATGACGGGCGCCCCATGGCCAGGAAGGGAGAGCCCGGCCGGGCGCTCGGCATCGGCTTCGCGGCCTCGTTCGTCGGCACCCTGATCAGCGTGGCGATCCTCGTGACGCTCGGGCCGCTGATCGCGCGGTTCAGCATCAATTTCCGCCCCTGGGAGATCACCGCCCTCGTGGTGCTGGCCCTGACGCTGGTGGCGAGCCTGTCGACGGGGAACCTGCTCAAGGGCCTGATCGCGGCCGTGATCGGCCTGCTGCTGACCACGGTGGGCTACGACAGCAACAGCAACCTGCGCTTCGATTTCGGCTTCGTCGCGCTCGAAAGCGGGCTGTCGATGCTGCCGATCCTGATCGGCACCTTCGCCTTCCCGCAGGTGTTCCGCGGGCTGGAGAGCGGCGCGGCCAGGGCCACGGGCGAGGGCGTCGACAAGACCAACGTGGAGATCCCCTACCGCGTGATCCTGCGCGACATCCTGTCGGAGAAGGTGAACCTCGTGCGCTCCTCGGTGCTGGGCGCGCTGATCGGCGCGCTGCCGGGGGCCGGCGGCACGATTGCCAACTTCGTCAGCTACGACCAGGCCAAGAAGGCCTCGCGCCATCCCGAACGCTTCGGTACCGGCATCCCCTCGGGCATCGTCGCCTCCGAGGCCTCGAACAACGCGGTGCCGGGCGGGGCCTTCATCCCCACGCTGGCGCTCGGCATCCCCGGCGACCTGCCGATGTCGCTGATGCTGGGCGTGCTGATCCTGCACGGGATGAATCCGGGGCCCCTCCTGTTCCAGGAGAACCCGATCCTGATCGGATCGATCTACCTCGCCATGCTGGTCTCGGCTGTGGTGATGCTGGTGGCGAACCTGGCGCTGGTGCGGTGGTCGGTGCGGATCGCGCTGGTGCCCGACGCGGTTCTGGCGCCGGTCGTGCTGGTCTTCTGCGCCGTGGGCTCGTTTGCGCTCAACAACAACCTGTTCGATGTCTGGGTGCTCCTGGGCGCGGGGCTTCTGGGCTATGTCTTCGACCGCTGCGCGGTGCCGCTGACGCCGCTGATCCTGGGCGTCGTGCTTGGCAAGACACTGGAATCGCAGCTGTTCCGGGGGCTGGAGCTTCAGCCCGACTGGACCGAGTTCTTCACCCGGCCGATCTCGGGCACGCTCTTCGCCTTCGCCGGGCTCTGCATCGTCTTCACGCTGGTGCAGGACGCCCGGGCCCGGAGCCGTCTCTCGCGCGCCGAGGCGCATCCCGAATCCGAGGGCGGCTGAGCCGCCGATGCCCGAGGGCGGCCGAGCCGCCGACGCCGCCCCCACAGGAGGATCGCATGACAGACCGTTTCCGCCCCGGCCGCCCGCGCCGGCCCGCCCGCCACGCGCCGGGAGCGTCTTGATGGATATCACGCAGATCGCGCTCTTTGCCGGGATCGCCGGCGTCGCGGGGCTGGCCGGCGGACTGCTCGCCGGGCTTCTCGGCGTGGGCGGCGGCATCGTCATCGTCCCGGCGCTCTACTTCGCGCTGTCGCTCACCAGCATGGATCCCGGCCTGACGATGAAGGTCGCGGTGGGCACGTCGCTTGCCTCGATCGTGTTCACCTCGGCCGCGTCCTCCTGGGGGCACTGGAACCGCGGCGCCATCGACACCGCGCTTTTGAAGCTCTGGGCCCCGTGGATCCTGATCGGCACCATCCTCGGGGGGCTGATCGGCGGCCTCGTCTCGGGCCGGGTGCTGATCGCCGTCTTCGCCACCGTGGCGCTGGTCGTGGCGCTCGACATGATCCTGCGCCGGCCGCACGAGGGCGAGCCCGAACGCAGCTTCTCGCGCCCGGTCTGGGCCGGGCTGGGGGTCGTGGCGGGGGCGATCTCGGCGATGATGGGGATCGGCGGCGGCACCGTCTGCGTGCCGACGCTGAACATCCTGGGCTACGACATCCGGCGCGCGGTCGGCACCTCGGCGGCGATCGGGTTCGTCATCGGCGTGCCGGGCGCGATCACCTACGCGATCACCGGCTGGGGGCAGGCGGATCTGCCGCCGTTCTCGGTGGGCTATGTCAACCTGATCTCGCTGGCGATCCTCGTCCCGCTGACGACCAGCGTCGCGCGGTTCGGGGTGCGTCTCGCCCATGCCATTCCCCAGCCGCGGCTGCGACTTCTGTTCGGGTTGTTCCTGATCCTCACCGCGGCCAACATGGGCCGCGACCTGGTCTCGGGGGCGACGGTCTGAGCGGAACGGGGCGAGGCGTGCGATGGAGGATTCCGAGATCCTGCGACAGCTTCGGGACGGGCTGGAGACGGGCCGCTTCGTCACCGGCGGCCGGGTCCTGCCGGAACGTCAGCTGGCCCGGATGCTCGGCATCGGGCGGACGCCGCTGCGGCGCGCGCTGGACCGGCTGAAGGCCGAGGGGGAACTGTTCGGCCATCACGGGCAGGGCACCTTCGTCGTGCCGCCCCCGGCGGTGGAGACGGCGCATTATCTCTCGCTGTCGCGCCACGTCACGCCGCGCGCCATCATGGAGGTACGCCTGGCGGTGGAGCCGGCACTCGCCGCCCTCGCGGCCGAGCGCGCCACGGAGGCGCAGATCGCCACCCTGTCGCGGCTGATGCGGGCGACGCTCGGCGTCCGCGATCCCGACAGCTACGAGGCGGCGGACGACGTGTTCCATTTCCGCATCGCCCAGCTGTCCGGCAATCCGCTGTTCCTCACCCTGTTCCAGTCGATCCGCACGGTCCGCAGCCACCAGGGCTGGACCGAGGAGCGGCGCCGCAGCCATTCGCCGGAGCGGATGCGCCGGCTCGGCGCCCAGCACGAGGCGCTTCTGGCGGCCATCGCCGGGCGCGACGGCGCCCTGGCCGCCCGGCGGATGGAGGAGCACCTGCGGGCGGTGGAAAGGGCCCTGCGCCCCGAGCCGGAACCGGCCGCATCCGCCTCGTCGGCCCCGTTCGGCGCCGGCGGGGCCCCGGGGCGGGGGTGAACCCGGCCCGGGGCCGCGGCGCGCGGGGTCAGGTCACGCGGCGCAGCACGTCGGCCAGCGTGGCGAAGAGCGTGTCGATCTCGTCCTCGGTGATGATGAAGGGGGGCGACAGCGCGATGATGTCGCCCGTGACCCGGATCATCAACCCGGCCTCCCAGGCCAGCTTCATCGCCTCCCAGGCGCGGGCGCCGGGGGCGCCGGGCCGGCTTTCGAGCTCGATCCCCGCGACGAGGCCGAGGTTGCGCAGGTCGATGACATGCGGCAGGCCGCGCAGCGCATGGACCGCCTCCTCCCAATGCGGCGCCAGCCGCGCGGCCCTGCCGAACAGGTCGTTCCGCGCATAGCTGTCGAGCGCCGCACCCGCCGCGGCCACGGCCAGCGGGTGGGCGGAATAGGTGTAGCCGTGGAACAGCTCGACCGGCGCATCCGCATGGGCCATCGCCGAGGCATGGATCGCCTCGTCCACGATCACCGCGCCCATCGGGACGACGCCGTTGGTCAGCCCCTTGGCGGTGGTGATCATGTCCGGCTTCACGTCGAAGAACTCCGCCGCCGAGGCGGTGCCCAACCGGCCATAGGCGGTAATCACCTCGTCGAAGATCAGCAGGATCCCGTGCCGGTCGCAGATCTCCCGCAGCCGCTTCAGGTAGCCGCGCGGCGGCAGCAGGACGCCGGTCGACCCCGCCATCGGCTCCACGATCACGGCCGCGATGGTCGAGGGGTCGTGCAGCGCGCAGAGCCGCTCCAGGTCGTCGGCCAGCTCCGCCCCGTGCTCCGGGCACCCGCGCGAGAAGGCGTTGCGTTCGAGGTCGTGGGTGTGGCGCAGGTGATCCACGCCGGTCAGCAGACCGCCGAAATACTTGCGGTTGGCGACGATCCCGCCGACCGAGATCCCGCCGAACCCGGTCCCGTGATAGCCCCGCTCGCGGCCGACGAGGCGGGTGCGGGCCCCGTCGCCCCGCATCCGGTGGTAGTGGAGGGCGATCTTCAGCGCCGTGTCCACGGCCTCCGACCCGGAATTGGTGTAGAAGACGTGGTCCAGCCCCTCGGGGAACAGCGCCGCGAGCCGGGCGGAAAGCTCGAAGGCCTGCGGCGTGCCGAAATTGAAATGCGGCGCGTAATCCAGCGTCGCCACCTGCCGCTGCACCGCCTCGGTGATCAGCGGGTCGTTGTGGCCCGCGTTCACGCACCACAGCCCGGCGGTGCCGTCCATGATCTGCCGGCCATCGGCGCTGGTGTAGTACATGCCGTCCGCGGCGACGATCATGCGCGGATCGGCGGCGAAGTCCCGGTTCGCGGTGAAGGGCATCCAGAAACTGGCAAAATCGTTGCTGACAGGATGTTTCGTCATTTCGGCCTCGGTGGGACAGGTGCGCCGGACCGGTCTTGGCACCGCTTTCGCGTTCCGGCAATCCCCGCCGATGCCTACGCCATCGCCCCGCTCCCGGAGCCGCGGCCGCTGCCCCCCATGCGCCGTGGACCGGGCGGAACCTCGCCTAGCCCTCGCGGGCCACCAGGACGTGGCAATGGGCGTGGCGCACGACGCTTTCGGCATCGTTGCCCAGCAGGATCCGGCTCATCGCGTCGCCGGAGCGGTTGCCGATCACGATGATCCCGACCCCCAGTTCCTCGGCCAGCGACAGGATCTCGGCATCGGCGCGGCCGAAGCGCAGGTGGCTCATCGTGATGATCACGCCGCTCGCCTTCGCCCGGGACTCCTCGGCTTCCAGCCGGGCCTGGGACTCGGTCTTGATGCGCTCCACCTGCGCCTCGGACAGCAGGTCCGGCATGACGTAGCGCGACACCAGCGTCACGTGCAGGACGTGCAACTCGGATCCGGTCGCCGCGGCCAGGTCGCCGGCGATCTTGATGGCCGCGTCCGCGGGGCCCGACCCGTCGCTCGCGACCAGGATCCGCATCGGGAAGGAATCTTGCGCCATCGCCCCCATCCTTTCTCAGTAGCGATTGTTGCCCACGATCGTGCGCAGCTCCCGCGTGGTGCGCTGCACGGCCTCCTCGGCCGGGATCTCGCCCGAGAGGACCCGGTTGAACATGAGCGAGATCCGCGGCGAGAGCTGCGAGTAGATCGTGGAGCCGGGACGCGCCCGTGCCGATTGCACCGCCTCCTCTCCCAGCGCGACGACCGGGACCGCCTCGCGCAGCGCCGCGTCCCCGTAGAGATCCGTGCGCACGGGCAGGTACCCCCCGGTCCGGGCCATCGCGCGCTGCTGCTCGGCCTGCAGGGCATGGCGGATGAAGGCCCACCCGGCGCGGCTCCGGGCGGAATGGGCGGCGATGGCCAGGTTCCAGCCGCCGAGGCAGCTGTAGGAGGTCGCCCCCGGCCGCAGCGTCGGGATCTTGGCCACGCCCACCTGGTCGGGGGTGACGGGGCCGAATTCCTCGCTGCCCAGAAGCCCGTAGGCGAAGGGCCAGTTGCGCATGAACACCGCGTCGCCGGCGGCGAAGACGCGCAGCGCGTCGCGTTCGTTGAAGCCGGTGACGGCCTCCGGCGCCACGCCGTTCTCGACCAGTTCGCGCGCCTTGGACAGGCCGAGGACGGAATCGCGGGAGTTCAGGACGATGACGTTCGGCTCGGAAACGTTCATCCCGAAGGCGCCGGCGACCTCGCTCTGGCCGGTCCAGGTGCGCCCGCCGGCGGACCAGATGAATTCCAGCGCGTTGGTCACGCCGCCCTCGTAGCGGGCGCCCTGGAAGACGAAGCCGTTCTCGGTCCCGGCCCCGTCCATCACCGTGCGCGCGGCCTCCGCCAACTCGTCCCACGTCGCCGGCGGCGCGGAGATCCCGGCCTCCTCCAGCAGGTCGCGGCGGTAGAACAGCATGCCGGCATCGGTGTACCACGGCACCGCCCAGAGCCGGTTGCGCCAGTAGCCCGAGTTCAGCGCCGCCGGCAGAAGGGCGCCGGTGTCGATCTCGCCGAAGGCGGAGCGCGAGACGTCGCGCAACCAGCCATTCGCGGCCAGTTCCGCGGTCCAGATCACGTCCGATCCGAAGATGTCGATCTCGGTGGAGCCGGCCCCGAACTCGGATTCGAGGAAGCGGAAGAAGTCGTCGGAGTTTTCCGGCGCCTCGATCCACCGCACCTCGACGCCCTGCTCGTTGGTCCGGTTGAAATCCTCGATCAGGTTGGCGATCGCCCCGGATTCGTCGGGCGCGAAGGCGAAGTTGAGGGTCGTCGATCCCTGCGCCCGCAGGGCCGGGGCCGCCAGGCCGCCCGCGGCGAGGCCCGCGGCCGTGGTGGACAGGAACTCACGTCTGGACAGGGCCATGTCGCCTCCTTCCCTCCCGATCACCTGAAGATGTAGACGATGACCGCCGTGGTCACGAGCAGCAGGATCGAGAGATACCGATAGTTCTTCCAGGCCGGGACGTCGCGGAGCCGGATGGTTTCCTCGCGCCACAGATGCGGACCCCATGTCATGTCGCGGGCGACGTCCTCGCCAGGTGGGGTCGACATCAGGCTCGCCACCACCAGCACGACGGCGCAGAATCCGTTCAGGATCCCGTTGGCATAGAGGAAGTGAAGGTCGATCATGCCCGCGACCTCGTTGGCGATGAAACCGACCACGCCCACCGACACGCCCACGACCAGCGTGACGAATGCGCCCGTGCCGTTCGCCCTCGGCCAGAACACCGCCGCCATGAAGATCACCAGGATCGGCGGCGTGATATAGGCCAGGATGGACTGGAAGTAGTTCCACAGCGACGGGAAGTTCAGGATCTGCGGGGCCCAGACGACGGCGATGATCGTCACCGCCACCGTGGTCAGTCGCCCGATCAGCACCAGCGCGCGGTCCGAGATGCCGGGCCGCATGGGGCGCACCAGGTCCATCGTCATCAGTGTCGAGGAGGAGTTCAGCACCGAGTCCACCGTGGACGTGATCGCGGCCACCAGGGCGGCCAGCACGATCCCCCGGATGCCGATGGGCAGCAGGTCGAAGGCCAGCGTCGAGAAGGCCAGGTCGGGCGTCTGCAGGTCGGGATAGAGCACCACCGCCATGGTCCCCGGCAGAACCATGATGAACAGGATCGGCAGCTTCAGGAAACCGGCGAAGATCGAGCCCCAGCGGCCGTGGTCCAGGTTCTTGGCGCCCAGCGTGCGCTGCACGATCAGCTGGTTCGTCATCCAGAAATACATCCCGATCGGCAGAACCCCGAGGATCAGGCCCGGCCAGGGCAGGTTGTCGCTGTCGGCGGGCTGGATGATCGACAGGGCGCCCGCGGGGGCCGCCTCGCGGACCGCCTCCCAGGACGGGATGGCGGCCCAGGCCGCGAGGAACACGATCAGCCCGCCGATGATCAGGACCACAGCCTGGATCGCGTCCGAGACCACGACCGCGCCCAGGCCGCCGGTCACCGACAGCACCGCCGCGAGCAGGGCGAGCCCCGCCACGCCCCACCACATCGGCCAGTCCGGGAACAGGGTCTGCACCACCAGCCCGCCGGCATAGAGCGTGCCGGCGCAGTCGAGGAAGATCCCGAGGATCAGCAGGAGCGCGGCGAAGAAATAGCGCGACCGCCGGTCGTAGCGCCGTTCCAGGAATTCCGGCATCGTGAAGATCTTCGTCTTCAGGTAGAACGGCAGCACGAAGAGGATGAAGAAGACGAGGATGACCGAGGCCATCCACTCGTAGGAATAGACCGCGATGCCGGAGCTGTAGCCCGCCCCCGCGAGCCCCACGAAGGACCCGCCCGACATGTTCGTGGCAAACAGCGAGAAGCCGATCAGCGGCCAGACGAAGTTGCGCCCCCCTAGGAAGAACCCGTCGGTGTCCTTCGATCCGCCGCGGACCAGCCAGAGCGCCAGCAGGCGGCTCAGGATCAGGTAGCCCACCAGGATCGTGAGATCGATCGGCGAGACTTCGAACTGTCCCGGCATCCGCATACCCCCCCTTCGTCCAGCCTGTCGCCGGCTGTCATCGGCGTCTCCCGGGCGCCGCCCTTCGGTGGCCCGCACCGGCTCCCCGCAGGCCCGTTCACCGCGACGTGGCCCGCCCTGCGCATCATTAGGCTAGATGTGCGGGATGATTTGGCAAGAAAGTTACGCGAATAAGTGGCCGAGCTCGTTCCCGAGCCTCAAGGTCGCCCGGTAGCGAAACGGGCCCGCCGAACCGCGCGCTGCTTGCGCGCCCGTGCGGCCCCCGAGCGGCCGCCATCGCGGTGCCGCCCGGCCGCGGGCACGCCGGCCGCGCGCATCCGGCGCGGATCGTCGGGATCAGTGGTCGGCCGGGGCGTGGATCGGGCGTGCCGCCAGCGTGGCGGCCTCGGTCAGCGCGCAGTCGAACACCACGTCCGAGCCCAGGGAAAACACGCGCGTCTCGGGGCGGATCGCGTCGGCGAGGCGTTCGGTCGGGCGCAGCATCGTCAGCCCCTGCGGTCCGCCCCCGATCAGCAGCGGCGAGACGGCGACCTGCAACCGGCTCAGCAGCCCCGCCTCGAGACAGCGCGAGATGGTGATGCCGCCGCCCTCGACGAGCAGGGTGTCGAGCCCCGCCGCCCGCAGCGCCGCGAAGATCGCCGCGGGGTCTATGCCGCTTCCGTTCGCGGGCAGCCGGATGACCTCGACCCCGGCGGGACGGGGCCGGTCGACGGACTGCACCACGATGCGGCGCGCCTCGTCGTCGGCCAGCACCAGGGCGTCGTCGGGCAGGCGGCCGCTGGGATCGATGACGATCCGGGCGGGGTTGCGGCCGGGGCACAGGCGAACGGTCAGCCGGGGGGCGTCGTGCAAGGCGGTGCGCACGCCGATCACCACGCCATCGACGAGGGCGCGCATCCGGTGCAGATGGGCCAGCCCGTCCGGCCCGGAGACGTCGCGGGCATCGCCGGTCACGGTCGCCACGCGGCCGTCGAGCGATTGCCCGATCTGCGCGAAGGTCGCCGGCCCCAGGTCGCGGCGGGCGAGCGGGCCGTAGAGATCGAGCGCGGCGCGCTCGCCGGCGCTCCATGTGCCGCAGCAGGTGCAGGCGGCGTCCTGGCGCACGTCGAGCACCCGCTGCCAGACCTGCGGGGTCACCTCGATGCACTTCATGGCGCCGTCGCCGGCGGCATGGCGAGGATGTCGCCGTGGCCGATGCGGCAGGCGGTGGCGGCCGCCGCCTCCTGCCGCGCGGTGCCCCAGCCGGGGGCGGCACCCTCGCCCGCCTCGGCGGCCGCGGCGCCGATCCCCGCGACCAGCGCGCGCTGCAGCGGCGCCTCCCCGGGGCCCAGCCGCCAGGGGCTGTCGGCCCGCGCCACCTCGAAGCCCGCCGCGGCCAGCGCCGCCGATCCGCCGGCGACCGCCTCGGGTCCGAGCGCGGGGCCCAGCCCCTTGTCGCCGCGCTGGTGGCGGTTGAAGGCGGCCGTCACGGCCGCGTCGCGCGGATCGGCGGGATCCCAACTCATGACCCCGTCATAGGACAGGGCGGCATAGAACGGTACCCGCAGCCGGCCCGCCAGCGCTCGCAGCCAGGACTCGGTCACGAGGTCGAGAAGCGCCGAGGCGGTCACCAACGTCACCCCGTCGAGCGGCAGCGCCTCGAGATCGGCGATGTCCATGCACCGTGTCTGCGCCGCGGGGCCGGCCTCCGCCGCGGCCAGGTCGAGCAGCGCCGCGTCGGTATCCACCAGCTGCCAGCGCGCGCCCTGCGGCAGGAGCGGCGCCATCGCCCGCACCGTCGCGCCGCTGCCGCAGCCCAGGTCGAGGATCACCGGCGCCGGCCCCGCCGCCGCCACGGCCCGGCGCAAGAGATCGCCGTCGCGCGCCGCCCGGTCGGCGGGTTCGCGCAGGGCCAGCCACTCGGCGGAGAAGGCCATGCTCAGATCTCGGCCTCGTACCAGGCCCGGGCGACATGGCTCTCGTGCAGCAGGATGCGCAGCTTGCGCACCCGCCCGCCATCGGACAGCGCGCCGGCGCGCACCTTCTCGGCCATCGCCCCGAAGATGTGGCCGCACAGGAACTCGGTTGTGGTGAACTTTCCCGCGAAGTCCGGCACCTCGTCGAGGTTCTTGTAGCGCAGGGGCGCCAGCACCTCGGCCAGCGCCTCGGTCGCGAGACCGATATCCACGACCAGGCCGTGATCGTCGATCTCGGCGGCATAGAAGGCGGCGTCCACCGTGAAGGTGGCGCCGTGCATGCCCTGCGCCGGCCCGAAGACGGGGTCGGGCAGGGAATGGCCGATCATGATGTGGTCCGTGACTTCGACGGCGAACATGGAATCTCCTCAGGTCGGATCGTAGCGGATGCGGTGGCACAGCGTGCCGGGATCGGCGAGGATCGCGCCGTAGCGGTCGGGAAGCGTGCCGAAATCCGTCTCCCCGGTGATCAGCGCGTCGAGTGCGGGATCGCAGAGCAGGTCGAGCGCCTTGGCCAGCCGGCGGGCATGGCTCCAGCGCGGCGCCCGGCGGGGCGGCAGCTGCCCCACCTGGCTGCTGACCAGGCTGAGCCGCCGGCTGTGGAAGGCGCCGCCCAAGGGCACCTCGACGGTGCCGGCCCCGTGCCAGCTTGCCTCGACCACGGTCGCCTCGCGGCCGGCCGAGGCCAGGGCGCAGGCCAGCCCTTCCGACGTGGCGCTGGCATGGATCACCACGTCGCAATCGGCCGGCGCCTCGCCGGGCGGGGCGAAGGCGCAGCCCAGCGTTCCGGCCAGCACGGCCCGGCCCGGGTTCACGTCCACCAGCGTCACCTCCGCTCCCGGCAGGCGGGCGGCGAGGTAGCCCGCCAGCGCGCCCACGGTGCCCGCCCCGACGATCGCGATCCGGTCGCCGGCGCCGGCGCCGCTGTCCCACAGGACGTTCAGCGCCGTCTCCATGTTCGCGCCGAGCACCGCGCGCTCGGGCGGCAGCGCCGCGGGCAGGGGTGTCAGCATCCCCTCCGCGCAGCGGAACCGGGCCTGGTGGGGATGCAGCGCGAAGACGGCGCGGCCCGCATGCGCGCCCTCCCTCGCCCGGCCCACGGCGGCGTAGCCGTATTTCACCGGGAAGGGGAAGGCGCCCTCCTGCATGGGCGCGCGCATCCGCTCGGCCTCGCTCTCGGGCACCCGGCCCTCGAAGACCAGCCGCTCGGTGCCCCGGCTGATGCCGGAGAACAGCGTCTCCACGGCCACGCCGGCGCCCTCGGCGCCGGGGCGCAGCGCGGCCTGCCGCGGTGCCACGCACCAGAGCGCGGGGGACGTCATGTCAGCAGATGCCCCGACTTCGCCGCCTTGGTCGCGAGATAGCGCGCATTCTGCTCCGTGCGCCCCACCTCCAGCGGCACCCGCTCCACCACCTCGATGCCGTGGCCGGCCAGGATGCGGACCTTGGCGGGGTTGTTCGTCATCAACCGCACCCGCGCGATGCCCAGCCGCTGGAGCATCAGCGCGCCGACGCGGAAATCGCGCAGGTCGTCGTCGAATCCCAGCCAGTTGTTCGCCTCGACGGTGTCGAGCCCGGCCTCCTGCAGCGCGTAGGCGCGCATCTTGTTGGCCAGCCCGATGCCGCGCCCCTCCTGGTTGAGGTAGAGCACGAAGCCGCCGTCCCCCGCGGCCATGCCGGCCATCGCCGCGCGCAGTTGCGGCCCGCAATCGCATTTCAGGCTGCCCAGGACGTCGCCGGTGAAGCAGGCCGAGTGGAGCCGCACGGTGACGGGACGCGACAGGTCCGGCCGTCCGATCTCGATCGCCGAATGCTCCACCGCGCCATCGCCGGGGCGGAAGACGTGCACCCGTCCCGTCTCGATCGCGTCCATCGGGACCCGGGCCGAGCTGACGCAGGTCTGCGACTGCGATCCCTGCAGCAGGTCCAGCACCTCGTCGGCATCCATCGCGCTCAGCCCGCGCCGCGCGGCCGCCGCGCCCGCCTCATCGAGCGGCACGACCAGCGCGGCCGGCAGTACCTGCGCCGCACCCGCCAGCGCCGTGGCGGCCAGGTCCAGCCGGGTGCCGGGCGCGACCGCCCGTCCCGCGGCCTCCGTCGGGGCAACCCGGGGTCCGGTCCCCGCCATCGCCCGGAGGAGGTCGAGATCCGCGCCGGCCGGCACCGCGATCCGCAGCACCTCGCCCGGCGGCAGCGGCGCCCGCGTCAGGGCCCCCGCGCGGTGGCGGGTCAGCACCAGTTCGGGCGTGCCCATGGCCGAAAGCGCGGCGAGGCGCTCCGCGTCGATCTGCTCGACCCAGGCGACGAGGGCGACCTCGCCCGCCGCCGTCAGGAGCGCGGGCAGGCCAAGGCGCAGGTCGCCCTTGAGCCGCGACAGATGCTCGGCCGCACGCGGGGCGAGCGCGGCCGGCAGGGCGTCGGCGCGGCCCGGATCGGGAGCGTCGAACGGGGTAGAACGGAAAGGGCGCAGCGGCTCGGTCCACTTCTGTCAGTCGGACGCTAAGGAGTAGGGCCGCGCCGGGGCGACGCAAGAGCCGGTCCCGGGGTGCGGCCAGACCGGCGACGGGCGCTTCCCCCGTCGTCCGAAGGCGAAATCATGAGAAGATCGCCCAACAAGGAACTGATCATACATGGTTTTTCATCATACATCCGTTCCGGTCGCCGTTCACGCCCCTGCGGCGATCCGCCCTCACTTCCGCGGCATCCCGGCGACCCGGCATCCCGCCATGACGGGGCGGCGAACCGGCCCGCTGGCCCGGCCGCCGCTCAGCCCCGCCGCAGGCAGGTCGAGAAGGCGGCAAAGAGCGCGGGCGGCGCGGTCACCACCGTTCCGGTCTCCTCCGGCCTCTCGCCCGGCTGCCAGCCCTCGATCCGCGCGCCCGCCTCCCGCAGCAGGACCAGCCCCGCGGCGATGTCCCACGGCTTGAGCCGCCGTTCCCAGAACCCGTCCAGGCGCCCGGCCGCGACATAGGCGAGGTCGAGCGCCGCCGCCCCCATCCGCCGCACGCCCGCGCAATGCGGCATCAGCCGCGCCAGCTCGGCGGCGTGATCGTCGATATGCGGCATCGTGCCGAAGGGGATGCCGGTGCCGAACAGCGCGGGCGCGAGGTCCCGCGTCCCGGCCACGCGAATCGGCGCGCCGTTCAGCATGGCCCCGCCGCCCCGCCGCGCGGCGAAGGTCTCTCCCTTGACCGGATCGTGGACCACCCCTGCGACGAACTCTCCCGCCTCTTCCAGCCCGATCGACACCGCCCAGTGCGGGATGCCGCGCAGGAAGTTCGTCGTCCCGTCCAGCGGATCGACGATCCAGCGCCGCGCGGTGCCACCGGCGCCGCCGCTCTCCTCGCCCAGCCAGCCATCCCCGGGCCTCTCCGCGGCCAGGCGGTCGCGCAGATGCGTCTCGGCGGCGATGTCCGCCTCGCTCAGGAAATCCCCCGCGCGCTTGGTGGAAACGGTCAAAGCGCCGCGGTCGTGCCAGTGCCGCAGCAGGATCTCTCCCGCCTCCCGCGCCAGCCGGTCGGCCAGCTCCAGATCGGCCGCGCTCATCGCCGCGCCTCCGCGTCCAGCCGGTCCAGCACGGCGCCCACGCGGGCCGCCGTGTCCGACCAGCCGGGCAGGGCAGCCCCGGCCCGCGCGGCGGCGGCGGCCATCCCCTCCCGCAGGCTGCCGTCCGACAGCACCCGGTCGAGCGCGTCCGCGAAGGCCGCCGGATCGTCGGGCGGCACCAGCAGGCCGGCCGCCGGCGGGACGGTCTGCGGCACCGCCCCGGTGCGGCAGGCCACCACCGGCAGGCCATGCGCCATCGCCTCGTCGAAGACGATCCCGTAGCCCTCGTAGCGCGTCGCGAGCGCGAAGACCGATGCCCGGGCATAGAGGGCCTCCAGCGCGCCCCGCTCCATCCGCCCGGCGAAGCGGAGGCGGTCGCCGAGCCCCAGCTCGGCGTGCAGGGCATCGAGTGCTGCGGCGTGGCCCTCGTCGTGCACAGCGCCGACGATGACGGCCTGCCAGCGCCGCGCCGCGATCCGGGCCAGCGCGCGCAGCAGCACGTCATGCCCCTTGCGCGGTACCCGGATGCCCACCGACAGGATCAGCGGCGGATCGACCGGGCGGCGCGGGGCCGTCGGCCGGTCGGTGCCGGGGCGGGCCACGGTGATGCGCCCCGGCGGCACGCCGTATTCGGCGGCGAGCAGCTCCGCCGTATGCGGGCTGGTGACGATGACGGCGGCGGCGCGGGCGAGGGCGGCGCGCTCTGTGCGCCTCAGCCGGTCGCGCCGCCCCGGCTCCAGACCGCCCTCATGCGCCAGCGGGTGGTGGATCAGCGCCACCAGCGGCGCCCGCATCCCCGCGAGCGCCGGGGCCGGCAGCGCCCCCAGGGCCAGCCCGTCGACGAGCACCGGGCGGTCGGGCGCAACCGAGGCCAGCCGCGCGGCCGCGTCGTCGATATCCTCGGGCGCGGGATCGGGGAACGCCGCGCCAAGCTCGATCAGCGTCACGTCACGGCCGCCCGCGCGCAGCCCGTCGAGCAGGTGCCGGTCATAGAGATAGCCGCCGGTCAGCGTGGCGATGTCGCCCGGAACGGCGAGGGCGGCGGGACGCGGTGTCATGGGATCGGCTCCGGTTCGGCCCGGCGCGCAGGCGCCGCGACGCGTCACGAGATGGGCCCGCGCCGGGCCATGGCAAGCCGCCCCGGCGTCCCGCGGGCCCGCACCCGTCCGAATCGGAGCCGCATGTCCTTCGGCCGGCCGGCTTCACGTTTTTGTTGGCAATGGGGGGATGGAATGTCAGCCTGTGGCCTGACCGCGTGCGCGCGGCCCCGATGACGACTGGGAGGAACGAGACATGATCAAGCGATTGCTTGCCGGCGGCGCGCTGGCCGCCGCCCTCGCGACGGGCGGCCCCCTGGCCGCGCAGGAGGAGGGGTTCAGCCCCGAGCGGCCCGAATGCATCGCGCCCGCCGCCGCCGGCGGCGGCTGGGACTTCACCTGCCGGCAGGTCGCCCGCGTGCTGCGGGAGGAGGGGATGATCCCCGGCTCCATGCGGGTGCAGAACCTGTCGGGCGGCGGCGGCGGCGTGGCCTTCGCCGAGGTGGTGAACAAGCGCAACGACGAGGACGACCTGATCGTCGCGGCCTCCACCGCCACGGCGACGCGCCTGGCCCAGGGCGCCTTTCCCGGCAACACCATGGAGCAGGTGCGCTGGCTCGGCACGATCGGCGCCGATTACGGCGTGATCGGCGTGCGGCCCGATTCGGAGTATGAGGACCTGCCGTCCTTCATGGAGGCGCTGGCCGAGGATCCGAGCCAGATCTCCATCGGCGGCGGTTCGGCCTCGGGCGGCTGGGACCACCTCAAGATCCTGATCGCCGGTCAGGAGGCGGGAATCGAGGATCTGCGCTCGATCAAGTACGTGGCCTTCGCCGGCGGCGGCGAGGCGATCTCGCAGCTTCTGGCGGGCTCGCTGCAGGCCTATTCGGGCGACCTCTCCGAGGCGATGGGCTTCGTGGAATCGGGCGACCTGCGCATCCTGGCGGTGCTCGCCCCCGAACGGCTGGACGGCCGCTTCTCGGAGTTCCCGACCGCCTCCGAGCAGGGGCTGGAGGTGACCGGCGCGAACTGGCGCGGCTTCTACGCGCCCGGCGAGATGAGCGATCCGGCCTACGAGTGGTGGGTCGCCACGCTCGACGAGATGTATGCCAGCGAGGCCTGGAAGACGGTGATGGAGAGCAACGGCCTGGCCCCGCTGGACCTGCACGGCGCGGAGTTCGAGGATTTCGTCGCCGAATCCGTGAGCCAGATCGAGGAGATCTCGCGCGAGATCGGCCTGATCCAGTGACCGCCTGACCGCTCCGCGCCCGCCCCGCCACCGGGGCGGGCCCGCATGCCAGCAAGGGAGACGACGATGATGAGCGACCGGGTACTGGGCGGTGTGGGCCTCGCGCTGGCCGCGTTCTACGCCTGGGCGGCGACGATCATCCCCGAAAGCTTCGCCCAGGACGTGATCGGCCCGAAGACCTTCCCGATGATCCTCGCCGCGATCATGGCGATCTGCTCGGTCTATTTCCTCTTCAAGCCCGATCCCGAGCCGCGCTGGCCGGCGCTGAACCGGCTGGCGGAGATCTTCTTCGCGCTGCTGGTCATGTTCGCCTATGCCGAGGTCCTGCCGGTCTTCGGCTTCGTCCTGTCCACGGTCGTGATCACCGCCTATCTCACCTGGCGGCTCGGCGGCGGCCCGGTCGCCTCGGTGGCCAACGGGGTGGGCACCTCGGTGGGGCTCTTCGTCATCTTCGAACTCGTCTTCGGCCTGTCGCTGGCCGACGGCCCCTTCGGTTTCTGAGGTTCCGCCATGGAAGTGCTGTCCCAACTCGCCGGCGGCTTCGACGTCGCCCTCACCTGGCAGAACCTCCTCCTGGCGCTGGTCGGCTGCTTCCTCGGCACGATGATGGGCGCGCTGCCGGGGCTGGGGCCGGCCAACGGCGTGGCGATCCTGATCCCGCTGGCCTTCACCCTCGGCCTCGACGCGGTGGCGGCGCTGATCCTGCTCACGAGCGTCTATTACGGCGCCATGTACGGGGGCCGGATCTCGTCGATCCTGCTCAACATCCCCGGCGACGAACCGGCGATGATGACCTGCCTCGACGGCTATCCCATGGCGCAGGCCGGCCGCGCGGGCGAGGCGCTGGCCCTGTCCGGCGTGGCCTCCTTCGTCGGCGCCTTCTTCGCCACCTGGGGGCTCGTCTTCCTCGCGCCGCTGCTGGTGCAGATCGCCCTCCTGTTCGGACCGGCCGAGTATTTCGTCCTCTACACCCTGGCCTTCGCCACGCTGGGCGGGATCGCCGCCACCAACCAGGCCAAATCCGCCTTCGCCGCCGTGCTCGGCATCGGCATCGCCATGATCGGCGTCGACACCCAGACCGGCGTGCAGCGTTTCACCTTCGGCGAGGTGCACCTCTTCGACGGGATCGACTTCCTGATCGCCATCGTCGGCCTCTTCGCCCTGTCGGAGGTCTTCGTCTTCCTCGAGAAGCCGCGCGGACACGATGGCGGCGCCTCGGGCAAGATGCTGATCGGGCGGGTGACGCCCTCGTGGAAGATGCTGCGCTACTGCACGCCGGCCATGGCGCGCTCCACCGTGCTGGGCTTCGTCGCCGGCGTGCTGCCGGGGGCGGGCGCCTCGCTGGGCTCGTTCCTGGCCTATTCGGTGGAGAAGCAGGTCTCCGACCCCCGGTCGGAGACCTTCGGCAAGGGCGACCCGCGCGGCGTGGCGGCGCCCGAGGCGGGCAACAACGCCGCCTCGGGCGGGGCGCTGGTGCCGATGCTGGCGCTCGGCGTGCCGGGATCGGGCACCACCGCCGTGCTGCTCGCGGTGCTGCTGACGCTGAACATCCAGCCCGGCCCGCTCCTGTTCCAGAACAACCCCGACGTGGTCTGGGGCCTGATCGCGGCGCTGTTCATCGGCAACGTGATGCTGCTGGCGCTGAACATCCCGATGGTGGGCCTGTTCACGCGGGTCCTCTTGGTGCCGTCGCACATCCTGATGCCGATCGTGGCGATGATCGCCTTCATCGGCATCTACTCGATCACCGGCTCCACCTTCGAGCTGATGCTGATGGTCGGCTTCGGGGCGCTCGGCTGGGTGCTGCGCAAGCTCGACATTCCGCTGGTGCCGATCATCCTCGGCATCCTCCTGGGCAACGAGATGGAGGTGAATCTGCGCCGCGCCATGACGATCTCGAACGGCGACTGGACGGTCCTGTTCGACAGCTGGCTGGCGCTGATCCTGTGGACCATCGCCATCGTCGGCTTCGTGCTGCCGATCTTCATGGGCAAGCGCGTCAAGCGCAAGATGATGGAACAGGCCGAGGCGGATGACGCGTTGAGCGACTGAACCGGGATCTCGGAACAGACAGCGCCACCATGACCCGCCTGCGGCACGACGGCCCGATCCGTCTTCTCAGACAGACGGCCGCGGCGC
The DNA here is from genome assembly GCA_963814835.1 of uncultured Alphaproteobacteria bacterium. Taxonomy (GTDB): domain Bacteria; phylum Pseudomonadota; class Alphaproteobacteria; order Rhodobacterales; family Rhodobacteraceae; genus Palleronia. The sequence goes on from CAWFEG010000004.1 coordinate 371,259, forward strand.
TCTGCGTCGGTGGCCTCGGCGGCGGGCTCTTCGCGATCCTCGGCATCCCGGCCCCGTTCCTGGCCGGACCGGCGGTGGCCGCGACGCTGGCGATCCTGGCCGGCGCGCGGCTGGAGATCCCGGTGCCGCTCCGCAATGCGGGGTTCCTGATCCTCGGGATCGGGATCGGCACCTCGGTCACGCCGGAGGTGCTGCGCGCCGCCGCAACCTGGCCGTGGAGCTTCGCGGTGATGGCGGTGGCGCTGATGGCGACGCTCGCGGCCTGCAACGCCCTGCTCGAGGCGGGGTTCGGATTCGACCGGGTCTCGGCGCTGCTCGCGGCGACGCCGGGGCATCTCAGCTACGCGCTCGGGCTGTCGGTGCATCTCCATGCCGATCTCGACCGGATCGCCATCGTCCAGTCGATCCGGGTCCTGGTGCTCACGGTTCTGGTGCCCGCGCTGGTCACGCTCTGGGGGGTGGAGGGGGACGCCCCCGTCGCCGTCGCGCCGCTCATGGGGCCGATGGCGGTCCTTGTGGTGGGGATGGTCTCGGTGGCGGTCGCGCGCGTCCTGTCCCGGGCGGGGCTGCCGGCGGCCTGGCTTCTGGGCGCCATGCTCGTCTCGGGCCTCGCCCACGGCGCCGAACTCGCCCCCGGCCGCCTGCCGGACGGGCTGATCCTGGGCGCCTTCATCGTCATGGGCACGCTGATCGGAACCCGCTTCCGCGGCCAGACCCCGGCCGATCTGCGCCGCAATCTCGGCGCCGGGCTGGCGGCGACGTTGATCGCCTGCGGAGCGGCGGCCCTGGGCGCGCTCGCCGTGGCGGAACTGCTCGGCCTGTCGCCGGTGCTGCTTGCTGATCGCCTTCGCGCCGGGCGGGGTGGAGGTGATGGTGGCGATGGCGATCCAGATCGGCGTGGACCCGACCTTCGTCGCCGCCCATCACGTCTTCCGCCTGCTGATCCTGACGGCGCTGATCCCGATCTTCGTGCGGCGCGCCCGGCGGCGGATCTGAGCCGCGCCGCACGCGAAAACGGCGGGCCCCCGGGGGACCCGCCGCTGATCGTCTCGTCCTGTCGGCCCGGTGGGGCTCAGGCGGCCTTGTCGGCGGCCGACTTGGCCTTCTGGGTCGCGCCCTCGGCATTGGCCGCGGCCTTGTCGGCGACCTCTTCGCCGGCCTTCTGGGCCTGCTCGGCGGTCTCCTGCCCGGCCTTCTGGGTCACGTCGGCGAAGTTCTGCGCGGTGCGCATGAACAGGTCCATCTGCTTCTGCGCGAAGTCGCTGTAGGCCTTGCCGTAATCGGCCGCCTCGTCGCGAACCTGCGTCACTTCGCGGACATTGGCGAGCGCTTCCTTGGTGGTCTCGCTGGCGATGTCGGCGGACCGGTTGCCGGCCTCGACGGCGACGCGCGTCAGGCGCTCGCCCATGCCGGCCCAAGTCTTGAAGACGTTCTGGTAGCCCTGCGGGTCGAACAGGCTCTGGATGTCGTTGGCGGCGGATTTCGCGTTCTGCTGCTTGGCCATGTCGGGTCTCCTTTCGGGAGATGATGTGTTTCGTGCGCTTCTGGACCACAGATGATGCCGCATCGCAGCATTTCAACCGGGGGCGGGCGGATCGCGCGGCGTTTTCCCGGCCGCCCGCCGCGCGCCCGGTTCCGGCGGCGAGGCTCCGCGCACGGTCGGCGGATCGGGCCGGGGCGCGGAACGCCGCGCCGGGACCTCGCGTTCGCCCCGATACACAGTGAGGACGGTCATCATGAGTCTCAAACGCATACTCGGCACGATGCTCGCGACCCGCATGGGCGGCCGCGGACGACGGCGCGGCGCTCTCGGCTCCGCCGCCATGCTCGGCGGTCTGGGGCGCCGCCGCCGCTCGGGCCTGGCCGGCAAGGCCGGTCTCGCCGCTCTCGGCTACATGGCCTACAAGGCCTATCAGGATCACCAGTCCCGCACCGCCGGCCAGTCCCGCGCCACGGGCGGAGCCGGCGCCGCGAGCGGCTCGGGCAGCAGCAGCGGCAGCCTGACCGGCATGGTGCAGGACCTGGTCGACCGGGTGACCGGCGACACGGGCTCGGGCGGCACGCAATCGCACGCCGCCGCCTCCGGCCGCGCCGCGGATGCGGCCGCGCCGGCGGGCGAGGAGGAGATGCGGGAGGGCGCGCAGGCGGCTGAATCCCTGAGCGACGACACCGCCCTCCTGCTCATCCGGGCAATGATCACGGCGGCCTATTCGGACGGCGCCATGTCGACCGACGAACGGCAGCGCATCATGTCCCAGATCGACGAGGCCGGCGGCGATGCCGAGGATCGCGCCGTGCTGGAGCGCGAGATCGCCAATCCCAGGCCCCTCGACGAGCTGTTGCCCCACGTGACCGACGAGGAGACGGCCGAGGAATTCTACCTTGCCTCCCGTGCCGCCGTGGATGGCGAGACCGAGGCCAACCGGACCTATCTCGCCGAACTCCGGCGGCGCCTGGACCTCTCGGAGGAGCAGGTCGCCGAGGCCGAGGAACTGGCGGGCTGACCCCGCCGCGCCCGCCCGCCCCGGAGGGTGGCCGGGCGCCCCTTGGACACGGCACCTCCTGGTGCCGGCCCGGTCAGGCCGAGGCCGCGCGCCGGCCCCGCATCACCCCCAGCCCGCCGAGCGCGAGGCCGATGAGCCAGATCGACGCGGGCAGCGGGACGGGCGCGACCTCCTGCGCGGCGAGGGTCTCGTAGCGCAGCCCCTCGGCCTCGCCCGGCTCGAAGCCGAGCCACTCCGCGCCGCCCCTCACCGGCAGGTCCAGGAAGGCGCGCTTGTCCGCCTCACCCTTGAGCTCCGCATCGAGCCAGGCGGTCAGGAAATGCTGGGCCACGTTGTTCATCCGCACGGTGTCCCAGACCGCGTCGGTGTAGTGCTCCGAGACCTCGAAGCCGAGCCGCTCGTTGAAATAGAAGCTCTCCTCCGGCGCCGGGATCGGCGCCGCGGCGTTGTGGCCCGCCCCCTCGAAGGTCAGGAGCGCCCGGTCCACGCCCGTGGCCCCCTCCCAGATCGCCCGCACACCCTCCTCGTAGAGCGAGGTCGCGTCGTCCGATCCCGCCATGAACAGCATCGGGATCCCGATCCCGGCCAGGCCCTCTTGGTCCCAGAACCCGGTATTCATGCCCCAGGGCCCGATCGCGGCGGCCGTCTTGAGGCGCGGGTCGGGCAGGGCGGCGTGGGTCTCGCTGCCCGCCCGGTGGATATCCAGCGTGCCCTGCGGCGCGCCGAAGGAAAAGCCGACCGATTCCTCGGTGACGCCGCCGCCGGCGGTGATCACCGCGCCGTAGCCGCCCATCGAATAGCCGACCAGCCCGGCATTGTCCGCGTCGATCAGCCCGGCCAGGCCGGAGGTCTTCTCCCGGTTCAGCCGCGCCATCTGGTCCAGCACGAACAGCTGGTCGAGCGGCCGGTTCACCAGCGTCGAGCCGAAGGCCGCCTGGGTGCGATAGGTCGAATCGGTGTGGTCGATCGAGGCGACGACGTATCCCTTCGAGGCGAGGTTCTCGCCCAGATGGGACATCAGGAACCGGTTGCCCGGATAGCCGTGGCTCAGCAGGACCAGCGGAAAGGGCTCCTCCGCCTGCGCCGGGGCGGCGTCGCGCATCGCCCGTCCCTCCAGCGTCACCTCGGTCGTGCCGTCGCGCAGATAGGTGGTCAGCGAGGTATCCCCGGTCGCGCCCGGCGCGGCGGGATACCACGTCTCCACCGTCAGCGGCCGGTCATAGCGCGGCAGGTCGGCCGCCCCCTCGGCGGCGGGATCCACGGCCAGGATGTCGATCTGGTCCTCGTGGACGAAGTCGAACCGTCGCACCCCGACCGGCAGATCGCCATAGGCGGCCAGTTCCGGCGCCTTCGGCGATTGCCCGTCGATCCTGTTCTCCGCGGCCAGCGGCGTCGCGGCCGCCGTGGCGAGCATGGCGGCGGTCAGCGTGATATGTCTCATCGAATGTCCCCTCCCGGTTGCACGCGACCTTAGAGGACCGGCCCGCGGATGAAAGCCGTTACATGCCCGCCGCCCCGGTTCCGGCATGCCATCATGAGGTCCTCAGGCAGCCAGGACCTGCTCGGCCGGGCCGAAATTCTCATAATGGATCCTGTCGCGATCGACCCCGGCCCGGGCCAGCCCCCGGACGCAGGACGACAGGAACCCCCTCGGCCCGCAGACGAAGTAGCCCGCCTTCGCGAAGGGCGTGTGCTCGTGCAGCCATGCGGGCGTGACCCGGCCTTCGAGGTCGAAATCCCATCCCGGCACATCCGTGGGCGGCCGTGCCTCGTAGAACAGCGCGGCGCGCCGCGTCCCCGATCCGGTGAGGGGCCGCACCCGCTCCCCCATCGCGTGGGTGAAGCCGTCGAGCGTGCCGTGGACGAACTGCACCGGCGTCTCCGGCCGGGTCGCGGCCAGTGTCTCCAGCATGGCGATCATCGGCGTCAGGCCGACCCGGCCGCTGAGCAGGACCACCGGCCGGTCCGGCGCCTCGGGCAGGACGAAGTCGCCCGCCGGCGGCGCCAGGCGCAGCCGGTCGCCGGGGTCGACCGCATCGTGCAGCCAGCCCGGCACGATCCCGCCGGCCTCGCGCTTGACCGAGATGCGGTAGGTGGAACCGTTCGGCGCCGAGGAGATGCTGTCGTTGCGCACCCCCCGGCCCGGCAGGTCGAAGGAGAAGGTGAGGTATTGCCCCGGCCGGTGCGCGACCACCGTCCCGCCACCCGCCGGGCGCAGCACGAAGGAGGTGATGACCTCGCTCTCCCGGATCTTCTCGGCGACGACGAACTCCCGCCACCCGGGCTGGCGGCGATCGCGCCGTAAAGCTCGGTCTCGCGCCCGATGAGCAGGCGGGCCAGGACCCAGTCGGCCTCGCCCCATGCGGCCAGCACCTCCTCCGTCGCCGCCTTGTCCAGAACCTCCGCGATCGCCGCCATCAGGGCATCGGCCACGTAGGGACGTAGCGATAGTGTTCGGGCAGGATCTGCAGGCCCGAATGCTTCTGCACGATGCGCTCCACCGCCGGCGTCATGGCCTGCAGGCGCTCGATATTGCGGGCATGGGCGAGGATCACCCCGGCCAGGGCGCGGCGCCGAGAGCCATTGGCGACATGATGCGACTGGTTGAACAGGTCGCGGATATGCGCGTCCTCGAACAGATGCTCGTACACCCTCCGGGCGATCTGCAACCCATCTGCCTCCAGCGCCGGACCGGTCGCCTTGACGCTGTCGATGGTCGTCCGGGACAGCCGGCCGGTCATCGAGGGCCTTCTTCTGGACGCGGCACCGCCGGACGCAGCTTCCGGGTCTTTCAAAGGTGCAGACTCGATACACCTTGGCCTTTCATACCGGTGCGCCGAAAAACATGCCACGGGAGTGCATGATGTGTTCGAAGGCCCCGGATGCGCCTGACCCGGTACACCGATTACAGCCTGCGGGTGCTGATGTATCTGGCCGCGCGGCCCGATGGCCTGGCCCGGATCGGCGAGATTTCAGACGTTTACGGCATTTCCCGCAACCACTTGATGAAGGTGGTGCCGGATCTGGTCCGGCTCGGATTCGTCACCAGCACGCGGGGGCGCGGCGGCGGCATCCGGCTGGCGCGCCCGGCGGCGGAGATCAATGTCGGCGCGGCGGTGCGCGCCACCGAGGACGGCTTCCAGGCCGCGCCCCGCGAAAGCTGCCGCATCGCGCCGGCCTGCGCGTTGCGATGCGCGCTGGACGAGGCCGTCCGCGCCTTCCTCGGGGTTCTCGACACCTATACGCTGGCCATGCTGTCCGGCCCCGACGCGCCGCTGGCGGCGCTGTTTCCCGAGCCCGCGCGGGACGGAGCTGCAAGCGCGAGCGGGGCGGGGCCCGGCCCCCGGTGACGTCGGCCCGGGCCGGCGGTCAGCGCGCGAACCGCCACGGCCATGCCGATCACGGCGCCCCGTCGGCCCCGGCGTGCCCCGGCCCGCCCCTCAGGTCCGGCACCGCGGCCGCGCGCGCCCGGTCGGCCTCCGCCGCCGCCATGTGCAGTGACCGCGCGATGCGCTCGGCGCGCTCGATCACATGCGCGGCGCCCGCGGGCGGGCAGACTTCGCGCGCGGTCTCGCGAAAGAGCGCGAGCCAGCGCTCGAAATGCGCCCAGCCGACCGGCAGGCCCGCATGTTTCGGCACCGGCGCGCCGTGATAGCGCCCGGTCATCAGCGCGACCGACGACCAGAAGGCGACCATCCGCTCCAGATGCGGGGCCCAGTCGGTGATCCGCTCCGCGAAGACGGGACCCAGCATCGGATCGTGGCGCACCTTGCCATAGAAGCCGTGCACCAGCTCTTCCAGCACGGCCTCGTCGAGGCCGGTACGGGCCATGATCTCGGCGGTGACCGCCGGCCGCGCGGAGGGCGGGCGGGGGCGGGATTCGGGCGTCTGGTGCATGGCGAAGCCCTCCGGGCGATACGGGCGCGACCGGGATAGGCCAGGTTAACATGCAAAGCAAATACTTATTTCGCTTCCCCGCGCCGCCCCGCGCCGCGCCGCGTCGCGTCGCGGATGCGGCGCCCTCACACCTCCGACAGGAGGTCCAGCGCCCGGCGGTTCGTCTCGAAGGCGAACAGCGTGATGTCCAGCGGGATCGCCCCGTAGGGCCGCGCCAGCGACACCAGATCGCCCGAGGAGATCCGCGCGCGGCACATCGTGTGCGGAATCCACGCCACCCCCGCGCCGCGCATCACCAGCTCCAGCAGCCCCACGGAGAACGCCGATTCCACCGTGCCGCCGGTCGCGGCCTCCACCGGGAAGGCGTCGTCGAGGCCGGTCTGCGCCAGCAGCCGGCCGAAATGGCTGCCGGGCGGATAGGACAGGGCCGGCACCGTCCCGGACAACCGCCCCGCGCCGTCGACCAGGTGGCGCAGCCGCCCGCCTACCACAGGGATCAACGTATCGCCGCGCCAGACGCGTTTGGTCACCGAGGCGTCGAAGGGCAGGGGCGGGAACCCCCGGGCCTCGTAGCACAGCATGAGGTCGGCATCGCCCTGCACGAAAAGCGAGACGCAATCCTCGCGGTTGAGCGTCCGCAGCCGCCACGAGAGGTCCGGCCGCCGGCGCGCGAAATCGCCGAACACGCCGGGAAACACCCCCGCCGCCAGCGCGTGCTGCGTGGCCAGCACCATCGTCTGGCCGGCCCCGCCGGGCGCGGCGATCCGCCGGCGCAGCTGCTCGCCGCGGGCCAGCAGCGCCCGGATCTCGGCCTCGGCCGCCAGCAGGTCCGGCGACACCACCACCCGGTTCGCGCCGCGCTCCAGCAGCGGCGCGCCGACCCAGTCCTCCAGCGCCCGGATCCGGCGCGAGAAAGCCGGCTGGGTCACGTGGCGGCGCGCCGCCGCCCGGCTGAGATTGCCGCATTCGATCAGGGCGATCGCGTCGTGGAGCAGTTTCAGATCCATGCCCGCTCATACCATCCGGCATGGCAGGCTGCCATATCGGCATTTCACGCGCCGTCCCCGACGGGTTATCGAAACGGAAGGTTAGAGCTGATCGAAGGACGCGACTGCGCATGGCGAACGACATGACCGACGGCTCCGGCACGCCCGCAGGGCGCCGCGCCGCCCTGGACAGGGCGCTGGAGGGCTTTCCGCGCCACCGCCTCGGCCATCTCCCCACGCCGCTGGAGCCGATGGACCGGCTGTCCGAGCATCTGGGCGGGCCGCGCCTCTGGGTGAAGCGCGACGATTGCACCGGCCTCTCCTCGGGCGGCAACAAGACCCGCAAGCTGGAATTCCTGATTGCCGACGCGCTGGAGAAGGGCGCCGATTGCGTCGTCACGCAGGGCGCCACGCAATCCAACCACGCCCGCCAGACCGTGGCCGCGGCCGCCAGGGTCGGCCTCGACTGCCACATCCTGCTGGAGAACCGCACCGGCTCCGAGGATCCGCAATACCTCGGCAACGGCAATGTCCTGCTCGACCGGCTGCTCGGCGCCACGGTCGAGCATCGCCCCGGCGGCACCGACATGGCCGCCGAGATGGAGACCCTGGCCGAACGGATGCGCGCCGAGGGCCGCCGGCCCTACGTGATCCCCGGCGGCGGCTCGAACCCGGTCGGCGCGCTGGGATACGTGACCTGCGCCAGCGAGCTTGCCGGACAGGCCGAGGCGATGGACCTGCGGATCGACGCCCTGGTCCACGCCACCGGCAGTTCCGGCACCCAGGCCGGCCTCGTCGCGGGTCTCGCAGCCCTCGGCTCCGATCTCGACCTCCTGGGCATCGGCGTCCGCGCCCCGCAGGAGAAGCAGGAGGCCATGGTCCACGATCTCGCCTGCCGGACGATGGACCATCTCGGCATCGGCTTCGAGATCCCCCGCGCGGCGGTGAAGGCGAACTGCGACTATGTCGGCCCCGGCTACGGCCTGCCCACCGACGGCATGATCGCCGCGGTGCGGCTTCTCGCGCGGCTGGAGGGGCTGCTGTTCGATCCGGTCTATTCCGGCAAGGGACTCGACGGGTTGATCGACCTGGTGGGCAAAGGCCGGTTCGACGGCATGGAGAACGTGGTATTCCTGCATACCGGGGGCAGCGCCGCGCTGTTCGGCTACCCGGACCTCTTCGGCGCCGAGCCACCGGCCGCCTGACCCCGACCGAGACGACCAACGACAACGAACAGGGAGACCGTCATGAAACATCTTCTTCCCGTGGCCGCGATCGCCGCGCTGGTTGGCCTGCCGGCGGCGGCGCAGGATCTGAGCGGCAAGCTCGCCGAGATCGCCGAGGACGGCGAGATCGTCATCGGCCACCGCGAAAGCTCGGTTCCCTTCTCCTATCTCGACGAGAACCAGCAGCCCATCGGCTACACGATCGACCTGTGCATGAAGGTGGTCGAGGCGATCTCCGAGAGGATCGGCCAGGAGGTCGAGGTGCGCTACGTCCCCGTCAATCCCAAGACCCGGATCGCGCTCCTGGCCAACGGCACCATCGACATGGAATGCGGCTCCACCACCAACAACCTGACCCGGCAGGAGCAGGTGGAATACCTGCCCACCACCTTCATCACCGGCACCAAGATCCTGACCCGCACCGATTCCGGCATCGAATCGGTCGACGATCTCGACGGCAAGGTGATCGCCCTGGCCCAGGGCACCACCAACGAGCGCGCCATCAAGGCCGCGGTCGAGGAGCGCGGCCTCGACGTGGAGATCCTGCCGGTGCGCGACCACGCCGAGGGCATGCTGGCGCTGGAGACGGACCGGGTGGACGCCTATTCCACCGACCACATCCTGCTGCACGGGCTGATCGACAAGGCGCGCAACCCCGACGATTTCGCCGTGGTGGGCGATTTCCTCTCCTTCGACCCCTACGCGATCATGGTGCCGCGCAACGACAGCGCCTTCGAGCTGGTCGGCAAGGCGGCGCTGGCCGAGGTCTTCCGCTCCGGCGAGATCGACGAGATCTACGCCAAGTGGTTCGACGACATGGGAGTCGAGAAGACCGACCTCCTCGACGCGGCCTTCGAGATCCAGGCCTACCCGGAGTGACGGCCCGGTCCGGGCGCCCCGCCGCGCCCGGACCCTGACATCGGCGCAGCCGGTCCGCGACGAGGGAGACCACCCCATGGACTACAACTGGAACTGGTCGGTCCTGTTCGCCGATCCCTACCTGGGCTGGCTGATCAGCGGCACCCAATGGACCTTCGCGGTGGCGCTCGCGGCCTGGGTCATCGCGCTCGCCGTGGGCATCCTCGTCGGCGTCGGCCGCACGCTGCCGCTGCGCCCCGTCGCCTTCCTCTGCACCGCCTATGTGGAGCTGTTCCGCAACGTGCCGCTGCTGGTGCAGCTGTTCCTGTGGTACTTCGTCGTTCCCGAGATCGTGCCGCAGGATGTCGGCCGCTGGATGAAGCGGGACATGCCGAACCCGGAATACGTGACCGCGGTGGTGGCGCTGGGGCTCTACACCGCCAGCCGGGTGGCCGAGCAGGTCCGCTCGGGCATCGAATCGCTGGGATCGGGGCTGAAGAACGCGGCCTACGCCAACGGGCTCTCGACGGCGCAGGCCTATCGCTACGTCCTGCTGCCGATCTCGTTCCGGCTGATCGTGCCGCCGCTCACCTCGGAATTCCTGACGATCTTCAAGAACTCCTCGCTGGCGCTGACGATCGGCCTGCTGGAGCTGACGGCGCAGAGCCAGCAGATCGCCGAATACACCTTCCAGGGCTTCGAGGCCTTCACCGCGGCGACGGTCATCTATGTCTGCATCGCGCTCCTCGCGACCGCGATCATGCAGGTGCTGGAGCGGTTCACCCGCATTCCCGGCTACGTGGGGACCTGAGCCATGGGCAATTTCGATATCGGCATCATCGTCGCCAACCTGCCCTTCCTCTGGCAGGGGCTGCAACTCTCGCTCCTCCTGACCTTCCTCGCCGTCATCGGCGGGCTGGTGCTGGGCACCGGGCTCGCGCTCCTGCGGCTGTCGCGCCTGCCGGGGCTGTCGCATCTCGCCGCCGGCTACGTGAACCTGATCCGCTCGGTGCCGCTGATCCTGGTGATCTTCTGGTTCTACTTCCTGGTGCCGCTGGCGCTGGGGCGACCCGATCGGCGGCTTCTACTCCGCCCTCATCGCCTTCACCCTGTTCGAGGCGGCCTACTACTCCGAGATCATCCGCGCCGGCATCCAGTCGGTCCGCACCGGCCAGGTCCATGCCGGGCAGGCGACGGGGCTCAACTACTGGCAGGTGCAGCGCCACATCGTCCTGCCGCAGGCGTTCCGCAACATGCTGCCGATCCTGGTGACCCAGGGCATCATCCTGTTCCAGGATACCAGCCTCGTCTTCGTCGTCTCGCTGCGCGACTTCATGACGACCTCCTCCATCGTCGCCCGCACCGAGGGGCGGCTGGTGGAGATGTATGTCTTCGCCGCGCTCGTCTACTTCGTCATCTGTTTCGCCGGATCGCTCCTCGTCCGGCGGCTGCAAGGGGCCCGTCCCGCATGATCGACATCGACAACGTCTCCAAATGGTACGGCGATTTCCGCGTGCTGACCGATTGCACCACGCATGTCGCCCGCGGCGAGGTGGTCGTGGTCTGCGGCCCCTCGGGCTCGGGGAAATCGACGCTCATCAAATGCGTCAACGGGCTGGAGCCGGTGCAGCAGGGCCGCATCACGGTGGAGGAGGCCGAGGTCACCGCCAGACGCGCCAAGCTGACGAAGCTGCGCGCCCGGATCGGCATGGTGTTCCAGCATTTCGAGCTCTACCCCCACATGACCGTGCGCGAGAACCTGTGCCTGGCGCAGCAGAAGGTGCTGGGCCGGCCCCGCGACGAATCCGTCGCCAAGGCCGAGGCGCTCCTGGAACGGGTCGGCCTCGCCGCGCAGATCGACAAGTATCCCGGCTCGCTCTCGGGCGGCCAGCAGCAGCGTGTCGCGATCTCCCGCGCGCTGGCGATGGACCCGGTGGCGATGCTGTTCGACGAGCCCACCTCGGCCCTCGATCCCGAGATGATCAGCGAGGTGCTCGACGTCATGGTGGAACTCGCGCGCGAGGGGATGACGATGATGGTCGTCACCCACGAGATGGGCTTCGCCCGAAAGGTTGCGCAGCGCGTCGTCTTCATGGACGAGGGCCGCATCGTCGAGGACCGTCCGACCGAGGATTTCTTCGGCAATCCCGAAAGCCCGCGGGCCCAGGACTTCCTGTCGAAGATCCTCGACCACTGAGGCCTCCCCCGTGATCGCGCTTGCCGCGCGCGGCGGCCGGTGGCAGGTTTTTCGCGATGGGTGGATGGCGGATGCTGGTCGACCTGCTGCCGGAACTGCGCGCCTACAGCCGCGCGCTGGCGCGGGACGCGGAGATCGCCGAGGACGCGGTCAGCGACGCTCTCGAAAGCGCCGCGCGCAGCCCTGCGATTCCGCTGCGGCGCGCCGAGCTCAGGCGCTGGATGTTCCGCGTCATCCGCAACAAGCAGATCGACGCACACCGCCATCGCCGGGTCCGCCGCGACCATGCCGGCGCCGTCGCCCTGCAGCAGACCCAGCCCTGCCCGTCCGATCCCGAGGCGCGGGCCGTCATGCGGGACGCGCTGCGGCGCCTCTGCCCGCGCGACCGCACGATCATCGAACTGGTCGACATCCACGGCCTGACCTACGCCGAGGCCGCCCGCCACCTGGGCATTCCCGCGGGCACCGTGATGAGCCGGCTCAGCCGCGCGCGGCGGGCGCTGATCGCGATCCTGACCGCGGATGAGGGGGGGCGCCCCGGATGCTGACGCCATGACGCGACCCGACGACTGGGAGGAGCTGAACGCCCTGGCCGATGGCGAACTGGCCCGGCCCGCGCGGCTGCGCCTGCGCCTTCGGCTGGCGACCGAGCCGGATCTGCGTCGCGCCTATGGCGACATCCTCGGCCTGAAGTCGCGCCTCGGCACCCTCGCCCCGGCGGTCGCGCCCCGCCCGGTCCGGCGAACCGCGCGGCCCCGGGCGGCCGCGGCCGTCCTGGTCGCGCTCGCCCTTTTGGGCGGGGGCGCGTGGATGCGGGAGGCGCGCGGCCTGCCCACCCCGGCGGAGCTGCACGCCACCCTGTCGGACGCCGAGCCGGGCCGGCCGGCGGGCCTCGACCCGGGGGCCGCCCTAGATCTGTCGGGGTCGAACCTGGCGCTCGTCGCCATCCGCCGGGCGCGGATCACGCAAGGCGCGGTCGCCGCCTGGCACTATCGCGGCCCCAGCGGCTGCGCGCTGACCATCCTGTCCGGCCCGGATCTCGCCGCGGCCCCCGGCCCGCTCGTCCATCACTGGCGCGCGGGCGGGACCGGGTTCCTGATCCTGGCGCAGGGGATGGACCCGCGCCGCTTCCGCGCCGTCGCCCGCTTTGCCGAGGCCGAGACCCGCCGCGACGGTCCGCGCGACGACCTCCTCACCGCCCTGCGCGACCGGACGAAGACGGCGCGGCGCTGCGCCTGATCACTCCACGGCCCCGGCCACGTAGTCGGCCATCGCCGCGATCTCCGCCGCGCTCAGCGCCTCGGCGAAGGCCGGCATGACGCCCACCCCGTCGCGCAGCGCCGCGCGGACCCGGTCCGCGTCGGGCTTCAGGTCGTCGAGGCTGGGACCGACCTGTCCCTCGGTCCCCGCCGCCGCGAGGACGTGGCAGATGCCGCAGGCCGGCATGCCGCCGCCGCCCTCCTGGAAATAGGTCTGCGCCCAACCCGCGTCGGGGCTCTCCTGGGCGAGGGCGGGCAGGGGCAGGAGGGCGGCGAGGCAACCGACCGCGGCGCGGAGGAAAATCGGGATCATGGGGCTCTCTGTGCTGGAAAGGGCTGGCGCGGGCGGCCCGGATCGGGGCCGCCCGCCGGTCCGCGGCGGCGTCAGCCCACGGTGATGTCGACCGCATGCGCGTCCCAGCCGTTATGGCCGTAGCCGCGGTGGTTGGGCGCGAACTCCCGCGGCTGGGTCTCGCCCGAGGCGGTGGTGGCCCGGCTCGCCACCCGGTGCGTCCCGGCCTCCAGCTCCGCGGTCAGCAGGAACGGCCGCCAGGCATAGGGCCCCATGTCGGGGCCGACGAAGCGCGCCGCCTGCCAGCTCTCGCCGCCATCGGTGGAGACCTCGACCCCCTCCAGCGTCTCGGTGCCGCCCATGGCGACGCCCCAGATCTGGACGCGCCCGCTCTCGGTCTCCATCAGCGGATGCGTCACCCAGGACTTCACCACCATCTCGTACATCGACGGCTGGTCGGGCGCGCCGCTCTCGCCGACCGGCCGCACGCGATAGCCCGATTGCTGGATGCTGGCCTCGGTCTCGGTCTCGTCGAACGAGACACGCTTGACGTGCTTGATGTTGTTGACCCCGAAATAGCCGGGGATGACCATGCGGACCGGCCCGCCATGGGCGCGCGGGATCGGCTCGCCGTTCATCTCGAAGGCCAGCATGGCCCGCTCCATCGCCTCGATCGGCACCGACCGCTCCACGATCACCGTGGCGGGGTCGATCCCCTCGGGGATGGTCTCGCCCCCTGTCGAGGTCATGAAGGACTTCCCGTCCGCCACGCCGCCCATCTCCTCGACCAGCGCGGCGACCGGCACGCCGGTCCACTGCACGTTCGCCGCCGCCCCCACGGACCATTGCGAGCCGCTGGTCTCGTGCTCGAAGAAGGCGCGGCCGTTGCCGGAACATTGCAGCACGCAGGTCACGGTGTCCGGCGCGCGCTGCCGCAACTCGGCCAGCGTGATCGGGCCGCCCTCGGCGACGCCCTCGATGGCCACCTCCCAGGCCTCCGGGTCGCCGATCTCCTCCTCGGTCAGGGAGGGCAGGTTGTTGCGCACGAAGACCAGGTCATTGGGCGTCAGGGCGCTGAGCCCGATCTCCCCCCGCCTGGTCTCCAGCGTCTGCTCGGAATGGCGGATGAAGGCGTCGGCCTCCTTCCAGGCGGCATAGTCGGGCAGGCCGCCGGTGCCGCCCCCCTCCTGCGCCAGGGCCGGGAGCCCCGTGCTCGACAGGAGCGTGGCTCCCGCCGTTCCGACCAGGAAATGGCGGCGATTGACGTGGGCGCGATCGCTCATGGTTACTCCTCCCCGAAGTGGTTGCGCATGGAAGGGACGTGCGGGCGGGGCGTTTTATTCCCGCCGTCGAAAGGCCCCCGCCGCGCCGCGCGCCTGTCCGGGTATCGCCCCGGATCAGGCCGGTATCGGATCTGGGGGCCCGCGGCGCCGATCCTTCCGGGCAAGGAAACGCGCCAAGCCCGGGGCCTTCGCCGTGCCACTGACCGACCGCATCGCGACGATCGCCGTCGACCTCCCGACCGTCCGGGGGCACGTCCTGTCGATGACGACGATGATGCACCAGTCCGTCGTGCTGGTGCGCATGCCCTTCGACGACGGCTCGACGGGCCTGGGCGAAGGAAGGTCGATCGGCGGCATGAGCTACGGCGCGGAAAGCCCCGAGAGCATCAAGGCCGCGGTCGACACGCATATCGCGCCGATCCTCGCCGGCGGCGACGGCGACCGGATCAACGCAACCATCGGCCTGATGGACCGCGCGGTGAAGGGCAGCCCCATCGCCCGCGGCGCAGTGGAGACGACGCTCCGGGGCCGAGGCGCGCGATCCTCGGGCTGGACCCTCCGGACCTCCCTCACGGCGCTGAGCCCCGCCGCCGGTCCGCGCGCCGTTCGGCGGCCCCGGCGTCGTGCCGGCCATATCCTTCGGGGGCGGCACGGGACCGGCCGACAGGATGTCCGGCGCGGCCGACCGCGGCGGGCCCGCTGACCTCTGGGGGCCGCCTCGGGGGTCCCGGCCCGCGGGATCAGCGCGGCCGTCCGGACATCGCCGCCGGGCTGCCCGCCCACCGGATCGGCCGGGCTGCGGCCCGGATCGGCGCCTGACGCGACACCGCCCCGGTCAGGCCGGGTGCGGGGCCGGGTGCCCGCGGCGCAGCACCGGCGACAGCGCCGCGATCAGCAGCGCGCAGAGCCCCACCAGCGCGAAGGAGATCCGCAGCGAGGTGGCATCGGCGATGAAACCGATCGCCGGCGGCCCCATCAGCATCGCCCCGTAGCCCAGCGTCGCCACCGAGGCGATCGCCTGCCCCGCCGGGACCACCGGATCGGCGGCCGCGCGGCTGAAGGCCAGCGGGATCACCGCCGCGTAGCCCGTGCCCATCAGCACGAAACCCGCCAGCGCCAGCGGGACGCTTCCCGCCGCGGCGCAGAGCAGGTAGCCCGACGCCGCCGCCAGGCCGCTGGCCAGCGCCACCGGCCGCGGCCCGAACCGGGTGATCAGCCCGTCGACGCAGAGCCGCATCGCCACCATCGTCACCGAGAAGGCCGCGTAGCCCAGTGTGGCCACCAATTCGGTGGCGTCCAGCACCTCGGCGAGGAACACCGCGCCCCAGTCCACCGCCGCGCCCTCGCCCAGCCCGGCGCCGAGGGCGATCAGCCCGACGAAGACCAGCGCGCCGCGCGGGAAGGCGAAGACCGGATCGCCGCTGCCCGTGCGGGCCGTGCGCGAGCGCCAGCCGGTGCGCAGGAACGGGCCGAGCGCCAGCGCGGTCAGGGCGGCGGCGAGGGCGAAATGCAGCGCCACCGGCGCGCCGAGCGTGGTGGCCGCATAGCCGCCGGCGGCGCCGATCCCCGCCCCGAGGCTCCACATGGCGTGGAAGGAGGACATCACCGAGCGCCCCATGTGGCGCTCGACCTCGGCGGCCCAGGAATTCATCGCCACGTCCATCGCGCCGTGGCACATGCCGAAGAGCAACAAGGCCGCCCCGAGCGCCGCGACCACGGGCGCCGCGCCCACCAGCACGACGGAGACGAGATAGACCGCCGCGATCCAGCGGGTCACCCGCACCGCCCCGAAGCGGTCGGCCAGCCGGCCGGCCAGCGGGAAGGAGACCAGCGCCCCCACCCCCATCGCCAGGAGCAGGAGCCCCAGCGCCCCCTCGTCCAGCCCGAAGGCGGCGGCGACCGCCGGGACACGCGACGCCCAGCACCCCAGCAGCACGCCGTTCAGGGCGAAGGCGGCGGCGACGCTGCGCCAGGGGGTGACGATCTGGGGCATGGGCGATCTCGGGTCCGGTCGGCAGGGTCTTCGCCGCCCGAACATCGGCATCGACGCGCGGGATGTCGAGGGGCGGGAGGGGCCGGGTTCAGAACGGCCAGATCCGCGGGATCAGGAGGCAGGCGACCACGCCCGTCACGATGTTCAGCGGCAGGCCCACCCGCACGAAATCGGTGAACCGGTAGCCCCCCGGCGCATAGACCATCGTGTTGGTCTGGTAGCCGATCGGCGTGGCGAAGGCGAGGGTGGCGGCGAACATCACCGCGACCACCAGCGGCCGCGGATCGAGGCCCAGCGACTGGCCCAGCGTGATCGCCACCGGGGTCACGATCACCGCCACGGCGTTGTTCGACAGAAGCTCGGTCAGGATCTGGGTGAGGAAGAACAGCACGACCAGCACCGCCAGCGGCGGCAGGCCCGACAGCCAGGGCACCAGCGCGTCGACGGCCAGCTGCGCGGCCCCCGAGAGTTCCATTGCCGTGCCCACGACCAGCATCGCCAGGATCAGCAGGATCAGGCCCGCGTCGATGGTGGCATAGGCCTCCTTCGGCTCCACCGTGCGGGTGGCGAGAAGCACCACGACCCCAAGCATGGCGAGGATCTGGATCGGGGCCAGGTCGAGGGCCGAGAGCCCCACGATCCCCGCCACCACGGCGAGGACCAGCGGCGCCCGGCCGCGCCGGAACGGCAGGTCGGCCGGCTCGGCGAGATCGGCGAGCCGCATGTCGGCGGCGAGGCGCCGGATGTCGTCGGGCGCCCCCTCCAGCAGGAGGGTGTCGCCGACCTGAACCACCACCTCGTCGAGCTGCCGGCCGATATTGCGGCTGCGCCGGTGCACGGCGAGCGGATAGACCCCGTAGCGTCGTCGCAGCCGCAGCTGGCCGAGGGAGCGGCCGACCATCCGGCAGTCGGGCGGGATCAGCGCCTCGACCGTGGCGCTGCGGGTGGAGGCGATGCGGTCCACCAGGTTGACGCTGCCGGCGTCCTTCAGGCCCAGAAGCTCCTGCATCTCGGTGCGCAGCACCACGCGGTCGCCCTGGGCCAGGGTCACCTCGGGAACCTCGCGGCGCAGGCTGCGGTCGCCCCGGATGACGTCCACGAGCCGCATTCCCTCGCGCCGGAAGATCGCCACCTCGGTCGCGCGCGCGCCGATCAGCGGCGAGGCCTCGGGCACGACCACCTCGGTGAGGAATTTCGGCCGCTTGCGCGCCCCGAGCAGGTCGCCGGCCGCCTCCCGGTCGGGCAGCAGGACCGGCACGAGCGCCCAGAGCGTGACGAAGCCCGCGAGCCCCACCGCGAGGCCCAGCGGCGCGATCTCGAACAGGCCGAACGGCTCCAGCCCCTGGCGGCGCGCCACGCCGTCGACGAGGATGTTGGTCGAGGTGCCGATCATCGTCAGCATGCCGCCGAGCACGGCCATGTAGGACAGCGGGATCAGCAGCCGGGAGGGCGCGAAGCCCATGGTGCGGGCCAGTTGCACCGTCACCGGGATCATCACCGCCACCAGCGGCGTGTTGTTGGTGAAGGCCGAGGCGAGGGCGACGACAAGGCCCACGCCGCAGATCACCGGCACCTTGCGCTCCGCCGCCCGGCGCGAGACGAGGCGGGCGAAACCGCCGATCAGCCCGGTGCGGACCAGCCCGGCGGAGACCACGAACATCGCCGCGATCGTCCAGGGGGCGGGGTTGGCGAAGACCTCCAGCACCGCGTCGGCGGGCACGATGCCCAGCACGATGACGGCGGCGGCGCCCAGCATCGCCGTCA
Source organism: uncultured Alphaproteobacteria bacterium (assembly GCA_963814835.1). GTDB lineage: Bacteria > Pseudomonadota > Alphaproteobacteria > Rhodobacterales > Rhodobacteraceae > Palleronia. The sequence goes on from CAWFEG010000004.1 coordinate 389,518, forward strand.
CCTCGACCGGAAAGACCTCCAGGACGAACAGGGTGAACATCGCGGCCAGCACGCCCAGCGTCAGCCAGGCGGGCAGGGCGGGCGCGGCGAGCAGCGCCGCCACGCTATCCATCCCGCCGGTCCGTCGGGGGGGCGGGCGCGAGGATGGGCGCCGGGGGGCGGTTCGGGCGGATCGGCGGGGGTGCGGCCGCGCGGCCGGCGGGGCCCAAGTCGCGGATGGGGCGGCGCGCGGCGATGGAGCGACGGAGGGATCCGGGAGCGCCGGAGTCGGAGGCGGACATCTTGGGCGAACCCGCACAGTTGCGTCCGGATCACTACGGCACCCGGGGCCGCGCCGCAATGGCGGCGCGGCCCCGGTCAGCGCATCCCGCGACCGGCCGGGAAGACCTTATCCGCGGATAAGATCCGTATCGGACCTGATTTGCCCGGCGGCGCAGCAGGTGGTGGAGCGCGCTACGGAGGGGAAAAAATAAACGAATGCTTGAAGTCATATAAGAGGCGTAAGTGATGCGATAGATGAGGCGCAGACGGCGGGTGGAGGGCCCGCGCTCGCTGCCGGAGCGGGGCCGCCGGGGATCGGCGCGACGGCGGCGCGGAGGGGGTGGCCGGCGGGTCGATCCATCGGCCGAGGGCCTGATCGCTGGCGGGGGTCGTGAGGCACCAGTGAAACAAGAAGCTGAAAACACCATGAAACAGAGGATTGCCGAGAAAGCATCAGGCAAAAGATCAACGGATATTGCCGCCGGGAGGCGCCGTGGCCACAGCGCCGAGAGCGGGCGGAAAATGTTTGTCCGACCCCGGCCGGCCATGCGATCCTGCCTGGAGGGAGCGAGCGATGGACCAGCGGGAGGAGACGGCGAGGAAGCGGCTCGACCCGGCGGAGATCGGGGCGCTGGCGCATCTGTATCGCGGCGAGGTCTATCGCTCGACGCTGTGGCGCACCCGGCTCGACACGACGACGAACTGGTCGGTGGTGACGCTGGGAATCGCGCTGTCGATCGCGTTCTCGTCCCCGGCGGCCTCGCCGCTGCCGCTGATCCTGGTGGGCGTGCTGGTCTTCTTCTTCCTGATGCTGGAGGCGCGGCGCTATCGCTACTTCAACGTCTGGCGGGCGCGCTGCCGCTGGATGGAGGTGCATTTCTTCGCGCCGATGCTGCACGACGGCGACCTGCACATGGAGGAGGGCTGGCAGGACGTGCTGGCCCGGGACTATCTGCGGCCGCGCTACCACGTCTCGCTGTGGGTCGCGCTGGGGCGGCGGATCCGGCGCAACTATTTCTGGATCCTGCTGATCCAGACCGTCGCCTATCTGGGCAAGCTGGTGGTGCATCCCGAGCCGCTGGCCGCGCCGGCGGAGTTGGTCGAGCGGGCCGCGATCGGCCCGGTGGACGGGCGCTACGTCCTCGGGCTGGGCCTTGCCTATTGCCTGAGCTGGGGCATCGCCGCGGTCCTGAGCTGGCGCGACGATCGCGCCCGCGCGCGGCAGCGGCCGGACCGGACGAGCATGGGCTGAGACGCCCGAGGATCGGGGGGAAAGGGCGACGACGACCCCCCAGGGAGGAGGAGAGGGGCCGCCGTCAATCGAGACCGGGCCGGGGAGGAGGTCGGCCCGTGTGTCCCTGTCCAGAAATCTAGGCGTGCTGCGATGCAGCGCCAGTGCTGCAGGTGAAAAACCTCGCGGGCGGAATGCCGCAGGCCCGCGGCGCGCCCGGCTGGGCCTAGCCGCGCGCGCCGCGCGCCGGGGCGAAGGGATTGCGGGCCGGCGCACCGGCACGGGCGAGGGCGGCGAGGAAGGTCTTGAGGCGCGAGAACATCGGCAAACTCCATTGTCCGAGGGCGGCGACGCGGCACGATCCGCGTTCCCCATCCATTTGGCACCGGAGCCGCGCGGGCGGGAGGCGGCCGCGCTGCAAGGGCGCTATCGCATGGGCGCATGCCTCCCCCTCCGGGCGCGAGAGGCCTGCGCGCGGCCACCGGCGGCGTGGTGCAAATGCGTCGCGGGGAGGTCGCAAATCGACAAAGCGCCCGGCGCGCCCCGGCCTAAGCTGGCCCGTCGCCCGGACGCCCCGGGCGGCGGGGCCGGATGCGGCGCGGGCCGGGGCCCCGATGCGCGGCGCGCGCCCCTTTTTCCACGGAGGTTTCGGGTGGCTGGCAGCATCTTCATCGAGACGGTCAAGGCGCGATCCTTCGGCCTTCCCGTCTCGGAACATCTCTACCTCGTCTTCAGGGACACCAACGGCCAGGAATACGTCCTGCGCGCCGGGCCGTCGGCGCCGTTCTGGCCTTTCGGCGAGCTGACGGCGGAGGCAAACGTGCCGATGGCGGACTCGGCCGACGCCCGCGACGGCGACACCCCCGCCGAGCGGTCGAGCACGCCGCTCGACTTCGCCGGGCGGAGCGATGACGAGGCCTGGGCGATCATGGTCAAGTATGCGCGCATGATCGAGGCGGCCGAGTACGATTACGGCCTGCTGGAGGAGAATTCCAACGCCTTCATCGGCGCGCTGCTGCATGCCGCGGGCGGCAGGCCGGAGCAGATGCTGCCCCGCGGCGTGGACAGCGACGAGGCCATCGGCTTCTCCAGCTGGGACGAGATCGTCGAGGACATCACCCCGCCCGCCGACGGCATCTTTCGCGGCACGGATGGCGGGGATCGCATCGCCGGGATGCAGATCGACGAGGAGATCCGCACGGGGGCGGGGGACGACACGGTGGATGCCGGGCGCGGCAACGATTTCGTCCGCGGCGGGACGGGCAACGACACGCTGAACGGCGCGGCCGGCCACGACCGGCTGCACGGCGAAAGCGGCGCCGACATCCTGCGGGGCGGCGAGGGCAACGATATCCTGCGCGGCGGTTCGGGCGACGACCTCATCGACGGGGGCGCGGGGGCGGATCGGGCGATCTTCCGGGGGGCCGCGGCCACCGTCGACCTGGCCCTGACGGGCGCGCAGCAGACCGGGCATGGCCGCGACACGCTGCGGGGCGTGGAGCACGTGACCTCCGGCGCGGGCGACGACCGGCTCGCCGGTTCCGGCGGGGCCAACAGCCTCTCGGGGGGTGCGGGCGACGACGTCCTGCACGGGCGCGGCGGCCGGGACACCCTCTGGGGCGGGGACGGCGACGACGTGCTGGACGGCGGCCCGGGCAGCGACGTCCTGTCCGGCGGCCGCGGCGCCGATCTCTTCGCGTTCACCGCGTGGCAGGCGGGCGTCACCGATACCGTCGCCGATTTCGCCCCCGGCACCGACCGCCTGCAGTTCGACGTCGCGGAGGGGCTAGAGGCCTTCGCCCTGTCGGAGGGGGTCGCGGACGGAGACCCCTTCACCGACCTGTCCTGGGAGGGGTGTCGGGTGCGCCTGCTTGGGGTGGAGGCGGCGGAGCTGACGCCGGACGCCTTCGCCTTCGTCTGAGCGGCGCCGGAACGGCGCGGGCGCGGTCAGGTGCTGGCGCGGATGACGAGCTCCACCGGGACGACCTTCCGGGCGGCGGCCTGGCGCCCGTCGAGGCGGGCGAGCAGCATCCGCGCGGCGTGGCGGCCGATACGGCGGCGCGGCTGGCGCACGGTGGTGAGCGCGGGCGTCAGGTGCCGCGACATCTCGATATCGTCGAAGCCCACCACCGCCATCTGCCCGGGGATCGCCACGCCGGCGCGGTGCAGCGCGCTCATCACGCCGCAGGCCATCTCGTCATTGTCGCAGAAGAGCGCGGTGGGCCGGTCCTCCATGGCGAGGATCCGTTCGGCCGCGACGTGCCCGGCGGCGAAGGAGAAGTCGCCGGGCAGGATCCAGTCCGCGCGCAGGTCGAGCCCGGCCGTGCCCATGCCGGCCCGGAATCCGGCGTCGCGGCCGCGGGTCAGGCTGTTGCCGGCGGGGCCGGAGACGCGGCCGATCCGGGTATGGCCGCGCGCCGCCAGATGGGCCACGGCGGCGCCGGCGCCGCCCGCGTTGTCGGCCACGACCCAGGGCGCGTCGCGGCCCGCGAGCCGCTCGCAGACCTGCACCGCGGGGGGGCATTGCGGCCGGTCGAGCAGCGCCGGGTCGATCCCGCCATCGAGGATCAAGAGCCCGTCGGCGCGGGAGCGGTCGGCGTAGTCCACCAGTCGCCGCCGCCCGCGCTCGCCGATATGGGTGTCGGCGACGAGCAGGTTCAGGTCGGCCGCGTCGAGCACGTCGGACATGCCCGCCAGGATCTCGGAGAAGAACGGGTTGGCCAGGTTGGGCGCCAGCGCCAGCACCCCGCCGGTGCGCTGCCGCCGCAGGTTGCGCGCCAGCACATTGGCCGAATAGCCGGTCCGCTCCACCGCCGAGAGCACCGCCCGGCGCGTCGCCTCGGAGACGATGGCGGGGTTGGACAGTGTCCGGCTGACCGTCGCCGTGGAGACGCCGGCGAGCCGCGCCACGTCCCCGATCCTCGCCGCGCGTCCCGGCCCGTCAGCGGCCATGGCCGTCGCTCCTCCTGTCGGTTCGGGGGGTATGAAGCCCGGATATCCCCCCTTGTAAAGCATTTCATCCTGTGCCTTCGTGGAGTGCAACCGATTACACTGGGTGAAACCGGACGGGGAGGGGACATGCAGACGATCAAGGGGCCGGGGCTGTTCCTCGCCCAGTTCGTGGGCGACGCGGCGCCCTTCGACACGTTCGACGGGCTCGCCCGGTGGGCGGCGGAGGCGGGCTATGCCGGGGTGCAGGTCCCCACGATCGAGCCGCGGCTGGTGGATCTCGACGCCGTGGCCTCCTCCAAGGGCGCCGCCGAGGACTGGGCCGGCCGCGCGGCGGCGGCGGGGGTGGAGATCACCGAGCTCTCGGCGCATATGCAGGGCCAGCTGGTGGCGGTGCACCCGGCCTATGACGCGGCCTTCGACGGCATCGCGCCGCAGGCGGTGCGGGGCGACCCGGCCGCGCGCACGGACTGGGCGGCGGGCGAGGTGCGCAAGACCATCGACGCCGCCGCCAATCTGGGCCTCACCAAGGTCGCGGCCTTCTCGGGCGGGCTGGCCTGGCCCTTCGTCTATCCCTGGCCGCAGCGCCCGCCGGGGCTGATCGAGACCGCCTTCGACGAGCTGGCGCGGCGCTGGCGGCCGCTCTTCGACCATGCCGAGGAGCGGGGCGTCGACATCTGCTTCGAGCTGCATCCCGGCGAGGACCTGCATGACGGGGTGAGCTTCGAGATGCTGCTGGAACGGGTGGAAAACCACCCGCGCTGCCGGCTGCTCTACGATCCGTCGCATTTCGTGCTGCAGCAGCTCGATTACCTCGACTTCCTCGACATCTATGCCGACCGGATCGGCATGTTCCACGTCAAGGACGCGGAGTTCCGCCCCGACGGCCGGCAGGGGGTCTATGGCGGCTACCAGGGCTGGGTCGAGCGGGCGGGGCGGTTCCGCTCCCCCGGCGACGGGCAGGTGGATTTCGGCGCCGTGTTCTCGAAGCTGACGGCGGCCGGGTTCGGCGGCTGGGCCGTGGTGGAATGGGAATGCGCGCTGAAGCATCCCGAGGACGGCGCGCGGGAGGGCGCGGAGTTCACCGGCGATCACATCATCCGCGTGACCGACCGCGCCTTCGACGATTTCGCCGGCGGCGGATCGGACGCGGCGACGAACCGCCGGATGCTGGGGCTGGAGCGATGAGCATGGAACGGCTGGTTCCCATCCGGCTGGGACAGGTCGGAGGCGGTGCCGGCGCCTTCATCGGCGCGGTGCACCGGATCGCCGCGCGGCTCGACGGGCAGTTCGCGCTGGTCGCGGGCGCGCTGAGCTCCACGCCCGACCGGGCGGCTGAGAGCGCGGCGGCGGTGGGGATCGCGCCGGATCGTGCCTATTCCGACTGGGCCGAGATGGCCGAGCGGGAGGCGGCGCGCGACGACGGGATCGAGGCGGTGGCGATCTGCACGCCCAACCACCTGCACGTGCCCGTGGCGAGGGCCTTCCTGGAACGCGGCATCCACGTGATCTGCGACAAGCCGCTGGCCGCGTCCCTCGCCGAGGCGAAGGAATTGCGCGACGTGGCGGAGGCGAGCGCGGCGGCCTTCGTGCTGACCCACAACTATTCCGGCTATCCGCTGGTGCGCGAGGCCAAGGCGATGGTCGCGCGCGGGCGACCTGGGCACGATCCGGGTGGTGCAGGTCGAATATCCGCAGGACTGGATGACCGACCGGGTCGAGGCGCAGGGGGTGAAGCAGGCCGAGTGGCGCGCCGATCCCGAGCGGGCGGGGCTGGGCGGCGCGACGGGGGATATCGGCACCCATGCCTATCACCTGGCGCGCTTCGTCACCGGGCTGAAACTGGAGCGGCTGGCGGCGGACCTGTCGGCCTTCGTGCCGGGCCGGGTGCTGGACGACAACGCCCATGTGATGCTGCGCTTCGCGGGCGGCGCCAGGGGCATGCTCTGGTGCAGCCAGGTGGCGCCGGGGCACGAGAACGGGCTGCGCCTGCGGGTCTTCGGCGACCAGGGCGGCCTGGACTGGTGCCAGGAGGACCCGAACGTGCTCTGGCACACGCCCCACGGCGAGGCGCCGCGGCGGCTGACGCGGGGCGGGCCGGGGACCAGCGGGGCCGGCACGCGGGTGCCGCCGGGACACCCGGAGGGGTATCTGGAGGGCTTCGCCAATATCTACGCCGATGCGGCGCGCCTGATCCGCGCCCGGCAGGCGGGAAGGGGCGGTGCCCGAGGGCCTGGACCTGCCCGATATCCGCGACGGGGTGGAGGGGGTGGCCTTCGTCGCCGCCTGCGTGGCCTCGCTCGAAGGAGGATGCGGCCTGGACGGGTCTGGACCTGTGACACCGGCGCTGGCGCTCCACGGAGTCTCGCGGTCCTTCGGGCCGGTGGAGGTGCTGCACGGGGTGGAGTTCGACCTGCGCCCCGGCGAGGTCCATGCCCTGATCGGCGAGAACGGCGCCGGCAAGTCGACGATGATGAAGATCCTCGGCGGCTACCTGCCCCCGAGCGCGGGCGAGGTCCGGCTCGACGGCGAACCCCGTCCGCTTTGCCTCCTCCGACGAAGCCGAGGCGGCGGGCGTGGTGATGATCCACCAGGAGTTCAACCTGGCCGAACACCTGAGCGTGGAGCAGAACATCTTCCTCGGGCGCGAGATCCGGCGCGGCTGGTTCCTCGACCATCGCGCCATGCAGGCGCGGACGGCGCGAGCTGATGCGGACGCTGGAGGCGCGGGTGGCGCCGACGGCGAAGGTGGCGCGGATCTCGGTGCCCGAAAAGCAGATGGTGGAGATCGCCAAGGCCCTGTCGCGCGACGCTGCGCGTGCTGATCATGGACGAGCCCACCGCGGTGCTGACCGGGGCGGAGGCGGAGGTGCTGTTCGCCCAGGTGCGGCGGCTGCGGGAGTCGGGCGCGGCGATCCTGTTCACCTCGCACAAGCTGGGCGAGGTGAAGGCGCATCGCCGACCGGGTGACGGTGCTGCGCGACGGCGCGGTGGTGGCGCAGGGCGGCGGCGGAGGACTTCACCGAGGATCCGATGGCCACCGCCATGGTGGGCCGCGAGATGTCGGACCTGTTCCCGCCCAAGCGGGACTGGGGCGGCGAGGCCGTTCTGGAGGCCCGCGACGTGAGCGTGCCGGGCCGGGTGACGGGGGCCTCCCTGTCGCTGCGCAAGGGCGAGATCCTCGGGATCGGCGGGCTGGTCGGCGCGGGGCGCACCGAGCTGGTCGAGGCGCTGGTGGGGCTGCGGCCGCGCACCGGCGAGGTGCGGCTGAAGGGCGCGCGCCTGCCGGCGGACGCCGGCCGAGGCGCGGCGGCGCGGCCTCGTCTATCTCACCGAGGATCGCAAGGGCGCGGGGCTGCTGCTTGCACAAGTCGCTGACGGAGAACCTGACGCTGCCGGTCCTGCACCGTTTCGCCCGGCCCTTCATCGACGCCCGCGCCGAGGCGGCGGCGCTGCGACAGGCGATCCGCGACTTCGACATCCGCGCGCCGCGGCCGCGACATGGCCGCCGGGCAACCTGTCGGGCGGCAACCAGCAGAAGCTGCTTCTGGCCAAGACCATGCTGGCCGACCCGGACGTCGTCATCATCGACGAGCCGACGCGCGGCATCGACATCGGCACCAAGCAGCAGATCTACGAGCTGATCCATCGCCTCGCGGCCGAGGGCCGGTCGGTCGTGGTGATCTCGTCGGAGATGTCCGAACTGATCGGCCTCGCCGCCCGCGTCTATGTCATGCATGGCGGCCGCATCGCCGGGGAACTGGAGGGCGAGGACGTGACCGAGGACGCGATCATCCGCCTGGCCACGGGGCTGGGACCGAAGAAGGAGGCCGCATGAGCCGCACACGCCCCTGCCACCGGCGCCCGGGGCTGGCGCCCCGACCTGCACGTCCTGGGGCCGATCCTGGCGCTGCTGGCGCTGATCCTGGTCGGCATCCTGCTCAACCCGAACTTCCTCAGCTACGCCAACCTGACCAACGTGGCCGCGCGGTCGGCCTTCATCGGCATCATCGCGGTGGGCATGACCTTCGTCATCACCGCCGGCGGGCTCGACCTGTCGGTGGGGTCGATGGCGGCCTTCGTGGCCGGGCTGATGATCCTGGCGATGAACACGGTGCTGCCGGCGATGGGGGCGGGGATCGCGGTGATCGGGATGGGCGTGGCGCTGGCGCTCGGCGCCGGGCTGGTCGCGGGGGCGATCAACGGGCTGTTGGTGACGCGGGCGGGGATCGAGGCCTTCATCGTCACGCTGGGCACGATGGGGATCTACCGCTCCCTCGTCACCTGGCTGGCCGATGGCGGCACGCTGTCCCTCGATTTCGCGCTGCGCGAGGCCTATCGCCCGGTCTATTACGGCGGCATCCTCGGCGTGTCCTGGCCGATCATCGTCTTCGCGCTGGTCGCCGTGGCGGGGCGAGGTGGTGATGCGCCACACCGCCTTCGGCCGGTACTGCGCCGCCATCGGCTCGAACGAGACGGTGGCGCGCTATTCCACCGTGGCGGTGAACCGGGTGAAGACGCTGACCTACGTGCTCCTCGGCTTCCTCGTGGGTGTCGCGGTGGTCATGTACGTGCCGCGCCTCGGCTCGGCCTCGGCCTCCACGGGCCTGTTGTGGGAGCTGGAGGCGATCGCGGCGGTGATCATCGGCGGCACCGTGCTGAAGGGCGGCTTCGGCCGGGTCTGGGGCACGGTGGTCGGCGTGCTGATCCTGAGCCTGATCGGCAACATCCTGAACCTGACCGACATGGTCAGCCCGTATCTGAACGGCGCCATCCAGGGCGTCATCATCATCCTGGCGGTGGTCCTGCAACGCAAGGGCAGCCGAGGGGTGATCACGATCCGAAGGGAGGAGCGACCATGAAACACCTGATCCTGACCACCGCGCTGGCGGCCGCGCTCGCGGGGCCGGCGGCGGCCGAGACCATCGGCGTCTCGATCCCGGCGGCGACCCATGGCTGGGCCGGCGCGCTGAACTTCCACGCCGAGCAGGCGGTGGAGCGGCTGGAGGCACAGTACGAGGACCTGGACTTCGTGCTGACCACCACGCCGGATGCCGGCACCCAGATCATCGGACCTGGAGGACATGGTGGCGACCCGCGACATCGACGCGCTGGTGGTCCTGCCCTTCGAGAGCGAGCCGCTGACCGGCCCCGTCTCGCGCATCGCCGAGAGCGGCACCTGGGTCACGGTGGTGGACCGGGGGCTGGCGCAGGAGGGGATCGAGGACCTCTACGTCGCCGGCGACAACGAGAGCTTCGGCCGCACCGCGGGCGAGTATTTCGTGGAGACCCTCGACGAGGGCGCGCAGGTGGTGGTGCTGCGCGGCATCCCCACCAGCATCGACAACGAGCGGGTCGAAGCGTTCCAGTCGGCGCTGGAGGGTTCGGGGATCGAGATCCTGGCCATGGAGCACGGCAACTGGAACCGCGACGACAGTTTCACGGTGATGCAGGACTTCCTCAGCCGCTACGCGCAGATCGACGCGGTCTGGGCGGCCGACGACGACATGGCGCTCGGCGCCATCGCGGCGATCGAGCAGGCCGGCCGCACCGAGGAGATGTGGGTCGTGGGCGGCGCCGGCATGAAGGAGATGGTCCGGCGCGTGCAGGACGGGCGACCCGATGGTGCCCGTCGACGTGACCTATCCGCCGGCGATGATCGCCACCGCGATCGAGCTGACCGCGGCGGGTCTGATGCAGGACGGCCTGCCGATGTCGGGCGAGTTCATCATCGCCTCGGAGCTGATCACGCCCGAGAACGCCGAGGACTACTATTTCGAGGACAGCCCCTACTGAGCGCGGCAAGGGCGCGCCCGGTCATTCCGGGCCGCTCCGCGCATCCGGCGCCACGGGCCAGAACGGGTCGGGGGGCGCACCCATGACGGGCACTGCCTCCGCCAGGCCGGCGGAGGGACGCGCGCACCATTGTGCCTCTACCCCGGCCGCGTGGACGAAGGCGAACCAGCGCGCGTAGATCGACCAGAGCCGGTCGGGGTCGCTGAGCCAGGGATGCATCCGCTCGCGCCTCGCCCTGGCCCCCCTGTAGGCGGCCAGGTTCGCCGCGGGGCGCATGAGGGTCGAGGGCCGGACGACCTTTCGCCAAAGGCGCCGCCGACGGGCCAGGGACCGATCCAGAAGCGTTCCGGGATCCTCCCACAGGGTCAGCACCGCCCGGTACCCGGCGCCACGGAGGAGGTCGAGCGCGGGATCGGCCTCGTAGCGCAGGGCGTCGTGGAAGGTCACCGGGCGGAACAGGTCGTAGTGCAGCAGGCAATCCCTCGGCAGCGATCCGGCCCGGCCGAGATCGATGGCGTTCAGCACCTCGAACCGCGACAGGTCCAGGTCCGCGAGCGGCGCGGGCAGGGCGGGCGGCGCCGGCCCCTTCAGACGCCTGAGCAGGGTGGTCTTGCCGGTGCAGGAGACCCCCGCCACCACGACCAGTCGGTCGATCCCGCCGGGTTCCTGCGACACTGCTTTCCCTCCGTGGCCCAGGACCGGACCGTTACGCGCCGGGCACCTGCCAGGCAAGGCGGGCGGGCCGGGCCCGGACCGCCCTGGAGAGGTATTTGCACCGGCGGCGCCGGGGTGGCATAAAGGGACGCCTCCCCGTCCGACGAGACCTGCCATGCCCCTTCCCGGCCCGGATGCCGCCGTCCCGACCGGCCGGACGGCGAGCCCGAACGACCATTCGGTGCCGGTCTTCGAGGGGGCCGAGTCCCGCCGCCACCAGCGGCGGGAGGTGTCGCGCCTGCGGATCGAGGCCGCCTGGCTGTCGCTGCGCCATGCCGTGGCCCTGCGGGGGGCGCGGACCTTCGTGCAGTTCGCCGGATGGCCGCGCTCGGGGCATTCCCTGATCGGCGCGCTGATCGACGCCCATCCACACGCGGCCATCGCCCACGAACTCGACGCGATGGGCCTGTTCCGCAAGGGGATCCCGGCGCGGCGCCTGCCGGCGCTGTGCCTGGCCAATGCCCGCGCCTTCACCCGCGCCGGGCGGTACTGGAACGGGTTCTGCTATGCCGTGCCGGGGGCGCCGCACGGGCCCGGCCACGGCCTCCGGGTGGTGGGCGACAAGAAGGGGGACTGGGCGACCCGGTGGTCGGCGGCCGATCCGACCCTCGTGCCCCGGCTGGCGGCGGCGTCGCGGCTCGATTGCCGCTGGATCCTGGTGACGCGCCATCCGGCGGACAACATCGCCACCATGACCTTGCGGCAGGGGCGCGTCTATGACCGGCTGCGGATCGCCGAAGCGGGCAATGCCGCCGGCGCGATCCGCGCGGCGCAGTCGGAGGGGCAGATCCCGACCCAGATCGACGACGCCATGATCGCGGACTACGCGGCGCTCGCCTCGGCCACGGCCGCTTTGAAGGCGCAGGTGCCGCCCGGCCACTGGCACGAGATCGCCTATGAGCGCTTCACCGCCGCGCCGGGGGAGGAGCTCGAGCGGCTGGCGGCGTTCCTCGGCCTCGATCCCGACCCGGCCTGGCGCGAGTCCGCCGCGGCGCTCGTGGCACCGAGCGGCCGGCGCAGCCGGGAACAGCTGTCGTGGACGCCGCAACAGCGCGCCCGCGTGGCCGAGATTGTTGCCGAACACGACTTCCTGTCGCCCTATCGCGCCGCGCCCTGAGGGCAGCCGCGGCCCCGGTCAGGCGGCGCCGCGGGAGGCGTCGAGCAGGGCGCCGAAAGTCCCGCCCCGGTGGCGCAGATCCTCGTAGCGCCCCGAGGCCTCGACCCGTCCGTCCCGCATCACCACGATCTGGTCGCAGGCCGCGACGGTGGACAGCCGGTGGGTGACGATCAGCACCGTCTTCTCGCCGCCGAGCGCGCCGATCGCGTCCATGACCGCCTGTTCGGTCACGGTATCGAGGGCGCTCGTCGCCTCGTCGAAGACGATCACCTCCGGGTCGCGGTAGAGCGCCCGGGCGATGGCGATCCGCTGCCGCTGCCCGCCGGACAGGCGCATGCCGCGATCCCCGACCATGGTGAGGTAGCCGTCGGGCAGGGTGGCCACGAACGCGTCGAGCTTCGCCAGCCGGCCGGCATGGGCGACCTGGTCGAGGTCGATCTCGTCGCGCGGCACGCCGTAGGCGATGTTCGCCGCAACGGTGTCGTCGACCAGGTGGACCGATTGCTGGACATAGCCGATCGAGCGCTGCCAGGCGCGGATGTTGCCCGCGTCGATGGCCGTGCCGTCCACCTCGAGCCGGCCGGCGCGGGGCACCAGCAGCCCCAGCACGATATCGACGAGCGTGGTCTTGCCCGCCCCGGTCGGGCCGACGAAGCCGCACGTGGTCCGGGCGGGGATCGTCAGGTCCACGCGGTCGAGGCTGGGCCCGGCGGCGCCCGGATAATGATAGCGGATCCCGTCGAGCACCAGCGCCCGGTCGAGCGGCAGGCGGCCGGTGGCGGGACGGGGGCCCGGGCCCGTGGCCTCGCGGAGGTCGCCGAACAGCGCCTCCAGGGCGGAGCGGTTGAAGCGCATCTGCGTGCTCGACCGGAACAGGGTCTGCACCGTGGGCAGGAGCCGCAGCCCGGCCAGCCCGAAGGCCCCGAAGATCGGCAGCACCGCGCCGGGATCGCCCTGCGAGCTCGACAGCAGGAAGAACAGGAACAGCAGCATGCCGCCGAACCCCAGCGCCTCCAGCCCGTAGCGGGGCACCTCGCCGAGGATGTCCATGACCGCCTGGTGCCGCGCCAGCCGTCGCGAGGGGTCGCGGAAGCGGCGGATGTAGCTCTCCTCCAGCCCCATGATCTTGACGTCCTTGATCCCGCCGAGCGCCTCCTGCGCGATCTGGAACCGCTCCCTGTTGGCCAGGCGGCGATCCTGGCCGATCTCGTCGAGCCGCTGCCTGAGCCACCAGTAGAGGAAGGCGAAGGCCCCGCCGACGACACCCGCCGTCATCAGCGCGCCCACCGGCTCCAGCCGGATCAGGAACAGGACCATCGTCGCCGTGGCGATGCCGTCGGAGATGAACCTGATGGCCGGCGTGATCGAGCCGTTCACCACCTGCTTGGTCTCGTCCAGCAGCGACTTGGCGAGATCGGCCGAATGCCGGGCGAGATACCATTCGTAGGGGTTGCGCAGGTATTTCGTCAGCAGCGACTGCGCCAGCGTCAGGACGATGCCGCGACTGAACCGGGCGGCGGCATAGTTGGTGCAGGACCCGGACCGCGACCGAGACCAGCAGGACGGCGAAGGCCACCAGGCACAGGACGCCCAGGAAGCTCCGCGTGTCGGTGAAGCCGCCCAGGTCGTAGGCCCGGGCGAGGAGCCCGTCCCCGGTGACCGCGGCGGGGTCGGCGATCACCGCGAAGAGCGGGATGATGGCGGCCACGCCCACGACCTCGGCCGCCCCCGCCGCGACCATCAGCCCGATCAGGATCAGGAAGTTGCGGCGGTCGCGCGCCGACAGCAGGGAGAAGATCCGGCGATAGGTGGCGAGCATGGTGACCTGCTTTGCGTGGACGGCCCGGCCGTGCACGGCTATCCGTGGCCCGGATCGCGCCATACGATGTAACCATGCCGAAGACCAGTTCCACATCCGCGCCGTGTCGCGCCGGCATGGCCGCGCCGGGCGCGGGCGGCCCCGTGCCGGAGCCGGTGGCCGACCCGCCCGCCGCGCATGTGGTGATCCCGGCGCACCAGGCGGCCGCGTATCTGCCGCGCTGCCTGCAGGGCGCGGGCCGGGCCGGGTTCGCGCCGGCCCGGATCACGGTGGTCGACGACGGCTCCACCGACGGGACCGCGGCCATCGCGCGCCGGTTCGGCGCGCGGGTCGTCACCGGGCCGCGGCAGGGGGCGGCGGCGGCGCGCAACGCGGGCGCCCGGGCGGCGATCGCCGGCGGCGCCGGGATTCTCGTCTTCGTCGATGCCGACGTGGTGATGGAGGCGCGCGCGGGGGAGGTGATCGGGCAGGTGCTGGCCCCCGGCGCGGGCGTCGCGGCCGTCTTCGGGGCCTACAATTCGCGCCCCGCCGCGCCGGGCGCGGTGAGCCGGTTCCGCAACCTTTTGCACCGCCATGTGCATCTGGAGAATGCCGGCGCGGCGGGCACCTTCTGGACCGGGCTCGGGGCGGTCCGGCGCGAGGCCTACGAGGCGGTGGGCGGCTTCGACCCGGAGCAGCGGATGATGGAGGACGTGAAATTCGGCATGGCTCTGTCGCGCGCGGGTTACCGGATCGCGCTCGATCCGCGGCTGCTGGGGCGGCACCTCAAGGCCTGGACGCTGGGGGGCATGATCCGCTGCGACCTGTTCGACCGGGCGATCCCGTGGTCGATGCTGCTGCTGGCGGAGGGGGCGGCGCTGCCGGCGGGGCTGAACACCTCCGGGGCGGCGCGCCTGTCGGTGCTGTGCGTCGCGGCGCTCGGCCTCGGCGTCGCGGCCATGCCGTTCGCGCCCGCCGCCGCCGGGCCGGCCGGGGCGGCGGCGCTGATCCTGGCGATGGCGAATCGGCGGATTCCTCGCCCGGCTCCGGCGCGAGGACGGCGCCGCGCTCGCGATCCTCGCCCTGCCGCTGCTGGCGGTGCATTACGGCTGCGGCGGGGCCGGCTATGCCTGGGCGCGGGTGGTCACGCTTGGCGCGGGAGGGCGGGGCCCGCGCCTGAGGCCCGGGCCGGGCCGCGACCATTCTCCGATGCGATCGGTACGGGCGCACCGGGCGTCCCTCGCGGTGGCGGGCGGGGCGCGCCAGGGCGCTCGCCGCCATGCGGGGTTGCGCGCGCAGAGCGCCAGAGCCGTCGCCGCCACCAGCCAGATCACCCGGCCCTGGTAGCGCCCCGCCGGGGCCGAGAGCGCGCCGCAGACGAAGGCGTTGGCCAGAAGGCCGGCGGCCAGCAGGCAGATCGGGGCGCGGGCCGCGGGCACCCGCAGGCCCGCCAGCAGCAACAGCAGCACCGCCGCGGCGAGGACCGCGATCTGGACCGTCTCCACGGTTGCGAACAGGCCGGGCGGTGCCCGTACCGGGTCGATCTCCATCTCATCCGGGCCGAGGATCGCGATGCGGGCGAATCGCAGATCCTCCAGGCCGAACCGGACCAGCTGCGCGCCGGTATTCGCCGCCGAGGC
The DNA here is from genome assembly GCA_963814835.1 of uncultured Alphaproteobacteria bacterium. GTDB lineage: Bacteria > Pseudomonadota > Alphaproteobacteria > Rhodobacterales > Rhodobacteraceae > Palleronia. The sequence goes on from CAWFEG010000004.1 coordinate 405,024, forward strand.
CCGGATCTGGCCCAGCGGATCGTGGGCGAGGACCCGCAAGGCCAGCGCCATCTCCTCGGCAGAAATGCGCCGCATCTGCGCCGGCGTGGCCTGCTGGCGGATGCCGTCCGGCCCCCAGAGCGCCTCGTGCGAGGATTCGGGAAGCCGGTCGTAGACCTCGCAGATGGCGAACCCGTTCTCGGGGCAGGTGCTGGACAGGTAGTGCAGCGCCGGCCCGTCCTCCAACAGGCGGGCCAGCAGCACCGGTACCCGCCCCGGCGCGATGCTCACCGCCGGGCCGGTCTTTTCGGCGGCGGCCTCCGGCCTGTCGGCGGGGCCCGCGGCGTCGTTCCCGCTGCCGGCCATGACCAGGGACATGGCCAGGTTCAGCGCCAGCGCGAGGAGGAGCGGCACCTGCGCCAGCGCGGCCGCGCGATGGCGGCCCCGCCACAGGAGCCAGAGCGACAGCACCCCTCCGGTCGCCGCGGCCAGGGGAATGTGGCTGTAGTGGAACAGGATCGCCGCCGTGGCCGTGGCCCCGAGGGCGGCGGCGAGCCGGCCGCCGACCGCCCCGCCGCGCAGCATCACCACGAGCGGCGCCGCGATCAGCCAGGCCGCCTGGATGTCGGGCATGAGCTGGGCGGCGTAGAACGGCGCGGTGGTGGCGAGCGTCACGATCCCGCCCGCCAGAAGGCGCGCCGGCGGCCGCAAGGGCGCCAGCATGAGCCACAGGAGCCACGCCGTGACCAGCGCCATCGGCGCCACCGCGGCGATCGGGCCGCCGAGTCGGATGGCGAGGTTGAGATAGACTGAATAGGGAACGGAGCGCACACTGTTTCCGGCCCCCGCAGGCTCTCCCGAAGCGGCGGCCCCCGCCGCGGCGCCCTCCCCGGCTGCGCCGGAGGCGAAGAGCGCGCCAAGGCCGGACCGGTCGAGGAAGAATTCGACCGCCTCGCCCCCGCCCTCGTAGTAGGTCGCACTGTCGAAGAAGACGGTGGGCGCCCCCGACCACAGGGCCGGCCAGATCATGAGGATCGTCAGGGCGGCAAGGCCCGCCAGGTGCCCGCCCCGGCCGTGGAGTGTGTCGTGCATGGCGGCGCCCTTGTAAGCCCGCCCACCTTCCAGCACACGGGTCGCGACAATTCCAGTGCCCCGGCTGGCGCGGCGGAGCCGGTCGCGCGCGGCGGGGCGGAGGAGAACGGATGAGACCGAGCATGGACGGCACGGGCGGATCGCCGGCCGCGGAGGCCGCGATCGTGGTGCCGAGCTTCGACCGGCCCGCGGAACTGGACCTGTGCCTGGCCCACCTGGCGCGGCTGGAGGGCGGGCCGTGGCGGATCATCGTGGTCGATGACGGCTCGCCGGTGCCGCTCGCCCCCGCCGCCGTGACGGGCGGGGAGGCGGTGACCGTCATCCGCCGCGAGAACGGCGGCCCCGGCGCCGCCCGCAATACCGGGGTCGCGGCGGCCGAGGGCGCGCGATGGATCCTGTTCACCGACGACGATTGCCGGCCCCGGCCCGACTGGGCGCTCCGCCTCGTCGCCGCGCAGGGCGGCGTCGCCGGCCGCCTGGTGGGGGGGCGCGTGGAGAACGCGCTGACCGGCAACCGCTATGCCGCGGCCAGCCAGGCGCTCGCCAACTACCTGACCGAGCACCACGCCCGCCGGGGCGGCGACATGGCCTTCTTCACCACCAACAACATGTGCTGCCTGCGCGAGGATTTCAGCCGCGTCGGCGGGTTCGATCCGGCCTTCCGGCAGGCCTCGGAGGATCGCGACCTGTCGCTGCGGTGGCGGGATGACGGGGGCACGCTGGTCCATGCCGCCGGGGCCGTCGTGGACCATGCCCATGCGATGGACCTGCCGGGGTTCTGGAGGCTGCATGCCGGCTACGGGCGCGGGGCGCGGCGGCTGCATCGCCGCATGGACGGCACCCGCGACCGCCGCGCGAAGCTGGAGGCGCTGCCGTTCTATGCCCGGCTGGTGGCGCGGAGGAATCCCGTGGAGGCGGCGCTGATGGGGCTGAGCCAGGTCGCCACCGCCGCCGGATACGCCCAGGCCTGCCTGGCCGAGCGGCGGGGCCGGACGGAGTGAGGGAGACCGCAATGCGAACCGAACCGATCTGGTGCGTGACATGCGTGGGCGTGGGGCAGGACCTGGACCTGCTGCCGCACTGGCTGCGCCATTACCTCGACCTCGGGATCGAGCCGGGGCGCTTCGTCGTGATCCTCAACGCCGACAGCGCCGACGATCCCGGCATCGGGCGCGCCGGGGAGATCCTGGCGGAGCACGGCGTGGCGCGCCCGCCGGAGGTCTGGATCGCCCCCTACACCTCGGGTGCCATGTGGGAGCAGCGCGGCGCGGTGCAGGCCCGCGCGTGCCCGCCCGGGGACTGGGTGCTGAATGCCGATGTCGACGAGTTCCACCGCTGGCCCGAGCCCGTCGCCGACTGCCTCGCCCGTGCCGCGGCGCTCGGCGCGGATTGCGTGCAGGGGGTGATGATCGACCGGCTGGCGGAGGGCGGCGCCCTGGCCCCGGTCCGCGCGGCGCCGCATATCCTGGAGCAGTTCCCGTTGCGCGCCGAGGCGGCGATGGCGATCGGCGGCACCAGCCCGGTCCACGGCCGGGGCGGGACCGTGAAGATGATGGCGGCGCGGGGGCGGATCCTGCCCCATCGCGGCGGCCATCGTCCCGCTCCCGGCACCGCGACGAGATACCTCTACCGCTATCCGCTGGGCTCTTTCCGGGAGATCGACGATCCCGCCTTCCGCTTCTCGGTGCCCACGCAGGTCGACCACGTGCACTGGACCGCGAGCCTGCCCGCGCGGCTCGAGAAGCGGCTGGCCACGCCCGGCGTCAGCCCGGCCGGCGCCGAATACGGGCGCCGCCAGCTCGACCATTTCGCGCGCCACGGCGGCGGCATCGGGCTGGAGCAGGTGGCGCTGGAGGAGGATGTCGCCCCGGCGGCCGTGGACTGGCCCGGCCGGCTGGCCGAGCTGCGCCGGATCGGCCGCCGCAAGCCGGTGACGGCGCCGATCCGCAACCTGGCCGGGCCGCGCACGCAGCGGATCCTCGCCGCGGGCCGGCGGGTACTGGGGCGCGGGGCGGGCGGGCGATGACGGGCTGGCTGCGGCGGCAGCTGACCTTCGGCGGCACGCGGGGCCTGTCGCACGCGCACAGCTATTACGACATCCCGGTCTTCGACGCCGCGGGCGCGCGCATCGCCGCGCTGCGCCACGGCCACCCGGCGGTGCGCCATCCCGGCCCCGGCGACGCGGTGGAGGTGGGCCTGGTGGAGGCGGCGCGACCCGGCTCCTGGCATCCCGTGGGGCGGAGCACCGCCTGGAGCTGGCAGCAGGGGCCGATGGCGCAATGGGTGCCGCCCGCCGACGGCGCGGGAGAGCGGCTGGTGTGGAACGACCGCGAGGACGGGCGGTTCGTCGCCCGCCTCGTGGACCCCGCGGCGGGGGGCGCGCCGCGGACGCTGCCGATGCCGATCTATGCGGTGATGCCGGACGGCCGGTCGGGCCTGTCGGTGAACATGGCCCGGCTCCAGGTGCTGCGCCCCGGCTATGGCTATGCCGTCGACGGCCCGGCGCCGGAGATGGAGCGGCGCCCGGCGGAGGACGGGATCTGGCAGGTTCCCTTCGACGGCGGGGCGCCGCGGCTGGTGCTGCCGCTGGCGCGGGCGGTGGCGTTCCTGCGCTCCCGCCTGTCCCCGGCGGGGCGGCTGCGCCATGCGGTGACGCCCTACCACTACTGGTTCAATCACGTGAAGATCGCTCCCGGCGGCGGCCGGTTCACGGTGAAGCTGCGCTGGCGGCGGCGCGGTGGCCCCTGGTCGGGGCGCATGGGCGTCAGCCTGACCTGCGACACGGGGGGCGGCACCGATCTGCGGCTCCTCGGCCGGGCGACGTCCCACGTGATCTGGCTCGACGACACCCGGCTCTACTATTTCGACGAGCGACGCCGCGACATGCCCCTGGTCGAGGATACCGCGCCGGAGGGCACGCGGATCGGCCTGATCGGCGGCGGGCTGTCGGCCAATGTCCACCTGCGCCACCTGCCGCCCGCCCCGCCCGCGGCGGGAACGCTGCCGCCGCGCATCGTCTACGACACGCCCTATCGCGAGGCGCCGGAGCTGTGGGAATCCGGCCCCGCGGGCGAGGACCGGGCGCGCATCGCGGCCTTCTCGGGCCATGTCCCGGCCAAGGGCCCGTTCCGCTGCGACCTGCATCCGGTGCCCGACGCGACCGGCGCCCGCCTCGTCGTCACCTCCACCGAGGGCGGGACGCGGCAGATCCACCTGGTCGAGCGGGCGGGATGAGCGCCAGCCCCCGCATCAGCGTCATCCTCCCCGCCTTCGACGTGGCCCCCTTCGTCGGCCACACCGTCGCCTCGCTGGCGGCGCAGGACTGGCCCGAGCTGGAGGTGATCGCCGTCGACGACGGCTCCACCGACGGAACAGCCGCGGTGCTCGACCGGGCGCTGGAGGCGTTCCGGCGCGGCGGCCCCGGCCGGCGGGCCGACCTGATCGTCCAGCCGAATGGCGGCCTCGGCGCGGCCCGCAACGCGGCCCTGGCCCGCGCCACGGGAGAGCTGGTCCTCTTCGCCGACGGCGACGACCTGTTCGACCCGGGCGCGGTCCCGGCGCTGGCCGAGGCGCTGCGCGCCGCGCCGGAGCCCTGCCTCGTCTTTCCGCGCTGCCGCTACATCGACGAGGGCGGCGCGGCGCTGGGGCTCGAATCCGGGAGGCGGCCGGCCCGGCTCACGGCGGTGGACCTGCTGTTCGAGAACCCGATCCACACCGATACCGGGGTGATGCTGCGCCGGGCGACGCTGGACCGCGCGGGGTCGTTCGATCCCGGCCTGCCCTCGGCGATCGGGCTCGACAGCTGGATCCGCGTCGCCGCCGGGCGCGGCGCCTGCATCGCCCAGCTGCCGCGGGTGATGGTGTCCTACCGGCGACGATCGGACCAGATCACCGCCGATTGGCGCCGGCAGCGCGACGGCTGGGAAACGGTGGCGGCGCGCGCCCGGACGCGCGACCTGATCGGGCGGTATCCCCTGGCCCGCGCCCGGTCGCGGGCGATGACGGTCTGGGCCGCCGGAGCCTATGCCCGCAGGGAAGGGGGGGCCTTGCGCCGGCTGATGCTCGGCGCGCTCCTGCGCGATCCGGTGGCGGTCCTGGGCGCGGATCACGGCCGGCTGAAGCTGGCCGCGGCGATGGCGAGCCTCCTGCCCGGGCCGGTGCAGGATCGCCTCGCCGGCTGGTACCGGAGCCGGTTCGGGGCGGGCGGGACGGAGCCGGGGAGGAGCGAACGACGTTGACACGCGGTCATGGGTTGCGGCAGGGACTTGCCGCAATAAGTTTCCTCAAATCCCGTTTGGCGGTCGCTTCTCTCAAGGCGGAGCCTGCGCGGCCCGATCCAACAGAAAGCGACGTATCATGACGACGCCGCCAGTCCAGACGCGCCCCGGCGCCTCGCCCTGCCCCGTGATCGTGATCGGCGGCGGCCCCGCCGGGCTGACCGCGGCCTACGAGTTGCAGAACCTGGCGCCGCCCGGGGGCGGGCGCTTCGTGCCCCGGGTGCTGGAGGCCTCGGACATGGTCGGCGGCATCGCCCGGACCGAGACCTCGAACGGCTACCGGTTCGACATCGGCGGCCACCGGTTCTTCACCAAGGTCCCCGAGGTCGAGGCGATGTGGCACGAGGTGATGGGCGACGAGTTCATCACCGTGCCGCGCCTCAGCCGGATCTACTACCGCGGCAAGTTCTATTCCTACCCGCTGCGCCTGTTCAACGCGCTGGACAATATCGGCCCCTACGAGGCGATGCGGATCATGCTCTCCTACGTCAAGTGGCAGGTCCGGCCGCACCGGGTCGAGGACACCTTCGAGGAATGGGTGATCAACCGCTTCGGCGGGCGGCTCTACATGCATTTCTTCCGCTCCTACACCGAGAAGGTCTGGGGCATCCCGCCGGACCAGATCCGCGCCGACTGGGCGGCGCAGCGGATCAAGAACCTGTCGCTGTCCAAGGCGGTGTGGAACGCGATCTCGGGGGCCAACGATACCGCGAGCCTGATCGAGGAGTTCCAGTATCCGCGCCTCGGCCCCGGGCAGATGTGGGAGCGCACCCGCGACCTCGTGCGCGAGCGGGGCGGCGCGGTGGAGATGAACCGCGCCGTGACCCGCGTGATCCGCGAGGACATGCGCGTGACCGGGGTGGAGACCACCGCGACCGACGCCGATGGCGGCACCGAGATCCATCCCGTGGGTGCGGGCGGCGTGATCAATTCCATGGCTTTGCGCGACCTGATCCACGCCGTCGACCCGCCGCCGCCGGCCGAGGTCGTCGCCGCCGCGGACCGGCTGAAATACCGCGACTTCCTGATCGTCACGCTGGTGCTGAACCGCGCCGACCCGTTCCCCGACAACTGGATCTACGTCCATGCGCCGCAGGTGAAGGTGGGCCGGATCCAGAACTTCCGCGCCTGGTCGGCCGACATGCTGCCCGATCCCGACACCGCGTCGATCGGCATGGAATACTTCTGCCAGCAGGGCGACGGGCTCTGGACCATGTCCGACGACGAGCTGCGCGAGCTCGCCGGCCGGGAGCTCGAGCAGCTGGGCCTCGCCTCCGCCGAGGAGGTGATCGGGGCGGCGATCATCCGCCAGCCGAAGGCCTATCCGGTCTATGACACCGAATACGGCGAGGCGCTCGCCGTGGTGCGCGACTGGCTGGAGGGGCTGGAGAATTTCCAGACCGTGGGGCGCAACGGCCTGCACCGCTACAACAACCAGGACCATTCCATGCTGTCGGCGATGCTCGCCGCCCGGAACCTGGCCGGCGAGAGCCACGACGTGTGGAACGTCAATGTCGAGCGGTCCTACCACGAGGAATTCGAGGTCACGGACGTGGCGGAGAAGAGGGCCCTCAGCGGCGCGGCGTGAGGCGCGCCCGGCCGCTTCGCCGGGCGACGGCGGCGCGGGAGGGCGGCCATGCGCGAGGCGGGCGATGGCCGCCGGCCGGTGCGGGGGGCTCCTGCTCCGTCGCCGGCGCGCCGGGGATGAGCCGGGATGGCAGCCGCATCCTTCGGGGCCGGACGGATCGTGGGCGATGCCCGGCGGCGGCACAGGTCCGGCGGATGCCGCCGGGGCGTGGGGCAGCGCCCCTAGGCGCGGGAGCGCAGCCAGTCGTGGTAGCTGCCAATTCCGTCCTCGATGCGGGCGAAGCGCGGGGCGAAGCCCAGCCGCGCGCGCGCCTTGGAGATGTCGAGCGGCGCGCCGCGCTCCACGAAGGGGCCCGGCGCGATACTGACCCCTGGGTCCCGCCCCAGGTGGCGCGAGACGGCGGCGATGATGTCGCCATGTTCGTGAGCCGTGCCGGAGGAGATGTTGACGCTCTCGCCCGCCATGCCCTCCGCCTCCAGCAGCAGGGTGACGCCCTCGGCGGTGTCCTCCACATGGGTCCAGTCGAGGCTCTGCCCGCCGCCGAAGGGGGCGCTGATCCCGCTCATCCCGTCCAGCGGGCCGAACATGGCCTGGTAGAGGGCGTGCATGTCGCGCGGCCGCTTGCCCGGGCCATAGACGAAATAGAGCCGGGCATTGCGCACATCCATGCCGTAGGTCGCGCCGTACTGCACCGCGATCGCCTCGTTCGCGGCCTTGGTGGCGCCGTAGAGGTCGGTCACCTTGACCGGGGTCTCCTCGGTCTGGCCGCCGGGCTGGTCGCCGTAGATCGCACCCGAGGACAGGTTGACGAATTTCGGCACGTCGAGGATGCGCGCGATCTCCAGCGCGTTGACCATGCCCATCGTGTTGATCGAGATGTTGCGCTTGGGCCGGTCCTTGAAGGTGGGGCCGGCGATGACCGCGACGCCGAAGACGATGGCGTCGATCCGGCCCTGATATTTCAGGGCGGTCTCGAACATCGTCTCGGAATCGAGCACGTCCACCGCCTCGAGGGAGATCCGGTCGCGCACCGCCTCGAGATAGTCGAGGCCCATCGCGTCGAACCGCGCCGCGCCCGCGTCCAGGATCACGACCTCGTGGCCGCGATCCACCAGCTTGCGCGCCACCCAGGAGCCGACATGGCCGAGGCCGCCATAGATCAGAACCGCCATCTTGGTTTGCCTTTCGGTGTTTAGCGCAGGAACAGGTCGGGCACGGCGCTGACGATCCAGGGCACGAAGGTGATCAGGATCAGCGCGCCGAAGAGCGGGATGTAGAACGGCGTGATCTCGCGCACGAGCGTGCCGAAGGGGATGTTCGCCACCCGGCTGACGGTGAAGAGCACCGTGCCCACGGGCGGCGTGACCAGCCCGATCATCAGGTTGAAGATCATCACCACCCCGAAATGCACCGGGTCGATGCCGTATTGCGCCAGGAGCGGCGTCAGGAGCGGGGTCAGCAGGAACAGGGCCGGCACCGAGTCGATGAAGCAGCCGATCACCAGGATGAAGAGGTTCAGCAGGAGCAGCAGGACCCAGGGGCTCTCGATCGTGGCGCCGAGGAAGGCGGTGATGTCGGAGGTGACCTGGTAGCGCGCCAGCACCCAGGAATAGATCGCCGACCCGGCGATGATGACGAGGAGGGCGGCGGTATCGACGGCCGTTTCCTTGAACGCCACCCACAGTTCGCGCGGGCCGACCGTCCGGTAGACCGCCACCGCGATCACCAGGGTATAGACGAGCGCCACCGCCGAGGCCTCGGTGGGCGTGAACAGGCCCGACAGGATGCCGCCGATGATGATCAGCGGGCTGAGGATCGGCAGGATGCCCCGCGCCAGCGCCCGGCCGATCTCGGCGAAGGTCGCGCGGCGGGCCACCGGATAGCCGCGCCGGGCCGAGATGAACGCCACGAGGGCCATCATCGCCCCGCCCATCAGCAGGCCGGGCAGGATCGAGCCGAGGAACACCTCGGCGATGGAGACGCCGGCCAGCGCGCCGTAGATCACCGCCGGGATCGAGGGCGGGATGATCGGCCCGATGGTCGAGGAGCTGGCGGTGACGGCGGCGGCGAAGCCGCGATCGTAGCCGTCGCGCTCCATCGCCCGCATCTGCACCGGGCCGAGGCCGCCGGCATCGGCGACGGCGGAGCCGGACATGCCCGCGAACAGCATGGAGGACAGCACGTTCACGTGGCCGAGCCCGCCGCGCAGGTGGCCGACCAGCGCCCGCGCCACGTCGAAGACCCGGTCCGAGATCCCCGAGGCGTTCATCAGCCGGCCGATGAACAGGAAGGCGGGGATCGCCAGGAGGGTGAAGTTGTTGACGCCGTAGAGGGTGCGCTGCGCGACCATGTCGAAGGGGATGCCGTCGATCCCGCGCGACACGGCGAGCACCGCGATCGAGGACCCGATCATGGCGAATCCGACGGGCACGCCGATGAAGCACAGCACCAGCAGCGTGACGAAGAGGGCGGCGAGGATGGTCATGTCGGGGTCTCTCCGGAGGGGCGGCATTTCACCCAGGCATCACGGGCGGCGAGCGCCCCCACCATGAGGATGCCGATGCCCTGCACCGCGTAGAGCACCGCGAAGGGGATCGGCACCGTCGAGGCCATCACGCTGGCCGTGCGGTCGATCATGCCCCAGGCGCCCCAGGCCAGGCCGAGGGAGATCGCGAGGACCAGAAGGTCGCTGGCCACCTCGCAGGTCCGGCGCGCGGCGTCGGGCAGGATGTCCAGCAGGACGGTGATGGTGATCTGCGCGCCGTTGCGCTGCGCGATGGCGGCGCCGAGGAAGATCTCGCCGATGAACAGGAAGCGCGAGGTCTCGTCGGTCCAGGGCACGCCGACGCCCAGGGCGTAGCGGGCCAGGACCTGGAGGAACATCACCGCCAGCATGCCGACGAAGCAGACGACGACGACGCCCTCGACGGCGCCCCAGAACGCCCCGGAGGGGCTGCGACGGACCGGCTCGCTCTGCATCCCCGTGTCTCCCCTGATCGCGATGGCGCGTCCGGGCGGCGGCGCGCCGCCCGGACCGGACCCTTACTGCTCGGGCAGGAAGGAGAGGACGTAGTCCCGGACCTCGGGCGCATAGCTCTCGGCCACCTCGCGGATCGCCGGCTCGGCGGCGGCGCGATAGGCGGCCTTGTCCACCTCGACGACCTCCATGCCCTGCTCCCGCAGCTCGGCATAGAGCTCCTCCTGCAGGGCGGCGGTCTGCTCGTCGCCCCAGGCGATGGCCTCGTCGATCGTGGACTGGATCATCTCCCGCTCGTCCTCGTCGAGCGACTGGTAGAAATCCTCGCTCATCAACCAGTGGAAGAACGAATAGACGTGCTCGGTGCGGTTGATGACGTCCTGCACCTCGTAGAGCTTGCCGGCCGAGATCAGGTTGACCGGGTTCTCCTGCGCCTCGATCACGCCGGTCTGCAGCGAGGTATAGACCTCGGGCCAGGCGATGGGACTGGGGCTGGCGCCGATGCCGGACCAGATCGTCACCCACGGCGCGATCTCGGGCACGCGCAGGCGCAGGTCCTGCACGTCCTCGGGCGAGGACATCGGGGAATTGCCGGTCAGGTTGCGCGGATTGCGCTCCGACAGGCCGACGAGGCGCATGCGGCCGTTGTCGATGAAGGCCTGCTGCACCGCCTCGCCGATCTCGCCCTCGTAGACCTCGCGCGCATCGTCGACCGAATCGTAGACGAAGGGCAGGTCCGAAGCGGCGTAGTCCGGCGCGTAGAGCGTCATCGGCATCGAGCCGCCCAGGGTGATCTGGTACTCGCCGAAGCTCGTCCCCTCGATCTGGTCGCGCTCGCCACCGACCTCGGTGCCCAGCAGCGTGACGGTGAACGCGCCCTCGGAGCGCTCCTCCAGCATCTCCTTCATGCGCCGGCCCACGTCGAACATGACGTGCCCCGGATCGACATGGAGGGCGATGGCGATGTCCTGCGCGGCGGCGGCCAGGGGCGTGCCGCCAAGGGCCGTTCCGGCCACCAGCGCGGCCAGAATCGAACTACGGGTCATGGATATCCTCCCAGAATTTTGCGGCAAGCCGGGGGCTTGCGCGATCTCTCTCCCAACCTGTCAGACAGCTTGACCGTCGAACAGCTTGGACATAGCAATAACGGAACAGGGCGCAAGTCAAGCGTCCGGGAAAGGGGAGGAGCCATGTCCCGCGCCGAGAGCAGGGCGCCGCGCCCCGTCAGGCACCGGCGGATGAGTTCCGAACTGGTGGACATGCTGACGGCCGATATCCGCGACGGCGTCTACGAGATCGGGGCCAGCCTGCCGCCGGAGCGCGAATTGTCCGAGGAATTCGGCGTGTCGCGCCTGACCGTGCGCGAGGCGCTCGCCACGCTGGAAAGCAGCGGCCTGATCGTGCTGCGCTCGGGCACGCGGGCCAAGGTCCGGGCGCCGGACATGGGATCGGTGCTCGACATGCTGTCCGGCGCCGCGGCGCTGCATTTCGCGGGCCGCTCCGGCATCGACAACGTGGTCCATTTCCAGGATGCCCGGACGCTGGTGGAATGCGGCGTGGCCCGGCTCGCCGCCACCCGCGTCACCGACGCCCAGGTGGCGGAGCTGCGCGCGATCCTCGCCCGGAACGCGGCGGCGATCGGCGATGCCGAGGAATTCGGCCGCACCGACATGGAATTCCACCTCTGCCTGGCCGAGACGATCGCCAACCCGATCATCAGCGGCTTCTACGTGGCGGTGGATCGCTGGCTGTCCGATGCGCGCCGGATCACCCTGTCCGACGCCGCGCAGACGGACGTGGCCTTCGCCGCGCACGAGCGGATCCTGGAGGCCATCGCGGCGCGCGATCCCGAGCGCGCCGATGCCGAGATGCGGGCCCACCTGTCCCAGGTCAACGGCCTCTACCGGCGCATGACCGCGGCGGAGGGGACATGACCGCGCGCATCCGCGCGACCTACCGCCTGGATGCCGGGATCGACCCGGAGACGGCCGCGCGGGTCATCGCCGGCGAGCAATCCTGCGGCACCTTCGTCGCCACCCCGGGGGAGAGCGCCGCCCTGAAGGAGCGGGCCGCGGCGCGGGTCGAGGCGCTGGAGCCGCAGGGCGCGGCGCCCGGACCGGCGCTGCCCGGGGCGGCGGGCGGGACACCCCGCCGCTACCGGATGGTGCTGTCCTGGCCGGTGGAGACCGTCGGCAGCTCGGTGGGATCGCTGATGGCGACCATCGCCGGCAACCTGTTCGAGTTGCGCGAGGTGGCGGGGCTGAAGCTCCTCGATATCGACCTGCCGCGCGCCTTCGCCGCCGCGCATCCGGGCCCGGCCTTCGGCGTGGCAGGCACGCGCCGGATCGCGGGCATCGCCGAGGGGCCGCTGGTGGGTACGATCGTCAAGCCCTCGGTCGGGCTCGACCCCGCCGGGACCGCCGAGGTGGTCGCCGACCTGTGCCGCGGCGGCATCGACTTCATCAAGGACGACGAGCTGCAATCCGACGCCCCGCTCTGCCCGTTCGAGGCGCGCCTGGCCGCCGTCTCCGCGGTGCTCGACCGCCACGAGGCGCGGACCGGGCGACGGCCGCTCTATGCCATCAACCTGACCGGCGAGGTGGAGGAGATGTGCCGCCGCCACGACGCGGTGAAGGCGGCCGGGGGCACCTGCGTGATGGTCAATCTCAACTCCGTCGGCCCGGCGGGGCTTCTGGCGCTCAGGCGCCATGCCAGCCTGCCGATCCACGGCCACCGCAACGGCTGGGGCTATCTGGGGCGCAGCGAGAACAACGGCTGGTCCTACCGTGCCTGGCACAAGATCTGGCGCCTGTGCGGCGTCGACCACATGCATGTCAACGCCATCGCCAACAAGTTCTGGGAACCCGACGACAGCGTGATCGACAGCGCGCGGGCCTGTCTCGACCCGCTGTGGCCGGACGCGCCGATGACCGCGATGCCGGTCTTCTCCTCGGGGCAGACCGTGCACCAGGTGCACGAGACCTGGGCGCGGCTCGGCAGCGCCGACCTCATCCACACCGCGGGGGGCGGGATCATCGGCCATCCCGACGGCATCGCGGCCGGGGTCGGTGCGCTGCGCCGGGCCTGGGAGGCGGCGATCGCGGGCGAGAGCCTCGAGGCCGCCGCGCGCGGCCATCCGGGCCTCGCCGCCGCGCGGGACGCTTTCAGTTAGGAGAGGCCCAATGCCGCTGCCGCCAGGGATCGTCCTCGCCTTCTACGGCGACGATTTCACCGGATCGACCGACGCGATGGAGGTCACCGCGCGCGCCGGATTGCGCACCGTGCTGTTCACCCGGCCGCCTGACGAGGGCTTGCGCGCGCGGTTCGCCGAGTATCACGTGGTCGGCCTCGCCGGCACGGCGCGGGCGCGCGGGCCCGACTGGATGGACGAGAACCTGCCGGATCTGTTCGCGCCGCTCGCGGCGCTGGGGGCGCCGATCCTGCAATACAAGGTCTGCTCCACCTTCGATTCCAGCCCCCGGACCGGGTCCATCGGCCGGGCGATCGAGATCGGCCGGGCGGTCACCGGGGCGCGGTTCCTGCCGGTGGTGGTGGGGGCGCCCAATCTCGGCCGGTGGCTCGCCTTCGGCAACCTGTTCGCCCGGGCGGGCGGCGCGGTCCACCGGATCGACCGGCATCCGACCATGTCGCGCCACCCGGTGACGCCGATGACCGAGAGCGACCTGGCGCGCCACCTGGGCGGCCAGACCGACCTGGAGATCGGCAAGCTGACGCTGGACGGGCTGGGTACGCCGGCCGGGGAGGCGGCCGTCGCCGAGGCGGTCGAGCGGGGATCGGTGCTGCTGATCGACACGGTCGATGCGGCGAGCCAGGCCGAGGCGGGCCGCGTCGTCTGGGACAACCGCGCGGCGGGGGTCTTCGCCGCCGCCTCCTCGGGGCTGCAATACGCGCTGGTCGCCCATTGGCGCGCCGCCGGCCTGATCGGGGAGGCGGCGCCGGACTGGCCGCCGCTCGCCCCGGTGGAGAACCTGCTGGTCCTGTCGGGAAGCTGCTCGCCGGTCACCGCCGAGCAGATCGACGCGGCGGAGGCGGCGGGGTTCGCGACGGTCCGCCTCGATGCCGTCGCGGCGGCCGAGGATCGCGGCGCCGCCGAGGCCGAGCGCCTGCTGGCCGAGCTGCTGCCGCGGCTGGCCGCCGGCGCGCCGGCGCTGGTCTATGCGGCGCGGAGCGTGGACGACCCGGCGGTGCAGGGGCTCGCGGACCATTGCGCCGCGCACGGGATCGCGGTGGAGGCGGCGCAGGAACGGATCGGCCGCACGCTCGGCCGCATCGCCCGGGGCGCGGTGCGCGACGGCGGGTTGCGGCGGCTGGTCATCGCCGGCGGGGACACGTCGGGCCACGTCGTGGAGTCCACGCCGGTGGACGCGCTGGAGATGCGCGCCCCGCTCGCGCCCGGCGTCCCGGTCTGCCGCTGCCACAGCGAGGATGCGGATTTCGACGGGCTCGAGATGGTCCTGAAGGGCGGGCAGCTGGGGCACCGGACCTTCTTCGCGGATGCGCGCGGCGGCTGAGGGCGGCGCCGGGCGCGATCAGCGCAGCGCGTCGAGCCAGGCCAGGCTGTCCTCCGTGCGGCCCGTGGGGCGGTATTCCGCCCCGACATCGAGCCCGGCGGCCCGGAACGCGGGCCAGAGCGCGGCATAGTCCAGCTCGCCGTGATCCGGCGGGCCGCGATCGGGCACGGCGGCGATCTGCAGATGGCCGGTGACCGGCCGGAACGCCTCCAGGTCGGCGGCCACGTCGCGACCCATCCGGGCGATGTGGTAGCAATCGAACATCATCCGCAGATGCGGCGCGTCGAGGTCGGACACGATCTCGGCGGCGTGGTCGGGCGAGGCCAGGTGGTAGCCGGGCACGTCGGCGGTGTTGATCGGCTCGATCAGGATGCCGATCCCGTGCCGGTCGGCGCGGTCGCAGGCATGGCGCAGGGCATCCCGGTAGGTCGCCTCGGCGGCGGCGAAATCCTCGCAGCGCCCGGCCATCACGTGCACGTTCCGGGCGCCGATCGCGGCGGCGTAGTCCACGGCGCGGTCGATCTCGGCCCGGGCTTCGGCCGCGCGGCCGGGCAGGGCGCAGAGGCCGAACTCGCCCGCGTCGCGGTCGCCGGGCCAGGTGTTCAGCCCCAGGGGTGGCAGGCCGGTTTCGGCCAGGACCTCCGCGAGCGGGCCGGTGCCGGTCTCGTAGGGAAAGTGGAACTCCACCGCCGAGAAGCCGTGCCGGGCGGCCGCGTGCACCGCCTCGGGCAGGGAATGTTCGGTGAACAGGAAGCCGAGATTGGCCGAGATCCGCATGCGCTCAGTCCCACTCCACGTCGAAGGTGTCGATCACGTCGCGCTGCTCGGCTTGCGTCAGCATCCGCGGCGAGGCGCCGCGCAGCAGGATCGCCAGCTTCGCCGTCTCCTCCAGCTCCTCGGTGGCGTAGACCGCGGCCTCCAGCGACTTGCCCGCGACGACGGGGCCGTGATTGGCCAGCATCACGGCGCTGCGCCTGCCCGCGAGGCCGCGCACGGCATCGCCCATGGCCGGGTCGCCGGGGCGGAAATACGGCAGCAGCCGCACCTTGCCGAGCTTCATGATCCCGTAGGCCGTCAGCGGCGGCAGCATGCTGTCGGGATCGGTCTCGGGCAGCATCGACAGGGCCACGGAATGGGTCGAGTGCAGGTGCACCACCGCGCCGGTCCGCCCCCGCGTCTCGTAGAAGGCGGTGTGCAGCGGCACCTCCTTGGTGGGCGGGTCGCCGTCGATCTGGCGGCCCTCGGCGTTGAAGCGGGACAGCCGGGCCGGATCGAGCCGGCCGAAGCTCGCCCCCGTGGGCGTGACCAGGAGCCCGCCATCCGGCGTGCGGGCCGAGATGTTGCCGGAGGAGCCGGTGGTCAGCCCCCGGTCGAACATGGATTTCGCCCAGTGGCAGATCTCCTCGCGGAGGCGGGTTTCCTCGCTCATGCGTCACCTCTCAGCATCGCGTCGGCCCTGGAGAAGAAGTCCGGGCCGCCGAAGTTTCCGGATTTCAGCGCCAGCGTCAGGTCTGGGCCGGCGCGCAGCATCGGCACGCCGGGGTCGATCTGCGGCCCCACCGCCAGCCGCGTCGCGCCCAGCCCCTCGACCACCGCGCCGGAAGTCTCGCCGCCGGCGGTGACGATCCGGGTGACGCCGCGCTCCGCGAGCAGGCGGGCCAGATCGGCGAACATCGTGTCGAAGGCCGTCGCCAGCCGTTCGCGGCCGTGCCGGTCCTGCGCCGCCGAGACCTCCGCGGGATCGTCGGAGGAATAGACCAGCGGCAATCCTTCCTGCGCCGCCGCCCAGTCGACGAGGGAGGCGACGGAGAATCCCGGCTCGATCACCTCGTCGGGCGTCACCTGCCGCGCCGGATGGGTCGCCGCGTGGCGCTCGATCTGGGCGCGGGTGGCGCGGGAGCAGGAGCCCGACAGCACCGCCGCCCGCCCCTCCCGCTGCGGCATCCATTCCCCGGCCCGGCCGGACAGGAGCCCGGCGCGGCGGAAATTCCCCGGCAGCCCCAGGGCGATGCCGGATCCGCCGGTGACGAGCAGGTGGTCCGCCGCCGCCCGGCCGAGGATCTCGAGGTCCTCGTCGGCGACCGCGTCGGCGACGATCAGCCGCCGTTCCGCCGCCGCCTCGTCGCCGATGCGGGCGCGGGCCGCCTCGGCGCCCCCGCGCACGGCGCTCAGGGGGACGTGGCCGACGCCCGATCGGGCCTGGCGGGCGAGCCAGCGGCGGATGTCGGGGTCGGTCATCGGCGTGAGCGGGTGATCCTGCATCCCGCTCTCGTTCAGGAGCGCATCGCCGACGAAGAGGTGCCCCTGGTAGATCGTGCGGCCGGTGGCCGGAAAGGCGGGACAGACCAGCGCCCGGTCGGCGCCGAGCGCGTCGGCCAGGGCATCGGCCACGGGTCCGATATTGCCCCGGGGCGTGGAATCGAAGGTCGAGCAGTACTTGAACAGGATCTGCCGGCAGCCCTGCGCGCGCAGCCAGTCGAGCGCGGCGAGGGCGGCGGCGACCGCCTCCTCGACCGGGGCCGAGCGGGTCTTGAGCGCGACCACGCCGGCCTCGACCTCCGCGTCGGCCGGCCCGTCCGGCACGCCGGAATAGAGCGTGGCGGCCATGCCGGCGCGCACGAGCGTGTTGGCCAGGTCGCCCGAGCCGGTGAAGTCGTCTCCGATCGCTCCCAGGAGCATGGCAGGTCCTTCTCGTCAGTTCAGCAGCAGCTCCACCGGCGCGAGGGTGATCGCCGGCAGGTAGGTGATCAGCATGAGGCAGGCGATCACCACGGTGACGAACCACAACAGCTGCGGGATGATCCGCTCGATCGGGATCTCGGCCACGGCGCAGGCGGCGAAGAGGTTCACGCCCAGCGGCGGGGTGATCATCCCCAGCGCGAGGTTGACCACGATGATCAGCCCGAAATGCACCGGGTCGACGCCGAACTGCACCGCCACCGGGGTCAGGATCGGCGCCAGGACGAGGATCGCGGCCGATGTCTCGATGAACATGCCGATGAAGAGCAGCATCACGTTCACCGCCAGCAGGAAGCCCACGCGGCTGTCGAACACCGCGCCGAACCAGGCGGCGATGTCGCCGGGCAGCCCGGAGCGGGAGATCAGGAAGGAGAACAGCGCCGCGGCCGAGATGATCAGCATGATCGCGGTGGTCGAGACGATGGTCTCGCGCAGGATCCGCGGCAGGTCGCGGAGGGGAAGCTCCCGGTAGATGCCCATGCCGACGATCAGCGCCACCGCGACGGCGGCGGCCGAGGCCTCGGTTGGCGTGAAGACGCCGGCATAGATGCCGCCGATGATGACCACGGGCACCAGCATGGCGGGCAGGGCGGAGACCAGGGCGGTGCCGAAGGGCGGGCAATCCTCGCCGTCGCGCAGGCCGAGGCCGCGCAGCCGGCAGATCACCAGCACCAGCGCCATCAGCGCGCCCGCGACCAGGATGCCCGGACCGATCCCGGCGATGAAGAGCTGGCCCACCGAGGTCTCGGTCGAGACGCCGTAGAGGATGAGCGGGATCGAGGGCGGGATCAGCACGCCGAGCTCGGCCGAGCTGGCCTGGATCGAGGCGGCGAGCGGGCGCGGATAGCCCTGCGCCGCCATCGCCGGGATCAGGATCGACCCGATCGCGAAGGTGGTGGCGACGCTGGAGCCCGAGACCGAGGCGAAGAGCATGCAGGTCAGCACGCAGGAACAGGCCAGCCCGCCCTGGACCCGGCCGACGATGGATTTCGCCAGGTCGACCAGACGGCGCGAGATGCCGCCCCCCGACATCAGGTTGCCGGCGAGGATGAAGAGCGGGATCGCCATGAGCGGGAAGCTGTCGAGCCCGGTGAACATGCGCTGCGCGATCAGCAGGAGCGGCAGCCGCCCCTCGACCTCGATGCCGACGATGGAGGCCAGCCCGATCGCCACCGCGATCGGCACCCCCATCAGGAAGAAGATGATCAGCGAAACGGCGATGGCGGCGTTCATTCGACAGGCTCCGGGTCGGATCGCCCCGGGCCGGTCCGCAGCGCGCGGACCGCGGCGGCCGGGATGGCGATCAGGGCGAAGGCGGAGCCGACCGGCAGCGCGGCATAGGCCCAGGCGATCGAGATGCGCAGGCCCGCCATGGTCTGGCCGGCGACGCGCTCGGTCATGCTCCAGCCCTGCCAGAACAGGACCGCGAAGAAGACGAAGGAAAGGACCGCCGCGAGGAGGTGGAGCATCTGGCCCGCCCGGCGCGGCAGCGCGGTCTGCACGACCTCGATCGAGATCATCCCGCCATGGTGGATCGTGGGCGCGACGCCCATGAACACCGACCAGATCATCGCCGAGCGCGCGGCCACCTCGGACCAGGTCGAGGGCGAGCCGAAGACGAACCGGGTGACGACCTGGAAGACCGACAGCCCCGAGGCCGCCACCAGGAAGGCGATGGCCGCCACGAGGGCGAGCCGGCTCGTCGCCCGTTCGATGTGAAGAAGTCCCTGCATGCTATCCCGCCCGATTGTACGGGCGGCGGGGCGCCCCGCCGCCCCGGGGCATCACTCCACGGCCTGGATGCGCTCGACCATCTCCGGGCCGTATTCCTCGGTATAGATGTCGTAGGCCGCGCGGGCGCGCTCGGCGAAGGGTTCCTTGTCGATCTCGGTCACCACCTCCATGCCGTTCTCGCGCATCAGGTCGATGCCCTCCTGCTCGAGCCGGGAGACCTCGTTGCGGGTGGCCTCGGCCGAGGCCGCGGCGGCCTCCCGGAACCAGCCCTTCTCCTCCTCGGACAGCCCGTCCCACAGGATCGGCGAGGCGAGGATCACCGCCGGGGAATAGACGTGCCCGGTCAGGCTGGCATAGTCCTGGACCTCCCAGAAATTGGCCGCGGAGATCACCGTGACGGGATTTTCCTGCCCGTCGACCACGCCCTGCTGCAGTGCGGTGAAGAGCTCGGGGAAGGCCATCGGCGTGGGCTCGGCCCCCATGGCCTCGAAGGCCTCCATGTGGACGCGGTTCTCCATCGTCCGCAGCTTCAGCCCGTCGAGGTCGTCGGGAGTCTCCACCGGGTGCTGCGAGTTCGTCACGTGGCGGAAGCCGTTCTCGGTCCAGGCGAGGCCCACCAGGTTGTTCTCGCCGATCTTGTCGAGAAGCTCCTGGCCGATCTCGCCGTCGAGCACCTTGCGGGCATGGTCGTAGTCGCGGAACAGGAACGGCAGGTCGAGCGCGTAGGTCTCGGGCACGAAGTTGCCGAGCGGCCCGGTCGAGGAGATCACCAGGTCGAGCGAGCCGATCTGCAGCCCCTCGATCATGTCGCGCTCGCCGCCGAGCGCGCCGGCCGCGGCCTGTTCGCCGGTCCAGTCGCCCCCCGAGAGCTCTTCCAGCGTGTCGAAGAAGGCCTCGGCGCCGACGCCGTAATGCGAGGTGGCGCTCTGGGTATGGCCGATGGTGACGCTCTGCTGGGCCTGCGCGCCGGCGGCCAGCAGCGTCGCGACGGCGGCAGTGCCGGCGAGGATGGTCAGTCTGGTCATTGCGGGTCCTCCCTGTGAACCAGTCGGGTCGTCAGTTCGACATCCGGGCGGCGTGTTCGCGCAGGATGTCGTCGAAGCTATTGTCCGGGGCAAAGCCCAGGCGGCGGGCGCGGGGCGTGTCGATATGGCCGGGCCAGGTCTCGACGATCGCCTCGATCGCCGGGTCGCGCTCCTCCACGATGCGCGCCGGCGCCTCCGGCCCCGCCACCCGGCCGAGCGCCGCGATCATCTCGTCGACCGTGACGGTGAGGCCGGGCAGGGTGATCGTCGTCTCCCCCGCCAGGTCGCGCCTGCGCCAGGCCGATCGCGTGGCGCAGCGCGGCGATGGCGTTGCCGGGCGAGGCGAGGTGCAGCCTCAGATCGCGCCGCACCGGCAGCGGTGCGGTCTCGCCGGCCATCGGTTCCCGCGCGATGCCGCTGGCGAAGCTGGATGCGGCCTTGTTCGGCTTGCCCGGGCGGACCGAGATCGTCGGGAACCGGATCGTCCGGCCGCGCAGGGCGCCACGCCGCGCGGCGTCGCGGACCAGCAGTTCCCCCATGACCTTCTGTGCGCCATAGGACGACATCGGCATCGGGGGATGGTCCTCGTCGATATCGGCGTTGCCCTCGCAGGCGAAGACCGCCACCGACGAGGTGAAGACGAAGACCGGCGCCTCCGGCGCGCGCGCGAGGGTCGAGACGAGCTCGATCAGCGCCTTGAGATTGACGGCCAGCCCGAGATCCAGATCGGCCTCCGCCGCGCTGCTGACCACGGCGGCGAGATGCACCACCACGTCGGGTTCGGCGGCGGCGATCCGGTCGCGCACCGCCGGATCGGAGAGATCCCCCGGCAGCGCCTCGACCCGGTCGTGCCGGGCGGCGAGATCGGCCAGCGGCGCCTCGGCGATGTCCGAGGCGAGGATCCGGCCCACCTCCTCCTCCCGGCCGTCGATGCGCAGCCGGGGCCGCGCGGCCAGATCCTCGACGCACATCCGCCCGATGAAGCCGCCGGCCCCCGTCACCAGTACCGTCTTGCCTGTCACGCCTGCCTCCCTGTCATGCCCGGGCGGGGGGCGGACCCCGCAAGCTTTGGCGATGCTAAACTCCGACTGGTCGGTTTTCAAGACCAGTTAAGATGCGCGGCCGGGCCCCACTGCGCGGGCAGGGCGCGTTCAGCGCCCCATCATCTGCACCGTGGTGCGGTAGATCCGTTCGATGTGGATCTCGAAGCGGCGCACCGTCTCCGCCCGGTCGCGCGCCGCGAGCGCGGCGAGGATCGCCTCGTGATCGGCGATGCTCTTGTCGATCGCCTGGAACCGGCCCATCGCGCCGACGCGGTTCGGCATCATGTAACCGTAAAGCTGCATCACGAAGTCGGACAGGACGGGGCTGCCTGCCTCGCGGTAGATCGCGAAGTGGAACTCCCGGTCGCTGACGAGGAATTCGACCGGCTTGTTGAGGCTGCGCCGCTGGGCCGCCAGCGAAGCCTCCAGGAACGACAGCGTCTCGTCCGGGATCCGCTCGGCGGCGCGGCCGACCACCTCCAGCTCGACCAGGCGGCGCGAGCGATTGATGTCCTCGACCTCGTAGGAGTTGATCCGCTCCGCCGAGGGGCCGGCCGCCTCGGCGTCGCGGACGAAATCCGAGACGACCCGCGTCCGTGCGCCGTGCGAGACGGCGAGGAGCCCCCGGCCGGCGAGCATCTGCACGCCGCCCCGGACGGAATCCCGGCTGACCTGCCAGGCGCGGGCAAGGTCGCGCTCGCTGGGCAGTTCATCCCCCACGGCGAGAACGCCCGACGCGATCAGGCTGGAAATCTTGTCGGCGACGACCGCGCGCACGCTCTGACGGTTCAGGGCGTCGGTGAATTCCGGCATCGCTTCGAGCCTGGTGGCGGATTTGGGCACGGCGGTCCTCCAGATCTGCCCGGCAGTGTAGGCCCGATGCCGGCCCCAGGCCATCGGTGGACCGGGGTGCCGGCCCGGCCCGGACCCGTTGCTCGGGCCGGGAGGTCCCATCCGGGGCCCCGGGTTCCTGCTGGAGGACCGGGGATTGCCGTCCGGGGCGCCGATCACGGCATGAGCGGCGATCTCTCCCGACCCGGACGCTCGCTCCTGCGGGGCGGCGCGGTCGGTCTGCCGAAAACGCGGCGCGGCGCACCGGGATCATGGCCCCGGAGGTCCGGCTCTAGCTTCCGTTTCCAACCAGGAAGACCCGGAAATCGTTCACGTTCGTCCCCGTCGGCCCGGTCGTCAGGAGCTGGTCGACCGCCCTGAAGGCCGAAAACGCATCGTTGTCGCGCAGCGCGGCATGGGGATCGATTCCGGCGTCGCGCATCCGGCCCGGCGTGGCGCCATCGAACAGCGCCCCGGCATTCGTCTCCACACCGTCGATCCCGTCGGTATCGGCCGCCAGCCCCCAGACATCGCCCCGCCCCTGCAGGGCCAGCGCGGCGCCGAGGGCGAATTCGGCATTCGGCCCGCCGCGCCCCTCGCCCCGCACGGTAACCGTTGTCTCGCCGCCGGACAGGATCGCGGCCGGCGGCGCGAAGGGGGTGCCCCGGTCGGCGCAGGCGGCCGCGATATCCGCGAGGACGCGGCCCGCATCGCGGGACTCGCCGCCGATCCGGTCCGACAGGATCACCGGGGTCCAGCCGGCCGCCGCGAAGCACTCGGCGGCGGCCTCCAGCGACCGCTGCGGCGCGGCGACGAGATGCGCCTCTCCCGCGACCTCCCGCGGCGGCTGCGACTCCGGGCCCTGCCAGGCGCGGGCCACCGCCGCGGGCAGCTCCAGCCCGTAGCGCGCGAGGATCGCATCGGCGTCGTCGTCCGGCGGCGGCCGCCACCGTCGGCCCGGAGGCGACCGTGGCCGCATCGTCGCCGGGCACGTCCGAGATGTAGAGCGTGACCACCCGCGCCGGGGCGGCCAGCGCGGCGAGACGTCCCCCCTTTACCGCCGACAGGCGGCGGCGCACGGCGTTCATCTCGTGAATGGTCGCCCCCGACCGCAGCAGCGCCTCGGTCACCGCCTGCTTGTCGGCGAGATCGAATTCGTCGAGCGGCTGGCAGAGAAGCGCCGAGCCGCCCCCGGAGACGAGGACGAGGGCGAGGTCGTCTTCGCCCAGATCCGCCACCAGGTCCATGATCCGCCGGGTCGCGCGCACCCCCGCCGCGTCGGGCACCGGATGCGCCGCCTCGGCCACCTCGACCTGTCGCAGCGTCACCCCCTCGGCGTGGCCATACCGCGTCACCACGAGCCCGGACAGGTCGCCGGGCCAGGCCGCCTCCACCGCCGCGGCCATCTGCGCGGCCGCCTTGCCGGCCCCGACCACCACGGTGCGGCCCCGCGGCGCGTCGGGCAGGTGCGGCGCGATGGTCCGGCCCGGCTGGGCGGCCGTGACGGCGGCCCCGAACGCCTCCTCCAGCAGTTTGCGGATATCCGCGGGTATCGCCACGGCAGCCTCCCTCAGAAGATCAGGTTCAGGACCCAGATGGCGACGATCCCGGTCACCCCGGCGATGCCCGAGGCCACGGTCTGCAGCCGGTAGGCCTCGGGCGTCGACATGCCCGAGAACTGGCTGACCACCCAGAAGTAGCTGTCGTTGGCGTGGCTCACGGTCATCGAGCCCGCCCCGATGGCCAGGGTGGTGAGCGCGAGGCCCGTCGCGCTGTCGAGCCCGAGGCTGCCGATCAGCGGCGCGATGATCGCGGCGCTGGTCACGATGGCGACCGTGGACGACCCCTGGGCGGTCTTCAGCGCCGCCGCCAGCAGGAACGGCAGGAATATCCCCAGATTGGTCAGGACCAGGCTCTCGGACAGGAAGTCGGTGATCGGCGTGCTGCGCAGCACGCTGCCGAGCGCGCCGCCCGCCCCGGTGATCAGGATGATCGGCCCCGCCACGCGCAGCGCGCGGCCCACGGCGTCCTGCGTCAGGCCGGCCCCGCCCGAGCGCGCGGTGACGACGAATGCCGCGGCGACGCCGAGCAGCAACGCGGTGTTCGGATCGCCCAGGAACCGCAGGAAACTGGCGACGAGGCCCTCCCCCAGCACGGCGGCGGCAAGGGAGTTCAGCGCGATCAGCACGATCGGCAGCGCGATGGGGAGGAAGGCTTCCCACACCTCCGGGCGCGGCTTGCCTTCGGTCTCGGGCGGCGCCTCGTGCCCGGCCGAGGGATCCTCGATCGAACCGGCGTCGGGATCGATGAAGATCCGGTCCCCCATGGTGATCGCGAAGAGGTAGGTCGTGGCCAGCACCGGCAGGGTGACGACGAGGCCGAGCAGGATGACGAGCCCCACATCGGCGTCCAGTTCGCCCGCCGCGGCGATGGGGCCGGGGGTCGGCGGAATGAAGACATGCGTGGCATAGAGACCCATGCTGAGGGCGACGGCATAGGTCGCCATGGACCGCCCCGAGCGGCGGGCCAGCGAGCGGGCGAGCGGCGCCAGCACCACGAAGCCGGAGTCGCAGAAGACCGGGATCGAGACGACCGAGCCGGTGAGGCTCATCGCCATCACCGACCGGGCCTTGCCGACGAGGCGGATGACGGCATCCGCCATCACCTGCGCCCCGCCGCTTCGCTCCAGGACGACGCCGATCACCGTGCCGGCGGCGATGATGATCCCGATGCCGCCGACGGTGCCGCCGAAGCCCTCGGTGATGGCCCCAACCACCTCGACCGGCGGCTGCCCGGCCAGCAGGCCGAGCCCGTAGGCCGCCGCCAGCAGGACAAGGAACGGGTGAAGACTGAAGCGCGCGGTCGCGACGACGATGAAGACGATCGTCATGATCAGCAAGACGATCAGAAACCAGCCGGCCATGTTTGGTCCTCCCCCAATGACCCGGCGCCATCTAGGACGCGTCCGGCCGATGGCACGGATGCCGCCATTCCCGACGGCCGGGGCGGCCGGGATGATGTCTCTGCCCGCCCGGACCCGGGCTGCACCGCCGAGGGATTTCGCGCCGTGCACAGGGCGCCGACCGGGATCGCGTGCCGCCGATCCGACCGGCCGGCGACATCTGCCAACTCTACCTGTGCGGCGTTCGCGCGGCACGGCGTCGCCGGCGGGCCGGTTCATCGTGCGGCCGGACAACCGCGCAGAGTCACGAAGTGAATCGGCAGTCGGCCAAGTTGTGCGACAGTGCCGCCCAAGCCAACAGGATTTGCCGAGATCGCCCGGCGGATAGATTATTGCCGTTTTCCGCAGGTCCCGGAAATTCTTTCCGGCACAGGTTCCCGAGGGGTGCAAAATGCTTTCCGAATCGGGAAATGTACGCTATGGTTGTAATAACTTCCGGATCTATTGTCGTCGCGTCTTTCCCTGCCAAAATTCTTGGACGAGGGTGTTATGACCGGACTGGCCACGAACTTCGAAATTTTGCGCCTCGTCATTGCGGATCTCCAGAATAAGGGCGATCCCAACAATATAGCCGCAGATATGACGGCGCATTCCGAATATGCCCATTTTGGCGCCATAGGCGCGGCAGTCGGCGATTTTCTGACCCCGCCATTTCCCGAAGATCCTCCCTTTCCCACCGATTACAAGACCCTGTGGCGGCGCATCTTCCACGTTCTCGGGCGCCGGGACGTGCCGGGGCTCTATTACGTGCTGCAGGAACTCAACGATGTGCTGGACCAGGTCGGCGCGGTCGTCGATGCCGAGGATTGCGACGCCCTTGTCGATTTGAGGGACAACGGTATCGAGGACCGGATTTCGACGGTAACGACGCAGTTCGCCACCGCCGTCGCCAATGTCCAGGCCGAGGCCTTCGAGATCGCCGACCTGATCGGCACCGGGCTCAAGCCGAACGTGCTGACGCCCGATCTGCTCACCCCGGTGCCAGCGGCCGAGACCTGGCCGCCGCGAGATTTCCTGCATTGGACCAGGACCGGCGATTTCGTCAACGCGCTCCTTGAAACCGCGGACGAACGCGGCGATGCGCGGCTCAGAGCCTATGCGCTCGGGTACCTCGTGAGTTACGCCGCCAATGTCTGTGGCGCGGGCCATGGGAACTCCATCACCGGCGGGCCGGCCCGCACCCAGTGGTGGCGCCAGCGCTTCGTCGCCAACTATGTCGACGCCTGGGTGTTCGGCTATTACGGTCAGGCGCCGCGGCCGACCTTCTCGGGCGACACGCCGAGCCCGGGCTATGATTCTGGCCAGTGGCCGGATCTGTGCGCCAGCGCGCTTTACCTGCGGTTGTCCATCGGCGCCCCGGATCCCGAGGAACTGATGGATCTGGCCGCGCGCGGCCGGGAATTTCCGACGATGGTTCCGGCCGATTTCGCCGAGAACTGGTTCGCGGCGGCCGACAAGGCGTTCGACGCCATGCCGGACGGTCTGACCGCCGAGGGGCTCAACAGCGCCTACGTGTTCCACTGGCTGGTCTTGTGGTTCCGGACCAGCGGCGAGGTGCTGCCCTGCAACCCGGCCGGACCCGCCGCGCCGCCCGAGGGCTGCGGCGAGAGCGAGAGCGAACTCGACCCGTTCGTCAACGGCGTCCCGCTGGACGGGGTGGTGCCGCAACCGCCGGACCCCAACATCGACGCCGATGTCGACACCGCCGCCGTGATCTGCGGAATCATCCTCGCCATTCTCGGCGGCATCCTGGTGCTTGGCGGCAACGTGGTCCTGGGCGGCGCGGCGATTGCCGCCGGGGTGGCGATGCTCGACTGCGACAACGTTACCGACATCGACTGGAAGGAACTGCGCTGCCTGATCTTTCACGAGCGGATGTATCTGCACAACGCGCTGATCGGCATTCACCGGCTGCTGGCGGTGGCGGGGCTCGATTACCCCTATGCCAAGGAACTGGCCAACGACGAGGATTTCCAGGATCTGTTCCCGTTTCTCGATCCCTGGGAGACGGGCAAGAACATGACCAAGAGCAAGGTCAAGGAGGCCTATCCGGGCCAGGCCTGGGACGGCCAGTTGATCAGCTTCAACCGTCCGCCCACGAGCTTCGAAAGCCCCCATACCGTCGCCACGCGCGATATCGGCTATCCGAATGTGTTCGTCGACGATCCCGCTCACCCGGTGGCCAATGGCGGGGTCAAGACGGCGGTTCCGACCGAAACCTGGGCCGATGGGGGGCCCTACAAATCCATGGCCCCCGCGTCGACGGCCGGGGGGCGGGGGCCTGCTTCCTTCGGCAATGCGGTGGAGAACGCCGTCGATCTGTTCTCGGTCCTCGGCGAGGCCAAGCCCGACTGGAATCTCGACGCGGATCGGGGGCTGGCCTCGCTCAATTGGCGGTTCATTCTCAATTACAATCCAGACGACGTGAAAATAAAACCGGCCGATTAACATATCGGGATCATGACGATGAGCGCTTCCAGAATCGAAAGCAAGGACGCGCCCGAGCGCAAGGACGACGACCGCTGCAGGGGCGAGGACGGCTGGATCGACAAGGATCGTCGATATCGAAAGTGCAAGGGCGACGACGGTCCGGCGCGCCGCCGGCGGGAATTCGAACGCCTGAACGACAAGGGCACGCGGACCTATTCGCCCTGGCTTCTGATCCGGTACGCGGCCAACGATATAGGCTTTCGCCCAATTCCATCGGGTGCGGTGTACTGGAAATCCCCCGACATCTGGGTCGAGTCCAGCGACCCGATGGGCAACGGCGTGGCCGGCGAGGCCAATTTCGTCCATGCCCGCGTGTTCAATCTGGGCATGGCACCGTCGACCTCGACACGGGTCGATTTCTACTGGGCCGATCCCTCGGTCGGGCTGGCGGCGCAGCACATGAACCTGATCGGCACCGAATGGGTGTCGATAGATCCCCACACCGCCGTCGATGTGCGCTGCAACAAGGCCTGGGTGCCGGTCTTCGTCAACAACGGCCACGAATGCCTGAAGGTCAACAGCACCAACATGGCCTTCGACCCGGTTCAATATCCGTTCCAGCCCAAGGTTGATCGCCACGCCGGCCAGAAGAACATCACGGTGCTGGAGAACGCCGCGGAGGAGATGGATTTCCACCTGGTGATCAACAATCTTCTCGCCCTGCCGATGGAGGTGGAGGTGACCGCGCAGGTGGCGCATGTCCGGGCCGATCCGCGCCTCGTCGAGCGGCTGGACCCGCGGGAGCTGGTGGCCCGGGTCGCGGCCTTCGGAGCGCTGCCGCGGCTGACCACGCGGGAGATGGCGGCGCGGTTCCGGAAGGGGGCCCCCGATTACCGGCGCGCCCGGTTCATGGCCCGCTATCTGGGGGGCGGACACGACGAGGCGCTGCGCTTCGACGACGGTCTCGAACGGGTGGACGAACGTCGCCGTGCGGGGACCAAGCTCGCCGGAGAGTGGGGCGAGGGCGGCCGCATCGTCGCGCCCGAGGGGCAGGGACTGGACACCCTGGCCAGCTTCCTCGCCCAGGGGCAACTTGCGCCCGAGGCCGTGACCGGCCCGTCGAAGATCGCGCAGCGGCTCGGGGCGATCGGGCTGAAGCCGCACGAGCAGCGGGATTTCCGGCTTCGGTTCCAGGCGCCCGCGACGTTGACGCGGAACGGCTTCCTGACCATCGATGTGGCGCAATGGGCCGCGGGCGTCCTCATCGGGGGCTATACCATCGTCGTGCGGGGGAGGTAATGCCGGGCGAGCCACACCCCTTCTTCCCGCCGCCGGTCGACCGGGTCGTCGATGCCGCCGTCTTTCCCTATACCGAAGCCTGGGCCCCGCCGGAGCGGCTGGAGCCCGGGCTCGCGTCGGTGGCCGAGCGGCTGACCGGGGTGCTCGGCGAGAGCGATTACCCTTGGGTCGCCGAGCTTGCGAGCCATGTCGCGGGGGCCGGCGGCAAGCGGCTCCGCCCGGCGCTGACGCTGCTCATGGCGCGGGCTGCGGGCGGTCGGCCGGGGCCGGCGGTCGAGGCCGGCGTGGCGGTAGAGCTGTTGCACCTGGCCTCGCTCTATCACGACGACATCGTCGACGACGCGCGTTTCCGCCGCGGGCGGATCTGTGCCCATCGGCGCTGGGGCACGCGCGTGGCGACGCTGGGCGGCACGCTCCTCTTTGCGAAGGCACTGCAGATCCTGACCCGGCTCGGACCGGCGCAGAACCGGCGCGCGGCGGACGCCACCGCCGCGATCTGGCAGGGGCAATCGGCCGAGACCGAGCGTGCCTTCCACACCGGGATCACGGTCGAGGAGCATCTGGCGGCGATCAAGGGCAAGAGCGGGCGGCTCTTCGGCCTGGCCGGTGCGCTCGGCGCACTGACCGCGGGCGAGGGGGACGCGGCCGAAGCGGCCGAGCGCTTTGGTGTCAAGCTGGGAATGGCGTTCCAGATCATCGACGATCTGTTCGATTTCATGGGCAGCGAGACGGGTCTCGGCAAGGAATGCGCCACCGATCTGGAGCGCGGGATCTACACCCTGCCGGTGATCCACGCCCTCGCCCCGACCGCGCCCCGGGCGGACGAATTGCGCGCGCTGCTCGAAGCCGAGGGCGACAGCATCGACCGCCTGGCCGAGGCCCGGGCGCTGATCCGCGCTTCGGGCGGGGTGGCGCGCGCACAGGAGCGGGCGCGGAGCCTGGCGCGCGAGGCGCAGGACGCGCTGGCGGCGTTCCGTCCCGGGCCCGATACCGATGCGTTGGAGGCGCTGGCGCGGTGGACCGTCGCCCGGGCGACCGAGCCGTGCTGAAGCGGGCGCCATACGATGTGGTGGTGGCCGGGGCGGGGCCTGCGGGCAGCATGGCCGCCATCCATCTGGCCCGCGCCGGGCACCGTGTGGCGCTGCTCGACCGCAGCCGCTTCCCGCGCGACAAGAGCTGCGGCGATGGGCTGGTGCCGCGGGCGGTCGACCTTCTGACCGAGGCCGGACTGGGGGACGTTCTGGCCGGGGCGCGGATCATGGACGGGGTCTGCCTCCATGCCCGGTCGGCGGTGCACGGCGGCAGCGGCCGGCCGACCGAGAGCGGGGCAGGGGGCGTAACTCTGGCGCGTCGGGAATTCGACGCGCTCCTGGTGGAGCGGGCGGTGGCAGCGGGCGCCGAACTGCGGGAGCGCGCCGAGATCGTCGATCTGGACCGCGCGCCGGGCGGCGCGCGTCGGGTGCTGGCCCGGACGGACCGCGGCGCGGATTGGATCGAGACCCGTTTCGTCGTCGGTGCCGACGGCGGGCGCTCGCTGGTCGCCCGCCGCGCCGGGCTGTTCCGGGCATCCGGCGCCATGCTGGGTGTCGCCCGCCGCGGCTATTTCCGGTCCGCATCGCCGCTTGTCCCGGCGTTCCACATCCACGTGCCGCTGCCGCTCGGAGCGCTGGACAGGCGTTTCGCCGGCTATGGCTGGGCGTTCCCGGTCGCGGGTGACCTGATCAATGTCGGGGTCGGCCTCTATCCGGCCGGGCGGCCGACGCGGTTCCCCTCGCTGGTGCAGCTGTTCGACGGTTTCGTCGCCGCGCTTGCGGCCGCGCACGGGATGGCGGATCTCGACCCCTGCGGCCGCCCGATCGGCGGGCTCCTGGCCTCGGGCTGCGATCCCGCGCGGTGTCACGGCGAGGGCGTGGTGCTCGTGGGCGATGCGGCGGGGCTGGTCGATCCCTTCACGGGCGAGGGTATCCACCCGGCGCTTCGCTCCGGCACGCTGGCCGCCGAGGTGCTCGACGGTGCGCTGAGGTCGGGCGGGGCCGATCTTGGCGCCTATGGCCCTCGGCTCGCCGGCATGTTCTCCCGGCGCATGCGCCAGGGCGCGGCTTTCCTGCGAGGCTATCCGGCGATCTCCCGCGCCATCGTCTGCGCGATCGACCGGGACGCGCGGTTCTTCGCCGGGCTGCGCCGGGCGGCCTTCGGTCTCGACACCGGGCCCGGGGCCGAAGCGCCGGCCGCCTATCGGGCCTGTTTCCGGGACATCCCGGCGATCGGGGGCGATCCGGTCGACCGGGTCCAACGGCGCCTGCGCGAGGTGCTGTCCGAGTTGAACTACCTGCTGCCGAAGATCGCGGGCACATTGTCGGATCCTGCGGCGGTCGAGGCGCGGCTGGCCATGGCCCTGGCCTGTCATTTCGCCGCCGGGGGCCGGGCCGGGCGCGAGACGGTCGAGGCGCTCGTCGCCGTGGAGCTCTGCGTTCTGGCCTTCGAGGCGCAGAACGCGGTGGGCGATCTTGGCTCCGAGGCGGAGTCCCGCCATCCCGACCCCGCCGATTCCTGCGTGCTGATGGTCAGCGATGGGATGCTGACCCAGGCCCATCTGATCCTGTCCGGGATGGCGCCCGAGATCCAATGGCGGGTCAGCGACGTGGCGGCCAGCTATGCGATGCACTGGCTGGAACTTCTGCGCCGGAGTGGCGCGGGCACGCTCGGCCCGAGGGCTTTGCTGGACCTGCGGGCGAAGACCTCGGGCGCGCTTCATGCGCTGTCTGCCGAACTCGGGATGATGACCGCGGGCGCGACGCCGCCGGGGCTGGCCGATCTGGCGCGGACGGCCGCGACGCAACTCGCCCTGGCCGTCGGACTGGAGGGCGACGCGGCCGAGCAGGGCAACGACAGCCAGCACCCGCCGAGCTATCCCGCGCTGCTGGCCGAGACCTGTCCGCCCGCCCTTGCCCGGGCGCGGGCGGCGGCGCGCGCCGCCGCGATACGGGCCGATCTTCTGACGCTCTGCGCCCGGGCCGAGGTGCCGCCCACGGCGCGCGACCTGATCGGGCGGGTGATTGCGGCGGGCGGCCCGGGCGCGGGCGCCGCCGCGAGGGAAACGGGGGCGACGGCATGAGCGTCGAGCCACGGATCGCCCCTGCCGCGCCGGCCCCGCCGCTTTGGCGCCGCGTCCTGGCGACGGTGCCGGTGCTGGCGATCTACGGGGTCCTCAGGGCCCTGATGTGGGTCGGGCCACGGCTGACGCCGGAGCGGCGTGGACGCATGCGGCAGGAGGCGCGGGCGCGTCCTCGATCCGCGCCCGCGATCCGCTTGGCGGTGGCGCTCTATCGGACCTCACTGATCCATGACTATGCCCACAGGGGCGGCGAACGATGTGTCTTCCTGCCGAGCTGCTCGGACTATGCCGACCGGGTCGGTCGGACCTACGCCCTGGTACCCGGCCTTGTTCTGGTCGCCGACCGGTTCCGGCGATGTCGCGCCGACACCGCCGAGGATCCGCTCGATTTTCCCTGACGCCCTCATCCCCCTCGTTCCAGCAGAAAGGAAACTCTGATGACCAAGGAAAGCGACCACGATGACGGAAACGGCTGGTCGCCCGATCCGTCCGACCCGGATGTGCGAAGCCTGTCCGGCTTCATGCTCGGCAGGGGCGAAAACGACGGTGACTACCGGCTCTATCTCAATTCGGAGCTCAGCCAGTATGCAGAGTTTCCGAAGGAGGCGGCGGTGCATGCCAAGCGCCTGAACGCGCAGCGCACCATCGTCTATCTGCGGCCCGGCACCCAGGTCAAGCGCGTCCACAGCCGCACCCTGCCGGTCGAGTTCCTGCAAGGCGAGATCCAGCGCGGGATGTTCCGAGGCGCCGGCGGGCTCAATCTGGGAGGTATCATGCTGGCATCCTGCCCGGGCAGCGGGTGCGCCCATTGCACCACCGGCTGTTCGGACCTGCCCGGCGGCACGCCACCGGATACGGCCGGCTTCACCTGTCATTGCTAGGCGTGGCGCGCGCTGCCCCATTGCGGGTGCTCGACCGCCTGATGGCGGAAGATCTCGTCGGGCCGGCAGAGATCCTGAGCGGCCCGTTCGAGATCGTCGACCGCTCGCAGCGCAACACCAATTACCGGATCTCGTGGTCGGGCGGCGGCCTGTTCGTCAAGGAGGCCCGGGATGCCGACCGCCGCGCGACGCAGGCCCGCGAGGCGGGGATCTATCGGCTTGCCGGCGGCCGCGTCGAGTTGGCCGGGATCGGCGCGGCGATGCCGGACCTGCTGCGCTATCTGCCCGAGCCGGGGTTGCTGGTCCTGAGGCTGGAGACGGGCGCCGAGACCTGCCGCGACAGGGCGACGCGCTCCGGCCGGTTCTCGATCCGGGCGGCGGAGCTGGCGGCCAGCTTCCTCGCCGACCTGCATCGTGTGAGCCGGGGACTGAGCCGGGCCGAGCTGGGCCTGCCGCCGTCGCGCTATCTGCCGCTCGGACTGACCCTCGATGCGCCGGGCGCCACGATCCTCGACAATTGCAGCGCCGGCGCCATCGAGGTCGTGGCCATTCTCCGCGGCTCCGACACCCTGTGCCGGCTGCTGCCGGAGGCGCGCCGGAACTGGCGCGAGACGGCGCTGGTCCATGGCGATTTCCGCTGGCAGAATTGCCTGCTGCTTCCGGGGCGGCGTCGCAGCCTGGCCGGGGCGTTCCGCGTGATCGACTGGGAACTGGCGACCCAGGGCGATCCGGCCTGGGACGTCGCGTGCTGGATCGCCGACTATCTCGGCCTGTGGGTCCAGTCGATCCCGGTGACCCCGAGCCTCGCCGCGGCGGGGCTGATCGAGCGCCATTGCCGGCAGTCGCAGTTCACGCCCGAAGCGGCGCATGCCCCGATCGCAGCGTTCTGGGAGCGCTACCTGCGGCGCAGCGGCACGGCCGGGGCGCTTCTCGACCGGACGATCCGGTATGTGATCGCGCGGCTCTGTCAATCGGCGTTCGAATGGTCGAGCACTTCGCCCGCGCCCGCAAGCCACGCCTTCCTGGCGCTGCAGGTGGCCGAGAACATCGCCCGCGACCCCGACGCCGCGGTCCTGCACCTGCTGGGACTGGCCCCCGACCGCGGGTCCGCCGCGGCATGAGGATCGAGGAGCAGCTCTTCGGCGCTTTCCGCGCGCTGCGGTTCCTCGACGGGCCGCGCTTCGAATGGTTCGGCAAGCGCCCGGCGAAGCTGCCGACGGAGCGGGCGGCGCGGTTGCCTGAGGAAAGCCTGCGCTCGTACTGGGACGGCGAGCTCGCACGCACGCTCTATACCCATTTCTATCGCCATGGCCGCGCCCGGCCGATCCGCTGGCTGGAGGGCGGCGACCATGTGATGGCCCGGGCAGATTTCATAGAACGCCTGCGCCGCGCCGCGCCTTTCGGCCATTGGCAAGATCCGGGTTGGCGGGTGGTGTCGGTCGCTGCGGATCGGGCGATTCTGGAGCGCGGCGGATTGGCGGTCACCGCGCCGTTGGAGCAGATCGCGCCCGGCAAGGACGGCCTGGCGCCCCGCCGATCGGTGGCGCTGCACCGGGCGACGCATCTGGCGGCGATCTCGCCGGGATTCTTCACCCTGGCCGGCGCGGCACCCCTTACCTCGGGGAGCGGCGCGCTCTTGCGGCTCTATTGGAACGTCACCGCCCGCGGAGCGCCGGTGCTGTTGGAACGGCTGAGCGGGGCGCTGAACCAGCGCGGCGCTCCCTTCCGGCTGAAGGCGGCCAACGCACCCGCAGGCTATGACCGCGCCGACAGCGCGGTGCTCTATCTGCCGCAGGCCGGATTCGAGAATCTCGCCGGTCTGCTCGGCGGCGTCTATCGCGAGATCGCGCCCGATCTCGGCCGCGCCTGTCCGGTCTTCACCCTTGCTCTGGCCCCGGGGCTTGGCCTCGCCGAGGATCCGCCGGGGCATCAGAGTTTCGGCCTGCACCGCAGCGCGTTGATGGCGGATGGGCTGCGGCGCGCGCAGGAGGGGAGGGACACGGCGCCAGAGGCCCGTCTTGCCGCAGTGCGGGCGTCGTTCGAGGCGGCCGGGCTCGACTGGGCGGCGCCGCATCGGAATCCGGGCGGGACCACAGATTATCCGCCCCTGGCGCTGCCCGCGATGCCGCGCCCGCCCTTCCGGGCCGCGACCGGGTCGGGGCCGCTCCCTGGCGCGCGAACCGAGGCGGTGCTGCACGCCCTGGCCGATGCCCTGTCCGAAAGTGCCGTGGTCGCCGATGGCCGCGCGACCTGGATCGCCCCGCCCAGCGGCAACCCGCTCGAGGGCCGGTTCCTTGCGCTTGGCGCCGACCTTTATGCCGGGACGCCCGGCGTGGCGCTGTTCCTGGCCGAATACGCGGCGCGCTGCGCCAGGCCCCCGGCCGCCGATCTGGCCCGCGCGGCCCTCCGCCAGGCCGTTTCCCGCATGGGCGAGGTCGCGCCCGGGCTGCGCGCCAGCCTCTTCTCGGGCTGGGGCGGTCTGGCCGTCGCCATGGGGCGGGTCGCCCTGACGCTGGACGATGCGGCCCTGCGGGCCGAGGCGCACGAGATCGGCCTCGCCGCCGCCGGTCATGCCGCCCTGGGCGACTGTCCCGACCTGATCGGCGGCGATGCCGGCGCGATCCTGGCGATGCTGCACATGGCGGAGATCACCGGCGATCCGCGCTTTGTCCAGGCCGCGACCGAGATCGGCGAGCGCCTGGTCCGCCAGGCGCGCCCAGGTCCCGACGGCGTGTCCTGGCGGACCATCAACGGCACCCGGGGATACCGGCTGCTCGGGCTTTCCCATGGCATGGCGGGGATCGCCGCGGCGCTGTTCCGGCTGTCCCTGGCCAGCGGCGTCGCGCGCTTCGCCGACATCGCCCGCGCCGCGGTCGCCTATGAGGATTCATGGTTTGACCCCGTGCAGGCGAATTGGCCGGATCTGCGGGAAAACCGGCCCCGGCGTCAGCGCGGCGGCGGTGATCGTGCCTTCTCGATGTTCTGGTGCCACGGCGGGCCCGGTATCGCCCTCGGCCGTCTCGCGGCGGCCGAGGCAGGTGTCTCCGAGGATGCGCTCGAAAACGCCCGGGCCGCGCTATGCGCGACCGAAAGGGCGCTCGGGGCGTCCGGCACCGGGTGCGTCGAGGATCTGATCCTGTGCCATGGCACGCTCGGACTCGCCGATATACTGCTCACGGCGCGCCGTCGGGGCAGGCCGGTCGCGAGCGGTGTCGACCGGGCGGCATCGGCGGGGGCGGAGACGCTGCTGGCGCGTCTGTCCGGGCGCGGAACCGACAGCTTCGAGATCACGGCGGCGCTCCAGCCCGGGCTGATGACCGGCCTGGCCGGGATCGGCTGGTTCTTCCTGCGGCTGCGGCACGCAGACATTCCGTCGGCACTCAACGGTTTTGCCCCGGATGGTCCGGCCCATTCGAAGGCGCCCGCCGCACCGGACCCGTAGCCTCATCGCGGCGATGGTGCGGCACGATGTGGCATGATGATGCCGGGACCCCCCGATCAGCGGCATCGCCTCCGTGCCGAGTTCGGCCAGCCCCTCGGGCGGACCGAGGCCCCTGGGCTCGGCCTTGATGGCTTTCCGGTCGTCGCTTCTGACCTGATCGGTCGGGTCGACGCTGTCGATATCCCCGGCGATTTCCTCGGACGGATGACCTCCGATCCCGGTCGCCACCTGACAGCAGAGGATCAGGCAAATCCGGTTGCATTGCGCCGGGCTCAGATCGTGGCAGGCTGGGGGCGCGACGTGCGGCCGGACGATATTTCCGGCCTCCGGGACATGGGCCACGGTCAGCGGGCGTCGTTGCCGACCGGGTCGCCCCATTTCCACATCTCCATGAACGCCGGACAGGTCGGTGGCGCCATCGGCGGCCGGTCGATGTATATGGGGCTCTCTCTGCATCGGAGGAACTGCTCGTGCCCGACCGCCACGTGACCGATCACCATATGGACGCTTCCGGAAACCTCGCTCTGAACGGCGGATCGTGGTTCAATTGTCCTGACGGGGTGGAGGTGGATCATGACGGGCCGGATGGCGATCTGGTCGATCACGGACCGGCTGGCGGAGATCTCGGCGCAGGGCGATCCGCCGGAGGCGCTGTCGGCGACAGGGGGCTTCGAGATGTTCCGGCCGGTGCTGGAGGGTGCCCTCGGGCGGCCGCCCGCCCTTCGACCCCGTGCTGAAGGTCCGCCTGCTCGTCTTGCAATCGCTGCCCGGGCTTTCGCTGGAGCAGACGGAGTACCTTGTCCGGGACCGGCTGTCGTGGATGCGGTTCTGCCAGCTCGGCCGTGAAGACCGGGTGCCGGACGCGAACACGCTGTGGGACTTCCGCGAGGCTCTGATCGCAGCGAACGCGTTGGAGGACCTCTTCGATCGGCTCGACCGGGCGATCACGGCGGCGGGCTACCTGCCGCGGGGCGGCCAGAACGAGCCAATGTCCGCCATTGGTCCGAGGGCAATGGCGAACGATGCGAGCCTGGTCGCCGCGCCCCGGCAGCGGAACACCGACGGGGAGAAGGCGACGATCAGGGAGCGCAGGTCCGCCGCGAAGATCTGGCCGGACAAGCTGGCGAAGGCGCGCCAGAAGGACGTCGATGGGCGCTGGACGGTCGAATACTCGAAGGCAACGGTCCGCGCCGACGGCACGAAGCCGGTCGATCTCGCGATCCCGGTCTAGGGCTACAAGTCCCATATCTCGATCGACCGGATGCATGGGCTCGCCATTGTCCCCGGACCAATGGCGGACAATGGCTGCGCTCCGCCGCCAGGCCGTCACCGATGCCGCCCGGCATGATGGGAGGCGGATGCGGGAGGGACTGATCGCCCCGGTCCAACACGGCCCGCTTGGCCTGGGCGGACAGCGCCTGCCGCTCGGCCGAGAACGAGGCCTGGCTGGAGGCGCAGGGCATGGTCAGCCGCATCCATCGTCGCAAGCCGAGGGGCCGCCCGATGCCGAAGCCAACCCGCCGCGCCACCGCCGCGAAGTCCGCGCTGCGCTCGAAGGTCGAACACGTCTTCGCCCACCAGAAGGCCCGCATGGGGATGACCATCCGCACCATCGGGCTGGCATGCGCGGGGGGGCGATCACGCTGGCCAACATGGCCTTCACCATGACCCGATGGCGGTGGCTCGACAGCCGATCTGCACCAGCCTGACCGGGATCGGCCGGCGATCCGGCGTCATCAGGCGCCAGCGACGGCCCGAGGCCGCTCGCCAGCGCCGCATCATACGCGGCGCCACGCTCAGAGCCCGTTACGGGCCGGCAAGCGGTGGTGTCCAGACTCGACAGCAGAACGGCCGTGCTCCGGAGCATCGTATTGATCGGGCGACGAATGCATTCACCCGATGCCGGCCTATCGGCGTTGTTGCAATACCCACGTTTGATACCAGCGGCGTCAGGCAGCTGACTCCGAGGAGATTCCCTTGGGACCGGATTGCTGGTTCACCCGCCTCCGAGGTGGGGGAGGATCAGCATGGCGGTGGAGATCACGCGAAGAGAGCTGTCGGCGTCGGAGTAGCTGCGCGGGCGGAGGATGCGGAGGCGTCTCGTCGGATGCCGGCGCTGGCGTTCGGCTCGACGGGCGGAGCCGGATTGAGGCGGCGCAGAACTGCGGGATGGACCGGCAGACGCTGCGCGATCGGGTCCATCGCTACAGCGAGGCCGGCCTGGTCGGGCTGGTCGACCGCTCCCTTCCGGGGCGGGCGCCGATGCTCAGTGCGGAGCAGACGGGCGAGTTGGCGGAGCTCGTAGAGGCGGGGCCCGACCCGGAGGCGGACCGGGTGATCCGCTGGCGGCGCATCGACCTTTGCCACGTCGTCGAGCGGCGCTTCGGCATCCGCGTGGCGGAGCGGGCGATGGGGTCGATCCTCCGCCGGCTCGGTGTCGCAAAGCTGTCGGCGCGGCCGCGTCCTCCCCAGAGCGATCCGGAAGCCCAAGAGCCATACAAGGAATTTCGCCGAACCGGCCTGCGCGGCGCTGCCTGAGGCGGCGAAGGACAAGCCCCTCGAGACGTGGTTCCGGGAGTTCGCCAGGTGCCGCCATCGGTCCGAGGCCCCTGGCGGACGCGCGCGTCGGCCAGCAGGGGACGCTCACACGGGCGAACATGTATGTTCGACGGGCGCGCAAGGGGATGCGCCCCTCGGCCACGAAGGACTGTCGCTACGCCTGGGCCGACATTTTCGGAACCGTCTGTCCCGCCCGCGCAACCGGCGCTGCCCTCGTCATGCCCTGTGCGAACACGGACGCGATGAGCGCGCATCTCGCCGAGATCGGCCGGCGAGTCTCGCCTGGCGCAGACGCCATCCTCGTCCTCGACGGCGCCGGCTGGCACAGTTCCAGGGACCTCGCCGTGCCGGCGAACGTCACCTTGCTGGCGCTCCCGCCCTACAGCCCGGACCTGAACCCGATCGAAGACATCTGGCGCTTGCGCCTCCGCCAGAACCGCATCGCGAACCGGCGTTTCGACAGCTGCGACACCATCGTCGCCGCCTGCTGCGATGCCTGGAACGCACTCATAGCAACCCCGGAACGCGTCGCCTCCATCACCTCGCGCAACGGGGCGCAGGTCAGCGGATGATGCCGCCGGTATAAGCCGCGACTCCCCCTTACCCCACTGAGGTCATGCCGCGCGGACGATCTCGGCGATGCCGAGGGCGTTGGAGCGGTTCACCAGGGCGATGCGGATGTGGAGTCCGGCGGTCTGACGGTGGGGGTGGCTCGCGGAGATGCGCTCGCCGAAGGCCGTCAGGCAGCGCATCCTTGCCTCGATGCGGCTTCGGGCGTGGTATCCGGTCCATCGTTTGCCGAACGCTCTGCGGTAATGCCGGGTGGCGCGCAGGGTCTCGCTTCCGGCGCGTGCCGCGGGGCCGTCTTCCTTCCACGCCCGCCCGTTCTTGCGGACCGGGATGATCGGCGTGGCTTGCCGCTCGGTGATGGCCGTGTGGCAGCGGCGCGTGTCGCAGGCACCGTCGGCAGTTGCGGTGCCGATCTTCTCACCGTCCGGGATCTGCCCGAGGAGGTCCGGCAGCACGGGGCTGTCGCCGTCGCGGCTGGGCGTGAATTCCACGGCGCGGATGTCGGACGTCGCCGGTCCATGGCCAGATGCACCTTGCGGCATCGACGCCGCCCCTGCGGGCCATGCTTGCGCGCCTGCCATTCGCCGTCGCCGAGGAACCGGATCCCATTCGGCATCGTCCTCGGACCGATGGCGGACAATGCCTCATCGTCGACCAGCACGTTCAGCGGGCCCTCCGAGCGGCGATACGGAACCTGAACCGCCAGGGTCTCCTGCCTCCGGCAGAGGGTGGAAAAGTCCGGCACGGGCCAGTCCAGCCCCGCCAGCCGGATGAGGCTGGCCACCATGCCGGCGGTCTGGCGCAAGGGCAACTTGAAGAGAACCTTGCTCGACAGGCAGAACTGATGGCCGCATCGGAAAACACCGCTGGCCGTCCGGGGCGCGCCTCATGCGGCGCCAACCACGTCATTCCCTCGTCGCCCCAGACCAGCAGAGACCCACGCTTCCGCAGTGACGTGTTGCAGCCGGACCAGTTCGTCGTGCGATGGCGGGCGGCAAGTGGCTTGCTCATCCAGACCATGTAACGGCATGGATTCGCGAAGTGAATCCGCAACACACCGAGTTTCGCAACGATGCCATGAAGCGCTCATGCTTCGTTTAGCCGGCCTTCTCACGCAACTGCAGGATTTATGGAATGAGGAACGGCCTGGGATTGGATTCATCTATGGAACCGGTCGGGGGTCTGCCCGCGAAACGCAGGTCGGTTCAGCCGACACCCCGGAGGATACCTCAACTGCGCAAGCGACCGTCGCGATCGTGACCATGGATGCGTCCGGCCTGGACGTCTTTGCGGATGAGAGATTCTTGTCCCTGATCGGCGCGCAGGCAAACGCCGCGGTGATTGGAAGATCGATGCGGGAGTCCTTTCCCGATACGGCATGCCCGGGGCCGAAGGTGTGGATGGCCGGATGGCGGGAACACTGCTGAGTAGCGACGGCGAGGCGCACTGCATCGCGTGAACATGGGCAGGGCCGACCGGCTGGATCGGAGCCGTCTCCATCTCGGATCAAGAGCCGGAGATCCGGGATCGCGTCATTCTTCGGTATGACGATCTGGCGGGTTTGGCTGACCGGGCCTTTCCCTCAAACCCGTCTTCGGCGTCTTTCTGGAGCGGCGTGGGTCGGCAGATGTCAGCCTTTTCGCCACCTGTCTCGATCTCGACCGCTTCAAGCGCGTGATCGGTTCCCTGGGTTGCGAGACACCGGTCGGGCGGTGGACGTGAAGCACGTCGAGCGGATGTGTCGGTCCGGCAGGAGGCCGCCATGGGTCCGAGGACCCTGTCGGACAGGGGCTGAAGGTGCCGCGGAAGCAACCCGGGAAGGGGCGGCTCCGGCTCGATGACGGGTCCTGCCTCCGTCTGCGCCTGCGCCCTGAGCGCCCGAACCGCGTCCGGTCCTGCGATGTCGTGGAGAGCCGGACGGGCGCCATCGTCGCTCGGACCGATGGCGCGACCGGTGTCGACCGGGAGCACGTTCCGCATGCTGAACATCGTCGACGAGTTCACCACGGAGTGCCTGGCGATCCGGATCGCCCGGACGCGGAACGCGACCGCCGTGGTCGATGTCCTGACCGATCTGTTCATGCCTCACGGGGTGGGCCCGGCCACGTCCGCCCGGACAATGATGAGGGCGACGCCCGAATGAGCCCATCGCCAGGGCGGTGAGGGACTGGATCGCCGCCGTGGGCGCGAAGACGGCCTTCATCGAGCCGGGCAGTCCCTGGGAGAACGGCTCCTGCGAGAGCTTCAACTCCAAGCTTCGCGACGGTGATCCTATACGATCACCTGAACGGGGAGATCTTCCCTTCGATGGCCGAGGCCCGCGCCGTGATCGAGGCATGGCGGGTCCACTCCAATCCCGTCAGACCCCATTCGTCGCCGGGCTACCGGCCGCCAGCCGGAGGCCGTCCACTGGCCGTCACACGCCGGCAAGTCGCCCCCGCCTGCGGCAGCGGCATTGGCGCCGACGCCCGTCATGCACCAAGATCGAAATCGGCCCCCCAAACAGGAGCAGGCCCACGAGCTGCTGACGGGATGCGGGAACCTTCCAGCCGTTAATTGAAGCTGCCCGCTCTCCGCTGCGCCTTCGAGGCTCCCCGTCGCGACCAGCGATAATCGAACGGGTCTCCCGATATCCCAGAAGATCTTTGCAAGCTCCCGGAATCAGGGCGCCGCGGTGGCTTCGTTCTTTTCGGGGTTGGGGGACGGCATGGAAGGCGATTCCGTCATCCAGTTGAGCTGGCGATACGCCGATGGTGTGACGCCGGTAAACCGCCTGAAGGCGCGCGAAAAATGCTGAGGGCTCTCGTAGCCCGCAATCATCGCGACGTCGATGACCTTCAAATCGGGATCTTCAAGGCCTCTGCGCGCGAGCGAGAAGCGCGCTTCTTCGAGAACTCGCGAATAG
Source organism: uncultured Alphaproteobacteria bacterium (assembly GCA_963814835.1). Classification (GTDB taxonomy): domain Bacteria; phylum Pseudomonadota; class Alphaproteobacteria; order Rhodobacterales; family Rhodobacteraceae; genus Palleronia. The sequence goes on from CAWFEG010000004.1 coordinate 447,004, forward strand.
GAACTCCCGCACTGCGTGAGTTGCCGTTGCAGAGTGCGCGTGCTGACCCCGGCCAACTCGGCCGCGAAAGCGACCTCCGTATGTCCGCCGCCGATGTAGGGCTGAACCAGCATTCGCAAGAGGCTGACGAATTCCCACGCTGCAGGAGCCTCTGCCCAGTCCGTAGCCGCTGCCAACGAAGCGAGCGCAGCTCCACTTCGCTCGCTCCCCTGCCGGGTGGGTCGGGCAAGGTCTGCGCGATCCACAACGATGGATGTGTGAGGCTGGCCGACCAGGATGCGCGCCTTCGGAAATGCGGTGTGGACGGTATCCGGCACGTGATTTGCGGAGACGAAGCACAACTCCCTTGGGTACCACGATGGCCCCTCGACGCTCCGCACGACGGAAATGACAGCCTGCAGGTTCAGCCATTCGGCAAAGCACACGAAAGGATGGCGATCGAAGCCCACCATATCGCATGTGACGCGAACGCAGCCCGCTTCGGGTGCGATGCGCATGGCAAGGCAACTGTCCTCGCGTTGCGCCAGCTCCGCCAGGGCCTGAAGGCGCCCAAGGCCGGTTTGCGCGGCCACGATCTTCGCGTGCTGAATGGGCCGCAACGACGCCAGAGAGGCTTTGCCAGCCACGAGGCGCCCCAGTTCCATTGGACGAAGATCACGGCCGGTTCGGGCGATCCATTCCAGCGCCAGAGGAACGCTTACGTAGACATCCGGCGTTTCTTCGACATTTCCGGGCAATTTCGAACGCGACAGTTCGCGATCGACCGGCGCGCCGATATCGCGCAGGACCAGAATATAGTCGTTGAGATGCGCTGCGCGGACGAGTGCGATGCGGCTCCTCAAACGCATTCCCCCGGTTGGGCCGCCCGTGATGTGGCGCGAGGTGGTCAGAAGCGCATCGCCGATTCGGGCATCCTCGTCGCGCGACGACCTAGGGAACGTACCACGGATGGCCGGCCGCGCGAAGCCTCACGTAATGGACCTTGCCGAGATAAGGTCGGTCATCGCCGGGCTTGTTCCGGCAGGCACGACCTCGCTCTCGGCAGTGGCAAGGCGCCTCGGGACCAGCCCGAGAAGCCTTCAGCGGAGACTGAAGGCGGATGGCATGAGCTTTTCTTCTTTGGTGGAGCAAAGCCGATTTCGGATCGCCGCCGCGTGGCTGCGCGAAACGGATCTCCGGATCGATGAGATCTCCGGCAGGCTTGGCTATGGCAGGCAGAATGCCTTTTCCCGTGCCTTCAAGAAATGGGCTGGCTGCTCGCCGAGGGCATACAGGAACAGCGTCGCTGGCCGAAGGCGCGGCGCGGAAGAATGGCGCGAAATGGGCAGAAGCGATGAGCGGCCGCGCGCAACCTCGGGTATCGACCGGGATCGGCCTGAGGAGACGTGACGAATGAGACGCCTTTCCACCTCGAGCGCCTTGGCATTCGCGATCGCCGTCGGGCCGGCGGTTGCACAGGTTTCCCCCTCCGAACTTGAGGCGATCTCCGTTCCCGACAAGGTCGAAACGGCGATCGGCACGCTGCACTTCTTCGACGGCGTGCCGACCGACGCCACGGTCGCCACCGTCTACGACAACCTCGACCGCATGCGCGGGATGGGGGTGTTTCTCGACAATGTCGGCGCCGTGTCGATGCACAGCGTGCGCGAAGGCCTCGCCGCTGCCGGGGCCGCAGGCGCGAACAGGATCGCCATCTTCGAGCAGTTGATGGATTCGCAGTCGCTCGTCGTCACGGCCAACACCTCGACGCTCTATGCCTATACCTACACCGACCTCGCCAGGGACGGGCCGACGGTGATCGAGATCCCGCCCGGCATGCTCGGTTTTCTCGACGACGCCTGGCAACGCTTCGTGGGCGACATGGGCGTGACAGGGCCGGATGCGGGCAAGGGCGGCAAGTACCTGGTCGTGCCTCCCGGCTTCTCCGGCGACGTCCCCGACGGATATTTCCTGCTGAAGCCGCCCACGAACCGGAACTTCATGTTCCTGCGCGGCTCGATCAAGGACGGCCTGAAGCCGGCGGTCGAGAACATCACCTCGACCCTGCGCGTCTATCCGCTGAAGGACGCGGCGAGCCCGGCAGCGACCGAATTCGTCAACATGTCGAGCAAGGCGTTCAACACGGTCTTTCCGAGCGATTTCAGCTATTTCGAGAACCTCGACAAAGTCGTGCAGGAGGAGCCGCTCGACGCGATCGGCCCCGAAGTCCGTGGCGCCATCGCCGCCATCGGCATCGTCAAGGGCCAGCCCTTCGCGCCCGACGCGCGGATGAAGACGCTTCTGACCGAAGCCGCCACGCTCGGCGATGCGACGGCTCGGACCATCACCTACCACCCGCGGTTCGCCGGCGTGCGGATCTACCCGGACGATCCCAAGAGCGTCTGGTCCACGGCCTTCGCCAACCGCAACACCAGCTTCGAAGCGGACGGAACGACGGGCCTCGACGCGCGGGTGCTCTACTACTTCAATGCCGGCGGCGTGACCCCGGCCATGGCCACGAGCCGCGCGGGCCAAGGCTCGGACTATGCGCTGGCGCTGCTCGACGCCAAGGCCCGGGCCTTCGACGGCTCGAAGACCTACAAGCTGCATCTGCCCAAGGACGTGCCGGTCAACGACTTCTGGGCCGTCACGCTCTACGACACCCAGACCCGCTCGCAGCTCCGGACCGGCCAGAGCTTCCCGACCATCGGCAGCCAGACCGAGGGCATGACGGCGAACGCCGACGGCTCCTATGACCTGTATTTCGCGCCGGAGGCGCCGGCAGGCAAGGAAGGCAACTGGCTTCAGACCGTTCCGGGCAAGAGCTGGTTCACCATCCTGCGCATGTACGGCCCGCTCGAGCCCTGGATCGAGAAGACCTGGCGGCCGGGCGAGATCGAACTGGTGCACTAGGCCGCTGCGCGGGCTGCTGCCCGCCGGACGAATGACGCGCATGTCGAAGACGGGAGGAAGCGAAATATGTACCGCGTGACAATGACCTGTGGGGTCGTCGTGGCTGCGTCGCTCGCGGTGGCGGCGCAGGCCGAGATCTCGCCAGGGACCGTCGAGGCGCTCGGCGCGCCCGACCGCATGGAGACCTCGATCGGCGAATTGACCTTCAAGGACGGGGCGCCGAGTGCCGACACCGCGCAGAAGGTCTTCGATGCGCTCGATTTCACCCGCGCGTTGAACGTCTACAACAACAGCTTTCGCGGCGCGTCCGCCCTGGGCTTTCACAAGGGCTTCCAGAGCATCGGGGCGGACTACAACGATGTTGTCATCACGTCCGAGCTGCTGGACTCGACGTCGCTGTTCCTGACCGGCAACGCCGACACCGTCTATTACCTGTCCGTCATCGACCTCTCGAACGGCCCGATGGTGATCGAGCAGCCTGCCAATGGCGTCGGGACCATCAACGACATGTGGTTCTCGTGGATCATCGATGTCGGCGGCCCCGGGCCGGATCGTGGCCAGGGCGGCAAATACCTGATTGCCGGACCGGATTACGACGGGCCGCTGCCCGAGGGCGGCTACTTCGTCGCCCATTCCAAGACGAACCGCATCCTCTACGCCTCGCGCGCCTACCTGGTGGACAGCGATCCCGAGCCGGCGGTCGCGAACATCAGGGCGAACATGAAGATCTATCCCTACGCGCCGGGCGGCTACGGGACCAGCATCGCCCAGGCCCTCACCGGCGCCGTCCGGCTCGGAGAAAACGCGAAGATCCCCGACACGACATTCGTCGAGGCGAGCGACCTGGCGTTCAACACCATCCCGCCGAGCGATATCGGCTTCTACGAGTGGATCGACGAGAACGTCCAGGCCGAGCCCGCCACGAGCTACGACGTGGAGCTTGCGGGGCAGCTCGCCGCCATCGGAATCGCCAAGGGCAAGGACTTCGCGCCCGACGACCGGATGAAGACGATCCTCTCGGACGCCGCGGCCGTCGGCCAGGCGGCAGGCCGGGTGCTGAACTGGCGCGCCTATGAGGCTCACCCGGACTGGGCCTACTATGACGGGTCGATGTGGGGCAGCATGCTCTGGGACGGCGGCGCCTTCTTCGAGACGCCCCCGCCCGCCTTCGCGGAGGGCATGTTCAGGCCGCTGCCACCGACCGGCGCCCGCACGCTCGATTCGCGCACGGCCTTTTACTACGGCTACACGCTCGACAGCCCGGGCATGATCATGAACATCCCGGGCGTCGGATCGCAGTACCTGATGGCCTTCCTGGATCCCGCCAGCAATCCCTTCGACGGCGCGAAGACCTACAAGGTGACGCTGCCCAAGGACATCCCGGCCAAGGCGTTCTGGTCCCTCACGCTCTACGACAACCAGACCCGGTCGATGCTGCAGACGCCGCAGAAATACCCGCGCGCCGGCTCCCAGAACTACCCCTCTCCGGCGGCGACGGCGGCCGAGGACGGCTCCACCACGGTCTGGTTCGGCCCCGACCAACCCGACGGGGTGGACCGCGGCAACTGGATCCAGACCGACCCCGAAAAGGGCTGGTTCACCATCCTGCGCCTCTACAGCCCGCTGCCGTCGTTCTTCGACAAGTCCTGGCGGATCAGCGAGATCGCTGTCGCGGAATGAGGCGTCCCTGCCATTGACCTGCCATTGCCCAGGGCCAGGCAGGCCCTGGGCTGCAATCCCACCCGACTCTTCACGGTGGAAGCGCGCGACCCGCACAGATCGGCCTCGGCGCGACCGCCGGGCACCAGGAAGGAAACCCGATGACATCTTCCGACACCCCGCACGCCGCGTCAGGGCCAAACCGGCGGCAGTTGATCGCCGGCACCACCGGCCTCGCCGGCGCCCTGCTCGTTCCGGGAGCGGCATCCGCTCAGGACGCGTCCGCAGCGAACGCCGACTTCCTGTTCGTCCAGACCGCCGCCTCCATGGCCTTCGCCGCAGACGCGAACCGGCTTACCCTGCACAACGTCAGCCCGACGACGCTGTTCTTCTCCGACCGGCCCGATCGGATCGCCGGCAACATGACCACGGAGTCCTTCGTGCCGTTCTGGAGCGAGGGCAAGGACAGCTTCCTCAGCCGAGCCGCCCAACGCCGACCTTTCGATCATGGAGGACGGCGAGCTGCGCCAGACCGTCGTCGTCCTCCGCGACCCGGTGCTGAACGGCTCGGACCTGCACTACACGGTGAGGATCATCGACGGACACATGCCGGTGCTCGGCGAGAACGTCTCGGTCTTCATCGACGTCATCGGCATGCCCCTCACGCCCCTGTCCGTCGCCGGCGTGAACCGGCGCGCCTACCGGCGCGCGGCGATCTACTGATGCCGGGGCCCCGGGACCGGGCGGCGCTTCGTCGATCCAAGGAATGCCCGCAGGCAACAGCCGGAGCCTGCGGATTTGCCTGGCATGTCCGGGTCCGTCAATCCGGCCAACGTATCTCAATGGAGAAAGACATGAAGAAGATCCTCATGGCTGCCCTGGCCGGCAGTCTCCTTGCCATCCCCGCCTTCGCGCAGGAATCGCAGCTTCACGACGAGGTGGAGAACACGCTGAGAAGCCAAGGGATCGAGGTGGAGGTCCCCGACGACCTGACCAACGCTCAACTCGCTCGCCTTCTCGCGATCGCCAACAGTGAAGATCTGGATGCCAACCAGATGGAGGCACAGATCGAAAACGTCCTCGGTCAGTGACGCATCGGTGCGCGCCCGGCGTCGGGCGTGCCTCACTCCGGGTGCCCCCGGTTCTTCAGGGGGGCACCCTTCCGGATTTCATCGATGCGGGCCTCGGCACATGGAATGCCCCCTCTGAAGTGGTCCGCTCACTCGAGAGGTTGATCCGTTGAGGGTCGAGCAAAATCCCGAAGCCGCGGTCGACGGTCCGATCTGGATTACGGCCGACTCCGTTCTCTACGTCAACGGCGAGACGGCCCGGATGGCATGGGACGCCACAGTTGATCGGGACGAACCTAACATCGGCGACGGGAGCACAGGCCAGCCCGCAGCGGAGGTCACAATTGCCATTGCCCTGACCACCACGCGCGCGGAATAGAAGAAGGGCGCCCAATCTGGGGAGCCATTCCGAGTTGCAGGACACGGGCGGCAGGAAACTGTTGCCCGTTTTCCGTTTCAGGCTGTCATCGACCCTGAAGTTTTGCCCACATCGGCGTGCCGTGGAACAGCCACGGTTGGTAGAGAATCCTGGATAGGTCAGGCAGGTAAGGACGGTCGTCCCGCCGGCGGTCTCGCTTCTTCTGGGGAACTCCACCGGAGGCTTCCTCCTGTTTGGCACTGTCCGCTTCCGGCTCCGAGACCTTCGGTGCGATGGCTGTTGGACGCCCATCCGCATCGCCGGGGTAGTCCGGACGATCTTGTTCGCGCGCCTCTTCGGCACGAGGATCGCCCTATCTGTCCCTGGCACCGCGATGCGCCTGATCGGTGGGTTTTTCTCAGCTGACACGGGAGCGTTCTCCCCGCCACTCGCCTCCGTGCATTCCGCAGGTGCTGCCTCCGCCTCCGCGCCTTCCGGAGGTGACTCGTCCGCCTCCAGAGGCGTTCTGTAGGGTCTCCAGTCGAAGAAGTTGTAGTGCACGCGCCATATGTTCATCAGGGCGATCAGGACGCGCGGATTGTAGCCGGCGCCATTGATGTATGTGGCGCCCACACGAGAGCTGCGGCCACCCGCCCGCTGGATGATACTGACCCGTTCGCGGATGGCGTTCATGAAGGTGGAGGTTGGCTGGATCGTCGCGTGGATGACCCTTCGGGTGATGGCAGCGCGAAGTTCTGGATCGTCGATCTCGTCGTCGATGCCGAGCCGTCGGTAGGCGGCGCGATAGCGCGGCGACAGGATCGGGAAGCCAACGGCCCTGTCGATCTCGTTGGCCGTCTGGATGGGGCTCTTGACCCAGAGGCGCGGGAATGCGGCCGAGGCAAGGTTCGACCCCCCCCCACGAGCTTCTCGACTGGTCGTTCGGGTCGGTGCGGTAGGCAGGACTAAGGTTCGCCGAAGTCCAGCTCTGTAGTGCTTCCCATGGCTTCAGGTCCGGATGCATTTTGCGCCACTCCGCAAGGCTCTCCGAAAACTCCGCCTGCTTCTCCCGGATACGGTCGATCGGCGCATCTGTCTTGAAGCCGATGACTGCCCATTCGAACCTGTCTGCCAGGATCTCTTCTCGAAAGATGTGCGGTGGTCTGCCCCCTGAAGAGTGGTCTTCCCTGAAGTAGGCTTTTGAGCCGGATGGAGGACGAAGGAATGGCGCAGAAGAAACACAAGCCGGAGGAGATCGTCGCGAAGCTACGGCAGGTCGACGTGCTGGTATCGCAGGGCCGTCCGGTGGCCGAGGGTCGACGTATACGTCGAGCGGTCCATCGGTGTGACGCAGTTCACCTACTCCCGGTGGCGCAAGGAGTTCGGAGGGCTGAAGACCGACCAGGTGAAGCGGCTGAAGGAGCTCGAGAAGGAGAACGAGCGGCTTCGCAAGGCGGTCTCCGATCTGACGCTTGAGAAGCTCGTCCTGCGAGAGGCTGCCTCGGGAAACTACTGAGCCCCGCCCGCCGTCGAGCCTGCATCGACCATGTCAGGCAGAAGTTCCGGGTCTCGGAACGGCTTGCCTGTCGCGTGCTCGGCCAGCATCGCTCCACCCGGCGGAAGGCACCGCGTGGGCGGGCCGACGAGGAGGCACTGACCGCGGACATCGTCGCGCTGGCGCGCCAGTATGGGCGCTACGGCTATCGCCGGATCGCGGCTCTTCTCCGAGATGCCGGGTGGACGGTGAACGTGAAACGGGTCGAACGGATCTGGCGACGGGAGGGGCTGAAGGTGCCACAGAAGCAACCCGGGAAAGGCAGGCTCTGGCTGAACGACGGGTCATGCATCCGCCTGCGGCCGGGGCGTCCGAACCACGTCTGGTCCTGCGATTTCGTGGAGAGCCGGACTCACGACGGAAGGACGTTCCGGATGCTCAATGTCATCGACGAGTTCACGCGGGAATGCCTGGCCATTCGGGTCGACAGGAAGCTGAACTCGACCGCGGTGATCGACGTGCTGACCGATCTGTTCATCCTTCGAGGCGTGCCCGGCCATGTTCGTTCGGAGTTGCCCATCGCGGCGCCATCGGTCCGAGCCCGATGGGCGACGGCCCTGAGTTCATCGCCAGGGCCGTGCGGGACTGGATCGCCGCGGTGGGGGCGGCGACGGCGTTCATCGAGCCCGGCAGCCCCTGGGAGAACGGCCATTGCGAGAGCTTCAACTCGAAGCTCCGCGACGAGCTGCTGAACGGGGAGATCTTCTACTCGCTGGCCGAGGCCCGCGTGATCATCGTGGCGTGGCGGGTCCACTACAATACCGCCCGCCCCCACTCGTCGCCGGGCTATCGACCACCCGCGCCGGAAGCCGTTCACTGGCCATCCCGCGATGGCGGATCAGCACCTTCCCAGGCATCCGCCTTGGCGCAGAGACCGGTCATGCAATAAGATTGAAACTGGACCACCCGATAGGGGCAGGCCAA